>OZ245718.1:0-737500 GCA_965227045.1 Actinomycetes bacterium
ACCGCGACGTGCAGCTGGTCAGCATCAACGTCTCCCGGTTCGACGCGATCAAGCGGGGCGCGCTGTCGGTGATCGCAGATGCCCGGGAGTCACTCGCAGAGCTAGCAACGGCGCTGGGGGACTGGACGGCACCGACGGCCTGGCAGGACGTCGCAAGGTCGTCGATCGTGATCCAGCGCGACGACACTGCCGTGCGGATTGCGCCGACTGACGGGACTGTCCCGACGTACGCCCAGGTGGTCGGCTCAGTTCATCGCGTCGCCACCGAGCGCGACTACGTCGTGACGTCATCGGGTGGCCTGCCCGGCGAGCTCGTCATGAACTGGTCGAGCAAGGGTGTCGCCACGTTCGACTGCGAGTACGGCTTCTCCTGCATGGGCTATGAGGTCAGCGGGACGTGGGGTGCGGCACTCGAACGCAATCGGTCGCAGCCGGACTCGACTGTCTATGGCATGTGCGGCGACGGCTCGTTCATGATGCTGCCGGTGGACATCTACAGCGCGGTGCTGAACCGCACGAACGTCACGTACGTCGTATGCGACAACGGCGGGTTCAACGTCATCGAGAGGCTGCAACTCGGGCACGGGGCCGCGTCATTTCGGACCATGCTGGCCGACGAGGACAGCGTCGATCCGCCGATGGTGGACTTCGTCGCGATGGCCGCAGCGATGGGAGCGCAGGCCTGCGCGGTCCGCGACCTCACCGAGCTCGAGTCGGTCCTGAAGGCGCGACACGGTGCCGCGGGAGTGCACGTGATCGTCACGAGGGTCGCTCAGCATGAGTGGAGCGAGGGATCGTCATTCTGGGAGGTAGCCGTGCCGCAGGTGACCACGAGACCGCAGGTCGACGAGGCGAGGGCCGACATCGCCGCGGGCAAACTGCTACAGCGACCGATTCTGGGCCGATCATGACGATCTCGCCGCTGCTGCGCATGGCGCAGGACACACCAACCTCCCTGTGGAACGACTCCGCTGACCCGCGCGAGCTGGCCGAGGCGATCGGGTGGGGTGCGGTCGGCGCGACGTGCAACCCGGTGATCGCGCTGTCCGCGCTCAAGGCTGACCTGCCCACGTGGTCTGCTCGCATCCGCGAGTTCGCCGCAGCGAATCCGCGGGCGACGGAGTCCGAGATCGGCTGGCAGATGGTCAAGGACCTGTCGGTCGAGGCCGCCCGGCTTCTTGAGCCGACCTTCGACGAGCAGCGTGGCATCAACGGCCGGCTGTCCATCCAGACCGATCCGCGGTTGTACCGCGACACGGCTGCGCTGATCGAGCAGGCGGTCGAGTTCAGCACGCTCGCGCCGAACATGATCGTCAAGATCCCGGTGACGACGAACGGCGCCGACGCGTTCGAGGAGGCCACCTACCGCGGCGTGAGCATCAACGCCACGGTGTCGTTCACCTTGTCGCAGGCACTGGCCGTCGGAGCGGCTGTAGAACGCGGACTTGAGCGACGAGAGGCGGACGGGCTCGACGTGGCCACCATGGGCCCGGTCTGCACGATCATGGTCGGCCGTCTCGACGACTGGCTGCGGGTGGTTGCCGAGCGCGACGTCATCACCGTCGACCCGGGATACCTGGAGTGGGCGGGCGTAGCGGTGTTCAAGAAGGCGTACGCGATCTACCAGGAGCGCGGGTACCGCACCCGACTGCTCTCCGCGGCCTTCCGCAACCACCATCACTGGAGCCAGTTCATCGGCGGCAATGTCGTCATCTCGCCGCCGTTCGCCTGGCAGGAGCGGCTGAACACCAGCGGCATCGAGCCCACGCCACGGATGCACGAGCCCGTAGACCCGCGGATCGTGGCGACCCTGCATGAGAAGTTCGGTGAGTTCCGCAAGGCTTTCGACGAGGACGGACTCGCACCGTCGGAGTTCACGCATTACGGAGCGACGCTCCGAACTCTGCGCCAGTTCCTCGCCGCCAACACCGATCTCGAGGCCCTCGTCCGCGACGTCACCCTGCCAAATCCGGGCTGACGCGTGAGTGACCTGGTGCGCCGCGCGCCGACCTCGGGCACGGTTCGCGTCGACGTGACGCCCGCCAACGCACACTGGGGCTACACGGGACTGCGCGTGCTCGACCTGCTGCCCGGCGAGAGCATCGAGATCGACTCGGGGGAATCCGAGCTGATCGTGCTGCCTCTCCGCGGCTCGGCGGACATTGACTGTGATGGCAGCCAGGCACACCTCGACGGGCGCGAGAGCGTGTTCTCCGCTGTCAGCGACTTCGCCTACGCGGGCCGGGGAAGCGCTGTGCGAATTACCACTGTCGACGGCGGGCGGTTCGCACTGCCATCCGCCAAGTGCGAGCGACGGCTCCCGTTCCGCTACGTCGCAGCACGAGATGTCAGCGTCGAGTTACGCGGCGCCGGCTCGTCGTCGCGCCAGGTCAACAACTTCTGCACGCCGGAGACCTTCGACGCAGACCGGCTGATCGCCTGCGAGGTGTTGACGCCCGGTGGCAACTGGTCGTCCTATCCGCCGCACAAGCATGACGAGGAGTCCGCAGAGGAGACGTCGCTGGAGGAGATCTACTACTTCGAGGTCGCGGATGGCCCGAGCGGCGCCGGCATGGCGTACCAACGGGTGTACGGGACCGTCGATCGGCCAATCGACATCCTCGAGGAGGTCCGCACTGGTGACGTGGTTCTGATCCCGCATGGCTGGCACGGTCCGTCGATCGCGGCGCCCGGGTACGACCTGTACTACCTCAACGCGATGGCCGGACCGGGAGAAGAACGGGCCTGGCGGATCTGCGACGATCCCGCACACGGATGGGTCAGGCAGACGTGGGTCGGCCGGGACGTCGACCCGCGACTGCCGCTGACGAGCGCGAGGTGAGTGCATGAGCGATGACATCTGGCTCAGCGCCGCGGACTGCTCGGTCGCAGACCTCATCGCAATCACGTCCGAGCCCACCGATGTGTCGGACTACCCGTGGGCGGCCCAGGTGCTCGACGGCGTGCTGCTGTACTCCGCTGCGGCGCTGAGACCGACCATGGCCGATCCCGTCGGCCGCCGAGTACTGCAGGGTGAACTGGTTCGCGCCCTGACCGAGGGCCCGGGGATCGTCGTGTTCACCGGCGCGTTTCCCGATACTGACGTGGTCGACGCAGTCTCGGGCGCCTTCGACGACATCATCGACGAGCAGCGGGCCGCTGACGGACCGCGCGGTGACCATTTCGGTGAGCCAGGTGGCAATGACCGCATCTGGAACGCACTCTCGAAACTGGCCACTCGCGCACCCGACCGGTTCGTCGACTACTACGCGAACGACGTCATTGCGCTGGTATCCGAAGCGTGGCTTGGACCTGGCTACCAGATGACCTCGCAGGTGAACGTCGTCAATCCCGGCGGCGCGGCCCAGGAGATGCACCGGGACTACCACCTCGGCTTTCAGGATGCGCAGATGGTCGAGCGCTTCCCGCGTCCCGCTCACGCCATGTCCGCGGCACTCACACTGCAGGGCGCCATTGCTCACACCGACATGCCCGTCGAGAGTGGCCCGACGATGTACCTGCCGCACTCGCAGAAGTACGCGGCGGGCTACCTCGCCTGGCGCCTTCCGGAGTTCCGGGAGTACGCAGCGCTGCACCATGTGCAGATTCCGCTGTTCAAGGGAGATGCGGTGTTCTTCAGTCCCGCGCTGTTCCACGCGGCGGGCACGAACACGACGCGGACGATGCGCCGCATGGCCAACCTTCTGCAGGTGTCATCCGCGTTCGGTCGCGCCATGGAGAGCATCGATCGCGAGGCGCTGGTGCTGGCGGTCTACGACGACCTGGTGAAGGCGGACGTCGACACCGACGCGCGCGCGATCGCGAATGTCATCGCCGCGACCGCGGAGGGCTACGCCTTCCCGACCAACCTCGATCGCGATGTGCCGCTCGGTGGCGTCCCATCGCCGACACAGGCGACGCTGGTGCACCAGGCACTGGCCGAGCAATGGACTTCCGCGCAGTTGGCTGCGCGGTTGGCGGAGCTGCGGATCAGCCGCGGGCCTTGAGCTCGCGCAGGCACGCGACGATGAACTCGTGGTCCTTCACCTGAGGCAGCCCCGACGCGTACATCGCGCCGACCGGTCCGACGCCTGAGACGACGATGGGGAAACCGCCGCCATGCGGCGCGTAGTCGGACTCGCTGAGCCCGGTCGCCTCGGCGAACGTGGTGCCGCGCTCCTCGTACTTCACGCGCATCGCGAGTGTCGACGCCGAGAATCGTTCGACTACTCGCGCCTTGCGCGCGATCCAGTCGTCGGAGTCCGGACGTGATCCGGGCAGGGCGACGCGATAGGCGAGGCGCCCCAGGTGGTGCACTTCGATGACGATCTCCAGGCCGTTCGCCTGCGCCGCAGTGGTCGCGAGCTGTCCGAGTGCCACGGCGTCGGCGAGCGAGAATCCGCTGAGCTCGACCTCCTTGGCCTGCTCGGCCAGCGCCTCGGACGTGTACTTGCCGGTGGTCTTCGCCACTATGCCTCCGTCGGTGCCGGGGTGAGAGTGACCACGAGGTCACCAGGCTCCACCTGTGACTTGTCCTGCACGTGCACGATGTCGACGGTGCCCGCGATGCCCGCTGTGACTGCCGACTCCATCTTCATGGCCTCGATGATCGCGACGCGGTCTCCGACACGCACGTCGTCGCCCGGCTTGACGAGGACCGAGATGACGCCGGGCACCGATGCGGCCAGGTGCGCGGGGTTGCCCGGGTCGGCCTTGGGTCGTACGACAATCGTTGACGGGGCGTGCTCGTCGACGACGCGCAGCACGACAGGCTGCCCGTTTGCGCGCAGGTGGACGCTGCGCCTGCCCGTCTCGTCGACATCGCCGATGGCATCGAGTTCGACGAACATCTGCTGGCCCGCGGCGATCTCGATCACCTGGGTGCTGCCGGGCTGCAGGCCGTACAGGTACGCGTATGTCGGCAGGACCGACACGTCGCCGTACTGCTTGCGGGCGGCGTCGAACGCGGCCGCCTCGGCCGGCAGCATCAGGCGAGTGAGCGCCGCGCGGCGCTGGTCGGGCTTCGACAGCGCGGCGAGGTCGTCGGCGTTGAAGGTCGGTGCCGTCAGCGGCGGCTTGCCCGCGAGCACCTGGCTGGTGAACGGCTCAAGGAAGCCGGCCTCCGGAACGCCCAGCTGCCCCTGCAGGAAGGCGATCACCGACGCGGGCAGGTCGTAGCGGACCGGATCGGCGAGCAGGTCCTCGGTGGAGACTCCCGCAGCCGTCATCCACACCGCGAGATCGCCGACGACCTTGCTGCTGGGGGTGACCTTGACCGGGCGGCCGAGCAGCAGGCTCGCGTCGTGATACGCCTCGAGAACCTCGCCGAAGCGGTCGCCGATGCCCAGCGCGCTGGCCTGCGCCCGCAGGTTCGACAACTGGCCGCCGGGAACCTCGTGCCGGTAGACGTTCGTCGCGGGCGAGCGCTGGCCGGCCTCGAACGGTGCGTACAGGTCGCGCACGGCGGACCAGTACGGCTCAAGCCGCGCGGCGTCGGCGAGATCGAGTCCGCCTGAGATGCTCGGGTCGCGATCGGTGTGGAGGGTGGCCGCGAGGGTCGCGCCCAGGCTCGGCTGGCTGCCCCCGGAGGCGAGCGGCGCCGAGGCGCAGTCCACGCCGTCGACGCCCGCGTCGATCGCCGCGAGGTAGGTGGCCAGTTGGCCACCAGCGGTGTCGTGAGTGTGCAGCCGCACCGGCACGTCGAACCTGCTGCGCAGCGCCTCGATCAGCACCGTGGCCGCGGGCGCGCGAAGGAGTCCGGCCATGTCCTTGATGCACAGACCGTGCACGCCTGCGGAGGCGTACTCATCGGCGATGCGCAGGTAGTAGTCGAGCGTGTAGGTGGTCTCGCCCGGGTCCAGGACGTCGGCCGTGTAGCAGATCGCACCCTCCGCGTAGCCGCCGAACTCGCGCACGGCGTCGATGACCGGTCGCGTCTTCTCGACGCTGTTGAGCGCGTCGAAGACGCGGAAGACGTCCATGCCCGTCTCGCGCGCCTCGGCAACGAATGCCGACACGACGGCATCGGGGTAGGGTGCGTAGCCGAGCGCGTTGCGTCCCCGGATGAGCATTTGCGTCAGGACGCCCGGCGCCGCCTCGCGCAGTGCGGACAGGCGGTCCCACGGATCGTCGCCGAGGAATCGCAGTCCCGCGTCGAAGGTTGCGCCGCCCCAGCACTCGAGGCTGAACAGGCCAGGCAGCAACTGCGCCTGCGCCTGAGCGCCGGCGACCAGGTCCCGCGTACGAACTCGGGTTGCCAGCAGCGACTGGTGCGCATCGCGGAGGGTGGTGTCGGTGATGACGACGTGCTCGAGTCCGCGCAGCCACGAGGCAAGAGCTTCGGGTCCGGCCTCGTCGAGCACCTGCTTGGCAGTGATGCTCGGTACCGACCCCGGAGTGCGATCGGCCGGCAGCAGGCGCGCGGGCTCACGAACTACCGATGGTGCCTCGCCGTTCGGACGATTGACGGTGACCTCAGCCAGGCGGGTGAGCAGTCCGGCAGCGGACCCCAGGGTTGCGCCAGGCTGCGCGGAGACGAGGTCGGGGTGCTCGTCGAGGAACGCCGTGGTGAGGTCACCGGACAGGAAGTCCGGGTCGCTGAGCAGTGCGCGCAGGAAGCTGAGGTTGGTCGCGACGCCTCGCACCTGGAACTCCGAGAGGGCGCGTCGGGCTCGGCGGGCCGCGCTCGTGAAGTCGACCCCGCTCGTCGTGAGCTTGACCAGCAGCGAGTCGTAGAACGGGGTGACGTCGGCGCCGGCGTACGTGGCTCCGTCGAGCCGGACGCCCGGACCGCCGGGGCTGCGGTACACGACGATGGTTCCGGTTGCCGGACGGAAGCCGTCCGCGGGGTCCTCGGTGGTGAGCCGACACTGAATGGCACTTCGCTGGACGGAGATGTTCTCCTGCGCGATGCCGAGATCGGCCAGCGACTCGCCGCGGGCGATGCGCAACTGGGAGAGCACGAGGTCGACTCCGGTGACCTCCTCGGTGACGGTGTGCTCGACCTGGATGCGCGGGTTCATCTCGATGAACGCGTAGCCGTACCCGGACTGGTGCGCCTCGGCCGTCTGCTGCGGGTCGGTCCACACGAGGAACTCCACCGTGCCAGCCGCGCTGTAGTTGACCTCGCGCGCGAAGCGAACCGCATCGTCCGTCAGTCGGGCGATGAGTTCCCGCGGAAGCCCAGGGGCGGGTGCGATCTCGACGACCTTCTGGTGACGACGCTGCACCGAGCAGTCGCGCTCGAACAGGTGCACGACCTCTCCGTACGAGTCGGCGAGCACCTGCACCTCGACGTGGCGAGGCCGCACGACCGCCTGCTCGACGAACAGCGCATCGTCGCCGAACGCCGCGGCGGCCTCGCGCTTGGCCTCGTCGAACACGCGAAGGATCTCCTCACGCGTCTCGACTCGCCGCAGTCCGCGTCCGCCGCCGCCGCCTGATGCCTTGACGAAGACCGGGAAGCCGATGCGCTCCGCAGCGGCCAGCGCTTCCTCGAGCGAGGCGACCGGTCCCGAGGCTCCGAGCACGGGCACCCCGGCGCGCACAGCCGAGTCGCGGCCGCGAACCTTGTCGCCGGTGAGCACCAGGGTCTCGGGAGTCGGGCCGACCCACGTCAGCCCGGCATCGATGACGGCCTGCGCAAAGACGGCGGACTCGGACAAGAACCCGTAGCCGGGATAGACGGCGTCCGCGCCGGACCGCTGCGCGATCTCGATGAGCATCGGAATGTCGAGGTACGTCCGCACGGGGTGACCGGCCTCGCCGATCTGGTACGCCTCGTCGGCGATCAGCCGGTGCAGTGCGCTGCGGTCCTCCGCGCTGTAGATCGCCACCGAGGTGACACCCAGCTCGCGCGCGGCGCGGGCCGCACGAATGGCGATCTCGCCGCGATTGGCGATCAGCAACTTGCGCATCGTCATCCTCGGTGCTCGTAGCGGAGTACGACGCGATCCTATTGAGGACGGGTTACGCGGGGATTACCGCTTCCGAATACCCGTTTCACATAGACGCGGTCCGGGTATTCGCTCACTAGGCTCGAGACTCGGCCAAGGCAGGGGGACGAGCAGGGTGCCGCAGGATCGCGCGACGTCGTACCCGTGGATCCGCGCGTGCCTGGCGTTCGGGCTCGGCTTCGCCATCTACGCCTCGTTCCCCTTCCTCGCGCCGCTGACGCTCTCGGGCGCTGGCACCCTGCCGTCCCTAGGCATCGGGCTCGGCCTGGCTGTCGGCGTGGCCTCGATCCTGCCGCGACAGCTGGTGGCCCCGCTCGCGGTCGGCGCTGGCTTGATGGTCGCGATCGGTGCCCGGCTGGCTCCCCTGCCCCCCGTGCTGTCGGTTCTGCTCGGGATCGGGATTGGGCTCGAAGTCTGGGCCCTGACCTACCTCTTCGCGCGCACGCGCGCGTCGCGGCTGCACACGCCCGTCGACGTCTTCTCGCTGCTGTTCGTTGCCGTCGCATTCGCGATTCCCGTCGCGTGCCTCGCCGCGGTCGGTGTGCGGGCCTTCGACCAGCAGACCGGGATGTTCATCGAGAACGTGCGCCTGTGGTCCACCGACGACATCTTCGGGCTGGTCGTCATCGCGCCTGCAGTGATCCTGTGCCTGCGTCGCCATCGCTGGTCGGTGACCAACACGGTTGAGTTCGCCGCGGTCGGCATTCTCAGCGTGTTCGTCTCAGTTCTGATCTTCTTCGTCGTCACGCCGGAGAATCCAGGTCTCCTTGGCTGGCCCTATGTCGCCCTTCTCGGCCCGGCGTGGCTTGCGGTCAGACTCGGCGCCGCGGCGGTCGCTCCCGTCGCAGCAGTGGTGTTCTGGTTGGCCGCGGTCGCGACGGCCCGAGGCTCGGGTCCGTTCTCGATCGCCAGCGACATCGCCGAGGATCGCCTCGTTGCCGTCGAGGTCTTCGCCATCGTGCTCGCCAGCGGGCTCCTCGCCCTCGGCGTGCTGCGCGACGACAGACTGCGGCAGCTCGTGCGGGCCAAGGAGTCGTCGCGACTGCTGCGCGAGGTGATCGATGGCTCCGACGCGGTCGTGTACGCGAAGGATTACACCGAGGACACCAACGACGGCCGGTACGTGCTCGTCAATCAGGCGTGGGAGCGCATGACCGGCTTACGCGCGGATCAGACGATCGGCCACACCGATCGCGACCTGTTCACCGAAGGCCAGGCGGAGGGCTTCATCGCCCACGACCACCTGGTGCTCGCCTTCGACGAACCGGTCGTGGTCGAGGAACGGCATGTACGAGCCAATGGCGTGCTGGGGGCGGTCAGCAGCTCCAAGTTCCCGCTGCGCGGCGAGGACGATCGCGCCTGGGGCGTGGGAGGCATCGCCACCGATGTCACGGAGTCGATGCAGGCGCGCGAGCGCGAGCTGCGGCAGGCCGAGCTCCTTCGCGCGGTCTTCGAGCTGTCCCCGACGCCCGCGATGCGAATGACCGCGCCCGAGGAGCACAGCCTGCTCGTGCTCGATGCGAACGCGGCGATGCTCGCGCTGCTCGGCCTGCCCGCCGGCGCGGTCGACCGGTGCGACCTCATGGCGAGCGTCCACCCTGACGACCTCGCGGCGGCGTGGGACATCATCGGATATTCGCTCACCTCCACGGGCACGCATGGGGTGCCGTCGACCCGCCAGCGCGAGATCCGGCTCACCTCCCTGGACGGCAGGATCGTGTGGGTGCTCATGAGTGCCGCGGCAGTGCGGGGCGTGCGTGAGGGTGACGTCACTGAGGTCGTCGCGCAGTTCGAGGACTTCACCGCTCGGCGCGAGGCCGAGATCGCGCTGTCCGACCAGGCGATGCGTGACTCGGTGACCGGCCTGCCGAACCGGCGCTCGCTGAATGACCGCCTCGGCTCCGCTCTGCTTCGACTTCGGCGAAGCCCGGGAACAGTCACGGTGCTCTTCTGCGATCTGGACCGGTTCAAGGACGTCAACGACACCTACGGTCACCAGGTCGGCGACCAGCTGCTCGTCGAGGTCGCCGCGCGCCTGCGCTCGGCGCTTCGTCCTGATGACACCGTCGCACGACTCGGCGGCGACGAGTTCGTCGTGCTCACCGAGGGCGCTCAGGACGCGTCGGACGCGGTGCTCACGGGGCTTCGACTGCAGGACCGGCTCGGCGCACCGTGGGTCTACGGCGGACAGACGTTCCGGCCGGAGATGAGCATCGGAGTGGCGATCACCGACGACCCTGATCTCACGGTCGACGAGGTGCTCCGTAGAGCCGACCTCGCGATGTACGAAGCGAAGGATGCAGGTCGCAATCGCATCGAGGTCTACCAGCGGTCGGTCGACGACGAGATCCAGCGCGCTGTGGCCATCCAGCACGACCTGCGAAAGGCGATCGACTCCAGCGGACTAGTCGTGCACTACCAACCCATTGTCCGGCTGTCCGACGAGGCAGTGGTCGGCGCAGAGGCCCTTGTCCGCATGCGCGGACTGGACGGCGCGCTGCTGCTGCCGTCCGCGTTCGTCCCGCAGGCGGAGGCGACCGGCCTCGTCGTCCCGATGGGTGCGTGGGTCCTTCGGCGTGCTCTCGCTGACCTGCGCAGGTGGCGCGAGCGAGGCTTCGAGTACGTGGTCGCTGTCAACGTCAGCCAGTGGCAGCACCGCGAGGACGGCTTCGCGTCCTTCGTCCTCGACCAGGCGGAGGCTGCCGGGGTGAACCCGGCGTGGCTGGTCGTCGAGGTCACAGAAACCGCTCTCATCCGCGACCCGGCGCGCTCAGGTCGCGAACTCGCAGTGCTGAGCCGCGCGGGCGTCGGCGTGGCGCTCGATGACTTCGGCACCGGCTACTCGAGCCTGTCCTGGCTGACGCAGCTGCCGGTCAGCACCGTGAAGATCGACGCCTCGTTCACCGCCGAACTGGGAATCGACGAGCGCAAGGGCGCGATCGTGCGCGCGCTCGTCGAGGTCTCACACGATCTCGGACTGAGCGTCGTCGCCGAGGGCGTCGAGACGCGCGAGCAGAAGGAGCGCCTTCTCGACCTTGGCTGCGATCAGGGCCAGGGATACCTGTTCGGCTTCCCGACTACTGTCGATGACGCTGGCTGGTTGTGACGGCTACGGAAGGACCCTCGTGATGGACGGCGACCCCCTGTACCTCGTCGCAGTGATCAAGCCGCACCCCGACACAGCGGACCAGGCAGAGGTCCACCTCCGCGCGCTGATGGCGGGCACGCGCATGGAGGAGGGCTGCGAGTACATGGACCTCGTCGTGTCCGATGACCAGCCCGGCACCTGGTTCATGATGGAGAAGTTCCGCTCGCGCGCCGACTGGGAGTCGCACATGCGGACCGCGCACGTCATCGAGGGCAACGCTGCGCTCGAGGGCCTGCTGCGTGAGCCGACGGACCTGCAGTTCTATACGCAGAAGTAGGCGCGCCCTAGGAGGGCTGCGCGTCTGGCTTCGGCTCGGGCTCGGGTGGCTCGACGACCTCGACGGGCGACTCCTCGGCCGGCGTGACGGTGGCGGGAGCCTCCTGGATCGGCGCGGGCTCCACGGCGAGGACCCCAGCGCCGTCGACCGGATCGATCGCGATGGGCGCGCTGTCCGCAGCGCCGATCGCCGCAGTCCCGTCGGTCTTGCGACGCGTGATGAGGAACGCGACCAGCGCGATGATGATGATCGCGATGACGGCGATGGCGATGATGAGGAGCACGGTGCCGATGCCGCCGGCCGAGTCGCTCGACTTGCTGACGACGGTGACGTCGACCTGGTCGGAGAGTGCCGCAGAGACCGTGATGCTCGTGTCCGAGTTCTTCGTGACGAAGTCGCCGGTGACTGACGTGATCTCGCCGGGGAAGGTGACATTCACGACGAGCGCACCGAGCGATCCGCCCTGGAGTAGCTCGTCTGCTGTCTGGTCAGCCGTCGCCTGATTGACCATGTGGAAGGTGATCGAGTCGCCGTCCTTCGTCACGGTCCACGGGTTCTCGGTCGACGTGAGCTCGGCGTCCGTCAGCGAGCACGTGTAGACGAACTCGGTGTCGGTCTCGGACGGAGTGCAGTCGCTTGTCGTCAGCAGGTCGCCGGTGCCGTTGGAGACGTCGGGGCTGGTGATGCCCGAGCTGAACGTGTCGAGGTCCTTCATTCCCAGCAGTCCAGCGGCCTGCTTCTGCAGGCCGATCGCGAACGTTCCCGTCGTCTGCGCCTCGGAGTCGATCGTGAGGTTCGCGGTCATCGACAGGCATCCCGACAGTGCCAGAACGACAACGGCACCGGCAGCACCGAATGCGAGTCCGCGCACGCGTCGGCGCGTCGTGGTTGAACGCGCAGTGATGGTGGTCATCGGTAGTCCTCACGGTGAGTCGGTGGAGTCATGTTAGGGGTTCGGCAAATCGCCGAGTTGCGCCTTCTGGACCTTGCCCATCGCATTGCGCGGCAGTTCGTCGACGAAGACGACTCGTCGCGGGCGCTTGTGCCACGACAGGCTCTCCGCGACGTGCGTGATGAGTTGATCCTCCGTGCACCCGTTAGCCACGACGAACGCGACGATGCGCTGGCCGAGGTCGTCGTCAGGAACCCCGATCACCGCCGCCTCGCGCACGCCGTGGTGCGCGAGCAGGGCGTCCTCGATCTCGCCCGCACCGATGCGGTACCCGCCGCTCTTGATCAGGTCGGTGGACGCGCGTCCGACGATGCGGTGCTCGCCCTGGCCATCGATGCTCGCGACATCGCCCGTCATGAACCAGCCGTCCGAGGTGAAGGTCGCGGCCGTCGCGTCGGGACGGTTGAGGTAGCCGCTGAACACGGAGGGGCCGATGACCTGGAGGTCGCCCATGGCGGTCCCGTCATGGGGGAGCGGTGCGCCGTTCTCGTCGACGATCCTGGTGGTCGTCCCGCGAAGGGGGGTCCCCACTGCGCCTTGGGAGGCCGGGTGGCCTGCCCGCGCGCTGACGGTGATCAGCGTCTCCGTCATGCCGTAGCGCTCGATGGGCGCGCGGCCGGTGAGCCGCTCGAGCGCCGTGAACGCCGCGGGAGGAAGGGCCGCGCTACCGGAGACCAGCAGGCGAGCGGACGACAGCTCGCGAGCGGCGGCTTCGTCCTTCGCCACGCGCGACCAGACCGTGGGGACGCCGAAGTACAGCGTGCCGCGGGCTGCGGCGTATGCGGCGGGAGTCGGCCGGCCGGTGTGGTGCAGCGACGACCCGACCTGCATCGCACCGAGCACGCCGAGGACGAGGCCATGCACGTGATGCAGGGGAAGTCCGTGGACGAGGAGATCGTCGGGATCCCATTGCCACGCTTCCGCCAGTCCGGTGATGCACGCGCCGATCGCCGCGGTCGTGATCGGGACGCCCTTCGGTGCTCCCGTCGTTCCGCTCGTGTAGAGCACGAGGGCCGCATCGGAGGTGATCTGCCGTGCATTCGGGTCGCGCTGCAGTGCGCTGATCGTCCCGTGCTCGACGAGGAGGTCGGCGCCGCTGTCCGTCAGCACATGCGCGCGCTCGGATTCGCCCGTGTCACCGCTGAGCGGGACAACGGGAATCCCGGCGGTCATGGCGGCGAGGATCGCGGTCACGACGTAGGCGGAGGGCTCGGCAACGACGGCGATCGCGCGAGCCCCGACCAGTCGTGGTGCCAGTGCCTCGGCGTCGGCCCGCAGGTCGTCCCACGACGTGACGTCGTCGCCGAGGATCACCGTTGCCACCCGATCGACGCTACCCGCCGGACCGAATTGAACCGCCTTCCGGGTCAAATCGGCGTTTTGAGGGGTTTTTGGCCCGCGTTCTGCGGATTTGACCCGGGAGGCGGTTCAATTCGGGAGGGGCCGCGCTCCCCGGTAGAGGGTCTGCACTGCCGTAGGGTCGCCAGCGTGTCTTCTGATCGCTACGGCAGCGACGTCCTCGCGTCGCAGGCGGCTGCACCCAGTCGGGTTCGCCCGATTGTCGGCGCGCCTGGGCTGGTCATCGAGTGCGCGGCCTCGGGCTGGTGCGGGGCGATCGTCGGATGGCAGAAGGGCGCCGACGGCTGGGCCGTGGTCCTCGAGGATCGCCACGGCAAGCGTCGCCCCTTCGCCGCCAGCGGCTCCTTCCTCATCGATGGCGAGCTCGTAACCGTGACGCGCCCGACCGCGGCCCCGCGTCAGGAACCGCCGCGTCGCACCGCATCCGGCTCGGTTGCCGCGCCCTCCGCTCGCGCGCAGGTCGCTCGCGCCTCGCGCGTGTGGGTCGAAGGGCGCCACGACGCCGAGCTGATCGAGAAGGTGTGGGGCGATGACCTGCGCTCCGTCGGGGTCGTCGTCGAGGAGCTCGGGGGAGTCGACGTACTGCCGTCGCGGCTGCGCGATTTCGGGCCTTCGGCTCAACGGCGCGTTGGTGCGCTCGTCGATCACCTGGTTCCCGGCTCGAAGGAGACGCGGATTGCCGAGCTGGTCATGACCGAGTGGCCCGACGCGTGCGTGGTGCTCGGTCATCCCTACGTCGACGTGTGGCAGGCGGTGCGTCCCGAGGTCGTCGGCATCACGGCGTGGCCGGTGATTCCCCCAGGCACGTCCTGGAAGGACGGCGTGTGTGCCGAGCTGGGCTGGCCGTCCGATACCGGACGCGCGTGGCGCATGATCCTGGGCCGGGTCACGTCCTACGCCGATCTCGAGCCGAGCCTCCTGGGCCGGGTCGAGGAGCTGATCGACTTCGTCACGGCATCGTGATGGCTGTCAATGCGGACGTTGTCATCGACGCGATGAGCATCGACGACCTCGCGACGGCGCTGGACTGGGCCGCGGCCGAGGGCTGGAATCCGGGCCTGTCGGACGTGCGGAGCTTTCACGCCGCCGACCCGTCCGGATTCCTGGCGGCGCGACTGGACGGGCGCATGGTCGGCTCGGTATCTGCGGTGAAATCGGGCGCCGACTTCGGCTTCATCGGCATGTTCATCGTCGTCCCGGAGCTGCGCGGCGCGGGCATCGGCATGCGGCTGTGGGACGCGGGGATGGCGCGGCTCGCGGGTCGCGTCGTGGGTCTCGACGGGGTCGTGGAGATGCAGGACGCGTACGCGCGCTCAGGCTTCGTCCTCGAGTACCGAAACCTGCGCTACAGCGGTTCGCTGGCTGACGTGCCGGCCGTTGCATCGGACGCGATCGCGCTCGGACCACGCGATCTCGACGCGGTCTTCGCATACGACAGCCCGTGCTTCGGTTCGGACCGGCGCGAGTTCCTTTCCGCGTGGCTGGCGCAGCCCAACGCCTACACGTGTGGCGTCGTGCGCGACTCCGTGCTCGCCGGATACGGCACCATCCGCCAGGCCCGCGAGGGCTGGAAGGTCGGGCCGCTGTTCGCGGACGACATAGACGTGGCCCGGCAGGTCCTCGCCGCATTCCGCCGGGAGGTCGGTGACGGCGCAACGGTGGCCCTCGACGTGCCGCAGCCGCATGCGGCAGCCTGCGCGATTGCCGAGCAACTCGGCATGGACGTGTCGTTCGAGACCGCGCGCATGTACGCGGGCGGGCGGCCCGAACTGCCCATCGATCGCATCTTCGGCGTCACGAGCTTCGAACTCGGCTGAGGGTCGCCGACGGGCGCTACGGTGAGTTGCGTGAGGTCGGACTCCGCGCACGTGGTGATAGTCGGAAGCGGAATGGGCGGCGCCACACTTGCCTGGGGACTGGCGCGGCGTGGCATTGACACCCTCGTCCTCGAGCGCGGATCTGTGCTGCCGCGCGAGCCCGAGAACTGGTCGCCCGAGGCCGTCTTCGTGGACAAGCGCTACCGGCCGCAGGAGACCTGGATCGACGACGATGGCGTCGAGTTCGCTCCCGGCGTGCACTACGTCGTGGGCGGGAACACGAAGGTATACGGAGCCAGCCTGCCGCGGCTGCGTGAGTCCGACTTCCTCGCGCGCGACTATCCGGCCGGGCGCTCCCCGGCGTGGCCGTTCGCCTATATGGACCTCGAGCCGTACTACTCGCAGGCCGAGTCGCTATACCGAGTGCACGGGGTGGTCGGCGAGGACCCGACCGAGCCGTGGCGCAGCCGGCCGTACCCGTATCCGCCCCTGCCGCACGAGCCCTATGTCGCCGAGACCATGGAGCGGCTGATCGGTCGAGGGCTGCACCCGTCGAGCACGTCGATGGGCATTGACGTGCGGCCCGGCGGCACCTGCATCCGGTGCCGCACGTGCGACGGCTTCCCATGCCGCCTGGGCGCGAAGTCCGACGCCGAGACCTGCGCACTCGGACCCGCGCTGGTGAGCGGCAGCGTGCGGCTGCTCACGGGGGTTGAGGTAACGCAGGTCGTGCTCGGTCGCGACGGACGTGTCTCCCGACTGACGGGAACCGTCGACGGAGAGCCGATCACGATTACCGGCACCAACTTCGTGCTGTCTGCAGGTGCCGCGAACTCCGCGGTGCTACTGCTGCGCAGCCGCACCGCGTCGCACCCCACCGGGCTGGCTAACTCATCCGGCCTGGTCGGACGCCGGTACATGGTGCACAACAACACACACCTCGCCGCGGTCGATCCGCGTCGTCGAAACGAGACCGTCTTCCAGAAGACCTTCGCGATCAACGACTTCTACGAGGACCTTGGCGACGGCTTCGCCGGCGGGACTATTCAGCTGATCGGCAAGGTTCAGGGCTCGATGATGAAGACACACGCGACCCGGGCGCCGATGGCCATACTCAATCGCGCTGCCGACCGGAGCATCGAGTGGCTCGTCATGAGCGAGGACCTGCCCTCCCTCCACAATCGCGTGACGGTCGACGCCGACGGGCGGATCCACGTGTCGTGGCGTCGAACCAACTACGACCGCCACGAGGCCCTGCTGGCCGAGGCACATCGCATTCTGCGCAAGGTGGGCTACCGAGGGATCTTCGAGCAGCGCTTCACCATCGGCATGAACAGTCACATGTGCGGAACGGCGGTCGCAGGCGTCGATCCCACGGCCAGTGTCGTCGATCCCTGGTGTCGCACCCATGATGTGAGCAACCTGTTCGTCGTCGACTCATCGTTCTTTCCCTCGTCAGGAGCGCAGAATCCTGCGCTCACCATCGCCGCCCAGGCCCTCCGCGTCGCTGCAGAGGTCGACTGGGCAACAGATTCGAAAGGCACTGTGTGAGTCAGGCACTGCGCGTCATCACGGCGAATGTCAACGGGATTCGTGCGGCCGCGCGTCGTGGCGGCTTGGCGTGGCTCACCGAGGCGGATCCGGACGTGCTGTGCCTGCAGGAGGTGCGCGCGACGCACGAGCAACTGCACGAGACGCTCGCCGAGTCGCCGCTGAGCGCGTGGCACGTCGCGCATGCACCGGCTCCGCAGTTGGGACGCGCAGGCGTCGCCGTGCTCACCAAGGAGCAGCCGACGGCGGTTCGCACCTCGGCCCGCGTCGACGGAATGGACGGGCTCGGGCGCTGGATCGAGGTCGATATCGACGGTCCGTTGGGGCCGCTCACCGCGGTGTCCACCTACGTCCACTCCGGCGAGGCCGATACTCCCAAGCAGGTCGAGAAGTACGCCTTCCTCAAGGCCATGGACAAGCGGCTCGAGACGTTGCGCAAGTCAGCCGCTCGGCGCAAGGGTGACGTTGTCGTCTGCGGTGACTTCAACATCGCGCATCGCGAGGTCGATATCAAGAACTGGAAGGGAAATCGCGGTCGCGCGGGCTTCCTGGAGGACGAGCGGGCGCACCTGGACCGTTGGTTCGACAAGAACTGGGTCGACCTGGGCCGACGGCATGGCGGAGATGGGCCTGGGCCCTACACGTGGTGGTCATGGCGCGGGAAGAGCTTCGACACCGACGGGGGCTGGCGCATCGACTACGCGATGGTCACGCGCGGACTGGCCGAGCGGTGCACGGGCGCGACGGTCGGCCGAGCCGCGACCTACGACGAGCGCTGGAGCGACCACGCGCCGCTGGTCGTCGACTTCGCCTAGGAACTGATCCGCGAGTGGGCAGTTGTCGGGGTCCACACGGGTGTTGTGGCCCCGACAAGTGCCCACTCGCGGAAGGAGAGGGGACTTACAGGTGGCGGGAGAAGATCGCGTCGATCTCGGCGCGGTCCGACGGGCTCATCGCCAACGAGCGCTGACGGTCCCACTCCCGGTAGATCTGGCGGCGCGTCGGGCTCTCGGTGTCGAGGGGACGGCGGCTGCGCATGGATCCGAATACCTTCGTGAACGGCTTCATGGAGGATCACTCCTGTCATTCCTTGGTGCTGTGTCCTTGGGGATCTCCCGCTGACATAACGATTATGTCTCAGATTTGTCCTTGGACCAAACATATTTGTCGGAATGTGAGTAGGTTCACGCAAGAAGTTGCAAGAATCGGACAATTCGGACGCACGTGAGCGCCCATGTCACCTCATGCGCCCCGTATGCAACGATGCTTCTCACCCACACGGCTGACGAACACCTGCGCTGGAGGTCTCGGTGAACGCGACTGACCCGCTGCGCCGGATCACCTACTCGCCGAAGGTCTTCATCCCGCTGACGATGCTGTGCCGGGACCGCTGCGGGTACTGCACGTTCGCGCAGTCTCCGGCCCATGTGTCTTCTGCCTTCATGAGCGACGACGACGTTCTCGCGGTTGCGCGCGCTGGCGCCGAGGCGGGCTGCCACGAGGCGCTGTTCACGCTGGGGGAGTTCCCCGAGGACCGCTACCCCGTAGCGCGCGACTGGCTTGCCGAGCGCGGGTTCGCGTCCACGGTCGACTACGTCGTGCACGCTGCGCAGCTCGTCCTGGACGAGACCGGGCTGCTTCCGCACGTCAACGCCGGAGCGCTCGGCATCGAGGACCTTGCCAAGGTCCGGCGCGTGTCTCCGAGCCAGGGGATGATGATCGAGTCGCTGAACCCGGACCTGGCCGCTCACCGCGGTGCCCCGGACAAGGATCCGGCGCGGCGCCTGGCCACTCTCCACGCTGCCGGCGAACTCGCGATCCCGTTCACGACGGGCATCCTGGTCGGCATCGGCGAATCGCGTGCCGATCGGATCGTCGCGCTCGAGGCGATCGCTGCCGCGCATGAGAAGTACGGCCACGTGCAGGAAGTCATCGTCCAGAACTTCGCTCCGAAGCCCGGCACCCTCATGCGTGATCACCCCGCATGCCCGGTCGAGGTGCTGGTCGAAGCGATCGAACTCGCTCGGGCGATCCTGCCGGCCGGCGTCCACCTGCAGGCGCCGCCGAACCTGATTGACGATCCCGGCGTGCTGCTCGATGCGGGCATCGACGATTTCGGTGGCATCTCGCCGGTTACCGCGGACCACGTCAACCCGGAGAAGCCGTGGCCGCACATCGACGTACTGCGCGCGGCGGTCGAGTCACGAGGCCTTGCTCTCGCGCCGCGGCTGACGATCTACCCGGAGTTCGCGCTCAACCCCACGACATGGCTCGACGAGAACGTCCGCTTCGCGGTGCTTGACCGCAGCGACGCCGAGGGCATGGGACGTGACGATCCCGGCGCCGCGTTCCCGGAGCGGCATGAGGCGGCGGCCAATGTCGGCACCGGAGCCGAGGTCATCCAGGTGGGCCGCCGGTCCACGGCCTGGTACTCCGGCGCCGATCGCGCGCCGATGGTCCTCATCCCCGGACCGTCTCGTGCGGGAACCGCGGTAGCCGAAGTGCTCAGCGGAGTCGCGCAGGGACAGGAGCCCGGCGTCAGTGAACTCACTACGCTGTTCGCGGCGCGGGGGCCCGAGGTGGTTGCCGTGGCCGAGTTCGCGGACTCACTTCGCCAGCAGGTGATCGGCGACGTCGTCACCTTCGTGCGCAACCGCAACATCAACTACACGAACGTGTGCACCTTCAAGTGCACGTTTTGCGGCTTCTCCAAGGGCCCGCTGTCGCTGAACCTGCGCGGCAAGCCCTACCTGCTCACCAATGAGGAGATCGCCGAGCGCGTGCGGGAGGCCGCGGCGCTCGGTGCGACCGAGGTCTGCCTGCAAGGCGGCATCCATCCGGACTTCGACGGGGACTACTACCTGGCCGTATGCCAGGCGGTGAAGGATGCGGTGCCGTCGATGCATGTGCACGGGTTCACCGCCCTCGAGGTTACCGAGGGTGCGCGCCGACTCGGTGAGCCGCTCGAGTCGTACCTCATTCGCATGAAGGAGGCGGGGCTGGCGTCGCTCCCCGGCACCGCGGCCGAAATCCTCGACGACTCCATCCGCGAGGTGCTCTGCCCGGACAAGATCACGACCAGCGAATGGCTCTACGCCCACGAGATCGCGCACGGGGTTGGCCTTCGCTCCAATGTGACGATCATGTTCGGCAGCATCGAGCAGCCGGTGCACTGGGCCCGACATATCGTGCGCACCCGCGACCTGCAAAAGCGCACGGGCGGGTTCACCGAGTTCGTGCCGCTGCCGTTCGTCCACATGGCATCGCCGATCTACCTCAAGCGTCGCGCGCGCCGCGGGCCGACGTGGCGCGAGACCGTACTCATGCACGCCGTCGGTCGCATCGGCTACCACGGCCACATCGACAACATCCAGGCATCGTGGGTCAAGCTCGGCATCCGCGGCGCCCAGCAGCTCCTGCTCGCCGGCGTCAACGACCTGGGTGGAACGCTCATGGACGAGAACATCTCGCGCGCGGCAGGGGCGGCGCATGGGCAGGGGATCACCCCCGAGGACTTCCGCGCTGTCGTCGAGCCGATCGGGCGCGTCCTGCGGGAGCGCACCACGCTGTACCAGCCGGTCGACGCACCAGCGGTCGCCCTCGCGTAATGGTCGCTGCGTCGTGACGGTCGGCGAGGCACTCCTGCTGATCCGCGAACGGTCGATGCCGCGACGCTCGGACTATGCGGGCCTGACCCGAAGTTGGCGCGCAGATGTGCTGGCCGGCATTACCGTCGGCGTGGTTGCGCTGCCCTTGGCGCTTGCCTTCGGGGTGGCGTCGGGCGTCGGGGCGGCCGCGGGGCTGGTGACAGCGATCGTCGCGGGGCTGGTCGCCGCTGTCTTCGGCGGATCCAACCTTCAGGTGTCCGGTCCCACGGGCGCGATGGCCGTGGTGCTCATGCCGATCGTTGCGCGCTTCGGGGTTGCCGCAGTCGTTCCAGTAGCGATCATGGCGGGACTCATGGTGCTGGCGATGGGGCTGTTCGGTCTGGGTCGAATCGTCGACTTCATCCCGTGGCCGGTGGTCGAAGGCTTCACGATCGGGATCGCCACGATCATCTTCCTGCAGCAGGTTCCGTACGCCGTGGGCGTGCCGAAACCCGAGGGCGAGAATGTCGCTCTGGTGGCGTTCCGCTCGCTTCAGGCGGCGGACTGGCCGGTCGCCGCCCGCTCGCTCGCGGTAGTTGCCCTGGTGGTCCTCATCATGATCGCCCTTCCACGACTGCGTCGGTCCATACCGGCGTCGATCATCGCGATCGTCGCCGCGACCGTCCTCGTGTCTCGACTTGCCTGGGAGGTGATGGTGATCGGGCCAGTCCCCAGCGGACTGCCTGCGCCCTCGTTCCCCGTGCTCGACACGTCGACGACGAGTGCGCTGTTCTCTGCGGCCATCGCCGTAGCTGCGCTCGCTGCTATCGAGAGCCTGCTGTCGGCTCGCGTCGCGGATGGAATGTCCGACGCGGGAAGACTCAACCCCGACCGTGAGTTGTTCGGCCAGGGTTTGGCGAGCGTCGCGAGCGGGATGTTCGGCGGGATGCCCGCCACCGGGGCGATTGCCAGAACCGCAGTCAATGTGCGAGCGGGAGGCCGAACTCGCGTCTCCGCTGTGGTGCACTCGCTCCTGATCCTGGGGATCGTGCTCTTTCTCGGCGGGCTCGTCGCGATAATCCCGCTTGCCGCGCTGGCCGGCATTCTCATGGTCACGGCGATTCGCATGGTCGACCGGCGATCCGCTGGCTCGATCCTTCGGTCCACGCGGTCCGACGCGCTGGTGATGATCCTCACGGCACTCGCAACGGTTGTATTCGACCTGATCCTGGCAGTGGAGATCGGCATCGCCGTCGCCGCAGTTCTCGCTCTCCGGGCGATGGCCAAGAGCAGCACCGTTACGCCCGAGGAGGATTCGGTTCTCGCGGCCGCGCGGCAATCTGGGCAGGGCGACGAGATCAGCGGTGACGATGAGACCCGACTGATGCGAGAGCACATCGCGGTATACCGGATTGATGGCGCGTTGTTCTTCGGAGCGGCGCAGCGGTTCCTCGACGAGTTGACGAGCATCGCTGACGTGCGCGTGGTGATCTTGCGACTTGGGGGCGTTCGGGTGATGGACGCCAGCGGTGCGCACGCACTCGAGGAGATCATTACAAGCCTTCGAGCGCGAGGGATCGCCGTCATGCTCTGCGGCGTTGCCGAGCGCCCGCTCCACATTCTGGAAGCGGTGGGAGCAATTCGTGCGTTGGAGACCGAACGCCACGTCTTCTCCTCGCTGTCCGTGGCGATCGATCACGCACATGCCCATGTCCGTCGGCACCTGCCCTTCAGTGGCTGACCGCCCGCCGCAGTCCTTCCTCGGCACGCCGGCGACCGCGCCGGGGCCGGAGGGTCCGCACATGCTGCGTGCAATGGGAGCGATCAGGCGGAACCCGCTGGCCTACCTGGACCGCATGTGGCGCCAGTACGGCGACGTCGTCCAGTTCCCGATTCCGCGTCCGCCCACGTACCTCGTCAACGACCCGGACGCGGTTCGGCGCGTGCTCGTCGGCAACGCGAAGTCGTACGGCAAGTCGACGATCCAGTACCGCTCGCTCTCCTTGGTCACGGGCGACGGGCTGCTGGTCGCGGATACCGGCCCCTGGCGGCGCCAGCGGCCTCTCGTTCAACCGGCCTTCCACCACGAGACCCTCGAGTCGATCGTCGCGCACGTCGGCGTTGCCCTGCAGCGCACGTTCGCGAACTGGGATGACCTGCCCGCGGATGCCGTAGCTGACGTCGACGACGCGATGATGCACGCGACCTTGGAGATCGTCGGCCACGCACTGTTCGGAACCGACCTGTCGGACGACGCGGAGCAGCTGGCGAGCGCCACGTTGTCCGCGCTCGACGTGGTGATCGCCAGGGCGCGGATTCCGATCAGTCCGCCGAGCTGGGTGCCGACACCCGGGAATCGCAAGCTCCAGCGGTCGGTGCATAGACTCGACAGCGCCGTCGCGCGCATGATCACCGCGCGCCGCAAGCAGCCTGGTGGATTGCCGCAGGACATGCTCGACCTGCTGCTCGGGTCCCGCGACGAGTCCGGAGCCGGGCTGACAACGGTCGAGATCCGCGACCAGGTCGTGACGTTCATTGTTGCCGGCCACGAGACGGTGGCGAGCGCGCTCACCTGGGCGTGGGCGCTCCTCGCGGCAAATCCAGACGTTCAGGACGACCTGCATCGCGAGTCGTCGGCTGTCCTTGGCGGCCGGGCACCGACATTCGAGGACTACAGGCGACTGCCGCTCGCGCGCGCTGTGTTCGACGAGTCCCTCCGGTTGTTCCCGCCGGCGTGGCTCATCACGCGTAAGGCCCTCGCTGATGACGAGCTCGCCGGCCACGCCATCCCGGCCGGCGCGGTGATCATCCTCAGTCCGTGGCTCGCGCACCGCCACCCCGCGTCTTGGGCCGAGCCGGAGGAGTTCCGTCCGGCTCGTTTCACCGACGGGGCGGGGACCCGGTCGTCGTTCATCCCGTTCGGCGCCGGCCCCCGCCAGTGCATCGGCCGTGACTTCGCGAACGTCGAGGGCACGTTGATGATCGCTGCTATCGCGGGCCGCTACGAGATGACATACCCGGCGGGCTCCACGATGCCGATTGCCGAACCGCTCGTGACCATCCGTCCGGTCGGCGGCCTCCCACTCCGAATCACCCGCCGACCTTGAGGTTTGGCACCCTTCGCGCGACGCGCGGGGGTGCCAAACCTCAAGGTCGGCAGGAGGGGTTAGGGGCTTAGCTCTGGGTGATGTACTCCAGCAGGGCGGCGCGCTCGCCCTCGAGTTCGCCGAGCCGTGACTTGACGATGTCGCCGATACTGACGATGCCGAGCAGGACGCCGATCGGGTCGGTGACCGGGATGTGACGCACGCGCTTCTCGGTCATGACGTGCATGAGTTCGTCGACGTGCGCCTCCGGCGGCGCGCAGAAGACGTGACTGGTCATGATCGACGCGATGGGCCGGCTGAGGGCCTCGCTCCCATGAGTGAGCGCGCGCACGACATCGCGCTCGGACACGATGCCGGTGATGGTGCGGCCGTCGGCCGACACCACGAGGGCACCCACGTTGTGCTCGGCGAGCATCGCGATGAGATCAGCAACGCTCGCATCGGGCTGGATCGTGACGACGGAGCCACCCTTGGCGGCGATGATCGTGGACAGTTGCATGGCGCACCTCCGCTGCACATGGTGCCGGGGTGGGGCCTCTTTGTCACGAAAACGGGTGGGCCCTACCTGGTTACTCCTTCAACAAGTTGAGCACGGCGTCGTGGAGCACGCCGTTCGTGGTCACCGCGCAACCGCCCCACACTGCTGGCTCGCCCGAGAATGCCGTGATGCGCCCGCCGGCCTCCTGCACGATCGGGACGAGGGCGGCCATGTCGTAGCTCTCCAGATGAGGCTCGGCCGCGACGTCGACTGCCCCTTCGGCGACGAGCATGTGCGACCAGAAGTCTCCGTACCCGCGCTGCCGCCACGTGTCGGAGAGCAGCGCACGAAGTCCCGCAGTCGCACCGCGGTCCGCCCAGCCGACCTGGTCCGAGATCGACACCGAGGCGTCAGCGAGGCTGCGGACCGCACTGACCTGCAGTCGACGCGGCTGGTGCGACCCGGGCTCGCGCACGTAGGCCCCATTGCCCGCGGATGCCCACCAGCGACGGGCGAGGGGCGGTGACGACACGACGCCGACCGTAATCTCGCCCTTGTCGAGCAAGGCGATGAGCGTGGCCCACACCGGAACCCCGCGAACGTAGTTCTTCGTGCCGTCGATGGGGTCAAGGATCCATTGGCGGTCCGCGGCTCCGTCATTGCCGTACTCCTCGCCGAGAACCGAATCCTCCGGTCGCCGGGCCGCGATCAACTCGCGCAGCGCCAGTTCCACCGCGCGGTCGGCCTCGGACACGGGGGACAGGTCGGGCTTCGTCTCGACGATGAGATCCGCCGCGCGAAAGCGGGCCATGGACAGCGAATCGGCGATGTCGGCCATGCGGTGGGCGAGCGCGAGGTCATCGGCAAGGCTCATGGCGCGCACGTTACCGCGCTCCAATATGTCACCCGTCGACCATTCCTTCCCTACAGTGAGCGCGTGGACTCACTCTTCGACACCATCGGCGGACTCCCGGTACATGCCCTGGTCGTGCACGCGGTCGTGGTACTTGTGCCGCTCTCGGCGATCGGCGCGATTCTGATGGCGGCGCGCAGATCGTTCTCGCGGCGCTTCGGGACGATCGTCGTCATTCTGTCCGGCATCGGCGCGATCGCGTCCCTGGTCGCGAAGGAGTCCGGCGAGCAGCTCGCCGAGCGGGTGGGCGAGCCGGAGCAGCACGCATCTCTCGGCAATGTCATGCCCTACTTCGCGATCGGACTGTTTGTCCTGGTCCTCGTGCTGTGGTTGGTCGATCGAGGGATTCCGGCGAACGTCTCGCGTCCGACATGGCTGGTCATCTTCGCCGTGCTGGTCGTGATCGGTGCCGTCGTTGCCACCTGGTGGACGTTCCGCGTCGGTGACTCGGGAGCGCGTGCGGTCTGGGAGCAGATCATCACGAGCACAAACAACAAGGTCGGCTAGGTCTCCGGGCGTTCGTAGTTGGCCTCGTCGGTCGACCTGCTCCTGATGAGTCGTCTTAGCGAGGCGACGCGACTGATGCCGTCGGGGGTGCTCACCTCGTTGAGGGCGCATTCCTCCTCGTCATGACTGCAGCCGCGCGGGCAGCCGGTCGTGAGCTCGTGGAGGTCGGGGAAAGCCTCGATGACACGGTCGACGTCGACATGCGCGAGCCCGAAGGACCGGATGCCCGGAGTGTCGATGATCCATCCGCCGCTCGGCAGCAGCAGCGCCTCGACGCTCGTCGACGTGTGGCGGCCGCGACCGGTCACCTCGTTGACGTGCCCCGTCGAGCGGTCAGCCGTCGGCACGAGGTTGTTCACGAGTGTTGACTTGCCGACACCGGAGTGCCCGACGAGGACTGTGGACTCGTCGGAGAGCGCCTCCCGAAGCGCGTCGGGCACCTGCTTGCCGGAGATGAGGTAGATCGGCAGGTCGAGCGGTCCGTACAGGGCCAGCAGCTCGTCCGGTGGCTTCAGGTCGATCTTCGTGACGACAAGCATCGGGACGATTCCTGCGTCGTAGGCAGCAACGAAAGCGCGGTCGATCAATCCCGTGCGCGGCTCGGGGTTGACGGTCGCGGTCACCACCGCGAGCTGCGAGGCATTCGCGACGACCACCCGCTCGATGGGATCGGTGTCGTCGGCAGTGCGGCGCAGCGTCGAGGTCCGTTCGTGACGCCGCACGATGCGACCTTGGGTGTCGGTGTCGCCCGTGACATCGCCGACGACGTCGACGTGGTCGCCCACGACAATGCCCTTGCGGCCCAGCTCGCGGGCCTTGATCGCATAGATCGGGGTCAGGTCGTCGAGTTCGACGGTGAAGCGGCCCCGATCGACCGTGATCACCGTTCCGGGCTGGGCATCCGCATGCTCGGGCCGGTCCTTCGAGCGAGGGCGAGTCTTCCCGCGGCCCGGCCTGACCCGGACGTCGTCCTCGTCCAGTTCGCGCGGGCTCAGATCTGGTCCTCGTTGAGCATCCGCGACCACGTGCCGGGGAAGTCCAGCATGGTCTTCGTCGTCGTGGCGATGTCCTGCACGAGGATGCCGGGCACCCGAAGCCCGATGATGGCAGCGGCGGTGGCCATGCGGTGATCCCCGTACGAGCCGAACTCGCCGCCATGCAGTTCGCGCGGCTGGATCACGAGCCCGTCATAGGTCTCGGTGACATCGCCGCCGAGTCGGTTGATCTCGGCCGTGAGCGCGGCGAGGCGATCGGTCTCGTGCCCGCGCAGGTGGCCGATGCCGCGCAGTCGGGTCGGCGACTCCGCGAGGGCGGCCAGCGCCGTGATCGTCGGCGCGAGCTCGCCGGTCGCTGACAGGTCGACGTCGATCCCCTGGATTGACGTGCTCCCGGTGACGGACAGCCCGGCATCTGTCAGCTCGACGGTGGCGCCCATCGACGCAAGCAGTCCGCGCAGGGCGTCGCCAGCCTGGGTCGTCAGTGCCGGCCATCCGGGGACGACCACCGTGCCGCCGGTGACCATCGCCGCTGCGAGGAACGGTGCGGCATTCGACAGGTCGGGCTCGATTGAGCGATCGAGCGCCGTGATGCCGTGCGGGTCGACGTGCCACACCCAGTCGCCGTCGCGTCGCACGATCACGTCGTGCTCGGCGAGCATCGCCATCGTCATCTCGATGTGGGGCATGCTCGGGATCGGGTCGCCGACATGGTGAATGGTGATGCCGGCGTTGAAGCGCGCCGCGCTCAGCAGCAGCCCGGAAATGAACTGGCTCGACTTCGACGCATCGACGGTGACCTCGCCGCCTCGCAATTCGCCGGTGCCTTCGATCGCGAACGGCAGCCGGCCCGTGCCGCGGTCGTAGACCTTCGCGCCGAGTTCCTTGAGCGACTCGATGATCGTCGCCATCGGGCGCTTGCGCGCATGCGCATCGCCGTCGAAGGCGACCTGGCCATGCGCGAGCGTCGCGAGAGGCGGGAGGAAGCGCATGACGGTGCCGGCAAGGCCGACGTCGACCGCTGCCGGACCGCGCATGAAGTGGGGGGTGACGCGCACGTCGATGTTGCCCATGGCGTGCCGCTTGGTGACTCTCACCTCGTTGCCGAGCAGTCGCAGCCCGTCGATCATCAGCTGGGTGTCTCGCGCGTCGAGCAGGCCCTTGATCGAGCCCGGGCCGTCGGCCAGCGCGGCAAGGATGAGGGCCCGATTGCTGGCGGACTTCGAGCCCGGCAGGTGCACCGCGGCCGTGATCGGACCAGTGGCGGTCGGTGCCGGCCACAGGTCGGTCGCGGTGTGGTTCGTTGTCGAGGTCATCGCCTGAAGGGTATCGGTGCTCTCGCGTGGTCGCGCTAGCCTGCTGACATGGCGAGGGACGGCGACGACCTGCTGCCCGACCTGGATCTCGCGGAGATCATGAGGCAGCGCCCGCTGGGCCTGGGCTCCGTCGGGCACGTCATGCGCCTCGTCGCCGCAGTCACGGTCTCGTGGGCGGTGGCAGTTGCCATCTCGCACAGCACGCTGGGAATCTTCGCGCCGATCACCACGCTCTTCGTCGTGCAGTCCTCCGCGTGGACGACGCTCGGGATGTCGATCCAGCGCATTCTCGGCACGGGCATAGGCGTCCTCGTCGCGTCGGCGTGGGTGAACCTCGCCGGACTGACCTGGTGGTCGTTCGCGCTCGGGGTCGGCGCCTCGTTGTTCATCGCGCGCCTGCTCCCGTGGTCGCTGGGCGGCCAGCTGCAGATTCCGGTCGCCGTTGTCTTCGTCCTCGCACTCGGGCCGGGCGCCATCTCGCAGGACATGTGGCGGGTCCTCGATGTCCTCATCGGCGGCGTTGTGGGACTTCTCGCGGTCTTCGTCTACCCGCCCAGGCCGAAGGTGACGGCGCTCGACAACGCGCTGCGCACCTACCGCGATGCGATCATCGACACGCTTGCCAACGTTGGCCGGGAGTCCGGCGCGCGGGACCTGCCGCTGGCCGATGGAGAACTGCACGACTACGTCGTTCCCAGCCGTCGGCTCAGGGACCTGGCCGACGACTCGCGCGCAGAACTCGTGCGCCTGGTCGAGGGTGTCCAGTTCAACCTGCGCGCTCGCGGACTGCGCGACATCGTGCACGTCCGTGCGGGCCAAGTGCGGCGGCTGAGCGGAATCGGCGTGCAGGTGCGGGGAATCGTCGGTGCCGCGAACCGTACTTACGACAGGGCCGACGTTGTTCCCAGGCTGGACGGCGAGGAACTCGGCCGGCTGATAGACAAGGTCGTCGCGCTGATGCACGGTGTTCTCGGTGCACCCGAGGAGCAACTCGGCGGTCGCGACCCGGCGCTCGCCGAGCGGCTCGACGCATCGCTGGAGGCGGAGCTGAAGAGGGCAGCGGAGATCGTCATCGACCACAAGGCGGGTGTCGGCGGCGCGCTGGCGTCGGTATCGATGATCGGCCGCCTTGACCTCGTGCGCATCCAACTGGGCGAGTTTCGCGACGGAGAGGACTGACTTATGTGCGGACGTTATGCAGCAACGGCCGACCCGACGGCTCTTATCGAGGAGTTCGACATTCCCAGTCCCCCGAAGGAGGAACTCGAGGCGGATTACAACGTCGCCCCCACGAAGAAGGTCTACATGATCCTCGATCGGGTCGTCGACGACGTCCAGGTGCGGACGTTGACCTGTGGTCGGTGGGGCCTGGTGCCGTCCTGGGCGAAGGATCCGTCGATCGGCTCCCGCATGATCAATGCGCGCTCGGAGACGCTCGCGGAGAAGCCGGCCTTCCGCAAGGCGTTCGCCAAGCGGCGCTGCCTGCTGCCGGCCGACGGCTACTACGAGTGGTACCTGCCCACCGACCCCGAGGCGCCGGTGGGCAAGACAGGAAAGCCGATCAAGCAGCCCTTCTTCATCAAGCCGGCCGACGGATCGTCTTTGGCGGTGGCCGGTCTGTATGAGTGGTGGCGTGATCCCACACGGAAGGACGACGATCCGGACGCGTGGCGTCTGACCTGCACCGTCATCACCACCGAGTCCACGGACGAGGTGGGCCGCATTCATGACCGCATGCCGATGACCGTCGCCCGGGAGAACTGGGCGGCCTGGCTGGACCCGGCCCGACCGAGCCCAGCCGAGCTGATGGCGCCAGCGGCGGCGGTCGGTCTGGACGCGTACCCGGTTTCCACGCTCGTGAACAACGTGCGCAACAACGGGCCGGAACTGCTCGATCCAATCCCCGCTGGGGAATGATCCTGCGCGAAGGCGCGTTGTGACGGCTGTGCTACTCATCGCGGCGCCCGAAGGCGGGCTGGCCACCCTCGGCCTCTACGGACCGGGCTCGGGGCTAGGCTCGACATCAATGAGCGATGCACCGGAAGCGACGCCACGACCCGCCTCGAATGAGGCCCCGGCCGACGTCTCGGCGCGTTTCGAGCGCGACGCGATGCAGTACCTCGACCAGCTGTACGGCGCGGCGATGCGCATGACGCGCAATCCGACCGACGCCGAGGACTTGGTCCAGGAGACCTACATGAAGGCGTTCGCCGCCTTCTCGTCCTTCACCGAGGGGACGAACCTCAAGGCGTGGCTGTTCAGGATCCTCACGAACACCTACATCAACATCTACCGCAAGAAGCAGCGGCAGCCGTACCAGACGGGCACCGACGGGTTGTCCGACTGGCAGCTGGCCGAGGCCGAGAGCCACACCTCGCGGGGACTGCGGTCGGCCGAGGTCGAGGCGCTCGACCGGCTTGCCGACGCTGACATTGTCGAGGCGCTCGCGGCAATGCCCGAGGACTTCCGCATGGCCGTGTACTACGCGGACGTGGAGGGTTTCGCGTACAAGGAGATCGCCGAGATCATGGAGACCCCGGTGGGCACCGTGATGTCGCGGCTGCACCGCGGCCGCAAGCTGCTGCGCGAGTCGTTGGAGGAGTACGCCATCGAGCGCGGCCTGATCCCAGCCGTTGTCGGCGCCGACGGGGGTGACTCCGCATGAGCTGCGGACATCCTCACGAGACCGACTGCGGCAAGGTTCACGAGATGATCGATCCCTACCTCGACGCCGAACTGGATCTGCAGGGGTGCGAGGCGCTCAAGCAGCACTTTCAGGAGTGTCCTGACTGCGAGCGCGACTACTATCTCGTCCGCACGGTCAAGGTGCGCGTGCACCGAGCCTGCGGAATGTCAGCACCTGACGGACTGCGCATGATGATCATCACGCGCCTGCGCGGTTCCAGTTCGACGGGAGAGTAGGGCTGTGGAGCAGACGTTGCGCGCGGAGATGGTCGCGTCGGTCCATTCGATCCTGGTAGCCGTGGGCGACTCGGTCGTCATCGGCGACACGCTCGTCATCCTGGAGTCGATGAAGATGGAGATCCCGGTGGTGGTCGAGGCACCGGGAGTGGTCGCCGAGATCAGCGTCGCCCCCGGCGACGTGATCCGCGAGGGCGACGTCATCGCCATCCTCGTCTGACGTTCAGACGTAGGGAACCGCTCGGGTGTAGGCCTGCAGGAAGACGCCGTCGCGCGGCTCCCAGTCCCGATCGGGCAGTCTGCTGAAACCGAGGCGGTCGTAGAACCGCTGGGCCGCCGTGTTCTTGTCGATCACGCAGATGACGTGCGCGGGAGCGCCTCGTTCCACGGCCCACTCCTCGCACGCCGCGACGAGCGCCTCGCCGACTCCCATCCGCCAGGCGGCCGGTGACACCGCGAGGAACCGGAACTCTGACTCATGGCCGCGACCCACCTCGGCGTAGTCGCTGCCGACCGGGCAGATCGTCACGGTCCCGACGATCTCGCCGTCGCGGACTGCAACCAGGACGGTCGTCTGCGCTGCTCGCGTGTGCACGTCGCGCAGCGTGGCCGAGTAGTCGTCCTCGGGATGCAGGTGCCCGCCGGCGGCGTAGGACGCCACGCACAGCTCCCCGATCAGGTCGTACTCGTCCGGCGCGGCGGGGCGGATCTCAAGGTCGGAAGTCACCGGCCAAGTATCCTCTCGGCTCGTGGCCATCTTGACCAGGCTCGTCAAGGAGCGGACGGACCTCGGTCCGGCCGAACTCGACCGGTTGAGCGCCCTCGTCGAGGTCTGGTCGCTTCTCGCGGATCTCTCGCTGAGCGATCTCGTGCTGTGGGTCCCAACGTGGAACGACGGGGGGCTGGTCGCCGTAGCCCAGGTGCGTCCCACGACGGCGCCCACCTCCGTGCCCGACGACGTGGTGGGCGCGTTCGCCCCGCGCGGGCGCTTCCCGCAGATCGACCAGGCCGCGGCGTTCGGCCGGCCGGTGACATTGCGCGACATCCAGCATCCATGGGTGCCGAGCGGCATCGAGGCGTATCCCGTCCGTTCCGGTGATCGGATCATCGCCGTCGTGGCCAGGCACGCCTCCGCTGCTCCACGTGTTGCGGGCCGGCTGGAGGAGATCTACCTGTCCTCCGCAGACGTGCTGTACACGATGCTCGTCGACGGTCAGTTCCCCGTCGAGGAGACCGGCTCGGACGTCATCGCCGCGCCGCGGGTCGGCGATGGGATCGTGCGGCTGGACGCTCACGGCGTCGTGGACTACGCCAGCCCGAACGCCGTGAGCGCGCTGCGCAGGCTCGGCCTGGCGACCGACGTGGTGGGCTCCTCCTTCGCCGAACTCGCGGTTCGGCTGTCGCGACGTCCCGGCCCGATGGACGAGGCCCTATCGGCCGTCGCGAGCGGCCGGATTGCCGGGCGTGCCGACATCGACAATGCCGTCGCGGTGGTGCTCGTCCGCGGCATCCCCCTGGTGAAGGCGGGCTTGAGCGTCGGGACGTTGCTCTTCCTGCAGGACGCCACCGACCTGCGTCGTCGCGAGCGCGCGCTCATCAGCAAGGACGCGACGATTCGCGAGATCCACCACCGGGTGAAGAACAACCTGCAGACCGTTGCCGCCATGCTGCGACTTCAGGGCCGGCGCGCAGGCACCGCCGAGGCGAAAGAGGCGCTTGCGGAGGCCGAGTTGCGGGTCGCCGCGATCGCCGTGGTCCACGAGTCGTTGTCGTCGGAGGACGGCGAGCGAGTCGACTTCGACGAGATCGTCGACCGGATCATCGCCCTCGTACGCGACCTCGCGCCCGCGTACTCCGCGCCGGACTCTGTTCCCGAGCTGCGACGGGAGGGGTCCTGGGCGACGCTGTCCGCTGAGTTGGCGACCGCGTTGGCGATGGTCGCGTCTGAGCTCCTGCACAACGCTGTCGAGCATGCGGGCGCATCGCGGATAACCGTGACGCTGGAGCGCGCGCCCAGCCTGCTCGTCATGCGGGTGCTCGACGACGGCCGCGGTCTGCCCGGTGAATTCGATCCCGCCGTAACCGGACTGGGACTGAGCATCGTTCAGTCGCTGGTTACCGGTGACCTGCGCGGGACATGCGACTTCCACGGCACCCCGGAGGGCACGTCAGTGGTCATCAAGGTGCCGAATCACGAACTCGCCTAGCGCGAGCCGCCGACTAGACGTTCGATCGCGCACGCAGACGGGCATTGCGGCGCTTGAGGGCGCGGCGCTCGTCTTCGGATAGCCCGCCCCACACGCCCGCGTCCTGGCCGGTCTCAAGAGCCCAGCGGAGACATTCATCAACGACACTGCAACGGCGGCACACAGCTTTGGCTTCTTCAATCTGAACCAAGGCTGGTCCGGTGTTGCCGATCGGGAAGAAGAGCTCCGGGTCCTCGTCACGGCAGGCGGCCTCGTGGCGCCAGTCCATGCGTAATCACTCCATCAAATGCTGCGCACCGGGGTTCCCCCGACGCTCGTGATTGCTTTCACGTGATGGCTCATCAAAAGAGGCCGACCTGGGGTTGCCAGACCGGTCTCCGGAGGAAGGTAGCCATCCCACGAAAGCAACGGGCCTGTATAGGGTCGCAGAGGCGAGGGGTCGCCACAAGGGGAAAGCGCCGATTACGTCCCGGTTTGCCTGTCTGTTAGGTCACAAGTACGTCACTTGGGTACCCATTTCGTCCGGTAACCGGACGTTCACGACAGCGCTTGCATTCACGGTCCGATCAGGCGACCACTCGCAGTGCCCCCGGGTGGCTGGTGAACTCGACCTCGGTGGCCGGTCCCAGGCCCTCCCCGTCGATCTGGAATTCCACCGGACGGTTGGCCGAGATGGTGAATGTCGTCTGGTCGTGCCACCCGAGCAGCCCGCCCCGCGCCGTGCCTCCCGTGCGGCTGGTGAGCAGTCGCTGCGCCGCGATCAGTGCGGTGGGAATCCGCATTCGGCGGGCCGCGAACACGTCCAGCCCGGTGTCGAAGGACGCCTGTGGACACAGGCTGATCGGCCAGTTGCCGAAGTAGGTCCACGGCGAGGAGTTCTGCACGACGGCGAGGAACAGTCCTTCGAGCCGCTCGCCGTCGGGGGCCTCCGCGGATGGCGGCAGGGTCAGGGTGAGGGCTGGCTCCTTGCGGTTCGTGCTCCGGAAGAACTCCATCAGCGTCGTGCGCAGGTAACGAGCCGGCGTCGCACTGTGCCCGGCCTTCCGCTGCCGTTCCATCGCGGCGATGATCTCCGCGTCGATGCCCAGGCCGGCGTTCGCGACGAACCAGCGGTCGTTGGCGCGACCCACGCTGACAGTCCTGGTCACGCCGTCGCGCAGTCGGTCCAGGAGCAGGCCGGTCGCCTCGACCGCGTCGGTCGGCAGGCCAAGCGTGCGGGCGAACACATTCGCGGATCCGCCCGGGACCGTAGCGAGCAGTGGTCCGGCGCCGTTCGCGCCATGGCTGAGGATGCCGTTGACGACCTCGTTGACGACGCCGTCGCCGCCGAGAGTGATGACGATGTCCAGGCCCTGCTCCAGCGCAAGCTCGCCGAGCATGATGCCGTGGCCCTTGTGCGTAGTCACCGTGACATCGAGGTCGAGCTCGTTCGACAGGGCGTTGACGATGACGTCGATCACTCGCGGTGATGTCGTGGTCGCCCGGGGATTGACGACAAGGAGACCGCGCACGAAGCCGAGCCTAGTTCGGTCCCGGCGAGGTCAGGCGCCGACCGCCAGCCACTCGGGTGCGGACCCGCCGCGCGGCAGGAGCACGTGACGATAGTGGCCGGGCGTGCCCGACATCCGGACCTGATCGGTCATTCCCTGATACGCCCCCAGGGGGGTCTGGGCCCCGAAGATCTCGGGGTCCAGGTACGCGTGCGCTCCGCCGGATCCGGCGACCTGGCGCGCGTAGTCCCGGTCGACGATGCCCAGGCTGAGAATCCACAAGGCCACCCGGGTCAGGCTCACGTGCACCCGGTAGCTGCCGCCTTCGACCGCTCGGCGCCGCAGCGCCGCGGTGATGCCGGCGGTGAGCAGCCACGCGGTCAGGTAGTCGTTGACCACGAGGATCGGGGGCAGGGCGGGCGATGCGCCACCGCCCTCGAGCAGCATCATCCCGGTCAGGCACCCAGCGGTCTGGTCGAAGCCGACGCGGTTCGCCCACGGTCCGGTCTCGCCGTTGAGGGTGACGGTGGCGTGGATGATCCCCGGGCGAATGTCCGCCGCGTCGGCAGCCGACAGGCCAAGGCCGGCGAGATATCCAGGGCGGTGGTTCGCGAAGAACACGTCGGCACCCTCGAGCAGGCGATCGATCGTGGCGCGGCCCTCGGTCGTGGCGGCGTCGATCGTGCTCGATCGCATGCCCACGTTCGCGCTCTGGTACGCGAGGTCGTGCTCGAGCGACCGCGGTCCCCAGATGTTGAGCACGTCGGCGCCGTGCAGTGCGAGCGCCCGCCCGGTGCCAGCTCCGGCGATGACGTGAGCCATGCCCAGCGCGCGAACGCCGTCGAGCGGCTGGGTCGATCCCGGCTGGAGGGGCTCGGGCGCGCTGTCCGCGATGCGCTCGATCTCGATGAGCGGCATTGCCGACAGGACATCGCGGAACTGCGCCTCGGCGAACAACTCCTCGGCAGTGCGCAGCATCGGCATCACGACCCCTGCGTCGACGCCGGCCAGCTCGAGCTCGCCGGCATCCCAGCTCGCGACCGCAGCGGCGACCGCCTCGGGATCGTCGGGAACGCCGAGCAGCCGCTGGGCGGCGACCTTGATGCGGGGGTAGGGATTGAGCGGCATGACCCACCGCTCGTCGCGCGAGCGGTAGAAGCGCAGGCCGAATGCATCGCTGGGATTGGACGTCGACCCGCCCGGATAGCCGTTCAGCAGCTCCCAGCGCTGGTCGTAGAAGGGGCATAGCCGATGCGGTGCCACGCGCAGGTCCATCGCGATGTCCTGGCCCGCGCCGCCGCGGTCGCGGTGCAGCGCGGCGATAGCGACAGACTTCGCGACGAGACCGATGCTGGCTGCTGCCCCGAGGCGCAGCGTGCTCGGCACGATCGGGTCGGCGCCCTCGAACGTGATGCTTCCGCCGGCGCTGGATGCGTCCAAGTCGAGGCCCGCCAGCACGCCGGCCAGCGCCGCGTGCACGTCGAAGTCATCACTTGTGGCCGGCGTGGAAGTTGCCGTGCGGATCGCGTCCTCGAGGCTCATGACCGCCACCATAGGGTGGCCATGTGCCCGCTCGGACCCCCGCCATCGTCGCTCTCGCTGCCATCTCCGCGATCGAGGGGCTAGGTCTCCTCGGCTACGTGATCTACGACCTCGTCGAGGCGATCCGCGTCGGAACCTCCGGACCCGAAGAGGTCTCCAACGGGCCGGGCCTCGCCGTGATGATCGTCATCCTGGTCATCTTCGGCGCGGGGATGCTCTGGGTCGCTCGTGGCTGGTGGCTGGCCCGTCGGTGGGTGCGGTCACCGTTCATCGTCGCGCAGCTGCTCACGGTGCTGGTCGGCTACGACCTCGCCCAGTCCAGCGGTGGCCCGGAACGACCCATCGGCATCGCGGTGATCGTCTTCGCGGCGGCGGGAATCGTGCTGGCCTTCCTCCCCGCGACCAGCCAGGCGATCGACCCCGACGGCGGGCGTGCCTAGGCCTCGGTCAGGCCCTGCCGCAGCTTGAGGAGCGCGCGGGACAGCAGCCGCGAGACGTGCATCTGCGACATGCCCATCTCCGCCGCGATCTGCGTCTGGCTCATGCTGCCGAAGAACCTCAGCATGAGAATCCTGCGCTCGCGCTCGGGCAGTGCCTCAAGCAGCGGCCTGATCGACTCGCTGTCCTCCAGAGCCTCGAACGCCGGGTCGTTCATGCCCAGGCTCGCGCCCATGGATTCCGAGCGTTCGGAGTCATCATCGTGCTCGGCATCGATCGAGGCGGTGCTGTACGCGTGCCGGATCTCGATGGCGTCGAGCACGTCCTCCTCCGTGACGCCCAGCGTCTCGGCAACCTCGCGCACGGTGGGTGATCGCTGGAGAGTGCGCACAAGTCCGTCGGTGCACGTGGCGACCTGCGCCGAGAGTTCCTGCAGGCGCCGTGGCACCCGCAGGGCCCACGTGCGATCGCGGAAGTGCCGCTTGATCTCACCGAGGATTGTCGGAGTCGCGAAGGTAGAGAACTCCGTGCCGCGGCTGATATCGAATCGGTCGACCGCCTTGATGAGGCCGATCGTCCCGACCTGGGTGAGGTCCTCCATCGACTCGCCACTCTCGCGGTATCGGCGCGCGAGGTGCCGGACGAGGGGCAGGTGCATCGTCACCAGCTCGTCCCTGACGACGGCGCGTCGAGGATCGTCGGCGGTCAGATCGGAGAGTTCGGCAAGCAGGCGGTGTTCTGTTTCTCGCTGCTCAACTCCCCAGCGAGTGGATCGCCCGGGAGCTTGGGTCATGCGTCGACCGCGATATGGCGACTGATGTGCAGGACGAGAGTTACCTCGCCCGCCTCCACCGATGCCGTGACCTCGTCGACGAGCGCGCTGAGGACGGTCCAGCTGAAGGTGTCGCGGGCGGGCGTCGCCCCGCTGGTGCTGGGGGCCGAGACGCGGACCTCCAGGACGGCATCGCGAACCTCGAAGTGACAGGTCACCTCGGATCCAGCAGGCGCATCGTGAACCAGTTGCGTCACGGCCTCGTCGACGGCGAGCCGGACATCCTCGAGCTGGTCCATCGGCAGGTCGGCTCGCGCCGACATCGCTGCGGCCACGGTTCGGGCCAGGCTCACGTTGCGAGTGTCCGCAAGGAACGTCAGTGTCACAGAGTCGTTCATGTGCCTCCCTCGGCCGCGAGCCTGCGCAGATCATCCCCGGTGACCCGGTGCACCGTCCACTCCTCATCGCACTCGCTCACGAGGGAGCGGCCGTCGTAGTCAGTAGCGGCAGCTCCGGCTGATCTGGCCAGTCGTCGCATATCGGAGGATCGATCGGCGGCTTTGGCCACTGTCTGGAGTCGGTCGAGCGATAACACGCCAGGTCCAGTTTTGTGCCTGCCATGTTTGCGCCATCCAACTTCGTCCCCCACAGATTGGCTCCGGACAGGTTTGCTCCGCTGAGATCCGACGAGGACAAGTCGGCACCCGCAAGGTTGGCTGAGATGAGGCTGGCACCGGAGAGGTCCGCGCCCGCAAGGTCCGCGCAGTGCCCGTAACTGTCGTGGCAGTCCAGACTCAGTCCGTCGAGGACTGCGCCTCGCAGGTTCAGACTGCCAAATGGCAACTTGATCGCTTCATAGTCTTGAGCGAGAGTTCGAACGAAGCGAGTGTTCTCCAGCACTTCAGCGCGGTCTGTGCGCTGATCCTCGAACTTTTGGGCGCGCTCGTCCGCATTGTTTTGAATGCGGACAGCGAACGCCAAGAGCATCAGACCCACGAGGACAGCGACAAGCAATCCGACCGATAGTTCGCGCACAGTTGCGTTGTCGTCCAGGTATCTGACCACCCGCCTGCTTGCACTTCTTCGCACGAGCGCGGAGTCTAGGGCGCCAGCGTTCGTTCGCGTGCGGCCAATCGTCTGGTCACGTACTACTTGTCGCGGTGCTGCCTGGCCGATTCCGCGAGTCCCGCGAGTGCGTCCCCGCTTATTCGGTAGGGAATCCACCCTGTCATGGGGTGCGCGCCGAAACTCTCGTAGAAGTCGCGGCTGCTCGTGTTCCAATCGAGGACCGACCACTCGAATCGGGCGTAGCCCTGGTCGACGCACTCCTGCGCGAGCGTGCTGAGCAGGCGCTTGCCGTATCCGGTGCCGCGCAGCTCGGGGCGCACGTAGAGGTCCTCCAGGTACAGGCCGTGCTTGCCCGTCCACGTGGAGTAGTTGAGGAACCACAGCGCGAAGCCGCCCAGTCGATGACCGTCAGGAGACTCGTGCTCGACCACGTGGGCGAACGCCTTGGGATCAGGCCCGAACAGCGCGGTCTGGAACTGATCCTCGGTCGCGACGGCCTGGTCGGCGAGCCGCTCGTACTCCGCGAGGTCGCGCACCATCCAGAGGATCTCGGGGATGTCCTGCGGGTTCGCGCGCCGGATGGTTCCTTCAGTCACCTAGCTGCCCTCGCTTCCGTGCATACATGTCCTCGTCCGCGCGATCGACGAGCGACTGCCACTCGACCGCGTCCGGGGCTCCGACTGCGATTCCGACAGTCACCGCACCGTCCCACGCCTCGTGGTCAACGGCAGCGGCCCGGACGCCGTCGGACAGACGGGCCAGCCAGTCGTCGCGGTCGAGCCCTTTGTCCGCCGGCGCGACGACAACGAACTCGTCACCGCCCCAGCGCGCTACGAGATCGCCGGCCCGCGATGTCGACTGCAGGGACTTGGCGACGACGCGGACGACCTCATCACCCGTCGCGTGCCCGTGGGTGTCGTTGATCGGCTTCATGCCGTCGATGTCAACGAACGCGATCGCGATGACGTCACCGCGGCGTGCGGCGTTCGCAAGCATGCCCGGCATGTGGTCGATGAGACCCCGTCGGTTCAGCACGCCGGTGAGCGAGTCGTGCGTCGACAGCGATTCGGCCGTGTCGAGGGCGATGGCGAGCGAGTCGGCGAGGCGGATACGCAGGCCCAGGGCGACCATGCCGACCCCGAGGGCCGTGAGTCCGATGATGAAGCAGTCGCCCACGTCGGCGACGCCGACGTCTGTCGCGACGATGACGTAGCCCGCGAGCATGGGGATCGCGGCAGCGACGGCGGCCGGGAACGACAGCACGAACTGGCTGAAGACGACCATGATGATCAGTGCGTACTCAATGGACGGGTTCTCGCTGTCCCGCGAGGTCTCGACGAGCAGCAGGATGACGAGTCCGAGCGAGACGACTGCCGCGATCCAGGGAAGCGCTGCGGCAGGCATCGCCGGCCTCGAATAGAGCCAGGCGCCGACCAGGAGCAGCACGATCGACACGAGATTTGGGACGTAGTCACCGATGGTCGAGCTTCGCTCGGAGATCAGGTTGAAGACGATGATGGCGGCGTAACCGGCGGCGAGGACCAGAGCCGAGGTTCCGGTCTGGCGCTTGGCGCGCAGGAGTCGGAGGGCGGTGCGGCGCTTTCGGTCAGCCGGAGAATCGGTCAGCGCTGCCGTCGTTGGCACACTGGCTCCTTCCATCGTGGCGGGCGCGGCAGACTACGACAACGGTCGATCAGAACAGCGATGCGGTCCGATCTTGTCGTGTCGGCAGGGGATCTGGGGCCACGGCCTGCAGGGACATGGTGCGCCCTACGCGTTTGTGCATGGGTAGGGACCCTTTTCGTGGTCCGGGCAGAACGTGTCGCGCCACTCGGCGCCGTCGAAGTTCGCGCGGGTGAGGTTCGCGCCGGTGAGGTCCGCCTTGGTGAGGTCGGCGTCGGCGAAGCGCGTGTCGGTGAGATTGGCGCCGGGAAGGTCCGCGCCGAAGAGATTGGTGACGATGAGGTCCGCGTAGGTGAGGTTGGCGCGGCTGAGGTCTGCGTTGACGAGGTCCGCACCGGTCAGGTCGGCCCGTCTGAGGTCCGCGCCGACGAGGTCCGCACCGCTGAGGTCCGCGTGGTGGAGGTTGGCGCCCGCACAGTTCGGTGCGCATGCAGGTGTGCCGTGCAGTTCCTTGTTGTCGCGGCCCGACCCGCCAACCAGGGTGTCGGCGCCGCTGTCCTTGCCGTTGACCGTATCCCCGTACAACGTGTCGTCCCCGGCTCCGCCGACGAGGATGTCGTCCCCACCGAGTCCGATCAGCACATCGCTTCCGCCGAGGCCGCAGATCACCTCGTCGCGCGACGAGCCTTTAAGGACGTCGTCGCCCTTGGTTCCGACGATTGTGCAGTGCACCTTGGCGTCGTTGAGCGGTCCGCCGATCACGACGTCCTTTGCCGACGCGGATGGCGCCAGCGCAAGGCCGACGATGGCGACCGTCGACGCAGCCAGGAGGGCGAGGAGTGATCGGGTTCGGGAGTACTGGGTCACGACGGCCGACTCTCGTAGAAGGAGTGCCATTGTTCTGCCCCGGTTCGGCGGCGGTCAAACGTGCTCCGACATGCAGGAACCCCCAGCACGACGTGCCGGGGGTTCCTGTTGAGTCGCGAACTACGCCTTCTTGGTCTCCCAGAAGATCGCGGCGATCTCGTCGATCTTGGCGAGCAGCTCGTCGGCCACCGCAACGTCGACGGTGCCCTTGGTGCCACCGGCACCGGCGAGCTTGGTTGCCGAGTTGAACAGGTCGTTCAGCTGCGGGTACTTCTCGAAGTGCGGGGGCTTGAAGTAATCGGTCCACAGCACCCACAGGTGCTCCTTGACCAGGGTGGAGCGCTCCTCCTTGATCGCGATGGCGCGGACCTTGAAGTCGGCGTCGTCGGATCCGGCGTACTTGGTCATGATGGCCTTGACCGACTCGGCCTCGATACGGGCCTGCGCGGGGTCGTACACGCCGCAGGGCAGGTCGCAGTGGGCGTAGGCGGTGGTGCGAGGGGCGATGAGATTGCGCACGAGTGTGGTGAGCATCGGACTCCTTCGGGGATGTCAGGTCTTCGTTGAGGCCTCCAGCAGACCATAGCGCCGTGCGCCCCGCACGCCAGCGGGCAGGATGGCCTCGTGCTTCCCCTCACGCGCGTGCGCATCGTCGGACCGTCGATGGAGCCTGAACTACGCAACGGCGAGTGGTGGCTGGTGCGACGCAAAACGCGCCTGCGCGCAGGTGACGTCGCGCTACTCGTGCATCCGTGGCGTCCGGACCTGTTCATCGTCAAGCGACTCGTGCGCCTCGATGACGGCGGCTGGTGGGTCGCGGGGGACAACCCGGAGGAGAGCGAGGACAGCCGCCAGTTCGGGATCGTGCCCGAGGCCAATGTGGTGGGGCGCCTCGCTGTTCGGTACGGTCCGATCAGGCGCCGCTGACAGCCCGGTCGGCGCTGGCCACGCACCGGAAGCCACTCACATGACCCCTGACCTGTCCGGCCCACTCGCCGACGCTCGCGATGCCAACCCGGTGTTCCCTTTCCATAAGGGTGGGAAGATCGAGATCCGGCCGACGGTCCGCGTCCGCGATCGCGCGGGCCTGTCGCTCGCGTACACCCCAGGCGTGGCCGAGGTATGCGAGGCGATCGCCGAGGATCCCGACCTTGCCTACAGCTACACGTGGAAGTCGAACACGATCCTCATCGTCACCGACGGCACGGCCGTGCTCGGCCTCGGCGACATCGGGCCGCTCGCGGCACTGCCGGTCATGGAGGGCAAGTCGCTGCTGCTGAAGGAGTTCGGCGGAGTCGACGCGATCCCGATCTGCCTGGACACGAAGGACACCGAGGAGATCATCGACACCGTCGTGCGCATCGCGCCGGCCTTCGGCGGCGTGCTGCTCGAGGACATCTCGGCGCCACGCTGCTTCGAGATCGAGACGCGCCTGCAGGACCGCCTCGCCATCCCGATCTTCCACGACGACCAGCACGGCACAGCCATCGTCACGCTGGCTGCTCTGCTGAACGCGGCGAAGGTGACCGGCCGACAACTCTCCGACCTGCGCGTGGTCGTGTCGGGCGCCGGTGCGGCCGGTGTGGCGATCGCGAAGATGCTTCTCGAGGCCGGCGTCGGGGATCTCGCCGTCGCCGACACCCGCGGCATCGTGTCTGCCGACCGGACCGACCTCACTGCGGTGAAGACCGAGCTCGCGGCGATCACCAATCGCTCAGGCCTGACCGGCTCGATCAACGACGCGCTCGCGGGCGCCGACGTGTTCGTCGGGGTCTCGTCGGGCCGAGTTCCCGACGAGGTCGTCGCATCGATGGCCAAGGACGCGATCGTGTTCGCGATGGCGAACCCCAACCCCGAGGTGCACCCCGACGTCGCCCGTCGCACCGCTGCCGTAGTGGCCACGGGCCGCAGCGACTATCCGAACCAGATCAACAACGTGCTGGCGTTCCCCGGCCTGTTCCGCGGCGTGCTCGACGTCCAGGCAACGCGCATCACCGAGCCGATGAAGCTCGCGGCTGCGCATGCCATCGCGGCCGTCGTCGGCGACGACCTCGCTCGTGACTTCATCGTGCCCAGCGTCTTCGACCCCCGCGTCGGAGTCGAGGTGTCACGCGCTGTCGCGGCTGCTGCGCGGGCCGACGGCGTCGCGCGGGTCTGAGGTTCGCCCGATGCCTCTCGCTCAGCTGAACGCCGGGCACGTCCGGTTTCACATCGACTCTCCGGAGATGGCCTCGTTCGTCGATCAGCTCGAGGAGGTCAACGCGGCGGCCGAGGCCTCGGACGGCTTCATCTGGCGGCTGCGTGACGACGGCCCCGGCTCCACGAGCTACCGGCTGCTCGACGACGACCGACTGCTCGTCAACATGTCCGTGTGGCGGGACCTGGCATCGCTGCGGGCGTTCGTCATCGGCTTCGACCAGCACAAGGTCGCGCTTCGCAACCGCTTCGAGTGGTTCGAGCGGGCATCGGAGCCGATGACCGCGTGCTGGACCGTCGCCGACGGTCATTTCCCCGACGTCGCTGAGGCCGAACGCATGCTCCTGCGCTTACGCGCCGAGGGACCCAGCGACGAGGTGTTCCCCTTCTCGTACCGCGACTAGGCCGAAGGCCCGTCGATAAGGTCGTCGCATGTTCGCTGCCTACGCCGCTGGCGTCAATCGTGAAGATCCCATGTCGTGCCTGGTCGTCGGCGAGATCGACGAGCCACCGGTGCCCGCGCACTGGGTCACGGTCAACGTCCGCGCCGCCAGCCTCAATCATCACGACGTCTGGTCGCTGAAGGGCCAGGCGCTCGCGGCTGATCGTGTGCCGATGATCCTCGGGACGGATGCCGCAGGAGTGACGGACGACGGGCGCGAGGTGATCGTGCACGCGGTAGTCGGTGATGTCGATGCCGGTGAGGGCGACGAGACCCTGGATCCGCGGCGCAGCTTGCTGAGCGAGTTGTATCCGGGTGCGCTGGCCGAGCGGGTGCGCGTGCCCGCGCGGAACTTGGTCGACAAGCCGGCTGGCATCTCCTTCGAGGAGGCATCCTGCCTGCCGACCGCCTGGCTCACCGCGTACCGCATGATCGCGTCGAAGTCGGGCACGAAGGCTGGCGACACGATCCTGGTGCAGGGCGCGGGTGGGGGAGTCTCGACCGCGCTCATCGTCCTCGGCAAGGCGCTGGGACGCCGGGTGTGGGTCACGTCGCGCGATGAGAGCAAGCAGGCCTGGGCCGTCGAGCTCGGTGCCGATCAGGCCTTCGCGCCCGGCGCGAGGCTGCCCGAGCGGGTCAGCGCCGTGATGGAGACGGTCGGCGAGGCGACGTGGGACCACTCACTGAAGTCGTTGAAGCCGGGCGGGCGGATCGTCGTGTCGGGCGCCACGTCCGGACCGAACCCGCCGGCCGACCTCAACCGCGTCTTCTTCCTGCAGTTGAGCATTGTCGGGTCGGCTATGGGAACGCTTGAGGAACTGCAGGAGCTCACCGACCTGCTCGTCGAGACCGGCGTGCGGCCGGTGATCGACCGCGTGCTTCCTCTCGCAGACGCGCGCGAGGCGTTCGTCGCCATGAACGAGGGAAGCGTGCGCGGGAAACTCGTGCTGACCCCCTGATCCGTTTCTCCCGGATCTCGGGACACACGGATCGGTCAGTCGTCGAGGTCGTCGTCGAGCCGGGCCAGCCAGGTGGCCAGCCGCTCGATGGGGATCTCGAACTCCGGATTGAGATCGACGAACTCGCGCAGGCGCTCGGCCAGCCACTCGACCGTGATGGTCTCCTCGCCGCGGCGCGACTGCAGTTCCTCGATCCCGCGATCGGTGAAGTACATCTACGCGAAGGCCTGCTCGACGAGCGCCTTCTGCTCCTGCTCGTGGCGCTGGTGCGTGCCGACTGCGGGAGCCGACGATGCCGGCCGGCTGACGATACGGATCGTGCGATCGATGATCAGCGGCAGGTTGACGGCCATGAAGCTCCACGCACCCTGGTTCGCCGGCTCCTCCTGCACCCACGTCAGTTCCGCGTCGGGGTACTCGGCGAGCGCGGGCGGCAGGGTGCGGTACGGGAGCGGGTAGAGGCGCTCGAAACGGAAGATCGCCGTGTCGGTGATGCCGTGCTCCTCGCGGTAGGCGAGCAGGTCGTAGTAGACCTTGCCGCTGCACAGCAGCACCTTCCTGATCGTCGGCCCGGTCATCTTCGGGTCGGTGATCAGCGGCCGGAAGTTGCCGCGCGTGAAGTCCGCGCGCTTGGACACAGCCTGCTTGGAGCGCAGCAGCGATTTCGGCGTGAAGATCACCAGCGGTCGGGTCAGCGCGCCGAGGACCTGCCAGCGCAGCAGGTGGAAGTACGACGCGGGGGTCGTCGGGTTGGCGACGGTCATGTTGTCCTGCGCGCACATCTGCAGGAAGCGCTCGATGCGCGCCGACGAGTGATCAGGGCCTTGGCCCTCATGCCCGTGCGGCAGCAGCAGAGTCAGCGGCGAGCGCTGGCCCCACTTCTGCTCGCCGGCGGAGATGAACTCGTCGATGATCGTCTGCGCACCGTCGACGAAGTCGCCGAACTGCGCCTCCCACATCACGAGCGCATCGGGGCGTGCCACCGAGTAGCCGTACTCGAAGCCCATCGCCGCGAACTCGCTGAGCGGTGAGTCGTAGACGTAGAGCTTTCCGCCGTCGCGGTAGCACTGCTTGAGCGGCTTGTACTGCCAACCGGTCTCCTTGTCGACGATCACCATGTGGCGATGGCCGAAGGTCCCGCGACGCGAGTCCTGGCCCGCGAGGCGCACAGTGCGTCCCTCCATCAGCAGAGAGCCGACGGCGAGCGCCTCGCCCATGCCCCAGTCGATCGCATCGTCGGCGACCATCTGCGCGCGACGCTGCAACTGCGGGGCCAGGCGCGGGTGCAAGGTGAAGTTCTCGGGCATCGTCAGTTGCGAGTCGATGACCGTCTCGATCTGCTCCGCGGTGATTGCGGTCTCGACCGACGCTGCGGGCGCCTGCAGGGTGAGACTGCGCTGCCCGGTCTCGAGGATGTCCGCATGGCCGTCACTGAACGTGCTCGACTCATCCTTGGTGTGCGTCTCCTGGAAGACCCGCTCGAGCTGCTCCTGGAAGTGCTTGAGCGCGCCCTCGGCCTCGTCGAGCGTGATGTCGCCCCGGCCAACGAGCGACTCGGTGTAGTGCTTTCGCACGGATCGCTTCGCGTCGATGATGGCGTACATCAGCGGCTGGGTGAGCGAGGGGTCGTCGGCCTCGTTGTGACCCCTGCGGCGGTAGCAGACGAGATCGATGACGACGTCCTTGTGGAACGCCTGGCGGAAGGCGAACGCGAGTTCTGCCACGCGCACGACCGCCTCGGGATCATCGCCGTTGACGTGGAAGATCGGTGCCTGCACCACGCGAGCGATGTCGGTGGAGTAGACCGAGGTGCGGCTGTACTTGGGCGAGGTCGTGAAGCCCACCTGGTTGTTGACGACAACATGGATCGTGCCGCCGGTCCGGTAGCCCTGGATCTGCGACATCTGCATGGTCTCGACGACGACGCCCTGGCCGGCGAAGGCCGCGTCGCCGTGCATGAGGACCGGCAGGATGTTGAAGGCCTCGCCTGGGGGCAGCTGGTCCTGCTTGGCGCGAACAATGCCCTCGAGGACCGGGTTGACTGCCTCGAGGTGCGACGGGTTCGCCGCGAGGTACACGGCGATCTCAGCACCGTCGGGCGCGACGTAGGTGCCCGTGGTGCCGAGGTGGTACTTGACGTCGCCCGAGCCCTGGACCGAGTCCTTGCCGAAGTCGCCCTCGAACTCCCGGAAGATCTGACCGTAGGACTTGCCGGCGATGTTGGTGAGAACGTTGAGGCGACCGCGGTGGGGCATGCCGATCGCGACCTCGACGATGCCGTCGTGCGCGGCCTCCGACAGGGTGCTGTCGAGCAGCGGGATCAGGGTCTCTGCACCCTCGAGCGAGAATCGCTTCTGGCCCACGTACTTGGTCTGCAGGAAGGACTCGAGGGCCTCCGCCTCGTTGAGCTTGCGCAGGATGCGCAATTGCTCCTCGCGGTCGGGCTTGGCATGCGGGATCTCGACGTGCTCCTGGATCCACGCGCGCTGCTCGGGATCCTGGATGTGCATGTACTCGATGCCGACCGTTCGGGTGTACGAGTCGCGCAGCACGCCGAGGATCTCGCGCAGCTTCATCAGCGGGCGACCGCCGAAGCCGCCGGTGGCGAATTCTCGATCGAGGTCCCACAGCGTCAGGCCGTGCTGCAGCACATCGAGGTCGGGGTGGGTCCGCTGACGGAACTCAAGCGGATCGGTGTCGGCCATGAGATGGCCGCGGACCCGGTACGCGTGGATGATCTCCTGGACGCGGACGGTCTTGCTGAGGTCGGTCTCGTGGCTGGCGGAGACGTCCTTCGCCCAGCGGATCGGCTCGTACGGGATGCGCAGTGCGCGGAAGATGTCGCCGTAGAAGTCATCGTCGCCGAGCAGCAGCCCGTGCAGCCGGCGCAGGAACTCCCCGGAGAGCGCGCCCTGGATGATGCGATGGTCGTACGTCGACGTGAGCGTGAGGATCTTCGACACGGCGTTGCGCGCGATCGCCTCGTTCGATGCGCCCTGCCACTCGGCGGGGTACTCCATCGCGCCGACTCCGATGATGCAGCCCTGGCCCGCCATCAACCGCGGAACGGACAGGTTCGTGCCGATCGTGCCGGGATTGGTCAGCGAGACTGTGGTGCCGGTGAAGTCGTCAACGACGAGCTTGCCGGCGCGTGCCTTGCGGATGAGGTCCTCGTACGTTGCCCAGAACGTCGCGAAGTCCATCGCCTCGGTGCCCTTGATGCACGGGACGAGAAGCTGGCGCGAGCCGTCGGGCTTGGCGAGGTCGATCGCGATGCCCAGGTTGATCGCCTGGTTCTGCACGACGGCGGGCTTGCCGCCGACCTCGGTGTAGCCGTAGTTCATGCCCTCTGTCTCGCGGATCGCGCGGACCGCGGCGAAGCCGATGATGTGGGTGAACGAGACTTTGCCGCCCCGTCCGCGGGCGAGGTGGTTGTTGATCACCGTGCGGTTGTCGACGAGCAGCTTGGCCGGCACCGCACGCACGCTGGTGGCCGTAGGAACGGTGAGGCTGGATTCCATGTTCGTCACCACGCGCGCGTTCGGCCCCTTGAGGACGACGACCTCGGCTGCCGCTGCGGTGGTGGGAGTGGGGGTGGGCTCGGGCTTGGCTACTACCGCAGGAGCTGCAGCCGGTGCAGGAGCGGGTGCGGCTTCCGGCGCCGGTGTGGGTGGCAGGGCCGCGGCGGTCGGCGTGGGGGCGATGGGCGAGTGTTCGGACGGCACGTAGCCCTCGAAGAACTCCCACCAGGCCGGATCGACGCTGGCGCGATCGGTGAGGAACTGCTCGTAGATCTCGTCGACGAGCCATTCGTTTGGCCCGAATGCCTCCAGTCGACTCTCGGGCGACTGGCGTTCCGGCGACTCGGTCGACACGGTGGTGATCCTCTCGCAATCTGCGGCGCCTCGAGGCCGGGCGCTCTACACCAGAGTAGCCGTGCGCTGCCTCAGGGAATCACGGTGCGGCCCGAACTAAGACCGTTGTCCACGTGTGCGAGACGATGCCGCCGCCTGGCATCCCGATGTGCGAAACGGTCACCGTCACCGCGTAGTCGGCATCGCCTGCGCCGTAAGACGACGGCAATGACATGTCCCAGGCGATCGTGTTGTCGGCGTAGCCGGTGACGTTCGGGGCCTTGGTTACCCCGACCGGTCCATCGGCCGTGCTGACCTCGACCGTCGCGTTCGTGAACTTTGCCCCTGGGTACGACAAAGACCATCGACCCAGTGGTTCCAGTTCGCGCGGGAAGTAGCCCGCCGTCGGCCACGGCACCCACGCGGTCCCGCGCGGACCGAGCGGTCGGCCGACGACATACAGGGCGTTGGCGCGGGCGGTGCTTCCCGTCCCGATCCGGCCCAGCTGCTGGTAGAGGATCCACCGTCGATGACCCACGATGGCGTTGTCCGCGCCGGGATCGATCATGTACGACACGATCGAACGCGCGCCCGTCGCTGCCACCAGCGGCTCGATGCCGTCGAGCGTCTCGAAGCCGTAGGCCAGCGCGAGGTTGCTCTGGCCCGCGCCGTCGAACCCCGCGCGCGACCAGCAGGTCGCGCTGCGCGGAGGCGCATGGTCGACAACCTGGTTCGCATCGGTGATGAGCGCAGCGGCGCGCGCCATCGCGCTGAACTCCGCTTTCAGGGCGACGGGACGCAGGCCAGCCATCGCGCGCATGAAGTTGACGGCCGCGAGCGTGGCTCGCCTGTCGGCTGCGGAGGACGTCCCGGCCTCGCACGATGCGATGCTGCCGGTCCATCCCACGGCAACGGCCAACGCAGGCTGGAGCAACGATTGGTAGGCATCGATGACAGCTGCTCGACTGTTGGTGTCGATGCGTCGATCGACCGCATTCGCAGTCGCGCTGCCGCCGATGGTGAGCGCGACAGCGACCGCCAAAAAGACAGCTGCGCGACGACGCACGTCGGGCACGCTACGCGCGAATTGACTAGCGAGACACGTTCATCGGAAATCGTGACATTCCTGGAACCGCGAACCTCATGCACTGCCAGGGTATCGGCCGCTCGGGCGGGTAGTCGGCCGTCGTCGCGGGTCCCTTGACCCACTGGTCGCCGTGCCACGTGAAGTCGATGGTGGTCGTGCGGGTGCTCGGCTTGCCGCCAATCGGGACGTCCTCGTAGGCGCAGCGACGCATGATCGGCGAGGACGGGGAGTCGCCGGGAATCCACTCCACTCCAACTCCGTAGGTGGCAACCGCGTCGCGAACCCAGCCCTTCTCCCGCACGAGCCGACCGTCGCGGAAGGTGATGATCTCGATCCCGTCGGTGTGCGCCCCCCGCAGCCACGAGAGCGCGATTTCCGCGCCGGGAACCCCGTCGATCGCCGCCGCGCCGTACGGGCCTTGGAACGGCAGGCGGTGCCTGGCGTTGTACACGTAGCGGCCGCCTCCCGACGCGGTGACGACGACGCGGAGGGTGACGGGACCGAACGGGCGTTCCTCGTCGTAGCCGATCAGGCGGTAGCCGATGCGATCCACGGCGCCATCGCCGGTGACGTCGGCATGGCCGAACTCACGGCAATGCACCTGGCCGTCGCACGGGTTGGCAGGCGGAGCGACGGTCGCGACGACGATCGCGGCCGCGGCGAGCGCGAGGATCACGTGATGTCGCGCTTCACCGTTGTCACAGACGCGATGGCGGCGAAGACCACGGCGTAGGCGAGCAGCAGGGCTGCGCCACCCCAGACCGGCAGCACGTCGACGCTGCTCAGCTCGGCGTCAGTGGTGACGTTCATCGCGGCGTTGAGAGCACCGCCCGGCAGCCACTTCGAACTGCCGTCGATGAACAGGCCGACGAGCGGCTCGACGAGAAGCACCCAGATGATCGCGATGACGATCGCGGCCACCTGGTTCTTGATGAGTGCGCCGACGCTGACGCCGACGACCGCATAGATCGCCAGGCCCAAGGTGACGCCGAGGAGGATTGAGCCCACCATTCCTGCGTCGATCGCGGCGTGATCCTTGTTGATGAGGGTCACCAGGGTGATGACGTAGACGGCGAGCACGTTGATCACGGCGAACGCGGCACCGATGAGGGCGTATGTCAGTCCCTTGCCGATGAGGACGCGTCCGCGGCGCGGCGTCGCGAGCAGTGTCGACGTGATGGTCATGTGCCGGTATTCGCCGGTCATGCCGATGATGCCGAGGATCAGGACGAAGACCGACGCGCCTCCGGCCGCCGCGAGCACGGTCGTCAGGTACGAGGGGTCGGTCAGGGGGTTTTTGTCGGCGAGGCCGGCGATGCTGTCCGGGGCGACGAGCACGAGGATCACGACGTTCAACGCATTGAAGGCGATCGACGCGGCAAGAAGGATCCACAGCAGCTTGGTCGAGATGACCTTGCGCCACTCGGACTTCATGAGCGAGAGCAGTCCGCCGTTCACAGCGCACCTCCCGGGTTTCCCGAAGCCGTCAGCTCGAGGAACACCCGTTCGAGGTCACCCGCCTCACCTCGCAGCTCGTGCAGTTCGACGCCGTTCGTGAAGGCGACGTGGCCGATCTCGTCGGTGCTGAGGCCGGACACGGTGATCGATCCGTCGGCCGTCACGTCGACTGACACCCCGGCGGCCTCGTTGGCCATCGGACGCAGCGCGTCCGCCAGCTGCTGCGGAGAGGGGGTGCGAACGACGACTCGGGTGCTCGTCGACGACTCGAGGTCCTCCAACGTTCCCGCGTGCACCAGCTGGCCGCGACTGATGATGATCACGTCATCGACGGTCTGCTGGACCTCCGAGAGAACGTGGCTGGAGACCAGCACCGTGCGTCCTTCCGCCGCGAGTGCGCGCAGGAACATCCGCAGCCATGCGATGCCTTCGGGATCGAGGCCGTTCGCGGGCTCGTCGAGGATGAGCACTCCGGGATCGCCGAGAAGTGCGCCCGCCAATGCCAGTCGTTGGCGCATGCCGAGCGAGTAGCCGCCTACCTTGCGCTTCGCGGCAGCGGTCAGGCCGACCATGTCGATGACGGCGTCGACGCGAGCGTCCTCGACGCCGGCGGCGGCGGCGACGATGCGCAGGTGGCTGCGCGCCGAGCGGGCCGGGTGAAAACCGCTGGCCTCGAGCGCGGCGCCAATCGAGCGCATCGGGTGCTCAAGTCGCGGGTAGGTGCTCTCGCCGACCAGTGCGGAGCCCGACGTTGGCGTTACGAGTCCGAGCAGGCAGCGCAAAGTGGTGGTCTTGCCGGAGCCGTTGGGGCCGAGGAATCCGGTGACGCGACCGGGACGCACCTCGAAGCTCAGGTCGTTCACCGCGGTGACCTTGCCGAACTTCTTGGTGAGGGAGATGACGTGGAGGGGCGTGCCAACGGTAGTCACGCATCCACGTTATCTGGTCGTGCTCGGCGATACGGTCGGGTCCATGGACAACGACCAGCGTGGCAGTCAGGCCCGTCGAGGCGAGGCCCTCGCGGCGACGACGCGGGCAGTAGCGGCGCAGTCTGCTGACGGCCGACTGCCCCTCGGTGAGTCGGTGTCGTGGGACATCTTCCCGTTCGACGGTGCGATCTCGATCAGGCCGCTCGACGACCCGCAGCTGCCCGAGCCTCCGCTGTCGGGCGCCGGGGGAGTGGACTGCACGGTCTGCGCCCGCGCCACCTCGGAATCGCTGTGGACCGACGGGCGCTGGACCGTCAGGGAGATGGGCGGCGGCCCGCATCCCCTGCTGACGGTGTTTCTTGAGCCGGTCGAGCATGTCGACCTCACGGACCTCGACGATGACGGTGCCGCCGACCTCGGCCGTCACATTGTCAGGGTGACTCGCGCGATCCAGACGCTGCCGGGAGTCGGTCGCGTCCACGTCAATCGTTGGGGCGACGGAGCAGAGCACCTGCACATCTGGTTCTTCGTGAGGCCTGCGGGAATGCTGCAGTTGCGCGGGTCGGGACTCGCCGACTGGTTCGACCTGCTCCCACCCATGTCGCAGGAGGACTGGGACTCGGACCTGGCCGACCTGCGGATCGCGCTCGCCTGACGTCGATCAGGCGGGAACCTTCACCGCGTCGGCTTCCTCGCTGATCTGTTCCAGCGACTTGCCCATGGTCTCGGGCACCTTCTTCTTGACGAAGATGATCGACGCGATCGCGAACACCGTGAAGATGCCGTACGCGATGGTCAGGCTGCGCGCGGCGATCGGTGGGAACGCGCTTGAGACGATGAAGTTCGCGATCCACTGCGCGGATGCCGCAAGAGCGAGCGCGGCGGCCCGGATGCGGTTCGGGAACATCTCGCCGAGAAGCACCCAGACCACCGGCCCCCAGGACATGCCGAAGAAGACGACGTACGCGTTGAATGCCACGACCGCGAACGCGGACGATGCGCCGACCAACGACGGCTCCATCCCGCCCTGCCCGTTCGAGACCTGGGGCGCGGTGCCGAAGATGATGGTCAGCGTCGCCAGCATCACGACCATGCCGGACGAGCCGAAGAGGAGCAGGCGCTTACGGCCGATGCGGTCGATGAGGGCGATCGCAACGAGGGTCGTGGCCACGTTGACGAAGTTGGTGATCATCGACGTGAGGAAGGCCTGGTCCTGGCTGAAGCCGACCGACTCCCAGATGAGGTTCGAGTAGTAGAAGACGGCGTTGATGCCGACGAACTGCTGGAAGGCGCTGAGCAGGATACCGATCCACACGATCGGCATGAGCCCGAAGCGCGGCCCGCGCAGGTCGCTGATCGAGGCCTTGTTCATTCCCTCCATGGATCGCTGGATGTCCAGGACCTTTGAGCTCTGGTCGCTGGTGAAGACGGACTCAAGCACCGCCCGCGCCTGATCGAGCTTCCCGCGCTCGACGAGGAATCGTGGTGACTCCGGGATGCGCAGCGCCATCAGGAAGTACAGCGCCGCCGGGAACAGCATGATGAGGAACATCCAGCGCCAGGCCTCGATGCCGAACAGCCAGTCCGACGTGGAACTGCCAGCGAGGGAGATGATCACGTAGTTGGTGACGGCGGTGGTGAAGATGCCCAGCACGATTGCGAGCTGCTGAAGCGAGCCCATGCGTCCGCGCAGCTGCGCGGGGGAGATCTCGGCGATGTACATCGGTGCCACGACACTGGCGACGCCGATCCCGGCGCCGCCGATGAGGCGCCACATCATGAGGACTTCGACGTTCGGCGGGAATGCGGTGCCGATCGCGCTGACCGCGAACAAGATCGCGGCGATGAGCATGACGCGGCGTCGGCCGAGCGCATCGGCAAGTTGGCCGGCGAACCACGCACCGACGGCGGATCCGATGAGCGCGATGGACACGACGAAGGCCATGAGCCCCGAGCCCAGGTTGAACGTCTCGGCGATGGCGGTGTTGGCACCGTTGATCACGGCGGAGTCGAAGCCGAACAGGAACCCGCCGAGTGCGGCGGTGCTTGCCAGCCGGACGACCCGGCCGGTGCGGTACCCCTCCGCGGGTCCGTTTGGAGCGAGTACGGGCCCTCCGTGCGCCATGGCTTCCTCCGTGAGGTTCGTCACATGAGTCCGGTTCGTGGCCCTTTGGCGGACCGCTGCCGACCGTAGCGGCAAACCCACCCGAATGGGGGACGTACCCTTATGAGGTGAATCCCCTACGTGTCGTCCTCGCGCTAGCTGCGTCCGGTGTCCTCGTGACGGCTGTCGCAGTGCCCGCGGGCGCCGTCACAACAGCCACAAAGGCCCCAACAGCCGTCTCGGCCGCAGTCGTGCCCACCGTGCCCACGATCACATCGGTGATCGGCGGCACTGGCAGCGGCCAGCTCGTGGTCACCTACGCGCCCCCGACGTCCGATGGCGGCACCCCGGTCACCCGCTACGAGATCAGCGTCGACGGGGGAGTCACCTGGTGGGTGTGCGCACCCACCCCCGGCTCGTGCACCCTGACCAGCCTGAGCAACGGTCGTACCTACTCGGTAGTCCTGCGCGCCGTGAACGCCATCGGAGCGAGCCTGCCGAGCGCCGCCGCGACCGGAGTGCCCTCGATTCCCGCAGGAGCTGACCCTGACAAGCCGGCCAAGCTGCCGAAGCCGCGAGCATGGGTCAACGCCTCCTTCAACGCGGCGAGCAACAGCCTCGGCGTCGACGGCTCGCGGGTGAAGCTCGGCGTCGGCACGCTTCCCCAGCTCACGTTCTCACGCGCTATCCCCGACAAGCGCGTCGTCGAGAGCCACCTGATCGTCATGGCGAAGACGCCCGACGGCAAGGAGCGCAAGGTCAAGGGCGCCTGGGGTTGGATGGACGATCGCAGCGTCGTGTTCCGCCCGCTCAAGTACTGGCCCGGCCACGCCACGGTCACGATCACGTCGACCCTCGATCGCGCAGTGCTTGGCAAGTCCGGCAAGACCTACCTTGTGGGCTCGAAGACCCTCGGGACGAGCTACACCTTCAAGACCGCGCGCAAGCTGATCATGAAGGTCGACGGCTCCACCGATCGCATGAAGGTCTACATCGACGGCAAGAAGGTCAAGGACTTCGCGGTCTCGCTCGGCAAGGCCGACTGGGAGACGCGCAACGGCGTGAAGGTCATCAGCACCCAGAAGGAGCCGACCCACACGTACACGAGCACGTCCCTCAACCTCGACCCCGCGGTCGAGACGCCGTACGAGTTGAAGGACATCCCGTGGAACACGCGCCTGACGCCGACGGGTGAGTTCATGCACTCGGCTCCCTGGGCATACAGCCGTCTCGGCCGCTATAACGGCTCGCACGGCTGCACGAACATGTACGAGGCCGATGCGAAGTGGATCTACGACAAGACCATCCCCGGTGACGTCGCGATCTACACGAAGACCGGTGGCGAGATCGTCCCCGCGTGGAACGGTCCCGGCGGTTTGTGGAACATCACGTGGGACAAGTGGCTGAAGAAGTCCGCGCTCGGCAGTGTCACGGGCAATCCGGACACCACCGACCCGTCGGAGCCCGGCCCCGGCGCCTCGACCCAGCAGGTCGGCGCCTAGGCCGATCGGCGCCAGAGCAGCGCTGTCGCCGTGAGGCGGTAGCGTCCCGGACGTGCGGCTCCTTCATACGTCTGACTGGCATCTGGGCCGCACCCTGCACGGCTTCTCGCTGCGGGAGGCTCAGGAGCAGGCGGTGGGGTTCATCGTCGATCTGGCGATTGCCCGTGAGGTCGACGTCGTCCTCATCGCTGGCGACGTCTTCGATCGCGCGGTGCCGCCTGTCGAGTCGATCCGCCTGCTGAACTCCGCGCTCGCCCGTCTCGATGCGGCCGGCGTCACGACGATCATCACGTCGGGGAACCACGACAGCGGTGACCGTCTGGCCACTTACTCCGGACTGCTACGCGACCGCGTGCGGATCGTCGGTTCGACCGCTGACGTCGGCTCGGCAATCGAGATCCGCGACGAGCACGGTCCGGTGGTGATCTACGCGCTGCCCTTCTTGGAGCCCGACGTCGCGCGATACGAACTCGGTGTCACGGGTGAGCCGCTCGCACGCAGCCACGAGGCCGTCATGGCTGAGGCATTGCGCCGTGTTGCAGAGGACATCGCAGCACGCAGCGGTCCTCGCGCGATAGCCGTGGGCCATGCCTTCGTCTTCGGCGGCGGCGCGGATGTCGACGTCACGACGACGAGCGAGCGCGACCTGTCCGTGGGTGGCGTGCAGGTGGTCCACCCGCGAGGGTTCGCCGGGCATGGTCTGCAATACGTCGCACTCGGGCACCTGCATCGTCCGCACGAAGTGCGCGAGTCCGACCCGGTCATCGCGTACAGCGGGTCCTTGCTGAGGTACTCGCTGTCCGAGTCCAGTCACGAGAAGTCAGTCGTCATCGCCGACCTCGGGGCGCCGGGCGCGCCAGTCACCATGGAGCGCGTGGAGCTTCCACGAGGCCGAGGGATGAGTCGCCTCGCAGGCCCGCTCGACGACCTGCTCGGTGACCTGTTCGCGCAGCATCGCGACGACTTCGTCGAACTGGTCGTCACCGATCCGGAGTACCCCGAGCGAATGCACGCCAGGCTCGACGCAGTCTTCCCGTGGGCGCTGACGAAGGTGCACGAGCCGGTGGACCGACCTGTGTTGAACTCCGGCGAGCGGGGCGATGCCCGCGGCCGCGATCCGGTCGACGTCATGGCGCAGTTCTTCGTGAAGGTCACCGGACGCGAGCTCACCCGCAGCGAGGCCGCCGTGCTGCGCAATGTGTACGAGTCTGTGCGGGACTCCTGATGCACATTCATCGGCTGGCACTCGGAGCTCTCGGCCCGTTCGCGGGCGAGCACGTCATCGACTTCGACGGTCTCGGCGGCAGTGCGCTATTCCTGATCGACGGACCGACCGGAGCGGGGAAGTCAACGCTGATCGATGCGATCGTCTTCGCCCTGTACGGGGATGTCTCGGGCGCGGCCTCCGATCGGCAGCGACTGCGGTCGGCATTCGCATCGCCGACTGATGAGTCCTATGCCGAACTCGACTTCACGACGAGCTTCGGTCGGTACCGGGTGCGCCGGTCTCCGGAGTATGAGCGCGCCAAGCTGCGCAGCGCGGGAACGACGAGGGCTCCAGCCTCGGTGAGCCTCATGAGATCCACCGGTCCCCAGGCGTGGGAGACCGTCGCCACCCGGCACGACGAGGTTGGGGCCGAGATAACCAGGCTCGTCGGTCTCAACCGAGCCCAGTTCCTGCAGACGGTCGTGCTGCCGCAGGGTGAGTTCGCCACCTTCCTCGCGGCCGAGAGCAAGGACCGGCAGGCCGTGCTGGAGCGGATCTTCGCGACGGGCCTGTACTCGCGAATCGAGAGTGCGCTGGAGGAGTCGCGGAAGACCGCCCTGGCATTGCGCGAGGCCGCGGAGCTCGACGTCGCCCGCAGCATCCAGCACGTGCGCAGCCGGGTGTCTGATGTCGACCTGGAGACGGCGGGCGACCTCGACGCGGAGTCGGAGGCCGTCAGCGCGCAGCTTGACGGGTTTGTCGACGGAGCCCGTGAGCGGCTGCGAGCCGCGGCAGGCACGCTCGAGACGATCGCCGCCGACCTGAGCACTCTGACCGCGCAGCTCGACGTCGTGGCGGCTCGTGCTTCCGCGCAGCAGCGCGTCGTCGTCGCGAACGCCGCGCTGGACTCGGCCCGCTCAACCCTGGAGGTCGAGCGGGCCGCGCTCACGTCGGATGCGCACGTCATCGCGTCGTTCGGCGGGAGCAGCGACGACCCGGCGACGTTGCTCTCGGAGATCGACAGGGTCTCCGGTTCCCTGGACGCAGCGCTCGACGCCGAACGACGGCTCGCGCTCGACACGGCAGCGCATGGCGAGCGGGAGCGTGGACTGGCCGTGATCGACGAGCGCATCAGGGGCCTGGAGTCCGAGCGCGATGTCGAGGTCCCTGCGCAGTTGCTCGCCGTGTCGGTCGCGCTACGCGAGGCTGTCGATGCCGCCGCGTCGGCGGCCGGCCAGGCAGCGGGGGTCGAGGCGGACCTGGCCCAGGCACGTCTCGACCAGATGGCCGCTGAGCTCGCATCCGCGCTTGCCGACGGCACGCCGTGCGCGGTCTGCGGATCACCGCACCACCCGCGACCTGCCGAGTTCCTCGGCGAGCCTGTGACGTCCGCCGACGTCGCGGCTGCCGTACGCGCCCGCTCCGTGGCCGACAGCCACCGTCACGCACTCGAACGAGAGTTGACGCGCCTGCAGACGGTGAGCGCCGACATCACGCCCGTACCTCCCGGACCCGTTCAGATGGCCGTCACCGCGGTCGATCTGACCGCCCAGATCACGCGGTTGCAGGAACGGATCGCCAGAATCGAGGCGGCGCTTGGCGCCGCCCGCGATGAGCGCGAGTCGGCTCGTGCGGCTCTCGCGCTTCTCGCTGGCCGAATCGCCGAGCTCCGCGTCGTCGTCGCGGGCGCACTCGCGGGTTACCCGACCATCTCCGACCGCGCCGCAGTGCTGGCGGCGCTGCGGGCCCGCGTCTCAGCGTTGCTGGTGGCCGCCGACGCGGTCACCTCGTGCGCCGCGGCGGTTGCGACAGCGGACGCCGAACTCGCTGCCGTGGGCGAGGTCCCTCAACTCGACGCGGCGGCCGCCGAACTGCTCTCGCGCCGTCGTGACGAGTTGGCCATCGAGCTTCGCGCGGCCTCGAGTCGCCGAGACGCGACGCGTGACCTGGTTGAGGACCTCCAGGCGCGAGTGCTGCTGGCCCGGTCGTCGATCGTCCGGCGTGACACCTGCCGCAGCGAGACCGCCGACATCATCACCCTCGCGAACATCGTGCGCGGCGGGGCTGGCAATGCCCTCTCGCAGCCGTTGGCGGCATTTGTCGTGCAGACGATGTTCGACGAGGTGCTGGCCTCGGCGAATCGTCGGCTGCGGAGCATGCTCGATGGCCGGTTCGAGTTGAAGTCGACGGAGGCCGGTACCGGCCGGTCGCGCCTGGGTCTGGGGCTGGGCCTTGAGGTCCTCGACCTACGCACGGATTCCGTTCGGCGCACGGCCACCCTCTCGGGCGGTGAGACCTTCTGCGCCTCCCTGGCGCTGGCCCTCGGCCTCGCCGACACGGTGCGCGCGCACTCCGGCGGAGTCGAGATCGGCATGCTGCTGATCGACGAGGGATTCGGATCACTCGACGGTGACCGGCTCGACGAGGTCATGGCCGAGCTGCTCCGGCTACGTGCGGACGGCCGGACCGTCGGCGTCATCTCGCATGTCACCGAGATGAAGCGGAGCATCCCCGAGCGGATCGACGTGCAGCCCATGGGCGCGCGACTCGGCAGCACATTGCACGTGTCCTGGACCGACTGAGCCACACGCCCGGCGACGACCGCTCGAATGCAAGACTGCCCGCGTGGAGAACTTCGAAACGGCGACTGCGGTTGCGGCGCGGTCCGAGGGCAGTTACTCGTGGACCGTCCCCGCGGGCTGGGCCGTGGGGCGCGGCGCGTGGGGCGGGCTCGTGATCGGGTCGCTCATCAACGCGATCACCGATGCGGAGGCCGACGGCACCAGAGTGCTCCGCTCGGTATCGGCGGAGATCGCCGCACCGGCGACGGTCGGCGAGCACGAGGTTCTCGTCACGAACCTGCGCCGTGGCTCGGGGCTGTCGACCTGGGGTGCCACGACGACCAACGCCGACGGCGAGCTCGTCGCTCGACTGACCGCGGTTCTCGCCGCGGACCGCGAGTCCGCCGAGGGAATGGACTACTCGACCTGGGACCTGCCGAGCGCGCCAGCGGTACCTCCTGCGGCGGAGGTGCCCAGCGTCGACATGGCCGGGCTCGCCCCGGAGTTCGTCCAGCACCTGGACATCCGCCCGCTGTCCGGCATGGCCTACTCGGGCCACGGCTCCGAGACGCTCGGCTACGTGCGACTGGCCTCGCCGGTCACTCACACCGCGGCATCGCTCATCGGACTGGTCGACGGCTGGTGGGCGGCCGCAATCGTCACCCTGGACCGCTTCCGGCCGATCGCCACGATCAACTTCTCCGCCAATATCCTCGTCGATCCCGCGTCCGTCGGCCCCGATGAACTCCTGCTCCACCACGGCTTCGCGACCGGGTCGCATGCCGGCTTCACCAGCGAGCAGCGTCGCCTCTGGGGCGCCGATGGCCGACTCATCGTCGACAACCTCCAATCGACCGTCCTGATCAAGTGATTGGATGTCGCCCATGACCGACGAGACCGCTGCTGCCGTTATTGAGGGTTTGAGCGTGCAGAGGGGCACCCGGGGAATCGCGAATGTGGTGCTGGGCTCTCTCGGGCCCGATCGCAGCCTGACCGAGCGCGTCGCGCTATTCGCGGCCGCGGCCGCTGTCGGTCCCTCGTTCCAGCCCGGCCTGCAGCCCAGACGGACGATGGACCAGGCCGTCGCCACAGGCGTGATCGCCGCGAGCACCCTTTCTGCGGTCACCGTGGCACAGAGCGGTATCGAGTCGGTGGGCCGCCTGCTCACGCGCGGTCGGCGCGACACCGGGTCGACGGCCGCCCGGCTCGCGTTCACGGTCGGCACGAATGTCGTCGTCGGCGCGGTGGCCGAAGGTCTGGCCCGCGCACTGCCTCCCCACGAGGACGAACCGCTTCGGCGCGGACTGCTGCGCGTGGCCGCGAACCGCACGGCGCGCGTGGCCGCCGTGGGAGCAGGACTGTCCGCCGTCATCGGCGCAATCGACATCGCTGCCGCCTCCACGCCGGGCATGCGGTGGGTCACGCGCGTCCCACTCGCGCTGCCCGCGGGAGTTGCGTACTCCGCCTGGCGGATCCGTCGGGTCCACGAGGAGTCCGTCAAGGTCGGCGACAAGACAATCGCCAACGTGTCCACGCAGAAGTCGGTGGCCATCGCGGTCGGGGTGGGCGCGGGCGTCATCGGACTGCAAGGCGTCGAGCGGCTGATTGCCCACGGCGTGTCGCGCGCGATCTGCCGTGTAGCCCCCAGTTATGACTCGGTCTCCAACCCGATTGGCCACGCCGTCGCCCTGACGCTGCTCGGCAGCGGAATGTACGCGGGCTACGAGTACGCGGTCCGCCGCGTGGAGCAGGGCGGTGCTGCGGTCGAGCCGGCGTACGGCATCCCGCCGACCTCGACCCTGGTGTCGGGCGGACCGGAGAGTGTCGTCCCGTTCGACACGCTGTCCCGCGAGGGTCGCCGCTTCGTGAACATGGTCCTCACGCGCGAGGAGATCCAGAACGTCATGGGGGAGCCGGCCGTCGCCGATCCCATCCGGATCTTCGTCGGGCTCGACACGGCCGCCGAGGTCGAGGACCGCGTCGACATCATCATGGATGAGCTGGTGCGCACCAAGGCCTTCGATCGCAAGGTGCTGTGCTTCGCCTCGCCGACAGGATCGGGCTACATCAACTACGTCATGGCCGAGTCGCTGGAGTACATGACTCTCGGCGACAGCGCGATCGTCACGATGCAGTACTCGATGCTGCCGTCGTCGATGTCGCTCACGCGCACGGGCCTGGCCATCGAGCAGAACCGCGACATGATGCACGCGATCACCGGATACCTGCGCGGCATGGATCCGGCCAAGCGCCCACGCTTCGTGATCTTCGGCGAGAGCCTCGGCGCGCTGACGATGCAGGACATCTGGCGGCACCGCACGGTCGAGGCGATGGATCGCGACTTCGTGCACTCGGGCATCTACCTCGGGACCCCGTCGGGTACCGAGTTCGCCAAGTCCTGGCGGCTGAATCCCGAGAAGATCGATCCCGCGGGCAAGGTCATCGAGATCGACGACTACGGCCAGTACATCGACATTCCCAGCGATGCGCGCGATCAGGTCCGGCACATCCTCATCAGCCACAACGACGACCCGATCCCCAAGTTCGGCACGAACCTCCTGCTGCGCAAGCCATGGTGGCTCGGTCCACCGGACCAGCGTCCGCCCGGCATCCCGAAGTCCGCATCGTGGCGACCGGGCATCACCTTCGTGCTCACCGGCATCGACCTGGTCAACGCCATGGACGTAGTCCCCGGAACGTTCGGCCGACGCGGCCACGACTACCGCGAGGACATCGCAAGGCTGGTGTCGGCGGCCTACGACCTGCCCGTCACCCCGCGCCAACTGCTCGAGATCGAGCGCGCGCTTCGCGAGCGAGAGCTCGAGTGGGCCCAGGCTCGCGTCGTCTCCGAGCAGATCGCGCGCGCCCGCGAGGCGCTGCTACGCGAGTTCAAGACGTGGGGCGTCAGCAGTGGCAGCGACAGCCAGGCCGACGCCGTGCTTCGTCAGATGCTCGGGCAGTCCACCACTGCAGCCCCGATCATCGCCGCAGAAGTGCGCGAATCCGAGGACCCGCTCGTCTCGACGTAGGCACTAGAGCACGATCGTCTTGGCATTCTCGAAGATCTTCTCGACATAGGCCTCGGTCTCGGGAAAGGGCGGGATGCCGTCGTACTTGCGCACGGCGTTGAAGCCGGCGTTGTAGGCCGCGATCGTGTTGCGCAGGCGATTGCCGGACACGTCGCGCACGAGTCTTCGGTTCAGGCAGTTCATCTCCGCTGCCGAGTGGATCGCGTCCTCGGCATCGAACACGTCGATGTTGCCGTCGTCGTTGCCGTCGATGCCGTACTGCTTCCAGACGTCGGGCATGAACTGTGCGATGCCGCGTGCGCCCGCGGGCGATCGGGCCTCGGGATCCCATCCGCTCTCGGCAGCAATCTGCGCAGCGAACACCTCGACCGGAACCGCACCGCAACGCTCGGCGGCGTCCCGGATGATCGATCGGTACTTCTCGGGGACGACGATTGCACCGCCGAGGAGACCCTGGTCGCGGGCGCCACCGATCGCGACCATCGTGCCGACGACGACCGAGGCGATGAGGGCCACACCGAGGACGAGCGCGACGATGAGCGGGACACGGGACTTGCGGCGCGGGCGCGTAGACATCTGCGTGCCGCTCACGCATCCACGGTAACCCGCGAGGGCGCATGTTTGTCCAACCCACACCCCGCGCGTACGGTGTTGCCGTGACCATCCAGCCGGGCGAGCCGACTTCGGCGGCCTCCTCGAGCTCGGTGCCCGACCTGTCCAAGCTCCAGGTCGAGGGGATGTTCGAGCAGCGCCTGGCCGAGGCGTTCGCCGCCCTTGGCTGCTTCAACCTCGCGGTCTTCGGCAAGACCGGCGTCGGCAAGTCGACCCTCGTCAACTCGATCTTCGGCCGTGACGTGGCAGCGACCGGCGTTGGCAGCCCCGTGACGAAGGGCCTGGTCTACTACCGGCATCCCGACGGCTTCCTGGGGCTGTACGACTCGGAGGGCTTCGAGACCGGCACCGCAGGCGACGCGATCGTCAACGGACTGCGTCGGCTCGTGGCGGAGTACCGCGAGGGCGCGGTCGATCGACAGATACACGCGGTGTGGTACCTCGTGCGCTGGTCCGACCGGCGATTCGAGTCCGCGCAGGAGCAGTTCGTTCGCGAGCTCGCCGATCTCGGACTTCCGGTCATTGTCGTCATGACCCAGGTGCCCAGTCGCGACGGGGTCGCGCACCCGGAGGCGCTGGAGTTCGCCCGCTATATCGAGTCGCTCTCGCTCCCGATCCGCCCGCGCGGCAAGGTCGTCATCACGAACGCGCTGCGCGACCCGTTCACCGACAGCCCCGTCTTCGGGCTGCAGACACTTCTCGACGACACCTACGACGTCATCCCCGAGGTCGTCGAGGGCGCGCTCACCGCGGCGCAGGTGCTCGACGTTGGACGCAAAAGAAAACGCGTGGCGGCGATCATCAACCAGGCCGTGGTCGTCGCCGCTGGCGTCGGGGCAACCCCGATCCCGTTCGCTGACGCCGCACTCCTGGTCCCCAACCAAGTCACGATGATCGCCCGGATCACGGCGGCATACGGCCTTCCCCCGAATCGATCGAAGGCGCTGTCCGCAGCGGGTGCCGTCGTGCTCACGGGCGGAGCGACCATGGCGGGTCGCTACGCGGTGACCAGCCTGCTCAAGTTCGTCCCGGGCGGCATGATCGCCGGATCGGCGATCTCGGCCACCGTCGCGGGCGCGCTGACCAAGGCCGTGGGCACCGCGTGGTCGCGGGTCTGCGAGTACTCGATGACGTTGAGTCCCGATGCGCGCGAGCAGTTTCTCAACAGTCCGCAGGTGACCGAGCGCTTCTTGTCCTACCTGAAGGACGTTCGCGGTTCACGCGCCTGAAACACGTTCGCTGAGTGCGCCGATGGCTCGAGTGTTAGCGTCGCCGTTGGACCCGGGAGGAAGTCATGAAGAAGGCACTCATCGTCGTGGCAGCAGCGGCAGGTGCGGCAGCAGGCGTGATCGCGTGGCGTCGTCGCGGACACACGACCGACGTCGCATCGACAGCCAGCCTCTGGGCAGACTCGGTCTCGACCGCGGCCGGCACTGCTGCAGGCGCCGTCTCGTCCGTCGCGACCTCCGCCGCGAGCGCTGCTGACACCGCAGCCCAGAAGGTGGCCGACACGGCCGCCAGCCTCGGTGCGTCGGCAGCTACGGCCGCCGATGCCACGAGCAAGGCCGCCGATCAGCTCGCCCAGGCCACGGGCGATACCGCCCACCAGCTCGCGGAGACCGCGGCGGAGGCGGCGAGTGCGGCTGCCGCCGATGCGGCCGCAGTCGAGGACACCGACGACGACGCAGCCGTGGAGAAGTCGTCGAAGAAGTCACGCTCCCGCGCCAAGGCCGAGCAGGCGGAAATCCCCGCCGCCGAATCCTGAGCCTGGCGCTCAGCCCTGCGCGAACGGCGGACGTTCCGATGCGGTAGTCGGAATACCTCTGGGAGATCATGGTTGCAAGGAGGATGACGATGAGACCGCCAGAGGAACTGTTCACGATCCACAGTGACGTCCAGTTCGAGGAGCCGCCGGTACTGCTCTATGCCTTCTCCGGCTTCGTCGACGCGGGCTCGGGCGTACGGCTGTCCGCCGAGCACCTCCTCGAGCAGTGCGCCCACCAGCTCATCGCCACGTTCGATGCCGATGAGCTTCTGGACTATCGCGCCCGCCGGCCGAAGATGACATACGTCGTGGACCACTTCGCGTCCGTGGAGGTGCAGCAGATCGTCCTGCACGAGGTCACCGACTCCACCGGCCAGCGGTTCCTCCTCCTGACCGGGCCGGAGCCCGACTACCAGTGGCAGCGGTTCCTGGCCGCCATCGACCTGATCGTTGCCCACTTCGGGGTTCGGCTCGCGGTGGGAATGTCCGCCATCCCGTGGCCCAGTCCGCACACGCGACCGATGGGCCTGACGGTGCACGGCAGCGAGCCGTCGCTGGTTGCCGGCTACACGTCGGTCATCGGCGAGATCGAGGTGCCCGGCCACGTCGGGGCGATGCTCGAACTGCATCTGGGCCAGTCCGGCGTGCCGTCGATGGGCGTCACCGCACAGGTTCCCCACTACCTCGTGCAGTTCGACTTCCCGCGCTCGGCGGTCACGCTGCTGCAGGGCGTGGGCGCCGCGGCGGGTCTCACGCTGCCGATCGTCGATCTCGAGGCCGCGGCCCGTCGCGCCGATGAGGAGGTCAGCGCGCAGCTGGAGGGCAACGAGGAGTTCGCCACCGTGGTGTCTGCGCTCGAGCAGCAGTACGACCAGATGGCGGCCATCTCCACCGGTGCAGCCGGGGGACTCGGTGACCTTGCCGGGGGCCACATGCCGACCGGCGACGAGATCGCCGCGCAGGTGGAGCTCTTCTTGTCCAGCCTCGAGGACCCCGACGACCCGAGCAAGCAAACCGACGCCTAGCCCCACCTCCTTGCGTCTGTCCCGGGATCGAACGGGTTCGATGCGAGCCGAATTGGAACCAGCGAGACTGATCCCGTGGACGCGGTGAGCAGTAATCACCATGAGGTCCTCGCCTGCGAGCGAGAACTCCTGACGTCCAGCTGCCGCGCCGATCCACAGCGACTTCACGAGTTGCTTCATGAGGAGTTCCGCGAGTTCGGCGCTTCCGGCCGCGCGTGGACTCGAGCCGAGATCGTTGAATCGCTCGGACAAGCACCCGGAGTCGACGGCGACGCTGTCGACTTCGTCGTCAGGGAACTCGCGAACGAGATCGTGCTCCTGACCTACCGAATCGAGGGCGACCGCCCGTCGCTGCGCAGTTCCGTGTGGGTTCGCGTCTACGGGTCTTGGCGACTGCTCTTCCACCAGGGCACCGGGAGGGGCGGGGGCTAGCGGCAGACGGTTCCAGCAGCCGGCATCGTCCCGGTCAGCAGGTAGCCACTGACCGCCTTGTCGATGCAGGACGAGCCGTTGCCGTATGCGGTATGCCCGTCACCGCGGTAGGTCAACAGGGTCGACGTCTTCAGCTGATTGCTCAGCGCGACGGCCCACCAGTACGGGGTCGCGGGGTCGAAGGTCGTCCCGACGACGAGGATCGGCGCCGTGGTGCTGCTCGACGCGGGCGCTGGCTTACGGGCGGCGTGCCCGAACCACTTGTTGCACGGCGCGTTGCCCCACGCCATCGAGATCGCGAGTTCTGGCACCGGGGCATGAGCCGACCACTTAGCCGCGGCTGCCCGAAGGCCGTCCGCACTAGGCGGCTGCGGCATGTCCCAGCATGAGATCGCGTAGAACGCGGATGTCTGGTTGCTGCCGTAGGTGTTCGGGCCGATGCGATCGTTGGCGTAGTCGGCGATCGCCAGCATGCCCGTGCCGTCATTCGAGGCCGCCTGGCCCAGTGCGTTGCGAAGGGATGGCCACAACGAGGTCGAGTACATCGGGTAGAACAACGCGGTGAGCGCCTCCGCCTGAGTCAGGACTCGACGGGAATCCGTCGGCATGGGTGACGCATCGAGTTTCGCGAGAATCGTGTTGATGCCGGCGATCACGGCCTTCGCGCTCGTCCACGGGCATGATGCGCGCTTCGCGCAGTCGGCCGCGAAGCGGGTGATCGCCTTCTGGAATCCTCGAGACTGGCCCTCGGAGACCTGCATCGCGTCCAGGCTCGGGTCAAGTGCGCCGTCGAGCACCATGCGTCCTACGCGGTCAGGGAACAGCTCCGCGTAGAGCGTGCCCAGATACGTGCCATAGGAGTAGCCGAGCCAGTTCAGGTGGGCATCGCCGAGGGTCTCGCGCAGGATGTCCATGTCGCGAATGGTGTTCTCGGTGCCGACGTTGCGGGCGAGCGCTGGGGAGCGCTGCAGGCACCCCTGGGGGATGTCGCCGGCCAGCCGCATGAGCCGGCGCTCTTCCGCCGAGGTGTTCGGCGAGCCGTCGACCGCCAGCCACACCGTCGTCTGCCGACCGGTCAGGCAGGTGATCGGTGCCGACTGGCCGACACCCCGGGGATCGAAGCCGACGATGTCGAATTGCACGTTGACGTTCGCGGCGATCGCCTGCGCCACGTAAGCGGTGAACCCGACCCCGGAGCCGCCTGGACCGCCCGGGTTGATGACGACGGAGCCCTGACGGCTCGTCGCAGGTCCCGTTGCGACAGCCCTGGCCACGCGAACGCGGATGGTGGCCCCGGCGGGCTTCGCGTAGTCGAGGGGGACCGTCAGCCAAGCGCACGTCAGCCCGTCGTCGCACTCGCTCCACGCGAGGACCTGCCCGTAGTACGCCGCGAGTTCGGGAGCATTGACCGCAGCCGTGGCGTTCGTCACAGGGGCGGCCAGCGGGCTGACCGCGGCGGCCGTCGCTGGTCCTGCAGGAAGGGCGACGCCGACGCCCACGGCGGCGGCAATCACGAGGCAGGAGGTGCGCGAGAAGCGCGTGAACGAGCGAGTTCGGAGGGTCACGGGCTCACCGTACGTCACGCTCAGCCCCGGCGAGGGCCATCGGACCCGTGTGGGTCGTTCGGCCAACTCGTGGCAGGCTTATCGGATAGTCCCCGCTCCAGGGGCCCCGAGAGGACGCTCATGAGCGGCAATGCCACGTATCGCTTCACCGACACCGCCGTGCTGTCCGTGTCAGCCGCTGATGCCCCGATCGTCGTCACCTCCGCGCAGTTCGACGAGCAGCTGACCGAGAGTTACGAGCGAGTCGGGCTGCGACCGGGCATGCTCGAGTCGCTGGCCGGGATCTCGGAGCGTCGCTGGTGGCCCGAGGACGTCACGTTCGCCGATGCGGCGGCGATGGCGGGTGCCAAGGCCATCGCCGAGGCTGGCATCGATCCCGCCTCCGTCGGCCTCCTCATCGACACCTCGGTCTGCCGCGATCACCTGGAGCCGTCGGCCGCCGTCGACGTGCACGAGCAACTGGGTCTGAGCACCGCGTGCCTGAACTTCGACCTGTCGAACGCGTGCCTGGGCTTCGTCAACGGCATGCAGCTGGCCAGCATGATGATCGACTCGGGCCAGATCGAGTACGCGCTCATCGTCGATGGGGAGGGCAGCCGTCGCACGCAGCAGGCCACGATCGCCCGGCTGCAGCGTCCCGAGACGACCAAGGACGACCTACTCGAGAACTTCGCGTCGCTCACGCTGGGATCCGGCGGAGCCGCCATGGTGCTCGGACGCGCGAGCGACCATCCCGAGGGGCACCGCTTCGTCGGCGGCGTGGCACGCGCGGCTACCGCGCACAACAAGCTGTGCGTGGGAGACCTCGACTCGATGCGCACCGACTCGCGCGGACTCCTTGAGGCAGGCGTCGAGCTCGCGATCGACACGTGGCGCGAGTCGCAGGAGATCTTCGACTGGTCCAACCTCGACGCGTACGTCATCCACCAGGTGTCCAAGGTGCACACCGCCGCGATCACCACGTCGCTCGGCATCGACCCGGCGCGCACGCCGATCATCTTCCCGACTCGCGGCAACGTCGGACCCGCATCCATCCCGTTCACGCTCGCCCTTCACTCGGCATCGTTCGAGGCCGGGCAGCGCATCGCGTGCATGGGCATCGGCTCCGGCCTGAACGCCGCGGTCATCGAAATCGCGTGGTAGCGCGAGGAGGCATCGAACCTGCGACGCTGCCCCCGGCGGGCCTGCCCGGCCTGCGGGCGGAGTGGTCGCGAATCGTGCCGGCACGTGACGGCGACGGGGTGCTGCGCACCTGGCACATCCTCGACTCCCACGCGGACAGCCGTCCGGCGGCATTGACCCTGCTGTGCGTGCACGGCAATCCGACCTGGTCCTACCTGTGGCGACGACTGCTGGCCGATTCTCCTGACGACATTCGCGTCATCGCGGTCGACCAGCTCGACATGGGCTACTCCGAACGCACCGGCACCGTCCGCCGGCTGGCGCAGCGCGTCGACGACCTCACGGCGCTCACCGACGAGCTCGGCATCGACGGACCGGTCATTACTGTCGCCCACGACTGGGGCGGCCCGATCTCGCTTGGGTGGGCGCTGCGCCATCGCGCGCAACTGCGCGGAGTCGTCCTGGCGAACACGGCCGTCCACCAGCCCGCAGGATCGCCCTCGCCGGGCATCATCCGGCTCGCACGCTCGTCGCCGCTGCTCCGGCTGAACACGATCGACACCCCGATCTTCGTCCGCGGCACCAGCGCGCTCAGCGGCCGTGCGATGCCGCGGAACGTGGCGGACGCATTCGCCGCTCCGTACCGCGGCCGTGACCGTCGGGAGGCGATCGGCGCCTTCGTCGCAGACATCCCGTTCGAGTCCGCGCACCCCAGTGCAGCGGCCCTCGACGCGATCGCCGAGGGGATCCGCGACCTGACGGACGTGCCGGTGCTGCTGCTGTGGGGGCCCGGCGACCCGGTCTTCTCCGACCGCTACCTCGTCGACCTCATCGATCGGCTCCAGCATGCCGATGTGCACCGCTACGAGGGCGCCCGCCACCTGGTGACCGAGGACGCCCCGAGGGCGGTCGATGACCTGCTCGACTGGGTGAGCGACATCCGCAGCGGCCCGGCCCGGCCCGCTGCCCCTCCGGCACCGGAGCTGCCGGCCCGCGCACCGCTCTGGGCCGCGCTCGACCGGCGCGCAGCGACGACCCCCGACGCGACCGCGCTCGCGGTTCCGGACGAATCGGGCGGCTGGCGGCTCATCTCGTGGTCGCTGATGGCCCGCAACGTCGACCTGCTCGGCCGGGGACTGAGCGCGAGGGGCGTTCGTCCCGGTGACCGGGTGGCCGTCCTCATCCCGCCGGGCGGAGACCTCATCGCGTGCGTCTACGCATGCTGGCGGATCGGGGCGACCGTCGTCGTCACCGACGCTGGGCTGGGCGTGCGCGGCATCCATCGCGCGCTTCGCGGCGCCGCGCCGCGGCACATCATCGGCATCCCCAAAGCCATGGCGCTGGTGCGCACCCTGCGCCTTCCAGGCCAGCGCATCGGTGTCGCGCAGCTTCCCCAGATCGCACGGCACGGGTTGGATGCACCGCTGCCGGACCCGCCGCACGACGATGACGTCGCCGTGATCGTGTTCACGTCGGGCTCCACCGGGCCGGCCAAGGGAGTCGTCTACCTGCACCGTCAGGTGCAGGTGACACGTGACCTCCTCATCGAGCACTACGGCATCACCGATGCCGACGCCCTCGTTGCGGCGTTCGCGCCGTGGGCGGTCCTCGGCCCGGCGATCGGCATCTCGTCGTCGCTCCCGGACATGGACGTCACGTCGCCGCGAACCCTCGAGGCGAGTGCACTCGCCGATGCCGTTCGCGTCGTCGACGGGACGCTGCTGTGGGCATCGCCGGCGGCCTTCACCAACGTGCTCGCGACGTCGGCCGGCCTCGATGACCGGCAGCGCAGATCCTTCGATTCGCTGCGGCTGGTCCTGGGCGCCGGTGCCCCGGTCTCGTCCGCACTCCTCCACGGCATGGGCGACCTCTGCCCGAACGCCGAGGTCCGCACGCCGTACGGCATGACCGAGGCGCTGCCGGTCTGCGACGTAACCGTCGGTGAGATCGACGCGGCCGGCCCGGGCGACGGGGTGCTCGTGGGCAGGCCGCTGCCCGGCGTTCTGGTGCGCATCAGCGCGGTCGACGCTGACGGCGTGGCGAGCGGACCGCTAAGCGAGGAGCGGGAAGTCCTCGGCGAGATTGTCGTCAGTGGTCCGCACCTGAAGGAGCGTTACGACCGGCTGTGGGCAACCCAGCGGGCGAGCGCTCGCGACGCGGGCTGGCACCGCACTGGCGACGTGGGGCATCTCGACGAGAGCGGACGCCTATGGATCGGCGGCCGCCTCGGCCACGTCATCACAACCCCCGACGGGCCGCTGGCTCCCGTCGGGGTGGAACAGCGCGTCGAGCGCCTTGGTCGCGTGCGCCATGCCGCGTGTGTCGGAGTCGGCCCGGTCGGCACCCAGGTGCCCGTCGTCATCGTCGTCACGGACGAGCCGCGCGACGGACTGGCTGACCTCGAGCTCACCGCTCTCGTTCGGGCGCAGGCGGGAGTCGCGGTGGCCGCCGTGATCGAGCGCCGCGAGTTGCCCGTCGACATCCGGCACAACTCGAAGGTCGACCGCGCGGCGCTGGCCCAACTGGCCAGTCGCCTGCTTGCCGGCCACGGGTCAACCTCGTGAGGGTCCTGGTCACCGGCGGGCGCGGTCTGCTTGGCTCCGCCGTGGTGCGGGAACTGGTCGTCCGTGAACACCGCGTCACGGTGCTGCAGCGCAGTCCTGCCGGCCACGGCGGTGATGTCACCGAGGTTCTCGGCGACATCACCGAAGCGCGGGACGTGGCCCGTGCGATCGACGGCGCCCAGGCGGTGGTCCACCTTGCCGCACGCGTGTCGATGGTCGGCGCGTGGCGCGACTTCGAGCGCGTCAACGTCGACGGCACCCGACTCGTGCTGGATCACGCGATCGCTGCTGGCGTCACCCGCTTCGTGCAGATCTCCTCGCCGTCGGTCGCGCATGCGGGAGATCCGCTGGTAGGCGTCCGCGCGATGCCGGCAGACCCGGAGCACGCACGCGGAAACTACGCACGCAGCAAGGCGATGGCCGAACTGCTCGCCCTGGCGGCCGATCGCGACGGATTTGCCGTCACGGCACTGCGGCCGCACCTCGTGTGGGGGCCGGGGGATACCCAGCTCGTCGGCCGAATTGCCGAACGCGCCCGCGGCGGGCGGCTCGTCCTCGTGGACGACGGAGCCGCGCTGATCGACACGACGTTCGTGACGAATGCCGCGGACGCCATCGCGCAGGCAGTCGACCGGTGCCATCAGCCCGACGTCCACGGCCGGGCCTTCGTGGTGAGCAATGGCGAGCCGCGCACCGTGGCGGAGATCCTGGGTTCCATCGCGGTGGCCGCCGGGGCGAGGCCGCCGCATAGGCACGTCCCCTTCGCAGTCGCGCGCGCGGCCGGGGCGGCAATCGAGCGTGCGTGGCAGCGCGCGGGACGGCTGGGGGAGCCGCCGCTCACGGCATTCGTCGCCGAGCAACTGGGCACGGCGCACTGGTTCGACCAGCGTCAGACCAGATCCGCCCTCGGCTGGGAGCCCCGGATCGGCCTCGACGAGGGATTCACGCTGCTCGCGGAGTCGTACTCGGCCTAGAAGTTCATCAGAGCGAGGGCCAAATGGCGCGCGCCGTTACCGGGATCTGCACGGTACGTGCCGGAAGATTGAGCCCGTGCCTGTGGCACGTCCCTCTGGGGAACAGCGCACAAGGCCCCTCGAAGTATGAGTTCGAGGGGCCGCTGCTGTGCTCGGGCCGCACGGCCCGTCGATCTGTCAGTACTTGCGAGGCGGACGGCCGTACTTGCGACGCAGCCGCTCAATCGGATCGGACTCCCTGGGCTGCTGGCCCGCTCCGAACACGCTCAGCAGGGCGAACTTCACGCCGTACGCGATGGTGTCGAGGAATCCGCGGAAACCCGTACGCCTGGGCTCAGGCGCGAGCGGCTCCGCTGGCGGGGTCGGAGCGATCTCCTCCGGCTGTGGAGCGCGCAGGTGCTCGGGGGTTCCCAGTTGGTCCAGTCCGGGCTGCTCCTGGGCTGGTCGTGCGTCGGGGCTGCTCATGGGTCACCTCGTGTCAGTGGCTGGTACCACCTTGCGTACCCGTCTGCGGCTCGCCTCAAGCGTCGTGCATTGGCGGGAGCAGCTTCCCCTCGTCGATGAGCTCGCCGACGCGCGTCGGCGAGACGTCCAGAAGCCGGGCGAGATCCGACAGTCGGCCCACTGCCGCGCGCACGGAAATGGGCTCGCGCGAGGTGGCCTGACACAGTTCGGTGAGCGTGCTGGCGACCGCCTCGCCCAGGGTGTCGGCGGGCATGAGCACCGAGACCGAGGAGTTCGCGTTGGTGTGCTCCACCGAGGGACGTCGCGGTGCGAGGGCGTCGACGATGAATGCGATCTCCTCGTGCGCAAGCGCCGGCGCAGCGAGCTCAATGGTGACCTCGTACGGCATTCGCGCACGCTACACGCAGTCGCCCCCTCGGCGCGTACATCGCGGGGCAGCAGAAAGGCCCCTCGAAGTATGAGTTCGAGGGGCCTTTCTCCGAAAGCGCCCGCCCACCGCCCGATTTCTCGGGGCCCCGCAACTATGCAGATTGCGGTGCTCATACCGCGTTGCCGCGGCATCGGCGATGTCGTTCTCGCCTCCTCGATGCTCTCTCGCCGACCGATCCCGCCAGCACTCGGGATCCTTCGGTGACTTCCCCGAGGGGTTGCCTCCGTCGTATGGCCTTCGGTCCTTCATCGACCCGCACCTTGCGGCGCGGTAGGTAAGTTCTACTGGTCGGCTGCCGCGCTCAGCAAGGGCTTTTCGCAAAGATTTCGAGGAAATTCTGACCCTTCGTTCACACTGTCACCAGCGGACTTCACACGTCACTCCTGAGCACCAGAATGCACGCGCGACGCGCGTCGAACTCGGGTTTGGTTGGATGGCGCAATGCCCTCGCGTGACTTCTCCTTCGATGTCACGGATCGATTGGGCGACGACCCGAGCGGCCGACCATCGATGGGACGCGCCGGCATCATCACCACACCGCATGGACCACTGCGCACGCCCGCGTTCACTCCGGTGGGTACCAAGGCAACGGTGAAGTCGGTGGTGCCCGAGGCGATGCGCGAGGTCGGCGCGCAGGTCATCCTCGCGAACGCCTACCACCTGTACCTCCAGCCAGGGGCCGATGTCGTCGACGAGGCAGGTGGGCTGGCCGCCTTCATGAACTGGGACGGTCCGACCATCACGGACAGCGGTGGCTTCCAGGTCCTGTCGCTGGGGGTGGGGTTCAAGAAGATCCTCGCGATGGATGCACGCACGGTGCGCTCGGACGACGTGATCGCGGAGGGCAAGGACCGCCTGGCCCACGTCGACGACGACGGGGTGACCTTCAAGTCCCACCTCGACGGCTCCCTGCACCGGTTCACCCCCGAGGTGTCGATGTCCGTGCAGCATCAGATTGGCGCCGACATCATCTTCGCGTTCGACGAGTGCACCACCCTGCTCAACACCCGCGAGTACCAGGAGCGTTCCGTCGCACGGACCCAGGCGTGGGCCGAGCGGTGCGTCGCGGAGCACGAGAAGCTCACTCGCGAGCGTGCGCACCGTCCTTACCAAGCGCTCTTCGCCGTCGTGCAGGGCGCTCAGTACGAGGACCTGCGTCGGCAGTCCGCTCGTGGCCTGGCGGCACTCGACGTCGATGGCTTCGGCATCGGCGGGGCGCTGGAGAAGGAGCGCCTCGGCGAGATCGTGCGCTGGGTCGTGGAGGAACTGCCCGAGAACCGCCCGCGCCACCTGCTTGGCATCGGTCAGGCCGACGACGTGTTTACGGCGGTCGAGAACGGTGCGGACACGTTCGACTGCGTGGCGCCCTCGCGGAACGCGCGCAACGGGTCCGTCTATCACCGCGACCGACGATTCCACATCACGAACGGCGTCTACCGCCGCGACTTCAATCCGATCGACGACGCATGCGACTGCTACACCTGCCAGAACTACACCCGCGCGTACGTCCACCACCTGTTCCGCGCCAAGGAGATGCTCGCGTCGACGCTCGCGACGATCCACAACGAGCGCTACATCATCCGGCTGATCGATCGCGTGCGTGCGAGCATCGGCGCCGGGGACTTCTGGGCGATGCGCGATGAGGTCCTCGGCGCGCTAGGTGCTGGCTAGCTCACTGTAGGTCGGCTCTCGCTTCTTGACCGCTGCGATCACCCGGTAGGTGATCGGCAGCAGGATGACCTCGAGGAGCACCTTGTAGACGTAGCCGTAGAAGACGTACTTGGCGAACTCGCTGCCGGTGATGACGCCGTAGAAGGCGATCGTGCAGAACACCACCGTGTCCGCCAGTTCGCCTACAACCGTGGAGCCGATGAGGCGCAGCCACAGCGCCTTCTCCTTCGTCCGTTCCTTGATCTTCACGAGAACGTACGCGTTCAGCAGCTGACCGACGAGATAGCCGCAGATGCTCGCGAGAACGATGCGCGGGACGAAGCCGAGTACGGCCTCGAAGGCCTCCTGGTTTCCCCATCCCTCAGCTTCCGGGGAGATCTGGACGAGCCAGAACGTGATCGCGGCGAGGATCGCCATCGCGAAGCCGATGAAGATCGCCTTGCGCGCGGCGCGCAGGCCGTAGACCTCGCTGAGCACGTCGCCCACGATGTAGGTGAGCGGGAAGAGGAAGGCGCCGCCGTCGGTGATGATCGGGCTGATGTCGAGGGGACCGAGGCTGATGTCGGGACCGAACTGGATCAACTTCACCGCGCCGATATTGGAGATGAGCAGGAGGCCGACGAACACGGCAACGATGACCGGATAGAGCCCCGTTCCGGTAGACGCGAAGTGCACGCGGTCGGTGGTCTTGGTGCTCGGGCTGCTCATGGTGCGCAATTGAACCGCCTGACTGACACACCTCGGTGGCAGGGTCGGGTCGCGGCGGTTGGACTTACCGCGTCAGACACGAACTCAGGAGAACCGCGATGGCATCGACCGACTTTGACTTCGTCATCGGCACGTGGGCGGTCGCCAACCGCAAGCGGGCCGACATGCTCGATCCGGAGTGCACCGAGTGGCTCGAGTTCGCCTCGACCGGCGAGCACCGACTGCTGCCCGGTGGTGCCGGGAACATCGAGACGTACGAGTCGCACGAGATGCCAGGACTGGGCGAGTTCCACGGGCTGGCCCTGCGGCTGTACGACCCGGCAACGGACCTGTGGCGCATCTGGTGGTCCTCGTCCGCGGCGCCCGGCCGGCTCGATCCGCCGATGGAGGGGAGATTCGACGGAGCGCGAGGCGACTTCCGCACCGATGACGTGGTCAACGGCACGCCGGTGCGGGTTCGGTTCCTGTGGGACGACCTCGGCCCGACGCAGGCGCGCTGGCAGCAGGCCTTCTCCCACGACGGTGGCCAGACCTGGGACACCAACTGGATCATGGACATGACCCGCCTCGCCTAGACCCGAATTGAACCGCCTCCCGGGCCAAATCCGGGTTTGGTGGCCGTTCTGAGGCAGATTCTGCGGATTTGACCCGGAAGGCGGTTCAATTCGGGACGGGCATGGTGCCCCCGGGGAGATTCGAACTCCCGACCTTCGGTACCGGAAACCGGCGCTCTATCCCCTGAGCTACGGGGGCTCGGGACTGGACAGGCTACCAGCGCGCTGCGAGCCGCTGATCGCGTGCGCCGTCCGCAAGGATGACCCCGTGACGGTCCGCGCGAAGGAGCTGGTGCAGTGGGGCAAGCGCCTGGGCGGGGACCTGCGACGCACTCGCGCATCGTTGGCCGCCGGCGGCCTCGCGTACTTCGTGGCGCTGTCCATAGCGCCCGCCGCCATCGCGCTCGGCTCGATCGCGGGACTGTTCCTCGAACCGCAGGACGTGCGCGACGCGCTCGAGTCCCTGGCCGAACGCACGCCGGGCACGAACGAGCACACGCAGTCCGCGATCAACGTGCTCGTCGGGCTGGTGGAGAGCTCCTCGGCGAGCGCGTTCACGGTGACGACCGTCGTGAGTGTGCTGCTCGCGATCTACGCATCGTCGAAGGTTGTCCTCGGCACCCGCATGGCGATGAACAGCGCGTTCGGCGTGGTCGAGACACGCTCGGGGCTCGTCGAGCGCGGCATCTCTGCGGTCATCACCCTCGTCGGTTTGGTCGTCGCGGTCGGGCTGGTGATCGTGCTGACCGTCGTCCCTCGGATCCTCGACTGGCTCGGCGCCGGCGCGATCACCACCTCCACGGGCAGTGGGCCGGTCGACTGGCTGATCATCCTCGTGCTCGTGTATCTCTCGGTGCGGTGGCTCATCCACCACGCTCCCAATCGCGACCAGCGCGTTCCGTGGACTGCGCCGGGACCGATTCTCGCGGCGCTGTGGATCGTCGGCGTAACCGGCGGGGTGGGGATCTACGCCCACTTCTCATCGAGCCTGGGTGCTGCGGTGCTCGTGCTCGGCACCGCGGTCGTGGTGCTCCTGTGGCTGTACCTGTGCTTCCTCGGACTGCTGTGGGGAGCCGCGATAGAGGCAGACCGGCAGAACCGACTCGCTACGACGAGAACCAGCGAGGCGGACCAGCGATGAAAGCCGCGATGAAGGCGGCGAAGGCGCCGCCGATCCCGGCCGAGACCGCGCTCGTGAACGGCAGGATCAAGCCGACGAACCACGCGGCCACGCCCAGGCTCACTCCGGCGATCGCGGCGAACGCGAATCGGCCACCGCCCGCCTGAGGCTCATTGCGCCGCGCGGCCGACTTGCCCGACCCCTTCGCGACGTCCGAGGAGGATGCGGGCTGCCCCGTGTTCCCGTTGATCTCGCGGAGCAGCTTCTCGATCTCGTCCTCGGCCATGCAGCAATTGTGCCCCACTGGAACTTCGATGTTTAGGCCGTGTTTGGGCTGGGCATCACGCGCGTGCTGGCATCCGAGGTCGGGGGACCACGGGTCGCCACAGCAGAAGGGCCCCGCCACGTGGCGGGGCCCTTCTGTACGTCGATGCTGCGGGTCAGCCGATACGGACCTTGTCGGCCTGCGGTCCCTTGGGGCCTTGGACGATCTCGAACTCGACGACCTGATTCTCGTCCAGCGAGCGGTAGCCGTCGGACTGGATTGCCGAGTAGTGGACGAAGACGTCCGGTCCGCCGTCGGCCTGGGCAATGAAGCCGTAGCCCTTCTCAGCATTGAACCACTTCACGGTTCCTTGAGCCATGATGCACATTCTCCTTGCCGGGACTTCACCCCGGACGGTCGACCGGGACGCGGCCTAGCCGTTCAACCTCGTCCCGAATCTGTGCACATGCTCAGAGGATCAGATGCCTTGTCGTGCGTGCGGGCATCTCAGAACGGTGGTGCTGATCTGGCCTTGCCTGTGCGGATCGTACCCCGGCCGTGAGCAGGGCGGAATAGTTTTCTGGGCCGTCGATAGGCTCGTCCGGTGACCCCCGATGAGCTCTCCGCGACCGTGTCCGACCTCGTGTCGAGGCTGCGGGACGAGCGCCTGATCGACGTCGACTCGCTGCCCGCCGTGCGCGTTGAGCGGCCGAAATCGCGCGAGCACGGCGACTACGCGACGAACGTGGCGCTGGCGCTCGCCAAGCAGGCGAACATGCCACCGCGTGAGCTCGCGGCCCTGCTCGCCGGGCGCCTTGCCGAGGTACCGGGCATTGCCAGCGCCGAGATCGCGGGACCGGGCTTCATCAACATCAGGCTCGACAGTGCCACGCAGGGCGAGCTCGCGCGGACGGTCGTCGAGGCGGGACCAGCGTGGGGACACGGCACGGCCCTGGCCGGACGGGTGGTCAACGTCGAGTTCATCTCGGCCAATCCCACCGGCCCCCTGCACCTGGGCCACACCAGATGGGCCGCAGTGGGAGACGCGATCGCGCGAGTACTCGCGGCCGCGGGCGCCGACGTGTCGACGGAGTTCTACATCAACGACCGCGGCGTGCAGATGGAGCGGTTCGGGGACTCCGTGATGGAGGTCGCCCACGGTCGGCCGGTTCCCGCAGACGGCTATCACGGCGGCTACATCCTGGATCTCGCCGCTCGCATCGTGGCCGAGCAGCCCGACATCCTCACCCTTCCGCACGACGAGCAGCGGCTGGCCTTCCGCGAGTCGGCGTACGCCCTCCAGCTCGCACAGCAGCGCGAGGTGCTGGAGCTGTTCCGCACGCACTTCGACGTCTGGTACTCCGAGCTGTCCCTGTACGAGTCCGGCGCGGTCGAGCGGGGCATGCAGAAGCTCCGGGACCAAGGACGCGTGTTCGAGGAGGGGGGCGCGGTCTGGCTGCGCACGTCCGACTTCGGCGACGACAAGGACCGGGTCCTCGTCAAGGCTGACGGCGAGAACACCTACTTCGCCGCCGACACCGCCTACTACGTCGACAAGCGCGCGCGCGGCTTCGACCTCGTCATCTACCTGCTCGGTGCCGACCACCACGGGTACGTCAACCGGCTGCGCGCGGTCGCGGCATGCGCCGGCGACGACATGGACGCCAATATCGAGGTGCTCATCGGCCAGCTGGTGAAGATCGTGCGCGGCGACGAGGAGATCAAGCTCTCCAAGCGGGCCGGCACCATGGTGACTCTCGAGGAGCTCGTCGAGGAAGTCGGCGTCGACGCCGCGCGCTACTCGCTCATTCGCTATCCGGTGGACTCTCCTCTGACGCTCGATCTCGAGGAGATCATCAAGGCGACGAGCGACAACCCGGTGTTCTACGTGCAGTACGCGCACGCACGCATCGCGTCGGTGCTGCGCAACGCCGCCGAGCTGGGTATCGACTGGCGGGCCGCGGAGTTCGATCCAGCCCTGCTCGATCACGAGCGGGAGAACAACCTCCTGGGCATGCTCGCCGAGTTCCCACGCGTCGTGGCGACGGCTGCGGAGCTGCGCGAGCCGCACCGCGTCGCGCGCTACCTGGAGGACCTCGCCACGGCGTACCACCGGTTCTACGACGTGTGCTGGGTGCTGCCACGCGGCGACGAGGAACTCGCCGGGATCCACGTCGCGCGGCTGTGGCTGTGCGCGGCGTCGCGTCAGACGATCGCCAACGGCCTCGACCTCGTCGGCGTGAGCGCCCCCGACCGCATGTAGCGACGTCTCACCCCCGCGCGACCTTGAGGTTGGCGTGGAAACGCGGGTCGAAAACCCACGCCAACCTCAAGGTCGGCGAGGTGGGTTGGGGTGTGCCCTAGCCTTGCGTCGTGCGCGCTCATCCGGCAGGACCCCGTCACGGCGACGTCGTCGCGTCGACGGGTCCCACGCCGCGCCCCTCGTCCGGCGCCGAGCTCAACACGTTGTCGCACGGCATCTGGCCGTCGAGTGCTATCCGTAACGTCCACGGCGCGATCGAGATCGGCGGCGTCGACGTCCGCGATGCGGTCGAGGCCTACGGCTCGCCGCTGTTCTTGTTCGACGAGGCCGATCTGCGCAGTCGCGCACGCCAGTACCGCGCGGCCTACGTCGACTCCGGAGCGCGACTGGTCTATTACGCGGCAAAGGCCTTCCTGGCGACGACAGTCGCACGCTGGGTGACCGAGGAGGGGCTGGGCATCGACGTTGCCTCCGGCGGCGAACTCGCGGTCGCGCTCCGCGCCGGCGTTCCCGGTGACCGGCTGCTGATGCACGGCAACAACAAGTCGATGACCGAGATCGAGGCGGCCATCGCCGCCGGTGTCGGCCGGATCGTCGTGGACTCCTTCGAGGACATAGTCCGTATCGCGGATGCCGCTGGTCGCGCGGGCATCGTGCAGCCGGTACTCGTCCGGGTGACGGTGGGAGTCGAGGCGCACACGCACGAGTTCATCGCAACCGCGCACGAGGATCAGAAGTTCGGGCTGTCCGTATCGTCGGGCGCCGCGGCCGAGGCGGTCCGTCGTATTGCCAAGCTCCCGACTCTTGCGCTCGTGGGCCTGCACTCGCACATCGGCTCGCAGATCTTCGATGCCGCGGGCTTCGAGGTATCAGCAGCCCGGGTCGTCTCCTTCGCGCAGCACCTGTGGGACGAGCAGGGCATCGAGATCGAGGAGATGAACCTCGGCGGCGGCATGGGCATCGCGTACGTCGACGGGGACGACCCGCTCGACGTCACCGACATGGCCCATCAGATCGGCGACATCGTGGGCAAGGAGTGTGCGGCCGTCGGGATTCCCATGCCTGCGCTCGCCTTCGAGCCCGGTCGAGCCATCGTCGGCCCAGCGGCCGTCACGGTCTACGAGGTCGGCACGGTGAAGCCGGTCGAGATCGGCAACGGCGTGATCCGCACCTATGTGTCCGTCGACGGTGGAATGAGCGACAACATCCGCACCGCGTTGTACGACGCTGACTACACCGTGACCCTCGCCTCCCGTGAGTCCTCGGCCGAGCCGGCGCTGTGTCGCGTCGTGGGAAAGCACTGCGAGTCCGGCGATGTGGTCGTGCGCGACGCATGGCTGCCCTCGGACCTTGCGCCGGGCGACCTGCTCGCGGTTGCGGCCACCGGCGCGTACTGCCGGTCGATGGCGTCGAACTACAACTACCTGCCGCGACCTGCCGTGGTGTCGGCGAAGGATGCGGTGCTCAGCGTGGTGCTCCGGCGGGAGACGGTCGACGACCTGCTCGCCCTCGATCCGGGCGCCTGAACGACAGCTACTTCTTGCGGCCCGTCTTGCCGTGCTTGTCGGTGACCTTTACCTGAACGGTCACCGTTGATTCCGATTTCCGCTTCGACTTGCCCTTCGCCTTCTGGGCTTTGCGCTTCTTGTCCTTGGCCTTCGCGTTCTTACTCGTGTCCTTTGCCTTCTTCTTCGGCGCGTCCGGCCTCCCTGCTGCTCCGCTGAATGCCGACGCGTGGCGCGCCGGGGCGACCTCCCGTCGCAGCGGGAATGGCGAGGGGGCTGGTGCCGGCGGGAACGGAGCGACCACGCGAGTTGCGGGCTGGGCGACCCGGGTCGAGGTCAGAACCGACCGAGGCGGGAGTGGCTTCGAGGTCGTGGACTCAACGGAAGCGAACACGAGTGGTCGAGACTCCTCGGGAACCTCGGCCTGCGGCAGGTCGATCTCCAGCGGATCCGACTCGGCCTCCACCACCGGCTCGGGATCTCCCGCGACCACCGGCTCAGGCTCGGGCTCTGGCGCGACCGCGGGCTCGGGCTCGGGGTCAGGCCCGAGATCGGGCTCGGGGATGACCATCGGTCGCGGCGCCACCGCGACAGGAGCAACCGGCGGCGCAGGCGTGACGGCGGCGCGAGCGGGAGCCGCGGTCGCGAGCACGAGGTGGCCCGGCGTGGCGAAGATCGCGACGAGGGCGGCGCCAAGCAGGGGCGTGGCCAGGAGCAGGACCGACAGCAGCCCGGCGATGAGGAGATCGAGCATGACCAGGCCGGTGCCATCCACGGTGGTCGTGCTCGGACTGAGGGAGATGTCCAGACCGGTCGCCCATGGCACGAAGAAGTAGAGGGCGACGCCGGCGCCGATCGCTCCAATCGCCTGCCCGATCCACGAGTCGACGGCCGTGTCGATGGCAACGGAGCGGCGCCTAGCGAGCGCAAACGTCACTGCTGGGCGCAGGTGGATACGGGAGAAGGGCCCAACCGAGGCGGCGACGCCGAGCAGCACGAGGCCGGCGACGCACAAGCCCGCCATGACGCTGGTACCGGGAGATACGCCCGGCAGTCCGACCTTCGCGGCGACGGCGATGACGGCACCCCCGACGGCCAAGAAGACGAGGAGGAACGCGCCCACGCATTCGGCGATGAGCGTTCGGATGTTCGTCGACACGTGCACTTTCCTCTCGGTCAGCAGGTGGTGAGCGAGGAGCCGGCCCACGAACGCAGCAGCATCCGTGGGCCGGCTCGACGACTACTCGCGCTCGGAGCCTGCGACCAGCGGCTCGGGCTCCTCGACCGTGGTTCGCGTGAGCTTCCACACGATCACGGCGACAACCGAGCCGACGAGCGGGGCCACGATGAACAGCCACACCTGGCTCATCGCGACACCGTTTCCGGCGAAGAGTGCCGGGCCGAAGGACCGTGCCGGGTTCACCGACGTGCCGTCCAGCGGGATGCCCACGAGGTGGACGAGCGTCAGGGTGAGGCCGATCGCCAGTCCGGCGAATCCGGGCGCCGCGATGCGCTCGGTGACGAGCAGGATGACGAGCACGAACGCACCGGTGAGGAGCACCTCGAGAAGGAACGCACCGCCGAGATTGATCGCACCGTTGTCGTAGGAGTTCGTGCCGAGGCCGCCCGTGTAGTCGGTGATACCGCCCTTGGAGACCATCAGCTTGATGACGGCGGCACCGGCGATGGCGCCGAGGAACTGCGCGATCCAGTAGCCGACCGCCTCGCTGGCGGGCATGCGGCGACCGAGCAGCATGCCCAACGTCACGGCGGGGTTGACGTGAGCACCCGAGACCGGCCCGAATGCGTACGCGATGCCGAGCAGGACAAGACCGAAAGCCAGGGCGACGCCGACGACTCCGTTGCCAGGCCCATTGCCCTCCACGCCGACCTTCGCGGCGATGCCGAAGACCGCAGCGCCGACGGCGAGGAAGACGAGCAGGAAGGTGCCGACAAACTCGGCGACGAGCTTGCGAGTGGCGGTGTTCATAGATCTCCTCCAAGTGGGCCGGCGTGGGTCACCGGCCAGCGATGCGCTCATGGTCCCGCGAGAGGCGCGAATCGTCGGGAGGCGCGCTGTTGCGCACGACGGGCTTCGTGAGGGGGTTCGCGAGGGTGACCCGCCACCTGAGAGGCTGTCCTCCTGTCAATCCCCACCGCGGAGGGCTCCGATGCCGTCGAACGACCGTTCGTTGGCCGTTGCGCTGCTTGGCGGCGGCACGGTGGGCGCGGCCGTGGCGCATCTGCTCGTCGCCAATGCGCACGATCTCGAGGAGCGCGTCGGCGCGCCAGTCGTGCTCTCGGCTGTTGCGGTACGCGATGCGACGAGGCCCAGGCCGGGCATCCCGTCCGCGCTGATCACGGCGGACGCCGCAGCAGTGGCCGCAAGCGGTGCCGACATCGTCGTGGAGGTCATGGGTGGCATCGAGCCGGCGCGCACGCTGATCCTCGCGGCCATGGAGGCCGGCTCCAGCGTGGTCACGGCGAACAAGGCGTTGCTCGCGGCGGACGGCGCGACCCTCTACGAGGCGGCGGAGCGCAACGGTGTCGACCTGTACTTCGAGGCGGCTGTTGCTGGTGCGATCCCGCTCCTGCGACCGCTGCGCGAGTCGCTCGCCGGCGACCGGGTGACGAAGGTTCTCGGCATCGTCAACGGCACGACGAACTTCATCCTCACGAAGATGGACGAGGAGGGCGCGGACTACGCGGATGCCCTGGCCGAGGCTCAGGCTCTGGGATACGCCGAGGCCGACCCGACCGCTGATGTCGGCGGCCACGATGCAGCCGCGAAGGCTGCAATCCTCGCCGAACTTGCATTCCATACTCGCGTGACGATGGACGACGTCTATCGCGAGGGGATCACCGAGGTCACCGCGGAGGACATCCGCGCCGCACAGCAGATGGGTTTCGTCATCAAGCTGCTCGCCGTGGCCGAGCTGCGCGACGACGGCGTCGTCGTCCGCGTGCATCCGGCGATGGTTCCGCGGAGTCATCCGCTGGCCAGCGTCCGCGGCGCATTCAATGCGGTGTTCATCGAGGCCGAGGCGGCGGGCGAGGTCATGTTCTACGGACGTGGTGCTGGCGGAGCGCCTACGGCCAGCGCGGTGATGGGCGATGTCGTCAGCGCGGCCCGCAACAAGGTCACTGGCGGGCGTGGTCCGGGGGAGAGCACCTACACCAAGCTCCCGGTGCTGCCGGTTGGCGAAGCGCTGACGCGCTACTACGTCAACCTCGACGTCGCCGACAAGCCGGGCGTGCTTGCGAGCATCGCGTCCGCCTTCGCCGACAACGGAGTGAGCATCCAGGTCGTCAGGCAGGACGGGCACGGCGACGATGCCGGCCTGATCGTGCGCACCCATCGGGCCAGCGACGCGGCACTGCGCAAGACCGTGGAGCAGCTGAGTGGCCTCGACACGGTCAAGAAGGTTCTGGGAGTCATGCGAGTCGAGGGTGAGGCGGGCGCGTAGTCATGGCACATCAGTGGCGCGGAGTTATCAACGAGTACCGGGAACGGCTTCCCGTGACCGACGAGACCCCGGTGGTCACCCTCGGTGAGGGTGGGACTCCGCTCGTCCATGCGTCGGTCCTCAGCGAGATGCTCGGCTGCGATGTGTGGCTGAAGTTCGAGGGCACGAACCCCACGGGGTCATTCAAGGATCGCGGCATGACTCTCGCGATCTCTCGCGCAGTACAGGCGGGTGCGAAGGCGGTGATCTGCGCGTCGACGGGAAACACCTCCGCGAGCGCCGCGGCCTACGCGACCAAGGCCGGTCTCGCGAGTGCGGTGCTCGTGCCGCAGGGCAAGATCGCGATGGGCAAACTGGCGCAGGCGGTCGTGCACGGCGCGACCATCCTTCAGCTCGACGGCAACTTCGACGACTGCCTGCAGATCGCCCGCCAGCTGTCGGCCGAGTACCCGGTCGAGCTGGTCAACAGCGTCAATCCCGTGCGCATCGACGGGCAGAAGACGATCAGCTTCGAGGTCGTCGACCAGCTCGGCCGCGCCCCCGACATCCATGCGCTTCCCGTTGGCAATGCTGGGAATGTCACCGCCCACTGGAAGGGCTATCGCGAGTACGCGGACGATGGACTGTCGGGACTGCCACGAATGTGGGGCTTCCAGGCGGCGGGTGCGGCACCCATCGTCCTCGGCTACCGCATCGATCAGCCCGAGACGATCGCCACCGCCATTCGCATCGGCAACCCGGCATCGTGGGCGTTCGCAGAGACTGCGCGCGACGACTCGGCGGGTGTTATCGAGATGGTGACCGACGACGAGATCCTCGCCGCCTACGCCATCATCGCGTCGAAGGAGGGCCTGTTCTGCGAGCCGGCGAGCGCTGCGGGTGTTGCGGGCCTGATCAAGAAGCACGCGGCCGGAGAACTCGACCCGGGCCAGCTGATCGTGTGCACGGTGACAGGGCATGGCCTGAAGGATCCGCAGTGGGCATTGGCTGACGCGCCGGATCCGGTGACCATTGCCGTCGACGTCACTGCTGCTGCACAGGCGCTTGGACTCGGGTCGTCGTGAGCGCCCTTCGTCGAGACGCCGTGCGCGTGGTGGTTCCGGCCACCAGCGCCAACCTCGGCCCGGGCTTCGACAGTCTCGGCCTGGCCATGGAACTGCGTGACGACCTCGTCGCGATGGTCACCGACGATCCCGGCGTTCTCGTCGAGGTCGCGGGGGAGGGCTGCGACGACGTTCCCCTCGACGACTCCCATCTCGTCGTTCAGGCGATGGCAGCAGGCTTCGCGTGGCTGGGCGTCCGCCCGCCCGGTTTCGTCCTGCGCTGCACGAACGTCATTCCGCACGGCCGGGGACTGGGCTCATCCGCGGCAGCCATCGTCGGCGGGATCGTGCTGGCTCGGGCGATGGTCGACGACGGACCTGATCGGATGTCCGACGACGACGTGCTCCAGTTGGCGCTGACCTTCGAGTCGCATCCGGACAATCTCGCGGCCGCCGTCTACGGGGGCTTCACCATCGCCTGGCTCAATGGCGATGGCAGCGCTACGGCGGTGCGGCGGGATACCCATCCCGACGTCAACGTCCGGATGCTCGTGCCGGGCTCGTCGGTGCTGACCCAGACCGCACGCGCCGCGCTGCCAGCAACGGTGCCCTTTGCTGACGCGAGCTTCAACATCGCCAGGACCGCGCTGCTCGTCCATGCCATGACCACTGATCCGACCCAGCTCCTCACTGCCACCGCGGATCGCCTCCACCAGCAGGCTCGCGCGGGCATCTATCCGGCGTCGGTGGACCTCGTCGATCGCCTGCGGTCAGCAGGTGTGGCGGCCGTGGTGTCCGGAGCCGGACCGTCAGTCCTTGCCTTCGTCACGGCCGAAACTCGATCAACTGTCGACAATCTCCTCCCTGAGTCCTGGCGCGGCCTGTCTTTGGACGTCTCGGACAAGGGAGCGCAGGAAATCCCCCTCCCACTCGTGCACTAGAAACGCCCCGGGTGTTATGCTCATCACGCTCCAGCAATGACGGCGGCTCGCCGATCTCTTAGGCAGCGGGCCAGCAATCAAAAAATTCGCGGTGGAAACCACCCGAGCCCACTGGATGCACCCACCCGGTCACACGGTGACACGTGCCGACCGCCGCGGGTAGTTATTGCCTCTTCGCAGGAACTTCACCACGTCGAAGATCTTCTTCCACCAAAGGAATACATACGTGACAGACACCGCAGTGTCGACGACCGCAGGATCAACCCGCGGCGGCGGCCTCTCGGCCATGCTCCTCCCCGAGCTCAAGCAGCTCGCCTCGCAACTGGGAATCACCGGTGCCAGCGCGATGCGCAAGGGAGATCTGGTAGCGGCCATCGGCGACCGGCAGCGGCCGGCGTCCACCCCAGAGACGGGCGCCACCGAGCGCCCGCGTCGCGCCGCCCGGCGCGACCAGGCTCCGGCAGCCGCGGCAGACGCCGCCCCGGAGACCACCACAGACAAGCAGCAGGCCTCCGGCGATGACACCCCGTCGGACAGTCAGCAGTCCAGCGACCGCGGCAACGACCGCGGCGACAACCGGAACGACCGCAGCGACAACCGCAGCAATGGCGATCGAAACAACGGCGATCGCAGTAACGGCGATCGCAGCAATTCCGGTGCCGCCAACAGTGATCGCGGCGAGAACCGCAATGACCGCAACCGCAATGACCGCAACCGCAACGACCGCGATCGCAACAATGACCGTGCCCCCGATCGTGACCGCAACAACGACCGTGGTCCCGACCGTGGCCCGGACCGCGAGCGCACCGATGGCTTCGAGGGAAGCCGTCGCCGCCGTGGCCGCGACCGTGGCCGCGATCGCAACCGGGACCGCGCGCCCGGCGGCGGCGGATACAACGACATCGAGCCGGAGATCTCGGCCGACGATGTCCTCGTCCCGGTCGCCGGAATCCTCGACGTGCTGGAGAACTACGCATTCGTCCGCACCACCGGATACCTGCCGGGCCCGAACGACGTCTACGTATCGCTGTCGATGGTTCGCCGTCAGGGACTGCGCAAGGGTGACGCCATCACCGGCGCGGTCAAGGCACCGCTCGAGGGCGGACAGCGCGAGAAGTTCAATCCGCTCGTGCGTATCGACACCGTCAACGGCGGACCACTCGCCGCGGCACTGAACCGTCCGGAGTTCTCCAAGCTGACCCCGCTCTACCCGCAGGATCGGCTGCGCCTGGAGAGCACTCCGGGCAACCTGACCACCCGCGTGATCGACCTCGTCGCCCCGATCGGCAAGGGCCAGCGCGGCCTGATCGTCTCGCCGCCCAAGGCCGGCAAGACGATGGTGCTGCAGTCGATCGCCAACGCGATCGTCACCAACAACCCCGAGGTTCACCTCATGGTTGTCCTGGTCGACGAGCGGCCTGAAGAGGTCACCGACATGCAGCGTTCGGTCAAGGGTGAGGTCATCGCCTCGACCTTCGACCGTCCCGCCGAGGACCACACGATCATCGCCGAGCTGTCGATCGAGCGCGCCAAGCGCCTCGTGGAGATGGGCAAGGACGTCGTCGTCCTGCTCGACTCGATGACCCGCCTCGGTCGTGCGTACAACCTCGCAGCGCCTGCGTCCGGCCGCATCCTGTCCGGTGGTGTCGACTCCACAGCGCTGTACCCGCCGAAGCGCTTCTTCGGGGCCGCCCGCAACATCGAGAACGGCGGGTCTCTCACGATCCTCGCCACGGCGCTCGTCGAGACCGGTTCGCGAATGGACGAGGTCATCTTCGAGGAGTTCAAGGGCACCGGCAACATGGAGCTCAAGCTCGACCGTCGCCTCGCGGACAAGAGAGTGTTCCCGGCCGTCGACGTTGACGCCTCGGGTACTCGCAAGGAGGACCTCCTCATGTCAGCCGAGGAGCTGAAGGTCGTCTGGAAGCTTCGCCGGGTGCTTCACGCCCTCGATCAGCAGCAGTCGATCGAACTCCTGCTCAGCAAGCTGCGCGAGACCCAGAGCAACTCCGAGTTCCTGCTCCAGATTCAGCAGACCACCCCGTCCATGAGTGGCCTTCGCGACGAAGGCTGAGGTGTGACCGACCGCGGGTGGGCGATTAACTCCCCTCACGCGGTCGGTGGCATACTTATTGCGCCCCGGTTCACGGTCAGACCCACTGGTCTGCGCCGACCCGGGTCTTTAGAGGAGAGATATGAAGGCCGACATTCATCCCGCGTACGCCGAGACCACCGTCACGTGCTCGTGCGGAGCAACGTTCACCACTCGTAGCACGGCGAAGAACGGCGTGATTCACGCCGACGTCTGCTCGCAGTGCCACCCGTTCTACACGGGCAAGCAGAAGATCCTCGACACCGGCGGTCGCGTCGCGAAGTTCGAGAGCCGCTACGGCAAGGCCGAGGACAAGACCGAAGACAAGTAGCCCTCCCCGGGCGCCGGCCCGGGGTCGGCCGCGTGTCTCCCCCGTCGCGCGGCCGACCCCCGACCGGCGCCCGGTTGCTTTTCCGTCAGCCTCGCTTCGAGGTCGCACGCAACCGATGGGTACCTGATGTTCGAGTCCTGCGCCGAGTTGGTCGTCGAATATGACGACATCGAGCGACAGCTGGCCAACCCGGACGTGCATGGCGACCAGGCAGCAGCGCGCCAACTCGGGCGCCGGTACGCGCAGTTGCGTCCTGTGGTCGCTGCCTATCGCGAGTGGCTGACGGCATCCGAGGATCTGGTCGCTGCCCGCGAACTCGGGGAAGACGACGAGGCATTCGCCGCCGAGATCGGCCCGCTGGAGGAGCGCACCGAACTCGCGGCCGAGCACCTCACCACGTTGCTTCTTCCGCGCGACCCCATGGATGACAAGGACGTCATCGTCGAAGTCAAGGCGGGGGAGGGTGGCGAGGAGTCGGCGCTGTTCGCCAGCGATCTTGCCCGCATGTACATGAGGTACGCCGAGCGTCGTGGCTGGACCACCCAGATCCTCGAGATGGTGGAATCCGATCTCGGTGGCTACAAGGACATCGCCATCGCGGTGAAGGCACGGGGCATTCCCGAGCCCGGCGACGCGCCCTTTGCGCGACTGAAGTTCGAGGGCGGCGTGCATCGCGTGCAGCGCGTCCCCGTCACCGAGTCGCAAGGACGCATTCACACTTCCGCGGCAGGAGTGCTCGTGCTGCCGGAGGCCGAGGACGTCGACGTGGTCATCGACCAGAACGACCTTCGTATCGACGTCTTCCGCTCGTCCGGTCCCGGCGGCCAGAGCGTCAACACGACCGACTCCGCGGTGCGCATCACGCATATACCCACGGGAACAGTGGTGTCCTGCCAGAACGAGAAGAGTCAGCTCCAGAACAGGGAGTCGGCGATGCGGATTCTGAGGGCTCGCCTGCTCGCCGTGGCAGAGGAGAAGGCCGCGCAGGATGCCTCCGACGCTCGCCGCTCGCAGGTTCGGACCGTCGATCGCAGCGAGCGCATCCGCACCTACAACTTTCCCGAGAACCGGCTCAGCGACCATCGAGTCGGCTTCAAGTCGCACAACCTCGACCAGATTCTCGACGGCGACCTCGACGCGGTGATCGACGCATGCGTTGAGGCCGATCGAGAGAGCCGTCTTGGCGGCGGCGACTCGTGACCTCCTGGGCTGAGGACGTCACGCTCGGCGGCCGGGTCACGGTGCGCGACGTGTTGTTCGATGCCGAGCACCGCCTGAACGCCGTGCGCATTCCCTCCCCGAACGTCGATGCGGCCGAGCTCGTTGCCTTCGCGCTGGGCACCAGCCGCAACCGGCTCTTCCTGCAGGACGCCGTCACCCCCGAACAGAAGGTGCGTGTCGAGCAGTTGCTCGCCCGCCGGCTGTCGCGGGTTCCCCTTCAGCACATCCTCGGCACTGCCGCGTTCCGGCATATCGAGGTGGCGGTTGGCCCGGGCGTCTTCATCCCGCGCCCGGAGACCGAACTGGTCACCGAGGCCGGAGTGCGCGAGTTGGCACTGCAGCCACAGGGCGAGCGGATCGGCGTCGACCTGTGTTCAGGAAGCGGGGCGATCGCCATCTCCCTCGCGATGGAGTCGAACGACAGCCGCGTGTACGCGGTGGAGCTCAGCGACGACGCGATCGGGTGGACTCGACGCAATGTCGAGACCTACCAGGGTGGAATCACGGCAAAGCGCTCGACCGTCGAGGTGATCCATGGTGATGCGACCACGGTTGCCGACCCTGGTGGAGCGCTTGCCCGGCTGGCTGGCCAGGTGGCCGTGGTCGTGACGAACCCGCCCTATATTCCCGACGCGATGATTCCTCGCGAGCCCGAGGTCCGCGACCACGAGCCCAACATGGCGCTGTACGGAGGCTCCGACGGGCTCGACGTCGTGCGAGGGGTCCTGCGGACCGCCGCGATCCTGCTGAAGCCCGGCGGCCTGCTCGCGATCGAGCATGCCGACGTGCAGGGCAAGGCTGCGGGCGCGCACGGAGTGCCTGGTCTCCTTGCGGATTTCCGCGTCGACGAACACCTGTCGACGATGATCAGCATTCCGAGCGGGCGAGCGGCGTTCACGTCGATCGCGGATCGGATCGATCTCAACGGACTGCCGAGGTTCACGCTCGCGCGTCGAGTAGACGGCTAGTTCGCGATGACCCTACGGATCGCGTGTGCGGACGGACTTGAGCGCGAGCGCGCCGTTGCTGCGACACACGCCGCGGTCAAGCGTGGCGACTTGGCGCTGCTGCCGATGGAGAACGTCTACGCCGTAGTCGCCGACGCGTTCTCCGCTCGTGGAGTTGCTGCGCTGCGGGAGGTCAAGGGGACAGACGCAGGAGTGCCGTTGCCGGTCATGGTGGGCCGCCGCACGACCGTCGCCGGCATCGCGGTGCGCATCTCCGATCAGGCGCAGCGACTGATGGACTCCTTCTGGCCAGGCCCGATGACGATCCTGCTGACTCCCCAGCCCTCGCTGGCGTGGGACCTCGCTCGCGATGTGCCCGTCGCGATTCGCATGCCGCTGCACCCATTGGCGCTCGCGGTGCTCGAGCGCACGGGACCGCTCGCCGTCACGACGGCCAACCTCCCCGGCATGGGAGCACCGTCGGACGTGGACGACGCACTCGAGCAGTTGGGTGACTCGGTGACGGTCGCTCTCGACGCGGGGGATCTTCGGGCCGACGATGCGCTGCCGAGTTCGGTCATCGACGCGTCCGGGGAAACGCCAGTGCTCGTGAGGGCCGGGGCATTGTCCATAGAGCAGATTCGACGGATCTGCCCTGATGTCCGGACCGGGCCAGAGGGCGCCGGCGCGTAGAGTGTGCGCATCACACTTGCCGAGGGAGTTGCATGAACAGCACGCCGTTCTGGGGACCCGACTTCAACGAACTGACGTCGCAGGATCCGGAGATCGCGACCATCGTTCTCGACGAACTCGAGCGACTGCGCAGCGGCCTGCAGCTCATCGCGAGTGAGAACTTCACGTCACCAGCAGTGCTCGCGGCTCTCGGATCGACATTGAGCAACAAGTACGCAGAGGGCTACCCAGGTCGCCGGTACTACGGCGGCTGCGCTGAGGTCGACAAGGCCGAGATCATCGGCATCGATCGGGCGAAGGCGCTGTTCGGAGCCGAGCACGCGAACCTGCAGCCGCACAGTGGTGCGAGTGCGAACATCGCGGCGTACGGAGCGTTCGTCAAGCCCGGCGACACCGTGCTCGCGATGAGTCTCCCGCACGGTGGGCACCTCACCCACGGCTCGAAGGTGAACTTCTCGGGCAAGTGGTTCGACATCGTGTCGTACGGAGTCCGCGAGGACACCGAGTTGATCGACTACGACCAGGTTCGCGCGCTGGCCCACCAGCACCGCCCGAAGATGATCATCACCGGCGCCACCGCCTATCCGCGCCTCATTGACTTCGCCATCTTCCGCGAGATCGCCGACGAGGTCGGCGCGATCCTCATGGTCGACGCGGCCCACTTCATCGGGCTCGTTGCGGGCAAGGCAATCCCGAGCCCGGTGCCGTACGCCGACGTTGTGACATTCACCACGCACAAGGTCCTGCGCGGGCCACGCGGGGGAATGATCGTCTGCAAGGAGGAGCACGCGGCCGCTATCGACAAGGCCGTGTTCCCGATGATGCAGGGCGGTCCGCTGATGCACGCCGTCGCGGCGAAGGCGGTCGCTCTCAAGGAGGCCGCGACTCCCGAGTACCAGAAGTACGCCACGCAGGTGATCGCGAATGCGCAGGCGCTCGCCGAAGGACTCGCCGGCCAGGGCATGCGCCCGGTCAGCGGCGGCACCGATACGCACCTCGCCTTGATCGACATCCAGGCGCTTGGCGTGACGGGCGACATCGCCGAGGCTCGCTGCGACGCTGCCCGGATCACGTTGAACAAGAACGCCATTCCCTACGACCCGCAGCCGCCGTCCAAGGGATCGGGCATCAGAGTCGGTACGCCCGCGGTAACGACGCAGGGGATGGTCGAGGCCGACATGCTCGAGATCGCCGAACTCATCGGAGCTGCGATTCGCGACGAGAACGGCACGCAGACGGCAGCCATCGGCGAGCGCGTTGCCGCGCTGGTCACCAGCAACCCGGCCTACCCCAGGGGCTGACCGCACGCGATGCGCGAATACCTGCTGTGCCTACTGGCCGCCGCCGCGGTCACGTACCTGCTGACCCCTCCGGTCCGCGCTCTGGCACTGCGGTTCAAGGTCATGGCCCCGGTCCGCGACCGCGACGTCCACGATGAGCCGACCCCTCGGCTCGGTGGGCTCGCGATGGTCGGGGGACTGCTCGCGGGACTTCTTCTCGCCAGCAAACTGCCGATGATGCGGGCCGTCTTCGACGGCAGCAACACGGCGATCGCCCTGCTCTCGGGGGTCGCGGTGATCGTGGCGCTCGGCATCGTCGACGACAAGTGGGGCTTGGACGCGCCGACGAAACTGGCCGGACAGGTCCTCGCCGCAGGCGTCATGGCATTCCAGGGGATCGCGGTGATCTGGCTGCCGATCGGCGGCACGTTCGTCCTCGACCCGATCACGAGCGTGCTCTTCACCGTGATCATCGTCCTGGTCAGCATCAACGCCATCAACTTCGTCGACGGCCTCGACGGCCTTGCTGGTGGGATCGTTGCTGTTGCCGCCGGCGCGTTCTTCGCCTACTCCTACCTGCTCTCCGTCGAGTTGGGCTTCGAGCGCGCCACCCTCGCGACGCTCGTGTCCGCGCTCCTCGTCGGGATGTGCCTCGGCTTCCTGCCCAACAACTTCTGGCCCGCACGGATCTTCATGGGCGACACCGGGTCGATGATGCTCGGCCTCCTGCTGGCCGCAGGCACGATCACGTTGTCGGGCCAGGTCGATCCGAGTGCGGTCGCGGGAGGCACCCTGCTGCCCACCCTCCTGCCGATCCTGCTGCCCGTCGCCGTCCTCGCCGTGCCGCTCATCGACCTGCTGCTCGCTGTGATTCGGCGCACACGTGCGGGGCGCAATCCATTCGCTCCGGACAAGCAGCACCTGCATCACCGACTCCTGGAGATGGGACATTCGCAGAGGCGGGCGGTTCTGGTCATGTACGCGTGGACCGGCCTGCTTGCGGGAACCGCTGTGGCAGTGGCGTTTGTGCCCGGTATCTACGCCGCGATCGGCTTCGTCATCGGCCTAGCGCTGCTGATACTGCTCGTGCGGAGACCGGGCAAGCAGCCGACCGCCGAAGTCCGCACGCTGAGGACCGGGACCCGCGGCTGACCGCTGTCCGGGTGCACATTTGGGGGTCGAGTCCCCTTGCGATAACGTGAATTCGTGCCCTCCGTCGACTCCCAAGTGCTGAGCCGCGCGGGCGTTCTCACCTTCATCGTCGGAGTCGTCGCCACGATCATCGGTGGCCTCGTCGCAGGCAGCCAGGGAGTGATCGGCGGAGCGCTGGGAACGGTCCTCGTCATCGTCTTCTTCAGCGTCGGTCAGTTGATTCTCGGCTCGGTGCTGAAGAACAACCCGCAGATCGCATTGATGGTCGCGATGGCGCTGTACATCGTCAAGATCGGCGTACTGCTGATCCTCCTGGTCGTGCTGCAGCACGCCACCTTCTTCGCCCCCAGGGTGTTCGCCGCAACGATCGTCGCGTGCACGATCACCTGGACGTTCGTGGAGGTCTGGTACTACTCGCGGACGAAGGTTCTGTACGTGGAGCCGGAGGTCCGCAGATGAGCGCCCCCCGCACCTATCGAGCGCGTTCTGGATGGTACGGTTCGGGCGCGCGCAGGCGAGCAGTCACGCTTGAAGATTCACGCACGATGGGTGACTCCGCCTGGGCGAACAGCAGTCGTTTGATGGCGGGCCTGATCCTCTACACCTTCCTGGGTTGGTTGGCGTCGCGGTGGTTGGGTCACCAACAACTGTTGATGGCGCTCGGGGCGATGTTCGGACTCGCGCTGTCTTTCTACCTGATGTTCGTGAGCCTCGCCCGAGAGACTCGCGACCACGAAGCACGAATGCGCGGCACGGAGGAGCCTGGTGGGATCTGACGCGATACTCGCTTCTGGTGGGCTTGATTGCCACCTGATGTCCGGCTGTGGTTTTCCCGCGCCCGGAGCAGAGATCTTCCAGTTCGATGCGATCTTCACGTTCACGCTGGGCAATCTGACCTTCAACATCACGAAGGTCACCTGCATCCTCGTGCTGTGCGTGGTTCTCATCCTCGGCTTCTTCATCTACGCGTTCCGCAAGCCCAAGCTCGTGCCTCGCGGCGCGCAGAACGTCGGCGAGATGGGCTATCTGTTCATCCGAGATGGCATCGCGCGCGAGTCGATGGGCAAGGACGGCGACAAGTTCGTCCCCTTCCTCTTCTCCTTCTTCTTCCTGGTGTGGCTGAGCAACTTCATGGGCATCGTGCCCTTCGCGCAGATCCCGGTCACGTCGATCTTCGCGATCCCGGTGGCCTTCGCGCTGATCGTGTTCGTCACCTGGGTTCCGCTGGGCATCTACAAGCAGGGCTTCGGCGGCTTCTTCAAGGGCATGCTGTTCCCGCCCGGCGTTCCCAAGGCGATGTACGTCCTGCTGACGCCCTTGGAGTTCTTGTCCAACATCATCGTTCGCCCGGCCACGCATGCCATTCGTCTGTTCGCCAACATGTTCGCCGGGCACCTGCTGATCGCGTCGTTCTCGGTGGCCGCGTTCTATCTCATCAGCGCCAGCGTGATCGGCATCCTCGGCTCGGCCGCCTCGTTCGTCGTGGCGATTGCCCTGACCGGCTTCGAGGCCCTGATCCAGGCGCTGCAGGCCTACATCTTCACCCTGCTTGCTGCTGTGTACCTCAGCGGCGCTCTGAAGGCCGATCACTGATCGGTCGCTCGACCCACAACTGAATAGACCTGCACCACCCAAGACCCCAGACCAGCGGAACGACCGCTGGCCAGGAAAGTAAAGGACACGACATGTCGCTTCTCGCGGAAGTCAGCGGATCGATCGGATCCATCGGCTACGGCCTGGCCGCAATCGGCCCAGGCGTTGGCATCGGCATCATCTTCGGTCAGGGCGTGCAGGCCATCGCCCGCCAGCCCGAGGCGTATGGCGTTATCCGGCAGAACATGATCCTGGGCTTCGCGCTCGCTGAGGCGCTTGCGCTCATCGGCTTCGTTGCTCCGTTCGTCTACGGCGTCTGACCCTCGCCATGAGCATGCTTTCCATCGTGAGTACGGCGGTCCTCGCTGCCACTGAAGGCACCGAGGAGATGCCGTCGGTTCTTGACGTCCCGATCGACGAGCTGATCATCGGCATCATCGCCTTCATCGTCGTGTTCGGTGGCCTCGCCAAGTTCGCACTGCCGAACATCAAGAAGACCCTCGAGGAGCGCACGAACACCATCGAGGGCGGCATCCAGCGTGCTGCCGATGCCCAGGCCGAGGCGCAGACACTGCTCGAGCAGTACCGCGCGCAGCTGGCCCAGGCTCGCGAGGAGGCCTCGGCCATCCGCACGCAGGCCCAGGCCGACCGCGCAGCGCTGATCGAGGAAGCCCGCAACGAGGCCAGGACGGCCGCACTGCAGGTGACTGCGGCAGCCGAAGCGCAACTGGCGACCGACCGCTCGCAGGCGACCGCCGCATTGACGCGGCAGGTCGGCGAGCTCGCGGTCGGGCTCGCAGGCAAGGTCGTCGGCCAGTCGCTGACGGACGACGCGCGCGTGCGCGCCACCGTCGACGCGTTCCTCGATGACCTCGAGCAGCAGGTGGCGAACTGATGCTTGGATCAAGTCGCGAAAGCCTCGCCGCCTGCCAGGAGGGCCTCGACGCCCTCCGGCAGGATGCTGACTTCGGGCAGGTGGCCGCAGATCTGTTCGCTGCTGCCGGACTGCTCGACGTCGAGGGGCAGTTGCGCAACACGCTGGCCGACTCCGGCCAGCCGGCAGCCGTCCGCGAGGGCCTCGTCCGGCAGATCTTCGCCGACCGGATCGGCGACCTCGCCGTGACCGTGCTGGTCATGGCGACGGCACGTCGCTGGTCCTCCGATCTCGACCTCGTGCTCGCGATCGAACTGCTGGCAGATCAGGCCGCCTTCACGGTCGCCGAGGCCAACGGATCGCTCGACACGACCGAGGAGGAGCTCTTCCTCTTCAGCCGAGCACTGGACTCCTCGCCGGCGCTGCAGATGGCGCTGACCGATCCCTCCCAGTCGGTGCAGACCAAGGCCGCGATCGTGCGCGATCTGCTCGGCGGACGCGCGAGCGCCACGACCGACCAGGTGCTGCAGTACGCGGTCGGTCACCTGCACGGGCGTCGGATCGACGCCGTCGTCGAGGACCTCGGCAACCTGGCAGCCACCCAGCGCGAACGGGTGGTCGCGGAGGTTCGTGTCGCCGCACCCCTCGACGCTGCGCAGGAGGCACGCCTGGCCGAGCTGCTCGGCCGGCTCAAGGGCCGCACCGTGCAATTGAACGTCGCTGTGGACCCCTCGGTTCTCGGGGGCGTCCACGTCAAGATCGGCGACGAGGTCATCGACGGCACCATCGCTTCACGCTTGGAGCAGGCCCGCCGGGCCGTCCTCGGCTAGTAACCAGACTCAAAGAAACCGACAGACACCCGCTCCCCGCGGGCCGAGAAAGAGAGCAGGACACCATGACGGAGCTGACGATCCGACCGGAAGAGATCCGGGATGCGATCGAGCGGAACGTCGCGGCGTACTCGCCGGAGACCGCCCGTGAAGAGGTTGGTCGCGTCACCGAGACCGGTGACGGCATTGCGCGCGTGGAGGGTCTCCACTCGGCGATGACCAACGAGTTGCTGGAGTTCGAGGGCGGCCTGCTTGGCCTGGCCCTCAACCTCGACATCCGCGAGATCGGCGTTGTCCTGCTCGGCGATGGAGCCGCGGTCGAGGAGGGCCAGCCCGTTCGTCGAACCGGCGAGGTGCTCTCCGTCCCCGTAGGCGACGCCTTCCTCGGTCGCGTCGTCGATCCGCTGGGCAACCCGATCGATGGCCTCGGCCCGATCGTGGCCGAGACGCGTCGTCCGCTCGAGGTCCAGGCACCCACGGTCGTCCAGCGCCAGCCGGTCAAGGAAGCCATGCAGACCGGGATCAAGGCCATCGACGCCATGACCGCCATCGGCCGTGGCCAGCGTCAGTTGATCATCGGTGACCGCCAGACCGGCAAGACCGCCGTCTGCCTGGACACGATCCTCAACCAGAAGGCGAACTGGGAGACCGGCGACCCGAACAAGCAGGTCCGCTGCATCTACGTCGCGATCGGCCAGAAGGGCTCGACGATCGCGTCGGTCAAGGGCGCGCTCGAGGAGTACGGCGCGATGGAGTACACGACCATCGTGGCGTCTCCCGCCTCCGACCCCGCCGGCTTCAAGTACCTGGCGCCGTACACCGGGTCGGCCATCGGCCAGCACTGGATGTACGCAGGCAAGCACGTCCTCATCGTGTTCGACGACCTGTCCAAGCAGGCCGAGGCCTACCGCGCCGTGTCGCTTCTCCTGCGCCGTCCGCCGGGCCGCGAGGCCTACCCGGGCGACGTCTTCTACTTGCACAGCCGTCTCCTCGAGCGCTGCGCGAAGCTGTCCGACGAGCTCGGCGGCGGCTCGATGACCGGCCTGCCGATCATCGAGACCAAGGCAAATGACGTGTCGGCATACATCCCGACCAACGTCATCTCGATCACCGACGGCCAGTGCTTCCTGGAGTCCGATCTCTTCAACTCCGGCGTCCGCCCGGCTATCAACGTCGGCATCTCGGTGTCGCGCGTCGGTGGTTCGGCCCAGCCGAAGGCGATGCGCAAGGTTGCCGGCCGTCTGCGCCTCAACCTGGCGCAGTTCCGCGAGCTCGAGGCCTTCTCGGCCTTCGGCTCGGACCTCGACGCGGCGTCCAAGGCGCAACTCGAGCGCGGTGCGCGCCTAGTCGAGCTGCTCAAGCAGCCGCAGTACCAGCCGCAGTCGATGGAGCGCGAGGTCGTCTCGGTCTGGTCGGGCACGACAGGTCAGCTCGACGACGTTCCGCTCGAGGACATTCGCCGCTTCGACAGCGAGTTCCTTGACTACGTCGTCCGCTCGCACCCCGAGGTCTTCGACGCCATTCGCACGACCACGGACCTGTCCGACGACACGGTCTCGGTCCTGGAGAAGGCGATCGGCGACTTCAAGAAGCAGTACACGACGATCGCCGGAACTCTGCTGGTCAACGATGAGCCAGTGGCCGCAGTGGCCGACGAGGACATCGACCCCACGCAGATCAAGCGGGCGGTGCGGGGCTAACCGACATGGGCGCACAGCAGAGGGTCTTCAGGCGGCGCATTCGCTCCGTCAAGTCGACCAAGAAGATCACGAAGGCGATGGAGCTCATTGCCTCCTCGCGCATCGTGAAGGCGCAAGCGCGCCTGACGGCGTCGCTGCCGTATCTCACGCAGCTCTACGCAGCGATCAGCGCGGCGGCTACCGGCGCTGCCGACGTGCGCAAGCACCCGCTGATGGCCAATGCCGACGTGCGCACGCGCGCTGCGGTGCTTATCGTCACGGCCGACCGCGGCCTTGCCGGTGCGTACTCCGCAAACGCCATCCGTGAGGGCGAGGCGCTGGCCACAAACCTGCGCGAGAAGGGCATGACGATCGTGCCCTACGTCATCGGTCGCAAGGGCGTGGCTTACTACCGCTTCCGCGATCGCGTGATGGCGGGGGAGTACGTGGGATTCACCGACCAGCCGACCTACGCTGATGCGCAGGCCGTCGGCCAGGACCTGCTCGACGCCTTCCTGACTCCCGCTGAGGAGGGCGGCGTCGACGAGATCCACATCGTCTACACGCACTTCGCGTCGATGATGACGCAGGAGGCGCGCATTCGCCGGCTGCTGCCGCTCGAGGTTGTCGACGAGGTCGTCGAGGTCGTCCCCGGACAGTCCCCGCCGCCGCTCTACGAGTTCGAGCCCGACGCGGAAGCGGTTCTCGACGGGCTGCTCCCGCGCTACATCAATCACTCGGTCTACACGGCGCTGCTCGAGTCGGCAGCGTCCGAGCATGCTGCTCGTCGTCGGGCGATGAAGTCCGCGACGGACAACGCCGAGGACATGATCAAGACCCTGACCCGTCAGGCAAACCAGGCCCGCCAGGGCGAGATCACTCAGGAAATCAGCGAGATCGTCGGCGGCGCCGACGCTTTGTCGTCACGCTAGGAGAGGGAACCAACATGACCGCAACGATCGAGACCACGACCGGCGTAGGACGCGTAGCCCGCGTCACCGGCCCTGTCGTCGACGTGGAGTTCCCCGTCGAGTCGATGCCAGAGCTGTTCAATGCGCTCCACGTCGACGTGAGCTTCGGCGACGGCGAGGAGGGTGCAGTAAGCCGCACCCTGACCCTCGAGGTCGCCCAGCACATTGGCGACAACATGGTGCGCACCATCTCCATGCAGCCCACCGACGGCCTCGTCCGCGGCGCTGACGTCCGCGACACCGGCAACTCGATCACCGTGCCGGTCGGCGACGTCACCAAGGGCCATGTGTGGAACACGCTCGGCATCCCGCTGGACGTCCCGGAGTCCTCGCTGGACATCAAGGAGCGCTGGAGCATTCACCGCCAGCCGCCGGCCTTCGACCAGCTCGAGTCCAAGACCGAGGTCTTCTGGACCGGCATCAAGGTCATCGACCTGCTCACCCCGTATGTCAAGGGCGGCAAGATCGGCCTCTTCGGAGGTGCGGGCGTCGGCAAGACCGTCCTCATCCAGGAGATGATCTACCGCGTTGCGGAGAACTTCAGTGGCGTCTCGGTGTTCGCCGGCGTCGGCGAGCGCACCCGCGAGGGCAACGACCTCTTCCTGGAGATGAGCGAGTCGGGCGTCCTCGAGAAGACCGCACTCGTCTTCGGCCAGATGGACGAGCCGCCGGGCACCCGCCTTCGCGTCGCCCTGTCGGCCCTGACGATGGCCGAGTACTTCCGCGACGTGCAGAAGCAGGACGTGCTGCTGTTCATCGACAACATCTTCCGCTTCACGCAGGCGGGCTCTGAGGTCTCCACGCTGCTCGGCCGCATGCCGTCCGCCGTCGGATACCAGCCGACCCTCGCCGACGAGATGGGCCAGCTGCAGGAGCGCATCACGTCGACCCGTGGCCACTCGATCACCTCGCTCCAGGCGATCTACGTCCCCGCCGACGACCTCACCGACCCGGCTCCCGCCACGACGTTCGCTCACCTCGACGCGACCACGTCGCTGAGCCGTCCGATCTCCGAGCTCGGCATCTACCCGGCCGTGGATCCGCTCGACTCCGGCTCGCGCATCCTCGATGCGCGCTACGTCGGCGACGAGCACTACGCCGTGGCCGCTCGCGTCAAGGAGATCCTGCAGCGCTACAAGGACCTCCAGGACATCATCGCCATTCTCGGCATCGACGAGCTCTCCGAGGAGGACAAGATCCTCGTCGGTCGTGCACGCCGCATCCAGCGCTTCTTGTCGCAGAACATGTTCGTTGCCGAGGCGTTCACCGGCCAGGCCGGATCGTTCGTGCCGGTCGAGGAGACCATCGCGTCGTTCCGCGCCCTGTGCGACGGCACGTACGACCACATCCCCGAGCAGGCCTTCTTCATGTGCGGCGGCATCGAGGACGTCGAGAAGAACGCGGCCGCGCTCGCGAAGGGCAACTAGCGCGCATGGCTGACTCTGGCAAGGTCCTGACAGTGGCGGTCGTGTCCGCCGAGCGAGCCCTGTGGACGGGCACGGCGAAGAGTCTTGTCGCCAAGACCCCTGAGGGCGACATCGGCATCCTGCCCGGACACGAGCCGGTTCTGGCCCTCCTCGTCGAGAGCGCGCCGTTGCGCATCGAGGAGGAGGACGGCACCAAGCTCGTCGTCGCGGTCCACGGTGGCTTCTTCTCGGTCGCGGGCAATGACGTCAACGTCATCGCCGAGGTCGCCGAGCTCGCTTCGGACATCGACCTGGAACGTGCCAAGGAGTCGCTGGCGCGTCTTCAAGCCGGTGAGCAGTCCGAGGACGCCGAGTTCGCGATGCACCGGGCAGAGGTCCGGATCCAGGTCGCGGGACTGGCCAAGGGCATCACTGCTCGCTGAGATCGCCCGACCACAGCACCTGCACGGTCAGCCGCTCCATGATGCGCATCCGTCGGCGACGGATCGATGCGCGCCATGCCTGCATGGTGAACAGCTGCACGGGGAACCAGAGCATGACCCAGCTGGTGACGTTCAGTCCCTCGGCGACGGCGTCGACGACCAGATCGTCGTACTGGTCTCCGAGGTGCGCGACGAACTGCGACAGCGTCTGCAGAATCAGGAAGGCGATCACGCCGAACACGAACAAGCGGCGGCCGATCGCGCCGTCCGCCTCCGTGGATTCCACGTCCATCGTGTTCTGGACCTTCAGCCAGCGCCGCGCCGCAGTGGTGAGTTCCTCGCTGAGCCCATCGCGAACCTGGTCCGCTGGGAGAACCACCTGCAACTCGATTTCCGTGTTCTTCGGCGGCATCCGCATGAGCAGCATGTCGCGGACGGTGTCCATCGCCGCCTGCGCGGTGTACTCGGTGTAGTCAGGTGACGTCGGGCTGACCGGATCCGGTGCGAACAGTTGCTCGGGGCGCTGGAGCCGGATGACGATATGCCGGACGCTGGGCATCATGCCCTCAGCGGTTGGCGCCTGGCTGCCAGAGGACATCGCCGCCAGCATCCTTGTTGGCGAGCCGCGCGAGGATGAACAGCAGGTCGCTGAGCCTGTTGAGGTATGTCGCGGTGAGCGGATTCATGCCCTCGCGGTACATGTCGAGCGCTGCCCACGTCGAGCGCTCGGCGCGACGTACAACTGTGCGGGCGACGTGAAGCTGTGCCGCCCCGATCGTGCCGCCCGGGAGGACGAAGGAGCGCAGGGGGTCAAGGAGCGCGTTGTACTCATCGCACGCACTCTCGAGGCGCTCGACGTAGGCGGGCGTCACGCGCAGCGGCTCGTGAACCGGATTGTCGATGACCGGAGTGCACAGGTCAGCGCCGACATCGAAGAGGTCGTTCTGGATGGCAAGCAGCAGGACCGAGACCTCGGCACCGAACGTCGCGGTCGCGAGGGCCACGCCGACGGCGCAGTTGGCCTCGTCGACATCCGCGAACGCGATCAGGCGCGGGTCGTTCTTGCCGGTGCGACTCATGTCGCCGAGCGAGGTGGTTCCATCGTCGCCGGTTCGGGTGTAGATCCGCGTGAGATTGACCATGCACCGACCCTACGCCACGAGCGCTCGGCTCGTACGATGCCCGAATGGAGGTTCTACGCGTCACCGGTGGCGTTCCGCTTCGGGGCGAGGTCTTCATCACCGGCGCCAAGAATTCCGTGCTCAAGCTGATGGCCGCCTCCCTGCTGGCCACGGGAACCACGACGATCAGCCGGGTGCCCGAGATCCTCGACGTGGAGATCATGGCCGAGCTGCTGCGGCGCCTTGGCTGCGACGTGGTTCACGACCTTGGTGCCGCGACGCTGGCAATCACCGTCCCCGAACGCCCTGACCATCGCGCGGACTACGACCTGGTGCGCCGGATGAGGGCATCGATCTGCGTGCTCGGTCCGCTGGTCACTCGCGTCGGCGCCGCGGATGTCGCATTGCCGGGCGGCGACAACATCGGCTCGCGCGGACTCGACATGCACATCGACGGACTGCGCCGGATGGGCGCCGACGTCACGAGTGAGCACGGATACCTGGTCGCGCACGCGCACGGGCGTCTCACCGGCGCGCGCGTCTGGCTGGACTTCCCCAGTGTCGGAGCGACCGAGACACTGCTCATGGCCGCGGTGCTGGCAGACGGCCAGACGGTCATCGACAACGCGGCTCGCGAGCCCGAGATCGTCGACATCTGCACGATGCTGCAGTCGATGGGCGCGCAGATCGATGGCGTCGGGACATCGACCCTGACCATCGACGGCGTGGACGTCCTGCGGCCGGTGGCGCACGAGACCGTTCCCGATCGCATCGTCGCCGGCACCTGGGCCGTCGCTGCCGTGATGACGCGCGGAGACATCACCGTGCGGCACGCGGAGGCCGAGCACCTCAGCCTTGCACTGGAGAAGCTCGTGCTCGCCGGGGCTGTGATCGAGGTGCTGGCCGACGGATTCCGCGTCTCGATGGACGAGCGCCCGAAGGCCGTCGACATCGTGACGCTTCCGTACCCGGGGTTCCCCACTGACCTGCAGCCGCAGTTCATCGCCCTCAACTCGATCTCCGAGGGTGCGGCCCTCGTCACGGAGAACATGTTCGAGGCTCGCTTTCGGTTCGTCCAGGAATTGGTCCGCCTCGGCGCTGACGTGCGGACGGATGGTCACCACGCGCTGGTGCGGGGGCTGCCGGTGCTGTCCGCCGCCCCCGTCGAGGCCACCGACATCCGCGCCGGCGCCGGGCTGGTGCTCGCCGGGCTTGTTGCCGAAGGAGAGACCACCGTCTACGGCGTCGGGCACATCGATCGCGGCTACGCAGGCTTCGTCCCAGCGCTGCAGGGGCTCGGCGCCACCGTTCGTCGTGAGGTCGTCACCGACCGGACGTGAGCACCTGGCGGGCGCGGGCCTCGTCGGCCGGCCACACCATCACCCGCGGGCCGTCGAGCGTGGTCGCGAGGTTGGCGCGTACCCCGCGGTCCTCAAGGCGGCGTCTGAGGATCTCGCCCTCGACGTAGTTCGCGGGCGAGGCGACAGCGACGAGCAGCCCGTACTCCTTCGCACTGCCGGGCCGCGGGGGAGCCGCGACGACCGAGGATCCGCGGCGGAAGGTCCAGCGCAGGAGCAAGGCGAACACGCCGACGAGCACGATCGCGAGGATCGGGCCGTAGGCGAAGGAAAACGAGTTCCACGCTGGCACGACACAATCCTGCAACCATTTGAGTCGGCGTGCGCGGCGGCCGGTAACCTTCGGCCATGACCGGCGCATTGGATCCAATCGGCGCGCCCGAGGAGGAGACCCGCAAGAAGGACGCACCGTGGCTCATGCGGACGTACGCGGGACATTCCTCGGCCGCGGAATCGAACTCGCTTTACCGGCGCAACCTCGAGAAGGGCCAGACCGGGCTGTCCGTCGCGTTCGACCTGCCCACGCAGACCGGCTACGACTCCGACTCGGTCATGTCCCGCGGCGAGGTGGGGAAGGTCGGCGTTCCCGTTGCCCACATCGGCGACATGCGCAAGCTCTTCGACGGCATTCCGCTGGACGCGATGAACACGTCGATGACCATCAATGCCACCGCCATGTGGCTGCTCGCGCTGTACGTCACCGTCGCGGAGGAGAACGGCGTCGATCCGGCCTCGCTGTCGGGCACGACGCAAAACGACATCATCAAGGAGTACCTGTCGCGAGGTACGTATGTGTTCCCGCCAGCTCCGTCGCTCCGCCTGATCACCGACATGATCTCCTTCACCGTCTCGCGTGCGCCGAAGTGGAACCCGGTCAACATCTGCAGTTATCACCTGCAGGAGGCCGGGGCCACGCCGGTTCAGGAGATCGCCTACGCCATGTCGACCGCGATCGCGGTCCTCGATGCGGTGCGCGACTCCGGGCAGGTGCCGCCCGAGCGCTTCGGCGACGTCGTCGCGCGCATCTCGTTCTTCGTCAACGCGGGTGTTCGCTTCATCGAGGAGATGTGCAAGCTCCGCGCGATGGGCCGCATGTGGGACACCATCACCCGTGAGCGATACGGCGTCACGAACGACAAGCAGCGACGGTTCCGCTACGGCGTGCAGGTGAACTCGCTCGGCCTCACTGAGGCCCAGCCGGAGAACAACATCCAGCGCATCGTGCTGGAGATGCTCGCCGTCACGCTGTCGAAGGATGCGCGTGCTCGCGCGGTGCAGTTGCCGGCGTGGAACGAGGCGCTGGGGCTGCCGCGACCGTGGGATCAGCAGTGGTCGTTACGCATGCAGCAGGTGCTCGCGTTCGAAAGCGACCTGCTCGAATACGACGACCTGTTCGAGGGCTCGGTCGTGGTCGAGGGGATCGTCGCCGACCTCGTCACCGGGGCGACCGACGAGTTGCAGCGCGTTCTCGACATGGGCGGCGCCGTCCCCGCCGTGGAGAGCGGGTACATGAAGTCCGAGCTGGTGCGATCGCACTCGCGTCGACGTGCGCGCATCGAGTCGGGCGAGGACATTGTCGTCGGCGTCAACGCGTTCACGTCGACCGAGCCGAATCCGCTTCTTGCCGATCTCGATGCCGCCATCCAGTCCGTCGATCCCGGAGTCGAGGCGGCAGCGGTCGCCGAGGTCATTGCCTGGCGCGCGGCGCGTGATGAGGTCGAGGCAATCGCCGCCATCGACGACCTCCGTATTCGCGCTGCGGGAACGGGCAACCTTATGGAGGCCTCGCTGCGGTGCGCGCGTGCAGGAGTCACCACCGGTGAGTGGGCGGCGGCCCTTCGCGATGTGTTCGGGGAGTACCGAGCACCGACGGGGGTGTCGGCGAGCATCGGCGTGGAGAACTCCGGACCGGGGCTGGCGAGTGCTCGCGAGGCGGTTCGTGTCACGGCGACCGAGCTCGGTGCGCCGCTGAGGTTCCTCGTCGGCAAGCCGGGCCTCGACGGGCACTCGAATGGCGCTGAGCAGATTGCCGTGCGCGCCCGCGATGCCGGCTTCGAGGTTGTCTACCAGGGCATACGCCTGACCCCGGCTGAGATCGTCGCGGCCGCGGTCGCGGAGGACGTCGACGTCGTGGGTCTGTCGATCCTGTCGGGCTCGCACCGCGAACTCGTCCCGGCCGTCATCGAGGGACTGCGCGCGCAGGGGCTGGAGGGCGTGCCCGTGGTCGTCGGGGGAATCATCCCCGAGGCCGACGCGGAGTGGCTGACCGCGCAGGGCGTGGCCGCAGTCTTCACGCCGAAGGACTTTGACGCGAACGAGATCATGAAGCGCGTCGTCGAGGTGATCCGCCGCTCGCGTGGTCTGGAGCCCGCAGCCTAGATCGAGCCTCTGGGCGTCCAGCGGAAGAACACGATCGACAAGATCAGGCCGATGACCACCCAGATCATGAGCATGAGCGCGCACAGGCCAAGCTGCCACGAGCCCGACACCTCGAGGGCCGCGGCCGACTCGGGCAGGAAGACGCTGCGCATGGCCTGGGCCAGCCACTTGAGCGGGAAGATGGAGCCGAAGACCTGCATCCATTGCGGCAGCTGGCTGAAGATGAAGAACACTCCGGACGTGAACTGAAGCACCAGAACGACGGGCGACACGACAGCGGACGCTCCGCGCCCGGTCTTGGGGACGACCGAGAACGCGATGCCCAGCAGCGTGCACGCGGTCAGGCCCAGAACGCTCGCCCAGAAGAACGTGAACCACTGAGTAGCTGTGCTCGGCAGGTGCACTCCGTAGAAGAGCATCCCGACAATGACGAGCAGCGTCACCTGGGCGACGTACGCGACGACGACAGTCCCGATCTTCCCGATGAAGTACGAGACCTTGGGCATCGGAGTGCCGCGAAGGCGCTTGAGGGTGCCGTCCTCGCGTTCGAGCGGAATCGCGATCGCCAGGTTCTGGAAGGAGGTGTACAGGACTCCGGACGCGATCATTCCCGCGACGAAGTACTGCGCGAACGTGATGCCGGGACCGGCGTCCTGGCCGCCGAACACCGAGCCGAAGATCACGAGCAGGATCACGGGGAACGCGAAGTTCCACAGCGCCGAGTTCCGATCGCGGAAGAACTGCTTCAGCTCTATGCGGATCCGCTGCCGGCCGATGGCCCAGGTGCCGGGCATCGCTGGAGTCTGCGTCGTGTCGGTCATCGTCATTCGCTGTCACCCGCATTCGCGTAGCGATCCCCGTCGAGGAGAGCGAGATACGTGTCCTCCAGCCGCGCTCGATCCACGGTCAGACTGGGGATCTCCCCGGCGAATCTCGTTGACAGTGCCGTGACCACGCGGGTCGGCTCCGTCGTCCACTCCTCGCGTGGCTGTCCGTCCTCGAGCCAACTCACTCGCGCCTGGCCGGTCTGTCGGCCACCGAGCAGAGCGGGAGTGTCGCACGCGACGATGCGACCTCGTGACATCACCGCGACGCGGTCGGCGAGGTATTCGGCTTCTTCGAGGTAGTGAGTCGTGAGCAGGATTGTCGTGCCCTCCGCCTTCAGCCCGTCGATGAGCGTCCAGAAGTCGCGCCTGGCCTCCGGGTCGAACCCGGTGGTCGGCTCGTCGAGGAAGAGCACCCGCGGCCGCCCGATGATGCCGAGTGCGACGTCGAGGCGGCGGCGCTGTCCACCGGAGAGCTTCTCGTTGCGGGACGCGGCCTTCTCGGTCAGGCCGACCGCGGCAATAACCTCGTCGGGGTCGCGTGGGCGCGGGTAATAGCCGGCGAAGTGGTGCACCGCCTCGCTCACCGTGAGGTCGCCCAGGTCGCGGTCGGTCTGCAGCACGATGCCCAGTTGCGACTTCCAGGCTCGGTCTCCGCTGGCCGGATCCGCGCCGAGCACCTCGACCGAGCCCGAGTCGCGCCCTCGGTATCCCTCGAGGATCTCCGTCACCGTGGTCTTGCCCGCGCCGTTGGGTCCCAGCAGCGCGAAGCACTCGCCGAAGGCGATGTCGCACGTGACACCGTCGACCGCCTTCAGATCCCCGTAGGACTTGCGCAGGTCGCGCACCACGATGGCGGGCTGGGTCATGCAGCGATCATCCCACCGTGGCACCGCTCGACGCTCACCCGACGGGAGGGCGGGCGGGTTCGGGTGCGCCGATACGGTTGCCGCATGCGGTTCCTGGTTGCCCGGTGCACAGTCGACTACGTGGGCCGGCTCACCGCTCATCTCCCCGAGGCGACCAGGGCGATCATGGTCAAGGCCGACGGATCGGTCCTCATTCACTCCGACGGTGGCTCGTACAAGCCGCTGAACTGGATGAGCCCGCCCTGCACGACTCGGATTGCCGTGTCCGATGAGGACGGCATCGTCGAGACCTGGACGGTGCAGAACAAGGGCGGCGAGACCATCGTCATCAGCGTCCACGAGATCCTGCATTCGACCGAGCACGACCTCGGCATCGATCCCGGGCTCGTCAAGGACGGGGTGGAGGCGCATCTGCAGGCACTGCTGGCTGCTCAGGTCGAACTGCTGGGGGAGGGCTGGCGCCTCGTCAGGCGCGAGTTCCCGACCGCGATCGGTCCGGTCGACCTGATGTGCCGCGACGCTTCGGGCCTGGCGGTCGCCGTGGAGATCAAGCGCAGGGGAGACATCGACGGGGTTGAGCAGCTCACCCGCTATCTCGAACTTCTCAACCGAGATCCGCTGCTGTCGCCCGTCCGCGGCATCTTCGCCGCGCAGGAGATCAAGCCTCAGGCGCGAGTGCTCGCGAATGACCGCGGCATCGAGTGCGTGGTGCTGGACTACGAGGCGCTGCGCGGCCACGACGACAAGGACGCACGGCTGTTCTGATGACGGACTCCGCCGAGACTCTCAATCGCCTCCGGCTGATCTGTCTTGGCCTGCCGGATGCGTACGAAGAACCGGCATGGACAGGCACACGGTGGTGCATCCGCAAGCACAACTTCGCACACGTGGTCAGAATCGTCGACGGGCGTCCTCAGTCCTATGCGCAGGCGGCCAGCACGAGCGGTCCCGCGACGGTGCTGACGTTCTGCTCGTCGGGTCCTGAACTGGCTGCGCTGAGCAACGCGGGCTATCCGGTCTTCAAGCCGGTCTGGTTCGCCGACATCGTCGGCATGGTCATCGACGATTCGACGGACTGGGAGGAGGTCGCCGAGTTGGTCACGGAGAGCTACTGTCTCCTGGCGCCGAGTCGTCAGGTCGCGTTAGTTCGAGCACTCGAGTCGACTCGCGGCGGAAGTCATAGAACTGCAGAGTGAGGCCGATCGCCGAGAATGGCAGCAGCACGGCGGAGAACCCGATCGAGATCAGGTTCGTCACCCAGAACGGCCACCCGGTCATGAGCAGGAAGATGCCGCCGACGATTCCCGGAACCGTGAACCCGATCCAGATGAGCACGGCGCTCAGCAGGATTGCCCGCCAGCGGCGACCCTTAGTCAGGAACCTGCTGCGCCCAAGCGCAGCGCGGACGCCGAGACCCTCAACAGCCGACGCGGGCATCGCCACCGCCCAGAACGCGATGAACAGCAAGGCGAAGGGCAGCAGGAACAGTGACGAGGCCAGGATTGTCACGACGAAGTAGACGAGCAACTGCACGAGCGCTGCGGCAGGCCGGCGCACGGATAGGCCGATCGCGTGCCACGGCTGCGGTGGCCGGCCTTGGGCGAGGTTGTCGATCACTCGCGCCGTCGCTGCGAGTCCCACAGCGATCACCGGAGCAAGCACGAAGGCGGCCAGCACGGCGACAACGGTGCCTAGGGCGTGGTGGGTCAGGCCGTTGACGTCCGTCACATCGTCAGTCGGCCGGCGCCGAAGCGCTACCTGCTGCAGAGCCAAGGCCGCGCCTGCGGACACTCCGACCAGCACGATAATCGGCCACAGGGCAGCGGCCCGTCGCCCGAGGATCGCGAACGACGCCGTCACGACCTGTCCGGCGCGTCGCTCGCGATCGATGTCACGCGGAGTCGACCGGCGCCAGCGAGTAGCGCGGATCAGAAGGAAGAGGGCGACCAGCAGGACGAGGATCGCTCCCGCGGTGAGGATCGGATGGTCCAGGACCGCGACGAAGAGCAACGACCCCGCAGACGTCAACGTGCAGAACGAGTCCGCGGCCGGCCCGCCGAACGGTGGCATCGCGACGCCGGCATCGCGGCCCTTGGTGAGCTGCCACTCGACCGGCTGCGACCACTGCATCTTCGTGTTCGGTCCGGTCGGCCCGTTGTTGAATGACGGTTCCTTCTGACCCCACCGCCCGGTGAAGCCCACCCACTCGAATCCCGCCGTCGGCTCGTCCGGGAGCAGGACCACGTCCGGACGCAGCAGCAGGCCCTGGGCCAGCGAGTTGTCACAGCCGAAACCCGCGGATGCGCTCTTCCCGAACCACTGTGCCTGCGTGTAGTACGAGGCGTGCGATCCCTGGCTCGGGTACACGACCGGATGTCCGTCAACGAGCAGGACCTTGCCTGAGGACCACTCGGCGGTCTCGGATCCCTCGTGCTGGGCGTACGCCGTGCTGATCGGCTCCGAGGCGAGCGCCTCCGCGGGCGTGTCAGCGTCGAACAGCAACTGGATCATCTCCCAGTCGCCCTCGTGCTTGTCGTTCCAGTCGTTGAACACCCAGAAGAAGAAGTACTGCAGCGCGAGGTTGCCCGGATGGTTTGGGTCGGTGGCCACGTGCGCGTATACGGTCGGCGGGTGATCCGGGCTCGTCGTGCGGAACCACGTCTCGTAGTCGCATCCGGGTGAGAGTGGGTCTCCTGGCAGGTCCAGGTACCAGCCCTCGCCCTTGCTCGCCAGGTCCTGGGAGGTGGGCGCGACGATGGCCTCACCCTCAGGCCCGCGAAGGGTGACGCCGGGCTGGCCGAGAACCGATTCGACCGTCGTGGGCAGGTAGGGCTCGCCGTCGCCGCAGGCGTCCACCTGCTCACGGATGACGACGACGGGCGAGTACTTCGCAGCGAGCTGGTCTGCGGCGTCGTCCGCGCGCGCGGGTGTAGCGACGAGCAGCGGCGTGGCGACGATGGTGATGCCGACGAGCAGAGCGAGCAGCCGCGCCTTCACCGTCACCTCCTGACCATGTTCTCGGGTGACCGCATTGTGCCGTGCGGTGATCGATCCGGGTCCTCAAACCGGCCGAGTAGGGTCAGTTCGACGAAACGGGCGCGTGAAAGGACGGACATGACCATCTCGACGGTCGGCGTGATCGGGCTCGGCACCATGGGAGCCGGCATCGCTGAGGTGGTCGCTCGCAATGGCTACCGCGTGATCGCTGCGGAGGCGACCGAGGACGCGGCGGCGCACGGCCGTGCGTCGATCGAGGGGTCGACCTCACGCGCCGTGACCCGCGGCAAGCTCACCGCCGAGGACCAGGCGGCCCTGCTTGAGCGGATCACCTTCACCTCCGATCTAGGTGACCTCGCGGTGGCCGATCTGGTGATCGAGGCGGTGTCCGAGAACCTGGAGTTGAAGAAGGCGTTGCTCGGTCGCGTCGACGCGGTGATCGGCCCGGACGCGATCCTCGCCACCAACACGTCCTCGCTGTCGGTGACCGACATCGCGGTGGCGACGTCGCGCCCGGCGAATGTCGTGGGCATCCACTTCTTCAACCCCGCACCGGTCCAGGCCTTCGTCGAAATCGTCCGCACGGTGGTGTCCTCCCAGGAAACCGTCGATCGTGCCGTCGTGTTCGCCCAGTCGTTGGGCAAGGAGCCGGTTGTCGTCGACGACAAGGCCGGCTTCATCGCGAATGCGCTGCTGTTCGGGTACCTCAATCACGCCGTAGCGATGTACGAGTCGCGCTACGCCACCCGTGAGGACATCGACGCCGCGATGCGGCTTGGTTGCGGCTACCCAATGGGTCCGCTCATGCTGCTGGACCTCATCGGACTGGACACCGCGTACGAGATCCTCGACACGATGTACAAGCAGGGCCGCGACCGCCTGCACGCGCCGAGCCCGATCCTCAAGCAGATGGTCACCGCCGGCCTGCGCGGTCGCAAGTCCGGCCGTGGCTTCTACACGTACGAGTCGCCCGGGTCACCCAAGGTGGTCGACGCCGTGCCCGACGACGCATCCACAGGTGCGCCCGCTCGATCGATCACGTCGGTCGGCGTCGTCGGCTCGGGAACCATGGCCTCGGGCATCGTCGAGGTATTCGCCAAGGGCGGGCGCGACGTCATGTTCGTCGCGCGAACCGACGACAAGGTCGCCGGTGTCATCGCGGCGCTGACGAAGTCCCTGGCCAAGGCGGTGGAGCGAGAGAAGATCACCGGCGACGAGCGCGATGCCGCTATCGCGCGCGTGACCGGCACGACGCAGCTGTCCGACCTGTCCGACGTCGACCTCGTCGTCGAGGCCGTGGTGGAGGACCTCGACGTCAAGCTCGACCTGTTCACCCGCCTCGATGCGATCTGCAAGCCGGGCGCCATCCTCGCGACGACGACATCGAGTCTGGCCGTCATCGACATGGCCGCGGTGACCTCGCGCCCGCAGGACGTGCTCGGTCTGCACTTCTTCAACCCCGCAGCGTTGATGAAGCTGGTCGAGGTCGTCAGCACCGTCGCCACGTCCGACGAGGTCGTTGCGACAGCTCTTCAGTTGTGCCGCGACATCGACAAGCACCCGGTCGAGTGCGGTGACCGCGCCGGATTCATCGTCAACGCCCTGCTGTTCCCGTACCTCAACGACGCGGTCCGGATGCTCCAGGCGAATTACGCATCAGCAGACGACATCGACTTGGCGATGAAGAAGGGCTGTGGCTATCCGATGGGTCCGTTCGAGTTGCTCGACGTCGTCGGCCTCGACGTATCGCTGGCGATCCAGCAGACCCTGTACCGCGAGTTCCGCGAGCCCGGCTTCGCGCCGGCGCCCCGCTTGGAGCACCTGGTTCGCGCCGGATACCTCGGTCGCAAGACGGGTCGGGGCTTCCGGGACTACTCCTGATGGGTCGAAAGAACCGGCGGAAGGTCGACGATGCGAAGGAACTCGGTCCGGCGTACGCGAGTCGGACCACCGAGTCCCACCCCGACGGTGACTGGATCGTGCAGCGCACGACGGGCTCGGCGGCCACGAAGCCGTACCGCTGCCCCGGCTGTGACCAGGTGATTCCGCAGGCCACTCCGCACGTCGTCGCCTGGCGCGCAGATGACGAGCGTGACCTGGAGAACCGCCGCCACTGGCACACGCCGTGCTGGGCCGCGCGCGACCGTCGTGGACCAAGGCGGTAACGGCGATGGCCGAGATCGTCGCCAACTCAGTGCTGCCGGCGCGGCGTGAAGCGCTGACGCTGCAGACGTCCGACGGCCTGTCGCTGGTCGGGGAACTCGCCCTCCCCGAGGAGGGTGCACCGTCCGCGACGATCGTGTGCGTCCACCCGCTGCCCACTCACGGCGGAATGATGGACAGCCACGTGCTGCGCAAGATGGCGTGGCGGCTGCCCGCGCTCGCCAACATCGCAATCCTCCGGTTCAACACCCGCGGCACGTCGAGTGTCGGCGGCACGAGCGAGGGCGAGTTCGACGAGGGCAGGAGCGAGGGTCTGGACCTGCGTGCGGCCATCGACGAGGTCGTGGCGCGCGGGCTCCCCGATCCGTGGCTGGTGGGCTGGTCGTTCGGCACCGACGTGATCCTCAAGCACGGCGACGTCGATCCGGTCATCGGCGCGGTCCTCCTGTCGCCGCCGCTGCGCTTCTCCACGCTCGACGACCTGACCGCATGGAATACGGCGGGGCGACGCGTGGTCGCACTCGTGCCTGAGTTCGACGACTACCTAAGGCCCGAGGCCGCGGCCGAGCGCTTCTCCGTCATCGATCGTGCGGAGGTGCGCGGCGTCGATGGTGCCAAGCACCTGTGGGTCGGTGAGCGCTTCGTCAAGGTCGTCCTGAACGAGATCGTCAGCGTGGTCGCGCCCGACCGAACTCCGCTGCCCACCGAATGGGATGGGCCGATGGAACGGTGGAGCGACCTGTGACCGGTCCGCCGATCGTTCTGCTGCACGCCTTCCCTCTTGATCACCGACTATGGGAGTACCAGGCGACGCACCTTGCCGCACTCGGATTCGATGTCATCGTCCCCGATCTGCCGGGCTTCGGCGGCACGGCACTTCCCGACGCGGCGCCGTCGCTGCAGGTGATTGCGGACATCGTTCTCGCGCAACTCGACGAGCATGGGATCGATCGCTGCGTCCTCGGCGGAGTGTCGCTCGGTGGGTACGTGGCGATGGCGATTTTGCGACAGCGGCCCGACCTCGCCACGGGTGTCGTGCTGTGCGGAACGAAGGCGACGGCAGACGGCGATCAGGCTCGAGCCAATCGCGAGCGACTTGCTCAGCTCGTTCTGGACACCCCGCACGACTGTGCACGCATTCTCGAGCAGGCCGTGCTGCCTGGGCTGCTCGGTGACACCTCGCGTGCTGATCGTCCCGACGTCGTCGCGACGGTCAGGGAGTGGCTCGCAGACGCGCCCGCCGACACTGTTGCGTGGTACCAGCGCGCGATGGCGCTACGGCCCGACTCGATGGACGTGCTGGCCGGTCTCGACGTCCCTGCGCTTGTCATCTGGGGTCCAGAGGATGCGCTGAGCCCTCGTGCGGAGCAGGACCTCATGATCGATGCCCTGATCGACGGACGACTCGTGCTCATCGAGTCGGCGGGACATCTGGCCCTGATCGAGCGCCCCGACGCGGTGAGCGAGGCAATCGCGGACTTCGCAGGCTAGAGGCCCGCGGCCTTCTTGATGAGTTTCGCGTAAGCCTTGGCGCCCTTTGGCGTCAGGTGGACGCCGTCGCTGACGAAGTACTCCGGATGTCCCTCGGCTGCTGCGTGCCAGTCCGCGATTACCGCGTTGGGATAGTCGGGGACGACCGTGTCGATCACGTCGTTGTTCTGCTCCTCCCACGTTCGAGGGACCGAGCCATTGACGATCACGACGCGCTTGGTCTTGGTGAGCAGATCAAGCTGCTCGCGCAGCATGTCCTCCGGCAGGACGCCATTGGTGCCTAGATGCAGCACAACGATGTCGGCCAGTTTGTCGCGCGCCTTGAGCTTCTTGATCCGGCCCGTGAACGCTCCGGGGAAGCGCGACACCGCAGCGTCGACGCGTGCGCCGGGGATGACGTCGTAGATGGTGCTGCGAGCGCCCAGCATGACCGAGTCGCCGATCGCGCTCAGCGTTCCGTTCTTGGGCTGCTCGGCGACTGCGGAACTGCCGGGTGACGCCGAGGCGCCCGGTGATGCGACGCTGCTCGGCTGGTCGTCGATCGAGACCTCGGTCGGCCCGCCATCGGCGATGCCCATCGCCTCGGCGACGTCGGGCGCGAGACCCGCGGCGGCCGTCGGGGCCGGCGCGGTCGCGAGGACCGTGCCGACCAGGACCACGCCTGCCGTGGCAGTCGCGATCACTGCGAGACTCCGGCGCGAGCGACGGCGTCGTTCGTCACCCGTCGAGGTGCGCCAGGCCGTGATCCAGCGGTCGATCGCCCCGCGGCGAATGGGCATCTCGACGAAGCGGAAGCTCAGTTCCGCGATACCGAACGTCAGGGCCAGCCGGAAGATCAGTAGCGGGATGCCGTCGAGCGGCGTGTCCAGAGTCGGTCGGGTGATCATGAAGATCGGCCAGTGCCACAGGTAAAGCCCGTACGAGCGCTGGCCTATGTACTTCCACGGCTGCGTTCCCATCCAGCGGCCAAGTGGCGATCCGGGGTGGCTGGCCATGGCAATCAGAAGGGCGACGACCAGGGCCAGGACGAGGAATCCGCCGCGGTACATCCACGGCGAGAACTCGCCGACGAACAGGAAGAACCACAGCACGCCGAGCAGTGCGGCGATGCCGGTGCCCGCGAGGATGATCGGCCCGCCGCGGGGGAGTTTGGTGGGCAGGCGTCCGGGCCGCCAGAAGGTCGCGAGCGCGGCCCCGATCAGCAGGCCCATCGCGTGGGAGTCAGTGCCGAAGTACGCGCGGCTTGGATCGGCATACTCCGGGTAGCCGTTCGCCGAGGACAGCCAAACCAGCCAGATGGTCGACGCCAGCGCCATGACGAGCGCGGTCGCGCGCACGCCCCGACGGCCCGCCTTGCGCATGGCCACGAACGCGATGACCGGCCAGATGAAGTAGAACTGCTCCTCGACCGCGAGCGACCACAGGTGCTTGAGCAGTGGCGGTCGACCGATGAACTCGAAGTACGACTGGTCGTTGAAGATGTACCACCAGTTATTGACGTAGAAGATCGACGCAACCGTGTCGGCTCGCACCTGCGCCGCAGCGTCGCGATAGAAGAAGGCTGCGGCAATCGCGACCACGGCGAGCAGCAGGATGAGCGCGGGCAGCAGGCGTCGCGCGCGGCCGAGATAGAAGCGCTTGAAGCTGATGCCGCCCGAGCGGTCGAACTCCTCCAGGAGCAGCGACGTGATGAGGAAACCGCTCAGGACGAAAAAGACATCGACGCCGAGGAATCCGCCTCGGATCCAGGTGAGGTCGGCGTGGTACAGCAGTACGCCGAGGACGGCAAGAGCACGCACGCCGTCGAGGCCGGGCAGGTAGCCCATCTCACCGTTACGACGTCCACGATCAAGGAGCCACGGCACGCTCTCCGATGCTGCGGGCGTGGCGGTCACGTCGACATGGTACGTGAGGTCGTGCCGTCCTCAGACGCTGCGAAATCGGTTGATGTCGTCGAGGTGCTGCGCACGGAATTCGGGGTTGGTGACGCCGAGTCCGGGTTCGGGTGCGAGGGCGAGGACGGCGACCTTGCCCTGGTGGGCGTTGCGGTGGACCTGGTATGCGGCTTCGCCGGTGTCGTCTAGCGCGAAGGTCTGCGAGACGGTGGGGTGGATCATGCCCTTGGCGATGAGCCGGTTGGCCTCGTAGGCCTCGCGGTAGTTCGCGAAGTGGGAGCCGATGATCCGCTTGAGGGACATCCACAGGTAGCGGTTGTCGTACTCGTGCATGTAGCCGCTGGTCGAGGCGCAGGTGACGATGGTGCCGCCCTTGCGGGTGACGTAGACGCTCGCGCCGAACGTCTCCCGGCCGGGATGCTCGAAGACGATGTCGGGATCGTCGCCGCCGGTGAGCTGGCGGATCTTCTTGCCCAGGCGCTGCCACTCGCGGGGGTCCTGGGTGTGCTCGTCGGACCAGAACTGGTAGCCCTCCGCGGAGCGGTCGATGATGTTGACCGCTCCCATCGCCCGGCACAGCTCCGCCTTCTCCGGCGACGACACCACGCACACCGGGATCGCGCCGCCGTTCAGGGCGTACTGCGTGGCGTACGAGCCCAGGCCTCCCGAGGCCCCCCAGATCAGGACGACATCGCCCTGCTTCATCCCCGCACCGTTGCGGGAGACCAGCTGCCGGTAGGCGGTGGAGTTCACCAGGCCCGGTGCGGCGGCCTCCTCCCACGTCAGGTGCTCGGGCTTGGCCATCAGCTGGTTCGCCTTGACCACGCACAGCTCGGCCAGGCCGCCGAAGTTCGTCTCGAACCCCCAGATCCGCTGCTCGGGATCCAGCATCGTGTCGTTGTGACCGAACGGGGACTCCAGGTCCACGCTCAGGCAGTGCGCGACGACGCGGTCTCCGGGCTTCCACACGCTCACCCCGGGCCCGGTGCGCAGCACCACGCCCGAGGCATCCGAGCCCAGCACGTGATACGGCAGATCATGGCGGCGCGCATCCGGAGTCGACTTCGCGTACCGGTCCAAGAACCCGAACGTGGACACCGGCTCGAAGATCGACGACCAGACCGTGTTGTAGTTGATGGACGAGGCCATCACCGCCATCAGCACCTCACCGGCAGCAAGGTCCGGAACCGGCACGTCCTCCACATGCAACGAGCGACGCGGATCCTTCTCCCGCGACGGCAGACCCTCGAACATGCCCTGCTCGTCACGATGAATCGTCACCGCGCGGTACGTACTCGGCACCTCGATATTGCCGAACACGTCCTCACCGGACAGGTCCTCGATCGCCGCAGCAATCCCGCCCAGATCACTCATGCGGGACCGCCTGGACCAGTTCGATCAGGACGCCGCCGCAGTCCTTCGGGTGACAGAAGTTGACCAGAGATCCGGCAGTGCCGACCTGCGCAGTGTCGTAGAGCATGCGCACCCCGGCTGAACGCAGGGCAGCGGCCGTCGCCTCGACATCGTCGACGCCGTAGGCGATCTGCTGGATTCCCGGACCGGAGCGGTCCAGGAACTTGCCGATCGTCGACTCGGGTGTCAGCGGCGCGAGCAGTTGGATGCACGAGCCGGAATCACCGACGCCGAGCATCGCCTCGCGGACGCCCTGACGCTCGTTGACCTCCTCGTGGAGTACCGACAGGCCGAAGGCTCGCGAGTAGAAGGCGATCGCCTCGTCCAGGTCGGGGACGGCAATGCCCACATGGTCGATACGCGTGAGAAGAGGAGAGTCCATGGCGTTATGTTGTCACCATCGAACGTAGGGGCGGATAGCAGAGGTAGGGGACCGGCATGTCGTTCTCGCAGGGCTCGGTAATCGTTGCTGGCGCGCGCACCCCGATGGGTCGCCTGCAGGGCCAGTTGAAGTCATTTCGCGCGACCGATCTGGGGGCCGTTGCGATCCGGGCGGCCATGGAGCGTGCTGGCATCTCTCCCGAGCAGGTCGAGTACGTGATCATGGGCCAGGTCATCCAGGCGGGCACCGGTCAGATCACCGCCCGGCAGGCCGCCGTAGGCGCCGGCATCCCGATGGACGTCCCCGCGCTGACCATCAACAAGGTCTGCCTGTCCGGCCTCGACGCGATTGCGCTCGCCGACCAGCTCATCCGTGCGGGCGAGTTCGACGTCGTGGTTGCCGGCGGCATGGAGTCGATGACCAACGCGCCGCACCTGCTCATGGGCTCGCGCGACGGCGTGAAGTACGGCGACTGGACGATGACCGACGCGACCGCCACTGACGCGCTCACCTGCGCTTTCGAGGGCATCGCGATGGGCGAGAGCACCGAGCGCGACAACGGCCGCTATCCGCTCACCCGCGAGGACCAGGACGCATTCGCCGCGAGGTCGCACCAGCGCGCGGCCGCGGCCGTCGCGTCCGGAGTCTTCGCCGACGAGATCACCCCGGTCACCGTCCCGCAGCGGAAGGGCGACCCGCTGGTCGTGGACTTGGATGAGGGCATCCGCCCGGAGACCACCGTCGAGACTCTCGCAGGACTTCGTCCCGCGTTCGCGAAGGACGGGGCCATCACCGCAGGCAACTCCTCGCCGATTTCCGATGGTGCCGCGGCCGTGGTCGTCATGAGCCGCAGGAAGGCCGAGGAGCTCGGCCTCACGTGGCTGGCTGAGATCGGCGCGCACGGAGTTGTGGCCGGACCGGACACCTCGCTGCACGAGCAGCCAGCGAACGCGATCCTCAAGGCCTGCAAGCGCGAGGGCATCGCCGTCGCGGACGTCGACCTCATCGAGATCAACGAGGCGTTCGCGTCGGTTGGCCTGGTGTCAATGCGAGCGCTCGGCGTCTCCGAGGACATCGTCAACGTGAATGGTGGAGCAATCGCGCTCGGCCATCCGGTGGGCATGTCCGGAGCGCGGATCGTCCTCAGCGCTGTTCTCGAACTCCAGCGACGCGGCGGCGGAATCGGTGCAGCCGCGCTGTGCGGCGGCGGCGGGCAGGGCGACGCGCTCTTGTTCCGCGTCCCGTCGGCGTAGGCACCGTCCCTGTCACGTGAGCACGCTCCAGCCGCTCCTCGAGGGTGCTCGCGCGGGCAGGCCACGGGAGATCGCCAGGTTGATCTCGCTCGTCGAGAACGGTTCGGCCGACGTACCGGAGGCCATGCGCGAACTGGCCGCCTCCGCCGGTAACGCGCGCGTCATTGGCATCACCGGTTCTCCGGGCGTCGGCAAGTCCACGACCACCTCCGCGATCATCACGCGGCTCCGCTCCGACGGGCACCGCGTCGGCGTACTCGCCGTCGACCCGTCCTCGCCGTTCTCCGGCGGTGCACTGCTGGGCGACCGCATCCGGATGCAGCAGCACGCGACCGATGAGGGCGTGTTCATCCGCTCGATGGCCTCCCGCGGGCATCTCGGCGGGCTGTCTGCGACCACGCCCCAGGCACTTCGCGTGCTCGACGCAGCAGGATTCGACGTGGTCCTCATCGAGACGGTGGGCGTCGGTCAGTCGGAGATCGAGGTTGCCGGCTCCGCGGACACCACCCTCGTGCTGCTTGCGCCCGGGATGGGTGACGGCATCCAGGCTGCGAAGGCGGGCATCCTCGAGATCGGCGACGTCTTCGCCGTGAACAAGGCCGACCGCGATGGTGCAGATGCCACCGTGCGCGAGTTGAGGAACATGGTCGGCCTCGGTCAGCGGTCTGCGGACACGTGGTCTCCGAAGGTCGTCAAGACCATCGCATCAACGGGTGAGGGGATCGACGAACTGATGGCAGCACTCGCCGCGCATGCGAAGTGGCTGTCGCAGTCTGGCCGCTTGGAGGCGCGCCGGGTCAAGCGGGCGCGCGAGGAGATCGAAGCGATTGCGGTGGGCATGCTGCGTCGAAGGTTGACCACCGGCGACGGGCTAGCTGCGCTAGAGGGGGCAGCGCGAGACGTCGCGGCCGGCCGAACCGACGGGTATACGGCGGCGTCGGGCCTCGTCGGCTGACCGGCTCGTTAGCCGATCGTGCAGCCGGTGACGATGTCGGCCTCGACGTCGAAGGTGAAGCGGTCCTCGCGCAGATCGGTCGTCACGGCCTGTGCCTCGCCGTCGAGGGTGCCAACGCGCGTGGTGTAGCCGCTGGCCTCGGCGAGCGCGACGGCCGCCTCAACCGGGAGCTTCTGCTCGATGATCTGGGCGCAGAGCGCGGTCATGTCCTCGTTCGCGGTGACGGGACTGCCGCTCAGATTGATCTCCGAGACGGGGGCGTCGGACGAGGACGAGGAGCACGCGGACAGTCCGGTGATCGCCATCACGGCAATGGCGGCGCTCGCAAGAGCGGTGGTGACGGGACGTGCACGCATGATGCCTCCTGAGGCTTTGTCTACTTTGTAAGTATGGATTGTTGCATGCCCTCTCGCGCCAGGCAAACCTTTATGCGCTACCGGCGCTTCCAGGCTCCGGGCTCGGAGAGCAGGTCGGTCACCTGCGGAGGCAGCTTGCCAGCGGCGACGTCGGCAAGGCTGATGTGCTCGAGCACGTGACGCATCGAGGCGCGCACCGCGATCCACACTTCCCTTAGGTGCTCGGAGGCACCCGTGTAGTCCAGATCCTCGGGCCGCTTGCCGCGGACCGCCGCGAGCGGGCCGTCCAACGCTCGGACCACATCCGCGATGGACACCTCGTGGGGATCGCGGTCCAGGCGGTAGCCGCCCTCGGCACCGCGCTGACTGGCCACGATCCCGGACTGGCGCAGCTGCCGCAGAATTCCCTCGAGGAACTTCAGGGGGATGTCCTGGGCGGTCGAGATTGCCTCGCCCTTGACCAGTCGGCGTGGATCGTCCGCGTAGGTGACCGCGAGCTCAAGGAGCGCGCGCATCCCATAGTCGGCTTTCGCGGACACATGCATGCCCGCATTCTCTCGTGTTCCGCGGCGGCGCTTACGTGCGACCCGCCGTGCGGCCGAAGACGCGCCCGACATCTGGGATGCGTCAATGTTTTGCGCGGAGGACATGGATGTGTATATTACTACTTATCTTGTAGACAAGATAGATTTACTCGGAAATGAGGTGAGGGACGTGTACTTCAGCCAGCGGACGCGCAATGCAGTGCAGTACGCGCGCCTGGGTCATCACCCGCACCCGCAGGGGGCCGTGAGCGACTGCCGTCGCGATCACCGCCCCACCCACCCATTCCGATCCCCGATCTCGTTCATATAAGGAGAAATTTCAGATGACTCGCACTCGCCTCACCCACCGCGTCGCGGTGGTCGGCATAGCGACGGTGGCACTCGCCGCTGGTCTGGCCATTCCGGCCGCGACCGGCGCCACGGCCTCCCCGCTCGCCGCGCCCGCCGTTGCTCCGGCGGCGTTGCCGAAGTTGCCGACCGCGCCTGTCGTGCGCATTGGCTTCTTCGCGAACGTGACCCATGCCCCCGCACTGATCGCTCAGCAGCTGCGCCTGTTCGAGGCATTCCTGGGCAAGGACGGCACCGCGGTCGAGTACACCGTGTTCAATGCCGGTCCCGCAGAGATCGAGGCGATGAAGGGCGGCGCGATCGACGTCGGCTACATCGGCCCGAACCCGTCCATCTCCGGTTATACGTCCACCGGAGGCACTCTTCTTCGAGTCGTCTCGGGTGCGACATCCGGTGGCGCTCAGCTGGTCGTGAAGTCGAGCATCAACTCGGTTGCTGACCTCAAGGGCAAGAAGATCGCCACCCCGCAGCTGGGCAACACGCAGGACGTGGCCCTTCGCTCATGGCTGAAGGACAACGGACTGACCTACAACTCGTCCGGTGGTGGCGACGTCGCGATCATCCCGACGGACAATGCGACGACGCTCGCGCTGTTCAAGCGTGGCGACGTCGATGGCGCATGGCTCCCCGAGCCGTGGTCCTCGCGTCTGGTGACCGAGGCGGGCGCCAAGGTCCTCGTTGACGAGAAGACGCTGTGGCCGGGTGGACAGTTCGTGACCACGAACATCATCGCCTCGCAGAAGTTCCTGGCGCAGTACCCGGGCACCGTTCGCTCGATCCTTCAGGCGAACAACAGTGCGATCAAGTACATCGCTTCGAACGTCACCACAGCGAAGGATCTCGTCCAGGTCCAGATCAAGAAGTGGACCGGCGCGCAGCTGGCCGACCCGGTGATCAACCGTGCCTGGGGCAACCTCCAGTTCACGTGGGATCCCCTGCCGAACACGCTCAAGAAGAGCGCCGATGACGCGGTCAACGCCGGTCTGCTCACCCTGGGAGCGAACAAGCTCGCGGGCATCTACGACCTTCGACTCCTCAACCAGGTGTTGAAGGCCGCCAAGGCGAAGGCAGTCACCGCTGCGGGACTCGGCCGCGAGTAGAAGTGCCGGCCGTGCGTCGCCCCGCGAGGGCGGCGCACGGCCGTAGGTCCGCCACTACGAATGAGAGAGAGCACATGAGCGTCATCAGCGGAGTTGAGCAGGAAACGCCTGCTATCAGCCAGTACGCGGTTCAACTTCGCCACGTCGTGAAGCAGTTCTCCGCTGATGGGCCGATCGTGCTCGATGACATCAACCTCGACGTCAAGCCGGGCGAGTTCATCTCACTCGTCGGGGCATCCGGCTGCGGCAAGTCGACGCTGCTCAATCTGCTCGCCGGACTCGATACCCAGACGTCCGGGACCATCGAGACCTCGGGTGCTCCGACCCTGATGTTCCAGGAGTCAGCGCTGATGCCGTGGCTCACGGCTGGCAAGAATGTCGAACTCGCGCTGCTGTTCCGCGGGATGCCGCGCAGTGAGCGCAAGGCCAAGGCCCAAGAGCTCCTGTCCCTCGTGCACCTCGAGCGCTCCTACAACCAGCGTCCCCACGAACTCTCCGGCGGTATGCGCCAGCGCGTGGCCATCGCACGCGCCCTAGCCCAGGACAGATCGATCCTCCTGATGGACGAGCCGTTCGCCGCTCTGGACGCGATCACTCGCGACCTGCTCCACGAGGAGCTCACGCGCATCTGGCTTGAGACCGGCATGACGATCATCTTCGTCACGCACAACGTTCGCGAGGCCGTACGCCTGAGCCAGCGCATCCTGCTCATGTCGTCTCGCCCGGGCCGAATCATCAAGGAATGGAATCCCGGTGGCCGAGAGGTCAAACGACTGGATTCGACGGAAGTCGCGACCCTTGCAGCTGAAGTGACCGACGCCCTACGCGAGGAGATCGTTCGACATGCCTAATGAGACGACTGTGGACGCAGTAGAAGCGAAGGTTCCCAGCGAGCTCAGCCGCCTCGAGGCCGGCCTCGACGCCTTGGAGACGGGCGGCCGCCAGAAGGCCAGCGTTCAAAGTGTCATCGGCCGCGCGCTATCACCGCTGATCGCGATCGTCGTCATCATCGTGATCTGGCAACTGGTCTTCTTGTCCGGATGGCAGCCCGAGTACATCATTCCGTCTCCCGGGCAGGTGTGGGATGCGCTGTCCAACCAGGCGGCCCAGGACATCCTGTGGCAGGCGACCTTCAACAGCATCTTCCGCGCGGCGAAGGGCTTCCTCCTCGCGCTGTTCATCGCAACCCCGATTGGGCTGCTGCTCGGACTGAACAGCTGGGCGCGCTCGATCTTCCGTCCGATCCTCACCGGCCTGCAGCAGTTGCCGTCGGTCGCATGGGTGCCCGCCGCCATCATCTGGTTCGGCCTGTCTGACGCCACGATCTACACGGTCATCCTGTTGGGCGCGGTCCCGTCGATCTCGATCGGACTGATCAACGGCATCGACCAGACGCCGCCGCTCTATCTTCGAGCAGGAAAGGTGCTCGGGGCCAAGGGCTTCGCACGGATCTACCACATCGTTCTGCCTGCAGCGTGGCCCGGATATCTCGCCGGGCTCGAGCAGGGCTGGGCCTTCGCCTGGCGCTCGCTGATGGCTGCCGAGCTCATCGCGGTATCGCCTGCACTCGGCCCGGGACTGGGTCAGATGCTCGACACCGGCCGCACCCTTGGGGACATGGCCCTGGTTCTCGGGTCGATCGCGATGATCATGGCGGTCGGCGTGCTTGTCGAGCGCGTGATCTTCTCGCCGATCCGGCAGCGCACTCTGCGGAACCGAGGCCTCGTCATCAGGTAGCCCGCGCGGGTGCCGAACGGCAGTGGGAGAGAATGCAGTCATGGCCAATACCCCGTTCAGCGCCCGAGGCGCCGTCGACCTCGGCGCCCTCGCCACGACCCGCCAGAACCAGCAGCGAGCCGCGGAGGCGATGGCCTCGGCGCCTGCCGGGATCGTGATCGACGTGACCGTCGAGAGCTTCCAGGCCGACGTCATCGATCGTTCGCTGACGGTCCCTGTCGTCATCGACATGCGTGCGGAGTGGGCCGAGCCGAGCAAGCAGCTGTCGCCGATCCTCGAACGACTGGCGGCCGAGTACGGCGGGCAGTTCATCCTGGCCCGCGTCGACGTCGAAGCCCAGCAGCAGATCGCCGCCGCATTCCAGGTGCAGTCGATCCCCAGCGTGTTCGCCGTCATCAAGGGCCAGCCGGTCCCGTTGTTCCAGGGTGCGTACCCGGAGGCGGAGATTCGTCAGATCCTCAACGAACTGCTGCGCGTTGCCGCAGAGCAGGGCATCACGGGAACGATTGGCGACGAATCAGGGGTGGTCGAGGCAGAGGAGGTCGAAGCACCGCTGGATCCGCGCTTCGAGGCCGCGTACGAGGCCATCGAGGCGGGCGACTGGGTGGCGGCCGAGAAGGCCTACCGCACGGTCCTTGCCGGCGCTCCCGCAGACGCCGACGCTGCCGCCGGGCTTGCTCTGGTCGGCCTGTACCGGCGCACGGAGGGTCTCGACGAACCGGCGACGATCAACGACGACGCGTCCACGCTCCTCGCGGCCGACTTCGCCGCGTTGGCCAACGACTGGGCCACGGCGTTCCGCCTGGCCACCGACGTCGTGCGACGGACCTCCGGTGAGGAGCGCGAGGATGCGCGCGCCCGCATGCTCGACTTCTTCATCATGGCGGGCGACGATCCGGCCGTCATCCCGGCTCGCGCGGCGCTGGCCAGCGCGCTCTACTAGGGATTCGTCGTGGCCAGCCGGTGGGCCGGAGTGACGATCGACTGCGCGGATCCCGAACGCCTGGCCAGGTTCTGGAGTTCCCTTCTCGACCTGCCGGTCTCCGACGAGCACGACGGTCCGAACTGGGCCACAGTCGGTTCACGACACGGGCCTACCCCTCGACTGACGTTTCAACGTGTGCCCGAGCCGAAGACCGCAAAGGTGCGCCTGCACCTTGACGTGGAGGTCGACGACATCGATGCGGGCCGCGGTCGGGTCGAGGATCTCGGCGGCAGTTGGACGGGGGAGCGGCATGACTACGACGAGGGCGTCGTCCTGGTGATGCACGATCCCGAGCAGCACGAGTTCTGCATCGTGCAGTACTACGCGTGATCGTGGTCAGACCAGGTCCGGGTAGTGCGCCCTGACTAGCTCGGGGTAGCTGCGCACGTAGTAGTTCCACATCTGCTCTCCGAACACCGGCACGGGCGCGCTGGCAATGCCGTCCGTTCCCGCGAGCAGTTCCTCCCGCTTGGCCATGAAGCAGGCATCGCGGTGTCGCGGGCTTGCGGCGACTGCGTCCGGAAAACGCGTGTCAAGATCCAGCGGCTCGAGGCTGGTTCGAAGATCCGGCCCGTGGAAGTAGGCGGACGAGTAGCGCTGCTGGGCGGCGATCACCCGGTGCGTCGTGGCGACGAGGTAGTTGCCGGTCATCGACTGCAGCATCTCGCCAAGATTGATGACGAAAGCTCCCGGAGTGGGCGGCACGTCGATCCAGTCGCCGTCGGGGTTCAGGACCTGCAGGCCGCCCACGCCGTGCTGGATGAGGATGGTCAGGAAGCCGGCATCGTGATGGCCGTTCACGCCGGCCTCACCGGCAGGCGTCGGCGGATAGGAGATCAGCTTGGCGAACGACAGTGGCCGCTCGCCGAACACTCGGGCGAAGGTGTCCTCGGGCAGGTGCAGCCCGATCGCGAGGATTGCCATCAACTCGTCGGCAAGCGCGGACATCCGTGACATGAACTCATCGACCTGTGCGTGGAAGCCTGGCAGTACTTCTTCCGGCAGCCACTGGTTCGGTCCGTCGAGGCGCAGGTAGGCCGGCAGCACGCCAGCGGGATAGGTGGGGTTCTCCGTCGACAGGTCCAACTGCTCGCGGTAGTCGACGCGGTTGGCCGTCAACTCGGCGCCGACGCGCTCCCAACCGCGAAAGTGCGGTGACCGCTGCTTGTCGATCAGCGCCTTGTCATCTGGGGGGAGCGCGAAGAAGGCCTGCATCATCGACAGGTGCCGGTCGAGGAACTCCTGGTCCACGCCGTGGTCGACGAGCGTGAAGAAGCCCACCTCATGACCGGCCCGTACGACCTCGGCGGCGAACTGAGTTCGATCCACGGAACGGTCCTGCCATGCGGCAAGGGACACGACCGGGATCGAGGTGAACATGCCCGATCCTCTCAGCACGCGTCGCTCCTCGCCAGCGCCTATCTGTAGTAATCCTATGGAGTTAGTTTGCTTTATGCCCTGCCGGGTGGCATGGTGCCGCCATGCATCAGTCAGTCACGACCTCGTCGCGCCGCCGTGGGATCGATCGCCTGCGCGCCCTGGGCGCGCGAGCACTGGCGCACGCTCGAAGTGACGTCGCGTCCGCAATCGAGCGAGACCCGGCCGCGCGAAGCCCGTGGGAGGTAGCCCTGCTGTATCCCGGGGTGCACGCCGTGTGGGCACATCGGGTGAGCCACGCGCTGTGGAACCAGGGCAACTACGCGCCCGCGCGAACGGTCTCGCAGGCCGCGCGCTTCCTCACCGGCATCGAGATCCACCCGGCCGCGGTACTCGGACCGCGCCTGTTCATCGACCACGGAGTCGGCGTCGTCATCGGCGAGACCGCCGAGGTTGGCGCAGACGTGACGATCCAGCAGGGCGTCACCCTCGGCGGCACGGGAACCCACCGGATAAAGCGTCACCCGACGATCGGCGATCGGGTGAGCATCGGCGCCGGCGCCAAGATCCTCGGTCCGGTCACAGTCGGTCACGGTTCGAAGATCGGTGCGAACGCGGTGCTCGTCAGGTCGGTGGATCTCAACACGACTGTGCTGTCGCCGGCTCCCGACATCGCGGCTCAGGACTCTGCGGACTCCTCCGGTACGGAGACTTCGCCGGAGTAGATGAAGTAGCTCGTCGCCATGGGGGGCAAGGACAGGTGCGCCGATGCGGGACGACCGTGCCACGGCGAGTCGTATGCCTCGATCGCGCCGTAGTTGCCGACCCCCGAGCCGCCGTACTCGGAGGCGTCGGTGTTGAGGATTTCCGTCCAGGTGCCGGCGAACGGCAGGCCGAGCTGGTAGCCCTCGCGCGCCACGGGCGCAAGGTTGGCGATCACGGCCACGCAACTGCCGTCGTCGCCCCAGCGCAGCCAGCTGAACGCATTCGACGCGGAGTCATTCGCATCGATCCACTCGAAGCCGCTCGAGTCGTCGTCGCGCTGCCACAGTGCGGGCGTGCCGACGTACAGGTGGTTCAGATCGGTGACGGTCTGCAGGATGCCGGCGTGCTCGGGGAACTGCAGGAGCCACCAGTCGAGCCCGCGTTCGCTCGACCATTCTGAGGACTGCGCGAACTCCGAGCCCATGAACAGCAGCTTCTTGCCCGGGTGCGCCCACATGAAGGCGAGGTAGGCGCGCAGGTTGGCCAGTTCCTGCCAGCGGTCCCCGGGCATCCGCGCAACCAGCGAGCCCTTGCCGTGGACGACCTCGTCGTGCGAGATCGGCAGGATGAAGTGCTCGCTGTAGGCGTAGACCATCGAGAAGGTCATCTCGTTGTGGTGGTACTGGCGATGGATCGGCTCGTGCGAGATGTAGTCGAGGCTGTCGTGCATCCAGCCCATGTTCCACTTGAAGCCGAACCCCAGCCCGCCAACGAACGTGGGTCGCGTGACTCCCGGCCAAGCGGTCGACTCCTCGGCGATCATCGTGACCCCGGGGACCCGCTTGTAGACGGTGGCGTTCATCTCCTGGAGGAAGGCGACCGCCTCGAGGTTCTCCCGCCCGCCGAACTTGTTCGGGTACCACTCGCCTTCCTTGCGCGAGTAGTCCAGATACAGCATCGACGCGACGGCGTCGACGCGCAGGCCGTCGACGTGGTACTCCTCCAGCCAGTACAGCGCGTTCGCGACGAGGAAGTTGCGCACCTCGGAGCGGCCGAAGTCGAAGACGTAGGTTCCCCAGTCCGGCTGCTCGCCGCGTCGCGGGTCGGCGTGCTCGTACAGCGCGGTCCCGTCGAAGCGCGCGAGGGCCCAGTCGTCCTTCGGGAAGTGCGCGGGAACCCAGTCGACGAGTACGCCGATGCCCGCGTCGTGGAGAGTGTCGATGAGGAAGCGCAGGTCGTCGGGCTTGCCGAAGCGCGAGGTCGGAGCGAAGTACGACGTGACCTGGTAGCCCCATGACGGACCGTACGGATGCTCCGCGACCGGGAGGAACTCCACGTGGGTGAAGCCGGCGTCGCGCACGTACTCGGTCAACTCGACGGCCAGCTCGCGGTAGTCCAGGCCGACGCGCCACGAGCCAAGGTGGACCTCGTAGATCGACATCGGGCGCTCGTGCTGGTCGGTTGCTTGGCGCTTGTCGAGCCACGCGTCGTCCGACCAGTCGTAGGACGTCGTGTACACAACCGACCCGGTGGCCGGCGGCACCTCGGTCGCGAAGGCGAACGGATCAGCCTTCTCGCGCCACTGGCCGTCACGGCCCAGGATCTGGAACTTGTAGATCGTGCCGTTGCCGATGTTGGGAACGTAGATCTCCCAGATTCCCGTGCTGCCGAGCGAGCGCATGGGGTGCGCGGTGCCATCCCAGAAGTTGAAGTCACCGGCAACACGCACGCCCTGGGCATTGGGAGCCCACACGGCGAACGAGACGCCGGACACGACGCCCAGGCTGGTCTGGTACGCGCGGACATGCGCGCCGAGGACCTGCCACAGCTGCTCGTGGCGGCCCTCGCCGATCAGGTGAAGGTCGATCTCGCCGAGAGTCGGCAGGAATCGAAAGGGGTCATCGCTGGGCACGATCGCACCGTCGTACTCGACGTCGACGGAGTAATCGGGCACGACCGGGAGCGTCCATGCGCCGACCCAGATCCCACGGTGCTCATGCTCGAGTGGCAGTTGGCCGTCCGGCGTGACAACGGTGACCGCCTCGGCGCCCGGGCGCAGCACGCGAATCGTCACGACACCGGCGTCGAGGTGCGGGCCGAGGATCGAGTGCGGGTCGTGATGCCAGCCGTCGACCAATCGGTCGAGGTCGAGCACGGACACGTCGCGCGGTACGGCGCCGGGCGTTGGCTGCGACATCTGGGCTCCGGTCTTGTTTCGGTTGACGGTCAGACGCTCTGGACATGGACGACGTGCGCGACGTTGTCCCATGGTCGCAGTCGAACGTAGGTGCGTGAACCCCACGTCCATGTCGCGTCAGTCACGAGATCGTGCGCACTGAACAGCGCGTCCTCGGGCAGGCCAATGACGTCCATGTCCCACCACACGGTCGCCTCGCGCTCGCCATACGGGTCCAGCGTGCAGATGACGAGGATCGTGTCGGCGCCGTCGGTCTTCGAGAAGGCGATCACGTCGTTGCTGTCTGTGTTGTGGAACCTGAGCGACCGCAGGTCCTGCAGGGCCGGATGCTGCTTGCGCATGGCGTTGAGCTGGGTGAGGTAGGGCGCCAGCGTCCGCGCCTGCTTGCGTGCCAGCGCCCAGTCGCGAGGGCGGTACTGGTACTTCTCGGAGTCGAGGTACTCCTCGCTGCCTGGGCGAACCGGAACGCACTCGTACAGCTCGAATCCGGAATAGACGCCGTACGTCGGGGAGAGCGTTGCGCCGAGTGTGGCGCGGATCGCGAACCCGGCCGGGCCCGAATGCTGCAGGTACTCCGGGAGGATGTCCGGGGTGTTGACGAAGAAGTTGGGTCGCATGTACGCCGCGGCCGGCCCGGCGAGCTCGCTGGCGTACTCCTCGATCTCCTGGCGCGAGTTCCGCCAGGTGAAGTAGGTGTAGCTCTGCTGGAAGCCGACCTCCGCGAGTGCTCGCATCATCGGCGGACGCGTGAACGCCTCGGCAAGGAACAGGACGTCGGGATCGGTCTGGAAGATCGACGTCAGCAGCCGGTCCCAGACCCACAGCGGCTTGGTGTGCGGATTGTCGACTCGGAAGATCCGCACCCCGTGGTCCATCCAGAAGCGGACCACGCGCTCGACCTCGGCATACAGGCCCTCGGGATCGTTGTCGAAGTTGAGCGGGTAGATGTCCTGATACTTCTTCGGCGGGTTCTCCGCGTACGCGATCGTGCCGTCGGCCCGCGTGGTGAACCATTCTGGATGCGTGCTGACCCACGGGTGATCGGGCGCGGCCTGCAACGCAAGGTCGAGCGCCACTTCCATGCCCAGGTCGACGGTACGAGCGACGAACTCGTCGAAGTCCGTCATCGTGCCCAGGTCCGGATGGATCGCGTCGTGGCCGCCTTCGGCCGAACCGATCGCCCATGGTGAGCCCGGGTCGGCCTTCGCCGGGGTGAGCGTGTTGTTCGGGCCCTTGCGGTTGACCCGGCCGATGGGGTGGACGGGCGGCAGGTAGACGACGTCGAAGCCCATCTTGGCGACCGCGTCGAGCCGCTTCGCCGCCGTCTGCAGTGTCCCCGAGCGTGGCGGCTTCTGCCGAGCGCCCTCGCTGCGCGGGAAGAACTCGTACCAGGCTCCGACGAGCGCACGTCGGCGCTGCACCCGCAGCGGCCAGGGACCGCTCGTCGTGACCCCTTCGCGAATCGGGTGGGCGGCCATGAGCCGGGCAACAGCGGGATCGGTGGCAGCCGCCAGCCGGGCCTGCGCCGAGTTCTTCGGCGCGGACAGCATGAGCGCGGTCTTCGTCAGGAGGATTCGCTCGGGGGTATCGACCACGTGCAGGTCGACGGCGCGCTCGAGGAGGATCGCCCCTTCGGCGAACTCGAGGTCGACGTCCAGGCCAGCGGGGATCTTGATCGTCGCGCGGTGCACCCAGGTGTCCCACGGGCTGCCCCACGCCTCGATCGTGAATGACCAGTCGCCGATCGCGTCGGGGCGCACCGTGCCCGCCCAGGTGTCCAGGCCGTTCGACTCGGGGGTCATCCGAACCGTCTGGGCGATCGCGCCATCGGGCCGATGCAGGATCGCGGTCAGTCCGAGGCTGTCATGGCCCTCGCGGAACGACGTGGCCCGGATCGGAATCGCCTCGCCGACCGCGGCGGCGGCGGGCCTCCGGCCGCCCACGCTGACCGGAGACACGTCACTGATGGGAAAGCGCCCCACGAGCTGAGGGGGAGCGGGCAGCAGCGATCCGGTCCACGACTGGGGCGGCTTCGCTCCCGACTGGCGCACACGGGGGTTCCCCATGGCGAAAGCGTATCCCCGACGGGGACAGCAAGAACTTGCGCGTCCTGCAAGATCCACTCAAATGTGCGCCGGAATTAACATCCCCGTGAGGTTCCCGCCTCATGTCGGGCACTACCGTGTCCCGGGTGAGAGCCATTCGCCGATTCACCGTCCGCACGGTCCTGCCCGAGAACCTCGCCGCACTCGAGGAACTCGCCATCAACCTGCGCTGGTCGTGGGATCCGCGAACACGCGATGTGTTCGCCGCGATCGACCCCGAGTTGTGGGAGAGCGGTGGCTGCGACCCTGTTCGGCTGCTCGGTGAGGTCTCCGCGGAGCGCCTCGACGAGCTGTCCGCTGATGCCGGGTTCGTGGAGTGGGTCACCCAGACTTCCGCGGACCTGGGCGAGTACCTGACATCGGACCGCTGGTTCCAGTCCCTCGGTGCTGATGCCCCCAAGGCCATTGCGTACTTCTCTCCGGAGTACGGGCTGGCCGCGGCTCTCCCGCAGTACTCCGGAGGCCTGGGCATCCTCGCCGGCGACCACCTCAAGACGGCCAGCGACCTGGGCGTGCCGATCGTCGCAGTTGGGCTGTTCTACCGGTCCGGGTACTTCAAGCAGTCCTTGTCGCGTGACGGCTGGCAGCAGGAGCGCTACCCGGTCACCGACCCCGACGGCAGCCCCGTCTCGGTGCTCCGCGAGCCCGATGGCGCGTCGGCACGCATCACCGTGGGCCTGCCCGGCGGGCGTTCGATCGCGGCTCGCATCTGGGTTGCCCAGGTTGGCCGCGTTCCTCTCCTGCTGCTCGACTCGGATGTCGAGGAGAACGCTCCCGCGGAGCGCGAGATCACCGACCGGCTCTACGGCGGCGGCGGCGAGCACCGACTGCAGCAGGAGATGCTGCTCGGCATCGGTGGCGTGCGGGCTATCCGCGCGTTCTGCCGCATCACCGGCCATGCGGCGCCCGAGGTGTTCCACACGAACGAAGGGCACGCAGGCTTTCTGGGCATCGAGCGCATCCGCGAGTTCATCCACGAGGACTCGACTCTCAGCTTCGACGACGCGCTGGAAATCAGCAGGGCCGGCACGGTTTTCACCACCCACACGCCGGTCCCCGCGGGCATCGACCGATTCCCGATCGAGCTCGTCAAGCAGTACCTCGGCGGCGACAACGCCACCGACGGGGTGCCGATCGACAGCATTCTCAGCCTGGGCACCGAGAACTTCGAGGGCGGCGACCCGGCCGTGTTCAACATGGCCGTCATGGGCCTGCGCCTGGCGCAGCGGGCGAACGGCGTGAGCCTGCTGCACGGCCAGGTGTCGCGGGGCATGTTCTCGGGACTGTGGTCCGGTTTCGACGCCGACGACGTCCCCATCACTTCGGTGACCAATGGCGTGCACGCGCCCACCTGGGCCGCTCGCCAGATCCTCGAGCTCGCGAACGGTGCGTCAATCGACGATGCCTCGGGCTGGGACGTCATCGCGAGTACCCCTGACGCGCAGCTATGGGCGACCAAGAGACTCCTGCGCAAGGAGCTCGTCGACATGGTGCGATCGCGTCTGCGGGAATCGTGGGTCGGCCGTGGTGCCAGCGAGGCAGAGCTCGGCTGGATCGACAACGTCTTCGACCCCGACGTCCTGACCATCGGCTTCGCGCGGCGGGTGCCGTCGTACAAGCGACTGACCTTGATGCTGCGCGATCCGGAGCGGCTTACCGCGCTGCTCACCGATCCGGACCGCCCGGTGCAGCTCATGGTCGCAGGCAAGGCGCACCCCGCTGACGAGGGCGGCAAGAAGCTGATCCAGGAACTGGTGAAGTTCGCGGACCAGGAGGGCGTGCGCGAGCGCATCGTGTTCCTGCCCGACTACGACATCGGCATGGCCACAGTCATGTACCCCGGGTGCGATGTGTGGCTCAACAACCCGATCCGTCCGCTCGAGGCGAGCGGGACGTCGGGAATGAAGGCCGCGCTCAACGGCGCCTTGAACCTGTCGATCCTCGACGGGTGGTGGGACGAGTGGTACGACGGCGAGAACGGCTGGGCGATCCCGACGGCCAACGGCGTCGACGATCCCGATCGCCGCGACGACATCGAGGCCGAGGCCCTGTACGCGCTCATCGAGAACTCGGTCGCGCCGACCTTCTACGCGCGTGACGACAACGACCTGCCGGCCGGCTGGATCAGGCTGGTCAAGCACACCATCCGCACGCTGGGCCCGAAGGTTCTCGCCACGCGCATGCTCGCTGAGTACGTGCAGCGGCTCTACATCCCGGCCGCCCAGGCCTCCCGAACGATGGACATCTCCGACTACGCCCTCGCCCGCGACCTGTCGTCGTGGAAGAAGAAGGCACGCGCGAGTTGGGCGGGCATTCACATCGAGCACGTCGAGGCCGACGGAGTCGGGCACGCGGTCGTACTCGGCTCGCCGATCACCGTCCGCGCGCTGGTCGACCTGGGCGAGCTCACCCCTGACGACGTCGTCGTGGAGACCGTTTTCGGACGGGTCGACTCCGACGATCGCATCACCAAGCCCGAGCACGCCGCGATGGTCGTTGGCGAGAAGGTCGACGGCGACCACTGGGAGTACCGGCTGGTCGTCACCCTCGACAAGAACGGCCCGTTCGGCTACACCGTCCGGGTCCTGCCCAAGCATGACGGGCTGGCGACGCCGTACGAACTGGGCTTGCAGACGGTGCCGGCCGACGTGACCGCTGTGGTCGATACCGCCACCGCGTAGCAGCTATCCGATTGCGCGCAGCACGACCAGCTGGCGCGGTCGCAGCGTGAGGACCGATCCCGCCGTGATCGGTGGACCGGACGGCGCTGCCTGCCCTGTCGCGGTGTCGATGGTGCGCTGGTACTCCCGTCCGTAGGGAGCGCCGGGGAGGGTGAAGGGTTCGGGCTTGTCTCCCGCGTGCAGCAGGATGAGGAAGGACTCCTCCAGTTTCACGTTCCCGTCGTCGTCAGAGTGCACCGCGCCAGCGAGATACATGCCCAGCGTGCGGTTGTATGGCGCGTGCCAGGCGCTCTCAGCCATCTCGCGTCCATCGGAACCGATCCACGCGAGATCCTTCGGGCCGCCATCATGGAGGGGTCGGCCGTCGAAGTAGTACCGCTGGCGAAACGCGCTGTGCTCGCGGCGCAGGTCGAGCACCTTGCTCGCGAACACCTTCAGTTCGGACTGCCACGGCTCCCAGTTCCAGTCGTACCAGGAGATCTCGTTGTCCTGGCAGTAGGCGTTGTTGTTCCCGCCCTGCGTGCGGCCGAACTCGTCGCCGCCGTTGATCATCGGCACGCCCGTGGACAGCAGCAGTGTGGCGAGGAAGTTTCGGATCTGCTGGTGTCGCACGAGGTTGATCACGGGGTAGCTCGTCTCGCCCTCGACGCCGTTGTTCGCCGAGCGGTTGTTGTCCGTGCCGTCGCGATTTCCCTCGAGGTTCGCGTCGTTGTGCTTGCGCTCGTAGGAGACGAGATCACGCATCGTGAATCCGTCATGAGCGGTGACGAAGTTGATGGACGCGAAGGGGCGACGCCCATCGCTTGCATAGAGGTCAGCCGAGCCGGTCAGTCGCCAGCCGAGTTCACCGACGGCGGTGCGGCCGCGCCAGAAGTCGCGGATGTTGTCGCGGTACTTGTCGTTCCATTCCGTCCACAGCGGCGGGAACTCCCCGACCTGGTAGCCGCCGGGTCCGACGTCCCAGGGCTCGGCGATCAACTTGACCCGGCGAAGGACCGGATCCTGCTGGATGGTGGTCATGAAGTTGCCGAGCATGTTCAGGTCGTTGAATGACCGCGCGAGCGCCGAAGCGAGATCGAACCGGAATCCGTCGACGTGCATCTCCAGCACCCAGTAACGAAGCGAGTCCATGACCAGTTGCAGGACGTGCGGCTTGGATACGTCAAGGGTGTTGCCGCATCCGGTGTAATCCGCGTAGTACCGACCGCCGGCCTGCAGGTGGTAGTAGTCGTCGTTGTCGATGCCGCGGAAGCTGAGCGTCGGGCCAAGCTGGTTGCCCTCGGCTGTGTGGTTGTAGACAACGTCGAGGATCACCTCGAGTCCGGCGGCATGCATCGCCTTCACCATGCGCTTGAACTCCGATACCTGACCGCCGCGCGCGCCAGTCGACGAGTACTCCGAATGCGGTGCGAAGTAGCCGATCGAGTTGTAGCCCCAGTAGTTGGTCAGGCCCAGTTCGAGCAGGTGCGTCTCATTGACGAAATGGTGCACAGGAAGCAGTTCGATCGCGGTCACGCCGAGCGTCGTGAGGTGCTCGAGCACCTCCGGGTGCGTGAGGCCCGCGTACGTTCCTCGCTCATGCTCGGGGATCGACGGATGCAGCTTGGTGATCCCTCGCACGTGCGTCTCGTAGATGACCGTGTCGCCCCAGGCCGTGCCCGGCGACCGATCGTCACCCCAGTCGAACCAGTCGTCGACGACGATGCTCCGAGGCACGAACGGCGCCGAGTCGGACGTGCTCATCACGAGGTCGTCGCTGCCGACGTGAGCGAAGATCGCCGGATCGAGTTGGACCTCGCCCTCGATCGCCTTCGCGTAGGGATCGAGTAGCAGTTTGTGGTGGTTCCACCGCTGGCCGCGCCCGGGATTCCACTCGCCGGCCACGCGGAATCCGTACCGGGTTCCCGCGGAGAGGTCTGGCACGTGCGCGTGCCACACGTTGAAGACCTTCTCGACGAGCGGGATCCGGTGCTCGACGCCCGCATCGTCGAACACGCACAAGTCGACCGAGTCTGCGTCCTGCGCCCAGATCGCGACGTTCGCTCCACCGTGGCCGTCGGGAGTCACGCCAAGGGGATCCCAGCCCATCGAGTGTCCGGCCACTCGCACACGCTACAGGCGATAAGCATGTGGCAAATCCGCACCACTACGCTCGACTCGTCCTCGCGAAAGGCAGGTACGGCGCATGCCCGAATTCATTGCGGTTGAGGTCGACGGCCCCGTGGCCACGATCACCTTGACGCGTCCGCCGATGAACGCCTTGTGCATCCAGATGCAGCAGGAGATCGCGGCTGCGTCGAAGGAGCTCAGTGCGCGCGCAGAGGTCCGCGCGGTCATCCTCTACGGCGGACCCAAGCTCTTCGCAGCCGGCGCCGACGTCAAGGAGATGGCCGGCATGACGTACCAGGACATGGTCCGTGCATCCGTCGGACTGCAGGACGCATTCACCGCGGTCACGCGGATCCCGCAGCCCACCATCGCCGCGGTCACGGGCTACGCGCTCGGCGGCGGCTGCGAGTTGGCCATGTGCTGCGACATCCGCATCGCGGCCGATGACGCCAAGCTCGGCCAGCCTGAGATCCTGCTCGGCATCATCCCCGGAGCGGGCGGAACGCAGCGGCTGCCGCGGCTCGTAGGGGTGTCGCGCGCGAAGGAGATCATCCTCACCGGGCGATTCGTCGATGCGAGCGAGGCACTGCAGATCGGTCTGGTCAACAGCGTTGTTCCCGCGACCGACACCTACACGGCGGCCGCCGAGTTGGCGGCGCGACTGGCACGCGGCCCGGCGCTCGCGATGCGCGCCGCGAAGGAGGCGATCGATCGGGGCATCGAGACCGACCTCGAGACCGGCCTGGCCATCGAGCGCCTGCAGTTCTCCGCGCTGTTTGCCACCGACGACCGGACGATCGGGATGTCCTCGTTCATCGAGAGCGGACCTGGCAAGGCAGAGTTCACCGGCAATTAGCGGGCATCGCGGCCCGGCCGTATATTACTGACCAGTAACTAAGTCGAGAGGGAGTCGTCGTGAAGATCGCGGTGTGCGTGAAGCAGGTGCCGGATACGTGGGCGGAGAAGGTGCTGCGTCCTGGTGATGCCACGTTGGATCGTGAGGCGGCTGATGGGGTGATGAACGAGCTTGATGAGTACGCGGTCGAGGAGGCGCTTCGGCTGGCGGAGGCTCATGGTGGTGAGGTCACGGTGGTGACGATGGGCCCGGAGAAGGCTGCGGAGACGGTGCGCAAGGCGCTGAGCATGGGTGCGGACGCCGGGGTGCATCTGGTCGACGGGGCGTTCGCTGGCTCGGATGCGCTCGCGACGAGTTACGCGCTGGCCGAGGTGTTGTCCGGCCGCGGATTCGATCTGGTGGTGTTCGGGTCGGAGTCCACGGATGCGCGGATGAGTGTGGTGCCGGCGATGGTTGCCGAGCGGCTGGGGTATGCGCAGTTGACGTTCGCCCAGCAGGTCGAGGTCGTGGGCAGTGATGTGACGGTGCAGCGGGTGACCGAGTCCGGGTTCGACACGGTGACCGCGTCCACCCCGGTGGTGGTCAGTGTCGTGGAGAAGATCAACGAGCCGCGTTACCCCTCGTTCAAGGGGATCATGGCGGCGAAGAAGAAGCCGGTGGAGACGCTGACCGTGGCCGAGGCTGGGCTGGATGCCAGCAAGTTGGGCCTGTCGGCGTCGTGGTCGACGGTGGTCGACTTCGCGGCGCGTCCGCCGAAGGCCGCGGGAACGATCGTCACCGATGAGGGCGACGGTGGCACGAAGATCGCCGGCTTCCTCGCCGAGCACAAGTTCATCTAGAGCCAGCAGGCATTCGACGTTCAGCGAAGGAGACGTAGTCATGGGTGAGGTTCTGGTTCTGGTTGAGCAGTCCGGTGGTTCGGTCAAGAAGGTGACCACGGAACTGTTGACGTTGGCTCGTGATCTGGGCACGCCGTCCGCGGTGTGGGTGGGTCCCGGCTTCGACGACGCCGCCTCGGCGGTGCTCGCGGAGTTCGGTGCGGCGACGATCTACGTCGCTGGCGATGCCGCCCTGGGTGAGCATCCGGTTGCCCCGGCGGCGGAGGTCCTCGCGCAACTGGTCGCTGAGAAGTCCCCGACCGCGGTGCTGCTGGCCTCATCTACCGATGGCAAGGAGACGGCCGGTCGCCTGGCGGTCAAGACGAACTCCGGTGTCATCACCGATGCGGTCGCGGTCACCGCGGACCTGACGTGCACGCAGTCGGTGTTCGGCGGCTCGACCGTCGTGCACTCCACGGTCACCGCGGGCACGCCGATCATCACGGTTCGCCCGAACTCCACGCCCCCCGTTCCCGCCCCCGCGGGCGCCGCACGGCAGGACGTCACCGTGACGCTGTCGGATGCTGCGACGAAGGCGACCGTCACCGGCTCGACCACCGCCACCAAGGGTGGACGCCCGGACCTGGCCGAGGCCGCGATCGTGGTCTCCGGCGGGCGCGGGGTTGGCGGCGCCGAGGGCTTCGCGGTCATCGAGGCGCTGGCCGACTCGCTGAAGGCTGCCGTGGGCGCCTCGCGCGCGGCGACCGATGCGGGCTGGTACCCGCACCAGTACCAGGTCGGTCAGACCGGCAAGACCGTGTCCCCGCAGCTGTACATCGCCAACGGGATCTCAGGGGCCATCCAGCACCGCGCCGGAATGCAGACGTCCAAGACCATCGTCGTGGTCAACAAGGACCCCGAGGCGCCCATCTTCGAACTCGCCGACTACGGCGTCGTCGGGGACCTCTTCACCGTCGTCCCCCAGCTCACCGACGAGATCACCAAGCGCGCCCACTGACCGCTCCGCCACGCGGGCGGGCGCGTTCGGGATCGTTGACTACGATTGCCGATCGTGGGCACTCGCGCGTATCTGGATCATGCGGCGACTGCTCCGATGCTGCCGGAAGCCCGTGCCGCCTGGCTTGAGCAGGCCGAGCGGCTCGGGAACGCATCCGCCCTGCATGCCTCCGGCCGTGCAACGCGTCGGGTCGTCGAGGAATCGCGCGAGTCGATCGCTACGCACCTGGGCGTCCGGCCGAGCACCGTCGTCTTCACCTCGGGTGGCACGGAGTCCGACAACCTTGCCGTCAAGGGGTTGTACTGGGCTCGTCGCGATGCGATGGGCGGCAACCGGATCCTGGCCTCCTCGATCGAGCATCACGCGGTGCTGGACCCGGTTGACTGGCTCACTCGCCAGCAGGGGGCCGATGCGCGCTGGCTCGGGGTCGACGCTGTCGGCCGCGTGATCATCGACGACATCGTCGAACAGCTGACGGACGCTGGCCAGGTCGCGCTGTGCACCGTGATGTGGGCGAACAACGAGGTCGGCACCGTCCAGCCGGTTGCTCGCATCGCGCAGTTGTGCAGAGATGCCGGCGTGCCCTTTCACACCGACGCGGTGCAGGCGCTCGGCCAGCTCCCGCTGGACCTCAATGCCGTCGGCGCTGACGCGGTGACGATCAGCAGCCACAAGGTTGGCGGACCATTCGGGGTCGGCGCGCTCATTGTCGACCCGCGCGCGCAGTTGACCCCCGTCCTGCATGGGGGCGGCCAGGAGCGTGAGGTCCGCTCCGGCACTCTCGATGCGCCCGCGATCGCTGGTTTCGCGGTCGCGGTCGCCCATGCGGTCGAGGGTCAGCGGGACCGCGCCGAGCTCCTGATCCGCCTTCGTGAGCGACTGATCCGCGGAGTGCTCGAGGTGGTGCCCGGAGCGATCCTCAATGGCGACCCGTCGACCAGCGTCGAGGACCGACTGCCCGGCAACGCGCACTTCTCCTTCCCCGGCTGCGAGGGTGACCTTCTGCTCATGCTGCTGGACGCGGCCGGCATCGACTGCTCGACAGGGTCGGCGTGCACGGCCGGGATTCCCGAGCCAAGTCACGTGCTCCTCGCCATGGGCGTGGACGACTCGCTTGCGCGGGCTTCGTTGCGCTTCAGCCTCGGTGAGACCAGCACCCAGGCCGATGTCGATACCGTCATCGACGCACTGCCCGCTGCAGTCGAGCGGGCTCGTCGTGCCGGCACCCTCGCGCATCAGGTTCGCTGACATGCGCGTGCTCGCGGCCATGTCCGGCGGCGTCGATTCCTCCGTCGCCGCTGCTCGCATGGTCGACCAGGGTCACGAGGTCGTCGGCGTGCACCTCGCGCTGTCCCGCCAGTCCGGTCAGCACGGCGGCAAGTCGCGGGGCTGCTGCACTCTCGATGACGCTCGCGACGCCCGGCGAGTTGCCGACATGCTCGGGATCCCCTTCTACGTATGGGATCTGTCCGAGCGGTTCACCGCCGACGTCATCGATGACTTCGTCGACGAGTACCGAAACGGCCGCACCCCGAATCCCTGCATGCGCTGCAACGAGCAGATCAAGTTCACCGCGGTGCTCGAACGCGGACTGGCGATGGACTTCGACGCCGTTGCCACTGGCCACTACGCACGCATTGTCAACGGCCCCAGCGGACCCGAACTGCATCGCGCCGTGGATCCGACCAAGGACCAGTCCTACGTCCTCGGGGTACTCACCGGGCATCAGTTGCAGCACACGCAGTTCCCCCTTGGCGGGGATCTCAAGGAGCAGGTGCGTCAGGAGGCGGAGGCGCGCGGGTTGCTCGTCGCGCGCAAGCCCGACAGTCACGACATCTGCTTCATCCCCGATGGGGATACCGCTGGGTTCCTCCGGCGTCGGCTAGGTGAGCAGCCGGGCGAGATCGTCGATGCCGAGACCGGCGACGTGGTCGCCACACACGACGGATCCTTCGCGTTCACGATCGGCCAGCGGCGTGGCCTGAACATCCGAACGGCAACCGAGGATGGCTCTCCGCGCTACGTCGTAGACGTCGACATCGCCACCCATCGTGTCACCGTGGGCTCGGCGGAGATGCTCGATATCGATGTCATCGAGGGCATCCGTCCGCTGTGGACGGGCACGGCGATCTCGCGCGATCCGATGGACGTCATGGTTCAGGTGCGCGCCCACGGGGAGCCGGTCCCCGGAGTTGCCCGCATGATCGACGACCGCCTGGTGGTCGATCTCGCGATTCCGATCCGCGGTCTCGCCGCGGGGCAGGCCGTTGTCATGTACGACGGCACTCGAGTCGTCGGATCCGCCACTGTCGATCTGACTCGCCGCGTCGCAGTCGCGTGACCGGCACCCCCTGGGCGCCGGCCGTTGCGACGTCCGTCGGCTCCTTCCCGGGAACCTCTCCGCTGGAGACCGCGAAGATCGTCGCGGGTGAGCTGCCGGAATTCGTGCACGTCGCCGAGTTGCCCGCGCGCGGACCGGGATCGGACATGATCGGGAGAACAGGCGGGATGCTCACCGCGGTTGCCTCCAACCTTGCGCTCGAGACGACACCGCAGGGCTGGCGGTTCGCGCCCGGCCTCGGCAAGCAGATGCGCCACGCGCAGTCCTTCCTCGGCGAGGACCTCGACGCGCTGGAGGAGATCTCCCTCGGCTATTCGGGACCGGTGAAGTGTCAGGTCGCCGGGCCGTGGACCCTGGCCGCGATGATCGAACTGCGCACCGGCGAACGGGCGCTGCGCGACCTGTCCGCTGTTGCCGATATCGCGGCGGCACTCGCGGAGGCCGTGCGCATGCAGGTGGCCGACCTTCGACGTCGGATGCCGCTCGCCACGTCGATAGTCGTGCAGGTGGACGAGCCCTCGCTCCCCGCCGTTCTGGCTGGTCGCATCGGCACGGCAAGCGGACTGTCGTCCTATCGAGCTGTCGACGTGCAGGTTGCTGAGCGCGAACTCGGGCGGGTGTTCGCCGCCGCCGATGACGTGGGGGCGATCGCCGGAATCCACTGCTGCGCGAGCGACGCGCCACTGGATCTCGCCCGTGCAGCGGGCGCGCAGTTCGTCAGCCTCGACTTCACCCGGCTCGAGGATGACCCGATCCACGATGACGCACTTGGCCGAGCGTGGGAATCGGGAACGGGAATCCTGGCGGGCTGCATCACGGCAATATCGAGCGAGGCGATCGGAGATGCCCGCGCCAGCGCGCCGCTTCGAAACGTCCTTCATCGGATCGGCTTCGACGACCCGGTCTGGCTTGAGCAGGTGGCGATCACGCCCGCGTGCGGCCTGGCCGGGGCGAGTCCCTCGTGGGCGATCGCCGCGTTGCGTGCGTGCGCGGCTGTCGGACGCGTCGTGAAGAATGAGGATCGCGACGACGAGGAGCCCGAAGACCGCCGAAAGGGGCGCAGGTGAACGACGCTGACGGCCCGGAAACTGACGGCCCCGAAACTGACGGCCCCGAAAAAGCGCCGGCCAAGACGCGTGCACGCTGGGCCGAGCTCGTCGACCAGATCAATGGTGCCCGCACCGAGTACTACCAGGACGACAGCCCGACACTCTCCGATGCGGAATACGACGTCCTGTTCCACGAGCTCGAGGAGCTTGAGCAGGCCTGGCCGCAGCTGGTCAGCGGCGAGTCGCCCACGCAGACCGTCGGCGGGCAGCGCGGGGAGATGTTCGAGCCCGTCGAGCATCTGCAACGGCTCTACTCGCTCGACAACGCATTCGACGAGGCCGAACTGCGGTCCTGGCTCGACCGCGTGGAGCGAGGCCTGGGTCGTATCCCGGACCTGCTCTGCGAACTGAAGATCGACGGACTCGCCATCGATGCGGTCTACGTCGACGGTCGGCTGCGTACGCTCGCGACTCGCGGTGACGGGCGAGTGGGGGAGGACGTCACCCACAACGCTTCGTTCATCGCCTCGATCCCGCAGCGCCTTCGCTCGGCCTCCGGGCGCGATATCCCGCGTCTGCTCGAGGTCCGGGGCGAGGTCTTCCTCCCTCTCGTCGACTTCGAACGGATCAACTCCGAGCAGCTCGACCAGGGGCTGCCCGCCTTCGCCAATCCCCGCAACGCCGCCGCTGGTGGCCTGCGTCAGCGCGTCGACAAGCGCGAGGCTGAGCTGTCGGCGGTGCGTGCGGAGGCCAAGAGCGGGGAGCGCGCCGAGGCGCGCGTCGGCAGGCTGGAGGCCGACCTCGGTCGCGCGTTGGGCCGGTTGCGCGCCTTGCAACTCACCGTTCACGGCATCGGCGCGGTCGACGGAATCTCGATCACGCGTCAGAGCGAGGGATACGAGGTGCTCGCCGACCTCGGCCTGCCAGTCAGTGCGCGAGCGAAGGTGCATCCCACGGCGGAGGGCGCGATCGAGTTCATCGAGTACTACGGCGAGCACCGTCACGATGTCGAGCACGAGATCGACGGCGTTGTCATCAAGGTCGACGAGTTCGCGTTGCAGGATCAGCTCGGCGAGACCTCTCGCGCACCGCGCTGGGCGATTGCCTACAAGTACCCGCCGGAGGTCGTCCGCACCCGCCTGCTGAACATTCAGGTCAACGTCGGCCGCACGGGCCGGGTTACCCCGTTCGCGGTCATGCAGCCGGTGCGCGTCGCCGGTTCGACCGTGTCGATGGCGACGCTCCACAACGCATTCGAGGTGGAGCGCAAGGGCGTTCTCATCGGCGACATGGTCTTCCTGCGCAAGGCAGGCGATGTCATTCCCGAAGTGCTCGGCCCCGTGATCGACGCTCGCGATGGCTCCGAGCGTGCGTTCGTCATGCCGAAGAAGTGCCCCGAGTGCGGAACCGCGCTCGCGCCGGCCAAGGAGGGCGACAAGGACATCCGCTGCCCGAACACCCGCTCGTGCCCCGCGCAGTTACGCGAGCGCCTGTTCCACGTGGCCTCGCGCGGTGCGTTCGACATTGAAGGACTCGGTTACAAGGCTGCGATCGCACTTCTCGATGACGGCCTGGTCGCCGACGAGGGTGACCTGTTCCTGCTGACTCGCGAGGATCTGCTGCGCTCACCCTTCTTCACTCGTGATCCCGCGAAGGGCGAGGAAGGTCCTCAGCTCACCGAGAACGCGCGAGCGATGCTCGCCAATCTGGAGCACGCGCGGAACCAGGCCCTGTGGCGGGTTCTCGTTGCGCTGTCCATCCGGCACGTCGGGCCCACCGCGGCGCAGGGGCTCGCGCGCAGTGTCGGGTCGATCGATGCCATCGCGGCCTCGTCCGTCGAGGAACTGGCGCAGACCGAGGGTGTCGGGCAGATCATCGCCGAGGCGGTCGTGGAGTGGTTCGCCCTCGACTGGCACCGCGAGATCGTCGAGAAGTGGCGCCAGGGCGGCGTTCGTCTCGCAGAGGAGCGCGCGGAACTCGGGCCGCAACCGCTGGCCGGCATCACTGTGGTCATCACCGGCTCGCTCGAAGGTTTCACCCGCGACTCTGCCGCCGCCGCGGTCACCGATCTCGGCGGCAAGGTCGGATCGTCGGTGTCGAAGAAGACCGACCTCGTCGTCGCGGGGGAGAACGCCGGATCCAAGCTCGACAAGGCGATCTCGCTCGGCGTGCCCGTCGTCGGACTCGAGGGCTTCGCGGCGCTGCTCGCCGACGGCCTCGACAGCGCGCTCACCTTCGTGGTCGACAGCGACGCCGGATAGTCCTCGGCTCGGCCTCGACTACACCCCGGCGACCAGCGCGTAGCGCTCGTCATCGATGGACTTGCCCCACAGCAGCGGATCGTCCAGCGCGACGAGCCTGACCTCACGCACGTGCGGCTCGACGATGCGCGACAGCGACTCGGCCGTCAATCCCTCCGCACCCCATCGGCCCTCGACGAGGACCAGGCGGCCGTGCGGAGCGAGCAGCTGAAGCCAGTTCCTGATCGCGTCGGCGGGATCAGGCAGCGCCCAGACGACATGCCGGGACAGCACGACGTCGACACTCGCCGCCTCGACGTCCGGGTCGGCGACATCGCCCAGAGTGAATCGAACCGCATGCCCGGCCGCATCAGCCTTCGCGCGTGCGTGAGCGAGCATGCGTGGCGAGATGTCCATGCCCGTGACGTCGTACCCATGCTCGGCGAGCAGCACCGAGACGGTGCCCGTCCCGCAGCCAAGATCGGCTACTCGCGAGGGCGCGCTCGGCAGCAGAGTCTCGAGCAGGCGCCACCATGCCTCACGCGTCGCGTCGGCGAGCATCCCGTGGTCGGGCTCGCTGTCGTACGCATCGGCCTCGGCGTCCCACTCATCGCGGACCTCATCGATGTTCACGCGATGATCATGCCGTGGCGAACGCAGGCTCGCGCCGGTAGTCCCTGCCGAGCGGCGACAGCCACGTGCACGACCCGTCGGGTGACGACTCGATGATCTCCCAGCCGGCATGAGTCTTGAGCTGGTGGTGCCGCACGCAGAGTGCGCCGAGATTCGCAGTGTCCGTGCGCCCGCCGTCGTCCCAGGGCACCGCGTGATCGATCTGGCAGGTGATCGCGCGCGCGGCGCAGCCGGGAAAGCGACACGTCACGTCGCGGGCCGCTACGAATGCGCGCTGTGCGTCGGATACCGCGTAACGCTGGCGACCCAGGTCCAGAAGCGTCCCGTCCGGGTCGACAACGAGGCGATACATGGTCGAGTCGACACCGCAGGTCGCGATCACGTCCCTCGCAGCGGACGCGCTGATCGGCCCCGATCCGATGAGCAGCGCGGGCTCATCGCTGAGACCGAGCATGGCCTCCAGCGGCACGATCACGCCGATATGTGCCGTCGTGCGTGCTGATGTCAGCACCTCATCGCCGTCCGTGCCTGTCGCGTGCGTCAGCGCGAGCGACTTCAGCGCCGCCACTCGCCGCTGGCCGGCCGTGCACGCATCCGGTGCGACGAACCGGTCATCCTGGGCGACGGCGTTGATGGCGGCTAGCAGCACGTACGCGTCCGGGGTCGACATGCGCGCGGACAGGACCGACTGGCCGTCGACGTCGTCCCAGACCGTGACGTCCTCGTGGACCTTGGCCTGCTCACGACGCCTGCTCGCGCCGTCCGGGTCGATGCGAGTGACCACGCCGCGTGCCTTGCGGGCCGTCTCGCCGGGGGTGTGTGTCAGCGCGTACGGCACCACAGACTCGAGGAGTTGTCGGCAGTGCTCGGCGTGCTCCGGGTCGTCCTGCCCGTCGATGGCCCGGGGGAGTCGCGCTGCCTCGCGTGCGATCGCCGCGGCGTGTCCGGACGTGATCCGCCCGGCCCTCAGCTGGTCGTGCACTTCGGCTAGAGGGCCGACAAGCTGGCGGGCGAAGTCGAGCCTCGTCCGAGCCGTTCGTGGTGCGATGCGCAATGCGGCCGCGATCTCCTCAGCAAGGGCATCCTCGATGTGGAGAAGACGATCAAGTCGACCGTCGATCTGGGGCACGGTGACGTCGAGTACCTCGCGTACCGCACCGGCGGCAGCGACCAACGCGGACGCCTCCAGCGCGGCCAGTCGCGCCTGAGCTCCTTGGATGTTGACCAGCAGGCGAAGTGCCTCGTCGGTGGTCAGCGAGTCGGCGGCATGCGTGTCGAACTCATCCAGCGAGTCGAGGACCGGGGCCAACATGACACGACGCTACCGACTACCCCTGACAATGGGCGCCCGAGAATCCACGCGTACGCGCGCCAATAGAATCGGCGCATGACCGCGCTCACGCGGGCCGATGTGAAGCATCTGGCCCACCTCGCCCGACTCGACCTGACCGACGAGGAACTCGACCACTATGCCGGCCAGCTCGACGTGATCCTGCAGTCCGTCGCACGCGTCTCCGAGGTCGCCGCGGACGATATCCCGCCCACCTCGCACCCCATTCCCATGCAGAACGTCTTCCGTGACGACGTTGCTCGACCCGGACTCGACCGCGCGGACATTGCCGCAGGCGCTCCTGCGTGGCAGGACGACCGCTTCCGGGTGCCGCGCATCCTGGACGAGGAGTAGACGTGAGCACCGGCCTTGAATCAGGACTGACCCGTCAGAGTGCTGCGGTCCTTGCTGCCGCGATTGCCGAGGGCGAGGTCTCCGCGGAGGAGGTCACCCAGGCCCACCTCGACCGCATCGTCGACGTCGACGACCGCGTGCACGCGTTCCTTGAGGTCACCGGCGAGGCGGCCCTCGAATCGGCGCGTGCGGTTGACCGTCGACGCGCGGCAGGGGAGCGGCTCGGCCCGCTCGCTGGTGTGCCGATAGCGGTCAAGGACGTCCTGACGATGAAGGGTGTTCCCACGACCTGCGGCTCGAAGGTGCTCGAAGGCTGGCGTCCGCCGTACGACTCGGCGGTGGTCGAACGACTTCGCGCCGCCGACATGATCATTCTCGGCAAGACGAACATGGACGAGTTCGCCATGGGCTCGTCGACCGAGCACAGCGCCTACGGGCCCAGCCACAACCCATGGGACCTCGATCGCATCCCCGGCGGGTCCGGCGGCGGCTCGGCGGCGGCGATCGCCTCGTTCGAGGCACCGCTCGCCATCGGAACGGACACGGGCGGATCCATCCGCCAGCCCGCGGCAGTCACGGGAACGGTCGGGGTCAAGCCGACTTACGGAGGCGTGTCCCGGTACGGACTCGTCGCGCTTGCCTCGTCCCTCGACCAGGCCGGCCCGTGCGCGCGATCCGTCATGGACACCGCGCTCCTGCACGCCGCGATCGCCGGGCATGACTCGCGCGACTCGACGTCGATCGATGCGCCCGTGCCCGATGTCGTCGCCGCCGCGCAGAAGGCTGATGTTCGCGGCGTGCGCGTGGGACTCGTCCGCGAACTCGGCGGCGAGGGCTATCAGGCCGGCGTCTCGCAGCGCTTCGCCGAGGCCGTTGCCATCCTCGAGGAACTTGGCGCGGAGGTCGTCGAGGTGTCGTGTCCGCACTTCGAGTACGCGCTCGGCGCCTACTACCTGATCCTGCCGGCGGAGGCTTCCAGCAACCTGGCGCGGTTCGACGGCATGCGCTACGGCCTGCGCGCGGGCGACGACGGCTCGCACTCGGTGGAGGAGGTCATGTCCCTCACGCGATCTGCGGGTTTCGGAGCCGAGGTCAAGCGACGCATCATGATCGGCACCTACGCTCTGTCGAGCGGCTACTACGACGCGTACTACGGACAGGCGCAGAAGGTTCGCACCCTGATCACCCGCGACTTCAACGCGGCCTTCGAGAAGGTCGACGTGCTGATCTCCCCGACCGCCCCGACGACCGCATTCAAGATCGGCGAGAAGGTCGACGATCCGATCGCGATGTATCTGAACGACATCGCGACCATCCCGGTGAACCTGGCGGGCAACGCCGCGATGTCGCTGCCGATCGGCCTCGCCCCGGAGGACGGCCTGCCGGTGGGACTGCAGATCATGGCGCCGCCGATGGCCGACGATCGTCTGTACCTCGTCGGCTCCGCCCTCGAGGAGGCACTCGTCGACCGATGGGGACATCTGCTGATCGAGGAGGTGCCGTCACTGTGAGCAGCGCCGAATACGACAGCGCCGTCGCCGAGTTCGAGCCGGTCATCGGCCTCGAGACGCACGTGGAACTGGGCACCAACTCGAAGATGTTCTGCAGTTGCTCGACCACGTTCGGTGCCGATGCGAACACGCACGTGTGCCCGGTGTGCCTCGGACTGCCCGGCTCGCTGCCCGTCGTCAATCGCGTCGCGGTGGAGTCGACGATTCGCATGGGCCTGGCCCTGAACTGCAGCATCGCTCCGTGGTGTCGCTTCGCACGCAAGAACTACTTCTACCCGGACATGCCCAAGGACTACCAGGTCAGCCAGTACGACGAGCCCCTGTGCTTCGACGGTTACCTCGACGTGACCATCGACACCGACAGCGGCCCGCGCATGTTCCGCGTCGAGATCGAGCGCGTCCACATGGAAGAGGACACCGGCAAGCTCACGCACGCGGGCGGCGCCACAGGTCGAATCCACGGTGCTGACTACTCCCTTGTCGACTACAACCGCGCGGGAATCCCGCTGATCGAGATCGTCACCAAGCCTGTAGTCGGTGCGGGGGAGCTGGCACCTCAGATTGCGAAGGCCTACGTCGCCGAACTGCGCGATCTGATGCGAGCACTCGGTGTCTCCGACGTGCGCATGGAGGAGGGCTCGCTTCGCTGCGATGTCAACGTGTCGTTGAACCTGCCCGGCGACGCCTGGGGCACCCGCAGCGAGACGAAGAACGTCAACTCCCTGCGTTCGGTCGAGCGCGCGGTTCACTCGGAGATCATTCGCCAGGCAGAGGTCCTGCGCTCCGGCGGGCGCATCGTCCAGGAGACCAGGCACTTCCACGAGGACACGGGCAAGTCCACGTCCGGCCGCTCCAAGGAGCAGGCCGAGGACTACCGGTACTTCCCCGAGCCCGACCTCCTTCCCGTCGCGCCGTCGTTGGAGTGGATCGAGGAGCTTCGCGGCACGCTTCCTGAACTGCCGGCGCTCAAGCGCGCTCGGCTGCAGGCCGAGTGGGGCATCAGCGAGCACGACCTGCAGACCATCGTCAATGGCGGTGCGCTCGAACTGGTCGAGGCGACGATCGAAGCCGGCGTCGAGCCGGCCGCTGCCCGCAAGTGGTGGACCGGCGAGTTGCTGCGGTCGGCCAACGAGCGCGAGATCGAACTGTCCGACGTTCCCGTGACTCCCGCGCAGATCCTTCGCGTTGAGTCGCTCGTCGCCGACGGAAGCCTCAACGACAAACTCGCGCGTCAGGTGTTCGACGGGGTGATCAACGGCGAGGGCGACGTCGACGAGGTCATTGCCAAGCGTGGCCTGGCGATCGTCAACGACGACTCAGCACTTCTTGCCGCCATCGACGAGGCGCTCGCATCGCAGCCCGATGTGGCCGAGAAGATCCGCGGTGGCAAGGTCGCGGCAGCGGGAGCCATCGTCGGCGCCGTCATGAAGTCCACCCGCGGGCAGGCCGACGCGGGCAAGGTACGTTCACTGTTGCTCGAGCGGCTCGGCGTCACGGAGGAGTAGGTCATGAAGCGTGGGTTCATCTTGGGTGTCACGGCACTCCTCGGCCTGTCGATGCTGGCAGTAACGCAGCCCGCGTCGGCCGCGGTCCAGCAGACGACGATCACCATGACGGTGAGCGGCTGCGAGGGCTGCACGATCCGCCCCGGCACGCTCCAATCCGACACCGCGAAGCCGTACAACGGTCCCGTCACCAAGGTCAAGAACGGAGTCGCGACCTTCACGGTGCCGACCGAGATGACCGCGGGCATGACCTTCGCCCTTGATGCCTCCTGGAACCCGGCGATCAACGCCGAGCCGCTGATCGCCTTCCAGTACAAGGGGCTGACGCCGGGTTCGGTGCCGACGAAGGCTGCGGCCAAGGCGTCGAAGTTCGCGTCGCCGTGCTGGACGGGCACCTCGCAGTCCACGATCACGCTGGACGTCGTCGTCAAGAAGGTCTGGATGAAGGCCTTCCCGCCGAAGCCCGGCAAGCGCACGCAGGCGCCGGTCGCGTGGGTCACGCCGACCCAGAATGCGCCGAAGCCGTTCCTCAACACCTTCAAGGGTGTGCTCGCGGTTCAGGACGCGATTGTGTGTGGCTCATGACCGACATGAAGCCCCGGAGCAAGGACGTCACCGACGGCCTGGAGCGCGCCGCCGCGCGCGGGATGCTGCGTGCGGTCGGGATGAACGACGAGGATTTCCCGAAGCCGCAGATCGGCATCGCGTCGAGCTGGAATGAGATCACTCCGTGCAACCTGTCACTTGCTCGCCTGGCGACCAACGCCAAGGAGGGCGTGCACGCGGCAGGCGGGTTCCCGATGCAGTTCGGCACGATCTCGGTGTCCGACGGCATCTCGATGGGCCACGAGGGCATGCACTTCTCGCTGGTCTCGCGCGAGATCATCGCGGACTCGGTCGAGGCGGTCATGCAGGCCGAGCGTCTCGACGGAATGGTGAACTTCGCGGGCTGTGACAAGTCGCTGCCCGGCATGCTGATGGCGGCCGCACGCATCGACGTTGCATCGGTGTTCGTCTACGCCGGCTCGATCCTGCCCGGCCACGTCAAGCTTTCCGACGGCTCCGAGCGCGACGTCACGATCATCGATGCCTTCGAGGCCGTCGGCGCCTGCGCGCGCGGGCTGATGTCGCGCGAGGACGTCGACACGATCGAGCGCGCGATCTGCCCGGGCGAGGGCGCGTGCGGTGGCATGTACACCGCGAACACCATGGCCAGCGCCGCCGAGGCGATGGGCATGTCGCTGCCAGGGTCGGCCGCGCCGCCCGCAGTCGACCGCAGGCGCGACGGATTCGCTCGTCGCTCGGGCGAGGCTGTCGTCAACCTGATCCGCGAGGGCATCACCGCTCGCGACATCATCACCAAGCAGTCGCTGGAGAATGCGATCGCCGTCGTCATGGCGTTCGGCGGCTCGACGAATGCGGTCCTGCACCTGCTGGCCATCGCGCATGAGGCCGACATCGACCTCCACCTCGAGGACTTCCATCGGATCGGCTCGAAGGTCCCGCTCCTCGCAGACGTCAAGCCATTCGGCCGCTACGTCATGTCCGACGTGGATCGCGTCGGTGGTGTCCCGGTGATCATGCGCGCCCTGCTCGACGCTGGTCTGATGCACGGTGACTGCCTGACCGTCACCGGCAAGACGATGGCCGAGAACCTCGCGCACATCAATCCGCCCGATCCCGATGGCGACATCCTGCACGCGTCCAAGTCTGCGTTGGCTAAGAGCGGTGGCATCGCGATCCTGTCCGGCACGCTCGCGCCCGAGGGTGCGGTCGTCAAGAATGCCGGCGTCGCCGTCGACACCTTCGAGGGCATCGCGCGCGTCTTCGATCGTGAGCAGTCGGCGATGGCAGCACTCGAGGACGGGACGATCCAGAAGGGCGACGTCGTCGTCATCCGCTACGAAGGACCCAAGGGCGGCCCTGGCATGCGCGAGATGCTCATGATCACCGGCGCCATCAAGGGCGCCGGCCTGGGCAAGGACGTCATGCTCATCACCGACGGCCGGTTCTCCGGCGGCACCACGGGCCTGTGCGTCGGACACGTCGCACCCGAGGCCGTCGACGGGGGCCCGATCGGACTCGTCGCCACGGGAGACCGGATCCGCATCGACATCCCCAATCGCATCCTCGACCTGCTCGTCGATGAGGACGAGCTCGAGCGCCGCCGGGCGACCTTCGCCCCGCTGCCGCAGCGCTACACCCGAGGGGTGCTCGCCAAGTACGCGAAGCTGGTCGGCTCGGCATCCAAAGGCGCGGTCTGCGACTGATCCCCGCGTGGGGTGGGTGACACGACGGGGGAGAGTGCAGTACTGTGACGCCCGTGGCACGAATTCTCGTAGTAAGCAGGCGCGTGGGCTGACCTAGGTCACCCCCGCGCCTCCCTCCGTTACCCGTATTGGGTCGGGGGGTTTTTCATTGGGACCAGACGAACGAAGGAACGTGATGGGCGAGAAGATCAGTGGGGCCAAGAGCCTGGTGCTGTCGCTGGAGGCGGCGGACGCGGGCACGGTCTTCGGCATTCCGGGCGGTGCGATCCTCCCGGTCTACGACCCGCTGATGGACTCGGTGAAGGTACGGCACATCCTCGTTCGCCACGAGCAGGGCGCAGGTCATGCCGCCGAGGGCTACGCGGCCGCGACCGGACGCGTCGGCGTCTGCATGGCAACCAGCGGTCCCGGTGCCACGAACCTCGTCACGCCGATCGCCGACGCGAACATGGACTCGGTCCCGATGGTCGCGATCACCGGCCAGGTGCCCAGCGCCGCGATCGGAACCGATGCGTTCCAGGAGGCCGACATCCGCGGCATCACGATGCCGATCACCAAGCACAGCTTCCTGGTGACGAACGCCGACGAGATCCCCCGCGCGATCGCCGAGGCCTTCCATCTCGCGTCCACTGGCCGGCCAGGTCCCGTGCTCGTCGATATCTCCAAGGACGCGCTGCAGGCCGAGACGGAGTTCGTCTGGCCGACGTCCATCGACCTGCCCGGGTACCACCCGGTGACCCGGCCGCATGCCAAGCAGGTGCGCGAGGCCGCGCGCATGATCCTGGCCGCCAAGCAGCCGGTGCTGTACGTCGGCGGCGGCGTGATCCGCGCCGGTGCGTCGGGCGCGCTGCGCAGGCTGGCCGAGCTCACCGGCATTCCGGTTGTTACCACGCTGATGGCCCGCGGAGCCTTCCCGGACAGTCATCCCCTGCACATGGGCATGCCCGGAATGCACGGCACGGTGGCTGCGGTCGGTGCTCTGCAGAAGTCGGACCTGCTCATCACCTTGGGCGCGCGGTTCGACGACCGCGTCACCGGAAAGTTGTCCAGCTTCGCCCCGAAGGCGGCGATCATCCACGCCGACATCGATCCCGCGGAGATCGGCAAGAACCGCCAGGCCGACGTGCCGATCGTGGGCGACCTCGCCGAGATCATCCCCGAACTCATCATCGCGATCGAGACCGAGCAGGCAGAGGGCAAGTTCGGCGACTATGAGGCGTGGTACTCGCAGCTCTGGCGCATGCGCGAGAGCTACCCGCTGGGCTACGAGGAGCTCGGCGACGGGTCGCTGTCACCGCAGTACGTGATCCAGCGACTGGGCATCATCTCCGGCGAGGACACGATCTTCACGTCCGGAGTTGGCCAGCACCAGATGTGGGCGGCGCAGTTCATCAAGTACGAGAAGCCCAACACCTGGCTGAACTCCGGGGGTCTGGGCACGATGGGCTACGCGGTCCCTGCGGCCATGGGGGCCAAGGTCGGCCGTCCCGATGCCACCGTGTGGGCCATCGACGGCGACGGCTGCTTCCAGATGACCAATCAGGAACTGGCGACCTGCACGATCAATGACATCCCGATCAAGGTCGCCCTGATCAACAACGGCAACCTCGGCATGGTCCGACAGTGGCAGACCCTCTTCTACAACGAGCGCTACTCCAACACCGACCTGCAGTCCCATCGCTTCCCGGACTTCGTGAAGCTGGCGGAGGCGTACGGCTGCTACGGACTGCGCTGCGACTCGCCCGAGCAGGTCGACACCACGATCGAGAAGGCCATGGGCATGAACGACGCGCCCGTCGTCATCGACTTCGTCGTCCACCCGGACGCGATGGTGTGGCCGATGGTCGCCGCCGGAACCAGCAACGACGACATCATGGTCGCTCGGGCCATGGCACCTGATTGGGGCTCTGACGACTGATGACCAAGCACACGCTCTCCGTCCTGGTGGAGAACAAGCCGGGCGTCCTCGCCCGAGTGTCGAGCCTGTTCTCGCGGCGCGGCTTCAATATCGAGTCCCTCGCGGTCGGCCCCACGGAGATCGCCGAGGTGTCGCGTATGACGATCGTGGTGTCCGTCGAGGGCTTCCCTCTCGAGCAGGTCACCAAGCAGATGAACAAGCTGATCAACGTGCTCAAGATCGTCGAACTCGATCCCGACGCGTCCGTCCAGCGCGAGATCCTCCTCGTCAAGGTCCGTGCCGACATGGAGACTCGTTCGCACATCCTCGAGACCGCGCAGCTGTTCCGCGCCAAGGTCGTCGACGTGTCGAGCGAGTCCGTCACGATTGAGGCCACCGGCGCTTCCGACAAGCTCGACGCACTGTTGCGCCTCCTCGAGCCGTTCGGCATCAAGGAGCTCGTGAAGTCGGGCATGGTCGCCGTGGGCCGGGGTCCGCGTTCGATCACCGACCGTTCCGTGCGCGCGGTCGAGCGCTCAGCCTGACGACGTATACCCACCCGCTAGCCTCATCACCAACCAAATCCAGAGGAGAACGACACACCGTGGCCGCAGAACTGTTCTATGAGTCCGATGCCGACCTGTCCATCATCCAGAACCGCGTGGTCGCGGTCATCGGCTACGGCAGTCAGGGTCACGCCCACGCCATGTCGCTTCGCGACTCGGGTGTCGACGTCCGCGTCGGCCTGGCCGAGGGCTCGAGCAGCCGCGCCAAGGCCGAGGAGGCCGGACTTCGCGTGGTGGATCCCGCGACGGCGGCCGCCGAGGCCGACGTGATCATGATCCTCGTGCCCGATCCGGTGCAGTCGAAGCTCTACAAGGAGTCCATCGAGCCGAACCTGCAGGAGGGCGACGCACTCTTCTTCGCGCACGGCTTCAACATCCGCTTCGGCTACATCGCGCCGCCGGCCTTCGTCGACGTGTGCATGGTTGCGCCGAAAGGCCCCGGTCACCTGGTGCGCCGTGAGTACGTCGCCGGCCGCGGCGTCCCCGCGATCGTCGCCGTCGAGCAGGACGCGACCGGCGGCGCGTGGCCGCTGGCCCTGTCCTACGCCGCCGCGATCGGCAGCCTTCGCGCCGGTGGCATCAAGACCACCTTCACCGAGGAGACCGAGACCGACCTGTTCGGCGAGCAGTCCGTGCTCTGCGGCGGCGCTTCGCAGTTGGTCATGTACGGCTTCGAGACTCTCGTTGAGGCCGGCTACCAGCCCGAGGTCGCGTACTTCGAGTGCCTGCACGAGCTGAAGCTCATCGTCGACCTCATGTACGAGGGCGGAATCGCCAAGCAGCGCTGGAGCGTCTCCGACACGGCCGAGTACGGCGACTACGTCTCCGGCCCGCGGGTCATCGACCCGCACGTCAAGGAGAACATGAAGGCCGTCCTCACCGACATCCAGAACGGCTCCTTCGCCCAGCGCTTCATGGACGACCAGGCCGCCGGCGGCCCGGAGTTCAAGGCGCTTCGCGCCAAGGGTGAGCAGCACCAGATCGAGGGCGTCGGGCGCGAGCTTCGCGGCCTCATGAGCTGGGTCAGCACTGGCGACGACGACTACGTGGAGGGCACAGCCGCTCGGTAGGCGGATTGGGTCACCGATAGACTCCGTCGGTGACCAAGGCCCGCGTACTCATCGCCGAAGAGCTCTCTCCCGCCACCGTCGAGGCCCTCGGGCCGGACTTCGAGATCGTCGAGTGCGACGGTGCCGATCGCACAGCGCTGCTGTCCGCGATCGTCGACGTTGATGCGATCCTCGTCCGATCGGCGACCATGGTCGACGCCGAAGCGATCGCGGCGGCGAAGCAGCTGAAGGTCATCGCGCGAGCCGGTGTCGGACTCGACAATGTCGACATCAAGGCAGCCACACTTGCCGGCGTGATGGTCGTCAATGCGCCGACCTCGAACATCGTCAGTGCGGCGGAGCTTGCCGTCGCGCTACTGCTCGCCTCGGCTCGCAACGTGGTTCCCGCCAGTTCCGCGCTGTCGAACGGGGAGTGGAAGCGCTCGAAGTACACCGGCGTCGAGGTTGCTGACAAGGTGCTCGGCATCGTCGGTCTAGGACGCATCGGGGTGCTCGTCGCACAGCGCATGAGCGCCTTCGGCGTGAAGCTCATCGCGTACGACCCCTACGTGCAGCCGGCTCGCGCCGCGCAGCTCGGCGTGCGCATGGTGACTCTCGACGAACTCCTCGCGGAGAGCGACTTCATCACGGTCCACCTGCCTAAGACCCCCGAGACCGTCGGACTCATCGGTGATCCCGAGCTGCACAAGGTCAAGCCGACCGTGCACATCATCAACGCCGCTCGCGGTGGCATCGTCGACGAGAAGGCGCTGTACGACGCCCTCGTCGACGGCCGCGTGGCCGGCGCCGGACTCGATGTCTACGCGAAGGAGCCGTGCACCGACTCCCCGCTCTTCGGCCTGGAAAACGTGGTCGCCACGCCGCACCTCGGTGCGTCCACCGACGAGGCGCAGGAGAAGGCAGGCATCGCGGTGGCGAAGTCCGTGCGCCTGGCTCTGTCCGGCGAATTGGTCCCCGATGCCGTGAATGTGCAGGGTGGTCAGCTCGACGAGTCGATCAAGCCCATGCTGCCGCTGGCGGAGCGCCTCGGCGCGATCGCCTGCGGGCTGGCCGGCTCTGCAGTCGTGCGTGTCGACGTGGAGGCGCTCGGTGAGATCGCCGACCACGACGTTCGCGTGCTCGAGCTCTCCGCACTCAAGGGCGTGTTCCAGATGCTCGTCCACGACCCGGTGTCGTTCGTCAACGCGCCGGTATTGGCTGAGCAGCGTGGCGTCGAGGTGGCGCTAACCACCGACCGCACGAGCGAGCACTACCGCTCACTGCTTCGGGTCACGCTGACGCAGACCGACGGCACCAAAGTCACCGTGGCGGGCACCGTCGCGGGAGCGCGCGATGTCGGCAAGCTCGTCGAGGTCGACACGTTCGACGTCGACGTTCCGGTGAGCGAGCACATGGCGTTCTTCCGCTACCACGACCGTCCCGGAGTCGTCGGGGTGGTCGGCCGGGTGCTCGGCGAGGCCAGCGTCAACATCGGCGGCATGCAGGTCAGCCGCGATGAGGGCGGCCATGCGCTCATCGTCCTGACTGTCGACTCGGCGGTTCCCGCCGATCGCATCGACGCCATCGTCGCGGAGATCGGTGCGCACTCGGGCAAGGCCGTCGATCTCGCCTGACAGCGCTGTTCGCGTTCCCATGGACAGCCGGCATCGCGCCGGGCTGTGGTGGGCCTTTCTTGGAGTCCTTCTCTTCTCCTTCTCGCTTCCGCTCACCAAGGTCGCGGTCGGCGGCTTCGATCCGTTCCTGACCGCGACCGGCCGAGCCGTCATCGCCGGCGCGCTGGCCGCGTTCTTGCTCCTGCTGCGACGCGTCCCGTGGCCGGCCCGCGAGCATCTCAAGCCGCTGATCTTCACGATGCTGGGCGCGGTATTCGGCTGGCCGATCCTCCTGGCCCTGGCACTCGAGCGCACGACGTCGGCCCACGCGGCAGTGATCGCCGCGTTCATGCCGCTGACGACGGCGATGTTCGCCGTGCTCCGCATGCACGAGCGCGTGCCGCGCCAGTTCTGGATCGCGGCGGGAGTCGGCACTCTCGCCCTCCTCGGATTCGCGGTCTCGCGCGGTGGCGCTGAAGGCGGCGATGCGATTGCCGACCTGCTCATCGTGGGTGCGGTGCTCAGCTCGTCATGGTGCTACGTCGAGGGCGCGGCGATCACCAAGGTGATGCCCGGGTGGCAGGTGATCTCCTGGGTTGTCGTGCTCGCCCTCCCGGTCACGATCCCGGCTTCCGTCATCCTGTGGATCGCCACCTCGGGCAACTATGACACCACAGCGGTCGAGTGGGGCTCCCTCATCCTGCTCGGCGTCTCGTCGATGTACCTCGGATTCTTCGCGTGGTACCGGGGCCTGTCCTTGGCCGGCGCGGCGTACGGCGGCCAGGTGCAGCAGCTGCAGGCACTGCTGACCCTGCTGTGGTCCGCGCTGTTGCTGGGCGAGCAGGTCAACGCCATCACGGTCGCGGCGGCACTAGTCGTCGTGGGCTGCGTCGCGTGGGGCCAGCGGAGCCGTTCGCCGATGGTGAACGCACCCGAGGAGTGAGGATCACCGGAGGTACTCTGGGGTCTCAACGAGAGGGCGGAGCACTGTGAACCACCTCCTCGTGGAGTACCTGAGGCCGCACAAGAAGGTCCTCGGCCTCATCGCGTTCCTTCTCCTCGTCCAGGCGGTCGGGACTCTTTACCTGCCGAACCTGAACGCCGACATCATCAATGACGGAGTCGTCACCGGGGATACGGGCTACATCATCCGGGTGGGAGCGATGATGCTCGCCGTATCGGCGGTTCTCGGCGCTGCGGCGATCGTTGCCGTGTACTTCAGCGCGCGCACCGCGATGCGCCTCGGGCGCGACATCCGCGCCGACCTGTTTCGAAGGGTCGAGAGCTTCTCACTCAGCCAGATGCACGATTTCGGGGTGCCCTCGCTGATCACGCGCAATACGAACGACGTGCAGCAATTGCAGATGCTCGTCATGGTCGGCCTGACCATGATGCTTCTTGCACCGATCACTGCGGTCGGCGGCGCAGTGATGGCGATTCGCGAGAACGTTCAGCTGTCGGCCCTGCTTCTCATCATGATTCCGCTGATGATCGGCGTCATCAGCCTGATGATCTTCAAGGCGATTCCCTTGTTCCGGTCGATGCAGGTGAAGATCGACAAGGTCAACGGTGTCCTCCGCGAGAACCTCACCGGCATTCGGGTCATCCGCGCCTTCGTGCGGACAGCGCACGAGGAGGCTCGATTCAACGACGCCAACGAGGACCTGACGGCGACCGCGCTTCGGGTGACGAGACTGTTCGCGCTCATGATCCCAGCGCTCATGCTCATCATGTACCTGGCGAGTGTCGCGACTATCTGGTTTGGCGGGCACCTCGTCGCTGACGGATCGATGCCGATCGGCAACATGATTGCCTTCCAGTACTACATCATCCTCATCCTCGGCTCGGTGATGATGGCCGTGATGACGCTGATGATGGTGCCGCGGGCGTCGGCAGCGGGCGAGCGGATTCGTCGGGTGCTCGACACGCTCCCGGAGATCAACGAGCCTTCGCCGCTCGACGACAACCTGACCTTCACCGGTCGCGTCGAGCTGCGCGACGTGGAGTTCCGGTACCCCGGAGCGCAGGAGCCCGTTCTCAGCGGCATCTCCTTCACAATGGCGCCGGGCACGACAACCGCCATCGTCGGGGGTACCGGCTCGGGAAAGACCACGCTCGTGAACCTCCTGCCGCGCCTCATGGACGTGACCTCGGGCCAGGTGCTCATCGACGGCATCGACATCAAGGACATTCCCCTCGAGCAGCTGTGGCAACTGTTCGGGATCGTGCCGCAGAAGGCGTTCCTGTTCACCGGCACCGTGGGCAGCAATGTCCGCTTCGGTGAGCCGGAGGCGACCGATGAGCAGGTATGGGCCGCGCTCGACGTCGCCCAGGCGCGCGAGTTCGTCGACGAGCTGCCCGATGGCCTGGACTCGGAGATCGAGCAGGGCGGCGCGAACCTCTCGGGCGGGCAGCGGCAGCGCATGGCGATCGCACGGTGCATCGTCCGCCAGCCCCTGATCTACCTGTTCGACGACAGCTTTTCCGCGCTGGACTACTCGACAGACGCCCGGCTGCGCGCGGCGCTCGTCGAGCAGACTCGTCAGAGCACCGTGGCGATCGTGGCGCAGCGGGTCCGCACGATCATGGACGCCGACCAGATCGTCGTCCTCGATGCGGGTCGGGTCGTGGGCCTGGGCAGGCACGAGGACCTGATCGAGGCGTGTGAGCCCTACCGGGAGATCGTGCTCTCCCAGATGTCGCTCGAGGAGGCCGGATGAGCGCCGCCCGCCCGCCAGCGCGACCGGCCGGCCCGATGGGGGGTCCGGGCTTCGCCATCACGCCGTCGGCCACCAAGGCCGAGGACTTCAGGCGATCGCTGCGACGGTTCACGCACCGCCTGCGTCCCGAAGCGCTGCTCGTTGCCGTTGTCATCGTGCTCGGCTCGGTCAGTGTGTTCCTCGCTGTGCTCGGGCCGAAACTGCTCGGCAACGCGACCAACATCATCTTCGAGGGAGTGATCAGCCAGCAGATCCCGGCTGGTCTCACGCAGCAGCAGGCGGTCGACGCACTGCGCGCCGCTGGCGACACCAATCAGGCGAACATGATTTCCTCGATGACCCTCACTCCGGGATCGGGAGTGGACTTCTCGGCTCTCGCGCACGTGCTCTCGATCGTTGTCATCGTCTACGTCCTGAGCGCAACGCTCAGCTGGGCGCAGAACTACCTGATGGCAGGCGTCACGCAGCGAACGATGTTCCGGCTCCGCGAGGAGGTCGACCACAAACTCGGCCGCCTCCCGCTGCGCTACTTCGACTCGCATCCGCGCGGTGATCTGCTCAGTCGAGTGACCAATGACATCGACAACATCTCCATGACCCTCCAGCAGACGCTCACCCAGTTGATCACCGCGTTCCTGACGGTGATCGGGGTGCTCGCGATGATGGTGTGGATCTCTCCTGTCCTGGCGATCATCTCGCTGCTGACGGTTCCGCTGTCCTTCTACGTCACGATGCTGATCGCCAAGAGATCCCAGCCGCACTTCGTCAAGCAGTGGACCTGGACCGGCAAGCTCAACGGGCATGTCGAGGAGATGTACTCAGGGCACGAGCTGGTGAAGGTCTACGGGCACCGTCCGCAGGCGATCGAGGAGTTCGACGCGACGAATGAGCGCATGTACGACGCGAGCTTCAAGGCACAGTTCATCTCGGGCATCATCCAGCCCGCGCTCGCCGTCGTTGCGAACCTCAACTACGTCGCGATCGCAGTCATCGGCGGGCTGCGCGTCGCGAGCGGAACCATGTCCCTGGGCGACGTCCAGGCATTCATCCAGTACTCGCGACAGTTCACGATGCCGATCACCCAGATAGCCGGCGTCATCAATCTCCTGCAGTCCGGCATCGCATCCGCCGAGCGGGTCTTCGAGGTGCTCGACGAGCCTGAGGAGTCGCCCGACGCTCTTGTCGAGCTGGGACTGGAGGATCCCGACGGCCGGGTGTCGTTCGAGGACGTGTCCTTCCGCTACCTGCCCGACCGGCCGCTCATCGAGGACCTGTCGCTGCATGCGGAGCCAGGGGAGATGGTCGCGATCGTCGGTCCGACGGGAGCCGGCAAGACCACGCTCGTCAACCTCCTCATGCGCTTCTACGACGTCGACTCCGGACGCATCCTCATCGATGGCGTACCGACCATGGACGTCCGCCGCGACGACGTCCGCCGCAGTTTCGGCATGGTGCTCCAGGACACCTGGCTGTTCGAGGGAACGATCCGCGACAACATCGCCTACGGAGCAGCCGGCGCGACCGACGAGCAGGTCCGCGAGGCAGCCCGGGCGGCCCGCGTGGATCACTTCGTCCGCACCCTTCCTGACGGCTACGACACCGTCTTGTCCGAGGACGCCTCTAACATCAGCGCGGGCGAACGCCAGTTGCTGACGATCGCCCGCGCGTTCCTCGCCGACCCGTCGATCCTCATCCTCGACGAGGCGACCAGTTCGGTCGATACTCGCACCGAGGTGCTCATCCAGAAGGCCATGGCTGACCTCCGGCGCGGCCGCACCAGCTTCGTCATCGCGCACCGCCTGTCGACGATCCGCAACGCCGACACGATCGTGGTGATGGACCGCGGCCGGATCATCGAGCAGGGCAACCACGAAAACCTGATGTCGGCGCAGGGTTTCTACTACCGCCTGTACCAAAGCCAGTTCGAGCAGGCCGAGGCGAGCTAGGCGCGCACGGCGCGGTTCACCGCGCTGATGATGGCTCGCAGCGATGCCGTCGTGATCGACGGATCGATGCCGACGCCCCAGAGCACCGAGCCGTTGACCGCGCACTCCACATAGGAGGCCGCCTTCGCGTCGCCGCCGGAGGACATCGCGTGCTCCGCGTAGTCCAGGACGCGCACGTCGATGCCGTGTCGTCCCAGCGCGTCGCAGAACGCGGCGATCGGGCCGTTGCCCTGACCGGTGAGCTGAAGGGGCTCACCGCCGTCCTCGATGGTCACCTCGATCGTGGTGTCGCCGTCGACGGCGGAATCCTGGCGGACGCCCATGAGTCGCAGCCGACCCCAGGCTGCCGCAGGATCGGGCAGGTACTCCCCGGAGAACGCGGACCACATCTCGCCGGGGCTCACCTCGCCGCCCGCGGAGTCAGTGACCTGCTGAATGACCTGGGAGAACTCGATCTGGAGCCGGCGGGGGAGGTCGAGTTTGTGCTCCGTGCGCATGATGTACGCGACGCCGCCCTTGCCGGACTGCGAGTTCACGCGGATGACGGCCTCGTAGGTGCGGCCGACATCCTGCGGGTCGATCGGCAGGTACGGGACCTGCCACAGGAACTCACCGACCGGCACGCCGGCAACGGCTGCATCGGCTTCCATGGCCTTGAGCCCCTTGTTGATCGCGTCCTGGTGCGAGCCGGAGAACGCTGTATAGACGAGGTCGCCGCCGTACGGATGGCGCTCGTGCACGGGGATCTGGTTGCAGTACTCGACGGTCCGGCGGATGTCGTCGATGTCGCTGAAGTCGATCTGCGGATCGACGCCTTGGCTGAACAGGTTCAGTCCCAGAGTGACGAGGCAGACGTTGCCCGTGCGCTCTCCGTTGCCGAACAGGCAGCCCTCGATGCGATCGGCGCCGGCCATGTAGCCGAGCTCCGCTGCGGCCACGGCGGTGCCGCGGTCATTGTGCGGGTGCAGCGAGAGCACGATCGAGTCACGCCGCGCCAGGTTGCGCGACATCCACTCGATCGAGTCGGCATAGACGTTGGGCGTTGACATCTCGACGGTCGCGGGCAGGTTGATGATGACCTTGCGGTCGGGGGTCGGCTGCCACACGTCGTTCACCGCGTCGACGACCTCGACGGCGAACTCCAGCTCGGTGCCCGTGTACGACTCGGGGGAGTACTCGAAGAAGACGTCGGTCTCGTCCTTGATCTCCTCGGCATGCTTCAGGCACAGCTGCGCACCGTGGACGGCAATGTCGATGATGCCGGCCTTGTCGAGGCCGAACACGACCCGACGCTGCAGGGTCGAGGTCGAGTTGTACAGATGGACGATCGCCTGCTTGGCCCCGCGAATCGAGTCGAACGTGCGCTCGATCAGTTCCGCGCGCGACTGCGTGAGCACCTGGATGACGACGTCGTCGGGGATCAGGCCATCGTCGACCAGCATGCGAACGAAGTCGAAGTCAGTCTGCGATGCGGACGGGAAGCCGACCTCGATCTCCTTGTAGCCCATGTCGACGAGCAGCTGGAACATCCGCAGCTTGCGCTGCGGTGTCATGGGGTCGATGAGCGCCTGGTTGCCGTCGCGCAGATCGACCGCGCACCAGCGCGGGGCCTCGGTGATGACGGTGCTCGGCCAGGTGCGATCGGGCAGGGCAATAGGCGTGAACGCCTCGTACCGGGCGAACGGCATGCCAGAGGACTGCTGTGCGGTGCGTACGGGATACGGGGTGGTGCGATCGAACGTCATGTGAACTCCTCGAACTCGTCTGGGTGGGTGTGTCTAACCGGCAGACGACAAGACCCGCGACGAGGAGGCCGGTGGTCTAGGCCTCGTCGCGGCAGCGAAGGAGGAGCAGTGCTGTCGACATGGTGCGCACACGTTAGCAGGTGTGTCGTGATGCGCTCCTGCGGATAGGCTCATCCCGTCTAAGCCCATGAGGAGGACTGGTGGCAAAAGCCAAGGTTGTGGCAGCGAGCGCGTTGGTGCTCATGGTGGCTAGCGCCTGTTCTTCGGGAAGCAGTTCGGAGTCTTCGACCTCCGCGGGCTCGGCATCGGCGGTCGCCGACGGGTCGGTCACCTCGTACAAGAAGGCACAGCAGGCGGTGATTCAGATCGTCGCCGACGGCGAGTACGTCGACATGTCCACCGGCGAGACGGTCCAGTCGTCCGGCGCCGGCAGCGGCTTCATCATCGACCCCTCGGGCATTGCTGTGACCAACGCGCACGTCGTCGAAGGCGCGGGGTCCATCAAGGTCTTCATCGGCGGAGACGACGAGCCGATCAACGCCAAGATCCTCGGCGTCTCGGAGTGCAACGACCTCGCGGTCATCGACCTCACCGGTGACGGCTACACGTACGTGAAGTGGTTCACCGGCACGCCGGAACTCGGTACCGACGTGTGGGCCGCTGGCTTCCCGCTCGGTGATCCCCAGTACACGCTCGTCGACGGTTCCATCGCCAAGAACAACGCCGACGGCGACACGTCGTGGGCGAGCCTGGACTACTCGCTGCAGGACACCGCGCAGATCCAGCCGGGCAACTCCGGCGGGCCGCTCCTCATGGAGGACGGCTCGGTTGTCGGCGTCAACTACATGGCCGCGGACGTGACGAACACCACCCAGTTCTTCGCGATCCCGCAGGCGATTGCCGCCCCTGTGGTCGAGGTGCTCCGCACCGGCATGGACCAGGACTCGATCGGCATCAACGGCGAGGCGTTCTACGACGAGGCCAGCTCGCTCGCCGGAGTGTGGGTATCGGGAGTCCGCTCGGGCAGTCCGGCGAGCAATGCCGGTGTAGAGGCGGGCGACGTCATCGTGCAGATGGAGGGCCGCGACGTCGTCAAGGAGGCCGATGTCACGAGCTTCGGCCCCACCAAGGCCGGCTACTGCGATGTGCTGCGCACCAAGGGCACCGACAACGCGATCAAGTTGCAGATCTTCCGCCCCTCGACGGGCGAGGTCCTCGAGGGCGAGGTGAACAACCCGCAGAAGCCGCTGGTCGCGATCAGCACGATCGACAACAACTCAGCGGGGCAGACCGAGACCGACAGCAGCACGACCGAGGAGTCGGCCTTCTCGTCGGTGACCGACGACAACGGCGGCATGACGGTCGACATCCCGGACGTGTGGTCGGACGTCAGCACCGCACCCGGGGATGACTACAACGCCATCACGGCGAGCACCAACATCCAGGACTGGATCGCGGGCGATGCGTCAGGCGTGGGCTACTACGAATTCGAGGGGGCGCTCACCGACAAGGAGATCGCGGACCTGATGGACAGCGTGACCGCGGACGACCCGATCATCCCCACCTGTACGGACAGCGAGGCCGGCGAGATCACCGAGGGCGAAGGCTACGTGTTCGTGGGCAACTCGTACTGGTCATGCAATGGCACCGACTCCGCGTACTACGTGTCGATCAGGTCGTACGCCGATCAGGACAGGCATGTCGTGCTGTACGGGCAGTTCACCACCGACCAGGAGGTTGAGTTCCTCAACCGGAGCCTCGCGTCCCTGACGATCTCCTAGCCCATCTATTGTTCGGCCATGTCTCGAACCTTGTCCTTGGCCCTTATTCCCGGTGACGGCATTGGCACGGAGGTCGTCGCCGAGGCGATGAAGGTGCTCACGGCGATCGCGCCCGCGGCCGATCTCGACGTCGTCACGACGGAGTACGACCTGGGCGCGCGGCGCTACAACGCCACCGGTGAACTGCTGCCGGACTCGGTGGTCGAGGAGCTGCGCGCGTACGACGCGATCCTGCTGGGAGCGATCGGCGATCCCTCGGTGCCGCCGGGAGTGCTCGAGCGCGGAGTGCTGCTGCCGCTGCGCTTTCTCATGGATCATCACGTCAACCTGCGCCCGGTGAAGCTGTACCCCGGAGTGGTCGGCCCACTGGCCGGAAAGACGACCGCCGACATCGACTTCGTCGTATGCCGCGAGGGCACCGAAGGCCCCTACGTCGGTGCCGGCGGCATCCTTCGGGAGGGCACGCCTCACGAGGTCGCCACCGAAGTCAGTCTCAATACGTCCTTCGGTGCGGAGCGGATCATCCGCGACGCGTTCGATCGTGCGACCCGCCGGCGCAACAAGGTCACCCTGGTCCACAAGACCAATGTGCTCGTGTACGCGGGCAGCCTGTGGCAGCGCACCTTCGACATGGTGGCCCGCGAGTACCCGCAGGTCACGACCGACTACTGCCACGTCGATGCAGCGGCGATGTTCTTCCTGACGAATCCCGAGCGCTTTGACGTCGTTGTCACAGACAACCTGTTCGGCGACATCCTCACCGACATCGGTGCCGCGATCGTCGGAGGAATCGGCCTGGCCGCCAGTGGCAACATCGACCCGAGCCGGTCCAACCCGAGCATGTTCGAGCCCGTCCACGGATCGGCACCGGACATCGCCGGTCAGGGCAAGGCAGATCCGACCGCCACGGTCATGTCACTTGCAATGCTCCTTGATCACGTGGGCGAGCCGGCGGCTGCCGGCTGGGTCGAGACCGCGGTCGAGGCCGACCTCGCCAGCCGCGGCGGCCGAGTACGCAGCACCAGTCAGATCGGTGACGACCTCGCCGCCGGCGCCAGCGCCGCCGCAATCAACTAGCCGACACCTCTCGCAAGAAAACGACGGGAAAGGTACCGTCTGACCATGACGATCCTGGAATCCGGCACCGCGCTGTGGCCCTTCGCGTTGAGCCCGTCCGACCACCCGGTCGACGCGGCCGAGCGCGCGGCCGTACTCGAGGACCCCGGATTCGGCCGTTCGTTCACGGACAACATGGTGCGCGCCACGTGGACCGAGGCCGACGGCTGGCATGACGCGCGCCTTGAGGCGTACGGCCCGCTGATGCTCGATCCGGCAACGAACTTCATCCACTACGGCCAGGCGATCTTCGAGGGTCTGAAGGCCTACCGGCACGCCGACGGCACGATCCGCACCTTCCGGCCGCAGCAGAACGCCGAGCGCTTCGCCAACTCCTCGCGCCGACTGGCGATGGCGGAGGTGCCCACCGAGCTGTTCATCGGCTCGATCGAGGCCCTGGTGCGCGCCGACCGGGACTGGGTGCCCGAGGGCCGCGAGAAGTCCCTGTACCTGCGTCCGTTCATGATCTCCACCGAGATCGGTCTGGGCGTCCGTCCGGCAAATCGCTACGAGTACCTGCTCATCGCGTCGCCCGCCGGCGCGTACTTCCCGCGCGGCGTGAAGCCGGTGACGGTGTGGCTGTCCGACGACTACGTTCGCGCTGCCGCCGGCGGAACCGGTGAGGCGAAGTGCGCCGGCAATTACGCGGCATCGCTCCTCGCCCAGGCTGAGGCGGCTCACCATGGCTGCGATCAGGTGGTCTGGCTCGACGCGATCGAGCGTCGCTGGATCGAGGAGATGGGCGGCATGAACCTGTACTTCGTCCTCGGCGAGGGCGACGCTGCCCGCCTGGTGACCCCCGAACTGACCGGCAGCCTGCTGCCGGGCATCACGCGCAGCAGCCTCCTTCAGGTTGCCTCGGACCTTGGCATCCGCGCCGACGAGGCGCGGATCAGCGTCGAGGAGTGGCGCGAGGGCTGCGCGAGCGGCGATATCACCGAGACGTTCGCGTGCGGTACCGCAGCGGTCATCACGCCGGTCGGCGAGGTGAAGTCCCGCACGAGCGGATCGTGGACCGTGGGCGAAGGTGGCACCGGCCCGGTGACGACCCGGCTTCGCAACGCTCTTCTGGACATCCAGACTGGCGAGGGTCCGGACACCCACAACTGGATGCACACCATCTGCTGACCTGACGGTTGACGTGTGGCAGTATGGGCCCGTGTTCAGCATCGCCACCATCATTGAGTAGCGCGTCGACGTTCGTCGACGCGCAGCCCTTCGCACCCGCGGGGGGCTTTTTCGTTGGCGGACCAGGCACGCACCGACTTTAAGGATCGACCATGCCGCGCCCCGACGAGTTCCACGTCTTCGACACCACACTTCGCGACGGCGCCCAGCGCGAGGGCATCTCGTACTCCGTCAAGGACAAGCTCGCGGTGGCGCGACTGCTCGACGACTACGGCGTGGGGTTCATCGAGGGTGGCTGGCCCGGCGCGATGCCGAAGGACACCGAGTTCTTCGAGCGTGCCCGCACGGAGCTGACCTTGCGCTCGGCGCAGCTGGTCGCCTTCGGCGCAACGCGCAAGGCGGGCGTCGACGTGCGTGAGGATGGCCAGGTTCGCGCTCTGCTCGAGTCAGGCGCGCCGGTCATCACGATCGTGGCGAAGTCCGATGTGCGCCATGTGTTCGAGGCGCTGCGCACGACTCTCGACGAGAACGTCGCGATGGTCACCGACACGGTCGCGCATCTCGTCGCGGAGGGTCGTCGGGTGTTCGTCGACATGGAGCACTTCTTCGACGGGTACAAGCACGACCCGGACTACGGCGTTCGCCTGCTGATCGCAGCAGCCGAGGCCGGTGCCTCGGTCGGCGTGCTGTGCGATACCAACGGCGGGATGCTGCCGAGCGGAATCCACGCGACCGTCACAGACGTGGCTGCTCGATCGGGAGTGCGCCTGGGCATCCACTGCCAGGACGACACGGGCTGCGCTGTCGCGAACACCGTCGCTGCGGTCGAGGCCGGCGCGACGCATGTTCAGGGCACGGCGAACGGCTATGGCGAGCGCACCGGCAATGCGGACCTGTTCGTCGTCGTGCCGAACCTGCAGCTGAAGCTGGGCATCGACTGCGTGCCGGAGGAGAGCCTGCGCGAGACCGTGCGCATCTCGCATGCGATCGCCGAGATCGCGAACATCGCGCCGGACACCCACCAGCCGTACGCGGGGACGTCCTCGTTCGCGCACAAGGCTGGGCTGCACGCGAGTGCCTTGAAGGTCAACGCCGAGCTCTACAACCACATCGATCCTGCTGTGGTCGGTGGCGATCAGCGGATCCTCGTCACGGAGATGGCCGGCCGCGCGTCGGTTGAGCTGAAGGGGCTGGAACTCGGCTACGACCTCTCGTCGGACGCGGCCCTTGTCGGACGAGTCGTCGATCGCGTGAAGGACCTCGAGTCTCAGGGCTGGACTTTCGAGGCGGCCGACGCGTCGTTCGAGCTGATGCTGCTGTCGGAGGGTGGAGCGGAGAAGCACTTCCAGGTCGAGTCCTGGCGAACGATCGTCGATCAGGCCGCAGACGGGACGGTGAGCAGCGAGGCCACCGTCAAGGTGCACGCTGCCGGGGAGCGAATCATCTCCACGGCGGAGGGCAACGGCCCGGTCAACGCACTCGACAATGCGCTCCGCGGTGCGGTCTCGCAGATCTACCCGGCAATGGAGACATGGCACCTGGTCGACTACAAGGTGCGCATCCTCGACGCGGGCAAGGGCACGGGTGCCGTGACACGGGTGCTCGTCGGCACGAGCGACGGAGTCGACGACTGGTCGACCGTCGGGGTCCACGAGAACGTCATTGCCGCCTCGTGGATGGCGCTTGAGGATGCGGTCAACTTCGGGCTGCTTAAGGCCCTGGCCGAGGGCAGGTAGGGTCCGGTCGTGCGCGTATGCCGGGTGTCTGTCGATGACGAGCTGTACTTCGGCGTGATCGAGAACGACGCGGTCGCGCTGCTGACCGGTCACCCCTTCGGGGACTTTGCTCCCGAAGGGCGGGTTCTTCGACTGGACGACGTCCGGCTGGTTGCCCCGGTGCTGCCCAGCAAGATCATCGCGGTGGGCAAGAACTACGCCGCGCATGCCCGGGAGATGGGCAGCGAGGTGCCCGCCGCACCGCTGATCTTCCTCAAGCCGAGCACCTCGGTCATCGGCCCGGGCGAGCCGATCTCCCTGCCGTGGCAGAGCGAGCACGTCGAGCACGAGGCCGAACTCGCAGTGGTCATCGGCCGGCTGTGCCGCGACGTTCCCGAGGAGCGCGTTCCCGAGGTCGTGTTCGGCTACACGTGCGCGAACGATGTCACTGCTCGTGACCTGCAGGCCAGCGACGGGCAGTGGACCAGGGCCAAGGGATTCGACACGTTCTGCCCGCTGGGCCCGTGGATCGAGACCGACCTCGAGCTCGACGACCTCGCAGTCGAGTGCACGGTCAATGGTCAGGTGAGGCAGTCCGGAACGACCGCGGAGATGGTCCGTGATGTCGCCGAGCTCGTGTCGTGGATCAGCAGTGTCATGACCTTGCTTCCCGGCGACGTGATCCTCACCGGCACTCCCGCCGGCGTGGGACCCATTGCCGCGGGCGACGAGGTTTCGGTCTCGATTGCCGGCATCGGCACGCTGACGAATCCGGTGGTTGATCGTGACTGAGAGCATCCGCGTCCGCTTCTGCCCGTCGCCGACCGGCAATCCGCACGTCGGCATGGTGAGAACGGCGCTGTTCAACTGGGCCTACGCGCGGCACACCGGCGGCACCTTCGTGTTCCGCATCGAGGACACCGACGCGGCTCGTGACAGCGAGGAGTCATACGAATCGCTGCTCGGCGCACTGCGGTGGCTTGGGCTCGACTGGGACGAAGGCCCCGAGGTGGGCGGCGACTTCGGTCCGTACCGGCAGTCCGAGCGCATGGCGATCTATGCCGACGTGGCCGCACGACTACGGTCCGGCGGATTCGCGTACGACTGCTACTGCTCGACCGCCGAGCTCGATGAGCGTCGCGAGCGCGCGATGGCCGAGAAGCGCCCACCGGGATACGACGGTCACTGCAGGTCCTTGACCGACGAGCAGACCTCGGCCTACCGGGCCGAAGGGCGACAGCCGGTACTTCGGCTCCGCATGCCGGACAGCGACTCGACCTGGGACGATCTGGTGCGCGGTCCGATCACGTTCGCCGCAGACCAGGTGCCGGATTACGTGCTGGTCCGCGCCAACGGCGATCCGCTCTACACGCTCGTCAATCCTGTTGACGACGCGCTGATGCGCATCACCCACGTCCTGCGCGGTGAGGATCTGCTGTCGTCGACCCCGCGGCAGCTGGCCTTGTATGCGGCGCTCGCGCAGATCGGCGTCAGCGATGGCAGCACCCCGCGCTTCGGCCACCTGCCCTACGTCATGGGGGAGGGCAACAAGAAGCTGTCGAAGCGTGATCCGGAGTCCTCGCTGCAGTGGTACCGCGACGAGGGCTACCTGCCCGAGGCATTGCTCAACTACCTCGCCCTGCTCGGCTGGTCGATGGGGGAGGACCGCGAGTTCTTCAGTAAGGATGAGATGGCTGGCGCCTTCACCTTGGATCGCGTCAGCCCGAACCCCGCGCGCTTCGACCTCAAGAAGTGTACAGCCATCAACGGCGACTGGATCAGGACGCTCACGCCGGCCGACCTTGCGACCCGGATCATTCCCTTCCTCGCCCGAGCCGGGGTTGTGGGGGAGACCCCGACGGACTCGCAGCTCGCCGTGCTCGCCGCGGGAGTTCCGCTGATCCAGGAGCGGATGGACACGCTGTCGCAGTCGGTCGGCATGCTCGGTTTCCTCCTGGTCTCCGAGGCTGACTTCACGCGCGACGAGGGCGACGTTGCCGCGATGCTCACGGCCGAGTCGATCCCCGTGCTGGACGCTTCGATCGCCGCGCTCGACGACCTCGTCGACTGGAACGCCGAGGCGATCGAGGCGACTCTTCGCAAGGCCCTCATCGAGGGCCTTGGCCTGAAGCCGAAGGTCGCGTTCGGGCCGCTGCGCGTGGCGGTATCGGGCCGCCGCATCTCGCCTCCGCTGTTCGAATCCCTGGAAATCCTGGGCCGCGACAGCACGCTTGCCCGGCTGGGAGGCGCGCGCGAGGAGGCCGTCTGAGTCCGCAGTCGGCCTGTGTCTATACTTTTCCAGCCAGCGATGGTGTCGAGTGATCGGCAGCCATGGGGTATGGGGTAATTGGCAGCCCAACTGATTCTGGTTCAGTTAGTCTAGGTTCGAGTCCTGGTACCCCAGCGATACGCGGTCGCATACGTGCGACCGTTTGTCATGCAGGGAAGAGTTGCTTGACGAAAATCAGCTAGGGCCCCGTTGTGTAGTGGCCTAGCACGCCGCCCTCTCAAGGCGGTAGCGCGGGTTCGAATCCCGTCGGGGCTACGTGAGAAGGGCCCAGGTCATCGACCTGGGCCCTTTCGTATGTCGAGGGAAGGTGGGCCATGAGGACCGTGAGCTACGGCACCGGGCCTGGCCGGTGGGTGCTCCTCGCCACGATTCTCGGCTCGGGACTGGCCGGCGTCGACGCCACCGTCGTGAACGTCGCGCTGCCGGCGATCGGGGATTCGCTGAATGTGGACTTCGAGGTACTCCAATGGACGATCACGGCGTACACGCTGACCCTGGCGTCCCTGATCCTCCTCGGTGGTGCGCTCGGTGACCGCTACGGCCGGCGCAAGGTGTTCGTCATCGGCGTCGTCTGGTTCGCCCTCGCATCAATGCTGTGCGGCGCGGCCCCGACCGCAGGGTGGCTGATCGCCGCCCGCGCCCTCCAAGGTGTCGGCGCAGCGCTCCTCACGCCCGGGAGCCTGGCAATCATCCAGGCGACCTTCGCTCCCCACGACCGGGCGCGAGCGATCGGCGCATGGTCGGGGTTCGGCGCGATCGCGACGGCCATCGGCCCGCTGGTCGGGGGCTGGCTGATTCTGGCCGCGTCATGGCGCTGGGTATTCATCATCAACATCCCGCTGTCGGTGGTCGTCGTCATCGTGGCCGTCCGGCACATCCCCGAGACTCGAAATCCGGCCGCGGCCAGACGCATCGACCTCTGGGGCGCGATCCTCGCGCTGATCGGACTTGCTGGGGTGACCTACGCGATCATCGCGATCCCCGCGAACGGCATCGGCTCCGCCCAGGTGCTCGTGTCCGGCGTGGTCGGTGTCGTCGCGCTGATCGGCTTCGTGATCGCCGAGGGGCACGTCCACCATCCGATGCTGCCCTTGTCGATGTTCGCATCGCGGCAGTTCAGCGCGGCGAACGTCTTCACCTTCCTGGTCTACGCGGCACTGAGCGGAGTGTTCTTCCTGCTCGCGGTGCAGCTGCAGGTCGTGTCCGGGTTCTCACCAGTCGGCGCAGGAATGGCCCTGCTTCCCGTGACCGTGGTCATGCTGCTGCTGTCGGCTAAAGCGGGCGAGGTCGCGCAGCGGATCGGTCCGCGCCTTCCCATGACGGTCGGATCGGGGATCTGCGTCGTCGCGACGCTCCTCATGCGCTCGATCGGACCCGACGCGCAATACGCGACAGACGTCCTTCCGTCAGTCACGCTGTTCGGGCTCGGGCTCGCATTCCTTGTCGCACCGCTGACCGCGACCGTGCTCGCGGCCGCCGATACCGGACTTGCCGGCATCGCATCCGGCGTCAACAACGCGGTGGCGCGTGCCGCGGCGCTGATCGCCGTGGCGGCACTGCCGGTACTGGGCGGGATTTCGGGCGACGCGTACAACGACGCCACGTCCTTCAACGCCGGATTCCAGACCGGGATGCTCTACGCAGCAGCGCTGCTGGCCGCCGGCTCGGTGATCGCCGTGACCCTTATCCGCCACGACCTGACCGAGGCGGACGCGGAGGACTCCGCGTCGTAGGTCGGTCAGCCCGCTACCGTCGAGAGCGCGCGCGCCGCATCGAGCAATGCTCGTGTCTGAGCACGCGTCGGCTGGCGCAGCCTGTCGATCGGACCGGACACGCTGACCGCGGCGATGACGTCGCCGGCCGAGTCGGTGACCGGCGCCGACATCGATCCGACACCGGGCTCTCGCTGGCCCAGGCTGTGCGACCAGCCGCGCTGACGGCATTCGGCAAGGTCGGCCTCCGTGAATGACGCGCCGCGCAGCGCTGCGGAACGTTCGTTGTCGGGCAGCCATGCGATGAGGACCTGGGCAGCAGATCCGGCCAACATCGTGAGCATCGCGCCCACCGGTACTCCGTCGCGCAGGCCCGACGCCGGCTCCGCCGCGGCCAGGCACTGACGCCTGTCGCCTTGACGTCGGTAGACCTGCGCGCTGACCCCGGTTCTATCTCGCAGCTCGACGACGATGGGAGCAGCGAGTGCGCTCAGGGGATCGGCCTGGCCGCCCCACTCCAGCAGGCGAGACCCGATCGTGAACCGACCCTCGTCGTCGCGGGTCAGCAAGCCGTGCCGCTCGAGGGCTACAGCGAGCCGGTGCGCGGTCGGGCGGGAGATCCCGGTCGCGTCCACGAGGTCGGCGAGTGAGGCGGGACTCCGGCTGGCGGCATCGAGAATGGCCACGGACTTGTCAATCACGCCGACTCCGCTAGTATCGTCCATGTAGTGATATTGGCGTCTCATTATATGAGATGTCAAGTGAACCGGAAGTCGCGCAGCATCAGCCGTCTGGAGGACTCATGGCACGCACACTGGCGCAGAAGGTCTGGGAGGACCACGTCGTACGACATGCGGAAGGCGAGCCCGATCTGCTGTACATCGACCTTCACCTCGTGCACGAGGTGACGAGCCCGCAGGCCTTCGACGGACTGCGGTCCTCGGGCCGTCCGGTGCGTCGCCCCGACCTCACGTTGGCGACCGAGGATCACAACACCCCTACCGAGAACATCCTGCTGCCGATCGTCGATCCGATCTCGCGTGCGCAGATCGAGGCCCTGCGCATCAACTGCGCGGAGTTCGGCGTTCCCGTGTACTCGCTCGGCAACATCGAGCAGGGCATCGTGCACGTTGTCGGCCCGCAGTTGGGCCTGACCCAGCCCGGCATGACCGTCGTGTGCGGTGACTCCCACACCTCGACGCACGGCGCGTTCGGCGCTCTTGCCTTCGGCATCGGGACCAGCGAGGTCGAGCACGTGCTCGCCACGCAAACGCTGCCGCTGAAGCCCTTCAAGACCATGGCCATCACCGTCGAGGGCGAACTGCCGGTCGGAGTCAGTGCGAAGGACGTGACCCTCGCGGTCATCGCCAAGATCGGCACCGGCGGTGGCCAGGGCTACGTGCTCGAGTACCGCGGCTCGGCCATCCGGTCGCTGTCGATGGAAGGCCGCATGACGCTGTGCAACATGTCGATCGAGGCCGGCGCGCGCGCGGGCATGGTCGCCCCCGACGAGAAGACCTTCGAGTATCTGAAGGGCCGTCCGCACGCACCGGTTGGCGCCGACTGGGATGCCGCGGTCGCCTACTGGCGGACGCTGCCGACAGATGCCGATGCGGTCTTCGACGCGGAGGTCGTCCTCGACGCCACGGAGCTGAGCCCGTTCGTGACCTGGGGAACCAATCCCGGCCAGGGCCTGCCGCTCACCGGGAACGTGCCGCTGCCGGACGATGCCCGCGACGATGTCGAGCGGGTCGCGATCGAGCGCGCGCTGGAGTATATGGATCTCACAGCGGGCATGCCGCTGACGGACATCGAGGTCGACATCGTGTTCGTCGGCTCGTGCACCAATGGCCGGATCGAGGACCTGCGCGCGGTTGCCGAGGTGCTCAAGGGACGTCAGGTCAGCGAGTCGGTGCGCATGCTCGTCGTCCCCGGCTCGGTCCGGGTGAAGATGCAGGCCGAGCAGGAGGGACTCGACGAGATCTTCGTCGCGGCCGGCGCCGAGTGGCGGGAGGCGGGCTGCTCGATGTGCCTGGCGATGAATCCGGACAAGCTTGCTCCCGGACAGCGCAGCGCGTCGACGTCCAATCGCAACTTCGAAGGCCGTCAGGGACCCGGTGGTCGCACCCACCTCGTCTCACCGGCCGTCGCCGCAGCCACCGCGGTAACCGGGCACCTCACCGCGCCCGCGGACCTCGCGCCCGCTGACCTCGTATCTGTCGCCTGAATCGAGCGGAGAAGTCATGGAATCGTTCGTCGTTCACACTGGAACTGCAGTCCCGTTGCGTCGCAGCAACGTCGACACCGACCAGATCATCCCCGCGGAGTACCTCAAGCGGATCACCCGACACGGGTTCGAGGACGGGCTGTTCAGCGCCTGGCGCAAGGATCCGGATTTCGTCCTGAACAGCCCCGACTACGCCGGCGCGACGATCCTCATCGCCGGACCGGACTTCGGCACCGGGTCGTCCCGCGAGCACGCCGTATGGGCGTTGCAGGACTACGGGTTCAAGGTCGTGCTGTCGGCGCGCTTCGCGGACATCTTCCGCGGCAACTCCGGCAAGGGTGGCCTGCTCACCGCGCAATTGCCCCAGGAGGCGATCGAGGCCCTTTGGGAGGCGATCGAGGCCAATCCGTCGCTCCCCGTCACCGTGGACCTCGAGCGCCGCGAGGTGAGGGCGGGCGACCTCGTCGCACCCTTCGAGGTCGACGACTACGTGCGCTGGCGCCTGATGGAGGGGCTCGACGATGTGGGCATCACGATGCAAAGCGAGCCCGAGATCACGAGCTTCGAGAAGGCCCGTCCGGCGTTCAAGCCGACGACCACCTCGGTGACGTAGGTCACTATCTGCAACGATTCCGGTGACCGTGTGCAACTGTGAATTGTGTTGCAGGGCAACGGATTCACCGGCGCGCCATTTCGCGCGCGTGCGGTGTCGGAGGTAGGTTTGCGTTACCGGCCGACCGGCCGGCTCTACCACCCTCCGGAGGGGTTTTCCTGTGAACAAGGCAGAACTGATTGACGCGGTGGCTGCGCGCTTCGCACTGAGCAAGCGTGAGGTCACCGAGATCGTCGAGGCTTTCCTCGACGAGACCAAGAAGGCCGTCGTGCGCGGCGAGAAGGTTGCCGTGAGTGGCTTCGGCGTGTTCGAGAGCCAGGCACGTAAGGCTCGCCTGGGCCGCAACCCCCGCACCGGCGAGACCGTGAAGATCAAGGCCACCAAGCTTCCGAAGTTCCGCCCGGGTGCGGAGTTCAAGGCTGTCGTGTCAGGCGCGAAGAAGATCGTTGCCAAGGCTCCCGCCAAGAAGGCTGCGCCCGTGAAGAAGGCGGCACCGGCCAAGAAGGCTGCGCCCGTGAAGAAGGCCGCTCCGGCCAAGAAGGCGGCACCGGTCAAGAAGGCTGCGCCCGTGAAGAAGGCCGCTCCGGCCAAGAAGGCGGCACCGGTCAAGAAGGCCCCGGCCAAGAAGGCTGTTGCCAAGAAGTAGCGTCCTCCGCGCGAAACCGCGTCGCTCGAAGCCCCTCACCGATTGGTGGGGGGCTTCGTCGTGTTCAGTTCCTGCTCGGCGCTACGGCAGTCCGATGACCGTCGAGCTGCCCAGGTCGAGAACGAGTCGTTGCCCGGGTCGGACCTCGCGAAAGCCAGCGGCAGCAACGGATTCCCAGCCGATGGTGTGACGTCGGCCCTGCTCGTCCGCGACCTCCAATGCGCCCGTGTCGGTGGTGCGGAGCGCGGTGACGATGGTGAGCACTGCGGGCGCCAGTGCCGCGAGAGTGTGAGCGCCGACGCCCAGGCCCACCGCACGCGCGAGGTCGTCGTCAGTGTCGACATCACGTCGGGCCGGGGCGATTACCGATCCGAGGGTGGTCGCCGCAAGATCCGCAGCACCGCTGCGACGGTGGGCAGCAGCGGAGTCCGGACCGAACTGCGAGTCGATGCCCGAGCCCGTCGACCGGAGCCACATCGTCGTCCCGGTCCCGTCCGCATCCGCGAGGAATGCGGTGGGGTGTGCCTCCCGCAGGGCGACGTCGAGGAGCGCGGTCATCGCATCTGGCGTCAGGCACGGCAGGTCGGAGACCATCACCGCCACGGGCGCTTTCGCACCGGTACTCGCCGCGGCCCAGGCGGCCGCGGCATTGATGCCCGGGTGCCCACCATCGTCGACGACAGTGCAGCCGCTGTCCGCGGCGATGGTGCTGATCACCTGGTCAGAGGTGACCACGATCACCGCGCCAACGCGCGGGGACGCAACCACGGCCGCAAGGCAGTCGCGGAAGAAGGCCAGGGCCAAGGCGCCCCGTCGGCCCTCGGGATCCAGCCGGGTCTTCGCCAGGTCGAGGGATTTCACCGGCAGGACCACTGTCCACGGGGAGTCCGGAAGGAGTGCCACGCGAGTATCCAACCGCGGGCTACCCTCGACGAAGTCGGAGGGAGTGGGCGTGAGAGGGACAAGTCGGGTGCGTCGGCGCCAGCGACTGGGCTTCTCGTTTCGTTTTGCGGTCTTCTTGATCTGGCCCTTCATGCGCACGTTCGTCAAGTGGGACGTCGAGGGGACCGAGCGGCTGACCGATGCCGAGGGGGGCGTGATCGTCGCGGCCAATCACACCTCGTGGTTCGACCCGCCGGTCGTGGCGTTCGCCCTGTGGGAGGCCGACCGGCCACCTCGCTTCCTGGGCAAGGAGAGCGTCTTCCGGGTTCCCGTCTTTGGGCGGATCATCAAGAACGCCGGCCAGATCCCGGTCTACCGCGAGAGCGCGGACGCCTCGTCGGCGATCCGTGACGCTCTCGCGGCGCTGGATCGAGGCGACTGCGTGGTGGTCTACCCCGAAGGCACGATGACCCGGGACCCAGGCCTGTGGCCGATGTCCGGCAAGACCGGCGCGGTGCGGCTGGCCCTCGCCTCCGGGCGGCCTCTGTTCCCGATGGTGCAGTGGGGCTCGCACCTGGTGATGCGCCCGTACGTCAAGGAGTTCAGGCTGCTGCCGCGCAAGACGATTCGCATCCTCGTCGGCGATCCGGTCGACCTCAGCGACCTGGCCGGTTCACCCGCCGATGCGGCCACCTGGCACGAGGGCACCGAGCGGCTCATGGACGCCATCACTGAGCTCGAGGCCCGGGTGCGCAAGGAGCCGGCTCCGGCAACCCGGCTGGACTTCAAGCGCTTTCCGGACGCTCATGACGGGGACGACGAGCCGAATGGGGTCGAACCGCCACTTCAGGCGTGACGACCGGCACAATGGTGGGCCAGCCCGATCCGAGCGACAGATGGAGAGCCGATGACCCGCGTGGCAATCATGGGCAGCGGCTCCTGGGGGACGGCGTTTGCCATGGTGCTCGCCGATGCGGGCAGCGATGTGGTCATCTGGGGACGCGACGGGGACGTGTCCGAGGACATCAATCGTCGGCATCGCAATGAGGGATACCACCCCGGAATCGACCTGCCTGAGCGGATCATCGCCACAACCGATCCCGGCGTCGCCCTCGCGGACGCAAGCCTCGTCGTCCTCGCCGTGCCCGCGCAGGTGCTCCGCGAGAATCTCGGCGGGTGGGGAGCCGCCATTGCCGCAGACGCCGTGCTCGTCAGCCTCATGAAGGGCATCGAGCTCGGCACGACCAAGCGGATGAGCGAGGTGATCTCGGAGTCGGCGGATATCGACGTCGCTCGTGTCGCCGTCGTCTCCGGCCCGAATCTGGCCCGGGAGATCGTCATGCGGCAGCCCGCGGCAACGACGGTCGCGTCACCGGATCGCGAGAGCGCCCAGCGACTGCAGGACGCGTGCACCACCGACTACTTCCGGCCGTACTGGACCACCGACGTCATCGGCACCGAGATCGGCGGGGCGGTGAAGAATGTCATCGCCCTGGCCAACGGAATCGCCGTAGGCATGGGACTCGGCGAGAACTCTCAGGCCTCCCTGATCACCCGAGGGCTCGCGGAGATGGCCAGGCTCGGCGTGGCCCTCGGTGCCGACCCGCTCACGTTCCAAGGCCTGGCCGGGGTCGGCGACCTGGTCGCTACCTGCCAGTCGCCGCTGTCGCGCAATCGCACGTTCGGGGTGAACCTGGGCAAGGGACTGAGCGTCGAGGAGACCATCGCGGTCACCAAGCAGACCTGTGAGGCCTTCAAGAGCTGCCAGCCGATCCTTGACCTGGGGCGCGCCCACGGCGTGGACATGCCGATCACCGAGCAGGTGGTTCAGGTGGTCCACCACGGCCAGTCGCCGCGCATGATGGCGTCGGCGTTCATGAGCCGCGACACCAAAGGCGAGAACCGCACGAGCGAGTAGTTCCTGCCTTCGGCAGTTCCTACTTCGGCACCACCGAGGTCAGTGCGGCATCGAGGTCCGTCCACAGGTCCTCGACGGCCTCGATGCCGAAGGACAGCCGGACCAGGCTCTCCGGGACGGTGCTGCTCTCGTACTGCCAGCGACGTCGCCGCTCGAGCAGCGACTCGACCCCACCGAGGCTGGTCGCATAGGTCCAGATCCGCACCGCCTGGCAGGCGGCGTCGGCCGCATCCGGACCGCCCACGAATTCGATCGACGCGATCGTGCCGAATCCGGGATAGCGAACCGTGGAGACCGCCGGATGGCTCGCGAGTCTCGCGGCGATCTCCTGGGCGTTGGCCTGCGCCCGCTCGACTCGCAGAGCGAGCGTGCGTATTCCACGCAGCGCCAGGTAGCAGTCGAAGGCGCTCGGCGCTGCGCCGAGCAGCGTCCGTCGGAGCCGCAGGCTTTGCGCGAGCTCGGCATCGGCGGCGATGAGAGCACCCATCAGGAGATCGGAGTGCCCGCTGATCGCCTTCGTCACGCTGTGCATCACCACGTCGGCCCCCAAGGTGAGCGGGGTCTGGATGATCGGCGTGGCGAAGGTGTTGTCGACGAGGACGAGTGCGCCAGCGGCGTGCGCAGCGGTGATGCACGCCGGCAGGTCGGCAACCTGCAGCAAGGGATTCGTCGGCGACTCGAGCCACAGCAGGTGCGCTCCCGCGCAGGCCGCGGTGATCGCCGCCGTGTCGTCGGCATCCACGATCCGCAATTCGAGGCGTTCGATCGCGGCGAGCTCGCGCAGTCTCAGCGCGACTCCCGTGTACGCCGCGCTCGGGGCGACGACAACCGCACCCATGGGGACCAGATCCATCATCGCGTTGGCCGCTGCCATGCCCGAGGAGTAGGCGATGGCGATGCCGTGCTCTAGCGCGCCGAGCGCCGCCTCGAGTGCCTCGGTCGTCGGCGCGGTCTCGCGCGCGTACTCGATCGACCCACCCGCGTGAAAGGAGGATGCCGGCACGATTGGCGCGTTGAGCGGCTGGTTCGGACCGGCGTCGGGGCGGCCGGCGCGAACCACGATGGTCTCGATCGACAGCGGCGCGCCGCTCGACGCCGCGCTCGACGCCGCGCCATCTGCAACTGCAGAAGGTTCGCTCGCGGGTGCTGCGGTCGTCGACACACTCAGACCCTAGCCGCGCGGGTCATGGGCGGGGGATACGGTCGTCCTGTGAATCGCATCCGGGTGGCCGTCCTCCTGGGCGGGCGCAGCAGCGAGCATTCCATCTCGTGCATCAGCGGTCGGTCGATCGCGGCCGCGCTCGACCCCGATCGATACGAGGTCACCGCAGTGGGCATCGGCCGCGACGGGCGTTGGGTGCGGGCTGCTGACGGCGGTCTGGGATTCCTCGAGGACCTGGGCCCGTTGCCCGAGGTGTCCGCGAATGCGGACTCCGCCGATCTCGCCGCGTGCCTCGACGTCGACGTCGTGTTCCCCGTCCTCCACGGACCGTGGGGCGAGGACGGATCGGTCCAAGGACTCCTCGAGACCATGGGCGTGCCGTACGTCGGCTCCGGGGTGCTGTCGTCTGCGGTCTCGATGGACAAGGGCTTCATGAAGTCCGCGCTCGAGGCCGCCGATCTGGAGGTCGGACGCTACGTCGTGGTCACTGACCGCGAATGGACTGCCGATCCGGCGCTGGCCCTGGATCGAGTTGCCGAGTTGGGCCTGCCCGTGTTCGTGAAGCCCGCGCGTGCGGGTTCGTCCCTCGGGATCGTCAAGGTGAGCTCCTCCGACGCGCTTCACCAGGCGATCGAGTCGGCACGCAAGCACGATCCGCGCATCATCGTCGAGGCTGCGGTCACCAACGCCCGCGAGATCGAGTGCGGCGTGCTCGTTGATCCTGACGGCCAGCCGCGTGCCAGCCGCTGCGCGGAGATCCTCGTCAACGAGCGTCACGAGTTCTACGACTTCGAGGCCAAGTACCTCGACGACTCGGCGACCCTCATCGTGCCCGCCGAGTTGCCCGACGACATCGAAGAGCGCGTCCGAGAGCAGGCAATCCGCGCGTTCGACGCGCTGGCCTGCGATGGCCTGGCCCGTGTCGACTTCTTCGTCGCCTCCGACGGCCGCGTGATCCTCAATGAGGTGAACACCATGCCCGGGTTCACCAGCATCTCGATGTATCCGCGGATGTGGGCAGCGACCGGAGTCGACTATCCGGTACTCGTCGATCGCCTGGTGGCCGATGCGCTGCGCAAGGGCACGGGCCTGCACTAGCGCGCGTGGCTCATTCGAGCAGCGGTTTGGGTGGGTGTTGGTAGTGGCGGGCTTGTGGTGATTGCCAGGTGCAGGTTCCGTCGGCTTGGCTGTGGAGGATTTGCCAGCCGGTGTGGGTTTTGAGTTGGTGGTGTCGCAGGCACAGGGCGCCGAGGTTGTCTCGGGTGGTGTTTCCCCCGTCGTTCCAGGGTGTGGCGTGGTCGATCTGGCACTTCGTGGCGCGGCGCCGGCAGCCGGGGAATCGGCAGGTGGTGTCGCGGGTCTGGATGAACGCCCGCAGCCGGTCAGGGATTTGGTAGGAGCGTCGGCCGATGTCGAGCAGGTGCCCGGTGATCGGGTCGGTGACCAGGCGGCGCATGGTGCAGTGGACGTCAGAATCGGCCAGGAGGTCGCGCACGAGGTCGGCGACCACGGGTCCGGACCCGGCGAGGTGGGCGGGTTCGGCGTTGAGGTCGAGCAGGGTGGCCAGGTCGATGACCAGGTCCACGTGCGCCGACCGCCGGGCGTGGCCGTGGTGCCCGCCGCCGGGGACCAGGTCGGTGGCCGAGTCCAGGACCAGTTCACGCAGCGCAGCGGCGCGTCGTTCCCCGACGAGCATCCCCGACCATCCCGGCGTGCTCCCGTCCGCGGCGTCCGTGGCGTTGGCGCGGGCGTCGATGGCGGTCATGATCGCGTGGGCGTCCTCGGCCGCGAGCCGGGCGATCAGGGTGGAGATCCCATCGAGCTCATCGACCACGTACACCGCCCGGGTGCAACGCGCGGCCAGGCGCATACGGCGTGCCCCCTCGGCATCGATCACCAGCACCGCCCGACGCGCCGCGGCCCGGGTCGCCGACAGCGTCCCGCGACGCGCGACCGGCAGGACCCGGGACTGCAGCTGGGCGCACGCGACCGTGAAGTCCGCACCATGGGCGCCGTGGTCCGCGTAGCGCCCCGGCAGCCGCGTCGTCGCCTCCACCATCACCGCCACATGCCCGGTGGTGATCTCGCCCAAGGACAGCGCCTCGTGGGTGGGGCGCAGGGGGCCGGCGAGGAGTCGGGCGGTATCGATCCGATGCTGGGCCGTGACCGGGGACCAGCGCAACGCCGCAGCGACCTCCTCACGGACCGCGTCCTCGACCCGCACCATCCGCTCGTCGACCAGCGCGAACTCATCGACCTGACGCTCGCCACCGGCCGCCGCGACCAGGAACTCCGCCTGCACCGACGCCCACCACGCGGTAATCCGCTCATGGACCTGCAGGCACGTCACCGCATCGGCCGGACTCAACGCCGACCGGTCGATCATCAACAACACCGACTGCGCGAACAACCCCGGCTCCATGTCGACCACGCACTCCAGCAACTGCGCCGGAGAGGCGGTCAGAAGATCGAAGTCGGTGAGCATGCTCGAACACTAGAACCCAGGCCTGACACTCCCGGACGAGCCGAAAAGCCAGCAACCCCAATGGATCTGATGGCTCGCAGTTACAGGTGGACGACGGGGCAGGTCAGAGTGCGGGTGATGCCGGGAACGCCCTGAATCCGCGCGACAACGAGCTTGCCGAGGTCGTCCATGGTGCGCGCCTCGGCGCGCACGATCACGTCGTAAGGCCCGGTGACGTCCTCCGCGAGCGTGACGCCCGAGATCTCGCGGATCGCCTTGACGACGGTCGCCGCCTTGCCGACCTCCGTCTGGATCAGCACGTACGCCTGCACACTCATGCCTGCGAGACTAGCGCCCATGACAACCGACAGTGGCGGAACCGTTCAGGACCTCGGGGAGTTCGGACTGATCGGTCGGCTGACCGCGGGCATCGACGACGACGCCTCCGTGATCGTGGGGCCCGGGGACGACACGGCGGTCGTCGCGACGCCGGACGGTCGGGTGGCGATCACATGCGATGTTCTGGTTGAGGGCGTCCACTTTCGACGAGACTGGTCCACCGCGATCGACGTGGGCCGCAAGGCGGCTGCCGCCTCGCTCGCCGATATCGCCGCGATGGGCGCACGGCCGACATCGCTGGTCGTCGGGTTCGGCACCCCGGGTGACCTGCCGGCAGCCTGGGCCGTTGGCTGCGCGGCCGGGATCCGCGAGGAGGCAGCGCTCGTCGGTGCAGTTCTGGTCGGGGGAGACGTGGTGCAGTCGCCGCAGGTCGTCATCAGCGTGACCGCCCTCGGGGATCTCGAGGGCCGGGCTCCCGTGCTTCGGTCGGGTGCGCGGGCGGGCGACATCGTCGCGATCGCCGGACGGCACGGTTGGTCGGCGGCAGGACTGGCGCTGCTGTCCCGAGGCTTCCGCTCGCCCAAGGTTCTCGTCGATGCGCATCGGTTCCCACAGCCGGACTACGCGGCCGGCGTCCGCGCGGCGGAGGCGGGGGCGAGTTCGATGATCGACGTGAGCGACGGACTCGTCGGCGACGCGACGCACATCGCCGTTGCGTCAGGTGTCGACATTGACATCGACACCTCAGGGTGGGAGATCCCCGAGCCGATGCAGGCAGCCGCGGCCGCCTACAACGTCGACCCGCGCGAGTGGATGCTCACCGGGGGAGAGGACCACGCCCTCCTGGCGACCTTCCCGGCCGGGACCACGCTGCCCGAGGGCTTCGTGCGAACGGGCACGGTGGCGGCGGCGGCCAGTGGTGAGCCGGCGGTCAGCGTCGATGGCGTGCCGCGTCAGGACGCTGGCGGACACCGGCACTTCTCCTGACGCGATCGCGCGCCCGGCCCCGCGCCGCGCACGCCCGACAAAGCAAATCGGCACCGCCCGAAGGCGATGCCGATTCGACGTTCGATGCGCTCAGGCGCGGGCGACCTTGCCGGCCTTGAGGCAGGAGGCGCACACGTTCAGGCGCTTGGGGGTGCGACCGACGATGGCGCGCACGCGCTGGATGTTCGGGTTCCAGCGGCGCGACGTGCGACGGTGCGAATGGGAAATGCTGTTTCCGAAGCTGGGGCCCTTGCCGCAGACGTCGCAGTTGGCAGCCACGGTGCACTCCTCGTTGATGATGGGAATCAATGGTGCGGCGGGTGAAGTCACCGACCGCGAGCCACAAGGGTAGCCGAGGGCGCATCAGAGTCCCAAATTGAGGGTACGGTCGGACGATTCGAGCGTGCTGAGCCGGTGAGGAGGACCGTTGGCCGTCGTCGTCTCCTCCGCCCTGGTGCGGGACTGGGCACAGCGCGCCCTGACCAGCCTCGGCGAGGCTCGGGCGGAGATCGACGCCCTCAACGTGTTCCCTGTGCCCGACGGGGATACCGGTACGAACCTGTACCTGACGATGGAGTCCGCGCTCGAATCGGTGGACGAATGCTGGCCATGCACGACCGGATCGGAGCCAACGGTGGGCGCCGCCGCTAAGGCTCTGTCGACGGGGGCGCTCATGGGCGCCCGAGGCAACTCCGGGGTGATCTTGTCCCAATTGCTGCGCGGGACCGGGGAGGTGCTGTCCGGACTCCACGATGGTGCTCCACTGGACGGCGAGATGATCCGCGACCTCCTGCGCCGGGGTGCAGACCTGAGCTACCAGGCGGTTGCTCGACCGGTCGAGGGAACGATCCTCACGGTGGCCAGGGCTGCCGCCGATTCTGCCGCCGCCAGCGTCGAGGCCGGAGTACGCGACGCGGCCGGGGTCGTGGCCGCGGCAGCGCAGGGCGCCCAGGAGGCACTCGAGCGCACGCCGGAGATGCTCGAGTCCCTTCGGCTTGCCGGAGTGGTCGACGCCGGTGGACGTGGGCTGGTGGTGGTCCTCGACGCGCTTGCCGAGGTCGTGTCGGGCATCAGGCGTCCTGTTGCCCGCGTCCCGCACGCCGCAGCAACCACTCCGATGAGCCATGACCCGGCGGAGAGCTACGACGGTCCGGCCTACGAGGTGATGTTCCTGCTCGAGGCCGAGGATTCGGCAGTCTCGGTGCTCACGTCCGAGTTGGACGACCTTGGCGACAGCCTCGTCGTCGTCGGCGGCGATCGGCTGTGGAACGTCCACGTGCATGCCGACGACGCGGGCGCGGCCATCGAGGCAGCGATTCGCGCGGGTCGTCCGTACCGGATCCGGATCACGCACCTGGAGGTTGTCACCGCGCACGAGACGCCAGTCGAGAATCGCGCGATCGTCGCGGTCACGCACGGCCCGGGCGTTGCCACCCTGCTGGAGGAGGCGGGCGTGACCATCGTCCCAGCCGTCGCGCGCCAGCGGCCGTCCACCGCAGAACTCCTCGGCGCGATACGGCAGACGCACGCCACCGAGGTCGTGGTCCTGCCGAGCGACAAGGACACCCGCGCGGTCGCGGAAGCCGCGGCGGAGCAAGCGCGCAGTGAGGGCGTACGCGTGTTCGTGATCCCGACGCGGTCGATCGTGCAGACACTGGCGGCCGTGGCAGTCCACGATCCGTCGGCTCGGGCGGATGCCGACGTCGTCTCGATGACACGCGCCGCGGGAGCCACGCGGTATGCGGCGGTGACGATCGCGAGCCGGCAGGCACTGACCACGGTCGGCCCGTGCGAGGTCGGCGATGTACTCGGTCTGGTCGACGGCGACATCGTCATCGTCGGGCAGTCGGTGGCTGACGTCACACGCGAACTGCTCGTCGGAATGCTCGCCATCGGTGGCGAGTTGGTCACCCTCGTGGCCGGTCTCGACGCGGACCGCGACCTCACCGACGAACTGCCCGAGTGGCTCGGCGAGCGCTACCCGCTGGTCGACGTGACGGTGTACGACGGGGGCCAGCCCTTGTGGCCGATGATCATGGGCGTGGAGTGAGCACGTCTTTCCTCCGTACGCCCCTTGCGTCGTTGCTCGGAGGACGCACGGCGACAGCGCTGTCCAAGGGACTCGGACTGGTCACCGCCGAGGACCTGCTGCGGCACTATCCCCGCCGTTACGCCGAGCGCGGGGAGCTGACCGACCTCACGACCCTTGTCGAGGGCGAGCGCATCACCGTCCTCGCCGAGATCAGCGAGGTCACGGTAAGACCGATGCGCAACAGGCGCGGCACGATCCTGGAGGCGCTGATCTCCGACGGTCGCAGTTCCATGTCGGTCACCTTCTTCAACCAGAAGTGGAGGGAACGTGAGTTTCGGGCCGGCCGTCGCGGCCTGTTTGCCGGTCAGGTGTCGAGCTTTCGCGGCAAACGTCAACTCGCTCACCCCGAGTGCATCCTGTTCCCCGATGGCGTGCTCGACGATGCCGAGGCCGTCGCGGCCTTCGCAGGCGCACTGATCCCGATCTACCCAGCGACCGGTTCGGTGACCACGTGGCAGATCCAGTCCTCGATCGGCATCGTCCTGGACCAGATGGGCGACCTGCCGGACCCGATACCCGACGAGATCCTCGCCACTCGAGCCCTGTGCTCGCTGACCGAGGCGCTGCGGTTCAGGCATCAGCCCGCCACTCGCGAGGAGATCGCGGCCGCCGACGAGCGGCTGGTGTTCGAGGAGGCGTTCACGCTCCAGACCGTCCTCGCGCTGCGCCGCGCGGAAGTCCGCATGCTTCCTGCCACGCGTCGCGCGCCCACCACGAGTCCGCTGCTCAGCGCCTTCGATGCTCAGCTGCCCTTCGAGCTCACCAGCGGCCAGCAGGATGTCGGTGAGCAGATCGAGGGAGACCTTGCCCGTGACTACCCGATGCATCGACTGCTGCAGGGAGACGTCGGCAGCGGCAAGACGGTCGTCGCCCTCCGCGCGATGCTGAGGGTGGTGGACGCTGGTGGGCAGGCTGCGCTGCTCGCTCCGACGGAGGTCCTCGCGGTGCAGCATGCCCGGTCGATGCGCCAACTGCTCGGACCGCTGGCTACACGCGGCCAGTTGGGCGGATCCGATCTCGGCACCCGCGTGGCGCTGCTGACCGGCTCGCAGAAGACGGCCGAACGGCGCAGTTCCCTGCTCGACATCGTCACGGGCGAGGCGGGCATCGTCGTCGGGACGCACGCCCTCATTCAGGAGAAGGTCGACTTCCATGACCTAGCCCTCGTCGTCGTCGACGAGCAGCACCGCTTCGGTGTCGAGCAGCGCGCCGCGCTCTCCGCAAAGTCACGCGACGGCTCGCGGCCGCACGTACTCGTGATGACGGCCACGCCTATTCCGCGCACCGTCGCTATGACCGCGTTCGGCGACGTCGACGTGTCGACGCTCACCGAGCTGCCGGCTGGCCGCGGCGACGTGTCGACCTTCGTGGTCGCGGCTCGCGACAACCCCCAGCACGGGTCTCGGGTCTGGAGTCGCGTCCGCGAGGAGGTGGCCAAGGGTCATCGGGTGTTCGTGGTGTGCCCGCGGATCGGTGACGAGACGTCGGGCGACGAGGTGGTGCGCGGCGAGGACGAGGCTGATGTGGCCTCCATGACCGGCGTCGTTCCGCTGGCCGCGAGTCTGAGCGAGAACGAGCTGGCGGGTCTTCGCGTCGGCATCATGCACGGGCGCCTCTCGGCGGAGGAGAAGGACGACGCGATGCGCCGCTTCTCCGGTCCCGAATCCGCGAGCACCATCGATGTGCTTGTCGCGACGACGGTCATTGAAGTCGGTGTCGACGTGCGCCGCGCAACCACGATGGTGGTGGCCGACGCGGACCGTTTCGGCATCTCGCAGCTGCATCAGCTGCGAGGGCGGATCGGGCGAGGGGACCTGCCGGGACTGTGCCTGCTGCTGACCGAATCTGAGGCCGGATCGCCGGCACGACGGCGGCTCGATGCGGTCGCTTCGACGACCGACGGGTTCGCGCTCTCGGCAGAGGACCTTCGGTTGCGGCGCGAGGGAAACGTGCTCGGCAGCGCGCAATCGGGTCGCGACAGTTCGCTGCGGCTGCTTCAGGTCACCAACCCCGAGCACGCCGGGATCATCGCCGAGGCACGCGGGCTGGCCCAGGCCGTGGTGGAGTCCGACCAGACGCTGTCCGGCTATCCGGCACTCGCCGACGCCGTGGCCGTCCTGCGTGAGCACGAGCAGGCGCAGTTCCTGGAGAAGGCGTGACCCGCATCATCGCCGGCACCGCGCGCGGCCGACGGCTGGCTGTTCCCGCCACTGGCACGCGTCCGACGACCGATCGGGTCCGCGAGGCGCTGTTCTCCGCGCTGGACAGCGAACTTGCGGCGAGTGGCCGCACCTGGCCCGAGATTCGGGTCCTCGACCTGTTCGCCGGGACGGGCGCCCTGGGACTGGAGTCGCTGAGCCGAGGCGCCGCGAGCGCCATCCTCGTGGAGAAGTCGCGCACTGCTGCGAGCGTCCTTGCCGCCAATGTCGCTGCCGTCGGCGCGGATGGCGCACAGGTGGTCGTCAGGGATGCATGGCAGGTCGCGAGCCTGCCCGTCGTCGATGGCGGTGTCGACCTGTGCTTCGTCGACCCACCGTACGAGTGGCCGGCCGACGATGTCCGCGACCTGCTGACCGGCCTGGTCGACGCGGGGTGGCTGGCAGAAGGTGCCCTCGTCGTCGTCGAGCGCGACGCGAAGGAGCGCAAGATCCCGATTCCCGCGTCGTGGCCCGAGCCACGACGGCGCCCCTATGGCGATACGGTCCTTTGGTACGGTCAGGCGACGCTGGCCGCCGACGGCACGGAGGACTTTTCATGAGGACTGCGGTCTGTCCCGGCTCCTTCGATCCGTGCACGAACGGGCACGTCGACGTCTTCGCGCGAGCCGCAGAACTCGCCGACGAGGTGGTCGTCGCGGTGCTCATCAACCAGACGAAGTCGAGCCTGTTCACGGTGGACGAGCGGATCGACCTGCTTCGCGAAGTCGTCGCGCCGTTCCCGAACGTGCGGGTCGATTCCTTCCACGGACTGCTCGTCGACTACTGCCGGGCGCACTCCATCAAGGCCATCGTCAAGGGACTGCGGGCGGTCAGCGACTTCGACTACGAACTGCAGATGGCGCAGATGAACTACCGCCTGGCGAACGTCGAGACCCTCTTCATCTCGACCAACCCGCTCTACAGTTTCCTGTCGTCGAGCCTGGTCAAGGAGATCGCCAAGTACGGGGGAGATGTGACCGGACTGGTTCCTGAGGCCGTGTTGGTCCGGCTCCAGGAGAAACTGTCCGACACAATGGGAGCGCAGAAGTAGCCGCCCCTTCGGCTATCGCGGACCAAGGAGCATCTCGTGGACGTTCAGGAACGACTCGACGAACTAGCAGTCCTCGTTGAGGACGCGAAGTCCATGCCGCTGTCCGCATCGTGCCTGGTCAATCGCTCACAGGTGCTCGACCTGATCGACGAGATCCGCCAACTGCTGCCCGAGTCCGTCCACCGTGCCGACGAACTGCTCGCCGACCGCGAGGCGGTCGTCCAGGACGGACGCCGCGAGGCCGACCGCATCCTTGAGCGCGCACGGGCCGAGTCCGACCGCCTGGTATCCGAGCACGAGGTCTATCTCGCTGCGGTCGACGAGGCCAACGCCGTCACGGGCCATGCCGCGCAGGAGACGGCGCTCATGCGCAAGGAGACTGACGACTACATCGATGCCAAGCTGGCGACCTTCGAGATCACGCTGCAGAAGACCTTGCAGACCGTCGATCGCGGACGCGAGCGCCTGCGCAGCCAGATGTACCAGGAGCTCGCCCCGGTGACCGACCAGCCCTATGACGATGCCGACACGGGCTTCATCGACATGAACAGGCCCGACGACCGCCGATAGCCATCCGGCCGGGGGATTTCCCGCTTTCGCGGACCCTCCGGTAACCTTTCCGCGAGGCCTCTAGCGAGGCCACGGTTAGCCGTGCCGAAAGTGGAGGGTCCCAGTGACCGGCCTCGACCCGCGACATCCGCTCGTTCTTGACGTGCGGGATCTGCCGCGCACCCCGGGGTCGATGGTCACCGTGACCGTCGACGTTCCGGCCCCGGCTGACCTTGGCGTCGCGATGGCTCGGGTGCCCGAGGGTTCGCCAGTCGATCTGGATCTGCGACTGGAGTCCGTTCTCGAGGGTGTCCTGGTGTCCGGATCGGCGGACCTCGAGGTGACCGCGGAATGCTCGCGCTGCCTCGAGCCGTTCGAATGGCAGCAGGAGATCGACCTCACCGAGTTGTTCCGCTATCCCACGACCAACGCCCGCGGCGTGGTCGTGGAGGACGAGGATGAGGCCTTCGATCCGCTTCCGGTAGTCAAGGACGACACCGTCGACCTTGAGCCGGTGCTGCGGGACGCAGTGGTGCTCGACCTGCCACTCGCCCCGTTGTGCAGCGAGGACTGCCTGGGGTTGTGCTCCGTGTGTGGAGTGCGACTCGAGGACAACCCGCAGCACGCGCACGAACAGACCGACCCGCGGTGGGCGGCCCTCGCGGCCCTCACCGAGCCCGACGTTCGCTAGGCACCACCGCACAACTGCTGTAACCGAGAGCCAGAACCGACCAAAGGAAGCACCGTGCCAGTTCCCAAGCGGAAGATGTCCCGCTCCAACACCCGTCATCGCCGCGCGCAGTGGAAGACCACGTTGCCGAACCTCGTCACCTGCGTGCGATGCAAGGAGAAGCGCCTGGCGCACACTGCGTGCCCCACGTGCGGCACCTACGCCAAGCGTCGCGTTCTTGACGTCTGAGGCGTCAGTTCGCCTCAGGAATCTGGACGGCTGACACCTTGGCAACCGTCGCCCTAGACCTCCTCGGCGGCGATGGTGCGCCAGGAGTCGTTGCCGACGCCATCGCCAGGCTGTGCGATCCGGCCGACGCCGAGGCCGTCGACCTCATCGTCGTCGGGCCCGCCCAGGTTGCTCGTGACCTGCTCACCGAACGCGGCGTCAACCTCGACTCCGTGCGCATTGTCGACGCCGGCCGCGGCGCGTCGATGTCGGGCAATCCGCTGTCCATCCTTCGGGCTCACGACGATGTCACCGTGACGGTCGCCGTCGGCCTGGTCAATGCCGGACTGGCCGATGCCTGGGTCTCGGTGGGTCACACCGGCGCGGCCGTAGCCGCCGCGGTCCTGGGGCTTGGCCGACTGCGGGGCATGTCCCGCCCGGCCCTCGCGGTCGTGCTGCCCTCCCTCGCCGGACCTGTGGTCCTCGTCGACGCGGGGGCTGCGCCCGACGCCACCCCCGACGTGCTTCGCCAGTTCGCGCTGGCCGGGTGGGCATACGCGAAGTCGCTCGGCGTCGACGATCCGGGCATCGGGCTGATCAGCATCGGCAGCGAGGACGGCAAGGGCGATCGCATGCGCAAGTCCACGCATGACCTGCTCTCGGAATCACTTCCCAAGCTCGGCCTGCGCTATGTCGGCGCGGTCGAGGGACACGACGTTGCTCTCGGGACGACCGCCCAGGTCTTCGTCACGGACGGCTTCACCGGCAACGTCCTCCTCAAGGGCATCGAAGGCGCAGTTCTGTGGTCGGCCCATCGCATGGGCGAGGCCTACGGCGATCCCGAGCCCGCCAGGCGGGTCATCCGCGAGTCCGTCACCGGCGACTTCGCCGGCGGGATGCTGCTCGGCGTCAACGGGGTGACGGTCGTCGGCCACGGCGCCGGCACGGCCGAGGAGATCTGCGCATGCGTCCGCCTCGCGGACCGAGCGGTTCGAACCAGCCTGGTCGACTCGACCCAGCGCGCGCTGTCGTCCTTGACGGCGCGATGAGCGCCGACCGAAGCGTGGCCGCGGCACTGGCCGAGCGCGGGCTCGCCGCCGTCGTCGGCGAGGACATCGTCGCCACGCTGCGCGAGGACTCGCCGCTTGAGGGCATCGGGCTGACCGACGCAGATCTCGTGTGCGTCAGCGACGCGATCGCTTCGGCTGCCGCCACACGAGGCCAGGACTGCGTCCTGACGGACGGCGACGTCGTGGGGCTGGTGACTGTCGCAGACCTGGTCACGGCTATTGCGGCGCGGGCGCAGGCATCCACGTGAGCCCCGACCGCTCCGACCTGCTCGCCAGCCTCGGCGTCGAGATCGACCCGGAGCTGCTCGAACTCGCCCTCATGCACCGCTCGTACGCGTATGAGAACGGCGGGCTGCCGACCAACGAGCGGCTGGAATTCCTCGGTGATGCGGTGCTCGGCATCGTCGTCACCGAGACCCTCTACCGCCGCTACCCGGACTGGAGTGAGGGGCAGCTCGCGAAGCTGCGCGCGGCCGTGGTCAACGCGAGCGCTCTCGCCGAGGTCGCCAGAACCCTCGGGCTCGGCGATTACGTCTACCTGGGTCGAGGTGAGGAGACGACGGGTGGTCGCGACAAGTCGTCGATCCTCGCCGACACGACCGAGGCACTTTTCGGCGCCGTGTTCCTCACGTCGGGAATCGAGTCAGCAGCCACCGTGATCCACCTGCTGTTCGACCCGATGATCGACAGCGCCGCCGAACTGGGCGCCGGACTGGACTGGAAGACGTCATTGCAGGAGATCGCCGCTTCTGCGGGCCTGGGACTGCCGGAATACCGAGTGTCCGACGTCGGTCCTGACCATGCCAAGGAGTTCTTCGCCGAGGCATACGTCGGCGGCAGCGTGCTGGGCACCGGCACCGGGCGATCGAAGAAGGTAGCCGAGCAGGAAGCCGCGGCCGCCGCCTATGGACGCATTCGCGCCGAGCACCCCGACGCCGGCTGAGCGCAGCGTGCCCGAGCTTCCCGAGGTCGAGGTGGTGCGGCGTGGTCTCGCCGACCATGTCACCGGCCGGACGATCGCCGCGGTCGAGGTGCTGCATGAGCGGGCCGTGCGCAGGCACGATGCCGGCTCGGAGGACTTCGCACGCAGGCTGGTCGGCCGGACGATCGCGGCCGCGAGCCGTCGCGGCAAGTACCTGTGGCTGCCGATGCGCGAGGAGGACGATCCCGCCGACATCGCCCTTGTGGGACATCTGGGGATGAGCGGTCAGCTGCTCATTGAGGAGGCGGCCGCCCCCGATGAGACCCACCTGCGGGTGCGGATCGCGTTCGACGATGCAGGCGCCCAGTTGCGCTTCGTCGACCAGCGCACGTTCGGCGGGCTCGCGATCGCCGACCTGGTCGACGACGGTGCCGGCGGGCACGTGCCGAGCCCCGTGGCGCACATCGCCCGCGACCCACTCGATCCGCTGTTCGACGAGCCGGCCGTGATCGGTCGCATGCGATCACGCACGTCGGAGATCAAGCGGGTCCTGCTCGACCAGAGCGTGATCTCGGGCGTCGGCAACATCTACGCGGACGAGGCGCTCTGGCGGACGTCGATCAATGGACTGCGACCGGCCGACCGGCTGACGACGGCCCAGACGAGGGCGCTGATCGACGCTGCGAGGACGGTCATGGCCGAGGCACTGGCCCAGGGCGGGACGAGTTTCGATGCCCTGTACGTGAACGTAAACGGACAAAGCGGGTACTTCGACCGCAGCCTGGCCGCCTACGGACAGGAGGGCCTGCCCTGTCCGCGCTGCGGGACGGCCATCCGCAGGGTGGCCTTCATGAACAGGAGCTCGTACTTCTGTCCCCAGTGCCAGCGCGCCCCCCGCCGCAGCCCAACCCGTGAAAGGTAGAGTCCGGGCGTGCATTTGAAGAGCTTGACGCTAAAGGGATTCAAGTCCTTCGCGTCGACCACCACGCTGCACTTCGAGCCCGGCGTCACGTGCGTCGTGGGGCCGAATGGCTCGGGAAAGTCCAATGTCGTCGACGCCCTCGCCTGGGTCATGGGCGAGCAGGGGGCCAAGTCCCTTCGCGGCGGCAAGATGGAAGACGTCATCTTTTCCGGTACCGCTGGTCGCGCCCCGCTCGGCCGCGCGGAGGTCTCGCTGACCATCGACAACTCCGACGGTGCCCTGCCCATCGAGTACACCGAGGTCACGGTCTCGCGCACGCTGTTCCGCAACGGCGGATCCGAGTACGCGATCAACGGCCAGCCCTGCCGGCTGCTCGACGTCCAGGAACTGCTCAGCGACTCGGGCATCGGCCGGGAGATGCATGTCATCGTCGGCCAGGGCCAGCTCGACACGATCCTGCAGGCGACCCCGGAGGATCGGCGCGGCTTCATCGAGGAGGCGGCCGGAGTCCTCAAGCATCGCAAGCGCAAGGAGAAGGCCCTACGCAAGCTCGACTCGATGCAGGCCAATCTCACTCGGCTGCAGGACCTGACGGGCGAACTGCGCCGCCAGCTCAAGCCGCTCGGTCGCCAGGCCGAGGTGGCTCGCCGCGCCGTCGTCATCCAGTCGGAGGTTCGCGACGCGCGGCTTCGGCTCATGGCCGACGACCTCCTCGCACTGCGAGCCGCGTTCGAGGCCGAGGTCGCTGACGAGACCGCACTGCGTGAGCGTCGGGCGACTGTCGATGCCGAACTGGCGATCCTCCTCCAGCAGGAGACCGAGGCGGAGGAGCAGGCGGCACTCGACGCACCGCGACTGGCCGCCGCGCAGGAGACCTGGTTCGCACTCAGTGGCCTGCGCGAGCGGTTCCACGGCCTGGTGCAGTTGTCCGCGGAGCGGGTTCGGCACCTGCAGCCGGAGCCCGAGGTCGAGGGATCCGGGCGCGATCCCGAGCAGATCGAGCTCGAGGCACGAACTCTTCGTACCGAGGAGTTCGAACTCGGCCGCGAGGTCGAACAGCGCCGCGACGCCCAGTCGGAGGCCGAGACACTCCGCCTCGCAGCCGAGCAGGCAGCAGCGGCCGAGGAGCGCCGGGTCGCCGAGGTGGAGAGGGCTGCCGCGGATCGACGCGAGGGCCTGGCACGGCTGTCCGGCCAGGTGAACGCGGCCCGTTCTCGCATGGAGGCTCGCAGCAACGAGATCGAGCGGCTGACCGCGCAGATCCTCGAGGCACGTCAGCGCGGAGAGGCGGCACAGCGCGAGTTCCAGCGCATCGAGGTCGATGTCGCAGGCCTTGACGCCGGCGAGCACAGCCTCGATGCCGATCACGAGACCGCTGAGGCCGAGATGATCGCGGCCGACGCCGCGGTCGAGGCCCTGCGCGCCCGCGAGGCCGCCGCGGAGCGCGAGCGCGCTGCGCTCAGCGCGCGCGCCGAAGCACTGTCCATCGGACTGCGCCGCAAGGACGCGGGCGCCCGACTGCTGGACCCGCAGGTCCCGGGCGTGCTCGGAACGCTCGCGAGCCTGCTGCACGTCGAGCCGGGGGCGCAGACCGCAGTCGCCGCGGCGCTCGGCGATGTCGCCGACGCTGTTGTCGTCACCAGCATGGACGCCGCGATGCGAGCCATCGTGCTGCTGAAGGACGAGGACGCCGGTCGCGCCGCAATCGTCATCGCGGACGCGGAGCGACCCCGCGCCGACCGTCCGCACGTTCGCGAGGCCGGTCGACCGCTCGTCGAGTTCGTCACGTGCGATGAGTCGCTGCAGCCGGTTGTCGATCACCTGCTCGAGCGCTGGGCGCTGGCCGACGACCTCACCACCGCGCAGGCCATGCAGGCGCTGCACCCGAGCCTGTCGTTCGTGACTCCGGCGGGCGATGTGCTCGCAAGCGGCGTCGTCCACGGCGGGTCGGCAAGCGCGCCGAGTCTCCTCGAGGTGCAGGCCGCGTACGACGACGCGACGGCGCAGCTTGAGTTGCTGGTGCACGAGCTGGATCGACTGCGGTTCGACATGGCCGCCGCGCGCAGCCGCCAGGAGCAGGCGGCGTCCGCAGTGGAGTCGGCGCTGTCGCGACTGCATGAGTCCGACGCGCGCCTCGCAGCCGTCGCGGAGCAGTTGGGCCAGTTGGGCCAGGTGGCCCGGGCGGCCGGAGCGGAGGCGGATCGCCTGACGGCGGCCCGAGTCGCAGCCGAGACGGCGCTGGCCAGCGACGGCGAGAACCTTGATCAGCTGCAGTCGCGGCTCGACGCCGCGCAGGTGGAACCCGATGAGCAGCCCAACAGCGATGCCCGGGCAGACCTCGCAGCCGCTGCGGCAGCGGCGCGCCGGGCGGAGGTCGACGCGCGCCTCGCCCTGCGCACGGCCGAGGAGCGGGTCGGCGCGGTCGCCGAGCGGGCCCAGCAGTTGGAGCGCACTGCGGCCAGCGAGCGGCAGGCTCGCATCGCCGCTCGCGAACGTCGCGAGCAGCGCGCCCGCGAACTCGTTGTGGCGCAGGCGGTTCATGCCGGCGCCCGCGTGGCGTTGAGCCGTATCGAGGTGTCTGTGGCCGCGGCCGGCCGTGCCCGCACCGTCGTCGAGCGCGCGACCCGCGACCGCGATGCGCAGCTTCAGAAGGTACGTACGGCTCGACGCGAACTCGGCGCGGAGTCCGATCTGCTGAAGGACTCCGTACACCGAGACGAGGTTGCACGCGCCGAGCAGCGGATGCGCATCGAGCAGGTCGAGGACAAGGTGCTCGAGGACTTCGGCGTCGAGTCGGCGGTTTTGCTCGCGGAGTACGGACCCGATCAGCTCGTGCCCCCCACGCCGCCGTCGCCCGGCGACGAGCCGCCCGCGGAGGAGCCCGTCGCGTACCCGTTTGTTCGCGCCGAGCAGGAGAAGCGGCTCAAGGCGGCCGAGCGCGACCTCGCGCTCCTGGGCCGGGTCAACCCGCTCGCGCTCGAGGAGTACTCGGCGATGGAGGAGCGGCACAACTTCCTGACCGAGCAGCTCGACGATCTCAAGCGCACCCGCGAAGACCTCCTCGACATCATCAAGGAGGTCGATGCGCGCGTCGTCCAGGTCTTCACCGAGGCGTACGAGGCCGTCGAGCGGGAGTTCGAGGGGGTGTTCTCGCGGCTGTTCCCGGGCGGGGAGGGCCGACTGATCCTGACCGACCCGAACGACATGCTCACCACGGGCGTCGATGTCGAGGCTCGTCCGCCCGGAAAGAAGGTCAAGCGCCTGTCGCTGCTGTCCGGTGGCGAGCGGTCGCTCACCGCGGTGGCCTTCCTAGTCGCGCTGTTTAAGGCCCGACCCAGCCCGTTCTACGTCCTCGACGAGGTCGAGGCTGCGCTCGACGAGGTGAACCTCGGCCGTCTGATCGACATCATCGAGGAGCTCCGCAGCTCCTCGCAGCTCATCGTCATCACGCACCAGAAGCGCACGATGGAGATCGCCGATGCGCTCTACGGGGTGTCTATGCGTGGCGATGGCGTCACGCAGGTGATCGGCCAGCGCCTGCGCGAGAGTGCATAGTCGCCATCGCGGCTAGCGTTCTCCCGCCTCGCACTCGGTCAGGCCCGTGACGATCATCAGCTGAGCAGAAATGTAGGTCGCCATGATGACCGCGGACAGCGTCGGCGTCGTGCTGAGCGGCCCGAACTCGGTCAGCGCAATGAGCCCGTCGGACACCAGGAAGAACAGCGCACCCCACGCGACCCGCCACCCGGGCGAGCGAGGAACTCGCAGCACCAGGTCGAGCGCGGCCACCGCCATCGCGACGAGGACGGCGCTGTAGATCAGCACCGGAATGCGCAGCGAGCCGACGCCAGCGCTGACGAGCACGTTCACGACGATCCAGATGGCCACATACGGAAGGAGCGTGAGCTTCCATGCGCGGACGAATCCAGGCCCCGGGATGCGCGTGAACGCAGTGATGTAGCAGATCTGCATGAGCAGGAAGGCGCCGATTCCCGCCATGAACGCCAGATCGCCGTCGAACATCAGCAGCAGGTCGCCCAGCCACGCGAAGACCAGGCCCACCGCCAGCCAGCGGAGCGCGTTGGTCAACTTGCCGCGGCGGGTGACGAGCAGCCAGGCGAGGAGCAGTGGCACGAGCAGCGGCTTGGTGAGGTTAGTCAACGTCGGCAGTTCCGCCGCGTTGCCCAGCACGTTGGCGGCCCCGACGAGCATGTAGGCGATCAGGACGCGGCGCTCGCTCATGGCGGCATCCTGCCGCGAATAGCGGGCTCACGGAGCGTGGAAGGATGACGAACATGGAACCTGCTGTGCTTTATGTCGCCATCGCCGTGGCCATCCTCATCGTCGGCATCACCTTGTTCGTCACGCTCCGGCGCGGTGGCAGCACTATTGCACCGCCGATAGAGGCGCATGCCCCGGTGGTCGAGACCGCGCTCCCGGTGGTCGCGGATGAGGTCGTTGGCGAACGGCCGTCCGATGACGAGCTCGAGGGACTGCTCGTCGTCGAGGTGCCCGAGCCCGCGGCCGGCCGACTGCACCGGCTGCGGTCCCGCCTGGCGCGGTCGCAGGGCACCTTCGGGCGCGGACTGCTCGCCCTGCTGAGCCGCGAGAACGTCGACGAGGACACGTGGGACCAGGTCGAGGAGACCCTGCTCGGCGCGGACCTCGGCGTTGGACCGACGTCCGATCTGCTCCAGCGCCTGCGCACCCGCGTGCGGGTTGAGGGCTCCTCGGATCCCGCGCTCGTCCGCCAGATGCTGCGCGAGGAGCTGCTCACCCTCGTCGATCCCTCGATGGACCGACGGGTGCGCGCGGAGCGCGTGGGGGAGCGACCGGGCGTCGTCCTCGTGGTGGGAGTCAACGGAACCGGCAAGACCACCACCACCGGCAAGCTCGCCCGGCTTGCGGTGGCGCAGGACCAGTCCGTCATCCTCGCTGCTGCTGACACCTTCAGGGCCGCGGCCGCCGATCAGCTCCAGACGTGGGGGGATCGGGTCGGAGCCGTGGTGGTGCGGGGCCCCGAAGGCGGGGATCCGGCCGCCGTGGCGTTCGACGCGGTCGAGACGGGCATCGCCGCGGGAGTCGACACCGTGATCATCGACACTGCCGGTCGGCTGCACACCAAGACCGGGCTCATGGACGAGCTTGGCAAGGTCAAGCGGGTCGTGGAGAAGAAGTCCCCGATCGACGAGGTTCTCCTCGTCCTCGATGCGACGACCGGACAGAACGGTCTCGTCCAGGCCCGGGTGTTCGCCGAGGTCGTCGACGTCACGGGCATCGTCCTGACAAAGCTCGATGGCACGGCTCGCGGCGGCATCGTCATCGCGGTGCAGCGCGAGCTCGGCGTGCCGGTGAAACTGGTGGGCCTCGGGGAGGGTCCTGACGACCTTGCGCCGTTCGACGCCGAGGCGTTCGTCGACGCCATCGTCGGGGACTAGCGCGACGCGACCCACGCTCGGCGTAACCCGCCGTTAACGTGCGAGGCCCCCGCGTGACGCACTGTTAACGCGGGCGCCACGCGCGACATACCCCGGTAACCGCGCATGGCCCACAGCGAAACCTCCAAACGCGAGTCTCTGCCTCGCGAGGTGAATATCGCCACTGGGAGGAGTACTCGCATGGAATCTGCACTCAATACGGGTGACACCGCATGGATGCTGACCGCATCCGCGTTCGTGTTGCTCATGATCCCCGGCCTTGCCTTCTTCTACGGAGGCATGGTTCGCGGCAAGTCAGTCTTGAACATGCTCATGATGGTTATGGGAGCCCTCTTCATCGTCGGCGTCCTGTGGGCCATCGTCGGATACTCGATGGCATTCGGCGACTCGTACGGCAGTCATGGCCTGCTGGGTGACTTCACTCAGTACGCGGGCCTGCAGAGTCTTATGGTCGATGATCCCGAAGCATCGCTACCCGCGATGATCTTCGTGGCGTTCCAGGCGATGTTCGCCTGTATCACCGTCGGCCTGATCGCCGGTGCGATCGCCGATCGCACGAAGTTCTCCGCGTGGATGATCTTCGCGGCGCTCTGGGCGCTCATCGTCTACTTCCCGGTCGCGCACTGGGTCTTCGACCTCGATGGTGAGAACGGCGGCTGGATCTACAAGCTCGGCGTGATCGACTTCGCCGGAGGTACCGCGGTCCATATCAATGCTGGTGCCGCCGCTTTGGCACTGTGCATCGTCATCGGGCGTCGCAAGGGTTGGCCGAAGACGCCGATGAAGCCGCACAACCTCACGCTGGTCATGATCGGCGCGGGACTGCTGTGGTTCGGCTGGTTCGGATTCAATGCCGGCTCGGAGGTCGCGGCCGACAACGCGGCGTCAGTGGTGTTCATGAACACCTTCCTGGCCACGTGTGCTGCGGCGCTCGCATGGCTGCTCGTGGAGAAGATCCGCGACGGTCACGCCACGTCGCTCGGCGCTGCATCCGGCATTGTCGCCGGCCTGGTCGCGATCACGCCTTCCTGTTCTTCGGTCACGCCCGTCGGCTCGATGATCATCGGTGTCATCGCCGGTGTGCTCTGCGCGCTCGCGGTCGGACTGAAGTACAAGCTGGGCTACGACGACTCGCTTGACGTCGTCGGCGTCCACCTGGTCGGCGGCATCGTCGGCACCCTGCTGATCGGCTTCCTGGCCACCGACCTCGCACCCGCGGGTGTCAACGGTCTGTTCTACGGAGGCGGACTCGAGCAGTTGGGCAAGCAGGCGATCGGAGCGGGCGCTGTTCTGGCGTACTCGTTCATCATCGCTACGATTCTCGGATTGCTCATCAAGCACACCATCGGATTCCGTATCTCCGAGGATGATGAGGTTCAGGGCATCGACCTCGCCGAGCACGCGGAGACCGCGTACGAGTTCGGTGATTCGGGTGGCGGCGGCGTGTTCGCCGGCATGGGCCACGGTTCGCGTAACGACTCGGAGGTTTAGTGATGAAACTGGTCACCGCAATCATCAAGCCCTTCAAGCTCGAGGACGTCAAGGGCGCCCTCGAGGGGCATGGAGTTCACGGTCTGACCGTCTCCGAGGCATCTGGCTTCGGACGGCAGAAGGGTCACACGGAGGTGTACCGCGGGGCTGAGTACACCGTCGACCTGGTGCCGAAGGTCAAGATCGAGATCGTCGTAGAAGACGATGCCGCCGACGCAGTTGTCGACGCCATCGTTGCAGCGGCGCAGACGGGCAAGATCGGCGACGGCAAGGTGTGGGTCACCACCGTCGAGTCGATCGTCCGTGTGCGTACCGGCGAGCGCGGATCCGAAGCGCTCTAAGGCACCGTATCCACGTGGATCAGAGCCTTGCCGGAGCGGACTTCCCGTCCGCACGGAACGAAGTAACACGTCGCCCCGGGCTTTCGGGCCCGGGGCGGCGTGCTGCTCTGACCGAACTGACCGACCGTTGGCTGCTGGGACTGTTCGCGGCTGCCACGGCAACGGTGAAGGACCCGTTCTGTCTCGTCGCTGTGGGCGGCTACGGACGGGGAGAACTGACGGCGGGCAGCGACCTCGACCTGCTGCTGCTCCACAAGTCAGGAGCCGCCGAGTCGGGTCGCGTCGCCGAGGCGCTCTGGTACCCGATCTGGGACTCCGGACAGCGTCTTGATCACAGCGTGCGCACCGTCAGCGAGGCCCGTCGGCTGGCGAGCGACGACATCAAGGTTGTCCTCGGCGTACTGGACGCGCGCGTCATCGCCGGCGACCCGAGCCTTGCCGAGCAACTGCAGGGCGCAGTGCTGTCCGACTGGCGTGCCATGGCCGATCGCCGGCTGCCGGCCCTTCGCGACATGGTGGAGGAGCGACGGCAGCGGTTTGGCGAGGCCGCACAACTGCTCGAACCCGATCTCAAGGAGTCGTACGGCGGACTTCGCGATGCAACGATCCTCAAGGGTGTCGCCGCATCGTGGGTCACGGACGTTCCGCACAACGGCTACGAGGAATCGGTCGGGTTCCTGCTCGACGTCCGTGATTCGCTGCAGCGGATCACCGGGACGAGCAGCGACCGGCTGATGATGCAGGAGCAGGATGCCGTCGCCGAAGACCTTGTCGGTGTCGCCGACGCGGACGCCCTCCTGCGGGCTGTCTACGACAGCGCTCGCACGATCGCGTACGCCAGTGACGTCACCTGGCATCGGGTGGACCGGCTCACCCGCAACCGTCATCGCGTGGCTTTGCGGCCCATTCGGCGTCGCCCGGCCGCTCGTCTGCCGCTAGCCGAGGGCGTAGTCATGCAGGACGGCGAGGTCGTCCTCGCCCTCGAGGCCAAGCCTGCCCGTGACGACGGCCTGCTGCTCCGTGCTGCTGCGGCGGCGGCTCAGGCCGGCCTGCGCCTGTCTCCGCACACCGTCGATCGCCTCGCGGCCGAGACCTTGGACCCGCCGACGCCATGGTCACGCGAGGTCCGCGAGTCCTTCGTCTCGCTGCTCGGATCCGGTCCGGCCATGGTCGGCGTGTGGGAGGCGCTGGACCAGAACGGCGTCATCGGTCGCCTCATACCCGGCTGGGACATCATCCGCTCGGCGCCGCAGCGCAACGCGATGCACAAGTACACGGTCGATCGTCACCTGGTCGAGGCGGCGGTTCAGGCGAGTGCGCTCACCCGAAATGTCACCCGCCCCGATCTCCTGCTCGTCGGCGCCCTGCTGCACGACATCGGCAAGGCGCGCGGAGGTGACCACAGCGTCATCGGCGCATCGATCGCCGCCGACCTCGCCGCGCGCATGGGCTTCGACGCGGACGACTGCGCCGTGATCGTCACGCTCGTCCGCTACCACCTGCTGCTCGCGGACACCGCGACGCGTCGCGACCTCGAGGACCCGGCCGTCATCCACGAGGTTGCCGGCATTCTCGGCGACCTGTCCACGCTCGAACTGCTCCACGAGATGACGATCGCGGATTCGCTGGCGACCGGACCGACCGTGAGCACGGACTGGCGCTTCGGCCTCATCGGCGACCTCGTCGAACGCGTGCGCACGATCATGGCCGGCCGACCGCTGCCCGAGCCGCCCGAGCTCACCGAGCAGCAGGCCGTGGCGCTTCGACAGTCCGGCGTGTGGGTGCTCATGGATGTGCTCGACTCGACCTGCGTGGTGACCGTCGCCGCTCCCGACCGCATCGGACTGCTCGCGCTCGTCGCGGGCGTCCTGTCGCTCAACCGGCTCAACGTTCTCGCGGCTCGTGTCACGACCGTCGACGATCGTGCCGTGCAGCAGTGGACGGTGCGCCCCAACTTCGGCGAGCCGCCCTCCATCGAGCAGCTCAGCGACAACATCCGGCGTGCCGTCGAGGGCACCTACGATGTGGCGGACCGCCTCAAGAAGCGCGATGCGGACTACCAGCGCATGCCGCGCGCGTCGTATCCGCAGCCCTTCGTGTCGATCACGAACGGGTCGAGCAGCAGCACGGTCGTCGAGGTGCGCGCGCACGACGAGCCCGGACTGCTGTACCGGCTCGCGCGGGCGGTGGCCGCCGCGGACGCCACGATCATCGGCGCGAAGGTGTCAACGCTGGGCTCGGACGCGGTTGACGTCTTCTTCGTCACCGATGCCAATGGCCAGCGGCTCAGCGACGAGCGCGCGTCGGCGCTGCGGGTGACGGTCATGGCGGCACTCGAGTGAGGTTCGTCGCCCGGCAGATACGCTGACCCTCGTGTTTGCCACCCTCTCCGACCGTCTTGCCGCGACCTTCAAGGGCCTGCGCGGCAAGGGGCGACTGTCCGAGGCGGACGTCGACGAGACGGTTCGCGAGATCCGCACCGCCCTGCTCGAGGCGGACGTCGCGCTACCCGTCGTGCGGCAGTTCTGCGCCACGGTCAAGGAGCGAGCCCTCTCCTCGGAGGTGTCCGGCGCGCTCAATCCCGCGCAGCAGGTCGTCAAGATCGTGCACGAGGAGCTCGTCGCGATCCTCGGCGGCGACACCACCCGCCTGACGTTCGCGAAGTCGCCGCCCACGGTGATCCTTCTCGCCGGCCTCCAGGGCGCGGGCAAGACCACCCTCGCGGGAAAGCTCGCGCTGTACCTGCGCAACGAGGGCCACGCGCCGCTGCTCGTCGCCGCCGACCTCCAGCGTCCCAACGCCGTTGACCAGCTCAAGGTCGTTGGCGGCCAGGCCGGCGTTCCCGTCTTCGCTCCCGAGCCGGGCAACGGCGTCGGTGACCCCGTTGCCGTCACGCGCGCGGCCCGTGAGCACGCCGTTACCAAGCAGCACGACGTGGTGATCGTCGACACGGCCGGCCGACTGGCCGTCGACACCGACCTGATGAAGCAGTTGCGCGACGTTCGCGATGCGGCCAAGCCCGACAACATCCTGCTCGTCGTCGACGCGATGATCGGCCAGGACGCGGTCCGCACCGCGGAGGAGTTCCGCGACGGGGTCGGCTTCGACGCCGTCGTGCTGACGAAGCTCGATGGTGATGCGCGCGGTGGCGCCGCGCTGTCGATCGTCACGGTCACTGGCCGGCCGATCATGTTCGCCTCGGTCGGCGAGAAGCTGACGGAGTTCGAGACCTTCCACCCCGATCGCATGGCCTCGCGCATCCTCGACATGGGCGACGTCATGACGCTCATCGAGCAGGCCGAGAAGGCCTTCGATGCCGAGCAGGCCGAGCGGATGTCGCGCAAGGTCGCGGCGGGTGAGGACTTCACGCTCGACGACTTCCTGGAGCAGATGCAGGCCGTCAAGAAGATGGGCTCCCTCGGCAAGATCCTCGGCATGCTGCCGGGCATGGGGGAGATGAAGGCCCAGCTCGACCAGGTCGACGACAAGGAACTCGATCGCGTCGCCGCGATCATCCAGTCGATGACCCCAGGGGAGCGCCAGGACCCCAAGATCCTCAACGGCTCGCGCCGCTCGCGCATCGCCAAGGGCTCGGGCTCGACCGTCAGCGACGTCAACAATCTCATCGAGAGATTCAGCTCGGCCCAGAAGATGATGAAGCAGATGGGCAAGGGCGGCGGCATGCCGGGGATGCCGGGGATGCCCGGATTCCCGGGCATGGGCGGCAGCAAGAAGGCCAAGGGCCGCATGACCAAGACGGAGCGACCGGCCAAGGGCAAGAACCGCAGCGGCAACCCGGCCAAGCGAGCCGCGCTGCCGAGCGCGGACACCGTCGACGCTCCCGTGCCGGCGTTCGACGCCTCACAGTTGCCCCCGGAATTGAAGAACCTGCTCGGTTAGGGCCGCACGCTGGCCCAGTGGTGAAGGCGGCCGCCGGGATCTGGCAGAATACGGGGGCACTTGTCACCCCGGTTGGCCCTCTATCCCTCCGACGGTGGCAGTCCGCAAGGTTTTCGCCAGATCCTGTGTCCCCACGCAGGCGACGGCGCGCACCGCCTCACCTAACAGGAGAAAAGCCACCCGTGGCCGTCAAGATCAAGCTGAAGCGTCTGGGCAAGATCCATGCCCCGCAGTACCGCATCGTCGTTGCCGACTCACGCACCGCCCGCAACGGGCGCGCGATCGAGGAGATCGGCATCTACCAGCCCATGCAGGACCCGAGCATCATCCAGGTCGACTCCGAGCGCGTGCAGTACTGGCTGGGTGTCGGCGCGCTGCCGACCGAGGCCGTTGCCGCGATCCTCAAGGTCACCGGTGACTGGCAGAAGTTCAAGGGCCTGCCCGGCCAGGAGGGCACCCTTCGGGTTGCCGAGCCCAAGCCCAGCAAGGTGCTCGCGTTCGAGGCCGCCGTCAAGGCTGCCGGCGCCGAGCCCAAGGTAGCCCCGAAGCCGAAGCTCGAGAAGGCCGTCGAGGCCGTCGTCGTTGCTGAGGTCGCCGAGGCCGTTGCCGAGGAAGCCATCGTCGAGGCGATCGTTGCCGAGGCCATCGCTGAGGACGTCATCGCCGATCCCGCCGCCACCGACGAAGCCGTCGAGGAGGCCGTGATCGAGGCCGTCGTCGCCGAGGCCATCGCTGAGGAGGCGGTCATCGAGGCCGTCGTCGCAGAAGAGGTCGCGGTCGAGGCAATCGAGGACGCTGCCGACGAGGAAGCCAAAGCCTGATGCTCGAAGAGGCCCTGGGACATCTCGTCCGCGGCATCGTCGATCATCCCGAGGACGTCGACGTGCGCATGCGCACGAATCGTCGCGGTCGCTCGCTCGATGTCCGGGTTCATCCCGACGACATGGGACGAGTCATCGGTCGCGCCGGTCGCACGGCAACCGCTCTTCGCACCGTGGTCACCGCGCTCAATGACGATCGTGGTGTCCGCATCGACTTCCTCGACGTCGTCGAGCGCTAGCAGGCAATGCGCGTCGTAGTCGGGCGCATCGGTCGTCCCCACGGGATCCGCGGGGAAGTCACGGTCGAGACGCGTACCGACGAGCCAGACGAGCGATTCGCCCCGGGCGCCGTGCTCCAGGTCGACGGTCCAGTCCACCAACTGGTCGTCGAGCGGACGCATTGGCACTCGGGGCGTCTGCTTGTCGTCTTCGCCGGTGTCGCCGATCGCACCGACGCGGAGGCGCTTCGCGGACTGCTCCTGCACGTCGAGCGCGACGAGGACGAGACACCCGATGATCCGGACGAGTTCTACGACAGCACGCTGACCGGCTGCCTCGTGGAGCTCGCCAACGGCTCAGCGGTAGGCGAGGTCATCGATGTGCTGCACCTGCCCTCGCAGGACATGCTGGTCGTCAAGACCCCCGACGAGCGCGAGATCCTCGTGCCGTTCATTGGTGCTTTTGTCCCCACGGTCGACATTGCCGCCCGACGAATCGTCATCGAGCCACCGGACGGATTGCTCGACGCGGACGACGCGTGATGCGCGTCGACATCGTTTCGATCTTCCCCGCCTACCTGGAACCGCTACGTCTCTCGCTTGTCGGCAAGGCGATCGACAGCGGGCTGCTTGATCTGCGGCTGCACGATCTGCGCGATTTCACCCACGATCGCCACAACACCGTCGATGACACGCCATACGGCGGCGGCCCCGGCATGGTGATGAGCCCGCAGCCGTGGGGCGAGGCACTCGACTCCGTGCGCGAGACCGATCTGGAGCACCGTCCGGTGCTCGTGATCCCGACACCCAGCGGCACCCGGTTCACGCAGCGCGAAGCGAGCGCGTGGGCGGCCGATGATTGGCTGGTCATCGCCTGCGGCCGCTACGAGGGCATCGACGGCCGGATCGCACAGCACTACGCGGCCAGCGATGACTGGCTTGGCGTTCGCGAGGTATCGATCGGTGACTACGTGCTCGCCGGTGGCGAGGCCGCGGCGCTCGTGATGGTGGAGGCCGTGGTCCGACTGCTGCCCGGGGTGCTCGGCAATGCGAGCAGTGTCGTCGACGACTCCTTCGCCGACGGAGCGATGTCGGACCTGCTGGAGGGCCCGGTGTACACGAAGCCGCCGTCCTGGCGCGGACTCGACGTCCCGGACGTGCTCGTCAGTGGGCACCACGGCCGCATCGCGCAGTGGCGCCTTGACCAGGCTCGCGCCCGCACCGGGGCGAACCGCCCCGACCTGAGCCCGTAACCCCGCGCCAGCACCCCGCACCCTTCCGCCGACCTTGAGGTTGGCGTGGGTTCGCGGCCCCGATTTCCACGCCAACCTCAAGGTCGGCGGGGTGCGGCGCGGTGATGGCGACTAGGAGAGGGCGGCGGTGACGACGTCGCGGGCGTCGGCCTGGATCTGTGCCAGATGATCGGCGCCGAGGAAGGACTCCGCGTAGATCTTGTACACGTTCTCGGTGCCCGACGGCCTGGCCGCAAACCAGCCGTTATCGGTCGTGACCTTGAGCCCCCCGATCGCCGCACCGTTGCCGGGGGCGTGCGTCAGTCGAGCGGTGATCGCCTCGCCGGCGAGTTCGGTCGCGGTGACCTGCTCGGGGGACAGGGCGGCGAGCGCCGCCTTCTGCTCGAGGGTGGCCGGCGCGTCGACCCGCGCGTAGGCGGGGTCGCCGTACTTCTCGGTGAGGTCGCGGTAGTGACGCGACGGAGACTCGCCGGTGACCGCAAGGATCTCCGAGGCGAGCAGCGCGGCGATCATGCCGTCCTTGTCCGTCGTCCACACCGATCCATCGCGGCGCAGGAAGGACGCACCAGCGCTCTCCTCGCCGCCGAACGCGACGGACCCGTCGATGAGACCAGGCACGAACCACTTGAACCCGACGGGTACCTCCCACAGGCGACGGCCCAGTCCCGCGGTGACGCGATCGATCATCGACGAGCTCACGACCGTCTTGCCGACTGCTGCATCGGCCCGCCACTGCGGGCGATGCGCGAACAGGAACTCGATCGCTACGGCCAGAAAGTGATTGGGATTCATCAGGCCGTCGGGGGTGACGATGCCGTGCCGGTCGGCGTCGGCGTCATTGCCCGTCGCGATATCGAAGTCGCCGCGTCGGCCGATGAGCGAGGCCATCGCGTACGGCGACGAGCAGTCCATGCGGATCTTGCCGTCCCAGTCCAGGGTCATGAAGGCCCAGGCGGGATTCACCAGGGGATTGACGACGGTCAGGTCCAGTCCGTGCCGGGTCGCGATCTCTCCCCAGTAGCCGACGCTCGCCCCGCCGAGCGGGTCGGCGCCGATGCGCACGCCGGCCGAGCGGATCGCGTCGAGGTCGATGACGTTCGGGAGGTCGTCGACGTAGGCGGACAGGAAGTCGTACCGGCCGGTTGTGTCCGCGGCCAGCGCGCGCATGATCGTGGTGCGCTGCACGCCTTCGAGGCTGACCGCGAGGTAGGCGTTCGCGCGGTCCTGCACCACGGAGGTGATCTCCCCGCCCGCGGGTCCGCCATTCGGGGGGTTGTACTTGAAGCCGCCGTCGCGCGGCGGGTTGTGGGAGGGGGTGATGACGATGCCGTCGGCGCGTCCCGGCTCGTCAATCGCGAGGCCACGGTTGTGCACGAGCACCGCGTGGGACAGGACCGGAGTCGGCGTGTAGCCATCGCGGGAATCGACGAGGACCCGCACGCCGTTGGCCGCGAGCACTTCAAGTGCGGTGACCCAGGCTGGCTCGCTGAGCGCGTGGGTGTCGCGCGCGAGGAACAGGGGGCCGGCGATGCCGGCCGCCGACCGGTAGTCGCAGATTGCCTGCGTGGTGGCAGCGATGTGGTCGTCGTTGAACGCCGTGTCGAGCGCGGACCCGCGATGGCCGGACGTGCCGAAACTGACACGCTGCGCCGGGTTGCTCAGGTCCGGATGCAGGGAGTAGTACGCGGTGACGAGCGCAGGGATATCGACGAGGTCGCCCGGCTCGGCGACGAGTCCTGCGCGGGGGTCGATCGCCATGACGGCTCCCTGCTCGTGGGTCGGCTGATGGGTCATCGGCACCGGGTTTTGGCCCGGGGTCCACATCGTGGCAGACTGTGGGGGCTTCAAGAAGGGTCTCCCCGTGGGATGACCTCGGACCGTCCCGCCACAGGGGCTGCGGCCCGTGGAGCGAACGGCCCGCACGACCAGACGACCTCCCACAACAGTGGGCGACCTGTGGCGCCTGCAAGGAAGCGACACCCCATGAACACCCTCGACTCAGTCGACGCGGCATCACTGAAGACCGACATTCCCGACTTCCGCGCCGGTGACACCTTGAAGGTGTTCGTCAAGGTCGTCGAAGGCAGCAAGTCCCGTGTGCAGCTGTTCCAGGGCGTCGTCATCGCCCGCGCTGGCGCCGGCGTGAGCGAGACCTTCACGGTCCGCAAGGTCTCCTACGGCGTGGGTGTCGAGCGCACGTTCCCGGTGCACACCCCGATCATCGAGAAGATCGAGGTCGTGACTCGCGGTGACGTCCGACGCGCGAAGCTGTACTACCTGCGTGAGCTGCGCGGCAAGAAGGCCAAGATCCGCGAGCTCCGCGAGCCGTCGGTCAAGTCCGAGGGCTGAGCGGCTTGGCCGACTCAGATCGGCAGTCATGGTGGGACATCCCGCTCACCATCGCGATCGCCCTCGGCGTCGTCCTGCTCATCACCACTTTCATCGTCAAGCCGTTCTCCATCCCCTCGGGGTCGATGGAGGACACGCTCGCCATCGGTGATCGCGTGCTGGTCAACCGGGCGGTGTATCACTTCCGCGACATCGAACGCGGAGACATCATCGTGTTCGACGGCTCGGACTCGTTCGTGCCGTCCAGCGAGGTCACCAGTCGCAATCCCGTTGCCGGCGTGTTCGCGTGGATCGGCCAGTCCATCGGTGTGATGCCCCCGGACTCGACCGATTTCATCAAGCGCGTGATCGGTGTGGGCGGTGACCGCGTGACGTGCTGCGACGAGGGCGGGCGCATCACCGTCAACGGGACTCCGCTCGACGAGGAGTCGTACATCTATCCGGGCGACGCGCCGAGCACCCAAGACTTCGATGTGGTCGTGCCTCAAGGCATGCTGTGGGTCATGGGCGACCACCGCTCCAACTCCGCAGACTCCCGCGCGCACCTCGGCGACCCGGGCGGAGGCTTCGTGCCCGAGTCCAAGGTCGTTGGGCGCGCCATGGCGGTGGTGTGGCCGTTCACCAGCCTGGAGTTCCTGCCCATTCCTGACACCTTCGCCGACGTCGCTCCCGCCGCCGCGACGACGGGCTCGTAGTGGCCGTTTCCGCGCGCGAACCGCAGGAGCCGCTGCCGGACGCCGAGCCCGGCATGCGCAGGCGTCATGCTCGCGACCTGGCGCCGCAGTCCGATCGGAACTCAACGGGACGCTGGTTCCGCGAGATGGCGATCATCGTCGTGTCTGCCCTCGTGCTGTCGGCCCTCGTGCGCGCCTTCCTTGTCCAGGCGTTCTACGTGCCGAGCGCCTCGATGGAGGACACGCTGCAGGTCAGTGACCGCATCCTCGCTTCGAAGATCACGACGACCCTTGGCGGCGTGTCTCGCGGGGAGATCGTCGTGTTCAAGGATCCCGGCGACTGGCTCGACGACCCGCCGCCGCCTGCGGGCGGCCTCGCCGGCGCGCTCCACAACGGACTCACCTTCGTCGGGCTGCTGCCGAGCGACACCGGCCAGGACCTGGTCAAGCGGGTCATCGGAGTCGCGGGCGACCGCGTGGCCTGCTGCGACGTCGACGGCCGCATCGTGCTGAACGGGGTGCCGCTCGACGAGGACTACATCATCGGCCCGACCGACCAGGTGCAGTTCGACATCATCGTCCCGCCCGGCAGCGTCTTCGTGCTCGGCGACAACCGCGGCAATTCACGAGACTCGCGCTACCACCTGGACGTCGACAACGGCGGCGTGCCCGTCGACAACGTCGTGGGCCGGGTGTTCCTCGTCGTCTGGCCGTTCTCGCAGTTCTCGACTGAGACCATCCCGGACATCTTCGGCAATCCCGCGATCGTCGACGGACCGCGGGGCGTGACGCCGAGTCCGGCAGCGAGCGTCGCACCGTCGGAGGACATCACCGACGACGGCGCGGACGCCGGCTGAGCCGTGGCAACCGTCACGCTGCGCGTCGAAAAGGGACTGCTCCGCTCGGGCATCCGGCTGCTGTGCTCGGTCGACGAAGTGGGACGTGGAGCACTCAGCGGACCGGTGAGCGTCGGCATGGTGCTCGTCGACGACAGCGTCCGACGTCCACTGGCGGGCGTCCGGGACAGCAAGCTGCTGACGCCCGCAGCCCGGGTATCACTCGTGCCGCGCATTCAGCGGTGGGTCGTCGGCTATGCGGTCGGCCACGCGACCGCAGCGGAGATTGACGAGATCGGCATCATCGCCGCGCTGCGTCGTGCGGGTCGACGTGCCCTCGCGGCCCTGCCCGAGGTGCCCGACGCCTTCCTCCTCGACGGCAATCACGACTGGCTCTCGCGACCGAATCAATCGGACCTGTTCGACGACCAACAGGACGCGGATCCGCTGAATGCGCAGATTGCGCCCGTCAAGACGCGCATCAAGGCGGACCTCACGTGCGCTTCCGTTGCGGCGGCGAGTGTCCTGGCGAAGACCGAGCGCGACGCCCTGATGGTCGGCCTGGCCGATGCCTATCCGGACTACGGTTGGCACGAGAACAAGGGGTACGCAACGCCCGAGCACATGGATGCAATCCGCCGCCTGGGCTCCTGCGAGCAGCACCGGAGGTCGTGGCGACTCCCGGAGCCCTGAGCCCGAAGGAGTACGCGTGACTGACGTTCGAGACGAGATCGTGTCGCAGCTCATCACTCCGCTGCGGGTGAAGCCGGGCGAGAAGGTCGTCCTCGGGCTCGACTTCGACCCGGCATACAAGCCGGATTCGATCAGCAAGGCGGATGGCGTCGCCCTCCTCGCCTCCGGGGTGAAGCTGCTCTCCGAGTACCAGGAGCGCCTGGCGGCCCAGGACACCTACGGCGTGCTGCTGTGCCTGCAGGCGATGGACGCCGCGGGCAAGGACGGGACCATCAAGCACGTGATGTCGGGCGTCAACCCGCAGGGCGTGCACGTGCACAGCTTCAAGGCGCCGACTCCCGACGAACTGGACCATGACTACCTGTGGCGCACGGCCGTTCGGCTGCCCGCGCGCGGCGAGATCGGCATCTTCAACCGCTCCCACTACGAGGAGGTCCTTGTCGTCCGCGTCCATCCGGAGTTTCTCGACCTCGAGCGGTTGCCGAACACCGAGAACAAGGACGATGTCTGGAAGCGCCGCTACCGGGAGATCAACGACTGGGAGCGTTACCTGACCGACAACGGCATCGCCGTCGTCAAGGTGTTCTTGAACCTATCGAAGGACGAGCAGCGCAAGCGGTTCCTGTCGCGCATTGACGAGCCGTCGAAGAACTGGAAGTTCTCGATGGCCGACGCGCGCGAGCGGCGCCACTGGGACGAGTACCAGCTCGCCTACTCGGAGATGCTGTCGCACACGAGCACGGAATGGGCGCCCTGGTACGTCGTGCCGGCTGATCGCAAGTGGTTCGCGCGCATCTGTGTGTCCGCGATCCTGGCCCACACCCTCATGAAGATCGACCCGAGGTTCCCGACGCTGGACGCTGCGAAACTCGAGCAGCTCGCAGAGGTCAGGACCGAGCTCGAAGGCGAGCCGCGCTAGCAAGTCACAGCAGCGGTTGCCGTGGTCTGGCGTCCACAACGCGCATGCGTGGACTCGGCCCTGACTGCGGCAGCCGGAAGCGTTCGCCCCTGAGGGGGTGATCGGGTTGAGGGCAAAGGACGCGCTCGGTCGATACGGCGAGGACCTGGCCGTCCAGCACCTGGAACGCCAGGGTCTGACGATCCTCGCGCGCAACTGGCGCTGCGCGCTGGGCGAACTCGATGTCATCGCGCGCGATGGCGCGCGCTTGGTGGTCTGCGAGGTCAAGACCCGGTCGAGCGAGCGCTTCGGCAACCCGATCGAGGCCGTCGGCCCGCGCAAGGTCCGGCGACTGCGCCAACTGGCATTGCGCTGGCTCGACGAGCAGCAGGTGCACGTGCCCGAAATCCGCTTCGACGTCATCGGCATTCTCCAGCCGCCCGCGGGTCCGCCCGTCCTTCAGCACATCAAGGGCGTGTGACGACGCCATGGCACTGGCCCAGGTGCACGGCGTCGTGCTGTGGGGTGTGACCGGCGCGTTGGTCACGGTCGAGGTCGAGGTGTCCGACGGCCTGCCGAGCGTCGGTGTCATCGGCCTGCCCGATGCATCCGTCGGAGAGTCCCGATGGCGGGCGCGGTCGGCAATCGAGTGCACAGGCGGCCGCTGGCCGAACCGGCGTGTGACGATCAGTCTCACCCCGGCGGAGATCCCCAAGCATGGTGCGGGAATGGATCTGCCCATCGCCATCGGAGTGCTAGCGGCGAGCGATCAACTCCCCGGCGTCGACCTCGCGGGGACAACATTCATCGGTGAGCTCGGGCTCGACGGCCGGCTGCGCGCGACGCGCGGTGCCCTCGCCGGGGCGCTCGCGGCGAGGGACGGTGGGCTTGCTCGCGTCATCGTGGCAGCGGACTGCTTCGCGGAGATCGCGAGACTGCCGGGGATCGCGGTGGCGGGTGCCGAAGGCCTCGCCCAGGTCCTGGCCATCCTGCGCGGCGCGGATCCCGGGAGTATGCGGACCCTCAGCACCCCCGAATCCGAGCAGGCGCAGCCTGACCTCGCGGATGTCCGCGGTCATGCCCACGCGCGATTCGCGCTGAGCGTTGCGGCTGCCGGTGGCCATCACATGGCGATGGTCGGCCCGCCAGGCGTCGGCAAGACCCTCCTCGCCGAGCGACTGCCGGGAATCCTGCCGGATCTGGACGATCACGAGGCGATCGAGGTCGCGGCGATCCACTCGGTGGCCGGACTCAGCCGAGCCGACTTCCGCCGGCCGCCGTACCGCGCACCCCACCACTCGGCGTCGAGCGCCGCGCTGCTCGGTGCCGCGGCCGGACATCGGGTCCGGCCTGGAGCGGTGACGCTCGCCCATCGAGGGATCCTGTTCCTCGACGAGGCACCCGAGTTCGCCCGACCGAGCCTGGAGGGGCTTCGGCAGCCGATGGAGTCTGGGGAGGTCGCGTTGCACCGCGCGGGCTGGTCCGGCCTGCTTCCGGCAGCATTCCAACTCGTCCTGGCAGCGAACCCCTGTCCGTGCGGGCAGCGCAGTGGCACCGGAGCCGGCTGCTCGTGCCCGCCGCAGGCGGTGCGCCGCTACGCGGCCCGGCTGTCGGGTCCGCTGCTGGATCGCGTCGACATCAGACTGCGGATCACACAGCCGGCGGTCGCGGAGTTGGCATCGAGCGAGCCCGGCGACTCGAGCGCATTGACTCGGGAGCGGGTAGTCGCGGCTCGTGACCGGGCGCGGTCGCGGTACGCATCGCAGCCGTGGTCCACCAACGCTGCCGTTCCTGCCGCTCATCTGCGACGGCACTGGCCCCCGGACGACGCGGGAGCCGAACTGCTGGCCGACGTCGAGAAGGGTGCGGTCAATCTGCGTGGGGTCGATCGTGTCCTGCGCATGTCGTGGACCGTCGCAGACATGGCCGGCCGGGGTCGCCCGGGGCGGGCCGAGGTCGCGACCGCCCTTGGCCTGCGCGGCGCATCATTGAGCTGGCCGGCATGAGTCCGGACCCGCGGCAGGCACTCATCGCGCTTGCCCACGCGGTCGAGCCCGGCGACGCGCGCTTGGGCCACCTGGTGCGGCGGGTCGGCCCGGCGGAGGTGGTCGACCGCATCCTTCGCTCCACCACAGGCGTCGCGCACGGCGAGGGAGTGCGCCTGCGGCTGGTGTCCGCGCGCGTCGACGATGCCGACGACCGCGCTACTGCGGTCGGCGCGCGGATAGTCACGCGCCTGGACCGCGAGTGGCCCACCCAGCTCGAGGACCTCGGCGACCAGACGCCGTTCGCCCTGTGGGTGATGGGCGCGGCGAACCTGAGGCTGCTCGCATTGAGGTCGCTCGCAATGGTTGGCGCGCGCGCCTGCACGGCGTATGGCGAGGAGGTGGCCCGAGCATGGGCTGCCGAGTTCAGCGGCGAGCGGTGGTGCGTGGTTTCCGGCGGCGCGTTCGGCATCGATGCCGCGTCGCACCGAGGCGCCCTCGCCGCCGGCGGCCCGACGATCTGCGTGCTTGCGGGCGGCGTCGACATGCCGTACCCGCGTGCGCACGACGCGTTGATAGCCCGCATAGCCGATGAGGGACTCGTGGTGAGCGAGTCGCCGCCCGGGGAGTCCGTGCGGCGGCAGCGCTTCCTGTCGCGCAATCGGGTCATCGCCGCGATCAGTCGAGCGACGCTTGTCATCGAGGCCGCTGCGCGATCGGGCACGATTGCCACCGCGCGTGCCGCGTCGGGCATGAACCGGCCGGTCCTCGCGGTGCCGGGGCCGGTCACGTCGCCGGCGTCGACGGGCTGCCATCGCATGATCCGCGACGGCGATGCGGTACTCGTCGAATCGGCTGGCGATGTCCTCGAACTCCTCGACCTCGCGGGCGGCCAGCGCGCCTCGGGCGCCGGCGCCGATGCCGATGAGCGCGCTGGACTGAGCTCGGCCGAGAAGCAGGTGCTCGACGCAATGCCGACGAGGTCGGCGCTCAGCGCGGATGCGCTCGCAGCCGCGGCAGCGATGCCGACACCTGAGGTGTGGTCGGCGCTCGGGGTGCTCGAGACGCGGGGCTGGGTTCGACAGGAGGCGGCGGGCTGGCGCTTGGCGCGCCTCACCCGCCCTCGACGCGCTGGTTGACACCATGGACGCGTGCCGTCTGCCATCGCCCTGCCCTCGGCGCTCGACGACGCTCTGGAGGGGTTCATCGAGCACGTGCGGGACGAGCGCGGCCGGAGCGCGCACACCGTGCGGGCCTATCGCGGCGATGTCACGGACCTGCTGGCCTACTGCTCGGACCGATCCGTCGTGGAGCCCGGCCAGATCACCCTCGCGCACCTGCGCGGGTGGCTCGCCCTGCAAAGTGCCAACGGGCTGGCGCGCGCCACCCTCGCCCGCCGTGCCGCCGCGGCGCGTGCCTTCACGGCCTGGTGCCAGCGCCGCGGGCTGACGTCGATCGATGTAGGCGACCGGCTGGCGAGTCCGCAGATCGCCAGGACGCTCCCGACGATCCTGGATGCCGCGGAGGCAACGGCTCTCATGGACCATGCGGCCGTCGCCGCCGATGATGGTGACCCCGTCGCGATCCGCGATCGCTCGATAGTGGAGCTCCTGTATGCCACCGGCGTCCGCGTGGCGGAGGTCTGCTCGGCTGATACCGGTTCTGTTGACCGCCACCGGAACACGATCCGAGTTCTCGGCAAGGGGGGGAAGGAGCGCACCGTGCCCTTCGGGGGTCCCGCCGCGCAGGCGCTGGCGGCATGGCTCGCGGTGCGCGAGGAACTCACGGACCAGGTCAGCGGGCCGCTGTACGTGGGCGTGCGGGGAGGCAGAATCGACCCGCGCACAGTGCGGACGGTCGTCCACCGGCTGTCGGCCGCGGCTGGGGGCCCGGAGGTCGCGCCACACGGACTGCGCCACACGGCGGCGACCCATGTACTCGAAGGCGGCGCCGATCTGCGCACCGTTCAGGAGTTGCTGGGCCACGCAACCTTGTCGACGACCCAGCGCTACACCCATGTGTCGGTGGAACGGCTTCGCTCGGAGTTCGTGCTGGCGCACCCGAGGGCGTCGACGGACACGCAGGACTGACGACGCCTCGCGCGCGCGTGTTCCCGAGCGGCTTGAGAACGGCAGGCGCGCGCTCGAGGATCGACAGCGGGTCGTAGTAGCCGGCGTCGTCGCGCAGCCCGACGTGGACACATCCGCGAATCCCGCCGCAGTGCCCGCCCACCGCCGCGACCGTGCCGATCTGGTCGCCGGCGTTCACGAGCTCGCCCACCCACACGGTGGCGATCACCGGCTCGTAGGTCGAGCGCAGCCCGGCGTCATGGCTCACCGCGACGACCGGCTTGCCGGCAACGGCGCCGGCGACGGTGACCGTCCCGGACGCCATCGCCAGCACGGGGGTGCCGGTCGCCGCGGTGAGGTCGATACCCCGGTGCCCTGCTGACCAGGCCTGGGCGGGCGGGTCGAAGCCGTGGACGACACGGGGAGGGTCAACCGGCCAGGCGCCGGCGGCCAGGGTCGCGGTGAGGAGGATCGGTAGGAGCATGGCCGAAGCCTCGCCTGCCGGCTGGTGAGCAGATCAGCCCGAATCGACCGCGGGGGAGCCGGGCCCGCCCGTCGCAGAGCCTGTGGACGGAGCATGGGTCCCGACCGCGTACCATAGGAGCACCTCACGGGCCGTTTCGTCGGACCGAGAGGAATTCGCATGACCCAGATCGCAGGCGCGAGGCCTGCGCCGCACGCTGCTCGGTTCCGCCTCGGCGGGAGTCGGCGTCGGGGGTCATCAGGGGTGCCGGACGACCGTCCGGGACCAACAACCGACAGCGTCGGTCCCTCGGGGCTGGCGCGAACAGGAGTGCACCGTGGCCGTCGTCACCATGCGCCAGCTGCTCGAGAGCGGAGTCCACTTCGGGCATCAGACCCGTCGCTGGAACCCGAAGATGAAGAGATTCATCTTCACCGAGCGCAATGGCATCTACATCATCGATCTGCAGCAGTCGCTGTCCTTCATCGACCGCGCGTACGAGTTCGTCCGCGAGACCGTCGCCCACGGCGGCTCGGTCATGTTCATCGGCACGAAGAAGCAGGGACAGGAGGCGATCGCCGAGCAGGCGACCCGCGTCGGAATGCCTTACGTCAACCAGCGCTGGCTGGGCGGCATGCTCACCAACTTCCAGACCGTGCACAAGCGCATCCAGCGCCTCAAGGAGCTCGAGGAGATCAACTTCGACGTCGTCGCCGGTTCCGGCCTGACGAAGAAGGAACTGCTCGTGCTGCGCCGCGAGAAGGACAAGCTCGTCAAGACCCTCGGCGGCATCCGCGAGATGACCAAGGTGCCCAGCGCGGTGTGGATCGTCGACACCAAGAAGGAGCACATCGCCGTCGGCGAGGCTCGCAAGCTCGGCATCCCCGTCATCGCGGTGCTCGACACCAACTGCGATCCCGACGAGGTCGACTTCCCGATCCCCGGCAACGACGACGCGATCCGCTCCGTCGCCCTGCTGACCCGCGTCATCGCTGACGCCGTTGCCGATGGCCTCATGGCCCGCGCCGGCGGAGCAGTCAGCGGCGCCACCGAGCCCGAGGAGCCCCTGGCCGAGTGGGAGCGCGAGCTCCTGGCCGGCTCAGAGGCCGTTGCCGAGCCCGTCGCCGTCGTCGAGGTTGTCGAGGCAGACGGATCTGTGGACGTCGTCGAGGTCGTCGAGCAGACCGAGGCACCGACCGCCGAGACACCGACCGCCGAATAGCGTCATCGGGCTCGGGGTCGCGCGTATGCGTGCCCCCGAGCCCGGCTCATGCCCAGCCCGAAACCCGGAAGGACCCGAATCCCCATGGCGACAATCACCGCCGCAGATGTCAAGAAGCTCCGCGACCTCACGTCCGCGGGAATGATGGAGTGCAAGAAGGCCCTCGAGGAGGCCGACGGCGACTTCGACAAGGCAGTGGAGCTGCTGCGCATCTCCGGTGCCGCGAAGGCAGCCAAGCGTGGTGCCGAGCGCGAGGCCTCGAACGGCCTGGTCGCCGCTTCGGGCAATGCGCTCATCGAGCTCCTGTGCGAGACCGACTTCGTCGCCAAGAACGCTGATGTCCTGGCCCTCGCCGGTTCGATTGCGGCTGCTGCCGATTCCAGCCAGACCGGCGACGTCACCGCCCTCGCCGCGGTGTCACTTGCTGATGGCCGCACCGTTGGCGACGCGATCGGCGAGATGGCCACCGTCATGGGCGAGAAGATCGAGCTCGGCCGCGTTGCCGTGCTCGAAGGCCCGGTGTCGATCTACCTCCACCACCGCGCCTCGGACCTGCCCCCGCAGGTCGGCGTCATCGTCGGCTACACCGGCGACGAGGCTGCAGCCCGCAGCGCCGCGATGCAGGTCGCCGCGATGCGCCCGCAGTTCCTCACCCGCGAGGACGTGCCCGCCGACGTCGTCGCGAATGAGCGTCACATCGCCGAGGAGACCGCGAAGGAGGAGGGCAAGCCCGAGGCCGCGATGTCGAAGATCATCGAGGGTCGCGTGAACTCCTTCTTCAAGGACACCGTCCTGCTCGAGCAGCCCAGCGTTCTTGACCCCAAGAAGAACGTCGCTCAGGTGCTGGCCGAGTCCGGTACGTCGCTGACGGCTTTCGCCCGATTCGAGCCCGGCCAGGCCTAGTCGCCATACTGGCCTCGTCGCTGCTGGCAAGGTCATCGCACGGCGCCCGTCAGGGCGGAACGACACAGGGAGGCACAGTGAACGCCGCATCCGGATCAGTCGTTCAGCCCTCGCTTGATGGCACGATCGACGTGTGGCCAGAGGCGCCGGAGGGTGGCTGGTCGCGCGTTCTGCTCAAGCTCTCCGGTGAGGCATTCGCCGGAGAGGCGGGACTGGGTCTGGACCCGGACTTCGTCGCGTCGATGGCAGCGCAGATTGCCGACGTGGTTCGCCATGGAACGCAGGTTGCCGTCGTCATCGGTGGGGGCAACTACTTCCGCGGCGTGCAGCTGTCCGAGCGCGGCATGGATCGTGCCCGCGCCGACTACATGGGCATGCTCGGCACCGTCATCAACTGCCTCGCGCTGCAGGACTTCTGCGAGAAGGCCGGTGTCGAGACGCGCGTGCAGACGGCGATCGCCATGGGCCAGGTCGCCGAGCCGTACATCCCGCGTCGGGCCATTCGACATCTGGAGAAGGGCCGCGTCGTCATCTTCGGCGCGGGCCTGGGCCAGCCGTACTTCTCCACCGACACCACCGCTGCACAGCGCGCGCTGGAGATCGGCGCGGAGGTCGTCCTCATGGCAAAGGGTGTCGACGGCGTCTACGACTCCGATCCTCGGACGAACCCCAATGCCGAGCGCTTCACCCGGCTGACGCCTTCGGAGGTACTGGCACGGGGCCTGAAGGTTGCTGACGCGACCGCGATCAGCCTGTGCCAGGACAACGACCTGCCGATCGTCGTGTTCAACCTTCTCGTCGAGGGCAACATCGCCCGAGCCGTCCGAGGCGAGACGATCGGGACGCTAGTCTCAGTATTCGACTGACGGGCGTTCGCAGCGCCCACACCGCACGCTGGACACCGACACACGGGAGCATTCGTGAGCGACGAGATCGACGAGATCCTCTTGGACGCCGAGGACAAGATGGACAAGGCTGTCGCCGTCGCGCGCGAGGACTTCAGCACGATTCGCACGGGCCGCGCGACCACGGCGATGTTCAGCAAGGTCAACGTCGACTACTACGGCACGTTCACGCCGGTGAACCAGCTGGCGCAGTTCCAGATCCCCGAGCCGCGCTCGGTCATCATCACCCCCTACGACAAGGGCGCGTTCGCGGCGATCGAGAAGGCCCTGCGCGACAGTGACCTCGGCGTGAACCCGACATCCGACGGCAACATCATCCGCGTGAACCTGCCAGCACTGACCGAGGAGCGTCGGCGCGACTACATCAAGATCGCAAAGACGAAGGCTGAGGACGCGCGCATCTCGGTGCGCAACATCCGCCGTCACGCCAAGGAAGCGATCGACAAGCTCGAGAAGGACGGCGACGTCGGCAAGGACGACGCGCATCGTGCGGAGAAGCATCTTGACGACCTCACGCATAAGACCGTCGAGCACATCGACGACGTGCTGAAGCACAAAGAAGCAGAACTGCTCGAGGTCTGACGCGTGGGCGAGCCCGACGACAGCTCGACTCCCGCGCCAACCTCCCGCGCCGGTCGGAACCTGCCTGCGGCAATCGCGTCAGGTGTCGCGCTCGGTGCTGTCGTCGCGATCACCTTGTTCACCTACAAGTGGACCTTCGCCGTCGTTGTCATCGCCGCACTCCTGATCGCGCTCTACGAGTTCACCCGGACGTTCGCACTCAGCGGCATCCGCATCACCCGGACGCCCGTATACGCGGCCGCGGTCGCCGTGCCCGTCGCTGCTGCGATCTGGGGACCGACCGGCCAGCTCGCAGCAACGGGCATCGTCATCCTCGGCATCTTCATCTGGCGCATCCGCCGCGGATACGAAGGCTACGTCCGCGACGTCACGGCGAGCTCGTTCGTCACCGTGTACCTGCCGTTCATGGCCGGCTTCCTCATGCTCACGCTCGCGGCGGACAACGGGCCGCAGCGCGTGGTCGTCTTCATCCTGCTGACCGTGTCGAATGACATCGGCGGATACGTCGCGGGTGTGCTGTTCGGCCGCCATCCGATTGCGCCGCAGATCAGTCCGAAGAAGTCGTGGGAGGGCTTCGCCGGGTCGGTGGTCCTGCAGTGCATCGTCGGCGCGATCACCTTCGTGTGGCTGCTCGACGCTCCGTGGTGGCAGGGCGTCATCGTCGGACTCGTGATGACCATCACCGCGACCGCAGGGGACTTCGCGGAGAGTGCGATCAAACGAGACCTCGGCGTCAAGGACATGGGCAACTTCCTGCCCGGTCATGGCGGAATGATGGATCGCCTTGATTCGTTGATACCGAATGCGTTCACGTCGTGGGCGCTGTTCACCCTCTTCCTGGGAAGCGGACTCAGCTGATGCCAGAGCCTGGCGAGCTTGTCTTCGAGGCTCCCAAGCGGGGCAAGCCGCCCGTCCACCTGCTCGACCTCGATCAGGCGCAACGCCGCCAAGCGGTTGTTGACCTCGGTCTGCCGGCGTTCCGAGCAGATCAGGTGTCGCGCCAGTGGCTCACCCGATTGAGTGACGACGTAGACGAGTGGTCCGATGTGCCCGCAGATCAGCGGGCGACGATTCAAGGCGCGCTTCTGCCGACTCTGCTCACGCCGGTACGCGTGATCGACTGCGACGCGGGCGCGACGGTGAAGACCGTATGGAAGCTGCATGACGGCGCGCTCGTGGAGAGCGTCCTCATGCGCTACCCCGGGCGCGTGACGGTGTGCATCTCCTCGCAGGCCGGGTGCGGCATGAACTGCCCCTTCTGCGCGACCGGCCAAGCGGGCCTGACCCGCAACCTCACGACCGCGGAGATCGTCGAGCAGGCGTTGGCCGGCGCGCGCTCCCTGCAGCGGGGCGAGGTTGCCGGTGGCCCCGGACGCGTATCGAACATCGTCTTCATGGGCATGGGGGAGCCGCTCGCCAACTACAACGCCGTCGTCGGAGCAGTCCATCGCCTCAACGACCCGCAGCCCGGTGGGCTGGGGATCGGTGCACGGGGCATCACCGTGTCGACCGTCGGGTTGGTGCCGCGGATGAAGCAGTTGGCCGCGGAGAAGGTGCCGGTCACGCTTGCCGTCTCGCTGCACGCGCCTGATGACGAGCTCCGCAACACGCTCGTTCCCGTCAATACTCGATGGAATGTCGAGGAAGTCCTCGACGCCGCCTGGGAGTACACGGAGGCCACCGGTCGCCGCGTCAGCATCGAGTACGCGTTGATCAAGGACATCAACGACCAGTCGTGGCGGGCGGACCTGCTGGCCGATCTGCTCGTCGGACATCTCGTGCACGTCAACCTCATCCCGCTCAATCCCACCCCTGGCTCGAAGTGGACCGCGTCGCGACCGGAGGACGAGCGGACCTTCGTGCGCCGACTCGAGGCCCGGGGGATCGCGGTCACCGTGCGCGATACGCGCGGCCGCGAGATCGACGGTGCGTGCGGACAACTGGCGGCGACCACCTCGTAGTTCGGCCCGCGAGCCGGTTCTCGTGGCAGACTCCGCGCATGACGACGTCCCCTTCCGATGCGGACGACGCCGATATCCTGGCCCGCGAGGCCAAGCGCATTGGTCGCAAGCAAATGACCATCGTGATCGTGCAGATGATCGGGCGCCTAGTCGTCGGCACAGTGGTGATCGTCGGCATGCTCCTGCTCGTTCCCGAGCAGCCTGAGCCCTCCTTGGCTCTGCCGATCGTCATCGCGGTCGGCAGCACGACGTTGTACGTCGTCTTCTTCGTGCGTCAGATCAGGGGCGTCTACAAGGCCAAGTACCCGATGCTGCGCGCCGGCGAGGCACTGATACTCGTTGCGGCGATGTTCCTGGCGATCTTCGCGATGATCTACGTGATGCTCTCCGCCACGAATCCGAGCGCGTTCACCGAGCCGCTTGACCCGTTCAACGCCTACTACTTCGCGCTCACCGTCCTGGCAACCGTCGGCTTCGGTGACATCACTCCCGCGACGACTGCGGCCCGCTCGGTTGCGATGGTGCAGATGGCCGTCGACATCGCCTTCATCGCGGTGCTCATCCGCATCATGGGCGGCGCGGCCAAGAAGACGATCGAGGAGCGAGAGGCCGCCAGACAGCGCTCCGCGAACGGGCCGTCGACCTAGTCCCGCAGATTGGATACAATCCGCGGGTGTCTGGTGCCCTGGATGGTCTGCTCGTCGCGGACTTCTCGCGTGTGCTGGCGGGACCGTACGCCACGATGCTGCTCGCCGATCTCGGCGCGACGGTCATCAAGGTCGAGCGCCCGGGTGCAGGCGATGACACCCGACAGTGGGGTCCGCCCTTCGCGCCGGACGGCCAGTCGACCTACTTCCAGTCCGTCAATCGGAACAAGTCCTCGATCGACCTTGATCTGGGCAACGGCCGCGACGTTGCTGTGGCACGAGCGCTCGCCGCGCGGGCCGACGTGGTCGTCGAGAACCACAAGCCGGGATCGCTCGCCCGGTTCGGCCTGGACTACCCGCAGGTCTCCGCGACGAATCCGGCGGTCATCTACTGCTCGATCAGCGGCTTCGGCGCGGGTGCCGGCCGCGACCTGCCTGGCTACGACCTGATCGTGCAGGCCATGGGTGGGCTGATGAGCGTCACGGGTATCGACGAGCCGACGAAGGCAGGCGTGGCCGTCGTCGACGTGCTCACCGGACTGCACGCCGCGGTCGCGATCCTCGCGGCCCTGCAGCATCGCCACGCGACCGGCGAGGGCCAGTTGGTCGAAGCGACGCTGCTGGCGTCCCTGCAGTCCTCGCTGGTGAACCAGGCGTCCGCATTCGTTGCGGCGGGCTCGATTGCCGGACTCCTCGGCAACGCGCATCCGTCGATCGCGCCCTACGAGGTACTGCAGACCGGTGATCGGCCGTTGGTCGTCGCAGTCGGCAACGACGCGCAGTTCGCGCGCCTGTGCGAGGTTGTCGGCGCCGCGGGCCTGGCGCTCGACGCGCGCTTCATCACCAACCCGCAGCGGGTCGCGAACCGCACCGAACTGCGCGACGTGCTGCAGTCGCACCTCGCAGTTCGCGGAGCCGACGAGTGGCAGCGCGATCTGACGGCCGCCGGGATTCCCTGCGGCCCGATCAACGACATCGCTCAGGGCTTCGCGCTGGCCGAGCGCCTTGGACTCCACCCGATCGTTGAGATCGATGACCCGCGGCGGTCGACGGCCCAACGTCAGGTTGCGAACCCCGTGTCCTACGCGCGGACTCCGCCCACCTACCGGACGGCGCCTCCGCTGGTGGGCGAGGATCGCGCGCACGTCCTGGAGTTCCTCGGCATGGCGGACGAGTGATGGCCACGACCCAACGACACGTGACCGCTCAGGACGTCGCGTTGTCCGGGCTGCGCGGGGATCTGCTCACCGGCGACCTGGGGCCTGGCGACCAGATCCTCCAGGAGGCCCTCGCCGAGCGCTACGGGGTCAGTCGGGTGCCCTTGCGCGAGGCGCTCAAGACCCTGGAATCCGAGGGTCAGGTCGCGTACTACCCGAACCGCGGGTACTTCGTCACTGAGCTCAGCGTCGCCGACCTGACCGAGGTGTATCGCCTGCGCACGCTGCTCGAATCCGAGGCGATTCGCGACGCGGTCCCGACTCTCACCGACGCCGATGTCGCGGCGCTCGCGGACCTGCTCGCGGAGGTCGAGCGGGCTGCTGCCGATGATGACGTCATCGCGATGACTGCCGCGAACCGCCGATTCCACTTCGCGATCTTCGACGCGGCAGGTCTGCCTCGCCTGACTCGACTTCTCCACCAGCTGTGGGAGGCAACGGATGCGTACCGCGCCCTGTACTTCCAGAGCCCAGCGAACCGCGATCGGGTCGGCATCGAGCACGCGAGAATGATGCGTGCCCTGCACGCTCGAGATGCCGAACTTCTCGTCACCTTGCACAACGAGCACCGTGACCACTCGGTCAGCACGGTGCGAGCGATCCTCGAAAGTCTGGAGTGAAGATGCCTGTTTCTGCGCAGTCGCCGTTCGACCTTTTCGCGATCGATGGGTTGCTGAGCGAGGAGGAGCGGTCGATCAGGGATGTCGTGCGGGGCTTCGTCGACGACCGGATCAAGCCGAGCATCGCGGACTGGTTCGACGAGGGACGCATTCCCGCGCGCGAGCTTGCGCGTGAGCTCGGTGCACTGGGAGTGCTGGGGATGCACCTGGAGGGCTACGGCTGCCAAGGGACGTCAGCGGTGGCGTACGGGCTGGCGTGCACCGAGCTGGAGGCAGGCGACTCGGGGATCCGCTCGCTCGTGAGCGTACAGGGATCGCTGGCGATGTTCGCGATCCACGCGTTCGGGTCCGAGGAACACAAGCAGCAGTGGCTGCCGGGGATGGCGGCCGGCGAGCTGATCGGCTGCTTCGGGCTGACGGAGCCGGACTTCGGCTCGAACCCCGCGGGCATGCGCACGAACGCCCGCCGTGATGGCGATGACTGGATCCTCAACGGGGCCAAGATGTGGATCACCAACGGCAACGTCGCCGACGTCGCGGTGGTGTGGGCGCAGACCGACGACGGAATCCGCGGGTTCGTCGTACCGACCGACGTGCCCGGGTTCGAGGCGCGGGAGATCCACAAGAAGATGTCGCTGCGTGCCTCGGTGACCAGCGAGCTTGTCTTCACCGACCTGCGGCTGCCTGCTGATGCGGTACTGCCTGAGGTCAGGGGCCTGCGCGGTCCGCTGTCGTGCCTTAACGAGGCCCGGTTCGGGATCGTGTTCGGCACCATGGGAGCGGCCCGTGACTGCCTGGAGACGGCGATCGACTACAGCACCTCGCGGATCCAGTTCGACAAGCCGATCGCCGGGTTCCAGCTGACGCAGAAGAAGCTCGCGGACATGGCCCTGGAGCTGGGCAAGGGCATGCTGCTCGCGCTGCACCTGGGCCGCTTGAAGGACCAGCACCTGCTGCGGCCCGAGCAGGTGTCCGTCGGCAAGCTCAACAACGCGCGCGAGGCCATCGCGATCGCGCGGGAGTGCCGCGGCATCCTCGGCGGCAACGGAATCACCCTGGAGTACCCGGTGATCCGGCACATGAACAACCTCGAGTCGGTGCTGACCTACGAGGGCACCAACGAGATGCACACCCTCGTCGTCGGCGAGGCGCTCACCGGGATCGCGGCCTACAGATGACGGTGCGTGTTCTCTCATCGATCGTCGACGGTAGAAGCGTCGCCGGCGGCGACGTGCGCGCAGATATGAATCCGTCGGACACCAACGACGTAGTCGCTGAGGCGCACCTGGCCGACGCGGCTCTCGCCGAGGCCGCGGTCGAGTCGGCAGCGTCAGCATTCGGCTCGTGGTCCCGAACGACGCCGTGGCAGCGCGCGGAGATCCTGGACAGGGCAGGCACCGAGATCATGGCTCGGGCTGACGAGTTCGGCGACCTCCTCGCGCGCGAGGAGGGGAAGACGCTCCCGGAAGCCCGCGGCGAGGTGATCCGGGCCGCCCAGATCCTCAAGTACTACGCCGGGTCCGCTCTCCAGCCGTATGGGCAGGCGCTGGACTCGGTTCGCCCCGGCATCGAGATCACTGTCACCCGCGAGCCGGTCGGGGTGGTGTCGGTCATCACGCCGTGGAACTTCCCGATCGCGATCCCGGCGTGGAAGATCGCGCCTGCCCTCGCATTCGGCAACACAGTGGTATTCAAGCCCGCAGACCTGGTGCCGGCATCCGCGTGGGAGCTGGTCGACATCCTCAACCGCGCCGGGCTTCCCGACGGTGTACTCAATCTTGTTCTCGGGCGCGGGTCGATCGTCGGGCCGGTGCTCACTGGCCACGCGTCCGTGTCCGCCGTGACGTTCACCGGTTCCGTGGACACCGGGCGCGGGGTCCTCGCTGACACGATCTCCCACGGCGCGAAGGCCCAGCTCGAACTCGGCGGCAAGAACCCGATCGTCGTCACCGGCAACGCGAACCTCGACATCGCGGTCGAGGCCGTAGTGCAGGGCGGCTTTGGATCGACCGGTCAGCGCTGCACGGCATCGTCGATACTCATCGCTACCGATGACATTCACGACGAACTCGTCGCCGCAATCCGCCAGCGCCTGTCGAGGTGGCGCGTCGGCGATGCGCGCGGCGCCGGCACCGACATGGGCCCGGTCGTCGACACCAACCAGATGGACCAGGACCTGCACTACCTCGACGTCGCACGAAATGAGGGTGCCGAGATCGTCGGCGGCGATCTCGTTGACGGGCCTGGCCACTACCTCGCACCCGCACTCGTCGTCGGTACGGACATCCACGACACCATCAACCGCGAGGAGGTCTTCGGACCGGTCGTGTCGGTGGTCCGCGTCGCCGACTACGCCGCCGCGCTCGAGGCAGCGAACGCCAGCACCATGAACCTGTCGGCAGGTATCTGCACCCGTGACCTGGGCGAGGCAGCGCACTTCCGCCGCAACTCCAAGGCCGGCATGGTCATGGTCAACCTGCCCACCGCGGGCGTCGACTTCCATGTTCCGTTCGGCGGCAGAGGAGACAGCAGTTACGGTCCGCGCGAGCAGGGCACCGCTGCAATCGAGTTCTTCACCAGCTCCAAGACCGCGTACACGGCACCGGGGGATCCGACATGACCGCAGTCCCATTCTCGAATGACATCTTCACCGAGGCGGAGGGAAGCGACGACACCCTCGCGTGCCTTGGCCCGCTCACCCCGCTCGCCGGTACCTGGCGCGGAGCCGAGGGCATCGACGTGCATCCGCAGATCTTCGGCCCTGAGACCAACGCCTATGTCGAGACGTTCGACCTGCAGCCCATCGACCCGCAGACCAATGGTCCGCAGCGCTTCTACGGTCTGCGCTACCACCAGCACATCGTCAAGACCGGCGAGATCGAGATGTTCCACGAGCAGGTCGGCTTCCTGCTGTGGGAGCCCGCGTCGTCGACCGTGATGATGACGCTTGCGATTCCGCGCGGTCAGGTAGCGATGGCGGGCGGAACCGTGGGCGTCAACGACACGGTCTTCACCCTGAGGGCGACCGCAGGCGATCCGCACTTCGGAATCTCGACAAATCCGTTCCTCGATGAGGCGTTTCACACCTCGTCGTGGCAGATCACGTTCCGGATCGGCACAGACGGAACATGGGCGTACGAGCAGGTGACGATGCTCGACGTGCTCGGACAGGACGAGCCCTTCGCGCACCGCGACACGAGCATCCTCACCCGCACAGGTCCGGCCCGGCCGAATCCGCTCGCCGCGACAGCGGCTCTGCTCACTCGGCTGCATCATGTTCAGCTGGCGATCCCGCCCGGTGGTGAGGACGCGTCCCGGGCCTTCTGGGGAGACGTCCTGGGCATGGCCGAACTCGAGAAGCCGCCCGCGCCGGCCGCGCGCGGCGGGTGCTGGTTTCGTGGTGGCGGACTCGAGGTCCACCTTGGCGTCGAGACGCAGTTCATGCCGGCACGCAAGGCGCATCCGGGTATCGAGGTCGTCGGCCTCGGCGAGTGGGGGACTCGCCTGCGAGACGCGGGTATCGCCATTGAGGCGGACGACCTGTTTCCCGGGTTCGACCGGTTCTACGCGACCGACCCGTTCGGCAATCGACTTGAGTTCATGGAGCGACGGCCCGGCTGACCCACGTCGTCGTCAGTGGCCCATTCGCTTCGCGAAGATGCCCGCGCGTCGCGACGGCCGGCCGGTTCGCGCCTCGACGTCGTCGGCGCTGGTCATGACCCGCAGGCCGAGATTCGCACCGAGCCAGCGGAAGGGCTCGGGCTCCCACTTCGGTGACTTATGGCCGACCCAGGGCAGCGTGGTCAGCACGGTGTCGCGTCCGGTGATGAGATCGGCAAGGGTGCGTCCGGCCAGGTTGGTCGTGCTGACGCCGTCGCCGACATACCCTCCGGCCCAGGCGAGCCCGGTTTCGCGGTCCAGGCCGCATGAGGCCCACCAGTCGCGAGGGATGCCGAGCGGTCCGCCCCACGTGTGCGTGACGGCTGCGTCGTGGAGCGTGGGAAACAGATCGACGACGGTCGCCCACAGGGCCTCGTGGACGGCCGCGTTGCGATCCTGCTCCGAGGTGATGCGGGAGCCGTAGTGGTACGGGGCGCCGCGACCGCCGAAAGCCAAGCGGCCATCGGCGGTCCGCTGGCCGTAGATGATGAGGTGCCGACCATCGCTGAACGTCGGACGGTCAGCCAGGCCGATGCGATCCCAAACGGTGGCAGGCAGGGGTTCGGTGGCGAGCATGAGCGAGTAGACGGGGGCGAGGGTGCGGACCTCGCCCTTCAGGGTGCGGGTGTAGCCCTCCGTCGCGCGAACGATGATCTCGGCGCGCACGGTTCCCCGCGTGGTGCGCACGATCCCGGGCTCGATTGCCTCGGCCGCCGTGTGCTCGTAGATGGTGACTCCGGCCGCGGCGACGGACCTGGCGAGGTGTCGCACGAGTCGGGCGGGTTGGATCGCTGCGCAGTGCGGCGTGAAGGTGCCGCCGATGACGTCCGTGGCCGCGGCCATCGCCAGCGCCTCGTCGCGGCCCAGGAGTCGGGCGTCGTCCGCGCCGAAGCCCCACTCGCGCAGGTGGGCGATCTCATCCTGTGCCGCCTCCCATTGCAGGGCGGTGCGGGCGAGCACGACTGTTCCACCCTTGTGCCAACCGATGTCCCAGCCCTCGGCAGTGGCGACGGTTCCGATCTCGTCGACGGTGTCGTACATCGCCTTGCTCATGCGGACGGCATCCTCGCGGGAGGACTGTCGGGCGAGCGCGTCGAGCCCGACCGGGAAGAGCGCGGACGCCCATCCGCCATTGCGTCCGCTCGCCCCGAATCCGGCCTGCTCGGCTTCGATGACCACGATGCGAAGGCTCGGATCGGCCTTCGACAGGTAGTACGCGGTCCACAGACCCGTGTAGCCCGCGCCCACGATGGCGACGTCCGCGGTCGTGTCGCCGGGCATTGGCTGGCCGATGGGGGCGCGCAGGTCGGCGGGGAGGGTGTCCCACCACAGCGACAGGCGGCGCAGGTCGTCGCTCAACGCCGCTGCCATTCTCGGACGTAGGGCGGGATCATATCCGGCTCGACGCAGTGCTCGTCGGCGACCGGAAGGCCGAAGGACTCGGCCAGCGGCACGTGCCCGGCCCACACAGACGCGAACTGGGGATCGGCGAGGTCGTCCGGATCATCCTCGGGTCCGCCGGTGCGGATCTTCACGGAGCACTCGTGCAGTGACAGCGCGAGGGTCATCGTCGCTGCGCGCTCCTTCGCCGACGGCGGGCGGATCTCCGACCAGCGACCGGGGAGCAGGTGGTCGGACACGTGGCGGAGCGCATCAAGCTCGTCCTCACCCTCGAGTCGTCGTGCCACGCCGAGCACCATCACGCTCCGGTAGTTCATGCTCGACTCGAAGGCGCTCCGCGCGAGCACCATGCCGTCAAGCAGGGTGACGGTCAGGCAGGTCGGTGCACCCGCGGCGAGCGATCGCATCAGTCGCGATCCGGTCGAGCCATGGAAGATCACCTCGTCGCCACGGCGGGCGTAACCGACGGGCAGGACGTACGGCTGTCCGTCGTCGACAACGGCGATGTGGGCGACGAGTCCGGCATCGAGCACCGCGTGAAGTGCCTCGGTCTCCCTGACGGCGCGGTCGGGAATCCGTCTGACCCGCGTGCGATCGGTCGAGCCTGGTGTCGGGCCTTCGGTCACAGGATCGTCCAAGCCTCCGTGAGAACCGAGCGCAGTGTCTGCTCGATCTCGTCGAACTCCGGCTGGCCGATGATCAGGGGCGGTGCCAGCTGCACGACGGGATCGCCGCGGTCATCTGCGCGGCAGTACAGGCCGGCGTCGAATAGCGCCTTCGACAGGAATCCACGCAGCAGGCGCTCGGCCTCGTCGTCGTTGAATGTCTCCCGCGTCTGCTTGTCCTTGACGAGCTCGATCCCGTAGAAGTAGCCGGCTCCGCGTACGTCGCCGACGATGGGCAGGTCGTGCAGCTTCTCCAGCGTGCGACGGAACGCCGACTCGTTCTCGCGGACGTGGGCATTGAGCCCTTCGCGCTCGAAGATGTCGAAGTTCGCCAGCGCGACGGCGGCCGAGACCGGGTGGCCGCCCCAGGTGTAGCCGTGGAGGAAGGTCGTCGTGCCGTGCTTGAACGGCTCGAACAGCCGATCGTTGGTGATCATGGCACCAAGGGGCGAGTAGCCGGACGTCATGCCCTTCGCGCACGTGATGATGTCGGGCGTGACACCGAAGCGGGTCATCGCGAACATCTCGCCGATCCGCCCGAAGGACGTGATGGTCTCGTCAGCGACCATGAGCACGTCGTAGCGATCGCAGATCTCGCGCACGCGCTCGAGGTAGCCGGGCGGCGGCGGGAAGCAGCCCCCGCTGTTCTGCACCGGCTCGAGGAAGACGGCCGCGACGCTGTCCGGGCCCTCGAACTCGATGGCCTCGGCGATGCGATCGGCGGCCCAGACACCGAAGGCCTTCTCGTCGTGCCGGTACTCCTCAGGAGCGCGGTAGAAGTTGGTGTTGGGCACCTTGATGCCACCGGGGACCAGCGGCTCGAACGGGATCTTCGCGTCGGGGATGCCGGTGATCGACAAGGCTCCCTGCGGCGTGCCGTGGTAGGCGATGCTGCGACTGATGACCTTGTACTTGGTCGGCTTGCCGGTGAGCTTGAAGAACTGCTTGGCAAGCTTCCACGCGGTCTCGACAGCCTCGCCACCGCTCGTGGTGAAGAAGACGCGGTTGAGGTCGCCGGGCGCATAGTGCGCGAGCCGCTCGGCCAGCTCGATCGCACGCGGATGCGCGTACGACCAGATCGGGAAGAACGCGAGTTCCTCGGCCTGCTTGGCGGCCGCAGCGGCGAGCTCCTTGCGCCCGTGGCCGGCCTGCACGGTGAACAGTCCGGACAGTCCGTCGAAGTAGCGCTTGCCCTTGTCGTCCCAGACGTAGGCGCCCTCGCCGCGGACGATGATCGGCACGTCGCCGCCGCCCTCGTAATAGGCGGAGTGACGGGTGAAGTGCATCCACAGGTGCTCGCGGGCCTTGTCCGCGAGTGCGTCCGGACCCGACTCGGTGACGGCTTGCGGCGTTGTGGTCATCGTGTTCCCCATGCGTAGATCTGCTTGCGCAGTTTCAGGTAGACGAAGGTCTCGGTGGACCGGACCTCCGGGATGGCGCGAATGCGCCCGTTCGTGATCTCGAGCAGATGCTCGTCGTCCTCGGCCACGAGTTCGGCGAGGATGTCGTAACGTCCCGCGCAGATGACCAGGTAGTCGACCTCGGCCATCGCCTCGAGTTTGTCGGCGACGATGTCGACGTCGCCCCTGACCTTGATGCCGATCATGGCCGCGCGGGCGAAGCCCACCTGCATGGGATCGGTCACCGCGACGATCTGGATGACGCCGGATTCCTGCAGTCGCTGCACGCGCTGGCGTACCGCCGCCTCGGACAGGCCGACGGCCTTGCCGATCGTGGCGTACGGACGCCGACCGTCCTGCTGGAGCTGGTCGATGATCGCCTTGGAGACCTCGTCGAGCGGAGTGCTCGGGACGCGCTCACGGGCCGGCATGACTGTCATAATGCTCCAGATGCGCGACCACATGCAAGTGATTTCGCGGCAGAGTGACACAACTGCTGCGAAATCCGCATGGCGAGGCGACAATCCATGCAGATTTCGCAGCCGGACTACTAGGCTCGGCTGCACCGGACTACCGATGGAGGCAGTGGCGTGAGCGACAAGCGGACGATTCGCAACTTCGTGGGCGGCGAGAGCGTCGACACCATCGACGGCGCGACCAGTGAACTGGTCAACCCGTCGACCGGAGAGGTCTTCGCCACGGCCGCCGTGTCGAGTGCCGCCGACGTCGACCAGGCGTATCGGGCTGCTGCGCGCGCCTTCGAGGGCTGGCGTGACAGCACGCCGTCCGAGCGCCAGCGCGCATTGCTGACGATCGCCGATGCGCTCGAGGCGCACGCCGACGAGCTTGTGGCGCTGGAGAGCGAGAACACCGGCAAGCCCATCCCGGTCACGGCGGTCGAGGAGATCCCGCCGATGATCGACCAGATCCGCTTCTTCGCCGGCGCAGCCCGCGTCCTGGACGGGCGTTCGGCGGGGGAGTACTCGCGCGGGTTCACGTCGATCATTCGCCGCGAGCCGGTCGGCGTCATCGGACAGGTCACGCCGTGGAACTACCCGATGATGATGGCCGTGTGGAAGTGGGCCCCGGCGATCGCCGCGGGCAACGCCGTCGTCATCAAGCCGAGCGACACGACCCCGGTCTCCACGGTTCGCATGGCCGAGATCATCGCCGAGTCGGGTGCGCTTCCGCCCGGCGTCATGAACGTCGTCTGCGGTGACCGGGACACCGGTCGCGCGCTCATTGAGCACCCGATCCCGCAGATGGTCTCCATCACCGGCTCGGTTCGTGCCGGTATGCAGGTCGCCGAGACCGCCGCGCGCGACGTGAAGCGCGTGCATCTCGAACTCGGCGGCAAGGCGCCCGTCGTGATCTTCGACGACGCCGATGTCGAGGCTGCGGCGGAGTGGCTCGCGGTTGCCGGGTACTTCAACGCCGGACAGGACTGCACCGCGGCGACCCGCATGATCGTGGGCGGCGGAATCTACGACGAGTTCGTCGCGGCGATGACCGAGGCCGCGAAGGCCACGGCCACGACGTTCGAGGACGGTCCCACCGGAGAAGGGCTCGTGCCGCCGGTCAACAACTCCGCCCAGCTTGAGCGGGTGCTCGGGTTCATCGAGCGCGCACCGTCGCATGCGCAGGTCACCGCAGGTGGCGTGCGGCAAGGAGAGCGCGGCTTCTACGTCGAGCCCACCGTCGTCGCGGACCTGCGTCAGGACGACGAGATGATCCAGAACGAGATCTTCGGTCCGGTCGTCACGATCCAGCGGTTCACCGACGAGGCCGAGGCGCTGTCCTGGGCGAACGGCGTGCCCTATGGCCTCGCGTCATCGGTGTGGACCAAGGACTTCGGGCGCGCCATGCGGATGTCCAAGTACCTCGACTTCGGCTGCGTGTGGATCAACACGCATATCCCGCTGGTCGCGGAGATGCCGCACGGTGGCTTCAAGCACTCCGGCTACGGCAAGGACCTGTCGATGTACGGGTTCGAGGACTACACGCGCATCAAGCACGTCATGGCCTCCCTCGACTCCTAACCCGCCTACTCGCGAGTGGGCAGTCGTGGCTGGACATTTCGGACACGGCACAGCCACAAGTGCCCACTCGCGGAGAAGGCTAGGAGTCGCGCAGGAGTCGGCGCAGGATCTTGCCGGACGCTGACTTCGGGATGGCGTCGGTGAAGACCACGTCGTGCACGACCTTGTAGGTCGCCACCTTGTCCTGCATGAACGCGGTGATGTCGTCGGCCGTCAGTTCCTGACCGGGCTTGATCACGACGAACGCGCGGGGAATCTCGCCGGCCTCCTCGTCGGCGACACCGATCACCGCGGCGTCCGCGATTGCCGGGTGCGTGAGCAGGAGCGCTTCAAGTTCCGCGGGCGCGACCTGGAAGCCCTTGTACTTGATGAGTTCTTTGAGCCGGTCGACGATCGAGTAGTGGTCATGCTCATCGATGACGGCGATGTCACCGGTGTGCAGGAAGCCGTCGGCGTCGATCGTGGCGGCGGTGGCACCCGGGTTGTTCAGGTAGCCCTTCATGACCTGCGGCCCGCGCACCCACAGCTCGCCGACGCCGCCCACCTCCTGGTCCTCGCCGGTTTCCGGATCGACGATGCGGCTCTCGGTATTGGGGATCGCGATGCCGACGGTGCCGGCCTTGAACGTGCCAGGCAGGGTCGCATGGCTGACGGGGCTCAGCTCGGTCATGCCGTAACCCTGCGCGACCTCGCAGTCCAGCCGTGCAGCTGCCTCCTGAGCGAGCTCGGAGCCCAGGGGAGCGGCGCCGGAGAAGACCTGCTTGAGGCTGCTGAGGTCGTACTGGTCGACGAGCGGGTGCTTGGCGAGTGCGAGCACGATTGGTGGCACGACATAGAAGCGGGTGATCTTGCGCTCCTGCACGATGGACAGCGCCTGCTCGAGATCAAATCGCGGCAAGGTCACGATCGTGGCGCCCCGGGACAGGAAGCCGTTCATGAGCACCTGCATGCCGTAGATGTGGAAGAACGGCAGGACGGCGAGCACGACCTCCCCGTCCTCGACCGCAAGGGCCTGCTCGCACTGCGCGAGGTTGGCGACGAGGTTGCGGTGCGTGAGCATGACGCCCTTGGGGAAGCCGGTCGTGCCAGATGAGTACGGCAGCACGACGACGTGGTCGGACGTGTCGACGGGAACCTGGTCGATGGGTGCGCCGAAGAACGCGGTGACGGCCGTGGTGCCTTCGGGTGCGTCACCGATGACGACGATCTCGCCGGTCGGCGTGCCCTGCACCGCCTCCTTCGCGGTGTCGACGAACATCGCGATCGTGAACAGGAGGGTGGCCTGGGAGTCGTTGAGCTGGAAGCGGACTTCGTCTGCGGTGTAGGTGGGGTTGATCGTGCTGATCGCCACTCCGGCCACCGCCGCGCCGTGGAAGACGACCGCGTACTCCGGGATGTTCGGAGCCATGATCGCGATCGTGTCGCCAGGGCCGAGTCCGCGGGCGGCCAGGCCACCGGCGAAGGAGTGGATCATGCCCTTCAACTGGCTGTAGGTGTAGGTGCGGCCCGTGGGGCCGTCTATCAGCGCCGCGCGATCGGGAACCCGGTCTGCTTCCTGGAGAACCCAGGCGGTGATCGCGTCGTCCGGAATGACCACGTCGGCCAGCGGGCTGCGGTGGATGATCACTACACACTCCTGTCATCGATGTGAGCAATGAGTCTCACACGCTGGCCTCATCGATGATGGTGAAACGACGAGAACGTGATGAGGGGCCGGTGAGAAATCACCGGCCCCTCATCACGTTTCCTTGGTGCAAAGCGCGGTGCTAGTTGCCACCCTCCGCGAGGACGACCGAGATCGGCGCGAAGGCCGTTCCTGTCGTGTCCTCGCCTGCACCCGTCAGGGCCTCGTTAGCCGCGACGGCGAACTCGGTCGTGTAGGCCTCGGCCGGCGGCTCGGCGGTGATGATCGTCGCGTCCTCGAGGTTCTTGGTACCCAGAGACACGTCGACGGTCTGCTTCCAGATGACCGGGTCGATGACGCCGATGCCCAGGGGCGACGGCCAGATCAGCTTGTTGACCTCGTTCATCTGCCACAACTGGTGGCTGGCGCCGAGCTTGGTACCCGCGGCGAGCACGATGTCCGTGCACTCCTGGGCATTGTCACGGCAGTGGATCCAGCCCTGGAGCGAGGCCGTCACGAACTTCTGCGTGAGTGCCTGGTACTCCGGATCGGACAGGCGCTCCGTCGACGCCCAGATCGCGTCCTGGTACATGCCGACGCCCTCTTCGTTGTAGTCGACGAGGTTGAAGTCCTCCGGCTGGTACAGCTCGCCCGTGTCCGGGTTCACGGCCTCGAGAACCTGTGCGTACTCGTTGTAGGTCATCGCCTCGGCGGCATCGATCTCGCCGTTGAGGAGCGCGGCCATGTCGAACTGCTGCTGCACGAGCTCGACGTCGGAGGCCGGATCGAGACCGGCCTTGGTGATGGCGGCGAACAGCTCGTACTCGTTGCCGAATCCCCAGTTGCCGATCTTCTTGCCCTTGAAGTCGGCAGCGGTCGTGATGCCCTTGTCCGCGAACGAGACCTGACGGGTACCCGAGCGCTGGAAGACCTGGGCGACGTTCGTGATCGCTGCGCCCTGCTCGATCGACGCGAGCGCCTTGGGCACCCACGAGATGGCAAAGTCCGCGCCACCCTGAGCCAGGACGGTCTGCGGCACGATGTCGACGCCACCCTCGAGGATCGTCACGTCCAGGCAGGCATCGTCGTAGTAGCCGAGGGACTTGGCCGCGTAGTAGCCGGCGAACTGGGCCTGAGCGACCCACTGCAGCTGAAGCTTCACCGGGGTCGGCGTGGTGCACTCCTCAGCCGCGGCCGACGATGCTGGCGCGGCCGATGATGCGGCCGCCTCTGATGTCGCGGGTGCTGCTGCGGACGAGGACGACTCAGATGTCGTGCTCGAACTGCAGGCAGACAGCGCAAGGGCGCCGACGACGGCTACACCCGTCAGGGCGACCCATCGGCTGCGTGTGGTGTGACGCATGCTTCCTCCTGGATGTTGTGGTGCCTTGGTTGTAGTGCCGTGCTGTTGCGATCATGTTGCGCGGTGGTTGCGGATGTCGGCAGGACTGATAACGGGTCTATAACGCCGCCTATTTGGTGCGCGGTCTGCTCGTCCACGGTGCCACCCAGCGCTCCGCGAGCAGCACGATGAGGTAGAACAGCAGACCGGTGATGATGGCTGCGACGACGTACGCCCACGCCCTGCCGTAGGCCGTGTTGGCTGCATTCGATGCGATCCGCGCACCGAGCCCGAGTTGTGGTCCGCCGAAGTACTCGGCGACGAGTGCGGCGATCACCGCGAGAGGTGCGGCGATCTTCAATCCGGTGAAGAAGAACGGAATTGCGTTGGGAATACGAAGAACTCGGAGTACTCGTCTTGGAGTTGCGTTCATCGAGCGCATGAGTTCGAGCTGTACGGGTTGCACGTCGACAAGGCCGCGGATCACGTTCACGAAGATGGGGAAGAAGACGATGATCGTCGTCACTAATACCCGTGGCGTGCGACTGGTGATGTTGAACATGTTGTTGAGAATCGGTGTGAGAGCAATGATCGGCACGGCGGCAAGGCCGGCCGCTAGTGGCGTCACGAGTTTGTTCACAACAATGAATCGCTGCGCGAGGAAGGCTGCGACGAGGCCGAGAAATGTTCCGAACATAAGTCCGAGAAGTGCGGTTGTGCCGGTGTAGAACGCGGCACCCCACATGAGGCTGACGTCCTTGAAGAAGTTGCTCGCGATGAGGCTCGGCGACGGAAGCAGGTAGGGCGGGATGTCGCGAACCACGACGAGCAACTGCCATGCGCCGAGCACGATGACGGCGATAAGCAGCGGCGGCCACACACTCCGCAGGCGGGTGCCCATCACACCTCGCCGATCCTCGCGCGTGTGTCGCTGCTCGGGTTGCCGCGCAGCGCCTCGCGCACTGCAGTGACCGCGCGGAAGAACTCCTCCGCCTCGCGGGTGTCCTCGTTCCGGTCGCCGAGGTTCACGGTGACGACGTCGGTGATGCGGCCGGGCCTGGGCGACATGACGACGACTCGGTCCGAGAGATACACGGCCTCGGGGATCGAGTGGGTCACGAAGATGATCGACTTGCCGGTCTCCAGCCGTATGCGCAGCAGCTCGTTCTGCATCCGCTCACGCGTCATCTCGTCGAGGGCGCCGAAGGGCTCGTCCATGAGAAGGAGCGGCGGGTCGACGGCGAGCGAGCGCGCGATCGCTACGCGCTGCTGCATTCCGCCGGACAGCTCCCACGGGCGATGGTCGGCAAAGTCAGCGAGCTGCACCATCTCGAGGAGCTCGAGCGCGCGCGCCTTGCGCCGAGCCGAGTCCCAACCCTGCAGCTCAAGCGGAAGTTCCACGTTGCGACGGACAGTTCTCCAGTCGAAGAGCGCAGCCTGCTGGAAGGCGATCCCGTAGCGCTGCTCCTGCCGTGCCTGCGCGGCCGACATGCCCGCGACCGTCATAGTGCCCTGGGTTGCGTCGGTGAGATCGGCGATGACCCGCAGAAGCGTGCTCTTGCCACAGCCGGACGGTCCGATCAGTGAGATGAACTCGCCGCGTCCGACCGTGAGGTCGATGTCCTGGAGCGCCGTCACCTCATTGGGCAGGCCGGGATTGAAGACCTTCCAGATGCCGCTCGCGACAACTGCGGACTCGGTTGCCGTGTCGGTCATGCGGGTGACTCCTTGGGCAGATTGCGGGTCAGATACAGGTCGAGCGCTGTGACGAGTCCGGCCGCGACCAAGCCGAGGATGATCGCGCCGAACACCGCGACGTAGACCTTCGCCGGCTGCGAGGTCGCTTCGCGGGAGTACTCGAGGATGAGGCGACCGATGCCGCCGCGAACTCCGGTGGAGATCTCGGCCACGACCGTGCCGACAACCGCAGCGGCAGCGGACACCTTCATCGCGGGAACGAGGTAGGGAAGCGAGGCGGGGAACCGCAGCTTGATCAAGGTCGCCCGCGGGGTTGCAGCGTAGGAGCGCATCAATTCAAGCGACGTCGGCGTGGGTGCATGCAGACCGCGAAGGGCGCCGACGCTCAGCGGGAAGAACGCCAGGTATGCCGCGATGAACATGACCGAGTAGGTCGTGCTCCACTCGATCGGCCCGATGCTTACGCGATTGCCGATGCCGGTGATCAGGGGAGCGAGAGCGATGAGGGGCACCGTCTGCGATGCGATGACAAATGGCAGCAGCCCGCGCTCGAGGAACGCGAAGCGCTGCATGACGATCGCGAGAATCAGCCCCACGGTGACGCCGATGATGAACCCTCCGAGCGCGATCGACAGCGAGTACGCAGCGGCCTGGAGAACTGCCTGCAGGACAGTCGTGTCCGAGCCGCGCACTTCAGGCAGCCACGCTCCATTGACCATCGTCCAGATGTGCGGCATGGACAGGTCGGAGGTGTTGATCGGGATCGAGACGATTCCGCCGAACCACTTCACCAGCTCCCACATGAGCATGCACAGCAGTACCCCAGCCAGCGCCCAGAGGACGCCTACCGCGCCCTTCTTGATCCGGCGGGCGACGGTGCTCTGGCGCTGCGGACGGGTGGGAAGCGGATCGCTCACTCGCGAGCCCTCAGCTTCTCCTGGACGGCGGGGATGATCTTCTCCCCGTATGCGGACAAGGTGGCGTCCTTGTCGTCGTGCTGCAGATAGACAGCGAACTGGTCGACGCCGAGTGCTTCGAGCTCCTCAAGCCTGCGGATGTGCTCGGCAGGCGGGCCGATGATGCAAAAGCGGTCGATGATCTCGTCGGGCACGAAGTCGGTGTGCTCGTTGTGGGCCTGACCGTGGGTGTTGTAGTCGTAGCCCTTGCGGTTCTTGATGTAGTCGGTCAACGCCTGCGGCACGGCGCTGCCGTTCTCGCCGTAGCGCTCGACGATGTCGGCCACGTGATTGCCAACCATGCCGCCGAACCAGCGAAGCTGGTCGCGCGCATGCTCGACATCCTCGGTCACGTAGGCCGGTGCAGCGACGCAGATGTAGATGGAGTCGGGGTCGCGGCCGGCAGCCGCCGCGGCATCGCGGACCGCCTTGATCGTCCACTCCGCGATCGACGGATCGGCCAGCTGCAGGATGAAGCCATCCCCCACCTCTCCGGTGACGGCGAGCATCTTCGGGCCGTAAGCGGCGACCCATACGTCGGTGCGACTCTGCTTGGCCCACGGCAGTCGCAGGCTTCCGCCGCTGTGGTCGATGGCGCGGCCGTTCACCAGTCCCTTGATGTCGAGCACCGATTGGCGTAGCTCAGCGACCGACACGGGCTTGCCATTGGTCACGCGCACGGCCGAGTCACCGCGGCCGATGCCGATTACCGTGCGGTTGCCGTACATCTCGTTCAGCGTCGCGAAGACCGACGCGGTGACGGTGATGTCGCGCGTTGCCGGGTTGGTGACCATCGGGCCGACGATGACCTTGCGGGTCTCGTCGAGAATCTTGCTGTAGATGACGTACGGCTCCTCCCACAGGATGTGGGAGTCGAAGGTCCACACGTAGCCGAACCCGTAGGACTCGGCACGCTTGGCCAGGTCGATGACCCGAGCGGCCGGGGGAGTGCACTGGAGCACGACGCCGATGTCCATGTGTCGCCTTTCGTTGTCGCGGGAGGCTAGCGGGTGCGCGGGAAGCCGAGATCGACTGTCGACGTGGCCGGATCCGGCCACCGCGACGTGATCGTCTTGGTGCGCGTGTAGAACTCGATGCCCGCGGGACCGTAGATATTGCTGTCTCCGAAGATCGATGCCTTCCAGCCGCCGAAGCTGTAGTAGGCGACGGGCACCGGGATCGGGACGTTGATGCCGACCATCCCGACCTTGATCTCGAACTGGAACCGCTTCGCGGCTCCGCCGTCGCGGGTGAAGATCGCGGTGCCATTGCCGTACTGGTGGTCGTTGATCAGTGCGACAGCCTCGTCGTAGGTGTCGACACGGACGACGGACAGCACGGGGCCGAAGATCTCGTCGTCATAGGACTTCATGCCGGGAGTCACGTTGTCGATTAGCGAGACGCCGAGGAAGAAGCCCACCGACGGAAGCTCCGCATCGCGCCCGTCGACGACGACTGTGGCGCCTTCCGCGGGGGCGCCCGCGAGGTAGGAGGCGACCTTGTCGCGATGCTCGCCCGTGATGAGCGGACCCATCTCCGCGCTCGGGTCGGTGCCCGGGCCGACCTTGAGCTTCGGCAGGCGCTCGGTGATCGCGTCGATGAGCTTGTCGCCTACACCGCCGACGGCAACGACCACGGAGATCGCCATGCAGCGCTCGCCGGCGGACCCGTACGCCGCGCTGACCGCTGCGTCGGCCGCCATGTTGATGTCGGCATCGGGCAGCACGACCATGTGGTTCTTCGCGCCGCCGAGCGCCTGGACGCGCTTGCCGTTGGCCGTGCCGGTGGAGTAGATGTACTTCGCGATCGGGGTCGAGCCGACGAAGCTCACCGCTTCGATATCCGGGTGCTCGAGGATCCGGTCGACCGCGACCTTGTCTCCGTGCACGACGTTGAAGACGCCGTCGGGCAGCCCGGCCTGCTTGAGCAGGTCGGCGAGCAGCAGCGACACCGACGGGTCCTTCTCACTGGGCTTGAGGATGAACGTGTTGCCGGTCGCGATTGCATTGGCGAACATCCACATTGGCACCATCGCCGGGAAGTTGAACGGCGTGATGCCCGCGACGACGCCGAGCGGCTGCTTGATCGAGTAGACGTCGACCCCGCCGGAGACTCCCTCGGAGTAGCCACCCTTCAGCAGGGCCGGGATGCCGCACGCGAACTCGATGTTCTCGATCCCGCGGGCGAGCTCACCCGCCGCGTCACTGGGCACCTTGCCGTGCTCGCTCGACAAAAGTTCGGCGATCTCGTCTCGGTGGCTGACCACCAGTTGACGGAAGTTGAACATCACTTCAGCGCGACGCGACAGCGACGTGGACCGCCACGCGGGGAACGCTGCCGCGGCTGATGCGACCGCGGCGTCGACCTCTTCGACCGACGCGAGGGCGACCTCTGCCTGCTGCTGCCCGGTTGCCGGATTCCACACCGGGCCGGTACGGCCCGATGTCGACGGGACGAGGGATCCGTTAATCCAATGATCGATGGTGCGCACGACGTCACTCCGCTCTGAGGAACTGCCGGTTGTCTGGTGGAACCGCTAGATCAGGTACTGCGAGAGACCTCGCTTGAGGAACTTCCCGTGACCCTTCACCCCGTGGTACTCGTTGTCGTCGACGACGACGAGTCCGCGAGAGATGACTGTGTCGACGTGCCCGTCGATGACGAATCCCTCCCACGCGGAGTGATCCATGTTCATGTGATGTGTCTTGTGGAAGCCGATCTCGGTGCGTCCGGCGGGGTCGTAGACGACGACGTCGGCGTCGAACCCGGGCGCGATCGCTCCCTTGCGTCCGTACAGCCCGAACATCCGGGCCGGTGTGGTTGAGCACAGTTCGACCCACCGCTCGACGCTGATCTCGCCATCGACGACGCCTTGGAAGATCAGATCCATGCGGTGCTCCACAGACCCGATGCCGTTCGGGATCTTGGAGAAGTCACCAAGTCCCATCTCCTTTTGCTCCTTGAAGCAGAACGGACAGTGGTCGGTGCTGATCACGGAGAGGTCGTTGGTTCGCAGGTAGCGCCACAGCTCCTTCTGGTGCTCCTCGGCCTTGGACCGCAGCGGTGTCGAGCACACCCACTTCGCCCCTTCGAAGCCTGGCTGCGACAGCTGGTCCTCGAGCGACAGGTACAGGTACTGCGGGCAGGTCTCGCCGAAGACATTCCAGCCCTCGTCGCGATTGGCCTGCAGGACGTTCACGGCCTGCTTTGCGGACATGTGCACGATGTACAGCGGAGCGCCGGTCATGCGAGCCAGCATGATCGCTCGGTTCGTCGCCTCCGCCTCGGTCTCCCACGGCCGGGTCAGCGAGTGGTACTTCGGATCGGTCTTCCCCTCCGCGAGCGCCTGGGCGATCAGCACGTCGATCGCGCTGCCGTTCTCGGCGTGCATCATGATCATCGAGCCGTTGCCCGCTGCCTGCTGCATGGCCTGCACGATCTGGCCGTCAGTACTCAGGAACACGCCCGGGTACGCCATGAACAGCTTGAACGTCGTCACGCCCTCGTCGATCAGCTCGTCCATCGCCTTGAGCGACTCGCTGTCGACCCCACCGACCACCTGGTGGAAGCCGTAGTCGATGTGCGTGTTGCCAGCGGCCTTCTCGTGCCACGCGGCGAGACAGTCCTGCACGCGCTCGCCCTGCTTCTGCACGGCGAAGTCGATGATCGTCGTAGTCCCGCCCCATGCTGCAGCACGGGTGCCTGTCTCGAAGGTGTCGCTCGCAACCGTGCCGCCGAACGGCATCTCCATGTGCGTGTGTCCGTCGATTCCACCCGGCACGACGTACTTGCCCGTGGCGTCAATGACGCGATCGACGCTCGCCTCGATACTGCTGCCGAGCGTGGTGTCACCCGGCGCGAGGACTGCGGCGATCGTCTCGCCGTCGATGAGGACGTCCGCCTGGGTGGTGCCCTGCGCGGAGACCACGCTTCCGTTCTTGATGAGGATCGTCATGAGCAGTCAGTCCCTTCAGAGACGGTGGCGTGGGCTACGGGCGGACGAGGTCGTCGTAGGCATCCGGACGACGGTCGCGGTAGAACTGCCAGCGATTGCGCACCTCTTCGAGCAGGTCCATGTTGAGGTCGCGGATGATCAACTCGGGCTTGTTCGGATCGCCCTTGTCGCCGACGTAGTTGCCCTCGGGGTCCACGAAGTAGGACTGCCCGTAGAAGTCGTCGTCGCCCAGGTCCTCGATGCCGACGCGATTGATCGCACCGACGTAGTACTCGTTGGCGACCGCTGCCGCGGGCTGCTCGATGCTCCACAGGTACTGCGAGAGGCCCCGGGAGGTGGCGGACGGGTTGAACACGATCTGCGCACCGTTCAGGCCCAGCGCTCGCCAGCCCTCGGGGAAGTGCCGGTCGTAGCAGATGTAGACGCCGATCTTGCCGACCGCGGTCTCGAACACGGGGTAGCCGCCGTTGCCCGGACGGAAGTAGAACTTCTCCCAGAAGCCGCCCACGTGGGGGATGTGCTGCTTGCGGTACTTGCCGAGGTACGAGCCGTCGGCGTCGACGACCGCCGCGGTGTTGTACAGGACGCCCGGCTGCTCCTGCTCGTACATGGGCAGCACCATGACGATCCCGAGCTCCTTGGCCAGGGCCTGGAAACGCTCCGTGGTGGGGCCGGGGATCGACTCGGCGTACTCGTAGTACTTGGTGTCCTGGACCTGGCAGAAGTACGGACCGTAGAACAGCTCCTGGAAGCAGACAACCTTGGCCCCCTGGGCCGCGGCCTCACGGGCATAGCCCTCGTGGGCGACGATCATCGACTCCTTGTCGCCAGTCCAGCTGGTCTGCACAAGGGCGGCGCGAACGACGGTCATACGGTCCTCCTCCTCGCCGCTGGACAGCGACGTTTCATTTTGTGATTCTTGACCTTAGACACTTTCGATTGTGTTACAACGGCGTTTCTACTGAATGGCTCGTCCATTTTTCTCGGCGCGCGCTCGACTCCCAGGAGGCATGGTGACGGTGAGCGTCGTGCCCGCCGCCCCGTCGCCAGACCACGCGGTCTCGATCGTGGCGCTCGCGGTCCTCGACCGCTCGCCCAAGGGGATAGCGGCCGCGGTGCATCGGCTGATCAGGGCCGGTCAACTCACGACGGGTGACCGGCTGCCGACCGTCCGAGACCTCGCGAAGGAGATCGGTGTCAGCCCGGCGACGGTGAGCGAGGCGTGGCAGGCGCTCGCCGCTGTCGGGGCCATCCAGGCGCGAGGCCGAGCGGGGACCTTCGTCCGCGACACCGTGGAACCCACCCGCCCGAGCCGCTACATGGGTATCGGGGGAGCACCTCTCGCCGAAGGCATCAACCTGTCGACCGGAACACCGGATTCCGCGCTGCTGCCGCAGCTTCGTGAGGCCGTTGAGCGCGTGGTCGCCCGCTCGGAGTCGTGGACCACCAGCTACCTCGATGACCCTGTGCTGCCCGAGCTCGACCGCTTGCTGCGGGACAGCTGGCCGTTCCCGCCCGCACGCCTCACGGTCGTCGACGGCGCGCTCGACGCGATGTCCCGGATCGTCGACCAGGTCGTGCGGCTTGGAGACCGGGTGGCGATGGAGAGCCCGGGCTTCCCGCCGCTGATCGACCTGCTCGAGCGGGCCGGCGCGGAGATCATCCCGCTGGAGATGGATGACTCGGGCATCACACCCCAATCGCTTGCGCAGGCCCTCGAGTTCGATCCCGTTGCCGTGTTCGTGCAGCCCCGTGCCCAGAATCCCACCGGCATCAGCATGGTCACCGAGCGCTGCTCAGAGCTCGCCGTGATCTTGTCGGCCTCGCGCGCGCTAGTCGTCGAGGACGACCACAGCGGTGACATCGCGACGGGGGAGGACGTCAGCATCGGCAGGCACCTGCCCGATCGCACTGTCCATATCCGCAGCTATTCCAAGTCGCACGGTCCGGACCTGAGGATCGCCGCAGTGGGCGGGTCTGCGGATGTGGTCGATCCGATCGTGTCGCGGCGGATGCTTGGACCGGGCTGGACCAGCCGACTCCTTCAGGCGGTGCTCGTCGATCTCCTCACGGACGCGTCCGCGGTCGCAGCCGTACGCCGGGCGCGGTCCACCTACGCAGTGCGCAGCCTCGCGGTGCGCGCCGGCCTGGCCGGTGAGGGCGTCGTGAGCACCCCTGGCGACGGGATCAACGCCTGGGTGGAGGTTCAGGACGAGCGAGCCGCACTGATCACATTGGCGGCCATGGGGATCCGCGTATCTCCCGGCAGTCCCTTCATCGTGCCGGGAGCCATAGGCACGGGCGCCGCGTCGAAGACCCAGCACGTACGTGTCACGACCGGGGTCCTCGATGAGCACGACCCGGCACAGTTGCAGCACGTGATCTCCGCGCTCGCCACTGCGGCGAAGGCGGGCCCCACCCTTCGCGGCGTGTAGACCAAGGCAGCGGATCGGCCCGCGGATCTGTAGCGTACGCACATCCGACCGGAGGGACATGCCATGAGCACGCCGCGACCACAGGCCATCGCCGCAATCGCCGGGACCATGAGGTCGTCGGTCTCCAGGCGTCGGATCATCCAGGCCGCGGGCCTCGGCGGGGTCGTCGCGTTCGCGGCCGCGTGCGGCGCGACCGGCGCGGATGCGGGCACTGAAGGCTCGTCAGTCGCTGCCAGCGCGCAGGACCAGTCGGATACCGACAAGGTCGCGAACTGGTCGAACTGGCCGCTCTACATCGACATCAACGACGACACGGGCGAGCGACCCACACTCGAGCAGTTCCAGAAGGACACCGGCATCGCCGTCACCTACACCGAGGACATCAACGACAACAACGAGTTCTTCGCCAAGGTCCGCACCCAGCTCGAGCAGGGCCAGGACATCGGGCGAGACCTCGTCGTGCTGACCGACTGGATGGCCGCGCAGTGGATTCAGAACGGCTACGCGCAGAAGCTCGACAAGGCCGCGATGCCCAACTCCGGAAACATCATTCCGCGACTTGCGACCGTGTCCTTCGACCCGACGCGTGAGTACACGCTGCCGTGGCAGTCGGGCATTGGTGGCCTCGGCTACAACAAGGCCGCGCTCAAGGAGGCGACCGGTAGCGACACCATGAAGACCCTCGACGAGCTCTTCGACCCGGCACTCAAGGGTCGCATCACCGTGCTGTCCGAGATGCGCGACACCATGGGCTGCATCATTGCGTGGCAGGGCAACGACCCCTCGGACTTCACCGACGAGCAGTTCAACCAGGCGATCGCGGCGCTGACCGAGCAGGTCGACAGCGGACAGATCCGTCAGGTCACGGGAAACGACTACATCGCGGCGCTGGAGTCGGGCGACGTCATCGCGGTGATCGGCTGGTCGGGTGACATCTTCGCGCTCGGAGATGAGTTCGCGTTCGAGATCCCCGAGAGCGGGGGCACGCTGTGGACGGACAACATGCTGATTCCGGCGCTCGCCGCGCACAAGAAGAACGCCGAAACGATCATGAACTACTACTACGACCCGACTGTCGCCGCGCAGGTCGCCGCGTACGTCAACTACATCTGTCCGGTCGAAGGCGCGCAGGCGGCAATGGAGAAGCTGGATCCCGCCCTCGCCACCAACGAGTTCATCTTCCCGACCGAGGCGACGCTCGACCGCACGTTCGTGTTCATGGAACTCACAGCTGAGCAGAACGAGCAGTACGAGAGGTCGTTCCAGAGCGCGATCGGCAACTGACATGGACGACCTGCACCTGCGCAACCTCACCAAGAGGTTCGGCGAGAACGCAGCGGTCGATGACCTCACGCTGACGATCCCAGGGGGTTCGTTCTTCGCACTGCTCGGTGCATCAGGCTGCGGCAAGACGACGACGCTGCGCATGGTCGCGGGCCTTGAGGACCCCTCCTCCGGCACCATCCACATCGGCGACAAGGACATCACTGGGCTGCGCGCCTTCGAGCGGCCGGTCAACACCGTCTTCCAGTCCTACGCGCTGTTCCCGCACCTCGACATCTTCGAGAACGTCGCGTTCGGCCTGCGACGTCGCAAGGTGAAGGACATCAAGCCCAAGGTCGAGCAGATGCTCGACCTCGTGGAACTGGGTGCGCTTGCCAGACGCAAGCCCAGCCAACTGTCCGGCGGGCAGCAGCAGCGGGTTGCCGTCGCTCGAGCGCTGATCAACCAGCCCGACGTGCTGCTCCTCGACGAACCGCTCGGCGCCCTGGACCTGAAGCTGCGCCGACAGATGCAGATCGAGCTCAAGCGGATCCAGACGGAGGTGGGCACGACCTTCGTGCACGTCACGCATGACCAGGAGGAGGCCATGACGATGGCCGACACCGTCGCTGTCATGAACTCGGGCCGCATCGAGCAACTGGGTCATCCTGCGGACATCTACGAGCTTCCGCGCACGGTGTTCGTCGCGAACTTCCTGGGCCAGTCCAACCTCATCCAGGGCACCAGCGGCGGTCGATCCGGCGAGCACAGTCTGGTGTCGGCGTTCGGCGAGACATTCGCGATCCCCGCCGACCGCAACTTCGCGACCGGCAGCGCCGTCATCGTTGGCGTTCGGCCGGAGAAGATGACGATCCTTGATCTCATCGACGAGCCGCAGGTCCCCGAGGGCAACAACCGGCTGCACGGCAAGGTCACGGACGTCTCGTACACCGGCGTATCAACGCAGTACCTCGTCATGACGCCGTGGCAGCAGGAGCTCATCGTCTTCGAGCAGAATGTGGTCGTTGGTGATCGATGCGAGGTCGGCGACGAGGTGGTCATCCACTGGGCGCCCCAGCACACGTTCGGGCTTGACGGCTCCGAGGGAACAACCGTCGGCGTCGATCCCGAAGTGCTCGCGCTCGAGGCGGCAAGCCAGGCGCTGATCACCGAGTCCCCGGCGAGCTGAGCATGGCTGCAGTGGTCCCGACCGCGACGAGCAAGGGGCCGGCGCCCGCAGTGACGCAGCGCCGTTCCCGAACCGGCTACCTGCTGCTGTTCCCCGGCTTGGCGTGGCTCGCAGTCTTCTTCGCGATCCCCTTCGTGACGCTGTTCTTCACCAGCCTGCAGCAGCCGGTACCGGGCAAGTCCGGCAAGTACATGGCGGGTCTGCAGTTCAGCAACTACACCGAGGCGCTCGCGGAGTACTGGCCGCAGTTCCTCCGCTCCTTCGTCTACGCGGGCATCGCGACCGCCCTCGCCCTGCTCATCGCGTACCCGCTTGCCTACTTCATCGCCTTCAAAGCGGGCCGCTGGCGATCGCTGATGCTCGTCCTGGTCATCGCGCCGGCATTCGCGTCATTTCTGCTGCGCACCTACGCGTGGAAGACGATCCTCGCCGACGAGGGATTCATCACCTCGACTCTGAACGCGTTGCACCTGCTGCCCGACGATCGCATCCTCAACACCGGAATCGCCGTCGTCACCGGCCTGACCTACAACTTCCTGCCGTTCATGATCCTGCCGCTGTATGCCGCGCTCGAGAAGATCGATCCCCGGCTCATCGAGGCCGCGAGCGACCTGTACGCATCGCCGCAGAAGGCGTTCCGCAAGGTCACCTGGCCGCTGTCGATGCCCGGCGTCGTAGCGGGCACGCTCCTGACGTTCATCCCGGCTGCCGGCGACTACATAAACGCCGAACTGCTCGGGTCGACCAAGGACCGGATGATCGGCAACGTCATCCAGACGAACTTCATCGAGTTCCGTGACTATCCGACGGCGAGTGCGCTCTCGTTCGTGCTGATGGCGGCGATCCTCGTGCTGGTCTTCACGTATATCCGTCGCGCCGGGACGGAGGATCTGGTCTGATGCGCTGGCTCCGGAAGAACATCATCGGGATCATTGCGATCCTCGTCATCGTCTACCTGTTCATCCCGATCGCGGTGGTCATCGCGCTCAGCTTCAACAAGCCGTCCGGCAAGTACAACATCTCGTGGAACGAGTTCTCGCTCGACGCGTGGCAGAACCTGTGCGGCGTGCCGGGAGTCTGCTCGTCGTTCGTGACGAGTATCGAGATCGGCATCATCGCCACGCTGATCGCCACCCTGCTCGGGTCGATGATCGCGTTCGGACTGGTCCGCTACCGGTTCCGTGGCCGCAGCACGACCAACCTGCTGATCTTCCTGCCGATGGCCACCCCCGAGGTGGTCATGGGTGCGAGCCTGCTCGCGCTCTTCTTGAACATGCGGTTTCCCCTCGGGATGGGCACCGTCCTCGTCGCGCACATCATGTTCATCATCTCCTTCGTCGTCGTCACGGTGAAGGCGCGACTTCAGGGCCTTGACCCACGGCTGGAGGAGGCATCTCGCGACCTGTACGCATCGCCGCGCGCGACATTCAGATACGTGACCTTCCCGCTCGTCCTGCCCGGGATCCTCGGCGCCGCGCTGCTCGGCTTCTCCTTGTCGTTCGACGACTTCATCATCAGCTTCTTCAATGCCGGCACCCTCGTGACGTTCCCGATCTTCATCTGGGGTGCGGCCCAGCGCGGCATTCCGGTTCAGGTCAACGCGCTCGCGTCGCTCGTCTTCATCGTTGCGCTCGTGACTGTGCTCGGCGCGCAGTACATCAACCATCGGCGGCGGCGCGCTCTGGACGCTCCGGCGCCGACACCAATCCTCGTAGATCGGCTGTCGCGCTCTTAGTCGTTCGCTAGGGCATATGGTCAACTCCTGATCGTCTGTTACGTGGAAAGGTCGCCATGCGCGGTTCCCTGAGATTGCTCGCCCTGTCAGCTGTCGTCGGCATGGGCTTGGTAACTGCCGTGCCCGCCCAGGCCGAGCCCGCGATTGCCCCGGCTGCGAAGCCGCCCACGGTCTCGATCCCCATCACGATGGCCTCGGCCCCGCTGTCCGCGGGCGCGAACGGCCTGGTGCGGATCCGCCTTGGCTCGGGGAAGCCCTTCCTGGTCATGCTCGACACCGGGTCGGTCGGCCTGCGCGTGTTCCCCGGGGGCTGGAGCGGCAAGGTCAGCAGCGGGTTCGCGACGGCACCGTTCTCGATCGGCGGCATCAAGACGACCGAGGACATCAAGTTCCAGGTCGCACCGACGACAAGCAAGTACATCTCCGCGTGGCGACTGCAGGGCGTGTTCGGGATCCTGGGCGTCGGAGTCGGCCGCTCGCCGCTGCCGAACCCCCTGGCGCTGCTTCCGCGCCAGCTGGGCCAGCGCTGGAGCATCCACTTCGTTCGGACTCCTTCGTCCGACCCGCAGAGACAGGGCAGCCTCGTCCTCGGCGCCACGGTGCCGGGCAATGCGCAGGCCACCTTCCCGCTCACCGCGCAGGGAACTGCCGACAACGGGGTGCGCTACTGGGCCGACCACAAGGCGCAGGCCTGCTGGACGATCGGGCGCACCGCCAACACGTGCGTCGACACCTGGTTTGACTCCGGCTTCCACCTGACCCGAGTCAAGGGCTCGGCCTTCGCCGATGTGCCGACGACGTCGAGGTCGGGAGTCGTGCGCACAGGCACGCCGGTGGCCATGTCCGCACCGGGTGCCGCGTTCTCGGTGTGGAGTTTCCGCGCCGGGCAGACGCTGTCGCGGAACGTCATCGAGATCTTCTCAAACAAGGGCCGCTCGAGCATCAACACCGGCAATGTCCCGTTCTTCGACTACACGGTTACGTACGACGTCAACCGCGGACTCATCTCCCTCGGCACTGGAAGGCAGGCTTCATCGTGAGCATGGACCAAACCAACGAGCTCAGCCGCCGGCGGCTTCTGCAGGGCGTTGGTGCCGCAGGAGTAGTCGCTGCGGGCATGGCCGCGGGCATGGGGAGCGCGTCGGCCGCCGAGGCCCAGCTGCCGTTCACGCCGCGCGGCAAGCTGCGACGTCGTCCGAACTTCCTGGTCTTCATCATCGACGAGCAGCGCTACGCGCCGGTGTACGAGTCCGACCAGTTGAAGCGCTGGCGCGAGGCGAACCTGCCAACCCAGAACTTCCTGCGCCGCCACGGCGTCGACTTCACCAACCACTACATCATGTCGGCGGCGTGCCAGCCGAGCCGTGCGTCCTTCATGACGGGCCAGTACCCGTCCCTCCACGGCGTGAGCCAGACCTCAGGCGCCGCGAAGAGCGCTATCGAGTCCGACCTCTACTGGCTCGACCCGTCCACGGTCCCGACCATGGGCTCGTGGTTCCGGGCCGCGGGTTACGACACGTTCTACAAGGGCAAGTGGCACGTCTCGGACGCGGACCTGTACCAGCCGGGCACCTACAACCCGCTTCCGTCGTATGACAATGCCGGTATCCCCGACCCGCGACTTGAGGACGTCTACCTCGAGGCGGGGCGCCTCGAGTCGTACGGGTTCACCGGCTGGGTCGGCCCGGAGCCGCACGGCAGCAATCCGCTGAACTCCGGGTCCTCTGGCCCCGGCGGACGAGGCCGCGACCAGTTCTACGCCGACCAGGGCGTCAAGCAGCTGACCGAGCTGCGCAACTCCGACAAGCCCTGGCTCATGGTCAACTCGTACGTCAACCCCCACGACATCACGATCTGGGGCGACCTGTCGCTCGCGCAGCAGAGCTTCTACCTGGCGCAGCAGCTTGTCGGCTCCAACGTTCCCCAGGACCTGTTCACCGAGCTGTACAACGTCTCGTCGAACGAGGACCTCAGCAAGAAGCCGACAGCTCAGGCCAGTTACCGCGCGACGTACCCCAACGTCTTCCAGCCGCTCCACAACGGCGAGGCATACCACCGCTTCTACTACCAGCTGCAGAAGAACGTCGACGAGCAGATCGGTCGGGTCGTCAAGACCCTCGCGAGTTCGCGTGCGCAGGCTCGCGACACGATCGTGATCTACATGTCCGACCACGGAGAACTGCTGGGCTCGCATGGCGGTCTGTACCAGAAGTGGCACTGCGCGTACGACGAGATGCTCAAGGTCCCGTTCATCGTCCACAACCCGCAGTTGTTCCCCGAGGGTGTGGGCAGCCAGATGCTCTCGAGCCATGCCGACCTCATCCCGACGATGCTCGGCCTAGCCGGGCTCAACGAGGAATTGCTCCGCACGAGGTTGCGCGAGTCGCACACTCAGGTTCGCGAGCTGCCAGGGCGCGATCTCTCGCCGTTCCTTCTCGGAGAGGTCGACGAGGAGGGCATCGCCGATACGCCGCTGTTCTACATGAGCGACGACGAGCCGTCCAAGGGCATCCAGCAGATCGCCTGGAGCGGAATCAACTACCCGGCCGTCGCACAGCCGAACCACGTCGAGACGGTGATTGCCGTCCTTCCGACCGGGCTCGCCGGTGCCAAGGAGCGTTGGAAGTACACCCGCTACTGGGACAACCCCGCGTTCTGGACCACGCCGAACTCGCAGAACGTCGAGACGATCACCAGCGGTCGCTTCAACGTTCCCGGTGCTAAGACCGCCACGACGACGGTGACGGCGACCAACCCGACATCCGGTCAGGTTGCACCGCCGCCGGACCAGTTCGAGGTCTACAACGTCACGCAGGATCCTGCCGAGCTTCTCAACCTGTACTCGGTGCCGGCAGCGGCGCAGACCGTGGCGACGTTGGCGAAACTGCTCGACGAGCAGCGCAAGCTCAAGCGGCTCACGCCGACGGACGAGCCATGGGCCGACGGCTCTGCCGTGCAGTTCCCGCCGATGAACAACCCGCCGCAGTTGCCGGGGAACAACTAGCCCAGTCGCTAGTCTGCCGACATGTCACGCTACGGATCGCAGTTCGGTCCGGACGTCACATTCCTCGGAGTCGATCGCTGCGATCTCGGCGATCCGTCGTCCTACGCGGACGCGGACGTCGTGATCGTCGGCGCGCCATTCGACGGCGGTACCTCGTACCGCAGCGGCGCGCGCTTCGGTCCGTCGGCAATGCGGTCCACGTGCTACCTCCCGCATGACGGATCGCGTCCCTCACTGGCGATGCGCGTTGACGGGCTGAAGGACATCCGCGTGCTCGACGCGGGCGATGTCGAGATGTACAGCGGCGATGCGCTCAAGTCCTGCGCGAGCCTGGAGAGTGCAGTCGAGCGGGTGTCGGCCTCCGGCGCGATCCCGCTGATCCTCGGCGGTGACCACACGATCACCTGGCCAGACGTCACGGGCGTCGCGCGGGCCCGTGGCTGGGGGCGGGTCGCGGTGATCCACTTCGACGCGCACGCGGATACCGGCGACATCGAGTTCGGCTCACTCGTGGGCCACGGCCAGCCGATGCGCCGCCTGATCGAGTCGGGAGCCGCACGCGGCGACCGGTTCCTGCAGATCGGACTGCGCGGCTACTGGCCCCCGCCCGACGTCCTGCACTGGATGGCCGAGCAGGGCATGCGCAGCTACGAGATGACCGAGATCGTCGCGCGAGGACTCGAGGCGTGCCTGACCGAGGCCTTCGCCACGGCGCTCGATGACTGCGACGGCGTGTTCCTGAGCGTCGACATCGATGTGTGCGATCCGGGACATGCGCCGGGAACCGGTACGCCCGAGCCGGGCGGGCTCACCGCGCGCGAGCTGCTCGACGCGGTGCGGCGCATCTGCTACGAACTGCCCGTCGTCGGCATGGACGTTGTGGAGGTCGCCCCTCCTTACGACCACGCGGACATCACCGTGCTGCTCGGCAACCGGGTCGTACTCGAGGCGCTCTCCGCAATCGCCCGTCGGCGGCAGGACGAGCGCGAGGGAACGACGTGGGACCCGCGTCAGCCGCTGCTGGCCGATCGCGTTGTGGATCAGCCGGACTCGTAGGTGATCACCAGGCGGGCGTTCTGCCCGCCGACGAGGAGCTGGTAGCGAAGCGTCGTGTCGCACCAGTCGAGGTCTCCGCACGTGGGATCGAGGGCGATCCGCGCGACCCCACGTGCATCGGTGCGTGCGGTGCGCTCCGTGATCCACGATCCGTTGGAGTAGAACTGCAGGCGCACCTCCCGACGGGGCGACGCCGGCTCCGCGGTGACGACGAGCGTCGGCAGGTTGCTCGCAATCCCGTACTTCGCGAGAGTGAATGTTCGCGCGGACTCACGCGATCCGTCGCTCCAGCGCCAGTAGTAGCCCTGGTCTGCTGCACCAGCAGTCGCTGGCATCGCGATGAGGCTCGCGAGCAGGATTCCTGTCCACGTTGCAGCGCGAATGCGCAGGCTCAAGCGGAGTGAGCCTCGAGCCCCTGCTCGAGGATGGTGAGCGCCTCCTCAAGCAGCGGCATCGGCATCGTCAGGGGCGGCAGGAAGCGAATGACGTTGCCGTAGGTGCCGGTGGTCAGCGTGATGACGCCGTGGGTGTGGAACCAGGTGTTCAGGGTGGCCGCGAGCGCAGCGTCGGGGTCGAGGGTTCCCGGGGTGACCAGCTCGATGGCGATCATGGCGCCGCGGCCGCGGACGTCTCCGATCGCGGGGAAGCGCTCGGCCATCGACCGCAGTCGGGGCACCATGACGGCTTCGATCGCCTTGGCGGCAGCGTTGGCATTGGTGGATTCCATCCAGTCGATGGCACCCAGTGCTGCTGCACAGGCGACCGGATTGCCCCCGTAGGTTCCCCCGAGCCCGCCGACGTGGACGGCATCCATGATCTCCGCGCGTCCGGTGACTCCGGCGAGCGGAAGGCCGCCGGCGATTCCCTTCGCGGTGGTGATCAGGTCGGGCACGACTCCCTCGTAGTCGCACGCGAACCAGTCGCCGGTGCGGCAGAAGCCGGTCTGGATCTCGTCGGCAACGAACACGATCCCGTTGTCGGTGGCGAACTGCGCCATCGCCGCGAGGTAGCCGTCGCCCGGCACGATGAACCCGCCCTCGCCCTGGATCGGCTCGATGATGATGGCCGCAACGTTGCCTGCGCCGATCTCCTTCTCGATTCGGGTGGTGGCGATCTTGGCCATGTCGGGACCCTTGAGCCCGCGGTCGCGGTACGGGTAGGAGGTGGGCACCCGGTAGACCTCGGGGGCGAATGGGCCGAAGGAGTGCTTGTAGGGCATGTTCTTCGCGGTCAGGGCCATCGTGAGGTTCGTGCGCCCGTGATATCCGTGCTCGACGACGACAACCGCCTGGCGCTTGGTGTAGGCGCGGGCGATCTTCACCGCGTTCTCCACTGCCTCCGCGCCGGTACTGAACAACGCGGAGCGCTTCTCGTGATCACCGGGCGTGAGCCGGTTCAAGGCTTCGCACACTTCCACGTAGCCCGAGTACGGAGTGACCATGAAGCAGGTGTGCGTGAATGCTGCGACCTGCTCCTGCACTCGTGCGGCCACTTCAGGGTTCGCGTTGCCCGCGGTCGTCACGGCGATACCTGAGCCCATGTCGATCAGCGAGTTGCCGTCGACATCGACCAGGACGCCACCACCGGCGCGCACCGCGTACACCGGCAGCATCGTGCCGATTCCGGCTGACACCGCGTTCACCTTGCGCGCGTGCAGCGCCAGCGAGAGTGGTCCGGGAATACTCGTCACGAGGCGCCGCTCCTGGGGCAGGTCGTCGAGGTTGGCATCAGCATTCGACGTGGCGTCCGTCACGGTCATGGCTCCTCCATCGGGTCGCTGCCGAGCCTAGGGGGAGCGCCCCCGACCGCGTCTAGTCCACCCTCTCGGCCGGGGGATGAGTTCGCGCGAGCGGTTACTCTGGTCGACGTGGCGGAGCCGAGGCGGATCGTGGTGCTGGGAAGCACCGGTTCCATCGGCACGCAGGCTCTCGACGTCGCCGCCCGCAATCCCGAGGACTTCCGCGTGGTTGCGCTGTCGGCCGGTGGCTCGGACATGCGGCTCCTGGCCCGTCAGGCCCTCGATTTCGAGGTCGAGATCATCGCCGTCGCGCGACCGACCGCGGTGGCCGACCTGCAGCTGGCGATCTACGCAGAGGCGGCGGGCCGGGGCTACGCGCAGGGTCACTTCCCGATCCCTCGCATCATCGCCGGTCCGGACGCGAGCACCGAGATCGCGGCGTGGGACTGCGACGTCGTCCTCAACGGCCTCGCCGGTGCTGCGGGACTTCGCCCCACTCTCGCGGCCCTTGACGCCGGACGCACTCTCGCGCTGGCCAACAAGGAGTCGCTGATCATCGGCGGACCGCTGGTCAAGGCCCGTGCCGCGGCAGGCCAGATCGTCCCCGTCGACTCCGAGCACTCCGCCCTTGCCCAGGCGCTGCGCTCGGGCACTCATGCCGAAGTTCGTCGCCTGCTGTTGACGGCCAGCGGCGGGCCGTTCCGCGGCTGGGATGCCGCAGCGCTCGCTACCGTCACGCTCGAGCAGGCGCTCGCGCACCCGACGTGGAGCATGGGGCCACTGGTCACCATCAACTCCGCGACCTTGATGAACAAGGGACTGGAGATCATCGAGGCGCACCTGCTCTTCGACATCCCGTTCGACCGGATCGACGTCGTCGTGCACCCGCAGTCGGTCGTGCACTCGATGGTCGAGTTCGTCGACGGATCCACGATCGCCCAGGCGAGCCCGCCGGACATGCGCATCCCGATTGCGCTGGGGATGGCCTGGCCGAACCGCGTCGCCGAGGCGGCGCCTGCGTGCGACTGGACGACGGCAACCTCGTGGGACTTCTTCCCCCTCGACGAGACCGTGTTCCCGGCGGTTCGGCTCGCCCGGGAGGCCGGTTCGGCCGGGGGCACGGCACCCGCCGTGCTCAACGGCGCGGACGAGTCCTGCGTGGCCGCGTTCATCTCCGGGGACCTGGCCTTCAACCAGATCGTCCCCACCGTGGAGCGCGTCCTGCAGGAGCACCTGTCGGGTGCCGCGGATGGAGAACCAGGATCGGGCTGGGTCACGGGGAACAACACGACCCTCGAAGACGTCTTTAGTGCTGACGAGTGGGCGCGCAAGCGTGCATCGGCGATCATTGGCGGAGTTCAGAAGGAGGCGTCCCGTGCTTGAGCTCATCGGGATCGTGCTGTTCGCGCTGCTCATCGCCGCGTCCATCGCCCTCCACGAGCTCGGCCACCTGATCCCCGCCAAGAAGTTCGGAGTGAAGGTCACCGAGTACATGATCGGCTTCGGCCCGACGCTCTGGTCGAAGGTCAAGGGCGAGACGCGGTACGGGTTCAAGGCCATCCCGCTCGGCGGTTACATCCGCATGGTCGGCATGCTGCCGCCGGGTCCGGACGGCACGTCGCGGTCAATGTCCACCGGTCGGTTCGGCGCCATGATCAACGACGCCAGGCGCCAGTCCGTCATGGAGATCGAGCCCGGGCAGGAGCAGCGCGCCTTCTACCGTCTGCCGGTGCGCAAGCGCGTCGTGATCATGCTCGGCGGCCCGTTCATGAACCTGGCCCTGGCTTTCGTGCTCTTCGCGATCGTCCTCGTCGGCATCGGCATCCCCGAGCCGAGCCTGCAGATCCGCACTGTGGCTGCGTGCACGCCGGCCTCGGCCGCCGCGGCGACCACTCCGCTCCCGTCGGGCGACTGCCCTACGGGCACCGTTCCCTCGCCAGCCGTCGTAGCGGGCATCGAGCCAGGCGACACGATCGTTGCGATCAACGGCACCGCGGCCACGGACTGGACCGACACGACCACGTGGATCCGCGCGCATGCGGGAGCGCAGGCGGTCTTCACCGTCGAGCGCGCGGGCGAGCAACTGGACCTGCCGGTGACCATCGCGACGGCAGAGCGCCCGGTGATCGATGACCAGGGCAACGCGACCGACGAGGTCGTCACCGCGGGCTACGTCGGCCTAGGCCCGGAGTTCGTCTGGGTCGCTCAGTCGTGGAGCGCCGTGCCCGCCTACATGTGGGACATCACCGTGCGGTCGGTCCAGGCGCTCATCACGTTGCCGATCAAGATTTACGACCTGGTCACGGACACGCTCATCGGCGGTGCGGATCGATCCGTCGACAGCCCGGTCAGCGTCGTGGGCGTGAGTCGGCTGGGCGGGGATATCGCCGCCCTCGACGAGCCGATCGTCGCGAAGGTCGCCACCTTCCTCGGGCTCGCGGCATCCTTGAACCTGTTCCTCTTCTTGTTCAACCTGCTGCCGATCCTGCCGCTGGACGGCGGTCACGTGGCGAGCGCGCTCTACGAGGCGATCCGCCGCAAGGTGGCCCACGTCCGCGGGCGTCCCGACCCTGGCCCCGTCGACACCGCTCGCCTGCTGCCCGTCGCCTACGTGGTGGCCGGGGCGCTGCTGCTCATGGGCGTCGTCGTGATCTGGGCAGACCTCGTCAAGCCGATCTCCCTCGGCTAGTTGCGGTCGTCGGGTCGGCCCTGGCGGGTCATAATGGGGCAGTGACGATCAACCTCGGCTTGCCGTCCGCGCCTCCTCCGGTCGTGTCCCCGCGACGCAAGTCCCGCCAGATCATCCTGCGACACCCGCACCACCCCGTGGCCGTCGGCGGTGATGCCCCGATCAGCGTGCAGTCGATGTGCACGACGCTCACGTCCGACGTCAACGCCACGCTGCAGCAGATCGCCGAGCTCACCGCGTCCGGCTGCCAGGTGGTCCGTGTCGCCGTGCCGAGCCAGGACGATGCCGACGCTCTTGCCGCCATTGCCCGCAAGAGCGACATCCCGGTGATCGCCGACATCCACTTCCAGCCGAAGTACGTCTTCGCGGCGATCGACGCCGGATGCGCGGGTGTGCGGGTCAACCCGGGCAATATCCGGCAGTTCGACGACAAGGTCGGCGAGATCGCCCGGGCCGCCAAGGACACGGGCACCCCGATCCGCATCGGCGTCAACGCGGGCTCGCTGGATCCGCGACTCCTGCAGAAGTACGGGAAGGCGACTCCCGAGGCGCTGGCCGAGTCCGCGCTGTGGGAGGCGTCGCTGTTCGAGGAGCACGACTTCCGCGACATCAAGATCTCGGTCAAGCACAACGACCCCGTCATCATGATGCAGGCGTACATGCTGCTCGCCGAGCGCTGCGACTATCCGCTGCACCTGGGAGTCACTGAGGCCGGGCCGACTTTCCAGGGCACCATCAAGTCGGCCGTCGCCTTCGGCGGGCTGCTCAGCCGGGGCATCGGCGACACCATCCGCGTGTCGCTGTCGGCGCCTCCCGTCGAGGAGGTCAAGGTCGGCAATCAGATCCTGGAGTCCCTCAACCTTCGTCAGCGTGGGCTGGAGATCGTGTCGTGCCCGTCGTGCGGACGCGCGCAGGTAGACGTCTACACGCTGGCCGAGCAGGTCACCGCCGGCCTGGAGGGCCTTGAGGTCCCGCTGCGCGTCGCGGTGATGGGCTGCGTCGTCAACGGTCCCGGCGAGGCCCGCGAGGCCGACCTCGGCGTCGCGTCCGGAAACGGCAAGGGCCAGATCTTCGTCAAGGGCGTCGTGATCAAGACCGTGCCCGAGTCGCAGATCGTCGAGACCTTGATCGAGGAGGCACTCAAGCTCGCCGAGTCCATGGGCGAGGTCGAGGGCAGCCCCGTCGTCACGACGTCCTGACTGCCACAGAATGACGATCTCCGAGGTGGTGGGGTCGGTACGACCGATCACCGCGCGCGACACCGCGGCGGTGGCCGCACTCCTGGCAACAGACCCGGTTGCGCATTGCTTCGTCGCATCGCGCGTGCGCATCGCTGGCGCAGACCCCTGGCGCCTGGGCGGAGACCTGCTCGGCTACTTCGATGACTCCGGGCTTCGCTCTCTCGTCTACCTCGGCGCGAACCTTGTGCCCGTCTGCACGACGCCCGCCTCGCGGGCGGCGTTCGCCGATCGCCTGCGCCCGCGCGGACGCAGGTGCTCTTCACTCGTCGGGCCGGCGGAGGAAGTGCTCGACCTGTGGCGACTTCTTGAGCCGTCGTGGGGGCCGGCACGCGACGTGCGTTCCGCGCAGCCGCTGATGTTCATCGACGGCGAACCCCTGGTGGAGCCCGATCCGCTGGTGCGGCTGTCGAGCGCGGCCGACTTGGATGTTCTCGTTCCCGCATGCATCGCGATGTTCACCGTGGAGGTCGGCGTCTCGCCGACTGTCGGCGGCGCGGGCTACGCGTACCGCACGCGCATCGCCGAGATCGTCGACGAGGGGCGCTCGTTCGTGCGCATCGATGATGACGTGGTGGTGTTCAAGGCTGAGGTAGGCGCCGTCAGCAGCGGGGTCTGCCAGATTCAGGGTGTCTGGGTCGACCCGCAGCATCGCGGCCGGGGCATCTCCGAGCGCGGCATGGCCGCTGTCGTGCTCGAGGCCCGGGCGCGCATCGCCGATGGCATCTCGCTGTACGTCAACGACTACAACACTGCCGCTCGCAAGGCGTATCGCGCGGTCGGGTTCCGCGAGGTTGGCACCTTCGCTACCGTGCTCTTCTAATACGGGGGAGGACACGTTGGCAGTTGTTGCTCTGCCGGGACAGCCATTCCCCCTCGGTGTGACCCTGACCCCGACCGGCGCCAATGTCGCGCTGGCCACACGCACGGCAGAAGCCGTGACACTGTGCCTCATCGATGCAGAGGGCGCCGAGACGCGGGTACCGCTGACTGAGCAGGACGCGGGCGTGTGGCACGGGCTGGTTCCTGGTATTCGCGCCGGCCAGCGCTACGGCTTCCGCGTCGATGGACCCTTCGACCCTGCGCGTGGTCTGCGCTTCGACGCCAAACGCCTGCTCGTCGACCCGTACGCACGTGCGATCGCTGCGGACACGACTGAGAACTACAGCCACGTCGGGCTGGTCGTCGACGAGTCGTTCGACTGGGGCGACGATCGCGCGCCGATGACGCCATACGCCGACACCGTGATCTACGAGACGCACGTCAAGGGCTTCACGCAGTTGCATCCCGACGTACCGGTGGACCTGCGCGGGACCTACGAGGGACTCGGGCATCCGGCCGCACTGCAGCACCTCGTCGACCTGGGCGTGACCGCAGTCGAGTTGCTGCCGGTGCACGAGAGCCTGACCGAGCCGTCGGTCGCGGCCCACGGCCTGACGAACTACTGGGGCTACAACACGCTCGGCTTCTTCGCCCCGCAGTCCTCGTACTCCGCGGAGGTGCGCGCGCAGCGGCCGGGAGGGCAGGTCGCGGAGTTCAAGCAGATGGTCACGGCCATTCACGCCGCCGGACTCGAGGTGATCCTCGACGTCGTGTTCAACCACACGGCGGAGGGCCCCGCGACCGGCCCGACCATGTCGTTCCGCGGGATCGACAACCCGGCGTACTACCGCCTCGATCCGAACGATCTGTCGCAGTACATCGACACGACCGGATGCGGCAACTCGCTCAACGCCGGTGACGAGACGGCGCTGCGGCTGATCATGGACTCGCTGCGGTACTGGGTTCAGCAGATGCACGTCGACGGCTTCCGCTTCGACCTCGCCCCGACCCTCGCGCGCGAAGACGGAGCCTTCGAGAAGTCGGCGTCCTTCTTCGACCTGGTCGCGCAGGATCCGGTGATCTCCCGCGTCAAGCTGATCGCCGAGCCGTGGGACGTCGGCCAGGGCGACTCGTACGACATCGGCCGCTTCCCGCCGCTGTGGAGCGAGTGGAACGGGTCGTACCGCGACACGGTGCGCGACTTCTGGCGCAGCAAGCCCGGACTGATCTCGACGCTTGCGACACGGATCACCGGCTCGGAGGACCTGTACGGCACGGACTCGAGGCGGCCCACGGCATCGGTGAACTTCGTGACGGTGCACGACGGATTCACGCTTCGCGATCTTGTCTCATACGACCACAAGCACAACGAGGCCAACCGCGAGGGCAATCGCGACGGGACGTCGGACAACCGTTCGTGGAACTGCGGGGTGGAGGGCGAGACCGACGACGCGGAGATCATCGCTCTGCGCGAACGCCAGCGGCGCGCGATGCTCACCACCTTGCTGACGTCGTTCGGCATACCGATGCTGCTCGGCGGCGACGAGTTCGGGCGCACGCAGCAGGGCAACAACAACGCCTACTGTCAGGATTCGCCGATCTCGTGGATCGACTGGACCGATGTCGATGCGGAGCTGCTGGCGTTCACGCAACGACTCGTGCGACTGAGGCGCGAGCACCCGGTGCTGCGCCGGACTCGGTTCCTCCGGGGGCCGCAGGCGGTCGACATCGAGTGGTACACGCCCTCGGGTGATGCGATGGGACCGGATGACTGGTCGAACCCGGACGCGCGATCGCTGGTCGTGTATCTCGACGGCACAGACTCCCCGGACATCGCACTCGACGGCACGCTGATGCCCGACGAGGACATGCTGCTGATGGTCAACGCGTGGTGGGAGCCGCTGCAGATGCGAGTGCCCGGCGCGATCATGCCGTCGACGTGGACCTGTGTCCTCGACTCGTTCGACGCCTCGGTCGGGCTGAGGCCAGCGCCGTCGATCGGACCGGGCGAGTACGTCACCGTCGGCCCGCGGTCCGTCATGATCCTGTGCGGCTCGCGGGTGGGAGCACCAGATGCGGAAGAGGGTCAATGACCACTGCTGAGGATGATCGGCTGGCGGAAGCGCGCTCGGGTGCGGCCGACTGGAGGCGCTGGGGCACTTATCTCAGCGAGCGCGCCTGGGGCACCGTGCGCGAGGACTACAGCGCCGACGGCGACGCGTGGAACTACCTGCCTTTCGAGCAGTCCCGCAGTCGCGCGTACAGGTGGAACGAGGACGGCCTCGCCGGCTGGTGCGACAGCGACCAGATCGTGTGCCTGGCCCTGTCGCTGTGGAACGGCAACGACGAGATCCTCAAGGAGCGGCCATTCGGGCTCGCGAACCTGCAGGGCAATCACGGCGAGGACGTCAAGGACTACTGGTTCTACACAGACAACCTGCCGAGCCACGCCTACGCATCGATGGTCTACAAGTATCCGCAGTCGGCGTTCCCGTACGCCGATCTCGTCGCGGCCAATGGGTCGCGCGGGCAGGACGTGGGGGAGTACGAGCTTTTCGACGCGCTGGAGGACGACTGGCGCGCGAACAGATACTTCGACGTGGTCGTCGAGTACGCGAAGGCCTCACCCGAAGACGTGGTGTGTCGCATCACCGTGACGAACCGTGGACCCGACGCTGCTCCGATCCACGTCCTCCCGCACCTGTGGTATCGCAACACGTGGTCGTGGGAGGAGGACGCGGTCGCACCGAGGATCACCAAGGTTCGCGATGGCGTCGCGCACACGAACCATCCCGAACTGGGCGACCGATGGCTCTCGGTCAGCTCCTCGGACGGCTCGACACCGCAGTTGCTTTTCTGCGAGAACGAGACGAATGCCGAGAAGCTCTTCGGCTCGACGAACGAGTCGGCACATACCAAGGACGGCATCGGCGACTACGTCGTGATGGGCGTCGAGGATGCGGTGGACCACAAGTCCGGAAGCAAGGCTGCCGCGCACGTGTCGACGACACTCGAATCCGGTGCGTCCATCACCGTGACTGTGCGGTTCGCCACGGCCGATCTCAGGCTCCCGTTCGACGACGCCGAGTCGATCATCACTGCGCGCAAGGAGGAGGCCGACGAGTTCTACAGAGCTCTCGCGGACCCGAAGTTGAGCACGGACGAGCGCCTGGTCCAGCGGCAGGCACTCGCGGGCCTGCTGTGGTGCAAGCAGTACTACCACTACGAGGTGCGGCGCTGGCTGCAAGGAGACCCGACGCAGCCCACGCCGCCGGCCGAGCGCTGGCATGGCCGCAACTCCGACTGGCAGCACCTGAGCAATCACGACGTCATCCTCATGCCCGACGCGTGGGAGTACCCCTGGTACGCAGCGTGGGACCTCGGCTTCCACTGCGTCACGATGGCGATGATCGACCCGGACTTCGCCAAGGACCAGGTGCTCTTGCTGCTCTCGTCGGTGTTCCAGCACCCGCACGGCCAGATCCCTGCCTACGAGTGGAGCTTCGGCGACACGAACCCGCCGGTTCACGCATGGGCGGCCTGGCAGGTCTACCAGCTCGACCGTCGCGCGAAGGGGATCGGCGACTTCGCCTTCTTGTCGCAGTCGTATCGCGCGGTCACTCTCGACGTGGTCTGGTGGCTCAACCAGAAGGACGCGGACAACCGCGGCATCTTCGGCGGCGGATTCCTGGGCATGGACAACATCGGCGTATTCGACCGTGATCAGCCACTGCCCACCGGTGGCAAGCTCGCGCAGGTCGACGGCACGTCGTGGGTCGCCACCCTCGTCCTGCAGATGCTCGAGATAACCGTCGAGCTGGCCAAGCTCGAGCCCGGCTACGACCGGATGTTCGGCCGCTGGGTGTGGGACGGCTGGCTAGTGGCCAATGCACTGGAGAAGGGTTCAGGCAACGTCAGCCTCTGGAACGAGGAGACGGGTTTCTACCACGATGTGATCGAGATGCCCGATGGCAGCGCGCACTCATTGGAAGTGTTCTCGATGCAGTCGATCGTGCCGCTGTTCGCGTCGATCTCCATCCCGCTGACCGCGCACCTGGAGCTCGAGGCGATCAACGAGCAGATGCAAAAGCTCATCAAGGCCTATAACGAGCCCGTCAGCGCGGTCCGGCTGCGGGTGGATGGCGGCGACGGCTCGCATCTGATGGTCGCGATCGTGCACGAGGATCGCCTGGCGCGGATCCTCGAGCGGGTGCTGGATCCTGAGCAGTTCCTGTCGCCATTCGGCATCCGCTCGCTGTCCGTTCATCATCGCGACAATCCGTATACCTACCACGTCGGTCACGAGGAGTACCGCGTCGGTTACGTGCCCGCGGAGTCGCGCAACCGGATGTTCGGCGGCAACTCCAACTGGCGCGGACCGGTGTGGTTCCCGATGAACTTCATGTTCCTGCAGGCGCTCAATGCGTATGCCCGGTTCCTCGGCGACACCGTGAAAGTCGACGACCCGACCGGTTCGGAGCACGCGGTCACCTTGGCCCAGGCGGGCGATGACATCGCCAAGCGGCTCACGTCGATCTTCGTTCGCGACGGCGACGGGAGACGAGCCGTCTTCGGGACCAACGACTACTTCCAGACCGACCCGAACTGGCGCGATCTCGTGCCGTTCTACGAGTACTTCGACGGCGATGACGGCCACGGCGTCGGCGCGAGCCACCAGACGGGGTGGACGGCGACCGTCGCGCTGCTGTTGCAGTACGGCGGTAACCTGCGCTTCACCGACTTCACCTAGAACCATCCGCCGACCTTGAGGTTTGGCACCCTCACGGCGTCGCCGGAGGGTGCCAAACCTCAAGGTCGGCGGAAGGTCGAGGCGGGGCGGGGACGGTGGGGGCGGCCAATAGGCTGTCGGCGTGATCCTGCGGATGTCGACCCTGTTCCTGCGCACGCTGCGTGACGACCCTGCCGATGCCGAGGTACCGAGCCACCGACTGCTCGTGCGTGCCGGCTACGTGCGCCGCGTGGCGCCCGGGGTGTTCACCTGGCTGCCGCTCGGCTTCCTCGTCTACCGCAACGTCGAGAACGCCGTGCGCAACGAGATGGACCGCGCCGGCTTCCAGGAGGTCCATTTCCCCGCGCTGCTGCCGCGCGAGCCTTACGAGCAGACCAACCGCTGGACCGAGTACGGCGACGGCCTGTTCCGCCTGAAGGACCGCAAGGGCGGCGACTACCTGCTCGGTCCGACCCATGAGGAGATGTTCACGCTGCTCGTCAAGGGCGAGTACTCCTCCTACAAGGATCTTCCCGTGGTGCTGTACCAGATCCAGACGAAGTACCGCGACGAGGCGCGTCCGCGCGCCGGCATCCTGCGCGGCCGCGAGTTCGTCATGAAGGACTCGTACTCCTTCGATGTCGACGACGCCGGCCTGGAGGTGTCCTACCAGCGGCACCGCGACGCGTATATCGCTACGTTCGACCGGCTCGGACTCGATTACGTCATCGTCTCCGCGATGTCCGGCGCGATGGGCGGCTCGGCGAGCGAGGAGTTCCTGGCTCCGACCGAGGTGGGCGAGGACTCATTCGTCCGCTGCGCGAACTGCGACTATGCGGCCAATGTCGAGGCCGTCGTCACTCCTGCTCCGCCGGCCGTCGACTTCGCCGACGCACCGGCGGCGCACGTCGAGCAGACGCCAGGCACCCCAACCATCGACAGCCTGGTATCGGTCTCGAACGACCGCGAGGATCTCGCGCGGTCCGACCGCGCATGGACCGCAGGCGACACGCTGAAGAATGTCGTGTTCTCCGTGACGGCACCCGACGGCTCCAAGTCCGCGCTGGCCATCGGCCTGCCCGGTGACCGCGAGGTCGACCTGAAGCGGCTCGAGGCGGTCCTGCTGCCGAGCGTCGCCGGACCCTTCGAGGATGCCGACTTCGCGAAGCTGCCGAGCCTGGTCAAGGGCTATATCGGTCCGCTCGCGCTGGGGGAGTCGAGCGCATCAGGCGTGCGTTACCTGGTCGATCCGCGCGTGGTCCCGGGCACGCGCTGGATCACCGGTGCGAATGAGCCGGGCAGGCATGTCTACGACCTGGTTGCCGGCCGCGACTTCACGGCCGACGGCACTATCGACGTGGCCGAGGTGCGCGAGGGCGATGTCTGCCCGAACTGCGGCGGAGCGCTGACCCTCGCCCGCGGCATCGAGATCGGCCACATCTTCCAACTGGGCCGCAAGTACGCCGACGCCCTCGGACTGAAGGTGCTCGACGAGAACGGCGAGCTCGTCACGGTCACGATGGGCTCGTACGGCATCGGCGTCTCGCGCGCAGTGGCGGCCATTGCCGAGCAGTCGCATGACGACAAGGGCCTCATCTGGCCGCGGGAGATCGCGCCGGCCGACGTCCACATTATCGCGACCGGCAAGGCCGACGAGCCATTCGAGGAGGCCGAGCGGGTCTCCGCGGAGCTCGACGCCCGGGGGGTGCGGGTGCTTCTGGACGACCGTCGCGGCGTGTCGCCTGGAGTGAAGTTCAACGATTCCGAGCTCATCGGAGTGCCGACCATCGTCGTTGTCGGCAAGCGGCTTGCCGACGGGTTCGTCGAGGTCAAGGATCGGCGGACGGGTGAACGAACCGACGTGGCCGTCGCCACTGCGGTCGACGAACTCGCGGTGCTTGTCGGAAACGGGGGATGAGATGGCGATTCGCGCGGTGGTGTTCGACTGGGGCGGCACGCTGACCCCCTGGCACGACGTGGACCTGCAGGCCCAGTGGTACGCGTACTCGCAGATGTACGACCCGTCGAACGCGGCGTCCCTCGCCCGCCGACTGCGCGAGCGCGAGGAGGAACTGTGGCGCACGCAGCGCGAGACGCAGGGCCGGGTGAGCACGGGTGCGTTGGAGTCCTTGTTCCTCGCCGAGGGCATCGACGTCAACGGCGCTCGGCATCTGCGCGCGCTGGGCAGCTACCTGGATTTCTGGGCCCCGCACACCTACGCCGATCCCGACGCCAAGGAACTCCTCACCAGCCTGCGCCGCAACGGGTACCTCATCGGCGTGCTCAGCAACACGATGTGGCCGCGCGCGTACCACCAGGAGGTCTTCGCCCGCGACGACCTTGATCACCTGATCGACTGCGCGGTCTACTCGAGCGAGCTGTCGATGGCCAAGCCGCACGCGTCGGCGTTCCAGGTCGTACTGCAGGCGCTGGGTGTCGAGCCGAGCGAGACCGTCTTCGTCGGCGACCGGCTCTGGGATGACATCGTCGGAGCGCAGAAGGCGGGCATGCGCACCATCTGGGTGCCGCACTCGACCGACGCCGGGCGTGAAGTGCCCGAGGCCGCGCCAGACGCGACACTTCAGCGGCTCATGGACGTTCTCGACATCGTCGAGGGCTGGCGCTAGACGCAGTGGATGCCCTCGCCCTTCCGGACGCGGGCGTGCTCATCGCACTCTGTGTCGCCGCGGCTCTCGCGGGCTGGGTCGACGCGGTGTCCGGCGGTGGCGGACTGCTCCAGCTTCCCTCGCTGCTAATCGCGCTGCCCAACGCCGAGCCGGTCCAGGCTCTGGCAACCAACAAGGTGTCGAGTGTCCTCGGCACGGCGGCAGCAACAGCGACATATGCGCGCAAGGCGCCGCCCGATGTGCGTACCGCGCTGCCGATGGCGGCGGCAGCGTTCGTGGGCGCTGCCCTGGGCGCGTTGACCGCGAGCCACATCCCCGCGCAGGCATTCCGCCCGATCATCATCGTGCTGCTCGTCATCGTGTGGCTGTGGACACTGCTGAGCCCGCAGATGGGACGCTCGCAGGAACTCCGGTGGCACGGCCGCCGGCGTCACTACGTCGTGGCGACCGCCGCCGGACTCGCGATCGGCTTCTATGACGGCATCCTGGGCCCAGGTACCGGCTCATTCCTGCTGATCGTTCTCGTCGCGGGGCTGGGGTACTCATTCCTCAACGCATCGTCGACCGCCAAGGTGGTGAACCTCGGTACCAACATCGCGGCGATCATCGTGTTCGGGCTGACCGGTTCGGTGCTGTGGGTGCTTGGCCTGATCATGGGCGTGTGCAACATGGCTGGCGCGATCATCGGCGCCCGCATGGCGATCCGACGCGGGAGCGGATTCGTGCGCATCGTGTTCTTGTCCGTCGTCGGCGTGCTGATCCTCAAGCTCGCGTGGGACCTGATTTAGAGAACGCCACTACGCTTTGCGACCGTGCAGACCCGTCTTGATATCGATCGGATAAGGGCGGCTCGCGAGGTCATAGATCCGGTATTCCTGAACTCCCCGGCCTACCGCTGCGAGGCGCTGGAGGCCGCCCTCGGCTGCGAGTTGACCATCAAGCTCGAGACGGCGAATCCGGTGCGCAGCTTCAAGGGCCGCGGAACGGATCTGGTCACAAGCATCCTCGCCGACGCGGGCGAAAGCGCCGTGGTCTGCGCCAGCGCGGGCAACCTCGGCCAGGCGCTCGCGTGGTCCGGCCGTGCGCGCGGGCTGGGTGTCACCGTCGTGGCATCCCGCCTCGCTCCCGCGACCAAGCTCGAACGCATACGCGCCTTCGGCGCGAGGCTGGAGTTGGTCGACGGAGACATCGAGGTGGCCCGTGATCGTGCAGCGGAGATCGCGCTCCAGCTCGGTGTCAGGCTCGTCCAGGACAGCGTGGACATCGAGACCTGCGAGGGAGCCGGCACCATCGGTCTTGAGCTGGTGGGCATGGCTGAGTCCTTCGACGCGGTGTTGGTCGCGCTCGGCGGCGGCGCGATGGCCACCGGCATCGGGCACGTCATGAAGCACCTTGCGCCCGATGTCCGCACCATCTGCGTGCAGCCAACGGAGGCTCCGGCGATGACAATGTCGTTTCACGAGCGCCGGGTCGTCACCACCGGACCGACGAACACGATCGCCGACGGCGTCGCGGGCCGCTATCCGAGCGCGCTCGTCCTCGACGACCTGCTACTGGCCGCAGACGACGCGGTGCTGGTACGCGAGGACTCGATCATTGCTGGCATGCGCATGCTGCTGGATCACGCGGGCCTAGTCGTGGAGCCGTCGGCCGCGCTGGGGATTGCGGCAGTGCTCGAGGACCCAGAGCGCTTCGCCGGGCGCCACGTCGTCACTGTTGTGTGCGGTGGCAACGTCGATCCCGATGCCTATCGAGGGTGGGTCGGACTGCAGTCCACGGCTAGGTAGTAGTTGCGCCCGTCGGGAAGGCCTGCGGGTCGGCACCCCACGCGACCGCGCGAGTTGCGTTCTCCGCACCGATGCGCGCTGCCCACCGTCGCTCGTCGCCGGTGGCCGCCTCGGCCGCGTCCGCGTACGCACCGACCAGGCGATTGTCGACGAGCGCCATCATGCGACGAGCGGCCCGAGCGGAGTCGACGGCGAACGGCAACTCGTAAGCCGCCGCGGGGAGCGGGGGCGTGCCACCCGCCGAGGCGACCATGGCGGCCGCCCGGTCGCGGTGGGCCTTGTGGGCGTCAAGCCCGTTGAGAGCCCGCGACCTTGCCGACGACGTGACGCGCGCGCCGGCGACCGAGTAGGCGAACACGGCGGCGTCCTCGCCTGACACGACCGCGATCCAGGCCTCGGCCGGCGTCATGCGCGCAGGTCCCGAAGCGCCGGCACGTGGGAGGACTCGGACGCCGCTATGAAGGCCAGGGTGCGTGCCAGGCCGGCATCCTCGGCCTCGACGCACGCGTCGATGCGCTGGCGCATGGCCTTCTTCTCAGCGGAGACCAGGGCCACCAGCGCCTTGTCGACCGACTCGGCGACCTCGGTCGGGGGCGCCGAGGAGGCGCTGGACGATGCGTCGAGAGCCATCGCGTGCTGCTCGTGCTGATCGCGGATGAGCTGCAGGGCTGTCGCCACCTCGGGATACGCGGCAATCGTCGCGTCGTAGAGCTGCACGAGTTCGTGCTCCTGGGCTGCGACGGCGGTCGACACCGTCGCCGGGGCGGATGTGGGATCAACCGGTTCCGCGTCCGAGGAGCTGCTGCATGCCGCGAGGAACCCGACCGGCCCGAGGACCGCGAGCGCGGTGAGGCCCTGCCTCCTCGTCACCACCGGGATGGACAGGCGTCGGTCGGGAACGAGCATGTGCCAAGAATGGCATGCAGTGGGTACAGTTCCCGAAGTAGTGCGACGCAAGCGTGACGATTCAAAAAAACTGATCGACCACAACAGAACCCCGGGAGGCGACATGAGTGCATCCGCCGACGCGGTGAAGTCCGGGCTGCTCGACGCGATGACCGTCCTCGGCGTCGACCTGGAGTCCGTCGAGGTTCAGAAGGCCGGTCGCCGCCACGTGGTGCGCGTGGTCGTCGATCGCGATGGCGGCCTGGATCTCGACCTGATTGCCGAAGTCAGCCGCCGGGTCTCCGAACTCCTCGACGAACCGCCCCTGTCGGACGAGCTTCCCGGTCCCTTTGTGCTCGAGGTCACGTCCCCCGGCGTCGACCGACCGCTCACCGAGCCGCGGCACTGGCGCCGCGCCGTCAGCCGGCTCGTCCAGGCCACCATGGCCGACGACTCGGTTGTCGAAGGACGGGTCGTCTCTGTCCCCTCCGATGCAGAAGTCGTCCTGCTGACGAACGACGTCGAGACCACGATCGCGCTCGCGGACGTGCGCCGGGCGGTCGTGCAGGTGGAGTTCAACAGGGTCGATGCAGTCGACCTCGCCGAGGCCGAAGATGACATCGTCACCGACGACGAGGAAGGGGAGTAACCGCCATGGACATCGACGTGAGTGCACTCAAGTCGCTCGTGCGGGAGAAGGACCTGTCCCTCGAACTGGTCGTCGAGACCATCGAGCAGGCGCTGCTTGTGGCCTACCACCGAACCGAGGGTGCCGCCCAGAAGTCACGCGTCACGCTCGACCGCAAGACCGGGCACGTGACGGTGTGGGCGGCCGAGCTCGACGAGGAAGGCACGATCGTCCGCGAGTTCGATGACACTCCCGACGGGTTCGGACGCATCGCGGCGACCACCGCGCGACAGGTGCTGCTCTCGCGCTTGCGCGAGGCCGAGGGCGACGCCACGCTGCTGGAGTTCACCGGCCGCGAGGGCGACCTGGTGTCCGGAGTCGTCCAGCAGACGACGAACCCGCGCATGGTGCGCGTCGACATCGGCAAGATCGAGGCGAACCTGCCTCCCGAGGAGCAGGCGCCGGGGGAGTCCTACCCGCACGGAACGCGCATCAAGTGCCTGGTCACCAACGTCCGCAAGGGCTTCAAAGGCCCGCAGGTCACCGTCTCGCGCACTCACCCGAACCTGGTCAAGGCGCTCTTCGCCCTCGAGGTGCCCGAGATCGCCGACGGCAGCGTGCAGATAACTGCCATCGCCCGAGAGGCTGGCCACCGCACGAAGATCGCGGTCCGCTCGACCGTGCCCGGCGTGAACCCCAAGGGGGCGTGCATCGGTCCCATGGGCCAGCGCGTCCGGCAGGTCATGGCCGAGCTGAACGGGGAGAAGATCGACATCGTCGACCACAGCGACGATCCCGCGGAGATGATCGGGCACGCCCTGTCGCCCGCCCGGGTGTCCTCGGTCCTCATCGTCGACCCGGTCGCACGGGCAGCGCGCGTGATCGTGCCGGACTACCAGCTGTCGCTGGCGATCGGTCGCGAGGGACAAAACGCCCGACTGGCCGCTCGGCTCACCGGCTGGCGCATCGATATCCGGTCCGACACCGCTCCGCCGGCCGAGCCGCGGAACGACGCAGCCACGGACTGACGCGGGTGTCCGGAGGGGTACACTCCTCAGCAGGCAGCACGGCCGGCCCCCAGCGCACCTGCGTCGGGTGTCGCGAGCGTGCTGGTCTGTCCGAACTGATGAGGGTTGTCGCGGTGCTTGGGGCGTGTGTCCCAGACCCCCAGCGGCGACTGCCGGGCCGGGGCGCGAACCTGCACCCAGACCCGCGATGCCTCGAGCGCGCCGAGCGCAAAAAGGCATTCCCCCGCGCCCTGCGGGTGCCCGGTCCCCTGGACCTGGCCGCCGTCAGGGAGGCCATCAGCGCAGCATCGTCCGCGACACCCGTCGCAGACGCAGTGTCGGCCCGACCCGTTCGGGCTCAAGCGGATCCGGAGTGATTCGAGGATGAACACCCCATGAGCACGCGAGCATGAAGATGCATCGATTGCACTGACGGTCCGGAGCACCGCGCCCGGACCAAGACAGGAGAAACGTGTCAAAGGTCCGGGTCCATGAGCTCGCTAAGGAGCTCGGGGTTTCCAGCAAGGATGTCCTCGCCAAACTCCAAGAACTAGGCGAGTTCGTCAAATCAGCCTCCTCAACAGTTGAGGCACCAGTCGTTCGCAAGCTTCGCGAGGCCATGCCGCCTGCGCCGGAGAAGCCCGAGCGCAAGCCGGCTGCCAAGAAGACGGCCGCCGCCGCGCCCGCTGCCGTGGCAGCCGAGCCCGCTGCCCCTGTCGTCGTCGAGGCGCCAGCCCCGGTTGAGGCGCCAGCCGCCCCCGCCGAGCCCGTCGCCGTGCCGTCCGCGCCGGCCGCTGCACCGCTCGCCCCCGCAGCCGCCGTCGACGCCCCGCCCGCCCCCGCAGCCCCGGCCGCGCTGGACGCCGACGGGAATCCTGTCGCGCGCCCGGCTGGCCCGCGTCCGGGCAACAACCCGTTCGGTGGCAGCACCGGCATGGGCCGCCCGGCTGGCCCGCGTCCGGGCAACAACCCGTTCGGTGGCAGCACCGGCATGGGCCGCGCCGCGCCCGCGGTCCCGGGTGCTCCGCGTCCCAATCCCGGCACGATGCCTCCCCGCCCTGCTGCTCGACCCGGTGGTCCTGGCATGCGTCCGGGTGCTCCCGGTGGTCCCGGCACGCGTCCGGGTGCTCCCGGTGGTCCCGGCGCCCGCCCGGGTGCTCCCGGTGCCCGTCCCAGCGGTCCCGGCGGCGGCTACGCCGGTCGGCCCGGTGGCGCTCCCGGCGGCGGCTATGCCGGCCGCCCCGCCGGCCCAGGCGGCTCGCCCGGCGGTGCGCCAGGCGGCTTCCCCGGTCGTTCGGGTGGCCCCGGCGGCGGTCGTGGCACGACGGCTGGAGCGTTCGGGCGTCCCGGCGGTCGGCCCTCGCGCGGACGCAAGTCCAAGCGCGCCAAGCGCCAGGAGTTCGACAACATGCAGGCGCCCGTCATGGACGGTGTGCGGATCTCACGCGGTCGCGGCGAGGTCGTTCGCCTGCCGCGCGGGGCGAGCCTGACGGACTTCGCCGACAAGATCGACGCGATGCCCGCTGACCTCGTGAAGGTGCTCATCGGCCTCGGCGAGATGGTCACGGCCACCCAGTCGATCGACGACGACACGCTGCGCCTGCTCGGCGGCGAGCTGAACTACGACGTCCAGGTCGTCTCTCCGGAGGAGGAGGACCGCGAGCTGCTCGAGGCCTACGACCTCGAGTTCGGCGAGGACGAGGGCGACGACTCCGACATGGTGATCCGTCCCCCGGTCGTCACAGTCATGGGTCACGTCGACCATGGCAAGACGCGCCTGCTCGATGCGATCCGCAAGACCAACGTCATCGGGGGCGAGGCCGGCGGCATCACGCAGCACATCGGCGCTTACCAGGTGGCCACGACGACCCGCGAGGGCGTCGAGCGGCGCATCACCTTCATCGATACACCCGGTCACGAGGCGTTCACCGCCATGCGTGCTCGTGGTGCGCAGGTCACCGACATCTCGATCCTCGTCGTGGCCGCCGATGACGGCGTCAAGCCGCAGACGATTGAGGCGCTCAACCACGCGCAGGCGGCCGGCGTGCCGATCGTCGTGGCAGTCAACAAGATCGACAAGGAGGGCGCCGATCCCACGCGAGTGCGGTCGCAGCTCACCGAGTACGGCCTTGTTGCCGAGGAGTTCGGCGGCGACACGATGTTCGTCGACGTGTCGGCGAAGAACGGCATCGGGCTCGAGAACCTGCTCGAGGCTGTTCTGCTCACCGCGGATGCAACGCTCGACCTTCGCGCCAACCCGAACCAGGACGCCCAGGGTGTCGCGATCGAGGCTCACCTCGACCGCGGCCGTGGCCCGGTGGCAACCGTGCTCGTCCAGCGCGGAACGCTCCGCGCCGGCGACTCGATCGTTGCCGGTGACGCGTTCGGCCGTGTTCGCGCGATGCTCGACGACGAGGGCAACCCCGTCGACGTGGCCGGTCCCGCGTTCCCGGTCCAGGTGCTCGGCCTCACGTCGGTTCCCGGTGCGGGCGACAGCTTCATGGTCGTCGCCGAGGACCGCGTCGCACGGCAGATCGCCCAGACCCGGCAGGCCCGCGAGCGCAATGCGCTGCTGGCCAAGAACCGCGTCAAGCGTTCGCTCGAGGACTTCCTGGAGTCGCTGGAGAAGGGCGAGGTCGCCGAGCTCACGCTCATCATCAAGGGCGACGTGTCCGGCTCCGTCGAGGCACTCGAGGATGCGCTGCTCAAGATCGATGTCGGCGAGGAGGTCAACCTCCGCGTTATCCACCGCGGTGTCGGTGCGATCAACAAGAACGACGTCACCTTGGCCAGCGCGTCGAAGGCCGTCATCATCGGCTTCAACGTCCGGCCCGAGGGCAAGGTCGCTGAGCTCGCCACCGAAGAGGGCGTGGATGTGCGCTACTACAGCGTCATCTACCAGGCCATCGAAGAGGTCGAGGCGGCCCTGCGCGGCATGCTCAAGCCGGAGTTCGAGGAGGTGCAGCTCGGCACGGCAGAGGTCCGCGAGGTCTTCAAGTCGAGCAAGTTCGGCACCATCGCAGGCTGCCTCGTGCAGTCGGGCGACATCCGCCGCAACGGCAAGGCACGCCTCGTGCGCGACGGCTCGGTGGTTGCCGAGAGCGTCACGATCGCCGGTCTGCGCCGCTTCAAGGATGACGTCACCGAGGTCCGCGAGGGCTTCGAGTGCGGCATCAACCTTGGCTCCTTCCAGGACGTCAAGGTCGGCGACGTGATCGAGACCTTCGAGATGCGCGAGAAGCCCCGCAAGGCCTGATCTGCAACGTGGTCCTGCCGTCCTTCGGGGCGGCAGGACCCTCGGACGGATGGGCAGCAAACGCACAGCAAGGAGTGGACTGATGAGCAGCGAGGCACGGCAGCGCAAGTTCGCCGATCGCGTGAAGGTGATCGTGGCCGAGACGCTCGAGAAGAAGATCAAGGACCCCCGGCTCGGCTTCATCACCGTGACCGAGGTCCGCGTGACTCCCGACCTGCGCGAGGCCACGGTCTTCTACACGGTCTACGGCGACGAGGAAGCGCGCATGTCTACCGCCGCTGCGCTGGCGTCGGCCAAGGGCGTGCTGCGCAGCGAGGTCGGCAAGCAGACCGGCATCAAGTTCACCCCGACGCTGGACTTCATCCCCGACGCGATTCCCGAGACCGCCCGTGCACTGGAGGACCTCCTCCAGCAGGCCGCTGTTGCAGATGCAGCCGTGCACGCGCAGGCCGCCAACGCTCGGTACGCCGGCGACGAGGACCCGTACCGCAAGCCGGTGGCAGAGGACGACGACGAGGATCAGGCGGACGCAGCTCTTCCGCCCTCGGCGTGACCGAGTCCGGCCTGCTCGTTCTCGACAAGCCGTCGGGGCTCACCTCGCACGACGTCGTGGCCCGCGTCCGGCGCATCCTCGGCACCCGCAAGGTCGGTCACGCCGGCACCCTCGACCCGATGGCGACCGGAGTGCTTGTCGTGGGCGTGAACCGGGCTACGCGACTGCTCGGTCACCTGGCCCTCCAGGACAAGCGGTACCTCGCGACGGTGCGGCTGGGCACGACGACGGTCAGCGACGATGCCGACGGGGAGGTTGTCACCGTTGCCCCAATAGCTGACCTTGAGGCCGTCACCGACGACGCGATCCGCGCCGCCGCAGCGAGGTTCCAAGGCCTGATCGAGCAGCGGCCGAGTTCTGTCAGCGCGATCAAGGTCGACGGCCGTCGCGCGTACGACCGCGTGCGGTCGGGCGAGGATGTGGAACTCGCCTCGCGCACGGTGACGGTCTCGCGACTAGATGTGCTCTCCATCTCCCGTGCCGCCTCGGCGATTGACGTCGAGATCGACGTGGAATGCAGCACGGGCACCTACGTCCGAGCGCTGGCCCGCGACATCGGCGCGCTGCTTGGCGTAGGCGGTCACCTGACCAGCCTGCGCCGTACTCGCGTCGGGCCGTTCGACCGGCCGATCAGCCTCGCGGTACTCGAGGAGAGCGCAGGGTCAGCGCTCATCGAGATGTCCGCCGTGGCCCGTGACTGCTTCGCGGTCTGGGACGTCGACGAGGAGCAGGCGCGCGCCGTCCGCTTCGGTCAGCGGATCCCGTGGCTCGGCCCCGACGGATCGGGAGCAGCGGTGGCGCTAGTCGGCCCCGATGGCGACTTCCTGGCGCTCGCGTCCGACGACGACGGCACCGCTCGCTACCTGGCCGTCCTCGCCTAGGCTGACCCGCGATGTCCACCGCCGCGCACACCGAAACCCCCGACGCCGCCCCCGGCGGCTGTGTCGCCTGCGTCGGCTTCTTCGACGGTGTCCATCGTGGCCATCAGGCGCTGGTGGCGTACGCGCGGGCCAGGGCCGACCTGCGCGGCCTCCCACTGGTGGTCGTCACATTCGACCCGCACCCGATGTCCGTCGTGCGTCCTGGCAGCGAGCCGACACTGCTGGCGACCCTCGACCATCGGATCGCACTGCTGCTCGAGGCGGGCGCTGACGAGGTCGACGTCCTGGACTTCAACGCGGACCTTGCCGCAACCGAGCCCGAGGCCTTCGTCGAGGAGATTCTCGTCGGGCGGCTCGCGGTGCGGGAGGTCGTCGTCGGCGAGAACTTCCGCTTCGGCCATCGCGCGCGCGGCACCACGGAGACCCTTCGCGGTGAAGGCGGGCGACTCGGATTCGAGGTGTCTGTGCTTCCGCTCGTCGGCGCGGGTGAGCAGCGCTGGTCCTCAACCGGAACGCGCCGGCTCGTCGCGTCTGGTGACGTCGTCGAGGCCGCGGCGGCGCTCGGCCGCCCCTACCGACTCGACGGCATCGTCGTGCACGGAGACCATCGTGGGCGCGAGCTCGGATTCCCCACGGCGAACATGCAGTGGGAGGGGTCGCCGACGATTCCTGCCGACGGTGTCTATGCCGGCTGGGTGATCACGAGCGATGAGCGCTATCCCGCGGCGATCTCGGTCGGCACGAATCCGCAGTTCGACGGGCATGATCGGCGGGTGGAGGCGTACGTCCTCGACCGCGACGATCTCGACCTGTACGGGCAGGCGTTCAGCATCGAGTTCACCGACTGGATCCGGGGCCAGGCGACGTTCTCGGATCTCGCCGGTCTCATCGCGCGCATGAGTGAGGATGTTGCCGCCGCCCGCACCCTGCTCGTCTCCCGTGGCTGACACTCGCCTACGGGCTACCGAGCGCTGGTTCTACCGGCGCGGGCTGCCGTTCCTCGTCGAGGACTACCGGTCGTCGACCAACGTGTGGACGCGCGCCACTCCGGCGCTGGCGGTCTGCTTCATCATCCTCGTCCTCGGGTCGGCCGCGAGCTTCGACGACGCAGCCGGCGCGGTCACCGGCGTCATCGTCACCGTCGTTGTGGCGGTTGTCTACGCCTGGTGGAACAAACGCCGCGGTCGTTCGTGGCTCGCTGCGCCCGATCGTGTGACGTGGCCGGTGCTCGTCGGATTCATCGTGATCCCGGGCCTCGTCACGGTCCTGTCGAGTCGGACGATCCAGACAACGATCGAGACCGTCAGCCTCGCCGTGTTCATCCTCGCGGTTGCATGGGTGCTCGCGCGCTACGCGATCGTCGCACTGTGCGGCTGGGCGATCCGCTACACCTTCCGCGGGTTCAGCGACCTGTACCGGCTGACCACGCGCGCGCTGCCTTTGCTTCTGCTGTTCATCGTGTTCTTGTTCCTCAATACCGAGGTGTGGCAGATGGCGGGCGGGCTGCCGGCCGGTCACCTGTGGGTCGTCATCGGCATGTTCATGGTCTTCGGGATCGTGTTCGTCGTCGGCCGCGTGCCGGAGGAGATCAGGCTGATCGAGGCCGCGACCACGCGGGACCAGGTGATCCTCGCCTGTGCTCGCACTCCATTGGCCGAGGTCGCGACCACGCTGGATGACCTCGACACTCCGGTTCCGCTCAATCGGCGGCAGAAGGCGAACATCGGCCTGGTCATGACCGTGGCCCAGTTGGTGCAGGTGGCGCTGTTCGCAGTCGTCGTCTGGCTGTTCCTCGTGGTCTTCGGGTCCCTCGCCGTCTCCGTAGCGCTGCAGCGGATCTGGATGGATGGCGCAGCACCCGTCGACCTGATCTGGGAGTGGGGCCAGGGCTACGGAGTGACGCGACAGCTGATGCGCGTGTCCCTCTTCCTCGCGGCCTTCTCCGGGTTCTACGTCACGATCTACACCGCCATCGACGCGACGTACCGCGAGCACTTCTACGACCGCATCCGTATGGACCTCGAGCGATCGCTGTCGGTTCGACGCGCCTACGTCCTGCTGTTCAGGCGCGGATGAGCAGCGACACCGAGCCGCAGGTCGAGGTCCACGAGCCGGCCGGGGAGCCGGGCTGGCGCGAGGTCTTCGCGGTGCAGCGCCCGGGCCTGGTCGCAGGCGTGGTGGCGGCGGTTGCGCTCGGGACATTCGGCTACGCGGCGACCCTCATCTCCGTGTTCGACGCCCACGACTGGTGGGGCCGCAGCCTCGTCGGCATGGGCCTTGCCTTCGGATTCGAGTTCGTCGTCATCGGACTGCTGACGCTCCGGACCACGTCTGCGCCCAGGCAATTGCTCGGCTTCCTGGCGACGGCGTGGTTCGGGGTCACCATGGTCAGCTGGCTGCCGCGGCAGCGCCCGGCCGGCTGGCCCGAGCTGGTCCAACTGGGCTGGTGGGCGGGGTGGGCCGTCATCATCTTCGTCACCGTTCCGACCGTCTACGCGCTCGTCATGAAGCAGAGCATCCGCGACTACGGCCTGCGTCTAGGACTGTTCCGCGGGGAGTTCCGGATCTTCGCCATTCTGCTGCCCGCGATCTTCATCGGCGCGTACCTGTCCGCGGGCCAGCCGCGCTTCCAGGCGGTCTATCCGTTCTATCACGGCTGGCCGGACGGCTCGGGCACGCCGTTTCACCTCATCGGCTGGTGGCTGATGTACGCCTCCACCTTCGTCGCGCTCGAGTACTTCTTCCGTGGCTTCATGGTCTCCGCAGGCTTCCGGCTCGTGAGCTGGTGGGCCATCCCGGCGATGGCGGCCCCGTACTGCCTCATCCACCTCGACAAGCCGGTGCCCGAAATGGTCACCAGCCTGTTCGGGGGTCTGCTGCTCGGAGTGGTCGCCTTGCGCACGCGATCGATCCTCGCCGGGGTGCTGGCCCACGTGACACTGGCCATCGGCACCGACGCCGCGGTGCTCCTGAGGCGCTGAGCCCCCGCCGACCTTGAGGTTGGCGTGGAAATCACCGCATCGAACCCACGCCAACCTCAAGGTCGGCGAGGGGAGGGGCGGTGCGTGCGGTCGGTACGCCGCGGTGCTCCTGAGGCGCTGAGGCTGGTAACCTGTGCTCACCAGACGGTCGTTGAGCCCAACCGCCCGACGATTCGTGTCATCTACATCGTTCCCGTATGGGAACGCGCCCGGAGGAATGTCATGCCGCTCGATAGCGCCGTCAAGGCCGAGATCATCGCCGAATACGGCTCCAAGCCCGGTGACACCGGCAGCCCCGAGGTCCAGATCGCGATGCTCACGCGTCGCATCACCGACCTGACGGGCCACCTCAAGACCCACAAGCACGACCACCACAGCCGTCGTGGACTGCTGCTCCTCGTTGGACAGCGTCGCCGGTTGCTGCAGTACCTGGTGAAGACGGACATCGCGCGTTATCGCTCGATCATCGAGAAGCTCGGCATCCGCCGCTAACTCGAGTCTCACCCACAACTGAATAACGAAACCCAAATCCGGGGCGCCACGATCAGGGCGTCCGTCGGTCCTCGGTAGTGACCTCCGGGTGAAGCGCAGATATCACCAGTGCTCTCACCCGTGGGCCTCGATCGAAGACCGCCACCGGTCGCGAGACGTGTGCGCCCCTGTCTACAGAAACAGGAGGCACCCGTGGAGGGTCCCCAGATTTTCACCACGCAGGCCGTTATCGACAACGGGTCGTTCGGCACGCGTGTCATCAAGTTCGAGACGGGCCGTCTGGCTCGTCAGGCGGCTGGCTCCGTCGCGGCTTACCTCGACGACGAGACCATGCTGCTCAGCGCCACCACCGCGGGCAAGCAGCCCAAGGAGCAGTTCGACTTCTTCCCCTTGACGATCGACGTCGAGGAGCGGATGTACGCGATCGGCAAGATCCCCGGCTCGTTCTTCCGTCGTGAAGGACGCCCGTCCGAGGACGCGATCCTCACCTGCCGTCTCATTGACCGTCCGCTGCGCCCGACCTTCAAGAAGGGCCTCCGCAACGAGGTCCAGGTCGTCATCACGGTTATGGCCCTGCACCCGAACGAGCTGTACGACGTGCTCGCGATCAACGCGGCGTCCGCGTCGACCCAGATCTCCGGCCTGCCCTTCAGCGGTCCGATCGGCGGCGTTCGCGTCGCCCTCATCCGCGGCCAGTGGGTCGCCTTCCCGACGTACGAGCAGCTCGAGGAGGCCGTGTTCGACATGGTCGTCGCGGGCCGCATCGCCGGTGACGATGTCGCGATCATGATGGTCGAGGCCGAGGCCACCGTCCGCACGATCGAGCTCATCGCCGGCGGCGCCACCGCGCCGACGGAGGAGGTCGTGGCCCAGGGCCTCGACGCCGCCAAGCCGTTCATCCGCATCCTGTGCGAGGCGCAGCAGGAGCTCGCCGCATCGGCCGCCAAGCCCACCGCGGAGTTCCCGGTCTTCCTGGAGTACCAGGACGACGCCTACGACGCGGTCAACAAGCTCGCGGCAGCAGACGTTGCCTCGGCCATGACGATCGTCAGCAAGGCCGACCGCGAGGATCGTCTCGACGACATCAAGAAGGTCGTCGTCGGCGAGCTCGCCGAGCAGTTCGCCGGTCGCGAGAAGGAGCTGTCCGCAGCCCTGCGCTCCGTGACCAAGAACGTCGTGCGTGAGCGCGTCCTTCGCGATCACGTCCGCATCGACGGTCGTGGCCTCACCGACATCCGCACGCTCTCGGCCGAGGTCGACGTGCTTCCGCGGGTGCACGGCTCGGCACTGTTCGAGCGTGGCGAGACCCAGATCATGGGTGTCACGACCCTCAACATGCTCCGCATGGAGCAGATGGTCGACACGCTCAACCCGGAGAACCGCAAGCGCTACATGCACAACTACAACTTCCCGCCGTACTCCACCGGTGAGACGGGCCGCGTTGGCTCGCCGAAGCGGCGTGAGATCGGTCACGGCGCGCTGGCCGAGCGGGCACTCCTGCCCGTCCTGCCCTCGCGCGAGGAGTTCCCCTACGCGATCCGTCAGGTGTCCGAGGCTCTCGGCTCCAACGGCTCCACCTCGATGGGCTCGGTCTGCGCATCGACGATGTCGCTGCTCAACGCTGGTGTGCCGCTGCGCGCACCGGTTGCGGGTATCGCGATGGGCCTCATCTCCGGTGAGATCGACGGCCAGACGCAGTACGTCGCCATCACCGACATCCTCGGTGCTGAGGATGCGTTCGGCGACATGGACTTCAAGGTCGCCGGCACGAAGGACTTCGTGACCGCCCTCCAGCTCGACACCAAGCTCGACGGCATTCCCGCCTCGGTGCTCGGTGCCGCGCTCGCGCAGGCGCACGATGCTCGCATCACGATCCTCGAGGTCATGAACGAGGCCATCGACGCTCCTGACGAGATGGCCGCCACGGCTCCTCGCGTCATCAGCATCCGGATCCCGGTCGACAAGATCGGCGAGGTCATCGGGCCGAAGGGCAAGATCATCAACCAGATCCAGGAGGAGACCGGCGCCGACATCACGATCGAGGATGACGGCACGATCTACATCGGCGCGACCGACGGTCCGTCGGCCGAGGCCGCTCGCAACCAGATCAACCAGATCGCCAACCCGACCATGCCGGAGATCGGCGAGCGCTACCTGGGCACCGTGGTCAAGACCACAGCGTTCGGCGCGTTCGTCTCGCTCATGCCCGGCAAGGACGGTCTGCTGCACATCTCGGAGATCAAGAAGCTCGCGGGCGGCAAGCGCGTCGAGCAGGTCGAGGACGTGCTGAAGGTCGGCGACAAGGTGCAGGTCGAGATCAAGGAAATCGATCCGCGCGGCAAGCTGTCGCTCGTTCCCGTCGTCGACGCTCCCGCGACTGCAGGGGCAGATGCCTAGGTCTGACACTCGCACGCTGCTTCGGGAGGGTGACGGCGGACTCGTCCGCCGCACCACCCTCCCGGGTGGCCTGCGCATCATCACTGAGAATGTCCCCGGCGTTCGCTCCGTCGCGTTCGGCGTGTGGGTCAACGTCGGTTCGCGTGATGAGACCGGCCGCATGATGGGATCGGCGCACTACCTTGAGCACCTGCTGTTCAAGGGCACCAACAAGCGCTCCGCGCTCGACATCTCGGCCTCGATCGAGGCGGTCGGCGGCGATCTGAACGCCTTCACGACCAAGGAGTACACCTGCTACTACGCGCGTGTGCTCGACGAGGACCTGCCGCTCGCCATCGACGTCGTGTGCGACGTCGTCACTGATGCGCTGATCCGCACGGAGGACGTCGAGTCCGAGCGCGGTGTGATCCTCGAGGAGATCGCCATGCACGACGACGATCCCACGGACCTGGTCCACGAGGAGTTCGCGTCCGTCATGTTCGGCGACACCCCGCTGGGTCGGCCCATCCTTGGGACCATCGACACGATCGAGGGCATCTCGCGCAACTCGATCAATCAGTTCTACCGCAAGCGCTACCGCCCCGAGTCGATGGTCATCGCTGCTGCCGGCCACGTCGACCACGCCACCGTCGTCCGACTCGTGCGCAAGGCATTCGCCCATGTTCTTGATGAGTCCGCCGAGGTGAGCCCGCCGCGACCCGAGCGCCGTCCGCGCAAGCACGAGGCCGGCGTTCGCGTGACGAAGCGCGTCACCGAGCAGGCCAACCTCATCCTCGGCGTTCCCGGCATCGCGCGCGGCGACGACCGCCGCTACGCTCTGTCGGTCCTCACCACCGCGTTCGGCGGCGGAATGAGCAGCCGGCTGTTCCAGGAGATCCGCGAGAAGCGCGGCCTGGCCTACTCGGTCTACGCGTATTCGCAGGGGTTTTCCGACGATGGGCTGTTCGGCGTCTACGTCGGCTGCCTGCCGGGCAAGGTCGACTCGGTCCTCGACGTCTGCATGACGGAGATCGAGAAGCTCGCGACCCACGGACTGACCGCCGACGAGATCTCTCGGGGCAAGGGCCAGGTCCGTGGTGGCACGGTGCTCGGGCAGGAAGACACGGGCGCACGCATGACGCGCATCGCGAAGAGCGAGCTGCACGGTGACCGGCTGCTCAGTATCGACGAGCTGCTCGGCCGTGTCGATGCAGTCACCTCAGCCGAGGTCGCAGCCGTCGCCGCCGAACTGCTCAATGCACCTGCGACGCTCGCCGTCATTGGTCCGTTCGACGAGACGACGACGTTCAACGCCGTTGCCTGACCTCAACTTCGGTACTCTTCCCACGTGATCCACGTCGGAGTGTTCGGGTCCAAGGGCCGAATGGGGCAGACCGTCGTCGAGGCGGTCCGATCCGCATCCGACCTCGATCTCGTTGCGGCCTTCGACGTCGGCGTCGTTCCGTCGGCCATGGCTGAGGCCGGTGCTGATGTCATCGTCGACTTCACGACTCCCGATGCCGTCATGACGACGCTGCGGTCGTGCATCGCCAATGGCATCCATTGCGTGGTCGGCACCACCGGCTTCGATGAGCGCAAGCTCGATCAGGTGCGTACCTGGTGCGCGGATCAGCCGACTGTCGGCGTCCTCATCGCGCCCAACTTCGGCATCGGCGCCGTGCTCATGATGCGCTTCTCGGCCATGGCGGCGCCGTACTTCGATTCCGTCGAGATCCTCGAGATGCACCACCCCGACAAGGTCGACGCCCCGTCAGGCACCGCAACGCACACCGCCCACCTCATTGCTGCAGTTCGCGATGGAATGCCGGCTCAGCCCGACGCGACGGTGCATGAGATCCCCGGTGCTCGCGGCGCGCTCGTCGACGGCATTCGTGTGCACTCGGTGCGCGCGCGCGGTCTCGTCGCGCACCAGGAGGTGCTCCTCGGCGGACCGGGGGAGACGTTGACGGTTCGGCACGACTCACTCGATCGCACGTCATTCATGCCTGGCGTACTGCTTGCTGTTCGACGAGTCAGCGCCCATCCGGGCCTGACCGTCGGCCTGGACTCCTACCTCGAGACGCCCGCGCCCTAAGCCCGCCACACCTCAAGGTCGGGGTGCGTCGTGCGCCCAGCGCTCGATGCGCTGCACGCCGATGTCGAATGCCTCCTCGCGCAGCCAGTAGTCAGGCGACGTCGCGAACACGTGCGTGCCGATCACGTGACCGGAAGTCAGCGTCACCATGACTCGCGTCGATTGCGTGCGGACGGGCAGCCCGAGGAACGGGCACGACTGCGTCGACGTACTCACGCGGGCGACGTCGGACCACGGGAGCACGCGCTTGCGGAAGGTCGATTCGATGGTCAGGACGTAGTCGTTGACGTAGGTGCCCGCGACCCAGCCCCGCAGCAGTAGGAACAGCCCGCTCGCTGCGATCGCAGCTCCGAGCACCGTGTAGATCGAGAAGCCTGCGCCGAGTGCCGCGACCACCGCGCTGCCCATGACGATCACCTCGAGGACCGAGCCCACGGCAAGCACGGCAACCCGAATCGGTCCGCGCGGTGAGATCCGCACGGCGCGGACCTGGTGGTACGCGGCGTCAACGGGAGCGTGCGGATCGGGCCGCGGCCATAGGAACCAGAAGATCGGGCGGCGCGGCTCGTTCACGTGGCGAGTCCCGCCGCGCGCAGGACGGCCGCGGTGATCGCGGCGACGAGGACGACGACGAGGAACGGCGCGCGAAGAGCGAGGGCTATCACTGCGGCAGCGAGGCCGGCGAGGCGCGCGTCGATCACGAGAGACTGCCCGACCGCGAATGTCTGCACTGCCACGAGCGCAGCGAGCAGGGCGACGGGAAGCAGGCCGGCGATCCGCCGCACGCCCTCGCGTTCGAGGACGCTTGCTGGGAGCAGGTGGCCGACCAGTTTCTCGACGTAGCAACCGATGGATCCGGCAATCACCGCGAACCAGATCATGACTTTCTGCCGATCAGCCAGGACGCGATGAGCGCGACGATGCCGGCGGCGAGCACCGGCACGCCCGGCCGCAGGATCGGCGTGAGCGCGAGCGCCACTGCTGCTCCGGCGAGCGCGACCGCCCACATCGTGCGGTCGACCAGGCGCGGCCAGAGCAGCGCCACGAAGCCTGCCGGTATCGCGGCATCGAGCCCGAGGGTTGCTGGGTCACCGATTGCGGTCGCGGCGAGCGCGCCAATGAGCGTGCCGATGTTCCACAGCACGAAGATCGCGATCCCGGTATGCCAGAACGCGCGGCGAGCCGCGGCCGGCGGGTCGGGATGAGCCAGAGCCATGGCCGTGGATTCGTCGATCGTCATGTGGGCGGCGCCGAGGCGCTTGAGTCCGCGAATGTTCAGCGTCGGAGCGAGGGCGAGCGCATAGAGGCTGTTCCGGCCGCCGAGGAGCCAGGCGGTCATGACCGCAGCGAGCGCGCCGCCACCGGTGCCCAGCACTCCGACCAGGGCGAACTGCGACCCGCCCGTGAACATCAGCAGGGAGAGCGTCTGGGTCTGGGCAGCGTTGAGTCCACTCGCGACGCTGATGGCGCCGAAGGACAGGGCGTAGGCGCCGGTCGCCACGCCGATGCCCACGGCATTGCGCGTGATGCGGCGTCGATAGGCGGGGGTGAGGGGCGGGAGGGGCTCCGGGTCGTGGGGTAGCGCGGCCGAGGACACGTGTGGACGCTACCGGCCGGGCCATGGATACGGCATCATGCGGTATCCGGTGAGCGCGGGGGATTCTCCGGCGTCGGGGACGGCTGAGTTATCAGGTGAGCCTGGTGACCAGTCGGACCTCGCGCACCACCACGTCAGCGCCGTCCTCCGCCTCTCCGACCACCACGTCGCGGAAGGCTGAATCCGGCCCCCAGCCGGCCGACTGCAGGAAGGCCCGGCGCGCCTCGTCGTGGACGGGGCACCAACTCACCGCCTCGGTCATTCCGGCCGCCCGCAGGTGGTCGACGGATGCTGCCATCAGCCGCGAGCCGTGGCCCTCGCGCAGGTGGTCGGGATCGACCTCGAGGGCGAGCAGCTCGGCGGTCTCGCCGTCGGCGTCCGGGTCCTGGCTCGGCCCGATCGCCGCATACCCGACGACGTGGTCGTCGTCGACGGCCACCAGCAGGCGGTGGCCGGGCGTGGGCGGATTGAGAATGCCCGAAGCCCAGACCATCGCTATGTCACCGGCGTCCATCCCCGCGAGGGCCTCCGCCGGGATGACATCGGCGAACCGCAGTCGCCAGGACCGCACGTTCACCGAGGCGACGTCGTCGACATCGGGGGTACGGGCCAGACGGACTCCGGAGACAGGCATGCGGGCATTGTGCCGGAGTTGCGCGACCGGCCGGACGGCCCGGCGTCGGTAGGGTGCCATGGTGGCCGACGACATCACCTTCCGCAGCGACGTAACCGTTGAACTCGTGCGCTCGGGCGCATCCGACGCGGACGTGATCTTCGCGGCTCGGGTGTCCACGGCGGGCGAGCAGACTCTCGACGACATCGACGCCGATCCGCAGCGGTCGGCCGGACTCATCAACTACCTGATGCGCGATCGCCACGGCAGCCCGTTCGAGCACAACTCGATGACCTTCTTCGTGCGGGCGCCGATCTTCGTGTGGCGCGAGCACATGCGCCATCGCATCGCGAGCTACAACGAGGAGTCCGGGCGCTATCGGCAGCTTGAGCCGGTGTTCTACGTTCCCGATCGCAATCGCCCGCTCGTGCAGGTCGGCAAGCCCGGCGCCTACGAGTTTCTGCCCGGCACCGACGAGCAGTACGAGCTCATCGAGTCCGACATGCGCGAGTCGTGCACCAACGCGTACACCTCGTATCTGCGGATGCTCGACGCTGGCATCGCGCGCGAGGTCGCGCGCATGGTCCTGCCGGTGTCGATCTACTCGAGCGCGTACGTGACCTTGAACGCCCGATCGCTGATGAACTTCCTGTCACTGCGGATGAAGTCCGAGGGCTCGCACTTCCCGTCCTACCCGCAGCGCGAGATCGAGATGGTCGCCGAGCGGTACGAGGAGGAATGGTCGCGCCTCATGCCCATCACGCACGCAGCATTCGTCAAGAACGGTCGCGTCGCTCCATGAGTCGGGCAATGGCTCACCCGTTACTCTAGGAGCCATGTCCGGTCCTACTACCGAAAAGAGCCCGTTCGGCGTCCTGCTGGCGGCGATGGTCTCGCCATTCCACGCGAACGGCTCCATCGACCTCGACGGGGCGCAGGAACTGGCCACGCACATGGTCGACAACCTCGGCCACGACGGTCTCGTGATCAATGGCACCACTGGCGAGTCCGCGACGAAGACCGATGCCGAGGACCTCGCGGTCCTTCGCGCCGTCCTCGACGCTGTGGGGGATCGCGCGACGATCATCGCCGGCGTGGGCACCAATGACACTGCGCATTCGGTCGAGGCGGCCAAGGCAGCTGCCTCAGTCGGAGCGCACGGCGTCATGGCCGTCAGCCCGTACTACAACCGGCCTCCGCAGGAGGGCCTCGTCCGGCACTTCCTCGCCATTGCCGACGCCACCGACCTGCCGATGATGGTCTACGACATCCCCAAGCGCACCGGGTTGTCGATCGAGCTCACCACGATGCTGCGCCTCGCCGAGCATCCGCGCATCATCGCGAACAAGGACGCCAAGGGCGACCTCGAGTTCGCGCAGATGGGCATCGCCACCACCGGCCTGGCCTGGTACTGCGGCGATGACATCCTCAACTTGCCCCTCCTCTCCGTCGGGGCGGCCGGCCTGATCTCTGTTGTCAGCCATGTCGTCGGAGACCGACTCAAGGCGATGGCCGAGGCCCTGTGGGCCGGCCGGACCCAGGAAGCGATCGATATCAACGCATCCCTGCTCCCCGTGTACACGGGGATCTTCCGCACCCAGGGCGTGATCCTCACCAAGGCCGCGCTGGCCCTGCAGGGCCTGCCCGCCGGGCCCGTTCGCCTCCCGCTCGTCGACGCAACCGATGAGCAGGTGGCGATCCTCCGCGCTGATCTCGCCCTCGGTGGCGTGCGCGGATTCACCGCATGACGCCGACGAACCTGCCCTCGCCTCCGCCCCTGGCCAAGGGAACGCTACGGATCTTCGCTCTCGGTGGTCTAGGCGAGATCGGTCGCAACATGACCGTCTTCGAGTACGACGGACGCCTTCTCATCGTCGATTGCGGGGTGCTGTTTCCCGAGGAGTCGCAGCCCGGCATCGACCTGATCCTTCCCGACTTCGGTCCGATCATCGATCGCATGGACGACATCGAGGCCGTCGTCCTGACGCACGGTCACGAGGACCACATCGGCGCGGTTCCCTACCTCCTGCGTAACCGCCGCGACATCCCGATCCTCGGGTCGCGGCTGACTCTTGCTTTGCTTGAAGCCAAGCTCAAGGAGCACCGCATCCCGCCGGTGTCCCTCGACGTGGTCGACGGGCAGCGGGAGAAGCTCGGACCGTTCGAGGTCGAGTTCATCGCCGTGAATCACTCGATCCCCGACGCGATGGCCGTCGCGATCCACACCCCGGCCGGCGTCGTGCTGCACACCGGCGACTTCAAGATGGACCAGCTTCCGCTCGATGGGCGGATCACCGACCTCAACGCGTTCGCGCGCCTGGGCGATGCGGGCGTCGATCTCTTCCTCGTCGACAGCACGAATGCCGAGGTCCCCGGGTTCGTCACGAGCGAGCGCGACATCCTTCCGGTGCTCGACGCGGTGTTCCTCAAGGCCGAGGGCCGCATCATCGTGGCCTCGTTCGCCTCGCACATTCATCGAGTGCAGCAGATCATCGACATCGCGGCGCTGCACGATCGCAAGATCGCATTCGTCGGACGATCGATGGTGCGCAACATGGGCATCGCTCGTGACCTCGGCTACCTGAAGGTGCCCGGTGGCATGGTCGTCACGGCCGACGATCTCGCCGATCTGCCGGACGACGAGGCGGTGCTCATCTGCACCGGCTCGCAGGGGGAGCCGATGGCTGTGCTCTCGCGCATCGCCAACCGCGACCACCCGATCAGCGTCGGTCCGAGCGACACGATCGTGCTGGCCTCATCGCTGATACCCGGTAACGAGAACTCGGTGTTCCGCGTCATCAACGGCCTGTCGAAGCTCGGTGCCAACGTCGTGCACAAGGGCAACGCGCTCGTGCACGTCTCGGGTCACGCAGCCGCGGGCGAACTGCGCTACGTCTACAACATCGTCAAGCCGCGCAACGTCATGCCGGTCCATGGCGAGTGGCGGCACATGCGCGCGAACGCGGCCATCGCGACGAGCACGGGGATTCCTTCCGAACGCGTCGTACTCGCCGACGACGGGGTGGTCGTCGACCTCGTCGACGGGGTCGCGTCGATCACGGGCTACGTGCCGGTGGGCTTCGTGTACGTCGACGGCATCGGTGTTGGAGACGTCACCGAGACCTCGCTCAAGGACCGCCGCGTGCTGGGCGAGGAGGGCTTCATCTCGATCTTCGTCGTGGTCGACGCGGTTGACTTCAAGGTCGTGGCCGGCCCCGAGATCCACGTCCGCGGCTTCGGCGCCGAGGAGGAGTTGCGCGGGCCGCTCATGGAGCAGGTGAGCCGGACGATCGATGCCGCGCTGGCCGACGGGATCACCGACACCCATGAGCTGCAGCAGCGGATCCGCCGGGCGGTGGGCAAGTGGATCAACACCACGCATCGCCGCCGGCCGATGATCATCCCCGTCGTCGTCGAGGCCTAGACGGCGCCGCACCCCAACGCGAGTGGGCAGTTGTCGGGGTCAGAACGACGGTTCTGGCCCCGACAACTGCCCACTCGCGTTAGCGGTGGAAGTCGTAGTCCTTGACGAACGAGTAGATGTCGAAGTCGGAGAAGTTCACGTCGTCGAGATCGATGGTGCCGCCCGATTGGAACTCACCCCGTGGGTCCCAGGTGACGACGTTGTAGCCGCGACCCAGTGAGGGGACCGCGTACCTGTGGGGCTTGCCGCACGCCTTCATGGTCAGGTCGTAGGTTCGGCCGGCGATTGGCTGTCGGGTCGGATTCCAGACGGCGACGGCGACCGGGCGGTCCGACTCGTCGGTGATGCTGACTCTCAAGGGCAAGGCAGCGGCCGCGCGCCTGGAGTTCTCGACGTCGATGGCCACGGGTATGTCGACGCATCTGCCCTTGGCCGGGCCCGTGACCTCGGCGATCCTGACCGAGCCGAACGGGGTCGTGAACTCCACGTTCTCGACCTTGGCGCTGGCCGGCGAGGCGAGGGCGAGAACCGTCAGGGGGATCGCTCCGGCGAGGAGCGCCGCGATGCGCCTCATGTGCTGGTCTCCTTCGCCGTAGTCCGTTCGCGAGCCTAGCGGGGGCCAGCAGCCCCGCGAGTGGGCAGTTGTGGTCGTCCGATGTCCGTTTTGTGCAGCCACAACTGCCCACTCGCGGATGGGGATGTGGCGCGTGTGGCTACCGTTACCAGTGGGGTCTGACCAGTAGGCTGCCCGCCATGGCTTCCCGCACGTCTTCCCCCGCGCGTCGCAGCTCAACCAAGCGACCCACGCAGCCGGCACGCTCGGCCGCGCCCCGTCCGCCTGCCAAGTCGCGCGCCAAGCGCCCCGTGCAGCCCGGTCCGGTGCCTCGGGCCTTCGCGGCGATCGGGCGGTTCCTGCGGGCCATCTGGCTGGGCCTCGCGCACGTCCTGGGTGCCGCATCCCGCGCCATCGGCCGGGGCGCTCGCGACCTCGACCCCGCGCATCGCCGCGACGGACTGGGGCTGACCCTCGTCGCCGGTGCCGCGATCCTCGTCGCGGCCACGTGGTTCGGCGTCGACGGCTGGTTCGTGTCCTGGGCGAGCACCATCGTCGTCGCGCTGATCGGTTCCCTCGACTGGATCGCGCCGCTCATCCTGCTGGGCCTGGCCTGGCGGTTCCTGCGGCACCCTGACGACAACGCGACGACCGGGCGCCTGGTCATCGGCAGCTCGGCCGTTCTCTTCGGAGTCGTCGGCCTGTGGCACCTCGCGCAAGGCGGCGCGACCCCGAGCGACGGGGCAGACGCCATGGCCGCTGGCGGCGGCGTGATCGGCTGGCTGGCCACCGCACCCGTTGTCTCCGCGGTTGGCACGATCGTCGGCGCCATCGTCCTCGTCCTCCTGCTGATATTCGGTGTGCTCGTGCTCACCGCCACGTCGCTCGCCTCGATCCGCACCCGCGCGATGTCCATCGTGCGCGGTGCCGGCGGCGCGCTTCGCCGCACGCCGTCGACCGACGACCCGGCGGACTCGATCGATGATGCCGACGCAGCCGACGCGGACGGCGACGACGAGCCGGCATTCCGCGTCTCGCCGGCCCCGGACATCCACTACACGACCACCATCCTCGAGGACGAGGACCGCCCGGCAGCAGTCCTCATGGCCGGACTCGGCGTGCCGGCGGCGTCGACCAGCACCGACGACCTGGTCGACGAGTGGGCCGTCGAGGACGAGCCCGACCTGTCAGGACATCCCGCACGCAACGAGACGGTCGTCGTCGGCAAGGCCAAGAAGGCCGCTCCGCGCCAGCTGACGCTGCCGCGGCGTTCGCCCTACGCGCTGCCCAAGCGCGACTCACTGCGCACCGGGCCCGCTCACAAGACAGCGACCAAGGCCAACGAGCACGTCGTCGCCGCGCTGACCGAGGTACTCGAGCAGTTCGCGATCGATGCCGCCGTCACCGGATTCATGCGCGGACCGACAGTCACCCGCTACGAGATCGAGCTCGGCCCGAGCGTCAAGGTCGAGCGCGTCACCGCGCTCAGCAAGAACATCGCCTACGCCGTCGCCAGCGCGGACGTGCGCATCCTCAGCCCCATCCCGGGCAAGAAGGCCATCGGCGTCGAGATCCCGAACACCGACCGCGAGCTCGTGGCGCTCGGCGACGTGCTGCGCAGCAGCGCTGCGACAAGCGACCACCATCCGCTCGCAGCCGCGATCGGCAAGGACGTCGAGGGCGGTTTCGTCATCGCCGATCTCGCGCGCATGCCTCACCTCCTCGTTGCGGGTGCTACCGGCGCGGGCAAGTCGAGCTGCATCAACAGCCTCATCACCTCGATCCTCATGCGTGCGACTCCCGAGGAAGTCCGCATGATCCTCGTCGACCCCAAGCGAGTGGAACTGTCTGCGTACGAAGGGGTTCCTCACCTCATCACGCCGATCATCACGAACCCGAAGAAGGCGGCCGACGCACTGCAGTGGGTCGTCAAGGAGATGGACCGTCGCTACGACGACCTCGCGCAGTTCGGCTTCCGTCACATCGACCAGTTCAACGCCGCCGTGCTTGCCGGCAAGGTCAAGCCGCTGCCGGGCAGCGAGCGCGAGATCCAGACGTACCCGTACCTGCTCGTCATCGTTGACGAGCTTGCCGACCTCATGATGGTCGCTCCGCGTGACGTCGAGGACTGCATCGTGCGCATCACGCAGCTCGCGCGCGCGGCGGGCATCCACCTCGTCCTCGCGACGCAGCGGCCCAGCGTCGACGTCGTCACCGGACTCATCAAGGCCAACGTCCCGAGCCGGCTCGCCTTCGCAACGTCGAGCGTCACGGACAGCCGCGTCATCCTCGACCAGCCCGGCGCCGAGAAGCTGGTCGGACAGGGCGACGGCCTGTTCTTGCCGATGGGCGCGAACAAGGCAATGCGCATCCAGGGAGCGTTCGTGTCCGAGGCCGAGATCAAGGCCGTGGTCGCGCACTGCAAGGCCCAGGGCGAGGCAGTGTTCATTCCCGACGTTGTCGCCCCGGCGTCGGCGTCCCGAGAGGTGGACGCCGAGATCGGCGACGACCTGGACATCCTGCTGCAGGCCGTGGAGTTGGTCGTGACGACGCAGTTCGGATCGACGTCGATGCTCCAGCGCAAGCTGCGCGTCGGCTTCGCCAAGGCTGGCCGGCTCATGGATCTCATGGAGACCCGAGGCGTTGTGGGCCCGAGCGAGGGCTCCAAGGCACGAGATGTACTGGTTAAGCCGGATGATCTTCCTGGTCTGCTGCTGCTCCTTAGGGGCGAGTCCGAGTAGAGGCGCGTGCACCGATCCGGCACACCGCATACGATGGCCGTTCACTAGTAAGCCGCAGGAGGTCGCATGTCCGCAGGACAGATGCTCAACGCGGCCCGGGTTGACCGAGGAATCTCCCTCGACGATCTCGCCCACACGACCAAGCTCCGTGCGTCGATTCTGGCCGCGATGGAGGGCGACGACTTCAGCCACTGCGGCGGCACGGTCTATGCGCGCGGGCAATTGCGAGCGATAGCGCCCGTTCTCGGCCTGGATCCCGACGACCTCGTCGATGCCTTTGATCGTGAGTTGGGCCAGCGCCCACTTGACTGACCTGGCCGTTCCGTACTCTTGGACGGTGTCAAACAACAACAAGGTGGCTGTGGTCACCTTGGGCTGCGCCCGCAATGAGGTCGATTCCGAGGAGATGGCCGGACGGCTCGCGGCCAACGGCTGGGAACTGGTCGACGATCCCGAGGACGCCGACGCGGTGCTCGTCAACACCTGCGGCTTCGTCGAGGTAGCCAAGAAGGACTCGATCGACGCGATCCTGGCGGTGTCCGACCTCAAGGATGGCGCGAACGGACCGCGCGCGGTCGTCGCCGTCGGCTGCCTCGCCGAGCGCTACGGCAATGAGCTCGCCGCCTCACTCCCCGAAGCCGACGCCGTTCTTGGGTTCGACGACTACCCCGACATCGGCGAGACCCTGCGGCGCATCGTCGCGGGCGAGCCGCACGTGCCGCACGTGCCCACCGATCGACGCCAGCTGCTTCCGATCTCGCCGGTGGACCGGCAGGCCGCGAGCGGCTTCGTTCCCGGCCACGGCGACGCTCATGTCGACGACGAGGCAGTCCCCGGCTGGCAGCCGCCGATCCTGCGTCGCCGGCTCGACGGCAGCCCGGTGGCGCCCGTCAAGCTTGCGTCGGGATGCGATCGCCGGTGCACCTTCTGCGCGATCCCGTCGTTCCGCGGCTCGTTCGTCTCCCGACCTCCGGCGGACATCGTCGCGGAGATTGCCTGGCTGGTGGGCGAGGGCGCCACCGAGGCGGTGCTCGTGAGCGAGAACTCCACCTCCTACGGCAAGGACCTCGGCGACCTGCGCGCGCTGGAGGCACTGCTGCCGCGCATCGCCGCGGAGACGTCGATCACCCGGGTGCGCGTGGCCTACCTTCAGCCCGCCGAGGTGCGGCCCGACCTGCTCGCGGCGATCGCCAAGGTCCCGGTGGTTGCGCCCTACTACGACCTGTCCTTCCAGCACGCGAGCCCGACCGTGCTGCGCCGGATGCGCAGGTTCGGCGGCCGGACCGAGTTCCTCGGCCTGGTCGACAGCATCCGCGCACTTGACCCGGATGCCGGCATTCGCAGCAATGTCATCGTCGGCTTTCCCGGGGAGACCGAGGAGGAGTTCGACGACCTGCTCGCCTTCCTCGAGCAGGCGCGCCTCGACGCGGTCGGCGTGTTCGGCTACAGCGACGAGGACGGCACCGAGGCAGCGACGTTGCCGGACAAGCTCGACGACGACCTGATCCGCGAGCGGGTGGAGCGAGTCACCGCCCTGGTCGACGAGGTCATGGCGCAGCGCGCCGAGGATCGCATCGGCCAGCTCGTCGCGGTGCTCGTCGAGGCGATCGAGTTCGATGCCGACGGCGAGCGGATCGCGATCGGCCATGCTGGCCACCAGGGCCCCGACGACGGCTCGACGGTGATGCTCATCGGCGACGCCGAGATTGCGGTCGGCGCACTCATCCCTGCGCTCGTCGTCGACGTCGAGGGGGTAGACCTGCTGGCGGAGCTCGTCGAGCCGCCCGCATGAGGCCCACGGTGCCCGACCGGGCCGCGGACCCGGTCGGTGACGCACCGCTCGTCAATCTCCCCAACGCCCTGACCATCCTGCGGGTGCTGTGCGTTCCGCTGCTCGCGGTCCTGCTCGCCGTCGACGACGGCCAACTCGGCCCCGCACGCGACGCCGCCGCGATCGTCTTCGTCCTCGCGTCCATCACCGACCTCATGGACGGCGCGATCGCGCGTCGATACGGGCTGGTGACCACGTTCGGTAAGGTCGCCGATCCGATCGCCGACAAGGCGCTCACCGGCGTCGCGCTGATCGGCCTGTCGATCCTGGGTGACCTCACGTGGTGGGTCACCGCGGTGATCCTGGTCCGCGAGATCGGCGTGACCCTGCTGCGCTTCTGGGTGATCGACCACGGCGTGATCCCCGCAAGTCGGGGCGGCAAGCTCAAGACCCTCGCGCAGACGACCGCGATCACGATGTACCTGGTCGACGTGCCGTGGCAGTGGTGGGCGATGGCGAGCGCATGGGTGATGGCCGTTGCCGTGGTCCTGACCATCGTCACCGGGCTCGACTACGTCGTGCGTGCCGTGCGCCTGCGCCGCCAGCCGGTGCCCACGCGCACCAATCTCGGAGTGCACCGTGACCCTGTATGACGACGCTCGGGAGATCGTCGGCCTCTGCATCGCTCGCGGTCTGACACTGGGGACCGGCGAGTCGCTCACGGCGGGCCTGATCGCCTCGACCCTCGCGGAGATCCCGGGCTGCTCGACCATGCTCCGGGGCGCGATCGTGGCCTACCACCCCGACCTCAAGCGCGACCTGCTCCGCGTTCCTGAGGAGGACCTCGCCCGCGGCGTGGTGAGCCGGGCGGTGGCGATCGCCATGGCCACGGGGGCGTCCACGGTGCTCGGCGCGGATATCGGCATCGGTACGACCGGGGTCGCCGGTCCGGACCCGCACGACGGTGAGCCGGCCGGCTCGGTCTGGATTGCGGTTTGCGGGCCGGACGGCACGCGGTCCCGGCACCTGACGATTCCGGGGGAACGCCAGGAGGTGCGACGTCAGACCGTCGCGGCATGCTTCGCCCTGGTGCTGGATGGACTGCGGGAATAGGCCGCCATAGCGCTGCGTTGCCCACGGCAAGGAACCTCGATCAGCGCTAACCCGTCACATCCAGATAGCGTGAAGCGAGTCCTATCGATGAAGGGAGGGGTCGTGATCGTCCTCAGGCACGTCATTGGCGATGAACTGCGTCGCCGTCGAAAGGATCAGGGCCGCACCCTCCGGGATGTCTCCGGGGCCGCTGCCGTCTCCCTGGGCTACCTCTCCGAGGTGGAGCGGGGTCAAAAGGAGGCATCCAGCGAACTGCTGGGGGCCATCTGCTCGGCGCTCGAGGTGTCGCTTTCGGACGTCTTGGCTTCGGTGAGCTTCCAGGTTGCCGAGGCGGAAACCGCCGAGGAGCCGCTCAGGCCGTCGTTCGCGGGAGTCTGACTCCTCGCGGAGTGGACAAGAACCCGGCTTCGCCCAGCGCGTGGGCGACTTCGGGATGCTGCGCGAGATCCGAGCCGTTGACGCGCGTGATCGGCGCGCGCCCGAAGCCCATGCGCGGTCCGCTGCGCGCCAGGGCCGCCGCGGCCACGACCAGCGCCTGGTCCCCGACCGGCCACGCAAGCACTGACTTTCCTCCGCGCTCGACATAGATCGCTGGCAGTCCGTCTACCAGCACGATCACCGCGCCCGCCTTCCGCGCGGGCCGATGCCCCTCGCCAGGCGGCCAGGCCAGCGCCGCGCCGTACGCGTTTGCGGGGTCGGTGGCCGCCATGACCACCACCTCCGGGTCACCATCGGTACGCGCCCGAAGCTGGTCCACCGCGACCGGGAGCGCGAACTGGGCCGCGCCCAGTCCGTCGACCGCGTAGGTGCGCCGGCAGCGGCCGGCATCCTCGAACGCCGACAGCACCCGGTAGACGCCGGCGAACCCGCCATCGATGTGCTCGGCGACCACGCTGCCCCGGGTGACGATCCCGTAGCGGTCCAGCAGTGCGTCGCCGATGGCGCGGGCGCGCTCCGCGGGAACTGCGGGCCTCGGTGACAGGAGCGACCAGCGGCCCGCCGCTGCGGGCGGGCCGGAGCGGCTTGGCATGGACAGGCGCCCGCGCCGCCCACGAGTCGGGGGCCGAGGGGCACGTCCGCCGCCGGCCCGCGCGCGCAGGGCGGCCCAGCTGTCGTTCGTGACGTGCCCGGCCCACACGAGGGTCCACAGCGCCTCGATCACGTCCGCGTCGCCGGTGATCCCGATCGCCGCGGCTACCCGGTCGCTGACGTCTCGAAAGAAGTACGCGCCGCCGCCGGCCAAGGCCTCGATGACGGCATTCTCCGTGGGACCGAAGTCGTCGACGGTCGGCGTCGGCCGCAGCAGGTCCGCCCGATCAGCAGGCGCCAGTCCGACGACCCCGTCACCACCGGCCAGGGATGACTCGCCCCACCACACGACATCGCCGGAAGTCGTCAGCTCGTCGAGCATGCCCGGGTGGAAGTCATCGACGCGGGCGGAGAAGACGCCATTGAGCCAGGTGCTGGCCGGCAGCGATACCCCGGCAAGCTGCTCGATGACCTCGTAGCAGCCGTCGACCCCACGGCGGGATGCTCGCGAGCCGTCGCTTGGGACCTTCTGCCAGCGGGTGAGGAACGCGGCGAACCGTTCAGGGGGAACCGGTTCGATCTCCTGGCGCAGGTGCGCGATGCTGCGTCGGCGGACCCGACGGAGCACCTCAGGGTCGCAGTACTCGGTATGCGAGCCGCCGGGCCGGAACTCTCCCCTGACCAGCCGGCCGGCGTCGACCAGCCGTTGCAGCACCTCGTCGACGACCGCGGGCGCCAGGCCCAGCGCCTCGGTGACCGCCTCGCGGGTGAACGGTCCGTGGGTTCGCCCGAACCGGCCGACGAGATCTCCCAGCGGGTCCGTGACCGGAGCCAGGTGCGCCTCGGGGATGCCGACGGGCAGTGCGACGCCGAGCGCATCGCGCAGGCGGCCGGCGTCCTCGATGGCTGCGGTGCGCGGCTCACCGGCGATGCGCACGAGAATCGCCCTGCGGCCCTCGCGCAGGCTGGCCAGCCATGCCGCGTCGACCCCGCGAGCAGCAGCAGCGTCGTCCGACAGCGGGCCGAGCAGCCTGAGCAGGTCGGCAGCTCCTTCGACATCGCGTGCGCGGTAGGCCTCGGCCATCCGCTGCAGTTCGGATTCGACCTCGTCGATGGCGTCGACGTCGAGCAGGTCTCGAAGCTCCGGCGTCCCGAGCAGCTCGGCCAGCAGGCGGGTGTCGAGAGTCAGCGCCTCGGCCCGCCGCTCGGCGAGAGGGGAGTCGCCTTCGTAGAGGAAGGACGCGACGTACCCGAACAGCAGGGACTGCGCGAACGGCGACGGGTGCTCGGTGAACACCTCGTGCACGCGCACCCTCCCGTCGCGAAGGGAGGTCAGCAGGTCGCGAAGCGCCGGCACGTCGTAGACGTCCTGGAGGCACTCGCGGATCGTCTCGAGGATGATTGGGAAGGACGCATACCCGGACGCGACCTCGAGCAGGTGCGAGGAGCGTTGCCGCTGCTGCCACAGTGGCGAGCGCTGCCCGGGGCGCCGGCGGGGGAGAAGCAGCGCGCGGGCGGCGCACTCGCGAAAGCGCGCCGCGAACAGCGCGGACCCGCCGACGTGCGCGGTGACCAGTGCCTCGATCTCCTCGGGCTCGATGCGGATCAGGTCCGCCACCGACTGCGCGGCCGCCTCGTCCTCGGTGTCGGGCAGGCGCAGGACGATGCCGTCGTCGGAGTGCATCACGTGCGCGTCGAGTCCGACGCTCTCGCGGATGCGGGCGCCAAGGGCGAGCGCCCACGGCGCGTGCACGCGCGCCCCGAATGGTGAGTGCACGATCACACGCCAGTCGCCGAGTTCGTCGCGGAACCGCTCGACGACGATCGTCGTGTCGGTGGGCACCTGGTGGGTGGACTCGCGCTGCTCGGCGATGTAGGCCACGAGGTTCGTCGCAGCGCGCTCGTCGAGGTCCATCGTCGCGACGAATGCGTCGGGATCGCGGGAGGTCGACAGCCCGCGTACGAACGCGCCGACCGCCTCGCCGAGGGCGGCGGGACGGCCCAGCGCGTCGCCCTTCCAGAACGGCAGCCGCCCAGGGGCGCCGGGAGCCGGGGTGACCAGCACGCGATCGTGCGTGATCTCCTCGATCCGCCAGCTCGACGCACCGAGCGCGATCACGTCGCCGGTGCGCGACTCGTAGACCATCTCCTCGTCGAGCTCGCCGATCCGCGCGCCCTCCGTGCGGGTGGCCCCGACCAGATAGACGGCGAAGAGGCCTCGGTCGGGAATCGTCCCGCCGCTGGTGACCGCCAGGCGCTGGGCGCCGGGTCGGCCGGTGAGCAGATCGGTGGTGCGGTCCCAGACCAGGCGAGGGCGCAGTTCGGCGAACTCGTCGGACGGGTAGCGCCCGGACAGCATGTCGAGCACCGACTCGAACACGGCCGGCGTCAGTGTCGTGAACGACGCCGAACGACGGCACAGGTCGAGCAGGTCCGCGACCTGCCAGTCGTCCATCGATACCGCCGCGACGATCTGCTGGGCAAGCACGTCGAGGGGATTGCGCGGGATGCGGATGTCCTCGATGAGCCCGCGACGCATGCGCTGCACCACCACCGCGGACGTGACGAGGTCGCCTCGGTACTTCGGGAAGACGATGCCCCGGCTGACCGCCCCGACCTGGTGGCCGGCGCGACCGACGCGCTGCAGTCCGCTCGCCACGCTCGGTGGCGTCTCGACCTGGACGACGAGGTCGATGGCGCCCATGTCGATGCCGAGCTCGAGGCTGCTCGTGGCGACCACCGCGGGAAGCCGGCCGGCCTTGAGGTCCTCCTCGATCAGCGAGCGCTGCTCCTTGCTCACCGAACCGTGGTGGGCGCGCGCGATCGGACCGATGGCGGGCAGGCCCGCAAGGCTCCTGCGCTCGGCCGAGATCTCGTTCACCTGCGCGGTGATCCGCTCGGCGAGGCGACGCGAGTTGGCGAAGACCAGGGTCGTGCGGTGCTGCTCGATGAGATCGACGAGCTGCTCGTCGATGTGCGGCCAGATCGAGGTGTGCGCGGCGGGGCCTTCGATGCCGGCCTCCACCGCGAGGTCGGCCATGTCCTCGACCGGCACCCGGATCTGCAGGTCCCAGGTCTTCTCGCTCGCCGGTGCGACGACGGTGGCCGGTTTGTCCGCGCGGATGAACCTGGCCACTTCCTGGATGGGGCTGACCGTGGCGGACAGGCCGATGCGCTGCGCGGGACGGTCCAGCAGCATGTCGAGGCGGTCGAGTGACAGCGCCAGGTGCACTCCGCGCTTGGTGCCGGCGACCGCGTGGACCTCGTCGATGATCACGGTGTCGACGCCCTGCAGGGACTCGCGGGCCTTCGACGTCAGCAGCAGGAACAAGGACTCGGGGGTGGTGATGAGGATGTCGGGCGGGCGGGTGGCAAGCCGGGCGCGCTCGGCCGGTGGGGTGTCGCCCGTGCGGATCCCGATGCGGATGTCGTTGGTCTCCAGTCCCAGCCGACCGGCTTCGCGCTCGATGCCGACGAGCGGGCTGCGCAGGTTCCGCTCGACGTCCACCGCGAGCGCCTTCAGCGGGGAGACGTACAGGACGCGGCAGCGGCGGTGCCGCTCGACGGGCGGGGGCTCGATGATCAGCCGGTCGATCGCATGCAGGAACGCGGCGAGGGTCTTCCCGCTGCCCGTGGGGGCCACGACCAGCGTGTCGTCGCCCCGCGCGATGGCCTCCCAGGCGCCGAGCTGGGCGGGTGTCGCCGTCTCGAACGCGCCCGCGAACCACTGGCGCGTGGCGTCGGAGAGAAGTTCAGGCCCGGGCATGTCGATGATTGTGCTGGATGGGGCAGACTGCCGCCGTGCGGCTAACAGACTTCTGGGAGCGGATGGACGAGGTCTTCGGGCCCGCCTACTCCCGATCGTGGGCGCACGACATGGTCCTGCCGCAATTGGGGCTGACGGCCGACCAGGCGATCGCCGCCGGTATCGACACCAAGGACATCTGGCGCGCGGTCTGCGCCTTCACCGAGGTGCCCGGGATCCTGCGTTGAGCGGCGAGCCCCTGCAGTTCGTCACGGTCGTCACGTATGGGCGTACCGGGAGCACCGTGCTGCAGGCCGCGCTCAACTCGCTGCCCGGAGTCGTCGTGCGCGGGGAGAACTACTCCGCGCTGCGCGGCCTCAATGCGTACGTCCAGGCGATCGCGGAGACCGCGGATCGCCATCACGCGGGCAAGCCGACTCATCCGTGGTTCGGCTCCGCACGCTTGAGCCCTGCGGACGTCGTCGTGGACCTGCGTCGGCACGTCGTCGAGACCCTGCTGCGCCCGCGTTCTGACACGTCGTGGGTGGGCTTCAAGGAGGTCCGATACGAACCGGGCCATTTCCCGACGTACGACGACCTCCTCAACTACCTGCTGTTCCTCGACAAGCTGCTGCCGGGCATCCGCTACGTCGTCAATGTGCGCGATCCGCGGGAGGCGGCGAAGAGCGGCTGGTGGCCGGGCAACGAGAACGCCGTCGACGTGCTCACGACGACCAGGTCGTGGCTCGAGGACGCCACAGCGGACCTGACAAGGATCCTTGGATCGCACCGAGCCGCCCTCATCGACTACGACGCGTGGGCATCGGATCCGCAGGTGCTCATCGATGCGCTCGCGGACCTTGGCCTGCCCGCCGACGACGCCGCGGTTCGCGCAGCCGTGGGGGAGCGGCTCGAGCACGGCCCGCACGCGTCTGAGCCGACATGACCACCGCCGAGCAGGACGCGGCGCACGCGGGCCGGGTCGTGTCGGCGGCCCAGATCCAGCTCAACACCGTCCGGGTGCTGTCCGCATCGCAGGTGTTCGGCGGGGTCGCCGTCGCCGGGTCGGTCGCCGCCGGCTCGCTGATTGCCGCATCGCTGGCCGACAGCGAGGCGGCCGCGGGCCTCGCGCAGACGGCCGGGGTCCTCGGCGCAGCCGTCCTGGCCCTCCCGCTGGCGCGGATCGCGCTCAGCAGGGGCAGGCGCGCGGCCTTGTCCACGGGATACGGGCTGGCGGCCGCGGGAGCAGTGATCGTCGTCATCGCGGCGGTGAGTCGGAACCTGCTTCTGGTGTATCTGGGCTGCTTCTTCGTCGGGGTCGCGTCGGCTGCCGGTTATCAGGCGCGCTACGCCGCGACCGACCTCGCTCAAGAGCAGCATCGTGCGCGTGCGCTGTCCTGGGTCGTGTGGGCAGGCACGATCGGGTCGGTCCTCGGGCCGAACCTCCTCAACGCCTCAGGGCAACTGGCAATGTCCCTGGGTCTCCCGCAGCTCTCCGGCCCGTACGTTGTGGCCGCTGGGTGCCTAGTCGTCGCCTCTCTCATCCTCATCGCCTTCCTGCGGCCCGATCCCTACCTCACGGCCATCGCCCATCGTGAGGCCGGCGGGGACGTGAGGGCGCGGCCACGGCTGCGAGACGGGATTGAGCACCTGCGCGGGCGCGCGCGAGCGATCCTCGGCATCGCCATCATTTCCATCGGCCACGTCGTCATGGTCATGGTCATGGTCATGACACCCGTCCACATGGCCCACGTCGACGTGACTCTTCAGCTCATCGGCCTGGTCATCAGCGTCCACGTCGCGGGCATGTTCGCGTTCTCGCCGATCGTCGGCTGGGCGGTCGACAGGTTCGGACGCATACCCATAGCCGTCGTCGGCATCGTGGTCCTCATCGTGGCCTGCGTCGTCTCCGGTCTCGCGCCCGCCGACAACGTCCTCATGCTGGGCATCGGGCTTTTCCTGCTGGGCCTGGGCTGGTCCTGCACGCTCATTTCCGGGTCGACGATCGTCACCGACGAGGTCGAACCAGCCGAGCGGCCGGCGGTCCAGGGCCTGTCGGACCTGTCCATGAATGCGGCCGGAGCCCTCGGCGGAGTCGTCGCCGGACTCGTCGTCCTGGTGGGTTCTTATGGGCTGCTCTGCGCCGTCGCGATCGTCCCGCTGGCCGGTCTGGCGGTGGCCGTGGCAATACCGGCGTGTCGCGTGCATTCGAACACCCGTTCGATATAGATTCTGGCTCACGACCTCGACACGTCCGCCGAACACAGGCGGACGTCACCCGGGATCGAGTGTCAGACAAGCCGCATAGGTTTCCCGCCGTACCCCGATCACCGCGAATCAAGGAGACATCATGGCCAGCGCCGCCAACGACCGCGAGAAGGCTCTTGACGCCGCGCTCGCCCAGATCGAGCGACAGTTCGGCAAGGGATCGATCATGCGACTTGGCGAGGAGGGCCGGATCCCGATCGAGGTGATCCCCACCGGCTCGATCGCCCTCGACATCGCGCTCGGCATCGGCGGACTGCCCCGCGGACGCATCGTGGAGATCTACGGCCCGGAGTCCTCGGGCAAGACCACGCTTGCGCTGCACGCCATCGCCAGCGTCCAGGCGGCCGGCGGACTCGCGGCCTTCATCGACGCCGAGCACGCGCTCGACCCCGACTACGCCTCGAAGCTGGGCATCGACCTCGACAGCCTCTACGTCTCGCAGCCCGACACGGGTGAGCAGGCGCTGGAGATCTGCGACACCCTGGTCCGCTCCGGTGCCATCGACCTGGTCGTCATCGACTCCGTCGCCGCGCTCGTGCCCCGCGCCGAGATCGAGGGCGAGATGGGCGACAGTCACGTCGGCCTCCAGGCCCGCCTCATGAGCCAGGCCCTGCGCAAGATGGCCGGCGCCCTGAGCAACACCAACACGACCTGTATCTTCATCAACCAGCTGCGCGAGAAGATCGGCGTGATGTTCGGCTCGCCGGAGACCACCACAGGTGGCAAGGCACTGAAGTTCTACGCCTCCGTCCGCCTCGACGTCCGCCGCATCGAGACGCTCAAGGGCGGCACCGAGGCCGTCGGCAACCGCACCCGCGTCAAGGTCGTCAAGAACAAGGTGGCCCCGCCGTTCAAGCAGGCCGAGTTCGACATCCTCTACGGCGAGGGCATCTCCCGCGAAGGCTCGCTCATCGATATCGGCGTCGACGCGGGCATCGTCCGCAAGTCCGGCGCCTGGTACACCTACGAGGGCGACCAGCTGGGTCAGGGCAAGGAGAATGCCCGCACCTTCCTCAAGGACAACCCCGATCTGTCCAACGAGATCGAGAAGCGGATCAAGGAAGCCCTGGGGATCGGCCCACAGGTCGACGCTCCTGCCGACGCGGTCCCGTCGATTGACGCTCCCGCGCCGATCGACGTCTAGCTGCCCGCATGCGTGACTCGCGCCCGAAGCCCGGGTCCGCTGCCGCATTAGCGGCGCAGGAGAACCCCGAGGAGTCGGCGCGGGCCACGGTGCTGCGGCGACTGGCGTCGGCACCGCGCACGCGCAAGGACCTCGCCGACGACCTGTCGCGGCGGGGGATCCCCGAGGAGATCATCGACAAGGTGCTCGACCGCTTCACTGAGGTCGGGCTGATCGACGATGCCGAGTACGCCCGACTATGGGTGGGCAGCCGCCACCGGTCCAAGGGCACGACGCGGTCGTCACTGAAGTACGAGCTGCGGGCGAAGGGCATCACCGACCAGGACGCTTTCGACGCGCTAGACGAGATCGACGACGACACCGAGCGAGCCAGGGGAGTTGCCCTGGTCCGCAGCAAGATGTCGTCCACGTCCCGACTCGAGCCCACCGCTCGGGTCCGTCGGCTGGTCACCTTGCTTCTCCGTCGGGGCTATCGCCACGGTGAGGCGGCCTCGATCGTCGCCGAGGTCCTGGGTGCTGAAGCAGTCGAGGCCGACACCCTTGCGGGCATCGACCTCGACTGAGTGACCTGCCTCCGTCTAGGCGCGGACGACCGGTTCCTCGATATCGGCGATCTCGTCGTACCCGGCGTCCTCCTCGGACTCCACGCTCAAGTGCGGCAGGATCTTGTCGAGCCAGCCCGGCAGCCACCAGGTGTTGGGGCCGATCACGGCCATCAGCGCGGGCACGAGAACCAGGCGCACGACGAATGCGTCGAGGAGCACCGCTGACGACAGCGCCACCGCGAACAGCTTCGTGGTCGGATCGTTGCCGAGCGCAAAGGCGGCGAACACGCTGGTCATGATGAGGGCCGCGATCGCCACCACCCGTCCGGAGCCCGCCAGGCCGCGCCTGATCGCTCGATGGTGGTCCTTGCTGTGGTCCCATTCCTCGTGCATGCGACTGACGAGGAAGACCTGGTAGTCGCAGGAGAGGCCGAACAAGATGGCAAACACCATGATCGGCAGGAACGGGAAGATCGGCCCGGTGTTCTGCAGCCCAAGAGGACCGGCGAGCCATCCCCACTGGAAGACGGCGACCGTGATGCCAAGGGCCGCTCCGAGCGACAGCAGGCTGAACAGCACGCCCATGAGCGGCACGATGATCGACCTGAAGAGGAATAGCAGCGCGATGAACCCGAGTCCGACCACGATCAGCAGGAACAGTGGAAGGGCATCAGTGAGGACCGTGGTGAAGTCCGCGGTGACCGCCTGGAACCCGCCGACGAACGCTGTCGCCCCAGTTCCCGCAAGAGCCTGCGGGATGACCGACTCCCGCAAATGGAACAGCAGGTCCGTGGTCGCCTGGTCCTGAGGTGCGGTGTTCGGGATGACCTGGACGACTCCTACCGGAGCGCCAGCGGCGACCGGGGCCGCCGCTGCGAGCGCGACTCCCGGGTCAGCGCTGAGCGCCGTCGTCAGGGCGTCGACGGCAGCCTGCCCGCCCTCGGCCGGCAACTTGACCGCGATGAACATCGGGCCGTTGACGCCGGGTCCGAAGCCCTCGGCGGTGAGGTCGTACGCGATGCGAGCAGTGCTGCCCTGCGGGGCGCCCGAGTCGTCAGGGAAGCCCTGACGAAGCTGGGTGACAGGTGCAGCAATGAGGATCATCACGACGAGGGCACCGATGGCGAGGGGCCACGGGTGCTTCTGGAGCCACTCGCCGTAGCGAGCGAACGCACTCGGGGTATGCGCATCGGGCGCCTTGCCGCGGTGGACGAGCCTGCGCCACAGCCAACCGATCACCGTCACGGGCAGGACGAGGATCCAGCCGATCCACCGGAAGACCACGGCGATGCCGTGCAGTACTCCCTTGGCCTTCTGGCGGGGAATTGCCTCGGCGTTGGTGACCCAGGCCATGCGTCCGACGAAGGCCCACGTGCCGAGCAGCGCCAGGATTGACGGCAGCAGAAGCAGGGCGCCGAGCGCGACCATCACCACGGTACCGGCGGCGGCGAGGGCAACGCCGTTGAAGAAGGAGATGCCCATGATGAAAAGGCCGAGCAGGGCGATGATCACCGTGAGGGCCGCGAACTGCACCGCCCGTCCCGACGTGCGAACCGCCTCGAGGGCGGCCTCGCGCGGCTCGCGGCCATGGATCAAGGCCTCTCGATACCTGTTGATGATGAACAGCGAGTAGTCGATGCCGACGCCTAGTCCGATCATCGACGAGAGGAACGGCGCGAAGGCAGCGACGGAGAAGAAGTTCGCAATGATCGGCACGACGACCGCGGTGCTGATGCCAACGGAGATGGCGGCTGTCCACACGGGCAGGAACGCTCCGAGTACCGACGCGAACGCGAACATCAAGATGGTCAACGCGACGAGGATGCCGATTCCCTCAGATGAGGGCGGGTCGCCCTGGACGTAGGTGAAGACGCCATTCGCGCCGACGGTTACTCCGTCGGTGCCGTTAACTGCCTTGACGACGTTCAGCGCTGCGGCGATCTGCTCGGTGGGAAGGTCGCTTTGGCTCTCGCCGGCGAACTGCACGGTGGCGTAGGCGATCGTGCCGTCGGGGCTCACGCCTGCCTGGCCGAAGTGCGACATCGGGCCGAGCGCCTCGGGCGGCAGCGCTGCGAGCGCGGCAGCCTGCGCTGCGGGGTCGCCGGTCGGGGCCTGGGCCGGTGCGCACGCCGATCCGATCGGCTCGCCGAGGGGGGAGATGACGCATGTGACACCGGGGAGGCCGGAGATCTCGGTGAGGGCCGCGCTGATGTCCGCTGCGGCCGCGCCCTCGGTGGCCTTGCCGCTCTCGGCACGCCACACGACCTGACCGTCGAGCCCCGATCCCGTTCCTGCGCCGCCGCCGGAGATCTCCTTCAGCAGATCCTGCGCCGTCGTTGACTCGGAAGCGGGCAGGCCGAAGTCATCGTTGAAGTCACCCTTGAACTGCGTGAGCAGCACGATGAGGATGCCGATGATCGCGAACCACGACACCAATCCAAAGATCGGATGGCGTACAGCCCACTGAGAGATTCTCGTCATTGCAACTCCTCATTCCCGGCGTGATCTTGCGTGCGGAGACTACCAGCGGACGGCGACGTCCCAAACGACCTGAAACGGCGCCTGCAAAGTGCTGAAACGCTGTTCCCGATCGGAGGAACCCTTGCAGCGCAAGCACACCGTCGCATCGGGGAGCGACCCTGAGATTCCCCTGATGTTCACGCGATCACCTCTCGGGGTTACATGGCCGCGTTGCGGCGCGCGAGCCAATACGTTGTGGCCGTGAGCATCCCCTCGCCTGCCGACCGCCCCGCGCGCAGCCAGCTCGTTCTGCTGGCCCTCGTGACCGGCGCCATCGTCGCCAACATCAACCTCAGCGTCGCCAACGTGGCGCTCCCGACGATCGGGACCGACCTCGGGGCTACTCAGGACCAGCTGGCGACGATCGGTGACGCCTTCGCCCTGGGGCTCGCGTCGACGGTGCTGTACCTCGGCTCGATCGGTGATCGGTACGGGCGCAAGCTGCTGTTCGTCCTTGGCTGCCTGCTCACCATCCCCACGTCGATGCTCGCGGCATGGTCAACGTCGCCGCAGATGCTGACCGTCGCGCGATTCCTGTGCGGGTTCGCCGCCGCACTCCTGTTCCCGACGACCCTGTCGCTCATCGCGGCCCTGTTCCGGGGGAATGCACGCGTTCGCGCCATCGCCCTGTGGTCGGGCCTCGGCGGGGGAGTCGCGGCGCTCGGCCCGGTCATCGGCGGGTGGCTATTGCAGTACTTCTGGTGGGGATCGGTCTTTCTCATTGCCATTCCCCTCGACATCGTCGCGCTTCTCATCGGGCTGTGGGTCCTGCCCTGGAAGGCATTCGAGGAGAGGTTCCGCGTCGACCATCTCGGGGGAGTGCTGTCGATCATCGGCGTGGCCGGCCTGGTGCTGACCATTGAGAAGGCAGACGCCGGAATCGACGCGCAGTGGCTGGCGATCCTGGCCATAGGAGCAGTCGCGCTCATCGCGTTCGTCTGGCGGCAGACGAAGGCCCCACGCCCGCTCGTATCGCTGCCACTGGCGAAGGCCCGCACGTTCTGGGTCGCCTTCGTCGCGGGCGGCATCACCTTCGGCTCGCTCATCGGCGCGATGTTCATCGGCCAGCAGTTCACCCAGAACGTCCTGGGCTACACCGCGCTCGCCGCCGCCGCCGTCGTGCTTCCCGCGGCGATCGGCACCGCGATCTTCGGGCAGGTGGCGGGCCGGCTCATCCCGGCATTCGGCTCGCAGTTCGCCTTCATGCTCGGACTCGGCGCGGTCGCCGCGGCCTTCACGGTCATGCTCGTCACGTGGACGGACAACGTGTCCATGGGCTGGGTGCTCGGCGCGTACGCCCTGGTCGGCATCGGGGTCGGCCTCGCCGCTACGCCGGCCTCGCGTTCGCTGATGTCGTCTGTGCCGCCGGTCCGAGCCGGCATGGGCTCAGCCTTCCTGGACCTCACGCGTGACCTCGGCGGCGCGATAATCCAGGCGATCATGGGCGGGCTGCTCGCTGCGGCGTACGCCAGCAAGATCGCTGCCGACCTCGCCGGCCTCCCGCCCGATCAGGCGTCGCAGATCAGCACCGATGCGGCCCAGCAGATGACCGCATCGTTCGAGGGAGCTGCCGAGGTCGCCCAGTCGTACCCGGCGTCCGCCCAGGCGCAGATCATCTCGGCGGCGTCCGAGGCCTTCATCGATGGCAAGTCGCTGGCCATCGGCGTCGCGCTGCTGCTTACTCTTCTCGGCATGGTGCTGGTCTTCTTCGTCTACCCGCGCCGCGACAAGGAGGAGGCGTACTACGCCTCCGTGCAGGAAGCCACACCGACGGTTGGAGCCGCATGAAGCGCACGATCCTGGTCATCGTCGCGGGAGTTCTCGCACTCAGTGCCTGCAGCAGCACGAGCACTCCCGATCCCAAGGCCTCGATTCTCGACGGCGTGCGTGCCGCGGCGATCATGAGCGGGCTGACCGAGGAGCAGGCCACCTGCATCGTCGACGGTCTCGGTGACCTGAGCATCGAGCAGTTGAAGGCGATCGGAGCCGACACGGCCGACGCAGCGACACAGCAGGCCTACACCCTCGTAGCCGCCCAGTGCTTGATCGCGAAGTAGGGAAACACCGCTCGTGTAGCCTCGACACCTCCCACCAATCCATGATCCAACTGGAGTTGTCATGAAGCGCACCGCCGCCATCTTCGCCAGCGTCGCCTTGACGCTCACCCTCGCCGCATGCGGCAGTAGCAGCAGCAGTGACACCAGCTCGAGCGTCGCGCCGGTCGAGAGCTCGGCTCCGGCCGCGAGCACGGCACCCAGCGCTGAGTCGAGCGAGCTCGTCGAGACGCCCGACCGCCAGACGCTCATTGACGAGCTGCGTGCCGACGGCGAGGCGTCCGGCGCCACAGCAGAGCAGATCGACTGCGTCATCAACGCGATCGAGTCCCTCGACGCCGGCGAGCTCCAGACGATCAAGGACGGCACGCCTTCGGCGGAGACGCAGGAAGTCATGACCGCGGCCTCGACGCAGTGCCTGCCAGCCCCGTCGCCCGCCGCCAGCTAAGACCGCACCGAAACGCGCGAACGTGACGCCCCGCACTGTTGACCAGCTCAGCAGTGCGGGGCTTCTTCGTGTACTGGTCAACGGGCATCCTCCCGGCCCCGACGGGCTGACTCATCCGGCCCTGATCAACTACGGGCACTACACCGCGATGCAGGTCCGCGGAGGCAGGGTTCGCGGCCTCGAGCTCCATCTGGATCGGATCGCGCGAACGCACCGAGATCTGTTCGCGAACGACATCGACCTCGACGTCGTTCGCGAGTACATGCGGGCCGCCATCGTCGACCTGCCCGACTGCTACTTGAGGACGGTGTTCTTCGAGACCGAGCCGGGAACGGTCGACGTCATGACCGTCCAGCGTCCGCCGGTCGATGCCTCGACCGAACCGGTGGCGCTGCTGCCCGTGGACTACCAACACCCGTTCGCGCACATGAAGCACATGGGCACGTTCAGCAAGATCTATCACTCCGTCGTCGCGCAGCGGACCGGGTTCGACGACGCGCTCCACACCACTGCCGACGGGTGGATATCAGAGACGACGGGCGCGAACATCGGATTCCCGGACGGCAGCAGGATCGTGTGGCCGGCGCAGCCGGCGCTCCAGGGCATCACGAAGAGCCTGCTCGAGGAGGCATGTGAACGCGAGGGAATCGAGTCGGTGAGTGAGCCGGTCAATGTCCGCGACATGTCGGAGTTCTCTGCAGCCTTCCTGAGCAATTCCGTGGGTGTCGCGCCGGTGGGACGCATCGGCGCTCAGGTTCTCGGCGACCCGGCTCCGGTCGTCGAACTGCTCACCGGACTGTATGAGTCCACGCCGTGGGATGAGATCTGAATACCGCCTCTGCTCAGCCCGCCCCGGATAGGTTCGGAGGCGTGACGAGTCGCGCGACCACGGCATGGGTTGCAGTCGGAGTTGGGCTCCTCGCCGGGCTCACGTCGATCGCCCGCATCCTGGTCGCCAACCACGACGCACTGTCGGACCTGGTCTGGGCAGAGGACGGTCTTTTCGCACAGTGCGTGAAGATGCACGGCCCGATCTCGTGCACGGCGGAGCCGTACGCGGGCTACGTGCTCGGGCTGCCGCGGCTTGCGGCAATTCCTGTGAGCGTGTTCCCGCTCGACTCGTGGCCGCTGGTATCGAACGTCGTTGCTGCGCTGCTCGCGGCCCTGCTCGCGGCTCTCGTGGTCGTGATCTTGAGGGCGGCGGGATGCGGATGGGTGGTCTCCGGTCTCGTCGCGATGCTGCCGACGATCCTGCCGTTGATGGGCATCGAGGCGATCAACTCGACGGCCAACAGCTACATGGTGATCCCGTTCGTCGCTGCGCTCGCGATCAGCCTGCCCCCGGTGGGTCGATTCCCCACCGTTGCGGTCGCCCTCCTGCTCTTCCTCGCTGAGATGAGCAACCCGGTCACGGCCGTACTTCTCGTCATCGTGGTCGTCCACGGCATCAGGGGACGGATCCCGCGGTCCGGAGCGATCGCCTCGGCGGCCGCGCTGCTGATCGGACTGGTTCTTCAGGGCATAGCGGCGGTGACCGCAGCGAACCCGCGCAAGATCGTCTGGAGCCTGGACTCGGTTCGGGAGTGGGCGGGAACGGCGCCGAGTGCAGTACTCACGTTCTGGCGAGGCAACCCCGGCCTCGCCGAGGACGGATCCTTGGCGTCCATCCTGCAGACCGGATGGGTCTCGACCCTCGGGCTGGTCCTGTCGATCGTGCTGGTGGCCGTTGCCGTCGCGTTGCTGCTTCCGCGGTTCTCACCATTCGCGAACGGCATCGGCATGCTGCTGCTCCTGGGGATTGCGATGGGCGTGCTGCCGGCTGTCGCGGGCGAGCCGAACAACCGCTACTTCGTGGCTGCGGCACTCGCGTGGACCGCAGCCGCGCTCATCGCCCTCGATCGCTGGCTGCCTGCTCGGCGCGAGCTGATCATGGGCCTTGTCGCGGTCGTAGTAATCGTCCTGAGCATCCCCGGATTCGAGGCATCGGCGTTCCGAACGTTCGCCGCTCCGTTATGGCCTGACATGCTCGCGGGCGAGCGCGCGAACTGCGCCGTATCGCCCGACGGCGGAGTGAAGCTGATGTTCACGCCGACGTGGCCGTATCCCGACAACGTGCTAACGGGTCCGACGAGCAACGCAGTTGAGTGCTCGCAACTCGTCGGCTGGGGCTAGGACGGGGTTGGGTCCTTGCCGACGTGAGAATCGGAGGCGGACGCTAGCTGATCGTCAGCTTGTAGATGAAGATCTCCCTGTCGCCTTCGACACGGCGATCTCCGGCGCGCCGGTCGATGTTGCACGGCTTGCCGGGCGCCCAAGAACATGAGCCGGGAACGTCAGCCGAGAACGTATTGCCATTGACGCCGGTGAGCAGCACGCGGCCAACGCATTCGCCATCCAGCACCCTGAAGTAGCCCTGGCCGCCACCCCGTGCCGCATTCAGGCTGCCGCTGGCGCAGCCGCCCGGTTCCGCCACTATGTCGTGGCTTTGCGAGTTATTCGTGACGTCGTACTGAATGACTATCTGGTGTTGTGAGACGCCTGCTTGGAGTTCATCCTTGCCCGCTCCGCCGCTCAGACGGTCGTCGCCGTGGCCGCCGACGATGAGGTCATCACCGCGACCTCCACGTATGACGTCATCACCATCGAGGCCAAGCAAGACGTCATCGCCACCGAGGCCGCAGACGACGTCATCGCCACTCGTGCCCTGCAGGAAGTCGTCGCCATTGGTACCAACGATCGTGCACTTCTGCTTGGCCAGAGGCGCGGCAGACGCGGCACTCACAGAGCCGAGCCCTGCCAGCACGACCACACCAGAGATTGCAAACATCAGCGAGCGCGAGCGAGACAACTTTCCCCCTCAAAGAGCCGGCAGTCGGCCACGGGAGGGATTATGCCCGCGCGAGACGGTTTTCAAACTCGTGAGTGCCATTCGCGTACGCTTCGCGGGTGAGTCGCACCTATCAGGTCCGCACCTACGGGTGCCAGATGAACGTCCACGACTCCGAACGCCTCAGTGGTCTTCTCGAGGACGCGGGCTATCTCGCGGCTCCGGAGGGCGAGGAAGCCGACGTCGTCGTCTTCAACACGTGCGCGGTCCGCGAGAACGCCGACAACCGCCTGTACGGCAACCTCAGCCACCTCGTCCCCGTCAAGGCGGGACATCCTGGAATGCAGATCGCGGTCGGCGGATGCCTCGCGCAGAAGGACCGAGGGGAGATCCTCGCTAAGGCGCCGTGGGTCGATGTGGTCTTCGGTACCCACAACATCGGATCGCTGCCGGTCCTCCTCGAGCGCGCGCGCATCGAGCAGGAGGCGCAGGTCGAGATCCTCGAAGCGCTGGAGACCTTCCCGTCGAACCTGCCCACTCGCCGCGACAGCGCGTACTCCGCGTGGGTGTCGGTCAGCGTCGGGTGCAACAACACGTGCACGTTCTGCATCGTGCCCGCGCTGCGCGGCAAGGAGAAGGACCGTCGGCCAGGCGACATCCTCAAGGAGATCGAGACACTCGTCGACGAGGGCGTCCTGGAGATCACGCTGCTCGGCCAGAACGTCAATGCGTACGGCTCGGAGTTCGGCGACCGTCAGGCGTTCTCGAACCTGCTTCGCGCGTGCGGGGGAATCGACGGGCTCGAGCGCGTGCGATTCACCAGTCCCCATCCACGCGACTTCACCGACGACGTCATCGCCGCGATGGCCGAGACGCCGAACGTGATGCCGCAGCTGCATATGCCGCTGCAATCAGGATCCGATGACGTGCTGCAGCGCATGCGTCGCTCGTATCGCCAGGAGCGCTATCTCGGCATCATCGCCAACGTGCGTGCCTCGCTCCCGGACGCGGCGATCACGACAGACATCATCGTGGGATTCCCCGGCGAGACCGAGCGCGACTTCCTCGACACGATGCACGTCGTGCGCGAGGCTCGCTTCGCCGGCGCCTACACATTCCAGTACTCCAAGCGACCAGGCACGCCAGCCGCGACGATGCCCGATCAGATCCCGCGCGAGGTCGTGCAGGAGCGCTACCTGCGGCTCGTCGAGCTCGCCAACGACATCGCGTGGGAGGAGAACCTCACGCAGGTCGGACGGACTGTCGACGTCCTCATCGCCAACGGCGAGGGACGCAAGGACGAGGCGACGGAGCGGCTGTCCGGACGCGCTCCTGACAATCGGCTCGTGCACGTCGCCGTCGATCCGTCTGTGGGCATTCCGCGTCCCGGTGACATCGTCACTGCGGAGATCACGTATGCGGCTCCTCATCACCTTGTCGCCGATCGCGTCCTCGCGCTGCGCCGCACGCGTGCGGGCGATGTCTCAGATCGAGCCCCCGAGCCGGCTGGCGTACTGCTCGGCATGCCCGTCGTCCGTTCCTGATCGATGCGCGTCCTTGCCCTCGTCGGTCCTACCGCGTCGGGGAAGTCCGCCCTCGCTGTGGCGGTCGCACACGCGATGGGCGCACCGGCAGAGATCGTCAGCACGGACTCGATGCAGGTCTATCGCGGGATGGACATCGGCACCGCGACGCCGACAGTTGAGGAACGCGGCGGGATCCCGCATCACCTGCTCGACGAGTGGGAGCCCTCGCACCTCGTCACTGTCGCGGAGTTCCAGGAGCACGCTCGGCGCAGCATCGACGACATCCGCAAACGCGGTGCCGTGCCGATCGTCGTCGGCGGCAGCGGCCTGTACGTGTCGGCTGTGCTCGACGACCTGAGCTTCCCCGGCACGGAGCCTGCGGTTCGCGCGCGACTCGAGGCCGACCTCGAGGAGGTCGGCGCCGTTGCGATGCACGAGCGCTTGCGCGAGGTCGATCCCGCCGCCGCGGAGGCGATCCTGCCGACGAACGGCCGCCGGGTCGTTCGCGCCCTCGAGGTCGTCGAGCTCACGGGCGAGCCCTTCGTCGCGCGCCTGCCTGAGCCGGTCGGCGTTTACCCCGCCGCGCGAATCGGTCTGGAGATTCCGCGCGACGAGATGGACGCACGAATCGCACAGCGCGTGGACCGGATGTGGGCCGACGGGTTCGTCGACGAGGTGCGCGGGCTGCAGGGCCTGGCGGATGCCCCGACGGCGTCACGTGCGCTGGGCTACCAGCAGGTGCTCGCGTTCCTCGACGGGACCTGCACGGAGGACCAGGCTCGGCAGGACACGATCGACGCAACCAAGAAGTTCGCGCGGCGCCAGCAGCGGTGGTTCCGGCGGGACCCGCGAATCGAGTGGATTCCCTACGACTCGTCGACCGCAGTTGAAGACGTCCTGGCCGCCTGGGGGTCGGACACCGACACGTAGTACTCGGTGCCGAGCAGGATCTTCTGCACGGGCGACGGCAGCTTTGTCAGCACGGCGAGGGTGCGCACCGTTCCATCCGCGCTCGCCTGCGATGCATGCGCTCGCAGTGCGGCGCGCTTGGCAGGAAGGTACTTGCGGACGTCGACGCGATGGGTGATCTCCGCGCGCGGGGTCCATGCCGCGTCGAACTCGGCTGGTGAGAAGTCTGACGGCGTCGCGCGGACCGCTGCTGCGGCATGCACAGCGCGAGCGATCGGCTCGCGGGGGAGCGTGGCCTCGAACAGTCGCGGAGGCCTCGTGCACAGCACGCTCGCCAGGCGCACCGAGCGATGCACCTGCAGGTGGTCCGGATGGCCGTACCCGCCCGAGGGGTCGTAGCCGACGAGCACGTCGGCGTTCTCCTCGTTGCAGACGGCAGCGATCTGCTTGCCGATGGTGAACTTCCCCGCGTGCGCGAAGCCGCCCTCGACCTCCCCGTGGAGGCCCGAGTCGGGGTAGCCCAGGGACACCACGCGCGCCACGTTCAGTGCGGCCGCGGACTCCGCAACCTCCGACATGCGCGTCGAGCCGAGATTGGCCGCGTACTGCGACGAGGCGAGCCCGGCCGATCCGTCGGTGGCCACGATCAGCACGACGCGATGGCCCTCGGCCGCGGCGCGGGCCATCGTTCCGGCCGTCAGCAGCGCCTCGTCGTCGGGATGGGCATGGACGAAAACGAGGGTGCGGGGCGCGGCTGTCATGGTCCGCACATTGTGCCGTCCGCGTGCTCGGCTTTGCCATCGGCGTTGGCGTTTGCGACACTTGCTTCCTGAGCCCCTCAAGGCTCCCGGACGAGCGGTGCCGTACCCGGAATGCGACAAGACGGCGCTCTAGGGGATGTCATGTCGTGGCTCATTCTCATTTTGTCCGGGTGCCTTGAAGCGGTCTGGGCGACCTCGCTCGGCCTGTCCAAGGGCTTCAGTCGGCTCATTCCGACGGTCGTCTTCGTCCTCGCGCTGCTCGCGAGCATGGGCGGACTCGCCTTCGCCATGCGCGATCTGCCCGTAGGCACGGCGTATGCCGTGTGGGTGGGCATCGGGGCCGTCCTCACCGTCGCCTACGCGATGGCGACGGGTGCCGAATCGGTTTCGGTCCTCAAGATCGTGTTTCTGTTCGGCATCGTCGCCTGCGTCGTCGGGCTCAAGGTGACGCACTAGCGTTGCCCGTCGTGAGGATCGCCCACGTCAGCGACTGCTACGCGCCGCGTACCGGCGGCATCGAGATGCAGGTTGCCGGACTCGCGGCCCATCAGCTCGCTGCGGGCGACGAGGTGCGGGTCATCACGGCAACTCCCGGTCGCGGTGACGTGTTCGCTGGAGACGACGTGGTCGACGGCGTGACAGTCCATCGCGTCGCTGCCCACATCCCGTTCGAACTTCCGGTGCACCCGCGGACCGGTCGCGAGGTCGGTGCGTTGCTCGACGCCCATCCGGTTGACGTCGTGCACGTGCACGCGGGCGTCGTGTCGCCGTTCGCGTGGAGCTCGATCCGCGCGGCCCGCAAGCGTGGCATCCCGACCCTCGTCACGATCCACAGCGTCTGGGGTCCGATCGCCGGCCCCGGATTCGCGGCATCCGACGCGCTTCTTCGGTGGTCCCGCTGGGGCGCAACTCTCAGCGCCGTCAGCTCGGTCGCAGCCCGTCGCATCGCAGGATCGGTTTCGGGTGCGGGCGAGGTGCTCGTCGTACCCAATGGCATCGACCCTGCAGCGTGGACGATCACGCCTTCGGCCGCTGATCCGACTCGTCTGCGGCTGGCGAGCGTCATGCGCATGGCGCCGCGCAAGCGCACCCAGCCGCTCGTGCGCATCATCGAGGCCGCCGCAGTCCAGTTGCGCGGCGACGTCGCCGTCAGTGCCGTTCTCGTAGGCGACGGACCCGAGCGATCGCGCGCCGAGCGGTATGTGCGTGAGAACGGACTGCAGTCGACGATCACATTCGCCGGCCGCCTGGACAGCGATGGCATCAAGGGCGTGTTCGCGAACTCGGATGTCTACGTGCAGCCCTCGATCAAGGAGTCCTTCGGGCTCGCTGCGCTCGAGGCCCGCACCGCAGGAATCCCGGTGGTCGCGCGGTCCCAGACGGGGACGACCGAGTTCATCCGCGATGGCGTGCAGGGGCTGCTCGCCGACGACGATCGCGGCATGGTGCGTGCCATCGCCCGCCTGGGACGGGACCGCAACCTGCTCGACCGGATCGCGGAGGTCAACCGCACGACCACGCCCGACGAGGCCTGGCCCTCGGTGATTGCCACGGTCGCCGAGGCCTACCGGCGCTCGGGAGCCACGGCGGGCTGACCACCGGGAGATAGAGTCACCCAAATGGCCCGCCTCAATGAACTGCCCTTCGTCAAGGGCCACGGCACCGGAAATGACTTCGTGGTGATCCCCGATGTCGATGGGCGCCTTGATCTGACCGCCGAGCAGGTGCGCTGGATCGCCGATCGCCACATCGGTATCGGAGCCGACGGTGTGCTCCGCGTCGTACGCACCGAGCACGTGCCTGAGTTCGCCGAGTTCGCGCAGGTGGCCGAGTTCTTCATGGACCACCGCAACGCCGACGGGTCGCTCGCCGAGATGTGCGGCAACGGGGCACGCGTGTTCGTCAGGTACCTCGACGCGACCGGCCTCGTCACCGACAACGACATCGTCATCGCGACGCGTGGCGGCCTGCGCAGCGTCACGATCAACCAGGACCGCACGATCACGATCGACATGGGCATCGCGACGACTCCGCGCGGCAAGGCCTCGCCGGTCGTGACGGTCGGAGACCGCAGTTGGCCCGCCACCGCCGTCTACATGCCCAACCCGCACGCGGTCGCGTTCGTCGAGGACCTCGCCGATGCGGGCGACCTGCGCACCGCGCCGGAGGTCACCCCGGGCGATGTGTTCCCCGACGGCGTCAACGTCGAGTTCGTCACCGAGCTGGGCGAGCGCCACGTGGCACTGCGGGTGCACGAGCGCGGCGTCGGCGAGACCCTGTCCTGCGGCACCGGCGCCTGCGCGGTCGCGTGGGCGGCCCGTCGTCGCTCCGAGCCCGATCTCGTCGGCGAGTCCGTGTGGCAGGTCGACGTTCCCGGCGGCACCGTCAACGTGACCGAGACCGCGTCTGGCGCGATGCTGCTGAACGGCTCGGCCGACCTCGTCGCCCGCGGCACCGTCCTCCTCCCGCTCTAACCCCTCCCGCCGACCCTGAGGTTCCGCCCAGTTTTCGGCGCCGGAAGTGGGCGGAACCTCAAGGTCGGCGTGGGAGAGGATGGTGACCATGTCGGCATCGATTCATGCGCGGGGCGTCAGCGCCGGCCACGGTGACCGCGAGCTGTTCTCCGGCCTCGACCTCGACGTAGCCCCCGGCGACGTCGTCGGACTTGTCGGTCCGAACGGTGTTGGCAAGACCACGCTGCTGCGCATCCTCGCCGGAGTGCTGCCGCCCGAGTCCGGGTCGGTCAAGGTCGCCCCGTCGAGCGCCCGCATCGGCTACCTGACCCAGGAGCCTGAGCGCGTGCCCGGCGAGTCGGTGCGCGCGCATCTTTCCCGCCGCACGGGCGTTCAGCATGCCCAGGCGGAGTTCGAGCGGCTGTCGGCAGCGCTTGCCGACGGCAGCGACGAGTCGGCCGACGCCTACTCCGACGCGCTGGAGTCGTGGCTCGCGCTTGGGGCTGCCGACTTTGACGAGCGTGTGGCCGTGGTGGTCGACGACATCGGGCTCGACGTGGACCTGGACGTGCCGATGACCGTCCTGTCCGGTGGCCAGGCCGCACGCGTGGGGCTGGCCGCCCTGCTGCTCTCGCGGTATGACGTCTACCTGCTCGACGAGCCGACCAACGACCTCGACACCGATGGTCTTGATCTCCTGGAGGAGTTCGTCGACAGCCGCGAGGCGCCGGTCGTCGTCGTGAGCCATGACCGCGAGTTCCTCGCCCGCACGGTGACCTCGATCGTGGAGATCGACCGCAGCCTGCAGCGGATCGTGACGTACGGCGGCGGATACGAGGCCTACCTCGACGAGCGCTCGGTCGCCCGGCGGAAGGCACGACAGGACTTCGAGCAGTACGCCGGACGCAAGGCCGAGCTCGAGCTGCGCGCCCGCACCCAGCGGGCCTGGATGGCCAAGGGCGTGCGGAATGCCCGGCGCAAGAAGCCCGACAACGACAAGATCGGGGCGGCATTTCGGGCCGACTCGTCGGAGAAGCAGGCTGCGAAGGCGCGTCAGAGCGAGCGCATGATCGAGCGGCTGGAGGTGATCGACGAGCCGCGCAAGGAATGGCGGCTGGAGTTCACGATCGCCGCCGCGCCGCGGTCCGGCGACGTCGTCACGGTCGCGCGAGCCGCGACGGTGAGCCGTGGGGACTTCGTCCTCGGACCGATCGACCTCCAGCTCACGAGCCGGGACCGCGTGGCCGTCACGGGGGCCAATGGTTCGGGCAAGACCACGCTGCTCGCGCTGCTCCTTGGGCGACTCGCACCGGACACCGGCTCGGTCAGCCTGGGGTCTGGAGTAGTCGTCGGCGAGGTGGACCAGGCACGTGCGCTGTTCGAGGGCGAGCAGACACTCGCCGACGCGTTCTCCCGCGAGGTGCCGGACTGGCCAACCGCCGACGTGCGGACCCTGCTCGCGAAGTTCGGACTCGGGGTTGACCAGGTCGGGCGATCGGCCGATTCGCTGTCGCCGGGCGAGCGCACCCGCGCGGCGCTGGCACTTCTCCAGGCGCGCGGCGTGAACCTGCTGGTCCTCGACGAGCCCACCAACCACCTCGACCTCGCCGCGATCGAGCAGCTCGAGGACGCGCTCGAGTCCTTCGACGGCACCGTTCTCCTCGTCACGCACGACCGCCGCATGCTCGACACCGTGCGGCTGACCCGTCGCTGGCATGTGGTTGATGGTCAGGTCGAGGAGATCCCCGCCTCCGACGCCGCGCCCGCGAGGTCTGCGGGGACAGCGTCGGACCTGGGACGAGACCGCGGCCAGAGCAGGTAGCCGGCGGCGAGGGCTAGCAGAGCACCGATGACCGTGTCGAGCAGGCGCGCGCCCGCGTAGCCGACGATGTCCTCGTGCGGCAGGCCCGCGAAGACCGAGGCGGCGGCCGCGCCGAGGGCTGCCGACAGCGTCGACGACCGGACCGACGCGGCGAGCGAAGCTGCGAGGCAGAGCACGGCGATGGGTAGTGCGGCCGCGTCGGGAAGGTAGGGAGCGATGATCACGACTGCCATGACGCCGACGAACGTTCCCGTCACCCGGATGATCGCTGAGCGCACCGTCGAGCGTCCGTTCGGCTGCAGGATGACGAACACGGTGAGGAGCACCCAGAACGCGTCATGGTCGGCGACCGTCTGGAAGGCGAACATGGCGATGCCGAGGGCGATCGCGCGCCGGACCGCATCCTTGGCGGTGTGGTCGAAGGTGCGAACCGACGTCAGCATCGGAGCCACCAGCGACGGGCTGGTCGAACGTATAGCCGGTGCGGGCGCAGTGCCGAGGAGTTGCTCGACGCTCGCACGAGCGGTGACCAGTGCGAGCCCGACCGCGTAGCCGATGAGTCCGAGGATGCCGATCTGTCCCAGGTCGCGCCCGATGGCGTCGGCGGCGAGGACGCCGACGGATGTCACGAGGAAGTAGGCATACGAGGCCACCATGCCGATGAGCAGGCCGACCGGCTTTGCCGCCGTCATGACCGTGGTGACGAAGGCGACCAGTGCCATCGCGAGCGCTGACCACCACGGATCGCCGGTGGTCAGCGCTCCGACAGTGCTGAAGATGACGACGATTCCCCCGACTGCCACCGCGACCGGAAGGGACGTGCTCAGTCGTCCCTTGCTTCCTGCCGCGAAGGTCAGTCCACAGACGATTGCCGCCTGGATGGCATCCTCGCGACGGCCGACCGCTTGGGCGACGAGATAGCCGGCGCCCATTCCGACCAGAACTGTCGCCATGACGCGCAGTTGCCATGCGCCCGCCGGTCGTCGTGTCGCGGGGGCGTTGCTCACCCGCCCACCGTAGCCACGGCTAGGGCTGCGTCTCCCCAGCCCGAGACCACGACTTTGCCGACGAGGGAGCGCATGACACGCTGGACCCACAATGCGAGACGACATCGACGATTCCGACGCCTACGTGCCCCTGGGCGACGCGACTGGCGACTACGAGCGTGAGGAACGCCAGGCGCTCCGGCGCGTCCAGGGCCTGTCGACCGAGCTCGAGGACGTCACCGAGGTCGAGTACCGGCAGGTCCGCCTCGAGCGCGTCGTCCTCGCCGGCATCTGGACCGACGGCACGGCCCGCGACGCCGAGCGCAGCCTCGCCGAGCTCGCCCTGCTCGCCGAGACCGCGGGATCGGTGGTGCTCGAGGGGGTCATCCAGCGCCGCGACACCCCCGACCCGGCCACGTACCTGGGCTCGGGAAAGGTCAAGGAGTTGCGCGAGATCGTCGTCGCGACCGGGGCCGACACCGTCATCTGCGACGGCGAGCTCACTCCGGGCCAGCTGCGCCAGCTCGAGGAGATCGTCAAGGTCAAGGTCGTCGACCGGACCTGGCTGATTCTCGACATCTTCGCCCAGCACGCACGCAGCCGCGAGGGCCAGGCTCAGGTCTCGCTCGCGCAGATGCAGTACCTGCTCCCGCGCCTGCGCGGCTGGGGCGAGTCGCTCTCGCGCCAGGCCGGCGGTCGTGCCGGCGGCGCGTCCGGCGGAGTGGGCACGCGTGGTCCCGGCGAGACGAAGATCGAGACGGACCGTCGGCGTATCCGCTCACAGATGTCCAAGCTGCGTCGCCAGCTCAAGGACATGGAGAAGTCGCGCACGACCCAGCGCGCCGCGCGCCATCGGGCTGGCGTTCCGGCCGTGGCCATCGCCGGCTACACGAACGCGGGCAAGTCGAGCGTGCTGAACCGCATGACCGGCGCCGGCGTTCTCGTCGAGAACGCGCTGTTCGCCACCCTCGACCCCACCGTGCGCAAGACCAAGACACCGAGCGGACGCGACTACACGGTTGCCGACACCGTTGGCTTCGTCCGCCACCTGCCGCACCAGCTGGTCGAGGCCTTCCGCTCGACCCTCGACGAGGTGCGCGACGCCGACCTGATCCTGCACGTGGTCGACGGCTCCGACGACGCGCCCGACGAGCAGATCGCGGCCGTGCGCGAGGTGCTCAACGACATCGACGCGGGCCACGTGCCCGAGCTGATCGTCATCAACAAGGCAGATATCGCCGATCCGGAGACGGTCGCGAACCTGCTGCGTCGCTACCCGCACTCGGTCGTCGTGTCCGCGATGACTGGCCTCGGCTTCGACGAGCTGCTCGACACCATCGAGCGCGAACTGCCATCGCTCCTGCAGGACGTCGACATCGTCGTGCCGTACAGCCGAGGTGACCTCGTCTCCCGTGCGCATCGTCAAGGCGAGGTGCTCAAGACCGAGCACGACGAGGCGGGAACCCACCTGCAGGCGCGCGTGCCCGAGTCGCTGGCCAACGAGCTGCGTCTGGCGGCCAGTGGCGCGTGACGAGAAGGCGCTGAAGGCGGCTCTCGCGGCAGTCGTCACCACCCTCGGCGGGGACGAGCGCGACGGGCAGTTGCGCATGGCCGAGGCCGTCGCCGCGGCGCTCGACGGCTCCGGTCACGCCGTGGTCCAGGCCGGCACTGGCACCGGCAAGTCCGTCGGCTACCTCGTGCCCGCCGCCCTGCACGCCACCGCGCCGGAAGGCGGGGCGGTGATCGTGGCGACCGCGACCATCGCGTTGCAGAAGCAGCTCGTCGACCGCGACCTGCCGCGCGTTGCCGAGGCCCTTGCGCCGATCATCGGCCGACCGCTGAAGTTCGCGGTCCTCAAGGGCCGCAACAACTACGTGTGCCTGCAGAAGCTGCACGGCGCTCCGACCGAGGACGACTCCGAGGCCCTGTTCGAGACTCCCAAGAGCTCGCTCGCCGCGCAGGCCGTGGCCGTGCGCGAGTGGGCGGAGTCGACGAGCACCGGCGATCGCGACGAATACACCGACGACATCGACCCCCGTGTGTGGCGCGGGTTCTCCGTGGGCCGCCGCGAGTGCATGGGCGAGTCCCGCTGCCCGTTCGGCGAGGAGTGCTTCACGGTGCTGCGCCGGACGATCGCGCAGGAGGCCGACATCGTCGTGACCAACCACGCGATGCTCGCCATCGATGCGCTCGAGGGCATCCCGGTGCTGCCCGAGCACGACGGCGTGATCATCGACGAGGGCCATGAACTGGTCGACCGCGCCACCGCCGCCGTGACCGGCGAGCTGTCCGTCGCCATGGTCGAGCGGGCAATGGGCCGCTCGCGCAAGCTGCTCAGTCCGGAGACGGCCGAGCGCCTCGCGGTCGCTGCCGAGGACTTCGACGACTCCCTGCGCCTGGCCGCAGGAGCGCTGAGCGGGCCGACCCGCCAGCTCGAACTCAGCACCGACCTCAACCTCGCCGTCACCGTGATCCGCGATACCTGCCAGAAGGCGATGGCCGAGGTCAACGCGGACAAGGACTCCAAGGACCCGGATGCGCTCGCCGCCAGGCAGCAGGCGCGCGGTGCGCTCGAGGAGGTCTACGACGTCGCCAGCACGCTCCTGCTCACCGGCGAGCACGACGTCGTGTGGCTCGACCCGGGGGAGAACCGTCCGCCCGTCCTCAAGGTCGCTCCGCTGTCGGTGTCCGGGCTGCTGCGCAGCGCGCTGTTCGACAAGACGCCGGTCGCGATCACCAGCGCCACGCTGACCGTCGGCGGGGGATTCGACTCGCTGCTCAGGTCGCTCGGGCTCGACGACGGCAAGACCACCACGATCGACGTGGGCTCCCCGTTCGATCACGCGAAGCAGGGCATCCTCTACGTCGCTAAGGACGTGCCCGCTCCCGGCCGCGACGGCGTGGCGATGGAGGCCCTCGATGAGCTAGCCGACCTCATCACCGCAGCGGGCGGTCGCACCCTTGCGCTGTTCAGCAGTTGGCGCGGTGTCGAGCGTGCCGCGGAGTACCTGCGGGTGCGGTTCAGCAAGCGACCCGACCTGCCGATCCTCGTGCAGCGCCGCGGAGATGCGGTGGGCTCCCTTGTCGAGCGGTTCGCCGCCGATCCGGCGAGCACCCTGCTCGGCACGGTGACGCTGTGGCAGGGAGTCGACGTGCCGGGGGAGTCGTGCATCCTCGTGGTCATTGACCGCATCCCGTTCCCGCGCCCGGACGACCCGCTGCTGGCCGCACGCCAGAAGGCGGTCGACGATGCGGGCGGCTCGGGGTTCAGGTCGGTGTCTGTTCCACGGGCTGGGCTGCTGCTTGCCCAGGGCGCCGGCCGGCTCATCCGCGGCACCGAGGACCGCGGCGTGGTCGCCGTGCTGGACTCCCGGCTCGCCACCTCGGGCTACTCCCGTGCTCTTCGGGACAGCCTGCCGCCCTTTTGGTACACGACCGACCGACCAGTGGTTATGGGTGCTCTTGAGCGGCTGAACGCGGAGATCTTGGCTCGCTGACCAATACACACGGCAGGTGTATCGTCTGTGTATGTCCAGGACGAACATTGGTATCGACGACGAACTGATCGCGGCCTGCATGAGCCGCTACGACCTGCCGACCAAGAAGAGCGCCGTCGAGTTCGCGCTGCGCAGACTGCTCGCCTCGCGACCGTCGAGGGCGGACTGGGACGCGATGTGCGGCGTCGGATGGGACGGCGACCTGGACGCGATGCGCTCGGGCGAACGAACGTTCGACCTGTGAGCGGCGTTCTCGTCGATTCGTCCGTCTGGGTGGAGTTCTTCCGAGGGGACGCGGGTCTTCGAGATCAGCTCCAGGAGTTGGCCGAAGGTCCAGGGATCCTCACGTGCGAACCCGTGATGATGGAGATCTTGTGCGGCGTTCGCGGTCCCGCCATCCACGATGTCGAAGCATTCCTTGACGGCTTCACGTCGATCTCACTTCGGCCCGACCTTGACTTCCGTCAGGCCTCTGGTGTGCGAAGGCGACTACGAGACCGCGGACTGACGATTCGATCGGGGATGGACGCGCTGATCGCCACGATCGCAATCAACCACGACGCGACACTGCTGCATCGCGACGCCGACTTCGAGCGCATCGCCGAGGTGACGACGCTTCGGCAGGAGCGCTGGGTCGCCTAGGCGCTGACGCAGGTCTGCGAGCGGACCGGCGCAACGCGCACCGATGCGCGATCGAGCCGAGCGGCCAGGCGTGCGAGCACAGTCGCGCTCGCGTTGCGGGTCCGGGCAAAGCGGACGACCGGCTCGATCTGGGGTGCGTTGGGCAGAGCGCTGCGCGCATTGACGAGCAGGGCGTCCATGTCGATCAGGTGCGGGATGTGGTCATACATGGCTTTCTCCAATTCTGGCGGTGCTGTCTCGGACTATGAGTTCGGTGTCGAGCAGGACGGATCCGTCGGTGAGGACCGGAGGCGTCATGGACGAGGGGAGGTCGATGCCCAGTCGCTGCATGAGCAGCAACGCGGCGGACTGTCCCTTGGCAACCTGCGGCTGCCGCACGGTGGTGAGCGGGGGAATCGAGGTCTGTGCAGCGGTGCTGTCGTCGAAGCCGATGACCGACACGTCCTCGGGGACGCGCAGCCCGCGCTCGCGCAGGCCGTCGATCACCCCGAGTGCGATGAGGTCGGTCAGGCATACGTAGGCGGTGGGTGTGAATCCGCCGTCGAGGACCTGGCCAACGGCCTCGCGGCCATGCTCGCGGCGGTTCCACGGCACGTTCACGAGCACGGAGTTCTGGACGATCGACTCGCCGAGGCCCTCGCGCCAGCCGGCGAGCCGCTCGCCTGCGACATGGTGCGCGGGCGGGGAGTTGATCTCGACGATGCCGATGGGCGCGTCGATCGCGCCGGTGACCATGGCGACCTGGGTGTGCCCGAGATCGCGCAGGTACTTCGCCGCGGCTCGCGCGCCGCCGCGGTCGTCCACGAGCACGGACGCAATGCCGGGTTCGGGCGCCTGGTCGGCGAACACGAGCGGCAGGTTGCGCCGACGCGCGGCCGCCAGGCCGGGGGAGTGCTTGTCGACGCTGTAGACGATCAGCCCGTCGATCATGGCCGTGGCGACCGCGCCGGCATCGACCAGTTCATCGCGCGGGCTCGACAGGACCGACAGCGCGAGGCCGGCCTGCTCGACGACGCTGGCCACTCCTGACAGGAAGCGGCCGGCGAACTCGTCGGTGAAGGCGTAGGTCAGGCGGTCGGTGAACAGCACGCCGATCGTGTCGGTGCGCCCCAGGGACTGGGCGCGGGCCACCGGGTCGGGCCCGCAATAGCCCAGGTCGGCCGCAGTCGCCAGGATCCGGTCCCGCAGTTCGGCGGAGAGCTGGTCGGGACGCGAGTACGCGTTCGACACCGTCATGCGGCTGACGCCTACTGCCTCGGCGATGGTCGCCAGGGTGACTTTCGTGGCCATCTGTTCCTCCTCGCTATACCGGTACAGTATCGCATCGATCTGTACCGGTCAAGTAGCAGGAGGACGGAACTTTCTAGAGGCGGCGGAGGACGGTGACGACCTTGCCCATCACAGTGGCGTGGTCGCCCAGGATTGGCGTGTAGGCCGGGTTGTGCGGCATCAGCCACACGTGGCCGTCGCTGCGCTTGAAGGTCTTGACCGTGGCCTCGTCATCGAGCAGGGCCGCCACGATGTCGCCGTTGTCTGCGCTGTTCTGCTGGCGCACGACCACCCAGTCGCCGTCGCAGATCGCCGCGTCGATCATCGAGTCGCCGACGACGCGCAGCATGAACAGCTCGCCCTCGCCCACCAGCTCGCGCGGCAGCGGGAACACCGCCTCGACCTCCTGCTCGGCGAGGATCGGGCCGCCGGCGGCGATCCGGCCCAGGACCGGGATGTAGGCGGGAACCGGCTGGTTGGACTGCTCCGGGTCGTCGATCATCGGCACCACACGCAGGCGGGCGGCACCCTCGAGCGGGGAGTCGGGGCGCGCCGCGGTGGGCATGTCGGCGGGATCGGCGACGACGAGGGCGCGCGGGCGGTTCGGATCGCGGCGCAGCCAGCCCAGGCGCTCGAGGGTCGTGAGCTGGTGGGCGACGCTGCTGGGGGAGGTCAGGCCCACGCCCTCGCCGATCTCGCGGACGCTCGGCGGGTAGCCGCGCTGCTCGACGGTGTCGCGGATGACGGCCAGGACCGCACGCTGGCGAGGGGTCAGGCCGGTCTCGTCGGGCGGTCCGTCGGGCAGTTCGGTGACTCGTGCGACCACGGGTTCGTCCCCTCATCCGGGAGGTCCAGCACACCGGTCTGACGGGCGCTCGCCCGTCGGTGTGTCAGACCTCGTCGTCAATCTTCGTGTCGCAAAGGTAGCCAGACACGGACGGAATTTCAAACATATGTTCGAACAGGTGCTGGACGTGTCGCTCGCAAAGTGCTACAAATCGTACATGCGTTCGATCGAACACCCGTTCGAGCGGCTCATCTCGTCCTCGCAGAAAGGCACGATCATGGCTCTCGCGGCTCCCTTCCCCGCCGCCCGCCCGGCTCTTCGCCAGGTCCGGCAGCAGCCCGCAGCCCGTCGCACGTCCGCCCCGACCGATCGGGCCTCGCTGCGCCTGACCCGCCGCGGACGCATCGTCCTCATGTTCGCCAGCTCGATGTTCCTGCTGCTGGCCGTCATCGCGTCCGGGCGGTTCTCCGCCGACGCGGGCACCTCGCTTGTCGACCAGGGCCGGGCCACCGGCGTTGTCGTCGTGCAGCCGGGGGAGAGCCTGTGGCAGATCGCCAGCGAGATCGCCCCGGGCGTCGATCCGCGCGAGACCGTGTCTGCGATTCGCAGCCTCAATGGGCTCGGTGACACCACTGTCGTGGCAGGCCAGTCGATCGTCGTGCCGGTCTCCCGCTAGCTCGTTTCCTCACGGACTCGCCTCCCCGAGCCGTGGATTAGCCGCGACACGCGGGGTTTCACCCTTGCGGAATGTCAGAGCGCAGGAGTACGTTGCTACCCCTAGATGTAGTAGTCACATGCTTGTTATTCATCCACAGGTTGTGTCCCTGCCTCTACAGGTCGTCCACAGGTCATCCCCAGCTGGATCCACAGCAGGGACGAAGTGGCGATACAGATGTGACGAGAGTGACGGGAGGTTCCACTGATGCGCTGTCCGTTCTGCAAGGAAGACGATTCGCGGGTCGTGGACTCCCGGGCGATCGACGATGGCCTGGCCATCCGCCGTCGCCGCGAGTGCTCGGGCTGCGGCCGGCGCTTCACCACGGCGGAGACCTCGGTCCTGTACGTGGTCAAGCGCTCGGGCGTCACCGAGCCGTTCAGCCGCTCGAAGGTCGTCAGCGGAGTCCGCAAGGCCTGCCAGGGCCGACCGGTCAACGACGACGACCTCGCGCTGCTCGCGCAGCAGGTGGAGGACACCGTCCGCGCCACCGGCAGCGCCGAGATCCCCGCGATGGAGATCGGCCTGGCCATCCTCGGCCCACTACGTGAGCTCGACGAGGTGGCCTACCTCCGATTCGCGTCCGTCTACCGCTCCTTCGACAACCTCGAGGACTTCGAGGCCGAGATCGCGCTCCTGCGCGCCGAGGGCGAGCCGACGGGCCGCGAGCCGCACCACGACACGACTTCCCAGACTTCCCAGACGCCGTCGAACGATCCGCACGACCAGCACGACCCCTCAACTTCCCACTCCCGGTAACCGCTCCTAAGAAAGGCAACACCCATGTCTGTCGAGACCAGCGCACCAGCAGCCGAGGCCTTCATTCACAACACCCTGAAGGGCAAGGGCCTCGTCATCGAGCGCCTCTACACGACCGAGGGCATGCATCCTTACGACGGCGTGAACTGGGAACGTCGCGACGTCCTGCAGACCAACTGGAAGTCCGGCGAGGTTGTCTTCGAGCAGCGCGGGGTGGAGTTCCCCGACTTCTGGAGCGTCAACGCCTCCACGATCGTCACCACCAAGTACTTCCGCGGCGCGGTGGGCACCGACAGCCGCGAGTGGAGCCTTCGGCAACTGCTCGACCGCGTCGTCCTCACCTACGTCAAGGCCGGCCGCGAGTACGGCTACTTCCGCACCGACCAGGACGCCGAGATCTTCGAGCACGAGCTCACCTACATGCTTCTGCACCAGGTGTTCAGCTTCAACTCACCGGTGTGGTTCAACGTCGGCACCGTGTCACCGCAGCAGGTCAGCGCCTGCTTCATCCTCGCCGTCGACGACACCATGGACTCGATCCTCAACTGGTACCGCGAGGAGGGCATGATCTTCAAGGGCGGCTCCGGCGCCGGCCTCAACCTCTCGCGCATCCGCTCCAGCAAGGAGCTGCTCAAGTCCTCGGGCGGCACGGCCTCCGGCCCCGTCTCCTTCATGCGCGGTGCTGACGCGTCGGCCGGCACCATCAAGTCAGGCGGCGCCACGCGTCGCGCGGCGAAGATGGTCGTGCTCGACGTCGACCACCCCGACATCGAGGAGTTCATCGAGACGAAGGTGCGCGAGGAGGACAAGATCCGCGTCCTGCGCGACGCCGGCTACGACATGGACCTGGGCGGCAAGGACATCACGTCCGTGCAGTACCAGAACGCCAACAACTCGGTGCGCGTCTCCGACCTGTTCATGCACGCAGTGGAGAACGGCGAGCAGTTCGGCCTCACCGCCCGCATGGACGGCTCGATCGTCGAGACCGTCGATGCCAAGAAGCTGTTCCGCACCATGACCGAGGCGGCCTGGGCATGCGCCGATCCGGGCATCCAGTACGACGACACGATCAACGACTGGCACACCAACCCCGAGACCGGCCGCATCAATGCGTCCAACCCGTGCTCGGAGTACATGAGCCTGGATAACTCCTCGTGCAACCTCGCCTCGCTGAACCTGCTGACGTTCCTCAAGGACGACGACACGTTCGACGGCGCCCGGTTCGCCAGGGCCGTCGAGTTCGTCATCACAGCGATGGACATCTCCATCTGCTTCGCCGACTTCCCGACCGAGGCGATCGGCGACACCACGCGTCGCTACCGCCAGCTCGGCATCGGCTACGCCAACCTCGGCGCGCTACTCATGGCCACCGGCCTCCCGTACGACTCCGAGGCCGGCCGCTCGTTCGCCGCGGCGATCAGCAGCCTGATGACGGGCACGGCCTACAAGCGCAGCGCCGAGCTCGCCGGCATCGTCGGCCCGTACGAGGGCTACGCCCGCAACATCGACGGCCACAAGCGCGTCATGCGCAAGCACGCGTCGGCCAACGACAACGTGCGTCACATGACCAGCCTCGACGGTGACGTCCTCAAGCTCGCCAACAAGGCGTGGGAAGAGGGCAACAAGATCGGCGAGAAGAACGGCTGGCGCAACGCGCAGGCATCGGTCCTCGCGCCCACCGGCACCATCGGCTTCATGATGGACTGCGACACGACCGGCATCGAGCCGGACTTCTCGCTGGTCAAGTTCAAGAAGCTGGTCGGCGGCGGCTCGATGCAGATCGTCAACCAGACGATCCCGCGTGCGCTGCGCCGCATGGGCTACGCCGAGGAGACCATCGAGGCGATCATCGAGTACATCGGTGAGAACGGCCACGTCATCGACGCCCCCGGGCTGAAGACCGAGCACTACCCGGTCTTCGACTGCGCCATGGGCGCGCGTTCCATCACCCCGATGGGCCACGTGCGCATGATGGCCGCGGTGCAGCCGTTCATCTCCGGCGCGATCTCCAAGACCGTCAACATGCCTGAGACAGCCACCATCGACGAGGTCGAGGAGATCTACTTCGAGGGCTGGAAGTACGGCCTCAAGGCTCTGGCGATCTACCGCGACAACTGCAAGGTTGGTCAGCCGCTCAGTGATGCCAAGGCGAAGAAGGTCGACGAGATCGTCGACGTCACCGCCGAGGCCGTTGCCGCCGCACTCGCCGGGCAGCCGATCCGCCACCGCCTGCCGAAGAGCCGCCCGTCGGTCACGACGAGCTTCTCCGTCGCAGGCGCCGAGGGCTACATGACCGCGGGGTCCTACCCCGACAACGGACTTGGCGAGGTCTTCCTCAAGCTCGGCAAGCAGGGCTCGACCCTGGCCGGTGTCATGGACGCGTTCTCGATCGCCATCAGCATCGCGCTGCAGTACGGCGTGCCGCTCGAGGCGTTCGTCAGCAAGTTCGTGAACATGCGGTTCGAGCCGGCCGGCATGACCGACGATCCGGACATCCGGATCTCGCAGTCGATCATGGACTACATCTTCCGCCGCCTGGCCCTGGACTACCTGCCCTACGAGACGCGTGCAGGACTCGGCATCCACACCGCCGACGAGCGCGCGGCAGTGGTCGCGGGCAACTACGGAGATCAGACACCGGCCGCATCAGCGGACCTGGATGTCGCGATCGACGATGCGGTCGAGGCCGAGGTGCTCGAGATCATCGAGAAGCCGGTCGCCAAGGCCAGCACGGCGCGCTCCAGCGCCGAGCTGCTCGAGGAGATCACCGGAATCGCATCCGATGCGCCGCTGTGCATGACCTGCGGGATCAAGATGCGGGCCGCTGGTTCGTGCTACGTGTGCGAGGGCTGCGGGAGCACGTCTGGCTGCAGCTGAACTGAACATCTCGATGTCGAAGGCCCGCCAACTTGGGAAGGCGGGTCTTCGACTTGTGTGGTCGGACTTCTGTCGACCCGTTGAGGTGGAAGGGATCTAGCGCGGTACGGCAGCAGTGGTCGGACGGGAGTACCGGATCCAATCGATTCGGCGACCATCGACGATGGAGGCGTGCAGCCCGGGCGCTAGACGCCCTCGACATCGAAGGGTTCGTCCGGAACTGAGATGTCGGACGGGTCAGATGGCTCGGCGCCTTCATCGACCGTTCGTCGAACTCTGAGAAAGGGTCCCAGTTCTGTGATGTCTGCGTGCGAGGAAGCCATTGCGACGTACCAAATATCTGAGTACGCCATGTTCCGATAGTCATCGTCGTCAATCGGAAGGGCATGACGTTCGCTCAGTGTGCCGATCACAAGGTCGGAATCGAGGTCAGAAAGGCGTTCGCTCAGCCAGCCTGGATCGACTAGTAGGACTCCCTGCGTCTCGCCATGTTCGGGGAACTCGATCGCTCGTGCGACGACTCTCCCATCAGCAGTCCACTCGGGCTGGTGGCCAACCCACTTGGCGGTCCCGAGCAGTTCGGACGTCGGAGTGTAGAAGTTGACGGACTCGTCGATTGAACAGTCCAGGGTGCTCCCCTCCCACAGGTACTGCTCGACGGCAGGCCTGGGTAGGGCGCCGGCTTCGATCAGTTCCTCTGGGATCCCGTGGTAGTCACTCCATGGCCCTGCAGTGGCGGATACAGGAGCCCACCCTGTCTCGCCGAGGTACTGCTGACGGGGCCTGCTTACGTCTGGCATCCAGCGACCAGACAGTCCTCTCGCGGCGATGAAGTCGAAGAGTTCTTTGCCGCGACCTCGCGGCAGAAGCCACGAGAACTGCAGGAAGAAGACGTCCTTCTCTCTTTTCGACATCCCTCGGCGTTGTGAATTGTCCCGGTCCCAGGTCGAGTATCGCTGTATCGCGATCCATTTTTCGCCCTTGGCATCCGTGCAGGAGAACATCGACTTTGCCGCGGGAAGGTCGTCGGTCTTCGCTGCCCACTCGTCGGGTGCGCAACTCACATCCATGTCCGGTGCGGTGAGGGTTGCCCACTTGGCGTTTGAGTCGCGCGCTACTCGACATACTTGAGATCCTCCTATGCGCACACTTGGTGGAAGGGTTGGATCGAAGTCTCGTCCGAACCACTCCCACGGTCCTTCGTAGACGTTCCGTTCGGCGGTCCAGGGCTCGTGGGAGGGATGGAAATTGTCGGCCAGACGGCCAAGGAGTTCTCGGTGTGCAATCCATTGGTACTTCTTGCCGAACCGTTCAGCCTTGTGGCCTTCGCGGCCGCGCCGTAGGTCGTTGCTTCTTTCGAAGTCCTCGAAGCGTTCCGCCGACCAGCCAAGTTCGATGGAGCGGGCCGCGATCCACCTGCCCGCCCAATCGGCGTTAACCCTGTCGAGGGGGTTCTTGCGATCCCTTCCCTTCGGTGGGGGTCCTGTGAGGGGATGCCAACTGAAGAAGCCGACGTCACTCTTGACGACGTACTTATTGAAGTCTCCGTACCAGTCCAAGCACGAGTGAAGGATGCTGCCCGCACGCCAACTCTTGTACTTGCCTTCCCCGTCCTTGACTGGACCGTGCGTCGATTCAAGTTGTTCCCGTGTGGGAGGCTCCGTGGGCGGATTCGCGTCGTATGGAGGCTCAAAGTCGGCAAGTCGATCCCTCGGTAGCAGTCCGCGGTCGACGCACCACGCTGCGATTCCCCGGGATGAGTCGCGCGCGAGTACGTCTACGGGAGCGCCGTCACGGAACCAAGATTTGAGCGTCTCCAATACTGCACCAGCGCCGACGAGATCCGAGTCTCCCCCAACCAGCACTGCACCGTACGCGCACGTAAGCATGCGCTCTTGGACGTATGCATCATCGACCTGTCGGGCGGAACCGATGAGCGCTGCGGCTAGATGCAATCGGTGAGAAAGGAGGGAGATCAACGCCTTTGAGGTCGTGTCCCTAAGAAAGCGGTTTGGCGATGTGAACAGCCACATGAAGGCAGTCGCAGCGAGCCGAACTTCATCATCGTCGGCGGTGTCGGAATCTAGTTGTGCCCAGCCAATTAGGCCGGAGAAGGCATCGGAGTCTTTATCGAGTCCGTACGTAGAGATCGACCACGCAGCATCTCGATCGGGCATGGAAAGCTCCGACAGTTGTGCATGGAGCCAATCAGCATTCGCGGGATGACCAGTTCGCGCCGCAAGCGCGAGTACGACGTCGGCGATTTCGTCGTCTGCTGCTAGGAGGCGGTCGCGAAGGGCCTCTAGGGCTCGTCCGCCAAAGGCGGCCGGTACTCGGTCTATCAGACTCTCGAGAAAGGCTTCCTGCAGTCTGTAGTCGTGCGCTGCCTCGGGCAGGATGTCAACGAGTTCGATCCCGCCCAGTTCCGGCAGAATCACTGCCAGCGATCGCCACGACCAGGGTTCTTGTGCGACGCGGTCTACTAGGAGCGAGTTAGTCCCCGCTTCCGACGGAAGGGGTCGACCGCCCTGCAGTCCAAGGTCATCTAGGGTCGCAATCAGGCGGCTGGCGAGTATGTGCTCCGAGTACGCCTGGAAGGGAAATCCCACTGCCTCCGTTCCGTCGTAAGTCGGGCGAAGCTCAACAAGCCCTTCGCTCGCCAACTGCTGAAAGAGAGTGTTTGGCCATAACCGACCGGGCAGAAGTTCGTCGACCCCCTGCTCAGTCGAATCGCGAGGGACTGGTTGTCCCTTGTTGCTCAGGATTAGGTCAGCAACTCGGTCCATTGCGTCGGAAACTACGTGGCTAGTTGGGGAAAGGCCGAGTCGGCCAGTGACCTTCTTGCCGATCACTCGGGCAAAGCGGTCGAACAGGCCTGAACGCGTCGGCACTTCGACGTCTCCGTCCGATTCAGCTGCCAAAACTTCGCAGTACATGCGCAAGAAGAGTGGACTTCGGAAAGCTGGGTCGTAACGCCGACTGGACGGGACCGGAACCTTGAACAGCCGACAATATGCAGCGAGTGCCTCTGCCTCGCTGCCGGCTAGTCCGGTGTGCCGAACGGTAAGCAAGCCTTTAGGCGCCCCGATCACATCGCGGTAGTCCGTTCGGTAAGAGACGACTAAGGCAATGTGGGGGAACCTTTGGACCTGAGCGAGCATTGCAGGAAGCTCGTGATGCCACATTCCAGGGTTCTGCGACTCGTTGATTGCGTCAAATACGAGAAGCGCACGGCAATACCTCGCTTCGGCCATCGAGTCGAGCGCTTGGAGAAACTCGTCGCTTGTTGACGAGATGCCAAGTGACTTCGCTGCCGCCGGCCACCAGTTTTTGTCGCTGAGTCGCTGACCCAGTATCGCGATCGCTGGTGTACCACGCTGGAGGCAACCGTCGACTGCACGCAACAGGGCATGCGTCTTGCCTTGGCCTGCTGGACCGACCAGAGCTAGCGCCCTATTAGCCAAGGCTTCTGCTGCGCTCCCCGTTACCACCGCTTCTAGGCCTTGAAGCGCGGCGATCGCGGCATCCATGTTTCGGAGCCCGGATCCACGTAAGAACTCTGACTCGTGGTAGGCGAGGCCGAGCAGATCGGTTGTGAGATGCGCAAGATCGGATAGATCGAACTCTGCGTACGGCGATGAATCACCGTCATTGTCGGCGTTGTCGGAGAGCGCTGCACACGCTTCATGCAATCGGGGGATTAGGGGTTCCGCTAGGAACGAGCTTTGGCCCCAGATCCCGGCGTCCTTCGTCAGGGCCTCGACCGCAGTGTTCGATAAGGCGCGAAGGCGGGTTAGGAATGCTGGGCTTGCCACCACGGCATCGAGAACATCATTTATCGAAGACGCTGTGTCGGCCTCCGGCGTGTAACGATCACCAGCCACGCTAATTGATTCACCGAATCTTGCCAACAGCCATTCGTCGGAGAGATCAATTCCGCCAAACCAGTACTCGCGGCGACCGGCATGCTCCTTCAACGTCAACGTAGCCGTAATGTCGCCGGCACGAATAGTCGAGAAATCGATGCTGCTTGCAGCTGGGATGCTCGTTCGCCAACTGGCTACCGCGTCATTCCAACGGTCCTGATCGGACTTCATTGGACCGCTGCCGGAGTCAGTAAAGTCGTACGGCACAACGAAGGTCAGTTTGGTCAGGCTCGGTCGCTTGGTGCATACGGCCTCAACGGACTCGCGCATTCCTCCCAACGCATCGGCGAGGCACTCGTGAAACTTTGCTTGGAAGCCTTCTTGATGGCCGTCCGCATACAGTTCGTACCACTCGACCCCTGCGTCGGGAGCTCGGGTCTTGCGCGTCTCCAGGTGGCCTTCGGCTACGTCAGGGCGGAGTTGATACGCGAGCTCCTCCCACGCACGAGCCTGGCTGCCTTCATGAACACGAATATCGCGTAGACGGACCCCGCCGCGGTTGTGCTGTGCTTTCACGCATTCTCCCTAGGAGCTGCGAGCGTTGTCATGGCGCAAACGGTACTGACTAGTGAGGGTCGTAGACGGAAAGCATTCTCGACTGTCGGTCTTACGCCGCGGTGAGCTCCGAACCTCCGTAGCTCGCCTATGGTCAGGTTCCAGCGACCTAGCAGCCGGTTCAGCTCGCTGACCGAGATGTCGAATGCTCCTACGCCGCAATTCGCCTTGCCCCTTCATTCACTCGAACTCTGCGAGCCTGAACCATCTGCTCCAAGGCGTTTGCCTGAGTGCTCGCGCGTGATCGACGATGTCGCACGTGTGCCGCCCCGCCGTCAGACGTCACGACTCCCACCGATTGAGTCGAAGCTTCGACACCTGGACGATGCCGGCTATGGCGCTGACGACGAAGCCCCGCACCTTGACGCGGTGCGGGGCTTCGCGCTGTCGCTGCTTTAGCTGGCGAGCGCCTTCGTCTTGAGCGAGTCGAACTCGGCCTGCGTGATCGCACCGGAGTCGAGAAGCGACTTGGCCGAGGCGATCTGGTCGGTCGCTGTTGCCCCGCTGCCGGCCATCGACTTGATGTACTCCGCCTGCGCCGCATGCATCTGCTTGGCCTGCTCGAGCTGGCGCTCCTGCATGCCCTTGCCGCGGGCGATGACGTATACGAGGATGCCGAGCCACGGCACGATGATGACGAAGATGACCCAGACGGTCTTCGCGAGTCCACCGAGGTCGGAGCTGCGGAAGATGTCGCCGAGGACCCAGAACAGGCACATGAACCAGGCGAAGAAGAGGAAGAACTCGAACAGGACGATCAGGAACGATCCATTGTCGTCGAACATTGCGTTGCACTCGCTTTCGATGATGGCCCGGAGGGGCCGTTGGTTAGCCAGACTGGGCAGTCGAACGCACTGTCCAACGGAAGAATGGCACTCGTGAGCGCTTCTGGGCGGCAAGGTCTGCAATTCGGCACGGCGGCAGCGGCGTACGAGAGCGGCCGGCCCTCCTATCCGGTCGAGGTGGTCGACTGGCTCCTGCCCTCGGCCGGGGTGCAGGTCGTCGAGGTTGGTGCCGGCACTGGCAAGTTCACCCAGGTGCTGGTTGAGCGCGGATTCGACGTCACCGCGACCGAGCCGGACGCGGGCATGCGTGCTGCGCTGTCGGCGTCGCTGCCGTCCGTCCGGGTGATGGAGGGCTTCGCGGAGTCGATCCCTCTGGCCGACGGATGCGCCGATGCCGTGCTCGGGGCGCAGTGCTGGCACTGGGTCGACCAGGCGGCGGCGTCGCTCGAGGCCGCACGTGTCCTTCGGCCCGGGGGCATCCTCGGGCTGTTGTGGAACTACCGCGACGAGTCCGACCCGTGGGTCGCGGGGATTTCCGCGATCCTGGCGGAGTTCGGTCAGGATCCGGGGCCTGACGATGACCCCGTCCAGCACGCGCCATTCGGGCCGTTCGAGGAGTTCGCATTCCCCTGGGAGCACGACACCACGGTCGAGGGCGTCGTCGACATGATCGCCTCGCGCAGTTACGCGATCGCCCTGCCCGCGGATCGTCGTGCCGAGCTCCTGGACCGGATCCGGGAGCACGCCCTTGCCCATCCCGCCCTTGAGGCCGGGGACCGCCTCGTCGTGCCGTACGTCACGTATGCGTTCAAGGCAGGAATGAGTTGAGCGCCTCGACCGTTGCATCAGGCATGACTGAACCCCTCAAGGTCGATATCTGGTCCGACATCGCCTGCCCGTGGTGCTACGTGGGCAAGCGGCGCTTCGCCGAGGGCGTCCGACGCTACGAGGCGGCTGGCGGCGAGCGGCCGATCGAGGTCGAGTACCACTCCTATGAGCTCTCCCCGGGTACTCCCGTCGACTACGAGGGCAGCCACGTCGATTTCCTCGCCAATCACCTCGGTGTGGGATCGAAGCAGGCTGAGCAGATGCTCACCCAGATGACTGACCTTGCCGCGACCGAGGGTCTGGACTTCGACTACGACACGCTTAAGAGCACCAAGACCCTCAAGGCCCACGAGCTGCTTCACCTGGCGAAGGCCCACGGCCTCCAGGGCGAGATGAAGGAGCGCCTCATGAAGGCGTACTTCGTCGAGGGCCGGCACGTCGGCCGGATCGACGAGCTCGCCGACCTGGCCGTCGAGGTCGGGCTGGATCGTGACGAGGTTCTCTCCGTGCTGAACGCGGGCACCTACGCCAACGACGTCCGCGCCGACATCGACCAGGCGCAGGCCTACGGCATCAACGGTGTGCCGTTCTATGTCATCGACGGCAAGTACGGGGTCTCCGGGGCGCAGGACCCGTCGATCTTCGCGAACGCCCTAGAGCAGGCTGCCAAGGAAGGGGCTTCCGCATGAGCGAGTCGCCGTTCGTGATGGTGGGTAGTCTCGAGGCCGAGGCATGCGTCGACGGAGTCTGCTCCGTGCCAGCCGCTGCCGTCGAGACCACGGAGGAGTCCTAATGCCGATCACCGGTGAGTATGTCCCCAGCCAGAGCGCCTGGGTCGCTGACCAGGTCGCCGAGTATGAGGCGTCAGGCGGGCAGCGGGCCAACACCCTGATGGACACGGGCATCCCGATCATCATCGTGACGATGCTCGGCGCCGCGTCCGGCAAGGTCCGCAAGATCGGGCTCATGCGGGTCGAGCACGACGGCGAGTACGCCCTCGTCGCGAGCAAGGGCGGGGATCCCGAGCATCCGGCCTGGTACGCCAACCTGCTGGCCAATCCGTCGATCATGATCCAGGACGGCCCCGAGCCGCTGGATTACGTGGTCCACGAGATCTTCGGGGCCGAGCGCGACCTGTGGTGGGAGCGCGGCGCTGCCGTCTATCCGCCCTACCTGGACTACCAGGCGAAGACAGACCGGATCATCCCGGTTCTCCTCGCCGTTCCCGCCTAGTCCCGACCGGATCCCGCGACCCACAGCGGAAACAATTCCTAAACACTCCCGCTTTATTCGGCGCATAGCCTCGGCCCCGTCGGGTCCGCGTTCGCGGACCGGTCTGACGAACGGGAGAGCACATGAGTGGGAATGCTGTACGCCTCCAGGCCATCAAGGACGTCGAGGCGTACATTCCGCCGGCGCCGAGCTTCGACATCACGGAGCAGCCTGGGGAGATCTTCGGATCGAACGTGTTCAGCAAGACCGTCATGCAGAAGCGGCTGCCGAAGTCGGTCTACAAGTCGGTCATGGCGACCATCGAGAACTCCGCGCCCCTTGATCCCGCCGTCGCTGACGCCGTCGCGTCGGCGATGAAGGACTGGGCGATCGAGAAGGGCGCGACCCACTACGCGCACGTCTTCTACCCCCTCACGGGCTTGACCGCGGAGAAGCACGACAGCTTCTTCGAGCCGGTCGGCGACGGATCGGCGCTGGCGGAGTTCGCCGGCAAGACCCTCGTGCAGGGCGAGCCCGACGCGTCCTCGTTCCCCAGCGGCGGCCTGCGCAACACCTTCGAGGCCCGCGGCTACACCGGTTGGGACGTCACCAGCCCCGCGTACGTGCTCGAGAACCCCAACGGCAACACCCTGTGCATCCCGACCGTCTTCGTCTCGATGACCGGTGAGGCGCTGGACCACAAGACCCCGCTGCTGCGCTCGCAGCAGGCGATGGCCGAGCACGCCGAGCGGGTGCTGCGCCTCTTCGGCCATGACCCCGACCACGTCGTGTCGTTCTGCGGCGCCGAGCAGGAGTACTTCCTCGTCGACCGCCACTTCTTCCTCGCCCGCCCCGACCTGCTGAACGCCGGACGCACGCTGTTCGGCTCCAAGCCGCCCAAGGGCCAGGAGTTCGACGACCACTACTTCGGCGCCATCCCCGACCGCGTCCTCGGCTTCATGATGGACACCGAGCGTGAGCTGTTCAAGCTCGGCATCCCGGCCAAGACCCGCCACAACGAGGTCGCCCCCGGCCAGTTCGAGATCGCGCCGATGTTCGAGCGCGCCAACGTCGCCGCCGACCATCAGCAACTGCTGATGACCACCTTCAAGACGGTGGCCCGCAAGCACGGCATGGAATGCCTGTTCCACGAGAAGCCGTTCGCCGGCGTCAACGGTTCGGGCAAGCACGTCAACTTCTCGCTGGGCAACTCCACCGAGGGCAACCTGCTCCTGCCGGGAGATACCCCGCACGACAACGCCCAGTTCCTCGTCTTCTGCGCCGCCGTCATCCGCTCGGTGCACAAGTACGGCGGCCTGCTGCGCGCGTCAGTGGCATCGGCCAGCAACGACCACCGCCTCGGCGCGAACGAGGCACCCCCGGCGATCATCTCGATCTTCCTCGGCGACCAGCTCGCCGACGTGTTCGAGCAGATCGCCAAGGGCGCGGCAACCTCGTCCAAGGGCAAGGGCTCGCTGATCATCGGCGTCGACACCCTGCCCGTCCTGCCGAGCGACCCGGGCGATCGCAACCGCACCAGCCCGTTCGCGTTCACCGGCAACCGCTTCGAGTTCCGCGCACCGGGCTCGATGCAGTCCGTCGCTGGCCCGATGACGACGATCTGCACGATCATGGCCGAGGCGCTCGACTACATCGCCACCGATCTGGAGAAGCAGATCGCGGCGGGCACCGACTTCAACGTCGCCGTGCAGAACATCCTCACGGAGATCATCACCAACCACGGTGACTCGGTCTTCAACGGCAACGGCTACTCCGAGGAGTGGCAGGTCGAGGCCGCCCGTCGCGGACTGCCGAACCTGCGCACCACGCTCGACGCGCTGCCCGAGCTCATCACCGAAGAGGCGATGGAGCTGTTCGAGCACTACAAGGTGTTCAACCACCGCGAAATGCACAGCCGTTACGAGATCGGCCTGGAGCAGTACGTCCTCAGCGTCAGCGTCGAGGCGAAGATCACGCTCGAGATCGGCAGCACGATGGTGCTTCCCGCGGGCATGCGGTTCCAGACCGAGGTCGCCCAGAACCTGGCCGCTCTCAAGGCGGCTGGCGTCGAGGGTGACACCGCGACGCTCGAGGCCGTGTCGGCTCCGCTGTCGGCGCTGCGCATCGCCCTGGGCGAGCTGCGCGAGGCCATCACGGCCGATCACGCCGAGTCCGTTGAGGCGGAGGCCGCCTACGGGCGCGACGTGCTCCTGCCCGCAATCGCCGCCGTGCGCACCGCTGCGGACGGGCTTGAGGGAATCGTGGCCGACGACCTGTGGCCCCTGCCGACCTATCAGGAAATGCTTTACGTCCTGTAATACGAGCATGGTCCGGGCCTCCGTAGAGTGGTGGCGACCGCGAAGGAGGCCCGACCATGCTCGGCCGTAAGGACTACACACCAGACGAGATCACGGCCGCGAAGACTGCGGTTGCCGCTGAGCTAGCCGTCTACCTGAAGCTCGTGACGTCGGGCGCTGTCCCGTCGGCCGACTTCGAGGCTCTCTACTTCAACAACATGGTGATCGTCCTCGATCGCTACTTCGTGCATCGCACCCGCCCGGTGTCAGGCAAGGACGGCAATCCGCTCAACGAGGTCGAGTTGATCGTGGACTCCCTCATGACGAACGCCGGGGTATTCCGCGGCAATAAGGTCATCAAGTACGTCCCGGAGAATTCCGTGCTCGGCATCAAGGAGGGCGATCGCATCCGCCTGAATGCTGCTGACTTCGACAAGCTCGCGACGGCATTCTTCGCCGACCTTGAGAGCAAGTTCAGCGGCTGATTCCCGCGCACGACGTGGTGGTTCATGAGAGAACCCTCATGTTCAGTTCATGGTGTCCTCAGATTGCGTTGGTTGGCTTCAGGCATGACGGAATGAGCCGTCGCCAGCAACCATCCTTGGAGGACGACGATGAAGAAGAAGATCATGGGCGCAACAGCCCTCGGAGCGTCAGCAGCACTGGTCGCCGCCGGAGCGGTGTTCGCGAGCCCCGCGTCAGCGGCGCCGCTGGAGATCGAGCGCGAGTCGTCGGGCATGTGCTCTGGCGGCGCACGCTGGGACTTCAACCTCGAGCGTGACTTCGGGGTCGTGGACATCGACTTCGAGATCGACGGCGCAACTGCGGGGCAGCGCTGGACCGTGCGCATGGAGAAGAACGGCAAGAAGATCCTCAGTCGCTCGGTGATCGCGGACAACGAGGGCGAGCTCGACGTCAGTCACCTCGTGCGCGATGGCTCCGGGACCGACAAGTTCTCCGTGCGCGCGACGAGCGCGACCGGCCAGGTGTGCAGTGCGTCGCTGCGCATCTGAGGGATCGGCCGCGTCGCGACTGAAAGTGCGGGGTGCCGCGACGTCCGTCGCGGCAGTGGCGGTCCTGCTGTCGGCATGCTCGACGGCAGGACCGGTCGCCCAGACCTCATCGGCGGCGGCCGACCGCGCGCCCATCACGGTGCCGGCACCGGTCTCGGGAGCTTCCGCGACGAAGCCACCCAGGTCCGACGACCTTGACATCGATGATCAGGCTGGCGACGGCTCCAGGGTCGAGGTGGAGTCGGTGTCGGTGTCCGACCGGGCCTTCGTCGTCATTACCGACGAGGCCGGCACGGTACTCGGCTGGGACATTGCGAGCCCCGGCGTCCAGCTCGTGAGCGTGCGCCTCAGCTCACCGATACCCGCCTCGGCCGAACTGCTCGGGACCCTTGTGCGGGACGATGGTGACGGAGTCCTGGACCTGGCCACGGACCTGCCTGTGATCGACGACGAGGGCGAGCCCGTGGAGGAGGACTTCGATTACCGAGTCTCCGGCTCCCGCTGACGCGGCATCCTCCGCAGGGCGCAGTCGGCCCCGCGTGAGGTCCTCGCGGCTGCGCATCCTCGGCTGGGTCCTGATACCTGCAGCCGTCGTGCTCCTGATCTCGTGGGTCGCCGCTCGTCAGGTGCTGGTCGAGCAGTTGAACGATCGAATCGATCGCGAGCTGACCGGTGAGGTGTCGGAGCTGCGACTGCTCGCCACGGAGGGCGCAGATCCGCAGAGTGGCGGACGGTTCTCCGATCCGCAGTCCTTGATGAGGCTCTATCTGGATCGCAGCATTCCCGATGCCAACGAGACGATGTTCGCGATCGTTGATGGGGTCGTCGACGCGCGGACCTCGGACATCCCTGCGGTCAGGATCGACACGCGATCGGGCCTCGTGCAGACCGCGTCCGATGCAACCGAGGTCGTGTACGGGACGTTCGACACGTCGGCCGGTCATGTGCGCTACGTCGCCGTGCCGGTAACTGTCGAGGGCAGCCCGCAACGAGGATCGCTCGTGGTCGGGATCTTCGCGGACCTCGAGGGACGCGAGGTCAACGATCTGGTGCGCACGCAGCTGCTGGTCTCGCTCGCCGCGCTTGTTCTTGCAACGATCCTCGGCTGGTTCGTCGCCGGTCGAGTGCTCGCTCCGGTCCGCCAAATCGGTGACGCGGCCAGGTCGATCTCCGAGACCGATCTGTCGCGGCGGATCCCGGTGCGCGGATCAGGTGACGAACTGGACGACCTGGCTCTCACCTTCAATGACATGCTCGATCGGCTCGAGTCCGCGTTCGCCGCGCAACGGGAGTTCGTCGACGACGCCGGCCATGAACTGCGTACTCCGTTGACGATCGTGCGAGGTCACCTCGAACTGATCGACGTCAATCCCGAGGAGAGGGATCAGACGGTCGCCCTGGTCATTGACGAGCTCGATCGGATGAGCCGAATCGTTCACGACCTGCAGACCCTAACCAGGTCCGGCCAGCCGGGCTTCGTCCGGCTCGCACCGGTGGACATCGGTGACCTGACGGACGAGATTGTCGTCAAGGCGAGTGCGCTGGGCGACATGAGATGGGTGCTCGACGAGCGAGCCGAGGGAGTCGTGATGGCAGACCGGCAGCGCCTGACGCAGGCCATGATGCAGTTGGCGCAGAACGCGACGCGCTACTGCGGATCCGGCGCCGACCTGGGGATCGGGAGCCGCGTCGTCGGCACGGCCGTGAGGTTCTGGGTGCGCGACACGGGACCGGGCGTGACCGATGCCGACAAGGACCGGATCTTCGATCGCTTCGCTCGAGCCGAGGGGCAGGGGAGCCGTGTGAATGAAGGCGCGGGACTGGGTCTGTCGATCGTCAGGGCCATCGCGATCGCGCACGGCGGATCGGTAGCCGTCGAGGACACGCCCGGGGGAGGGGCCACGTTCACGATCACGGTCCCCTTCGCTCCCGCGCAGCACGGACGGGCCGAGTAATGGCACGGATCCTGCTGGCCGAGGACGAGTCCCGCATTGCTGCGTTCATCACCCGAGGACTCCAGGCTCACGAGTTCACGGTCACCGCGGTCGCGGATGGGCAGGAGGCGCTGACCCTCGCGACCCACGGCGACTACGACCTGCTCGTCCTGGACATCGGACTTCCGACGATCGACGGATTCGAGGTGCTGACACGCCTGCGCGGTGCCGGCAGTGACGTGCCCGTCATCATCCTCACCGCTCGCGATTCAGTCGGCGACACAGTCGCGGGACTCGAGGGCGGGGCCGACGACTACCTGGCGAAGCCATTCTCGTTCGAGGAGCTGCTGGCACGGATCCGGCTCCGCCTGCGAGAGCGCATGCCGACCTCGGGAACGACGAGCGTCCTTGCGCACGGCGACCTTTCGCTCGACCTGCATACGCGTCGCGTGTCGGTTGCCGGTCACTCGGAGGACCTATCGGCCCGCGAGTTCGCGATGCTCGAGATGTTCATGTCGCATCCCGGGCAGGTGCTGTCTCGCGAGCAGATACTGAGCGGCGTGTGGGGGTACGACTACGACCCCGGAAGCAATGTGGTCGACGTCTACGTGCGGTATCTGAGGCAGAAGGTAGGAGCGGCCCGAATAGAAACGGTCCGGGGAATGGGCTACCGGCTGACCGATTGACGAGCGAGTTCGGCGAGAAGTGCCCGAACGTGCACGACAGTCGAGTCGATGAAAGGGAACGTGGCGTTGTCCTCGTTCACCAGCATCCCGAACTCCGTGCAGCACAGACCGACGATTTCTCCGCCGCGTTCCCGGCAGCTCTCGGCAATCTCGATGAACTCGGCGCGCGTGTGATCGAGGACGATCCCGCGCGTGAGCTCGTCGTAGACGATGCGTTGAAGCACGGCCGCCTGCTCGTCCGTTGGCTTGACGACAGTGATGCCGAGCGCCTCGAGGTGATCGGAGTAGAAGCGCTGCTGCACGACGTATGCGGTGCCGAGCAGGGTCAGTGAATCTCCGCCGCGCGTAGTGATCTCAGCTGCCATCGCGTCGCGGACGTCGACCACCGGAACCGTGACAGCGTCTCGTACGGCGTCGATGCACTTGTGCATCGTGTTGGCACCGATCCCGAGAACGGTCGCTCCCGCGTCAACGAGCCGTCGCGCCGAGTCGGCAAGCACTGCGCCGGCTGCGTCCCAGTCGCCTGATCGCTGGAAGCCGACGATCTGCCCGAACTCCACGGAGTCGATGAGTACCCGCGGTTGGGACCATGGGTCGTTTGTGCGGTCATGGAGCTCGTTGAGGAGTCGGTAGTACGCGCTTGTCGACTCCCACGACATCCCGCCGATGATGCCGATTCGACTCGAAGGAGTTGTCATGGCTACAGGTACGCATTCTTGCGCAGCCAGCGCATGCCGTACGCGCCCCAGATCGGCGGCAGGTAGAACGTGACGAGCCGGAACGCGATGGCCGTCGACATCGCCACGGCGCTCGGGATGCCGATCGCCTGCAGGCCCACGGTGTAGCCGGCCTCGGCAACGCCCATGCCGCCGGGCACGGGCATGAGGCCGGCAAACAGGCTCACCGCGGTGTTGATGAGGATCAGCTGCGACAGGTGCGCGGTGTCACCGAATGCGGCCAGACACACGCCGAGGATGACCGCCTGGATGACCTGGGCGACGAGGTTGCCGAGGAGCATCATGCCGACCTTGCGCGGGTTGCGCAGGACGGTGAGCGCGGACTTCGCGGTGTGGGCCTGCTCCTTGATCGCAACGCGGATGCGAGGGATCGCCCCGGTGATGCGATGACGAATGCGCGGCACGATGAACGCGATGAGGATTCCGAGGGCGATCAGGATGATGAGCATTGCGAGCAGCGATGGCGTCGACGATTCGGTCGAGCTGCTCGACGACGAGGAGCCGAGCACCGAGCTTGTGAAGCCGGGCAGCCCACTGATGAGGATGAGCACGATCAGCGCGATCTGCACGCCGAAGCCCATGACGCTGTCGATGACACCGATCGACACCGCTGTGGCAGGCGCCAGCCCGAAGCGCTCGAAGAAGCGCACCTCCATCGCGATGCGCGCCGCGGTCGAGGGCAGCGTCACCGCGATGAACTGGATCGCGTACTGGAGCATGAGCACTGGCCGGAATCGCACCGGCTTCGGCGATGCGCCGATCGTGCCGATGGAGAACCCGAACTGCACGAAGGGGGACAGGAGCAGCGCCCCGAGAAGTATCGCCTTGTTGGCGGCCGACAACTGCTCGCGGATCGCGGCGAAGTCGACGCCGGCAAGGAGTCCGATCAACGTGTAGGCGACGATCGCGATGATCGTGATGATGATGATCGAGCGCAGGGTGACGCGACGCAGTTTCTGCAGCGGGGGCGGCTCGACTCCGCAGGCGGCGACGGCTGACGCCCGAAGTTCGGCGAGCGTCCATTCCTCGTCGCGCACGGCGCGGCCGGTATCCGAATCGACGACCGCGGGTTGAAGGTAGGGCAGCACCTCGGCGAGCACGTCCTTTCCGATCGCGCCCACCGCAGCAGCTACCGCTCGATCGCGGTCAGTGGCGAGCGCGGTCGCGACGAGAAGTCGTGCGCGGTCGGCGAGGAGAGACGACGGATCGGCGTTGAGCTCGGCCTCGTCGAAGTCGCATAGTGCTGCCGAGCCGTCCGAACCCTGCACGATGCTCTCCGAGCTCAGGTCCCCGTGCGCGATGCCGAGCGCATGCAGGCCGTTCAGTGCGGTCCAGGCGGACGCGACGAAGGAGTCCTCCACGGAGACCATGCTGTTCAGGCTCGGGCCGCGTGCCTCGGTGATGAGGAGTGCGTCTCCGCCGTCGGCCTTCCCGCCAGTCACCACCGGCACTACTGGGACGCCGGCCCTCTGCGCGAGGAGCGTGATGAGTGCCTCGTGGTCCACGCGCGAGACGCGGCTGCGCAGGAGCACGGGCTTCTCGCCCCGTCGGGTCAGTGAGGTCCACAGCGATCCGACCACCTGCCCGTCCCACGCGTCGCGCCCGTAGACCTTGACGAACAGGTCAGTCCCGTCTGTCGACCGAGCGAGCATGACCGAGACACCCGGCTCCTGCACGGCGGCCTCGCGGACGGAATCGATTTCCAGTCCGAGTTCGCCGAGCGCGTCGGCGACCTGATCGGGTGTCGACCGCCCCGAGGGAGTGCCCAGGATGAGGTGCGTGATCGCCGCGGCGGCGACACCGACCGCGAGCGACGCAGCGGCACCGATCGGCAAGGTGACCATGAGCCCGACAGCGCCGACCACCCCAAAGAGGATGGCGAGCCGGCCGATCATGCGCAGCGGTCGCGTGAGATGGGGAGACGCGGTCACGAGGAGCGACGTCGCGAGTGTGAGGAAGGCGACCGTGTAGACGGGGTGCGCGTCGGCAGTCGCGAAGTCGGAGAAGCTCGTCGGCCAGGAGCCGGTCGCGAGGCGATACGCGAGGAGGGCGCCGCCGATCGCGAGCGCGCCGGCGACGAGGAAGTCGATGAGCACGCGGCGACGCCCGCGAGAGAAGACCGTGAGCGCGACGACGATCAGCGACCATCCCGCCAGCAGCGTGTACGAGATCTCCCACAGCCAGTCGAGGATCTCGGACACCGAACTCGTCACGGAGACAAGTGCCTCGTCGAGGGACGTCGGCCCCGGTGCCCAGATATCGAGAAGCGCCAACGTCACGAGGGCTGCGACGAGCAGGAGGATGTCGGTGGGGCGGCGGAAGCGCTGGGCGCCTGGAGCCGATGACCAGATGCGAACCGCGCTCGTGCGTCGAACGAACGAGGGCGCGTGCATGGGGGACATCATCCACGAACGTACGGCCCCAAGGGGCCGTACGTTCGTCGAGAACTAGATGCCGAGCGCCTTCGCCTTCGCGGCAGCGAACTCCTCGTCGGTGAGCAGGCCCTGAGCGTGGAGCTCGCCGAGCTGCTTCACCTTCTCCATCGGGTCGTCAGCGGCCGGCTCCGGCGCGGGCGCGGGAGCCGCAGCAGCCTCAGCGGCGGCAGTCTGCTGCTCAGCGGCCTCGTGCTTCTGCTCCTGCTTGTTCTTCACGCTGCCCGACACTGCAGTGGCGGTTCCGACGACAACGGCGGTGCGGGCCATCGTGCCCACCAGTCCTGGGCGTCCCATACGGCGCATGACTACTCCTCATCCAGTGCTGCGATTGCCCGCGCGACGATGTCGTGCGGGATCCTGTCCATGGCAATGACCTGGCCGTTCGAGCCGCGGATCGCGGAGGCGAGCTTCGCGGCCCAGACGTTCTCCCAGACGATCACGAGGGCGGACGACTCGGGACCGAGGTCAGCTGCGATCTCCTCGAGGTCGTTGTCGCTCAGCAGTTCGAACTGCTCGCCGAGCAGTGCCTGGAAGGCGCCTTCGGCGGCCTCGTCGGCGATCTCGAGTATTGCCCACGAGCCGTCGGCGTCCTTCGTGATGAAGGCGAGGTCGAGGATGCGGACCGTGCCGCTCTGCTGGAGGTCGATGATCGCCGGGGCGACCTCGCCGTTGAATTGGTTGCCCTCGAAGAGGATGACGGCGACGTCGACGGGACCGATCGCGTCAGCGGCGAGATTCTGTGGCATCAAGCGTCCTTGTCATGGGGTAGTCGTGAGGTGGCCTGTCTACCACAGGCCCGTTCGCGCCAGCGTGTCGATACGCGAACCTTGCTCCTTTGTGATTTGCGAGGTCTAGCCTTCTGCCATGCCTAAATTTCTGATGGCGTGGATTCTCGGCCTGGCGGGCGCGGCGATCGGGTTGCTGCTGTGCAGCCTGATCTTCGGGGACAACTTCAAGTTCTCCAGTTTCGGAGGCTTCCTGCTGGCGCTGGTGGTCTTTGCGATTCTCAGCGCGATCATCCCGATCTTCATCCTCAAGGCGCTCGTGCGCCATGCCGACTCCCTCGTGGCCCTGACCGGATTGATTTCCACCTTCATCGCCTTGTTCATCACCGCCATCACCCCGTGGATGAACATCAGCGGATTCTGGACCTGGGTCTGGTCGATCCTCATCATCTGGGTTCTCGGGATGTTCATCTGGGTGATCCCGGGACCGTGGCGGAACTCCCGCAGGGAGCGCGCAGTCTGAACCGTGGGCGCTAGCCGCGCTGCGGCTGGCGCCAGGTCGGCCGCAGCCCGCCCGAGGCGGCGAGGCCGAGTGCTTCTTCAAACGCGTGCCCCACGGCGATCAGCAGCGCCTCGGAGTCGGGCCGTCCGACGATCGACATTGCGACGGGCAGACCGTCGACCAGACCCATCGGCACGGTGAGAATCGGCCAGCCCATGATGGCTGCTGGCGTGCACACCGCGCCGCCTCCGGCCAGCACGTCGCCGTGGACGAAGTCAGACTTCCACGCCGGCCGGTAGGCCGGTGCCACGAGTAGGTCGACGCCTTCGGCAAGCGCGGGCTCCAGGCACACATCGCGCGCCCACGCGACGTTGCGTGCCCTTGCCTCGCGGTAGGAGTCCGATGCGCGCCCGGACGAGGCCACGACCTTCTCCATTGACGACTGGCCGAAGTACTGGAGTTCCTGCGCAGCGTGAGCGTTGTTGAAGGCGACAACCTCGGCCACCGAGTGCACGCCGTCGCCCGGGCGGCCAGCAAGGTAGGCACCCAGGTCATCGGCGAACTCCCCGATGAGTGCCGCCCGCTGGTCCTCGCCCACCTCGAAGTCCCCGGCGGGAGCGTAGACCTGCTTGAGCTCCGCGACGAGTGGCTCGAGAACGGACAGGGCGCTCTCGAAGAGAGTGTCGGTCGCCTCGTCGAAGGTGAGCCAGCCGCCCGCGACCCCGATGCGCAGCGGGCGGGCAGCGTCGGGCGTGCACGCCGCGACCAGGCCGGGCGTCGCAGAAAGGATCTCCAGGAGCGCTGCTGCATCCCTGACGGATCGCGCGAACGGACCGGGTGCATCCTGCGTGATGCTGATCGGGACGATCCCGCGCGTGGGAATCGCGCCGACCGTCGCCTTGATCCCGACGACGCCGTTGAGCGCGGCGGGACAGGTGATCGACCCGTTGGTCTCGGTGCCCACGGACAGCGGTGCCAGTCCTGCGGCGACGGCAGCGCCGGAGCCAGACGAGGAGCCTCCAGCGCTTCGGTCCAAGGCCCACGGATTTCCGGTGAGCCCTCCGACACCAGACCATCCGCTGGTCGACATGGGTGCTCGGAAGTTCGCCCATTCGGACAGGTTCGTCGCGCCGAGGACGACCAGGCCCGCCGCGCGCAGACGCTCGACAAGAGGGGAGTCCTGGACGACCGTGCGACCGGCGAGCGCGAGAGAACCGGCGGTGCCGGGCAGGCCGACGGCCTCGATGTTGTCCTTGATGAGCACCGGGATGCCATGAAGCGGGCTGCGCAGGTGACCGGCTTCGCGCTCGTCGTCCAGTTGCTGCGCGCGGCTCACGGCATCGGGCGCGACAGCAAGCACCGACTGCAGCGCGATCTCGGACCCGGGCGCGTCGATCTCCTCGATCCGCGAGACGAGGGACGTGACGAGGGTCGCGCTCGTGGTGCTGCCGGAGGCGAGGGCGGCCTGCAGGTCCGACACGGACGCGTACGCCAGCGCGGCGGTGGCCTCGTGCGGTTCGGTCGGATGCACGACGGGCTCCAGACCGCTCGGCAATGAGGAGCCGAGTGTACGCGGGCATCTGGTCGGCCTTGGCGCGGATTGTGCGCGGCGACCACTAATCTGGCGGCATGGGGAAGGGCAAGCACAAGGTTAAGGACAGCCACAAGGACCGGGTGAAGGATCGCCCGAGCGCCGAGCTGGCCGCGCTTGACTCCTCGACGCTCGAGCGCGACATCGCTGCGCAGCGCGATGTCGCCGCCGAACTGGCCGCCGAACTCGCCGACGTCGTGTACGCGCTCCAGGTCAAGCCCGACCTCCGGTTCATCTACATCTCGCGCTCGATCGAGTCGCTCCTCGGCTACACACCGGAGGAGCTCTACGACGACGTCAACCTCGGCATGACCCTTGTCGACCCGCGTGATCGCCAGACCGTGCTCGACAGCATCACCGACCCTGGAGCCGACGCGGTCAACTTCACTGTTCGCTTCCGGTCCATCGAGGGCATGCTCGTGTGGACCGAGCATCGCGCCCGCGCGGTCGCGTACGACGACGGGCAGATCGTGCTGTACGGAGCGGCCCGCGACGTCACCGCCCATCGCTTCACCGAGGAGGCGCTGACCGACGAGCGCGAGCGGTACCGGCTGCTGTCGGAGAACTCGCAGGACGTCGTGCTGCGCTCGGACGCCAACCAGTTGATCACGTGGGCCTCGCCGTCGGTGTCCGCCGCCCTGGGCTGGTCGTCGGAGGATCTCGTCGGCCGGCAGCTCGCCGAGATCGTGCATCCCGACGACCTCATGGCCGGCTACGAGGCGCAGATGCGGATCATGCGCGACGGTCTCGACACCGCCGAGGGTGAGGCGCGGTTCTTGACGCCGACCGGCGAATGGCGCTGGATGCGTGTCGTCGGTCGCGTGCTGCAGGACGACGAGGGCCGGATGATCGGCAGCATCGGCGAGTTGCGCGACATCCAGTCGGAGATGGCCACGCGGGCAGAACTCGAGCGCGAGATCGACCACGACACCCTGACCGGCCTGGCCAAGCGGGGGCTGACCCTTGCGCGCGTCCAGGAGGCACTGGACCGGCCGGACCGATCCGGCCTCGCGCTGCTGTGCGCGTCGGTCGACGGGCTGGTCGCCGTCAACGAGGCGTTCACTCACACCGCTGGCGACCGCGTCCTGACCGTCGTTGCCGAGCGGCTCATCGCGGCCGTCGGCGACATGGACCGTCTGGGGCGCATAGCCGGCGGGGAGTTCCTCGTCATCCTCACCGACGTCTACAGCGCGGACGAGGCGGGCAAGCGTGCCGGCGAACTGCTCAACGCCCTGCGCGGCACGGTGGCGATCGGCCCGCACGAGATCGAGGTCACCGTCAGCATCGGTGTCGCGCTTCCCGACGGCAACGATGCGTCCGAGCTCATGCGCGACGCGACCACGGCAATGCGTCAGGCATCGGTCAAGGGCCACGACCGCTGGGAGTTCCTCGATGCCGAGCGCGCGCATGCCTCGCGCCATCGCCTTGCCGTGCAGACCGCGCTTCGCCAGGCGCTCACCGAGGATCGCATCCGTCCCTGGTACCAGCCAGTGGTCAACCTTGCGGACTCGTCCGTCGCCGGCTACGAGGCGCTCGTGCGCTGGGAGCGTGCCGACGGAACGGTGCTCGAGCCCGCGCAGTTCTTCGACGCGGCCGAGCGTAGTCACCTGATCACGACCCTGGATCGCATCGTGCTGCGCCGCGCCCTCGACGACATCCTCAAGGAGGACTCACGGCTGGGCATTGCCACGAACGTGTCGGCCCCGACCCTGTCCGATGGCGGCTTCTTCGAGTACGTCGCCGGTGAACTCGAGCGCACGGGCATCGACCCGCATCGCCTGAGCCTGGAGGTCACGGAGACCTCGCTCGTCGATGTCAGCGACGCGGTGAAGGCGGGCATGACCGCCCTCGCAGAACTGGGGGTCACGTGGTGGGTCGACGACTTCGGCACCGGCTATTCGTCGATCAGTCATCTTCGCGACCTTCCCGTCGGCGGCCTGAAGCTGGACCGCTCGTTCACCGTCGGTGTTGCGTCCGGGGACCAGCGGTCGATTCGCGTGTCGCAGGGACTCGCCGGGCTGGCTCGTGGCCTGTCGCTGCGCATGGTGGTCGAGGGGATCCAGGGCGAGCGTGATGCCGCGATCCTGCTGGGCCAGGGCTGGACGATGGCTCAGGGCTGGTACTTCGGGCGGCCGTCGCGCGAGATGCGTCAGCATCACATCGACGAGCCCGCACCGGTCTAGGCGGGCCTGATGCCCTACGTGCTCGCTGCGGTGGCTGTCGCGATGCCGGTGATGCTGATCGTGTCCGTCCTGCGCGGACGGGTGCGAGTCAACTGCTGCGCGGTGCTACCGCTGGTCGAGAATCAGAAGACCGAGCCGGGCGTACCGTCCTCGGCTACCACCGGAAGCCCGGCCGCATCCCAGGCGATCATGCCGCCGATCACGTTGTAGGTCGTGTAGCCCAGGCCCGCGAGGGCGCCCGCGACCGAGTCGGAGCGCGCACCACTGCGGCAGATGATCACGAGCGGCACGTCGGCAGGAACGTCCTCGAGGTTGAAGGACTGCATCGGCATCAGGGTGACACCGGGTGCCTTGCCCGCCGAGGTCTCCAGCGGCTCGCGCACATCGATGAACGCCGCGCCCGCGTCGACGAGTGCGGCTATTCCCGACACGGGGAGCTGACTGACTGATCCTTCGCTCATGGCGTGGACGATACCTGCTGCTCGGGATCGGTCACGTCGGCAACGGTGGCGTCAAGCGCGCTGATCGCGTCGTCGGCGGCGAGGACAACCGCGACGCCGTGCGCCCCGGCGCCGAGCGACACCTCCTGACCGCGCAGGCGCTCGTCGGCGATGACCGGCCATGCCGTTGTCGACCCGAACGGAGTGATGGTGCCTCGGGCGTAGCCGGTGACCGCGAGTGCGGTTTCCGCGTCGGGCATGGACAGGCGGCTGACGCCGAGCAGCGCGCGGAGCTTGGGCCAGGAGATGGTGCGGTCACCCGGGACGAGCACGAACAGGTAGTCCTCATCGCCCCTGCGCACGACGATCGACTTGACGATGGCCGCGGGCTCGACACCACGCGCGGCAGCCGCCTCCGCAAGGCTGCTCACCTGCCCATGCCGCACCACGCGGTAGGCGAGGCCGGTTCCGTCCATGGCATCGATCGCGCGTTGTTCGCTCATGGGAACAGTGTGCCGTCCGTTACCGTTCATGGGGATACCGCGCCGGTCTGCGCGGCCGAAGGGACTACTGCCATGCGCATCGCCAACGATGTCACCGAGCTGATCGGCAACACCCCGCTCGTGAGGATCCGCAACATCCTCGACGGGGCGGAAGCCCAGGTGGTCGCCAAGCTCGAGTTCTTCAATCCCGCGAGTTCGGTCAAGGACCGCATCGGCGTCGCGATGATCGACGCCGCGATTGCCGACGGGCTGATCGGTCCCGACACGGTGGTGGTCGAGCCGACGTCGGGGAACACCGGAATCGCCTTGGCGATGGTGTGCGCTGCGCGCGGGATCCCGATCGTCTTGATGATGCCCGAGACCATGAGCATCGAGCGCCGACTGCTCCTTCGCGGATACGGCGCGGAACTCGTGCTGACGCCGGCCGCCGAGGGCATGGCAGGCGCGATCTCGCGCGCCGAGGACCTCGCCGCGTCGGACCCGAAGTACTTCATGCCTCAGCAGTTCGAGAACCCCGCGAACCCTGCAATCCATCGCGTCACGACCGCGGAGGAGATCTGGGCCGACACCGACGGCCAGGTGGACATCTTCATCGCCGGAGTAGGGACCGGCGGAACGATTACCGGTGTCGGGCAGGTGCTCAAGGAGCGCAAGCCGGGCGTTCAGATCATCGCCGTCGAGCCGGACGCGTCTGCGGTGCTCTCGGGCGGCGAGAAGGGTCCGCACCCGATCCAGGGCATCGGCGCCGGATTCATCCCCGGCAATCTCGACACCGAGGTGTACGACGAGGTCATCCGCGTCGCGGGTGACGACGCTCTCGCCACGGCGCGCCGGGCAGCCGTCGAGGAAGGGCTTCTCGTGGGAATCTCGTCGGGCGCGGCGCTGTGGGCCGCCACGCAGGTGGCCAAGCGCCCGGAGAACGCGGGCAAGCTGATCGTCGTCATCATCCCGTCATTCGGCGAGCGGTACCTGTCCACGGCGCTGTTCGCCGGACTTGGCGACTGAGTCGATATGCGGCCTGCCAGCGGTGGCCTCGCTCGTCTGCGTGATGTGACTCGCGAGACGGTCGGCCAGATGCGACGAGATGTCTCGTCCGTCGTCGAACGCGACCCTGCAGCGCGCAACGCGCTCGAGGTGACGCTCCTGTATCCCGGCGTCCATGCGGTGTGGGCGCATCGGGTGAGCCATGCGATGTGGCGGCGCGGCGCGCTACTCCCGGCGCGGGCCCTGTCGCAGGCGGCGCGCCTCGTGACCGGCATCGAGATCCATCCCGCGGCTCGGATCGGCCCAGGCCTGTTCATCGACCACGGCGCCGGTGTCGTGATCGGCGAGACGGCTGAGGTCGGCTGCGACGTCACGCTCTATCACGGGGTGACCCTCGGCGGTACGAGCCTGAAGCACGGGAAGCGGCACCCGACCATCGGCGATCGCGTCACGGTCGGCGCGGGAGCGAAGGTGCTGGGCCCGCTCACCGTCGGGGATGACTCGCGCATCGGGGCAAACGCGGTGCTCGTGCGGTCCGTCGACAGCCATTCCGTGGTCGTCGGCGTTCCTGGCCAGGTCATCGCGCACGGCACGCCCGACGAGGTCGACACAAGTCCCAAGCAGGACAGCCCGAGTGCGCCGGATCCGGTCGGCTCCGCGGTCTCATCGCTGCTCGAGCGGATGGCGCACCTGGAGTCCCACGTGCTCGGCGAGGAGTCCCACGCGCACGAGGTCCCGCGGCGCACGGCCACGGGGGACTGGCACCTGGTGCCCGAGTCGGTGGACTTCTCGATCTAGAAGCGGCCGACCAGCGGTGCGATGACGACCTTGAGGATCATCGCTACCGGGTAGACGAGGGCGTATCCGAGATTGACGCGCGGGTCGTCCTTCGTCGTGTCGTTGGCGTAGGCGAGGACCGCGGGCTGGGTCTGGGTGCCAGCGACGATGCCGGCGAGGCGACTGCCGTGCGCACCCGCGAGAAGACGCCCCCCGAGGATCACGGTCGCGGCCGTCACGGACGTGACGACTATGCCGACGGCAAGGATCCGGGGTCCGGTCGGGCTGTGGAGCGCATCGGCGAGAGCCGATCCGGAGGTTGAGCCCGCGTAGGCGAGGAAGAGCATGATTCCCAGTTGCGACAGCGTCGACGCCACTCCATGGGGAAGTGACCACAGGACCGGGCCGGTCCGACCGAGTCGGCCGACGAGCAACCCGACCAGCAGTGGCCCGCCAGCGAGCCCGAGAGCCACCTGGCCGCCGCCGGGCAGAGGGAACTGCAGGAGACCGAGCATCACGCCGAGGGCAACGCCGAGCGACAGGCTCGTGATGGAGTACGCCGTCGCACCCTTCTCGGAGTCCCCGAGGTACTCCGCGACTTCACTCATGCGCTGTCGGTCCGCAACGATCCGCACTCGGTCGCCTATCTGGAGAACCAGATCGTCCGTGGCGAGCAGGTCGACGTCCCCGCGACGGACTCGCGTCGCCACGGCCCCGAACCGTGGACGCAGGCGTAGGGACACAAGTGTCTGGCCAGCGACCTTGGGATTCGACACCGCGACCCTGCGGTAGTCGACGTGTGAACGGTCCAAAGTCAGCGCGACCGATGAGGGGTGCCCGGCAGCTAGGACGAACCGATCAATCGTCGGGCGGTCGCCGATGACCGTGACGATGTCTCCGGGTACAGGTATCGCGTCATCGGTAGCGACGTCGACGTCGCCTGGATGTCCCGGTGAATCGCCGCGCATGATGCGGGAGAAGACCAGGTGGTGGTCGTGCTGTTCGGCCAAGGTGCCGAGACTGGGCAGTCCCGCTGTCTCGATGCGCACCGTCATGCCCTCAAGCTTCGGGGGCAGTTCGTCTGCCGGCGCAGCAGCGATGTCGCTTTGAGTCGGTCTCGTACGCAGGGCGACGGCGGCCGCGAGCAGCATCCCCAGGACGCCGAAGACGTACGTCACGGAGTAGCCGACGGTGGGCAGGTCGGACGACCACGCCTCACTTGCCGCGGCGAGCGCAGGGGTGTTGGTCAGTGCGCCCGCGTAGATGCCGGACAGGAGCGGTCCTGACAGACCGAATGCATGCGCGGCCGCGATCGTGACGCCCGCGCCGATGAGCAGCGCAGCGACGACAAGCGTGATGGCTCGCCCACCCGTGCGAAGTGCGGCGAAGAATGACGGCCCCGCTCCCACTCCGATCACGTACGCGAAGAGCGCCAGACCGAAGAAGCCGATGAACTGTGGCAGCCGGAGCCGGTCGTCGTAGGCGGACAGCGCGAGAGCTGTGAACAGGACCGCTGCGGGACCAAGTGAGAAGCTGCCGATCCGAATCGACCCGACGGCGCCGCCGACGGCCAGCACGACCATAAGAAGGAGCAGGGGCTGCTCCACGGCGAGATCAGCCCATCCACTCAGGATCTCGCTGACATTCACTCCTAGGAGTATCCCGCCTGACTCTAGGCTGAGTCATCTCGAGCAGGTCCGAACTTCACATCGCGGAGGAACCATGAGAGTTGAGATCAGGCACCAGCCGTCATTCGCCGTAGCGCGCCTGTTCCTCGGCGCAGGCGAGACGGTCAAGGCTGAGTCCGGCTCCATGGCCGCGATGAGCAACGGCATCAACATCGAGGCGAAGATGGAAGGCGGCCTGTTCAAGGCGTTGAAGCGGAGCGCATTGGGCGGCGAGTCCTTCTTCGTGACGACCTACGCCTCGACGATCGCAGACGGCTGGGTCGACGTGGCCGCGAACCTGCCCGGCGACATCGCCTGCATCGACATCACCGCCGATCGCGGCGTCGCCGTGACGCGGGGCTCGTGGCTCGCTCACGAGGCGGCACTGAACATGGACACCGCGTGGGGCGGGGCGAAGAACCTCTTCGGAGGCGAGGGCGGGTTCATCGCGCACATGACCGGCACGGGCCAGGTCGTCGTGGGCTCGTACGGCGCACTCGACGTCCACGACCTGCAGGCCGGCCAGGGCTTCACCGTCGACTCGGGCCACCTCGTCGCCTATGACGACGGCATCGGCATGCGCACGCGGACCGTCTCCGGCCTCATGACGTCAATGAAGTCTGGCGAGGGCACGGTCGTCGACATGACCGGACCTGGTCGCGTCTGGACCCAGTCGCGCAACCCGGGCGCACTTGTCCAGTGGCTGACTACGGTGCTGCCCTTCACTCGCGCGTAGCCCGGCGATCGGGCGACGTGACAGTAGGGTTTGCGGCATGAAGCGCATCGTCGCGGCCAGCGCCGCAGCAGTCCTGATGGTCCTCGTCGCGGGGTGCAGTTCGTCGAGTGACTCCTCGTCGTCGACTGCCGCTGCGAGCCCCTCGCCCAGCCTGTCGGCGCCCGGCACCAGCGCCGAGGCCGTGGCGTGGGCTGGCGAAGTGTGCACGCAGATGGATCGAGTGAAGACGAGTGTCAGCACGCTCGGGGGCAACCTGTCGTACGACATAACCGCAGACAGTTCGGCGCTCGAGCAGATCCAGCGCCAGTTGACGATCCAGGTTCTGGCCCTCGGTGACGCGGCAAGCGCGCTGCAGACCTCGCTCACGAAGGTTCCCGTTGACTTCGTCGCGGCGAACGACATGATCGTCGCGTTGCAGAAGTCCGGGACGGATACGAAGGATGCTGCCAATCAGGTCGGCGAGCACCTCAAGGCCGCGACCGACGCGGGCAACGTCCTGTCCGCGGCAGCGGAGGTGGGCCAGGCATTCGTGGCGGCGAAGGCCGCGTTCGAGGCAGGTCAGGCATTCGTCTCGGAGATCGGCAGCGCGACATCGACGGCGAACACGGAGTTGCGGGCGGCATTCGATGCCGCGCCGCAGTGCGCGTCGCTGTAGACGCGCACTGCGGTCAAGCGGTCTAGCCTTCGGTCTTCGCCTCGGCTTCTGCTTCCTTCGCTGCTGCCTTGACGTCTGCGGCAACGGCCTTGTCCACGGCTGACTCGACGACGCGGTTCGCCTTGTCGAGGGCCTTGCGGATCTCGACGACCGCGGGATCGGACACGAGCGCGACCAGTCCGGAGTGCCCGGGTGCGATCGCGTCGGTGAGCTCGTCAGCCAGTTCGTGCTTGTGGTGCACCTCGCGCAGCTTTCCGGTTGCGGCGCCTGCACCGCCGAGGACGATCGCGCTTCCGATGATCGACGGCGGGAAGATGACACCGAGCAGGATGCCTCCTGCGATGCCCCAGCCCAGGCCACGCGCCGTGCTGTGATCGGTGGCCTTCTGGATCTCGATCTTGCCGTCAGCGTCGCGCTTGACGACGACAACGCTCTCGATCTCCAGGTGGCGGCCATCCTCGAGGGACTTCAGGAATTCGTACGCGTCCCACGCGGCGGCGGTGTCGTCGAAGTCGGCGATGAAGAGGGTGTAGGCGCCGTCGCTGACGGCGAGTGCGTCGGCGGACACGGGGGTTTCGTCAGACATGGTTACTCCTTGTTTGTGTTCAGGTCGTGCTCGGAATCGGTATTCACACTAGTGCGCGAGACCGAGCTTCAACCCGACGATTGCGATGCCCAGTAGGCCCGTGACTGTCACGGACAGGGCGAGGCGATTCCCGGTTAGGCCCGCGTCCTTGCCGATCCGGTACCCCGCGAACAGCAGGAGCGCGGTGTTGGCACCCAGCGCCACATCGGCGGCCCGATCGGTCGTCAGTCCGAGGAGATCGGTGACCACGAGCACCGCGAGCGGGATGAAGGAGATAGTGATGAGCGGCAACCCGTCCGCGGCGATCGCCCGCCACGTCGCCTTGTCGAGCTCGTGGCGGGACATCTGCCGGGCGGTCATGATGTGGACGTAGGTCTCGGCGATCCAGTAGACGACGAGCGTCGCGACGACGGAGACGATCACGCGGACGAGCCGCAGGTCGGCGGTCGTGGCGGCCAGCACCGAGCCGCCGATGATCAGCCCGTAGAGCGCCGAGGCCCGGCGCCGGTGCTCGTGTTCGTCGTGTGATTCGTGGGTATCGCTCACTGTCGGGACGTCGCCACCCTCGCTACTTCCTCGGGATCGATGAGGTGCGAGTGGTCATCGTCGCCGACATCGATCTGGACGATGTCGATCTTCCCATTGAACCGACTGGACCCGAGGTAGTCCGCGCTGACGGGCATGCCGTAGTCGTCGCCAATGTCGGTCGTATCGTCCGCCGAGAAGATGAGCGGCTGCGTCATGTCCACTCGGCCGGTCCCAACCGCGCGGCCGTCGTAGAACAAGGTCACGTCGCCGCCCTTCGCCAGCCCGCCGCCGTCGTAGGCGAACTCTGCTCGCACCTGGTGCTCGCCGGGAGTGAGCACCTCGGTGGCGACGGTCGTGAACTCCTGCATGCCGATCAGGTTGTACACGAACTTCAGGGTTCCCTCGCGCATGAACATCGCCCAGCCGCCGAATCGGCCGCCCTGGGCAATCAGCACGCCATTGGCCGGAACGGACTCCGGCGCGGTGATCGCCGCGGTGACCGTGAACGAGCGGTTCTTGATGTCGATGACGCTGTTCTCGCTCAGTCGCTTCATTCCCGGGAACAGCACCTGGGAGGTGCCGCGGATGAGCTGGGGCCGTCCCGCGATCGTGGCGTTCAGGCGCTCGAACCGCCTGTCATCGATCGGCAGGACGTTGTACTTCACGGCTTCGATCAGCCACAGGCGCTGCAGGGAAGCGAGGCGGTCGGGCTGCTGCGCAGCGAGGTCGATCGCCTGGGTCCAGTCGGAGTTGCCGTCGTAGAGCTCCCAGACGTCGTCGTCGAGCGCTGGCGGCACTTCATGCGGCAGCCATGGCGTGCTGTGCCGGGTGACGGCGCTCCAGCCCTTGAAGTAGATGCCACGATTGCCCGCCATCTCGAAGTACTGCAGGTTGTGCTGCTCGGGTGCGTCCGCATCGTCGAAGCTGTAGGCCATGCTCGTGCCCTCGATGGGAGACTGCTGCACGCCGTTCACGAATGTTGGCTCCGGAAGCCCAGCGGCCTCGAGGATCGTCGGCGCCACGTCGATCACGTGGGTGAACTGCGAGCGGCGCTCGCCGCGGCTGCTGATGCCCTGCGGCCAATGCACGATCGTGCCGTTTCGAGTCCCGCCCCAGTGGGAGGCGACCTGCTTGGTCCACTGGTACGGCGCGCACATCGCCCAGGCCCAGCCCACGGAGTAGTGGTTGTACGCCTCCTTGGTGCCGAGTTTGTCTTTCATCGCCGCGAGGAACTCGGGAGTCTCGATGGCAGCGAGGCCGTTGAAGTTGGCCATCTCGTTGAACGCACCGTTGACGGTGCCCTCGGCCGACGCACCGTTGTCGCCGATGATGAAGTAGACGAGCGTGTTGTCGAGCGCTCCGATCGACTCGATGGCATCGATCACGCGGCCCACGTGGAAGTCGGTGTGCTCGAGGAACCCGGCGTACACCTCCATCTGTCGCTCGAGGACCGGCTTGAGCGCCTCGTCCATCTCGTCCCACGCCGGGATCGCGGGCGGCCGTACGGTCAGCACCGCGTCGGGCGCGACGATGCCGTCGGCCTGCTGGCGCGCGAACGTCTCCTCTCGCTGGACGTCCCAGCCGTTGGCGAACTTCCCGGCGTACTTGTCCGCCCACTCGAGCGGCACATGATGAGGGGCGTGGGTGGCGCCCGGCGCAAAGTAGACGAAGAAGGGCTTGTCGGGAGCTAGCGCCTTCTGGGTGCGGACCCAGTCGATCGCCCGGTCCGCGAGGTCCTCGGTCAGGTGGTAACCCTCCTCTGGGGACGTCTCGGGCTCCACCGGGGAGGTGCCCTCGTAGAGCGCGGGATAGAACTGGTTGTTCTCACCGCCGATGAATCCGTAGAAGTACTCGAAGCCGCCCCCGCCCGTCGGCCACGCATCAAACGGCCCCATCGGCGACGTCTGCCACGGCGGAACCTCGTGGCACTTGCCGAACTGCGCGGTCGAGTAGCCGTTGAGCTTCAGGGTGAGGGCGAGCGCGGCCTTAGTGTTGGGCTTGATCGCGTTGGATCCAGGTGCTGAAGTCGCGGTCTCGGTGATGAGACCCATGCCCACCGAGTGGTGATTGCGACCGCTGAGCAGTGCCGCCCGGGTGGGGGCGCACAGCGCAGTGGTGTGGAACCGCGTGTAGGTCAGCCCGCCATTTTGCAGGCGCTCGGCAGTCGGCATCGCGACCGGTCCACCGAACGCGCTGGAGGCACCGAAGCCGACGTCGTCGAGAAGCACGATCAGGACGTTCGGTGCGCCTGCGGGTGGGCGGACGTCCTCAATCGGGGGAAAGGACGTGTCCGGATCCTTGGCGTCGTACGTGATCAGGCCTAGGTGCTGGCGGTCGGGGATCGGGAGGATGGCCCTGCTGGACGGCTGCTGAATCGGCACTCGTGACTCATCTCTCGGGTCGGCAACTGTTCTGCTCGGAGGAATCGTACGAGTGCGGCGGACGGGTGCAGGGCGTTAGGCTTCGATCACTTGCGCACGGGGCGCGGTAGTCGCGCTGCGTGCGCCATTTCAATGGGAGGGCTCATGGCCATCGGTCCGGTTGACGTCTACATCATCGGATTCCCGGGGAACCAGTTCACCGGTCGGATCGCGCCAGCGCTGCTTGAGCTGGTCGACAACGGAACTCTGCGGATCCTTGACCTGCTGTTCGTGATCAAGGACGCCGAGGGCGTCATGGCATCGCTGCGCGTCGGCGATCTCGATGCCGAGCACGGGGCGAGTTTCATGTCGATCGAGATTGCGCAGCCCGGAGCGCTCGACCAGACCGACGCGGAGGAGGTCGCCGACGACCTGCCGCTCAACAGTTCCGCCCTGCTCGTCGCGGTCGAGAACGTGTGGGCACGCAAGCTCACGGCTGCCCTGCTCGACGCCGACGCGTTCGTGATCGATCACGTGCGTATCCCCGCTGACGTCGTCAACGCCGTCATCACCGCCTAACTACTCCACAGACCGAGAGGCATGATCATGGGACTTCTTCGCATGGCAGCACGCACCGCCGTCGTCGCAGGCACCGCGACTGCGGTGTCCGGCCGAGTCGCTCGACGGCAAAACGCGAGGTACAACGAGCAGGACCAGGCGGCGTACGACGCTCAGCAGGCGGCCGCGCCTGCGGCTGCACCGGCGCCCGCTGCTCCCGCCGCAGATCCCGCCACAGAGCAGTTGCAGAACCTCGCTGCCCTCCACAGTCAGGGCGTCCTGACCGACGAGGAGTTCGCGGCGGCGAAGGCGAAGATCCTCGGCATCTAGCCGGGATCGACGACCACCTCGGTGAGTGAGGCCGAGTCCTACTCGCGCCTGGCCGCGGTCTACGACGAGTTAGTCGTCGACGACGCGTACCCGCAATGGGCGACCTTCCTCCATGGCCTCTGGCGGCACGACGAGTCTGGGGTGCGCGACATCCTCGATGTGTGCTGCGGCACCGGGCTGATGGCGGCCGAGTTGGCCGGCTTGGGCTACCGCGTGGTCGGTACGGATGCCTCGGTCGAGATGCTCGAGCGCGCCCGCGAACTGCTGGGACCCGATGCCGAGCTGTGGGCGATGGCTCTTCCGGATCTGCCCGTCGGGACGACGTTCGACGCGGTGATCTCCACCTTCGACGGTCTCAACTACGTGTCGCCGGATGACTTCGCGCTCTCGGTTGGCCGACTGGCGGAGGTCGTCCGGCCCGGTGGCTGGCTGTGCTTCGACCTGCACACCGACGCGATGATGCAGTTCACGATGGACAACCCCGAGGTTGACGGCGAGGCCGACGGTCACAGCTACCAGATCAGCACCCAGGTGAGCCGGGAGAACCGCGAGTGCGTCACCGAGATCGTGGTGACTCGGAACAGCGACGAAGAATCCTTCACCGAGCGGCACCGGCAGTACTTCCACAGCGACGTTGCTGTCAGGTCGGCCCTGGTCACCGCCGGGTTCTCGGGCATCGCGGTCTTCGATGAGTACACGTCCGTCCCGGCTGGGCCGCTGACGATGCGCGCGACATGGATCGCGCGACGGGCTTGACCCTGACGCTGCGTGAGGCCTTAACGTCGCAGCCATGGATGAGGGACACAGCGTTGGAGAGGTCGCGCGACTGAGCGGTGTCACGGTGCGAACGCTGCATCACTACGACGAGATCGGACTGCTGGTTCCGTCCGGCCGCACGCAGGCGGGTTATCGCGAGTACTCGGCGCCTGACGTCGAACGGCTGCAGGAGATCGTCGCTTATCGCGCCTGCGGGCTGCCGCTCGGCGACATCGCTGAACTTCTTGACGCAACGGGCGACGAGCGCACTCAGCACCTGGCTCGACAAATCGCACTCCTCGACTCTCGGGTCGCGGAGATCACCCGACAGCGAGCCACGCTCGCGAAAGAATTGGAGGCCAGACAGATGGGCATCGCGTTGGATCCTCAGGAGTACTTCGACGTCTTCGGCGATGACGATCCGCGTCAGTTCGCGCACGAGGCGCAGGAGCGTTGGGGAGACACGAACGCGTATGCAGAGTCGAGCGCGCGCACGTCCTCCTACACGAAGGAGGACTGGCTGCGGGCCAAGGCCGAGCAGGACGAGATCGCGTCCGAGCTGGCCGCGTGCCTCGTCTCGGGACTGCCGGGGGATAGCGAACGTGCTACGGCAGCAGCGGAGGCGCATCGGCAGCACATCTGTCGCTGGTACTACGAGTGCACGTACGAGATACATGTCGGATTGGCCGACATGTATGTCGCGGACCACCGCTTCACGGCCCACTACGAGGATCGCGCCCCCGGGCTCGCGGAGTACGTGCGATCTGCCATCTACGCGAACGCCCTGCGTCATTAGTCAGGCGTGCGCCCTAGGGTCGGGGCATGCCTGACGCCAGCGAGTCTTTGTTCTGGCCCATGTCCTTCGAGGCGCGGTACGGCGATGGGCTGGATCGCACCATCTGCCTTGGCGGTGGCGGGCTGTACTTCGTCGCCTGGCAGGTTGCGTACCTCAACACCGCGATTCAGGGCGGACTCGATGTGAAGCTCGCGGAGCGGGTCGTGGGAACGTCTGCGGGATCGGTCGTGGCCACCTCCCTCGCGGGCGGACGCATCGGACGCCTTCGCGGTCAGGTCGCGGCTCTGAGCAAGTTCCCGCCGCTGCTGCGGGCGATGGCGCCCGCCGGGTCGCTGCGTCCCAGCCAACTGCGCGCGCTCACTGAGTTCGGCGACGCGGTGGAGGCCACGCCCGACACGATCACGTCGATCGGCCACGCGGCGCTTGCCGCCGTCACTCCCGATGCCGTGCGCATGCGGGCCAACCTCCAGGTCATCCTGCAGACCACGTCGTGGCCGAGCCCGGTCCTCCACATCACCGCCGTCGACGCCTACACCGGCGAGCGGTGCGTCATCACGGAGTCGAGCAAGATCCGTCCATCGCGTGCGGCCGCGGCGAGCAGCGCTGTACCCGGCTTATTCCCGCCGCAGCCGATCCACGACCGCAAGTGCATGGACGGGGGAGTGAGCGGCACCGGACTCCACCTCGACCTTGTCTCCGGTGCCGGGCGCACGCTCATCCTCGCCCTGCGGAACGGCCAGCATCCCAATGCCGCGGGCATGACGGAGTCGCAAGGCACCACCGAGACCGAGCAGGCACTGCTCGAGGCGAGCGGCACGCGTACCTTCCTGCGCACGCCGGCGGCAATTGAGCGCGAGAAGCTCATGTCACCCGAAGAGGTCCCGCAGGCGCTGGCCGATGGCGCACGGCAGGCCGAGGACGACCTGCCGGCTCTGCTGGAGTTCTGGGCATGAGCGCCACCGGACTCGTCACCGGCTCCGACGGCGTCAAGCGCTGCTCGTGGGGTGACAGCACCGAGGACTACCGGGCCTACCACGACAGTGAATGGGGTCGCGCTGTTCACGGTGACGTCGCGCTGTTCGAGCGCATCACGCTCGAGGCATTCCAGTCCGGGCTGTCGTGGCTGACGATCCTGCGCAAGCGCGAGGGGTTTCGCTCGGCGTTCGCGCAGTTCGATCCCGACGCGGTCGCGGCCTTCGGGCCCAAGGATGTCGCGCGACTGATGGCCGACGTCGGCATCGTGCGCAATCAGCGCAAGGTCGATGCCACCATCACGAACGCGCAGGCTCTCGTCCAGTTGCGCGACACCAGGGGAGACGGTGCACTCGACGAACTCGTGTGGTCGTTCGCGCCACCAGCGCGCAAGAAGCGCGTCGCCGCACTCAGCGAGATCACCCCGCAGACTCCCGAGTCACTGGCACTGAGCAAGGAGCTCAAGCGGCAGGGATTCGTGTTCGTCGGCCCGACGACGATGTACGCGGCGATGCAGGCGTGCGGCCTGGTCGACGATCACGTCAGAGGGTGCGCGGTGCCGCCAGCTATGCGGTAAGTGGCTGCGGCCCGCCTGGATCAGGCGGTGGATAGGGATGCTCGGGGTCTCGTCCGGTGAGGTACTTCGACACGCTGTAGATCGCACCGGCGATGGGCACGGCGATGAGTGCGCCGATGATCCCCATGGCAATGCCGCCGGCGGCAATGGCGAACACGATCGCTAGCGGGTGGAGGCTGACGGCCTTGCCCATGACGAGTGGCTGCAGCACATCGCCGTCGAATGACCCGACGACGATGGTCAGGGCGACGACGAGCAGCGCGACGACGACACCGCGCTCAGCAAGGGCAACCACAGCGGCAAAGAACGTGGCGATCGGCGCGCCGATCACCGGTATGAATGCGCCGAGGAACACCACTGCGGCTAGTGCAGGTGCCAGCGGTACTTGCAGGATCGTCAGGCCGATGAAGACGAGGAGTGCATCGCAGAACGCGACGATGACGATGCCGCGGGCGTAGCCGGAGATCGCATCCCACGCCAGGTGACCGGACACGTTGATCGGCGTCTGGATCTTCTTCGGCATCCACGAGATCACCCACCCCCAGATCGTGGTGGGCGTGAGCATGAAGAAGACCACTCCGTACAAGAAGACCGACGCGGCGATGACCAGCGTGCCGACCGAGCTCAGCGCGCCGCCGACATCGCCGAGCAGCCCGCCGGCGATCGTCTTGGCGAAGGACTCCAGCTGCGTGATGAGGCTGTTGATGCTGTCATCGCTCATGTGCAGCGGGCCGGTCTTGAGCCAGTTCTGGATGTCCTCGAAGCCACTGGTCAGCGACTCGACCAGCTTGGGGCCTTCATGGATCGTCGCGTTGATGACGGCGAAGAGAATCACGCACACTGCCGCGCCGATGAGCAGCAGCGCCAGCACCATCGATACGACCTTGGGCAGGAACTTGTGGAACAGGTTCATCAGCGGCTGAGCCCAGGCCGTCATGAGGATGGCGAAGAAGAGCGCGAAGACGACGGGCATGATCGTGTTGAGCACGATGCCGGCGACGACGAGTCCCGCGACGATGACGAGCAGTCGCCACGTGAGTCCGGCGACGTTGCGCAAGGTGTCTGGCACCCCCTCCGGGTTGCTCATGCGTCGAGATGCTGCGCGGAGCGCTCCCCGATGTCCGGGACGGTGATGTCATCATCGGATGCGCGCGCGACGATGTAGGTCGCATCCTCGAGGAACTTCACGTTGAAGAAGCCGCCGGGCGCCTTGTAGGTTCCGGCGTCGCCAGGCCCGAGCACGCGCTCGTCGATCTCTATTCGGCCGCTGACTACGTAGGTCACGCAGCCCTTGCTGTAGCCGTGGGCAGGGACGACGTCTCCCTTGCGGCCGTGGACGATGGTGAGCAGTGCGCCGTCGGTGCGCAGTCGCGTCACTTCAGATCCGAGCACGTTGCGCTCCCAGGACATGTCTTCCGCTGGGACGAAGGTGAAGCTCGGCATGGGTCCTCCTGGCTGAAGCAGTCGGCGCAACGCTAGTCGATACGGACCGATCCATGCGCGGTAGAGAACCAGACGCCTACCAAGCCGGGCTCGTCGTCCTCGACCCAGTCGACCTTGATGTCATCGAGAGGACCGAGGTCCTCGGCGTCGAGCCACGCGGAGATTGCCTCCGGGTCACCGGAGATCTCCATCCGCTCGAGGATGACGGCTCCGCCGCCCTTCGACGGGTGCTCGGAGGTCTCGGACGACCACTGGACGAAGAACGGCAGCTGCGGGTCGTCCATGACATCGAGAACGCCGATCTGCTTCCAGCACAGATCGGCGCCGTCAGGGCGAATGCGATGTCCGGGCTTGGCCTCTCGGCCCATGCGCGCCTCGACGGCGTGAATGTCGTCGACAGACACCGCCCAGGACATCCAGCCACCGCCGCGCTCGGCGCGCTGGGCGACCGCGCGCCCGAACGGGGCCTTGTCTGCCGCGGGGTGGTCGAGTGCTGAGACGACCTCGATGTAGCACCCGTTCGCAAGCGGCAGGATGAAGTTCTTCGTGCCGAATGACGGATGCCGACCGCCGTCCACGAAGGTCGCGCCGAGGTCTGAGCCGATGCGCTGGACGACGTCGCCGAGTTCGGCCGTCGTGCACGCGTAGGAGATGTGGTCGAGCCGCATGGTGGCATCGTGCCCGATGCGTTTTCGGCACTTCCACTTGACCCCCGACTGGGGCTCGATGTGGGAGGCTCGCCCCATGACGGATCCCGCTGCCCCGCCAACCGCGGCGCTCGACAAGAAGAAGTCGATCATCCTCGGCGTCATTGGGCTGATCGTCATCATCCTGATCTTCTGGAAGGTGATTCCGCAGGTCGGGGACTACGGCGCCGCGTTCGAGTCGCTGAAGTCGATGGGCACGGCGGCGATCATCGCGGTCGGGGTATGCGTCGTCATCTACCTCGCCGTCTACGGATTCCCGTTCATGGCCGCCACCGCCAAGCCGGGGATCAAGTACTGGCGTTCCCAGCAGGTCAACCAGGCCGCCTTTGCGATCAGCAATGGCGTGCCGGCGGGCGGTGCCTTCGGGCTCGCCGTGCAGTTCGCGATGCTTACGTCCTACTCGATCCCGGGCACCGTGGCGACGTCGGCGATCACGGCGGTGGCGCTGTGGAGCATGTTCGTCAGCCTCGGTCTGCCGATCCTCGGCGTGGCGGCGCTCAACGCATCCGGCGGCGACACGAACTACTCGTGGGTGGCACCCCTGGGCCTCGCGATCCTCGTGGTCGGAATCACGCTGTTCGTGCTCGTCATGCGGTCGGCACCGCTGGCGGTGCACGTGGGGAACATCGGCAACAAACTCATCGGTCCGCTCCGGTCCAGGATCAGCAAGCTCAAGGACCTGGACCTCGTGGGACCGATCACCAAGTTCCGCAGAGACATGTACGGCCTGCTGAAGGCTCGCTGGGCCGCAATCACGATCGCCCAGCTCGGCGTGATCATGACCCAGTTCCTCATCTTGTACGTGGCCCTCCGCGGAGTTCAGGGCTGGGACGAGCCCGGCACCTCGGTCATCGCAGCTTTCGGTGCCTTCGCGACCAGCCAGATCATGCTCATGGTGCCGATTACCCCCGGAGGGCTCGGCACCGTCGACGCTCTGATGATCTCGCTGCTGCAGAGTGTCGGCGTCTCGGCCGGAGACGCGACCGCGGCGGATCTCATCTGGCGAATGGCGTCCTACGTTCCGCAGATCGTCGTCGGCATCATCGCCCTCATCACCTGGTTCAAGAAGGCCAACGAGCGGTTCGCGGGCGCGTCGCCGAAGCCATCTCCGGAGCCGACCGCGAGCTGACGGCGTGTCGGTGCACATGCACCGCATCGTCATCCATAAGGTTGCACCGACCTGGTCGTCGCGGGAGGGGAAGCCTTCGACGACCAGGTCTCTTATTCTCACCTTGTGACCGTCCAGAACAGCCCCCAGCAATGGCGACGATTCGCCGCCCTCGGCGACAGCTTCACCGAGGGGCTCGGTGATCACGAGCGTCCTGATGGCCGTCATCGCGGCTGGGCCGACCTCGTCGCGACGCAACTCGCCAAGCGGGCACGCGCCGACGGTGACGATGGCATCGAGTACGCGAACCTCGCGATCCGCGGCCGGCTCACGCGGCAGGTCATCGCCGAGCAGGTGCCCGCCGCGGTGGAGCTGCGGCCGGACCTGACCAGCCTCGCGGTTGGCGTCAACGACACCCTGCGCCGCCGGTTCGATCTGAACGCCTCCGCGACCGCACTCGAGAGCGGGGTCCGCCGCTTGCGCGAGTCGGGCAGCGACGTGCTCGTCTTCTCGTTCGGCGATCCGGGCCGCAGGTCGAAGGTCATGGGCAGCGTGCGCGAGCGCATTCGCGCGTACAACTCGGCCGTCGAGGCGATCGCCGACCTGTACGACTGCTACCTGGTCAGGTACTGGGACGTGGCGGTCTTCGACGACGATCGGCTGTGGGCCGATGACCGCCTGCACCTGTCGGCGGTGGGGCATCGCGTCGCTGCGTCCAGCGCGCTCGAGGCCCTGGGCATCGGCGGGTCCAACTGGCGCACTCCGCTGCCGCCGGGCCGGGTGCCCTCGGTTGCTGAGCGGACGGCGAGCCACGCGCGCTGGGCGAGCGGGCACCTGGCCCCCTGGGTCATCAGGCGCCTCAAGGGTGCCTCCTCGGGCGACGGGATCGAGCCCAAGCATGCGGACTGGGTGCGGGTCGACGGCGGATCGGGGAGTTCCACGTAGGCTGGTGGTCACACCTTGGGAGGTACGCATGGCAGCAGGGAAGAACAAGCCGGGGGAAATCAATGGTCGCCCCCAGCTCACGCGAGAGGGATATGACCGGCTCCAGGAGCGGGTTTTGGACATTCGCGATCGCCAGCTGCCCGAGATGCGCCCGCTGCTCATCGAGACCGAGCGCGACGAGCGGATCGTCGCCGAGTTCGAGCGCCTCATCGAGGAGGCCGGCATCATCGACGCCCTTCTCGCGCAGGCCGACGTCATCAGCATCAATGCCGACGACGTCGCGAATGGCATCTCGCTCGGCATGCGCGCACAGGTGACTCTTGAGGACGGATCGAAGGAGTGGGTGCGTCCGGTTCATCCGGACGAGGGTTTCCTCGACGAGGAGCGCATCTCCGTGACCTCGCCGCTGGCGCTCGCGCTCCTGGGCGCCTCCGCGGGCGACACTGTGATGGTCCAGGCGCCGACCGGTGACTGGCCGTGCAAGGTCCTGGCGATCAGCCTCGATGGGGTTCTCGCCGACGCCTGACCCACACGCGGACGCGTTCGCGGTTCGCTCCTCACAGGCCCAAGATTGAGGCTCGGCAAGGCCGCTGACCTGCCCGAGGGTCGGCGACATGACAACCTCCGCTGCTGACACCCTCGTTCTGTCGAGCCCTGACGCACTCGTCTCCGGGCTGCCCTACTTGCTCGGCTTCCCACCCGTCGAGAGCGCGGTCCTGCTGTGGCTGCGCAACCGTCGCCTGCTGCTCACGCAGCGCATCGACCTGCCCGGCGACGCGGCTGAGATCGACCCCTGGCTCGGTGCGATGTGGTCGCATATCGCCGCGCGCGAGGCCGACGAACTGGTCATCGTCATCGTCACCGGACGAGACGATGCGGCGGACCTCGCCGCACAGATCCACATCGTCGCTGCGGAACGCGAGCTGCGCGTTCGCGATGCGATCGTCGTCGACGAGGGTCGCTGGCGAAGCCTGATGTGCACCGATCCCGAGTGCTGCGATCCCGGCGGGCGGACCCTCGATCGCGAGGTCGCCGATCGGGTGGCCGCGGAGTTCGCGGGAGCCGGGGTGGCGCCGGTCGCCGCGCGCGCCGACGTCGTGAGGGAGTTCGCCGAGGACGCCGGGGGAGTTGCGTCTGTCGCGCACCTCGTGTCCGCAGACCTGCCCCCTCGCGGCCGGGGTCGCGAGCGGTGGCGCGACGAGATCATCGGCGAGGTGACTGCACGAATGGAGGTGCCCAGACGCGACCTGGAGGCCGACGACATAGCGGCTGTCGTGCGTGGGCTCAAGGACATCCGCGTGCGCGACACCGTTCTGTGGGAGCTGTCGAATGCCGATCAGGCATCCAGGTTCCGAGCGCTGACTCTGCTCACCACCTGTGCTCGATCGGCGCCTGCCGGGCATGTGGCGCCGGTCGCGACCTGTGCGGCCATCGCGGCGTGGCTGGTCGGTGACGGTGCGCGCGCGCAGGTCGCGCTCGAGCGCGCTCTCGCGGACCGGCCGGACTACTCCCTTGCCGTACTCGTCCAGCACTCGGTGCGCGTAGGCCTGCCGCCGGCGGCGTGGGGCGAGGCGATGGGCGGCTTGAGCAGGCAGGAGTGCCGGCATGGGCGAGGCCGCTCGGCCGCCCGCACGCGGGCTTCGTAGGCGGGCCTCGCGTCGCGTCGAACCACACCTGTGGGTATGGTTTGCGCAGGTCAAGAGTTCCAGCGATCAGCTCCGGCTAGCTGGACGGCAACCCTCCACCGCGGTGGGGTGCTCCGGATGAAGACCTGGCCCGGAAGGTCGGGCAAGCGCGGGTCTTGCACAGGGCAAGACCCCAGAGCGATGCGAGGTCTGCCATGCGATGTCGAATGCCGAGCAGCTGAACCCGTAAGTCCCGCGGCGGGGTTCAGCACCCACCACCACGTTCCACGAGTCGGCCCTTCGGGTCGGCGACCTTGACGTACCCATCAGACACCGCGCCACAGGCGCACACCCAAGGAGAGTCACATGAGCACAGGTTGGTCCTTTGAGACGAAGCAGATCCATGCCGGACAGGCACCAGACGCCGCCACCAACGCGCGGGCACTGCCGATCTACCAGACCACGTCGTACACGTTCAACGACACGACGCATGCCGCGAACCTGTTCAGCCTGAAGGAACTCGGCAACATCTACACCCGCATCATGAACCCGACCCAGGCCGTCGTCGAGGACCGCATCGCGGCTCTTGAGGGCGGAGTCGCCGCGCTTCTCGTCGCGAGCGGCCAGGCTGCCGAGACCATCGCGTTCCTCAACATCGCGGAGGCCGGCGACCACATCGTGTCGAGCCCGAGCCTGTACGGCGGCACCTACAACCTCCTGCACTACACGCTGGCCAAGCTGGGCATCACGACCACGTTCGTCGAGAACCCCGACGATCCGGAGTCGTGGCGCGCGGCCGTGCAGCCGAACACGAAGCTGTTCTTCGGCGAGTCGATTGCCAACCCCAAGAACGACATCCTCGACATCGAGGCGGTCGCGAAGGTGGCGCACGAGGTCGGCGTCCCGTTGATCATCGACAACACCGTGGCGACCCCATACCTGATCCGTCCGCTCGAGTGGGGCGCGGACATCGTCGTGCACTCGGCGACGAAGTACCTCGGCGGTCACGGCACGGCAATCGCGGGCGTCATCGTGGACGGCGGCACGTTCGACTACGCGCAGTACCCCGAGCGCTTTCCGAACTACAACCAGCCGGACCCGAGCTATCACGGTCTCGTCTACGCGCGCGACCTCGGAGTGGGCTCGGCGTTCGGGGCGAACCTGTCGTTCATCCTCAAGGCGCGCGTTCAGCTGCTTCGCGATCTCGGCGCCGCCGTATCGCCGTTCAACGCGTTCCTCATCGCCCAGGGCATCGAGACGCTGTCGCTGCGCATCGAACGGCACGTCGAGAACGCCCAGAAGGTCGCGGACTGGCTCACCGGTCGCGACGAGGTGCTGTCGGTCAACTACGCCGGTCTGACGACCAGCCCCTGGTACGCACTCGGGCAGAAGTACGCACCGAAGGGTCCCGGAGCCGTGCTGGCCTTCGAGATCGCCGGCGGGGTCGAGGCCGGGCAGGCGTTCGTCGAGGCGCTGGAACTCCACAGCCACGTTGCCAACATCGGTGACGTGCGCAGCCTGGTCATCCATCCGGCATCGACGACCCACTCGCAGTTGTCCGCCGAGGAGCAGCTGGCCGCAGGCGTCACCCCCGGCCTGGTTCGACTGGCGGTCGGCATCGAGAACATCGACGACATCCTCGCCGACCTCGACTCCGGGTTCCGGGCTGCCAAGGCCTGAGCCGCCGATGAACGAGTACGGACCGATCTCGTACGAGGGACCCCCTCCCGCCAGCGCTGCCTGGCGGGAGGGGGATGCCGTCGGGCACCGCCTGTTCGCCGATGTCGGCGACGTGGCGACCGAATCGGGCGTGGTCGTCCCCGATGTGCGGGTGGCCTATGAGACCTGGGGCGTGCTCAACGCCGATCGGTCGAACGCGATCTACGTCTGCCACGCGCTGACCGGCGACTCGCACGTGACCGGGCCGGCCGGGCCAGGTCACAAGACCGCCGGATGGTGGGACGGGCTGGTCGGCCCGGGCATGGCGATCGACACCGACGAGTGGTTCGTCGTGTGTGCAAACGTGCTTGGCGGCTGCCAGGGCACCACGGGTGCCTCCTCGACCGCGCCCGACGGGCGGCCGTGGGGAAGTCGCTTCCCCGTCGTGACGGTTGCCGACATGGTCGAGGTCGAGCGACGGCTTACCGACCTGCTGGGGATCCAGTCGTGGGCGCTGATGTTCGGTCCGTCCCTTGGCGGGATGCGCGTGCTGGAGTGGCTGGTCCGGCACCCCGAACGGCTCCGTGGAGCCCTTCTCCTGGGCACCACTGCAGCCGTGACGGCTGACCAGATCGGCACGCACGCCACCCAGCTCGCCGCGATCGAGGCCGACCCGGCCTTCCGCGGCGGGGACTACTACGACGCGTCGCCCGGACACGGCCCGCACGTGGGCATGGGCATCGCCCGGCGCATCGCTCACCTGACGTACCGGTGCGACACCGAGCTCGACCTGCGTTTCGGCCGTGACCCGCAGGAGGGTGAGGACCCGTATGCCGGCGGACGCTTCGCCGTCGAGTCGTACCTGGATCATCACGCCGACAAGCTGGCGCGGCGGTTCGACGCGAACACCTACGTCGCGCTCACGCGATCGATGAGCCTGTTCGACGTCGGCCGCGGCCGTGGCGGGGTGGCCAACGCGCTGGCCGACGTGACCGTGCCCGTGACCGTGATCGGCATCGACTCCGACCGGCTGTTCCCCGTGCGCCTCCAGCAGGAGCTGGTCGACCTCACACCCGGCGCCGAGGAACTGCATCTCATCCACTCGCCGTACGGCCACGACGGGTTCCTCGTCGAGAACGACCAGGTGGCGGCCTTCGCCCGGCTCGCCCTCGACCGCGTCTACCGCAACGACCAGCGCTAACCCCACCTCGCCGACCTTGAGGTTTGGCACCCTCCGGCTTCGCCGCGAGGGTGCCAAACCTCAAGGTCGGCGAGGGCGTGTCCACAGGGGCGGGGCGGGATCTTCTTCACAGCGGGCGTGCGACCTAGCGTCGAGGCGTGCTCCGCATCCGCACCGTCCTCGCCACGGTCGTCCTTGCCTGCGCGTGCGTCCTGGCCGGCCCGCCGGGGTGGGCCGAGGGTGCGCCGCCCGCCGGCGCAACCGACGTCCACGGTGACGACGAGGCTGACCGGTACGTCGGCACCGGCGGTCTCGTGCTGCCGGGCACCATCGGCTCGGGCCTGCGTGTGGAGGTCGCCAGTTGCCTGGGCTGCCAGTGGCGCCTGACCAGCCCATGCCTGCAGTCGGACGACGGCAATCCGTTCTCCGGTACTCCGGTGTGCTTGAGCGTCGTGCGCGGATGCCCGAACATGGCCGAGCTTCTGCGCGGCTGGTTCCAGCCGCCCGACGGCGCCTGGCGCGAGCTCGGTCTGGTCTGCATCGACCAGGCCGGACCGGTCACCGTCGCGAACGCAGGCGCGCAGGTTCGCGACTGGCTGGCCGTTCACGTGCCCGCCCAGCGGCAGTCCCTCCAGCCGGCCCGTGGTGTGGTCACGCAGCTACCCGTCGTCTTCGACTCCGGCCAGGAAGTCCGGGGACTGCAGGCGAATGCAGAGCTGCTCGGGCAGCCGGTCGAGTTGGATGCGCGACCCGCGTGGCGCTGGGAGTTCGGCGACGGGTCTTCGCTGGCCACGCTCGACCCCGGCGGCGCATACCCGAATATGGGTGTTACCCATACCTATCGGGTGGCGGGGGACTACCGCGTGCAGCTCTCCACGACCTGGACGGCGGCCTTCACGGTCGACGGACTCGGCCCCTATTCCATCGCGGAACCGGTGCGTCAGATGTCGTCCCTGCGGGTATCGATAGGTGAGGGCCGAGCGGTCCTCGCCACGCGTTAGCCCCCCTGGCGAACAAAGTGGACAGGGCATGGAATACTGGGGTCATCTTGGCCCGTTTCCAAGCCTTACGGCTTGACACGGGCCCTTGTCGTGGGTCATTGCGAGAAAGGCACCCCCATCTCGATGGCAACTCCGAAGGCCAGTGCGTCCAAGACGGTTCCACAGAAGTCCAGCACGCCCAAGCCGGCCGCCAAGAAGGCGACCGTCACGGCCCTGCCGACCAAGAAGGTCGCCACCGCCGCCCCTGCTAAGAAGGCGGCCCCCGCCGCCAAGAAGGCTGTCGCCCCCGTGAACAAGACCGCGACCCCGGTCAAGCCCGTCCCTGCTGCCAAGAAGGCTGCGCCTGCCGCGAAGAAGGCCGCGCCCGCCGCGCCTGCGAAGAAGGCCGCCCCGGCAGCGAAGAAGGCCGCGCCCGCGGCCAAGAAGGCGGCCGCTGGCAAGGCCGCCAAGGGCGATGCTGAGGTGTTCGTCGAGGTCATCGAGACCGAGGACGGCCTCGTCGAGGTCGCCGACCTTGAGGCGATCGTCGACGTCGATGTCGAGGAGATCGTCGCGGTCGCGGTGCTCGAGGCCGATCTGGAAGCCGACATCGTCGAGGAGCTCGCCGCGGTCGAGGAGGAGAAGACCGAGGAGGACGAGGACAAGACCGACGGCGAGGAGGCCGGCTTCGTCATCTCCGACGTCGACGACACCGACGAGCCCGTGCAGACGGTCACCGTCGCCGGCGCGACCGCCGACCCCGTCAAGGACTACCTCAAGCAGATCGGCAAGGTCTCCCTGCTGAACGCCGAGCAGGAGGTCGAGCTCGCCAAGCGCATCGAGGCCGGCCTGTTCGCCGAGGAGAAGCTCAACGAGGGCAAGAAGCTGGATCGCAAGCTCCAGCGCGACCTCGAGTGGATCGCCGTCGACGGCCGCCGTGCCAAGAACCACCTGCTCGAGGCCAACCTGCGCCTCGTGGTGTCCTTGGCCAAGCGGTACACCGGTCGCGGCATGCTCTTCCTCGACCTCATCCAGGAGGGCAACCTGGGCCTCATCCGTGCGGTCGAGAAGTTCGACTACACCAAGGGCTACAAGTTCTCCACGTACGCGACCTGGTGGATCCGTCAGGCCATCACCCGCGCGATGGCCGACCAGGCCCGCACCATCCGCATCCCCGTCCACATGGTCGAGGTCATCAACAAGCTGGCCCGCGTGCAGCGCCAGATGCTTCAGGACCTCGGTCGCGAGCCAACTCCCGAGGAGCTCGCCCGCGAGCTCGACATGACCCCCGAGAAGGTCGTCGAGGTGCAGAAGTACGGCCGCGAGCCGATCTCCCTGCACACCCCCCTCGGCGAGGAGGGCGACAGCGAGTTCGGCGACCTCATCGAGGACTCCGAGGCGATCGTGCCGTCGGATGCGGTGTCGTTCACGCTCCTGCAGGAGCAGCTCGAGTCGGTTCTCGACACCCTGTCCGATCGCGAGGCCGGCGTGGTGCGCATGCGCTTTGGCCTGACGGACGGCCAGCCCAAGACGCTCGACGAGATCGGCAAGGTCTACGGGGTCACGCGGGAGCGGATCAGGCAGATCGAGTCCAAGACGATGAGCAAGCTGCGCCACCCGTCGCGCTCGCAGGTGCTTCGCGATTACCTCGACTAGGAGGCAGTCGCCCGCGGAAGGCCGGCACGCGAGCGCTTATCGTCGAGTCCGCTCAAGCGAGCCGAGGAGCGGCTCTCTTCCCGTCGACCCGGTAGAGGATGGCCCTTGCCTCGCTCACGGACTCTGATCGCTGCCGCATCCGCCATCGTTCTCATGTGTGGGCTCGTCGCGCTTCAACCAGGGTCCGCTTCTGCATCCCCAGCCGCAAAGCCTTCCTGCACGATCACCGGCACGCCGGGTAAGGACATCCTCCGCGGCACGTCCGGAGACGACGTCATCTGCGGCTTGGGGGGTGACGACATCGTGTACGGGCTCGGCGGCGACGACGTTCTACGAGGCGGTCCCGGCGATGACCATCTCGCAGGAGGTGCAGGCAACGACCAGTTGATCGGGGGCGCTGGCGACGACAACCTGGTTGCCGGGGAGACGAGATGGATCGCGTGGACCTTTCGCAATTTCTCGGACACTGACATCCACGCCAAACTCTCCTCGGACTCGTGCCTGGACAAGTACGAGCTTCACATCCCGGCGGGCGGCTACGACCGCTACCTGCTTCAGGTCTCGCCTGATGGCCCGCGTTGCAAGCAGATAGCAAGCGTGACCTTCACCGGAATCAACGGCAGCACGTTCTCCGCGGACGTCAGCTGGACGTCCATTTCGTGCTCGTGGGGGCGAGGCAAGCCACCGTGCGAATGGACCGACATCAACAACACCCTGAGTGCCCCGGCTGGCACCGTCTTCTATGCGATCCAGTTCGCCTGAGCGTCACTGCACGAACGAGTAGGAGTACGAGAACGCCTTGCCTTTCGGCGTCGTGATCACAACGCTGGCTGGGCCAACAGCGCTCTTGGGTGTTGTCACCTTGAGCTTGGTGTTGCTGATGACGACGAGGTGAGTGCCCTTGACTCCGTTGAAGGTCACCTTGGTGGCACCGCTCAGTTTGTCCCCGCGGATCGTCAGCCGCGTCCCGCCCTTGTGGGTGCCGTAAAACGGCGCAATGCTCGTGACGAAGGGGCCCTTCTGGACCGCCGGGAGGCCGTTGCCGATCGGGATGTCCTGCGTCGCCACCGAGGCAGGACCGAGGTCCGGATTGCCCGCCACGACGGACACGGCGTAGAACTGGCCGTAGGTCAGGCCGGTGATCGTGCAGGACGTGGCGCCGGTCGTCGTGCAGCTCCTCGTGGGGTTGGTGCTGATGGTCGGAACCGCCGTGGCGATGTAGACCGTGATCGGGCTACCGCCGTCGGACGCCGGCGCTGTCCACGTGACAGTCGCGGTGGTCGGTGTGCTGGTCCCCACGGAGACTCCCGTGGGTGGTCCTGGGGGTGTCGCTGCGTGGCTGGGTCCAGCGAGGGCGACCAGCGTTGCAGCGCCGACGGCTAAGCCCATCGACAACGACAGACGTTTCATGACTCCTCCGCAGCGTCAGGCTATTCGTAGGCGAAGAGCATCGACTCGCCGATTCCGCCGGGCGACTTGACCCGGATCGTGCTCGGGCCAGGCTTACCGGCGGGCACGGTCACGCGGATCTTCGTGGGGCTGACGACGACGAGGTGCGTGCCCTTCACATGGCTGAAGGTGACGCGGGTGACTCCGGTGAACTTCGAGCCGCGAATCGTGATGCGGGTGCCACCCTTGGCCGACGCCTGAGCGGGTGTCACGGAGTCGATGATCGGTGCGGCCGACTGGCCGGGATTGTTCGGCGGGCCGAGGGGCGTGAAGGCCGCGGGCGCCGATGCCGGCCCCGGCGTCGGATTCCGTGCGACCACGGTCACGATGTAGGTGACTCCATTGATGAGCCCGCCGATCTGACAGGTCGTGGCTCCAGACGCCGTGCAACTGCGTGCCCCTGACGAACTGCCCGGGGTGATGTAGGCGGTCGCGACGTACAACGTGATTGGGCTGCCGCCATTGGAGGTCGGCGCCGACCAGTCGATCGTCGCGACGCTGTTGCCAGGGACCACCGAGACGTTGGACGGTGCGCCGGGCGGAGACGCGGCCTGCGCCGACTGCGGGAGAGCGAGGGCAAGCCCGCAGGCAATCGCCGCGGCCAGCAAGGGTGATCGCCTCACGAGGCCCGAACGTACCTGAATGTTGCCGGGGCTGTCGCGTTTCCCTTCGGGTCCCTGACAGTCACGACCTTCTTGCCGACCGACCCACCTCGTGTTGTTCCGGTGAGGGTTTGTGAGTCAACGAACTTCAGGTTCTGCACCGGTTTGCCGCCGATGAACACGACGGAGGAGGGTGTGAAGTCGGTGCCCTTGACCGTGATTCGCGTACTCCCGGAGGCGGGGCCGCGCAGCGGGGCGAACGCGACGATGCTTGGAGGTGAGACGACGACGATCGTGTCAGGCGTCTTCTCTGGGTCCGGCCCTAGCACCGTCGGCGTCGTGGTTGGGGAATCGGGTGCGACCCACGGCTTGTCGTAGCGAACTTCGACCTGGTTGGACGCGATGCTCGAGCCCGCAGCTGTGGTCGCGATGGCATCGACGTAGTACGTGACGTTGTTCGGCAGACCGCCGATGGTGCAGTTCAGGGCGCCGGACGTCGTGCAGGTGACCGACTGCCCCGAACGGGCGGGGTTGGCCCACGCGCGGGCTGTGTATCCGGTGATCGGCCGCCCGCCGGTGGATGCCGGAGCAACCCATTGCACGACCGCGCCCTCGTCCACGGCACTCGCGGTGAGGGAGGTGGGTGGTCCGGGAAGGGTTGCGGGTATGGCTCCGCCGCGGGGACTCTGCGGCACGCTGCTACCGATCGAGTTGGTCGCGAGCACCTGGACGAAGTACGTCTGGCCATTGGTGAGCCCGGTGAAGGTCGCCGTGAGCGCATTGATTGCCCCTGACGTAGCAAGCTGCGTGCCCCCGCCGGGCGCACTCCACAACGATGCGGTGTAACTCGTGACTGGAGTTCCGCCTTCGGAAGCAGGAGCAGCCCACGTCACGGAAATTTGCTGATCGCTCGCACCGGCATTGAGATTTGTTGGCCTCGACGGCGCTGTCTGGAATGTCGTGACGGCAACCCGCGGAGACGAGACTGCCGGTCCGTCCACTCCGTTGCGTGCGGTCACGTCTATCCAGTAGGTGTCTCCTAGTGAGACTCCTGAAATTGTGCACGTGACCGTCGCCGGTGCGTTGGGAATATTGCAACTGGTCACGGGCGTGCCGCCTGTCTCCACCCGGTAGGCCTGCGCCTGGTAGAGGGTGACTGCCGGAGTCGCGGTGACCTGAGTCCATGTGACCGCGATTGTGTTAGGCGGGCCGATCGTGCCGATTGCCGAGACCACGGTCGGCGCAGTGATTGCGGCCTGCGCTGGTGCCTGCGCAAGGCACAAGGAGACCAGAACGACTAAGGCGGTTATCGCGGCCGTCGCTAGACGCGATCGCTTCTTCGAAAGCACCATCGGCCCCCCGAGCCTGTGTGCGAGGGCCTCACCGTAACCTTCAGAAGGCTAGATGACTAGTGCGTTCCCGACATTTCGGACACCGGAGGTCGCATGTCTGCAGAGAATTCACCTCTGGTGCAGGTCCGGAATGTCGGCGCGGAGCCGGATTCGGGCAACGTTGTCGAGGTCACCATGGTGTCGCCCGCCAAGCGGAACGCCCTGGGCTCGGCGATGCTCGATGCACTCACGGCCGAACTTGTCGCTGCTGCCGAGTCGGGCTGCCGGGCGCTGATCATCCGAGCCGAGCCGGGAGTCGGCGTGTGGTCGGCGGGGCACGACATCTCCGAACTGCCCATCGATGGCACCGATCCGCTGACCTGGACGAACCCGCTGGAGTTGTTCCTGCGCACCGTTCGCCACACGCCGTACCCGGTGATCGCCGCGGTGGAGGGCACGGTGTGGGGCGGAGCGTGCGATCTCGTGCTGACCTGTGACCTCGTCGTCGCGGTGCGAACCTCGACGTTCGCCATCACTCCGGCACGGCTGGGCATCCCCTACAACACGGCAGGCGTCGCGCACTTCCTTGGTGGGTTGCCCCTGAACGTCGCTAAGGAGATGTTCTTCACCGCCGACCCGATCACCGCGGAGCAGATGTCGGCGTTCGGGGTAGTCAACCGGCTGGTCGGCGATTCGGCCGAGCTTGAGTCGACGTCGCGAACCCTCGCCCAGCGGATTTCGTCGTTGGCCCCATTGGCGATCGCGGCCATCAAGGCAGAGACGACAGCGTTGACCGACGCCAGGTCATTGACGAGTGATGAGTTCGAGCGCCTGACCTCCCTGCGTCGCGCTGCATGGCGCAGCGACGACTATCAGGAAGGCATCAGGTCGTTCCTCGAGAAGAGATCCCCCCGCTTCGAGGGGAAATAGCGAAGCGGTTGCTCAGTCGGAGACGGGCGGAACGGCCGTCAGCCGGTGAGTCTCGTCGAGAATCTGGATGGCCTGCGGGCGCAGGACGGTCTCGTGGCGGCCCCAGTGATGGCCGCAGAACAGCAGGTCAGTACCGCCGGGGAGCACGACACGAACGTACGCCTGCGCGTTGCAGCGATCGCAACGGTCCGTAGCGCTGAGGGTCGGCGCGGCCAGTGTCGTCGTCATGTGCGCGGTACCTCCAAGTTCTGGTGCTGGTTGGTGATCTGAGTCGACCACCCGTTGGTAGTTGTAACAGTCTCCCATGGACTCTTTGTTCCCGGTTAGCCACGCCGACGTCGTTCGCCCACAGCGGAGAGTTAACACGGTGGAAAACTCGATGGACGGACGTTCACAAGGTCACAAGCGCGGTGCTCAACACACGCGCGGCGCGGTCCGGTGACGTCGGTCGCGCTGGGTAGGTTGAGGGGGTGCCAACCGCTCGTTCCGCCGCCAAGCCCGCCGCATCCGGATACTCCGCCAAGGACCTCGCCGTCCTCGAGGGTCTGGAGGCCGTGCGCAAGCGCCCGGGCATGTACATCGGCTCCAACGACAGCCGCGGCCTCATGCACTGCCTCGGCGAGATCATTGACAATGCCGTCGACGAGGCGCTCGCGGGCCACTGCAAGAAGATCATCGTCACGCTACGCGCCGACGGATCGGCCGAGGTCGCTGACGACGGACGCGGCATTCCCGTCGACGTCGAGCCGAAGACCAAGCTCACCGGCGTCGAGGTCGTCATGACCAAGTTGCACGCCGGCGGCAAATTCGGCGGCGGGTCCTACGGCGCATCGGGCGGACTGCACGGCGTCGGCGCGTCCGTCGTCAACGCGTTGTCATCGCGCCTCGATGTCGAGGTCGACCGCGTCGGAAAGATCCACCTGATGACCTTCCGTCGCGGAGTTCCGGGCATCTTCGATGGCGACGACGAGACGGCCGAGTTCACGCGCAAGGGCGGCCTGCGCATCACCGGCACCTGCCCGCGGACCAAGACCGGAACGCGCGTGCGCTTCTGGGCGGACCGCCAGGTGTTCACCAAGGATGCCGAGTACGACCGCGACGTGCTGCGCGAGCGCGCCATGCAGAGCACCTTCCTCGTGCCCGGGCTGACCATCGCCATGCGCGACGAGCGCGATAGCGATGACGTCTGGGAGGAGACCTTCCAGCACAAGGGCGGACTGAGCGAGTTCGCCGAGTTCTTGTCGACGGGGGAGGCGGTCAGCCCCGTCATCCGGCTCACCGGGAACGGCCACTTCCATGAGACCGTGCCGGTGCTCGACGCGAAGGGGCACATGACTCCGCAGGAGGTCGAGCGCGATCTCGGCGTCGACATCGCGCTGCGATGGGACACCGGCTACGACACGGTGATGCGCTCCTTCGTCAACGTCATTCCCACCGCCAAGGGCGGCACGCACGTGGCGGGCTTCGAGCGGTCCATCGTCAAGGTGATGAACGACCAGCTGCGCGCCGCAAAGATCCTCAAGGCCGCCGACGACAACATCACGAAGGACGACATCCTCGAGGGGCTCACCGCCGTCGTCACGGTACGTCTGGCCGAGCCTCAGTTCGACGGGCAGACGAAGGAGGTGCTGGGCACGCCTGCGGCGTCCCGCATCGTCGGCAATGTCGTCAGCAAGGAGCTCACGGCGTGGCTCACCTCGCCGCCGCGCGGGGAGAAGGCCGCGGCGAAGGCGATCCTCGACAAGACGGCCAACGCGATGCGCGCGCGGGTCGCGGCCCGCACGCACCGCGACACCCAGCGCCGCAAGACCGCCCTCGAGTCGTCGGCGTTGCCGGCCAAGCTCGTCGACTGCCGCAGCGACGACGTGCTGCGCACCGAGCTGTTCATCGTCGAGGGCGATAGCGCGCTCGGCACCGCGAAGACAGCCCGCAATGCCGACCACCAGGCGCTGCTGCCGATCCGCGGCAAGATCCTCAACGTCCAGAAGTCCTCGCTCGCCGACATGCTCAAGAACACCGAGTGCGCGTCGATCATCCAGGTGATCGGCGCGGGATCGGGTCGCACCTTCGACCTGGAGCAGGCGCGCTACGGCAAGATCATCTTGATGTCCGATGCCGATGTCGACGGCGCGCATATTCGCTGCCTGCTGCTCACGCTGATCCATCGCTATCTCAAGCCCTTGCTCGACGACGGACGGGTGTTCGCTGCGGTGCCTCCGTTGCACCGCGTGGAGATCATCAACCCAGGATCGAAGTCCAACGAGGTCGTGTACACCTACTCCGACGCGGAGATGAAGTCCGTGCTCAAGGACGCCGAGAAGCGCGGGCGTCGCGTGAAGGATCCGGTGCAGCGCTACAAGGGACTCGGCGAGATGGACTCGTCGCAGTTGCGCGAGACCACGATGGATCCCGCGCACCGCACGCTGCGCCGCATGACGATGTCCGATGTCGACGCCGCGGGCGAGGTGTTCGACCTGCTCATGGGCAGCGAAGTGGCCCCGCGCAAGGACTTCATCGTCGATGGCGCCGCGTCACTTGACCGCAATCGCATCGACGCCTGAGCGCAGTCAACGTCGTCGTGCCGAGTCGAACGTGGCTTAGTAGGGTGCCGACATGACCCTTGAGAGCACTGCGATCACGCAGGACTTCCCGCGTGACGCGTTCGCGGATGTGCTGGCCGGCAACGCCGACTACGTCGACACGTTCGTCCCGATCGAGCGTTCAGGGTGGGCAGAGCGCGGACTAGCCGTGATTACGTGCATGGACTCCCGAATCGACCCGCTCGGCGTGCTCGGCCTGGACAGGGGCGACGCCAAGATCCTGCGCAACGCAGGTGCCCGCGTGACCGATGACGTCCTGCGGACGCTCGTCCTGGCGACCTACCTGCTTGGCGTCAAGCGCGTCCTCGTCATGCCGCACACGGACTGCAAGATGGCCAGCGGCGAGGAGGCCGCGGTGCACCAGCAGATCCTCGACGCGCATGGCATCGACACGCGCAGCGTGGAGATTCGCACGGTGACCGACCAGAAGGCGGCACTGATCACGGACATCGTGCGTATCCGCGCCTACCCGCTCCTTCCCCCCGATCTGATCGTCGGCGGCGCGGTGTTCGACGTGCACACCGGCAGGCTCAATCCGATGGAAGCCTGAAGTCTGCGTGGACTCGAGTGTCGACGGCGTGTCGGCATCCCCGCGGGGATAGGTTGGCGCAGTCCACGACCGCCACTTGAGGAGTTGCCATGCCACGCCCGCTGAGGGTCGCCGTTGTGGGGTCCGGGCCGTCGGGCATGTACGCCGCCGACGCGCTCGTCGGACAGGAGGGCTTCCCCGTCGAGGTCGATGTCATCGATCGGCTACCAGTGCCCTTCGGCCTGGTGCGATACGGCGTGGCCCCCGATCACCTGAGCATCCGCTCGGTTCGCGACACCCTCGACAAGGTGCTCGACAAGCCCGGAGTCCGGTTCATCGGGAACGTCCTCGTCGGCGAGGTGGGCGGCGTGACTGCCGCCGAGCTGCACTCCTGCTACGACGCGGTGATCTGGACCTACGGCGCATCTCGCGATCGCCGTCTCGGTATCGACGGCGAGGACCTGCCGGGCAGCATTGCGGCGACGGACTTCGTGGCCTGGTACTGCGGGCACCCCGATGCGGATCGCGAGCTGTTCGAGACGCTTCTGCCCACCGCGACGGGTGTTGTCGTCGTCGGCGTGGGCAACGTGTCCGTCGATGTCACGCGGGTCCTGGCGAAGACGGTCGGCGAGCTGGAGCACACCGACATGCCTCAGCACGTGCTCGATACCTTGTCGAAGTCGCAGATCACCGACATCCACGTACTCGGCCGTCGCGGACCCGCGCAGGCGACGTTCACCACCAAGGAACTGCGCGAGCTCGGCGAGCTCGAGGACGCCGACATCATCGTCAAGGCCGAGGACTTCGACCTCGACGAGGCGAGCGCCGCGGCTGCTGCTGCGGACAAGGCCGTCGCGCGCAATGTCGAGGTCATGCGCGGGTGGATCGGCCGCGAGTCCGCTGGCCATTCGCGACGCATCCACCTGCACTTCTTCGCACGTCCCGCTGAGATCCTCGGCACCGACCACACCGAGAAGGTGTCCGTGGAGCGCACTCGGCTCACTGCCGAGGGCGGCGCGGAGGGAACCGGCGAGTTCTTCGAGGTCGACGCGAATGTCGTCGTGCGCAGCGTCGGGTACCGCGGCACCGCACTCGACGAGGTGCCGTTCGACAGTTCGCGCAATGTGATCCCGCACTTCGACGGTCGGGTGCATCGCGACGGCGAGACGGTTGCGGGGGAGTACGTGGCCGGGTGGATCAAGCGCGGTCCGACGGGAATCATCGGCACCAACAAGAAGGACGCCACCGCGACGGTGGCCTCGCTCATCGCCGATGTCGAGGCCGGAGCGCTGCCCGAGCCGGCGACCCGACCGCGGAGGCGTTCGACGCGCTGCTGGCCGCGAAGGGCATCGTCGCCGTGTCGACAGATGGCTGGCGCGCGATCGACAGCGCTGAGCGTGCTCTCGGTGCGTCACGCGGCCGCGACCGCACCACCATCCACCACCAGGACGACCTGCTCGCCGCCGCGAACCCCTCCACCTGATCGACGCATCGAAGGGTTAGGACCAGGGGGTTGCGGCCGTGAGCGCCAAGCATTCCCAGACGAATCCAGGCACGGGGTCCTTGCCGCACGATTCGCGCCTATCCTCGCCGAGCGGCACCCGTTCGAGCGTTGCTCGCCACGAGCGCCCGTCGATATGCCGGACCTCCGCCTCGACCGGATCCGGCCCGTCGGCCAGCGGTGCACCCGGCTTGATCGGCACCGCGCGACCGTTGACGACCCGTAGGACGTCGACCTGATCGTCGCGCGTGATGCCCTCGGCCCGCATCACCGCGATTGCGGCGACCTGGAACGCGGGCGTGAACGCCGACAGTCCGCGCAGGCGATCAAGCAGCACCTCGTGACGAGGGGCGAGCGCGATCACGTCGCGCGCCTGATCCGCGCTGACCCGGCCATGCACCGCACCCGACGGCAGCGTCAGCACGACCGGCGAAAAGCGGTGTCCGCCGACGTGGCTGCACTCCCAGATCCGCTCGCGCTGGCCCGGTCCCGCTGTCGCGAGCAGGTCGGTGACCAGGGCCCGTCCGTCGACCGCGCAGCATCGATCGCGCTTGGAGTGCGTGCAGACGAAGGTCGTCGCAGTCGCGTCGATCGACCCGAACGCAGGCAGGTGGCCGGCACCAATTGCCTGGAGGTTCCACGCGAGCACGTCGTCGATGTTCGTCAGGAGACCGTGGCGCAGCAGGTGGCCCCCGGCCACGCTGCGCGCGATCCACACATGCCGCTCGTTACCGAGCCCGCGACCGGGACGATCGGGGTGACGAGCCAGGAGCACGCTGATGCCCCAGTTCTTCGCCGCCGACAGATGAGCGGCGACGCGAGGCTCGAGCAGGCTCTCGGTGAGTGCATCCCGACCCCAGGGGCCCGGCTGCTCGATGACGATCCAGGACGTGGCATAGGGCGCGGTCCCGGGAAGCGGTTCGCCTGCGGCGAGCGCTTCGATGGAGCAGGAGGTCATAGCGCCCCGGCCACCGACGAGATCGGAGCGGTCGCCGGTGTCCCGGTGGCATCGCGGCGGATGTCGATCTCGGGTAGCGGGAGTGGTCCGCCGGACGCGGTTGCCGCACGCGCCGGACCGGTTCCCGCCCAGGCAAGGAGGAGACGGTCCTCCCCGGAGCGGAACTTGTGGCAGCGCACCCCGCCGGTAGCGCGGCCCTTGGACGGGTACTCGGCCAGCGGCGTGACCTTGACCGTGCCGGGCTCGGTGCCGGGTAGAGCAGCGGCGCTTCCGGCGATCGTGACGATCACGGACTCCTCCTGCGGGTAGAGCGCGTGGAAGGAGATGACCTCGGCCCCCCGCGCCAGCTTGATGCCGGCCATGCCCGCGGCCGCCCGGCCCTGTGGCCGTACCGAGCTCGCCGGGATCCGCAGCAGCTGGGCGTCGGACGTGATGAAGACGAGCTCGGACCGCTCCGCCTCGGCCTCGGGCAGTCTCGTCGCGCCGACGACGCGGTCGCCGTCCTCGAGGCGGATGACTTCCCAGGAGTCCTTGTTCTGGAGCGCGTCGGGGATCACGCGCTTGACGATGCCTCGGGCCGTAGCCAGCGCGATGCCGCCGGCGTCGTCGAGGGTGACGAGGCACAGCGGAGACTCGTCGACGGGAAGGTCGACGAACGCGCCGAGCGGCGCACCCGCGGACAGCGCGGGAATACCACTGACCGACGGAAGCGACGGCAGGTCGACCGTGTTCAGTCGCAGGACGCGCCCTGCGCTGGTGACGATGCCGAACTGGCCGCGGGTCGTTGCCGGAGTGGCGCTGATGATCACGTCATGCGTTGAGCGCTGCGCGTGGCTGGCGTCGTCGGCAGGGTTGATCACCGATGTGCGGGCTAGCAGCCCGGTGCTCGACATGAGGACGACGCACGGCTCGTCGTGAACCTCCATGGGAACTGCCGTGCGCACCGGCACCGACGACGATTCCATCAGCAACGTGCGACGCGGGGTGGCGTGCAGCTGCGCGACCTCGCCGATCTCGTCTGCGACCGCATTGCGCAGGACCTCGGGATCCTCCAGAAGCGCAGTCAGCTCGTCGATCGACCGGCGAAGATCGTCGCCCTCCTTCTCCAGGTCGATGCGCGAGAACTTCGTCAGTCGGCGCAGCGGCATGTCGAGGATGTAGGTGGCCTGGACATCGCTGAGGTCGAACACCGTCATGAGCCGCTCCTTCGCGGCGGCGGAATCGTCGGACTCGCGGATGAGCTGGATGACCTCGTCGATATCGATGATGGCCAGGAGCAGCCCGTCGACCAGGTGCAGCCGCTCCTGGGCGCGACGTCGGCGGTACTCGCTGCGTCGACGGACGACCTCGAGACGATGCTTGAGCCAGACCTCGAGCATCGAGATGAGGCCCATCGTCTGAGGCTGGCCGTCGACGAGCGCGACCGCGTTGACGTTGACCGTGTCCTCCATCGGCGTGAGCCGGAAGAGGTGCTCGAGCACGGCCTCGGGGTGGAACCCATTCTTGATCTCGATGACGAGCTGAAGCCCGCTCTCGCCGTCGGTGAGGTCGACGACGTCGGATATGCCTTCGAGCTTCTTGGCCTGCACCGCGTCCTTGATGCGATCGATGACGCGCTCGGGTCCCACGTTGTACGGAAGCTCGGTGACCACAATGCCGCGGCGACGGGGGGTGACCTGCTCGATGCGGGTGCGGGCACGCACTTTGAACGCGCCGCGGCCGGTCTCGTATGCGTCGCGGACACCGTCGAGGCCAACGATGACGCCACCGCCGGGGAAGTCCGGCCCGGGAATCAGCGTCATGATCTCCGACAGCGTGGCATCCAGATTGCGCAGCAGATGGCGCGCTCCGTTGAGCACCTCGCCTACGTTGTGCGGTACGAGGTTCGTGGCCATGCCGACGGCAATGCCGGATGCGCCGTTGACCAGCAGCGTGGGGATCGCCGCGGGGAGGACTGCAGGCTCGGTCTCGCGTCCGTCGTAGTTCGCAGTGAAGTCGACGACATCCTCGTCGAGCCCATCGGTCATCGCCATGGCGGGCGTTGCCAGGCGTGCCTCGGTGTAGCGCATCGCTGCCGGGCCGTCGTCGAGCGAGCCGAAGTTGCCGTGGCCGTCGATCAGCGGGAGACGCAGAGAGAACGGCTGCGCCATGCGCACCAGCGCGTCGTAGATCGCGGTGTCGCCGTGCGGGTGCAGTCGGCCCATGACGTCGCCGACGACGCGGGCGCTCTTGACGTGACCGCGGTCCGGACGCAGACCCATTTGAGCCATTTGGAACAAGATGCGTCGCTGCACGGGCTTCATGCCGTCGCGCGCGTCCGGCAGGGCTCGCGCGTAGATGACCGAGTAGGCGTATTCCAGGAACGACCCGCGCATCTCGTCCGAGACGTCGACGTCGACGATGCGACCGTCGCCAGGATGCTCGACGTTGCGCGTGACGCGGCGGGCCATGATGTCCTCTCGATTCGGCGGGGCGCTCGCGGCGCCCCGTTCAGGGGTGATTCTCCCGGCTCAACGCCCCAGTGGGCCTGCTCCGACACGGCCGACGGCCTCGGCTGCCAGCTCTTGGCCCGCCTTGACCGCTGCGCTCAGCGCGCCTCCGGCCAACCAGGTGCCCAGGAACCCTGCGGCGAAGGCATCCCCGGCGCCGGTGGTGTCGACGACGACGGCGGGAAGTGCCGGCTGGGAGACGCTATCCGAGGCTCCCTTCGCGACCGCGCCGAGGCTGCCGCGCTTGACGACCGCGGTCGTCACCATCTCCGCAAGCAGCACTACTGAGGCGAGCGGGTCGTCGGCCCCGGTGAGGACGGCCGCCTCGTCTTCATTGGCGATGACGATGTCAACAAGCCGAAGCGCGTCGACAACGTCATCCCGCTGCTGGCGGAGGGGACCCGCTGATGCCGGGTCGAGACTGGTGGTCGCCCCCGCGCGGCGCGCGTGCTGCAGGATGCGCAGGCCCGACTGTCGGGCGTGCGGGTTGAGCAGGACGTAGCCGGACAGGTGCACGTGGTCGCCGGGCACCAGGCCGAGTGCCACGACCGCTCCGGCGTCGATTTCGTCGTTGGCTCCCTTGTCCGGGAACATCGTGCGCTCATGCTGGCCGTCGACGATGATCACGCACGTGCCGGTAGGCCGGACGGTCGACACTGCGAGCCGGGGCTCGACGCCGGCCGCGAGGAGCACGTCACGCACGTCGCGGCCGAACGCATCGTCGCCGACGCAACCGACGAAGGTGACCGGGTGGCCGGTGGCGGCCATCCACGCAGCAGTGTTGGCAGCAGACCCACCGGGCTGCACGCTGACCTCAGCAGGCGTGTCGCTCGCGAACTCAATTGCGGTGGTGATGCGGGCGGTGACGTCCATCATGACGTCGCCGACGATGACGCAACGGCCCGCAGTTTCTGTTGCCATATAAGGAAGTTAGAGCGCTGAGGCGCGACGCGACGCGTCGGCGACCGCGATCCGCGCCGCGAGCTCGGCATTGCGCACGATGATCTGCTCGTTGACGATCAGGCTCGCGCCGTGCGTGGCGCGATGGAAGTGGTCGAGCAGGAACGGGGTGACGTCCTTGCCCGTGATGTTTCGTGCTGACGCGAGCCGCAGGCCTTCCTCAAGTACGGCGTCATGCACGTCGGGATCGAGCTGCTCGGTCTCGGGAAGCGGGTTCGCAACGACGAGCGCGGACGGGATGTCCAGCGCGTCGCGGACGCCCATGATGCGCGCGACATCGTCGGCGTCGTTCGCCGACCAGTCGACAGTGAATCCCGAGTCGGACAGGTAGAAGCCAGGGAAGGCGCTTGTCCCGTAGGCCAGCACCCCGACGTTCAACGTCTCGAGTCGCTCGAGGGTCGCGCCGACGTCGAGGATCGACTTCACGCCCGAGCACACGACGGTGACCGGCGTGATCGCCAGCGTGCTGAGGTCGGCCGACTCGTCCCAGCTGTCTCGGGCCTGGCGGTGAACGCCGCCGAGACCGCCCGTCGCAAAAACCCGAAGGCCGGCGAGGCGGGCGATGTGGCTGGTGGCGGCGACGGTGGTGGCACCGCTGCCGCCGCGCGCGACGAGGGTCGCGATGTCGCGGACGCTGACCTTGACGACGTCGTCGCGATTGGCCACCTGCTCCAGCAGCGACTCGTCGAGGCCGACGTGCACCCGGCCGTCAAGGATGGCGACGGTCGCGGGCACGGCGCCCCGTGAGCGGACGATGTCCTCGACCTCTGCGGCGACCCGGAGATTCTCCGGCCGGGGGAGGCCGTGGCTGATGATCGTCGACTCGAGCGCAACGACCGCTCGCCCCTCGGCGAGGGCCTCCAGGACGTCGGAGGCGACGGTCAGGAGACCGGGGTCGAGGGCTGTGTTCGTCACCCCCCGACCCTACCTTCGGCGGGTGAGAAGGTGCATGACTCCGCGTCGGGTACGGGTCCGGGTGTCCGGGAGCACCGACACAATGGCCCCATGGATGAGCCCGACACCGTGCTGCGCAATGGCCGGGTCGTGCACCTTCGCCCCATTGAGCCGGCTGACGGCCCGGCGCTGCGAATCTTCCACACGTCGCTTTCGGATCGCACCGTGTACTTCCGCTTCTTCTCGAGCAAGCGGGCGCTCAGCGATGCCGACGTCGAGTACTTCACGGAGGTCGATCATCGCGATCGGGTTGCGCTCGTGGCGATCGACGACGACGAACTGATCGGCGTATGCCGTTACGACGTCGTCGGCGACGGCACGGCTGAGGTGGCGTTCGTCATCCGCGACGACCATCAGGGGCTGGGCTTGGGATCGACGATGCTCCAGCGACTTGCGGTGATTGCCCGCGACGGGGGAGTCAGGACGCTCACTGCCGAGGTCCTCCCCGACAACATCGCGATGCTGAAGACCTTCGAGTCATCCGGGATCCCCCTGACGCTGCGGCGCGGTCGCGACGCCGTCATCGTCGACCTGGACATCTCGGCGTCGACATGACTCCCGTCATCAGGCGCGTTCTGCTCGGCAACGCACTCTCGGCGATCGGCCAGGGCCTCACCTTGCCGCTGCTGATCGTGTACCTGGGCCAGGTGCGCGGCCTTGGCACGGCCGTGGCGGGCATCGTCGTCGCGTATATCGCCGTCGTGTCGCTGCTTCTCCTGCCGTTGAGCGGGATCGCCGTCGACCGCTTCGGGCCGCGGCCAGTGCTCATGGGAGGCCTGCTTGTCGAGGCTGCGGGTGTAGCGCTGCTGACTCAGGTGCATAGCGTCGCTACGGCTTTTGCCGTCGCCACCGCCGTCTCGCTGGGCGGCTCGTTCGTGTGGGGGCCGCAGTCCGCTCTGCTGGGTCGCATCGCCGGGCCGGAACTGCGGCAGCGCGTGTTCGGCATCCAGTTCATGCTGCTCAACCTCGGCATCGGCCTCGGCGGGATCGTGGCGGCGCTCGTCGTCAACGTCGACCACCCCGACACGTTCACGATCCTGTACCTCGGCGACGCGGCGACCTACCTGCTCTACGTCGTCGCGCTGCTGACCCTGCCGGGGGTGGGGGTTGGCCCGGCGCCGCGCGAGGAGGGCTCCATTGCCGAGGGCGGCTACCGCGAGGTCTTCGCCGATCGGGTTCTGCTGCGCATCGCCATCCTCGGGCTGGTCCTGCTGACCTGTGGCTACGGCTCCATCGAGGTCGGCCTGCCGGTGTTCATCACCGTCATCAATGGGCTGTCGGTGTCGTGGGTCGCGGTCGCCTTCACCGTGAACACAGCCACCATCGTGGTTCTGCAGCTGTTCAGCCTCCGGTTCATGAAGAACCGCTCCCGCAGCCTGCTCATGGTCACGGTGGCGGCGCTCTGGGGTGCGTCGTGGCTGATCATGGGAGCGACGGGCCTGATCCCCGAGACGGCGTCGATAATCCTCATCTGCCTGTCGACACTGGTCTTCGCGCTCGGCGAGACCCTGTGGGCGCCGATCGCGCCGGCGCTGATCAACGACCTGGCCCCTGACCACCTGCGCGGTCGCTACAACTCGGTCCAGGGACTGGTCTGGGGCATCTCCGGGGCGCTTGGGCCGGCGCTCGCCGGGATCCTGCTGGGCGCGGACCTGGTCGGCGTGTGGATCGGCGTCGTGGTCGGCGGCTGCCTTGTCGCTGGCTTCCTCGCGTGGCGCCTGCGCGGGCACCTGACCCCGGTACTGGACGGGCGGCTGCCGGCGGAGACGGCGAGTGGAACAATGACGGAATGACCGACACCGCGCTCGTTGAGCAGCTGCGTTCTGACATCCAAAGGTCCGGCTACTACCCGGATCTCGTAGCCGACGCGCTCGACACCGCGATGGCAGCCGAGCCGCTGTCCTCCTATGTCGTCCACCACGAGGCGACCTTCGATCGCGATGAGCTGCGCCGCCACGTCACGGTGCTCGCGCTCACGCCAACGCGCCTCATCGTCGGGCACACCGATGAGCATCCGATCGACGACACCAATCCGAAGCCCTACGCCTCCGCGTCGACCGAGGCCGTGCGACTTGAGCGCGTCGACTCCGTCGTAGTGACGCGAGTCGTCACCGAGCCCGAGCTGCACAAGGCAGGCGGCCCGGCCGCTGAGGTTGTCCTGACTATCGGCTGGGGCGCCGTCAGTCGCATCGACCTCGAGCCGGCCGCGTGCGGTGATCCTGCCTGCGAGGCCGACCACGGCTACACCGGCACCGCCAGCAACGATGACCTGTCCGTTCGCGTCTCCGAAGCGGCCGACGGCGCGGAGGTCGTGCGTCAGGTCCTCGCGTTCGCGTCCGCACTCTCGCAGGCGACCGCGGAGCGGGCCCGCTGACTTCGTGACCACGACGACCCTGGCTGATGTCGCCACGTCCGCGGCAGCAGCCGTTGGAGTCGCGCCCTTCACCGACGCACTCGGCATCGGTCCTACTCGTCAAGTAGTCGTGTGCCTTGTCGACGGGCTCGGCGCGAACATCCTTGCGAGGCATGCGATCTGGGCGCCTCGACTCTCCGCCCTGGCAGGTGCGCCGATCAACGCGGTCTTCCCGACGACCACGCCCGTCGGCCTTGGCTCGTTCGGCACGGGGCTGCTCCCGGGCATGCACGGCATGGTCGGTGCGTCGTTCATGCTGCCCGAGATCGACGACGTTCTCACCCCGCTCCAATGGGGCAGTGAGCCGTATCCGGTTGCGATCCAGCCCGAGCGGACCGTCTTCGAGGCCGTGGCACGTGCCGGGGTGACGATGACAACCGTCTCGCATCCCGCCTACCGGAACTCCGGACTGACGCGCGCCGTGCTGCGCGGTTCCGACTACCACGGTGCGGCAGAACTCGAGGAGCGCGTCGCCGAAGTCTCCGCGGTGCTCAAGGCGCCGGGGCCGTCGTTCACCTACGTGTACTGGTCCGAGCTCGACCGCACCGGGCACGAGTTCGGCGTCGACAGCGTTCAGTGGCGCACGGCGCTGGCGCGAGCCGACCACCTCGTCGGTGGCCTGATCGACTCCCTGCCCGCCGGTGCCGCCCTCGTCGTGACGGCCGATCACGGCATGGTCGACTGCCAGCCAAGCGACCGGATCCACATCGAGGCGAACCCGCTGCTCACCGCCGGTGTCATCCGCGTTGCGGGGGAGCCGCGCGCTCGCCATGTGTACGTCCGCGACGGCGCTGCCGCCGATGTCGCCGCTGCCTGGGGCTCCGAGCTCGACGGACGGGCGACCGTGCTGCTGCGCCAGGATCTCGTGGAGTCAGGGCTGCTCGGGCCGGTTGAGCCGGCTCTCGCCGACCGGATTGGCGACGTGATGGCGATCAGCACCGGCTCGACGATGCTCGCATCCCGGGTCGACACGGTCGTCTCCGGGCTGATCGGCCAGCACGGTGCACTGACTGATGACGAGTTACTCATCCCGGCGCTCGTTCACCGTCGGGACTGATCGGGCCTTCTGGCACGATGTGCCCGTGGCGGAGTTCATCTTCTATGCGGGAACGATGGACTGCGGTAAGTCGACGCTCGCACTGCAGACCGATCACAATCATTCCTCGCGCGGCCGCTCCGGCATCGTGTTCACCCAGCTCGACCGGGCCGGTGAGTCGGTCCTGTCCAGCCGGCTTGGCCTTACCGTCCCGGCCGAGGAGGTCGACGGCGACCTGGACTTCCGCGCGCTGGTCGTCGACCGACTGTCGCAGGGCGAGCGGGTGGACTACCTGATCTGCGACGAGGCCCAGTTCTATACCGAGGCCCAGGTCGAGCAGTTGGCGTCGGTGGTCGACGATCTCGGGGTCGACGTCTACGCGTTCGGCATCATGACGGACTTCCGCACCCGGCTGTTTCCCGGCTCGGCCCGCCTCGTCGAACTCGCCGACCGCGTGCACGTTCTGCAGGTCGAGGCCCTGTGCTGGTGCGGGGCGCGCGCGCTGCACAACGCGCGGACGGTCAACGGCGAGATGGTGGTCGAGGGCGACCAGGTGATGGTCGGCGACACGAACACCCAGTCGGCGTCCGTCGTGTCCTACGAGGTCCTGTGCCGGCGGCACTACGGCTCGCGCACCACGTCCGCGCGGGCCGCCCAGGCGCACATGTCACCGCAGCCCCTGCCGTTCGGCTGACCCACCCGCCAGCCCGCTTCCTTCTCCGCGAGTGGGCACTTGTCGGGGCAAAACCGGCCCGGAACACCCCGACAACTGCCCACTCGCGGGGGAGGGACGGGTGGGGAGGGGGCGGGTTGACGACCTTAGGGCTGGTCGTCGGGGCGGGTGGCGCCGAACAGGATCTCGTCCCAGCTCGGCACGTGCGCGCGTCCCTTGCGCGACTTCGCGGCGGGAGCCTTCGTGGGAGCGGCCTTCTTGGCGGATCGAGGCTTCGGCGCGGGCTCGGGCTCCTCGATCACCGGCGCAATGCTGGCCGGCTCCTCGACCTGATCGGACTCGTCGGCATCGTCGTCGAGTTCGTCGGCGGACGCCTCCTCGGCGTCCGGCACGGCCATGAGGCGAGGGCGCGTCTCGATGGGCTCGGGCTCAGGCTCGGGCTCGGAGACCAGATCCAGGGCGTCGGCTATCGCATCGCGATCGTCGGCGATCGAGCGCACGCCCATGAGCGCCCGCGCGTTGTCGTCGAGCGGGTGGATGTTGCGGCCGGAGTGGTCGTAGGTCCACTCCGCGGTCCGAGACTTGTTCTTCTCGCTGTAGGTCGCCGCGACGACCCACTTGCCGTCCTCGCGCCGCCAGGCATCCCAGGTGATCGCGTCGGAGTCTGTCGGCACGCCGACGGCTGCCGCAGCGGCCTGTCGCAGGCTGGCGCCGCCGGAGGAGCGACGGACCTCCACGGCAAGGGCCTGGTCCGCGATGAAGGCGCGCTCGGCCAGCAGAGGCTCCGCGTAGCGAAGCACCTTGTCGAGGGGCCACCCAGTCTCGTTGGCGACCGTCTCGGCTGAGGCGCCCGCGCGAACCCGAGACTGGATCTCCCGAGGGCTGAAGGTCTGCAGGGCAATCTCCCACTGGCTGATGGTCGGCTCGCGAGCGCTCCCGCGCTGGGAGGAACTTAGCGCTTCTGAGTTTCGGACGAATGGCTGCGTCGTTAATTCGTGCCGGTCGCGTCGTCGGGCGGATCGTCGACGACTGCGCCCGGGCGCGGGCCCGGCACCGGCTCGTCGACCCACGGAACGGTCGGGAGCGGCTGCGAGCGGCCGGCCGAGGCGCGTTTGAGTACCGGCTGCCCGATCGCCGCGACCACGCAGGCACTCGCGGCCGACACGATCGGGATCACGAATGCCCACGAGGTGCCGAATGAGTCGATGACGATGCCGGCGATCGACGTGCCCGTCGAGAAGCCGATCGACATGCCCGAGGTCGCCCAGGTGAGCCCCTCGGTCAGTTGCGCTGGCGGGACGAGCCGCTCGGTGAGCGAGAACACGGCGATGAGGGCCGGCGCGACCGCCATCCCGGCGAAGAACGTCGATACGACGAGGATCGGCACGCTGCGGACGAACACTGCGGGAATCAGCACCAGCGAGAGCACCCCGGTCAGGGCGAGCACCTGGCGCGGCAGGGACACGCGCCACTTCCGCGACCCGAAGTAGATGCCGCCGAGCATCGACCCGATGGCCCACAGCCCGAGCACCAGGCCCGAGGCTCCTGCCTGCCCCGCCTCCTCCGCGAAGGCGACGACGGTCACCTCGTAGCTCCCGAACACGCCACCGATGCCCATCGCGGCGAACGCCATGAACACCATGCCGGGCGCCCGCAGGGCGCTGCGATGACGCTCCCCGTTCGCGTCGAGCCCGCGCCGCCTTCCTGAGGGGGCGGGCTCGGTTCGCTGCTGGACGGACAGTGCTAGCGAGCCGACCACGGTGACGACGGCCGCCACGACGAGCGGGACCGGGAGCCCGACCTGGAAGGCGAGGAAGGCCGTCAGCAACGGACCGATCGAGAAGATCAGCTCGTCGATGATGCTCTCGAGCGCAAACGCCCCGCGCAGCTCCTCCGCGGTATTGGCCGCTTTCGCCCAACGGGCCCGCACCATCGAGCCGATGGCCGGCTGGGACAGCCCGGCGAGCAGCACCGCAGCGCCCTGCACGACGACCGCGAGCCCCACCTCCACGGTGGCGACGAAGGCCACGAGTGCCAGGCCGTGGGCGCACGCGATCCAGGGGAGCAGGCGGCCCTGGCCCAGCTGGTCCACCAGGCGGCTGGTCACGAGCGTTCCTACGGCGATCCCGACCTGGAAGACGGCGGCGAGAGCGCCGGCCACGGCGTAGGAGCCGCTGGACTCGCTGATGAGCAGGACGATGCCCAGCACCGACATCGCGATGGGAAGGCGGGCGACGAAGGCGCTGGCCGAGAACTTCTTGGCGCCCGGCAGTGCCAATGCCTGCCGGTAGGTCGTCAGCACGACTCGGACGCTATCGCCCGCAGGGGTGCGGGCAGGATGGGGTCATGCCGATTCCCGAGGTCCGTGACCTTGCCGACGTGCTCACGCTGCATCCGCTGCTTCCGCTCGCGTGGCGTGCCGCGGGCACCGCGGGCCGGTTCCTGCGCGACGAGCGTCCCGAACTGCTCACCGTCGACACCAAGAGCTCGCCGACGGACTCGGTGACGGTCATGGATCGCGCCGCGGAGGAACTGATCCTCGGCGAGCTGCTCGGTGCCCGCCCCACGGACGGTCTGCTCGGCGAGGAAGGTGGCGAGCGACTGGGGACGTCCGGAGTGCGCTGGATCGTCGATCCGCTCGACGGCACGGTCAACTACCTGTTCCGGCTGCCGATGTGGGGCGTGTCGATCGCCGCGGAAGAGCACGGGACGGTGACTGTCGGTGTCGTCGCGACTCCCGAATTCGACGAGGCGTACATAGCCGTCCTCGGCCACGGCGCCTGGCATGTCCGCGGGTCGCGTGCGGAGAGGCTGTCGGGGAGCGACCGCACGGACCTCGGCGGCGCGCTGGTGACCACGGGCTTCGGATACGACGCGGACCGTCGTCGCGGTCAGGCCGAGGTCGTCGCAGGACTCATCCCGACGATTCGCGACGTGCGCCGACTCGGCGCCGCGGTGGTCGACTTCTGCTGGCTGGCGCGCGGCAGGGTCGACGCCTACTACGAGGACGGCCTGAACGCGTGGGACTACGCGGCGGGAGCACTCATCGCGCAGGAGTCCGGAATGCTCGTCACGGGCCTTCGCGACGACGACTTCAGCTCGTTCGTCTTCGCCGCGGCGCCGGGCATTGCCGTCGAGCTCCGCGCGGCGCTTGTCGCACTGTCGGCCGATGAACTCGGCGCTAGTCGAGGCGCTTGAGCTCGGCGGAGTACCAGTGCACGTTGTGCACGTACATCGCGACCGCCCCGGCGAATGAGCCCTCGGCGACGACGTTCTCGGTGATCACGGCCGGCACGCCGAGCGCTCTTGCGAATTCGGGAACGACCTTGTTCGGGCCGACTACTGCGCCCGCGCCGACGAGTGCGTGCGGTCCCACGCTCGCGCCGTTGAGAACTGTCGATCCGGATCCGATGAGGGAGTCATCGTGGATGACGCAGCCCTCCAGGTGAGTGTTGTGACCGATCACGCATCGATCGCCGATGACGGTGTCGTCGACGTGCGTGCAGTGGATGATCGTGCCGTCCTGCACCGACGTCTGCGCGCCGACGATGATCGCGCCGTGGTCCCCGCGCAACACAGCAGACGGCCACACGCTTGACTCGGGACCAATGCGAACGTCGCCGATGATGACCGCATCTGGGTGCACGAACGCGGTGGGATCGATGGTCGGCCGTCGGTCTCCGAGGGCGTAGAGCGGCATCTGTAACTCCTTGTGTCGACTGCGAGTGACCTACCCTGCCATGCGTCCGTCAGGCGCATGGTGCACAATCTCGGCCTTGGGTCTTGCTGGCGCCGGGGAATGAAACGGCGCGGCTAAGCGTTTTCGACGCGTACAGATCCAAGGAGTTCCAGGGACCCGCCCGGCCGGGTGGATCCTGACAGTTTACGAAGGGCATGGCACATGGCAACCGACTACGACGCACCTCGGAAGACCGACGAGGAGCTCGCAGAGGACAGCCTCGAGGAACTGAAGGCCCGGCGCGCCGACAAGGCGTCGTCAGCGGTCGATGTCGATGAGGCCGAGCTCGCCGAGAGCCTGGAACTGCCCGGCGCAGACTTGTCCGATGAGAGCCTCACCGTCCGCGTGCTGCCCCGGCAGTCGGACGAGTTCACGTGTAGCTCGTGCTTCCTCGTGCAGCACCGCAGCCAGCTCGATCACGAGTCGAAGACCGGTCCGATCTGCAAGGAGTGCAGCTGACGGCTGCACCGCGCACCGCCTGAGGCGGTGCTACGCGGAAGGCTTGCGCTCGCCGAGGTTGTTGGCGATGCGGAAGACCGCGACCTCCACGACGGCTGCTGTCGCGGCCGTGACAGCCGACCACATCAGGGCGCGTCCGAAACTGACGCGCGGGTCGCCGGCAGTCGGCACCGGGCCTTTGGCCACTCGCTTGTAGCCGGAGTTCATCCACTTGCGCACGAGCATCGTGGCGCCGATGGCGACGATGGGCGCGATGATGTGCGCGAGCGGGCTCACCTCGACCTGAACGTCGACGTCGGCGGTGCCGGTCACGTCGTCATGGTCTGACATTTGTCCTCCGGAGTCCGCTGTCGGTGTATGCCGGTCGAGCGTAGCGTCCCTGCGTGATCACGCAGATCCGATCCTCGCGTTCAAGGATTTCTGGAGCCTCATCGGATGACGCGTGCTGATCAGCCACGCGGGGTGGGGATCGTCGGCGTCGTCGAGATTGATGAGCACCGCATCGCGCGCTGACCACGGCCTCAACTCGACGAACAGCCGCGCATCGCCGCCGGGACCGCGGAGCGTCGTAATGCCCGCGCGATCAACGACGCTGACGTCGCCGATCGACGTGATCGGCAGTCGCGCCGATGCGACCTGCAGTGCTTCTGCGGTCACGGATGTGACCGGCGCGGAGATCCACAGCAGCCAGATTGCGAGCGCGAGGCCCACGCCTCCGACGATGAGCCCGGCGCGGGTTCCGAGAGCCGAGCCGTAGGCGATGGCGAGCATCGCGACGGGGATCGCGACCACAAGCCACACCCACCAGTTGGGCAGCAGTCGCTCGCGGTAGTCGCCGTCACTCATGACGCCACCCTGTCACGAGACCGGTGGCAGCAGCGCGGGCCGGTAGGGTCAAGCCGTGAGCCAGTCCGATCAGGGAGCCTCATCCGCCGGGTCCAACCGACCTCGAGGACCGCTGCCGACCGCGCCGCCGCCCGACGCCGTGCTGCCGCTCCGAGCAGCGCACGCACCGGCCCCCGGCCAGCCGATCCCCTCCCACTACCGCTGGTGCTTCGGCTGCGGCACCGAGCATCCGACCGGCCTGCACATGAGCATCACCGCAGGCGAGGGGCTGACGGTCGTCGGCGACTTCCTCGTCACCGAGCACCATCAGGGCGCTCCTGGCCTCGCGCATGGCGGACTCCTGACGTCTGCGGTCGACGAGATTCTCGGCTCGCTCAACTGGCTGCTCGCCGGACCGGCGGTCACCGGTCGGCTCGAGTGCGACTTCCGTCGTCCGGTTCCGGTCGGCTCACGACTGCATATCAACGCGGAGATTGTCGGCGTCAAGGGCCGCAAGGTCTTCACGCGTGCGATCGGGCGGCTCAACGGGCCGGACGGGCCGATCGCCATCTCGGCCGCTGCGCTGTTCGTCCAGGTGCCTCTCGAGCATTTCGTCACGCACGGAACGGCCGAGCACGTGCAGCTGGCGATCGACGATCGCGCGGCCGGCGGTCCGGCCTGGCGACCTGAGGGCGAGGGCGGAGACTCCCGCGCCGTGGAGGTCAACCCGTGACGGGTCGCGACGAGTGCGAGGTCCTCATCACCCGCCTCGACCCGGACCTGCCGCTGCCGTCCTACGGGCATCCGGGCGACGCGGGCCTGGACCTCTACAGCCGCGGCGACCACGTCCTGGAGCCCGGTGCGCGTGCTCTCGTCCCGACGGGCATCGCGATCGCGCTACCCGACGGCTATGCCGCCTTCGTAAATCCGCGAAGCGGACTGGCGCTGAAGCATGGCGTGGGGGTGGTGAACGGCCCGGGCACGGTCGATGCGGGATATCGCGGGGAGATCAGCGTCATCCTCATCAACCACGATCCGGCCGCGCAGTTTCGCGTGGCGCGGGGCGATCGGATCGCTCAACTCGTGATCCAGCAGGTAACGCGCGCGACCCTTGTCGAGGTCCAGTCGCTGCCCGGATCGCACCGCGGTTCTGGCGGTTTTGGGTCCACGGGCGGCCACGCGGGTACGGTAACGGTTGGATAACGCCGCCCCGGCGTCCAGAAGAGGTGACAGGCGTGTCGGAAAACCGATCCCACGGTCCGTGGGACGTGTCCGAGGTGGACTTCTCGATCGAGGTTGAGCGCCTGGATCTGGGCGCGCTGCAGGTGACCGCGACCCAGGGCGTCGACGTTCAGGTGCAGGTCGACGAGACCAGCGGCAACGTCGTCCAGCTGACCTTCGCCGCGCCCGACGGGGGCGTGCAGGTCCAGCCCTACGCCGCGCCGCGCAGCGGAGGGCTGTGGGAGACCGTGCGCCCGCAGATCAAGGCCTCGATCAATACCGGCGGCGGCCTCGTCGAGGAGGTCCAGGGCTCCTTCGGCACCGAGCTTCGGGCCCAGGTCAAGGCCGATGGCACCAACAATCTCCAGGCGGCTCGCTTCGTCGGCGTCGAAGGCCCGCGCTGGTTCCTGCGCGCGGTCTTCCTCGGTGCGGCCGCGAAGCCCGGCGCGACCACTGACCTCCTTGAGGCCATGGTGCGCAACCTGATCGTCGTCCGCGGCGACGAGGCAATGCCGGTCGGTGCGCCGATCCCGCTCCGGCTCCCCGAATCGGCGCAGGCCGTGCCCGACGCGCCGAGCCTGCCCTCACCCTTCTCCCGAGGGCCCGAGATCACGGAGACGCGTTAACCTAGAGAAGTGAAAATTTCGGATCAGGGCCTGCCGGCGCAGCCGGCCGGACCCGAGCAGGACGCCAAGACCGGTCGCTGGCACCGCTGGACCCGCACGCAGGCGGAGGTGGAGGCCGACGAGCTGCTCTCGGACAACAAGGCCGTCGCGCGTGATCTCACCCGCATCGACTGCTGCAGTCCCGGCGCCACGGTCACGGTCCGCGGAATGGTCCGCAGCATGACGTTGCGGCCCAAGAGCACCGTGCCTGCGCTGGAGATCGAGGTCTACGACGGCTCGGGCAGCGTCGCCGTCGTGTGGCTGGGCCGCCGCAAGATCCCGGGTATCGAGCCCGGTCGCTCCATCGTCGTCACGGGCCGCCTCACGTGCAATGAAGACAGCCCCACCATCTACAACCCACGGTATGAACTGAAGCCCGTATCCGCATGACAGCGGAGGACACGAGCGACAAGCCGGTCTCAGACCTCGAGTCGCCCGCGGAGATCCGGGCCGAGGTACTGCTCCTCGAGCGTGCCATCGGCGGCATCCGCGGAATGATCGACTCCAGCGTCCCGACTGTTGTCTTCGTCATCGCCTACGTGATCCCGCCGAACAACCTGCAGGCTGCCGTCATCGCAGCTCTGGTCGCGGGGCTGATCATCGTCGTGTGGCGCGCGATCAGGCACGAGCCGATGCAGCAGGTGTTCTACGGATTCGTCGGCGTCGCGATCTCCGCGTTCTTCGCGTGGCGCACCGGCAAGGCGGAGAACTACTTCCTGCCCGGCTTCCTGCAGAACCTGGGTTACGGACTCGCGTTCCTCATCAGCATCATCGTGCGCTGGCCACTCATCGGAGTGGCCATGGGCTTCCTCACCGGCGAGGGCACGCGCTGGCGGCAGGACCCGCCGCTGCGTCGGGTCTACGGAGCCGCGTCGTGGATCTGGGTCGGCCTGTTCTTCGGTCGCCTTGCGGTGCAGGTGCCGCTGTACTTCGCTGGTGCGGTAGCGGCGCTCGGTGTCATGAAGATCGTCATGGGCATTCCGCTCTACGTTGCGGCCGCATACTTCACGTATCGCCTGCTGCGACCCGTGTGGGTTGCGAAACGAGGGGCGAAGGCGGCCATTGCTGACGGCGAGCAGAACGCGGAGACGACGCCGGATCAGGCGTGACCGAGCAGGCGCTGCAGTTCTCCCTCTTGATCCGGAGACGCGACGAACAGCAATTCATCGCCGGCATCAAGGGGATCATCGGCCGAAGGCGCGAATACGCGAGGACCGCGCACAATCGCGACGAGCGCAGTGTCCGTGGGCCAGTTCTGGTCGCCGACCCGTGCGCCGACGACGGGGGAGTCGGTCGACAAGGTGATCTCGACGAGGTTCGCGTCGCCCTGACGGAAGGTGAACAGTCGCACCAGATCGCCGACGCTTACGGCCTCCTCGACCAGCGCGGAGAGCATGCGCGGCGTGGAGACGGCGACGTCGACTCCCCACGACTCGTCGAACATCCATTCGTTCTTGGGGTGGTTGACGCGGGCGACGACTCGGGGCACCCCGTACTCGGTCTTCGCGAGCAGTGACACGACGAGGTTGACCTTGTCGTCACCTGTTGCCGCCACCACGACCTGGCACTGCGACAGCATCGCCTCGTCGAGTGCGGAGATCTCGCACGCATCCGCGAGCAACGTGTCCGCGCCCTCGACGATCCCGGGACGAGCAAGTTGCGCATCGCGATCGATGAGCAGCACCTGGTGCCCGTTGCCGACGAGCTCGCGCGCGATGGCCCGTCCGACCTTGCCCGCACCAGCGATTGCGACGCGCATCAGTTGGCCACCGGTCCGTTGTCGAATGACTGCTCCACGCGCTCGCGCAGTTCCTGGCCGAACAGGGCGTGGATGATGTCGCCGTCCTGGATGACGGACTCGTCTGTGGGGACGAACGCGGTCCCGTAACGCGTGATGAAGGCAAGACGGGCACCGGATGCCTCTTCGAGATCTCGCGCGCGACGGCCGATCCACTTGGGGCCGACGTGGACCTCGGCGAGTACGACAGACCCGCTGGGATCCTGGTACTCGGACTGAGCGCCCAGCGGAACGAGGCGTCGCATGATCTGCTCGGCGGTCCAGGAGACGGTGGCGACGGTGGGAATGCCCAGGCGCTGGTAGACCTCGGCACGGCGCGGGTCGTAGATGCGGGCCACGACCTGCTCGACGCCGTAGGTCTCGCGGGCAACGCGCGCGGCCAGGATGTTGCTGTTGTCGCCGCTGCTCACCGCAGCGAAAGCGTGCGCCCGCTCGATGCCGGCCGATTCGAGGGTTTCCCGGTCGAAGCCGACCCCCTTGACGATCTGGCCCTTGAACTCCGGGCCGAGCTTGCGGAATGCGTCCGGCTCCTGGTCGACGATGGCGACCGAATGGCCCATCTCATCGAGCCGGTGCGCCAGAAGCGACCCGACGCGGCCGCAGCCAAGGATCACGATGTGCACGGTCGAACGCTACACGCACCGGGCATTAGGCTCGCGGCGTGTCGATGAGCGATGTAGTCAAGCGCGTCTTCCTGGGAAGGGCGCTGCGCAGCGAGGGCCTTGGCGACACGCTTCTTCCGAAGCGAATCGCTCTGCCGGTGTTCGCGAGCGACGCGCTCTCGTCGAACGCGTACGCGACGCAGGAAATTCTCATCACCCTCGGACTCGGCGGCGCGTCGCTCTACGCCTACGGGCCATGGATCGCGCTCATGGTCGTGGTCATCTACTTCACCGTTGTCGCGTCATACCGCCAGAACGTCCACGCGTATCCCAGCGGCGGCGGCGACTACGAGGTCGTATCGGTGAACCTCGGGCCGAACTGGGGAGTGTTCGTCGCGAGCGCACTTCTCATCGACTATGTGCTCACGGTCGCTGTCTCGATCTCATCCGCTGTCGAGAACCTCGGGTCGACGATCCCGTTCGTCGAACTGCACTCCGTGTGGTTCGCCGTGGGATTCATCGTCATCATCTCCCTGCTCAACCTGCGCGGCGTGAAGGAGTCGGGTGCGTTCTTCGCGATCCCCGTCTACTTCTTCATCGCATCGATCTTCATCATGATCGGCGCCGCCGCTGTGCAGCTGGCCATGGGCAACGACCTCCAGGCGGAGAGCGCCAACTGGCAGATCGTCGCTGAGGAGACGTTCACGGGAGCGGCGCTGATCTTCCTGGTCGCCCGTGCGTTCTCCAGCGGCACCACCGCGCTCACCGGGATCGAGGCCATCTCGAACGGCGTTCCCGCGTTCAAGAAGCCCAAGTCGAAGAACGCGGCGACAACCCTCCTGCTGCTCGGCGTCATCTCGATGTCGATGTTCGCCGGCATCACCTGGCTGGCATTGAAGACCAACGTGCATGTGACGCTTCATGACGACGAGTTGATCGGGCTGCCGGCGGGGCAGGCACAGAAGACGGTGATCGTGCAGATCGCCGACGCGGTCTTCAGCGGAATGCCCTGGGCAGTGCTCGTGATCGCGCTCGCGACTGCGGTCATCTTGGCGCTCGCGGCGAATACCGCATTCAACGGCTTCCCGGTGCTCGGCTCCATCCTCGCGAAGGACGGCTACCTGCCGCGTCAGCTGCACACTCGCGGCGACCGGCTCGCCTTCAGCAATGGCATCCTCAGCCTCGCGGCGATGGCCATCGTGCTCGTCCTCATCTACCAGGCATCCGTCAGCGGTCTGATCAACCTCTACATCCTCGGTGTCTTCGTCTCGTTCAGCCTCAGCCAGCTCGGGATGGTCAAGCATTGGACGCGACATCTGCTGTCCGAGTCCGACCCGGGCGAACGTCGGCGCATGATGCGGTCGCGGATCATCAACGCCTTCGGCCTGGTCATGACCACCTCGGTGCTGATCATCGTGCTCGTCACGAAGTTCACCAAGGGCGCCTGGATCGTCGTCATCGCGATGCCGCTGATCTTCCTGCTCATGCGCGGCATTCATAAGCATTACGAGCGGGTCAGCACCGAGATCATGGTCGTCGACCGCGAGATGATGACGCTGCCGACGCGCGTGCACGTGCTCGTCCTCGTGTCGAAGCTGCACAAGCCGACGATGCGCGCGCTGATGTACGCGCGAGCCACGCGGCCGACTGTTCTCGAGGCGATCACTGTCGACGTCGACAGCGAGGACACCGCTCGTCTGCAGTCCGAGTGGGAGCGCCGCGACATTCCGGTCACGTTGAAGGTGCTCGCGTCTCCTTATCGCGAGATCACTCGCCCGATCCTCGACTATGTACGCACCCTGAAGTCCGACAATCCAAACGACCTCATCACGGTCTACATCCCCGAGTACGTGGTCGGGCGCTGGTGGGAGCACCTGCTCCACAACCAGTCCGCGCTGCGACTGAAGAGCCGACTGCTGTTCACGCCGGGCGTCATGGTGACGAGCGTTCCTTGGCAGCTCAAGTCGAGCGAGCTCGCCGCCGACCGCGAAGACTGACGACATGACCAATGCGCCGGCACTCGGCGTTGGCGACGAGCGAATCGTCGAGGCCGGTCCGATCGCGCACGGTGGACACGTCATCGCTCACTCCGACGGCCGCACGCTATTTGTTCGTCATGCGCTGCCGGGGGAGTCCGTTCGCGTACGGGTCACCGAGATCAACAAGCGCATCGTCCGCGCGGACGCGGTCGAGATCCTCACCGCCTCGCCGGACCGGGTCGTCGCTCCGTGCCCGTGGTCGCGTCCGGATGCGTGCGGGGGATGCGACTTCCAGCACGCGAGCCTGCCCGCGCAGCGAGCTCTCAAGACGACGGTGCTCGGCGACGCGCTCAGTCGATTCGGCAAGGTCGACGACCTCGCTGATCGCGTGACAGTCGAGGAACTGCCGGGCGCTCCAGACGGACTGCGCTGGCGTACTCGCATGCGCTGGGGAGTCACGCGCGGCGGGGATCTCGGGCTGCGCGCTCATCGACGCCATCGAGTCGTCCCCGTCGACTCGTGCCTGCTCGCCGCTGGCGGTCTGGACGTCAGCGACATCGGACCCGCGCCGCGCGATACCGACGAGGTCGTCGTCGCGCTCGGGTCGGACGGCGTTGTCGGCCGAGAGCACGAGCGCGTGCGCCAGGAGGTCGCCGGACGCGAGTGGAAGGTCTCCGCGGGCAGCTTCTGGCAGGTGCATCCGGCTCTCCCGCTGATGCTGCAGGAGGTCGTGGTCGCGCAGGGCCGGCCCCAGCCCGGTCAGACGTGGTGGGACCTGTACTGCGGAGCGGGACTGCTCTCCGCCGCGATTGCGGCCGAGGTCGGCGCAGACGGCAGCGTCGACGCCGTCGAGTTGTCGCACGACTCGATCCGCGAGGGCCGCCGCGCGCTTCACGACCTGCCGCAGGTACGGCTCCACACCCAGGACGTCGGCCGCTGGCTGCGAGACAAGCCGGTGGGCCACTCCCCGGACGGCGTGGTCCTCGACCCGCCGCGGGCCGGCGCGGGGGCCGACGTGGTCAACGCGATCGCCGATCACGGCGTGCCGGTGGTCGTCTACGTGGCCTGCGACCCGGTCGCCCTGGGCCGCGATGTGGCGCTGTTCGGCGCGCGTGGCTACCGTCTGGACGAGGTCCGCGCCTTCGACGCGTTCCCTATGACCCACCACTTCGAGACCGTCGCCCGGCTGGTGAGACTCAACTAGGTAACGATCACGGGGTCCCGGTCGAATAGTGGCCGGTGATGAGATATCTTGACGTCAAGATACTTTTGGAACGACCTGAGGAGAACGCCGGTGGCCAGCAAGGACAGTTTCGGATCGCGCGGCAGCCTCACGGTTGGTGCCGAGACCTACGAGATCTTCCGCATCGCCGCCGTCGAGGGCTCATCTCGGCTGCCGTTCACCCACAAGGTGCTGCTCGAGAATCTCCTGCGCACCGAGGACGGCGCGAACGTCACGCACGAGACGATCGCCGCCATCGGCGCATGGGATCCGTCGGCCGAGCCCACCGAGGAGATCCAGTTCACCCCGGCCCGCGTGGTCATGCAGGACTTCACCGGCGTTCCCGTCGTCGTCGATCTCGCGACCATGCGCGAGGCCGTGACCGAACTGGGCGGCGACCCCTCGAAGATCGAGCCGCTTGCTCCCGCCGAGCTGGTCATCGACCACTCCGTCATCGCCGACTTCTTCGCGATGCCCGACGCCGAGCAGCGCAACGTCGACCTCGAGTACGAGCGCAACTTCGAGCGCTACCAGTTCCTGCGCTGGGGCCAGGACGCCTTCGACGAGTTCAAGGTCGTCCCGCCGGGCACCGGCATCGTCCACCAGGTCAACATCGAGAATCTCGCCCGCGTGATCATGGCCCGCCGCGGCCAGGCCTACCCCGACACGGTCGTCGGCACCGACTCCCACACCACGATGGTCAACGGGCTGGGCGTGCTCGGCTGGGGCGTTGGCGGCATCGAGGCCGAGGCGGCCATGCTCGGCCAGCCGGTGTCCATGCTCATCCCGCGCGTCGTCGGCTTCAAGCTGAGCGGCGAACTCCCGCAGGGCGCCACCGCGACCGACCTCGTCCTCACGATCACCGAGATGCTGCGCAAGCACGGCGTCGTCGGCAAGTTCGTCGAGTTCTACGGAGAAGGCGTCTCCGCGGTGCCTCTCGCGAATCGGGCGACCATCGGCAACATGAGCCCGGAGTACGGCAGCACCGTCGCCATCTTCCCGATCGACGACGCCACCACCGACTACCTGCGCCTGACCGGACGCAGCGAGCAGCAGATCGCGCTCGTCGAGGCGTACGCCAAGGAGCAGGGCCTCTGGCACGACGCTGCCAATGAGCCCGTCTACTCCGAGTACCTCGGCCTCGACCTGTCGACCGTCGTCCCGTCGCTCGCCGGCCCCAAGCGTCCGCAGGACCGAGTCCTGCTGTCCGAGGCCAAGTCCTCCTTCGAGACCGCGCTCGAGTCATACACGAAGGACGCGGCCAAGCGTGCCCCTCTCGTGGTCGACGGCGAGGCGGCCGAGATCGGCCACGGAGCCGTCGTCATCGCGGCGATCACGTCGTGCACCAACACGTCGAACCCGTCGGTCATGCTCGGCGCGGGCCTGCTTGCCAAGAAGGCCGTCGAGCGCGGACTGACCCGCGCACCGTGGGTCAAGACGACTCTGGCGCCTGGCTCAAAGGTGGTCACCGACTACTACGAGCGCTCCGGACTGCTGCCGTACCTGGAGAAGCTCGGCTTCGACATCGTCGGCTACGGCTGCACGACGTGCATCGGCAACTCCGGACCGCTCATCCCCGCAGTGTCCGCCGCTGTCAACGAGAACGACCTCGCGGTCGTCTCGGTCCTGTCGGGCAACCGCAACTTCGAGGGCCGCATCAACCCGGACATCAAGATGAACTACCTCGCGTCGCCTCCGCTCGTCGTGGCCTACGCCATTGCCGGAACGATGGACCTCGACATCGACCGCGACCCGCTCGGCAACGACTCCGACGGCAATCCCGTCTACCTCGCCGACATCTGGCCCAGCGCCCGCGAGGTGCAGGCGGTCATGGACTCCTCGATCGACTCGGAGATGTTCACGCGGCGCTACGCCGACGTATTCGCCGGCGACGAGCGCTGGCAGTCACTGCCGACGCCGGTCGGCGACATCTTCGAATGGGATGCCAACAGCACCTACGTGCGCAAGCCCCCCTACTTCGACGGAATGTCCGCGCAGCCGTCACCGGTCACCGACATTCTCGGCGCCCGCGTGCTGCTGAAGCTCGGCGACTCGGTCACCACCGACCACATCTCGCCCGCCGGATCGATCAAGCCCGACAGCCCGGCCGGCCACTACCTCACCGAGCACGGGGTGGATCGCAAGGACTTCAACTCCTACGGATCGCGACGCGGCAACCACGAGGTCATGATCCGCGGCACGTTCGCGAACATCCGGCTGCGCAACCTCATGCTCGACGACGTCGAGGGCCCGTTCACCGTCGACTTCACGAGCCCGAACACCGAGACCGTGCCGATCTACGACGCGGCCACGTCCTACGCCAGCCACGGCATCCCGCTGGTGATCCTCGCGGGCAAGGAGTACGGCTCGGGCTCCAGCCGCGACTGGGCTGCCAAGGGCACCGCGCTGCTCGGCGTCCGCGTCGTCATCGCCGAGTCGTACGAGCGGATCCACCGCTCGAACCTCATCGGCATGGGCGTGCTCCCGCTGCAGTTCCACGACGGCGTCAACGCGGCCTCGCTCGGCCTGCAGGGCGACGAGGAGTTCACGGTCCGTGGCATCACCGCGCTGAACGACGGCGTCACGCCGCGCGAGGTCGAGGTCGAGGCGACGGCGCTGGACGGTCGCACGGTGGCCTTCACCGCTCTCGTGCGCATAGACACCCCGGGCGAGGCCGACTACTACCGCCACGGCGGGATCCTGCAGTTCGTCCTGCGCTCGCTGCTCTAGGCGGACGCATGGCGCGGGCTGACCAGCCGGGGTGGCCGCGTGACCTGCCGCCAGCGGGCACCGAGGAGTTCGACGACAAGGTTACCGGCTGGCTGCTGGATCGCGCCCCGGCCGACCTGCGGTCGTCCCCGGTGCGGCACCTGCCGATCGCGCTCGTGCGCGTGGTGGCGCACGTGGTCGCCGCGGAACTGGACGGCATGCGTGCGGCCTACGCCTCGGCGAGGGTCGAGATGACCGGCTACCTGACCGCTGACCAGATCGCCGTGGTTCAGGCGGCCCTCGAGGCCGAGGGCGCCCGGCTGCTGGGCGTCCAGCGCGAGGTGGCCCTCGTGGAGGGGGCCCTGGTCGACGCCGCGCGACGGGCTCGTCATCCGGTGCAAAACGGTCCCATCGCCTAGACTCAGGTGGTCATGCCGGAGCGAGAGGAAGCCACCTTGATCGAGGGCATTCGTGATCCTCGCGACGTGCGCGCGCTGGCTCCCGAGCAGCTCCCGGCGCTGGCCGCGGAGATCCGCGAGTTCCTCGTCGAGAAGGTCTCCGCCACCGGCGGCCACCTCGGTCCGAACCTCGGCGTCGTCGAGATGACCATCGCGCTGCACCGCGTGTTCCGCTCTCCCGACGACATGATCGTGTGGGACACCGGCCACCAGGCATACGTCCACAAGATCCTCACCGGCCGCTCCGCCGACTTCGAGACGCTCAAGCAGAAGGGCGGGCTCTCGGGCTACCCGAGCCGCGTGGAGAGCGCCCACGACCTCGTCGAGAACAGCCACGCATCGACGGCGCTGTCGTACGCCGACGGACTCGCGAAGGCGTGGGAGCGACGCGGCCTGCTCGGCAGCCAGCACGTCGTCGCTGTCATCGGTGACGGCGCGCTCACCGGCGGCATGGCCTGGGAGGCGCTGAACAACATCGCCACCTCGGACCGGCCGATGGTCATCGTCGTCAACGACAATGCGTGGTCCTACTCGCCGACCATCGGCGGCATGGCCCACCACCTCGCGACGCTGCGCACCACCCGCGGCTACGAGAAGTTCATGAAGTGGGGCAAGCGCGTCCTGCGCCAGACGCCCGTCGTGGGGGAGCCTGTCTACGGCGCTCTGCACGGGTTCAAGAAGGGCGTCAAGGACATCGTCGCCCCGCAGGGCCTGTTCGAGGACCTGGGACTGAAGTACATCGGCCCGATCGACGGCCACGACGAGCAGGAGATGGAGTTCGCGCTCTCCCGCGCGAAGGCGTTCCCCGGGCCGGTCATCGTGCACGCGATCACGCACAAGGGACGCGGTTACCGACCCGCCGAGCTCGACAAGGCCGACCACTTCCACGGTGTTCCGATCTTCGACCCCGAGACCGGCCTGCCCGTCAAGGCCACCGGACCCACGTGGACCGGCGCGTTCTCCGACGAGCTTGTCGCGATCGGGCACGAGCGTCCCGACGTCGTCGCGATCACCGCAGCAATGCTCGGCCCTACCGGCCTCGACAAGTTCGCGAAGGTCTTCCCCGAGCGCACCTACGACGTCGGCATCGCCGAGCAGCACGCTGTCACCTCGGCGGCAGGCATGGCCTACGGGGGACTGCATCCGGTCATCGCGCTCTACGCGACCTTCCTCAACCGCGCCTTCGACCAGGTGCTCATGGACTGCGCCCTCCACAACGCTGGAGTCACGTTCGTCCTTGATCGCGCAGGAGTCACCGGCGACGACGGCCCGAGCCACAACGGCATGTGGGACATGGCGATGCTGCAGGTCGTCCCCGGTCTTCGCATCGCGGCCCCGCGCGACGAGGCTACGTTGCGGTCGTCACTGCGCGAGGCCGTCGCTGTCGACGATGCAGTCACAGTCGTCCGCTTCCCGAAGGGCGCCCTCGGCCCCAAGATCCCCGCGCTGCGATCCGAGCAGGGCTACGACGTGCTCGCGGAGTCCGGCACGCCCGACGTGCTCATCGTCAGCATCGGCGCCTTTGCCGAGCTGTGCATCGACGTGGCAGAGCGCCTGCGCGCGCAGGGCATCGGCGTTCTCGTCGTCGACCCGGTCTGGGTCAAGCCGCTTCCCGACGCGCTCGTCCCGCTCGCCTCATGCGCGCGCCTCGTGGTCGTCGTCGAGGACGGCATCCGCACCAGCGGCGTCGGTGCATCGGTCAGCCAGCAGCTGCGCGACAACGGTGTCGAGGTTCCGGTGCGCAATGTCGGCATCCCGGAGAAGTTCCTTGAGCATGGCAAGCGGTCTGAGGTTCTCGTCGACTGCGGGCTCACGGCGCAGGAGATCTCACGATCGATCGTCGAGGCGGTAGCGCACCGTTCCGAAGCGCAGCGATCGTCAGTGACGAGTTCGGCCGACCTCCAGGCCTGATGCCAGTCTGGTTAGGTAGCGACCATGGGTGACATCGGCTGGCTGCCATGGCGACCCGCACTTGTCATCGCCGCTGTCCTGGTCGTGGTGATGCTCGCCCTTCGCGCCAGCCCCCGTACCAGATCGGCATCGTCGCTGATCGGGCAGCTCGCGCTCCTGCTCGGCCTGTACGCCGTGTGGCAGTACGCGGGAACGATCTCGCTCGGCGGACTCGACTCGGCTCACGATGCAGGACTGTGGATCGCCGACGTGCAGGCATCTCTGCACTGGCCGCTCGAGTCGTCGTTCCAAGGACCGGTGCTGGACATCGACTGGCTCGGCAGGGCGGCCGACATCTACTACATCGTCATGCATGTGTCGGTGTTCATGATCACGCTGGCGTGGGTCCTGTTCTTCCGACGCCCGGACTGGCCGTTCGTCAGAACGACCGTGGTCATCCTCACCGGCGCGTGCCTGCTCCTGCAGTACAAGCCGGTTGCGCCTCCGCGCCTGATTCCCGAGCTCGGTGTTGTCGACACCGCGGCCGTTCACAACCTGTCGGTGTACGGAGCGATTCCTGGCGCGAACCAGTTCGCGGCCATGCCATCCGTTCACGTCGCGTGGGCTGCCGCGGTGGCGCTGATCATCATCGTCGTGGCACGCACGAAATGGAGATGGCTGGCGTTGGCCTATCCGATCGCCACGACCTGGGTGGTCATCGCCACGGGCAACCACTTCATCCTGGACGGGGTTGTGGCGGTCGCTCTGCTCGGGCTGGCTGTCGGCATCACACTGGCGTTTCCCTCGCAGCGTCCACAGCGTTGGAAGCACTCTGCGAAGTCCGCGGCCGCGCCTGTGCAAGCCTGCGCGACGTGTTAGGGAACCAATCGGCTGGGTTGTACGGCCGTAGCGAGTTATCGCCGATAGAGGAACAGCGTTGACGATTCGGTGAACCCGGAAGAACTCGTTGTTCCCTTCAGCACCTTGTACATCTCCGCGTTCCCACCGGTTGTGGCGGTCTGCCAGTTGCGCAGTTCTGGCCACACTGCCGATGTCAGGAAGCCGCGCATGTCGGCGAAGATCAACGACCAGCCCCAGATCGGGACCGGGGGAGGCGACTTGTCGGGGCATACGCCGGTCGCGATATCCAACACGGGGACATCAGTCGAGTACTCCTTGAGATTCACATCGTTGATAGTTCCGAAGACACCGCTGAACGCAAGCTCCAGGCGGGCGACCTCGAACGAGAAGGGGGTTGGATCGACCGTCCAGGTGCATCCATCGGCATTGCTCAGCGTCACGTTCTCGACGATCCCGGTCTGCTTCCCAGCCCAGTAGGGCTTGCCGTCCGGATCCATCCTGAACGCCAGCGGCACCTCGAACTGGCCCGCGACTTCCCATTTGGGATCGTTGAGCTGCATGAATGAGTCGAACGTCAACGTGAGGTGCAGGCAGGCGGCAAGTTCCGTGTTCAGGGTCGCAAGACTCTGCGTGAGCCACTTCCTGTCACTGGCATCAATCCAGGCCACGAGGGTAGTCCTGCCCTCGCGGACCTTCTTCGCGATACCGGCCATCCGCGCTATCGAGTTCTGCTTGCAGTCCTTGGTCCTCAACAGGTAGGACAGCACCGCACCGTGTGCCAGGCGCGCTTGCAGCGTGCGAGCCGCTTTGGCCGCCGATGCGCGCGTCGCCTTGGACTCCTTCGCGAGAGCGTCGAGTCTGCGCTGGCCGTCGCGGACCGCGCCTTCGAGGTCCTCAACGTCCCTTCCCCGTTCGGCGGAGATGATTGCGACTCCTGCCGTCGACAGGTCCGACGCCCAGCCGCTGGCTCGAGATGACGGCACCGGCGTTGCCATCACGGGTGTCGCCGACGCCAGAATCGCTGCCGACGCGACGATAGCGACGGTTGCGCGCAAGGAGCGAGATTCGAGGTGCCTCCGGATCACGGGCGTCCCCTTCCGATCACTGATGCCTTCCCGCTTGGGGAACTACTCCCAGGCGCTGAAGGCGGTATCGGACCGCTCGTGATCTTTCGATCCTGCTGCCCGGTGCGATCGACTTCAGGCGCGCAGGATCTTGTCCATCTTCTTTCCTTTGGCGAGCTCGTCGACGAGCTTGTCGAGGTAGCGGATCTTCTGCATGAGCGGATCCTCAACGTCCTGCACCTTCACCCCGCACACCGATCCGGTGATCAACCCGGCATTGGGGTTCAAGGTTGCGTCGGCGAAGAACTCCTCGAACGTGGTGCCGTCGTTGATGTGGCGCTTCAGTGCCGCTTCGTCAAAGCCGGTGAGCCACTCGATGACCTCATCGAGCTCGTCCTTCGTCCGCCCCTTCCTCTCCACCTTGTTCACGTAGTGGGGATAGACCGAGGCGAAGCTGGTCGTGAAGATCCGATGCATGGCTACGAGAAAGTCTGCTCGATCCAGGCCTTGCCAGCGACTTCCACGTCCTGGAAGGTGCCCTTCGCCGTCGCCACGCCCTCGTACACCGATCCGCCAGCATTCGGGCTCGGGAACTCCTGGGAGTCCATCAACGTCGAGACCACGATCTCCGCTCCGAACTGCGGGATCTCGACCTTGAACTGCGTGAAGTAGGTGACGCCACTGACGTCGCTGGTCCACGTCTTTCCGAACGGCGTGACAGAACTGGCGACCAGGTAGGTGTCGCCGTTGGCGGCCTCGAGGGTCGCGTAGCCCTGCATCGGCACGTCGATCTTCGCGTCCTGGCCGTCGGCTCCGCTGAGGATGCCGACATTGGAGATCGAGTAGCCGTTGTCGAGTTGCATGTCCTGGAGGATCCACTTGACCGGGTTCGCGGACGTGCCGAACGCCCCGTACTCGTGGTCCATCCACGTCACGCCCGTCACGGGAAGCGACTCGCCGTCGATCGTGATCGTTCCCGTCGCCTGCAGTCTGGTGAGCGACAGGTAGTAGTTGTTGTCCTGCGTCGACGTGCCGGTGGCGCCCGGGTTCACGCCGGTACCCCAGACATAGAAGGGGCGACCTTCCTGCGACAGCGTGAGATCTATCGTGACGGGAGTCAACGAGGGATCGTCCGCGAGAAGCGCGGTCACATGCATGCCCTTGGTCGGATCCGCGGCGGGTGCATCCATTGCCACGTAGGTGGAGTACGCCTCCGCAGTCGCGCCCTTTCCATCACCAGTGACCGTGATCTTTGGCGGCATCGTGTATCCGGTACCGGGGGACACGATGACGATCTGTTCGATGCCGCCATCGGCGTCGAGCTTCGCCACGGCGGCGGCACCAGTGCCATCTCCATCAAAGGTGATCTCGGGTGCCGTCGTGTAGCCGGAGCCAGCGTTGGTGACCTGCACGCCGCCGAGCTTGTTAGTGGCGTCGCCGAGGCGCGCGTACCAGTCCTTGCTCACGTCGGACTGCGCCCACGTGGTGGGGGAGAAGTTTCCAGGCGGGACGTAGTTCGTGGTGCGCTGATAGTGCTTCTGATTCGCGACGTCGGTCAGCATGATCTGGGAGAACGCGAAACCCTGCTGCTCGAACGATGCGGCGTTGATCTCGAACCCGAAGGTGCGGTCACCGGCCGTGAGCGTGCCCGTGTGCCACCACCACTCTGTCGGTGAGCCCTCGTGCAGGTACATGTCGTCGGGCATCTTCAACACGACGGCGCTCTCGGGGATCGGCACAGGCGCTTCGGCAGCGGCCGGACTTGCGCTCCCCGCCGCGCTTGAGGCCGGTGCCGCGCTGCTCGGCGCTGCCGCCGGGGACGACTCGCTCGTTGAACTGCTGCTGCATGCCGCAGTCACGCCAATGGCCATGACGACAGCAGCCGCTCCGACATATCGAGTAACTCCACGACGCTCAATCACTTTGGCAGTCCTTCGGTAGGTCGGTGCTGGTGTGTTGTTGGGAGTCTTCCCCACAGAGCGGCGGGCTAAACCTCTGGGTCTCCAAGGTCGCAGTTGTGTCCCACGGTTTGGTCGTTGTCAGGGGTACTCCCTACCCTCACCCGCATGACTAATGCGGTTACGGCCCAAGGGCTTATCAAGACATTCCATGGAAAGAAGGGCTCCACGGTCGAGGCTGTTCGCGGCGTCGACCTGGAGGTGCAGAAGGGGGAGGTGTTCGGCTTTCTCGGGCCGAACGGTGCGGGCAAGTCCACGACAGTGCGGATGCTCACGACGCTCACGACCATCTCGGGAGGCTCGGCGCAGATCGTCGGCGTCGACGTCGCATCCGACCCTGATGGCGTGCGTCGAAAGATCGGGGTCGCCCTGCAGGAGGTTGGCCTCGATCCCCGGCAGACCGGTCGCGAGCTCCTCGTCCTACAGGCCCGCCTGTTCGGTGTCACGACCACCGAGGCCGGCAAGCGCGCCGAGGAACTGCTTGAGCTCGTCGAGCTGACCGACGCGGCCGACCGTCGCACCAAGACCTACTCGGGCGGCATGAAGCGCCGCCTAGACCTGGCAAGCGCGCTGGTGCACCGGCCCGACGTTCTCTTCCTCGACGAGCCGACGACCGGGCTTGATCCCGCGAGCCGGCTGGTGGTGTGGGAGGAGGTCCGCCGCATCAACGAACTCGGCGTCACGGTGTTCCTCACCACCCAGTACCTGGAGGAGGCCGACCAGCTCTGCTCGCGGCTGGCCATCATCGACGGCGGCAAGATCGTGCGTGAGGGAACTCCAGCGTCGCTGAAGGCCGATCTCAAGGCCAAGCGCGGTGGCGACACTGAGCCGACCCTCGACGACGTCTTCCTCGACGTGACCGGACGAAATCGAGAACGCGGCGCTGGCGAAGTACGGGAGGTGCAGTGATGAATGCTCTCAAGGTCCTTGGTGGCCGCGGCCTGCGCGAGGCATTGCGCACACCCGATGCGCTGCTTCCCACGCTGCTCATCCCGCTGTTCTTCCTGGTCGTCAATGTCGGACAGGCAGCACGCATCTTCCCGACCGACACCACGCCGTTCCTGCGGGGTCAGAGCTACGCGGCGTTCCAGCTGCCGGCGACGATCCTTCTCGCGGCGTCCTTTGGAACGGCCGCGCTGTACTTGGTCGAGGAGATCGAGAACGGCTACTTCGACAAGATCCGCGCCACTCCGGTCTCGCGGACGTCGATCGCCCTAGGCCGGCTGATCTCCGAGCCGGTCAAGATCGCGGCGATGACGCTGGTCATCCTGCTCGTAGCCGTTCCGTTCGGGGTTCGAGTCTCAAGCGGGATCGTCGGCATCGTGCTCCTGGTGATCCTCGCGGCAGGCTGGGCAACGGGATACGCCGCCTTCCTGCAGTTTGTGGCGCTCAAGACGCGCAGCGCCGCGGCGACGAACTCGGCGGGCTTGGTCTTCTTCCCGCTGCTGTTCCTCACGCCGAACTTCGTGCCGCGTGACCTGCTCACTGATCCGATGGAAATCGCCGCGACCATCAACCCCGTCACCTACGTGATGGAGTCGATGCGGTCGCTGATCCTCGAGCCGTTGAACTGGTCGGCGATCGCGCCGGGGTTCATCGTCGTGGCCGTGTTCGTCGGCATCATGCTGGCGATCAACGTCCGCGTGATGAGCAAGTACGACTGAGATCGGAGGACACATGTCGACAGGTGGGCATTCACACACGATGAGAGAGCTGGCTGAGCAGATCCGGTGGAGCCGTCGCTCAGCTCGCATCTTTGCCGGGCTGTTCCTCGTTTGTGTTGGGACGATGGCGTGGACAGTCGTCGACGAGAATGCAGGAGCTCTCGCCTTCACGAGCACGGTCACGCTTGCACTTCTCGCGACGACGCTTACCGCGCTGTACCGCCTTTACGACCTCAGGCTGAGACGCGCAGTTGTTCAGGACGAGGAACTCGGTCGCTGAGGAATCGTCGTTTAGGCGACGGGGACTGACGCTACTCCCGGCTTGAGGAAGGTGCTCCCGGTTACGCGCACGGACGCACCCGATCGGTCCAGGTACGGCGTGATGCCACCCAGCCAGAACGGCCAGCCCGCACCGAGGATCATGCACAGGTCGATGTCCTTGGGGCTGGCCACCACTCCCTCGTCCAACATGCGCTTGACCTCGTCGGCCATGGCGTCGAGTGCGCGGTCGCGCACCTCCTCGGAGGTCGAGGGCTTGTCACCCTGGGTGAACAGGGCAGCGACCTCGGGATCGACGACCTGCGTGCCGTCCTCGGCCTTGATGAGCAGCGAGCCCTTCCCGGCCGCGACCACCTTGCCGAGGTTCTCCGACACGTAGAAGCGGTCGGGGAACGCGGCGTGGAGCGTCTCGGAGACGTGGAACGCGACGGCCGGGCCGACGAGCGACAGCAGATTGAACGGCGACATCGGCAGGCCGAGCGCGTCGAGCGCGTGATCGGCGATCTGGAAGTCGGTGCCCTCATCGACTGCCTTGGTGACCTCTCCCATGAACCGGGTGAGCAGGCGGTTGACGACGAACGCGGGGGCATCCTTGACGAGCACGGAGGACTTCTTGAGCTTCTTGCCGACCTCGAACGCCGTCGCGAGGGTCTCGTCGTCGGTGTGCTCGGCGCGGGCGATCTCAAGCAGCGGCATGAGCGCGACGGGGTTGAAGAAGTGGAAGCCCACCACGCGCTCGGGATGCTTGAGGTCGGCGGCCATGTCGGTGATCGACAGTGAGCTGGTGTTCGTCGCGAGGATGCACGTGTCGGAGACGACTGCCTCGACCTCGGCGAACACCTGCTTCTTCACGGCGAGGTTCTCGAAGACCGCCTCGATGACGAAGTCGGCATCGGCGAACGAGTCCTTCGAGGTGTCGCCGGTGACGAGGGCAGTGAGGCGGTTCGCCTTGTCCTGGCTCAGACGGCCCTTGGCTACCTGGCCCGCGATGTCATCGCGCACGTAGGCGAGGCCTTTCTCCACGCGCTCGGCGTCGAGGTCGGTAATGACGATCGGCACCTCAAGGCGCTTGGCGAACAGCAGCGCGAGCTGGCTGGCCATGAGTCCGGCGCCGACGATCCCGACCTTCTTGACCGGACGCGCCAGTGACTTGTCGGGCACGCCGACCGGCTTCTTCGCGCGTCGCTGCACGAGGTCGAACGAGTAGAGCGAGGCGCGCAGGTCGTCACCCATGACGAGGTCGGTGAGCGCCTGATCCTCGGCGGCGAAGCCCTCGTCGCGGGTGCTGGTCGCGGCCGCACGCACGAGCTCAAGCGCCTTGTAGGGGGCGGGGGTGGCGCCGTGCAGGCGCGCGTCGACCATGCCATGCGCGATGTCGACGATGGCGTCCCACGACTCGCGATCCGGCGCGGTGCGGCTCACGACGGTGCGTCCGGTAATGACGCCGGCCGCCCACTTCAGCGACTCCTCGAGGTAGTCGGCGGGCTCGAAGAGCGCATCGACGATGTGGAGCTTTAGTGCGTCGGCCGGGCGAAGTTGCTTGTTCTGCTGCAGCGGATTGCTGATGATCACCTGCAGTGCATCGACCGGTCCGATGAGATTCGGCAGCAGCCAGGCACCGCCCCAGCCGGGGATGAGGCCGAGGAACACCTCGGGCAGCGACATGCCCGCCGCGCCGGTGGACATCGTGCGGTAGTCGCAGTGCAGCGCCAGTTCGGTGCCGCCGCCCATCGCTGCCCCGTTGACGAAGGCGAACGTCGGGACGTCGAGCTCGCCGAAGCGGCGCATCACGTCGTGCCCGAACTTGCCGAACTGCTTGATGACCGCGGGATCGTTGACCAGTCCAATGGCGGACAGGTCCGCACCCACGGCGAAGATGAACGGCTTGCCTGTGACAGCGACGCCGACGATGTCCGTCATCGCGGCAATCGAGTCGAGGGCATCGTTCAGCGACTTCAGGCCCGCGGGACCGAAGGTGCTCGGGCGAGTGTGGTCCTTGTCGTTGTCGAGAGTGATCAGCGCGAGCTTGCCGGCGTCCGCCGGGAGGTCGACGACGCGCACGCGGGCGTGAGTGACGACCTCCTCGGGAGCGGTCTTCTCCGTGGCTGCGGCGTCGGCGGTCATGCGTTGCTCCCTGCGTGGTTGAGGTTCTCCCAGATGACTGTGCCGCCCATGCCCAGGCCGATGCACATGGTCGTGATGCCGTACTTCGCGTCGGGATTCCGCTCGAAGTCCTTGGCCAGATAGGACATGAGGCGGATGCCGCTCGAGGCGAGCGGGTGGCCGACGGCGATCGCGCCGCCCATCGGGTTGACGCGGGGGTCGTCGTCGGCGAGGCCGAAGTGGTCGGTGAACGCGAGGACCTGGATGGCGAAGGCCTCGTTGACCTCGAACAGGTCGATGTCGTCGATCGTCATTCCGGCGCGCGAGAGCGCCTTCTCGGTGGCGGGCACCGGGCCGACGCCCATGACCTCGGGGGAGACGCCGGCGAACGCGAAGCCGACCATGCGCATCTTCTTGCTCAGGCCGAGCTCGTCGGCGACGGTCTCCGAGGCCAGGAGTGCTGCGGTCGCGCCGTCATTCAGGCCCGAGCTGTTGCCGGCGGTGACCCGGCCGTGCGGACGGAACGGGGTCTTCAGTCCGGCGAGGCCCTCGAGTGTCGTGGTCGGGCGCGGTGCCTCGTCCTGTGTGACGTAGCCCCAGCCGTGCTCGGCGGAGCGGACGGCGACGGGCACGAGGTCGGGCTGGATCCAGCCCTCGGCGTAGGCGTGCGCGGTCTTCTGCTGTGAGCCGAGGGCGAACTCGTCGGCGCGGGCCTTCGTCAGATGAGGGAAGCGGTCGTGGAGGTTCTCGGCCGTCATGCCCATGTTGAGGGCCTCGATGTCGACGAGGCGCTCGGCGATGAAGCGCGGGTTGGGGTCGACGCCCTCGCCCATGGGGTGGCGCGACATGTTCTCCACGCCTCCGGCGAGGACCACGTCGTAGGCACCGGCGGCGATGCCCGCGCTCAGTGTCGTGACCGCGGTCATGGCGCCCGCGCACATGCGGTCGACGGAGTAGCCGGGCACCGACTTCGGCAGGCCGGCGAGGATCGCGGCACTGCGGCCGATCGTGAGGCCCTGGTCGCCGATCTGCGTCGTGGCCGCGACGGCGACGTCGTCGATGCGCTCGGGAGGAAGGGTCGGGTTGCGTCGCAGGAGCTCGCGGAAGACCTTGACGACCATGTCGTCGGCGCGGGTCTCGGCGTAGAGGCTTCCGGCCCGTCCGAACGGGGTGCGAACCCCGTCGACGAATACGACCTCTTGAGCGGCACGGCTCACGATGGCTCCCAGGCTTGATGCGGTGACGGCCCGGTCGGGCGGTCTGCCCGTCATATTACCGGCGGGTAACTTGACTGGCTACTCGCCAGTAACCACTGGCTTCGGCTGGGCCAGGAGCGCCGTCTCGAGGGCCGACAGTGTCAGGTCTATCTGCCACTGACGCGCGCCCATCGCGGTGAGTGCAGCGCGGACGTCGCCGTCCTCGGGGGGTTGCCAGCACAGGCGTCGCACCAGGTCCGGGGTGAGCAGGTTCTCGATCGGCATGTTGTTCTTCTCGGCCAGTTCGGTCATCGCCGAGCGTGCTGCCTCCAGGCGCGCGTGGGCGACCGGGTCGCGCTCGGCCCACGTCCGCGGCTGCGGCGGACCGCCCAGTGGTGTGGCGGCGGCCGGCAGCTCGTCGATACTCAGCGCCTGCGCGGCGACGATCGCGGCCCACCACTTGCGGATGTAGCGGCTGGCACCTCGATTGGTGAACTCCTTCATGGCGGCGAGCGTCTCGATGTCCGGGGGGATGGTCGTCGCCGCCGCGACGATCGCGGCATCGGGCAGCACGCGGCCCACGGCGATATCGCGGTTGCGTGCGATCTCGTCGCGCGTCAGCCATAGCGAGCGGACGATCGCGAGGGCGCGCGGCTTGCGAATGCGATGGATGCCCGAGGTGCGTCGCCACTCGTCCTCCCCGCGCTCGCGCGGGGTGAATCTGAGCAGCGACTCGAACTCCTCCCGGGCGATCTCGCGCTTGCCGTCCGCGACCAGCTCGGCGTCCATGATGTTGCGCAGCTCGATGAGCAGTTCGACGTCGAGTGCCGCGTAGCGCAGCTGGGCGGTGGTGAGCGGCCGGATGGACCAGTCCGTCGCACCGTGGCCCTTCTCGATCACCTCGCCGAGCTCGCTGAGGATCAATGCGGCCAGGCTCACGCGTTCGCGCCCGAGGAGGCGTCCGGCAAGCTCGGTGTCGAAGAGTGCGGACGGACGCAGGTTCACCTCGGCGAGGCAGCCGAGGTCTTGGGTGGCCGCGTGCAGGATCCACTCGACATCGGCGGTCGCCTGCTGGATGACAGTGAGGTCGGGCACCGCGATGGGATCGATGAGCGCGGTCCCGGCTCCCTCGCGGCGCAACTGGATCAGGTAGGCACGCTGGTCGTATCGATAGCCCGAGGCGCGCTCGGCATCGACAGCAAGCGGGCCAGACCCCTGCGCGAGCAGGGCCGCGTACTCCTCAAGGCGTGCCATATCGGTGATGACAGCGGGCACGCCGTCACGCGGCTCGATGGGTGCGATCGGCTGATCGGTGGGTTCGTCGGTCAGGACGCTCATCTCCGACTTCGGCGGCGCATCGACTCGACATGCGTGACGCCGCGGGGCACCGGCGGCAGCCCTACGGCGTGGGCGGTGAGGTCGACCCACGCCGCGACGTGGAGGCCGAAGTCGTCGAGGACAGCTCCGGTGTCGGGATCTTCGAGCGGCGTCCACGAGGCGCGGATCTCCACGTAGCCGTCTGAGGGGCGCTCGCTCATGGTCCCGAAGGAGCGGCCCGACGTTCGGGTGACGGTGCCGCCGAGTTGGGTCACGTGCGCGTCGGCGCCGGCGAGTGAGTCGGTAACCCAGCTCCAGCCGACGTCGTGCAGCATCTGCTCGTCGATGAGGTCTGCCTCGAGCTCGGCGCGGACGAACACCACTGCGCGAAAGGAGCCCTCCCACTCGTCGACCCCATCTGGATCGTGGAGCAGGACGAACCGGCCGGACGCCTCGACGGCGTCAGGATCGGACCGGTCGAGCGTGAGGGCCAGGGATGACGGGGCCAGGCGCGAGGGCGCGGGAGCCTCCTCGAGGTCGAACTCCGGCCGCACCATCACCGCCTTGACCTGCTCGAGGGCGAGCGCGAACCCGTCGGCGCGCGTGGGAATCGTCCTCATGCCCGCAGGCTAGGCGCCCGCGCGGCAGGTGTCGTCCTCGCCGCGCCGTGACGCCTAGAGTGACTGCCGTGGCGGCCCTCCTCGCAGTCGTCTCCTCCCTCATGTGGGGCACCTCGGACTTCCTCGGGGGAGTGCTCACCCGCCGCCTCCCCGCCCTCGCGGTCTACGGCCTGTCCCAAGCGGTCGGGTTCGTCTTCCTCGTCATCATCGCGACGGCGACGGGCGGCTGGGGCGCCGATCCGGGCTACTGGCCGTGGGCGATAGCGGCGTCGCTCCTGGGCATGGTCGCGATGATCTGCTTCTACAAGGCGCTGGCGATCGGACCCATGGGCATCGTCTCGCCGCTCGTGGCCCTGGCGGTGCTGGTCCCGGTCGTCGTGTCGCTCCTTCGCGGTGAGCTGCCCGAGCCCGTGCAACTGGTCGGCATCGTCGTCGCGGTGCTCGGCATCCTGCTGGCAAGCGGACCCGAACTGTCCGGAGCCGAGAGTGCGAAGCCGCTGATCCTCGCCGGGGTCGCGGCGATCGGCTTCGGCGGCATGTTCGTCCTCATGGCCGAGGGCAGCAAGCACGACCCACTCATGACGATGACCGGCATGCGGGTGACGACGGTCGTGATCTATGCCGTGGTGTTCCTCGTGGCCCGCAACATCGGGGGAGCGCAGCCGCGCGATGCGGTGCCGCTGGTGGCGATCGGCATCCTCGATGCCGGGGCAAATGTCATGTTCGGTTTCGCAACGACGCTGGGGCTGCTGTCGGTGACGGCGGTCCTCGGCGACCTCTACCCAGTAGTGACAGCGGTGCTCGCGGCGATCTTCCTGCGCGAGCGGCTGCGCGGCGTGCAGTACGCGGGAGTCGCGGCCGCGCTGGGCGGAGTGCTGCTCATCGCCGCAGGAGGCTGACGGGTCAGGCGCCCTCGGGCAACGGCTCGAGGGTCATCGAGATCGAGTTGATGCAATATCGAAGATCGGTCGGGGTGCCGTAGCCCTCGCCCTCGAAGACGTGGCCGAGGTGTCCGCCGCACGTCGCGCAGCGGACCTCAGTGCGGACCCGGCCCAGGCTGCGATCCTCGATGTAGACGACGCTGTCCTTCGCGAGCGGTGCGTAGAAGCTCGGCCAGCCGCAGTGCGAGTCGAACTTCGCATCGCTGCGGAACAGTTCGGCGTTGCAGGCCCGGCAGCGGTATACGCCCTCGGTCTTCGTATCGGTGTACTCACCGACGAACGGCGCCTCGGTGCCCGCCTCGCGGAGCACGTGGTACTCGAGCGGATTGAGCTCGCCCTTCCAGTCGGACTCGTCCTTGACGAGTTGGTAGGGGGTTCCGTCGGGTCGGGTCGCGCCGTCTGCGGCGGGGGTGCTGTGGGCCATGGGAAGACGGTAACCCGTCGTCAGCCCTCGCGCACCGTGCGGACCCCGAGCAGCGTGCCGAAGCCGATGAGGCCCAGCCCGCTGACGGCGTCGGTCCACTTGAGCGCGGTGTCGCCCATCCGTCCGCCCACAGCCGCCGCCACTCCCGAGAGAGTGATGTGGAAGACGAGCGAGCCGACGCCGATTCCGACCACGAAGGCAATGGCGGTCGACGGTCCGGCGGCGACATTCGCGGCGGCCGCACCCGAGAACACTGCGGCCCACGTGAGGATCGTGAGCGGATTCGACGCGGTCGCGATGAGCCCGGTTCGCAGTGCATGCCGTGGCCGCAGCACCTCGGAATCGTCCTCCGATCCCATGCGAATGCGGAACGCATCGCGCAGCGTGCGGGCTCCGATGAAGATCAGCACGGCTGCACCGACGAGCCCGAGCCCGATGCGCAGCGGCGCGAACTGAAGCAGTGCCGCCGCACCGAGTGCACCGAGGATTGCGTAGGAGAAGTCGACGATCGAGGCGCCGACTCCGATGGCCGCGCCGGACCGCCAGCCGAAGCGGGTACTGGTGCGCACGCACAGCAGCCAGATCGGCCCGACATTGGCCGCAGCCAACGCGCCGATGCCGAGCCCGGTGAGGAGAGCACCCAACATGCGGACAGTATGGTCGGTCCCGTGAGCGACATTCTCGATTCCCACGCGACGTGGTTGTCCGACGAAGAGCTAGCAACGGCGCGCGAACGGCTGCCGATCGTCTATGTCGACGCGGTGCCCGTACGCGTCGATGTGCTCGGCCAGGTCACGTCAGTCGGCCTCCTGCTCCGCGCCATGCCCAACGGCCAGCTCTCGCGCGCCGTGGTGTCCGGTCGCGTGCTCTATGGCGAGCGGGTGCGTGACGCGCTGCTGCGACACATCGAGAAGGACCTCGGCATGATGGCGCTGCCCCGCGTTCCCACCTCACCCCAGCCGTTCACGGTCGTCGAGTACTTCCCGAGCCCGGAGGTCACCGGCTTCCATGACCCGCGCCAGCATGCGGTTGCACTCGCGTTCGTCGTCCCGATCGACGGCGACTGCGAGCCGTCGCAGGATGCGCTCGATCTCGTGTGGGTCAGCCCGTCCGAGGCATCATCAGCGCAGTTCCAGGCGGAGATGTCCGGGGGCCAAGGACGTCTGGTGCGCATGGCGCTGGCGCACTGCGGGGTCTTGAACTAGCGCTGCGGGAACTTCGGTCGGCGCTTGTCGATCTTCGCGCTGATTGCCTCCGCGAGGTCCGGACGGGCGAATGCCACGCGCATCTCCACCAGTGACGAGTCCACCGCCTGCTCCAGGCTCTCGTCGTCGACCAGCAGCAACTGGCGCTTGATGACCGCCGTCGACGACGGCGAGCAGTTGTCGGCTATGTCCTGCGCCCAGGCGAGTGCGCGCGCGACGACGTCGTCGGCAATGTCGTTGACCAGGCCGATGGACAGCGCCTCGTCCGCGGACAGGGTGCGGCCGGTTAGGAGGATGTCGCTCGCTCGACCGTGGCCCACGAGCCTGGTAAGCAGCCACGTGGACCCGTACTCAGCGATGAGCCCGAGGCGTGCGAACGTGCTGCTGAACGTCGCCGACGGCGATGCGAAACGAGCATCCGCGGCGATGGCCAGCACGAAGCCGATGCCTGCTGACGGTCCGTTGACGGCGGTCGCGACCGGCGTGCCGATTCGCAGCGCCGCGGTCGGCAGTGTGTCGACGTTCTGGCCGTCGAGGTACTGGTTGAGTGCCTCGGCTCCCGAGCCGAGGGTGCCCAGATCGGCGCCCGAGCAGAAACCACGACCGGCTCCGGTGACGACGATGGCACGCACCTCGGGGTCGGCGTCAGCCTGCTGGAGGAGCGCGGCGTAGCGCGGGCCCATGTCTGGGAGCAGAGCGTTGAGTCGCTCGGGACGGTTGAGCGTGATGAGCGCGACCCCGTCTTGGACGTCGTAGAGGACGGTGTCGACGAGGTTCTGCGTTGTCATGCGCTTAGCGTGCCATCCTCGTACGGGTCGACGCCGAGGATGGTCTCGTCTTCGGGGGTCAGATCGCGTGGCGTCGCCTCGAACTGGTCGCGGTACGGGTCAGCTCGACCCGCGTCGCTCTCGTCTCCGACGTACTCGGCGTCGTCGAGGTCGGCTGGATCGATGACGTGCATCGCGGCCTGCTCCGCGGAGATCCACGGCGCGGGCGACAGCCCGCCCGAGTGCATGGGATCGTCGCTGGCATCGTCAGCACCCTCCTGCGCGAGGACGTCCTCGATGTCCTCGAGCGGGTAGGGCAGATCGTCGTTGCTTCCTTCGCCGCCGCCGCCGTTGAGGGCGTTGTGAGTCGCCTCAGCTTCCATGATCATCGTCAGCCGGTCGGCCTGGTCGACGCAGTCGCCCGCGTTGTCCATGCCGGTGCGCGTCGCTCGAGCAACCTCCTGGGGCGATGAGGATCCAGCCACGGTGTCGGTCATCTCTGATCGCCTCCCTAGGGTCTGTTCTTCTTTCACAGTACCCCCGAAGGGTGCTTCTAGACGGGGGAAGCGGCTTCGCGTATTGCCTCGAGGATCGCGGTCATGTCAGCGGACTGCGAGGCCGGCGGCAAGTAGGCCGCATCGCCGCGGATCGCGGCCGACACGTTCTCGACCATCACGGTGTACGGATCGACGGGAGCGAAGTGCTCGATGCGCGAGCCCTTCTCATCGACGATGGTGAGCGAGCTCGGCGCGTTGCGCGACATGATCGCGTCCTGGGCGAAGTCGATGCTGCCGAGCGTTCCGGTGATACTCAGCCACTGCGCGGCGGGGCGATCCATCGCGCATTCGAGCAGCACCGTGGCATCTCCGAGCCGGAAGCGTGCCTGAGTCTCGAGGTCGACACCATGCTCGTTGAGACGCACGGTCGCGCTCTCGATGGTCGGGACGGATCCGCCGGTCGACCACATCGAGGCGACGATGTTGTAGCAGCCGAGGTCGTACAGGGCGCCGCCGCCGTTGGGCAGCGAGCGGAAGTTCGTCGGGTCGGCGCCGCCGACGACGAAGCCACTCGTGACCTCGGTGACCGTGCCGATGAGCCCGGAGAGAATCAGGGCGTGCGCTCGTTGAGTGCGCGGGTGCCACCTGTTCCACGTTGCCTCGACGAGCAGGCGATCGGCTGCCGCTGCCGCATCAGTCATCCGGGCGACTTCGGCGCTGTCGAGGCCAAGCGGCTTCTCGCACAGCACGTGCTTGCCGGCCTCGAGGGCTCGGATGGTCCACGGCTCGTGCAGGTCGTTGTTCAAGGAGATGTAGATCGCGTCGACATTCGGATCGAGGACGAGGGCCTCGTAGTTGTCGTAGGCAGCCCCGGACGGGCTGAGTGCTCGGGCGCGGCCGGCGTCGCGCGCCGCAACTGCCTCGAGCCGGGCGCCGATCGCGGCGTGGACGGCCGGCGCGAGGGCTGTCCTGGCGATATTTCCTGCCCCGATGAATCCCCATCTGACATCTGTGTTGGTCATGCGGCCATCCTCGCGTACCTGCTCAGGATCGGCGCTGCCGTCCCCCAATGTGGGAGGCTGTCCCCATGACGGCACTCGCGGACAGTGTTTCTGACCAGCGCCTCCTCGTCGACCTCGAGCCCGTGGTCGAGCGGGAGCTCAACCGGCATATGAGCACCGCGAAGGAGTGGTTCCCGCACGAGTACGTGCCGTGGAGCGAGGGAGAGGATTTCTCCGGCCCGCTCGGCGGCCGCGAGTGGACCGCCGAGGAGCAGAGGTTTAGCGATGCTGCCCGCACGAGCCTGATCGTCAACCTCCTCACCGAGGACAACCTGCCCAGCTACCACTACGAGATCGCGACGATCCTGGGCCGCGATGGCGCGTGGGGCACCTGGGTCGGCCGATGGACCGCTGAGGAGGGCCGGCACGCCACCGCGATCCGTGACTACCTGCTGGTGACCAGGTCCGTCGACCCGATCGCCATGGAGCGCGCTCGCATGATCCACATGGAGGAGGGCTTCAAGGCCATCCACCCCGGCGTGCTGCCGGGCCTGTCGTACGTCGCATTCCAGGAGCTCGCGACCCGTGTCTCGCACCGCAACACCGGTTCGGCCACGGGAGATCCCGTCGCCGAGCAGTTGTTCGCACGCATCGCGCTCGATGAGAACCTGCACATGCTGTTCTACCGGAACGTCATCGAGGCGGCGCTCGAACTTGCCCCCGACCAGACGATGACGGCGATCCTCGCCTCCGTGCGCGACTTCGCGATGCCGGGCTACGGCATCGAGGGCTTCGCCCGCAAGTCCGTCGAGATCGCGGTCGCCGGCATCTACGACATCCGCCAGCACCGCGAGGAGGTCGTCATGCCGATCCTGCGCAAGTGGCGGATCTTCGAGCGCGAGGACTTCGGCCCCGTCGGCGAGCAGGCTCGCGAGGAGCTGGCGCTCCTGATGTCCGATATGGACACCGCGGCCGGCCGGTTCGAGGAGAAGCGCGACGCCCTGAAGGCGCGCCTCGCCGCCCGCGGCTAACCCAGTCGCCCCAGAACCACCGCGAGTGGGCACTTGTCGGGGTCCAAACTCGCGTTTGACCCCGACAAGTGCCCACTCGGTTAGAGGTAGCCGGGTAGGCGAGGCGTACCCGGCGCTGGCCGACCACTTTTCGTTCTCTTCGGTGTCTATACGAATGAGAAGCAAGCGGAGGTGATGGCAATGTCGCAGGATCTGGTCCGACTCGCGCGCGCGGGCAGCCGGCAGGCATTCGACGAACTCGTGGGACGGCACCGCGTCGAACTCCAGGTGCATTGCTATCGCATGCTCGGATCGCTGCAGGACGCCGAGGACGTACTCCAGGACACGCTCCTCGCAGCCTGGATCGGACTCGATGGCTTCGAGGAGCGATCCTCGGTGCGCACCTGGCTCTACCGCATCGCGACCAACCGATGCCTCAATCACCTTCGTGCGGATACTCGCAGGGAGGTCGCACTCCCCTCGGGGGTGCCCGCACCGTCAAGCCTCGGAGAGCTGGCCTGGCTCCAGCCGTTTCCCGACTCCGTACTCTTCGACCTTCCCGACGATGATCCTGGCCCCGAGGCACAGTACGAATCGCGTGACGCGATCACCCTTGCCTTCATCACGGCAGCGCAGTGCCTCCCACCCCGTCAGCGAGCCGTCCTCATCCTTCGCGACGTACTGGGCTACCGGGCACGCGAAACTGCGGAACTCACGGGGATGTCCGTCGATGCAGTGAACAGCGCACTCAAGCGTGCGCGACTGGCGATGGATGCGCGATCCGCCGGGCCAGCGCGCGCACTGGCGAACACTGCCGTCGACGACGAGCTCGTCGGCCGATTCGTCGAGGCGTTCGTTGCCTTCGATGTCGACGCGATGGTCGCGTTGATGTCCGACGATGTGTGGCTTCGCATGCCGCCGATGCCGTTCGAGTACCACGGCCGCGACGCGGCTCGTCAGTTCTTCACGGCCATTGCCCGTCAACGTCGTTCGAAGCCGGTGATCGTGATGACGGGGGCGAATACGCAGCCGGCCTGGGGGGAGTACCGAGCCGAACCGGCCGGCGGAGTCCTGCACCTCACCGGCCTGGAAGTGATCACGATCCGCAACGGGCGGATTAGCGAACTGATCCGGTTCGAGAGTGGTGTCGCGCCGTGGTTTGGCCTGCCTCGGACGCTAGATGCGTGACGACTCGACGAAGGGGAAGCCTGATGGACGCACGAATAGACGAGCTGGCCGTTCTCGCGGCTGCGCTACGAGACTTGCACGCCGGGCCGATGCTGGTCCTGCCTAACGTCTGGGACGCGGGCAGCGCGCAGGTCGTTGCGGAGGCGGGATTTCCCGCAGCGGCCACCGCAAGCGCGGCAGTCACCGCGATGCTGGGATTTCCCGATGGACAGGGTGCGCCGTGGCAGGAGATGTTCGCGGCCAATGCCCGCATAGCCCGTGCCGTCTCGGTCCCGGTCTCGATGGATGCAGAAGGTGGCTATGGGTTGAGCCCGTCGGATCTCGTCGAGCAGCTGGTGGGTATCGGCGTCGTCGGATGCAACCTCGAGGACACCGACCACGACGGTGGTGGACTGCTGGACGCCGAGGCCCACGGCGACTGGCTTCGCGAGGTGCGCGAGGCCGCGACCCGAATCGGCGTGCCGTTGGTCATCAACGCGCGAGTGGACGTGTTCCTCCCCTCCAGCGGCATCGAGGACGGTGATCGATTGTCCGAGGCCATTCGCAGGGGTCGGCTGTACCGCGAGGCCGGAGCCGACTGCGTCTACCCGATAGCTGTCCGCGATCGAGAGACGATCGCGACTCTGGTCAAGGAGATCGACGCGCCCATCAACGGCAATCCGAGCGCTGAGCTCGGTCTGCAGGACTTGGCGGCGGTCGGGGTCGCACGAGTCTCGTACGGACCAACGTTCTATCGAGCCGGACTGGCCGAGTTCGCGCGCGCCATTCGCTCCCTGACCTAGGCCCGCTCGTTGAGTGGCCAGTTGTGGGGGTCCGCCGCAGGCGGACAACCCCCACAACTGGCCACTCAACGAGGCTTCGCGTGACGGTCCCGCTCTAGGAGCGGTCCGCGATCCAGGAGTCAACGACGGAGCCCAGCACGGCCAGCGGCAAGGCACCGGCGGCGAGCACCAGGTCGTGGAAGGCCTTGATGTCGAACGCCTCGCCGAGAGCCTCGGTCGCCCGTGCCCGCAGCGCCTCGATCTCCATGCGCCCGGTCATGTACGACAGCGCCTGGCCGGGCATCGCGATGTAGCGATCGATCTCCGACTCGACGTCGATCGGCGCGACAGGCGTGTTGTCGAGCATGTAGTCGACCGCTCGCTGACGCGACCAGCCGAACGCATGCATGCCGGTGTCGACTACGAGCCGCGACGCACGCCAGACATCGGCCGACAGCATGCCCATGCGCTGCAGGTCTGACGAGTACAGGCCCATCTCGTCAGCGAGGCGCTCGGAGTACAGGCCCCAGCCCTCGACGTACGCGGTGAACAAGGAGAGTCTGCGGATCATCGGCAGGTCGGGAGTCTCCAGCGCAATGCTGATCTGGAAGTGATGCCCGGGAACTGCCTCGTGGTACGCGACGGACTCCAGATCGAAGGACGTGCGCTCCTCCGGCTTGTTGACGTTCGTGTAGTACGTGCCGGGCCGCGAGCCATCGAGTGCGGGCTGCATGTAGTACGCGGGTGCGGCGTCGGCGGCTTCGAGTTCTGGGATCGCCTCGAGCGCGCAGACGGCAACAGGCAGGCGGCCGAACCAGTCAACTGATGCCGCCTCGGCGCGGCGCACTGTGGCCTCGGCCGCGTCGAGGATCTCCTGCGACGTGCTCCAACGCAGGTCGGGATCGTTCTGCAGCCGATCGAAGATCTCCCGAACATCGGTCGTGCCGAACAGCCGGTCGCCGAGCTCGCGGAACTCCGCATGAACCCGCTCGACCATCTCGACGCCGGTGCGATGAAGGTCCTCGGGCGTGCGATCCGTCGTGGTGTGAAGTCGGACGAGACCGGCGTAGCGGGCCAGCCCGTCGGGCAGGTGAACCAGGCCGACCTCGTCGACGGAGCGGCCACTGGGCAGCACCTCGGTCGCCAGGATCTCCCGGTGGCCGACATAGGCGGGGTTCACGATGTCGGTCAGGATTGCGGCCTGCTCCTCGCGCCACGCGTCGGCGCCATCCCAGTCCGCCGGCGGCTCGATCGCCAGCGGGTTCGGGTCAGCGGCAAGGAAGCGGTCGATCTGGTCGATCGCTGTCTGCACGAGATGCGCGACGGGCGTCAGGCCCTTGGCGCGACCTGCGGCAAGGCGCTCGGCTGCCTGGTTCAAGAATCTGGGGATCTCGCGTAGCCGGGCGAGGTAGTCGTTCGCCTCGGTCGGGTTCGTCGCGACGACCATGTGTACGTAGGTGAGGACGATCGACGACGGCGCGACTGGAAATGCCGACGACGTGTACTCGATGCCCCCAGCCGCAGCAGCGCCGTCGGTGTACTCGGTCTGCGCGATGATGACCGCTCGCGTGAGCGCGTCCTGCTCGCTCAGTGAGGCAGGGTCAACCGCCTGCGCAGCCGCCCGGATCTCGGCACGGTCTTTCGTGAGCGCGGCTTCCTGCGCGGCCGAGAGGTCGGCCAGATCACGGTCGTACTCTCGGAATCCGATCAGCGTGCCTTCGAGGGGCTCGGCGCCGAGCATGTGGCGAAGAAGGCGCTCGGCAATGTCAGCGATGGTTGCGGAGTTCGTCATTCCGCACACGCTAGAGCCTGAGGTGCGGTCCTGCGACAGGACCTCGTGGCTAGGGTGACGGCGTGTCCGATCGTGCGCAGACGTGGCAGCGAGAGCACGACGATGCGGAAGTCGCGATCGTCGACGCTCTGTCCTGGCATACGGAGTTCATTCGCGGTGCCGGCTCGCCGGTAGCGGCGTTGATCACAGAAGCAATACGCGACGACGTACGAGATGGCGGTCCGCTGGCATCAGTGCTCCCCGAGCGCGTCCGGTTCGGTGACTTGGTCAGCCTTCGGGTGATGGCGGCCGTCCATCGGCTCGCGATCGAGCGCCAGGCGCCTCGGGTCGCACTGCACCTGCCGACCCTCGGCGGAACTCCGCCCTCGACGGACGCGGACCGCGCACAGTTGTCCGCCGCAGTCGTCGACGCGCTCGTTGCTCACGAGGACGTCCTGCTGGCGAGCGTGGCGCAGACTCCGCAGACGAATGAGACAGGACGCTCAGCGCTGCTTCGGTGCGCGCTGTCGCAGCTCGACACCGATCGACCGGTCAGACTGCGAGAGATCGGGACCTCGGCCGGGCTCAATCTGCGGGCCGACCACCTGCCGGGGAACCCGGAGCTCGAGGCCTGTCCACTCCCGCCGATCCTCGACCGCGTCGGATGCGACCTGCATCCGATCGACCCGACGACGACCGAGGGCCGGGTGACGTTGTCCTCCTACATCTGGGTCGACGACGTGGAACGCTTCGAGCGGCTGCGCCGGGCGCTCGTCGTTGCCGAGCAGATACCCGCGACCCTGGTCACGGAGAACGCGGTCGACTTCGTCGAGAACCTCGAACTCGTCGACGGCACGACGACTCTGCTGTGGCACAGCGCGTTCTGGACCTACCTGCCCGATCCCGTGCGCGCGCGCATCACAGCGGCGATCGAGCGCCTCGGTCGCCAGGCGAGTGCCGACCGGCACTTTGCCTACGCGTCATGGGAGTTCTCGGGCGACATTGCCGACCACCGACCCGAGTTCTTCCTGAGCTTCACCACCTGGCAGGGCGACCCGAGCGACGGTCAGGTGTTGCTGCTCGCGTCGGGTGACAGCCATGGCACGTCCTCGGAGCTGATCAGAGACTGAAGCCGCGCACGTGCGAAGTCGTCGCGCGGCATGGGTCCGGTCGTCATCGTCGACTTCGAGAGCTTCCTGCCGTCGTCATCAGTGATGAGCCGGTGGTGGAGGAACAGCGCATTCGCGAAGTCATGCGCGTCGAAGTGCGGAGCGAGGAACCGCTGGATGTCGGTGGACTCGCGCAGGTCGTCACCGCGGACGACGTGGGTGGTGCCCAGATCGCGGTCCTCGATGATCGAGGCGAGGTGGTATGAAGGCAGGTCATCGCGGCGCCACAGCACCACGTCGCCGTGCGGAGTGGACGTCCGAAGCGCGGACTCGCCGGGAGCGAGGGCGTAGGCCTGTTCCCGGCACGACGCGACGCAAGTGTGACCGCCCGATGTGGCGATGGCCGTGCGGGTGCATCGGCAGGCGAAGGCGTCCATCCCGTTGGCACGGGCGGTGTCGAGTTCGGCTCGGTAGTACTCGGTCCGTGTCCGTAGCGAGTGATGAGCATCGAGATCGGAGCGACTGCGCGGCCCGTGCTGCCAGGCGATGTCCAGCCAGCCGAGGAGGTCGAAGATGTCGTCGGCGTACTCAGTGCGGCAACGATGGACATCAAGATCGTCGATCCGCAGCGCCACGTCCGCGCCGATCGACCGTGCGAGTGCGGAGACGAGTAGGAAGTTCAGGGCGTTGCCCTCGTGAAGGAAGCCGCTCGGCGTGGGAGCCAGTCGAGTGATCGCGCCGGTCATGACCGCGTCAGGTGCGCGATCCGTCGAGGTCTCTAGCCGCCTTCACGTTACGCGCGAACGCGTGCTCGTAGGGAAGGTCACCCAGGTCGACCAAAGCCTTCGTCACGGTCTGGGTCAGTTCCTCGGCATCCATCGTCCGCGCATCGACGTCGAGTCTGGGGGAGATGCGAACCGTGACGCGCTGGCGGCCGCGGCGCTTGCCCTCATAGACCGTGGTGATCGCGTGAACGGGAACGTCTGGGCTGGTGAGCAGGACGGGGATGAGGACGCGGCGGTGCAGGCGATGCATCGTGCACTTGTCGGGGGAGCGGGTGCCCTCGGGGTACAGCCCGACCTTGCCGCCGTCCTCGAGCGTGCGTCGGGCCATGTCGAGCGCCCACCTCGTCGAGGCCTCGTCGCCGCGGCGGAGCGGGATCTGGCCCATGAGCCGGAAGAAGATGGCTCCGCGGTTCTCGAAGACCTCGACCTTGGCGAAGGCGGTCACGCGCCACCAGTGGCTCATCACCGCGACGACGGGATCCATCGCCGAGACGTGGTTGCCCACCAGGATCGCCGCGCCCGGCGCGACGTGCTCGGATCCGGTGACGTCGACGGCGAGTCTGGCTCTCAGGACCCTCATCGCTGCAATCGTCGCCCAGTAGGTCCTGGCCCGTCCCGGGCGTCCGATTCGGGTGCCCGGGTAGAGCTCGTGGCCCTCGGCCAGGGCGCTGTCATAGCTCGCGGAGGTCGACGTCATACCTCCATCATGACCTGAACAGGTCGGAGTCCGACACTATGGTCGAGGTCATGAGGGCGCGAGCGGGTCTGTCGGTCGTCGCCGTGGGCGTCCTCCTCGCCGTTTCGGGCTGCATCGGTGACTCCGAGGTCGCCCCGAGCGCCCCATCGGCGCCGGCAACCGGCTCGCAGAGCGGCGCACTCGAGGGTTCAGCTGCCGCGGACTGGGTGGAGTCCACGCTTGCGGGAATGACCATCGAGGAGAAGGTCGGCCAACTGTTCGTCACCCGCGTCTACGGGACCACTGCCGACACGACTGATCCGGACGCCGTCAAGCGCAACACCGAGGACCTCGGCGTGAGCAACGCGGTCGACGTTGTCGCCGCCTTCCACGTCGGTGGCATCGTGTACTTCGGGGAGAACGTCACGACGCCCACGGCGCTGGCGGAGTTCGGCAACGCGATCCAGTCACGGGTCGCGACTCAGCGCGTGGCGATCCCAGTTCTCACCTCGATCGACCAGGAGCAGGGCAACGTGGTGCGGGTCGGCCCGCCGGCGACGCAGTTCCCCGGGAGCATGGCCCTCGGCGCTGGCCGCTCGCTCGCCGATGCCAACGCCGCCGCGCGCATCACGGGCGAGGAGTTGCGGGCGATGGGCGTGTTCCAGGACTACGCGCCCGTCGCCGACGTGAACGTCAATGCCGACAACCCCGTAATCGGCGTGCGGTCGTTCTCGTCGGCCCCGTCGCTCGTCGCGTCCATGGTCAAGGCGCAGATCCGTGGGTACCGCGACGGGGGAGTCGCGTCGACGGCCAAGCACTTCCCTGGTCACGGCGATACGGCGATCGACAGCCACACCGGGCTCCCGGTCATCACGCACAACGCGAAGCGCGTCCGGAAAGTCGACCTGCGTCCGTTCCGTGCCGCGATCGCGGCCGGGGTGGACTCGATCATGACCGCGCACATCCAGGTGCCCGTTCTGGACCCGTCAGGGGATCCGGCGACGCTGTCGAAGCCGATCGTCACCGGCCTGTTGCGCAACGAACTGGGGTTCGATGGCGTGATCATCACGGACTCGCTGCGCATGGAGGGCGTGCGCACCAAGTACGGCGACGACCGGGTGCCAGTGCTGGCGATCCTGGCCGGAGTCGACCAACTGCTCGATCCGCCGAACCTGCCCGCCGCGTATACCGCAGTGCTGTCCGCCGTTGCCGCCGACGAGATTTCGATGGCTCGCCTGAACCAGTCAGTGCGCCGCATCCTCACCATGAAGGCCTCCCTTGGGCTGTCGTCGGTGGCCGGCGCGATGGTCGACGTCGCAGCGGTCGACAGCATCGTCGGGTCTGACGTGAACCGGGCCACCGCGACCCAGGTCACCGATCGCACGACGACGGTCGTCGTCGATGACGACGCGCGTATCCCGATCGCTGACCTGTCGGGTGAGCGCGTGCTGGTCACCGGCTGGGGCAAGGCGGCGATGACGACCCTCGCGAGCGACCTGCGCGCGGAGGGCGCCGATGTCACGGAGGTAGAGACGGGCATCGATCCCGATGCCGCCGCGGTGTCGTCAGCCGTCAGCGCTGCGGCGGACGTCGACCTCGTCATCGCGACGACGTACGAGGTGTCCCTGCACAAGGAGCAGTCCGTGCTCGTGAACGCCCTGATCGACGCGGACGCGCCGCTGATCGCGGTCGCGGCGGGCACGCCGTACGACGTGGCGCAGTTCCCCGACGTGCGGACGTTTGTCGCGACCTACTCGTATCAGCCGATCGCGATGGACTCTTTGGTCCGAGTGCTCACCGGCGACGTGACCGCGGTGGGCCGCCTGCCTGTCGAGATCCCCGCAGCGGCACCGTCGCGAGCGGTGCTCTATCCGTTCGGCTGGCCCAAGGCGAGCTAGACGCAGAACTCGTTTCCCTGCGGGTCGGCCATGGTGAGCCACTTCTGCGGCCCCTGCCAGCCCTCGTGCAGAACAGTCGCGCCCCGTTCGACGAGCCGGGCACGCAGTGCGTCGAGGTCCTCACCGTCGGCCTTGAGGTCGATGTGGACGCGATTCTTCCCGGACTTCTCCTCCGGCACCCACTGGAACAGGATGCGGGGCGTTCCGGACGCGGAGTCTGGGCCGTTGATCGCCGAGCCCACCCGCCAGACGAGGGCACCTCGGTACTCCATCGTGTCGTCGTCGCTGGCATGCCCCTCGGCGACCATGCGCCGGATGAAGTCGGGGTCCTGAGGCTCGACTGTCCAGCCGAGGGTCTCGGCCCACCAGTCGGCCAGTGGGTGCGGTTCGTTGCTGTCAATGACGATCTGGACTCGAAGTGCCATATGCGCAACGTACCCAGCGGGCCGACATCGCGAACACGAACTTGTGCCGCAAATCCTCCGCGAGTGGGCACTTGTCGGGGCCAAAACCACCCGGCGGACCCCGACAAGTGCCCACTCGCGGGGGTGGTTGAGGGGTCTGGTGCGGGTGGGTCGGCCACAATGACGGGGTGGAGAGCGCAATTCCGCTGGCGTTCACCGCATCGTGGGCCAGCGGGATCAACCCGTACCTGCTCGTGCTGCTCATGGGGATACTCGGGCGGTTCGCGGACATCGACGTGCCCGTCGGCCTCGAGCGCGTCGATGTCATCCTCATCTTCGCCGTGCTGACCGTCGTTGACACGATCGCCGACAAGGTGATGCTCGTCGACTCGGCCTGGGATGCCATCAACACCGTGATCCGGCCCATTGCCGGCGCTGTTGTGGCGGCGCTGATCGCCTCGCCGTACGTCGACATCCCCACTGTCGCGATCGCTGCCGCGGGCGGAACGATCGCCCTCATCACGCACCTCGCGAAGGCGACGACGCGGCTCGCGGTCAACACGTCTCCAGAGCCCGCGAGCAACATCGCGGTCTCCGTATTGGAGGACCTCGCCGTGTGCGGCGTGGTCCTCGTAGCAGTCCTCAATCCTTGGGTCGCGGCGGCAATCGCGCTCGTGCTGCTCGTCACCGCCGTCGTGGTCGCACTGGCACTCGCGAAGGGCGTGCGCTCGCTGTGGCGCCTTAGGCTTCGGACATGACGCTGCCACCCGGACCGCTGCAGATCCTCGTCGCCGGACCGCTTCGCGGGGGCACCGGCGACGATCCAGAACTGATCGCAGCGAACGTCGAGCGCATGGAACTGGCCGCGCTCGAGCTGTTCGAGATGGGGCACCTTCCGATCGTGGGCGAGTGGCTGTCATTCCCGTTGATGGAGCGCGCGGGCTCGACGGCGGTGGGCGACGAGGTCTACGACCGCATTCAGCATCCGCTCGGCGAGCTGATCGTGTCCAAGTGCGATGCCGTGCTGCGGCTGTCCGGACCGTCGAGCGGCTCGGACCTGATGGTGGCGACCGCGGAGGCGGCCGGGATCCCCGTTCGATACTCCGTGGCGGATTTCACCTCTGTCGCCAATTAGCTGGGTGCCGGCTGTCGATTCGGGGCAACCCCGTTCGTACTAGGAGTGAGGCCGGAGCGTCCGGTCGCACGACACGAAGGGAGAGGCCGATGCCTCTTTACCAACTGGGAGTTTGCTACGCGGCGGATGCGGTCCAGCCCGAGCCCGATGCCCTCGAGGCGATCATGCGCGATGTGAGCGCGGTCGGCGATGAGATGGTGGCTGCCGGGGTGTGGGTGTTCAGCGGAGGCCTCACCGATCGCACCAGTGCCACCACGGTGTTCGAGCAGGACGGACAGCCCGTGATCACCGACGGGCCGTTCGTCGAAACGAAGGAGCAGATCGGCGGCTACTCCCTGGTCGACGTGGCCGACCTCGACGAGGCGATCTTCTGGGCGCGAAAGATCTCCGCGGCTACGACCACTCCGATCGAGATCCGCCCCTTCCTGCACGCCACGACAAAATAGGCATGACGAAAATGTCGATTCGGTGAGTCGCGCTTCGTATAGGCGGTGAGAAGCCGGAACGGCCGGCACTCAGACGAGAGGAGAGGCTCATGCCTCAGTACCTGCTGTCCGTTCACAACGGCGACGTATCGCCCTACGCATCAGACGAGGAGATGCACGAGGCGTTCGCCGCGACCGGCGCGGTCAACGACGACATGAAGGCGGCGGGCGTCTACGTGTTCGCCGGCGGCCTCATGCCCTCGACCACGGCCAGTGTCGTTCGGGCCAAGGACGGCGCGCTGCTCCACACCGACGGCCCGTACCTGGAGGCCAAGGAGCACATCGGCGGCTTCTGGATTCTCGACGTGGCCGACGAGGCGGCAGCCATGTCATGGGCCGAGAAGGCCACTGTCGCGTGCCGCGGTGCCGTCGAGGTCCGTCCGTTCCAGTCGAACTGACCCTCATGGCGGACGCGGTCTACGTCGAGCGCGTATTCCGCGCGGACTACGGGCGCGCGGTTGCCACCCTGACGCGCCTCCTCGGCGACATCGGTCTTGCCGAGGAGGCGGTCCAGGATGCCCTGGCGACAGCGCTCGAGACGTGGCCGGTCAACGGCGTTCCGCCCAGCCCCGTGGGCTGGATCATCACGACAGCACGCAATCGCGCCATCGACCGGCTGCGACGCGAGGCCACCCGGCATGACCGGCATGTGCAGGCGGCACTTCTGCACGCTCAGGACGAACCCGCGGAGGTGGGTGCAGTGCGCGACGACCGTCTTCGGCTGATCTTCACGTGCTGCCATCCAGCACTGGCACCGGTATCGCAGGTCGCGCTGACACTGCGGCTCATCGCTGGACTGCAGACGCCGGAGATCGCGCGGGCGTTCCTCGTTCCCGAGCCGACCATGGCGCAACGACTCGTCAGGGCGAAGAACAAGATCCGTGATGCCCACATCCCGTACCGCGTCCCGCAGGACGCCGACCTGCCCGACCGCCTTCGCCCCGTTCTCGCGGTGATCTACCTGATCTTCAACGAGGGCTATCTCGCGAGTTCGGGGGATGCTCTCGGACGGGTGGACCTCGCGGACGAGGCGATACGGCTGGGCCGCATGCTCGTCGATCTCATGCCTGACGAGCCGGAGGCTCGCGGGCTGCTCGCGCTGATGCTGCTCACCGAGTCGAGGCGTCCCGCGCGCACGGATGCGGCCGGACTGATCGTGCGCCTTCCCGACCAGGACCGTTCACTGTGGGATGCCGCGCTCATCTCCGAGGGTCAGGACCTCATCCGTGCGTGTCTACGGCGCAACCAGCCGGGTCCGTACCAGGTCCAGGCTGCGATTGCGGCGGTGCACAGCGAGGCATCCACCGCCGACGCGACCGACTGGCCGCAAGTCCTCGTGCTCTACACCCACTTGCAGTCGATGGCCCCGACCTCCGTTGTCGCTCTCAATCGCGCGGTCGCGCTCGCTGAGGTCGACGGACCGGTGGCTGCCCTCATCGAGGTCGAGTCGCTCGACCTGCCCGACTACTACCTGTTCCACGCAGTGCGCGCCGACCTGCTCGCGCGCGTGGGCCGCTTCGCGGATGCCCATGTCGCGTATGACGAGGCGCTGCGGCTCGTCGGTACCGACTCCGAGCGCGAGCTAATTCTCCGCCGCAAGAGCGGCCTGTCGGGTCTACACTCTTCTGGCTGAGTTCGTGATGGGAGGTGCGAGTCAGCATGTGCCTTGCTCCGCAGGTTGACGTCATCGCCGGCACCGCGATGGCGGTTGTCGCGGTGGATGCGTTTCGACACTGCCGAAGCATCCGGACCGCTCCCATTGCGGCGCTGCCCGCGATTTTCGCGTTCCACACGCTCACCTCGGCATTCGTGTGGTGGGGGCTGCAGGGCGCTGTGTCACCGGATGTCGGCAGCACCGCGACGCAGATCTTCCTGACTATCGCGTTTGTCCTGTGGCCGGTTTACATTCCGCTCGCTGTGCTCCTCGTCGAGCCCAAGGGCTGGCGTCGTCCCGCGCTGCTCGGGCTCGCCGCGCTCGGCGTGTACTCGAGCCTGACCTTCCTTGTCCCGCTGCTCGCGGGTAAGGGCACCGCCGTCGCGTGCCCGTACTACATCGACTTCGACATCGCGGGCGTCAGCATGACGTCGAGCATGCTGTACCTGGTCGCGACCTGCGGCGCACTGCTGCTGGCGAGCGACCGTCACCTGCGGCTGTGGGGCTGGGCCAATGTCGCTGCAGTCGGGGTACTGATCCTCATGGCCGGCAGCGGACTGCCCTCGCTGTGGTGCTTCTGGGCGGCGTGCACCAGCGTGTTCGTGGCGTGGTACCTGCGCAGTCCCGGCTCGCGACTAGACGGTGATGCGCGAGCCCATGATCACGGTGCGGTCGCGGGGCAGGCTGAAGTACTCCGCCGCGTCGGCCGTGATTCGAGATGTCGCGACGAATAGCCGCTTGCGCCACCGCGTCATGCCCGGCGCATCGCCGACACTCAACTCGATGGTCGACAGGAAGTACGAGACGTCGTCGAGATCCAACGGTCCCTCGATGTCCATCTCCGCGATTTGCCGAATGACCCGTGGCACGTCGGGGGAGTCCATGAATCCGAAGCGCGCGGTCGCGTGCAGGATTCCGTCGTCGCGATAGCCAAGATCGTCGACCACGAGCCGATCACTGTCGGGCACGTATGGCCTCGGTTGGGTCTCGAGGGTGAGGATCACGACATGCGAGTGGAGTATGCGGTTGTGCTCGACGTTCGCGCGCATCGCCAGCGGCGTCGACTCGGGGCTCCGGTTCAGGAACACGGCGGTACCGGGGACGCGCTGCAGCGGGGGCTGGTGGTTGTGGACGTCGTCGATGAACGTCCGCAGCGAGCCCTCGGCCTCCTCGCGCTCTCGACTGACGAGAACGCGCCCGCGTTGCCACGTCGTCAGCACCGTGAACACCGTGATGGCGATGAGCAGCGGGACCCACGCGCCGTAGAAGAGCTTCGTGAGGTTCGCGGCGAGGAACAGGCCCTCGATGACGAGGAAGAATGACGCGCCGCCGATGACCATCCACCAGGGCTTTCCCCAATGATGACGGACAACGTAGAAGAACAGGATCGTCGTGATGACGATCGTTCCGGTCACGGCCATGCCGAATGCGAAGGCGAGCGCGGCCGATGAGCGGAAGGCGAAGACAAGGATGAGGACGCAGACCATGAGCACCCAGTTGATCCACGGCACGTAGATCTGGCCGATGGTCTGCGCCGACGTGTAGTTGATGCGCAGCCGCGGTAGGTAGCCCAGTTGCACGGCTTGGTGTGCAACTGAGAACGCGCCGGTGATGACCGCCTGTGACGCGATCACCGTCGCGGCTGTGGCGAGAAGGACCATCGGGATCCGGCCCCACTCGGGGACGAGGAGGAAGAACGGGCTGCTGATCGCGGTGGGATCACCGAGGATGAGCGCGCCCTGACCCATGTAGCTGAGGATGCAGGCGGGAAACACGAGCAGCAGCCAGGCGCGGGTGATCGGGCGCCGGCCGAAGTGGCCGAGGTCCGCGTAGAGCGCTTCGGCACCGGTGATCGCCAGCACCACAGCCGCGAGCGCGAAGAACGCGAGCGAGAAGTGGCCAATGAAGAAGCCGATCGCGTAAGTCGGCAGCAGCGAGCGAAGGATCTCCGGGTGCTGCACGATCCCCGACACCCCGCACGCGCCGATGACGACGAACCAGACGACCATCACGGGTCCGAAGAGTCGGCCGACCTTTGCGGAGCCGACCCGCTGCGAGGCGAACAGGATCACGATGATCACGGCAGTGATCGGTACGACAAAGGATGCGAACGAGGGTTCGACGACCTCGATGCCCTCGACCGCGGACAGCACGGAGATCGCCGGAGTGATCATGCTGTCTCCGAAGAACAGCGATGCCCCGAAGATGCCGAGCACGGCGAGCAGCAGCTTGGTGCGATGGCTTCCCGGTACGGCGATCCGGCGGATGAGGGTGATCAGCGACAAGATGCCGCCCTCGCCGTCGTTGTCGGCGCGCAGCACGAGCAGCACGTACTTGATGGTCACGATGACGGTGACCGACCAGAAGATCATCGAGATCAGGCCATAGACGCTGTCCGCGCTGACCGGAACCGGGTGCGGATCGTCGGGGTTGAAGATGGTCTGGATTGTGTAGATCGGGCTGGTGCCGATGTCGCCGAACACGACGCCGAGTGCCCCGAGCGTCAGCGCGATCTGCGCGGGAGTCCGCGCCGCACGGGTTCTCGCCACACGCGGAGCGTAGCGGCGCAGTGCACAATGTCGGTCATGCGCAGACACAGGACGGCGGCCATTGCGGTTGCCGCCGCCGTCCTCGTGTCACTTGCGGCGACGCACGCGTCCGCCGAGGGCGTACGACTCGAGACCATCAGCGCCCACGGGCTCGACGCGGTAGGTGTCGTCGCGGGCGTGCCGGAGGTCGGGGACGGCCCCGCAATCCGTCGCTATCACGACTCGGGCCGGTTCGCGCAGGACCGCGCAGAAGTCGCCGCTGCAGCGCAGTCGACCCTGAGCGCGGTGGTGAGCGCGAGCTGCCCGGACGACCCCGCCGACTGCCGAGCGCAGAAGCTGGCCATCGTCGTGGACGTCGACGACACGCTCCTGGACTGGTACCCCGCGTACGCGCGGGCCGGCTTCGCGCTGTCGGGTTCTGCGCGACAGGCGGGCGTGCGCGCGTGCGTGACCCCGGCAATCGTCACGACACGTGCCCTGGTCGATCAGGCTCAGCAGCTCGGAGTCGCCGTGCTCGTCGTGTCCGGACGGCGCAATCCGGCGCGCGGTGCCACGGTGTCGTGCCTGAAGAGCAGGGGCGTGACCGGCTGGGACGCGCTTGTTCTGCGGACCGCCAAGCAGGACAAGCTGCCAGCGGCTGTCTACAAGCAGCGCGCGGTTGATCGACTCATGTCATCTGGATGGGACATCGTTCTTGCCATCGGCGACCAGGAGGCGGACCTGGCCGGAACCCCGGAGACGGCGCGATTCCTGCTGCCCAATCCGCTCTATAGGACCCGCTAGGGCTCGAGGATCATCTGCATTCCCAGACTCGACGGCGCCGACTCGGTGAAGCCGGCGCTCGCGTAGAGGCGTCGTCCGGGTCCGTCAGCGAACAGCGTGACCCAGGGCCGCGCCGGCGCGCCGGTGCGGATCCCGTCCAAGAGGTTGTCGAGAATCACGCGTCCGAGGCCGAGTCGCTGGTGCTCGGGAAGCGTCGCCATGTCGGCGACGTGGAAGTACCAGCCGCCATCACCGATGACCCTGCCCATCGCCACGGCAGTGTCGTCAGCCGTCGAGCGCACGTGGCAGAAGGACCAGCTGCCAGCGAGCGCGCCCGCGCCCTGCGCCTCGTTCTTCGGCGTCAGGCCCGAGTCGCGTCGAAGCCGCAGGTACTCCTCGAGGGTAGGTGGTTCGTTGACCAAGGTGTAGCTCGGCGGAAGGTTCACGGAGCCATCCTCACACGCCCCGTCGTTACAGTGACCGGGTCTGAAGGGACCTGATGATGTCGAGTGACGTGGTGACTCGCCTGCGGGCCGCCGGCTGCGTGTTCGCCGAGGACGAGGCTGCTCTGCTCGTCGCCGACGCGACCTCGGACACCGATCTCGACCGCATGGTCGCCGCGCGCGAGTCGGGTGCGCCTCTGGAGCAGGTGCTGGGCTGGGCGCAGTTCCACGGCATCCACGTCGTCGTGGCTCCTGGGGTCTTCGTTCCCCGGCACCGCAGCGATGCACTCGTCGACGAGGCGATCGCGCTGTCCCGAGAGAACGCCGTCATCGTCGACCTGTGCTGCGGCACCGGGGCGCTCGGCATCGCCGTCGCCTTGTCCGTCCCCGGTTCTTCGTTGCACGCCACGGATCTGGACCCCGACGCGGTCCGATGCGCGCGGACCAACGTCGAGGAGTACGGCGGCACGGTGAGCCAGGGAGACCTTTTCGATGCCCTTCCCGAGGGTCTGCGCGGCGGGATCGACATCCTCCTGGTGAATGCGCCGTACGTCCCGTCGGACGAGATCCGGCTCATGCCGATGGAGGCCAGGCTCTACGAGAATCACATTGCGCTCGACGGCGGTGCCGATGGGCTCGTCGTGCACCGTCGCGTCGCTGCGCAGGCTGTCGACTGGCTCGCACCGGGTGGGCACCTCCTGGTCGAGGTGAGCACCGAGCAGGCCAACGTGCTCTGCGGCGAGTTCACCCGCGCCGGACTGCTTGCGCGTCTCGTCACTGACGACGAGGATTCCTCGACAGTGCTGGTGGGGACTCGAAGGTAGGATCGACGCATGGGCGACTGGCCGGGCAGCATCACTGCGGTCACGTTGTTCTGCGATGACCTTGCTGCTGCGCGGGAGTTCTACGAGCGGGTGTTCGGGCTTCCCGTCTACTACTCGGACGATGACTCAGCGGTGTTCGCGTTCGGTGACACCCTCATCAACCTCCTCGACGTATCGCAGGCGCCGGGCCTGATCGCCCCCGCTGTCGTCGCCGACGCGAGCGCGGGGCACCGCATGCAGTTCACTGTGGGAGTCGACGACGTCGACGCGATGTGTGCCGAACTCGCCGAGAAGGGCGTTGAACTGCTGAACGGGCCGATCGACCGGCCTTGGGGCATTCGCACGGCCAGCTTCATCGACCCGTCCGGCTATATCTGGGAAATCGCGACCTAGCGACGCCCGAACTGGTGCACGTAGGGCATGCCGCCGAGTTCGAGGAGAGCCTGTGTCATCGTCTCGGTGAGTTCGTTCGCCGACATCTCGTCGGCGTCGAGCGGTAGCGCGGGGGAGAAGCGCAGGTCGACGCGCTCGCGGCCTCGTCGCTTGCCGCCGTAGGCGATCGTCATCGCGTGCACTGGCACGTCGGGGTTGGCCTGGAGCACGGGCACGAGCACGCGACGGTGCAGGCGATGCATCGACTTGCCGTCGGGCGAGCGCGTGGACTCCGGGTACAGGCAGAGCTTGTTGCCGAACTCGAGAACATGAGATGACATCGCCAGGCCCCACTTGGTGGAAGCCTCGTCCCCGCGCCTGATGGGGATCTGTCCGGTCATTTCGAAGAACGGCGCCCCCCGCGACTCCCAGAGGTCGGCCTTGGCGAAGAAGACCAGACGCCAGCGGTTCGTCATGCCCACGATCACCGGGTCGATGGCCCTCAGGTGATTGCCCACGAGGATCGCGGGGCCGTCACCGACGTTCTCAGCACCGCTCACGCGGATGTCCCACCGCGCCCGCAGCGCCTGCGACGCGGTGTACAGGGGCCAGTAGGCCCAGCCCTGCCCGGGGCTGCCGACCGCGATGTCGGCGTGAATCGCCTGGCCCTCCTCAAGAAGGGCCTGGTAGGTGTCAGGTGCGGCACTCACTCGGGCCATGATGCCAATCAGGACGGTCCGTTTCCAGTACCTCGGTGGACCCTCTTTCCGGTATCCACCTGGCCCGGCCTATCGTCAATGGGTGACCCAGCTCAGCACGATCCCGCTGTCCGTTCTCGACCTGGCGCCAGTCTCGGATGGGTCCAGCCCGTCGGACGCGCTGCGGTCCACTGTCGAACTTGCCGTACGCACCGAGGACCTGGGATACACGCGATTCTGGCTCGCCGAGCATCACAACCACACGGGGATCGCGAGCTCCGCGCCCGCGGTTCTCATCGCCGCGGTGGCTTCGGCGACCGAGCGCATCCGCGTCGGTTCGGGCGGCGTCATGCTCCCCAATCACCAGCCGCTCGTCGTCGCCGAGCAGTTCGGCACCCTTGAGGGCCTGTATCCCGGGCGCATCGACCTGGGCATCGGCCGCGCGCCCGGAACCGACCCGATGACCGCCCGCGCCCTGCGGCGCAGCGTCGACGGACTCTCGGCAGACGAGTTCCCCGAGCAGTTGCAGGACCTGCGCAGCTTCTTCGGCGGCGCGTTCCCCGCCGGGCACCCGTACGGGTCGATCGTCGCGGTGCCGCGCTCAGGCGCGGGTCCGGACATCTGGCTGCTGGGCTCGAGCGGCTACAGCGCCCAGGTTGCCGGAGCGCTAGGACTGCCGTTTGCATTCGCCCATCACTTCAGCGCGCAGAACACGATTCCTGCGCTCGCGCTCTACCGGCAGGCCTTCCGTCCGTCCGCGATCCTGGACGAGCCGTACGCGATGCTCGCGGTGCGCGTCCTGGTCGCAGAGTCAGACGAACGAGCAAGGTGGATCGGCCGGTCGAGCGATCTGTGGTTCATTCGGCTCCTCCAGGGTCGCCCGGGTCCAATCCCGAGCCCGGAGGAGGCCGCCGCCTATCCGTGGAGCTCGGAGGAGATCGCCGCTGTCGACAGCCGCAAGGCGGGGGAGACGGTCGGCAGTGCCGAAACCGTGCACGCGGATCTGACGGCGCTGCTCGACGCGACCGACGCCGACGAGATCATGGCCACGACGATCGCGCACGATCCGGCCGCGCGCCTCGAATCGTTCACCCGGCTACGGGACCTCGTCCGAGCCTGACCGGCCGTCACGTCCCTCGGACCCACGGCGGCCGCGTCCCACGCCACCTAGTCCACGCTTCGCCGAGCGCCCACAAGGCGACGCCAACGACAACGGCCCGGATCAATCCACGGAACAAGAACAACGCAACCTCCAGGTCACTAGGGCGGATTGATACCTAATACCCCGGTCGAGGCATTGCCGAACGTGACCTGGTGGTGTCAGAGGACCAAGGGCTTGATCGGCGCACCGATGAGAGCAGGGTCGTTCTTCCAGTCGACGCCCGGCACGTCGATGAACAACTCGATCTCATTGCCATCGGGGTCGGCTATGTACAAGCTGTGGGTGACGGTGTGGTCGCTCGCGCCGAGAATCTGCACGCCGTGCTCGTGCAAGGTCGCCACTGCCTCGCGCAACTCGTCGTCGCTGTCCCCGATCTTCAGCCCGAAGTGATACATGCCCAGCCGTCGGCCCTCGGGAATCGGCGTGGCTCCCTTGCCGACCTCGATCAGCAGGAGCTCGTGATGCGTGCGGTTCGACGGCGCGTTGAACGCCGCTGCGGGAAAGGGCAGCGGGTCGTCGTCATCGCCACCGAGTATCGGGCGCCAGCCCAGGATGTCGCGGTAGAAGTGGACCGACGCACGCAGGTCGCTGACGTACAGGACCAGATGACCGAGTTCCTTGATCTCCATGCAGCTCCTTGGATCAGATGTTCACGATCTTGTACGTACCCCGGCTCGCCTGCTTGCATGCGATGAGCGCATCGTCGGCAGCATCGATGAGCACGGCCGGCCCTTGGATGGCGGCCGTCGATCCGAGTGCAGCGCCCAGCGTGATGCCGACCGTCACCTCGACACTGCCGACATGGAAGGGCGGGCGGAATGCCTCGATGATGCGCTCGCAGATCGCGGTTGCCCCGTCCAAACCGTCGACGGTCGGGCAGGCAATGACGAACTCGTCTCCTCCGAAACGTGCCAGCGTGTCGGCCGTGCGCGTGCAGGCGAGCAGTCGCTCGCTCGCGCGCCGCAGCACCTCGTCGCCCGCAGCGTGTCCGTGCGAGTCGTTGACCTGCTTGAAGAAGTCCAGGTCTGCGTAGAACACGGCCGGCACGCCCTCGCGGTCACGCACCTCCATCTGGGCCTCCAGGCGCTCGACGAGGAGGCGGCGCGTGGCAAGGCCGGTGAGCTCGTCGGTCGTGGCGCGATCGAGCAGCGCCTCCTCGCGACGGAACCGCTGGATGCTCAGCAGGACGGTAAGGAGTCCGATGAGGGCGTAGGCGCCCATCCGAACCCAGAAGATCTGCGTGTTCGCATTCCCAGCGACGAATCCGCCCGCAATCGACAGCGCAAGCCCGTAGATGCTCAGGACCACTGAGATGCCCGGGCTGACGAAGGCAGCGGAGGCGATTACCCCGACCCAAATCAGGGCCTGCGGGATGGTGTCGGGGAAGGCGATCGCGCACGCGAAGGCCACGGTCATCGTGATGAAGACCGCTACGCAGCGCCAGTCTGGGTCGAACTGCGAGGCAACCCTCCCGCGCGCGTGTGCGGTGCGCGCGGTGGTCACGAGGGAAGGCTAGCGGTTTGTGGGGAGACTGCTCACGCGAGAAGGGCCTCCAGATCTGGCTTGATCTCCTCGGGAGTCACGTACGTCTCGTAGCGGCGGATCACCGTGCCGTCGCGGCCGACGAGGAACTTGGTGAAGTTCCATTTGACGTCGTCGCCGGCGAGCGCCTCCGGATTGACCTTCTCGATGTAGTCACGCAGGCGCTGGCCGCGCTCGCTGGTCGGGGAGAAGTCACCGGGCGCCTCGGAACGCAGGTAGGAGTAGAGCGGTTCGGCGGCGTCGCCGTTGACCTCGATCTTGGCCAGAACCGGGAAGCTCACGCCGTAGTTGAGCGAGCAGAATTCCTGGATCTCCTCGGCGGTCCCGGGCTCCTGATCGCCGAACTGGTTGCACGGGAAGCCGATGATCTCCAGCCCCTTGTCGTGCAGTTCCTCGTACAGCGACTCGAGGCCCTCGTACTGCGGCGTGAACCCGCACTTGCTCGCCACGTTGACGATCAGCAGGAGCTTGTCGTCGAAGTCCGACAAGGCGACGGGCGAGCCGTCGGCGGCGGACACGGTGAAGTCATGGACGTTGGGCATCTGCCTGCCTTCGCGCGAGGATTAGTAGGACGACCTACGTTAGCCGCACCTGCGCCGTCTCGCTCACCGCGGCCGTGCGCCCCGGGGCGTCCTGGTCGTTCCAGTACATGTTGATGTGCGCGATGACGGCCTCCGGCGGCGGCGCACCCCACTCGCTCTGGTCGACAGTGGTGTGCGCATCGCCGACGAGCGTGACGTCGTAGCCGCGAGCGAACGCGCCGTGGATCGTCGAGCGGATGCACGCATCGCTTTGAGCGCCGGTGACGACCAGGCGACCGACGGCTGCCGCAGCGAGAACGTCCTCGAGATCGGTGCCCTCGAAGGAGTCGCCGTAGTTCTTGCGCACGACCGCCTCAGCCTCAAGGCGGACGAGCTCGGGCACGTACTCCCACTCCAGGCTGCCGAACACCACGCCGTCGTCGGAGTGCTGGACCCACACCACAGGCACCGACTCGGTCCGAGCCCGGACCACCAGTTCACTGATGTTCGCGACTACCTCATCGCGGCGCACCGCGCCGTCGACTACGCCGTTCTGCACGTCGATGACGACGAGGGCCGTGTTCGGACGATTCATCAAGGTCGTCACGGGAACCTCCTGGTTTGGGACGACGCGCTGGCTAGGTGATGATCGACTCTATGACGCAGACGTCTGACGATATGCAGAACACAGCATTCCCCGTACTCACCGACCGCCAGCTCGAACGACTTCGCCGCTACGGCGTGGCGCAGGAGATCCGGGTCGGAGAGACGGTCTTCCAGGCCGGCGACGCGACCGGAGACCTCGTCCTCGTCGACGAAGGCGCGGTCGCCATCGTTCGGCCCGCGACCTATGGCTCACCCGAGGAGTTGATCGTTCAGCACGGAGCGGGGCGCTTCCTTGGTGAGATGAACATGCTCACCAACCAAACGCTGTTTCTCACCGGCCGGGTCGTGGCGGACGGTCGGATCCACCGCATCTCCAGCGCAGGCTTCCGCGCGATCATGGACGAGGACCCAGAGCTCTCGGACATCATGCTGCGGGCATTCCTCGCGCGTCGCCGGCTGCTGCAGGACGGCCCGGCAGCGAGCAGTATCGAGATCATCGGCAGTTCGATGTCCGCCTCGACTCTGGCGCTAAGGACGTATGCCGCTCGGCAGCGCATGCCGCACGTGTGGATGGACTCGGATGATCCCGAGGGTCAGGCCGTCATGGACCTCGTCGACCTGCAGCCGTCAGACCTGCCCGCCGTGCTCGTGCTCGACAAGGTGCTGCGCCGCGCGACCCCCGGCGAGTTCGCCGAGGAGCTGGGCCTGACGTATCGCCGGGCTGACGACAACCCGGTCGACGTCGCAGTCATTGGCGGCGGGCCGGCCGGACTCGCGGCAGCGATGTATGCGGCGTCGGAGGGACTCGCGACCGTGCTGCTCGACTCCGTCTCCGTGGGCGGTCAGGCGGCGGCGAGCTCGCGAATCGAGAACTACCTCGGGTTCCCGTCCGGTATCAGCGGAGCAGACCTCACGACGCAGGCGGCCGTGCAGGCGCTCAAGTTCGGCGTGCAGATCTCCTCGCCGTGCCAAGCGGTCTCGATCGATGCGAACTGCTGTCAACTGGTCGTCAGCCTGTCCGACGGGGCGGAAATCGCGACGCGGTCCATCGTGATCGCGACCGGCGCGGCGTACCGCGCGCTGCCGTTGGATCGATGGGCCGAGTTCGAGGGTGCGGGCATCTACTACGCGGCGACCGAGATCGAGGCCCGCGCATGCCAGGGCAGCGCGGTGGTGGTTGTCGGTGGGGCCAATTCCGCGGGCCAGGCCGCGCTCTACCTCGCGGGCCGGGGATCCGACGTGACGCTTGTCCTTCGCGGGCCAGATATCCGCGCGACGATGTCGACCTATCTGGTCGAGCGGCTGATCGCCGACCCGCGCGTGACGATTAGGGAGAGCACTGAAGTCACTGCGCTCGAAGGCGAGACGTCGTTGACCGGCGTCCACCTGACCGACTCGTCGTCGCTCACTGAGGTCGCGCACTCGTGCCAGGGCCTGTTCTGCTTCATCGGCGCGACGCCAGCGAGCGGCTGGCTCCAGGGGGTCGCGGTCGATGAGGACGGGTTCATCCTCACCGACGTGCAGATCGGCGACGAGGCGCTCAGCGAGACGTGGGCGGTGCTCGGCCGCAAGCCGCTGCCATTCGAGACGAGCATGCCCGGTGTGTTCGCGGTGGGTGACGTGCGCCAGGGCTCGATGAAGAGAGTCGCTGCCGCGGTCGGCGAGGGCGCGAGCGCGGTTCGGTCCGTGCACCTGGCCATCGGAGTTCACGCGTAGGCCGCAGAGGCGAGCAGCGCTTTCACCCGCCACCGAGGATCGCTGGGCGGCCTAGGTGGCGAATGTCTCGAGCTTCATCGTCGCGGCAGTGAACCCGCACGTCAGCCCGTAGCACTTAGCGGAGTACTGGCCGCCGGATTTGATGAGCCATACGTCGCCCTTGTGTCCGTCGTCAAACGTCACGATGAAGTGCGCGCTGTAGGCGGCGTCGTGGCAGTTCTGCCACGGCCAGGTGTCGTGCACCTCAAGGAACAGTTCCTCATACAGTCCGATTCTCGACGCCTGAACCTCGGTGGTGCCGCTGAACGTTGGCTGCGTGCAGTCGGTGCCCGGCCCCCATTCGACCGTAAGCGGCCCGATCGCGCGCCATCTGATGCCAATGCGCACCTCAGAACCGCCCAGATCGGCATTCACGTCCGCTCCCGGTCCGCCATCGATCTCGTCGTCACCAGCGCCGCCGGACAGCGTGTCCTTGCCATCGCCGCCGATGAGCCGGTCGTTGCCGCGACCGCCGATGAGGATGTCGTCGCCAGCGAGGCCGATGAGGATGTCGTCTCCGCCCTTGCCGCAGATCACGTCATTGCCCGAGGTCCCGACGAGTCGATCGTCCCCGGTTGTTCCCGTGATGGTGCAGACAAAGCGCGACGACGCGGCGTCACCGGCGGTAACAGGAGCCGCAGCGATGGAGGGAGCCAAGACAAATCCGAGAAGGACTGTGACGGTGGCGACGGTGGCAAGGACTGGACGTGCTCGGCGTGTAGTGATGGCTTCCCCCGAAGTTCGAATGTGGTCGTGATTGTTCTGCCCACTTCGCAGCCCCGTCAAACCTGCCGATGCGCTCGCAACTCGGCGCGGTCCGGCTGAGCCGGGGCTACACCCATTTTGCCAACCGCTCGTGCTGCGTTGGCTCTCGGTTCACGTCGTTACCGGTGGCCGTTTGTTCTGGCGTGGTCACATGCCACCAAGTCGCGTTCCTCAGGCGGAGAAGCCCGCCTCGCACGACACTTGGAGGTACTGCATGAGGACCATCTCAAACAAGCGGGCGATGATCGCCGCCGCGGGAGTCGCAGTAATCATTACCGGTGCCTTGACCGGGAGTGCCCTCGCTGCCGGCACTGATGACGCGGCTACAGCCCAGCATGCGATTAATGACGGCAAGGCGAAGAACGTCATCCTCTTCCTCGGTGATGGCATGGGCGACAGCGAGATCACCATCGCTCGCAACTACTCGCAGGGCGCGAACGGCCGCCTCGCGATGGACGGACTGCCGATGACCGGCGCGTACACCACGTACTCCGTGGACAAGAACGGCAAGGTCAACTACGTGACCGAGTCGGCCGCGAGCGCGACCGGCTGGGCGACTGGATCGAAGACCTACAACGGCGCGATCTCTGTCAACGCCGCCGACCAGGACATGCCGACGATCCTCGAGGTCGCGCAGAAGGCGGGCTTCAAGACGGGCGACGTGACCACCGCCGAGCTCACAGACGCCACGCCGGCAGTGCTCGCTGCGCACGTGCCCGATCGCACCTGCCAGGGGCCGGCCAACATGGCGACGTGCCCGCAGGACAAGCGCGAGAACGGCGGGCCGGGCTCGATCGCCGAGCAGATGGTCGACCACAACGTCGATGTCCTCCTTGGTGGTGGGCGTGCACGATTCGCGCAGACGACCACCGGCGGTCCCTACGCCGGACGTACCGTCTTGCAGCAGGCGCAGTCGCTCGGCTACACGATCGTCGGAAACGATGCTGAGCTTGGTGCCACGCTCCCGGATCAGAAGGTCCTCGGCCTGTTCAACGACAGCAACATGGTGACGGTGTGGAACGGCCCGGTAGCGCAGCCCTATACGAGCGACACGGCGCCGAACACCACTGGCGACGGCAAGGAGTGCGTGACGACGAACGCGCCGTCAACCCAGCCGACACTGGAGAACATGACCCGCAAGGCGCTCTGGCTGCTGGATGCGAAGGTCCAGAACTCCAAGGCACCTGGATTCTTCCTCCAGGTCGAGGGCGCGTCCATCGACAAGCAGGACCACGCGTCCAATCCCTGCGCGCAGATCGGTGAGACGGTCGACTTCGACAACGCCATCCGCCTCGGACTCGACTTCGCCAAGACGCATCCGGACACGCTGATCGTCGTCACCGCCGACCACGCTCACACGAGCCAGATCGTCGACTTCCCGCAGACGTTCCCGCATCACTCACCGGGGGCATTCCAGACCCTGCTGACGACCGACGGAAGCCAGATGGTCGTGAACTACGCGACCGTCACCGCGCCCAACTCTCAGGACCACACGGGCAGCCAGGTCCGGATCGCGGCCCAGGGGCCGCAGGCGTTCCGAGTCCTCGGGGTGACCAACCAGACGGACCTCTTCACAACGTTCAAGAAGGCGCTCGCACTGAACTAGACACAGCATTGGAAGGAACTGGCCCCGAAGCGTTTGCTGACTTCGGGGCCAGTTCCACGCGCACGGGCAGGTGACGGGTGCAGGTCGCAGGTTCGTCCCACCCCCGGCTCATTCGTTGACAGACCTTGCGCGCGCGTGGACCGTCGAGGTCAGCGACGACGCAGCGCCGCCGTGACGGAGGTCTGATGGAGGGCAGCGTTCGAGCGGCAGGCGTGCTCCTCCTGGCACTGGGCATGCTGCTGGCCGACTACCTGCCGAACGGGTGGATGCAGTCCGGCAACGTGCCAGACCACCGAGTGATCACCGCAACCCTGGCTACCGGTGGATTCGTGCTGGTTCCGCTGGGCGCAGGACTGCTCGCGGTCTCCGTGGTGCTGCGCGGCCTGGCGCATCACCAGGGCACGAGATTCATCCGACGGCAGGTGACCATCGGAGTAGCTCTCATCGTTGCCGGTGTCTGCGCCCGGGTCTGGGCAGACGTCGTAGGCGAGAACGTCATGGAGTTCCTCGGTCCCACCGGTCAGGCCGGGATCGAGGTCACCAGGCTGGCGCTGGATTTGCTGACGACGCTCGCACCCGCAGTCGGCGTCGCCCTGATCGCGGTCTCACCGATCCAACTGGCGCTGCTCAAGAGGTCCGACGCGGTAGATCCTGAGGACGCTCAGACTCGCCGGTAGGCAGCGCGTCTCCGGTGCGCTGACCACGGGTGGCCTCGTGGTTGAATCAGTGTGCCGATGGCGGGGGCCTTTGGTTCTGCCGCCGTCGAGTGCGCACCGTCGCTCGAGTCATGCAGTCGATCTCGAGTGAGGTTTTTCTATGCGCGTCCGTATCGCCGCCGTCGTTGTCGTCGGAGCGGTAGGTGCCGCACTTCTGACGGTCCCTGCGACTCTCGCGCAGGCTGACGTCACACAGTCGTTCTCCTACACCGGGTCAGCCGAGACCTTCACCATCCCGGCCAACGCGACCTCGGTCACGATCACGGCGATCGGCGGTGGAGGCGGCGGCTACAACGACGGAGACAGCAGCGGCCCCAACGGAGGCAATGGCGCGCAGGTCACTGCCACCTACACCGTTCCATCAGGAACGGTCCTCACGATCAAGGTCGGAGCAGGCGGCGGTACCGGGGACATCCCGCGTCAGTCCCAAGGCGGGGCAGCGACGGCGGTGACCGGCACCGGAGTGACCGTGGTTGCCGGAGGCGGCGGTGGTTCGGGACCAGGCGCCGAGGGTGGTAGTGGTGCCGCGAGTAGCACGGCGGCCGGTGGTAACGGCAGCAGTGGCAACTACTCGGGCTTCGGCGCAAGCGGCAGTGGTACCGGTGGCAATGGCAGCCCGTACCCGGGTGGCTGTGGCTCGGCGGTCGACCTGATTGGCGCCGCCGGCGGAGCCGGTTCGGCAAACGGCGCCAATGGCGCATCACCGCCGGTGGGAGCGGGCGGTGGCGGCTTCGGCGGCGGCAACGGCGGTACGTCGGGCACCGGCCAGCTCGGCGGATCCTCGGCGAGCTTCAGCAATGCCAGCTCGGGCGAGGGGGGAGGCGGCGATGGCGCCGGCTTCGGTGGCGGCGGCGGTGGCTACGCGGGCGGCGGTGGCGGTGGCTACGGCGGCGGTGGCGGCGCAGCGAACTGCGGCAGCTCGGGCGCCGGCGGCGCGGGAGGTTCCTTCTCGAACGGTTCCTCCGTGACCTTCGCTCCGGCGAGCAACGGCGCCCAGTCCTCGACGAGCATCGTCGCCGGCAACGGATCGGTGACGATCGTCGTGACGCAGGGTGCGGCTCCCACGCCCACCCCGACGCCCACGCCGACCAGCGAACCCACTCCTACGCCCACACCGACCGTGACCCCGACTCCCTCGGCAACACCCACGCCGACACCGACCGAGCTCCTGCCCGGCACCGGCACGATCGTCGTCAACGGCGCATCGGTTCCCGTCACCGTCGAGCCGACCCCGGACGGGTCTGGCCTCGTGGTCGTCGGAGCCGGCATACGGATCGTCATCGACGCGGTCGGCCCGACCGGTGCACCGCTGCCGCTCGCGCCAGACGGCTCGCTCGTGCTGTCGCAGTCCGGCGAGTTCACGATGAGCGGGACCGGCTTCGACCCGTCGAGCACGGTCACCCTCTTCATGTTCTCGACGCCGATCCAGCTGGGAACACTTCCGGTCGGCAAGAACGGCCAGGTCTCGGGCTCCGCACTCATCCCAGGAGCCACGGCGACGGGAAGTCACACGATCCAGGCGATCGGCACCGGTGCTGATGGCAAGCCGCTGACCTTGTCACTCGGCGTCACCGTGCTCACGCCGCCCGCGGCGCGAGGTGCGAATCCGACGGTCTCGCTGGCGAAGCAGTCGGCAAAGTCCGCAGGCGCGTCGTTCCAGGTGAACGCGTCGGGCGTGCAGGCACGTTGCGCCGTGACCTTCTGGACGCGTGGTTCGTCGGTAGAAGCCAAGTCAGGTGTCGCGGGTCGGGCTTCGGCAACGCTCACGGCGCCGAACGCGAAGGGCCGTTGGGCGGTCACCGCGAAGGTGTCAGGCACCGGCTGCGAGCGCATCACAGCGAAGACCTACGTGCGCGTCAGCGCCAACTGAGGTGAAGAAGATGTCTCGATCTCGGCGAGTTGCCGGACTTGTCGCCCCATTCGCGATCGTGGCAACGATCATGGCGGTCGCAGTGAGTCCCGTGTCTGCGGCGCCGGCTGCCAAGGAGAAGTGCACCATCGTAGGGACGTCGCTCGCTGACTATCTCGTCGGTACGAGTGGGCGCGATGTCATCTGCGGACTCGGGGGAGCGGACGTCATCCGCGGTCTCGGTGGCAATGACGTGATCCTGGGCGGACGCGGTCACGATCTCCTGATCGGGGGGTCGGGGAGGGACTCGATCTTCGGTGGACGAGGAAACGATGAACTCACCCCGGGCATTGGAGCCCAGGTGTTCGAGTATCGAATCGTCAACGACTCCCGAGATTTCCTCAACGTTCGCGTGGCCGGAGGCGAAGGATGCGTGCTCGGCGGCGACTTCAGCCGTCCGCTGGCCCCCTTGTCTTCGTTTGGCACGGCGGTTCGAATCGACGGAACGTGCGATAAGTCGGCACCGATCAGAGTGTCAGCGGTCGGCCTCGACTGCACGTTGTCCACAGACGAGCAGATTTGCCAGGGAAAGTTCTTCGCGAGGTACACCCTGCGGCCCGACGGCATCACGGTTGCACTCAGCGCCGGCGCGACCGGGGGCTAAACGGACGCTGCGAGACTTGGCTCATGACGCATGACGCGGTCGGCCCGCCGTTCGATCAGCTCCTGGCAACCGCGGAGTCGGTCGCCGATGCGCGTCCCGACGTGGACAGGGCGACCGTGCGCGAGGTATTCCTCGAGGCGGCAACCCTGCTCGACAACGGCCTCGCGCTCGAGGGGCTCGACAGACACGACGCACGCGTCGTTGTCGCTGGTCTGTGCATCGATCTCGTTGCCGAGGATCCCGGTGCTGCGATCCGCGCCCGCGCCCGCGCAGTGATCGAGGTACCGGAAGACCTGCACGACCCGAGAGGGGCATCCGCGGCGTACCTCGTCGCGGCGGGAATCCTGCAGCTCTGAGGATAGAAGGCATGCGCGAGTCACTGATTCGCCTGCACGCCGTTGTTACCCTCGACCATGGCCACCACGAAGAAGACCGCCTCCAGCGGGTTCAGCGCCGAGGAGCGTGCCGCGATGAAGGCGGCCGCCGCCGAGCGGAAGGCGTCTCAGAAGCAGGAGGACCTCGACAAGGCCCTGGCCGAGGCGATCTCTAAGCTCCCCGCTGACGAAAGGAAGATGGCGAAGGAGATCGACGCGATCATTCGCGCGAACGCCCCGATGCTCGCCTCGAAGACCTACTACGGCATGCCCGGGTGGGCGCTCGATGGCAAGGTCTGCATCTTCATGTCGCCGGCGAGCAAGTTCAAGACCCGCTACTGCACCATCGGCTTCGAGGGAGTCGCGAACCTCGACGACGGCAACATGTGGCCGACGTCGTTCGCGATCCTGGAGATCGGGCCGGCCGAGAAGAAGAAGATCACCGCCCTCGTGAAGAAGGCAGTCTCGACGTAGTCAGTTCGTACGGTCGCGTATTGACTCGTGGCTGCTGGACGGCACGTGCTGCGGCCATTTTGCGCAGGCGCCGACGATGGGCGATCATCCGGTGTGCATCTGTCGCGAGTGACCGTTGTCGGGATCGTCGCCCTGTTCGCCGTCATGGTTGGAGGCGGCTCGGCGATGGCGGGAGGTGTCGCGGGGCGCTCCTGCGACCTGAGCGCGAAGGTGACGTGCCGGGGCGGGGACCTGCACGGCCGGGACTTGAGAGCGCATGATCTATCGGGCGCTGATCTTCGGCGGGCCGACCTGCGCGGCGCGATCCTTCGCAACATGGACCTGCGCGGTGCAAACCTACGGTTCGCGAACCTGCGGGGTGCTGACATGCGCGGAGCCCGGCTCGGCTCGGCCGCCGCTGGGACGCGCGCCGCGCCGGCCTGCGCGCCCACCTGTGCTGGTGCTGACCTGACCGGAGCTGACCTCACCGGCGTCCTCCTCATCGACGCGGAACTGATCGGAACCAACCTGTCCGGTGCGAACCTGACCAATGCGAACCTGTCCGGCGCGTCGGCGGGCAACGCAAACTTCTCGAGCGCGACGCTGGTCAGCACGAATCTGTCGGGTGTGCAGATGACCTTCGCGAACCTGACCAATGCGAACCTGTCCGGCGCGAACCTGACGAGCGCAGGCATGCTCGGCGTAATCATGAGCGGCGCGAACCTGACGAATGCGAACCTGACAGGGGCGGGACTCGTCACCGTTCCGGCTCCGACCGGTGTCATCTGGACAGGAGCCACCTGCATGAACGGGCAGTCTGGGCCGTACCCCTGCTGAAGGTCACCTGCTCCGGACGACCTTCGAGCAGTCAGCAGGCGCTAGGTGAATCCGGAACCCGCCTGAGTTGCGTTGCGGCGCTCGTATGAGCCCCACACCGCAGTAGCGCGAATCTCCATTGAATCAGTGCTTCGTACTGGTCAGGTTCCCAGCGATGTCGGTGGTCCACCAAGTCCGGGCGAGGAAACCCAGCAGCGCACCGACCAGCGTGAATCCCAGCGCGATCAACGACACCTGCGCGTCCGAGACGCCAAGAAGGGCTTCACGCAAGTCGTCGATGATCATTCGGTCGCTCGTGCAAAGAATATTGCTGCCTCAGACCGTCCCATCTAGCCCACACCTTTCATCACACCCCCCTGCGCCGGACGTTAACGAACTCGGAGGCGAAGCGCTTGCGAATCGCCACCAGCAACGTCACGGAAATGCGGCACCACGTATGTCGAGCACAGCGGCGCTTGTGAGGGTTGCGAGTGCGTGGAGAGTCGGCAGCACGGGCGCGGGTGGCTTAGTGAAGTCCCAGCCGACGTAGATGGTCTCCGTGACGGCCTGAGTCGGACTCGGCACCGGACGTTGGGTCACCGGATTCACCGGCACGCCGTTGATGAAGACACCGCTGCCGAATGTAACTCCGCTGCCGGTGTTCGGATCGAAAGGCGTCCACTCAACCGAGCCGCCACCGGGACTCTCGGCGCGTATTCGTCGAGTCTCCGTGCGAGTCTGCGCACTGAAGTCCTGATGCTTATTGACGCGCGTGAGGTCGTGGAGCAGGCCAAGTTCGGACTTACCGGGCTGATACGGCTGGTGACGCTCTACGGCGTCGTACACATCCGTAGGGACAGACGGAAAGTCCTTCGCCATTCGGCTCGCGAACCTGGAGGTATCAGGGGCGAGTGGAAAGTATGGGGATCGGTCGGACGCCTTGCCGAAGGCGTGATCAAGATCGGTCGCGGTCCAGTCCAGTACCCGCTGGCAATCCTCGATGAAGCGAGCAATGTCGTGGAGCAGATCGTCAGACATCTGCTTCGCAGTCAGATCACGCTCACACTCCGCCTCGATGGCCGCCAACTGATCCGGCAACTTCTTGAGCACCACGTCTACACGACTCGGCATGTCCGTCCCTGTCCCTGGCGTTTGCGGTCGCATCAATCCTTGCGGAGGCGGCTCGAGTCTGGAAGTGGAGCCGACGTCCGGGCTGTGCGTTCGCGCTACGGCAGGGAGGCGTGATCGCCTTCGTCGTACGAACGCTCAATCTGAACACCGTCGACCATGTAGGTGATACGGAGAACCTTGACGACATTCTCAACGGGGTCACCTGCGAGCGCGTTCGTCGCATCCACCTCAAGGCGGTTGTCTTGCGTCAACTCCTTCAGAACATCGGTCACGTCTATGAACGTCTCTTTTGCACCGTAGAGCGCGCGAACAATTCGGAACCCGGACGTCTCCGCGATACTGGGAGGGCTCTCCGGGGGTGGAACCGCATCGACTTGTGCGGGCTGACTGGCGGTATCGAGGCTGACGACCTTCCCGTTGGTGAGCGTCGAGACGAATTTCTGTCGTCGCCATTCGATCAGCACCGCGACTAGAGCGAGGACGACGGCGACTGCGAGGAGCGCCCATGCGTTTCGTTCAGTCAACCAGGCACCAAGAAATGCCGCCGCGATTGCGGAGACGCCCTGACTCCAGTACCCCTGCACACCGAGATGGCCGAGTTCACGCCTACTAACGAAATAGTAGGTGTCGCGGCGCTGCCGAACTTCGATGGTGATTGGAGCCTGACTATTCATCGAGCATCAGTCCCTCGCCCCCGGAGTTCGATCCACCGAGCCTAAAGGCACTTGAGATGGCTTCTTGGTATTGCTACGAACTGGGCGGAAGACGGAGGGTAGACGGAACGCAAAAACCCCCCACTCTCGTGAGGGGGAGCGTGTCCGAGGGGGGACTTGAACCCCCATTCCCCGTAAAGGGAACTAGCACCTCAAGCTAGCGCGTCTGCCAATTCCGCCACTCGGACGTGGTTGCACCGAATGGTGCTGGGGAAGCATACCCGACGTGTGACGGCCGGGTTAATTGGCTCGTGGGGGGCTGCGTTGCGGGGGCGCGAGCGGCAGGATGTGGGCATGACGACGACACCCGACACCGCTGCCTGGCAGGCCCTTCCCGATGCCGAAGGCGAGGTGGTGCAACTGACGCAGGAGCTCATCCGGATCGACTCGAGCAACTGGGGCGATTCTCCGGAGACGGTCGGCGAGGTGGAGGTCGCTGAGTACTGCGCCGAGCGGCTTCGCGAGGTGGGCTTCACACCCGAGGTGTTCTCGACCACGAGTGACAAGCGGCGCGGTGTCTACCTGCGCATTGCTGGCACCGATCCGTCTGCTGGGGCGCTACTGCTGCACGGCCACATCGACGTGGTACCGGCGATGGCCGAGGACTGGACGCATCCGCCGTTCGAGGCGCTGCTCGACGAGGGCTTTGTATGGGGTCGCGGGGCCGTCGACATGAAGGACATGGACGCGATGATCCTGGCGGTTGTCCGCGCGTGGGGCCGTTCGGGTGTTCGTCCACGCCGCGACGTCGTCGTGCTGTTCCTTCCCGATGAGGAGGCCGGCAGCATCCACGGCTCCCGCTGGCTCGTCGAGAACCGTCCCGAGTTCTTCGAGGGCGTCACCGAGGCGGTCGGCGAGGTCGGCGGCTTCTCGATCTCCGTGCGCGACGACCTGCGGCTGTATCCGATCCAGACGGCGGAGAAGGGGATCCGCTGGATCCGCCTGACTGCCAAGGGCATGGCCGGTCACGGCTCGATGATCAACAACGACAACTCGGTGACCGCGCTGTGTGAAGCGGTGACGAAGGTCGGCAATCACCAGTGGCCGGTGCGGCGCACGAAGACCGTCGACAGGTTCCTCGAGGAGCTGTCAGAGGCGTACGGCGTCGACCTGAACGCGGGGGAGATGGACACGGTGCTCAAGGCGCTGGGGACCCTCGGCTCGCTCGTTGGCGCGACGCTGCAGAACACCGCGAACCCGACGATGCTGGGCGCGGGCTACAAGCACAACGTCATCCCGGGGGAGGCATGGGCCAACATCGACGGTCGCGTGCTGCCCGGCTATGAGGACGAGTTCGAGTCGACCATCCGCCAGATCGTCGGCGATGCCATCTCGATGGAGTCGCTGGTCGAGGACGACGCGATCGAGGCGCCGTTCGACACTGCGACGGTTGACCTGATGGCATCGGTGCTGCGCGCGGAGGATCCCGGTGCTCGCGCGGTGCCGTACATGATCTCCGGGGGCACCGACGCGAAGGCGTTCAATCGCATCGGCATCGACTGCTACGGATTCAGCCCGCTGCAGATGCCGGCCGACCTCGACTACTGGCGGCTGTTCCACGGCGTAGACGAGCGAGTGCCGGTCGACGGCCTGAAGTTCGGCGTGCGGGTGCTCGACCGGTTCCTGCGCTCGTGCTGATCTATCACCTGTCGACCGCTTCTGACTGGGAGGCCGCTCAGGCCGCCGGGACGTACGAGATCTCGACGCGGGGGATGACGCTTGCGGAGGTGGGTTTCATTCACGCATCGACGGCTGAGCAGGTCGACGGAGTCGCGGAGATGTTCTACCTCGACTGCGAGGAGGAGTTGGTGGTGCTCGTCGTCGACGTCGACGCGCTCGCGGACGCTGGTGTGCCAGTGAAGTTCGAGGAGATCGATGGCGGCCAGGTCTTCCCGCACATCTATGCGCCGCTGCCGTCGGACCTGGTGGCCGAGGTTCGCGCCGCGTCCTTCGATGAGAATGACCGCTTCGTGGTGACCCCCGCGCTCTAGACAGGCGACATCCTCAATACACATCGATGTGTATTGAGGTGTATTGTCGCGACATAAGTCGCACCAATATCGACCTGCCCGACGATTTGGTCGAGGACGTCATGCGGCGCTATGACCTGCCGACCAAGAAGAGCGCGGTCGAGTTCGCCCTCCGCAAGGTCCTGGGAGCTCCCCTGACTATGGAGGACATCGAGGCAGCGTTCGGCGTGGGATTCGATCTTGATCTTGAAGATCTCCGCCCCGCGGATGCCGTCGACATCGAGTGACGCGCTACCTGCTCGATACCTCCGTCTGGATTCTCTTCCTTCGTGGGAATCGCGAGATCCGAACACGTATCGAAGGTCTCCTCGCCAGGGGAGACCAGGTCGTGTCCTGCGGTTTCGTGGGGATGGAGCTTCTCGCAGGTGTCAACGGGCGAAATGCCGCGGTTGTCGAGAAGTTGGTCGACGACCTAAGAGACCTGCGATTCGACGAGCATCAGGATTTCGAGACGGCCGCTCGACTGAATGTCGCTGCGCGGCGGCACGGACTCGCTGTTCGTAGTCTCGTCGATTGCCTCATCGCGAGCATCGTGTTGCGTCAGGACGATGTCGTCCTTGCGCATTGCGATGGAGATTTCGACAGGCTTGCGAGAGTGTCCACTCTGCGGACCGAGCGATGGGACGACGCTGCCTAGGCGGTGCGCATCGCGCGGTACACACGCCGCTTGAGCCTGACCGACTTCCTGCCGTCGGGATAGATGCGCAGCCGGTCGAGTTCCCAGTGCTCGGTCTCGGCCGCGCCGGTGAGCAGCACGCGGGCGACCTCTCTGCTGGTGCCGCGGGGCAGGGACAGGTCGCGGAACTCCCAGGTCGGTTCCGTGCGCACTGTCATGCCCCTTACCTCCGCTGAGCCCAGCCGGACTCGGGATAGCCCATCGGAGGAGCGGACACGTCGTCAAGTGCTGTGTTGATCTCGTCGGGCAGCACGAGTTCCTCGCTCGCGAGCGCGGCGAGCAGTTGCGTGTTCGTGCGGGCGCCGAGGATCGGCGCGACGACTCCGGGGCGGTCACGCAGCCAGGCGAGGGCAACCTCGGTGGGGGAGCAGCCCAGTCCCTCCGCCGCAGTCGAGAGGGCATCGATGATGCGTCGGCCGCGCTCATCGAGGTAGGTCTGCACCCAGGCGGCGGTATCGGCGTTCGCGCCACGCGAGTCGATGGGCGTGCTGTGTCGGTACTTACCGGTCAGGACTCCGCGACCGAGCGGCGACCACGGCAGGATGCCCATGCCCAGGCTCTGCGCGGCGGGAATGATCTCCCGTTCGATGCCGCGCTCGAGCAGCGAGTACTCCATCTGCGCGGTGACCAGGTGAGCGCGCCCGGGCACGGCCTGCTGCCACGTCGCGGCGCGCGACATCTGCCAGCCGGAGTAGTTCGAGATGCCGGCGTAGCGGGCCTTCCCGCTCTGCACTGCGTGGTCGATCGCCGCGAGTGTCTCGTCCATCGGTGTCCAGGGATCCCACGCGTGCAGCTGCCACAGGTCGACGGCTTCCGTTCGCAGCCTTCGCAGCGAGGCATCCAGCGATCGGAGCAGGTGCACGCGCGAGGTGTTCGTGCGCCGCTCGGAGCCGTCGACCGCTCCGGCCTTTGTGGCGATGACGACCTGGTCGCGAACCTCGAACTCCTCCACCAGTTCGCCGACGAGCGACTCGGACGCGCCGTTGCCGTAGGCATCGGCGGTGTCGAGGAGAGTGCCGCCGGCGTCGAGGAAGACCGCGAGCTGGTCGCGGGCGTCGAACTCGTCAGTGCTGCGGCCCCAGGTGCCGGTGCCGAGCGCGAGCCGGCCGACCCACAGGCCGGACCTGCCGAGGGGCCTGAGTTCCATGCAGGCACGCTACCCCTCGCGAGGGCGGTGGTGGCGTTGCCTCGCGTCGGGGCAGCGGGGCATCCGATAAGTTTGGAAACGTTTCTACCGATCCGAGGGACTGGCTTAGCTCCGTGCGCTGGCAACCCAGAGCCCCGCGGACCAATCGCGGGTGGCTCCTACTCCTCGGGTCGCTGGTCGCCCTGAACCCGATCGGCCTGGAGATGTATATCCCGGGCCTGCCGGCGATTGCCGCCGGCCTGGACACCGACATCGTCACGACCCAACTCACGATGACCGCGCTGCTCTTCGGGGCCGCGGCAGGTCAGTTCGTCGGCGGCCCGATCAGTGACCTCGTGGGTCGACGACTGCCGGTCCTCATCGGGTTGGCGATGGTGGCGGCCAGCATGGGCATCGGCGCTGCGTCACCGTCGATCGGCGTGCTGATCGCGTGCCGGGCGATTGCTGGGCTCGGCACGGGCGTCGTGGTTGTGTGTGCGAACGCGACCGTGCGTGATCGCTACAGCGGCATGAACCTCGCCAAGACGTTCTCGCAGGTCATGGCAATCAGCACGCTGGTACCCGTGGTCGGCCCGACCCTCGGTGCGGGGATCATGCGCATCTTCGGGTGGCGGGGGCTCGTTGCCTTCCTGGGCCTGATCGCCGCAGGCATCCTCGTCGCGGCCTTCCGGCTGCTGCCCGACACGAACGCCACCACGGTGCACGAGACCAGGTGGCTGAGCCGCATGCGGTCGGACGGTGCGGCACTTGCTCGCGATCGGGATTTCGTCGGCTACGCCGTCGTGCTTCTCCTTGCGAGCGCAGCCTATTTCGCCGGCACGGCCGCCTCCGCATTCGTGCTGCAGGGTGAGTTCGGCATGACTCCGCTCCAGTACTCGGTCGTCCTCGGCGTCAATGGCATCGGCGTCATCCTCGTCAGTCTCGTCGCCTCGAAGCGCGTCCATGTCTACGGTCCGCGGCGACTGCTGATCACAGGCCTATGTCTGCTGCTGGTGACCGCAGTACTGCTGCTGGTGTCGACCGCAGGGTCGCTTGTCGTGCTCCTCGTCGGGCTGTTCACCTTGAACCTCGGCGTCGGACTGATCTTCCCTGCCGCCAGGGCGCTCGCCCCTCATAAGCACGCAGAGCGCGCCGGCAGCGCTTACGCCATCCTCGGCGTCACACAGTTCGTGGTGAGCGGCCTTGCGGCCCCGCTCACCGGCCTGCTGCCGTGGGCGTTGCTGACCTCGCTCGGAATCGTCGTCGCCGTCCTATCCGTTGGCGCCGTCGCTGCCCTCGTCATCACCGACCGCACTACTGCGGAACGGGCGACTGCGTCGGCGTAGCGGTGGGCCCGGTGGTAGCCAGATCGGCGGCGATCGGTGAACCGTCGGTCCAGGTGTCGGCCGTGCGGCAGGTCTCGCCTGTGCACGTCGCCAGCGCCTTGAGGTGTGAACTCAATTCGGCAACCACCGCAGCGGGTGTGGAGTCGACGACGTTGTCGATCTCCGCCCGATCCTTCTGCAGGTTGAACAGCTCCCTCACGCCGTTCTTGTACTCGACGTACAGCCACTTCTCCGTGCGCAGCGCGTAGTAGTTCGGCGTCTTGAAGGCCTGGAAGTCCGGGTCATTGAATGCCGTGTCGCCGAGGCTCTCGGTGAGAACGCCGGTGCGGAGCCTCGCTGACGGGTTTGCCAGCAGCGGGACGAGCGAACGGCCGTCGGTCCAGTCCGGGACCTGGGCGCCAAGAAGCTCGGCGAACGTCGGGCCGAGATCGATGGTCGACGTCATCGCGCTCGACGTCGACCCGGGCGTGATGCCCGGGCCGATGAGGATCGTCGGGACGACCGTGTCCTCCTTGTACGGGGTGCGCTTGCCGGGGGTGAGCTTGTGGTTCAGGGCGTGGAACCCGTTGTCCGAGCTGACCACGATGAGTGTCGAGTTCAGCGTGCCCGCCTTCCTCAGCGCATTGCGCACGGCAACGACCGTGTCGGCGATCGACTCGGTCGACTGCACCCGCTCGCGCCAGTAGGCGTCGTACTTCGCCACCCGGCTCGCGCTGATGTGCGGCTTGCGAGCAAGCCACGGCACGGCGTTCTTGCCCTCGACGTTGAAGGACTTCGCGCGCGGGATCTTCGTGTTCTTATGGCTGCCCGCATGCCGAGCGGCAACAGGGGCCGGATGGTGGGGCGCCGTCGAGTTCACCTGCAGGTAGAAGGGCGACTTCGCGGTGCTGATGAAGTCGACGGCCTCGTGAGTCAGGACGTCGTTGAGGAAGTCGCTCTTGCGGTTGGCGTAAGACGCCAGCTTTCCGTCGTCGTTGACGGTGTAGCCGTAGCCGCGGTACATGCCGCTCTTCGTCGTCGGGACGAACCAGCGGTCCCAACCTGCGGGGATTGCTGTCGGGTCGCCGTCCTCGCCGTAGCCGTTGAGGTACTTGCCGAGGAATGCGGTGTTGACGCCTGCGGCGTGCAGCCACACTGGCAGGCAGTCCTCCTCCTCGCCCTTCTCCGCGAACGTCGCCCAGCCGCCCTGGGAGTAGACGAGGTTCGACAGCACGCCGTGGTTGTGGACGTATTGCGAGCGCAGGATCGACGTGCGCGACGGGCAGCACAGCGACTCGGTCGCGACCAGATTCGTCAGCGTCAGCCCGTCCTTGTGCAGGGACTTCAGGCGCGCCACCTGCTCGAAGGTCTCGGTGTCGAGGTCGTCGGCGAGGATGAAGACGATGTTCTTGATGGCCGTCGGGGGACCGGCCGAGGTCGTCGGGGCCGTGGTCGCAGTCGGCGCGGGCAGCGGATCCTCGGCGAGAGGTGCGGCCTGGGCATCCGAGCTCGCGAGCAGCCGGGATCCAGATACGGCGGCGGTCAGCAGCAGCGCGATGGCAAGGGCCACAACGACCCAGCCACGCCGACTGGAACGAGCATTAGCGATTAAGTCCATCGAATTAGTATAGATTAGGACCCGTACGCATTCGCGCAGCCCTGTCCTGCGTGTTCGACCACATTTGAGGGAGCACCGAATGACCCGCATGCGAGTACTCACCGCCCTGGCCGCCCTTGCCGTCCTGGGCGCCAGCTGCCTGGGCGCGACAGGCGCCGGCGCAGCCCCACTTCCTGCGGGCGCGGTGTCCGCGGCAGCATCCGCAGCGGTGCCATACGCGCTGCCCAAGCTGCCCACGGCGCCGGTCGTGCGCATCGGGTTCTTCGCCAACCTCACGCATGCTCCCGCGCTCGTCGCGCAGCAGTTACGCCTGTTTGAGGCGTTCCTGGGCAAGGACGGCACGAAGGTCGAGTACGTCCTGTTCAACGCCGGCCCCGCCGCAATCGAGGCGATGAAGGGCGGCGCGATCGACGTCGCCTACATCGGCCCGAACCCTGCGGTTACGGGCTTCAACTCGACCAACGGCGCGCTGCTGCGCGTCGTGTCGGGCGCGACCTCCGGCGGCGCGCAGCTGGTCGTGAAGTCGTCGATCAGGAAGGTCTCTGACCTCAAGGGCAAGAAGATCGCCACCCCGCAACTGGGCAACACCCAGGACGTCGCGCTGCGCTCGTGGCTCAAGGAGAACGGGCTGTCGTCGACCACGACCGGCTCTGGCGACGTCGGCGTCATCCCCACGGAGAACGCCACGACGCTCTCTCTGTTCAAGGCCGGCCAGATCGACGGCGCCTGGGTCCCGGAGCCCTGGGCGTCGAGGCTGGTGATCGAGGCGGGCGCGCGAGTGTTCCTCGACGAGAAGACGCTGTGGCCCGGCGGCCGCTTCGTGACGACGAACATCATCGCGGCGCAGTCCTTCCTCGCGAAGTACCCCGGGACCGTGCGGTCCGTCCTGCAGGCCAACGACAGCGCCATCGCGTACATCGCGAAGAACGAGACCAAGGCGAAGGCGCTCGTGCAGAAGCAGCTGAACACGTGGACCGGCAAGCCGCTGGCGCCTGGCGTCATCGAGCGGTCGTGGGACAACCTGCGGTTCACCTGGGACCCGCTGCCGCTGACCTTGAAGAAGAGCGCTGATGACGCCGTCAGCGTCGGACTTCTCACCCTCGGGCCGAACAAGCTCACAGGCATCTACGACCTGCGCCTGCTCAACCAGGTGCTCAAGGCGGCCGATGCTGCGCCGGTCTCGACTGCGGGCCTCGGGCCGCAGTAGGGAGCATTAGGCTCGGTCGCACTCGACTGGGAGGCACCAATGCGGCTGGGCTTGAATCTGGGCTACTGGGGCGCCGGCAACGACGCCAACAATCTCGTCCTCGCCCGGGAGGCCGACAAGCTCGGCTACTCGGTGGTGTGGGCGGCCGAGGCCTACGGGTCCGACGCGGCCACGGTGCTCTCGTGGGTAGCCGCGCAGACCGAGAAGATCGATGTCGGCTCCGCGGTGTTCCAGATCCCTGCACGTACTCCAGCGATGACCGCGATGACGGCGGCGACCCTCGACACCTTGTCGGGCGGACGCTTCCGCCTCGGCCTCGGTGTCTCGGGACCGCAGGTGTCCGAGGGCTGGCACGGCGTGCGCTTCGACAAGCCGCTGACCCGCACGCGCGAGTACGTCACGATCGTGCGCACCGCGCTGGCCCGCAAGAAGGTCATCTTCGACGGCGAGTTCTTCACCCTGCCGCTGCCCGACGGCCCGGGCAAGGCGCTGTCCCTGACGGTGCACCCGGTCCGCGAGGAGATCCCGGTTTACCTCGCCGCGATCGGCCCCAAGAACCTCGAGCTCACCGGCGAGATCGCCGACGGCTGGCTGGCGATCTTCTTCTCCCCGGAGAACGCCGCGGAGATCATGGCCCCGCTGCGCGCCGGGCGCGAGAGCGTCGGCAAGTCGATGGACGGCTTCGACGTCGTCCCGACGGTTCCCGTGGTCTTCGGCGACGACGTCGCGGCATGCGCCGACCCGATCCGCCCGTACTCCGCTCTCTACATCGGCGGCATGGGCAGCCGCGAGAAGAACTTCTACAACCAGCTCGCCACCCGAATGGGCTACGAGGCCGAGGCGATCGAGATCCAGGACAAGTACCTCGCTCGTGAGTACCGCGAGGCATGGGCTGCCGTGCCGATGGAGTTCATCGACCGCACGTCGCTCATCGGGCCACCCGAGCGGGTGCGCGACCGCCTCAGCGCGTTCGCCGAGGCCGGCGTCACCACCTTGACCATCGCGGCCTACGACGGAGACCTCGAGCAGCAGCTGTCGACCCTGCGCACCATGGTCGATGTTCTCGAGGCGTCGGGTCTGGCCACGTAGTGTCCTGGTTCGAAGCGATCGTCCTCGGCCTCATCCAGGGGTTGACGGAATTCCTGCCGATCTCCTCGAGCGCTCACCTGCTGATCTTCTCCCAGCTGTTCGGCTGGGAGGACCCGGGCGCCGCGTTCACCGCAGTCACCCAGATCGGCACCGAGATGGCCGTCGTCATCTATTTCCGCCACGAGATCGGCCGCATCATCACGGCCACGTTCCGGTCGATCCGCAATGCCGAGGCGCGTCAGGAACCCGATGCGCGCATGGGCTTTCTCATCATCATCGGCACGATCCCGGTCGCCGTACTCGGCTTCTTGTTCAAGGACCAGATTGAGACGGCCGCCCGGAACCTGTGGCTCGTTGCGATCATGCTCATCGTCTTCGGCATCGTGCTGGGCGTGTGCGATGCGCTCGGCGCGCGCGTGAAGTCCGAGGAGGAGATCACCGTCCGCGACGGCGTGCTCTTCGGGCTCGCGCAGTCGCTGGCCCTGATCCCCGGCGTCTCGCGGTCGGGCGCGACGATCTCGGCTGGGCTCGCGATGGGCTACACGCGCGGCGCGGCGACGCGCTATGCCTTCCTCCTTGCGGTGCCGGCAGTGCTCGCCTCGGGACTGTTCGAGGCCCGGAAGATCGGTGACGAGGCCAACGTGGCGTGGGGACCGACGCTCCTCGCGACTGCCATCGCCTTCGGTGTGGGCTTCGCGGTGATCCGCTGGCTGATGCGCTACCTGTCGACGGGCACCTTCTTGCCGTTCGTTCTATACCGCCTCGGCCTCGGCGGGATCCTGCTGATCCTGCTCGGCGTCGGGGTGCTGAACGCGTAGCGACTAGCTCGCCGGGTCGTACATGAACTCGCGGAGTTCCTGCGAGCAACGGCATGCCACCGCGATCCTCCTGGCCCACTCGACCCCGTCGGCGCGCGTCGGAAGTTCCAGCACGGTGAACCCGCCCTTGAGGTAGGAGCCCGGGTAGATCTCGGCACTCACGGCGCCGTCGGCGGAGACGAGGACCGGATCGACGCCCTCGTGGATCCCGCCTCCGAATACGTAGACGCCAGCGGCCTTGGCCTCCTCGATGACGGCGCGGGCGGCGGCGGAGACGATCGGGAACTCCTCATCGGTGAGCACCATGGCTTCGCTTGGGAAGGAGATGAGGTATTTGGTCATGCGCCGATGCTGCCGTGCGAGCGGCACCGACCGCAATGGTCGTGGTGGCTAGAGCCAGCCCGACTTCTTGAACGCCCGGTACAGCCCGAAGCAGACGATGCCGAGCAGGCCGAGCACGATGGGGAAGCCCCAGGAGTTGTGCAGGCCGGGCATCGCGTCGAAGTTCATGCCGTACAGGCCCGCGACTGCCGTCGGCACTGCGGCGATCGCGACCCAGGCGCTGATCTTGCGCATGTCGCCGTTCTGCTGCAGGTCCTGCAGTGACGTCGATGCCATGAGCATCGTCATGAGCAGGTTGTCGGCAGACTCGACCGAATCGGTGACGCGCAGGATGTGGTCGCCGATGTCTCGGAAGTATGGGCGCAGGTCGGCGGGGATCCAGGCCGCCTGGCCGCTGACGAACAGGTGCGCCGAGGGGACGAGCGGGCCAACCGCGCGTCTGACTTCGACGTTCTCGCGCTTGAGGCGATAGATGCTGTTCGGGGTGCTGGCCGACCGGTCCTGGGCAAACACGGCCGTCTCGAGGTTCTCCACGTCGATGCCGACCTCGTCAGTGACGCTGAGGTAGCCGTCGACGACTTGGTCGAGCACGGCGTAGACCACCGAGACCGGACCGTGCGATCGGAGCTCGGGGCTCTGCTCGAGCCTCGTGCGGATGCTTCGCAGGTCACCGATCTGTCCGTAGCGGACCGTCACCGCGTACCAGGGCCCGATGAACACCGCGAGCTGCCCGGTGTGGACATCGGACGTGCTGTCCACGTAGTCGAGGACCTTGAGCAGGGCCATGCCGCAGCCAGCCGCATCCAGCTCGAACTTCGGGCGCTGCGTCACGTTGGCCGCGTCTTCGACCTGGAGCTTTTGCAGGTCGAAGATCTCGGTCACCATGGCGAGCTCGTCCTTGGTCGGCTCGAAGAGCCCGAGCCAGACGAACGAGCCATTCATGGCAAGGCATTTGGCCTTGAGGTCGCGGATCTTGGGCTCGGGGTGGCTGTCGCCGGGCTCCTGCCAGCTGTGGACCTCAGGTGCGTTGACGACTCCGTCGGGCGTGTACAGGCCCATGCCCCTGATCATGGCGCCATTGTGCTGCACTGCTCGTCACGATCTACGCTGGCTCGCATGACCACCGTGTTGTTCATCCGCCATGGCCGCACCCAGGCCAATGTCGACGGGATCCTCGCAGGCTGGACTCCGGGCGTGGTGCTGGACGACAAGGGCAAGGAGCAGGCGACGGCCCTGGGCCTGCGGCTCACCGGGCTGACCCTCGCCGCGGTCGTGACCTCCCCGCTCGAGCGCACCGTCGAGACCGCCGACCTCATGCTGGCGTCGGCGGGCATCGAGTCGCCGCGGCGGGTCGACGAGCGCGTGGGCGAGTGCCGGTACGGCGACTGGACAGGCGCCAAGCTGAAGAATCTCGCGAAGGACCCGATGTGGAAGGTCGTGCAGTCCCATCCGAGCGCCGCCGTCTTCCCCGGGGCCACCGGCGAGTCGATGGCGCAGATGCAGCATCGGGCGGTCTCGGCGGTTCGCGAGTGGAACGCCGCCCTTGGCGAGTCCGCGGTCTACGCGGTGGTCAGCCACGGCGACGTGATCAAGGCCTGCCTGGCCGACGCCCTCGGCCTGCACCTGGACCAGTTCCAGCGCATCACCGTCGACCCCTGCTCGGTGAGCGTCGTGTCGTACACGCCGACGCGCCCGTTCATCCTGCGCACGAACGACACGGGCGGCGACCTGTCGTGGCTGGCGCCGCAGCCCAAGAGCGATCGCAGTAGCGAGCGCAAGCGCCGGCGCAAGTCCAAGAGCGACGCCGAGGTCGGAGGCGGAGCGGGTCGATGAGTCGCCAGATCTTCGACTTCCAGACGCCCACCCGATTCGTCGTCGGCACGGTCGGGCTGCCTGGCGAGCGCACCTTCTTCCTGCAGGTTCGCCAGGACAGTCAGGTCACGAGCGTGGCACTGGAGAAGGCCCAGGTCACGGCGCTCGCCGAGCGCGTCGACCAGCTGCTCGACGAGGTCAGCAACACGCGGGCGGCCGAGGGTGAGATTCCCGAGACCGCTCCCGCGGCCCTGCACGACTCGGCACCACTGGACGTCCCGCTGGTCGAGGAGTTCCGCGTCGGGGCGATGGCGCTCGGCTGGGACGAGGCCAGCCGCCGGGTTGTCCTCGAGGCGCATGCGGTCACGGAGGACGGCGCGGAGATCCCGGACATCGCGGACGACGACTCCGACGGCCCCGACACGTTGCGGGTATGGCTGCCTCCGGCGCGGGCTCGGGCCTTCGCCGACCGGGCGCGCCAGGTCGTGGCGGCAGGCCGTCCGCCGTGCCCGTTCTGCACGCAGCCCCTGGACCCGGAGGGACACATCTGTCCTCGCGCCAACGGCTACCGACGCCGGGAATGAGCGCGACCGACTGGATCGCTGATCCGCGACTGCACGACCTGCTGTCCGAGGGCGACCTCGTCATCGAGGGCCGCATCGCCGGCGCGTCTAACTCCACCCTGCGCTGCCGGATCGAGATACCCGGCGAGGACTCCCTGCTGTGCGTGTACAAGCCGGTAGCGGGGGAGCGGCCACTGTGGGACTTCCCCGAGTGGACGCTGGGGCACCGCGAGCTGGCAGCCTTCGAGCTCTCCGAGGCGCTGGGCTGGGGTCTGGTCCCGCCGACCGCATGGCGCGACGACGGCCCGGGCGGTGCGGGAATGTGCCAGGCATGGATCGAGGTCGATCCTGACGTCGACCAGGTCGACGTGGTCCGCCCCGGCACCGCGCCGGCGGGCTGGAAGCGCGTGCTCGATGCGACGGACGCGCTCGGCGACCCGGTGGAGTTGGTGCATGCGGACTCGTCCGAGTTGCGCCGCATCGCGGTCTTCGACGCGGTCGCCAACAATGCCGATCGCAAGGGCGGGCATGTGCTCGGCGACCGGGACGGCCGCATCTGGGCCATCGACCACGGCGTGGCATTCTCCACCGATCCGAAGCTGCGCACGGTGGTGTGGGGCTGGGCCGGCGAGGCGATTCCTGAGCAGGACCTCAGCGACCTGGCGGACCTTCGCGACCTGATCGGCACGTCGTACGAACCGGTCGACCAGTGGCTCGACGAGGACGAGCGGGTACGACTGCGCACCCGCCTGCGACGGCTGATCGACCGCGGCACCTACCCGGTCCCGTCGGGCAAGTGGCCGGCCATACCGTGGCCGGTCTTCTGACGCGGAGCGCGGATAGGGTGACGTCGTGAAGTCGTGGCCGAGTCCTAACGTTCCCGGACTCCCAGGCCAGGGACTTCCGCTCCGGCTCCACGACACTGCTGCCGGCGTCGTCCGCGCCACCGAGCCGGGACCCGTCGCACGCATGTACGTGTGCGGGATCACCCCGTACGACGCGACCCACATGGGCCACGCTTTCACGTACGTCACCTTCGACACGATCAACCGCGCGTGGCTCGATGCGGGTCACGAGGTGCATTACGTGCAGAACGTCACCGACATCGATGACCCGCTGCTTGAGCGCGCGGTCGCGACCGGGCAGGACTGGGTCGAGATCGCCGAGCGCGAGACCGCGTTGTTCCGCCAGGACATGGAGGCGCTCAACGTCATCCCCCCGCGCGACTACATCGGGGCCGTCGAGTCGATCCCGTCGGTCGCGACCCATGTGGAGCGGCTGCAGGAACTCGGCAGCGTGTACTCCGTGGACTCGGACCTGTACTTCCGGGTTCGCAGCGACCCAGCGTTCGGCACCGTGTCGGGCCTGAGCACCGATGAGATGCTGGCGATCTTCGCCGAGCGCGGCGGCGACCCCGACCGCCCCGGCAAGGAGGATCCCCTCGACTGCCTGGTGTGGCAGGCGGCCCGCGCCGAGGAGCCGTCGTGGGACACCCCGCTCGGCCATGGCCGACCCGGCTGGCACATCGAGTGCGCGGCGATCGCGCTCGACCACCTCGGCATGACGATCGACGTGCAGGGCGGGGGATCGGACCTCGTGTTCCCGCATCACGAGATGAGTGCGTCAGAGGCGCAGGTCCTGCGGGGCGCGCATCCGTTCGCGAAGCACTACGTGCACTCGGCGATGGTCGCGTGGCAGGGGCACAAGATGTCCAAGTCCCGCGGCAACCTGGTCTTCGTCTCGCAGTTGCGGCAGGACGGGGCCGATCCCGCGGCCCTGCGGCTGGCGCTGCTCGCGCACCACTACCGATCCGACTGGGAGTGGACCGACGACGGGCTGGCCGCCGCCGTCGAGCGCCTGGCTCTGTGGCGTGCTGCGGGCTCTGCGGTCATCGGACCGTCGGCCGATGACCTGCTCGTGAACGTCCGAGCCGCGCTCGCCAACGACCTGCAGACTCCCGAGGCTCTCGCCGCGGTCGATGCCTGGGCTCGTGCCCAGCAGTCTGGACAGGGAGTCGACGCCGATGGGCCGGCGCTCATGCGTCAGACCGTCGACGCCCTCCTCGGCATCCAGCTCTAAGCGACGCCTCACGTCACGTTCCGGGTCAGTGACCGTTCCGCCGAATTGAACCGCCTCCCGGGTGAAATCCGCAGAATGCGCCCCGGAACGGCCACCAAACCGGGATTTGACCCGGGAGGCGGTTCAATTCGTTACTTCTTCTCGTCGTGGCCGCCGAACTCCTTGCGCATCGCGCTGAGGATCTTGCCGGCGAAGATGCCCGTGCCCTGGGATTCGAAGCGCTCGAACAGCGCCGCGCTGAGCACCGGGGTCGGCACGCCCTCGTCGATCGCCGCGATGGCCGTCCAGCGGCCCTCGCCCGAATCCGAGACGCGGCCGGTGAACTCCTCGAGATCGGGGGATGCCTGCATGGCTGACGCAGTCAGGTCGAGCAGCCACGAGCCGACGACGCTGCCGCGACGCCACACCTCGGTGATCGCGGGCAGGTCGAGATCGAACTGGTAGTACTGGGGATCGGACATCGGTGCCGTCTCGGCGTCCGCATCGCGCGCAACCTTGCCGGCGTTCGCGTGCTTGAGGATGTTGAGGCCCTCGGCGTATGCCGCCATCAGGCCGTACTCGATGCCGTTGTGAACCATCTTGACGAAGTGGCCGGCGCCCGACGGACCGCAGTGCAGCCAGCCGCGCTCCTCGGGGGCCGGGTCGCCGGTGCGTCCCTCGGTCCGCGGAGCCGTCGCGACTCCGGGGGCGATGGTGTCCCACAGTCCGGTAAGGCGATCGACCGCGCGATCGGCGCCGCCGATCATCAGGCAGAAGCCACGGTCCTTGCCCCACACGCCGCCCGACGTGCCCACGTCGAGGTAGTCGATGCCCTTGGCCGCAGCCAGCTCGCCGCGTCGCATGTCGTCGCGGTAGTAAGAGTTGCCGCCGTCGATCAGGCAGTCGCCGGACTCAAGCAGGCCGATCAGCTCGGTGACGACGCTCTCGGTGATGTGACCGGCAGGCACCATGACCCACACGGAGCGGGGGACCGGAAGCGCGGCGACGAACTCGGCGAGTGACGACGCACCGGTGGCGCCCTCGCCGGCCAGCTCGGTGACCGCCGCGGCCTGCGGGTCGTAGACCACCGCGGAGTGTCCGTCGGCCATCGCGCGGCGCACGAGGTTCGCGCCCATGCGTCCGAGGCCGACCATGCCGATGGTCACACGAGGACTTGTGTGCGCTGCTGCCGGTGAATTCATGACGACTTGGGCTCCTTCTGCGACGGGGTTCACACGCTAGTGGAATGGTGACCCCATGACGAACAGTCCGACATCGAACGATCCGACCGACACCGCCGCGTGGACCACGCTTGAGGCGCTCGCCCGGGCGCAGGCCGGCACGACGATCCGCGCGCTCAACGATGCCGATCCCACGCGACCGGCGGCCATGACGCACGTCGCGGCCGGGGTTCACTTCGACGCCTCGCGACAGCGCGTCACGCCCGAGATCCTCGCGACGCTGCAGTCGCTTGCCGACGAACGGGGAGTGCTCGCCAGGCGCGATGCGATGTTCGCCGGCGTGCACATCAACGTCACCGAGGACCGGGCCGTGCTGCACACCGCGCTCCGACGTCCGGCCGACTCACCGCTCACCGTCGACGGCGAGGACGTGACCGGAGAGGTCCACGAGGTGCTGGACCGGATGGGTGTCTTCGCCGAGTCGGTGCGCTCGGGCGCATGGGTCGGAGCGACGGGCAAGAAGATCACCGCCGTCATCAATATCGGCATCGGTGGTTCGGACCTCGGCCCGGCCATGGCGTACCTGGCGCTTCGTCATTACAGCGACCGCAGCATCACCTTCCGCTTCGTCTCCAATGTCGACCCGACAGACATGAGCGAGGCGATCCGTGACCTTGATCCGGCCTCGACGCTGTTCATCGTCGCGTCGAAGACCTTCGGAACGCTCGAGACGCTGACCAATGCGACGGCCGCACGGTCGTGGATCACGTCCGCCCTCGGCGACGACGCGGTGAGCAAGCACTTCGTCGCGGTTTCCACGGCGGAGGAGAAGGTCAGCGCATTCGGCATCGACACGGCGAACATGTTCGGCTTCTGGGACTGGGTAGGCGGACGCTACTCGATGGACTCGTCGATCGGGCTGAGCACGATGATCGCGATCGGGGCCGACGGATTCGCCGACATGCTGGCCGGCTTCCACGCGATGGACGAGCACTTCCTGACCGCACCGGTGGCAGAGAACGTCCCGCTGCTCATGGGCCTGCTCGCCGTGTGGAACCGCAACTTCCTCGACGTCCAGACCACTGCCGTCCTCCCGTACTCGGAGTACATGTCGCGCTTCCCGGCCTACCTGCAGCAGCTGACGATGGAGAGCAACGGCAAGTCCGTGCGGCTCGACGGTGCGCGCGTGGACTACCAGACCGGAGCGATCTTCTGGGGAGAGCCGGGAACGAACGGCCAGCACTCGTTCTACCAAATGCTGCACCAGGGCACGGGCACGGTGGCGTGCGACATCATCGTCGTCGCGCGCAGCGACAACCCGCTGACCGATCAGCAGGACATGCTCGTCGCGAACGCGCTGGCGCAGGCTTCCGTGCTGTCGATGGGGCGGACGGCCGAGGAGGTCGCTGCGGACGGCACGCCCCCCGAACTGGTCGAGGCCAAGGTCATGCCAGGCAACCGGCCGGTGACGATCATGACGGTGGAGGCGCTCACCCCCTTCTCGCTCGGTGCGCTGATTGCGCTGTACGAGCACAGCGTGTTCGTCCAGGGAGCGATCTGGGGCATCGACTCGTTCGACCAGTGGGGCGTGGAGCTCGGCAAGAAGGTCGCGATGGGCATTCTCGGCGACCTGCGCAACGGCACGGCAGACGACCCGGCCCTCGATGCGCCGACCAAGGCCTCCGTGGAGCTGTACCTGAAGCTTCGGTAGGTCGTCGTCGCTAGCGGTCGTCGGCCCCGCGGCGGCGGAGGTAGCGCTCGAATTCGCGGGCGATCGCCTCGCCGCTCGCCTCCGGCAGGTCGGCAGCGTCACGTGCCTCTTCGAGCTGCTTGACGTAGTCGGCGACTTCCTCGTCCTCGGCCGCGAGTTCGTCGACGCCGATCTCCCAGGCGCGCGCCTCGTCGACGAGGTCGCCTAGCGGGACGGGCATGTCGAGGATGTCCTCGATTCGGCGGACGAGCGACAGGGTTGCCTTCGGGCACGGCGGCTGCGCCACGTAGTGGGGGACAGCGGCCCACAGTGAGATCGACGTCATGCCGAAGCGGCCGCAGGCGTCCTGCAGGACCCCGACAATCCCCGTCGGGCCCTCGTACGTCGACGGCTCGAGGTCCAGTTCCGCACCGACCGAGGCGTCCGACGTCGTTCCGGTAACGGGCACGGGCCGGGTATGCGGGATGTCAGAGAGCAGCGCGCCGAGGGTGATGACGAGCGAGACCTCAAGCTCGGCGGCGAGGCCGAGGATCTCGCGGACGAACTGCTGCCACTTCATGTTCGGCTCGATGCCCTGCACCAGGACGATGTCGCGAGGGTAGAGCGGAACGCGGGCTATATAGATGCGTGTGGCGGGCCAGGTCAGGCTGCGAACGCCCGTCTCGTCGACACTGATGTGCGGCCGGTTGACCTGGTAGTCGTAGTAGTCCTCGGAGTCGAGGTCGGCGAGCGGCTGGGCATCCCAGACCTCGCGAAGGTGAGCGATGGCACCTGACGCGGAGTCGCCTGCGTCGTTCCATCCTTCGAAGGCAGCGATGAGAACCGGATCGACGAGCGTGGGGAACTCGTCAAGCTCGATCACGCAGTGCCTCCTACCGGGGCCGAGGCCCCACGTCGGTGCTGTGCACCGTCAATCTCAACGACCAGGGAGTCGATGAAGCCGGCCACGAGGGACGGCCACTGCAAGGGTACGTCGTGCAGCGCTCCGGGCCACCGATGTATGCGCAGGTTGGCGTACGTGGCGGCTCCAGCGACGTTTGTCTCGCGCGGCGTCGAGGCGTCCCCGGCGTCGCTCACGGCGAGCGCCGCCCAGATCGGGACGCCGGATTCCGCGCAGGCACGCAGGTCCTCGGCCGGGTTCACGTCGAGGAGTCCGTCGAGCACCCGCATGTGCCTCTCGACGCCGATGCGTGTGCGGAGGGTGCCATCGGATGCGGTGATGAAAGTGGGTTCGAGGGCCGCGCGCAGTTCCGGGGACCAGTAGGGCGCCAGGGAACTCGCGCTGATCATCGACCACAGGTCGTCGGCGGGAATGCCCAACTCCGGCGGACGAAGGCGCTCGCGCACCGTCCCGCGATCCTCGTCGCCTCCCACCGCCCACAGCCCACCGTCGATGAGCGCGAGGCCGGCCACGCGTGCCGGATCCAGGGCCGCGGCACGTACGGCGATCCATGCGCCCCAGGAATGTCCGGCGATGACCGCCCGCGACCAGCCGAGCCGGTCCAGCACCGCCAGCACATCGTGGGCGCAGGCGTCGATCGAGTAGTCCGCCGACAGCGGGGAGTCGGAATCTCCATGCCCGCGCTGGTCGAGCGCGGCGAGGGGCCGTGAGCGCAGCCGCTCGATCACCGGACCCCAGAAGAAGCGCTGCTGGCTCAGCCCGTGCAGGAGGACGATCGGGGTCGCGTCAGGATCCTGCGGTCCGAACAACGACAGGGCTACCGTCACATCGCGGTCGACGACGACCTCGACAAACTCCGCCGACACCGACATGTCGCCACCGTAGTGCGTTCCAAATACACGCTCACCGGGTCGGTAGGCTTGCCCGATCATGGCAAGCACTGTAAGCACGCACCCAGTCAACGGTCCCGGCTCTCTACGCGAGGCGCTCTCAACGCGCGTCGTTGTCGCGGACGGTGCGATGGGGACGATGTTGCAGGCTGCCGATCCCACGCTCGACGACTTCCAGGGCCATGAGGGCTGCAACGAGATCCTCAGCGTCACGCGGCCCGAACTCGTGCAGAGCGTCCACGACGCGTACTTCGAGGTCGGCGTCGACTGCGTCGAGACCAACACCTTCGGAGCCAACTACGCGAACCTCGGCGAGTACGGCATCGAGGACCGGATCTACGAGCTGTCCGAGGCCGCCGCCGTAATTGCCCGACGCAGCGCCGACTCGTGGTCGACTCCTGACCGCCCACGCTGGGTTATCGGCTCGGTCGGCCCCGGCACCAAGCTGCCGAGCCTTGGTCACGCTCCATTCGCACTGCTGCGCGACGCGTACCAGGAGGAGGTCGCCGGCCTGGTCGCCGGAGGCGCAGACGCGATCCTCATCGAGACCGCACAGGACCTCCTGCAAGCTAAGGCCGCCATCATCGGCGCCCGTCGTGCGCTGAGCGAGTCGGGCATGGACCTGCCGCTTCTGGCCCAGGTGACCGTCGAGACCACCGGAACGATGCTGCTCGGCACCGAGATCGGCGCTGCTCTCACCGCTCTCGCACCGCTCGGCATCGACATGATCGGCCTGAACTGCGCAACCGGGCCGAGCGAGATGAGCGAGCACCTGCGCACCCTCGCGCGCACCGCGACGATCGGCGTCTCGTGCATGCCCAATGCCGGCCTGCCGATCCTCACGTCCGACGGTGCGTACTACCCACTAACCCCCGATGAGCTCGCCGAGGCGCACGACACCTTCACGCGCGACTTCGGCCTCTCGCTCGTCGGCGGCTGCTGCGGGACCACGCCCGAGCACCTGCGCAAGGTCGTGGAGCGCGTGCGCGGTCGCGCGGTCACCCCGCGTGATGCCCGCAACGAGGCGTCGGCGGCCTCGCTCTACCAGTCGGTTCCGTTCCGCCAGGACACCTCGTTCCTGTCGATCGGCGAGCGCACCAACGCGGTCGGGTCGCGTGCATTCCGCGACGCGATGCTCGAGAAGCGCTGGGACGACTGCATCGAGATCGCCCGCAACCAGATCCGCGATGGCGCGCACCTGCTCGACCTGTGCATCGACTACGTCGGCCGCGATGGCGTCGCCGACATGCGCGAACTGGCCGGTCGTTTCGCCACCGCGTCGACGCTGCCGATCGTGCTCGACTCCACCGAGCCGGCAGTCCTCACCGCAGGCCTGGAAATGCTCGGCGGTCGCGCGGTCATCAACTCGGTCAACTACGAGGACGGCGACGGCCCCGACTCGCGCATGAAGAAGATCATGCCCGTCATCCGCGAGCACGGTGCTGCTGTCGTGGCTCTGACCATCGACGAGGAGGGTCAGGCGCGAACGGCCGAGTGGAAGGTTCGCGTCGCCGACCGACTGATCAAGGATCTCGTGGGCAACTGGGGGATGTCCGTCGGCGACATCTTCATCGACGCCCTCACCTTCCCGATCGCCACGGGCCAGGAGGAGACGCGCCGCGATGGCATCGAGACGATCGAGGCGATCCGCACGCTGAAGGGGATGTACCCGGAGGTGCAGACCACCCTCGGTCTGTCGAACGTGTCGTTCGGCCTCAACCCGGCGGCCCGACAGGTACTCAACTCGGTGTTCCTCAACGAGTGCATCGCGGCAGGACTCACCTCCGCAATCGTGCATGCGTCCAAGATCCTGCCGATGTCGAAGATCGCCGACGACCAGCGCGAGACCGCGCTTGACCTTGTGTATGACCGCAGGACCTTCGACGCCGACGGCAACACCCTGTACGACCCGCTGCAGAAGTTCCTGCAGCTGTTCGAGGGCGTCGAAGCACGCAACCTGTCCGAGTCGCGCGCCGAGGAACTCGCCGGCCTCCCGCTGTTCGAGCGACTGGAGCGCCGGATCATCGACGGCGAGCGCATCGGCCTGGAGCCGGACCTCGACGAGGCACTCACGCAGAAGACGGCACTGGAGATCGTCAACGACACCCTGCTGTCCGGCATGAAGGTCGTCGGCGAGCGCTTCGCGTCCGGTGAGATGCAACTGCCGTTCGTGCTGCAGAGCGCGGAGGTCATGAAGACCGCGGTCGCCTACCTCGAGCCGCACATGGAGAAGACCGACGAGGCTGGCAAGGGCACCATGGTGCTCGCCACGGTCAAGGGCGACGTGCATGACATCGGCAAGAATCTCGTCGACATCATCCTGAGCAACAACGGCTACACGGTCGTCAACATCGGCATCAAGCAGCCCATCTCGGCAATCATCGAGGCGGCCGAGTCGAGCAGTGCGGACGTCATCGGCATGAGCGGGCTGCTCGTCAAGAGCACCGTGATCATGAAGGAGAACCTCCAGGAGCTCAACGCGCGCAAGATGTCGGACAAGTTCCCGGTGGTTCTCGGTGGCGCGGCGCTGACTCGCGCGTACGTTGAGCAGGACCTCGCGGAGATCTACGACGGCGAGGTGCGCTACGCACGCGACGCGTTCGAGGGACTGCGGCTCATGGACGCGGTGATGGCGGTGAAGCGCGGAGTTCCGGGCGCAGTGCTGCCCGAACTGCGAGCGCGCCGGGTGCAGAGCGTCGCCGCGAAGCCGAAGCTGACCGCGCTCGAGGACATGCCCGCTCGTTCGGACGTCGCCATCGACGTGCCGGTGCCGACCGCGCCGTTCCTCGGCGACCGCCTGGTCAAGGGCGTGGCTCTGGCGGAGTACGTCCCGTACCTCGACGAGCGCGCGCTTTTCTTGGGCCAGTGGGGCCTCAAGCCGACGCGTGGCGGCGGCGCGACGTACGAGGAGCTCGTCGAGACGGAGGGGCGACCGCGTCTTCGGTACTGGCTCGACCGCATCCAGACCGACTCGATGATGGAGCCGGCCGTCGCGTACGGATACTTCGGCTGCTACTCCGAGGGCGATGACCTCGTCGTACTGAACGACGACGGCTCCGAGCGCACGCGCTTCAGCTTCCCGCGCCAGCGGCGCGACCGGCACCTGTGCCTGTCGGACTTCTTCCGCCCGAAGGAGTCAGGTGAGATCGACGTCGTCCCGTTCACCGTCGTGACGATGGGCGAGGCTGCGTCACGTGCGACCGCAAAGCTGTTCGAGGCCAACGCTTATCGCGACTACCTAGAACTGCACGGTCTGTCGGTGCAGTTGACCGAAGCCCTTGCTGAGTACTGGCATGCACGCATCCGCGAGGAGCTCGGGCTGGCCGACTTCGACAGCGGCGACATGGACGAGTTGATCGCCAAGCAGGGGTACCGGGGCTCGCGCTACTCGTTCGGCTACCCGGCCTGCCCGGACCTCGAGCAGCAGGTCCAGCTGATGGAACTGCTCAAGCCCGAGCGCATCGGCGTGATCTTGTCCGAGGAGTTCCAGCTGCACCCCGAGCAGTCGACGAGCGCCATCATCGCCCACCATCCCGAGGCGAAGTACTTCAACGCCACATGAGCGCGCTTCCGGGGGCGGTGCTGTTCGATATGGACGGCACGCTGATCGACAGCGAGCCGCTCTGGCTGCAGGCCGAGCACCGGGTGATGGAGCGGCTCGGAGGAACCTGGTCCGACGCGGATCAGGAAGCGATGCTCGGCGGGCCGCTAGAACGTGCGGTCGAGTACATGATCGCCAAGGCCGGCGGCGGCTTCGAGCCGGACGCCGTCATGGAGCTGCTGCTCGACATCATGGAAGAACTGCTGCGTACCACGCCGCTGGTGTGGCAGCCGGGCGCACGCGAACTGCTGACCGATGCGCGTGTTCAGGGCGTGCCGACGGCTCTGGTGTCGGCGTCGTGGGCGCGGCTGATCGACGCGGTGAGCGATCGGATCGAGTCCGACATCGGACAGCGGGCATTCGACCTTGTGGTGGCGGGTGACGACGTCAAGCAGAGCAAGCCGCATCCGGAGCCTTATCTGACCGCCGCCGCGACCTTGGGCTCCGACGTTGCACACTGCATGGTGCTGGAGGACTCCACGCCGGGAATCGCGTCCGGGCTGGCCGCCGGCTGCCGCGTCGTGGCGATCCCTCGCGTGGCCGTGGTCGTCACCGGCGACGCGTTCGTCGTCTCATCGCTCGCGGGCTGGACCGTCGAATCGCTGTGGGCGCAGGTCCGCCTGCCCGACTGAAGCCTCGTTGACTGGCCAGTCGTGGGGGTGTTTAGGCGAATCCGAACCCCCACAAGTGGCCACTCAACGACGAGAGTGGGTGGGTTAGTCCTCGGGCTCGACCTCGACCGGGACCCGGGTGCTCGATGTCGGCCAGGTGTCGCGCGGCGGCAGCGGCGGGGGAGACCCACCCCACGCCGGGCACATCGCCTTGTAACTGCACCAGTCGCACAGCCGTGACGGCGACGGCGCGAACTCGCCGGAGTCGGCCGCGCGAGTGATGGCGTCGCGCAGCGCGAGGATCTTGCGCTCGGTCGACACCAGGTCGGCCTCGTCGGGCTCGTAGCGCAGCACCTCGGAGTTGCCGAGGTACATCAGCTGCAGCAGGCGCGGGATCGTGCCAGTCATTCGCCACCACACCAGTGCGTAGAAGCGCATCTGGAACATGGCCTTGGCCTCAAAGCCCGCGCCCGGCGATCGGCCCGTCTTGTAGTCGACGATGCGGATTGCACCCTCGGCTGTGCGATCGACGCGGTCGATGAACCCGCGCACCTCGAAGGACTCGGCGAGCTGGGCCGAGACGCCCAGCTCGCGTGCGTGCGGCTCGAGGCGTCGCGGATCTTCAAGGCCGAAGTAGGAGGTGAGCAGAATCTGCACGTCCGGCGACGAACCGTCGTCCTGCTGCACGACCGCCGCGGACTCCGGCTCGTCGCGCAGCAGTTCGTCGAATGCCCTGATTGCCAGCTCGGACGCGGCCTCGACGGTGCGGTCGGCGGCAGGCAGGTCGTACAGGGTCTCGAGCGCGCGATGGACCAGCGATCCCCGGACAGCGGCCGCCGACGGTTCCTCGGGGAGGCGGTCGATCGACCGGAAGCGGAACAGCAGGGGGCAGGTCATGAAGTCCGACGCGCGCGACGGCGACAGCGATGCCGGGAAGGGCAGTGGCACCGTGGACATGGCCCGAGCCTATTGACGGACCCTGGCTGACTAGCCTTCAACGCATGCCTGACACCCCCGCACCCGGCGATACCGGCACGACCTGGCGACGCCGGGGGCCGTTCCGCGAGGGCGAACTGGTCCAGCTCTCCGACCCCAAGGGCAAGCTCCACACGATCACGCTGGAGTCCGGCAAGGAGTTCCACACGCATCGAGGCCGGGTGCCGCACGACGACCTCATCGGCTGCCCCGAGGGCACCGTGACGACGTCAACCAATGGCACGGCGTACCTGGCGCTCCGGCCGCTGCTCGACGACTTCGTGCTGTCGATGCCACGGGGTGCGCAGGTCATCTACCCCAAGGACGCCGCGCGGATCGTCGCACTGTGCAATCTCGGGCCCGGTGCGCGCGTGGCCGAGGCGGGCGTGGGTTCGGCGGCGCTGACCTGCTCGTTGCTGCGTGCCGTGGGCGAGGAAGGGTTCGTGCACAGCTACGAACGCCGTCAGGACTTCGCCGACATCGCAGCCAAGAACGTCGCCCGCTGGTATGGCAACGCGCCGTCGTCGTGGACGCTGACCGTTGGCGACCTGGTCGAGGCGATCGACGACTCGGATCTCGATGCCATGGTGCTCGACATGCTCGCGCCCTGGGAGTGTGTCGACGCCGTGGCGAATGCTCTCGCGCCGGGCGGAGTGATCGTCGGATACGTCGCGACCACGACGCAGATGTCGAAGTTCGTGGAGACGTTGCGACTGTCGGGCGACTGGACCGAGCCGCGCGCCGAGGAGACGATGATGCGGACTTGGCACCTGGAGGGCCTGGCCGTCCGTCCCGACCATCGCATGAATGGGCACACCGGCTTCCTGGTCACCGCGCGACGTCTCGCACCCGGCGCCGTGCTTCCGGCACGACGGCGTCGTCCGGCTCCCGGCTCGTACGGCGAGGACTACACCGGTCCCGGATCCGAATCCGGTAACGCAGAAGTAACAGTCGCCGACCCAGAGTGAGGCGTGTCGGGGCCGCTTGTGCACGCGCCTGCGGGGGCTCGTCGGGTTAGAGTGGAAATCGAGCAGCCACAGGGAGGCGACATGACCGAGTCCGACCCGCTGCTGTCGAGGCTGCACAACCTCGAGTCAGCACTCACCGAGGTCCGCGGCGAGCTCGCCGCACAGAAGGACCACAACCAGCGACTGATCTCGACCCTGCGCGACGCGCGGGAGCAGATCGTCACCCTCAAGTCCGAGGTCGACCGGCTCGGCGAGCCGCCGAGCGGATTCGCGACATTCCTCACCCGTCACGAGGACGGCACTGCCGACGTCATGGCATCAGGCAAGAAGCTGAGAGTCGCGGTGAGCCCGGCCATCGAGGCATCCTCGCTCCGCCCCGGCCAGGAGGTGCTGCTCAACGAGGCGCTGAACGTCATAGACGTGCGGGACTTCGAGGACACCGGCGAGATCGTCATCTTCAAGGAGTTCCTCGAGGACCGCGAGCGCGCGCTCGTCGTCGGCCGCGCCGACGAGGAGCGGGTGGTGCGGGTGGCGCAGCCGCTGCTCGAGACGAAGATCCGCGCTGGCGATTCGCTGCTGTGCGACGTGCGCGCGGGCTATGTGTTCGAGAAGATTCCCAAGTCCGAGGTCGAGGAACTGGTCCTCGAGGAGGTTCCGGACATCCGCTACGAGGACATCGGCGGGCTGGGCGAGCAGATCGACACCATCCGCGATGCGGTCGAGTTGCCGTTCATGCATCCGGACCTGTTCGCCGAGCATGATCTCAAGCCGCCGAAGGGAATCCTGCTCTACGGGCCTCCCGGCTGCGGCAAGACATTGATTGCCAAGGCGGTCGCGAACTCGCTTGCGAAGAAGGTCGCCGAGCGCACGGGTACCGAGGAGGGGCGCTCGTTCTTCCTGAACATCAAGGGACCGGAGCTGCTCAACAAGTACGTCGGCGAGACCGAGCGTCACATCCGGCTCGTGTTCCAGCGCGCTCGCGAGAAGGCGTCCGAGGGCATGCCCGTCATCGTCTTCTTCGACGAGATGGACTCGCTGTTCCGCACGCGCGGATCCGGGGTGTCCAGCGACGTGGAGAACACGATCGTCCCGCAGCTGCTCAGCGAGATCGATGGCGTCGAGAGCCTGGAGAACGTCATCGTCATCGGCGCCTCCAACCGCGAGGACATGATCGATCCCGCGATCCTGCGCCCTGGTCGTCTCGACGTGAAGATCAAGATCGAGCGGCCCGACGCGGAGGCAGCGCGCGACATCTTCACCAAGTACCTGGTGTCCACTCTGCCGCTGCATCCCGACGATGTCGCCGAGCACGGTGGCGACAAGGACGCGGCCTGCCGCGACATGATCCTGCGCGCTGTCGAGCGCATGTACACCGAGTCCGAGGAGAACCGCTTCCTCGAGGTCACGTACGCGAATGGCGACAAGGAGGTCCTGTACTTCAAGGACTTCAACTCCGGCGCCATGATCGAGAACATCGTGGCTCGCGCGAAGAAGATGGCCATCAAGGACTTCCTCGACATGGGGGAGAAGGGCATCCGCGTGCAGCACGTGCTCGCTGCGTGCATCGACGAGTTCCGCGAGAACGAGGACCTGCCCAACACGACGAACCCCGACGACTGGGCACGCATCTCGGGCAAGAAGGGCGAGCGGATCGTCTTCATCCGCACGCTCATCCAGGGCAAGAAGGGCTCCGAGCCCGGTCGCTCGATCGAGAACGTGGCGAATACGGGGCAGTACCTGTAGTGACCGTCCATCGCGTGATGGGCATTGAGACCGAATACGGCATCAGTGTCCCGGGGTTCCCGAACCTGAACCCGATGGTGACGAGCACGCAGATCGTCAACGCGTACGCCCAGCATGCGATCGCGGGGTCACGAAGCCGCGCGCACTGGGACTACGACGTCGAGAGCCCGCTTCGCGACGCGCGCGGATTCGACATGTCGCGCGCCGACGCCGATCCGTCGCAACTGACCGATGAGGACTCAGGGCTCGCGAATGTCATCCTCACCAACGGTGCCCGGCTGTATGTAGACCACGCCCACCCCGAGTACTCCAGCCCAGAAGTGACGAATCCTCGCGACGCCGTGCTCTGGGATCGCGCCGGAGTCCTCATCGTGCGGCGTGCGATGGAACTGGCCGCGGCGGTGCCGCAGTCGCATCCGATCGTGCTCTACAAGAACAACACCGACAACAAGGGCGCCTCCTACGGCTGCCACGAGAACTACCTCATGCAGCGCGCGACGCCATTCGCGGACATCGTGCGTCACCTGACCCCTTTCTTCATCACCCGGCAGGTCTACACCGGGGCCGGCCGACTCGGCGTGGGGCAGGATGGCCGGCGATCGGCCTTCCAGATCAGCCAGCGCGCGGATTTCTTCGAGGTGGAGGTCGGGCTCGAGACGACGCTGAAGCGACCGATCATCAACACCAGGGATGAGCCGCACGCCGATCCTGAGAGATTTCGCAGGCTGCACGTGATCGTCGGCGACGCGAATCTCAGCGACACGGCGACGTACCTGAAGATGGGCACGACCGCGATCGTCCTGTCGATGATCGAGGCGGGGTTCCTGCGCGATCGCAGCTGGGCCTCGGCGCACTCCGTCGCCGAGATGCACGCTGTCTCGCACGACACGAGCCTGACGCACCGCATGGCGCTTACCGACGGTCGGAGCCTCACCGCCTTGCAGATCCAGCAGGAGATCCTCGATTCAGCCCGAGAGTTCTGCGCGCTGGAGATGCATGCCGAGCTCGACGAGCAGACCGCGCACACGCTGGACGAGTGGCAGCGAGTCCTGGACGGGCTGACGAGCGAGCCCGCGAGCTTGTCGCGCGAGCTCGACTGGCTGGCCAAGCTCTCGCTCATGGAGGGCTACATGCGTCGCGACGGTCTGGAGTGGAAGTCTCCGCGCCTGCAGTTGATCGACCTGCAGTACGCCGACGTCCGGCCCGAGCGCGGTCTCGCCGCACGGCTGGAGGACCGGGGCCTGCTGCTGCGGATGTTCAGCGATGACGAGGTCGAGCGAGCCGTCGAGAACCCTCCGGAGGACACGCGCGCGTACTTCCGCGGCGAGTGCATGCGCAGGTACCCCGGCGCGATCGCCGCCGCCTCGTGGGATTCGGTGGTCTTCGACGTGCCCGGCAACGACGCTCTGATGCGCGTTCCCACCCTTGAGCCGACACGCGGGACGAAGGCGCACGTCGGTGCTCTGCTGGACTCCTCGCCGGACGTCCGCACCCTGATCGACAGGCTGGTGGCCGACGCTCCGCGCTGAGAGCGCCCCGCGGGATAGCCTGTCCCTATGCCTCAGCGAGAGTCAGCAGACCAGCGTCGAGTCGAGCGCGATGCCGCCGTCGACGAAGAGACCACAGCAGTCGTCGAGACCGCGCCTTCGGAACTGGATGCCGATGTCGACTCCATCCTCGACGAGATCGACAGCGTGCTCGAGGAGAACGCGGAGGACTTCGTGAAGTCGTTCGTGCAGAAGGGCGGGCAGTGAGCCCCACGAACGGCCTGCCCGGTCCCTACCGCGCCACGGGTTCGGCATCCTTCGTCGACTTCCTCACCGCGCTGCACCCCGAGCGCCTGCCCGCGGTTGGCAGCGACACGGGCTCAGGGCATCTGGCCCCGCACGGCACGACCATTGTCGCGCTGCGCACGGCGACCGGCGTGGTCATGGCGGGTGATCGCCGCGCGACGATGGGCAACATCATCGCCCAGAACGACATTGAGAAGGTCTTCGCCGCAGACGAGTTGACGGTCATCGGCATCGCCGGCACCGCTGGTCTCGCCGTCGAGCTGGTCCGCCTGTTCCAGGTCGAGCTCGAGCACTACGAGAAGATCGAAGGCGTCCAACTGTCGCTGGACGGCAAGGCCAATCGCCTCGCTTCCATGCTGCGTGGCAACCTCGGCATGGCGATGCAGGGCCTGGCGGTGGTGCCTCTGCTCGGCGGATACGACGTGGCCAAGGGCATCGGCCGGATCTTCTCCTACGACGTCACCGGCGGGCGTTACGAGGAGCACGACTTCTACGCAGTCGGGTCGGGTTCGAGCTTCGCCCGGGGCTCGCTCAAGAAGCTGTTCCGTCGCGGGGCATCGGCAGACGACGGCATCACCGCAGCACTCCGGGCGCTGTACGACGCGGCGGACGATGACAGTGCGACCGGTGGTCCCGACATGGCGCGACGGATCTATCCCGTCGTCGCGACCGTCGATGCTGGGGGAGTCCACCTCCTGACCGATGAGGAGCTCGCACCGCGCGTGCGTGCCATGGTCGAGGCGCACGCAGCCGACGCGGGCGGAGGTGAGATGTAGATGAGCGTTCCTTTCTATGTCTCGCCCGAGCAGATCATGCGCGACAAGGCCGACTTCGCGCGCAAGGGCATTGCCCGCGGCCGCAGCGTGGTCGTCATGCAGTACGACGGGGGAATCGTCTTCGTCGCCGAGAATCCCTCGCGAGCGCTCCACAAGATCAGCGAGCTCTACGACCGCATCGGCTTCGCCGCAGTTGGCAAGTACAACGAGTTCGAGAGCCTCCGCGTTGCCGGCGTGCGGCTGGCCGACATGCGCGGCTACTCCTACGACCGCAGCGACGTCACGGGCCGCAGCCTCGCCAACGCGTACGCGCAGACCCTGGGCACGATCTTCACCGAGACCGCCAAGCCCTTCGAGGTCGAGATCGTGGTGGCCGAGGTCGGCGCGACCGCAGTCGACGACCAGCTGTACCGGCTCATGTTCGACGGATCCGTCGCCGATGAGCGCGGTTTCGTGGCCATGGGCGGCTCCGCGGATCCCATCCAGTCCGGCCTGCAGGATGGCTGGCATGAGGGCATCTCGTTGAGCGATGCGATCCGGCTCGCCGTCGGGCTTATGGGTCAGCACGGCGACGAGAAGCAGCGCGTGCTCACCGAGGACCAGCTCGAGGTCGCCGTCCTGGATCGCGCGCGTCCGCGACGCACCTTCCAGCGGCTGACGAACGGCCGGCTCGGCGAGCTCCTGCGCCCCTAGCGCTGAGACGACCTCGAGGAGCGCGCCCCTCGTAGCGGGGTTTCGCGGGCGCCTCAACGTAGTGTGGGTGCATGGATCGTCGGATCTTCGGCATTGAGACCGAGTACGGCGTCACCTGCACGTTCAACGGGCAGCGCCGACTCAGTCCGGACGAGGTTGCCCGCTACCTGTTCCGTCGCGTGGTGGCCTGGGGACGCAGCAGCAATGTCTTCCTCACCAACGGCTCGCGCCTGTACCTCGACGTCGGCAGTCATCCGGAGTACGCCACCGCCGAGTGCGACAGCATCCCGCAACTGGTCACCCACGATCGCGCGGGCGAGCGGATCCTCGAGGGACTCGTCGTCGACGCGGAGCGCCGCCTGCGCGAGGAGGGCGTGTTCGGGGACATCTACCTGTTCAAGAACAACACCGACTCCGCGGGCAACTCCTACGGCTGCCACGAGAACTTTCTCGTCGAGCGCCGCGGCGAGTTCGCGCGCCTGGCCGAGCGCTTCATCCCCTTTCTCATCTCCCGGCAGCTCATCGCGGGCGCGGGCAAGGTCCTGCAGACGCCCCGCGGTGCCGTCTACTGCCTGAGCCAGCGCGCCGATCACATGTGGGAGGGCGTCTCGAGCGCCACGACCCGCTCGCGCCCGATCATCAACACGCGCGATGAGCCGCACGCCGACGCAGACCTGTATCGGCGCCTGCACGTCATTGTTGGCGACAGCAACATGAGCGAGACGACCACGATGCTCAAAGTCGGCTCGGCCGACCTCGTGCTGAAGATGCTCGAGGCCGGCGTAGTCATGCGCGACATGACCTTGGAGAACCCGATCCGGGCGATCCGCGAGATGAGCCACGACATCACGGGCAAGCGCACCGTGAAGCTCACCACCGGCAGGGAACTGTCCGCACTCCAGATGCAGTGGGAGTACTTCGAGAAGGCGTCCGACTTCGCCGAGCGGCGCGGACTGGTCGACGAGCCGACCGGCACCACGAGGCGCGTCCTCGAACTGTGGGGGAGGTCGCTGAAGGCCATCGAGGCCGAGGACCTGTCGCTCATCGACCGGGAGATCGACTGGGCGATCAAGTGGCGCCTGATCAACCGCTACATGGTCAAGCACCAGATGGACATCGACGCCCCCCGCGTCGCCCAGCTGGACCTGGCGTACCACGACATCAACCGCAACCGCGGCCTGTACTACATGCTCGAGCGCAATGGCCTGGTCGAGCGGGTCACCACGGACCTGTCGGTCTTCGAGGCAAAGTCCGTGCCACCCCAGACCACCCGAGCCAAACTCCGCGGCGACTTCGTGCGGCGGGCTCAGGAGCGCCGGCGCGACTTCACGGTGGACTGGGTTCACCTCAAGCTCAACGACCAGGCGCAGCGCACCGTGCTGTGCAAGGACCCGTTTGCGAACGTGGATGAGCGAGTTGAGCGCCTCATCGCGGGCATGTAGGTGCTGGTCGTCTAGGCTCGTGGCGTGAAGCGATCCCTGGCGCTCGTCGCCCTTTCCGCGTCCCTCGTGGTCACGCTCGCCGCATGCGGCAGCCAGACCGATGAGCGGGTAACTCCCGCCTCCTCCGCAGTCCCGTCGGTCATCCCCGCCGAGTCGCCTGCCGCCCAGCCCACTGGCGCAGCGAGCGAGGCGACTCCGGGCGCTGCCCAGTCCTCCCTGATGGCCGCCACGCCGTTCGTCACCGTCGACTGCGTCAGCGGCCAGGTCATGCCGAACGACTCGCCGCCGCAGGGCACGACCATCGGCAGCGCCACCGGCTCCCTTCAGGCCAACGGCGCGCCGGCGATCACCATCGCGACCGATGCCACGCCGGCCACCGAGCTGGGCGTTGCGGACATGGTCGAAGGCAGCGGCGCCGAGGCGAAGGCGGGCGACACGCTCACCGTCGACTACTGCGGCGTCGGCCTTGGCGGCAAGGCCCTCTTCGACTCCTCGTACTCCCGCGGTACCCCGGCGACGTTCCCGCTCGACGGCGTCATCCAGGGCTGGCAGGAAGGCGTCCCCGGCATGAAGGTCGGCGGGACGCGTCTGCTCGTCATCCCCGGGGCGATGGCCTACGGCGAGACCCCGCCCGACGGTGCCGGCATCTCGCCCGACGAGACGCTGGTCTTCACCATCACTCTGCAGAGCATCAGCTAGTCCGCGCCGACCAACCCGTCCAGCACCGCGCGGCCAATCCGGCCCGATCGCAAGGAGTCAGTTCATGGCCAGCAAGCCCGAAATCGAGTTCCTCGAGGGTCCCGCACCCGACGTCCTGGTGATCACCGACATCATCGTCGGCGAGGGCGCCGAGGCGACCCCGGGGGCGAAGGTAGACGTGCACTACCTCGGTGTCGACTTCGAGACCGGCGAGCAGTTCGACTCCTCGTGGGATCGCGGCGAGTCCATCTCGTTCCCGCTGGCCGGTCTCATCGCCGGCTGGCAGGAGGGCATTCCGGGCATGCGCGTCGGTGGCCGCCGCCAACTGGTGATCCCGCCCGCGCTGGCCTACGGCGAGTCAGGTGGCCACCGGCTGGCCGGCCGCACGCTGGTCTTCGTGATCGACCTCATCGACGTCGGCTAAGAGCCGCATGACCGAACGGGTCGACCGCACGGAGCGGCTCCTCAACCTGGTCATCTGCCTGATGGCCACGAGCACGGCGGTCCCGCGCGCTGACATACGCGCGCGGATCCCGGGCTATTCGGACGCGACGTCTGATACGGCCTTCGAGCGGATGTTCGAGCGCGACAAGGACGAACTGCGCTCGATGGGCATTCCGGTCGACACCGTCACCGACGTCAGCGGCGAGGTGATCGGCTACCGCATCGTCGAGGACTCGTATGCACTGCAGGCCATCGACTTCACGCTCGAGGAGCGCGCTGCGATCGCCGTCGCCGCTCAGGTGTGGAGTCGCGCGGCCATCGCGCCCGTTGCCGGCACGGCGCTGCGCAAACTGGAGAGCCTCGACGGTGGGACTGCCGACTGGGCGCCCGCCGATCTGCGCGGGCCAGTGCAGCTGACGGCCAGCGACGCCGCGCTGCTGCCGCTGATGTCCGCGGTGCGCCACGACAAGGTCGTGACCTTCGACTACCGAACTCCCGTCCAGGCCGAGGCCCAGCGCCGGACGGTGAGCCCGTGGGGGCTGCGCTCGGCTTCGGGCCGCTGGATCCTCGTCGGCTTCGACCATGATCGCGATGCCCAGCGCACGTTCCGCCTGTCGCGCATCGAGGGTTCGGTCACCGTCACAGCGAAGCCTCGTGAGCACCAGCCGCCGGAGGGCTTCGACATCGGCGCGAATCCGACCGATGGGTACGCCGATGAGGCGATCCAGGCGACGCTGCGGATCGCACCACATCGCGGTGCGGCGCTGCGCAGGCTCGCGGTCGCGACCGCGGACACCGATCCTTTCGAGGCCGACACCGTCACGGTCTCGGCACGGTCGATCGACGACCTGGTGTCGCTGGTGTGCGGGGCCGGCGCCGACGTCGTCGTCCTGGATCCGCCCGAGGTGGTCGACAGGGTCGTCGCCGCGCTGGCTGCGCTTCGACGCGCGCACGGAGCGGCATCGTGACCGGCACCGCGGCCGACCGGCTGTCGCGACTGCTTGCCCTCGTGCCGTGGCTGATCGCTCGTGACGGCGTGACGATGGCCGAGTGCGCCGAGCACTTCGGGGTCAGTGAGGAGCAGCTCGACCTCGACCTGTGGCTGCTGGTCGTCTGCGGCGTGCCCGGGTACGGACCTGATCAGCTCGTCGACATCCAGTTCTGGGACGACGGCCGGATCCACGTGATCGACCCGCAGACGCTCAAGCACCCCCTGCGCCTGAGCCAGGAGGAGGCGCTGACTCTCATCGTCGCGCTGCGGATGCTCGCGCAGGTTCCCGGCGTGGAGGACCGCAATGCCATCGTCTCGGCCGCGGTGAAGCTCGAGAACGCGGCGAGCGTTGTCGACTCGGCCCGCGAGATGGCCGTGCACGTGGCGATCGACCCGGCGATCACCGCCGTCGTCGACACCGCCCTCGACGAAGGCCGCGAACTCGCGATTCGATACGCCGCCGCCACCCGCGACGAGGTCACCGACCGCACCATCCAGCCCCGCCGCCTGTTCACGACCGACGGGGTCATCTACCTCGAGGCGTACTGCCTGTCGGCCGAGGCCCTGCGGACCTTCCGACTCGATCGCGTCCTGACGGCGACGCTGGGGGACCAGTTCGCTGCGGAGACGGTCAGCACTCCGACTCCGGCGCCGACCGCGCCACGAACGCCCCACGAGACCGCAGTTCTTGCCGTGGAGCCCGGCGCGCGATGGATCATCGACGTTCACCAGGCCACCGAGGCGGCCGCAGCGCTTCCCGACGGACGATCCGTCGTCCGCCTTCCGTTGCACTCCTTCGACTGGGGGGTCCGCCTCGTGCTGTCTTTGCAGGGATCGGCGACCGTGCTCGAGCCTGAAGATCTCGTGGAGGCCGTGGCGGGTGCCGCCGATGCGGCCCTGGCGGCGTACCCTGAGCGATACCCGACGACGGAAAGTAAGGAAGTGAGCCGATGAGGCTGCCTCAGGGTTTTGAATGGCTGATCATCGTCGCGATCGTGCTCCTGCTCTTCGGCGCGAAGCGCATGCCCGACGCTGCCCGCGGACTGGGCCGGTCCCTGAGGATCTTCAAGGCGGAGACCAAGGGCCTGACCGACGACGACACCCCCGCGAAGCCGGAGGAGATTCCTCCCGCAGCCGTCACGCCAGCGCCGATCGCTGCACCAGCGCCGATCCCGGCACCGGCACCTATTCCGGCACCGGCGCCTATTCCCGCGCCTGCGCCTGTCGTTGATGCAGCATCGCCGGCGCCCAGGGACGCGACGGCACCCGAGCGAACTGAGGGCTGACCCTCCGGTCCCATGGCGATCAAGGAACGGGGCGCCGATCGCTCTGCGGCGATGCCGCTCACCGAGCACCTGCGCGAACTGAGAAACAGGCTGGTCAAGTCTGGTCTGGCCATCGGCGTGGGCATGGTGATCGGCTGGATCTACTACCCGCAGATCTTCGCCTGGGTCAGCGACCCGTTCGACTCGATCATCGCCCAGGCCAAGGCCGACGGCCACGAGATCACGCTGGCGCTCACAGGCGTCGCCGACCCGTTCGTCCTGCAGATCCAGCTGTCAGCGGTGGCTGGCGTCGTTCTCGCTGCACCGATCTGGCTCTATCAACTCTGGCGTTTCGTCACGCCCGGTCTGCACAGGCACGAGAAGCGCTGGGCCATCGGCTTCGCCGCGGCCGCAACCCCGCTCTTCGCGGCCGGCGTGATCCTGGCCTACGAGGTCCTGCCATACGGGCTTCAGGTGCTCTTCGGTTTCACACCTGACGGCGTCGAGAACATCGTGTCCGTCGACAAGTACCTGTCCTTCTTCATCCGCACGATCCTCATCTTCGGCGTCGGCTTCCTGGTGCCGTTGCTGCTCGTGCTCTTGAACTTCGCGGGTGTGCTCCCCGGGCGGAAGCTGCTCGGCTGGTGGCGGTGGATCATCATCATCGTGCTGGTGTTCGCGGCCGTCGCGACGCCGACCGGCGATCCGATCAACCTCATGCTGCTCGCCGTCCCGATCCTCATCCTCGTGATGATCGCGGTCGGGGTCTGCCTGCTCAACGACCGGCGCCGGTCCAGGCGCCGCAAGGGCATCGACATCGACTACGACTCCCTCGACGACGACGAGACCTCCCCGCTCGACGAGACGCCGTCCCCGCTCGACGACGACACGTGAGTGGCGCCGAGCACGTCTGGCTGATTGCGAATCCGACCGCCGGCGGTGGCCGTGGCCGTGAATGCGCGGCGCGCACTGCAGACATCCTCAATGCAGCCGGAGTTCTGAGCGTTCTCATCGAGCCGACCTCCGCAGATGGAACCACCGAGGCGGCGCACGAAGCCGTGCGAGCCGGCGCGAAGGTGGTCCTCGCGTGCGGCGGCGACGGAACAGTGCATGGAGTCGTGCAGGCGCTCGTCGACACCGAGGTAGCGCTCGGGATCATCGCGTGCGGGTCCGGCGACGACATCGCTCTGGCGCTCAACTTTCCCTCGCACGACGTCGAGGCCGCCGTCGCCTACGTGACGTCGGCCATCGCCGCGGGCACGACGCGAGTCGTCGACACAGGACGCGCGACCACGGCTGACGGCACCACTCGCGACTTCCTCGCCGTTCTGTCCACGGGGTTCGACTCGGCGGTCAACGAGCGCGCGAACCACATGACGAGATGGGGCGGCCAGCGCTACAACGTCGCCATGGTCCGAGAACTTGCCTCCTTCCGTCCTTCGCACTACGAGTTGCAGCTCGATGACGAGGTCGTCTCCGGCGAGGCCATGCTCGTGGCGGTAGGCAACGGGGCAACCTACGGCGGCGGAATGCGAATCTGCCCGGGAGCGACGATCCATGACGGACTGCTCGACGTGACCTGGCTGTCGGCGATGACGAAGCCGGATTTCCTCCGCGCGTTCCCGTCAGTCTTCACCGGCAAGCACGTCAGCCACCGGGCGGTGCGGACATTCCGCAGCCGCACGCTGACGATCAGTGCCGACCGGCAGATTGCCTACGCCGACGGCGAACGCGTCGGACCCCTGCCGGTGTCCATCGAGGCCCGTGCCGGCGCCCTGCGCGTGCTGACGGGCTGACCGCCTCCGCAGGACGTAGCCTGAGGTCATGCCCAGCCCTGCCGAGCGGTACGCCGCTGCCTTGGTCCGGGGCGCCCAGGATCGTTCCGAGCTCGGCCCGTTCGCGGCCGGGTACCTGTTCGGCCTCGACGACTTCCAGGTTCGCGCCTGCCAGGCCCTTGAAGCGGGCAAGGGAGTGCTCGTCGCCGCGCCGACCGGCTCCGGCAAGACCGTCGTCGGTGAGTTCGCGATCCACCTCGCGTTGACCCAGGGACGCAAGTGCTTCTACACGACACCGATCAAGGCCCTGTCGAACCAGAAGTACAACGACCTCGTCGCGCGGCACGGAGCCGATCGGGTCGGACTCCTCACGGGCGACAACTCGATCAACGGGGAAGCCCCGATCGTCGTCATGACGACCGAGGTCCTGCGCAACATGCTCTATGCCGGTTCGTCGACCCTCAGCGAATTGGCTTACGTGGTGATGGACGAGGTGCACTACCTCGCCGATCGCTTCCGCGGTGCCGTCTGGGAAGAGGTGATCATTCACCTGCCCGAGTCGGTGACCGTCGTCGCACTGTCCGCGACCGTGAGCAATGCAGAGGAGTTCGGTGCCTGGCTGGAGACGGTGCGCGGGGAGACCGCGATCGTCGTCGAGGAGCACCGCCCGGTCCCGCTGTGGCAGCACGTCATGGCTGGTCCGCGCATGTACGACCTGTTCGTTGACGACGACCAGCGCGTCGTCAATCCTGAGCTTGTCCGGCTCGCACGCGAGGAGGAGCGGCGCGAGCGGCCGACGGGATCGCGGTCACGAGGGAACCGAGATCGCCCGCACGGTCGCGGGCCGAAGACCCCGTGGCGCAGCGAGGTCGCGGAGCGGCTCGAGCGCGACGGACTGCTGCCAGCCATCTACTTCCTGTTCAGCCGTGCCGGCTGCGACGACGCGGTGCGGCAGTGCCTGCAGGCCGGGTTGCGCCTGACCACGTCGGAGGAGCGCAAGATCATCCGGTCGACCGCACTGTCGGCGACCTTGGAACTGCCCGACGAGGACCTCGCCGCTCTCGGGTTCGACGAGTGGCTCGAAGCACTCGAGCGCGGCCTGTCGGCGCATCACGCCGGGCTCCTGCCCGTGTTCAAGGAGATCGTCGAGAACCTGTTCCAGCAGGGACTGATCAAGGTGGTCTTCGCCACGGAGACGCTCGCGCTCGGCATCAACATGCCAGCGAAGTCGGTCGTCCTGGAGCGACTGGTGAAGTGGAATGGCGAGACGCACGTCGATCTCACGCCGGGGGAGTACACGCAGCTGACCGGACGGGCCGGCAGGCGCGGTATCGACGTCGAGGGCCACGCGGTGGTGCTCTGGCAGCAGCGACTTGACCCCCGCTCGCTTGCCGGACTCGCGTCCACGCGAACCTATCCGCTGCGATCGTCCTTCCAGCCCTCGTACAACATGGCCGTCAATCTCGTCTCGAGACTGGGAAGGCATGCGGCCCGCGAAGTGCTTGAGACCTCGTTCGCACAGTTCCAGGCCGACCGTTCGGTCGTCGGCCTCGCTACCGAGCTGCGCAAGGTCGAGGAGGGCCGGGAGGGATACCGACAGGCGATGTCCTGCCATCTCGGCGACTTCTTCGAGTACTCCGAGATGCGCGAAGCACTGTCTCGGCGCGAGAAGGACATCAACCGTCGGGCGGCGGCCGAGCGACGCGATGCCGCGGAGGACTCGTGGCTGGCGCTGAAGCAGGGCGACGTCGTGTTCATCAGCACTGGTCGACGGGCCGGACCTGCGGTGATCCTCGATCAGCGCCGCCACCGCAGCCCCAACTTCGTGTCGCGTCCGATGGTGCTTACGGGCGACGGCCAGGTTCGCCGTGTGTCGATCGCGGACACCGCCCAGTCGGTCGAGGCGCTCACGTCCGTCACTGTTCCCAAGGGTTTCGTCGCCAAGGACGCGCGTGCGCGCCGCGATCTGGTCGCTGCCCTGCACGCCGCGTACGGCGACATCCCGCACGAGGAGCGCCGCCGCAAGGCCGCGACCACCGAGGACGCGGAGATCCAGCGACTGCGTGCCGAACTTCGCCAGCATCCGTGTCATGGATGCTCCGATCGTGAGGTGCATGCGCGTTGGGCCGAGCGCTATCACCGCGTCGACAGGCAGATCCGCGACCTGGAGCGCCGCGTGGAGGGCCGCACGAACTCGATCGCCAAGCGCTTCGACCGCGTGTGCGAGGTCCTCACCGAACTGGGCTACCTCACGTCCTCGGGCGACTCGGCGGAAGTGACCGCACCGGGCCGCACGCTGATGCGGCTGTACACGGAGTCTGATCTCATGGCGGCGCAGTCGATTCTCGACGGCACGTGGAGCGGCCTCGACGCAGCGGAACTGGCCGCCGTCTGCGCGGCCGTCGTGTATGAGTCGCGCAGCTCCGACGACGAGACTCCCGCGGCAATGCCCACGCACGCGGTGCGCGTGGCCGTGGAACGGCTGGTGTCACTTCGCGGCGAGCTGCATGCGCTCGAGGCCCGTCATGGGCTGGAGATCACCCGGAAGCCCGATCCGGGAATTGTCGACGCCACGCACCGCTGGGCGCAAGGCGCGAACCTCCTGCAAGTGCTCACCCACGCGGACACCACGGCGGGTGACTTCGTGCGCTGGATGCGCCAGGTGATCGACCTGCTCGGCCAGATCTCCCAGGCGGTCGACCCCGCAGACCCGGTCCGACTCATCGCGCATGAAGCCGCTGACCTCGTCAACCGAGGAGTAGTCGCCTACTCGTCGGCCGTGTAGCGAGCCCGAGCGGACATCAGGTCGGACACCTGGCGCTGCACGCCCCACTGCTCGGCCAGGGCGTCGAGTCGCGGGCGATCAAGCTTCGGTTTCCGGTTCAGCACCGGCAGGTCCGTGCGCACGCGCGCGACCGTCATTGCCGCGCGAATGGCGGGCTCGTCATCGGTCAGCGACAGCGCGAGGCGAGGTGTCATCGGCTTGAGCGACTTCGTCGTCTTCGCGGCCTCGATGATGCCGTCGAGTGAGCCAAATGCGAGAACGAGGTTGACGCCGGTCTTGGCGCCAATGCCGGCAACGCCGGGGAGTCCGTCGGAGGGATCCCCACGCAGGACGGCCAGGTCGACGTAGTGCTCGGACGGAACCCCGAACCTCTCGAGGACGCCGGCTGGATCCAGCAGCGGCCACTTGTCCATGCCGCCATTGACGGTCAGGCGCAGCCGCGTGCGCTCGTCGACGAGCTGAACGAGATCGCGGTCTCCCGAGACGATGATCGACGGTCGCGGGTCCTGCGTGGCGAGGCTGCCGATGACATCGTCGGCCTCGTAGTCGTCGAAGCCGAGCCGTGAAATCCCGGCAGCGTCGAGAATGTCGGCGATCGCCTCGGCCTGGTCCGACAAGGACTCGGGCTCGGCCTCCACGCCGGTGGACTCGTCGGCGACGCGGTGGAGCTTGTAGCTCGGAATGAGGTCGACCCGCCACTGCGGACGCCAGTCGTTGTCCCAGCAAGCCACCACAGAGTGGGGGGAGTGGTCGGTCACCAGACGGGTGACGGTCGACAGGAATCCGCGGACCGCATTGTGCGGGCGACCGTCCGGAGCCACCATGGATTCGGGCAGCGCGTGGAAGGACCGGTAGTACAACGATGCCGAGTCCAGAACGAGAATTGCGCGTTCGTCCGTGGTCATTCGCGAAGTCTGGCAGAGCCGTGGCGCGAAGGGGGCACGACTAGACTCGCAGCCACGAGCAACGGAGGGTTCATGCAGCTCAGCAGCTACTCGACACGCCTCGCGGCCGTCGGCGAACACGCCCGGCGCCTGGGGATGGATGCGGTTCTCGTCACCCCAGGACCGGACCTGCAGTACCTCACCGGGTACGACGCGATTCCGCTCGAGCGGCTGACCTGCCTCGTCGTTCCTGCCGAAGGACCGGTGTCGATGGTGGTGCCGCGCCTGGAGCGGCTGGCCGCCGAGGCGAGCCCGGCGGGCTCGCTGGGCATTGACATCACGACCTGGGGCGAGACCGACGACCCGCATGCGCTGGTCGCGTCGATCGTGCCCGGCGCGGCCCGAGTGGGTCTCGACAATCACATGTGGGCCGAGAAGGTCCTTCGCCTGCGCGAGGCGATGCCCGAGGCCGAGCAGGTACTCGCGGGCGACGTCATCTCGCACCTGCGGATGCGCAAGGATCCGGCGGAAGTGGATGCGCTCCTTCGCGCTGGTGCGGCCATCGACCGCGTGCACGCACGAGTCGCCGACTTCCTGCGCCCGGGCCGAACCGAGCGAGAGGTCGGCGCCGACATCGCCGAGGCGATCCTGCTCGAAGGGCACGTGCGCGTCGACTTCGTCGTCGTCGGCAGCGGCCCGAATGGTGCTAGCCCGCACCACGAGGTGTCTGACCGCGTGATCGAGCGTGGTGACCCGGTGGTCGTCGACATCGGCGGCACGATGCCCGACGGATACCGCAGCGACTGCACGCGTACCTACGCGGTGGGGCGCGCGCCCGCCGAGTTCCTCGAGCGGTACCGCGTGCTGCAGGACGCCCAGGCCGCAGCAGTGGCATGGGCCCGGGCTGGAGTCAGCTGCGAGAGCGTCGACGCCGCGGCACGCGACCGCATGGACGCGGAGGGCATCGCCGACCTGTTCATCCATCGCACCGGCCACGGCATTGGGCTCGAGACCCACGAGGATCCGTACATAGTCACCGGAAACACCCTGACATTGGAGTCCGGCATGGCCTTCAGCATCGAGCCCGGGTTCTACCTGGAGGGCCAGTTCGGGGCGCGCATCGAGGACATCGTCATCACGACCGACGACGGGGTCCTCGTCGCGAACAACGGCACGCGCGACCTTGTGATCGCGTGATGGCGTACGCCTGGCGCGGTGCCTCGGTCACCCGTTTGCTGCCAACGGAGGAGTCCGTCGAGCTGCTCGCGCTGACCGAAGAGGTTGCCACGCGCGAGCTCGCGCCGGTCGCGTCGGAGTTCGAGGCGACCGCCACCTTCCCTCGCGAGCTGTTCCGCACGCTCGGCGGGCTCGGGCTACTCGGCCTGCCGTTCGCCGAGGAGTACGGCGGCGCGAACCAGCCCTACGAGGTGACGCTCCAGGTCATGGAGGAATTGTCCAAGGCCTGGATGTCTGTGGGCGTCAGCGTCAGCGTCCACTACCTGTCGTGCTTCGGGCTGGCCAACTTCGGCACCACCGAGCAGCGCGAACGCTGGCTGCCCGACATGATCGGCGGCAGCCTGCTCGGCGCCTACTGCCTGTCCGAGCCGCACTCCGGCTCCGACGCGGCCGCCCTGATCACGAGAGCCACGCGCGATGGTGACGGCTATGTGGTCAACGGCACGAAGGCCTGGATCACGCACGGAGGCATAGCCGACTTCTACTCCGCGATGGTGCGCACCTCCGACGATGGCGCGAAGGGCATCACCTGCCTGCTCGTTCCCGGCGATGCTGCTGGTCTGAGTTCAGCGACCCCGGAGCACAAGATGGGCGCGAATGCCTCGCCGACGGCCCAGATGATCTTCGAGGACGTGCGCGTCTCTGCAGACCGGGTGATGGGAGTCGAGGGCGGCGGCTTCACCGTTGCGCTGGCAGCACTCGACGCAGGCCGGCTAGGCATCGCGGCATGCGCGGTCGGTCTTGCGCAGGCCGCATTGGATGCCGCGGTTGCCTACGCGGCCGAGCGCAAGCAGTTCGGCAAGCCCATCATCGAGTTCCAGGGACTGGCCTTCATGCTCGCCGACATGGCGACCGCCGTCGCTGCCGCACGCGCGCTGTATGTCGACGCGGCACGACTGAAGGATGCGGGCCTGCCGTTCGGCATGCAGGCGGCAATGGCCAAGCTCGCGGCTACCGACGCCGCGATGAAGGTCACCACCGATGCCATTCAGGTTCTCGGCGGCGCGGGCTACACCCAGGACTTCCCGGTCGAGCGCTACTTCCGCGAGGCCAAGGCCCTGCAGATCGTCGAGGGCACAAACCAGATCCAGCGCATGGTGATCGGCCGCGCGCTGGCGCCTCGAGCGGCTAAGTGACCGAACCCGCCTGGGCTACCGCGGAGCGAGTCCTGCTCATCGGCGGACGGATCTACGCGGGCGATTCGCCCGATGCGACCGCGATGCTGGTGCACCGCGGCACCGTGGTGTGGAGCGGCAGTGACGATGCCGCGCAGACGCATCGTGACGCGGCAGATCGGGTGGTTCACCTGGGCGGCCGCCTCGTGACCCCTGGCTTCGTCGATGCGCATGTGCATGCCACGAGCACCGGACTCACGCTGACCGGGCTCGATCTCACGCAGACGTCCTCGTTGAGGGAGGCGCTCGATCTCATTGAGGCACGCGCCCGGCACCTGCACGGTGGAGTGATGCTCGGCCACGGCTGGGACGAGTCTCGCTGGCCGGAGGGCCGTGCACCCACCCGTCAGGAGATCGACAGGGCGACCTGGGGGAGCGTGGTCTACCTGTCGCGAGTCGACGTGCACTCGGCCGTCGTCTCCAGCGCACTGGTCGCGATGGCGCAGGGGATTGCGAGCCTGCCCGGCTTCGACCCCTTTGGCCCGCTGAGCCGCGAGGCCCACCACGCAGTGCGCGAGGCCGCGCTTGCCTCAGTGTCGTCTGGTCAGCGTCGTGCCGCGCAGTCGGTGCTGCGGGACAGGTGCGCCGAGCTCGGCATCGTCGCGTTCCATGAGATGGCAGGCCCGACGATCTCCGGCGAGGACGACCTGAGGGAACTGCTGGAACTCGCGCGCGACGTGCCTGGCCCAGTGGTCACCGGCTATTGGGGCGAACTGGCCTCCCTCGGCGGTATCGAGCGCGCTCGGAGTCTTGGTGCGTTCGGAGTCGCCGGCGATCTGTTCGTCGACGGCGCGATCGGCTCGCGTACGGCGAGCCTGTGCTCGCCGTACCTCGATGCCCCGCATACCTCTGGGGCGGCATACCTGGATGCCGCGGAGATCGCCGCGCACGTCGAGGCGGCCACCTCCGCGACCATGCAGGCCGGCTTCCACGTGATCGGCGATGCCGCCAGCGACGCGGTTCTCGACGGGTTCAAGGCGGCCGCGCGGTCGCTGGGCTCGGACGCGATACGCGCCCGAGGGCATCGCCTCGAGCATGCCGAACTGCTCACCGACGACAACATCGCCACGATGGCCGAGCTCGGGATCATCGCCAGCATGCAACCGATGTTCGACGGGCTCTGGGGCGGTCATGGAGGCATGTATGAGCAGCGGCTCGGAGCGCAGCGCGCGGGGAGCATGAATCGCATCTCGGACCTGTTGCATGCCGGCGTCGACACGACCTTCGGATCGGATGCTCCCGTGACGGCGCTGGGGCCTTGGGAGGCGATGCGCGCGGCGGTCCACCACTCGGTCCCGTCGCAGCGCATCGACGCAGCGCGCGCCTTCGCCGCGCACTCTGCCGCCGGCTGGCGTGCCGCCGGAGACCTCGAGTCGGGTCGTCTCACCTCCGGGTCACCGGCTCACTACGCCGTGTGGGAAATCGACGAGCGCGGTCCGGACGGCCTGCCCGTGCTCGATCCCGATGGCCAACTTCCCGACTGCATCCGCACTGTCGTGTCCGGGTGCGTGGTCTTCGACCGCGGCGTGTTGAACTAGTCCTCATGGCGCCCCTGTTCGGCCCGCGCTGGGCCGTGGTCCTGGCCGCGCTCTCAGGTTTCGCCATCTGGCTCGCCTTCGCGCCGGTGGCGATCGGCTGGCTGGCCATTCTCGGCGTCGCGCTCCTCACCGCGGCCGCGTGGGGCGCGTCGGTACGGCGAGGCCTGCTCGTCGGATTCATCGCGGGCCTGACGTTCTTCCCGCTGCTTCTGCTGTGGATGCGCGTGGTGGGGATGGACGCCTGGGTCCTGCTCTCGCTCTTCTGCGCGCTGTGGTTCGCACTGCTCGGTGCCGGCACGGCGCTGGTGACACGCCTGCCGGCCGCACCGGTGTGGGTTGGTGCGCTGTGGGTCCTGGAGGAGGCGCTCAGGGGGCGCGTTCCGCTCGGCGGCTTCCCGTGGGGAGACCTCGTCTTCGCGCAGCCGGACACGCTTCTCCTGCGCTATGCCGCCCTCGGGGGAGCGGCCTTCGTGTCGTTCGTTGTCGCCGTCATCGGTGCGTCCCTCGTGGCCGCATTCGTCAGCTCCCGACGGGGAGGCGTGCGTTCGTCGGCGATGTGGGTGGCCGTCGCCGTCATCCTCGTGATCGCGCCTGTCGCGATCAGAGTGCCGACCGCCGGCGACACCGACGGCGGACCGGACTCGGCCGTCGTCGCCGTCATCCAGGGTGGAACTCCGCACACGGGCATGGGTGCGTTCGACGTGCGACGCGAGGTGCTCGACAACCATGTCGCGCAGACGATCGCGCTGGCGCAGGCGGTGGCGGCAGGCACGGAGGAACAGCCTGACTTCGTGCTCTGGCCGGAGAACTCGTCCGACATCGATCCCTTCGAGGACCCGACCGCGGCGGACGCGATCAGCACGGCCGCGCGGGCGATCAACGTCCCGATCCTTGTCGGCGCGGTGATCACTGCGGGCGACGACCCGACGCGAGCGTGGAACGTGGGCATCGTCTGGGACCCGGTGACCGGCCCCGGGCAGATGTACGTCAAGACGCACCCGGTGCCGTTCGGCGAGTACATCCCGTTCCGCGACCTGCTCGCATCGCGCATCGAGAGGCTCGGGCGCATCGCGCGCGACTTCGCCCCGGGCTCGACACCCGGCAACCTCACCATCGCGGACATTCCGGTGGGCAACGTAATCTGCTTCGAGGTCGCGTACGACGAGATCGTTGCGGCGGTCGTCGACGGCGGCGCACGGTTGCTCACGGTGCAGACCAATAACGCCACGTTCGCCGGCGGCTCGCAGCCAGCGCAGCAGTTGGCGATCTCGCGTGTTCGCGCGACGGAGTTCGGGCGGACGGTGGCCATCGCTGCCACGTCCGGCATATCCGCGATCATCGCGCCGGACAGTTCGATCACCTCGCAGTTGGACGAGGGGCAGACCGGGTGGCTGGTGCAGCGAGTCGCGCTGAGGGGCGGTTCAACCCCCGCCGCGATCGTCGGTGGCTTCGTCCTGCTCGGCCTGTGCGGACTCGCCGTAGGGGCTGTCGTGGCCTCGATCGTGCTGGGCCGGAGGTCTCGAAGTCCTCGACAGCCCATCGCTTAGGCTGGACCGGTGACGTCACCCGGCTTCAGCGACCTTGGCCGAATTCTCGTCATCGTCCCGACCTTCAACGAGCGCACCACGCTGCGGCCGATCGTCGCGCGGATTCGCGCCTCCGTCCCCGAGGCCGACGTGCTCGTCGCTGACGACAACTCGCCGGACGGCACCGGCGCCATCGCCGACGAGCTCAGCGCCGTCGACGAGCAGGTGCACGTCATGCACCGGCTCGGCAAGGAGGGTCTTGGTGCGGCGTACCTCGCCGGGTTCGCCTGGGCGCTGCAAGCCCGCTACGACGTTGTTGTCGAGATGGACGCCGACGGTTCGCATCAGCCCGAGCAGTTGCCACGGCTGCTCGACGCACTGCGCTCAGCCGACCTGGTCCTGGGTTCGCGCTGGGTGCCCGGGGGCGACACGGAGAACTGGCCGACGAGCCGCAAGTTGATCTCCAAGGGCGGCAGCGCCTACACGCGCCTGATGCTCGGCGTTCCGATCAAGGACGCGACAGGTGGTTACCGCGCCTTCCGCGCGGACACTCTGCGCAAGCTGGACCTTCACGAGGTCGCATCGCAGGGCTACTGCTTCCAGATCGACCTTGCGTGGCGCGCGTTGCAGCGCGGCATGCGGGTCAAGGAGGTGCCGATCACCTTCGTCGAACGCACTTCCGGCACAAGCAAGATGGATCGCAAGATCGTCGTCGAGGCACTGTGGCGGGTCACCGCGTGGGGGCTCGACGACAAGGTCACCCGGGTCCGGCGACGCGCGCAGAGCCGTCGCGAACGGCAGAAGGGAACCGGCTGATGCGAGCCTTCCGCCGGCGCCTGCTGATCTTCGGCTTCCCGCTTCTGGAACTGGCCACTGCCTACCTGGTCGCACTGGCGATCGGCTGGGGATGGATGCTCCTGCTGCTCATCGCGGGCATTCCGGCCGGCTTCGCGCTCATGCGTAATGCGGGCGATGCGGCGATGCGCGAGGCCGTCGCCGCGCAGAAGTCCGGCCAGCCGCTGGACGCCAGCCGTCACGCCCTCGGCTTCGTGGGAGGGGTCCTCATCGCGATTCCGGGCTTCTGGACGGACCTGATCGGACTGCTGCTGGTGATTCCCGTGACGCAGCGGCTGTTCCGCTCACGGGCCCGACGCTGGTTTGAGGTCCGGTTCACGGCCGTCCGGATGCCCGGCATCCGGTTCCCGGGCGAGGGAGACGTCATCCAGGGCACCGTCATCCAGCGTGATGACGAGCCCCCAACGCCAACGACGCGACCCGAACTGTCGTGAACCGCCCGGTTAGGGGCAGTTGCGCGACAGGTCGGATCGCGTCGTCGGAGGGGAAGTCAGGCTGACTTCTGCAGGGCGGCTTCCTTCTTGGTGACGCCCTGCTGCGAGTGGAGCAGGTCCAGTCGCTCGTCAAGCAGTAGTTCGAGGTCGGCGATCGTCCGGCGCTCCAGGAGCATGTCCCAGTGCGACCGCACGTGCTTGGCCGGCTTCTCGTCAGGAGCAGAGATGTCCGGGCGGATCGCGGTGCGTCCGCACCGACAGCTCCACTCGAACGGGATCTCCTCGGCCTCGACCGAGAACGGCACGACCGTGTGGTGGCCCTCAGGGCACGCGTAGGAGATGACCTGACGCTCGGCGGGGGCCACGTGGGAATCCGTCTCGTAACTCAGGTAGCCGAGGCGGGTTCCGCGCATTGATTCGCTCATGGTCTCTTCCTCTCGTGCAAAACATCCATCAATGGAATAGCAGTTCTGACGCCCCCTGTATTCCCCCGGTTCCGCCTTTGCAAACCTCTAACAATTGGCGGGGAGGTCCTAGGGGAACTCACGTCCGTTCGCCCGCTATGCGGACGGACTAGCGTGCAGCCATGCCAGTCGCCGTGATCCGCAGGAGCCTTGTCGTGGTCGTCTCCGTTGTCGCGGTGCTGACGGCAGGTCTGAGTGGCTCGCCTGCATGGGCACGTACCCCGAATGACGTGGGTCCAGACGCGGTACGGGCCGCAGGTTCGCGTGCCTACACCGAGCCGGTCGTCCTCAGCGCCACGAATGGGGTTCTGGAACTCACCTTGACCTCAAGTCAGGGCACAGCCGCGTTCGACACGGCCGCCGGCCCGGTGAGCAACGCCATGCTCTTCGGGTACACCATCATCCGCGGGGCCGCGTCAAACGGTCGAATGAGCGACGCCAACCTGTATCCCGGGCCGACGATCAACGTGCTTCCTGGCCAGACCCTGATCGTGCACATGCAGAACAAGCTCGAAGGCCTGACCATCGACGACTTCGTTGACCCGGCGTTCACGCCTGCAGGGGAGCCGGTTCCGCTGTATCCGCCGCAACTGGACTCGTCGCCGTTCAACCTGCACACCCACGGACTTCATGTCAGCCCCTCGGGGAACTCCGACAACGTCCTGCTGAACATCCCGCCCGGCCTGACGAACACGTACACGTACGTGATTCCCGCGGACCACCCCGAAGGCATGTACTGGTACCACTCGCACCGCCACATGCTCACGACGCCGCAGACCTACCGTGGGCTGATCGGCATGCTGCTCATCGGTCGTTCCGACGGCGGCATTCCCGCAGTAGCGCAGAACAAGTTGCCCGTGCGGTCCATGGCGCTGCAGTACAACTATGTCTTCGACAGAGCCGGTGGGCTCACCACGTTGAACTACCCCTGGTGGCCGGCCATGCTGAGCACGCTGGAGCCAGCAACGGCGAAGGGTCTCGCGGACGGCACGTACGAGCCGAAGCTCACGCCGACGAACTTCACGAGTTCGGCGCCGGGCACGCAGTTCTTCACGGGCTGGTACGACGGACCGCTATCGATCGACAACGCCCGCGGTGTCTTCCAGTACGTCCCCAGCAACCTGCAGTCGTTCACCAGCAACGACGGCACCACGGTCCTTCCGGCAAACACCTCATTGCCCGACGACCAACGAGACCTGCAGTACACCGTCAACGGGCAGTTCCAGCCCGTCATCAGCACTCCTCCGGGACAGACGGAGATCTGGGTTCTGGGCAACTTCAGCGATGCCGCATACATGCGTGTTGCGATCACCGAGACCGCAACCGGCCAGCGCACGAAGTTGGCACTCGTGGGTCAGGACGGCAATCCCTACGGCCAGGTCCAGGCCTCCTTCGAGGAGGGCGGCACGGTCCTGACGATTCCGCCGGCCTCGCGATTCGCGATAGCCGTGACGATGCCGCAGGTCGGCGGGCTGCAGTTGGAGATGCCGACCTACACGGGCAAGACGCCGTACATCGATACCTATCCCGGCATCGTCTACACAAACAACAAGACGAAGAAGTCACCAGCGAAGCTGGGGACCATCACGGTCGATCCCGCCAACATCAGCTATGCAGACGGCTTCTTCGTGTACCCCACCCAGAAGCTGCTGACCGCGCAGCCAGCGGCAGGGACCGGCACGACGGTGCCGTTCGTCACCGGACAGCCGACGAACGCGTACACGTCCTTTGTTGACCTCAGCAACGTGACGCCCGATGTGTCGCGCACGCTGACGATCGACGGCGGCTTCATGAACACCCACAGCAATCCCGAGGATCCGAACACCTTCAACTACCAATTCGACGGCAATCAGTACCCCAACATCCCATTGCTGCAGCCACGGCTGAACAGCACTGAAGAGTGGTCGTTCGTCAACTACAACAACGACGAGCACCCGATCCACATCCACGTCAACGATTTCCAGGTCGTCGACTACGACGACCCGACGAACGATGTCCATCTCACGAACCTGCCGTGGGGGCAGGACAACCAGAACACCCCGCCACCGCTGTTCAGCAACACCAAGGACACCGACGCGACCCTGCTGGCGCCGGGCAAGATGTCGCTGCGAACCGAGTTCCAGGAGTTCATCGGCGCATACGTCATGCACTGCCACCGCCTCAATCACGAGGACAACGGCCTGATGGCGATCATCAACGTGATCCCCGAGACGACCGGCTACGCCGTGGCAGTCCCCGGCTCGGGCGATAGGCCGACACGCGTCACTATCTACGACCAGGCGACGCGGAAGGTCCTGGCTAACGTCGCACCGTTCGGCGCGTTCACCGGACTCGTCGACGTGGCGATGGGCGATATCAACGGCGACATGATCCTCGATCTCATCGTCGGCGGCGGCGAGGGATCGCAGCCGCGGGTCAAGGTGTTCTCCGGGGCGCCGAACCCCGCAGGCGACACGTTCAGCACGGTGCTCGTCAACCGGCTGGCATTCGCGCCCACGTTCCGCGGGGGCGTGAACGTGGCGTCCGCCAACCTCGAGGGCGTCGGCGGTGGCGACAGCATCGTGGTGGGATCCGGCCCGGGAATGCGCGCAACGGTGAAGGCGCTCTCCGCCGGACCGACTCGCACCGGCGTCTTCGCGACGTGGCACCCCTATGGCTCGTTCACCGGCGGAGTCGATGTCGCGACCGGCCTCATCGATGACGGTGGTCGTGAGAGCGTGGTCACTGCGCCAGGACCGGGCAGGCAGCCGCTGGTGAAGACCTGGGTGTTCGATCTGTTCACCAAGAACGGCTCGACGAACTGGCTCCCGAAGCACCAGCATCCGATGAACTCCAGCAGTTTCCTGGCCTTCGAGCCGGAGTACCGCGGGGGAGTGAATATCGCTACAGGATGGGTCGCCGGCAAAATGGGCGGCTTCTCGCGGATCATCGCGGGCAAGCAGACCGGTGCGAGCACGGTCAGCGTGTTCACCAGCGGATCGGCGCTTGACGGTCATCCGGAGATGTACCTCATGCCGGCCGATCACTACATGGTCATGCCGGAGTTTGCGTTGGCGGCGAAGTTCGAGGCGTTCCCGGGCTCGACCGCGGGTGTCGATGTGACGACTGCCGCGAACCCGCTGTCGGCGGATCTCGTTGTCAGCGGAATCGACCAGGGCACCGCGACGGTTCAGCGCTTCGACCTATTCCGCAAGAAGGCGAAGGACACGACGCTCAGCGTGCGTCTCCTGTCGAAGACCACCACGCACGTGCCCGTCATAGCAGTTGGCGGTAAGTAGGCTCACCCGGTGAACTCCCGGCGAGTAGTGCTTCTGACGCTCGGGCTCGTGGCGGTGCTGGTCGTCGTGACCGCGGTCGTCGTCGTGGCCCTCAGCGCGCGGGACAGCGACTCGTGTCGCCCGGCCACTCCGCCGGTCGACGCCCAAGCGACTCAATCGGCCTGGTGCGTGGCTGCCACGCTCGACGACTGGAAGTCGCGAAACGTCATGGGAGTCGGGCAGCAACTGGACGTGCAGGAGGCTGCACGAGTGCGGCAGCCGCTCGAAGCTCTGGGCGCCCTGTATCCGGCCGTGATCGGCTTCGACTTCGACGAGCTGTTGAACTCCCAGGAGTTCTTCGACAACGACCCTGTTCCCTACCTCACCGATCTGGCGAACGCGGGCCGGATTCTCACCGCCACGTGGCACGTCGCGAACCCGGTCACGGGCGGGCGGTTCGACGACCGCTCCTGGACATCGATCGAGGAGCTGCTTGACCCTGCGTCTGCAGCTTCCGCCTCGTTCTGGCCGCAGTACGACCGCGTCCTCGCGCAGGCCAAGCGCTTTCAGGACGCCGATGTATCCGTCATCTTCAAGCCGTTCCACGAAGCGGCCGGAAACTACTTCTGGTGGGCGGCACCCGATCCGGCGACCTACCAGCGGCTCTTCGCGGAACTGCAGTCCCGTGCCTACGCCGCAGGCGTCCACAACCTGCTGTGGGGATACGCGGCCAATCCGCAGCGCTACGACACCGACGGTGACCCCGTGGCGTTGTTGCCGCGGGCGGTAGACGTCGTGGGCATCGATGTCTATGACGAGCCTGCGGCGACAACGCTGACACTCGACAGCTATGAGGCGCTCGCAGCGGTGGCGCCACGCATGGCGCTCACCGAGGTCGGCCCGCGTAATTCTGCGACGGGGGAGTGGAGCCCCGCCGTGATCACGGACACGCTCATTAGCCAGGGGTTGTACGCGAACTACGCCATGCTCTGGCGCGACGAGCCCGCTCCTGGCAACACGTACCAGATCTCCTCGCTGGCTGGCGGACTCGACTGGCTCAAGTCTTGTCCCGACGGCCTGTGCAGTCTGAGCGCGCAGTAACGCGCAATCAGACAGGAACGTTCAACGACGCGGTGAGACCGCCGGATGTGTCACCGGTCACCGTCGCCATCTGCATGCTGTAGCCGTCGCTGAACACGTTGTCCGACTGCAGCGAGACCTGTGCCAGATTGCTGACGCTCTGCTCGTAGCCCTCAGTGGCGTAGACCGACGACGACACATCCTCGGGCAGGGCGAGTTGCGTTGTGCGTAGGCGTGAGCCGGCCGTCGTCGCCTGGTCGATGCTCGGGTAGATCTCGAAGTGGATATGCGGCCAGCGGCCGGAGTAGCAGGCGGGGTAGATCGACTGGAAGGTCACGAGCCCGTCCGCGTCGGCGACCTGTACTCCGCGCAGGTAGTTCTCGTTGACCACGGCATCGGAATACATCGAGTAGTTGCCGTCGCGATCGCAGTGCCACAGGTAGACCGCTGCTCCTTCGAGGGGTGCGGAGCCATTCGAGAAGTCGACGATCTTCAGTGCGACCGTTAACGGGATGCCTGCGGCGACAGTCGTGGATGAACCAAAACTCGACGTGATGTCCGACCGGACCACGCCGGACTGGTCGAGGATGTTTCGGCCGTTGGAGCCATCGGCGGGGTACGGCCCGGCCGTCTCCTCTGGTATCTCGCTCGTCGCTGCAGCCGTCGTCGCGGCTGCTGAGCCCGCCGCAGGGGAACTGGCGCTACTGCTGGCTGATGTGGCGCAACCGGTCAGGGCGGCGAGTGTGACGCCCGAGAAGATCGTCAGCGCGGCCCGGCGGTTCAGCAGCCTAGGCAGGTCGTGCGAGAGGCCGAGGTCGTGGTCCTCGTCCTCATGGGCGGCGGTCGTCAGTGTCGTCTTCATGAGGACCACTCTGCCCGCTGAATCTGGGCGTTTGCTGTGAGCCTGCTAGGAGTGCGCTGCTGAGGTCAGCACTTGCCGCCCGCGCCGAAGTCCTGCACCCAGTAGTGGCCGTAGGTCGACGCATCGGACTGACCGTGACCGAATCCGACGTGGGTGTAGTCCTTGTCGGTGATGTTGGCGTAGTGCAGGGGTGACTTGACCCAGGCGGCCATCACCTCTGCTACGGACTGCTGGCCAGCGGCTTCGTTCTCGCCGACCTGAGTCCAGCGGTAACCCTCAGCGAGAACGCGGTCCTGCGGCTTGCTGCCGTCGGGCCCGACGTGGTTCTCGTTGTAGTAGTCCTGGGCGGCCATGACGTTCGCGAATTTCGACGCGGCCGAGCTGAGCTTTGCGCACAGCGCCAGCGGCCCAACGCCGACCTTCGCGCGCTCTGCGTTGAGCAGGTTCAGCATCTCCACGGCGAATGCGGGCGCTCCGTCTGTCCCGACGCCACTTGTCGCCGAGACGACGACCTGAGCGGTGCCGAGAAGGCCGCTGCGGGTGCGTGCCAGAACGGTGAATGTGCCCGCCTTCGCGTAGGCATGGCTGACACTGCGAGTGCAGGCCTTGACGCCACAGCGAACTGCAGTCTTGGTGCCATCGCCCCAGTCCACGCTGGCGACGAACTTCTTCGGTCCCTGCACTCGAGCGACGAAGGGCTGTCCGAGGTCGATCCGCTGGAGCGAGAAGGTGACGCTGGCGGAACGGACAGACGCCGAAGCTGGCTGACCGACGGAGACGAACGTGGTCGCAAGAAGGGCGACGACGCCCACAGCGACTGCAGCGCGACGAAACATTGGCCCATTGTGCCCTAGGGGTGGTTTCGCGCAGAACAAGCGCCGCATGTCGCGTAACGTCTTCACCATGACGCCGCAGGAACTCGTCGACCTCGCGCATCTGCGTCGCGCGCGCGACTTCATGGACCGGGAGTACGCGCAGCCTCTGGACGTGCCGGCCATGGCCAGCACCGCACTGATGTCGACCGCGCACTTCTCCCGCAAGTTCAGGGCGGCCTACGGCGAGACCCCGTACTCGTACCTCATGACGCGGCGAATCGAGCGTGCCAAGGCGCTGCTCCGCCAGGGCATGTCGGTCACCGACACGTGCATGGCCGTGGGCTGCACGTCACTCGGATCCTTCAGCTCGCGGTTCACCGAGATCGTCGGGGAGACCCCCTCGCAGTACCGTGCGCACGACCACAGCGATCAGGAGGACTTCCCGGCGTGCCTGAGCAAGGTCGCGACCAGGCCCCAGCGCAGAAGGCTGTCCGCCTAACTCGAGTCGAGCAGGATCGAAGAAGCACTGCGGATCCGGGCGGACCTATCGTTCTGCCATGACAGTCACCGTGACCACGATGTTCATTCCCGTGCACGATCCCGACGCGGCGCTCGGCTTCTACCGCGATGCGCTCGGACTTGAGGTGCGCAACGACGTCGCCTCCGGCGGATTCCGCTGGGTCACCGTCGCCGCACCGGGGGAGGATCTCAACGTCGTCCTCTTCCAGCCGCACGGCGGCCGGTCCCAGGAGGAGGGCGACGCGCTGCTGGCGCTCGTCACCCAGGGATCGCTGCAGGCAGCCATCTTCACTGCCGACGACCTCGACGAGACCTTCGAGCAGGTTCGCGCCTCGGGCGCGGAGATTCTGCAGGAGCCCACGTCCCAGCCCTGGGGCGCGCGCGACTGCGCCGTCCGCGATCCCTCCGGCAACCTCGTTCGCATCGCACAGGCCTGACTCGATGCCCTCAGGGAAGAAGAGCGCGTCACCGTCCGCGGGCGCCGATAGCCATGACGTGATCCGCGTCCACGGCGCACGAGTGAACAACCTGAAGGACATCAGCGTCGAGATCCCCAAGCGGAGACTGACCGTGTTCACGGGGGTCTCGGGCTCGGGCAAGAGCTCGCTCGTCTTCGGCACGATCGCAGCTGAATCTCAGCGGTTGATCAACGAGACCTACAGCGCGTTCGTGCAGGGGTTCATGCCGACGATGGCACGCCCCGATGTCGATGTGCTCGAGGGCCTGACGACAGCGATCATCGTCGACCAGGAACGGATGGGGTCTGACCCGCGGTCGACCGTCGGCACCGCCACCGACGCGAATGCAATGCTGCGCATCCTGTTCAGCAGGCTCGGCAAGCCGCACATCGGCTCACCTCAGGCGTACTCGTTCAACGTCGCCTCGATCAGCGGCGCCGGGGCCGTCACGATCGAGAAGGCCGGTCGTACCACTAAGGAGCGGCGCAGCTTCAGCGTTCTCGGCGGCATGTGCCCGCGCTGCGAAGGTCGAGGCGCGGTCAACGACATCGACCTCACCCAGCTGTACGACGAGACGAAGTCGCTCAACGAGGGCGCGATCACGATTCCCGGCTACAGCATGGAGGGCTGGTATGGCCGGATCTATCGCGGATGCGGCTACTTCGACCCGGACAAGCCGATCAGGAAGTTCACGAAGAAGGAACTCGACGACCTGCTCTACCGGGAGCCGACGAAGATCCAGGTCGACGGGATCAACCTCACGTACGCGGGGCTGGTTCCGCAGCTGCAGAAGTCATTCCTGTCCAAGGACGTCGAGGCCATGCAGCCGCACATCCGCGCCTTCGTCGAGCGGGCAGTCACGTTCACCACCTGCCCCGAGTGCGACGGCACACGACTGAGCAAGGAGGCCCGATCCTCCAAGATCGGCAAGGTCAACATCGCTGACGCGTGCGCGATGCAGATCAGTGATCTCGCCGAATGGGTTGCAACGCTCAAGGAACCCTCGGTTGCACCGCTCCTGACCGCTCTTCAGCAGCAGATCACATCGTTCGTCGACATTGGCCTCGGCTACCTGTCCCTCGATCGTCCGTCTGGGACGCTCTCCGGTGGCGAGTCGCAGCGCGTGAAGATGATCCGGCAGCTCGGTTCGTCGCTCACCGACATCACCTACGTGTTCGACGAGCCGACGATCGGCCTGCATCCGCACGACATCCAGCGCATGAACGAACTCCTGCTGCAGTTGCGCGACAAGGGCAACACGGTCCTTGTCGTCGAGCACAAGCCCGAGGCGATCGAGATCGCCGACCACGTCGTCGACCTAGGCCCGGGCGCGGGCAGGGCCGGAGGAGAGGTGGTCTTCGAAGGCACCGTCGCGGGCCTGAGAGCCAGTAAGACCAGCACCGGCCGGCACCTCGATGACCGTGCTCAACTCAAGTCGGAGACTCGCGAGTCGACAGGTGTGCTGGAGATCCGAGGGGCGGACAAGAACAACCTCCGGAAGGTCGACGTCGACATCCCGCTCGGAGTTCTCGTCGTGATGACGGGTGTCGCCGGATCCGGCAAGAGCTCGCTGATCCAGGGATCGGTGGCGACCCGGGACGACGTGGTGTCCGTCGACCAGGGCGCGATCAAGGGCTCACGTCGCAGCAACCCGGCGACCTACACCGGGCTGCTCGATCCGATTCGCAAGGCGTTCGCGACGAAGAACAAGGTCAAGCCCGCGCTGTTCAGCAGCAACTCCGAGGGCGCATGCCCGAACTGCAACGGCGCCGGGGTCATCTACACCGACCTCGGGATCATGGCGGGCGTAGCTGCGACGTGCGAGGTATGCGAGGGCAAGCGTTTCGACGCGCAGGTGCTGAAGTACACGTTCGGAGGCAAGGACATCAGCGAGGTGCTGGCCATGCCTGTAGCCGAAGCCCTGGACTTCTTCGGAGTCGACGGTCCAGGTGCCATCCCTGCTGCGGAGAAGATCCTCGGACGGCTCAACGACGTCGGTCTCGGCTATGTCAGCCTCGGCCAGCCGCTCACCACGCTGTCCGGCGGAGAACGTCAGCGACTGAAACTCGCCACGCGCATGGCCGACAAGGGTGACGTCTATGTGCTCGACGAGCCGACCAGCGGCCTGCACCTTGCTGACGTCGAGAACCTGCTCGGACTGCTCGATCGACTCGTGGACTCAGGCAAGTCGGTGATCGTGATCGAGCATCACCAGGCGGTCATGGCGCACGCGGACTGGATCATCGATCTCGGACCGGGCGCAGGTCACGACGGTGGCACGATCGTCTTCGAGGGCACGCCGGCCGACCTCGTCGCGAAGAAGTCGACCCTGACGGGGGAGTACCTGGCTAGGTACGTCGCGCGAAAGTCAGGTGCGTGACGCCGCTGGGAGTCGAGGTCGCCTCGATGTCGTAGTCCAAGTCGAGTCCCTCCAGGCCATCCCACACGCGCACGCCTCGGCCCAGGAGTATCGGCACCTGCACGACATGCATGTAGTCGACCAGGCCGGCGGCGAGGAAGTCGCGTACCATCGTCGGCCCGCCGCCGATACGCACATCGAGGCCGCCCGCGGCCTCGCGAGCCAACTCCAGCGCTTCGACGGGGGATGCGTCTATGAAGTGGAAGGTGGTCCCGCCCTCCATCTCCAGCGACGGTCGCGGGTAATGGGTCAGGACGAATACCGGCGTGTGGAACGGCGGATTGGGTCCCCACCATCCGCGCCACTCGTCGTCGGATCCGAGGTCGCTCCACGGGCCTTGCTGCGGCCCGAACTTGCGACGTCCCATGATCTCGGCCCCGATGCCCTCTTCCATGCGATGCGCGAAGGCATTGTCCGCGCCCGCCGTCCCGCCGGGCTTGCCGCCGAAGAGCGCATGGCCGAACTCGGTGGCGATCATCCACTGGTGGAGTCGGTGGCCGGCGTGGCCGAACGGCTCCTCGAACGACTGTGGCTCGCCCGTGGCGAATCCGTCGAGGGAGATGGAGAAGTTGTGGACGCGTGCGGCGCTCATGTTCGTCCTTCGGGTGCGAGGCGGGCGGAGAAGATCAACGTGACCAACCGTAACCTCAGCAGGACCCACCGCTGCCGAAGTCCTGGACCCAGTACTCCGAGTAACGCGTTCCCTTGGAGTCCGCGTGGCCGACGCCGAGGTGAGTGAAGCGATCACTGATGATGTTGGCGTAGTGACCAGGGGAATGCACCCAGCCGTTCATCACGCGGCGAACGGACGGTTGGCCCGCCGCGATGTTCTCTCCGAGCGATCGGAACTGGTATCCCTCCGCAGCGATGCGGTCCGCGGGATCACTCCCGTCGGGACCGGTGTGGTCAAAGTGTCCGGTCCTCGCCATTGACTTCGCGTACTTCTGCGCAGCGCGACTGAGTGAGGAGCACAGCGATAGGGGAGGGACGCCGACCTTGGCGCGCTCCGTGTTCACCGAAGCCAGCATGCGCACCTGCCACGAAGGACGCTCCGCCGACGGGCTGACTGTCGGGTGCGGGACCTGAACGGAGCGACTGCCTTCGACGACGTTTTCGGGTGACGCCGATGCCAAAGGCGCCCCTGCGAGACCGCATATCACCGCGACCGTGATCAGGACTCCCGCGATCGCTCGTGTTCGCATTGTCATGCGGTGCACCTCTCGTCGACGGCTCACTCTGCCTGTTCCCCGTCGGCGGGGCAGTGAAACACCTGACCGGCGATCGCGCGAGCGGTCACGTGATGGGGGTTTCGAGGTGTGGCCGGTCGGCGTCCCGTCTGCCGGTTCGCTCCGCTGCGGCACCAGCCACGACGACGAAGGCGATGCCCACGAGTTGGGGCAGGTGCGGTGACTGGTGCAGCACGATCGCGCCGATGACGAGGGCAATGGCGGGTTCGAGCGCCATGAGGGTGCCGAACGCGGCTTTGGTGAGTCGCCGTAACGCGTAGAGCTCGAAGGTCCATGGGATGACGGGCAGGAGCAGCGCCGCGAGGAGTGCGATCGCGATGACCTGAAGGTTTATGTGGCCCCACGCCTGGGGGAGTCCGACGATGGCGGCCACGAGCGCGGCGACGGGCAGGGATATTGCCAGTCCGTCCAGGCCGGCGAACCTGTCACCGACATGCTGAGTGATGACGATGTAGAGAGCCCAGCCGACGCCTGCGATCGCGGCGAAGGCGATGCCGACGACGTTCGCCGTGCCGACCCACGGCTCGGTGAGGAGCACGACGCCGACGAGCGCGAGCCCGGGCCAGACCAGTCCGCGGACCCTTCCGCTGCTGATCGCGGCGACGGTGAGCGGTCCGAGGAACTCGATCGCGACAGCGGTTCCCAGTGGTAGCCGGTCGATTGCCTCGAGGAAGGCCAGCGTCATCACCGCGGAGACGACTCCCAGGAGCACGGGTGCGCGAAGTTCGCGAAGCGTCCAGGTCCAGTAGCGGGGTCGGGCGATGAGAATGAAGGCGAGCGCGCCGAACGTCAGCCGTAGCCATGCCGTTCCGGCGACCCCAATGTCGTCGAACAAGTACACGGAGATCGCTGCGCCGACCTGCACCGACAGCATTGCGACGACGGCCAGGGACCACGCTGGCGCGCGATCTATTGGGGCTGCCACAATAGGGCAATATACTGCACTATCTGAGAAGGGGGACCAGTGTCCATCGACGCCCTTGCTGAGCAGCTGCCAGCCGTGGTCGCTGGCCGTGTGCGGCTCGCGCGAACCGGTCGCGGGTGGACCTTGGACCAGTTGGCGGAGGCCAGCGGTGTCAGTCGCAGGATGGTCGTCAACATTGAGTCCGCAGCCAGCAACGCGAGTATCGCCACGCTGCTTCGGCTCGCCACAGCTCTGGGAGTCAGCCTCGCCGATCTCGTTGCGGCAGCGCCGGCGGGAGCATCGACGATCACGAAAGCCGCGATGCGAGAGCCGCTGTGGCGCGGGGACCGCGGGGGATCGGCCGTCCTCGTAGCCTCGGCCAACGTCCCTGAGATGTTCGAGCTGTGGGACTGGACGCTCGGTCCAGGCGACCGCTACGAGTCAGCAGCACACACGCCAGGAACGCACGAGCTGATCCACGTCCGTTCCGGTCGACTCCAATTGGTCACCGGCGAGGTGTCCCGCGAGCTGCGCGCAGGCGATGCAGCGAGTTTTGCGGCGGACGTCGCCCACGCCTACGCCAACACGGGGCGGCATCCGACGCGCTTCACGATGACCGTTCTCGAACCCGTTACCGCCGCGACCGAGGGCTAGCCGACGCGTTACCGTCCGCACATGATCTTCACTCTCGTCGTCATTGGCTGCGTGCTCATCTTCGTCATCGGCGCGATCGCGTGGAAGTCAATGCGCGGACGCAACGGGTAACCGTGTCAGTTCTGGCGGCAGGGGTGCGGGCCGTTCTTCCCGTCGGGGCAGACAGCGTTCTGCCAATTGACGTCCCGCACGATTGTGTCCCACAGGATCGAGCCACGGAGGTTCGCTTCGGTGAGGTTCGCCGAGCTGAGATCCGCGCCGGTGAGATTCGAGTTGAGGATGAATGCCCTGTTGAGGTTCGCCGAGCTCAGGTCCGCGTCGGTGAAGTCTGTTTTGACGGCAGTCGCGCGGTCGAGGTTCGCGCCGGTGAGCTTCGCTGAGCTGAGGTCCGCGTCGGTGAGATTCGCTCTGCTCAGGTCCGCGCCAGCCAGGTTCACGCCCGAGCACAGCGGTGCGCAGGCCGGCGTGCCGTGCAGTTCGATGCTGTCCTTGCCGGGGCCGCCGCTCAAGACGTCGTCGCCGGTGTCTTCGCCCTTGACGGTGTCCCCATACAAGGTGTCCTTGCCGGGGCCGCCGCGGAGCTCGTCATCTCCACCCATGCCGATCAGCACGTCTGAGCCGCCGCGCCCGCAGATCACGTCATCGCCGGCAGTGCCACGCAGCACGTCATCACCCTTGGTCCCGGTGATCGTGCACGGCTTCTTCGACGACTCGGCCGCCGACGCCACCGCGGGCTGCAGCGCGACCAGGCTCGATGCCACAACGAAAGCGGACACGGCAGTGATGAGCATGCCAGGGCGGGCCATGAGTAGATACCTGTCGTTGGAAGCCGCTAATCGGCCCGCGTGAGGTGATTATGCCCTCGTCCGCCTGCGGCTAAACCAACCTGGTGGTTGGAGTCAGGACGGGTAGAACTCTCGGTGGATAACTGGTACGGACGGGAGTTGCTGGGGCGGGAGTAGCCCTGCTTTGGTGCGTCGCCGGCGGTCGCCTCGTTTGTCGAGCCCGTGTAGGCGGTCTGATTGCGTTTCCCTCGAAAGTCGACAACTCTCCAGAGATGGAGTTCTTCTGTTACCACCGAGATCGACCGGGATCCTCGGCGTTGAGGGCCGAAACCGTTGAGCGCCACTGGTCATACATGGACCGGTTCGCTCGAACGATGATCGCTCGCGGACCGACCTTCTGCGAAGACGGGACCCTGAGCGGAAGCGTCCATATCCTCGATCTGGAGAGTCCCAGCGCCGCTCGAGCTTTTGCCTTTGACGAACCTGGCTACCAGCTCGGCGCTTACCGCGACGTGATGGTGCGCCGGTGGAGCAACAGCCTGGGACGCACTATGTGGGATTTCAGAACGCCGCTGACTATCTCCAACGCCTATCTCGTCATTGGATTCAGCGTGGACACGGCGGCATCCGACCCGGAGTTAGCGTCAGAGAAGAGCAGCCTCATCGCGGCGGGGCCGCTGTTGTCTGACGACGGTTCGCTCGTTCTCGGTGCCGCGGTTCTGCTTGAGGCAGTAGGCGCCGATCACGCACGAGGAGTCCTTTCGGCGGACCGCTACACAGCTGTGGAGGTTCATAGGTGGCGGCCAGGCGGTCGCCCGACCTAGATTCCGGGAGTTCCTGCATCTAACGCAACTCCCGATCGTTTAACGCCGATAATGTGCATTATGACATTCCGGTAGTTTCTCACGGAAGGACGACGGCTCCCCGTGGGCGCACCTACTGCCTGTCAGTCCTAAGGCGAGCGAGCAGCTCACGGTTGTCGGCAGAGCTGGACGCTTCGGTGATCAGACCGTTCACCACGCGGTAGATGACGAACTCGGCAACATTCGCATGCCACCGGGTTGGTGACACCCCACCGAACATGCCGAGATGGGTTCCGCTGCCGCGAAGGTGCGCGGCGATTCGGTCGTCCTCGACGACCAGTTGGATCCGCCGCCATTGCCAGTCAGGAAAGCCGAGGAAGAGATCCGCCAGATCGGCGATCCAGGAGTCCACTCCACCGGGCAGGTGTGCCCGCCGCACCGACGGATCGATGAACGTCCGGATCGCCCCGAGGTCATGACGGTTGCATGTGTCGAGGTATTCCGCGAACCAATCGCGCATCTCCCTTGCCTCCACGTGCTCATTATCGAGTCGTCGGCACGTCAGTGACGTCTCCCCAGAACGTCATCAGGTGCTCAGCTAGGTTTCTGCCCTGCTCGTAGCCTCCCCGCGCGGCCTGCGGCCGCGTCGACGGGTCGAGTGCATTGGCGTTGAACACGTCGCCCGCACCGGCGTCAGGAAAGACAGTCTCGACAGCGCTGCCGTCGGCGCGCAGTTCGGCAACCTGGGTCGCGAGGTCCAATCCCCATGCCACGGGCGTCCGAGACCTGCCGCTAAATGGGTCCAGAACCAGTACTAGGCGGTAGCCGCTCGCGAGGTCGGCGTTCGAACTGCGCCGGTAGCCTCCATTGAGGTAACGGTCGTCGCCGATTCGGTACGGACTCATCGCTGACGTGCTGGCGGCGACCGCGTCGATCAGCTCGACTCCGCTGTGGCGATGGAACACCACAGGCTCGCCGGTACCGGCATTCACGGCCGGGATGAGCACTGCCTGTTGGGGCCACTCATGGCTCGGCAGCCGCGCCGCGACAACGTTGCGCCAGTGCGTCGGGTCGTCGGTGGTGGCCAAGGCGAGAGCCGCTGCTCCCATTCCGCGACGCATGTCTGCGGCGTCCTCCGCGGCTTCGATGATGCGATCGGACCATGCCATGTAGTCCGCGCCCGAGACGTGTGGAGCTGCTCCCCTGCGCTGCGTGCCGCCCCCGGACTGAGGCGGATGCACTTCGGCGATGATGGCGTTGTAGATGTCGGACGGTTGCACGCCGCTGGTGATCTGCGCCGCCACCGTCGACCCTGCCGACGTCCCGATGATGAGGTCGGCCATGGTCACGTCGACCCCGCTCTCGCAGAGCCCGGCTATGAGACCGAGTTGCCAGGCGTTGCCGGCCGCTCCGGCTCCTGCGAGAACCAGGGCTGTGTTGGACAGCGTGGAGGACGAGACTTGATGAGCTTGATTCATAGTCGTTGCCTTCTGAGAGAGCGTGTAGCGCTCCCCGCGACGGCTACGTCAGTCGCGCGATCGTGAACTCACAGGAGCGCCCGGAATGGACAGTGTGTGCATCGGGCTCACCTCCTCGAGTCATGTCACGTTCTCCGCGAACGTTACCGGCCTGCGGGTCGCCCACGCGCGCAGACCGGGAAGGCAGTCGACAAAGGCCTTGATCTCCTGCAGGTACTGCTGGGACCTGACGGGTCCCCCGGTCATGACCGGTCGCCCGACGGTTTGCACGCGCATGGTGGTTGGGGCTGTGGTCAGGAGTGCCACATGGTTGGCGAGCCGGCAGTGCGTCGCCGTGATCTGCAGGACGCCGGAGTCATCTGGCAGAAGCGCGGTTGCCAGCAACCAGGCGAACGCCTCCCCCGTGGTCGCGCGCCGCCCGAGGTGATTGGCGGGAGCTGCGCCCATGAACACTGCGACACCGGCTTGATCTGCCGCCTGCACTAGGCCAGGAGCCCCGGTCGACGACCACTCCCCTGGGCCGAAACCGAAGGCGCGCTCCATCCCGTACGCCAATGCTGCCTGCTCGGAATCCTCGGGGGCGCCCAGTGCGCGCGCCCGGTCTCTCTCGTCCGGCGACGTCTGACGCTCGCTCGCGAGTGCGACGACCATCTCCGCGGTTATCAGGCCCCGCGCGAGGAGATCAGCCGCGTATGCCGGCCTGGCGAGATTCGCGCGGAGGAGTCCCCCGATGGGCATGACGACGGTGAACTGTCCTTGCGGAGTCGGAGCTGAGGTCATCGACCAGTCGTGCGCGATGCTCATGATCAGCTCAGCGGTGTCCGTGGGAAACAACTCGACCGACGTGGGCATCGCGTCGCGTTCCGCACCGATTCGTAGATCCCACGACGACGCGTCCGACACGATCGTTCCGACACTGTCGACCCGGTGGGCGTGCTTGTGACTATCCGCGAGCAGTCGGGTCCACCGCTCAATGATCCGCCGCAGTTGGCTGCGCTCATCATCCGACTCCAGAACAGCGAGGACCTTCTCTGCATGGTCGACGATCTCCGGGAGTCCACCATCTGGAGAGAACGTCCTACGGAGTTGGCGGACCTTCGCGTCGTGAAGGACAGCAGCAATCGTAGGCTCGGCGTCGTCAGCCGACTCAAGGCCGGGAAGGCTCACACCCGCACCTCATCTGCTGCGGACCGGCGAGCGTATTCGGACTTCAGGTCGTCGAGTTCGTCGAACGAATAGCCGAACAGAAGGCCACGGTCGTATGCCGTGCCGTGGTTCCACTGGCAGGTGGGATCGAGCCGCGTGTAGGTGCGCGCACGCTCGATCCGGCGATGCAGCGTGTTCCAGCCCGTGTGGACGAACCTGACCCGTTCATCGGTCGTGATCCGACCGCGTTCCTCGGTGATGCGAGGGAGGAGGTTGTGCATCGGCTGGGCCGCGACCAGCCCCGGATAGTGCCGCAGCACGACCGCGTTCATGCTCGAGGCACTGCTCATCAATGGCACCATCTGCGGGTAGTCGGAGTCATTCCACGTCGAGACTCGCGGGAATCTCACCGCGCTCACCTCGGCAGGTTGCTCTGCGAGGACGCCCCGGAGCGATTCCGCGCCCTCGAGGTACTCGTCGTCATCGAGCCTGATCAGCCAGTCCGGATTCGCGTTGTCGGCCAGCCGGTACAGCGTGTCCAGCAACGTGGCTTCGGGAATCATCCAGTCGACATTCGGGCCGCTCGGCGCCGGCATCGACACGACGTCCCGCACGACGTGATGTGCGCGCGCGATATCGAGGGTGTCGTCGTCGCTGCGGTCGTCAACGACGACAACTGCGTCGCAGTACGTCGACATGGCGTCGAGTGTCGACTGCAGTTCCGACGCGGAATTGCGCACAAGCATCATGCCAATCAGACGCATGCGCGCTCGCCGTGCTCGACTGCCATGAAGGAAACCTCCCACACGGCCGTAGTGGTCAGCGCAGGCGGCGTGCGCGAAGGACGAGGTCGTCGACGTGGTGGGCACCGGCACCGCCGTCGGGAGTGCTCCGCGGTCGCCGCTCGTCGACCTCGATAGCCCAGTCGTCGTCGAGCAGTTCCCTGACCATCGACGGCCACACATAGTTTGCGTGATCGAACTGCGGGTCGTGTGCCTGCGAGTGCTCCACATCTGCGTGATGCACGAACAGCAGCACTCCCCCGACGGCGACCGCGCCGAGCAATGCCCGCTCGGCCTCGGCGGTTGGTGTCTTCAGCAGCACGGGGTACAGCGCCGATACCAGGTCGAAGGATCTCGCAGGCAGCATCGCGTCGACGAAGCCTGAGTGGACCCAGGTGATGTCCACGCCAGCATCGCGCGCGTGCTCCTGCGCGCGTTCGATCGCCACTCCGGAGAGCTCAAGCGCCGTGACGTCCCATCCTCCGCGGGCCAGCCACACCGCATCGGCTCCCTCGCCGCAGCCGACGTCGAGGACGCGACCGGGCGTCAGCCCGGCCAGTTCCGCGACGAGCGCCCCGTTGGGGTTGCCGCTCCACATTTGATGCTGTCCTGCGTATCTCTCGTCCCACGCCGCCTGGGTCTGCTGCTCGTTGGTCATGCAGCAAGGGTTGCCGACGGCATCGATCAGAGCAAGCCCTGTTGCTGTTTCGGCAAATCCCAGCGTGGGCTCAGTGCCAGTCGCTGATCTGAACGTCCCGCGGGGCGGGCTGTCCCGTGCCGGTCTCCACCAGCGACTTCAGGCTCATGAGGAACTGACCCCACTTCGTGCTGCAGTGGTGCATGAACTCCCCCGGTTCCTTCCAGTCCCGGTGGTTGAACAGCACGATCGTGTAGTCGCCGTCCTGGCGCAGGTCGAACTCGATGGTCGTGCCGATCCACTCTTCAGGCCCCTCGACGACGAGCCACTCGACGCGCTGCGCGGGCTGCGTGTCGACGACCTGCATATCGAACCCGCCAACCGGAGGGAAGCGGAACTCGAGTACTCCCCCGACGTCCCCGCTCCCCTTCGTGTCTTGCGTCCACCACGCCGCGAGGCTGTCCACGTTCGTGAGCGCGTCGTACACCGTCTCGGGCGTCGGGGTGACGACGCCGACTCTGTGCAGTATGTCCACCGCGATGAATCTCCTATCTCGTCTCGGTCGTGCGTGTGATCGCCTCGGCGATCTGCTTGATCCGGTGCAGTCGTGCATCCCACGCACTGCCCACGGACGACAACTGCGCGACCGCCTTGGCAAGCTGCGCTTCATCCACCTGGTAGATCCGCTCGCGTCCCGCAGAGGTGACGTGAACGAGTCCGACTCGATCCAGCACCGCCAGATGCTTGGACACGGCCTGTCGGGTGACGGGCAGCCCTCCGCTCAGGCTGGTAGCGGTCCCCGGACCGCTTGTCAGGAGCAGGTCGAGCATGCGCCGTCGTGTCGGGTCGCCGATCGCAGACCACAGGTCGTCGTCGATCGCGGTGATCATGACCGCGCGGCAACGGATGCGGCGTACGGCGCGAGTCGCGGCATGAAGTGGTTCCAGCCGTTCTCGTGGTCTCGGTATGCCTCCTCGAGCACCGCGGCCTCCCATCCCATCTCCCGGAAGCCGGTCTCGGTCATCTTCACCACGGTTCCCGAGCCGGATGGCGTCAGGTCGAAGGTGACGAGCAGCGAGTTGCCCGCGGCCGCGACCTCGTCGACCGGATGGATCCACCGGAACGTGAAGCTGCGGGGCGGCTGGACGTTGAGGACCGTGAACGTTTCTGTCTTCCTGCCCGTGCCGATGTCGCCGAAGGCGATCTCCCCCACCGCTCCCGGCACCAGTTCGTAGGACGCGTCGTCGGGCCACCAGCCCTTGATGTGCTCGGGACTGCTGACGACCTCGAACACGATCTCGGGTGACGCGTCGACGTAGACCTCGCGCTCGATGGTTCCGAACTCCATGACTTCCTCCTGCAATGTTTGGTTGCACATGAGGTTAGCGGGTCAAGACGGCAAGTGCAACCATCAGTTGCGTATCGAATCGTCATCCGGACCTCGTAGGGTCGCTTCCGTGCTGGAGGGGATCTCGATCGTCGCGACCGATCTCGACGGCACCCTCTTGACGTCCGAGGGCCAGATCAGCGAGCGCACGAGGACGGCGCTGGAGCGCGCGGCGCAGGCCGGCATCACGGTGATCGTCGTCACCGCCCGGCCCTACTGGGCGCTTCGCGACTTGAACTTGCGCGATGTGCACGCGCTGGTCATCTGCGTGAACGGCGCGCTCATCGTGGACCTGGAGACGGACGCCGTCGTCTCGTCCGCAGTACTCCGCGATATTGACGTGCAGGACATCGCCGCGAGACTGCGTGCGCTGGCGCCGGGGATCGCCTTCGCCGTGGAGACGCCCACGCACTACGGGCACGAACCTCACTACGCCAACAAGTGGCCGATGCCCGTCGGCTCCCCGATCGACTCACTCGACCGCCTGGCGCCGGACGGTGTCCTCAAACTCCTCGGGCGTCATACGGACGTGACTGTCGCTCGCCTGCTGGAGATTGCCGAGTTCGTCGGTCCGTCGGCGTCAGTGACCTTCTCGGAGGGTGACGGACTGGTCGAGCTGGGTCCTGCCGGAGTGTCGAAGGGTTCGGGACTCAGCGAGGTGGTGAGCATGCTCGGTCGCAGCAGCGACGACGTCGTGGCGATCGGCGACATGCCCAACGACCTGCCGATGCTGGCCTGGGCTCGGGTTGCGGCAGCCGTGGCGAACGCGCACCCCGATGTGATCGACGCCGCGGACATGGTGGTCGCACGAAACGATGACAACGGGGTCGCGCATCTCATCGACCTGGTCATTCAGGCCAATGCGAGGACTAGCGGAAGTCGTTCTCCGTCAGGTTGATGACCCATGCACGACGCTCGCAGATCTTGCCATCTCGCATCACGAACACCTCGGCCATCGACATCTGCCAGGTCTCGCCGGTGTCGCGCTGCACGGTTCCGGTGAGCTCCGCCATGATCACGTCGCCCTCCTCGACCATGCGTACGACGGTGAGCGTCGGTGCGCCGACGAAGCCCTCGCCGTCGATCGCGGCGTCGTAGGCGGCCTTGCCCTCCAACTGGAACGCGCCGTAGACCGTCCACTTGATGTCGTCGGTGAGGCAGCTGAGGATCTTCGCGTGGTCCATCGTGCGGAACCCGTCGAGGTACTCGGTCACCGTGCGCTTGTTGGTGGACAGTGCCGCGTCGCTCATGCGCACCACCCTAGGGCCGTCAGGTGGCGCACCTAGCTGGTGGCGAGCGCCACCAGCTCAAGCTCCTCGGCCCGGTCCAGGCCAGCCCTGCGGGGGCGATCGAGGCCGCGTTCGCGCTCGTCGGCCAGGACGTCGCGCGTCGTGTCGACGAGCGGTCGGCGAACCAGGCCGTTCGCGAGGGCGCGCACGTCGGAGCGGCAGCTGAAACCGGCGTACTCGGGAAGGTTCAGCCACAGCGGAAGCGACCTCGGCCCGGACCAGATGGCGACCTCGTGCTCGACCAGCCACTCGGGGCTGACGAGGACCTGCGCCCCGGTGAAGCCAGCGACGTCGGCCGCCAGGGCGACGACGTCGGACAGTGGCATCGCGGCGCCGCACGCGTTGATGGGGCCCTTCGTACCGATCGACGCGGCGGCGACGATCCACGAGGCGAGATCGCGAACATCGATGAGCTGCGTCGACAACTCTGGGCTGTCCGGAACGAGCACCGGCCCGTCGTCCGCGAGCGCAAAGCGCGAGACCCAGTAGCCGAAGCGGTCGCTCGGGTCGCCGGGGCCGCCGATGAGGCCCGCGCGGGCGAGGAATGCCCGCTCCCCCAGTCCGGCAACGACGAGGTCCTCGCATGCGGCCTTCGCCGGGCCGTACGTCTCCCACGTCGCCGCCTCGCCTGCGGGCAGCGGCGCGTGGCGGGTCGATGACTCGTCGGAGTCGGGAATGTCGCTGCGCGCGTACACAGAGCCAGACGAGACGTACGTCCAGTGGGCGGCGCGGTGCGCGAGTGCGTCGACCGCGCCGGCCACGAAGTCCGGCTGCCAGGAGACATCGACAACGGCGTCCCAGTCGCGATCGCGTACCGCGTCGTAGGCATGTGTATCCCGTCGGTCCGCCGCCACGAACTCGATGCCCTCGGCTGGCGGCCCTGCCTCCCCGCGAGCGATGCAGGTGACCCGCATGCCGAGATCGCGAGCCTGCGTCGCGATCTCGCGGCCGAGCCATTGCGTGCCGCCCAGAACTAGCAGAGTCGTCATGCTCACGACCCTATGTGAGGCCCAGGAGCGCAACGGCGGTGCCGAGCGCGGCGCTCACCGCGAGCACCTTCAGTGTGCCGACCTTGAAACGGAAGACGAGGACTGCCGCGACCAGCGAGATCGCGATCGATGCGTACTGGATGCTCGACCACTCGGGCACGGAAAGGTGGAACGGGCCAACCGTCTCGTCGGTGACCGTCCCGAACATCGTGTGGAGGGCGAACCACACGGCGAGGTTCAGGACGACGCCAGCGACCGCGGCCCCGATTGCCGTGAGAGCGTGGCTGAGCGCGCGATTGTCGCGGAGCCGCTCGACCCACGGCGCCCCCAGGAAGATGAACAAGAAGCACGGGACGAACGTGACCCAGACGGTGATCACCGATCCGAGAAAGCCCGCGAGGAGCGGCGGGAGTGATCCGGGGTTGTTATAGGCCGCGAGGAAGCCGACGAACTGAACCACCATGATCAACGGGCCGGGTGTTGTCTCGGCGAGCCCGAGTCCGGTGATCATGTCGTTCGGCGTTATCCAGCCATATCGGTCGACCGCCTGCTGCGCCACGTATCCCAGCACGGCGTAGGCGCCGCCGAAGGTGACGACGGCGGCCTTGGAAAACAAGAGTGCTTCCTGGGTGAAGATGCTCGACGTGCCGAGCAGGACGACTAGTCCGATCACCGGAATCATCCACAGCACGAGTGCGATGCCCGCTGCCCGAAGCGCCGATCTCGACGCGGTGCGAGTGATGTGCTCGTCGTCGGGCAGCAGGGCCTTCGGCCCGTCCTCGTCGGTCTCGCGTCCGTGTCGGCCGAGCGGGAACCAGTGCGGACGCGACCGTCCAGCGAACCAGCCGAACAGCCCGGCCACGAGGATGATCAGTGGGAACGGGATGTTGAGGACGAAGATCGCCAAGAAGGACGATCCCGCGATGATGCGGAGCGCCGTGCTTCGCAGGGTGCGCCGTCCGATGCGAATGACCGCCTCGACGACGATCGCGACGACCGCAGCCTGGATGCCGAAGAGGAGCCCCGACACCCACGTGACCTGTCCGAACACGGCGTACATCACCGACAAGGCGAGCATGGCAATGAATCCGGGGATCACGAAGAGCGATCCGGCGAACACTCCGCCGCGTACTCCGTGCATGAGCCACCCCACGTAGGTGGCCAGTTGCTGGGCCTCAGGGCCGGGCAGCACCATGCAGTAGTTCAGGGCGTGGAGGAACCGTCGCTCGCTGACCCAGTTGCGTCGCTCGACGATCTCCCTGTGCATGACCGCGATCTGGCCGGCCGGGCCGCCGAAGCTGTTCACGCCGATGTATGCCCAGACCCGGACCGCAGATCGCAGACTGACGCCGTGCCCCGGGACCGCTGAATCCCGAGGATGGTCCGTCACCGGGTCCCCCTCACAAGCGTTCGGCCCCGCCGACCGAAGTCGAGCGGGGCCGAACCTATCGAACGTGGACTACGCCAGGGCCTTGGCCTTCAGCGCATCGAACTCGCTCTGGTTGATCGTGCCAGCGTCGAGCAGCGCCTTGGCTGATGCGATCTCGTCGGTCGCCGACGCAGCAGTGCCTGCGGCGGACTGTATGTACGCCTTCTGCTGAGCCTGCGCCTTCTCCATGGCCGCCTGACGACGCTCGGACATGCTCTTGCCGCGAACGATCAGGTAGATCAGCGTCGAGATGGGGGGAAGGATGATGAGGGCAACAACCCACACGGCCTTCTGCCAGCCCTTCATCGTGTGATCGCCGAACAGGTCGAAGAGGACCATGAACCAGATCATGAAGAACATGATGAAAATGAAGATCCAGATGATCTGGATGATGAACGTGCCGAAATCCGAATTCATGTGTGGTGTCTCCCGCTCGTTGGTGTGCTCACCGTAGCGCTTGCGGAAACGCCTCCGTGTGGTATCCCATCCCCGCGAGTCGCGCCAGCACCGAATCGTCGTCATCGATCACGACGACGACCTCTTCGGGGGCCCCGATGGAGGCGATCAGCCCCGCCTTGAAGACGGCTGCGGGACGCCGGTCCGAGTCCGGTCGTAGGAGCACCGTGGGCGTTCCCATTCCGTTGGCCGCCAGCCATGCCACCGTGTCGGCGCGGCACCGCTCCGGCCGGCCCGTGAGCAGGACGACGTCGTTCCTTGCCGACTCCTCGAGCAGCCTCTGCCGGCCCTCCTCGATCACGGCGTCACCCCCGACCTCTCCGAAGAAGGCGTCCCAGTCCTTGGGCTTCTTCGTGACGTGGTGTTCGCGGTGAGTCGCGTCCGCGAGCACCCCGTCGATGTCGAAGATGGAGATCACCGTGCTGCGAGTTCCGCAGGCATCGGGCACGAGCAGATGAGATTGCGATCTCCGTACGCGCCGTCGATCCGACGCACCGGTGGCCAGTACTTGTCCTGCCGCAGCGACTCAACGGGGAACGCGGCAAGCCGCGCGGGATACGGGTGATCCCACTCCCCGATCAGACAGTCGGCCGTATGCGGAGCGTTGCGCAGCGGGCTGTCGTCGACGGGCCACGTTCCTGCAGCCACCTCGTCAATCTCGCCCTTGATCGCGATCATCGCGTCGCAGAAGCGATCGACCTCGTGCAGGCTCTCGCTCTCCGTGGGCTCGACCATCAAGGTGCCCGCGACGGGGAACGACATCGTCGGCGCGTGGAAGCCGTAGTCGATCAGTCGCTTGGCGATGTCGTCGACGGTGACGCCGGTTGCTGCGGTGATCGCACGCACATCGAGGATGCACTCATGGGCGACGAGCCCGTTGTCGCCTGAGTACAGGACCGGGTAGTGCTCGCGAAGTCGAGCGGCGATGTAGTTCGCGGACAGGATGGCGGTCTGCGTCGCCTTGAGCAGTCCGTCTGGCCCCATCATGCGGATGTAGGCCCACGGGATGGGCAGGATGCCCGCACTGCCCCACGGTGCTCCGCTGACCGGGCCGACTCCCCCGTCGACGTCGCCGCGGCCGAGTGGTCCGGCCTCGGGATGGATCGGGTGGGACGGCAGGAACGGTGCCAGGTGTGATCGCACGGCAACGGGGCCAACTCCCGGTCCGCCGCCACCGTGGGGGATGCAGAACGTCTTGTGCAGGTTCAGGTGGGAGACGTCGGCTCCGAAGCGCCCCGGCTTCGCCAGGCCCACGAGCGCGTTGAGGTTCGCGCCGTCGACGTAGACCTGCCCGCCTGCATCGTGGACGAGCGCGCAGATCTCGCCGATTGCGGTCTCGAAGACACCATGCGTCGAGGGGTAGGTGACCATCAGCGCGGCGAGGTCGTCCGCGTGCTCGGTGACCTTGGCCCCCAGGTCGTCGAGATCCACGTTGCCCTGCTCGTCGCACGCGACGACGACAACGCGCATGCCCGCCATGACCGCGCTCGCGGCATTCGTGCCATGCGCGCTGCTGGGGATCAGGCAGATGTCACGTTCTCCGTGACCGTTCGCTCGATGGAACGCACGGATGGCAAGCAGTCCGGCGAACTCGCCCTGCGAGCCTGCATTCGGCTGGAGGGAGACCGCGTCGTAGCCGGTGACCTCGACCAGCCACGCCTCGAGGGTGCGAATGAGATCGAGGTAGCCGTCGGCCTGGTCCAGAGGCGCGAATGGGTGGATGTTCGCGAACTCGGGCCAGGTGATGGGCTCCATCTCCGTCGTGGCGTTGAGCTTCATAGTGCAGGAGCCGAGCGGGATCATGGCGCGATCCAGGGCGATGTCTCGATCGCCGAGCTTGCGGATGTAGCGGAGCATCGACGTCTCGCTGTGGTGAGCGGAGAAGACGGGGTGGGTCAGGAAGGGGCTGGTCCGAACAACACGCTCGGGGATACCGAGGTCGACGTCGGGAGTCACCTCGTCGTACTTCAGCTCCGACGCGACGGCATTGACGGTGGCATACGCGCGCCACACGGCTTCGACATGCGCAGGCGTGGTCAGCTCATCGGTGCTGGCCGAGACGGTGTCCGCGTCGATGAGACGCACGTTGACACCCTCGGCCAGGGCGGCCGCAACGAGCGCCTCGGCGCCGCCGGGCACCGCCCAGCGAACGGTGTCGAAGAAGTCGGTAGTCGCGAGGTCTCCGCCTGCCTGCAGAATTCCAGCCGCGAGGACCCGTGCGTGCTCGTGCGATCGCCTCGCGATCTCGGTGAGTCCCGAAGGCCCGTGGTACGCGGCGTACATCGACGAGATGACTGCGAGGAGCACCTGCGCGGTGCAGATGTTGCTCGTGGCCTTCTCGCGGCGGATGTGCTGCTCGCGGGTCTGCAGCGCGAGGCGGTAGGCGGGTGCTCCATCAGCGTCGAGGCTGACACCCACCAGACGGCCCGGCAGTCCACGCTCGAGTCCGGCTCGCACCGACATGAAACCGGCATGGGGTCCACCGAATCCGAGCGGGACGCCGAAGCGCTGCGCCGAGCCGACGACGACATCGGCTCCGAGTTCACCCGGCGGCGTCAGGAGCGTGAGCGCGAGCAGATCGGTGGTGACGAGGGCGAGTGCCTTGCGCTCGTGCGCGGCGGCGATGAGCGTTGCCAGGTCGGGGATGCGACCGGACGATCCCGGGTAGCTGATCAGCACCCCGGCGAACTCGCCGTCGGGAAGGCCGCCGGACAAGTCCGCCACGACGACCTCGACGCCCAGCGGCTCGGCGCGCGTCCGGAGCACAGCAAGTATCTGAGGGTGGGTGTCGACGTCGACAAGGATGCTGTTGCTGGTCTTGCTCGTGCGCAGTGCAAGACCCATCGCCTCGGCGGCGGCGGTCGGCTCGTCGAGCAGGGACGAGCCGGCGACGGGCAGCGCGGTGAGGTCCTCGACCAGGGTCTGGAAGTTGAGCAGTGCCTCGAGGCGCCCCTGGGAGATCTCGGGCTGGTACGGCGTGTAGGCGGTGTACCAGGCCGGGTTCTCGAGGATGTTCCGCGTGATGACGCCCGGCGTGTACGTACCCGAGTAGCCGAGGCCGATCATGCTCGTGAGAACGGTGTTGCGCGCAGCGAGGCCCCTCAGTTCGGTGAGGGTGTCCGCTTCGCTCGCTGCTGCCGGCAGGTTGAGTCCGTCGTGCCAGCGGATGACCTCGGGTACGACGGCTGCGCTGAACTCGTCAAGGTCGGCGTAGCCGAGGGCGGCCAGCATCCGGTCACGATCCGCGGCGCTGGGTCCGATGTGACGGGTTGAGAAGGCGGGATCTCCGGCGGTCATGGCTCACCTCTGTGGTGCGGGCATGCCCGAGGGCACACGGGGCCGGCGACCACGGTCGTGGCCGCCACTCCCCCTCTGTAGCCCACGCACTGCGTGACCTGAGAGCTTCACCGTCCGCCGCGGGCGGTCGGCTTTCACCGTCGGTAGGGATCGAACGAGTCGATCCCGCTTTCCAGAGGTGCCTTCCCCGAGCGGTCCTGCTGCCTGAGAGGTTGTCGGGGAGATTGCTCCTTCGGCGCCTGGCGAACCAGGTCTCTCCCGCACGGGGTCTATCAGCGACGCAATCCTACAACTAGACGGCGTGACGGCGAGCGCGACGCTCGGCAAGCTCGTCGGAGGCGACGGGTTCGATGATCTCGCCGTCCTGCTCCTCGCCAGGCAGGTTCGCGAGCGACCCTTCAACCTCGCGCCACACACTGCCGACGGCGATGCCGAACACGCCTTGGCCACCGCGCACCAGGTCGACAACCTCGTCGGCGCTGCGGCATTCGTAGATGCTCGCGCCGTCGCTCATGATCGTCAGGCTGGCGAGGTCCTCGCCGGTGCGCTCGGCGAGGTGGTCGACAGCCGCACGGATATTGGGCAGTGAGACGCCGGTGTCGATCAGTCGCTTGACCACGCGCAGCACCAGGATGTCGCGGAATCCGTAGAGGCGCTGGCTGCCTGAGCCGCTGGCCGCGCGCACCGAGGGGACGACGAGTCCGGTACGCGCCCAGTAGTCGAGCTGGCGGTAGGTGATGCCGGCGGCGGAGCACGCGATCGGGCCGCGGTAGCCGATGTTGGCGGGGAGCGGACGCAAGGTGGAATCGTCGAACAGCATGCCCTGGGACTCCCCCGGTGCCGTGCTGGCCGTGTCCGGGACGCTTCCCTGTGCAGTCACTGCATCCTCCTGTTGCCCTGCTCGTGTGTCACACACTAGCGATGTGTCTGTGGTGATGGGCTTGACGTTAGGGACAGGTGGGACTGCCGTCAAAGGCCGCGTGCGGCGTGTCGTCGGGCAAAGTCTCAACCTCTCGCTGAGGTTCGTGGTGCCCGGATCGAGCGATTCAGGAGGCGAAATCCTCAGGTGAAATCTGGTCCAGGAACTCGCGGAACTTCTCCACCTGGTCCTCGTCGGGGGCTGGCTCGTCGTCGGGCAGGTCGATGCCCGCCTCCTCCATGACCTCGACGGCGCCGCGGATCGGAGCATCAACCCGCAGCGCCAGCGCGATCGCGTCGGACGGCCGAGCGCTGACCTCGGTGCCGTTGCTGAACACCAGCAGCGCGTAGAAGACGCCGTCTTCCAGGGAGGTGATTCGCACCTCGGTCAACTGGATGTCGAGCGCCGCGAGGATGTCCCTGAGCAGGTCGTGGGTGAGCGGCCTCGGCGGCACGATTCCCTGCTGCGCGTAGGCGATGGCGGTTGCCTCGACGGCTCCGACCCAGATGGGCAGGTAACGCCCACCAGCCCGGTCGCGCAGCAGCACGATGGGGTTGTTCGACGGCATCTCCACGCGCACACCGACGACCTCGAGATCCAGCACCCTCACAGGGTAGCCCGCCCCGAAGATTCGCGCGTCGGGTCAGCCGCGTCCGCCGCGGGTGAGCTCGGCGCGGAGCAGTGCTGCATGCAGGTGGACGAACAGCGAGGCCAGCTCGCGGATGGTCTCCTGCTCGCGCTCGCGCCCGTCTCGGTCCCGTGGCTGGGAGTACGGCACGGCCATCTGCTCGACGAGGCCGGTCTCGCGGTCCGCGACCACCCTGAAGGGCCGCAGGTGCCGGGCCTCGATGCCGAAGACGGACAGGCGTGATGCGATCGATGCGATGGCCAGCGCGTCCTCGTCGTAGTGACCGGCGGACGTTGCCCACACCAGGCCGATGCTCTCGAGCTGCGCGACGAACGTCTCGGGTATGCCCGACGCCTCGGCCAGCTCTTCGCGCGTCATGCGCACGCGACCAGCGCCTGGCCTGAAGTCATCGGGTTGCATGCCATTTCCGGCGATGGGACTCTTCGGCGGTGCGTCGGGATCGGGGATGCCGTCGCCGATGTGGTCGCGGATAACCTTCAGCGGCAGGTACTGGTCGCGCTGGAGGGTGAGGACCGCGCGGAGCTGGTTGATGTCGTGCTGGCTGAAGCGGCGATAGCCGGAAGACGTCCGCTCGGGCGACACCAGACCCTCGGCCTCGAGGAATCGGATCTTGCTGATCGTGACGTCGGGGAACTCCTTGCGCAGCAGGCTGAGGACCTCGCCGATACTGATGGTGCCGCTCACGATTCCGTGGTCGGACTCACCCATGCCCTCGGTCATGACGGGGCATCAAGTCCGAGCAGGAAGACGAAGCGGAACTTCCCGATCTGGACCTCGTCGCCGCCGTTGAGGCGCTGATCCTCAACACGCACGCGGTTCACGTAAGTGCCGTTGAGGCTGCCGTCGTCGCGGATGCTCCATCCTTCGGCGCCGTACCGCAGTTCGGCATGGTGCCGGCTGACCGTCACATCGTCGAGGAAGATCCCGGCCTCGGGGGCTCTGCCGATGCTGACCGTTCCCGCCGTCGGCTCGAGGGTGAACTCCGTGCCCTCGCCCGGTCCGCGATGAACCACGAAGAGCGCGCTGCCGGAGGGCAGCTCGAACTGGCGACCTGAACCGACCGGGCTCATTCCGCCCGAGGTGCCGCCGCTGCCGGTGGAGATGATCGACGTGATGGAGCCGGTGTGCTCAAGGATCTCGAACGCCTCGGCGGTCAGCGGCGAGCCGCACGAGCCGCAGAACCTGTCATCATCCGCGTTCTCGTGCCCGCAGATCGCACAGCTGATTGCCACCGGACTAGCCCTTCTCGACCAAGGCCTGGTAGTCGGCCGGAGTCAGCAGGCCATCGATCGCCGAGGGGTCGTCCGGGCGAAGCTCGACCATCCAGCCTTCGCCGTAAGCATCTGAGTTGACCGACTCCGGTGTTGCATCGAGGCCTGAGTTGGTGGCGACTACCTCGCCTGACAGCGGTGAGTAGATGTCGCTGACACTCTTGGTCGACTCAACTTCACCGCACGGTGCACCGGCGGCCAGCGCCGCGCCCACCGCAGGCAGTGACACGTACACGATGTCGCCGAGGGAGTCCTGCGCGAAGTCCGTGATGCCGAACACGACGGTTCCCGAGGACGTGCTGCGCACCCACTCATGCTCGGCGGTGTAGCGCAACTCCTCTGGGTACATTTCAGGCCTCCCGGCTGCCACTCGTGTGATGCGTACGTGACTACTGCGTCGTGCTCGGAACTGTAACGGAGATGCTCAAAGACTGAGCAGTCGAAGCCTCAAAGTCGGCACCGCGCGTGCGGACCGAGTCGGCGAGGCCACCTGGAATGCGCATGGCGGCGGCGAGGCCTTCCGGATCGCCGATCGCGAGGATCGTGATCGGAGCCGCCAGCGGTGCGCCGCTGACGACGATGCCGTCGGGGCCGTCGCCGAACCAGGTGTCGACGACGACCCGCGACTGCCCCACCTGGATGGCCTCGGCACCGGCGTCGCGCAGTTCCTGGACGGCGTCGAGGAGCACCGTCGAGTCGACCTGGCCACCAGTGTCCGTGATGGTGATCTCCAGCCCCGGTCCACTGACGGGCGTCGTTCCCGCAAGAACCTCCAGAGCAGCCAACTGCCTTTGCGACTCCGCGAGTGCCTCGACCGTCGATCCTCGTTCGAGATCGGCCTGCAGGCCGGTCAGGCGCGCGGACTCCGCGTCGAGTCGCTCCTGACGAGCACCGAGGTCGTCGAGAATCTGGACGAGGTCCTCGGTGCGCGCATTGCGCCAGGGCTCATCGACACCGGGCCGGAATAGCGCGACCGTGACCAGGAGTCCGAGTATCAAGAACAGCAGGCCGATAACCAGGTGCGGGCGCCCGGGGGTGAACGCAAGCTGCCGGAGGACCGACCATCCCGAATCCTCCTCTGGCGCCTTCTCCGGCGAAGCGTCGCTAGGGGTCGCGGTGGGCTGCGGGTCGGTCATCGGATCACGCGCGGAACAGGATGCGCCGGACTGCGGCCGCGTTAGCGAAGATTCGCATGGCGAGGACCACGACGACGCCTGTCGACATCTGCGCGCCCACGCCGAGCTGGTCTCCCAAGAAGACGAGGAACGACGCGATCAGGACGTTGGACAGGAAGCTGACGACGAAGATGCGCTCGTCGAACCGACGTTCGATCAGCGCGCGGAATCCACCGAAGACGGCGTCGATCGCGGCGACGATGGCGATCGGCAGGTAGGGCTCCAGCCAGATCGGCACGATGGGGTGCCACAGGATGCCGACCGCGACCCCCACGAGAAGTCCGATGAGAGCGATCACTGGCTCGCGCCTCCCCCGGCCGTTGTCGATGTCGCGAACCTGGGGCTGCGCAGTTCGCCTGCTGGCAACGCTATGTCACCGACCTGGACTTCGGTGACCAGTCCGTAGTCCGCCGACAGCCCGTCGAGCAGTCCGAGGACGCCCGAGTTCTCGCTCGCGGAATCCGTCGCGCCCACGGACGTGAGCACGTACGGGCGAGTGAGCGGCTGGTAGTTCACGAGGATCGCCTCGCCGGCTGCGCGGATCGCCGTGGCCTCGGTGAGCCGTTGATCGTTGATCGCGATCCCGGATGCCCCAGCTCGCCAGAGGGCGTTCACGATGTCCTGAAGGTCGCGGTCGAGAACGCGGTTCAACGAACCCGCCTCGGCATCTGGGGCGTCGTCGATCGTCACGACAAGGCCGCGTCCCGACAGTTCGGCGGTGGCCGCCTGCGCAGACAGTGCGCCGATGGACGCAGCACGGGCGGGCCCAGCATCGGACTCGGCGAGAAGACGGTCCTGCAGCGCCTGGACGTCGGACGACTGCTGGTCCACCACGGCCTGACGGGACTCCACCGATTCCGACAGCACCTGAACTCGATCGCTCAGCAGCCCGCGTGTCTGCTGGCGCTCATCGCTGGAGAGCCGGGTGTTCAGAAGCGAGGCGATGATGATGAGCCCTACGACCGCGGCGACCATCAGACCGATCCACGTCGACGGACGGCGTGGACTGACATCCGTGCGCGACGTGCGCGGCGGCACGTCGGCGTACTCGTCGACGGCCACGTCGGACAGGAACCTCTCGAGGATGCCGGGAACGTCGTCCGCATCGTCGATGGGGCGGACATGCGCCGCCCTGGTCATGCCGCGGCTCGCAGCGCCAGGGCTTGTCGCACGTATCCGACTCCGGCCCACCAGTACAGCGCTGTTCCCCACAGCGCGAACGCCCATCCGCACGCAAGAGCTGCCGTTCCGTACCACGAGGGCAGCCCGCCCAACAGGAGCAGGGGGAAGCCCCACAACAGGCAGAAGGTGCCTGCCTTGCCGACGTAGGTGACGGGCAGGGCCACTCGGCCGCTGCGACGGAGCATGGGCACCAGGCACAGCAGCATCAGTTCCCGCGCCACGAGAATCGCCACGAGCCACCACGGGATGATGGAGCGGATCGCCAGGCCGAGCAGCGTGGCGGCGATGTACAGGCGATCGGCCAGCGGGTCGAGCAGGATGCCCAGCTTGCTTCGCTGGTTCAGGGCGCGAGCGAGCGCGCCGTCCAGCCAGTCCGTGGCGCTGGCGATAGCGAGCACGACGAATGCCCACACGTCCGCCTCGGGGACCAGAACAAGCCAGAGGAAGAGTGGAACCCCGAGCAGCCGGATGAAGCTGAGCGCGTTCGGAATCGTCAGTATTCGGTCGCTGGCCTCGGCCTCAGACATGCTTGGTGGTCGCCGAGGGGTCGGCGCCCTCCTCGGCTGCCCCCTCTGGCACGACGTCGGCCTCGCCCTGAGGTTCCGGCGCGGTGTCGAACAACGTCTCGGCTACGGGGGCCTCGGCTACGGGGGCCTCAGCCGGAGGGGCCTCTGCAACGGCCGCGTCGTCCGCAGGCTCCGTTACTGCGGGAGCCTCGGTGACCTCGTCGTCGATGACGGCTTCCGCGAGTACCGCGTCCGCGAGGACGATCGCTTCGCCTTCCGCTTCGGGCACGGTTTCAGTTGCTGTCGGCGCCTCGACCGCAGGTGCCTCCTCCGCGACCGCGGCGACGGCGGCGACTGCCGTGTCCTTGTCGGCGGCCTCGACTGCTGGCGCTTCGGCGGGCGCGTCAGCGGTTGCCACGAGGACCGGTGTGTCGGGCACGACCTCGACGACATCTCCCTCATGGCGCCCGCGACGGCCACGCATCCGCACCACCACGATGAGCAGGACGATGCCCGCGATCAGGAGCACGCCGGCCGCGATGGCCATGCCGAGCACCCACCTGGCAACCTGCGGGATCGCGAAGTCGATCGACATCACGAGCGGTCCGCTTGGCACGCCCGCCGGGTGCATGACGACCAGTGTCAACGGCCTGTCGTCCGGGACCGCGATCCCGGGGTTGCGGCCGACATCCTGCGCGAGCCAGAAGGTCTGGTCACGCGGCAGCGGCGGAATGAGTGCTCCGGGAACCTCGCGGGTGGTCCACTCGGAGCCGTCGCGCAGGGCGACGGCGTACGCGCTTCCCTTGACGAAGGTGTCGACATCGGGCGTCGCGGCCGCGCCGATGAACAAGATGTTGGACGGATCGCTGCCCTCACCGGTCGACACCGCTAGCCGGGTGGTGCCCAACTCGCCGATGTAGGGCACGGATGCCTGGTACCGGTCGACGTCGATGATCGTCGACCTCGCGTCCGGTCCGGGATCGATCGTGCCGGCATCGAAGCGCATCACGCCGTTCGAGTCGAAGGCGCTGTGAGCCCAGACCGCAGCGGTGGCGAGCGCTCCCCCGACTACGAGGAGCAGCACCGCGAGGATGGCGACCAGCACGCGCTTGACCACGACGACGTTCTTCCCTTTCTTAGTGCTGCCCGGAGACCTACTGCAACGTTACAAGTCGGGCCGCAACTATCTGGACACCACGAGGTACACGGTCGCGCCGACCCCCACCAGGACGACGAGAGCACGCAGCACGTAGTTCGGCAGGAGCCGGCTGACTCGACCTCCCACGTACCCACCGGGAACCGATCCAATCGCCACGGCGAGCGCCGCCAGCCACACCACGGCTCCGCTGATTGCGAAGACGACCGCGGCCGTGAGGTTCGCGGTGGCCGCGAGGATGTTCTTCGCCGCATTCGAGCGCTGGGTGTCGGAGTCGTAGACCAGCCCGAGTACGGCCATGAGCATTACTCCCTGGGCAGCGCCGAAGTAGCCCCCGTAGACGCCTACTGCTCCCGACCAGGGCCACAGCGCCCGGCGTTCGACCTGAGGTCGAGATCGCAGCCATCGGACCACGAGTGGTTGCGCGGCGACGAGGACGGTCGCGCTGGCGACGAGCCAGGGAACGATGGAGGTGAAGACCTTGCTCGGCAGGGATACGACCAGCGTTGCTCCGATCGCCGCACCTATGACTGCTGCGATCAGCGGCTTGCGGAGTTCGGTCAACCTCTCGCGCAACTCGCGTCGATAGGCCCAGGCGGCGGCGAAGTTGCCCGGCGACAGGCCGGCAGTGTTTGTGCCGTTTGCGGATACGGGTGCGAGTCCCGCCGCTACCAGCGCGGGGTAGACGATCAGCGTCCCCGATCCGACCGCCGCATTGATGAAGCCGCCGGCGAAGCCCGCCGCGGCCAGCAGGGCGAGGGTGCTGAACTCCACGTCGATCAGCCTTGCGCCCGACGCGCGTGCCAGCGACCGGCCTCGGACTGCACCTCGATGGGCAGCCCGAAGGTCTCGGTGAGGTGCGCGGAGGTGAGGACGTCGCCGAGGCGACCGGACGTGACCACCCGCCCGCCGCGCAGCAGCAGCCCATGGGTGAATCCCTCAGGGATCTCCTCCACGTGGTGCGTCACGACGATCTGGGTCGGTGCGCCCGGGTCCAGTGCCAGCCGTCGCATTCGCGAGACCAGGTCCTCGCGCCCGCCAAGGTCCAGCCCCGCTCCGGGCTCGTCGAGCAGGAGCAGTTCGGGGTCGGCCATCAGCGACCGTGCGATGAGCGAGCGCTTGCGCTCCCCCTCGGACAGCGTGCCGAAGGTGCGGTTCGAGAATTCCTCAAGGCCCCAATCGACGAGCAGTCCCTGCGCACGTGCCAGGTCCTGCTCGTCGTACTCCTCGCGCCACCGACCCGTCACCGCATGCGCACCCGTCATGACGACGTTGAGGACGGCTTCGCGCGGCGGTATGTCGCCGGCGAGCGCGCTGCTCGCCCAGCCGATGCGCGTGCGCAGCTCGGACATCGACACGGCCCCGGGAACCTCGTCGAGCAACTCGACGCTGCCGGCGGTCGGGAACATGAGGCCGGCGAGGATCAGCATGAGGGTGGTCTTCCCCGCACCGTTGGGGCCGAGAACCACCCAGCGCTCGCCCTCGTCGACCGACCAGGACACATCCGACAGGAGCATTGAGGTTCCTCGGCGCACAGACACATCGCTCAGTACGACGACGCTCGGCACACCGCAACCCTAGGCGGTGCTCCATAGGTCGGCGCACTACCGTTGCCTCGACATGGACGCTGACCGCCGCACGCTGCTGATCACGCTCACCGGGAACGATCGGCCCGGCGTCACGAAGCGGTTGTTCTCCAGCCTGGAGCAGTTCCGCGTCAACGTTCTCGATATCGAGCAACTCGTCGTTCGCGGCCGCCTGATCCTCGCCGTCCTGCTCGAGGTCACCGGGGATGACTCCGCCATGGCGGCAGTTCGCACCGCGATGCGTCGTGCTGCCGCGGACCTCGACATGGACATCGAGACGGTTCCCGGGGCCGCCGAGGACGACGAGCGCCGACGCAATCGCATCCACGTCACCGTGCTGGGCGCGCCCCTCACTCCGGGGGCGGTCGCCCACGTCGCGGCCGAGATCGCAGACCGGGGCGGAAACATCGACCGCATCCGGCGCATCGCGTCGTATCCGGTGACAGCGATCGTCCTCGAGGGGTCCGGCGTCTCCGTTGCGGACCTCCGTCGGCCGCTGGCCACGATTGCTGCAGAGCAGGCCGTTGACATCGCGGTGCAGGAGGCTGGGCTGGACCGTCGCGGCCAGTACCTCGTCGTGCTCGACGTCGACTCGACCTTCATCCAGGACGAGGTGATCGACCTGCTTGCCGACGAGGCGGGCGTCATGGCTCAGGTCGCGGCCATCACCGAGGCTGCGATGCACGGCGAGTTGGACTTCGAGCAGGCCCTGCGCGCCCGGGTGGCCCTGCTTCGCGGCCTTGATGAGGCTGCCGTCGATCGCGTCAGGGAGCGCATCACGCTGACGCCGGGCGCACGAACTCTGTGCCGCACCCTCAATCGCCTGGGCTACCGGGTCGCGCTCGTCTCCGGGGGGTTCACCTCGGTCATCGCACCGATTGCGGCCGAGCTCGGCGTCACCGATGTGCGGGCGAACACGCTTGAGGTTGTCGACGGCTTCCTGACCGGTGAGGTCATCGGACCGGTCATTGATCGCCTCGGTAAGCGCACCGCGCTCGAGGACTTCGCGCGCGAGTACGAGATCCCCGCGCGGCGCACGATCGCCATCGGGGACGGCGCCAACGATGTCGACATGCTGGAAGCCTCCGGCCTGGGAATCGCGTTCAATGGCAAGGCTGCAGCGCGCGACGCTGCCGACACCGCACTCAATGTCCCCTACCTCGATTCGGTGCTCTTCCTGCTCGGGATCACGCGCGAGGAGATCGAGTCAGCAGATGCACGCGAGGACCTCGAAGCGCGAGGCTGACGATCAGCCCGGTTCGCGGCCGCGCGGCACGGCGAACTTCGCGACGCGGAATGCCTCGGTCAGGCCGGTTGCGACATTCCATGGCTCCCGAGTCTCGAGTACTGCGATAGCGCTCGTCGGGAACTTCTCCGTCGCGGTGATTCGCAAGTCGTCTTCAACGCACAGCGTGTCGACAAGGGCGGCGAGTCCCGGGTTGTGGCCGACCAGGACGAGCGTCGTCACGGAGTCGGGGCATTCGTCGATGATGGTGACGAGTGCCCTCGTGGATGCCTCGTAGATCCGCGCCTCGGTTTTCTCGTCGCGCTCGTCCCACCGCGCGGAGAGCGTGCGAGACGCGAGCTGCCAGGTCGTCTGAGCGCGGTTTGCGGACGACACGAGGACCAGCGGAGGCTCGCCTTGCGGCCATGCGACGTGGCGATCCAGCCAGTGGCCGATCTCGGGGGCATCTCGTCGACCACGATCATTCAGAGGTCGGTCGTGGTCGGCGACGCCGAAGGGATAGTCGCTCTTCGCGTGCCTGATGAGGATGAGTTGGCGAGCCACGACTAGGCGCCCTGCGAGTGGACTCCGCCGTCGACGTGCACGATCTCGCCGGTCGTCGCCGGGAACCAGTCCGACAGCAGCGCGACGCAGGCCTTGGCCGCAGGAACCGGGTCATCCAGATCCCAGGTGAGCGGAGCGCGCTCGTCCCACACGGCCTTGAAGTCATCGAATCCGGGAATGCTCTTGGCGGCCATGGTTCGCAGTGGGCCCGCGGCTACGAGGTTGACGCGAATGCCGTCCGGGCCGAGGTCGCGTGCGAGGTAGCGCGAGGTGCTCTCGAACGCCGCCTTGGCCACGCCCATCCAGTCGTACTTGGGCCATGCGACTGTTGCATCGAAGTCGAGTCCGACGATGGACCCGCCTGAACTCATCAGCGGGCGAGCCGCCATGGCAAGAGCCTTAAGCGAGTACGCGGACACGTGGATCGCGGTCGCGACATCTGCCCATTCGGTGTGCAGGAAATTGCCGCCGAGGGCCGCCTCGGGCGCGAACCCGACGGAATGCAGAACACCGTCAAGCCCGTCGACATGCGCGCGCACGCGCTCAGCGAGCGCGGCCAGGTCATCGGTGTTGGTGACGTCGAGCTCGACGATCTGCGTCGGCTCCGGCAGCCGCCCTGACGAGCGCTTCGTGAGTCCCATCGTGCGACCGAAGGAGGTCAGGATCACGGTCGCGCCCTGCTGCTGCGCGATGCGAGCCACCTCGAAGGCGATCGACTGATCGGTGAGAACACCAGTGACGAGGATCCTCTTGCCGTCGAGCAGTCCCATCGTTCCTCCGTGTCGACCGTCGGCTAGTGCCCCATGCCCAGACCACCGTCGACCGGAATCACGGCTCCGGTGATGTATGACGCATTGGCCAGGAAGTCCACGGCCTCGGCGATCTCGACGGGTTGAGCATAGCGACCAAGCGGTACGCCTCCGAGGATCTCCGCCTTGCGCGCATCGTCGAGCTCTGCCGTCATGTCGGTCTCGACAAAGCCAGGCGCGATGACGTTGACGGTGATGCCACGGGACCCGACTTCGCGCGCGAGCGAGCGCGCAGCACCGACGAGTCCCGCCTTGGAGGCCGCGTAGTTCACCTGGCCCCCGGAGCCGGCCGCCCACACGACCGACGACACGAAGATGATGCGTCCCGAGCGCGCCTTGATCATCCCGCGCAGCGCGCGGCGTGCGAGCCGGATGCTGCCGGCGAGGTTGGTCTGCAGCACGATGTCGATGTCGTCGTCGCTCATGCGCATGAGCAGGCCGTCGCGTGTGATGCCGGCGTTCGCGACGAGCACGTCGACGCGTCCAAAGCGCTCCTCGACCTCGGTGAACGCGGCCTCGATGGACTCCGGTGAGCTCACGTCGATCCGAACCGCATCGAGACCCTCGGGCGCCTCACCGGAGCGAGTTCCGGCAATGACCGTCAGCCCGGATTCGCGCAGGCGCAGGCAGGTGGCGAGCCCGATGCCGCGATTTCCGCCCGTGACGAGAGCAATACGAAGGGGGGTGGTGGTGTCGGTCATGCTGCCTCCAATGGTTCGGGATCGCCGGGTGTGCCGCCAATCCGGCGTGCCGGCCTGAGCCAGATGCTGAGCGGAATGATCCCCAACGGCATGTAGGCACCTACCGCGGGCGACACCATCCACACCAGGCCGGTGAGGAGGAAGTACGCGCCGAGGACAGGCCCGCGCCAGGCGAGTATCCGCGTCTCCCTGGGCGTGTAGCGGGGTGCGTCATCGGCGAGCAATTCAGGGTGCTTACGGAGGTGAATGCCCATCGCCGACGTGAGGAAGCTGATCAGGGCGAGCGCGACCCAATACGCCAGGCCGACACTTGGGTGGTCCCATGCATCGCCGCCGTACATCGAACTGAACCACGGGAGTAGCACGATCACGACCAGCCACGACGCGTTGAACCAGAAGAGCGGACCGTCGTAGTTGGTGATCGAGTTGAGGATCCGGTTGTGAACGAGCCACATCAACGTCACGACATAGAACGTGAACAAGAAGGCGCCGACTTCGCCGCCGTGCGCACTGAAGACATCCCAGAATGTCTGGTCGCCCTGCGGCCCGGGGATGTCGACCAGCGGCAAGGCGAGCAGCGTCACCGCCACGGCCACAACCGCGTCGCTGAAGTTGATCAGTCGGTCGACGGACCGCCCTACATGCGTGGGCGTCGAGCGCTCGGCATCTGGCACCGTCAGGCGTCCTCGAGGCGTGAGCCGACCTTCATCGTGACCTGGAAGTGTTCGACTCCTCCGTCCAGGATGTAGCCGCGGACCTGGGTGACCTCGAACCAGTCGAGGTGCTCGATCGTCTTGGCGGCGCGAGTGACCCCGTTGCGAATCGCCTCGTCGATACCCACTTTCGACGTCCCGACGATCTCGTTCAGGGCGTACGTGCGGTCGGACACTGGTCCTCCTCTTGCCCCCGGTCGATCCGGGAGGGCGCAAGGCCCCATCTTGGCTTACCGTGTGACCATGGCAAAGGCAGAGCCCTCGGAGATCTACACGATCACGGAGGCCAACCGTGCGCTGAGTCAGGAGCAGACCGGCCGCACCCGCCGCTACCTGATCTCCATGGGCATCCGCACGGCCTGCGTGCTCGCCGCCATCGTCGTGCCGGGCTGGCCACGCTGGTTCCTGATCGCGGGAGCTGTTGTTCTCCCCTACGTTGCGGTTGTCATCGCGAATGCCGGCCGCGAGAACGACGAGCCGGGTGACATGGGTGTTGCACCGGTCTCACGACCAGCCCTTCCCTCCCCCGGGCCAGCGATCAGCAGCCCGCCCCAGGGGTATTCCGCACCGTAGAGTGGCGTCGTGATGTTCTCGCTCCTGCGCACGCGACGCTGGCTCGGGTTCACCATCGTTGTCGTGGTCTCGATAACGGCATTCGGCCTCCTCAGCCTGTGGCAGTGGCACCGCGCTGAGGACAAGCGTGAGCAGCGCATCGAGTTGCAGAACGCCCTGGCTGCCACACCGCTGCCCCTCGACGACGTGTCGATCACCGATGGGGCCATCGAGGACCTTGACCAGTGGCGGCACGTGACGGTGTCGGGAACATACCTGCCGGGTTCCCAGGTTCTGGTGCGCAAAAGGCCTCTCGATGCGCACAACGGCTTCTGGGCCATGGCAGCGCTGCGCGAGGCCGACGGCACAGTGGTCTGGGTCAATCGGGGCTGGCTTCCCACCGCTGGCGATGCGCTGTCCACTCCGGCCGTCGGTGAGCCGCCGAGCGGCACGGTCGACGTCACCGGCTATCTCCGACCGTTCGAGGATGCCGACCCCGACGCGAACACCGGACTGCCGGCCGGACAGATCGCTGCGGTCGCGCCCGCCCTGCTGCCGACCGTGTCCGATCCCTTCAGCGGCTACATCCAGCTTCAGGTATCGGTGCCGGCGGAGGAGGAGCTCACCGCGTTGCCGCTTCCGGATGTTGACGAGAGCCGCAACATCTCCTACGCGGTCCAGTGGCTGATCTTCGCCTTCGTCGCAGTCGGCGGCTGGTTCTTCTTCCTGCGTCGCGAGGCGATCGAGGACAGGCAGCGCTCGGCAGTTGAAGCACAGAAGGCTGGTGCCTAAGGCATGGACCTCGACCTGACCGAACGCGTCTACCTGCTCACAGGCGCGAGCAAGGGACTAGGACTGGCAACCGCACGCGTCCTCGTCGACGAGGGCGCTCGGGTCGTCCTCGTCGCCCGACCCTCCGACGCGCTCGACGCCGCCGTCGCAGAACTGGGAGCCAGCGCCCTGGCCTTTCCGGGAGATCTTGCAGACGCTGGCGTCTCGGCTGCCGCGGTCGAGTTCGCGGTACAGCGGTTCGGTCGCCTCGACGGCGGGCTGCTCAGCGTCGGCGGTCCGCCAGCGGGATCGGTGCTGTCGACGACCGATGAGCAGTGGCGCGGTGCCTTCGAGTCGGTATTCCTCGGGTCGATCCGAGCTGCACGCGACGTGTGCGCCGGCATCACCGCGACGGACCGCACGGCCTTCGGCTCGCTCGCCTGGGTGCTGTCCACGTCGGCAGTCGAGGTGTTCACGGGGCTGTCCATCAGCAATGGCTACCGTCCAGGACTGGCCATGCTCGTCAAGGACCTGGGCGATGAGGTTGGCCCCTCAGGCATCCGCGTGAACGGCCTGCTGCCTGGTCGGATCGCGACGGACCGGATCGCCGCGCTCGACGCGGCATCGGGTGATGCAGATGCCGCACGCGCAGCGTCGAGCGCGAGAATCCCACTGCGCCGGTATGGAGATCCTGTCGAGTTCGGACGTGTTGCTGCGTTTGTCCTGAGCCCCGCCGCGTCCTACGTGACCGGCACGCTGATCCGAGTGGACGGCGGCATCACGCGTCAGCCGTGACTGGCCCGTCGTCGGCGAACTGCGTGTTGTACAGGTCGAAGTAGGCACCGCCGCGCGAGAGCAGTTCGTCGTGCGTTCCGCGTTCGACCACCTGGCCGTGATCGATGACGAGGATCTGGTCGGCTCGCCTGATCGTGCTCAGCCGGTGGGCGATGACCACCGATGTGCGCCCCTCCAGGGCATGGTCAAGAGCTCGAGACACCGCCGCCTCGCTCTCGCTGTCCAGGTGTGCGGTGGCCTCGTCGAGGACGACCACGCGAGGTCCCTTGAGCAGCAGGCGGGCGAGGGCGATGCGCTGCTTCTCGCCGCCGGACAGGCGGTGACCGCGGTCGCCGACGACGGTGTCGAGGCCGTCGGGAAGTGCGGCGATGAGCGGACCGATCTGGGCCGAGTCGCAGGCTTCGAGCAGCTCCTGCTCAGTGGCGCCGGGGCGGGCGTACTCGAGGTTGGCGCGGATGGTGTCGTGGAACAGGTGCGAGTCCTGCGTGACGACGCCAACCGCCTCACGTAACGACGCGTCGGTGACCTTGCGCACATCGACACCGCCGATGCTGATCGCGCCGCCGGTGACGTCGTACAGGCGAGTCAACAGTGCCGTCGTTGTGGTCTTGCCGGCTCCGGACGGTCCGACCAGCGCGGTCATCGAGCCGGGGGCAGCAGTGAAGCTGATGCCGCTCAGCACGTCCTGCCCGACGGCAGTGGTGTCCTCACGGGCGATCGACTCCAGCGACGCGAGCGACACCTCGGCAGGAGTCGGGTAGTGGAAGACGACGTTGGCGAACTCGACGCCGAGCGCTCCATCCGGAAGCGGCTGAGCGTCCTCGGCCTGCGTGACCATCGGCTTCAGGTCGAGCACCTCGAACACGCGCTCGAAGCTGACTAGCGCGGTCATGACGTCGACGCGCACGTTAGACAGTGCGGTGAGCGGGCCATAGAGCTGCGCGAGAAGACCGACGAGGGCCAGCAGCGTTCCGATAGTGATGATCTCGCTGATCACGAGGTTTCCGCCGAGTCCGTAGACGATGGCGGTGGCGAGGGACGCGACCAGGACGAGGCCCGTGAAGAACCAGCGGTTGGCCATCGCCAAGCGCACGCCGATATCGCGCGTGCGCGCCGCTCGCGCGGAAAAGGACGCCGCCTCGTCGTCGGGGCGGCCGAACAGCTTCACCAGCAACGCGCCTGCGACATTGAAGCGCTCGGTCATCTGCGTGCTCATGTCCGCGTTGATGCCCATCTGCTCGCGCGTCATGCCCTGCAGCTTCCGGCCCATCCAACGAGCGGGAAGCAGGAACAGCGGGACGAGGATCAACGACACCAGCGTGATCTGCCACGACAGGATGAACATCGCCGTCAGGACGATGACGACGGAGATCAGGTTGCCGAGCACTCCGCCGAGCGTCGACGTGAAGGCCTGCTGCGCGCCGATGACGTCGTTGTTCAGGCGCGAGATCAGCGCGCCGGTCTGGGCGCGGGTGAAGAAGGCGATCGACTGGCGCTGCACGTGGTCATAGACCTCGGTGCGAAGGTCGAAGATCAGTCCCTCGCCGATCCGCGAGGAGTACCAGCGCACGATGAGCCCAAGTCCCGCGTCGAGAATGGCGAGCAGCGCGATCAGCAGTGCCATGACGGTGACGACCTGGCGATTGCCGGCGTTGATACCGTCGTCGACGAGCCTGGGGATCATGAGCGGCTGAGCGACGCTGAGCAGCGAGGCGAGCACCATGAGAATCAGGAAGACGATGATGAGCGACCGGTACTTCAACGCGTAGCCGAGGATGCGACGCACGAGTGCGCGGTTGACCTTCTTGTCCTTCACCGATCGGTCACGCGTGAGGGAGCGGTACATCTCCCATCCGTTCATGGACATGTCAGCCGCCTAGCAGGGAGCGCAACTCGATGAGGCGCTCCATCTGGGCGCGCCGCTCGCGGGCGGGCTGGTCTGCGTCGGACGCGGCTCCGTTGAGCAGCGTCTTCAGGCCGCTCACGGCCCCGGGCAGCGCCGCGATGATCGGGGCGAGGAAGTCGGTCACGTAGGTGTCCCACTGATCGACGGGAACCTGGTCGATCGCGATGCCCAGACGCACTGCCTCCTCCGCGCCGACGAAGCGGCCGCGTGCGCAGATCTCAAACGCGCGCGAGTAGCCGACCCGGTCGGCGAGCGGCTGGGTGCCGCCGAGATCGGGCACGAGGCCGAGGGAGGTCTCGCGCATGGCGAGCTGCGCGTCGTCGGCGACGATCATGACGTCGCATGCGAGTGCCAGCTGGAATCCCGCGCCGATCGCGTGTCCGTGGACCAGCGCGACGGTGACCTGCGGGACCGAGCGCCACCAGACGAACGCCGCCTGAGCCTGGCGAATGAAGTCCTCGAGCTCCTCGTCCGGGCGACCGGACAGGGTCAGAAGCGACTCCTCGCCGGGCACGCCCTCGGGCGTGAGCATGCGGCGATCGAGGCCCGCCGAGAAGGACTTGCCCTCCGCAGACAGCACGACCGCACGCACGGAGTCGTCGAGCAGCTCGGGAATGGCCGCCAGCCGGCGCCAGGTGGCGGGAGTCTGGGCATTGCGGGCGTCGGGATTAGTGAGGGTGACGCGCACGACGTCGCCCTCGCGTACCACCCGAACGTGGTCGTGGTCGCCGAACTCGGCCATCCGTACTCCCTTGTCAGGCGCTCAAACTAGACCGAACCTCTGTCAGGCCAGTTCAACCAGATCGGAGTAGCTCTCATTCCACAGGTCCTCATCCCCATCGGGGAGGATCAGGACGCGCTCTGGGTTCAGGGCCGCCACGGCGCCCGGATCATGGCTGACCAGCACGACGGCACCTTCGTAGCGTGAGAGCGCTCCGAGGATCTCCTCACGGCTGGCCGGGTCGAGGTTGTTCGTGGGCTCATCCAGCAGCAGGACGTTGGCTCCCGAGACGACGAGGCAGGCCAGGGCCAGACGGGTCTTCTCCCCTCCGGAGAGCACGCCGGTGAGCTTGCTCGCGGCGTCGCCCTCGAACAGGAAGGAGCCGAGCACCGTGCGGCGCTTGGTGTCGTCGAGGTGAGGGGCGGCGTGCGCCATGGTCTCCATGACCGTCGCCTTCGGGTCCAGCGTCTCGTGCTCCTGCGCGTAGTAGCCGATCACGGCGCCGAACCCAGGCTCGACCTCGCCAGTGTCGGACTGGTCCACGCCCGCGAGGATGCGCAGCAGCGTCGTCTTTCCCGCGCCGTTGAGGCCGATGATGACGACCCGACTCCCCCGGTCGATCGCAAGGTCCACGTCGGTGAAGACCTCGAGCGAGCCGTAGGACCGGGACAGGCCGGTTGCCATCAGTGGAACCTTGCCGCACGGCTTGGGCTCGGGGAATCGCAGAGCTGCGACTTTGTCTGAACGCCGCACCTCGTCGAGGCCTGCCATGACCTTGTCCGCGCGCTTGAACATCGACTGCGCGGCCTTGGCCTTGGAGGCCTTCGCGCGCATGCGCTCAGCCTGGTTGCGCAGTGTCTCGGCCTGCACTTCGGCGTTGCGTCGCTCGCGCTTGCGGCGCCGCTCATCGGTCTCTCGGGCGGTCAGGTACGCCGTCCAGCCCATGGAGTAGACGTCGATCTCGCGGCGGTTGGCGTCAAGATGCCACACCTTGTTGACCGTGTCCTGCAGCAATTCGGTGTCGTGGCTGATGACGATGAACCCGCCCTCGTATGAGGCCAGGAACTTGCGCAGCCAGCGGATCGAGTCAGCGTCAAGGTGGTTGGTGGGCTCATCGAGGAGAAGAACCTCGGAGCCGCCGAAGAGGATGCGCGCGAGCTCGACTCGACGACGCTGACCGCCCGACAGAGTGCCGAGCGGCTGGTCGAGGATCCGTTCGGGAAGCCCGACGCTCGCGGCGATGGCGTCGGCCTGGGACTCCACGGCGTACCCGCCGAGGGCCTCGAACTCGGCCTCCGCGCGGGTGTAGCGACCGATCAGCCGATCACGCTCCGCCGCGTCCGTCGTACCCATGCCGAGGCTTGCCTCCTGCATGCGGCGAACGACGTCGTTCAGGCCGCGGGCGGCCAGGATCCGGTCCTTGGAGATCTCATTCGGGTCGCCAGACCTGGGATCCTGCGGGAGGTAGCCGACTGTGCCCGTGACGTTGACGGATCCGGAGGCCGGCTCGGTCTCCTGGGCGAGGATCCGCGTCAGCGTCGTCTTGCCCGCTCCGTTGCGGCCGACCAGGCCGATGCGATCGCCGCGACCGATGCGAAGGGTGGCGTTCTCGATGAGCAGCGAGGAGCCGGCCCGAACCTCGAGGCCGGTGGTGGAAATCATGGTTGCCTAATTCTAGTGATCGCCGACCTTGAGGTTGGCGTGGGAATCGGCGCCGCAAAGCGGCGCCAACCTCAAGGTCGGCGGACGGTGGAGAGGATTAGAGGTTGAAGCCGAGGGCCCGCAGCATCTCGCGGCCATCGTCGGTGATCTTGTCAGGGCCCCACGGCGGCATCCAGACCCAGTTGATCCGGAAGTCATCGACGACGCTGCTCAGTGCCGAGCGCGTCTGGTCCTCGATCACGTCGGTGAGCGGGCAGGCGGCCGACGTCAACGTCATGTCGACGGTCGCGATGTTCGCGTCGTCGACCGACACCGAGTACACCAGACCGAGGTCCACGACGTTGATGCCCAGCTCGGGGTCAACAACATCCTTCATAGCCTCGATGACGTCGTCGTCAGTGGCAACGCTCATGACTGCTCCTTATTCGTGGTGCTCGGTGCGGTGGTTGAACTGGCTGAGATGCCAGCCTTGGCCTCGGCGTCCTGCAATGCCATCCACGGCAGCAGGGCGCACTTGATCCTGGCTGGGTACTTCGCGACGCCCACGAACGCGATGCCGTCGCCGAGCAGGTCCTCGTCGGGCTCCGCGTTGCCCTTGCTGCGCATGAGCTCGACGAAGCCGAGCCGGACTTCGTCCGCGGCGGCCGGCTCCGCGCCGGTGACCAGCTCGGACATGACGCTCGCGCTCGCCTGCGAGATCGAGCAGCCCTGGCCCTCGTAGCCGACGACCAGGTGACCATGCTCGTCCAGCGAGACCTGCACCGTGACCTCATCGCCGCAGGTGGGATTGATCTGGTGCGACTCCCCCGATGGCTGCTCAAGGAGATGACGCCCACGCGGGTGCTTGTAGTGATCGAGGATGATGTCCTGATACAGCGACTCGACGCTCATGTCATACCCCGAAGAAGGCCTGGGCGGCCTCGATGCCCGTGATCGCGACATCGATGTCGCTCGTGTCGTTGTAGACGTAGGTGGAGATGCGCGTCGTAGCCGGCACGCCGAACCGGCGGCAGGTCGGCCACGCGCAGTGATGGCCCACACGCACGGCCACTCCACGGTCGTCGAGGAACTGGCCGACGTCATGGGGATGGATTCCGTCGACGACGAAGGAGATCGCGCCGCCGCGATCGTGAGCGTCCTGCGGGCCGATGATCCGCACACCGCGCATCGCCTGCAGGGCGGCGAGGGTGTACTCGGTCAACGAGTGCTCGTGGGCAGCAACGGCAGCCATGCCGAGTGCCTCGAGATAGTGGACTGCGGCGGCGAGGCCGACGGCCTGGGCGGTCATGGGCGAACCGGCCTCGAAGCGTGCGGGAGGCGCGGCGAAGGTCGAGCCGTCCATATGCACGGACTCGATCATCGAGCCGCCCGACAGGAATGGCGGCATGGAGTCGAGGATCTCCGTGCGTCCCCACAGGACGCCGATGCCCGTCGGTCCGAGCATCTTGTGGCCGGTCCAGGCGACCAGATCCGCGCCGAGCGAGGGGACGTCGACGGGCATGTGCGGGACCGACTGGCTGGCGTCGATGATGCCGATCGCACCGACCGACTTCGCCTTGTCCATCACGAGCTGAACCGGATTGACGGTGCCGAGGATGTTCGACTGGTGCACGAGCGACACGATCTTGGTACTGCTGTCGATGACCCGATCAAGGTCGTCGAGGTTCAGACGGCCGTCGTCGGTGAGGCCGATCCAGCGCAGAGTTGCGCCGGTCTTCGCGCAGAGTTCCTGCCAGGGCACGAGATTCGCGTGATGCTCCATCTCGGTGACAACGACAGTGTCGCCAGGTGCCAGCACGAACCGAGGGTCGATCGACCGAGTTGAGTGAGCTGCCAGCGCGGTTGCGTTCGAGAACGCGTACGCGGCGAGGTTCAGGCTCTCGGTGGAGTTCTTGGTGAACACGAGATCGTCCGCTTCCGCAGAAACGAAGCGCGCCATGTCGGCTCGCGCGTTCTCGTACGCGTCCGTGGACTCCTCGGCCAGTTGGTGCGCGCCGCGATGCACGCCAGCGTTGCTGGTCTCGTAGAAGTGGCGCTCGGCGTCGAGCACGACCGTCGGCTTCTGGCTCGTCGCACCGCTGTCGAGGTAGACGAGCGGCCGCCCGTTGCGCACAGAACGCTCGAGGATCGGGAAGTCCTTCCTGATCCTCGAGACGTCGAGTGTGTCGGTCATGACTAGGACGCCGGCGCCGTGATGAAGCGCTCGTAGCCGTCGGTCTCGAGCACGTTCGCCAGCTCGGGGCCGCCGCTCTCGACGATCTGGCCGTCGTAGAACACGTGCACGAAATCGGGGGCGATGTACCGCAGGATGCGCGTGTAGTGCGTGATCAGCAGGATGCCTGCATCGCTGTGCGTGCGGAACTCATTGACGCCCTCGGACACCACGCGCAGTGCGTCGACATCGAGGCCGGAGTCGGTCTCGTCGAGCACCGCGATCTTCGGCTTCAGCAGTGACATCTGCAGGATCTCGTGGCGCTTCTTCTCGCCGCCCGAGAACCCCTCGTTGACATTGCGCTCGGCGAAGGCCGGGTCCATCTGGAGGCCGGACATCGCGTCCTTCATCTCCTTGACCCAGGTGCGCAGCTTCGGTGCCTCGCCGCGGACAGCCGTGACCGAGGTGCGCAGGAAGTTCGAGACGGAGACGCCGGGCACCTCGACGGGGTACTGCATGGCGAGGAACAGCCCTGCCCGCGCACGGGCATCGACGGTGAGCGCAAGGACGTCCTGCCCGTCGAGCTCAATCGAGCCCTGCGTCACGACGTACTTCGGGTGTCCGGCGATGACGTAGGCGAGCGTCGACTTGCCGGACCCGTTCGGGCCCATGACCGCGTGCGTGCTGCCGGACTCGATGGTGAGCGTGACTCCGCGCAGGATCTCGCGCGGGCCGGCATCGGTGGTAACCGACGCATGCAGGTCCTTGATGACCAGGGTGCTCATTGTGATTCCTCTGTTCTTAGTGTTCGGACTAGTTGAAGGCAGGAGGGCCGGCGCTGTGCACGCGGTTGGGTGTCGGGTCGATCTGGATGGCGGCCGCGTCGCCCTCTCCGTCGATGCGCACCGCGTAGGTCGCGATCGGCTCGATTGCGGGCAGGCTGAGCGGCAGTCCGTTGCGCAGATCGAACGCCGAGCCGTGCAGCCAGCACTCGATCGTGCAGCCGTCGACCTCGCCCTCGGACAAGGACACGTCGGCGTGGGAGCAGCGGTCCTGGACGGCGAAGATGCCCTCGTCGGTGTTGACGACGGCGATCGTCTGGCCATCGACGGCCACCCGCTTCGCTGATCTCGGAGCGATGTCAGCGAGAAGGCACACTGTGGTGAACTCGCTCATTCGCTCTCCCCCTCCGACATGCCAAGACGGTTGGAGATGCGGGCGAGGATCAACTCACGCCACTCCGTCGAGGGAATCCGCGACAGCACGTCGACGAAGAAGCCGCGAACGACGAGCTGTCGAGCGAGGCGCTCGGTGATGCCGCGCGACTGCAGGTAGAACAGCTGCTCGTCGTCGAAGCGGCCGGTGGCACTCGCGTGGCCGGCGCTTGCGACATCGCCCGTCTCCAGTTCCAGGTTCGGGACCGAGTCTGCGCGGGGGCCGTCGTCGAGGAGCAGGTTGCGGTTGAGCTCGTAGGTATCGATGCCGATGGCCTCGCGCCTGACGAGGACGTCGCCGATCCAGACCGTGTGCGCACCTGCGCCCGACAACGCGCCCTTGTAGACGACGTTGCTCGAACAGTGCGGTTGGTCGTGCTCGACGAAGATCCGGTGCTCGAGGTACTGCGGCCCGTCGGCGAGGAACGCGCCGAGCAGTTCGGCGCTGCCGCCGGGTCCGTCGTAGGACACCGACGGGAGGATGCGAACGATTCGGCCGCCGAGGGTCACGACCGAGCCGACGAAGCGCGCGTCGCGCCCGATGTCGGTGTGCCACTGCCACAGGTGCGCATGCTCGGGCGGACCATCGATGATCGACAGCATCGTGAGCTCCGCGCCATCGCCGAGCTCGGCGACGATCGAGCCGCTGACGTCGACTGAGGAATCGTGGACGATGACGACGGTCGCGCGGGCATGCCGGCCGATGCGCACGTCGATGTGGCCGTAGTTCTTCGGGCCAGACGCGCTGAGGTTCACGACGATCGGCTCGTCGACGATCTCCTCGGCCCGGATGCGTACGTTGATGATCGACCGCACGCCAGCGCGGGCGATGGCCGAAGGACGATCGGTCGGCAGCCACCGTGAAGCCGTGGCGTCGGCCGCCGGAACGACTGACACGTGAGCGGACGGAGTCGCGGTGAGAACGCCCGCGTCGGCATCGGGCTCCATGAACCAGCCGAGGTCGGACACTGGCGCGAAGCGCCATTCCTCCTCGCGGCCGAGTGGAACGGAAAAGTCGTTGATATTCGCCGATGCGAGCCTGGGAGCCAGGTCGACCGGCGGAGCGGCAAGCAGGGTCACCCGACAGCGCCTTCCATCTGCAGTTCGATGAGCCGGTTGAGCTCGAGCGCGTACTCCATCGGGAGTTCGCGCGCGATCGGCTCGATGAAGCCACGAACGATCATCGCCATGGCCTCGTCTTCGGTCATGCCACGCGACATGAGGTAGAACAACTGGTCTGCACTGATCTTGGAGACGGTGGCCTCGTGTCCCATGGACACGTCGTCCTCGCGCACGTCGACGTACGGGTACGTGTCGGAGCGTGAGATGTCATCGACGAGCAGGGCGTCGCAGCGAACCGTGCTGCGTGAGTTGTGCGAGCCCTCGAGGATCTGCACGAGCCCGCGGTACGAGGTGCGGCCGCCGCCACGGGCGACGGACTTCGACACGATCGACGAGGACGTGTTGGGCGCCGCGTGCACCATCTTGGCGCCGGCATCCTGGTGCTGGCCCTCACCGGCGAATGCGATCGACAGGGTCTCGCCCTTCGCGTGCTCGCCAGTCATCCAGACGGCCGGGTACTTCATCGTCACCTTGGAGCCGATGTTTCCGTCGACCCATTCCATCGTCGCGCCGGCCTGTGCGACCGCGCGCTTCGTGACGAGGTTGTACACGTTGTTCGACCAGTTCTGGATCGTCGTGTAGCGACAGCGCGCACCCTTGCGGACGATGATCTCGACGACGGCCGAGTGCAGCGAGTCGCTGGAGTAGATCGGCGCGGTGCAGCCCTCGACGTAGTGCACGTACGCACCCTCGTCGACGATGATCAGCGTGCGCTCGAACTGGCCCATGTTCTCGGTGTTGATCCGGAAGTAGGCCTGCAGCGGGATGTCGACCTTGACGCCCTTGGGCACGTAGATGAACGAGCCGCCTGACCACACCGCGGTGTTCAGTGCCGCGAACTTGTTGTCACCGGGCGGGATGATCGAGCCGAAGTGCTCGCGGAAGATGTCCTCGTGCTCGCGCAGGCCGGTGTCGGTGTCGAGGAACAGTACGCCCTCGGCCTCGAGGTCCTCGCGGATCGCGTGGTAGACGACCTCCGACTCGTACTGAGCTGCGACGCCGGACACGAGGCGCTGCTTCTCGGCCTCGGGGATGCCCAGGCGGTCGTAGGTGTTGCGGATGTCGTCGGGCAGGTCGTCCCAGCTGGCCGCCTGCTTCTCGGTAGAGCGCACGAAGTACTTGATGTTATCGAAGTCGATGCCGCTGAGGTCCGAGCCCCAAGTCGGCATGGGCTTGCGCTCGAAGAGACGAAGGCCCTTCAGGCGCATCTCGAGCATCCAGTCGGGCTCGCTCTTCTTGGCGGAGATATCGCGGACGACGTCCTCGTTGATACCGCGGCGAGCGGTGGCCCCGGCGTCGCTCTTGTCATGCCACCCGTACTCGTAGGTGCCGATGTCGTCGATCGTGGCGGCGGTTTCCTGCGCTGCGGTACTCATACTGAGACCTTTCCGAGGGTGTCGCGACTGGCGACGGTGTGGGCATCAAACGGAATGACGGCTGTACAGACCTCGTCGCCGTGGGCGAGCGTGGCAAGTCGGGTGACGTGGGTGCCCAGGACATTCCCCAGGGCGGTGGTCTCGGCCTCGCACATGACCGGGAACTCGCGTGCCGCGTCGACCACCGGGCAGTGATGCTGGCACAACTGCACCGCGACACCGCCAAGCGGGGTGATCTCCGCGGCATAGCCGGCCAGGCTCAGCGCCGCGGCCACTTCGTGAGGGGACGCAGTGGTGGCGCCGTCAGGAACCATGGCGGTGGCCATGCGATTTGCGCGCTGGGTCGCGAATGCCTCGACCGCGGAAGGCCCGTAGGCCTCGGACATGAAGCGCAGTGCTTCGACAGCGAGGTCGTCGTAGGACTGGTCGCACGCGGCGCGGCCCTGCGGGGTGAGGCTGAAGACGCTGCTCGGTCGGCCGCGGCCGCGCTTGGGCGACGGGCCGTAAGGGGCGCGATCGTGAGCCACGACGAGCCCGGAATCCATGAGGCCGCCCAGGATCCGGCGGATGCCCGCAGGGGTCATGGCCAGAAGCTCGGCCAGATCGGTCGCCGTGGAGGGTCCAGCGGTGAGGAGAGCGCGTGCGACGCGCTCAGCAGCCTCTCCGGGGAATTTCACAACACCATTGTTGCGTAAATACCCGAGAGCGCCAACTCGACCCCCGCCTACACTCCCACCGTGCCCCATCCCGCCGTCCTCGTCGAGGACCTCGTGGTCCGCTACGGCGACCGAAATGTGGTCGACGGACTGTCGTTTTCCGCTCCTGCGGGCCAGGTTCTGGCCCTGGTCGGGCCCAACGGAGCGGGGAAGACGACCACCGTCGAGACCTGCATCGGGCTGCGGACGGCGCATTCGGGGACGATCGACGTGCTGGGCGAGCGGGATGGGTCCGCCCTGCGAGCGCGCGTCGGTGTGATGCTCCAGGACGGCGGCCTCTACCCGACGGCCCGTCCGCTCGAACTGGTCCGCCACGTGGCCGGCCTCTACGAGCGCGCCGAGGATTCCGTCACGCTGCTCACCGCGCTGGGCATCGATCCCCGGACACGCACCACCATCCGTCGGCTGTCCGGCGGTGAGCAGCAACGGGTCAAGTGCGCCCTTGCACTCGTCGGACGGCCCGACCTCGTCTTCCTCGACGAGCCGACTGCCGGCCTCGACTCCGCGGGGCGTCGGACATTCCACGACCTCGTACGCGGGCTCACAGCTCGCGGCGCGACGGTCGTGCTCACGACGCACCTCATGGACGACGTCGAACGACTAGCGGACCAGATCGTCGTTGTCGCCAGCGGACGCGACGTGCACCACGGCTCCGTCAGCGAGCTTGTCGGTGACGCCGAGACGATCTGGCTGCGGGTTCCCGCGGGCATCGACGTCGACGCGTTGCGCTCGGCGCTGCCGACGTCGGCCGTCATCGACGAGCAGGAGCAGGAGCAGGGGACGCTCCGGATCAACGCGGGTGAGGATCCGACGGCTCTCGGGGTCGTCGCGGGCTGGTGCGGTCAGAACGGTGTTTCGACGAGCGACCTGATCGTCGGCAGGAGATCTCTGGACGATGTCGTGCAGGCACTCGTCGAGGCGAACTGATGAGCACCCGCGCACTGAGGCAGGCGGGGTGGGAGATCCGACTCCTGCTTCGCAATGGCGAACAGCTCCTGCTCACATTCGTGATTCCCGTGGCACTCCTGCTCGGCCTTGGCCTCACGTCATTGATGCCGGACGCGTACGGCGCGGACCGCGTGTCCCAGGCACTTGCCACGGTGCTGACCGTCTCGGTGATCAGCGCGGCGTTCACGTCGCTAGCCATCGCGACCGGCTTTGAACGACGATCCGGCGCCCTTCGCTTCCTCGGTACGACTCCGCTCAGTCGAATTGAACTTCTGGTCGGCAAGGCTCTTGCGACGTTGACGGTAACCGCGCTCTCCGCGGGAGCGGTCTGCATCACGGCCTTCGCCATCGGTTGGCGGCCTGCCATGGCGACCTTGTGGGCCCCGCTCCTCATCGTGCTGGGTACTGCGGCGTTCGCCTCGTGCGGCGTTGCGCTGGCCGGACTGTTCCGAGCTGAGGCCGTTCTGGCTATCGCCAACGGACTGTTCCTCGCGCTCATCCTCTTCGGTGGAGTGATCATCCCGGCCGCGTCCTTGCCGGAACCGATGGCCACGATCGCCCCATGGCTGCCCAGTGGTGCGCTTGCCGATTCGTTGACGCAGGCACTCGTCGACGGCACCTCCCCCGCCCTCAGTTCGATCCTGGTTCTGCTCGGCTGGCTCGTTGCCGGGACGACCGTGTCTGCGCGCACGTTCCGCTGGTCATAGAGTGAAAACGTGAGAGCCCCCACCGGGCCTTGCACCCCATTGGTGCGTGGCGTCTTCATTGCGAACCTCGTCGTTCAGGTCGGCATCATCGTCACGGGTGCGGTCGTACGACTGACCGGATCCGGGCTTGGCTGCCCGACCTGGCCCGAGTGCGTCGAGGGCTCGTACGTTCCGGTTTCACGCCAGGAGGAGTCCTGGCACAAGTACGTCGAGTTCGGGAACCGCATGCTGACGTTCGTGCTGGTCGTTGCCGCCATCGCTGCCATCGGTGCGGCGCTGTGGGATCGACGAGCGCGCAAGGTTGCCGGCCTAACTGCCCGTCCGGTGATTCTCGCGCTTGCCTTCATTCCGTTCGTCGGGACCTTCGCCCAGGCGATCCTTGGTGGCATCACGGTCCGCACCGGCCTGGATCCCGCGACCGTGTCCGCGCACTTCCTGCTGTCGATGGCACTCATCGCTGGCTGCGTTGTCCTCGTCGTTCGCGCGAGCGATCCCGGTGATCGACCTGTGGTGCATCTCGTGCCGGCCGCTGCACGCTGGCTCGCCTACTCCCTGGTCGCGGTCAGCGCGGTGGTCGTCATCCTCGGGGTCCTCGTCACCGGGAGTGGACCCCATAGCGGAGATGCGAAGTCCGAGAACCGATACCCCTTCGACCCGCGCACGATCTCATGGCTGCACGCCGATGTCGTGCTGCTATTCCTCGGTCTGACGATCGGCCTGCTAGTCCTGCTTGCGGTCATCAACGGTCCGCGTGCGGGCGTTCGGCGCACCTCGCTCCTGCTGGGGATCGCCGTCGCGCAGGGCATCGTCGGCTACACGCAGTACTTCGCGGGACTCCCCGCCGTGCTGGTGACAATCCACGTCCTCGGCGCCGGCCTGGTCTGGGTGGCCGTCCTGTTCATACCCGCATCGTTGCGAACCCGCGGCACCCCGATCGAAGCGGCGAACGCGCCCTAACACCCAACAACTCCCGCCGACCTTGAGGTTTGGCACCCTCCGGCATCGCCGAGAGGGTGCCAAACCTCAAGGTCGGCGGTCAGATCTGGGTGGCGCGGATGACTTCGGTGCGGGCGATCGACGCCTCGCGAAGCGGCGCAAGTGCCAGTCGAGCGGGATCGGCCATGAAGGACGCCAGCGCGGCTTCGTCGACGAGCTCGATGACCTGGACCTCCGTTGGCGATTCGTTGGCCTCGATATTGCGGACTCGGCTCATGAGCGTGCCGCCGTGCTCCGGCAGCAGTGCCAGAACCGCGTCCTCGTACTCGGCGAGCTGAGTGTCCCGGCCCGGCAGCGCCCACAGCAGAACGCACAAGGTCAGCGGCATGGCGCTCAGAAGACGAAGGGGTCGATCGCGACGAGCAGGAACAGCAGCGACAGGTAGGTGATCGACCAGTGGAAGAGCTTCATCGCGGTCGGCGTGACCTCAGAACCGCGCGCAACTGCGCGTCGCAGTCGGTAGGCCTGATTGAGGAACGCGGCACCGAGGATGGCTGCACCGATGCCATAGACCCAACCCATTGGCGCGACCGGGATGAGCGCGAGCGACGTCGCGACCATGACCCACGTGTAGATGACGATGCTGCGCGCGACGACCGCCTCGGACGCGACAACCGGCAGCATCGGAACTCCCGCTGCCTCGTAGTCGTCGCGGAACTTCATCGCCAACGGCCAGTAGTGCGGCGGCGTCCAGAAGAAGATGATGAGGAACAAGATCACCGGCGTCCAGGTCAGCGACCCGGTGATCGCGGCCCAGGCGATCAGCACCGGCATGCAGCCTGCGGCGCCGCCCCACACGATGTTCTGCGACGTGCGGCGCTTGAGCACCATCGTGTAGACGATGGCGTAGAACCCGATCGCGATCAGTGCCAGCGCGGACGCCAGCCGGTTGGCCATCGTGATCAGCACGACCGCGCTGGCCAGCGCGAGCACCATGCCCTGGACCACGCCGGCCCCTGCGGACACGACGCCCATCGCTGCCGGGCGGTGGAAGGTGCGGCCCATCAGCGCATCGATGTCACGGTCGTAGACGCTGTTGAACGTGTTCGCCGACCCGGCGGCCAGAGTCCCGCCGATCAGTACCCCAACGGTGGGCCACAGCGGCGGGAGGCCACCCGCCGCGAGGAACGCGGTAGGCAGCGCCGTCGCCAGGAGGAGTTCGACGATTCGCGGCTTCGTCAGCGCGACGTGGGCCTTGACGCGTTGGCCAAAGGTGACGGGGCGCTCAGAGCGCACTGCAGTCTTCACCTAGCCTCCGAGAGTCCGAATGATGAACAGCGTACTCAAGGACCATGATCGCTGTTCGCCGGTGGAGCGCGTTGGCTAGGGTCCTCGCATGACCACGTCAGCGTCCTTGTCACCGTCTGCCGCCCCACTCGACTGGTCGGAAGACGACGACCGCGCGATCGCCTACCTCCGAGCGCTAGCGGCCGACGCCGTGCAGCGCGTCGGGAACGGCCACCCTGGCACGGCGATGAGTCTTGCACCCGTTGCCTACCTGCTGTTCCAGAAGGTCATGCGCCACGATCCGCTCGATCCGAGCTGGCTGGGCCGCGACAGGTTCGTCCTGTCCAACGGGCACACCAGCCTCACTCTGTACAGCCAGCTGTTCCTGTCCGGATACGGCCTGTCGATGACCGACCTCGAGTCATTTCGCACCTGGGGCAGCCGCACGCCCGGTCACCCCGAGCACGGCCACACTGCGGGCATCGAGACAACGACCGGCCCGCTGGGCCAGGGCTTGTCGAACGCGGTAGGCATGGCCATGGCAGCGCGCTACGAGCGCGGCCTGTTCGACCCGGACACGGCCGACGGCGAGAGCCCCTTCGACCACCGCATCTGGGTCATTGCCGGCGACGGCTGCCTCGAGGAGGGCGTCACCTCGGAGGCCTCGTCTCTGGCTGGGCTTCAGCACCTGAACCGCCTGTGCGTCATCTACGACGACAACCACATCTCCATTGAGGGCGACACCGGCGTCGCATTCCACGAGGACGTCTGCGCCCGATACGAGGCATACGGCTGGGCGACCCACTACGTTGCCGAGAACGCGGACGGCTCGGTCGACGTCGAGGGACTGTACGCCGCGATCGAGGCTGCGAAGGCCGAGAAGGACCGTCCGACGTTCATCAAACTGCGCACCACCATCGCGTGGCCCGCACCCAACCTGCGCAACACCGGGAAGTCGCACGGCTCCGCGCTCGGCGAGGACGAGATCCGCGCGACGAAGGTGCTCCTGGGCTTGGACCCCGATGCGCACTTCGCCTTCGATGCCGAACTGCTTGACCGCGTGCGCGGCAACCTGCGCCACCGGGTTGACTCGGCCCGCACCGATTGGGACGCCGCCTACAGCGCCTGGCGCAGCAGCGAGCCTGGCAACGCGGCGCTGCTGGACCGGCTGCTCGCGCAGGAGCTCCCCGACGGACTGGAGGCCGCGTTCCCGTGGTTCGAGCCGGGCGGTTCGGTCGCCACGCGCAAGGCTTCGGGCGAAGTCATCAACGCGATCGCGCCAGTCATGCCCGAGCTCTGGGGCGGCTCCGCCGACCTGGCGGAGTCGAACCTCACGACGATCGAGGGCGCTCCCAGCTTCCTGCCGGCGAGCAGCACGATGCCCAACCCGTCGCCGTACGGCCGCGTCATGCACTTCGGCATCCGTGAGCACGCGATGGGCTCGATCCTCAACGGCATCGCGGTCGACGGGCTCACCCGCCCCTTCGGCGGCACGTTCCTGGTCTTCTCCGATTACATGAGAGGCGCCGTCCGTCTGGCCGCGCTCATGCAGACCGCGGTCACCTACGTGTGGACGCACGACTCGATCGGCCTCGGCGAGGACGGCCCGACACATCAGCCGGTCGAGCACCTGTGGGCCCTGCGTGCGATTCCCGGACTCAACGTCGTGCGCCCCGCGGACGCCAACGAGACCACCGCCGCCTGGCGGACCGTCCTGCACCACCGCGCGCCGGCCGGCCTGATCCTCACGCGGCAGAACGTGCCTACCGCCACCACCGATATCGACACGGTGCGCGACGGAGTCGCTCGGGGCGCGTACGTGGTCGCCGACTCAGACGACCCCAAGGTCCTGCTGCTGGCAACCGGATCCGAGGTCTCGCTCGCACTCGAGGCAGCTGCGGCGCTCGAGGCCGACGGCGTTGGGGCGCGCGTGATCTCCATGCCTTGTCTGGAGTGGTTCGACGCGCAGGACCTCGGGTACCGCGACAGTGTGCTGCTGCCGTCGGTCCGCGCTCGCGTGTCCGTCGAGGCGGGCGCGACCCTCGGCTGGTGGAAGTACGTCGGCGACAGCGGCCGCGTCATCGGGCTTGACCACTTCGGCGCGAGCGCCGACTACAAGGTGCTCTACCGCGAGTTCGGCATCACCGTCGAGAACATCATCGCCGCCGCCCGCGACAGCATCACTGCTGCCGCTCGCGACTGACTCACTAACGACAGGAGCACGAGAACCATGCCAAGCAGCGCGAACCCCCGCCTTCAGGCGCTCACCGACGCCGGCGTATCGATCTGGCTCGACGACCTCGATCGCCACCGCCTCACGTCCGGAAATCTCGCGAAACTGGTCGCCGAGGAGTGCGTGCGCGGAGTCACGACTAACCCGAGCATCTTCGACAAGGCCATCTCGACCGGTGCGACCGCATACGCCGACCAGCTGACCGGACTCGCCGGTGGGGGCTCGGACGTCGACGCGATCATCCGCGTCCTGACGACGGACGACGTTCGCTCGGCCTGCGATGTCTTCGCCGATCTGTACAAGGAGAGCGGCGGAGTCGACGGACGCGTATCGATCGAGGTCGACCCGCGGCTGGCCAACGTCACCGACGAGACCATCACCCAGGCCGGCGAGTTGTGGCAGACGGTGGACCGGCCCAATGCGCTGATCAAGATCCCAGCAACCGAGGCGGGGCTGCCCGCGATCACTGCAGTGATCGGGTCGGGCATCAGCGTCAACGTGACCTTGATCTTCTCCGTCGAGCGCTACCTCGAGGTCGTCGACGCATACATGAGCGGACTGGAGAAGGCGGCCGCCGCCGGCATCGACCTGAGCACCATCCAGTCAGTCGCGAGCTTCTTCGTCAGCCGGATCGATACCGAAATCGACGCGCGACTGAAGAAGATCGGCACACCCGAGGCACTGGCGTTGCTCGGCAAGGCCGCGATCGCCAACGCACGTCTTGCCTGGTCCGCGCACATCGACGGACTTGCCACGGACCGGTGGCAGGCGCTCGCCGCACAGGGTGCCAATGTTCAGCGTCCGTTGTGGGCGTCAACCGGTGTCAAGGATCCCGCCTACGACCCCACGCGTTACGTGGTGGATCTTGCTGCGCGCGGGTGCGTCAACACGATGCCGGAGGCAACCCTCGACGCGGTCGCGGCGCAGGGCGTGATCGTCGCCGACTCGATCACCGGAACGCGCGAGGAGTCCGCTGCCGTGATGACGGACCTCGCCGACGTCGGTGTCGACATGGCCGACGTCTTCGCTGTGCTCGAGAGCGAAGGTGTCACGAAGTTCATCGACTCGTGGGAGCAACTGCGCTCCACCGTTGCGACAGCAGCGGGAACTGGTTCCTGACGTGAGTCCCAAGCGGGTTGCCGAGGAATCAATCAATCCGCTTCGTGATCCCCTCGATCAACGACTGCCGCGGGTCGCAGGACCGTGCGGTTTGGTGCTGTTCGGCGTCACGGGCGATCTTTCGCGTAAGAAGGTCATGCCCGCGATCTACGACCTCGCCAATCGCGGCCTCCTTCCCCCGGGCTTCGGCCTCGTCGGCTTCGCGAGGCGCGACTGGGAGGACCAGGACTTCGCCCAGATCGTCCACGACTCGGTGCGCGAGCATGCGCGCACGCCCTTCCGTGAGGAGGTGTGGAAGCAGCTCGCCGAGGGCATCCGCTTCGTGCAGGGCGACCTCGGTGATGAGGATGCCTACCTGCGCCTCAAGGACGTCGTCGCCGAACTCGACGCCTCCCGCGGCACGGGCGGCAATCACGCGTTCTACCTGTCGATCCCACCCGGCCTGTTCCCCGTCGTGCTGCAGCACCTGAAGACGTCCGGGCTCGCGGAGGACCCGCCGGACTCGTGGCGTCGCGTGGTGATCGAGAAGCCGTTCGGCCACGACCTCGCGAGTGCGCAGGAACTCAACAGGATCGTCGGCGAGGTCTTCGAGTCGGGGTCGGTCTTTCGCATCGACCACTACCTCGGCAAGGAGACGGTGCAGAACATCCTCGCGGTGCGCTTTGCGAACACGATGTACGAGCCGTTGTGGAACTCGAACTACGTCGACAACGTGCAGATAACGATGGCCGAGGACATCGGCATCGGTGGCCGGGCCGGGTACTACGACGGCATCGGCGCAGCGCGCGACGTCATCCAGAACCACCTGCTCCAGCTCATGGCGCTCACCGCGATGGAAGAGCCCTTGTCCTTCGCCGCCGATGACGTGCGCGCCGAGAAGGAGAAGCTCCTGCGCGCCGTCTCGCTGCCGCGCGAACTGGGAAAGCACACCAGCCGCGGGCAGTACTCGACCGGCTGGCAGGGCGGCATTCCCGTGAAGGGATACCTGGAGGAGGAGGGCATCTCCCCCGACAGCGCCACGGAGACCTATGCAGCGATCCGTGTCGATGTCGACAACCGTCGATGGGCGGGTGTTCCCTTCTACCTGCGTACCGGCAAGCGACTGGGCCGACGAGTCACCGAGGTGGCCGTCGTCTTCAAGCGCGCTCCGCATCTGCCGTTCGCGGCGACCGCCGTTCAGGAGCTGAGCAACAACGCGTTCGTCTTCCGCATCCAGCCGGACGAGGGCATCACCGTGCGGTTCGGCTCCAAGGTTCCCAACACGTCGTCCGTGCAGGTGCGCGACGTCACGATGGACTTCCAGTACGGCGAGTCCTTCGTCGACACGAGCCCGGAAGCCTACGAGCGACTCATCTTGGACGTGCTCCTCGGTGACCCGCCGCTGTTCCCGCGGCACGAGGAAGTCGAGCTCGGCTGGGAGATCCTCGATCCGGTGCTGGACTACTGGGCCGAGCATGGCAAGCCGGAGCAGTACGTCTCCGGCGGCTGGGGTCCGCATTCGGCTTACGACATGATCGAGCGCGACGGACACTCCTGGAGGCGTCCATGATCCGGCTGGAAGACACGAGCGGCGGCGAGGTCGCCAGGGCGATCGCGGCCGAACGCCATCGGATGGGCTCTCCCGCCACCGGAATGGTGCTGACCTTGCTCATCTTGTCCGACGAGGAGGCGCAGGCCGACGCCACGGCGGCGGCGGTCGGTGCGGCCCGCCAGCATCCGATGCGCATCGTCACGCTCATCCCGCGCCCGGGCAAGCACGAGACCCGCCTCGACGCGGACATCTCGGTCGGCGGAGACGACGGCCCCGGTGAGGTCGCGGTCCTGCGTCTGCGCGGCCTGCTCGCCGACCACGCGAACTCCGTCGCAGTCCCGCTCCTCCTCAGCGACACCCCGGTGGTGGCCTACTGGCCCGAGGATCCGCCGGCCATCCCTGCGGACGACCCGATCGGACGGCACGCACAACGGCGCATCACCGACTGCGCGTCGGCAGCCGAGCCGCTGCGTGCGCTCGTCGGCCGACGAGATGGCTACCGGCCAGGCGACACTGACCTGAGCTGGACGCGGTTGACTCCGTGGCGCTCCGCGCTTGCATCGATCCTCGACCAGCCCTCGGGCAAGGTCAGCAAGGCGAGCGTTGCCGCCGAGGTCGGCAACCCGAGTGCGGTCCTGCTGGCGCTGTGGCTGGGGCGCTGCCTGAAGGTCGAGGTAGAACTGCTGACCAGCGAGGGGCCTGGCATCACCGAGGTCTGCCTGGAGACCGAGAGCGGGACGATCTCGGTCAGCCGCTCGGATGGGGTCACCGCGCTGCTCGTCAGGCCGAACACTCCGGATTCGCGTATCTCCCTGCCTCGCAGGGACCTTGCGGACCTGCTCGCCGAGGAACTGCGCCGCCTGGATCCCGATGAGGTCTACGGCGAGGTCATTGCCCGCGTCGCCGATGTGCTGGACCCCGCGTCATGAGCCCGGTCGAGGTCCTTCGTCACCCGGATGCCGAGGCGCTGGCTGAGTCGGCCGCCGCGCGCTTCATCACGACGGTCGTCGAGGCGCAAGCCTCATCCGGGCACGCGCACGTCTGCCTGACCGGAGGGCGGATCGGCACGGCTGTCCTGGCAGCGATCACTGCCAATCCCGGTCGCGACTCCATCGACTGGTCCCGCATCGATCTGTGGTGGGGCGACGAGCGCTACCTGCCGTCCGGGGATCCCGAGCGCAATGAGACGGGAGCGCGCGAGGCGCTCATCGACGTGGTGGGCGTCGACCCGATGCGCGTGCACGCCATGCCAACTCCCGACGAGTCCGCCGGCGACGTCGACGCGGCAGCTGAGTCCTACGCCGAGTTGCTGGCCACGGCCTCGCGCCCCGAGGACCACGCGGATGTGCCGAACTTCGACATCATGCTGCTCGGCATCGGCCCGGATGCCCACGTGGCGTCGTTGTTCCCCGAACTGCCCGCGCTCCACGACACCCGGTCCTGCTGTGCGGTCCGTGGTGCGCCGAAGCCCCCGCCCGTCCGCATCACCCTCACGCTGCCGTCGATCAATGCGTCGAAGGAGGTCTGGGTGCTCGCATCCGGGGAGGAGAAGGGCACCGCAGTACGGCTGGCCCTCACCGATGAGGCGGGCTCATTCCAGGTTCCGGCAGCGGGAGCCCGCGGCCGCGAGCGGACCCTGTTCCTGGTCGACGAGGCCGCAGCCTCGAAGCTCCCGGCGCAGATGGGCCGCCCCAGCGCGTAAACAGAACGCGAGTGGGCAGTTGTCGGTGTGCCGGGCGCAGCCCGGAGCCCGACAACTGCCCACTCGCGGTTGTTTAAGGGGACGAAACTAGACCCAGCTACGGCTTGAGCTTGTCCAGGGCCTCGGCCAGGATCGCGGCGCCATCCTTGTCGGAGCGTCGTTCCTTCACGTAGGCCAAGTGCGTCTTGTACGGCTCGATCTTCGGCGGGGCCGGGGGGTTGTCCTTGTCCGGGCCGGCGGGCAGTCCGCAGCGGGGGCAGTCCCACTCCTCGGGAATGGCAGCGTCGACAGCGAAGCTCGGACGAGACTCATGGCCGCGTGAGCACCAGAAGGACACCCACATGCGGGGTGCGGCCTCGCCCCGCTCGGCTTCGCCCATGGGGCCTGCTCCGACGCGACTGCCACGAATAGCACTGCCACCAGACATGAAGAACCTTTCGTCAGACGCCGGCGCTGACGAGCAGCCCGACGGCGATGATGCATGCGGCCCAGACGAGTCCGAGGCCGACGGTGAGGCGGTCGAGGTTCTTCTCGGCAACCGACGATCCGCCGATGGACGAGCTGACGCCGCCGCCGAAGAGGTCGGACAGGCCGCCGCCCTTGCCGCGGTGCAGCAGGATGAGAACCACCAGCAGCACGCTCGTGATCACGAGGACCACGGCCAGCGCAATTGTCAGCGCTGTGACCATTGAGTTACTCCTGCCGGGGAATTGAACGGGCGAACCTGTAGAGAATAGACGTGCGCGCCTTAGGAGACTAACTCGGGCGGGTGCAGCCTGAATCGGACGATACCCACAAACTCGTCGGGATCAAGGCTCGCACCGCCGACGAGCGCCCCGTCGACGTCAGCCTTGGCCATGATGCCGGCGACATTCGAGGACTTGACCGAACCCCCGTAGAGGATCCGAACGGAGTCAGCCGTTGCCGAGCCGTAGGTCTCCTTGATTCGGCCGCGGATCGCGCTGCAGACCTCCTGCGCGTCCTCGGGAGTGGCGACCTCACCGGTGCCGATGGCCCACACGGGCTCGTACGCGATGACCAGCCCGGCAACCTGCTCGGCTGTGAGCCCATCAAGGTCTGCGTCGAGCTGCGTCAGCACATGGGCGACGTGCTCGTCTGCCTGACGGATCGGCAGACCCTCCCCCATGCACACGATCGGGACGAGGCCGTTGCGCAGCGCAGCCTTGGCCTTGGCGTTGACGACCTCGTCGGTCTCGTTGTGGTACTCGCGGCGCTCGCTGTGGCCGACGGTGACGTAGGTGCACCCGAGCTTGGCGAGCATGACGCCGCTGATGTCCCCGGTGAATGCGCCGGAGTCATTGACGGACAGGTCCTGCGCCCCGTACTGGATGTCGTACTTGTCTCCGTCGACGAGGGTCTGCACCGAGCGGATGTCGGTGAACGGCGGCAGTACCGCAACGTCGACCGACGCGTAGTCGTCCTCGTTGAAGGCGAATGCCAACTTCTGCACCAGAGCGATGGCCTCAAGGTGATTGAGGTTCATCTTCCAGTTGCCGGCCATGAGCGGCTTGCGGGCGGTGGCCATCAGGGGGTCTCCTCGAGAACGGTCAGTCCGGGCAGGGCCTTGCCCTCGAGGAACTCCAGGCTCGCGCCTCCGCCCGTGCTGATGTGGCTGAAGTCGGCCTCGTCGAGGCCGAGGATGCGGATCGCGGCTGCTGAGTCGCCGCCACCGACGACGGAGAAGGCATCCGACTGGGCGATCGCCTCGGCTACTCCGCGGGTGCCAGCGGCAAACGGCTCCATCTCGAACACGCCCATCGGCCCGTTCCAGACAACGGTCTTCGCGTCGGCTATCCGCGATGCGAACAGTGCGACCGTCTCCGGACCGATGTCCAGACCGCGCCAGCCTGCTTCGATTCCTGCGGCGGGCACGACCTTGGTGTTGGCGGTGGCCGAGAACTCATCGGCGACGATGACGTCGACGGGCAGCAGGAGCTCAACTCCGGCCGCGGACGCCTGCTCCAGGAACCCGCGAACCACGTCGAGTTGGTCTGCCTCGAGCAGTGAGTCGCCCACTTCATGGCCCTGGGCGGCGAGGAAGGTGAACGCCATTCCGCCGCCGATCAGGAGTCGATCGACGCGCGTGATGAGGTTGCCGATGACGCCGAGCTTGTCGCTGACCTTCGAGCCGCCGAGCACGACCACGTACGGACGCTCGGGGTCGGCGAGCAGGCCGCCGAATACGGACGCCTCCTTGTGCACGAGCCGGCCCGCGGCACTGGGCAGCAGTCGGGCGACGTCGGTCACGGATGCCTGTTCGCGATGCACGACTCCGAAGCCGTCGGACACGTAGATGTCCGCCAGCGATGCCAACTCCGTGGCGAGGTCTCCACGCTCGTCCGCCGACTTGCTCGTCTCGCGCGCATCGAAGCGGATGTTCTCCAGCAGCAGGACCTCCCCGGGAGCGAGCGCGGCCACAAACTGGCGAGCGGTCGAGCCGGTGATGTCGGTGCCGAGCTGAACGGAGGTGTCGAGGAGTTCGCCGAGGCGAGCGGCGACGGGAGCAAGACTCAGCTCGTCGCTGGGAACGCCCTTGGGACGCCCCAGATGCGCGACGACGACCACCTTCGCACCGTTCTCGCGGAGGAAGGCAAGCGTCGGCAGCGCAGCGCGAATACGGCCGTCATCGGTGATGACCTTCGTGCCGTGCGGACCGTCAGCCAGCGGGACGTTGAAGTCCGCGCGGACAAGCACCGTCCGCCCGGCGACCTGCAGGTCGTCGAGTGACTTCACGGGTGCGACCTCAGAGCTTCGAGCCGACGAGCGACACGAGGTCGACGAGGCGGTTGCTGTAGCCCCACTCGTTGTCGTACCAGCCGAGGACCTTGACCAGCGTGCCCATGGAGTTGGTCATCTCCGAGTCGAAGATGCACGACGCGGGATCGGTGACGATGTCGGTGGAGACGATCGGATCCGAGGTGTACTCGAGGATGCCCTTGAGCGGGCCCTCGGACGCAGCCTTCATCGCCGCATTGACCTCTTCCTTGGTGGCCGCAACCTTGAGTTCGACGGTGAGGTCGGTGGCCGAGCCTGTGGGCAGCGGCACGCGCATCGAGTAGCCATCGAGCTTGCCCTTGAGGTGGGGCAGCACGAGTGAGATCGCCTTAGCGGCGCCCGTGGTGGTGGGGATCATGTTGAGGCCCGCGGCGCGCGCGCGACGCAGATCCTTGTGCGGGAAGTCGAGCACGTTCTGATCGTTCGTGTACGCGTGGATCGTGGTCATCATGCCGCGCTCGATGCCGAATGCGTCGTCGAGGACCTTCGCCATCGGCGCGAGGCAGTTGGTCGTGCACGAGGCGTTCGAGATGATGTTGTCGGTCGCGGGGTTGTAGTTGCCCTCGTTGACGCCCATGACGATCGTGATGTCCTCGCCGGAGGCCGGCGCGGAGATGATGACCTTCTTGGCGCCCGCGGTGATGTGCTTGCCCGCGTCGGCAGCGTTCGTGAAGAAGCCGGTGGACTCGATGACGACATCGGCGCCGACCTTGGCCCAGGGCAGCGAGGCGGGATCGCGCTCGGCGAAGACCGGGATCGACTTGCCATCGACGAGGATCTCCCCGTCGCCTGCGACGACGTCCTTGCCGAGGCGGCCGAGGATGCTGTCGTACTTGAGCAGGTGGGCGAGGGTCTTCGTGTCGGTGAGGTCGTTGATGCCCACGATCTCGATGTCAGCGCCGCTGGCGGCGACTGCGCGGTAGAAGTTGCGACCGATCCGGCCAAATCCGTTGATGCCGACCTTGATGCTCACTGCTGCTCCTCGACGAGGGTTCCCGCGTAGCCCGCGGCTGCGGACATCGGCGCCCGCAAACGCTTACTACCCTATCGAAGAATGGGGTCTCGATGCCTAAGGGAGGACGAGATCCGGGCCGAGTGCGGACTCCGTGCCGGGCAGTCCGAGGTCCGAGGCGCGCTTGTCGGCCAGGGCGAGCAGTCGGCGGATCCGGCCGGCGATCGCATCCTTGGTCATCGGCGGGTCCGCGAGCGCGCCCAGCTCCTCCAGGCTTGCCTGCTGGTGTTCCAGCCGTAGCCGCCCCGCGACCACGAGGTGGTCGGGCACGTCCTCGCCGAGGATCTCCAGGGCTCGCTGCACGCGGGCACCCGCCGCTACTGCCGCGCGGGCCGAGCGGCGCAGGTTGGCGTCGTCGAAGTTCGCGAGCCGGTTGGCTGTGGCTCGGACCTCGCGACGCATGCGGCGCTCTTCCCAGGCCATAACCGACTCGTGCGCGCCCAGTCGGGTGAGCATGGCCGCTATGGCGTCGCCGTCGCGGATCACCACCCGGTCGACGCCGCGAACCTCGCGGGACTTGGCGGCGATGCCCAGCCGGCGTGCCGCCCCGACGAGGGCGAGGGCCGCCTCGGGGCCGGGGCAGGTGATCTCCATGGACGATGAGCGGCCGGGCTCGGTCAGCGAGCCGTGCGCGAGGAAGGCGCCGCGCCAGGCTGCCTCGCAGTCGCACAGCCCGCCAGAGACGATCGCCGGCGGCAGGCCGCGCACCGGTCGCCCGCTGCCGTCGACGATCCCGGTCTGGCGAGCCAGCGCCTCGCCGCCCTCGACGACCCGCACCAGGTAGCGCGTTCCGCGACGCAGGCCGCCGGACTGGACGACGGCGATGTCGCTCTCATGCCCGTAGACGTCGAAGATCGACTTGCGCAGCCGACGAGCGGTGGCGCCGGTGTCGACGTCAGCCTCGATGACGATGTGTCCGGCGACGATGTGGAGCCCTCCGGCAAAGCGCAGGATCGTGGCAACCTCCGCCTTGCGGCAGCAGGCCTTAGTGATCTCGACTCTGCTGAGCTCGTCCTTCACCGCAGCGGTCATTGCCATGCCAGCACCGTATCGAACGCAGACGCAAGGAGAGTCGGGTCGTGGCTACCTGCCTGCAGGGGATGACTCTTCGCCACGTCGGTGAGGAACACCGTTGCGCCGAGATCGGCAGCAGAACGCTCCAGGGACGACAGGTCCTCCACATGGTTGCGATCAGCGATCACGGTGTCGATCCGCAGGTCGGGCAGGAAGTTGAAGAGCACGTCGAGGTAGGTGTGCGCGGCGAAACCCGTCGTCTCCCCCGTCTGCGGGTTCAGATTCAGCACGACGATCCGGCGGGCCGGACTGTCGGTGATGGCCTTCGCCAGTTCGGGGATGGCCAGGTGTGGGATGACCGAGGTGAACCACGAGCCTGGGCCGAGGACGATGGCATCGGCCTGACGCAGCGCCTCGACCGCTTCAGGGCAGGCTGGCGGCGACGGCGGGTCCAAGGTGATGTCGAGGACCGTTCCCGCGGTGGTCGCTACCTCGACCTGACCGCGAACGATGGACAGGTCGTCGGGCCGGGTCCGGTGATGACCGAGGACTTCGGCGACGATCGTCAGCGGCACCGTCGTGCAGGGCAGGACGCGGCCGTGCGCCTCGAGCAGGGCACCCATCCAGTCAAGGCCGGTGACTGTGTCCTGAGTCTCCTCCCACAGCGCGGTGATGAGCAGGTTGCCCACCGAGTGCCCGGAGAGCGCGCCCGAGCCACCGAACCGGTGCTGGATGACCTGCTCCCAGGTGCGCCCCCACTCGTCGTCGCCGCACAGTGCCGCGAGGGCCATACGCAGGTCGCCGGGGGGCGGGACGCCGAACTCCGAGCGCAGGCGTCCGCTCGATCCGCCGTCGTCCGCGACCCCGACGATCGCGGTGAGCGAGTCCGTGACGTGCCGCAACGCGCGCAGGCTCACCGCAAGCCCGTGACCGCCGCCGAGTGCGACGACGCGTACGTTCGATCGGTCCGTGGGCGGTAGCTGTCGCCTCATTCGCGACCGAGATCGCGATGCATGACGCTCGTGGGTAGGCCATTGGCAATCAGCCGCGCACCGAGGGCGACGGCCATCGCAACGCTTCGGTGCTTGCCGCCGGTGCAGCCCACGGCGACGGTCACGTAGCGCTTGCCCTCGCGCACGTATCCGGCGGAGACGATCTCGATGAGCCGCTGGTAGGTGTCGAGGAAGTCCGCGGCACCCGGGCGACCGAGGACGTCAGCCGACACCGGTGCGTCGAGCCCGTTCAGAGGCCGGAGCGCCTCGTCCCAGTACGGGTTAGGCAGGAAGCGCACGTCGGCGACCAGATCGGCGTCGACCGGGATCCCGTACTTGAAGCCGAAGGACATCACCGTGCACGTCAGAACGGGGGGCTCGTCGCTGATGAACGCCTCCTCCATCCGGCGCCGCAGCTCGTGCACGTTCAGCGAGGTCGTGTCGATGACCATGTCGGCGTTCGCACGGATGTCCGCGAGCAGGGTGCGCTCGGCGGCAAGCCCGTCGAGGATTCGCTGACCGTGCTGGAGTGGGTGCGGGCGACGAGAGCTCTCGTAGCGCCGGACGAGGGACTCGTCGGACGCCTCCAGGAACAGTGTGCGGATATCAACACCCTCGCGAGGCAGCAGTGCGACAACCTCGCTCACCTGATGGAAGAACGATCCTCCGCGAGCATCGAGGACGACCGCGACGCGATCGACGTCGGGGGTGCGCCGGGCGAGATCGATCGCGGCCTGCAGAAGTGAGGGCGGGATGTTGTCGATGACGAACCAGCCCAGATCCTCGAGCGCACGCGCCGCCGTGGACCTCCCGGCACCTGACATGCCCGTGACAAGCACGAGTTGAAGGGAATGGCGTCCGTCCCGGGCATCGTCCACAGTCACATCATTGCGGACTTTGGGGCGCGAGCGCTGAATGGATGGTCTCGGCCAGCACGGGTCCGATGCCAGGTACCACCGTGAGCTCGGTGGGTGATGCCGCGGAGATCCGGCGGACCGAGCCGAAGTGCTTCAGGAGCGCCTTCGCCTTGGCCGGGCCGAGCCCGGGGATTCCGTCGAGGGCGCTGGTGGTCGCGCGCTTGCCACGGCGCTTGCGATGGAAGGAGATCGCGGTGCGATGGGCCTCGTCGCGAACGCGCTGCAGCAGGTAGAGCGCCTCGCTGGTTCGCGGCAGGATCACCGGGTCGGGCTCACCGGGCAGCCACACTTCCTCCAGTCGCTTCGCGAGCCCGACCACGGGCAGGTCGCTGAGACCAGCCTCCATGAGCGCATCCTGGGCGGCCCGGACCTGCGGCGCGCCACCGTCAACGACGAGCAGCGCGGGCGGGTAGGCGAACCGTCGGCCGTCGTCGGGATCCTCGGTGCGCTCGCGAAAGCGCCTCGAGACCACCTCGGCGACGGCTGCTGTGTCGTCGGCGCCGACGGTGCGGATCGCGAACGTGCGGTAGTCACGCTTGCGCGGCAGACCATCCTCGAACACGACGAGCGAGGCCACTGTGTCCTGGCCCTGGAGCGTGGAGATGTCGATGCATTCGATGCGCAGCGGCGGCTCCGGCAGCGCCAGGTATTCCTGCAGTTCCTTGAGCGCCTGACTCCGGGTGGTGAGATCGGCCGACCGCTTCGTCGTGTGCGCGCGGAGGGTCGCCTCGGCGTTGGTGACGGCGGTGGCCATCAGCGCGCGCTTGTCGCCGCGCTGCGGTGTGCGCACGGTGACCTGCGAGCCGCGCAACTGGCTCAGCAGGGTGTTCCACGCTCGCGGATCGTCGAGCGGTGTCGAGACGAGCACCTCCTTCGGTGCGCCGTTGACGACATCGTCGGTGTACAGACGCTGCATCACGCGCTCGAGGTAGCCCGCGGTGGACAGGTCCTCGGCCTTCTCGAGGACGAAGCCACGTTCGCCGCGGATCCGGCCGCCGCGGACGTGGAACACCTGCACGCCCATCTGGAGGTCGTCCTCGCTCAGCCCGATGACATCAGCGTCGGTGCTGTCGTCGAAGACCACGGTGTTGCGTTCCATGGCCCGCGTGAGCGCACCCAGTTTGTCTCGCAGCCGGCCCGCCTCCTCGTACTCCTGGTGCGAGGAGGCGACCTGCATCTGGCGCTCGATGGACTTGATGAACGCCTCGCCCTGTCCGGCCATGAACGTGCAGAAGTCCTCGACGAGGAACGCATAGTCCTCGGGCGTGATGCGGTCCACGCACGGCGCGCTGCACTTGTCGATGTAGCCGAGCAGACACGGCCTGCCGACCTGCTTCGCGCGGCGGAACACCCCGTCACGACAGGTGCGAATCGGGAAGACGCGGACCAGGATGTCGAGGGTGTCGCGGATCGCCCACGCGTGCGCATACGGGCCGAAGTACCTCGTGCCCTTGCGCTTGGCCTCGCGGACCACCGCAGCGCGCGGGAACTCGTCGCCGAGGGTGACAGCGAGGTACGGATAGCTCTTGTCATCGCGGTACTTGACGTTGAATCTCGGGTCGTACTGCTTGATCCAGGAGTACTCGAGGGCAAGCGCCTCGGGCTCGTTTGCCACGATGACCCAGTCCAGTGACGCGGCAGTCGTGACCATTGATCGCGTGCGCGGGTGGAGGGAGTACGGATCCGCGAAGTAGGAGTTCAGGCGCGACCGTAAGTTCCTCGCCTTGCCGACGTAGACGACACGGCCGTACTCGTCGCGGAAGCGATAGACCCCGGGATCAGTCGGGATGTCCCCGGACGGGGGACGGTATGTCGCCGGATCGGCCATAGGGCCAGCCTAAGAGGCGCCCTGACGTTGGCCCGTTCAGCCGTTGATGACGACCTGACCACCGTCGACCGAGACGCCTGCGGCCGCCAGCGCCTGAGTAGCCGGGCCCTGGATCACCGAACCGTCCGTGCCCGAGTACTTCGAACCGTGGCAGGGACAGATGATCTCGTTGTCGACGACCTGCGACACGAGGCAGCCCTCATGCGTGCAGATGGCCGTGAACGCCTTGACGTCGCCCGCGGTCGGCTGGGTCAGCACGATGGCCGAATCCTCGAGGATGACCCCGCCACCGACCGGAATATCGCTGACGGCCGCGACGGCACTGCCGCCGGCGGATGCCGACGATGCCGGAGCAGCGGAGGAGGCAATCGGCGCGGCGGACGACGCCGCGGGCGCAGCGGATGAGGAGGCGGACGCCGAGCCGCTGGAGCCTCCGCACGCGGCGACAACGCCGCCCACGGCGATGAGACCGGATGCCTGCAGAACCGTGCGACGCTCAACGCTCATGGGACGTCCTCTCGGTGGACCGGGGGTGGAGGCTCCACGGTACGTCAGAAAAGTTACGACGCAGTGTCAAGAACCTCTGCTTTTCGTAAGCGTCGTGCTGGCTTCTTCGTGGGGGGCGCCAGCATGCGGGCGAGGAAGGTCCCCGTGTGGCTGGCCTTGACCGCGGCGACCTGCTCAGGAGTGCCGACGGCGACCACCTTGCCGCCTCCGGATCCGCCTTCGGGTCCCATGTCGATCACCCAGTCGGCGGTCTTGATCACGTCGAGGTTGTGCTCGATGACGATGACCGTGTTGCCCTTGTCGACCAGGCTCTGCAGGACGCCCAGCAGCTTGCGGATGTCCTCGAAGTGCAGGCCGGTGGTCGGTTCGTCCAGGACGTAGACGGTGCGGCCCGTCGAGCGCTTCTGCAGTTCGGCCGCCAGCTTGACGCGCTGAGCCTCGCCACCGCTCAAGGTCGGTGCGGGCTGGCCCATGCGCACGTAGCCGAGCCCGACGTCGACGAGGGTGGCCAGGTGTCGGGCGATCGCGGGCACCGCCGCGAAGAACTCGAGTGCCTCCTCGATCGGCATGTCGAGGACCTCGGCGATCGTGCGTGCCTTGTAGTGCACCTCGAGGGTCTCGCGGTTGTAGCGAGCCCCGTGGCACACCTCGCACGGTACGTACACGTCGGGCAGGAAGTTCATCTCGATCTTGATCGTGCCGTCGCCGGCGCACGCTTCGCAGCGCCCGCCCTTGACGTTGAAGGAGAACCTCCCGGGTAGGTAGCCGCGCACCTTCGCCTCCGCCGTCTCGGCGAACAGCCGTCGGATGTGATCGAACACGCCCGTGTAGGTGGCCGCGTTGCTTCGGGGGGTGCGGCCGATCGCGCTCTGGTCAACGTGGACGACCTTGTCGACGTCCTCGAGTCCGGTGATGCGCTTGTGTCGCCCGGGCACGGTGCGCGCGCCGTTGAGATCACGGCTGAGCACGTTGAACAGCACGTCATTGACGAGCGTCGACTTGCCAGAGCCACTCACTCCGGTGACGGCGATGAAGTTGCCCATCGGAAACTCCACGGTGACCTTCTTGAGGTTGTGCTCAGTCGCCTCGTGCACCGTGATGACACGACCGTCCTGCGGACGACGCTCCTGCGGGATCTCGATCGAACGGCGGCCGCTGAGGTACTGGCCGGTGAGTGAGTCGGCGCTGGTGAGCAGGTCCTCGACGGTGCCGCTGACCACCACCTGGCCACCGTGCTCGCCGGCACCCGGACCGATATCGACCACCCAGTCGGCGATCTTGATGGTGTCTTCGTCGTGCTCGACCACGATCAGGGTGTTGCCGAGATCGCGCAGGCGGATAAGGGTCTCGATCAGGCGGTGGTTGTCGCGCTGGTGCAGTCCGATGCTGGGCTCGTCGAGCACGTAGAGGACGCCGACGAGTCCTGAGCCGATCTGCGTGGCCAGCCGAATGCGCTGCGCCTCTCCACCCGCCAGCGTTCCCGCCGCCCGGTCGAGTGAGAGGTAGTGCAAGCCGACGTCCATGAGGAACTGCAGGCGCTCGTTGACCTCCTTGAGAACACGGGAGGCGATCGCCGCGTCGCGGTCGGAGAGGGTCAGCTCGGCGAGCATGGTCGCGGCCTCGCCGATGGGCAGTCCGGCGATCTCGGCGATCGAGTGATCGGAGATCGTCACGGCCAGCGAGATCGGCTTGAGCCGTGCGCCGCCGCAGGCAGCGCACGGGACCTCGCGCATAAACCCCTCGAATCGCTCCCGTGAGGCATCGGAGTCCGACTCGGCATGGCGGCGCTGGACGAACGGGATCACGCCCTCGTACGCGGTGTGGTACGACCGCTGGCGTCCGTATCGATTCTTGTACTTGACGTGCACTTCGAGGGGATGGCCGTACAGCAGGGACTTCTTCGCCTTCGCGGGCAACTCTCGCCATGGGGTCGTCATGGTGATGCCGAGTTCATCGCACATGGCCTCGAGCAGCCGGCGGAAGTAGTCGGAGACCTGCCCGCGCGACCATGGCGCCAGCGCGCCCTCGTCGAGGGAGAGGTCCTCGTCGGGAACGATCAGCTCGGGATCGACTTCGCGACGCGTGCCCAGACCCGTGCACTCGGGGCAGGCGCCGAACGGTGAGTTGAAGGAGAACGAGCGCGGTTCGAGTTCCTCGAAGGACAATCCGTCGTTCGTGCAGGCAAGGTGCTCGCTGAACGTGCGCTCGCGTTCGGGATCGTCCTCGGCGCGATCGACGAAGTCGAGCACGACGAGACCGGCAGCCAGCTTCAGCGCCGTCTCGACCGAGTCGGTCAGGCGGCGTCGGGAGTCCGGCTTCACGGTGAGCCGGTCGACGACCACCTCGATCGTGTGCTTCTCCTGCTTCTTCAGGGTCGGCACGTCGTCGAGCGCGACGACAACGCCGTCGACCCGCACCCGTGAGTAGCCCTGGGCCTGAAGCTGCCGGAACAGGTCGGCGTATTCACCCTTGCGCTCCCGGATGACCGGGGCCAGCACCTGGAAACGGGTGTCCTGCGGCAGATCGAGGACCTGGTCCACGATCTGCTGGGGGGTCTGGCGGGCGATGACGGCTCCGCATACCGGGCAGTGCGGCACGCCGATGCGGGCGAACAGGAGGCGTAGATAGTCGTAGACCTCGGTGATCGTGCCGACGGTCGACCGCGGATTCCTGGAGGTGGACTTCTGGTCGATGGAGACGGCGGGCGACAGGCCCTCGATGAAGTCCACGTCCGGTTTGTCCATTTGGCCCAGGAACTGCCGGGCGTACGAGGACAGGCTCTCCACGTACCGTCGCTGGCCCTCGGCAAAGATGGTGTCGAACGCGAGGCTGGACTTGCCCGAGCCGGACAGTCCCGTGAACACGATGAGGGCATCGCGCGGCAGATCCAGCGAGACATCCTTGAGATTGTGCTCGCGGGCGCCGCGCACGACCAGTCGCTCGCCCACGGGCATTCCTTTCACGGGATCCCGAGATCTCGGGAGGTATGGTGCAGCGGACATCAGAGGGGACACGAATGTATAACGGCCGTGTGACAGTCGCAGGACCGGCAGACGTCCACGAGCTCAGCGGGCTGTCTATCAGCAAGCTGGCCGTCGGGCCGTACAACAACAACACCTACCTGCTGCGGTGCCGGGTCTCCGGCCGCCAGCTCCTGATCGACGCCGCCGCCGAGCCGGACCGGATCATGGAACTCATCGGGCCTGACGGCGTCGACCTCATCGTCACGACCCACCGGCACGGTGACCACTGGCAGGCGCTGGCCGAGGTAGTGGCGCTCACGTCGGCCCCCACCGCTGCGCACGCGGATGACGTTGAAGGCATCCCGGTGCCCACCGATCTGGTGCTGCACGACGGCGACACCGTCACCGTCGGTGAGTGCTCGCTGCGCGTGATCCACCTGGTCGGTCACACCCCGGGTTCCGTCGCGCTCGTCTACGACGATCCCGAGGGCGCGCCACACATCTTCACCGGCGACTGCCTGTTTCCCGGCGGAGTGGGCAAGACGAACTCCCCCGAGGACTTCGACAGCCTCTACGCCGGCGTCGTGAGCAGGGTCTTCGACACCCTTCCCGACGAGACGTGGGTGTACCCAGGGCACGGACACGACACGACGCTCGGGGAGGAACGCCCGCATCTCGCCGACTGGTTCGAGCGGAAGTGGTGACGGCGGAGATCGCCGACGAGGACTGGGACGGCCGCGACCTGGGCGCTGACGCGTTCGACCGCGCCACCTTCGTGGACGTCGATATGACCGAGTGCACAAGCCGCGGCGCGACCTTCAGCGACTGCACCTTCCGACGGGTCCGGTTCAACTCGTCCACCCATCACGCCAGTGCCTTCACGAACTGCACGTTCAGCCAGTGCTCGTTCTTCGAGGCCACATTTGAGGACTGCAAGCTGATCGGCTCGACGTTCACGCGATGCACGTTCACGAACCTCGACGTGCGCGGAGGCGACTGGTCGTTCGTCGACATGTCGAGCCAGGACATCCGCAAGGTGTCGATCACCGGAGTGCGCATGCGCGAGGCCGACCTTGCTGGTGTACGAGCCGAGGGCGCGACCCTTCGGGACCTCGATCTCTCTGGAGCGTCGTTCCGCGCTGCCGATTTCGTCGGTGCGGACCTGCGCGGCTCGGACCTCACCGACCTTGATCCGGTCTCCGCGCAACTGCGCGGCGCACGCGTCACCTGGCAGCAAGCCGTTCAACTGACCACCTCGCTCGGTCTCGACGTGGTTCTCGACTGATGGCAGGTCGCAGATGAAGGGCAAGGTCGGACTCGTGACCCTCGGCGTGAGTGACCTCGAGCGCTCGCGTCTGTTCTACGAGGCTCTCGGCTGGCGCACCCACGAGTACGACCCTGCGCAGGGCATCGTCTTCTTCGACCTTGACGGCACCTGGCTTGCGCTGTTCCCCCGGCAGGACCTCGCGGACGATGCCCAGGTTGACTCGGCCGGTTCGGGGTTCCGCGGCTTCTCCCTCGCCCATAATGAGCCGTCTCCCGAGGATGTCGACCGGGCGTTTGCCGAGGCTCTAGCGGCAGGCGCCGCGGTCGTGAAGAGACCGCACGCCACGCCGTGGGGCGGCTACTCGGGATACTTTGCTGATCCGGATGGCTTCCTGTGGGAACTGGCCCACAATCCGTTCACCGATCTGACCTGAGGAGACCTGTGTCGAAAGCGAATTCGCACGCCTACGCCCTTGAGCGTCAGCGCGACTCGATCAAGCGGACCCGGCAGGTGTGGGTGGGACTACTCATCGTCTGGGCAGTCGTCGTGGGCTGGGTGATCTTCGGCTTCGTCAACTCATTCTCCGACGATGTCAACGCGTGGCTGTCATGGTCGCTGGCATGGCTGGTGCCGGTCGCGATTCTCGCGGCGGGCAGCATCGTGACTCAACTGCGCCTTAAGGCGTGCGAGCAGAAGCTGCTGCACGTCGCCGACTAGTGAGCGCCCTCGTCATCCTTGTCGCCGCCGGTCACTCGACCGGCGTGCGCCGTCGCTGTCGGGTCGCTGCGGACCTTGAGCCATGAGGCCACAGTGACGACCGTCAGCACGACAAGGATGAAGACCAGGCTCTGGTTCGTCGAGACATGCGGGATCGACGGGTTCAAGCCGTGCAGGTAGGTGAGCACCAGCTTGATGCCGATGAACACCAAGATCACGGCCAGGCCGGTGGACAGGTACACGAGCTTGTCTAGCAGGCCCTTGAGCAGGAAGTAGAGAGCCCGCAGTCCCAGCAGTGCGAAGGCGTTGGCCGCGAACACGAGATACGGGATCTGCGTCACGCCGAAGGTCGCCGGGATCGAGTCCAAAGCGAAGAGCAGGTCGGTGGAGCCGATCGCGATCATGACGAGAAGCAGTGGCGTCGCGAACCGCTTGCCATCGATTCGGGTGAAGGATTTTGTCCCGTCGTACACGTCGGTGAAGGCGAAGCGCTTCTTTGCCAGGCGGATGACCGCGTTGTCCGCGGGCTCCGGGTCCTCGTTCCGATGTCGGGCCAGCTGGATGCCTGTCCAGATGAGGATGGCGCCGAAGATGACGAACGTGAAGGCGAACGCGGACAGGGCTGCTGCTCCGACGGCGATGAATATCGCACGGAGGATGAGCGCCAGAACGACGCCGAAGAGCAGGACGCGCTGATGGAGGTTCGTGGGGACCGCGAACTGCGCGAGGATGATGATGAAGACGAAGAGGTTGTCGACGCTGAGCGACTTCTCGACGAGATAGGCCGCGAAGTACTGCGAGCCGATGTCCGACCCCTGCCACACGAACATGGCCACACCGAAGGCGATGGCAATGCCGATGTAGAAGACGGACCAGGCAACCGCCTCCTTGAACATCACGTCGTGCGGCTTGCGACTGACCGTCACGAAGTCCAAAACGATTAATCCGACAATTCCGGCAATTGTGACTGACCAGAGGGCCAGCGTCACCTCCACGGTCAATCGGTCCTTTCGTCGTCCTCACCTGTACGTGTCATAAACACACTAGCCACGGCCGTAACGGCGAGTACACCGACGATGACGATGAGCGACAGCCACACCGGAATCACGGGAACCGGCAGCGACGTGGTGGCGTGGATGGCCTCGAGGACGAGCTTGACTCCGATGAATCCGAGGATGACCGCAAGGCCCTTATTGAGGTACTGGAGCCTGCCGAGCATCCCCTGCAGAAGGAAGTACAGCTGGCGCAGTCCCATGAGGGCGAACGCATTGACCGCGAACACCAGATACGCCTCACTCGTGATTCCGAATACGGCAGGAATGCTGTCGAGTGCGAACAGCAGGTCGGTGGTGCCGATTGCCAGGATCACCAGCGCCATCGGCGTGAGCGCGCGGCTGCCGGCGATCCTTGTCATGAGCTTCGTGCCGTCGTATTCAGTGGAGGTCGGAACCCGCGCGCTCACCCAGCGGATGAGACCGTTGCCGTTGGGGTCAGGCTCGCTGTCCTCGGCGGTCCATACCTTCCACGCCGTGAAGAGCAGGAACGCGCCGAAAATGTAGAAGGTTCCCTCGAACCTGGCAATCAGCTCGGCGCCGACGAGAATCAGCGCCGCGCGCAGGATCAGTGCGATGACGATTCCGATGAGCAGCACGCGATGCTGAAGCGCGGACGGCACGGCGAAGGACGTCATAATCACGAGGAATACGAACAGGTTATCGACGCTGAGGGAGTACTCCATCAGGTAGCCGGCAACGAACTGCCCGCCGTATGAGACGCCGAAGTACAGCGCCACGAACACCGCGAACAGCGCGGCGCACGCGACGTAGAAGATGACCCAGCGCAGTGCGTCCTTCGGGGTGAAGGGGTGCGGGCGTCGGTCGACGATAATCAGGTCGATCGTGATGACGCCGATAAGTCCGGCGAGGGTCGCGACCCACAACCATGCGGGAACGACCATCAGGCGGGAACCCTCACGCGGTACCCGCTTCGCGCATGCCGCGCAGTTCGCGCTTCAAGTCGCTGACCTCGTCGCGCAAGCGGGCGGCGAGCTCGAACGCGAGTTCGGCTGCCGCCGCATGCATCTGCGCCGTGAGGTCTTCGATGAGACCGATGAGCTCGTCGCCGGCCAGTGATCGGCCCTTGCGCCCGACTGTGGTGGTCGGGCGTTCCGACAGGAGCTGCTCGGTGTCGGCGTCCTCGCGGGCAAGCAGGTCGGTGATGTCAGCGATTCGCTTGCGCAGCGGCTGCGGGTCGACGCCGTGCGCCTCGTTGTAGGCGACCTGCTTGGCGCGACGGCGGGTGGTCTCGTCGATCGCGCGGCGCATCGACGGCGTGATGCTGTCGGCGTACATGTGGACCTGGCCCGACACATTTCGTGCAGCACGCCCGATGGTCTGGATCAACGAGGTCTCCGAGCGCAGGAAGCCCTCCTTGTCGGCGTCGAGGATCGCGACGAGGGAGACTTCGGGCAGGTCGAGACCCTCACGCAGCAGGTTGATGCCGACGAGCACGTCGAACACGCCCATGCGCAGCTCGCGCAGCAGTTCGACGCGCCGCAGGGTGTCGACCTCGGAGTGCAGGTACTGCACCCGCACGCCGTGCTCAAGCAGGTAGTCGGTGAGGTCTTCGGCCATGCGCTTGGTCAGCGTGGTGACGAGCACCCGCTCGTCGCGCGCAGACCTGGCGTTGATCTCGGCCATGAGGTCGTCGATCTGGCCCTTCGTGGGCTTGATGACGATCTCCGGATCGATGAGACCCGTGGGCCGGATGACCTGCTCGACCACATCTCCCTGAACGCGCGTCAACTCGTAAGAGCCCGGAGTCGCGGACAGGTACATCGTCTGGCCGATGCGCTCGGCGAACTCGTCCCATCGCAGCGGCCGATTGTCCATGGCACTGGGCAGCCGGAAGCCGTGGTCGACGAGATTGCGCTTGCGGCTCATGTCACCCTCGTACATGGCGCCGATCTGCGGCACCGTCACGTGCGACTCGTCGATGACCATGAGGAAGTCCTCGGGGAAGTAGTCGATCAGACAGTTCGGCGGGCTTCCCGCCTCGCGGCCGTCGATATGCCTGGAGTAGTTCTCGATACCCGCGCACGAGCCGATCTGGCGCATCATCTCCACGTCGTAGGTGGTGCGCATCCTCAGTCGCTGCGCTTCCAGCAGCTTTCCCTGCCGTTCGAACTCCGCGAGCCGCTGCTCGAGTTCCACCTCGATACCCGCGATCGCGCGCTCCATGCGGTCACCGCCGGCGACGTAGTGCGAGGCAGGGAATACGTACATCTCCTTGTCCTCGGTGATGATCTCGCCGGTGAGCGGGTGCAACGTCATGAGGCGTTCGATCTCGTCGCCGAACATCTCGATGCGGACCGGATGCACCTCGTATACCGGGAACACTTCGACGGTATCGCCGCGCACTCGGAACGTGCCGCGCTGGAATGCGATGTCGTTGCGGGTGTACTGGATGTCGACGAGACCCCGCAGCAGCGTCTCGCGGTTGTACTCCTCGCCCACGCGCAGGCGGACCATGCGATCGACGTACTCCTGAGGCGTGCCCAGGCCGTAGATGGCCGAGACGGTGGCCACCACGATGACGTCGCGTCGGGTGAGGAGGCTGTTCGTGGCCGAGTGCCGAAGCCGCTCGACCTCCTCGTTGATCGACGAGTCCTTCTCGATGTACGTGTCGCTCTGCGGGATGTACGCCTCGGGCTGGAAGTAGTCGTAGTACGAGACGAAGTACTCGACCGCGTTGTCCGGCAGCAGGTCCTTGAACTCGGTGGTCAGCTGGGCCGCGAGCGTCTTGTTCGGAGCCATGACGAGAGTGGGCCGCTGCAATTCCTCGACCAGCCAGGCGGTGGTCGCGCTCTTGCCGGTACCGGTGGCACCGAGCAGCACCACGTCCTGCTCCCCCGCGCGAATCCGCCTGGCGATCTCGGCGATCGCCTCTGGCTGGTCTCCGGACGGCTGGAAGGGTGCCTTGACGGTGAATGGTGCGACCTTGCGTTGGAGGTCGGTAATGGGACGAGTCACTCGTCCACCGTAAGCGAGTCGTCCGACACTCCACCGGTGAGCCGATCCCAGACATCGTCCACCTGGAGCGCCGTCAGGACCAGATCGCTCGAGTTGTCGATCACGTAGTCGGCCGCGGCCCGTCGCTCCTCGCGGGTGGCCTGGAGCGCCATGCGGCGGCGCACGTCCTCCTCGTCCAGACCGCGCAGGTCAATCGCCCGGTCGAGCTGGATCTCCTCGGGCACGTCGACCACGACGACCACGTCGACCACCGACTCCTGGCCGGACTCGACGAGCAGGGGCATGTCGTACACGACGACGGTGTCGTCGGGCTGGGCGGCGAGCTGGCGCTCGGACTCGGCGCGGATGAGGGGGTGCATGATCGCGTTGAGCCGGGCGGTGGCGCTCGGATCGCTGAAGGCCAGCTTGGCGAGCTCGCCGCGGCTCAGGGCTCCGTTCGACTGCAGGATGCCTTCGCCGAACTCGGCCACGAGCGCGTCGAGTGCTGGCCCGCCGGGTTCAACGATGTCCCGTGCGATCTGGTCGGCATCGACGAGCACGGCGCCGCAGTCGGCGAACATGCGTGCAACGGTGCTCTTGCCTGACCCGATGCCGCCCGTCAGCCCGATTCGCACTCTCCCGACACTAGTTGACGCACCCGTTGCGAGGTAGCGTCGGTCGCATGGCATCCCACTACGGCATCTCGGCTGTGGAACTTGAGGCATCGGCGCGTATCCCCGAGTCGGCGCAGGTCGTTGAGATCCCGGGCCAGACGATGCCCGTGCCACACCTGTCTGGCGAGGACGAAGCAATCCGCGCCGGCGGTTGACCCGAGGCTCGACATGACGAAGGGGCGGGGCCATCTGGCCCCGCCCCTTCGTTTGTGCTCAGTGTCGAACTACTCGCCCGTGAGCTTGTCGCGGAGAGCCTGCAGCGCCTCGTCAGAGGCGAGCGTGCCCTCGGCGTCCTGCGACTCCGAGGAGTACGACGAGACAGACTCGCCGGACTCGAGCGCAGCAGCCTGGTCGGCCTCGCGTGCGTCGACGACCTGCTTGCGGTGCGCCTCCCAGCGATCGTGCGCCTCGGAGTACTGCTTCTCCCACTCGGCACGCTGATCCTCGGAGCCCGCACGCCATTCGCCCGTCTCCGGGTCGAAGCCGTCGGGTCCGATGTAGGCGCCGGCCTCGTTGAATGCCGGGGCCATGCCGTACAGGTACGGATCGAACTCGTCGCCCGAGACACCCTCGGCCGAGTCGTTCGCCTGCTTCAGCGACAGCGAGATGCGACGACGCTCGAGGTCGATGTCGATGACGCGAACGAAGATGTCGTCATTGACCTGGACGATCTGCTCAGGCAGCTCGATGTGGCGCTCGGCCAGCTCGGAGATGTGCACGAGGCCCTCGATGCCCTCTTCGACGCGAACGAATGCGCCGAACGGGACGAGCTTGGTGACCTTGCCGGGCACGACCTGACCGATCTGGTGGGTCCGGGCGAAGTGCTGCCACGGATCCTCCTGCGTCGCCTTGAGCGACAGCGAGACGCGCTCGCGGTCCATGTCGACGTCGAGAACCTCGACGGTGACCTCCTGGCCGACCTCGACAACCTCTGAGGGGTGGTCGATGTGCTTCCAGGACAGCTCGGACACGTGCACGAGTCCGTCGACGCCGCCGAGATCGACGAAGGCGCCGAAGTTGACGATCGAGGACACGACACCGTTGCGGATCTGGCCCTTCTGGAGCTGCGTGAGGAAGGTCTGACGGACCTCGCTCTGCGTCTGCTCAAGCCACGCGCGACGCGACAGGACCACGTTGTTGCGGTTCTTGTCGAGCTCGATGATCTTCGCCTCGAGCGTCTTGCCGACGTAGGGCTGCAGGTCGCGCACGCGACGCATCTCCACGAGCGACGCGGGAAGGAAGCCGCGAAGTCCGATGTCCAGGATCAGGCCGCCCTTGACGACCTCGATGACCTGGCCCTCGACGACGCCATCTTCTTCCTTGATGCGCTCGATGGTGCCCCATGCCCGCTCGTACTGAGCGCGCTTCTTGGACAGGATCAGCCGGCCTTCCTTGTCCTCCTTGGTGAGGACGAGGGCCTCGACGCGGTCACCCACGGAGACAACCTGGCTGGGATCGACATCGTGCTTGATGGACAGTTCGCGTGAGGGAATGACACCCTCGGTCTTGTAGCCGATGTCGAGAAGGACCTCATCGCGGTCCACCTTGACGATGGTGCCCTCGACGATGTCTCCGTCATTGAAGTACTTGATCGTTGCGTCAATCGCGGCCATGAAGTCTTCGGCGCTGCCGATGTCGTTGATGGCGACCTGAGGCGAGACGGCGGTGGTAGAAATGCTCATGTAGTAGGGATCTCTTCGTTGATGGGGTGCCACGCGGTTGCGAGGCCCCACAAGGCTACTCCCCCTCAGCGGGCGGCCGAGCCACGCCCCTAGTGCGCCGCCTCGTGCCAGGTGGTGCCGAAACCGACCGACACGTCGAGCGGGACCGAGAGTTCGGCGGCGTCGGCCATCGCCTTCCTCACGAGCACCTCGAGGGGCTCCTTCTCCCCTGGGAAGACCTCGAGCACCAGTTCGTCGTGAACCTGCAGGAGCAGGCGGCTGCGCATGCCCGCCGCGGCCAGCGCCGTCTGAACGTTGAGCATGGAGACCTTGACGATGTCGGCGGCGGTGCCCTGGATAGGGGCATTGAGCGCCATCCGCTCGGCCATCTCCCGCCGCTGCCGGTTGTCGCTGTTCAGGTCGGGCAGGAAACGGCGCCGGCCCAGCATCGTCTCGGTGTAGCCCTGCATCCGGGCGTTCTCGACGATCTCGCCGAGATAGTCGCGCACACCGCCGAAGCGCAGGAAGTACTCGTCCATGAGGCCGCGCGCCTGGTCCGGGGAGATGTCCAGCTGCTGGGCGAGGCCGTACGGCGACAGGCCGTACGCGAGGCCATAGGACATCGCCTTGATCCGACGCCGCATCTCGGCGTCGACCTCGCCCGGATCGACGCTGAACACCCGGCTGGCGACCGTGGTGTGCAGGTCCTCCCCGCTGCGGAAGGCGTCGATGAGACCGGTGTCCTCGGACAGGTGGGCCATGATCCGCATCTCGATCTGGCTGTAGTCGGCGGTGAGCAGGCTCTCGAATCCCTCGCCCGCGACGAAGCAGGCACGGATGCGCCGCCCCGCGTCGGTGCGGATGGGGATGTTCTGCAGGTTGGGGTCGGTGCTCGAGAGGCGCCCGGTCGCCGCGGCCGTCTGCACATAGGTGGTGTGCACACGGTGCGCCTCGTCGGCGAGGGGGATCAGTCCATCGACGGTCTGCCGCAGGCGCGACCGGTCGCGCCAGGCCAGCAACTGCTCGAGGAGGGGGTCCTGCGTCTGGACGAAGAGCTGCTGCAAGGCCTCGGCATCCGTGGTGTAGCCGGTCTTGATCTTCTTGGTCTTCGGCAGGTTCATCTCGCCGAACAGGATCTCCTGCAACTGCTTCGGCGAGCCGAGGTTGAACGGCCGGCCGACGAGGTCGTGCGCCTGTTCCTCGGCCGCGCGCATGTCGGCCCCGAACTCCTCGGACAGGCCCCGCAGTCCCGGCAGGTCGACAGCGATGCCGGCGTGCTCCATCTCCGCGAGGATCGTGACGAGCGGCACCTCGAGGTCGTGCAGCAGATGAAGGACTCCCTGAGCCGTCAGTCGAGCCTCGAGCTCGGCCGTGAGGTCACGGATCGCGACTGCCTGCTTGGCGAGCTCGAGAGCGGAGCCCTCTCCCGTGTCGAACAGCATCTGCCCGGCCTTGGAGTCTGCGGAGAGCGAGAGGCCCAGAACGCGCTCGGCGACGTCGGAGAGCGAGTACCCGCGATGGCCCGGAGCGTCGAGATACGCCGCGAGTGCCGTGTCGCAGCGAAGCCCGCCCATCGTGCGACCACTGGCAAGGAGCGCGAGCGCCGGGCCCTTGGCATCGTGCAGGCTCTTGGTGAAGGTGGCGTCGGCCAGCCAGTCGAGGACCGCGGCCGCCGTCTGGGCCTCGGTGCAGTCGAGTACGGCGACCATGGCACGCGAGTCGACGACTGCGACGGAATCGATCTCCCCGACCCCACTTCCCCATCGGCCTGTGACCGCGACGGCACAGACGCCTTGAGCTCCGGCAAGCCACGCCGCGGCATCGGCACCCGCGGGCTGCACGACCTCAGGGCCGTCGTCGGTCGTGGCCGCCGAGGGCTCGGGGTCATCGGCGCTCGCGGGCCGCACGTTGTCGAGTCGTTCGCGAAGAGCCCTGAACTGCAGCGTGTCGAAGAGCTGGTCGACGGCCGCGCGATCCCAGGAGCCGAACTCGCAGGCATCGAGCTCGAGGTCGATCGGCACGTCATCGACGAGCCGCGTCAGGTGGCTGTTGATCAGAACCTGCGGGAGCGCCTCCCTCAGGGCGTCACCTACCTTGCCTCCTACCGTGTCGACCCGGTCGACCAGGTCGCCGAGTGAGCCGTACTCGCGGATCCACTTCGCGGCTGTCTTCTCACCCACTCCGGGGATTCCCGGCAGGTTGTCGCTGGGATCCCCGCGCAGGGCCGCGTAGTCCGGGTACTGCGCAGGAGTCAGGCCGTACTTCTCCTCGACCGCCTCAGGTGTCATGCGGGCCAGGTCGCTGACACCCTTCTTCGGGTACAGGACGGTGACGCGATCGCTGACGAGCTGGAAGGCGTCGCGGTCGCCGGTGACGATTCCGACATTCATGTCGCGGTCGGCCGACTGCCGGACCAGCGTCGCGATGATGTCGTCGGCCTCGAACCCGTCAACGCTGACGACGGGGATCCCGAGCGCCATGAGGACCTCGCGGACCAGGTCGACCTGGCCGGCGAACTGCGTCGGCGAGCTGGCGCGATTGGCCTTGTACTCGGGGAACGACTCGGAGCGGAAGGTCTTGCGCGAGACGTCGAAGGCAACCACGACGTGGGTCGGCTTCTCATCGCGAAGGACATTGATGAGCATCGACGTGAAGCCGAAGACGGCGTTTGTGGGCTGTCCGGTGGTCGTGGAGAAGTTCTCGACCGGCAGCGCGTAAAAAGCCCGGTAAGCCAGGGAGTGCCCATCAAGAAGCAGGAGCTTCGAAGTCGCCACGTTCTGGATCCTATTCTGAGGGCATGACGATCGAACTGCCTCCGAGTCCGGGACCGCTCGCCGAGAAGATGGGCGTCCGGATCGTCGAGGCGCGACCTGGGCATGTGGTCGCGACGATGCCGGTGGAGGGCAACACCCAGCCGTTCGGCCTGCTCCACGGAGGCGCGAGTGCGGTGCTGGCCGAGACGGTGGGCTCGATCGCGGGCTGGCTGCATGCCGGTCCCGGCAACGCGGTCGTCGGCGTCGATCTGTCCTGCACGCACCACCGCGCTGCCCGCGAGGGGAGCGTCACGGCCACCGCGACACCCCTTAGCGAGGGACGGACGGTGTGCTCCTACGACATCCGGATCACCGACGATGACGGCCGGGCGGTCTGCACCGCCCGCCTCACCTGCCTGATCCGCCCGCTTTCGGGGAACTGAACGCAAGGCAACAAATCCGGTAACAACCCGGTTACACAGATGCTCCCCAACCGTCACGACTTCGGCTATATGCTCCCCACGCTGGCCGACGCCAGCAGCGCTTGATCGGGTCCGACGACTCGATCCATGAGCGGCACCGAAAGGGGACCAGGCGTGCAGCGACGAGTCTTGGCGGCCTTCGGCGCCATCGTCATCGCGCTCCTCGCCCTGTTCACCTTGGCTCAGCCGGCCGCCGCCGAAGGCGAGCAGATCAGCGGACGGATCGAGAACCGAGCGGACGGCAAGAAGATCCCCATTGAGGGCGTCGTCATCACGGTCACCGGACCTAGTGGGTTTAGCGAGTCGGCGACGACAGGTGCTGACGGCAAGTGGGTGATCCCGGTCCCCGGACAGGGCGCCTACGAGGTCACCATCGACACCGAGACGCTCCCCGACGGCGTTGGCCTCACGGAAGCCGACAAGGTCACCATCACCACCAACGTCGTTCCCCCGAATGTCCGTCGGATTGTCATCTTTCCCCTGGGCGAGAGCAGTTCCTCGGGCGGAACCTCCACCTGGGAGCAAGCCGCACAGCTGACCGTGGAGGGCTTCAGGTTCGGGCTGCTCATCGCGCTCGGTGCCCTTGGCCTGTCGCTCATCTATGGCACCACAGGGCTGACCAACTTCGCCCATGGCGAGATCATCACCTTCGGCGCCCTGGCGACTTACACGCTGAACGTCGGGTTCAACCTGCCGCTGCTGCTCGCCGCGATCATCGGCTTGGTACTCACGGCCATCTTCGGCGGTCTGCAGAACCGATTGCTCTGGAAACCGCTGCGCAAGCGCGGCACCGGCCTGATCGCGATGATGATCGTCTCGATCGGCCTGGCCATCATGCTGCGCAACCTCTTCCTGTTCTTCTACGGCGGCGAGAAGAAGGCATACTCGGAGTTCGTCGGCCTCGCCGGCATCAACTTCGGGCCTGTCGCGCTCACGCCATCGGACCTCGTGGCTGTCGCGATCGCCATCATCGCCCTTGCAGTGGTCGTGATCGGCGTGCAGCGAACCCGCCTCGGCAAGGCGACCCGGGCCGTGTCGGACAACCCCGCCCTTGCCTCCAGCGCCGGCATCGACGTCGAGCGAGTTATCGAGGTCGTGTGGGTCGTCGGCGCGGCACTCGCCGGCCTGGCCGGAATCCTGCTGGCGTTCACGCAGCAGGTCTCGTTCCAGATGGGCTTCCAGGTCCTGCTCCTCATCTTCGCCGCCGTCACACTCGGCGGACTGGGAACCATTTGGGGCGCGATCATCGGCTCCATCGTCGTCGGACTGTTCCTCCAGTTGAGCACGCTGATCATCCCGCCGGAGCTCAAGAACGTCGGCGCGCTCGCCGTGCTTATCGTGATCCTGCTTGTCCGTCCGTACGGCCTGCTTGGCCGTAAAGAGCGCGTGGGTTAGGGGGCGACCAGAATGGACTGGAGTTTCATCTCGTCGGTCACTCTGCAATCGGCGTTCGGCGTCTCGGCGATCGTCTTCGGTCTGGCAGCCATCGGACTGAACATCCAATTCGGCTACACCGGCCTCCTCAACTTCGGCCAGTCGGCATTCCTCGCCGTGTCCGCGTATTCGCTCGCCGTGCTGGTGTCCGAGATGGGCTTCAACTTCTGGATCGGCATCGTCGTCGGCATCCTCGCGGCCATCGTGCTCGCCCTGCTGCTAGGCATCCCCACACTCAGGCTGAGGGCCGACTACCTCGCCATCGTCACCATCGCGGCTGCGGAGATCGTCAGGCTGTTGTTGCGCTCGGTCACGCTGAAGGACGTCTTCGGCGGCTCCGACGGCATCAACGACTTCAGTGACGGCTTCTACTCGCTGAACTTCATCCCCACCCGTCAGTTCGACATCGGCCCGGTGTCCCTCAGCCAGGACGAGGTGTTCGTGCTGATTGTCGGCTGGGCGCTGGTGGCCCTGGCCGTGCTTCTCAGCTGGCTCCTCGTCCGCTCACCGTGGGGGCGAGTCGTCAAGGGCATTCGCGAGGACGAGGACGCGGTTCGCAGCCTCGGCAAGAACGTCTACATGTACAAGATGCAGGCGCTCGTCATCGGCGGTGTGCTGGGCTGCCTCGGCGGATTCATCTACGCGCTGGGCCAGCGCGCTGTGCAGCCGGACTTCTTCGGCACGGACTCCACCTTCTTCGTCTACGCGATCCTCATCCTCGGCGGTGCCGCACGGGTCTTCGGCCCGGTCCTCGGCACGGTCATCTTCTGGGCGCTCATCCAGGGCTCGGACGTCATCCTCCGCTCGGGTATCGATGCGGGTTACCCTGGATTCTCGTTGATGACGGGCAGCCAGGCCGCCGTCATTCGCTTCATCCTCGTGGGTGCTGGTCTGATGGCGTTGATGATCTTCAGGCCGCAAGGAATCCTCGGAGACCGAAATGAGTTGGCTCTCGATGCCCGATAGCGAAGCAGTGCCGACACCCGACGCTCCCGTCGTCGACCGCAAGGCGGCGGCCGTGGCGGCGCTCGCCAACGTCCCTCGCGTCCCCGGGGCTCCCAAGCCGGATCCGATCCTCGTCGCCGACACCGTCATGCGGCGCTTCGGCGGACTCACTGCAGTCGATGTCGACCATGTGGAGATTCAGCGGGGCGCGATCACCGCCCTCATCGGCCCGAACGGCGCCGGCAAGACCACGTTCTTCAACCTGCTGACCGGCTTCGATACCCCTGACACCGGAACCTGGCTGTTCAACGGCAAGGACCTCGCCGGCATGGCGGCCTACAAGGTGGCCAGGCTCGGCATGATCCGCACCTTCCAGCTGACCAAGGCGCTCTCGCGCATGAAGGTCATCGAGAACATGCGGCTCGGGTCGACCGGACAGAAGGGCGAGAAGGTCTGGGCCGCGATCTTCCCGTTCTCCTGGAACAAGCAGGAGAGGGAGATCACCGCACGCGCCGACGAGCTGCTGGCCAGGTTCAACCTCGACGCCAAGCGCGAGGACTTCGCCGGATCGCTCTCGGGCGGACAGCGCAAGCTCTTGGAGATGGCTCGCGCGCTGATGTCACGGCCGGAGATGGTCATGCTCGACGAGCCGATGGCAGGCGTGAATCCGGCCCTCACGCAGTCACTGCTCCAGCACATCAAGAACCTCCGGCAGGAGGGCATGACGGTCCTCTTCGTCGAGCACGACATGGACATGGTGCGCGATATCAGCGACTGGGTCATCGTCATGGCGCAGGGCAAGGTCATCGCCGAGGGTCCGCCGGAGGACGTCATGCGCGACCCGGCCGTGATCGTGGCGTACCTGGGTGGGCACCACGACAAGGCCCTCACCGCGTCGGGTGTGTCGTTCACCGAGGAGGACTCCGCATGAGCGAGCTGCCTGGTGACGCGCCGCAGTACATCGGGGGGCATGAACGCGAGTCGGAACTCGACCTCGGCGCGTCACAGCATGCGCATTCGCACACGCTCAGCGGAGCCGAGATCCGCGACCGCGACGCCCACATCGGTGGCGCAGCCGACGCGCTGATCGTCGCCGACGACCTCATCGCCGGCTATATCCCGGGCGTCAACATCCTCAATGGCTCGGACCTGTACGCGAAGAAGGGTGAGCTCGTCGGCATCATCGGCCCCAACGGCGCCGGCAAGTCGACCCTGCTCAAGGCGATGTTCGGCCTGGTCAAGGTGCGCGAAGGCAAGGTCACTCTCGGCGACCAGGACATCACCAATGTGCGGGCCGATCAGCTGGTCAAGATGGGCATCGGCTTCGTGCCCCAGACGAACAACGTCTTTCCCTCGCTGACGATCGAGGAGAACCTCGAGATGGGCTGCTTCCAGGCGCCCAAGAAGTTCGCCGAGCGCTTTGCGTTCGTGACCGACCTGTTCCCCGCCCTCGGGGAGCGCCGTGCGCAGCGTGCCGGCCAGCTGTCCGGCGGCGAGCGCCAGATGGTGGCCATGGGGCGCGCGCTGATGATGGACCCGTCGGTGCTGCTGCTCGACGAGCCGTCGGCGGGCCTGTCCCCCGCGCTCACCGACGAGGTCTTCGTCCGGGTCCGCGAGATCAACGCCACGGGCGTCACCGTGATCATCGTCGAGCAGAACGCCATGCGCTGCCTGCAGATCTGCGACCGCGGCTACGTGCTTGACCAGGGCCGCAACGCCTACACGGGCACCGGCAAGGAACTGGCGACCGATCCGAAGGTCATCCAGCTCTACCTCGGCACCCTCGCCCGCGCCTGACCCGGCCCCCGCCCCGTCCCGCTTCTCGCGAGTGGGCACTTGTCGGGCTCGGGTGTCCGATTTGTACCGTAACAACTGCCCACTCGACGGGTTACGCGGGGCGGAAGGCGCCATCGGTCAGGACGGGGACAACGTCGCTCGCATCGAGTTCCAGTGCGATATCGACGTCCATCCCGAAGTCCTGCTCGAGCAATTCCTTCCCCGACGCGCTGCCTCGCACGGCATCGGGGATGGACGCCGTCGCGGTGTAGGTCGTCCGGGCCGCCGACGCCTCTGACGACAGGCGCAGGCCGCTGCTCCCCGACAGGGCCGCAATGACGGCACCGGAGCCGAGCAGATCCTCGAGCGCCGGCCTGAGCGTGCCGTCCGGCCAGCGCTCTCCCGCGGCCACCACGGCCACAGGCAGGTCGTTCTGGCTACGCCAGTCGGCCAGCCAGGCACCTACGGCTCGTGCGTTGCGAAGGCACGCGGCCACGACGACTCCGGACGAGGCCGCGGCGATCGCTGAGCCGTTCGGCGAGGGCAGGACAAGCCGCTGCGGCAGTTGGCCGTCTCGAAGGCTGGCCGGTGACAGCGACCACGGAGACTCGGCCGTGACTTCGCTGCGGCCCACGGCCAGATAGGCACGCGATTCGTCCGCCAGTTCCTCGGCACGCCCGTCGCGCCAGGGCGCCGGGATGACCGCGGCGCCCCGCTCGACAGCCACCGACACTGCCGTGGTGAAGGACAGAACGTCGACGATCACCAGCGCTCCTCCCGCGCTGGCGATGCGCTTGGCTCCGACCGAGCCCCACTCGTAGCGAACATTGCTGTCTGCTTGGCCCCACGCGTCTGACGTCACGCCGAGAAGACTGGCAGACGCCGCCCGCTTCGTACGTCAGACATGACTGTGGGGGCCGTCCCGAAGGACGACCCCCACAGTGTGGAGCGGGTGTGGCTAGCTGACGTTCGGGCCGATGCCCTGCTTGACCAGCTCCTGGATGATCTGAGCGGACTCATCGAAGCCGATGAGCACGATTGCCTCAGGTCCAGCTGCCTTGACCTTCGCCACGTCGGCGGAGAAGTCAGTGGCCTTCGGGTCGTAGACGACGTTGGCGACAACCTCGCCACCGCCCTCGACGATTGCCTTGGTCACGTTGGCGTTGAGTCCGTCACCGTACGAGTCCTGCAGCGACATGATGCCGACCTTGGTGTAGCCGTCCTCGAGGACGAGCGAACCAACGAAGGCGCCCTGAAGGACGTCGGACGGGGCCGTGCGCCAGTACAGGCCATGGTCGGGAGCAGTGGTCAGCTCAGGCGAGGTGTTCGCCGGAGAGATCTGCAGCACGCCATTGCTGGTAACCAGGTCCAGGGTGCTCAGCGTGACACCGGACGAGGCGGCGCCGATGATGACATCGACGTCCTTCGCCAGGAGGCGCTTCACGGTCTGGGTGGCCGTGTCGGTGGACGTATCGCCAGAGTCACCCTCTTCGAGGACGATCTTGTCGAATCCGGGGATGCCGCCGGCAGCCTCGATGTCCTTGATGGCCAGCTTCACGCCAGCGACCTCGGGTGGGCCGAGGAAGGCAAGCGAACCGGTGACGGGGAGCAGCGTGCCGACGACGTAGGTACCGTCATTGGCGCCCTTCTGCGGCTTTCCGTCAATGGCGTTGGCCTCACCGTCAGGGACGATCTCGCCCTGCATGTAGGTGACATCGGGGAGCAGGGTGTTGTCGGGACCGAACTGGTAGACGCCGATCGACGCACTCGTCGGATCGCCGGCCTCCCAGAAGTTCACGGCACCTGAACGACCGTTGTAGTCGATGTCCTTGCCCTGGTTCAGCAGCTCGATGCAGCCTGCGTAGTCGTTGCAGACCTCGGTGCCGTTGGTGATGCCAACGAGCTCCTTGGCGACATCGACGCCCGCGTCGGACTTGGCCTTGGCCGCACCCAGCGCAGCGAGGATCGTTGCGTCGTAGGACTCAGGGGCGTACGAGAAGTCGATCAACTCGGGATCGACCTCAAGAAGCGCGTCCTTGAAGTCCTGCGTGTTCTCGGCGCCGGGGATGGTTCCCTTGACGCCGTTCAGGGTGCCCGCCGGCAGCTTCTCGCCGAGGGCATTGCCAGTGTTTCCGTCAACCAAGTAGAGCGGGGTGCCAGTAGCCGCCGCGGGGGCCTCGGATGAGGCGGCCTCGCTGGGGGCTTCGCTGGCAGCCGCGCTGCTCGCTGCCGGGGCTGCGCTGGAACTGGAATCGCTGGAGGACGAGCCGCCACAGGCGGCAAGAGCCAGCGATGCCACTCCGAGCACGGCGGCCGACTTGAGGACCGTAGTGCGCTTCATGCAGTCTCCTTGAACAAATGACAAGCGACGGCGGTTACCGTCGCATTAGCCGTACCTTAGGGCTCCTCAGGTTTCCTGTGGGTAACCCCCGGTTACATTGATGCTGCATCGTGATCACAATTCGATATTGCCGATCAAGTTTATGGGGATTCTGCCAGCACGGCGGCGGCCGCCTCGGCCAAAGTGACCCGCCCGTCCATGGCGGCGCGGCGCAGCCAGGCGAACGCGTCGGCCTCGCTGAGCCCGTTCTGCTCCTCGAGCCGCCGTTTGGCGCGGTCGACGGTGTCCCTGGCTGCCTGCCGCTCGCGCAGTCCGTCGACCTGGATAGACAGGTCACGCATCTGCTCCCATCGGGCGATGGCCAGCTCGATCGCCGGGATCAGGTCGGCCTTGACGAACGGCTTGACCAGGTAGCCCAGGACACCTGCCGACGCGGCCCGCGCGACGACATCGCGCTGGCTGAACGCCGTGACCATCACCACCGGTGCGAGTCCCTCGGCGATGATCTCCTCGGCTGCCGACAGCCCATCGCGGCGCGGCATCGCCACGTCCAGGAACACCACGTCCGGTCGTAGTTCGCGGGTCTGCTCGACGGCAGCCTGACCGTCGACGACCTGGGCGACGACGTCGTATCCGCACTCCCCCAGCATCTCCACGAGATCCATGCGGATGAGCGCCTCGTCCTCGGCCACGAGCACGGTGTGGGTCATGTGTCGCAGCCTAGGCACCCGACTACTCTGAATCCCGCGCCCCGGTATCCCAACCGGCAGAGGAAGCGGTCTCAAACACCGTCCAGTGTGGGTTCAAATCCCACCCGGGGCACCGAAGGTGAGGGCAGGGCCGAGCGTGCTCGAGCCCTTCCGAACCGAGGGCCTCGGGTCGAGTGAGCGTAAGGCGAGCGAACACCCGGGGCACTCGAGCATCGACAGCGACGTCCTCCTGCCACGAACGCTTAGCCATGTGTCGTACTGTGGAGGAAACCGAGGAGGACCCATGACGAACACCCGCCGGCGTGTCACCATTGCCGCCGCTGCGGCCTGCCTGCTGCTCGCTGCTCCGATTCTGACTGCGTGCAGCAACGACGCCGAGTCCGCGGCCGAGCAGTCCGTCATAGACGCCGTCGGCGGCGACGTGAACCTCGAGAGTGGCGGCATGGACGTCACCAGCAGCGACGGCACCCAGATCCAGGTCGGCGAAGACGTCACCTTGCCGTCGAACTGGCCCGCGACGATGCCCACCTACGAGGTTGGCAAGCTCATCAGCGTCATGGCATCAGGCGATCTGTCGACGCTCAACGCGATCTGGACGACGGACAACTCTCCCGACGTCGCGGCGGCGGCGTACGGCGATGCGCTGGCGAAGGCGGGATACGCGATGGTCGTGGGCTCTGATGGCGGACTGTTCGGCGGCGACTACGTCGGCAATGGCTACAGCGTCAACGTCGTCGCGGTGGCGGGCGACGACGGCACCACCGTCCTCATGAATGCTGCCAAGAACGAGTCCTGACCCTGTGTGCCGGCCAATGCGGCCGTGAATGGTGCAGTCTTGGCGCATGAGCACGGTGCCGCCCCCGCCCGGCGGATCAAGTGCGCCGCCCCCGCCCGGCCACGGGGCCGGTCCCGACACGCGGTCCTTCTGGGTACGTCATTCCACCGGGCTGATCGCGACGGCAATCGTGCTCGTCGGCATCGTGGGCTCCTTCATCTACTTCTCGGTCACCTCCCCGAATTGAACCGCCTCCCGGGTCAAATCCCGGTTTGGTGACCGTGCGGAGGCGCATTCGCGGGATTTCAACCGCTCGTCTGGCCCCGACCGGGATCGCTAGGCTCCCGCTCACCGACCTACTCCGGAGGACTCCATGATCGCAACCCGCCGTCGCGTCACCGCCGCAGTCATGAGCGTTGCGCTCGTCGCCGGGGGGCCATTGCTCGCCGGATGCGGCAACTCCGTGGAGAACGCAATCGAGAACGCCGCCGGAGATGCGATCGGCGGCGACGTCGATCTCGACGACGGCACCCTGACGGTCACGAACAGCGACGGCACGCAGGTCCAGATCGGCGAGAACGCAGCCATTCCCGACAACTGGCCGTCCGCGGTTCCCACATACGACGGCGGAACGCTGCTGACCGTCTCGGTCTCCGCCGACGCATCACAGGCCAGTGGCATGTGGAAGACCGACGTAGCGGCGACGGACGCCATCGCTGCGTATTCGTCGGCGTTGACATCCGCGGGCTTTGCCGCCGGGCAGGTCAACGACATGGACGGTGTGGACACGGCCGACTTCACGGGCAACGGCTACTCAGTGACGCTCATGGCCATTGCCGTCGACGATGCGACGACGCTGACGGCCGTAGTCGAGAAGGAGTAGGTGCCGCGTCCCGGGTCAAATCCCGCGAATGCGCCCCGGAACGGTCACCAAACCGGGATTTGACCCGGGAGGCGGTTTAATTCGGGGTTCTAGGAGTCGAGGGCGAGGCGGGGCTTGAGCTCGAGCAGGCGGCCGAGCAGGCCGTTGACGAACGACGCGGACTCGTCAGTCGACAGTTCCTGGGCGAGGTTCACCGCCTCGGAGATCGCCACCGCGTCAGGCACCTCGTCGCGCCACAGGAGTTCGTACGTGCCCAGGCGGAGGATGGCCAGGTCGACCGAAGGCATGCGGTCGAGCGTCCAGCCCATGGAGTAGCTGCCCAGCAGCTCGTCGATGTACTCGCGATGCGCCTGCACGCCCTCGACGAGCTCGGTGACGTACTCGTTGAGCGAGGCCTGACCCTCATCGGTGCGCCGAAGGGCGGTCGCGGCCAGCACATCGATGGGTGAGGTTCCCCGGATGTCGGCTTCGTACAGGACGTCGAGCGCCCGCTTGCGGGCCTTGCTGCGGGCGGACACGAATGATCAGTCGTTGATGCGGCCCAGGTACGACCCGTCGCGGGTGTCGACCTTGACCTTGGTGTCGGACTCGATGAACAGCGGGACGGCGATCTCGGCGCCGGTCTCGAGAGTCGCCGGCTTCGTGCCACCGGTCGAGCGGTCGCCCTGCAGGCCCGGCTCGGTGTAGGTGATCATCAGCTCGACGGACGCGGGCAGCTCGACGTACAGGGGCACACCCTCGTTCGTGGCGACGGTCGCGGTCTGGTTCTCCAGCAGGTACTTGCTGGCGTCGCCGACCACCGTTGAGCTCACCGGAAGCTGCTCGTACGACTGCGTGTCCATGAACACCCAGTCCTCGCCGTCCTTGTACAGGTACTGCATCTCGCGCTTGTCGACCGTGGCGGTCTCGACCTTGAGCCCGGCATTGAATGTCCGGTCGACGACCTTGCCGGTGAGCACGTTCTTCAGCTTGGTGCGCACGAATGCGCCGCCCTTGCCGGGCTTCACATGCTGGAACTCGATCACGGTCCACAGACCGCCGTCGAGGTTGAGGACGATGCCGTTCTTCAGGTCATTCGTGGTCGCCACGCGAGTTGCTCCTGTGCAGTCGGTGCCTCGTCAGCCGACGACGACCAGGTCGCGCGCGGCCTCAGTGAGGATCCGCGGACCGGTGTCGGTGACGACGAGGGTGTCTTCGATGCGAACTCCGCCGCGTCCCGGAAGGTAGATACCCGGTTCGACGGTGATCGCCATGTCGGCTTCAAGAGTACCCGTCGCTCGCGGTCCCATGAGCGGCGCCTCGTGGATCTGCAGGCCCACGCCGTGCCCCAGCCCGTGGGTGAAGTCGTCACCATGGCCGCCCGCGGTGATCACCTCGCGCGCCGCAGCGTCGACCGCCCGCGCGTCACTGCCAGGCAGGTACGCGGCGGTCGCTGCCGCCTGTCCCCGCTCGACGAGCCCGTGGATCGCTGACTGCCAAGGTTCAGGCGCCGCCGAGACGAGGAAAGTCCTGGTCATGTCCGCGTGGTACCCGTCGACGCGGGCGCCCGCGTCGACCACGACCAGGTCGCCCCGTTCGAGCCTGCGCTGTCCCGGCTGGTGGTGCGGAATGGCCGAGTGCGGGCCAGAGCCGACGATGGTGTCGAAGGCCCGGTCCTCGGCCCCGAGCTCCCCGAAGAGCTGCTCAAGGCGCCTGGCCAGCGCGAGCTCGGTCGCCCCGACGATCATCTCTCCCGCGAGCGCGTCCATCGCGGCGACCGTGATCGCGCATGCCCGCTCGAGCGCCGCGAGCTCGACCGCGTCCTTGATCGCCCGCAGTCTCTCGACGAGGCCCGAAGCGATGACCGGCATCCCTCGAGTCTCGGCCAGCCGTTGGACCTCACCGATCGCCAAAGACGACTCCACGGCGATCGGCCCCGCCGATAGCGAGTCGACGGTAACCGCGAGCGTGTCCCGGTCGAGGACCGTCGGCAGGCCGGGCGACTCCTGGGCGACCTGGTCGCGATAACGCCCGTCCGTGCCGATCACATCGTCGGCCGCTCGTCGTCCGACGACCAGTACTGCGTTGCTTCCCGAGAAGCCGCTGAGGTACCGGATGTTCTGCAGCCCGGTGACCACGATCCAGTCGGCCTCGACATCGACTCCGAGCGCTGCGCGAAGTCGGTCGCGGCGAACGCGGTGATGATCTGCCGGCACCCTCAACCCGCCGTGAGCGTGGCGACCGCTCGCAGGGCGAGTCGGTAGGAGTCCGCCCCGAAGCCGGCGATCGTGCCGTTCGCAACGGCCGAGATGACCGAGGTGTGCCGGAACTCCTCACGCGCCGCGGGATTCGACAGGTGAACCTCGATGAGCGGCGTCGTCACCATCGCGCAGGCGTCGCGCACGGCGTAGGAGTAGTGCGTGAACGCGGCGGGGTTCAGCACAACTGACGCCTGTTCGTCCTGCGCCCGGTGCAGCCACCCGATCAACTCGGCCTCGTCGTCTGTCTGCAGCACCGTGGCACTCAGCCCCAGATCGGCGGCGGCGGAACGGCACACGTCGGCGAGCTGCTCGAACGTCATGCTCCCGTAGATGTCGGGCTCACGCGTTCCCAGTCGTCCGAGGTTCGGGCCGTTGAGGACGTACACATGCGACATGGCGCGAACTCTACGCGCGCGGGCTGCTGATCGACGCGTATGCGCGGGCCAGGACCTCGGCGTCAGGGCCGTCCCAGATCACGGGGTTGCCGATGCCGTCGAGAACGACGAACCGCAGCAGTGAACCGCGGGCCTTCTTGTCGACCGCCATCGACGCGTAGAGCTCGTCCCAATGCCCGGCCTCGTAGGTGACGGGCAGGTCGAGTGACTGCAGGATGGATCGATGGCGGGAGACCTCGCCTTCGGAGAGCCGCCCGTCAAGCGCCGCCAGTTGCGCGACGAACATCATGCCGACGGACACGGCGTCGCCGTGGCGCCAGGTGAACTGCTCGCGACGCTCCACGGCATGGCCGAAGGTGTGGCCGTAGTTGAGTGCCTCGCGGCCGATCCGCCCATCCCCCGACGTCGCAGACGTCTCACGGAAGTCCGCTCCGACCACGTCGGCCTTGACCTGCACGGCGCGACGGATGAGATCGGGCAGCAACATTCCGGTCGGGTCGGTGGCCGAAGCCGGATCCCTCTCGACATCGTCGAGGATAGACGTGTCACGGATGAAACCGACCTTCACGACCTCTGCCATTCCGGCAAGAAGGTCGACGCGTGGCAACGTGGCCAGTGTGTCGATGTCGCAGATGACACCACGTGGGCTCCAGAACGAGCCCACCAGATTCTTGCCTGCTGCTGTGTTGATGCCGGTCTTGCCGCCGACAGCGGCATCGACCATCGCCAGCAGCGTCGTCGGGATCTGCACGACCCGGATTCCGCGCAGCCAGGTCGCGGCGACGAAGCCAGCCAGGTCGGTCGTGGATCCGCCGCCGAGTCCGACGATCGAGTCGCTTCGCGTGAAATTTGCGTCTCCGAGCGCGCTCCAGCACGCCGCGGCGACCTCCGCCGTCTTGGCGTCCTCGGCCTCGGGTACCTCGATCAGCGTGACGTAGAAGCCCGCGTCGAGCAGTTCTCCTCGAATCCTCGTCGCGGTATCGGCGAGAGCGTCGGGATGAATGATCGCAACGCGTCGGGAGCCAGCCACCATCGGCAGCAGCGCGGACTGCAGGCCGCGGCCGATGACGACGTCGTAGTCGTGCTCGGCAGAGACGCGGATAGTCACGTCAGGCATCGCGGACGATCTGTAGGACAGCGTCGGTGACCTCGCGAAGATTGCGACCGGAGGTGTCGACGACGTCGGTGGCCAATGCCTCGTAGATCGGATTGCGCTGCTCGAGCAGAGACATGAGCGTGCCTCGGACGTTGCCGAGGAGCAGCGGGCGGGCCTGGTTCAGGCCCACGCGGTTGGCCGCGTCGGGGACGCCGACCTTGAGCCACACGATCCGCTGACCGGCTAGCACCTCGCGGGTCTCCTCGCGCATGACGGCTCCCCCGCCGAGTGCGACAACGCCGTCTGAGTCTTCAACCGCGGTCGCGACGGCTTCTGCCTCGAGGCGGCGGAACTCCTCCTCGCCGAGGGTGACGAAGATGTCCGAGACGCTCATGCCGGCGGCTGCCTCGATCGCATGGTCGGTATCGAGGAACGAGACGCCCAGGCGCTCGGACACCCGGCGTCCGACACTGGACTTGCCAGCGCCGGGTGATCCCACCAGAACGAGGACCGGAGCCATCAGCGCACGGACAGGTTGTCGAGGTAGCCGTTCAGGTTGCGCTCGACCTCGACGACGCTGTCGCCGCCGAACTTCTCCAGCATCGCGTCGGCGAGCACCAGCAGCACCATCGCCTCGGCGACGACTCCTGCGGCGGGAACCGCGCATACGTCCGAGCGCTGGTTGATCGCGGCGGCCGGCTCCCCAGTGGCGATGTCGACGGTGCGCAGCGCCTTCGGAATCGTCGAGATCGGCTTCATCGCCGCGCGCACGCGCAACGGCTCGCCGGTCGACATCCCGCCCTCGGTTCCGCCGGAGCGGCCGGAGGTGCGGCGCAGACCATCGGGACCGGACACGATCTCGTCCTGAGCGAGCGAGCCGCGCACGGACGCGAGGTGGAAGCCGTCGCCGACCTCTACGCCCTTGATCGCCTGGATGCCCATGAGCGCACCGGCCAGCTTGGAGTCCAGCCGACGGTCCCAGTGGACGTGGCTGCCCAGGCCTGGCGGGAGTCCGTAGGCGAGGACCTCGACGACGCCTCCGAGGGTGTCGCCGTCGCGATGGGCCGACGAGATCTCTGCCTCCATCGCTGCCGCGGCCTCGGGATCCAGGCAGCGGACGGGACTGTCGTCGATCGAGCCCAGATCGGAGAAGACCGGAAGCGTGTACGAGCCTTCCGCGACGGAGGCAGCCCCGATGCGCACGACGTGGCTGAGGACTTCGATGCCGGCGACCTGGCGCAAGAACGCACGCGCGACTGCGGACAACGCGACGCGTGCCGCCGTCTCGCGTGCGCTAGCCCGCTCGAGGATCGGGCGAGCGTCGGTGAATCCGTACTTCTGCATGCCGACCAGGTCGGCGTGGCCTGGACGCGGCCGCGTCAACGGCGCGTTGCGCGCGAGTTCGGCGAGAACGGCCTCATCGACGGGATCGGGCGACATCACCTGCTCCCACTTGGGCCACTCGGAGTTGCCGACCTCGATCGCCACCGGACCGCCGAGGGTCAGGCCGTGACGGACGCCCCCGAGGAAGCGGACCTCGTCGCGCTCGAACTTCATACGAGCGCCTCGACCGGCACCGAGGCGCCGACGGGCCAAGTCGTCGCCGATCTGGGCTGACGTGATCTCAATTCCGGCGGGCAGGCCCTCCGCGATCGTCACCAATGCGGGGCCGTGCGACTCCCCTGCCGTCAACCATCGGACCATGCGCGCAATCCTTCCAGATCAGCACTCGCGCTCTGACCACGGTCGCGGTGGGACGCCCTCACGCGGGCAGGGCGGCGGCCATCACTGCGGGGTCCGGGTCCATACCCGTCATGAGTCGTACCTGCTCGACCGCCTGCCACAGGAGCAGGTCGCGCCCACTCGCAACGGCATGGGTGCGCCAGACCGCGGCGAGCGGGGTCGGCCACGGGTGATACGACACGTCGAGAAGCGTCCCGCGCGCACCGTCGGCGAGCGGCACCCACGGTGCGGCCACGTCGCCGGGCAGCGTCGAGATGACGACGTCGGCCTCGAGTGCGCGCAGGTCCGGCTGCAGGTCCGTGGTGCGCCCGTCGATCCCCAGCCGCACGGCCAACTCGGCGACCGACCTGGACGACTCGGAGTTGCGAGCGTGGACCGTGACGGTCTGCACGCCGAGCTCGGCCATCGCGGCGACAGCGCTGCGCGCCGTGGCGCCGGAGCCGAGGATCGTGCCGTACCGCAGCTGTCCGGATACGCCGGCTTCGCGCAGTGCACGCACCATGCCGACGACATCGGTGTTCGTTCCGCGCCAGCCCGCCGCGCACGGGAGCACGGTGTTGACGGAGCGGATCTCGGCAGCCAGGTCGTCCACCTCGTCGAGGAAGCCGATCACTCGCTCCTTGAGCGGCATCGTGAGCGACAGGCCCGCCCACGAGTCATCGAGTTCTGCGAGAAACACCTTGATCCCGTGCTCGTCGACCTCGATGGCGTCGTACTGCCAGTCGAGGCCGAGATCGGCATACGCGGCCCGGTGCAGCAGCGGCGACAGCGAGTGCTCGATCGGCGAACCGAGTACGGCGGCGCGATGCCTGCTGTCGTCAGCCACTCGTCGCGCCGTCCTGCTCGCGCTCGAACTCGGCAAGGTTCTCCTGATACTGCTTCTTGAGCTCGAGGAACTTCTCGTACGTCGTCGCGAACTTCGTGTCCTTCGAGCGCGGGTCGGTCAGTACGAAGTACAGCCACTTGCCCTTGGCCGGGTCCAGAGCGGCCTCGATCGCGGCCTCTCCTGGTGAGTTGATCGGACGCGGCGGCAGCCCACGTCGCACGTACGTGTTGTAGGGCGAGGCCGTCTTGAGCTGGTCGGCACTGAGCGTCAGGTCGGTGATGCCGAGGGCGTAGGCCACAGTGGAGTCCAATTGCAGCGGCATGTCCGCGTCGAGGCGGTTGTAGATGACGCGCGCGACCTTGGCGAAGTCCTGCGGCGCGCCCTCGGCCTGGATCAGCGATGCAACGACCATGACCTCGTAGGGCGTCAGTCCTACGTCCTTCGCGCGGCTCTCCAGCCCGATGTCCGCGCTGGCCTGGTTGAAGCGCTTGACGAGGCTGCGCAGCAGGGACTTGGCGGTCTCGTCGCCGGTGAGGTCATAGCTGGCCGGGAACATGAAGCCCTCGGGTCGATCCTTCGCCCACGATGGCAGCTCCAGCTGTGCCGGATCCTGGAGGACCTCCTGGAACGCTGACTTGGGCAGCGACGACGCCTCAGCGGCGGCGGCGACGGTCTGCTCGAGCCTCAGACCCTCGGGGAGCACCAGGCGGCTGTCAGCGCGCGACTCGGGATCGAGCATCAGGTCGAGGGCGGCGTTCGCGCTCATCTGCTTGCGCAGCGTGTACTTGCCCGGCCCTATCGACGCCGCGCGATCGTCAACCGCCGCGGCATCGACGAAGGCTCCGGCGGTGAGGACGACGTCGGCGTCCTCGAGCTTCTGCCCGATCTCCGTCAGCGTGTCACCGCGGCCCACGACTACGACGGCGGTGCCCGTACCCGAGCCGCTGAAGTCGTTTGCATCTCCGCCGCCGCGGAGCAGCAGGTACGCGGCGCCGACCATGAGCAGGACCAGTCCGACCGAGACCAGTGCGGCGATGCGGCGACCCCAGGAGTTGCTGTGCCGGGAGGGCGGAAGCGGTCCGGACGTCATGACCGACTCGAGCTGGCTCACGTGACTCCTCCAACCGATCCTGCGGGCGGAACCGGCTCGCCGGGTGGCTTGCCGGTGCCGCGCTCGGATTCCAGCGCAGACTGCAGCACGATTACTGCCGACGCGCTGTCGATGAGCGACCGGGACTCGCGGGTCGAGCGTCCACTCGAGCGAAAGCCCCGCTGAGCCTCCACAGTAGACAGACGCTCGTCGATAAGACGGATTGACACCGCCGAGCGTTCCCGTAGCGCTGCTGCCCAGTCACGGGCCATACGCGCCGACGGTCCCTCCTCGCCGCTGAGCTGAAGGGGAAGCCCCACGAACACCTCAATCGCCTCCCACTCGGCGACGACGTCAAGGACCGCGCTTATCGCCGCCGGTCCGGCCGGCACCGCAGGCAGGGGCACGGCAAGCATCCCGGTCGCGTCGCTGCGGGCCAGTCCAACTCGGACCGTGCCCACGTCGCACGCCAGTCGCACGCCTGGGCGCACTCGCTACTGACCCGTCCGCTGCCGGATGAGCTCCTCGACCGCCTCAAATGCGGCCGGGATGCCCGCCGCGTTCGTGCCGCCGCCCTGGGCGAAGTCGTCCTTGCCGCCGCCCCGGCCGTCGATGCTGGGCGACGCGGCCTGCAGGATGGCGTTCGCCGTGATTCCGAGGGCGATCGCCTGCGGCGACGCCCCGGCCACGATCGACACCTTGTCGTCGGTGACTGATGCCCCGACCATGACGACTGGGATGTCGTGACGCGCGCGACCGCTTGCCTTGACCACCAGTTCGCGCAGATCGCCACCGGATGTGCCCTCTGGCGCCACGAACGACCAGATGCGGACCTCGCCGACGTCCTTGCCCTCGCCGATGATCCCGTCGAGGTTGACGGCCAGCTGCGCGCTGCGCACCTTCGCCAGGTCGCGCTCAGCGTTCTTCAGCGCCGAGATCGTCTTCTCGACCCGATCGACGAGCTGGTCGGCCGGAGCCTTGACCAGCTCGGACAGCCGGTTCACGAGCAGATGTTCGCGAGCCAGGAACTGATAGGCGTCTGCGCCGACCAGCGCCTCGACGCGACGGACCCCAGCACCGATCGAGCCTTCCGACAGGAACGTGACGACGCCGAGTTGGCCCGAGCGCTGGGCATGCGTGCCACCGCACAGCTCGTGCGCCCAGTCGCCGACCGACACGACCCTGACCTTGTCGCCGTACTTCTCGCCAAACAGCGCCATGGCGCCCATGGCTCGCGCTTCCGGCTGCGTCATCGAGTTCGCTGTGACGACCAGGTCGTCGATGAGGACCTCGTTGACGCGCTGCTCGACCTCCTGGAGGACGGACGATGACACCGGCGTGGGGTTCGGGAAGTCGAAGCGCAGCCGGCCCGGCGCGTTCTCCGAGCCCATCTGGGTCGCGGTGTCACCAAGCCGCTCGCGGAACGCGCGGTGAATCATGTGGGTGGCCGTGTGCGCGCGGGAGATGGCCCGCCTGCGGGCGGCGTCGATCTCGCTGATCACGGTCGTGCCGGAGACGAGTTCGCCGTCGGTGACCTCGCCGCGGTGGATGAACAGGCCCGGCACAGGTGACTGCACGTCGTAGACATCGACGGTCGCGCCGTTCGATGCGCGCAGCACTCCGTGGTCGCCGAGCTGCCCGCCGGACTCCGCGTAGAAGGGGGTGCGGTTGAGCACGACCTCGACGTGCTCGCCTACTCGAGCGGCGGGAACCGTCTCGCCGTCCTTCACGATCCCGATGACGACGGAGTCCGTCTGCGACTCGGAGTATCCGGTGAAGGTCGTCGTGCCGCCCGCCTGCAGGATGTCCCGGTACGCCGTGGTCGCGACCAGGCCGCTCTTGCGTGCGCGCGAGTCGGCCTTGGCGCGCTCACGCTGCTGCTGCATCAGCCGACGGAATTCCGGCTCGTCGACGGAGAGGTCCTGCTCCGCGGCCATCTCGAGCGTGAGGTCGATCGGGAAACCGTAGGTGTCATGCAGGGCGAAGGCCTGGTCTCCGGAGAGCACCTTCCCGCCGCCTGCGCGCACGCCCGCTGCGGCGGTGTCGAAGATCGTCGTTCCCGTGCGCAGTGTCTGGAGGAATGTTGTCTCCTCGCCCACGGCGATCGTGCGCACTCGGTTGTGCTCGTCATTCAGCTCGGGGTACTGCGGAGCCATGGTGAGGACGGTCGCATCGACGAGTTCGCTCATCGTCGGCTCGTGCGCGCCGAGCAGCCGCATCATGCGGATCGTGCGGCGCATGAGACGGCGCAGCACGTAGCCGCGGCCCTCGTTGCCAGGGATCACTCCATCGCCGATGAGGAACACACAAGTGCGCGCGTGGTCGGCGACGACGCGCAGCGCGACATCGTCGCGTTCGCTCGCGCCGTACTTCGCTCCGGTCAGCTCGCTCGCGCGGTCGAGGATGCCGCGAGTCGTGTCGATCTCGTAGAGGTTGTCGACGCCCTGGAGGATCGTCGCCATTCGCTCGAGGCCCATGCCGGTGTCGATGTTCTTCGCGGGAAGGTCACCGAGGATCGGGTAGCCCTCCTTGGCAGGGCCCTCGCCGCGCAGGTTCTGCATGAAGACTAGGTTCCACACCTCGAGGTAGCGATCCTCGTCGGCGATCGGGCCGCCCTCGCGGCCATGCTCGGGGCCGCGGTCGTAGTAGATCTCCGAGCACGGCCCGCAGGGACCGGGGACCATCATCGACCAGAAGTTGTCGAGCATGCCGCGACGCTGAATCCGCTCCAGCGGTACGCCCACCTGCTTGTGCCAGATGTCGATGGCCTCGTCATCGTCGAGGTAGACGGTGACCCAGAGCTTCTCCTCGGGGAAGCCATAGCCCCCGTCGCTCACCGGCGTGGTCAGCAGCTCCCAGGCGAACGGAATCGCCTCAGCCTTGAAGTAGTCGCCGAACGAGAAGTTGCCGGCCATCTGGAAGAAGGACGCGTGACGCGCGGTCTTGCCGACCTCCTCGATATCGCCGGTTCGCACGACCTTCTGCACGCTCGTGGCACGCGGGTAGGGCGCCGGCGCCTCGCCGAGGAAGTAGGGCTTGAACGGCACCATTCCGGCATTGACGAACAGCAGCGTCGGATCGTCGAGCAGCAACGACGCCGACGGGATGACCTGGTGGCCACGATCGGCGAAGTAGCGCAGGAAACGACTACGGATCTCGGCGGAGTCCACGACAGCTCTCCTACTTCTGGGGGGTTCGACGGGCGGCGGCAAGGACGCGGGCGGCGGCAGCCCCAGGCGTGCGGGGCTCCTCCGGCGCTCGCGTGGTCGCCCCGACCGCGAATTCGCGGGCTGCGGTCACGGCCGACGCGGCGGAGTGACCCAGCTGCTGCGCGGTGAGGACCACACCGCGCTCCCGCGCGTCAGCGATCGCCGTCTGGGCACGCTTGTAGGCGAAGATCCCGCCCGCGGCTCCCACGGCTACCCACACCATCCTTCGCATGGGGACAACCCTAACGGTCGTCGTACTTGCGCATCTCGCGCAGGCGCGCGGCAATGTCCCCCCACGCAGCCTCGGCTCCGTGATTGGTCGGCCGGTAGTAGGTGCGACCTGTGAGCTCGTCAGGCAGGTACTGCTGCGCGGCGACTCCGCCCGGCTCGTCGTGGGGGTACACGTAGCCGCGGCCGTGTCCGAGCGCGGTCGCACCGGGATAGTGACTGTCGCGCAGCGGCGGCGGTACCCGGCCGATGCCGCCGGCCTTCACGTCGGCGAGCGCGGCCCCGAGCCCCGCGACCACGGCATTCGACTTCGGCGCGAGCGCGCAGTGGATCGTCGCGTGCGCGAGGATGATGCCGCCCTCCGGCATGCCGATCATCGCGACCGCTTGCGCGGCGGCGACCGCAGTCTGGAGCGCGCTCGGGTCGGCCATGCCGATGTCCTCGCTCGCCAGGATCATGAGTCGACGCGCAATGAAGCGCGGATCCTCGCCAGCCTCGATCATGCGCGCGAGGTAGTGGAGTGAGGCGTCCGGATCGCTTCCTCGCAGGCTCTTGATGAACGCACTGATGACGTCGTAGTGCTGGTCGCCGTCCTTGTCGTACGGAACCGACGCCTGCTGGACGGCGCGTTCGGCATCGGCAAGCGAGACGCGCGTCTGGCCGGTGGCGCTTGCGGAGGTCGCGGCAGCGTCCAGCCCGGTAAGCGCACGACGAGCGTCACCGTTCGACGTGCGCACCAGGTGGGCCAGCGCATCGTCGTCGACCTCGATCGCCCCGCCGAGACCACGTTGATCGGCGATCGCGCGCTCGACCACGTCCCGCACATGGTCGTCAGTGAGAGGCGAAAGCGACACGACGACGCTGCGGGACAGCAGCGGCGAGATCACGGAGAAGTTCGGGTTCTCGGTGGTCGCGGCGATCAGCGTCACCCAGCCGTTCTCGACGGCGGGAAGCAGGGCGTCCTGCTGCGTCTTGCTGAAGCGATGAACCTCGTCGATGAACAGGACGGTGCCGCGCCCGTGCATGCCTAGCCCGTTGCGTGCCTGCTCGATGACCTGTCGGACGTCCTTGACTCCTGCGGTGACGGCGGACAGTTCGACGAATGACCGGCCGCTGCCGACCGACAGCAGACTGGCCAGGGTCGTCTTCCCCGTTCCAGGCGGACCCCACAGGATCACGGATACGACTGGGGCATCGTGCGCAGCAGTGAGCAGCGTTCGCAATGGCGAGCCGGGAGCCAGCGCCTGGTCCTGGCCGACGACCTCGTCGAGAGTCCGCGGGCGCATCCGCACGGCTAGAGGCGCAGACGACCGTCCCGATGACAGGCCGTCGTCGAACAAGGTCATGCCGTCACCATATGGCTCCGCGCCGGACCGGTCAGGAGGCATCGTCCGGGAGGTGTGCAAGTGCATCAGCAGACGACCGGATGAGCCGCTCATCGCCCAGCTCCACACGCGTTGCGAGTGCCTGCTCGAAGCAGTTCCTCGCCTCGGTGACGCGGCCCTGCTCGACGAAGCATCGCCCGCGGTGCTGCAGGAGGAAATGAGCCTGGGCCGGACGCCCGGAGGACGCGCACAGGTCGAGCCCCAGCTGATACGACTCCTGGGCTGCATCCCGCTCGCCGAGATACTGCTGCGCCGTTCCGAGGTTGAGGTAAGCCTCGATGAGCCCCTCTGTGTCGCCTAGACGCGCTGCGATCTCTCGAGCGGCGTCGACATGCGACAGGGCCTCGACCTCGCGGTCTCGCTGAATCAGCAAGCTGGCCAAGTCGAGGTGAGACGCCATGAGCTCGGCATCGGAGAGCCGGCCCGGGTCGGAGATGGCCTTAGCCAGCGCCTCGATCTCACGATCTGCGGCGTCGAGGTCCTCGGGCCGGAACCGCCGGTAGTACGGGCCAGCGGCGCCGTCCGACCACGTCATGCGTTCACCCTACGCACGGGCCGCCCCCAACCCTCCCGCGAGTGGGCACTTGTCGGGGTCTTCCGGGCCGGTTTCACCCCGACAACTGCCCACTCGCGGGACAGTTCAGGGGTGGAGGAGGCCGGACTTGTAGCGGCCAACTTCGGCGAAGCCGAGTGCGGAGTACGTGCGACGACCGGCCTCGTTCGCGGCATACATCTCCAGCACGATCTGCGGCGCCCCATCGGCGATCGCGCCGTGGATGATCCCCGTGCACGCGTGCCTGGCCAGCCCGCGACCCCGCACGGAGGGATCGGTGCACACGCTGACGATGTGCGCCGCGCCGGTCCGCTCAGTCACCTGGCCCGCGACGGAGACGAGGCGATCACCATCGAGCACGCCGGCCCATCGCACGAGGTTCGGGTCGCCGGGGAACACGTGCGCGGATGTCGAGTGGATCAGCAGTTCTGCGATGCGCGGATCGTCCAGTGAAAGGTCGACGGCGACATCCGAGACGGCCGGCGCGTGGTGAGGATCCAGCGTCCAATAGCACCAGTGACCGGGGTCAGGGCTCTGCAACTCCCTGGGCAGGACGTCGAACGCGTTGTCGGGAACCGTGACGCCATCGACGGCGGTCGCGGACGCCAGCTGCTCGACGAGCGCGACGACCCGTGCAGGATGACTGCCGAGAGCGGTTGCCCACACCTCGCCGTTCTCGCGTCCGCTCCAGATCCACGCGACATGGTCGCCGTCGACTGCCAGCTGGTCAGGGACGAGGTCTCGGACCATCCATCGGACGAACGGGTCAGTCGGCCTCGCCTGCAGCAGCGGCTGGAGCGGCGTCAATGCCCGCCTCCTTCCGCTGCTGAGCCGTGATCGGCGTCGGTGCGCCGGTGAGCGGATCCTGGCCGCCGCCAGACTTCGGGAACGCGATGACGTCGCGAATCGACGGTGTACCGGCCAGGAGCATGCAGGCTCGGTCCCAGCCGATGGCGATCCCGCCATGCGGCGGCGGGCCGTAGGCGAAGGCGTCGAGGAGGAAGCCGAACTTCTCCCGAGCTTCGTCCTCGCTCATTCCCAGAAGTGCGAACACGCGCTCCTGGACGCTGGCCTGGTGGATACGGATCGATCCCCCGCCGACCTCATTGCCGTTGCAGACGATGTCGTAGGCGTAGGCGAGCGCCTGATCGGGCGCCTCCTCGAAGCGGTCGAGCCAGTCCGCATTGGGCGAGGTGAACGGATGATGCACGGCGGTCCAGCCCTTGCTGCCGTCCTCGTTGTCGATCTCCTCGAACATCGGGGCGTCGATGACCCACAGGAACGACCACTCTGCCTCGTCGATGAGGCCAAGCCGCTTGGCGATCTCCAGCCGCGCCGCGCCGAGAAGTGCACGCGCGTCCGAGGCCTTGCCCGCGCCGAAGAACACGCAGTCCCCGGGGTTCGCGCCGACGGCCGCAACGAGGCCAGCGACCTCGGCCTCGCTCAGGTTCTTGGCGACCGGTCCGCCGAGCGTGCCGTCCTCGGCAACGGTGACGTATGCCAGGCCCTTCGCGCCGCGCTGCTTGGCCCACTCCTGCCAGGCGTCGAACTGCTTGCGCGGCTGGTCTGCGCCACCGGGCATGACGACGGCGCCGACGTGGTCGGCCTGGAAGACGCGGAACGGGGTGTCCTTGAAGAATTCCGTCATGTCGATGAGCTCGAGATCGAAGCGCAGGTCAGGCTTGTCGCTGCCGTAACGGCGCATCGCCTCCGCGTACGTCATCCGCGGGATCTCGCCGATCTCGTAGCCGAGGACGCCCTTCCACAGCGCGCGGATGATCGCCTCGCCTACCTCGAGAACGTCCTCCTGCTCGACGAAGGACATCTCGATATCAAGCTGGGTGAACTCCGGCTGGCGGTCGGCGCGGAAGTCCTCGTCGCGATAGCAGCGCGCGATCTGGAAGTAGCGCTCCATGCCGCCGACCATCAGCAGCTGCTTGAACAGTTGCGGAGACTGCGGCAGCGCGTACCAATGCCCGGGTTGGAGACGTACGGGAACGAGGAAGTCGCGTGCGCCCTCGGGCGTAGAACGTGTGAGAGTCGGCGTTTCGATCTCGATGAAGTCGCGCTCGAGCAGGACGTCGCGGGCCAGTTGGTTGACCTTCGAGCGCATCCGCAGCGCGTTGCCAGCAGACGCCCTGCGCAGGTCGAGGTAGCGGTACTTCAGGCGGACCTCGTCGCCGATCGTCACCCGATCGTCGATCGGGAACGGTAGCGGTGCGCTGACCGACAAGATCTCGATGTCATCGGCCATCACCTCGATGTCGCCACTCGGCAGGTCGGGGTTCTGGTTGCCGTCGGGACGTGCCTGCACGACACCGACGACCTTGATGCAGTACTCATCACGCAATCCGTGCGCAACGTCGGCGTCGCGGACGACAACCTGGACGATGCCACTGGCATCTCGGAGATCGAGGAAGGCCACTCCCCCATGATCGCGGCGGCTGGCCACCCAGCCGGCCAACGTGATCGTCGACCCCGCGTCCTGGAGTCGAAGGGTCCCAGCCTCATGCGTGCGGATCACCGCGCGTCCTTTCGTTGCCTGTGCACTCGGTCGATGAGTGCGTCGGCCACACCCTGCCACGCGACCGCCTCCTGCTCGCCGCTGGCCATGTCCTTGACCTGGGCCACGCCGGCTGCAGCATCGTCGTCACCGACGATGACGACGATCGGCGCGCCGCTGCGATCGGCCGACTTCATTGCCGCCTTCACTGACTTCGTTCCGTATGCCATGTCCGCGCGGATGCCACCAGATCGCAGTGCCGACATCAGGCCAGCGATGGCGGGCCGATGCTGGTCACCGACAGCAACGAGGAAGACGTCGACGAGGGCGCCACTGCCGGGAGTCAGACCCTCGGCAGTGCAGGCCAGCAGCGTTCGGTCGGTGCCGAGTCCGAACCCGATGCCGGACAGCGCCGCGCCGCCGATGGATTCCATGAGGCCGTCATAACGGCCGCCGCCTCCGATTCCCGCCTGCGCGCCGAGCAGCGGATGGGAGAACTCGAAGGTGGTCTTCGTGTAGTAGTCGAGACCGCGAACCAGTCGCGGCGCCTCGACCCAGGTGACGCCCAGCACACGCAGGTAATCGCGAACGCTGTCGTAATGCTGCTGGCAGTCGACGCAGAGGTGGTCCACCATGACAGGCGCGTCGACCAGGAGTGCCTGCACGTCGGGGCGCTTGTCGTCGAGCACGCGCAGGGGGTTGATCCTCGCCCGCTCGGCGGTCGCCTCGTCGAGGTCCAGTGCGACCAGGAACTCCAGGAGCAGTTCTCGGTACTTCGGACGGCACGCCGCGCAACCAAGTGAGGTCAGCATCAATTCGTACTTGGTCAGACCGAGGGATCGATAGGCCTCGTCCGCGAGTGCGATGACCTCCGCATCCAGCGCAGGATCGTCAACGCCGATGGCCTCGATGCCCACCTGCTGGAACTGCCGGTATCGGCCCTGCTGCGGACGCTCAGCGCGGAAGAATGGCCCGGCGTACCAGAGTTTCGCCGGAAGCGGCCCGCGATCGAGGCGGTGCTCGACGACCAGTCGCATCACGCCTGCGGTTCCCTCGGGGCGCAGGGTCAACGACCGACCACCGCGGTCCTCGAACGTGTACATCTCCTTGCTCACGACATCGGTGGACTCACCGACTCCGCGCACGAACAAGCCCGTGTCCTCGAACACCGGCAGCTCGACGTAGCCGTACCCCGCGCGTCGCGCGGGTGCGGCCAGCGCGTCACGGACTGCGATGAACTGCTCGGACTGGGGCGGGAAGTAGTCGGGCACGCCCTTGGGGGCACTGAACGTGACCACGACTACAGCCCGGTTCGGCGCTGCGGCGTCGGCTCGCCCGACTCCGCTACGAGGGAGGTCAGGTACGGGTTCGTCGCGCGTTCTACGGCGATCGTCGTCTGCGGGCCGTGACCGGGCAGCACTGTCATGTCGTCAGGCGCGGTCAGGACGACTCGACGCAGTGAGTCGATCATCGCGCCATGGTCGCCGCCCGGCAGGTCCGTGCGCCCGATCGATCCGGCGAACAGCACGTCGCCACTGAGCATGACGTCCTCGATCTCGAAGACGACGGAGCCCTCAGTGTGGCCGGGGGCATGACGAACACGGAAACGCAGTCCGACCAGATCCAGCACGTCGTCGTCCTCGACCACGCGCACGTCCTGCGGCTCGGTCAGCTCGAGCGAGTTCTTCGTCATCGACAGCAACTGCTCGCGCGAGGCCAGCAGCGTCGTGCCCGCGGGGTCGACCAGTCGGTGCCGATCCGCCGAATGGATCATCGCGGGGATGCCGAACTCCGACGAGAGCGGAGCGACCGACCAGATGTGATCGATGTGCCCGTGCGTGAGAAGCACTGCCGCAGGAGCGAGCCGGTGCTCGCGGATGAGATCGTGCACGCCGTCGATGGACTCCTGGCCCGGATCGATGATGACGCACGGTTCTCCAGGACCCGCCGCGACGAGGTAGCAGTTCGTCGACCACGAGCCCGTCGGGAATCCAGCTACCAGCACGTCAGTTCCCTCGGTCGCGTTGAGGCGCACAGCCTATCGGTCGGTATTCGCCCGAACCCGCCGCATAGACTCACCCAGCGCTCCTCGGGCCGACTGGGGAGTCTGGGACCGAGGGGTGCAGATGTCCGGCAACAAGCGCCAGCGCGAGCTGGCCCGTGCGAAGTACGAGCGGCAGCAGGCGCGACGCACCACCAGCGGATCTCGTCGGCGACGCAATCAGAAGATCGTGGCCGTGCTGGTAGTCCTCGCACTCGTCGTGGGCTCGGTCGGGTGGGTTATCTACTCCAACGTCTCGTCCGACGACGTCGTCGCCGCCGACTCCACGCTGAGCTCCTCAGAACTCACCGACATCCTCCAGTCTGCCCAAGCAGCTGCCGAGGCCGCATCGCCGTCCGCGACGCCAAGCACGGCTGCCAGCGCCAGCCTCGAGGCATCCGCTGCCTCGACGGCCGAGCCGATCGACGAGCCGACCGTGCTCGACTGCCACGCGCCGGGCACGGTGCGTGCCAATGACAAGTCGTACCCGTCGGCGCCGACCGGTGACGTCGGCACGTCGATCACCTTCACGACCAACTGCGGGAACATCGTCATAGCACTGGACGCCGCGGCTCCCGCGACCGTCGCCAGCGAGGTATTCCTGGCGAAGGACGGCTTCTACAACAACACCGAGTGCCACCGGCTGACGACTGCAGGCATCTTCGTGCTGCAGTGCGGTGATCCTGCGGGCGACGGAACCGGTGGCCCCGGCTACACGGTCCCCGATGAGAATCTCCCCGCAGAGGGCACCGCGAACTACCCCGCAGGGACTGTCGCGATGGCCAACGCGGGCGCAGGCACGGGCGGATCGCAGTTCTTCATCGTCTACGACGACACGACGCTGCCTAGCGGATACACCATCTGGGGAACCGTCACGGAGGGTCTCGACATCGTCAAGGAGATCGCCTCGGTGGGCGTTGCGGATGGCACCGCCGACGGTTCGCCGAGGCAGCCAGTGTTTATCGAATCGGCAACAGTCCAGTCGTAACTATGGCGACGGCTAGGGTTATAGCCCCACAGTGGTGCCACACGCGGCGTCACTTCGGATCGCGCACCAAGAAAGCAGGTTGACGGATGTCCGACATCGGCGTGCCAACGCCTGCCGCGCTGCGTCCGCCGCCCCTCGCGACCACAAGTGATCCGAGCAAGTTCGGTCGAGTCGAGGCCGACGGAACGGTGATCCTGCACGCGCCCGAGGGCGATGTGACGGTTGGGCAGTGGGCCGCAGGCGAGCCGGCTGCCGGGCTCGCGTTCTTCGGTCGTAAGTACGACGACCTGGTCGTCGAGATCGATCTCATCGAAAAGCGCCTCGCGGACCATCGTGCGCCCGCGGAGCAGGCCGAGACGGTGCTGGCGCGCGTGCGCGAGGCATTGGCCGCACGGTCATTCGTCGGCGACGTCGAGGGGCTCACCGCGCGGTGCGACCGCCTCGCCGCTGCCGTGGAAGACGCTCGGGCGCAGGCCAAGGCACGCAAGGCGGAGCAGCGCGAGGCAGCGCTCGCCAGTCGCCGTGCGCTTGCCGACGAGGCTGAGTCGCTGCGTGAGTCGACCTCCTGGCGCGTGACGACCGAGCGCTACGCGGCGATCGTCGAGGAGTGGAAGGCCCTTCCTCGTGGCGAGCGCAGCGGCGAGCAGGAGTTGTGGCAACGGATCAGTGCGGCCCGAACTGCATTCGACAAGCGTCGTCGCACTCACTTCTCCGAACTCGACACCCAGCGCAAGACCGCCGTGGGTCGTAAGCGGGATCTGATCTCCTCCGCGGAGGCGCTCGCGACGTCGACGGACTGGATCACGACCTCGAAGAAGCTCCGCGACCTCATGGCCGAGTGGAAGGTCGCTCCGCGCGCCTCACGAGCCGAGGAGGACAAGCTCTGGAAGCGCTTCAAGGCGGCACAGGACCTGTTCTACGCGGCTCGCATCGCCAGCGAGGAGGCCGAGCAGGCTGAGCTCAAGGCGAACCTGCCCGCGAAGGAGGCGCTCGTCGCCGAGGCCGAGGCCCTGCTGCCGATCGGTGATCTCAAGACGACGAAGTCGTCATTGCGCGGCATACAGGATCGCTACGACAAGGCAGGCGATCTGCCCAGGGCCGATCGCGACCGGCTCGACGGACGGCTGAAGCGCGTCGAGGAAGCGGTGCGGAAGTCCGAGGCCGACTCCTGGCAGCGCAGCAATCCCACGACGAAGGCCCGTGCCGAATCAACGGCGACCGCGTTCACCGATGCGGTCGCTCGACTGCAGGAGCAGCGCGATGCGGCAGCGGCCGCAGGCAATTCGAAGAAGGTCGCAGATCTCGAGGCGTCGATCGCCAGCACCACCGCGTTGCTCCAGGCCGCGCGCAACGCAGCCTCAGATCACCGCTGATCCTCAGACTCGGTACGCGTCGAAGACGCCTTCGACTCCTCGGACGGCGCGCAGCACGGACCCCAGGTGCTTGGGGTCGGCCATCTCGAACGTGAAGCGCGACAGTGCGATGCGGTCGCGGGTGGTGGTGACCGACGCGCTGAGGATGTTCACATGCGTATCCGACAGCGCTCGGGTGACGTCCGACAAGAGCCTGGCCCGGTCGAGCGCCTCGACCTGGATGTTGACCAGGAAGACACTCGTCGAGGTAGGTGCCCACTCGACCTCGACCATGCGATCGGGCTCTGCGCGAAGCCCGGGCACGTTGACGCAGTCCTCGCGGTGGACCGAGACTCCCGCGCCACGCGTGACGAAGCCAGTGATCTCGTCGCCGGGGACTGGCGTGCAGCAGCGTGCGAGCTTCACCCAGACGTCGTCGGCACCCTTGACGATGACGCCGACATCGCCTGGGGCGCGCTGACGCTGCCGTTGCACGTTGATCGGGCTGACCATCTCTGCCGCATCGTCGGCCGCACCGTCGACCCCGCCGGCGGAGTCGACCAGTCGCTGCACGATTGTCGCGGCGGAGATGCGCCCCTCGCCGACCGCCGCGTAGAGCGCCGAGATATCCGACTGGTGAAGGTCGGCGGCGATCGTCGTAAGCGCCTGGTTAGTCATCATTCGCTGGAGCGGAAGACCCTGCTTTCGCATGGCCCTGACGATCGAGTCCTTGCCTGTGTCGATCGCCTCGTCACGGCGCTCCCGCGAGAACCACGCCTTGATCTTCGAACGTGCGCGGGGTGACTGGACGAAGGTGAGCCAGTCGCGACTCGGTCCTGCCCCGTCCGCCTTGGAGGTGAAGATCTCCACGACGTCGCCGTTCTCGAGGGTGGACTCGAGCGGTACGAGCTTTCCGTTGACGCGCGCACCGACGCAGCGGTGCCCGACGTCGGTGTGGACCGAGTAGGCGAAGTCGACAGGGGTGGCATTGCTGGGCAGCGCCACGACGTCGCCCTTGGGCGTGAACACGAAGACCTCGGAGGAGCCGAGGTCGTAGCGAAGCGCATCGAGGAACTCGTCGGGGTCCTCGGTCTCCCGCTGCCACTCCATGAGCTGCCGCAGCCAGCCGAAGTCGTCCGGTCCCTGCTTTCCGCCCACGTCCTGCTGCTTGTAGCGCCAGTGCGCGGCGACGCCGAACTCCGCAGAACGGTGCATGTCCTGCGTGCGGATCTGCAGTTCCACCGGCTTGCCTTCGGGACCGATCACCGTGGTGTGCAGCGACTGGTACATGTTGAACTTCGGCATCGCGATGAAGTCCTTGAAGCGGCCGGGAACTGGGCTCCACTTGGCATGAACGACACCAAGCACCGCGTAGCAGTCCCGGATGTCCTCGACGAGGATCCGCACTCCCACCAGGTCGTAGATGTCCGCGAAGTCGCGACCTCGCACGATCATCTTCTGGTAGACGGAGTAGTAGTGCTTGGGCCGTCCGGTGACGATCGCCTTGACCTTGCTGGTCTTCAGGTCGGTCTCGATCTGCTCGATGATCGACATCAGGTACTGGTCCCGCGACGGCGCGCGCTCGGCCACCAGGCGAACGATCTCCTCGTACATCTTCGGATACAGCGTCGCGAATGAGAGATCCTCGAGTTCCCACTTCACCGCATTCATGCCCAGGCGATGAGCGAGCGGAGCGTAGATCTCCAGCGTCTCGCGAGCCTTCTTCTGCTGCTTGTCCTCGGGCATCCACCGGAGCGTTCGCATGTTGTGCAGTCGGTCGGCGAGCTTGATGACGAGGACTCGGATGTCCCTGGCCATGGCGATGACCATCTTGCGAACGGTCTCCGCGGCGGAGGCCTCGCCGTAGCGGACCTTGTCGAGCTTCGTGACACCGTCGACCAGCTGCGCGATCTCGTCGCCGAAGTCCTCGCGCAGCGCATCGAGCGCATAGCCGGAGTCCTCGACCGTGTCGTGCAGCAGGGCGGCGGCGAGCGTGGGGGCGGTCATGCCGAGGTCGGCGAGGATCGTGGCAACGGCCAGCGGATGAGTGATGTAGGGCTCGCCCGACCGGCGCTTCTGGTCACGGTGCCGGTAGGCGGCCATCTCGTAGGCGCGCTCGACGACCTTCGTGTCAGCCTTGGGGTGGTACTTGCGCAGTGTTCTCAGCAGCGGCTCGAGCTCGGGGAAGACTGTTCGAGAACCGCCAAGGCGCGAGAACCTCGAACGAAGTCCCCCGCTGTCTGACGCGACAACGGTCGGGGCCGCGATTGGCGGCTCCGTGGGAAGCGGGGTCTCCTTTGCCAACACGTCTCCCTTGTCGCGTACAGCAAGTGTACGTGGGGGCTACGCGGAGAGCAGCGCGGTGACGGCGACGTCGCGCTCGCGCACGGCATCGCCGCCGCCGAGTCCGACCAGATCGAGTACGACCGCGAGTGTCACGATCGTTGCGCCGGTGAGCCTGATCAAGTCGATCGCCGCACATGCGGTGCCGCCGGTGGCAAGGACGTCATCGACGATCACGACGCGACGACCAGGACCGAGTGCATCCTTGTGCATCTCGAGTGATGTCGATCCGTACTCCAGGTCGTACGCCTGGCTGTGCACATCTCCTGGCAGCTTCCCCGGCTTGCGGAGCGTGACGAACCCGGCCCCGAGGCGATATGCGAGAGCCGCGCCATAGGTGAAGCCGCGCGCCTCGATACCCACGATCTCGTCGATCGGCTCGTCGATCGCACCGGCCAGCAGGTCGATGACCGCCGTGAATGTCACCGGATCGGCCATTAACGGAGTCAGGTCGCGGAACAGCACTCCGGGCTGCGGCCAGTCCGGCACGTCTCGCACCCGGCTCCACAGGAGCCGTTCGGAGTCGTCGGACAAGAGCACGTGCTTAGCTCTTGCCTCGACGAGAACGAGGCTTCCGCCTGGGCTGCTGACGTACACCGGGATCCGTCAGCGTCGTCACGGCGCCAGCCTCGCCCGAAACAGGCGCGGCCTTGGACTGCTTGCGCCGCGCTGCGACGCGAGCCGCGAGCGACTTCATCTCCGGCTGCTGCTCCTTGAGCTGAGCCAGGAACGGCGTGGCGATGAAGATCGACGAGTACGCGCCCACGGCCATGCCGACGGCGAGTGCCACTGCGAGATCCAGGAGCGTGCCCGCACCGAGCAGTCCCGCACCGACGATGATGATCGCCAGCACCGGCAGCAGTGCCACGATCGAGGTGTTGATGGACCGCACCAGTGTCTGGTTGACCGCGAGGTTGGCCGCCTCGCCGTAGGTCATCACGGACTGGCCGGCGATTCCGCGGGTGTTCTCCTTGACCTTGTCGAACACCACGACGGTGTCGTAAAGCGAATAGCCCAAGATCGTCAAGAGGCCGATGACTGTCGCCGGCGTCACCTGCAGACCAGTCAACGCGTAGATGCCGATGGTGATGACCAGGTCGTGCAGCAGGGCAACAAGTGCCGCGACGGCCATTCGCCACTCGAAGTAGATGGACAAGAAGACGCTGACGAGGATGAGGAAGACGATCAGGCCCTGGAAGGCCTTCTTCGAGATCTCCGCTCCCCAGGTGGGACCGACGACTTGGACCTTGATGTCGTCGACACTGACGCCGCATGCCGCGGAGAGGTCCTTGGCAACCTGGACGCTCTGAGCCGGCGTCAGCGATTCGGTCTGGACCCCGATGGTGCCGCTCGCCGTCTGCGTGACGATCGACTGGCCGCCGGTTGCTGCATCGGCAACCTCGCGAGCCTGCTCGATGCTGCATGTGGCGTTGGGGAGGGTGAACTCCGCGCCGCCGCGGAACTCGATGCCGAAGTTCAGTCCGCGGAAGAGCACTGCACCGACGCACACGAGCAGGATCACTGCCGAGATGACGTACCAGCGCTTGCGTCGGCCGACGAAGTCGATCGACACCTCACCCTCGTACAGGCGATGCCCAAGGTTCCTGACACTGCTCATGACGAGGCCTCCTGCTTCGGGGTGCGAGGTTTCGCCTTGCTGGTCCTCGAGCCAGAACCTGCCTCACCGATGTGCGTGGACTTCAGCCCGGTCCATCGCGAGCCCTTCTGCATCCACGACGAGCGACCGAGCAGCACGACCAGCGGATGGGTGAAGCAGAACGCGACGAGCACGTCGATGATCGTCGTGAGTCCGAGGACGAATGCGAACCCGCGGACGCTTCCGACCGACAGTACGTACAGCACGATCGCCGCGAGCAGGGATACGAAGTCGGCGGCGAGCAGTGTGCGGCGCGCGCGGACCCAGCCGGTGTCGCAGGCGACCCGCAGAGACCTTCCCTCGCGGATCTCGTCTCGTATTCGCTCGAAGTAGACGATGAAGGAGTCCGCGGTGATGCCGATCGCGACGATCGCTCCTGCCACGCCAGCTAGAGACAGGGTGAGCCCGATTGTCTTGCTCAGGATCACGAAGGCGAGGTAGCTGATGCCTGCGGCGATTGCCAGCGAGACGACCGCCACGACACCGAGGGCTCGGTAGTAGAGCAGCAGGTAGATCATGACCAGCGCGAGGCCCAGCAGTCCGGCGATGATGCCCGCGCGCAACTGGTCATTTCCGACGGTCGGCGAGACGGTTGTGATGTCGACGGGCTCGAGGGTGACGGGCAGCGCGCCGTACTTCAGCACGTTGGCGAGGTCCTTGGCCTCCTGCTGAGTGAAGTTGCCCTCGATCTGCGCCTGGCCCCCGAGGATCGGCTCGTTGAAGCGAGGCGCGGACTCCACGACTCCGTCGAGCACGATTGCGAAGGCGTTGCACGGATTGGCGCCCGCCGTACCGCACTCGGGAAGAGCGGACAACTTCGTCGACGCGTCAGCGAGTGCTGCGGCACCCTCGCTGTCGAACTCCAGCGACACGACCCAGCCAATGCCGTTGGTCGGCAGCTGCGCCGTAGCGCCGGTGACGTTGGTGCCGCGAATGAAGGCGGGTTCGAGGTTGTACTTCGCCTGGCCCGAGCTCTCGCACGTGCCGAGCCACTTGGCCGGGTCATCGGGACGTCCGCCGGTGTAGTTGACCGGAAGCGTGCAGTCCAGTGCCGCGATCTGCTGCTGGAACTCCTCTGAGTTCGAGTCGGACTGGATGAGCGGTGCCGCCTCGTCGGTGGCTGTCGGGCTGGGAGTGGGCGAGGGCGTCGCCTCGGCGCTTGCCTGCGCGGACGCGCTCGGTGCCGCCGCGTCGCTGGTGCTCGGTGACGCGCTGGGCGACGGGGTGGCCGAGGGAGAGCCGCTCGCGGCTGAATCTGACGGCGATGGGCTGGGCGTCGCGGTCACGGCGCTGGGGTCGGCCGCGGGGTTGTAGATGCCCCACACCGGACGGAAGTCGAGCAGGGCAGTGCGCTGCACCAGTTCGACGACGCGGTCCTGGTTCACTCCCGGGACCGACACGACGATGACTGCGCCGTCACCGGTGCCCTGGGTCGTGACCTCGGCTTCGGAGACGCCCAGCCCGTCGACGCGCTGGCGGATGATCGACACGGTCTGCTCGAGCTGCTCGTCGGTAACGGAGGTGCCCTCGGTGACCGAGGTCGGCTGCAGGATGACCTGGGTACCGCCTTGGAGGTCCAGTCCGAGCTTGATCGTCGTCTCGGTACCGGGCCAGAACGCCCACGTTGCCATCGCAATGATGATGGCCGTCAGCAAGACGAGCAGCCGGGCGGGCCGACTGGTGGGCGTTGGCGCCACGGTTCTCCTTAGCAGGGCAAGAATGTGAGATCAGGCGCCGTCAGCGGCGCCCGAGCCGGGTCAGTCTACGGGGGCGTCCTTCACCACGACGCGCGCAACAGCCGCGGGGAGGATTCGCATGACGACGCCGGGGGCGATCTCCATGCCGATCTCCTCGTCCGTCACCGTGACGACCGTACCGAAAACTCCGGCCGTGGTCATGACCTCGGCACCGGGCACCAGGGTCGAGGCCATCTGCTGCTGGGCCTGCTGGCGCTTCTTTCCCGGACGGATGATGAGCATGTAGAACGCGGCTCCGGCGAGCACGATGAACAGCAGGGTAGGCAGATTCTCCACGCGAGTGTCTCCAAGGGTGTGGGGCGTCAACGTGCAGGAAATGAGGCTACTGCAACGACATTGGGGTGGTGCGGTCGGCTACTCGAGCTCCAGCGCCTGCTGTGCACCAAAGGCGCCGACCGGGGGAACCAGTCCAGCATGCCGCCACGCGGCCGCCGTGGCCATCCGCCCCCTGGGTGTGCGCAGGAGCATCCCGAGGCGCACGAGGAAGGGTTCGGACACCGTCTCGATCGTCTCCGGTTCCTCACCCACAGCCACGGCAAGCGTGGACAGTCCGACCGGTCCCCCGCCGAACCTCTTCACAAGCGCGTCGAGCACCGCCTGGTCGATGCGGTCGAGCCCGAGGGCGTCGACTTCGTACAGCTCCAGGGCGGCGCGGGCGCTGGCCTGGCTCACGACGCCGTCGCCGTGGATCTGCGCCCAGTCCCGGACCCGGCGCAGCAGCCGGTTGGCGATACGTGGCGTGCCACGGCAGCGACCGGCGATCTCGGCCACCCCCTCGGCGTCGACGGGGACGGCTAGCAGGCCCGCGGACCTGGCGATGATGACCTCGAGGTCGGCCGCATCGTAGAAGTCAAGGTGGGCAGTGAACCCGAAACGGTCGCGCAGGGGACTGGGCAGCAGTCCGGCACGAGTCGTGGCCCCAACCAGCGTGAATGGCTCGATGTCGAGCGGGATCGCCGTCGCGCCGGGCCCTTTCCCGACGACGACGTCGACCCGGAAGTCCTCCATCGCCAGATAAAGCAGTTCCTCGGCAGCGCGCGCCGTGCGATGGATCTCGTCGACGAAGAGCACCTCTCCGGGCTGCAGGCTGGCGAGCACGGCGGCTAGGTCCCCTGCGTGCTGGAGGGCCGGACCCGAGGTCAGGCGCAGCGGGGCACCCATCTCGGTGGCGATGATGCTGGCCAGCGTGGTCTTGCCCAGGCCCGGAGGACCGCTCAGCAGCACATGGTCGGCGGGACGACTGCGGCGGCTGGCGGCTTCGAGTACGAGGCCCAGCTGCGATTTCACACGGTCCTGGCCGATGAACTCCGCGAGGGTCGTGGGCCGAAGAGCCCCCTCGACCACCGCATCGTCGGGGTCTGGCTCAGCGTTGAGGGCGCCGTCGTGGGCCATGGTCAGGACCGGTCCAACGTGCGGAGCGCGGCCTTCAGCAGGGCGCTGATATCGGCACTGCCGCCGGCGGCGGTCGCCGCGGCCGCCGCAGCGGGATCAATGGCGGCTACGGCCTGCTCGGCCTCGCGGGCGCTCCATCCCAACGAGGTCAGGCCCGCCTCGACGGAGGCCCGCCAGCCTGCAGCCGAGGGTCCGGACGAGGGGCTCAGGGACGGACTAGGCGGGCCGAGTCTGTCGCCGAGTTCGAGGATCAGGCGCTGCGCGCCCTTGCGGCCGATGCCGGAGACCTTCATGAGCGCGGCCTCGTCGCCCGTCGCCACCGCTCGGCGCAGGTCATCCGGCGCCAGTGACTCCAGCAGGGCCAGGGCAATGCGCGGACCGATGCCGGACACCGTCTGTGTCTGCTCGAAAGTGGCCCGCTCGTCGGCGTCGAGGAACCCGTAGAGAGTCCAGCCGTCCTCGCGCACGACCATGCTCGTCATGAGTTCGATGTGCTCGCCGTGGCGCACGGTGCGTGCGGTGGCCGGCGTGCATGTCACGGAAACGCCCACCGCGCCCAGATCGACGACGAGCCGGTCGACACCCGCGGACGCAACAGTTCCTCGAACGAAGGAGATCACCGGGCCGCCGCCACGGCTCGCGCGAGCCGGCGCTGTCCCTCGCCACGCCACAGTTGGCAGATCGCGATGGCGACCGCGTCGGCCGCGTCAGCGGGTTTCGGCGGCCCGGGAAGGCGCAGGATGCGGACCACCATCGACGTGACCTGGGCCTTGTCGGCACGCCCGTTGCCGGTGACCGCGGCCTTGACCTCGGTCGGAGTGTGGAGGGCCACGGGAATCCCGCGCTGGCCGGCCAGCAACAGGCCCATGGCCGCCGCCTGCGCCGTGGCCATGGCCGTGCGGACGTTGTGCTGGCTGAAGACCCGCTCGATGGCGATCGCGTCTGGACTGAACTCCGCGATCAGCGCGGACAGCCCTGCCTCCACTGCTGTGAGGCGGAGCTCGATCGCGACATCGGGGTCGGTGCGGATGACGCCGATGTGGGCGGCGGTCAGTGTCTGGCCGGGGCCGCCGTCGATCACGGCGACTCCGCAGCGCGTGAGTCCCGGGTCGATGCCAAGGACCCGCACTGGCCACTCCCGTCGTCATCCATCCGAACACGTGTTCGGATAGCAGGCTAACGGCTGGGTACGTCAGTCCTCGGGAAGCGTGTCCTCGAGCGCGCGCGTGTCGCCATATCGATCGGCGCTACCAACTGCTGCTCCCGTGACCGAGGCGAAGCCGCCACGGATGTCATCCACGAGTGCGTCGAGGTCGCCGACGGCCCGGTCATCGGCCGACATGCCCACGTAGGCAACACCGTCGTAGGTGACCATCGTGATGTTCACCGCTGCGCCGATCGTGGCCACCAGCGGGTAGCAGGCGACCATTCGGGAGCCGGCCAGGTACAGCGGAACGGGCGGGCCCGGCACGTTGCTCGTGGTCACGTCGGACGCCTGCGCGGCCTGGGCGAGCATCGGTACCGGCACCAGCCACGAGACCTCGGCGAGCGGGTCGGTGAGCCGGATCGCCGGCTCGGCCTTCCAGCGCGCCACCAGGTCGTGCGCCGCCTGCATGTGCTCGGTCATCGTCAGCCCCGCGATGGGCAGCGGAAAGCGCGCGATGCTCACGGAGTTCGAGACCCGCGCGGTGCGATCCCCCGCATCGCCGCGGGTACTGATCGGCACGTTCACGCGCAACGAGTCGACGAGCACGCCGTGCCGTTGGTGATATGCATCAAGTCCTGCGGCAACCGCAGCCATGAAGCAGTCGTTGACGCTGAAGCCGTTGTCGCGCGCCACATCCCGCAGGCCAGCGAACGGCATGTCGAAGGCCGCGAACCGGTAGGTGGTCCCCCGCCCGGACAAGACAGGAGACAACGGCCCGTCGGGCATCGCAGCCATCCTGCCGATCGACGAGACCGTCTCCCACGCCTTCGCCCACGTCACTGCGGTCTCCGTCACGGTCCCGCGCGCGAAGTCGATCGCTCCCCTGACCGTCGACACCGCGAGGTCAGTCCCCCGTCGCAGGTTGTCTGCGAGGTTGGCGAGCGTGACGTCCCGAAGGCCGACGTCCTCCGCGTGCGGCGCGTCCGGAGGCGCCGCCTCGTCGGGATCGGCATCAGGCCCGAACTCGAAGAGGGACAGTCCAATCATGACCGTCGCGTGTCCGTCGGCGATCGAGTGATGCAACTTCAGCAGGAAGGCGGCCTGGCCTTCGGGCAGTCCCTCGACGAATGCGGCCTCCCACAACGGGCGGTTGGCATCGAAGTCGGTCAGGCTCATCCGGCGGGCATCGTCCAGCAGGCCGCGCCAGCCAGCGCCCTCGGGCAGCCGGTACCGCCGCAGGTGGAAGTCGAGATCGAAGTCCGGGTCAACGGCAAGACGCGGCGCAGAGAAGGCAAGCGCGCCGTAGAGCGGACGCATGCGAAGCGCGGGGACGAACAGGCTGAGTCGCTCGATGCGCGCCCGCAGGCGTTGCCAGTCCGGCGCGCTGTCAAGAACGGTCAGGGCGATGACGGTCGAGCGCATCGTCGGATCACCGCTTGCGGTGCGGAACGTCGCGGCGTCCCACCCGCGCATCTGCGTGCCGACGAAGTCGTTCACGCCTAGCCCACCGCCTCCATGACCTCGTCACTCACGTCGAAGTTCGCGTAGACGTTCTGCACGTCGTCGCTGTCCTCGAGTGCCTCGATCAGGCGGAACACCTTCAGCGCTCCCTCCTCGTCCAACTCGACGCTGACGCTGGGCAGGAACGTCGCATCGGCCGAGTCGTAGTCGATACCGGAGGCCTGCAGTGCCGTTCGAACGAAAACCAGATCACCTGCCTCGCTGACGACTTCGAAGGCCTCGCCGAGATCGTTGACGTCCTCGGCGCCCGCATCGAGGACGGCCGCGAGGATTGAGTCTTCGTCAAGGCCCGGAGCCTTGGGGACGATGACAACGCCCTTGCGCGTGAACATGTACGACACCGATCCCGGGTCGGCCATGGAGCCGCCGTTACGGGTCATCGCCACACGCACGTCGGACGCGGCACGGTTGCGGTTGTCGGTAAGGCACTCGACAAGCACTGCGACGCCGCTGGGGCCGTATCCCTCGTACATGATCGTCTGCCAGTCAGAACCGCCAGCCTCAGCACCCGAACCACGCTTAACCGCCCGCTCGATGTTCTCCAGCGGAACCGAGTTCTTGCGCGCCTTCTGGATCGCGTCGTACAGGGTGGGGTTGCCATCGGTGTCGCCACCGCCCAGGCGCGCGGCGACCTCGATTCCCTTGATCAGGCGCGCGAAGAGCTTGCTACGACGGGCGTCGACAACAGCCTTCTTGTGCTTGGTAGTGGCCCATTTGGAGTGGCCGCTCATTGGTGCTCCCTCGTCATGTCTCGTGCCGTACGCACTCGACGAACATCTGGTGAATCCGGTTGTCGCCGGTCAGTTCTGGGTGGAAGGCGGTCGCCATCAGCCGACCCTGCCGAACCGCCACGATCGTACCGTCGGCCTCCTCGCTGCGGACCCTTGCGAGAATCTCCACCTCTGCGCCAACGGAATCAACGCGTGGTGCACGGATGAAGACGGCCCTGAAGGGCTGGGCGCCGAGTCCCGAAACGTCCAGGTCGGCCTCGAATGAGTCAACCTGCCTTCCGAAGGCATTTCGGCGGACGACCACGTCGAGTCCGCCGATGAACTCCTGGTCGGGCCGGGCGTCGGTGACCGAGTCCGCGAGCATGATCATGCCCGCACACGAGCCGTACATCGGCATTCCGGCGCCACGGGCTTCCCGCAGGGGCTCGAGGAAACCGTCGAGGATCGCGAGCTTGGACATCGTCGTCGACTCCCCACCGGGAATGACCAGCCCGTCGATCTCGTCGAGCGTATGAAGGTGACGGACCGATACGGCGCGTGCTCCAACGGCTTCAAGCGACCTGATGTGCTCGCGCACATCTCCTTGCAGCGCCAGCACCCCGATCGTCGGGGTTGCCTTCACCAGCCCCGATCCTCCAGGCGATGATGGACGGGAATGTCGGCGACGTTGATGCCGACCATGGCCTCGCCGAGTCCACGGGAGACCTTGGCGATGATGTCGGGATTGTCGAAGTGGCGGGTGGCCTGCACGATCGCCTGCGCGCGCTTGGACGCGTCCTCGGGCGAGGCCGCGCCGCCGCCGGACTTGAAGATTCCCGAGCCGACGAAGACACCGTCGGCACCGAGCTGCATCATCATCGCCGCGTCGGCGGGAGTCGCGATACCGCCAGCGGTGAACAGGACCACGGGAAGGGATCCGCGTTCGGCGACCTCCGCGACGAGGTCATAGGGCGCCTGCAGTTCCTTGGCCGCGACGTACAGCTCGTCCTTGGACATCACGCTGAGCGCGCGGATCTGGCCGAGGATCTTGCGCATGTGGGTGACCGCGTTGGATACGTCGCCGGTGCCGGCCTCGCCCTTGGAGCGGATCATCGCCGCACCCTCGGTGATCCTGCGCAGCGCCTCGCCGAGGTTCGTCGACCCGCACACGAACGGAACGGTGAACTGCCACTTGTCGATGTGGTTGGAGTAATCGGCCGGGGTGAGGACCTCGGACTCGTCGATGTAGTCCACGCCCAGGGACTGCAGCACCTGCGCCTCGGCGAAGTGGCCGATACGGGCCTTGGCCATCACCGGGATCGAGACCGCGGCGATGATGCCGTCGATCATGTCCGGGTCGGACATGCGCGAGACGCCGCCTTGAGCGCGGATGTCTGCGGGGACCCGCTCGAGGGCCATGACCGCGACCGCGCCAGCGTCCTCGGCGATCTTCGCCTGCTCAGCGGTGACCACGTCCATGATGACGCCGCCCTTGAGCATCTCGGCCATTCCACGCTTAACCCGCAGGGTTCCGACGGAATCCGACACTTCGACCTCCGAGATCACGCACGCACTGGTTCGTACGGTGCTAGGAGGCCAATCCTAGGGCGTAGCAAAGTCGAGGGCTCACCGGACTTTCACCGGTCCAGCAGGTCCGGTGGAACCGTGTCGTCCATCTCCCACGTATCGGGCCACGGGGTGTGGCCCGCGAGGCGGAACAACCTGACCATCCGCTGGCGCCGCAACTGACGGCAGGCCCTGACGGCGTCATTGAGGAAACGGCGCGACAGCTCGACCCGGCTGCATGCCGCATCGAGCTCGGCGAGCATCGGAGGACCGTTCGTGGCGGCGTTCACCTCCTCGATGTCGTCGGAATCGAGCGCAGCGACGAGCGCGGCGGTGAGATCCGACTCGGCCAGCGCCCGATCGACATCCGAGCCATCGGTCGCCGTACGGGCCTCGTGGGCGGCCTCGGCCATGACGAGGCTCGCCGCGGGATCCAGCAGGCCGGATGAGGCGAGCTCGAGCGCGACCGATGAGCGGCGCAGCAGTTGCGCATCGAGGGCGAGACGGGCGAGGTCGATGCGACGGTGGAGGTGGTCCAGCCGACCTGCGGTCATGCTCAGGTAGAAGCCCGCGAGCAGGATGAACACCACCAACGCGACGCCGAGAATCATCCAGCCGCTCATGAACCCTCGCTCTTGGCGGCGTCACCGCGCGGATTCAGCCTGCCCACGAGCTGACCGCGCAGGTCCTCCGTCACCTTCTCGCCTGGAGTACGCACACTGTCGTACACGGCGATGACGTCCTCGACCACTCGGTCCCAGTCGAAGCTGCGAACCCGGCGATCGGCGGCCTGCACGTACGCGGTTCGGAGGCTGTCGTCGGCCAGCAGGTCGATCAGGCCCTCTGCGAGAGCTGCGGAATTCTGGTTCGGGAAGAGGCGGCCGTACTTCCCGTCGTCAAGGACGCGACGGAACGCGGGCAGGTCCGATGCGAGAACGGCAGCTTGGGCTGCCATCGCTTCGACCAGGACGATGCCGAACGACTCGCCTCCTGTGTGCGGGGCCACATAGATGTCGACCGATCGCAGGGCGCGGGTCTTGTCCTCGTCGCTGATGAAACCGAGGAATCGAACGTTGTCCCGCGCCGACTCGGGCACCTCATCGAGTTGATCGTCGATGTCACCAGGTCCCGCGACGAGAACCTGCAGGTCAGGCACCGCGGCGAGTACCTGAGGAAGTGCGTCGAGGAGCACGCCGAGCCCCTTGCGCGGCTCGTCCATGCGCCCGAGGAAGAGGACACTCGGCCGGTCGGGGTCGACGTCGGGCAGGCGTTCGACGTTGGCGAAGGCCGACACCCGGACCCCGTTCGGGATCAGCACTGCATCGCCTCCGACATGCGCAACCAGGGTGCGTCGCGCGTCCTCGCTCACCGCGATGCGCCCGCGGACCTTCTCCATGACGGTCTGCGCGAGGTAGTAGCCCGCAGCGAGGATTCTCGAGCGATCCTGAGAGGAGTGCCAGGTGGCGACGAGGGGGCCGCGCGACGACCAGAGCGTCAGCATCGACAGGCTCGGGGCCATCGGCTCGTGGACATGCACGATGTCGAACTCGCCCTCGCGGACCCAGTTGCGCACACGTCTGGTCGCTCGCACGCCGATGCTCAGTCGTGCGACGGAGCCGTTGTAGCGGATCGAGATGGGGCGGCCGCCGTCGACGACGTACGACGGCAGGTTCTCCGGATTGATCACGGGGGCCAGGACGCTGACATCGTGGCCGTGGTCGCCGAGCACCAGCGCCAGGTCAGCCACATGCGAGCGGACCCCGCCGGGAAGATCCCACGCGTACGGGCACACCAACCCGATCTTCATCTAGGCCTCGCGCCGTCGGTCGGGGTCGAGGTCCTCGAGCCACACCGGCTGCATCATGTGCCAATCGACGCTATGGCCGAGCAGTCCTTCCGCGAATGCGTCGGCGACCTGCTGTGTCATCACTCGGATCTTCTGCGCTCGATCGCCGTCTGCTGGAACCGCGATCGGATCGTGGATGTAGCCCGTGCCTGCGTCATCCGCGTACCACAGCGTGACCGGTAGCAAGGTCGCGCCCGTCAGCATCGCCAGGACCGCAGGACCTGCGGGGAAAGACGCCGCGCTGCCGAAGAACTCGACCTCAACCCCGTTGCGGCTGATGTCTCGGTCGCCGAGCAACGGGACCAGCCGGCCCTCCTTGAGTCGGCGGGCGAGAATTCGCATCAGGTCTGGATCACCAAGCGGGACGATCTCCATGCCCAGTGACTCGCGGAACGCGAGAAACCGGTTGAAGAGTCCCTCCGGCTTGAGCCGCTCGGCGACAGTCGTGAGTTGTCCGTAGCGAGCGCAGGCCCACGCACCAGCGTGATCCCAGTTGCCGCCGTGGTTCAGCGCTATGACCACGCCCTTGCCGTCGGCCATGGCGGCGTCGAGTAACTCGACTCGCTCGAGCCCGAACGTGTTCACCTTCTCGCGCGACCACGTGGGCAGGCGGAAGGCGTCGCACCAGTAGCGAAGGTAGCTGCGCATGCCCTCGCGGCTCAGCCGCGAGAGGCCGGCAGCGTCGAGGTCCGGGTGGATGCGCGCCTGATTGCGCTCGAACTGCACAATGCCGGCACCGCGACGTCGCCACAACAGGTCCGCACCCGCATCGAACGCCCGGTACGCCATGCGCTCGGGCAGCCACTTCACCAACTGCCACCCCGCGGCAAAGGCCCACTCGGTGACAGAGTCACCGACCGACGGCCGGCTTACGGGTTTCGCCTCACTCATGCGTGTCCGGCTGCGGGCGGACACGGAGCTGGCCGCGCACGGTGATGATGCGCTGGGCAATCGTCACGATGCCCAGGGCTCCGATGAGCCACAGGGCGGCGGGCAGGACATAGGGAACGCCGAATCCGGCGAGCAGGACTGCCACTCCGGCGATGATCAGGCGCTCGGCGCGCTCGGCGACGCCCACGTTCGCTGTCGCGCCGACGGCCTCGGCCCTGGCCTTCGCATAGGACGTAACCTGACCGGTCACCAGCGCAAGAGTCGCGGCAGCGGTCAACCACGGCTGATCGTTGAACGCGCCGTACAGGGCCAGGCCGCCAAAGATCGCACCGTCGCCGATCCGATCCAGGGTCGCGTCGAGGAAATTGCCCCAGGGCCCGGATGTTCCTGAGAGGCGCGCCATCGTGCCGTCGAGAAGGTCGCTGAACGCCAGCACGAGGATGATCAGCACCGCGGGAATGAACCAGCCTCGCGGTAGGCAGACGAGGGCAACCGCGACGACCGCGGCGGTGCCGAATACCGTCACAGCATCCGGCGAGACTCGAAGTCGGAGCATCAGCCGGGCGGTCGGCTCGATTACCACGCTCATCACGCGCCGAGCGGCGGGGTTGTTGAGCACGGACCAGATCGTATCGGTCAGCAGTTCGGGTTGCCTCGACCAATGCGCAGGGTGGAGGCTAAACGGAATAGGGCAGGAGCAGCACATGGTCGACACGCGGTCGGACAGGAAGCCAGGGGTCGCCCCCGAGGCGGCCTCGCCCGCGCAGTTCCGCAACGTGGTTCTCGTCGGGCCAGCGGGCTCGGGCAAGACCTCGTTGCTGGACTCGCTGCTGCACGCTGCTGGCGCCACTCATCGACGAGGCTCGGTGGCCGAGGGCACGAGCAATGTCGACACCGATGCCGCGGCTGTGCGCCAGAAGCGCTCCGTGGGTCTGTCCGTCGCGACCGTTGCGTGGAAGGACACGCTGCTCACGTTCATCGACACCCCTGGCTACGCCGACTTCACTGGTGAACTTCGAGCCGGACTGCGCGGGGCCGACGCTGCACTGTTCGTGGTCTCCGCCGTCGACGGTATCGATGCGGCGACCGCGCGCTTGTGGGACGAGTGCGAGGCGGTGTCCATGCCGCGCGCCATCGTCGTGACGAACCTCGACAAGGATCGCGCCGACTTCGACGAGACGGTGGCAGTATGCAAGCGAATCTTCGCGGGCGGTGGCGGCATTCTTCCGCTGTTCCTGCCGATGCATGCCGACGATGGTGTCGTCGCCGGCTTCATTGACCTACTCGACGACGAACTGTGGGACTGGAGCACTGGACGGCCGACGGTGCGAGCGCCTGAGGACCGGCACCTTGATCTCATCGAAGCCTCGCGAAGTGAGCTGATCGAGGGTGTCATCACCGAGTCCGAGGATGAGACGCTCATGGATCGGTTTCTCGACGGGGAACTCATCGACACGGCGACGTTGACGCGAGATCTCGAGCGCGCGGTCGCACGTGCCCATTTCCACCCCGTGATGGGACACGCGGTCACCAGCGCGAACGTCGGATCCGAGCTCATCCTCGACCTGATCTCCCGCGCGTTCCCATCGCCGCTGGAGCACGCCCTCCCGCTGGTCACGACGACCGATGGCTCGCCGATACAGCCGATCGAGGCCGACCCCGCGGGCGAACTGTGCGTCGAAGTGATCAAGACGACGAGCGATCCCTACGTGGGCAAGATCTCCGTCGTACGGGTCTTCTCGGGCACCCTGCGTGCCGAGGCAGTAGTCCATGTGTCCGGTCACTTCACCGATGGCACCGGACACGTCGACCATGACGTCGACGAGCGCATCGGGCACCTCTCGCGCATGCTCGGCAGCCAGCACACGGCAGTGGAGTCAGCGATCGCTGGAAGCATCGTGGCCGTGAGCAAGTTGTCACGGGCCGAGACAGGCGACACGCTCTCGTCGCCGCAGCGCGCTCTGCTCATGGAGCCCTGGCATATGCCCCTTCCGCTCCTCCCCGTTGCCATCAATGCGCGGAGCGCTGGCGATGAGGACAAGCTCGGCAGCGCTCTGGGCCGCGTTGCTGCAGAGGATCCGACGCTGCGCGTTGAGCATCCCGAGGAGACCGGTCAGATCGTGCTGTGGACCCTGGGTGAAGCGCATGCGGACCTCGTCATCGACCGCATCCGCACGAGATACGGCGTGGAGGTCGATCGGGCGGCAGTCCGTGCGTCCTTCCGCGAGACATTCGCCAGCACTGCGTCGGGCACCGGACGTCTGGTCAAGCAGTCGGGCGGACACGGCCAGTATGCGGTCGTCGACATCACGGTCGAACCGCGTGAGTCCGGCGCGGGATTCGAATTCGTCGACAAGGTGGTCGGCGGCGCAGTTCCGAGGTCGTACATCCCGTCGGTGGAGAAGGGGATCAGGCAGCAGATGGCGAACGGCCTGCATGCTGGCTTTCCCGTCGTGGACATCCGCGTGACTCTCATCGACGGCAAGTCGCACAGTGTCGACTCGTCGGACATGGCCTTCCAGACTGCCGGAGCCCTCGCGTTGAAGGACGCTGCGACGAAGAGCGAGATCACGCTCCTCGAGCCAGTCGCGCGGCTCATGGTCGACGTTCCCGACGACCATGTCGGGGCCGTGATCGCCGACGTAGCCACCCGACGCGGTCACGTCACCGGGACCACGACGCTGCCCGGCGGGCGGTCACAGGTGGTCGCGTCGGTTCCGGAGGCGGAGATCTCCCGGTACGCGATCGACATCAGGAGCATCACGCACGGCACCGGCGACTTCACCAGGGAGCCTGCTGGCTACGCGGTGGTGCCTCCCAGCCTGGCGAAGCGACTGACCGAGGCCTAGGAGCCGGGAGCCCAGGCCTGCGCCAGCAGCGCGCGGGTGTCCTCGAGCAGCTGCGGGATGACCTTGGTCGCACCGACGATCGGCATGAAGTTGGTATCGCCGCCCCACCGCGGAACCACGTGCTGATGCAGGTGTGCGGCAATGCCCGCCCCGGAGACCGAGCCCTGGTTCATGCCGATGTTGAATCCGTGCGCGCCCGAAACTTCGCGCAGCACGACCATCGCCCGCTGCGTGAGCGCGCCGAGCTCGGCAACCTCATCCGTCGACAGGTCGGGGTAGTCGGCCACGTGTCGATAAGGGCAGACCATCAGGTGGCCGGCGTTGTACGGATACAGGTTCAGTACCGCGTAGACGTGCTCGCCCCTCGCGACCACCAAGCCCTCGTCAATGGGCATCCCCGGTGCGCGGCAGAACGGGCATCCGTCTCCCGCCTCTGCGCTGACGGGCTTGCCCTCGCCACGCAGGTAGACCATGCGATGAGGGGTGTACAGCCGCTCCCAGGCGTCGGTCACGTCAGACCTGCACGCGGGACTCGATTGCGGACGCGATCTCGTTGATCGCATCGTCAATCGATACGCCGTTCTTCTGCTCGCCATCGCGATACCTGAACGAGACGGCTCCTGCGGCAACATCGTCGTCACCGGCGATGAGCATGAACGGGACCTTGGATTTCTGCGCGGTCCGGATCTTCTTCTGCATCCGGTCGTCCGCAGTGTCGACCTCGACGCGGACGCCAGCGGCGCGCAGTCTGGCGGCGACCGCGGCGAGATAGTCGTTGTGCGCCTCGGTGACTGGAATGCAGATGACCTGAACAGGCGCTAGCCATGGCGGGAACGCACCGGCGTAATGCTCGAGGAGAACGGCGAAGAAGCGTTCAATCGAGCCGAACAGCGCGCGGTGGATCATCACCGGCCGCTTGCGCGTGCCATCCGACGACTGGTACTCGAGGTTGAACCGCTGCGGAGTCTGGAAGTCGACCTGAATCGTCGACATCTGCCACGTGCGTCCGATCGCGTCCTTCGCCTGCACCGAGATCTTCGGTCCGTAGAACGCGGCTCCACCCTCGTCGAGCACCAGTTCGAGGTTCTGCTTCTCAGCGGACAGGCGCAGTTCTTCGGTCGCGCGCGCCCACTCCTCCTCGGTGCCCACGGACTTGTCGGGATTGCGAGTGGACAGCTCGAGGTAGAAGTCCTCGAGACCGTAGTCACGCAGCAGGTTCAGCACGAAGGTCAGCAGGCTGTCGAGCTCCTCGGGCATCTGCTCGTCGGTGCAGAAGATGTGCGCGTCGTCCTGGGTGAAACCGCGCGCCCGGGTGAGGCCTTGGACGACGCCGGACTTCTCGTAGCGGTAGACGGTGCCGAACTCGAACAGCCGCAGCGGGAGCTCGCGGTACGACCGACCCCTCGCGTCGAAGATCAGGCTGTGCATCGGGCAGTTCATGGGCTTCAGGTAGTAGTCGACGCCCTGCTTGCGAACCACGCCCTCGTCATCGATCTCCGCGTCGAGGTGCATGGGCGGGTACATGCCCTCCGAGTACCAGTCAAGGTGACCGGACTGCTCGAACAGCGCTCCCTTGGTGATGTGCGGGGTGTTGACGAACTCGTAGCCGGCACGCTCGTGCTGTTGGCGCGAGTAGTCCTCCATCACCCGACGAACGACGCCGCCCTTGGGATGGAACACGGCCAGTCCCGAGCCGATCTGCTCGGGAAAACTGAACAGGTCGAGCTCGGCACCGAGCCGGCGATGGTCGCGGCGCTCGGCTTCCTCCAGAAAGGTCAGGTGCGCGCGCAGCTCGTCCTTCGACGGCCACGCGGTGCCGTAGATGCGCTGCAGCTGTTCGTTCGCCTGGTCGCCGAGCCAGTATGCGGCGGCCGTGCGCATGAGCTTGAACGCGTTCTGGGGGATGTACCGGGTGTCGGGGACATGAGGACCGCGGCACAGGTCGCCCCAACGCCGCTCGCCTGTCTTGGGGTCGACGTTGTCGTAGATGGTCAGTTCGGCGCCGCCGACCTCCATCACGTCGGCACCGCCCTCGCTGCCGATCAGCCGCAGCTTGTAGGGCTCGTCCGCGAGCTCGCGAAGCGCCTCGGCCTCGTCGACCGTGCGGCGGCTGAACTTCTGCCCCGCCTTGATGATGCCGACCATGGCCTTCTCGAGGGTCTCGAGGTCGGCCGGGGTGAAGGGGGTCTCCACGTCGAAGTCGTAGTAGAAGCCATCCTTGATGGGCGGCCCGATGCCGAGTTTCGCCTCCGGGAAGGTCTGCTGCACCGCCTGCGCGAGGACGTGGGCGGTGGAGTGGCGCAGGATCGACAGACCCTCAGGGGTGTCGACTCCGATCGGCTCGACCGCATCGGACTCCGACACGATCGTGGCCAGGTCACGGATCTCGCCGTTGATGCGTGCCGCGACGACGGACCGATCCGCTCCGAGTGCCTCTAGAGCGGTGGTGGTCACGTGCACTCTCCCTTGTAACTCACTTGCTCCTGTGTTCGGCGCTTCGCGCCTCGACACTCGCTCGTGGGTCGGGAGAGCGAGCGAACTCGCTCTCCCGACCCACTCACTCGTGTGGGCGATACTGGGTTCGAACCAGTGACCCCTCGCGTGTGAAGCGAGTGCTCTACCACTGAGCCAATCGCCCGAAGTCCCAGAACTTTATCGCAGGCCGCAAAGGTGTGGCGCGTGAGGCGCTCTTCGGGCGGGTACGTGGGTTACCGTCGAGTCCAACGTCAATTGAGGGGAAACGCGCCATGCGTCCAATCCATGCTCGCCCCGGTCGCCTAGCGGCCCTCGTGGCCGGCACCGCCGCAGCAGCTGCACTCGTCCTGGGATCCGTCATCGCCGCTCCCGCTGCGTCGGCGGACACGACCGTGACGATGGGCGGAATCCAGCCCACCGGCCTCACCGGCGTGCCCCAGGCACTGCAGGTCACCGCAGGACTGCCGTCCGGCGCAACGTGCGGCAGCATCCAGGCGCCGGCCGCCACGGTCTTCGGCAATGCCAACGGCACGACTGTCCAACTCGGCACCGCCACGTTCTCCAACTGCATAGGCGGCACCGGATTCCAGTACACGTACCAGTGGGTCCCGAGTTCGGCGACCGTCTGGTACATCTACGCGACCGTTTCGGGAACCTCATCGACCGCGGTTCGCTCGGCCATCTCCCCTGTGCCCACCACGACCGTGGTCAGCGCGCCCGCCACCGTCAAGCTCGGCGCCCCGGTCAACCTCACCGCAACGGTGACCGCTGGCGCAGGCAGCCTGTTCTCGCCGCAGGGAACTGTGCAGTTCTCGGTGGTAGGCGGCGGCAACATCGGTGCGCCGGTTCCGTTGAATCAGGCGACTCCGTCCGTTGCTATCGCGCAGTGGGTGCCCGCCACGCTGGGGGCTACGAGCGTGATCGCGACCTACATACCGGCCAACGCTGGAACGGCGGCACAGAACGCAGGATGCGGCACCAGTTGCACCAGCGCGCCGGACGCCGTTGAAGTCACCTCGAGCGGTGTCAACCTTTACCTCAGCAACCCGCCCAGCTTTGCTGCGGGCGCCTCGTCCACGCTGACCGCTGTGGTCAGCGTCGTGCCGCCATCAGGCACCGTGAACTTCACGGTCAACGGCGCGGCCCTCGCGACGAATGTTGCCGTCCAGGCCAACGGCCAGGCGCAGACCCGCTGGACTCCCCCAGCACCGGGCCAGTTCGTCATCGCGGCGACGTGGGCAGGCAGCGGCGGCCTCACCGGCACGGCTCAGGAGACGGTCTCGGTCGGAACCGCACCGGCTCAGGCAGACCAGATCATCATCACCACCTCGACTGGGACCACGCTCACTGCCGGGGCGACGTACACGGTTCCGAACGCAACGGTGATCAACTTCACCGCGCAGACGGCCTCCGGCTCGCCGGTGACGTTCGCTGGCACCGGACCGTGCACGATCACGGCGACGACGTTCACGGCCAACACCGGCTCGGGCCAGTGCAAGCTCACCGCGAGCAGCCTCGGCGGCAACGGCTACGGCCCGGCCTCGGGCACAGTCACGGTCAACCTCACCCCCGGCACGCAGACCGCCAAGCTCGCTGCACCGCAGTCGGGCAAGGTGAACGCTGGCAAGACGATCACCCTGGAGAAGTCCTCGCAGGGCAAGACGAATGCCGGCCAGCCGATCACGTGGTCGATCACAAAGGGCAAGAACTCTGTGTGCAAGTTGGTCTTCGCTGACAACGGCGCGGTGAAGCTCAAGATGCTCAAGAAGGGTTACTGCGACGTGAAGGCCAAGGCACCTGGAGTGTCGGGCCAGTGGAACAAGTTCGTCCTGGCTCGCACGTATCAGGGCGTCTAGCCGAACCAGTTCGACGAACGGCCCCCGAGACACGCTCGGGGGCCGTTCTCATGTCCTTCCGAACGGCAGGCAGGTGGGCTAGCGTCCAGATATCTCCTACATGGAAGGCACGTGATGTCTGTCACCACATTTCGCCGCAGCCGAGCCGCCTCAGGATTCATGGCGGTCGTTGCTGTCTCATCGCTCGTAGCGTTCGGCGCACTCGGCGTCGTCGCCGCGGCCCCCGCCTCCGCGACCACCACGATCACCCTCGCCGGCGTGCAGACGAACGGCCTCGTCGGGGTGCCCCAGTACCTGTCGATCACTGCCGCGGTCGACGGCGGAGCCTGCGGACCGATCCTCCCGCCCGCGGTCACGATCCTCGCAAGCACCACCGGGTCAACGCAGACGATCGGCACGGCGACCTTCGCGCAGTGTGTCGGCAATGCCTTCCAGTACACGTTCCAGTGGGTGCCGACCTCGGCCGTGCCGCTGTACATCAGCGCTGACATGAACGGCACCGCGTCGAATTCGATCCGGTCCGCCATCGCTCCCGTTCCCACTACGACACGCATCACCGCCGCCAACACGGTCGCCGTCGGTCAGCCGACGATGCTCACCGCGTCGGTCACCGCCAATGGCGGGAGCCAGGCCTCGCCTCAGGGCTTCGTCCAGTTCAGCGTCCTCGGCGGCGGCAACATCGGCAGCCCCGTTCCGCTGAACAGCGCCGTGCCGTCGACTGCGCAGATCCAGTGGATCCCGTCTGTCCTCGGAACGGTCAACCTCATCGCGACCTACGCCCCCGCCACGGTCAATGGCGTCATCAACACCACCTGCGGATCGAGCTGCACGAGCGCTCCGGATCAGGTGCAGGTGACCAGTACCGGCGTCAACGTCTTCATCGCCAACCCACCGGGGTTCTCCACCGGCCTTCCGTCGGTTCTCACCGCAGTCGTCAGCGTCGTGCCGCCGAGCGGCTCGGTGACGTTCACGATCAACGGAGCCATCCTGGCGACCAACGTGCCCGTCCAGTCCAACGGCCAGGCGCAGGCAACCTGGACTCCTCCGGCGCCGGGCAACTACACGCTCGCGGTGCGTTGGGTAGGCAACGGTGGCCTTAGCGGAACGGCGCAGGACAACCTCGCCGTCGGCGCTGCACCCTCGCAGGCAGATGTCATCTCGCTTGCCCCGCAGGGTCAGGGAGCGTGGTCGCCGGTCGGCCTGTACACCCTGCCGAACGGCACGACCATCACGTTCGTGACCTCCACCGCATCGGGCTCGCCTGTCACCCTGACTCAGTCGGGACCGTGCAATCTCACCGGGGCAACGCTCGTCGTCGATTCGGGTAACGGCCAGTGCCGACTGACGGCAAGCAGCCGTGGCGGCAACGGATACGGGCCGGCGACAGCGATCTACACGATCAACCTCGCGCTCGGTACCCAGGCTCCTGTCGTCGCACCTCGCGCGTCGGGTCGAGTCAATCGCGGCAGCACCGTCACGTTGATCACGAACCGCAACAACGTGACCAACGCGGGCCAGGACATCACCTGGCGGATCACCAGTGGTGCAGGCAATTGCCGCCTGGTGTTCCCCAACAACGGCAACGTTCGGCTTCGTGGCGTGCGCAATGGCAACTGCAACGTTCGCGCTGTAGCACCCGCCGTGGCCGGCCAGTGGAGCCGAATGGTGCTGAACCGGACCTACCGGGTTCGCTGAGCCAGCACCCTCAGGGGTCGATGTCTCGCGTGGCCTGCTCGTCGAATGCGGCGCGCAGGTCACGCGAGATCGGCCCGGCAAGGTTCCACGTGCGATCGTCCGCTTTGACGATCGGGTGCACGTTTCGAGTCGACGACGTCAGGAACAACTCGTCCGCCGACTGAAGTACGTCGATGGACATCGACTCCTCCTGCGCGCCGAACCACTTGATCACGAGGTCACGTGTGATGCCGCCGAGGCATCCGCTGGACGTGGGCGGTGTGAGGACTCGGCCGTCGATGACGGCGAAGATGTTCGTTCCCGTTCCCTCGCACAGTTCGCCAATGGTGTTGGCGAGAATCGCCTCCGAGGCGCCCGCGTCGTGTGCGGCCGCCAGGGCCACCACGTTCTCCGCGTATGACGTCGTCTTGATCCCGGCCACCGCCGACCGTTCGTTGCGCACCCACGGGACAGTTGCCACGGTCGTAACGTCTGGCCAGGGCGTAGTCGCCGAGGCGGCGACGACGAGAGTCGGGACGGCGTCCCCGCGATCGCTGCCCAGCGGCGCAACCCCCGCGGTGTAGGTGATGCGCAGGCGGCCGAGCGGACCGATCTCGTCCACGTTCGCACTCAGCACGTCGTCGACGGCAATCCGCACGATGTCGGCCTCGGGCTCGGCCAGGCCAAGCGCCCGCGCCGAGAACGCCAGCCTGTCCAGGTGCCTCGTCAGCGCGAACGCGCCGTCGCGAGTCACCTTCAACGTCTCGAATACGCCATCGGCGACGGTGAATCCATGATCGAGAACGCTCACGTTCGCCCGATCCGCGTCTACGAGCTCGCCGTCATCTCGCGTTCCTACCCACAGCCTCATAGCGAGCCAGCCTGCCATGCGGCGCTGGCGATCCGAATCAGCCGCTCGGCTTTGAGCTCTGTCTCCCGCCACTCCGCTGCCGGGTCGGATCCCCACGTGATCCCCGCCCCCGTCCCGAAGTGCAGCGAGAGTTCGTCGATCCAGAAGGTGCGAATCGTCACTGCAAGCTCGGCCTCTCCGGTGTCCGCGTCGACCCACCCGAATGCGCCGCAGTAGAACGACCGACTGGCCGGCTCGAGCTCGGAGATCAGCTGCGCTGCCGCGATTTTCGGCGCTCCGGTCACCGATCCGGGCGGAAACGTCGCGGCCAGGAGTTCGGGCCACCGAACGTCCGGACGCAGTTGGCCCTCCACGTAGGACACCAGGTGCACCAGGCCCGGGTGCTCCTGCACCTCGAGCAGCGAGGGCACGTGCACCGTTCCAGGAACGCTCACGATCGACAGGTCGTTGCGGACGAGGTCGACGATCATGACGTTCTCCGCGGCGTCCTTGTCGGTGAGGTCGTCCCGCACGCGGCCGGTGCCCTTGATCGGGCCTGATGTCACCAGACGGCGACCCTCCGTCGCGGCGACAGACAAGAACAGCTCGGGGCTTGCCGACGCGATGTGCACGTCCTGTTCGGGAAGCCGCAGGAAGCCGCCGTACGGCGCTGGATTGCCGTCCGCGAGCAACGAGAAGAGCGCCCCGATGTCGTGTGTCGTGCACGTGCGCAGCTGCGCGGACAGCACCCGACAGATGTTGGCCTGGTACACGTCTCCCAGTGCGATCGACGACCTGATGCTCTCGACTGCCGCGCGATAAGCGGACTCGTCGAGCGAGGAATGCCACAGGTGCGGTGACGGTCCGTACCAATCGCCAGCCGGCTGTTCTGGGGCCGTTCGCGACCACTCGCCAAAGCGCGCGAGAACGGGTTGACCGTCATACGGAATCGCGACGATCCATCGACCGGTGGAGTCGAGCGCGGTGACGTCCGACGTCACCTCCAGCAGGTCGCTCGCCCACCATCCACCCGCGCTAGCCGATGCCGAGAGGACCACGGACACATCATTGCGCGTACGTGTGTTGGCAGTGTGCCCGTACTGCCCTGACTGGCTGGTCCGCAGCAGCGTCGGCTAAGGTTCTCATTCGATCGCAAGATCGTGCGGACGTAGCGCAGCTGGTAGCGCATCACCTTGCCAAGGTGAGGGTCGCGGGTTCGAATCCCGTCGTCCGCTCGGAAACGCAGGCGGCCGATCTGGTCCGCGAGGCGCCCTGGTGGAGTGGCCGAGAGGCGAGGCAACGGCCTGCAAAGCCGTGTACACGGGTTCAAATCCCGTCTCCACCTCGATCCACCGGCGTGCGCCGTGTCATCACCGCCACGCATTGGTGCCAGAATCAGTCCATGGCCACCGCACCCGAGAATTCCCAGACCCCATCCGCCGAGGCCCCCGACGCCGAAGACCAGCGTGCAAAGTTCAAGGCCGCGCTCGACGCCAAGAAGGGCAAGTCGGGCAGCGGATCGGTTGCCCACGAGCCGGGCGCAGGCGGTCCCGTCAAGGACCACTCGAGCCGGTCAGGTGGCAAGCGCGAGTTCCGCCGCAAGAGCGGCGGCTAACCCCCGCCGACCTTGAGGTTCCGCCCAATTTCGCGCGCGGATTCTGGGCGGAACCTCAAGGTCGGCGGGGTGGGACAACCGTGTAAGGTTGCGCAGGCTTCACAGCAACACAGTAGGGCGATTGGCGCAGGGGCTAGCGCGCTTCCTTGACACGGAAGAGGTCACAGGTTCGATTCCTGTATCGCCCACCAGAACGACAGAACACGCCGGCGATGGAGGCCTTTATGGTCTGGCCCGAAGGCATTGCCTCACGCGAGGCGGTCACCGATGACGTCGACGACCTCGTCGCTATCGACCGAGCTGCGGTCGAGTTCTCGCTGGGCCGCAGGTTCCCCGCCGAGTTGCGCGACTACCCCGAGCAGGACGTTCGGGGAATGTGGACTGAGTTCTTCGCACGAGGCGACGCGCGGTGTCTCATCGCCACCAAGAACGACGTCGCGGTGGGTTTCATCGCCTGGGCCGACGGGCGGCTGGTCGACCTCGCGGTCGACCCACTCGTGACCCGACGCGGAGTCGGAGGCGCACTGCTTCGCGAGGCCACGGCCGTTCTGCTCAGCGACAGTGAGGACGCGTTGGTCTGGGTCCTTGAGGACAACTCGAGCGCGATCGCGTTCTATGTTCACCACGGGTGGAAGTTCACCGGCTCGTCACGCATTGCCGCATACGCGCCGTACTCAACCGAGGTCGAGATGACGACGGGTCGGGCGACCTAGCCGGTACTGCTCTTGCGGAACAGAGCGGCCGTGATCGCGACGAGGATCGTGGCAATGAGCACCTGGGTGAGGAACACGAGGATCCACGTGTCCTTGTAGTCGAGCCAGTTCGCGACGGCGAGACCGAGGAACGCACCGACGATGCCGATGATCACCGTGACGATGCACCCGATGGGCTGCATGGACGGCACGAGGATTCGCGCGATGAGGCCGATGATGATGCCGGCGAAGAGTGCACTGATGACGCCACTGGGATCCATGCGGGTCAGCCAACCATCCACGGCGCGCTCGGGCAAGCACGACACGACAGGCGGGACCGGCCTGACTATTCGCCGAGGATGTCGGACAGCCGGAAGTCCACAGGCTGCTCCAGCTGCTCGTAGGTGCAGGTCTGCGGGTCACGGTCGGCGCGCCAGCGGCGGAACTGCGCGGTATGCCGAAAGCGATTGCCCTGCATGTGGTCGTACGCCACCTCGACGACGAGCTCGGGGCGCAGCGGCACGAATGACAGATCCTTGCCCTGACTCCAGCGACTCTGGGTGCCGGGCACCCGGTCGGGGTTGGCGATCGCCCACTCGTCCCACTCCTTCCAGGGGTGGTCATCGACGCCGGCCTCCAGGGGACTCAGCTCGCCGATGAGCTCGGCACGACGTGCCGCGGTGAAGGACGCCGACACGCCCACATGCTGCAGGCGGCCGTCGTCGTAGAGACCGAGCAGCAGCGATCCCAGAAGAGGCTTCGCGGGCGTCGACGTCTTGTGCAGGCGGTATCCCGCCACCACGCAGTCAGCCGTTCGCTCGTGCTTGATCTTGAACATCGCCCGCTTGTCGGGTTGGTACGTGCCATCGATCGGCTTTGCCACGACTCCGTCTAGTCCCGCGCCCTCAAACCGGGTGAACCAGTCTCGGGCAGTGTCAAGGTCTGCGGTGGCTGGCGTCAGAAAGATCGATCCGCCTGCTCCGGCGAGCGCCGACTCGAGCCTCGTGCGACGCTCGCTGAAGGCGCGTCCCATCAGGTCGTGAGAGCCATCGGCGAGTATGTCGAAGGCGACGAACGCGGCGGGAGTCTGCTCGGCGAGCAGGTTGACCCGGCTGACTGCTGGGTGGACTCGCTGTTGCAGGGCCTCGAAGTCCAGACGCTCTCCGGCGATCACGATGATCTCGCCGTCAAGCACGCATCGACTTGGGAGCTTGTCCTTGAGAGCCTCGACCAGTTCGGGGAAATAGCGCGTCATGTCCTTCTCGCTCCGGCTGCCCAGCACCACCTCGTCACCGTCACGAAAGACGATGGTCCTGAAGCCATCCCACTTGGGCTCGGTGTGTCCGAGGTCCGGAACCTCGGGCACCGACTTCGCGAGCATGGGCTTGACGGGTGGCATGACGGGAAGGTCCATGGCCGACATTCTCGCGCTCCCGGGGTGTGCGTCCACCCTCCTTGCTGGTTCGAGGGGGCCATCGCCGGGTACGCGGGTGATACTGGCTTGACGTCTGATCCAAGGAGGACGCATGCGCTGGACCCTGATCGCTTCCACGGTCGCCGTGTCCCTGGCGGTCGTGGGCTGCGCCGATGCGTCCTCGGCACCGGCCACCGAGCCTGCATCAGCGGCCGTGACGGCTGCCGCCAGCACCACCGACTCTGCATCCGCCGCCACGACGACCCGGGCGAAGATCACCGTGGACGGGCTCGTCACGACCAACCTGACCTCCCCGTGGGGCCTGGCGTTCCTCCCCGACGGCTCGGCGCTCGTCAGCGAGCGGGATACCGCACGCATCAAGCGCATAGCGGCGGGCGGCGGCGAGGCCGTCACCGTTGGCCGCGTGTCCGGAGTGCAGGCGTCGAACGAGGCCGGACTGCTCGGTCTGGCCGTCCCGCCAGGAGACGACCCGGCATTCATACTCGCGTACTACACGTCGGCAACGGACAACCGCGTGGTGAAGATCGCGTGGGATGGCAGCTCGCTCGGAAAGCAGACGCCGATCCTCACGGGCATTCCGAAGGGATCCATCCACGACGGCGGCCGCCTCCTCGTCGGGCCTGACAGCACACTCTTCGTCGCCACCGGCGAGACGGGGAATCCCCAGCTGGCCCAGCAGAAGTCGAGCATGGCGGGCAAGGTCCTTCGCATCACCTTCGCGGGCAAGCCTGCGCCTGGCAATCCCTTCCCCGGCTCGCCGATCTACACCCTTGGTCACCGCAACGTTCAGGGCCTGGCGCTCGACTCGCAGGGTCGAGTGTGGGCGAGTGAGTTCGGCGAGAAGGACGTTGACGAACTGAACCTCCTCAGGCCTGGCGGGAACTACGGGTGGCCGGTGCACGAGGGGTCGTCCGGTGACGATGACTACGTCGACCCGTTCGTGCAGTGGTCCCCCACGTACACCGCCTCCCCCAGCGGGATCGCGATCGTCGACGACGTCGCCTACGTGGCGAGCCTGCGCGGTGAGACGCTCTGGAAGGTGCGGCTCACCGACGCGAGGACCGGCAAGGTCACGAAGGCGAAGGTCGGCGACAAGGGTCGGCTTCGCACCGTGGCCGCAGCGCCCGACGGATCCTTGTGGCTCGTCACGAGCAACACGGACGGCCGTGGCAGTCCGCGCGCAAAGGACGACCGCATACTGCGACTCACGATCGGCTGAACGACCGCTAGTGTCGTGCCGTGTCCACCCTCTCGCTCGTGCTCTGGATGTTCGCGATCTTCATCTTCATCTTCGGAGTCGTGTTCGTCCTGCTGGGCATGAACAGCGAGCGCGGGTACTGGGTTCAGCGTGATCCCACTGGCGACGCACGCACCGAAGCAACCCCACTCCGCACCGTGGTTCGCAAGGCCGGGCATTTCGCGGCCGGTGAGTACCGAGCGCCGCTGCGCATCGCAGCGATCGGTGTACTCATGTGCGAGGCAGCAGTCGTCCTCGCCGTTATCGCCTTGATCACGACCCTCGCCTCCTAGTCGAGTATCCTCGGGAGCACGCGTGCGCAACTGGTCCGGCTCAGTCGAGTTCGGCGCGACCGCCCTCGTTGCGCCGGCATCGCTCGAGGAGGTGCAGTCGGTCGTCTCCAGCAGCAGCAAGGTTCACCCGCTCGGTACCGGGCATTCGTTCAACGACCTCGCGGACACCCGAGGCACGCATCTGACCCTCGCCGCAATGCCAACGGACATCGAGATCGACGCTGCTGCGCGCATCGCCTGGATTCCCGCCGGCCTGCGCTACGGAGACGCCGCCCGCACTCTTGACTCTCGCGGCTGGGCATTCCACAACATGGCGTCGCTTGGCCACATCTCCGTCGGGGGTTCGGTGGCGACGGGTACGCACGGCTCCGGAGATCGCAACCCCACCCTCTCCGCCATGGTCGATGCCATTGAACTCGTCACATCCGGCGGCGACGTCGAGATCATCGATCGCGTGCACACTCCGGACCTGCTCGCAGGATCTGTGGTTGGACTGGGTGCCCTGGGCATCGTGACTCGAGTGGCCATTCGGATCCAGCCCCGATTCGACATTCAGCAATACGTCTTCGATGCCGTCACCCACGAAGCACTGCTGGCCAGTTTCGACGACGCCTTCTCCAGCGCGTACAGCGTCAGCTTCTTCACCACGTGGAGTGATCAGCTGACTGGCCAGGTGTGGATGAAGCGGCGCGCGGGTGTTGATCCCGAATGGACACAGGACGAGTGGCTCGGCGGATCCCTCGCCCAGGCGAAGAGACACCCGCTGCCGGGGCACGATGCCGTGAACTGCACGGATCAGGGCGGTGCCATCGGGTCATGGCACGAGCGGCTTCCGCACTTTCGGCTCGACTTCACGCCTAGCTCTGGCGACGAACTTCAGACGGAGTACCTCCTCCCGCGGTCAGGTGCGATCGAGGCCTTGCGCGAACTGGAGGCGCTCGCCCCACGAATGGCACCGCTGCTGCACGTGTCGGAGATCCGAACGATGTGCTCGGATGACCTCTGGCTGAGCGGCGCGTCCGGTCGCGACACGGTGGGCATCCACTTCACGTGGCAGAAGGTCCCGCAGGTGAGCGCCGTCCTGCCCGACCTCGACGAGATGCTCGGTGCGCTCGGTGGGCGGCCGCATTGGGGGAAGGTCTACTCGGCTGCAGCGGATTCGGTACGTGCCCGATACCCACGCTTCGCCGACTTCGCACGACTCGTCGACCGGATGGACCCCGATCGCAAGTTCCGCAACCGAGCGTTGGACGATCTGCTCGACTGACTATGAAGAACTACACGAGCATCGGACTCACCTGGCTGAGCACGCGCGTCCTGGCTATCGCCTCGATCGCCCTGCTTCCGCAACTCTTGGATGACATCGACATCTACCGGGGCTGGCTGCCGTCCCTTCAGGCCGAGACATTCCCTGTGGGCGACCCCAAATGGCAGTACCCGCCCGGCGCCGGCGCCGTGCTGCTGGCTCCCGACCTGCTCCACATCGACTACGCGGTCGCGTTCGCCGCGATGTGCGTCGTGTTCGACCTCGCCATCATGATCGCGCTCGTGCTAGCTCACTCGCGCCGTCCGCATCCGTCCACGACCGGGTTGTGGCTGTGGGCGGTTGCGGGCCTGGTGGTCGGTCCCATCATGTTCACCCGGTTCGACATCATTCCCACGTTCTTCGCCGTCGCGTGCGTCCTTCTCGTGGCCCGACCGGCGTGGGCTGGCGTCTCAGCGGCTGTCGGGCTGCTTCTCAAGGTGTGGCCCGCTCTCATGCTCCTCGCACTTCCACGTCGCCGGACGTGGACGGGCGTCCTGTGGTTTGCCCTGGCGACCGTCGCCCTCCTGCTGCTGCTCACCGTTCCCTTTGACGGCGCGCTCTCCTTCCTGGGCAACCAGCGCGCACGAGGCCTGCAGGTCGAGTCGACCGGAGCGCTTCCGTACTGGCTGTTCGGCATCACCGGCGGGCGGATCGCCTACGGACTCGAGTATGGGTCGATGCAGATCACCATGGCGGGTGCCGAGACGGTCGGCACCGTGATCACGCTCATCGGGGTCGCCCTGCTCGCGCTCATCGCGTGGTGGCGCCTGAACGGCCGCCTGGATCGCGTAACCGCGGGCGATGTGGCGATCACGCTCGTCCTGGTGATGGTTGCCTCCAGCCGGGTGTACTCACCGCAGTTCAACGTCTGGCTCATCGGCATTGCGGCAGCAGCCACGATCAGCAGTCAGACGCGCATGCGTAACGTGGCGATGATCCTGGCCGGAGTAGCGGTGCTCACGCAGTTCGTCTACCCGCTTTTCCCCACCAACTTCGTCGACGGTGAGGCATGGATCGTGCTGATCCAGGCAGCCCGGATCGGGGGGCTGCTGGCTGCAACCGTGCTTGCCGTTCGCGCGATCGCCTTCCCTCAGCGAAGCGCCCAGAGCGCCACTGCCGACGCCGCGGCGACGTTCAGCGAGTCGACGCCTCCGGACATCGGAACGCGGACGACGACGTCGGCAGACTGAACGGCCTCACGCGTCAGGCCGTCGCCTTCGGCGCCGAGGATCAGTGCAACCCGGTCGGGCGCCTGCGACGCGAAATCGTCCAGCGTCACAGCATCCGCCTCCAACGCGAGCGCGGCGACCAAGAAGCCGGCATCCCGCAGCAGGTCCAGGTCCTCTGGCCACGAGCCGAGCCGAGTCCACGGGACCTGGAAGACGGTCCCCATCGACACGCGCACGCTTCGCCTGTACAGCGGATCCGCGCAGCGAGGCGACACAAGCACGGCGTCGGCGCCCAGCCCGGCGACCGACCGGAAGATCGCGCCGACATTGGTGTGATCGACGATGTCCTCGAGGATGACCACGCGTCGCGCGTTCGCGATCACCTCCCTGACGGGCAGGGGCGGCGGGCGGTGCATTGCCGCGAGCGCACCTCGGTGCAGGTGGAAGCCGGTGATTGACCTCAACGTGTCGTCGTCGGCAATGAAGACAGGTAGCCTCCCTGGCTCCTCAGCATCGAGCTCGTCGACAACGTCGGCCATCGTCGACAGCCACTTCTCCGCCATGAGCATCGACCTGGCGCGGTGACCGGCTTCCACTGCTCGCCGGATCACCTCCGAGCTCTCGGCGATGTACAGGCCCTTGGCTGGCTCGTGCTTGGACCGCAGCGCGACGTCAGTGAGCTTCGTGTAGTCCGCGATCCGCTCGTCGTTGGCGTCATCGATGCGGATCACGGTCATGCGGACATCTTGTCGCCCCGCGATTCGTGGACGAAACACCCCGGTCCTGCTCCGGGACTGCCACCATGGCGTCATGTTCGAACCCCATGAGGATCGCCGCGAGGAGCCTGCGCTGGCCTCGGGCCGCATGAACGCTGTACTCGGCTTCGTCATCGGCGCGGTCGTGGGGTGGCTGGTCTGGTACTTCCTCGTCCTTCGCCTCGTCGAGGCTCCGAGCACCCCCGAGAACCCGTCGGGTGGCCCCTCGGACTGGATCTACTACGGCTCGCTCGTGCTGTGCCTGGTCGGCGCCCTGTTCATCGTCTCCGTCATCGGCGAGTGGCTGGGAAAGCGCCGTCGTGAGAGGAATCCCGCCTAGCGGGTATCGAACTGCGACGTGGATCGCTCCTGCTCAAGTGATTGAAAAGCCACTGGTTTGCATTTTCATCTTCTTGCCTCAAGGATGAGCCAGGATAATCCTCGTTCGATTCTTCTTGGGGGCGATACGTGTCTCGGCCGATCTGGGGCTCACGAGCCCGTCTCGTGGCCCTCGGGTCAGTCATGGCGTTGCTCGGCTCCTTCCTCACCGGCGCGCTCGTCAGTCAGTCGCTCGCCTCGGGAGCCCCCGACATCACGCTCACGAAGACCGGGCCGGAGAAGATCCTCATCGGCGAGGATGCCGAGTTCACTTTGGCGGTGAGCACCCCGAGCGGGGCCGCGACCCCCGCCTACAACGTCAGCTTCCGTGACGTGCTGCCCGCAGGCGTGGCCTACAAGTCGGGCTCGGTGAGCCCCGCGACCGTCGGCGAGCCGACGATCATCGCCAACAAGCCCACCACGGGCAAGACCACCCTCATCTGGACCAATGTCTTCGACGTCAATCAGAACGACACCGCCGAGATCACCTACTCGGTGACCCCGAGCACGACCACCTATCCGGTCGGGTCGACCTTCAGTAACGAGGCAACCGCCTACGCCAACAGCGACCCACGCGAGGTGCCCGACTTCAGCCCGACGACCGGCCTGTCGACCGGGGGCTGGACCGGAACTGATGGACCCGAGATCGCCACGACCGAGGTCACCGCAATCAAGATCGTCAAGACCGAGCCGAGCCCCGAGCATGAACTGGTGCGCGGCGTGCACGACAACTCGACGGTCTACACGCTGACAACGACCAACAACACTCACCTCGCAACCACTGGCATTGTTGTCGTGGACTACGTGCCCGCGACCCTTGAATTCCTGGGCTGCGGCGCGACCGACAACACCGCACCTGGAGTGGTCGAGTACATAGGCGCGCCTCGCCTGACGGTCGTGCCAGCCCCTCCGGCGCCGTGCCCGACACCCACGAGTGTCATCACGGGCAGTTTCGACCCTGATGGCAGCGGCCCGGCAGGAACAGGCATCTACACGCAGGTGACGTGGCCCGCCTTCACGCTGGCGTCGGGCGGAACCAACGTCATCCACTACCGCGCGGCCGCTCCGATGTACGCGAACACCCTCACCTGGTCGGGTGCCACGCCCGCGACCACCGGTGCGCAGGGATCGAACCTGGACAACAACAACGGTGCGAGTACGGCCGAGACGCTGACCGAGATCGCCGCGACCAACTACGCCTCCGCGTCAGGCATGTACCAGGGCCCGAGCAACGTCGGCCCGTCACCAACGTCCGTCACCGACACGGACAACCTCACGGTGACCATTGAGGACCTCGCGCTGCAGAAGTCGGTCACGCCCTCGGACTTCGCGATCAGCTCGATCACGGGCATTCCCGCGACGTACACGCTGAGCATCCAGACCTCTGAGTACCGAACGTCGTCGAACGTGATCGTCACCGATGACCTTCCCGACGGCCTGAGGCTCCTCACCACAGTCGGCGACTCCTCGATCGGCTCTCCCATCGGCGCGACACTCCTGTCGGCGAGCAATGGCGGAGTCGGTCCTTCGCACATCGTGTTCCAGCTTGACTCGACACCGACCAACGAACTGCCGATCAACGCGAACCAGACGATCACTTTCCAAGCGACGATGGCTACCGATTACGACTCGGGCGCCCCGACCGCTGCCGGAGACTCGTTCCGCAATGTGACCGACCTGACCGGCACGACGACCAGCGTCGTCACCCCGAACTCTCCCCCCGGCCCCGTCATGGTTGAGATCGATCACAACGTCGCCGACACGAGCAACGTCACCATCTCCAGCGTCGGCCCCGGCATCACGAAGCTCATCGGCCAGGACCGCACGAACACCAACTGCGCGACGCAGACCTACGCGCACACCACTCCGTCCGTGCCGTACCAGCAGGGTGACAAGGTCTGCTTCCAGATCAGCGTGCCATTCCCCACGGCCAACAACACGCTCTCGCCGTTCGTGACCGACTTCCTGCCCCCGGAGCTCCAGTACATTCCGGCCTCCCAGACAGCGACCGGCTCGAACACCGCGACGATCGACTCGTTCACTGTCAACGACGCGGGCGGCACCCCAGTCCCCGGCGGCTCCGTGACGTGGCGCCTCGGCGACGTCGATCCCGACACGCCCCGCCTGGTCGTCAGCCCCGGCCAGTTGTTCCGCGTGCAGTTCGCAGCAACCGTGATGACGGCCACGCTGTCCAACAGCACCGACGTCACCGGAAACCTCGCCAAGTTCGGCAGCGTCAACTCCGCTGGCGAGGCAACGACGGACCGCGATCTGGTGAACTTCGAACTGGCGGCAAGCCAGGTCGCGATCAGCAAGGGCGTCGCGCAGGTCAACGGTCTGCCGGCTGTACCCAACCCCCCGAACACGGACCACGTCCAGGTCCAGGAGAGCGACGTCGTCACCTGGCGCGTCGACGTTTCGAACATCGGCTCGTCCGCCGGCGGCAGCAACGTGCCAGTTCGCAACGTATCCGTCGTCGACACGCTCCCCTCCGGCATCACGTGCGCCGACGTCAGTTCGATCTCCGACGGCGGAACGTGCACCGGCAGCACCCTGACGTGGACGTCGGGAACAATCGCGGCAGGTGCGTCGAAGACCTTCTTCTTCGACATGGCCGTCCCGGCGCTCGTGTCGGCTGACATCAGCTACACCAACACGGTCAATGTCCCCAGCTACGAGTCCGAGAACAACAACGGCACCTGGAGTCCGCAGAGCCCCACCAACGTCACTGATGTCAGCGATGTCTTCACCGCGGACATCACGTTCTCGAAGACGGGCACGACCAGCCTCGACCTGCCCAACAACAACGCGGCCAGCCAGTTCACGGTCGGTGAGCAGATCACCTACACACTCGACGGAACTGTCCCCGCGCAGACGACCGCGTACAGCGGCGTGATGACCGACACGCTTCCGTCGGGACTCCAGGCCGTGAGCTGCTCGGCGCAGTTCTCCGCCGATGGAACCACTGGCAGCCTCACGTCGACGCTCCCCAGCGGCACCGTCTTGTCCTCGTGCGCGGCAGCAGCCGTCACGCTGACGCTGCCCGCGACGTACACGAACACGAACCCGACGGCCGCGCAGCTGTTCCGCATGACCGTGACGGCGGTCGTCCTCGGCGGCTCGTACACACACGGCCAGGTCAAGACCAATTCAGCGACCTTCGTCGGCACGAACTTCAACAAGTCATCGTCGAAGGCCGCCACGGTGGTCATACCCAACCCGCAGATCGCGAAGTCGAACAGCAACCCCTCGTCAGGGGGCAGCGTGGTCGCTGGTGCTGCGGTGACCTTCACCCTTGCCGTGACCAACCCCACGGCCAGCCCCGCACGCCCGGTCTCCTACGACACTGTCGTCGTGGACTGCCTTCCCACCGGAGTCGGCTCGCCCGCGTACGGAACACTCCCGAGCGGAGTGACATCCGACGCGATCGTCGCTGGCGACGGCACCAACGGCTGCGCGACCGGAACCACCCGCCTCGGCTGGAGCGTCGGGGCAGTGGCCACCGGAGCCACCGTCACCCTGACCTACACAGCCTCGATCGACGCGGGCCAGGCCGGCTCGGTGACGTTCACCAACACGGCAACGGTCACTGGCAGCTCGCTCGACAACGGTGTGCGCGACTCGACGATTGAGGGCGTCTACACGAACTCCTCCTCGTCGAGCATCCGCTCCAACAATGGCACGCTGACGAAGTCGGTCACCCCCACATCGGCAGCAATCGGCGAGACCACGACGTGGACGGTCACTGCGGAGATTCCGGCGAACCTGCAGTTCTGGGGTGCTGCCGTCATCGATCGACTGCCAGCTGGGGTCGACGCGTCGAGCGTCGCGACCACTTCAGTGACGTGCTCACAGCCGCTCGCGCCCCTGAACTGCGCGGGAACGCTGACTCCGTCGTTCGGCACGGACCTTGCCCAGGCATCGAGCCCGACTCTAATCGGCTGGCTGCTCGGCGACCTCTCGGCGTCGACGCAGATCCGCACCGTGACCATCGTCTACACAGCCGTCGTCGACGACATCGTGGCCAACGTCGCTGGTGCCAGCATCACCAACTCGGCAACCTTCAACTCGAACCCGACGGGACACGGCACGCCGTCAAACGCGGGTTCCACGTTCGAGGACACGAGCGATCCGGCGACCGCGAACGTCACCGTGCTCGAGCCGAGCCTGAGCGTCCTGAAGAGCGTGTCGACGGGAACTCCGACGCCTGGGTCCCCGTTCAACTACACGATCACCGTCACCAATGCCTCGGGCGGAAACATCAGTGCGGCCTACTCGGTCGTCATCGAGGACGTCATCCCGACGGGCGTGATCGTCGACTCCGCAACGATCAGCAACGGCGGTTCGATAGCGGGAGCGAACCCCACCACGGGCGGCGGCACGATCACCTGGAACGTTGCCGGGCCCGTTGCGCCGGGAGCCACTTTCGACCGGACGTACTCCGCGACGATCCCGTCGGGTACGACGACCGGAACGTTCGTGAACACCGTCGACATCCCGAGCTACGACAGCTTCACGTCGAACCCGCGGACGTATGACAACGTCACTCCCGATACCGCCACCGTCACCGTCAGCGCCGCTTCAGCGGACATGTCGATCACCAAGACCCACGGCACCACGCCCGTGCCCGGTGAGACCGTGACCTTCACCCTGAAGGTTCGCAACCTCGGTCCCTCGGATGCGGTCGGCCCGATCACTGTCGTCGACACGCTGCCCAGCGGCCTGACGTACATCTCGGCCGGCTCCAGCTGGTCGTGCTCCCCCGTCGGCCAGGTCATCACCTGCCTGCTGCTGCCACTCGCGCCGGTTACTGGGATGGTCGCGGGATCAACCGCGCCCGATCTGATCATCAGCACCTGGGTCTCCAGCGCAATTGCGCCAGCGAGCTGGACCAACAGCGCCACGGTGTCGTCGAGCAGCACCGACCCTGTCCCGGGCAACAACACGGCGACCGACGTCGTCAACGTGGTGCCCGCACCCCCGACACCGGGACCCGGCCCGTCGGTGAGCCCGACGCCGACGCCTAGCCCCACCGCTACTCCGACGCCGACCCCGACGCCTTCACCGTCGTCGACGGGCGGGGTCATCATCGGAGGCGGCAAGCCGCAGAAGCCGACCAAGCCGCTGAACCTCGGCAACGTCAACATCAAGCCTGGCAAATGGCAGAACCTCATCGTCAGTTCGCTGACGACCAACGCCGGCAACAAGGTTCAGGCATCGGTCCAATGTCGCTACGCGACTGCCAGCGACCTGCGGGCGACGAGGAACGTGGCCGGCCAGCCTGTTCCCGCTGGCGACATCACTTTGTGCCAACTGCGCAACCACCGCGGGATGATCCAAGTTCGCGTCGTGGTTCCTGGTCCGGTCGTCGTGCACCTGATCTTGTTCGCACCTGCGCGAAACGGCTTCAGTGCCTACCACAACGACTCCACCTGGATCGCCCGAGGAAACATCTAAGCCAAGCCTTCCTTGCTATAGATGATCGAGGAGCGAACAATCAGTAGTGCCGCAGTCCGCGGCAGGAGGCACTGATTGCGTCAGGACCGGTTTAGATCGAACGCGGTAGTCATCGGCCTAGTCCTGGTCTCGATTCTCGTCGTCGCGATCCTCGGTGTCACCTTCTCCAGTGTCCGCGTCCTGCCCTTCCTCGTGATCCCGGTCATAGCAGCGTCCGCCATCGGCAGCATGCGTATCAGTGCGTTCGTCTCAGTCTTCGCGATCGCGACCATGCTCGTCCTCAATGACTTCGGGGATGACTTCGAGGACTTGGGCCGGCAACTCATCGCCCTCGTCCTTGCATGCGCGATCTCGGTCGCCCTCGCCTGGGTAATCGGGCGGTCGCAACGCCGGCTTCTTGCCGAGCAGGACCAGTTCAGGCTGCTCGCGGAGAACGCGTCGGACGTCGTGGCGCGCGTGGCGCCGGACGGAATGATCGAGTGGGTCTCGTCGTCCGTCGAAGCCGTCCTCGGGTGGACTCCCGCGCAGCTGGTGGGAACTCGGCGGTGGGATCTGGTGCATCCGGAAGACGTCGCGGGTGCGACCGAGCGCGTGCTGATCCCTGCGGAAGGCGGGATCGACGGGCGCGGGCTGACGCTACGGATCGCCTCCGCAGAGGGCGCTTACGTGTGGATGTCCGTCTCGGCCCGCCCGCTGCCCGGCAAGGCGATGGCGGTCAGCCTGCGGCAGGTCGAAGACGAGATGCGCGCGGTCGCCGCGCTCTCGGACTCCGAGGCGCAATACCGGCTGCTCGCTGAGAACGCCATGGACCTGGTCTTCCTAACCGATGCCGACGGCGCATTGTCGTGGGTCTCTCCATCCGTGACGGCGGTCCTCGGATACGCGCAAGACGAGATCGTCGGCACACAGCCCGAGAGTCTCCTGCACGCGGATGACGTGCAGGTCTTTCGTGCCTCGGTGCAGCTCGTCTCACGCCTGCGCACCTCAACTGGACTGATGCGCCTGCGCACCTGGGACGGCACGTACATCTGGGTCGAGGCAACGGTTCGTGCGATTCGCAATGCAGCTGCCGAGGTCGACGGCTGGGTGATCGCGATCCGCGATGTCGGCCTCGAACATGAAGCGCGCACGGCATTGGAGCACTGGCTGCAGTTCGACGCACTGACGGGTCTGGCCACCCGACCGATGGCGTTGACCCGCGTGTCGGCGCTTCTCGAGCAGCCAGGCGACCGCTCGTGGGCTCTGCTGTGCGTAAGCATCGACGGCATGACGACGACGAACCAGGCGTACACGTATGCGTCCGGTGACCTGCTCCTGCGGACTGTCGCGCGCCGCCTCGTCCTCGCCGCTGGCGAGGAGTCCTTCGTTGCCCGCATCGCCGGCAACGAGTTCCTCGTTCTGCAGCATGACATCGTGACAGAGGCAGGGGCCGCAGACGCCGCAGAACGCTTCCTCGAGGCAGTGCGGGGGCCGGTGGCGGTGCGCGGGGGGTCGGTCGACGTCACTGCGTGCATAGGCGTCGCTTTGGCGAGCGACAAGGACGCTGAGGCTCTGCTTCGCGATGCCCGCGCGGCAATGCGGCAGGCCTCGGACAAGGGCGCGGACCGCTGGGAGTTCCTCGACGGAGCAGTGGGCGCACCGACGCGACGGGGACTCGAGATCCAATCGGAGTTGCGAGAGGCTCTTTCGCGGGAGCTTGTGGTCCCGTGGTTCATGCCGATCGTCGACATTCACAACGCGACGGTCGTCGGCTACGAAGCACTCGTGCGTTGGGTGCTGCCTGATGGCTCGCTACGGATGCCGGCGGACTTCCTCCCAATGGCCGAGCAGACCGGACTCATTCTCACTCTCGACCTCTCAATCATGTCGCAGTCCATCCGGGCGGCCGCACTCCTGCCAGCGAACGTCAGTGTGGCCATCAACTTCTCGTCAATGACCATTGCCTCCACCAACTTCGTGTCGACAGTTCGTGCGGAGTTGGACAAGTACGGCGTTGACCCGGCCCGCATCCACATGGAGGTTACGGAGACGGCGCTCGTTGATGTCTCACAGTCTCTGACAACTGCCATGGTTGCGCTGGCCGACGTTGGGATCGCGTGGTGGGTCGACGACTTCGGCACGGGCTTCTCGTCCATCAGCCACCTGCGAGACCTCCCGATCAGCGGACTTAAGCTCGACCAGTCGTTCACGTCCGGTCTCACCCTCGACGACGACCGAGCCGAACGACTTGCTCAAGGCCTGGTCGGGCTTGCCGATGGTCTGGGCCTGAAGACGGTTGCCGAGGGCGTTGAGACGCAGGAACAAGCGAACATTCTCGCGGCGCAGGGCTGGCAGCTCGGACAGGGCTGGCTTTACGGGAAGGCCGCACCTCTTCCGGTTCAGACCGCTACGTTGGCAGTCATCTAGACAAGCCACGACCACGAGGTAGCCATGGATTCGCCACGCCCTTTCACCGTCCACGTCGACGACGAGGTTCTGACCGACCTCCGCGATCGCCTCGCCCGCACCCGCTGGATCGACGATCTCGGGGACGACGACTGGACGTACGGAGTGAGTGCGAAGTACCTGCGCGAACTGTGCGCGTACTGGGAGTCGGAGTTCGACTGGCGCGCCGAGGAGGCCAAGCTCAACGCCTTCGACCAGTTCACGGTCACCTCGGACGGACAGCAGATCCAGTTCATCCACGCCCGCTCCCCCGAACCGAACGCTGTTCCGCTGCTCCTGGTGCATGGGTGGCCCGGCTCCATCTTCGAGTTCGTCACCGTCATCGACCGCCTGCGCGATCCGGTCAAGTACGGCGGACGAGCCGAGGATGCCTTCCACATCGTCTGCCCCTCGATTCCCGGATATGGATTCTCCAGCCCGCTCGTGGGTCCGGGCTGGGGACCGCGCAGGGTCGCCGAGGCCTTCACTGAGCTCATGCTCCTGCTCGGCTACGACCGCTTCGGTACCAGCGGGGGCGACTGGGGCGCCATCATCACCACCGCGCTCGCACGGGCTGATCAGGGCGAGCATGTTCTCGGTGTCCACCTCACCATGCCCCTTGGCGTCGCGCCCGATCCGGACGGCCCGCCCGATGACCTCAGTCCCACGGACCTTCAGGCGATGGCCGACTGGGACCGCCACCAGGCGGCGGGTGATGTCGTGCATGTGCCGATCAACAACACGCGCCCGCACACCCTTGCCTTCGCCCTCAACGACTCCCCCGCCGGCCTTGCGGCGTGGATGCTCGACAAGTTCCGCGCCTACAGCGACTGCGACGGTGACGTGGAGAAGAGCTTCACGAAGGATGAGCTCCTCGCCCATTTCACGACCTACTGGGTGACGGAGACCATCGCGTCGGCGTCGCACATCTACTACGAGCGAGTGCAGGACTCGTCGCAGGCGCCCGTCTTCGTGAACATCCCGACCGGCTGCGCGATCTTCCCTCGCGACGTCCGACGAGTCGCGCGGCCGTGGGCAGACCGCCTCTACAACATCACCCGCTGGACGCAGATGCCCGCGGGTGGACACTTCGGTTCCGAGGAGGAACCGGAGGCGTACGTCGACGAGGTTCGCGCGTTCTTCGCCACCGTTCGATAACCCCTATGCTCGGAGCGCACTGCTGCCGAGGTCAGTCCCCCCGGGAACCCTCACTCCCGGAAGGATTTCCCTGTGCCCGACTCGGTTCCGGTCGCAGAACGCACGCGTCAGGCCATCGCGGCCGCCGAGCGCGGCGAGATCAGCGATGCACGCACACTGCTCGCCGAGGCGCTTCGCATCGACCCCCAGTACCAACTCGCGTGGCTGTGGTTCGCTGCTGTCACCGAGGATCCGGGCGAGGAGAAGTTCTGCCTCGAACGCGCGCGCGAACTCGATCCTGACCACCGCACCTCTCCGGCGCTCGCTCGACTCCGCGATGAGACGGCCACCTCGCCGGAGGAACTCGTTGCGATCGTCGATCCGCCCCCGCCGGACTTCATCAGCGGTCATGCTGACCAGGCGCGCGCAAAGCGACGTCGCCGACTGATCATCCGCTCGTCCGCAATCGTCGTAATCCTCGCCCTCGTCGCAGGCCTTGTCGTCGTCATCTCGAATGCGCGAGTGAAGTACACCTATCTGGCGATCGTCGTCGGCGACGAGATCGATGCCCCGCAAGGCGGCCAGGAGACGATCGACGCGGCGCAGCAGGCGGTCGACGTGTGGAACACGACCCAGGCGTCATCGGACCACCAGATCCGACTCGTGACCTTCAACGACCAGTCCGACCCGAAGGTCGCGGTCGACGTCGCGAACCAGATCGTGGCCGACGGTCGCTTCGTCGGGGTAATCGGTCACATGCTCAGTTCCACGTCCCTCGCCGCCGCACCCATCTACGCCGCTGCGGGAATCCCCGCCATCACACCGTCCGCGACTGCGGATGCGCTGACCAAGGACAACCCCTGGTACTACCGAACAATCTTCGACAACAGCCAGCAGGGCCAGCAGATGGCGATCTACGCCCACTACGTCGAGAACCATGACAACGCGATCGTGATTTCGAGTGACGACGACTACGGCGTGAGCCTGCGCAGCGGGTTCGTCGACGCGTTCTCCACGTTCGGCACTGTGCAGTCGGACATCGTTGTATCCGCGGATCCCACGCAGCAGACCGCCGACCTGCAGGCGGCCGCGACTCGCATCGCCGCGATCGACAACCCTGGGGTGATCGCACTCCTGGTCGTGGATCCGAAGTCCTCGGAGATCGCGAAGATGCTCAAGGACCTGGGCGTCGAGCCGGTCTTCATCGGACCCGAGGCCCTTGACACGCAGTCCTTCTTCCAAGGCATCAGCGCGGCATCGAACGAGGCTGTCGATGCCACCGTCGTAGCGACCCCTCTGACCGAGGGAACGCTCACCGGCGCCGCGGTGCCGTTCTACGACGCGCTATCCAAGCACCTGGGATACAAGCCCAGCTGGGTTGCCGGCCTGACCTACGACGCGGTGGACGCGTTCACCGAATCCCTGCTGCGCGGTGACGCCTCGTGGGGCACCGACGACCTCGTGGCCGACCGCACTCGCGTCCGCGACGCGCTCAACTCTGCGCGCTCGCCGTCGACCGCCCTGCCCACGCTGTCCGGTGGCCTGTACTTCGAGCCGGATAACTCCGCCCTTCGCCCCGTGGCGTTCGACGACGGCCGCGTTTCGCATACAGGTGAGATCACCGTGCACTCGGCCGCGTACCAGCTGTCGCCGTACAGCGCGACCGCTGGCATCACGCTCGAGGATGAGATCGCCTCCGGCACAGCGTTCACAGCTCTCGGCGTGTCCTACACGATCCAGCGCGTGGTCTCATTGGGGTTCAACGTCAACCAGTTGAGCGATCTCGACACGTCCTCGCAGACGTTCCGGGCGGACTTCTTCATGTGGTTCAAGTATCGGGGTTCCCCGATCGGCCCATCCGACGTCCAGTTCGCCAACGCGATTGACCCCGGCCTGTCCATCGGCGAGCCGCAGCGTGTCAGCGAGGTCGACGGCGCGCGCTATGAGTTGTATCGCGTGCGTGGAGTGTTCCGTACGCAGATGAACTTCTCCGCGTTCCCGTTCGATACCCAGCAGTTGCCGATCATCGTGCAGAACAAGGTCCTGTCCTCCGCCAAGCTCACCTACATCCCCGATCCCGATAACGTGCAGCAGACCCAGGCGGAGCGACTCCAGTCCGGCACCGACGCCGCGGCGACCTACGACGACATCCCGAACTGGGAGGCTGACTCGGCCTACTTCTACCCTCAGAGCGTCGGCGATACCGGTGCGCTCGGCGATCCGAGCCTGACTGCTGCGTCCGCAGGCGTGACGTACTCGCAACTGGTCAGCGACACGACCATCTCCCGCGACGTCAACTCGTTCCTCATTAAGAACCTGCTACCCCTGCTGCTGCTCACCCTGGTTCTGTACGTGTCACTGTGGTACCCGTTCAAGGATGCGGGCAGTCGCATCTCGTTCGGCGTGACCGGCATTCTCACCGGTGCCGTCATGCTCAACAGCGTGACCTCATCCCTGCCCGATGTCGACTACACAGTCGCAATCGAATGGGCGTACTACGCCTTCATCCTGCTGTCGGGCCTGTGCATCTTCGGTGCCCTCCTGGGCCGTCGGTACACCGAGGACAGGCAGCTGGCCAAGGCCAGAACCCTGGATCGCGTTCTGCGAATCGGATACCCGTCGTTCGTCGTCGCGATCGCGATCGCGTACGCATCAGTGTTCTAGCCTTCGCGCACTATCCAACGGTCGAGTGGCGGGCTACTCTCGCGCCATGGACATCAACCGACAGGTTCGACGCGCAGGAATCTTGAGTGTTGCGGTTGGGCTGTGCGCCGCTGCAGCAATCGCCCCGGCCGCGAGCGCGGCGACGCGCAGCGTGCCGACATGCTCGACCTCAGACCTGTCCGCGAAGCAGACGAGTACAGGCGCGGGAATGTCGCAGCCTGCGTCAACCATCACCTTGACCAATACGAGTGGGAGTACGTGCAAGCTGAACGGCTATCCGACGATCACGTCAGCGTCGACCAAGAAAGGTCCTCAGGAGATCAGCGTCGGCAGGGGCAACCTCATGAACGCCCCGCAGACCAAGCCGAAGAAGATCGTCCTGGCCCCAGGTGGCAAGGCCTTCTTCTCGATCGGCTCCGCGACGGCCTTTGATCCGCCCATCGTCGAGTTCACGAGCATCGCGTTCGCGACCGCACCCGGCGGGAAGGCAAAGACGGTCAAGGTTCAGTTGTGGTCCACGGCCCCGACCGGAAAGCCCTTCGGTATCGGCGTCACCGCCTACGGGGCCGGGGCCGATCCCTTCGCGAACTGATTCGCGCAGTCGCTGAGCGGGTACAGCACGCGCACAGTCCGAAATTAACGGAGGTCGTGTCGTGCCAACAGAGCCCACCGAGGACTACGCAGGTCCCAGCGAGTCCCATCCGCACGACGGGCGAAGTGCAACCGCGAACAACGGTGGTGACCCGAACCTGGACGAGTCCGGCGAGATGGGAATCAAGGTCGTGGAGTCCGACGACGCCTGAGTATTGCGCGTGATCGACGTCGAGAACTACTCGCCGCCGTCATCGGCCGGGCCAGCGTCGTCGCCACTGTCATCGGATCCGGAGTCTGCGCCGTCGTCAGCGGGTCCACTGTCGTCTGTTCCGCTGCCGTTGTCGCTGGAGTCGGCGCTGTCATCAGAACCGCTGCCGGCGTCCGAATCGTCGGAGTTGTCTGAGCCGCTCCCATCGTTCGCGGAGTCATCGGAGTTGCTCGAGTCGTCATTCGACCCGTTGTCGGAGTTGTCAGCCGAGCTGTCATCGCTGGAGCTCCCGCCCGAACCAGAGTCGTCGCTGGAGTCAGCGCTGTCCGCGTCCAGTTCGTCTGCGAATTCGCTGCCCATGTCGGTGGCTGCGGCCCGCATCGCCGTCGTGAAGGTCGCGACCGCATCCTCGTCGTAGGCCTCGGGCTCGGCGAACTCCTCCGTAATGTCAAACTCGCCGGTTGCCTCGTCGAACGTCGCGACGCCGTTGACCACGTTGCCGCTTGGCGTCTGGTTGTCGAGTGCGTACTCGCCCACGACCTGGCCATCATCGTCGAGGTAGGCGATTAGGGCGTCTCCACTGTCAGATGCGACATCGACGTCAATCCCGTCGGGAATCGGCAGGTCCAGACTGTTCAGTCCGTTCGCGATGTTGAGCGTCGACTCCACTCCGTCGTCGGTCGATACCGTGACCTCACCGTCGCCCGCCACCTGGAAGCCCCCGCTGCCACCCTGCGTCTGTGTCGTGTCGAGCGTGAGGCGGGGGCTCCTGACGGAGTCGATCGACACCTTCACGGGCGCCGGCCCGGATGCGCCCGTCGCCTTCGGGATGACCTGGAAGCCACCCAGAACCTTGGTGTCCACGACGTAGGTGAAGCCACGTCCGAGCAGGTCCGCGCCCAGCGTTGGTCGTGCGGTCAGACCTTCCGGCAGCACCACTGTCGGGTCCGACGTGTCGTAGGAGACCCCGTCGATCACGAACGTGCCACTGACCCGCGCGCTCGGATCGCTCGTGGACAGCATGACCGTCTTCTGCGCGGCAGTTCCGCGGGCGGCACCCTTGGAGATTGCATCCGCGAACGGAGCTGTGGATGGCAGTTCGAGGCGAGTGACCATCGGCGTCAGGTCCATCGTTCCCGTCCCGCCCTCCCAGCCTCCGGTGGGCGCATCGGGGTTCGTCGCTCCGCCCGCATAGCTCCACGTCTCGGTCGCCGGATCGATCATGACCCGCTGAACCGTGCCGGGGTAGTTGTTGTCATAGACCGAGATGGCGATCTTGTCGCCCTCCACGGTGACGGCAACCGGCGTGATGGCGTGCGCGCCGAGCGGCTGGTAGATGCCAAGCGTGTAGCCCTTGCCAGTCTGGAGGCCATCGGCCAGCTCGGAGGCGATCTGGGTCGGCGTCAGCGCTTTGAACGCTGAGTAGGCCGCCTGGACCTTGGGCAGCATCTGCGTGGCCCAGAACAGGTCGATCGTGCTGCGCACGTCGGCGTTGTCGAATGGCAGGTCGTAGGTCGACGTCGCGCCCGGACTCAGATCCGCCGCGGTGAGGTAGCCCTGGTAGATGTACTCGGACAGCACTGCCAGTCCCTCGCAGTGGCCGTTCGTCATCGACTCGTTGATCTGCTCGGCCCACTGCCGTGCGGCCGGGTAGAAGGTGCACTGCCCTTTGGACACCTTCGCGCAGACCGCGTCGATCCCGAACAGCGAGATCAGGCTCTGCGCACCGAGGGTTCCCTGCTCGGTGAAGTTCTCGAAGCTGAACCCGTCACGAGCGGGGTCGAAACCGTCAGCGGAACAGGTCGTGGGGTCCTGGCCGGCGCAATCGGGCAGCGGGAAGGTCCCGATCTGTACTGCGGCTGCCGATGCGGCGACCGACGGTGCTGCCGCGTTCGGGGTGTCCGCGACGCTCGAACTTGCCGCATCGGTACCGCCCGAACTGCACGACGCGAGGAGCCCCGCTACACCAACAAGGACTACGACGGTCAGGGCCTTCGGCTTCATCATGGGTCGAATGCTGACAGACGCCTTCGCTCGCGCCTTCGGCGCACCGATAACCGCCTCGCGACTAGTCCTCAGCCCTTCGGCATGAAGATGACGTGGACGTTGGGCTCGCCCGCTCCGCCGGTCTCGTAGGAGTAGTCGACGACGCCGATCGGGCCGGCGAGCTCGGCAATCCATGCACCGCTGCCCATGTCCGTGATGCCCGGTGACGTGAAGCCATTGGCCGTCATTTGGTCGATGAGCGACTTCAGCTCGGCCTCGTCGATTCCCTCGATCAGCAGGTCCCAGCCAGCGCCCCGCTCGCTGGTGAGCACGGTCTCGCCCGCGGGCACGAGCACCTCCGCGGGCCAGCCGTCCGGTACCGCTGCTCCCGAGGTCATCGCGCCGTCGTCACCCGATGAGTCCTCCGCGGGGGCCGCTGACTCATCGGCAGGTGCGGACTCCGCGACCTCGATCTCCGTCGACGTCCCGGCGGTCGTCGCGCTGTCGGACGACGAGCTGCCCCCGCAGCCCGTGAGCAGAAGCCCGGCGAGTGCCAGTCCGGTCAGCCCGGCGAGAAGTGCGGGCTGGCGGGTGCGCAGTGCAGTGGTGGTCATGTAATCAGGCTCCTTGCGTTGTGGTGAGTGGATCAGCAGAGTCCAGCGACGGCGGCGAGGGTCCGCAGTTTCTGCTTCGCGTTGCTCTTCTTGAGCTGGTACAAGAAGGTCCCGCCCAGCGTGACGCCGCTGTACACGAAGTAGCTCGTCATGTTCGGTCCGGTGTCGAGGGTCCCCGAGGCGAGGCTGCATCCGCGCTCCTTGAGGATCCCCATGAAACCGGCATCGGTGGCCGCGTCGGAGTTGCTGAGGAAGAAGGGATCCTCGATGACGACCATCGCGCCCGTCGTACCGACGTAGTACTTGCAGGCTTGGATCTTCTCCCCTTGGACGAACGGGTTGGTCATCCCTTCCCACTCCCCGTACTCGACCTTGGCGACCTTCACCTTCATCACCTGCTCGACCTTGCGGTACTCCAGGCAGTTGTTGTTGTCCTTGGGCCCGGGGGGTGCCGGCGGGTCCGCGGGCGGTTCCGCAACGGGCGGCGGGTCGACGGTTCCCGGGTCGGGATCCGGTGTCTCGTCGGGCACCCAGTACCCGACGGGGATGTTGAGCGTGGTCGAGTTCGGGTTCGCCGACAGCTCGACCGCGGTGGCGATCGCCTCCAACGTGCCGCCGAGAATGCTCTGGACGAGTGCGGAGTCCTGCGCACGGATCCAACTGGTGAGCTTCTTGACGTCGGCTCGCTCAACGGACACCGTGATCGACGGGGTCGAATCGATGGCCGGCTTGTGCTTCTTCGCGTCGCTCGTCTCAGTGCCGGTGCCGACCGTCATCGACGCGGTGTTGTCGGCGCCAAGCTGGGCCGGACCGCCCTTGTCGGGAGGAGTGATGAGCGACGGGAGGACTCGGTCGACGAAGCCATCCCAGCTCCCCCACGTCAGGTCCGAACCCTTCTGGCTCGTCGGGTCGACGATGCCGAGCAGTCCCAGGCAGCTCTGCACTCCGGCCGGAGGCGTCGCCGCAACGCCGTCGAGCCGCACGGTGACCGTCGACGTCGTTCCCGCCGCACCGGCAAATGCCACGACCTGACCGCTTGGCGGATCGACGGTCAGTGTCACCTTCCACGGAGTGAGCAGCGAGGCAGTGTTGAGGACGAGGTTGGCGACGGCGATGACGCGCTTGATCGCGCTGATCACGCCGCCGCTCGCGGCGTCGAGCGCCCCTATCGCCTCGGTGATGGCCCCCTTGATGACGGCGCCGAGCTCGCCCATCGAGTCGAGGAACTCGTTCACATTGGCTATCGCCGACGAGATCGTGTCGCAGGGATCGAGTTCGGCCAGCGGGACGCCGCCGTCGGGCCCGAGGGCAAGGATTCGCGGCGCATCCTCGCCCAGGGCCACCGCGATCTCGCTCGGGTCCACGACCCGGCCCGAGTCGCCTAGTCCGTCAGCGACGAACAGGGCAAGGACGGCGCTGGGAATGGTGCCCGCTGAAGTCGCGGACGCCGGTGCGGGGACGAGTGCGCGTGCAGCATCGGCGCGTGCGCTGTCCGCGACCCGCCACCACGCCTGGATGACCGCGCTCGGTGTCAGTTCCGTGGCGCCGGGAATCGCGGGCAGCTCCTCGTTGATGGCGTCGAGCGACTCCGGGGTCACCCCTGACCACTGTCGAGCGACGTCTGGACTATCTGGCGCTACCGGTGTCCCGGCTGCGATCGACATCAGCTGCCAGTCGGTCAGGGTCAGGACGATGTCGCCGCTGACGTCGTAGATCGGCTCTCCGCCCTCGAAGGGCACGGTCGCGATGCCGAGGCTGCCGAACTCCTGACCGATCTGTGAGACGCGGTCTGAGGTCGCGGCGGGGTTCTCGCTCGAGGTGGCGTCTGAAGAGCACCCGGACAAAGACGCGGCCGTCACCACAACCGCCGCGGCGAGGGCTATCCAGCGGTGGGCGGTCGACATGCCGATCGGGTGCATGCCCCTAGTACTGCCTACGTGAACGCGCCTCGGACAGTGTGGCTTCGGCCTATTTCGCAAATGGACTGTCGAGGCTGATACCCGCCGCACGAAAGACGAGCTCGACGCGACTGCCGACACGCCACCGCCTCATCACGTCATTGACGTGCTTCTCGACCGTTCGCACAGTGATCTCCAGACGAGCGGAGATCTCCGCGTTCGACGCCCCCGTCACGACCTCAGCGACGACCGCACGCTGCCGAGGGGTGAGCTCGGCACGAGCGAGATCCGCGACCGTCGCAGAGCTCGAGTCGTGCATCGACGCGGCAACGCGAGCGGCGAGAGTGGCCCGCGTGGGTGTCCCGTAGGCCGCCAGCACGCGTGAGACGTGGGAGCGCGCGGTGTGCGGAGAGATATGCAACTCCGCAGCGATCTCGGAGTTCTCGTGTCCGTCCAGGACGAGGGCGAGTACCTCCCGTTCGCGTTCGGACAGGCCCGCCGCCTCGCTGCCCGGTAGGGGGCGCAGCCGTCGTCCGGTGCCGCTGAGCGTCCTGCCTGCCGCGCGCCGGAATGCGAGGTGGCCAGTCGAGTCCGCGGCGGCGACCGGCGACTCCAGCCCGCGAGCTGCAGAGCCCCGGTCTCCGGCTGCCATGCGTGCCCTGGCCGAGACGATCCTGCCCTCGGCTGCTTCGATTGCGCGCCCCTCGTCGTCCGCGCGCTCGATCGCTCGTTCGGCCGTCACCAGAGCGCTGTCCGGCGTACCGGCGAGCAGCGCCACCCGGCTGCGGATCCGGTCCAGCGTGCTGCTCGCGATCGGATCGTCCGCGAGCACCTCGGCGGCGGCGAGTCCGGACTCAGCCGTCGCCCGGTCACCACCCCGCTCGGCCGCCGCGACCACCAACTCGAGCGCAAGCACCCGATCGATCACCATGGCCCGGTCCATGTCGAATCCGGCGACCAGGTCGGTCGCTCGGCGGACATCGCCGATAGCGACCAGGCCGTAGGCGCACAGCAGCACGCAACCCAGTTCAAGCCGGTCATCGAGGTCGTGGCCGCCCCGCTCCAGCCGAGTAGCGAGCTCACGAACCACAGTCGGGGCCGCCGCGTTGCCGTCGACGAGGGAGCGCGTCGCCGCGACCAGCAGTTCCAGCCGAGGCGGCACCGACGTCGGCAGCGAGTCCAGGAGCGTTCGCGCGTCGTCGATGCGGCCCCCGAAACTCGCGATGCGTGCTGCGAGAACCGTCATGACGGTCGAGTACGGATGCCCGTCGAGGAACTCGCGCGAGCCCGCTACATCGTGGATCCCCTCGGCGATCCCTACCCGCCCGCAGGCCAGAGCGGCCTCCGCCAGCGCGTAGCGAGCGAAACGCCCCGTGTCGCTGAATCCGTCCATCGCACCAAGGAGCGGGAGCGCGTCGGCGAGGGGGTCACCCGACGGCGTCAGGCCCGGGGACAGATCGGTCCACGTCCCCTTCAGGCCCGTTCCCGCACCGGCAAGGGCTCGAGTCGCATAGGCGAGGACCGCGGCCTCCCGGTCGCCGTCCCGAGGTTCTCGCAGCGCGTGGATCGCGCGCTCGGCAAACTCAGTGGCCAGGTCGTGCTGGAGTCGCCAGGAGGCGGCAAACGCGCTGACTGCCAGCTCCCACGGATCCGAGCAGTCTGCGGCACGCACCTCGACCCGCTCGCCTGTCACGAGCACGTCGAGCGCCCCGCGCAGCTGAGTCGAGCGACCCGTGACCATGCCGCGAACGTACCCCGCGCGGGCCATGGGGAATCGGCGCCTACTTCGTGATCGTGATCCGGAACACGTGTCGCCAGCCGCGCTCGCCGAGATTGGTCGACGTGACCGATCCGCGCGCTCCGTCATAGATGCCCGAGCCACCGATCACCGGTCGCGTGGTTCGCTGTCCTGGGGCAATCGTGCTGCCGTCGGCAGGGTAGGCCGAGAGCCCACCGATGACCAGCTGGTTCTCCTCCGCGCCGACCACGACGACGAGGTTCGCGGCGCGCAGTTCGCGGTTGCTATCGAGACCGACGGCGATCGTGGTCAGCGTGCCGGTCAGGTAACTTCCCGGACTCGCCTTGCCGTCCACTCGCGTCGGCACGTAGAACGTGCGCACCGTTCCGAGCCCCGAGCCCAGGACAGCGGTCGGTGCCAGCGGTGCGTGCGTGATGACGACAACGACGGGCTTCTCGGCGGCAATCGCCGATGGCGCCCCGACCGCTGCGGTGAGGGACAGCGCGATAGCAGCGGCCACAACGACAGAGCGCAATTTCAGCATGCCGAACGGTAACAGCCCGTCGCCCACACGCGGCTAGCTGACAGTGACGGCAATGGGCTCGAGGTCGGACCAACCTTTGTAGGCGGCCGCCACCCGGATCGTGCCCGTCCACGGCTGCGTCACCCGGCCGCGGAACACGATGGTGTTGTCGTTGGCCGTCGGGTAGAAGCCTGCGGTGATACCCGGCGGCAGGCTCGATCCGAAGATCAGGCCCACGTTGGGCATCTCCGATGCGGGGACTCCCGTGATTGTGCACAGCGTCGCGTTGCCCTGGTCCCAGGTCTGGCCGACGGAGAAGTGAGCCGAGTCCTTGCAGTCCAGCCCGGGGTCGACGGGCGGGGGCGGCGGTGGCTCGTTGATCGGGCCGATCGTGACGTGCGGCGCGGGGTAGAAGCCATCGCCGGGCACGCGTTCCGCAGATCCGCCGATGCATCCGATGTTCTGCGAGAAGCCACACGTAGCCGTGACGCGGTGCAGGTAGATGTTCGGTGTTCCGGTCTCGACCTTCATGCTGCCCGAACGCGAGTAGCCGGATGGCGTCGTGACCTTGACCGTCCAGGTCGCTCGGGACGTCTCGTACGCGCAGTCGGACGCGGGACTGGTGTGGGTGGTCATGAAGACCGCGATGGGACGCGGGTACTCGGTGCCGACCGTGTCGGTCCACGTCTCCATCGCCTCGTCGGCGCAGTTCATGGTCGCCCGGTCGAGGGTCCACAGGATCTGGGTGCCCGGCGCCAGGTCGTACGTGACGTCCAGTCCTGCGGACCACGGCGGGTTCGCGCCCGGCGCACCGCCCTGGGTGAGGGAGTCGGCACCCTTGCCGCCGAGCAGTTCGTCGCGACCCGGACCCCCGACGAGGTAGTCCGCACCCGGCCCTCCATGAAGCACGTCATCACCTGGCCCGCCATAGAGCACGTCGTCGCCAGCCAGCCCGAAGATCACGTCATCGCCGCCACGGCCGCAGATCACGTCGCGTCCGGACGTGCCGACCAGGCGATCGGGGCCTGCCGTGCCGGTAACCGTGCACGAGAACCGCACATCCGACGTGATGGTCGTGGCCATCGCGGTAGGCATCACGACTAGGCCCGCCACGACAATCGACGAACCGGCGAGGGTGGCGAGAAAGGAGCGCGTACGCACGGGCATGAGACTCCGTATCCGGGCAGGTGGGTGTAGGACGGTTATGCCCAACGTCGAGCGTGGCCAAACCTTAGGGCGCAGACTCAGCGGGTGGAGATCGAGATCATCGAGGGCGACATCACGACCGTGGAGGCCGATGCGATCGTCACCGCCGCAAACAGCGAACTCATGGGCGGCGGCGGTGTAGACGGCGCAGTTCACCGCGCAGCTGGCCCCGGACTGCTCCTAGCGCTGCGACCCCTCGCTCCGTGCCCACCGGGCGGCGCTGTCATCACCCCCGCGTTCGACCTTGCTCCTCGCGTGAGGCACATCATCCACGCCGTCGGGCCGCGCTACGGCATCGACGAGCCACCGGCCGAACTGCTCGCGTCTGCCTACCGGGCCAGCATCGCCCGCGGCGATGAGGTGGGCGCGACGAGCATCGCGTTTCCCGCCATCTCGGCGGGCGTGTACGGCTACCCGCTCGACGAGTCGTGCCAGATCAGCGTCGCGACGCTGAGGTCGGCGACGACGTCAATCCGCCACTGTCTACTGGTCGCCTTCAACGCCGAGATCCGGGCCGGCTGGGAGTCTGCACTGGGCGGCTGACAACTATGGCTCTTCGAGACCGCGCTCGTGAGAGCGTCACGATCGACTACGGAAATGTCGCCTAGTCGAGGTCGTTTCTGCGCGGCCGTACACTGAAGACCTACCCGAGGAGCGGAGGCGCCTTCGCATGCCATCGTCATCCTCGTTGGTCGGTCGCGACATGGCCATCGATCTCGGCACGGCGAACACGCTGGTCTACGTGCGCGGTCGAGGCATCGTCCTGAATGAGCCGTCCGTAGTCGCCATCAACAACAAGACCGGCGGCATCCTCGCGGTCGGCGCCGAGGCCAAGCGGATGATCGGGGCCACGCCCAGTCATATCGTGGCGACCCGGCCCCTGAAGGACGGCGTGATCGCCGACTTCGAGACCACCGAGCGCATGCTGCGCTACTTCATCCAGAAGGTGCACCGCCGTCGGCACCTGTCAAAGCCACGGGTCGTCGTGTGCGTTCCATCAGGGATCACCGGTGTCGAGCAGCGCGCCGTCAAGGATGCCGTCTACTCGGCGGGCGCGCGCAAGGTCTTCATCATCGAGGAACCGATGGCTGCCGCGATCGGCGCCGGACTCCCCGTTCACGAGCCCACCGGCAACATGGTTGTCGACATCGGCGGCGGGACCTCGGAGGTCGCGGTCATCTCCCTCGGCGGCATCGTCACGGCGAGCTCGCTGCGCTACGGCGGCGATCAGCTCGACAACGCGATCATTCAGTACGTCAAGAAGGAGTACTCGCTCATGCTGGGCGAGCGCACCGCCGAGCAGATCAAGGTCGCCATCGGCTCGGCCTTCCCGATGCCAGATGAGCCACACGCCGAGATCCGTGGACGCGACCTCATCGCCGGGCTTCCTCGAACCATCGTTGTCTCGTCGGAGGAGATCCGCCGCGCAATCGACGAGCCGGTGAATCAGATCGTGGCTGCCGTCAGATCTGCGCTCGACCACACGCCGCCAGAGCTGTCGGGCGACATCATGGATCGAGGCATCGTCCTGACCGGCGGAGGCGCGCTCCTGCGTGGCCTGGACGAGCGACTGCGCCACGAGACCGGCATGCCAGTTCTCATCGCAGACCGGCCGCTCGAGTGTGTCGCGCTGGGCGCGGGAAAGTGCGTCGAGGAGTTCGAGGCGCTGCAGGAGGTACTGATCTCCGAGCCGCGTCGCTAGCTGGCCGCGTTCGCCGCGCTGGCCGCCTTCTTCTGCTTCTTGGTGTCGCGGACCTTCTGCAACGACACGTCGTCGACCACATCGGCGACGGAGCGGTAGCCCTTGAGCGCGTAGTCGCCAGCCGCCTGACGCCAGCCGCGCGGCTGCACCCCCAGCTGCTTGGCGAGCAGCGCCACGAAGATCTGGGACTTCTGCCGTCCGAACCCCGGCAGCGCCTCGATGCGCGCCAGGAGCTCGGCGCCGGTCTTCGCCTCGGTCCACATGCGCGTGACATCTCCCCCGTAGGTCGACTCGACGATCGCGGCGAGTGTCTGCACGCGAGCGGACATCGAACCCGGGAACCGGTGAATCGCAGGAGGCTGCGTGCATAGCGCGGCGAACTGCTCGGGATCCATCGCCGCGATCACGGCGGGGTCGAGCGTGTGCAGGCGGCCGAGAATCTTCCAGCCGCCGCGGAAGGCGTGCTCCATTCCGTACTGCTGATCAAGGAGCATGCCGATCACGACCGCGAGCGGATACTCGTCGAGCACGGCGTCGGCCTCGGGCAGGCCCGTCAAGTGGAATGTCACGGCAACATCCTGCCCTAGCCGATGCCGTTCAGCGTGATGACGAAGGCCAGCGTCTCGTTGGGCTTGATCGAGCCGCCCGGTGGCGGATTGCTGCCATAGGCCAGCCGTCCGGGAATCACCAGGAGGCGTGTCCCGCCCACCCTCATGCCGGGGATTCCCTTCTTCCAGCCCGCGATGAGCTGCGAAAGCGGGAACGTCACAGGACCGCCGCGGGTCCAGGACGAGTCGACCACCGTCTTCGACTTCAAGCCCACTCCGCAGTAGTTGAGCGTCAGGGTGTCGCCGGCCCTCGCCTTCCTGCCCTTGCCCGTGACGAGGTCGACCGAACCGAGCGTGGTGGCCGACCTGGCGGTCGATGCGACAGCGATGGACGGCACGCCGTCGGGTCCAAATGTGGTGGTCACTCCGCCAACGCTGACTCCACCCTGTGGCCGCGTGGTGCCGATGGCGCTCATCGCGCCTGTCGTGCAGTTCGCCCCGACGTAGCGGGCAGTGATCGTCGAAGCCGACGCCGTCGGCATGACGACGAGCGCAGTTGACGCGAGCAGCGCGGTGGCAAGGGCGGCGGCAACGACAGGTCTCTTCACTCATCGAGCGTATGCCACGGCCCAATCTGCCGCGCAGCGACGATTTCTGCGCTTCGTACAATGCGCTCGGGGTCCAACCTGAGGGGGTTCGCATGGGCAAGGCGGGCAGTCGATGGACATGGTTCGGCGCGGCGGCGGTTGCCGCAGTCGTCCTCGCGGTTTCATCCTCAGCATCAGCCACTACCCGCGCGGCGGTGGAACCCCCGTCATTAAGCAGTGCGATCGCCGCGATTGCACCCCAGGTCCGCACCCTCATGGCGTCAACCGGGGTCCCCGGCGTTGCCGTCGCCGTCGTCCACGACGGCCAGACCGTGTACTCCGAGGGATTCGGCGTCGCCGACCTCAGCACGAAGGCTCCCGTCAACGCCGACACGGTGTTCCAGATCGCGTCGGTGTCCAAGCCCGTCGGCGCCACCGTCGTCGCGAAGCAGGTGAGCGATGGAGTCGTGTCCTGGAACTCGCGCGTGACGAAGCCGCTGCCCAAGTTCGCGCTGAAGGACCCGTGGGTCACAAATCATCTGACGATCGGGGACCTGTACGCCCACCGCTCGGGACTGCCCGACCACGCGGGCGACGACCTCGAGTACCTCGGCTTCAACCGCACGCAGATCCTCGATCGCCTGCGCTACCTGCCGCTGGCACCCTTCAGAGCCCACTACGCATACACCAACTACGGGATCATGGCGGGCGCGCTCGCGACGGCTGTCGCGAGCAAGAAGGAGTGGTCGGCGCTCTCCAAGGACTCGATCTACGCGCCACTCGGCATGACCCGCACCACGTCGAGTTACGACGAGTACGTCTCGCTGCCGAACCACGCAGTTGGCCACGAGCGCGTCAATGGCGCATGGCGCGTCACTCCGGAGCAGTTCAACGACGATGCGGCGACGGCCGCCGGTGGAGTCGCATCCAGTGTCAACGACATGGCCAAATGGGAGGCCATGGTCCTTGGCAGTGGTTCAGCCAACGGCAAGCAACTCATCAAGAGTGGGGCGTTGCGGCAGGCACTGTTCCCCCACAATCTCTCGACGCCGCTGCCGCCCAACGTCGACCGACCCGCCGGCCAGTACGGCTACGGCTTCGGCATCGCGGCCAACGGGCTCGGCCACACCGTGATCAGCCACTCGGGTGCGTTCGCGCAGGGCGCGGCATCGTTCGTGGGAATGATCCCGGCCTCGAAACTCGGCATCGTCGTGCTCACCAACGGCTATCCCATTGGACTCGCAGAGTCGATCGGGATGACGTTCCTCGACAATGCCGAGTTCGGAGCGCCCACTCAGGACTGGTCGTCCATCTACTCGCAGGCCTTCGCGGGCATCATCCAGACGGTGGGCTCATTGACGGGCACCCCTCGGCCGTCCGATGTCACTCCCGCCAAGCCACTCGCGTCCTATGCCGGCACGTACGCCAACCCCTACTTCGGCAACGCGACCGTCACGCAGAAGAACGGACGTCTGACGCTGTCGATGGGGCCGAAGGGCCAGCGGCAGTGGACGCTCGATCACTGGGACGGCAACACGTTCGTGTTCAAGGTCGGCCTCCCCGAGGTCGACCCGAGTTCCCTGTCTGCCGTCGTCTTCAACAAGCGGGGCACCGCGATGCGCATCGAGTACTTCGATGCGGATGGCGTCGGCACATTGACACGAGTGAGTTAGTCGCATGGCTACGCTGCATCGATGACCCAGTACCGAGCCGTAGTCGACGTCCGCATCTCGTTCGTCAACGGCGGCGGGCTGAATGCCCAGGGCTTCCGCCTCGACGTACCGCAGCGCGACATTTCACAGACCGAGGTCGCACGCCTCCTCGTGCAGCACCTCGGCCTCGCCATGGTCGGCGATGTGAAGTTCGACCAGTTCGCGATCGTCGAGGAGCAGCACAAGGGCAGTCGCGGCGTCAGCGACTCGGCGCACGCCAACCCTGACGCCCCGATGCGCCTGGTCGACCTCAGTCACACACTCAGGGAAGGTCTCGTGACCCTTCCGGGAGTTCCGGCCCCTTCATTGGCTCCGCATTTGCGCCGTGGTGAGGGAACCTACGCGCCAGGCACGAGTTTCTCGATGGATATCTTCACGATCCCGGGCAACACCGGTACCTACATCGACACCCCCTGGCACCGATACGAGGGCGGCGCGGACCTCGCGGCTTTGGATCTCGCGACCCTGGTCGATCTGCCGACCGAGGTGTTCCATCTCGCCGACTCAACAGTCCGCGGTATTCCGGCGAGCGTCTTCTACGACCGTGACCTCGTGGGGAAGGCAGTGCTGCTCCATACCGGATGGGACAACCACTTCGGCACCCCCGAGTACGGCAAGCCCGCCCCGTTCCTCACCGCCGAAGGCGTCGACTACCTCGCTACGCAGGGAGTGCTCCTGGTCGGTATCGACTCGATCAACATCGATGACATGTCGCCCGAAGCGAAGGGCGAGCGCCCAGCGCACACGACCTTCCTCGCCGACGGCATCCACGTCGTCGAGCACCTGACGAACCTCGGAGCGCTTCCGCCGACCGGAGCGCTGTTCACGGCGGTGCCACCGAAGTTCGAGGGCACCGGGACGTTCACAGTGCGCGCGTTCGCGAAGGTCCCTGGGTGACCGTCTAAGACCGGAGATCAACCCGCAACCGCGCGTACAGTCGAGGCATGGCGTCAACGAGCCACGGAAATCACTCCCGCGTTGAGTCCTTGTGGGCCGATATCGACGGCCCCGTGCACTACGTCGACCACGGTGGGCCAGCCGACGGCCCGCTACTTGTGTGCGTGCATGGGCTGGGCGGGTCGTTGCTGAACTGGGCGGCGCTGGCACCCCTGCTGACCGGCACCTGTCGCGTGGTGGCGCTCGACCTCGCCGGCTTCGGCCACACCCGCGGAGGCTCGCGGTCGACATCGGTGCAGGCCAATCAACTACTCCTTCACCGTTTTCTCACCGAGGTGAGCGGCTCGCCCGTGATCCTGGTGGGCAACTCGATGGGCGGCCTGATCTCGATCCTCCAGGCGGCTGCGCATCCCGAGACGATCGCCGGCGTCGTGCTGATCGATCCTGCGCTCCCGATGTCACTTCGTGCACGTCCGGACCTTCGAGTGTTCGGGACATTCGCGGCGTTCCTGGTGCCGGCGGTGGGACGCCGGTTGCTCGCACGCCGCCGATCTGACACCTCGGCCGAGGACGCAGCGCGAGCGCTCCTTGAATTGTGCTGCGTGGACCCATCGCGTATCCCCGCTGGTGTAGTAGACCTGCACGTGGAACTGGCCGGCCAGCGCCGCGCCTACTCGGACGCGGACTCCGAATTGATGTCCGCAGCGCAGTCATTGCTCTGGGTCCTTGCCGATCGCGGCAAGTACTCGTCGATGCAGCGGGCGGTCGACTCGCCGGTCCTGCTACTGCACGGTGATCGCGATCGCCTCGTCAACGTGGGCGCCGCTCGTGCCGCCGCGGACGCGAATCCGTCGTGGACGTTCGAGATCGCCCACGATGTCGGGCACGTGCCGCAGCTCGAGGTGCCGGAATGGACCGCCGAGCGCATTCTCACGTGGCTTGCCGAGCACCCGGTGAACGCTGCCCTCGCGCAGTCCCCGTCCCTCGGCGAGAGTCGGACATGACCGACGTGGAGCGCCTGAGCTCCCTCGATGCCGGCTTCCTGCAGGTGGAGACCGACACCCAGCAGATGCACGTTGGCTCGCTGCTCGTGTTCGAGGGACCTGCGCCGAGCTACTCGGACTTCTGCGATCACTTCGCAACCTGTCTGGATCCCGTACCGAGATACCGCCAGCGCGTGCAGCGCATGCCGTTCGACCTCGCACGGCCGATATGGGTCGATGATCCGCACTTCGCCCTCGAATACCACCTGCGTCACACCGCGCTTCCGGCTCCAGGCAGCGATGAGCAACTGCGCACCCTCGTCGGCAGGATCATGTCCCAGCGGCTCGACATCGATCGCCCCCTGTGGGAGCTGTGGATGGTGGAGGGACTGACGGACAACCGCTGGGCGCTGATCACCAAGACACATCACGCGATGATCGACGGGCTCGCGGGCGGCGAGCTGATGGAAGTGGTCCTCGACCGCGACCCCGATCGACGTCGAGTGCCGCCTGCAGACTGGCAGCCCAGGCCCGGGCCGTCCGTCGTGGGGCTCGTCGCCTCCGGCGCAATATGGGCCGCACAGATTCCCCTGGGCCTTCCCAGTGCTGCGCGGTCGGCTGCTCGGGCGCTCGCCTCCCCGTCCGACGTGTTGCGCTTCGGCGCGGTGCGCGCTTCGGGACTGGCCGAGGTCAGCCGCAGTGCCGTCAGTCCGGCGAGCGTGCTCAACGGACCGCTCGGCCCGCATCGACGGTGGGGCTGGGCGCGTGCTGAACTCGCCGACGTGAAGGCGGTGAAGGACGTCGCCGGCTGCACCGTCAACGACGTGGTGCTGGCCGCGATCGCAGGCGCCTTCCGTGAGTACCTGATCACACGCGGAGATGACGTCGACGATGTCGTCCTGCGATCCCTTGTTCCCGTCTCGATTCGGGCGGATCACCATCGCGGTCGGCTCGGCAACCATGTCACCGCCATGTTCGCCCAGTTGCCTATCGGGATCGCGGACCCCGTGCAACGCCTCGCGGCGGTAGCTCGGCAGATGGATCATCTCAAGGCCAGCGGGATGGCCGTAGGTGTCGAATCGATGGTCGCGGCGGCCGACTTCGTGCCCGCCACACTGATGACGCTCGGAGCGCGGGTCTATGCGCGGATGGGTCAACGAGTCGTGAACACTGTCACCACCAACATCCCCGGCCCGCAGTACCCGCTCTACCTGCGAGGCCATCGCATGATCGAGATGTTCCCGTACATACCGATCGCCCGCGACGTGCGCATCAGCATCGGCATCGTGTCCTACGACGGCCACCTCACGATTGGCGCGACAGGCGACTACGACGCCGTTGCCGACCTCGACGTGCTCTGCGCTGCCATCGACTCCTCGCTGGACGAACTGGTATCCGTGCTCGTCGCATGAGGCGCTGGATCGTCACGCGTCTTCGAACGGGCAGGCCCTGAGCCTTAGCAGTGACTAGCCACGCTCGGCCCTACGGCGTCGGCTCGCCCGGCTCGCGAATCGTGATCGTGGGTGCACCGGGAGGCAGATTGAACGTATCGATGAGCACCGCATCCGTGGTGCCCAGGATTGTCGCGGTCATCAAGGTGTTCGGTGGCATGTAGTAGCACGTTCCTGCTGGGAAGACCATCGTCTCGTTGTGGCCCTCGACGTAGTCCGTGATCTCTCCGCTGATCACACACGTGTGGCCGCCGTACTGATGAGTGTGGATCGGTGCGCGGCTGCCTGCCGGCCGGGTGGCTCGGGTGATGACCAGCCTGTTCCCGTCGGCATCGATCGTGTCGAGCATGACCTCCTCGCCGCGCAAGGACTTCCACGGCACTGGAAGCACCGCGCCGTTGATCGTCGTCACGTCTCGCTGCGTGCTCATGGGGACGGGAGACGTCGGCGCCGCATCGGTGGTTCCGCAGGCCGCGAGCAGCATCGTTGCCGTGAGGACGAGCGCGCTGGCAGCAGCGTTAGATCGAGGAATGCGCATCCGCGAAGGATAGACGAGAGAACCACCACGCTTGAGGCCCGTCGCAGGCGAGCGAGGCGATTCGAATCGGGCCGTCGCCACGCTCGAATGCAACCCACGACCCCATCAACCTGGCGGTCAAACGTGTCCGCGCCGCATCTCAGACGAGCTGCGCAACCCGCGTTTTGTCGCTCATGTCGCGACGACGATGGCAGTGATGCTCGACGAGGCCGACAGACTTCTGCAGGCCGCGACTGCGACACGTGACGGATTGCGGATACTTGCCGATCAGACAGGCGTCGCCCGATGCATCCACGGACGCATGAGCGGGATCGTCGGTGACTGGTATCGCGTCGAGCGAGTGCCGCCGTGGCGCGGCTGCGGGAGTCTCGTCACGCGGCGGCTAGTCCGTCGTCGGGATCGGTCGTCTGTTCCGAACTCCATGCGAGTTCGGCGTCGATCGCCTTGCGTACGACTGCGGGCACGTGGGCCGGTCGGACGAGAGCTGGCCGGTCCACCGTCGCCAGATGGAGGTTTGACACCCCTGATATCCGGGCAGAACACTTCTACGACGCCGTCCGGCAGCACTAGCGGAAGCAGAACCTATCTATGCGTGCTCGCTCGATGATCGCCCTCGCGTCCGTGCCCACCGCTCTGGTCCTCGCCTTGTCGATGACACCGGCCGCGAGTGCTGCGCCCGACGCACTCGTGAAGTGCACCATCACCGGCACCAGCGGTGACGACGTCCTCACCGGCACCTCAGGTGATGACGTGATCTGCGGGCGGGGCGGAGACGACGTGCTCAAGGGCAAGGGCGGCGATGACATCCTCATCGGGGGCCCAGGAGAGGACGCCCTCATCGGGGGCGGCGGCAGGGACATCCTCGCGCAGGCCAGCGGGTCCGGACTGACCACGCGAGGCGACAGTGGCTCATGGAGCTTCGGCTTTCTTATCGAAACTCTGGATGCCATCGGAGAGGCCCGGCTCTACGGCCTCACGCTGTCGACCAGAGAGCGCTTTCAGCAATGCCTGCAAGGTTCAAACGAAATTGGCGAGATCAAGATCGGCGGCATCGTAAGGACGACCGACATACATTGGGTCACCGTCACTGACTACATCCTCCCCCCCGATCCGCGCTTACCCGACGACGAACCGACGGCCCTGTGTGACGACACGGTGGTCACCCTCGCTGGCCGGGAATCCACAATGAACGTCTTCCCTGACCGATTCACCTGCACCAACTGCGTTGCGGGACTCATTCAGGAGAAGCCGCGGTACATAAGAGTGGTGCGCTGGACCTTCCACGACTAACCGGGCCGGGGGCTACCCCCATCGAACCCCGAAGCCACACCCTGTCCGGGTCAAGGCGTTTCTCCCCCCTGCCATGAAGAGGCTTATCCGGGGTGGCTCTCAATCGACCTTTGGTTCGTACGCCCCCGTCTTCAGCAAGACGAGCCGACGAACGGACCTACTGATGGCTGTGACGGCGAAGTAGCCGACGAGGGATGAGAGCGCATGATTCGTCTGCAAATCACCTATCCTCTCGATGGCCATGACAGGGTCTCCCGGTGACGCGTTGGTCGTATCCGAAGGAACAAACGGCCCGAGGCGCATTGCCCATGTTTTGCCGTGGGCCATCCCCGATGCCCATTGATAGGCGATCCCGCCGTCACCGAGGCCGGGCATCTTCTTCATGAGGTCGTCGTCAACTATCCCCGCGTCGATCGCAAGCAGCCCGCATAGCGCCAGATGCCCAGGAAAACGCAGCGTGGGTGCGGTCTTCCCGACAGGGATGAGACCTGCCTCGCGGCCGATCCGAAACGCCCTTTCGTTCCGCTTCTGCGCTCTCGCGCTCGCACCTTCGACTCCGGTGCCTTCGTCGAACTTCCGTTGCCAGTACAGGTCGTCCCACATTGCAGCAAGGCCTCGCGCCGACATGGTCGGAACATCGTCACAAACGATGAGCCAGTGAGCGAGCGCAGCATTTTCTAGTGCCTGACGCATGAGCCCGGCATTCCCTGACACCAATTCCGCCCCAACCTCGCGGCCGTACTCCTCAGCGAGGACGAACGTGCGGAGCGTGTCGAGCGCCGAAGACAATGAGTTGCAGCCGTACGCCAAAGCAAAATAGACCGGAGAATCGACAACGGCCCTGAAGAAGAAGGACCCTTCCGTCGGTGCAAGCTCTAGCGCGGCCATCATGTCGTCGGAGAAGGAACCGAGCTTGCCGACGAGACTCTCGTACGTTGTTGCCCAGGCGTCATCGTCCGCCGCTCCACCTGCGTCTTCCATTGACGTCATCTCACTGCATGGGAGGGAGGTGGCCATGGCGCTCTAGCCTTCGCGCGTTTGAACTAGCGAGAACGTTCCCGACCCCTGTCAGGTCCACCGCGTAGGGGATGCTGTCCCACCACTCCTGAACGAGATGCAACGTACTTCGAGAACTTATCTCGGCGTAGTACCCGTTCAACACCGACTCATGCACGCTTCCAAAGCGATAGTCGAACTCTGCAATCTCAAGAATCTGCTTCGCAGTGGACTCGTCGACTCTGCCCTCGACCACCTCACGCAGAGACTCCAGGTTGGGGTACGCCAACCTTCGGAAGCCGGGGCGAAGCTCATGATCCATGGAACGGAGGACAACAGGACTAAGGTCCGCGAGACGCGCGACGATGTTGAGCTCTCGATCAGCCTCGACGCCTGACGACATGTAGCCCTTGCACATCTCCATGTGTAGTTCGATAAATCGCGTGTTGCGGGCGACCGTGTTCAAGCGCACTGCGCTGAGGGTTTCCAGATGATCGAGCCACTGTGTTCCGGTAGGCAACTCAAACTCGATGATGTCGCTGAATATCTGTTCAAGGGTGTCTAGACCCAGGCGAATCGTTCCCATCGTCGGTCTAATCCGAGCAACAGCAGAAAACACCGTAAGGCCGCAGAGCGCTTGGTCGTCCAACTCATGCACGACCTCAACCGCGCGTTGGATACTGGCGGCCGCGATGCGCTCGACCCGCTGTGCGCGACTCGCCAGCAAGCCAACGATCATTTCGTGATCGACGGGCCTGTCGGTCGTCGCGGCCCCCAATTGCGCCCGCCGTAGTGCGTCCTGGAATGAAGGATCCCGCAGGACATCAATACATCCGGCAGCAAACAGTTCCTTGACCAACAGCTGACTAAATGACATGACATTCTCTGTGGCGAGTTCCCTTCCCTCGCCGAAGTACTCCGCGACAACGCTTGGCACTGACTCGGTAACGAGCTCTAGCACTTGGTCAGACGTGAGCCCGTTGTAGACGTTCGCCGTCCCACTCACCAAGAGTTGTTGTGAGTTGGCCCCGGCGCGTTGCCTCGACCAGAACCTCATTGGATGTTCCCGCCTTGATTGATCTGAATCTGACGGGCGTTATCGCCAGCTTTCTGGGATTGGCGGACACGAGTCTTCTTGACGACCAGAAAGAGCCCGGCGACTCCCGCACCACCGACCAACAGGCCAACCAGAAAGGTTCCGAAGCCGTCGAAGAACCACTTGACGAACTCACTCACGTTTGCCCCCTCCAACGCGTCGACACAGATGGTCCCACTCGCGACCTCACAAGTCACCGTCGCGCAATTGAGGCGGTGAAGGTCGATTGCCGTAGCGCTCCGCGAGCGTTCGACGGGGCTCACTCACGACGCGTCCACGACTCCCCTTAGCCAGGGTGGCTCCGTCTCGTTCCCTTTCCAGCCACGCGCCCGGTACTCCGGTGACAAGGCCGTGCCCCGGCAACTCGACGTCCGCCGCCCACTTTGAGCTCGTCTCATCAATCCACCACCAGCGCACGACCCTCACTCGCGCTGGGACGGCAACGACGAGTAGGGCGCTAGGGAGGTCAGGCACGATTGCATCGTATCGAACGTATGTTCGACATCCAGTGTGGTCGCAGACGGCTCTGCACGACTCACCGGGAGTCGAGTTGGCGCACCAGTTCGCGCAGTTCAACGGGAACGACGAATCCCCCCGCAACCTGGCGAGAGGTTGTGAGGGGATTCGAGTCGGGCTGACAGGATTTGAACCTGCGACCCCTTGACCCCCAGTCAAGTGCGCTACCAAGCTGCGCTACAGCCCGTCCCGCGTCGCCGCGAGAGCATGGTGACTCTACCGGACGGTGCGGATGCTTCCCGCAGCCGTGTCAGGCGTCGCGCTAGAGCGCCGACACACGCCCGAGTGCGGCGACCGCGGGGATGACATCGGCGCCGATGCGCTCGATCGCAGCGGACGTCGCACCGCCAGGAATGCTGCCCAGGACATCGTCGATGCCGAGTTCGCTGAGGCTGCCGAGGCGGTCGATCAGCTGCTGGGTGTTCTCACCGTTCGGTCCGCAGTCGAGCACGACGTAGGCCGTCTTGGTGATGTCGGCGTAGTCGCGTCCCTCGGTCTCGCAGTGCGCCTTGAGCACCTCGAGCTTGTGCCCGATCTGCGGAGTCGCGAAGAGGTTGCAGGCCTGCGCGTACTTGGCGACCAGTCGCAACGTCTTCTTCTCTCCCATGCCACCGATGAGGATCGGTGGGTGCGGGGTGCTTAGCGCCGGCGGCGAATTGAGCAGTCGCTCGGCATGGATGTGCGTGCCCTCGAAGGGGCTCTCGTCACCCGACCACATCTGCAGGGCGTACCGCAGGGTCTCTTCGAGCATCTCGAACCGCTCGCTCAGCGGCGGGAAGTCGAATCCCAGGCCCAGCGACTCCTCCTCGTTCCACCCCGCGCCGATGCCGAGGATCGCGCGTCCGCCGGAGAGGACGTCGAGCGTGGTCACGGCCTTCGTGAGCAGGCCGGCCTTGCGGTAGTGGACGCCGGTGACGATGGTGAGGAGCTTGGCCTTCTGCGTGTGGGCGGCGAGAAAGCCGAGTGTCGTGTAGGCGTCGAGCATCTCGTCCTCGGGCGGTCCGACCGCGGTGATCTGGAAGAAGTGGTCCATGACACCGATGTAGGCGAAGCCCGACTGGTCCGCGTCTTTCGCGAGCCGCGCGAGGGTGGGACCGATCTGGCTCGGTCCCTCGGGCCAGGTGAACGACGGGATCTGCAGGCCGAGCTTCATGTCGTCTCCTTAGATTCACTGACTGCCCACGCTATCCGGCGTGCGCGCTACCGGCGCGCTGAGTCACTCGGTACCGTGCAGTCGTGGGGTACCTCAAGTGGTTCGCGATTGTCACGGGAGCGATCCTCCTGAGCTTGGTGATGATCGCCGTCGCGGGAATCGGCTCGTCGATCAGGCAGACCGACGATCAGCAGGAGGCGCTGCAGCCGTTCTACACGCCTCCCGACCCGCTGACCGGCGCGCCGGGGACAGTGATTCGCATGGAGCCCCTCGGCGTCTCGGTCGCAGGTGGATCCGCCTTCCGCATGCTCTACGTGTCCGAACTGCCCGACGGCTCGCCCGCGGCATCGGGCGGCATGCTGTTCATTCCCGACTCCCCCGTGCCTGATGGTGGCCGTCCGGTGGTCGCGTGGGCGCACGGCACTCTCGGACTCGGCAACGCGTGCGCGCCCTCGCGCTCGACCGATCCGCTCGCGGACCTGACGACGTGGCTTCCCCAGGCGATGCAGCTGGGCTGGGTCGTCGCGACGACCGACTACGTGGGCATCGGCACGCCTGGCCCCGCTTTGTATTTGATTGCACAGTCCGAGGTGCGGGACCTGGTCAACGCTGTGCGGGCGGCGCGCAACGTGCCCGACGCGCACGCGGGAACGCGCTACGTGACCTTCGGCCACTCGCAAGGTGGGCATTCGTCGGTGTGGTCCGGTCATCTCGCGCCTTCGTACGCGCCGGAGCTCCAACTGCTCGGTGTTGCCGCGGCCGCGCCCGCGCTGGAACTCCCGGACATCATCGGTGCGCAATGGGACACCGCCGCGGGCTGGGTCATCGGGCCCGACGTCGTCGAGTCGTGGCCCACCGTCTATCCAGAGCTTCCGCTCGAGGGCGTCCTGAGCAGCGCGGGGCTGAACAACAGCAACCGGCTCGCATACGAGTGCATCACGCAGGCGGCTATCGAAGGACTGATCCGCCAGAAGTTCGGCCAGCAGTTCTTCGTGAAGGATCCCCTCACCGTTCCCGAGTGGCTGTCCGCGGCCACTGCGCAGACTCCGGCGCCTCTAACTGCGAAGATGCCCGTCTTCATCGCCCAGGGAACCGCAGACGAGGTGGTGCTGGCCTGGCCGAACGCCAAGGTGCAGGACGAATGGTGCGCTGCCGGATCGGCCATCGACATGCTATGGATGGGCGGGGTGACGCACATGGCGGCCGCGACGACCGCGGGCCCGGAGGCGGTGCGGTGGATGGCTGACCGGTTCGCCGGACGACCGGCGCCGCGTACATGCGACGTCCCGCCGCCCGTTGCACCTATGGCACCTTGATTCGCCGACGTAATTCGCCGCAGTTAGCATTCCGGCCATGACAGTCGCGACCGAGAACGTCTTCACCTACCCCGAGACCGCAGATCGCTTCTATGCCATCGTCGCCGGTCGTCGTGACGTGCCGATCGTGGCCCAGAACGAGCACGCGATCGCGTTCGAGGACGGCAGCGACGACGACACCACGCGGATCTGCATCATTCCCAGAGATCCGATCTCCAGCATCTCGGGCCTCGACTTCAGTGACGCGCTTCGGTGGGTGGGCATCCTCGAGCTGATCCGCGCAGTTCCGGGCGAGTTGGGGTGGGGTCCCAACGACGGTTTCCGGCTCGAGATCCCAGTGCACCCGCCGTACCAGCGGCAGCCGTGGCTGTGCGTCCATCTGCTCCGGAGCAAGTCGAAGGTCATCAAGGCCGGCGCCGACGAGCGGGGGTTCACCCGCGACATCGGGCACTTCGCCGAGACCGTCGCGCTGCGCAAGCGAGTCGAGGTCGTCTATTCCAACGACGAGTTCATGATCTTCCACAACTTCGAGGACCAGGACAACGCGGAGTACGACACGGTGCTCATGGGCATCCCCCGCCGTCAGGTCGACACGATTCTTGACCCCGAGTTCACCCATCAGGACTGGCTGTCGATGGCCGCCGGAATCCGCCAGTCGGCACGGCGCCTTGATATTGCGGCGTACATCGTCGCCCTGAACGTCGGCCCGCCGTATCAGCACACCCCGTGGGTCCATGTGCACGTCTACGCGGGCGGCAAGGCGCTGCCTGTTCCGCCGAAGAAGGCGCACAAGGGTCACAAGGGTCACGACAAGGCAGGTCACGCAGATGCCTCGCCAGACGCGGCCTAACGCACCCTCGCTCCTTCTGCTCTTCTGGCAGTGCCTGGTCATCGGCGTCACCAGCTTCGGCGGTGGCCTCAACGCGTACGTGCGGCTGGTCTTCGTCAATCGACGCAAGTGGGTGACTGAGGACGAGTTCCTCGAGTGCCTAGAGGTTGCGCAGGCCCTGCCAGGACCGAACGTCGTCAACCTCGTCGTCATGCTCACGCGCTTGCTGCGCGGCGTGCGCGGGGCCGCACTGGGCTTCGTCGGCCTGATCTTCCCGGCAATCGCCGCGAACGTCATCCTCGTGGCGTTCATTCTGGGAGCGGCGGGAGGTTCGGCGTTCAGCGCGATCCTTGCGGGGTTCGGCGCCGCGGCCGCCGGATTGTCCATCGCAAACGCGGGACAGATGGGCCGAGCGCACCTGCGGTGGCCCGTTGACCTGCTGCTCACGATTGCGGCGGTGGGACTGATCCTCTGGCTCAGGCCCTCGCTCCTAGTCGCCATCGCCCTGTTCGGGTCAGTCGGCATCGCCCTGCACTACCTGCGGGCTCGGCGCGCGCCGGTAGAGCAGAAGGCCGAGGAGCCGGCGTGAGCGAACTGTGGGGCCTGTTCACCTTTTTCGCCGGGATCTCCCTGCTCGCCGTCGGCGGAGGCAACGCGACGCTGCCGGCGATCCAGATGCACGCCGTGCAGTCGGGCTGGGTCACGAGCGAGTCCTTTATCCAGATCTACTCGATTGGCCAGATCGCGCCAGGCCCGTCGACGATGTACGTCGCGGGAATCGGCTACGCGGTCGCTGGTGTGCCCGGCGGAATCGTCGCGGGGCTCTCGTTCGTGCTGCCGTCGTCGATCCTCGTGATCTGCGCGGGTATGGCGTGGGCCAGGTGGAAGCAGTCTCCGCTGAAGACAGCGGTCAAGGCCGGCATGGCGCCGATCACCGTCGCATTGCTGACCGTCGGCGCGTGGAATCTCCTGCGGGCGCTGAGTTCAATGTCCGACGGAACGCGTCAGTCCGAGCCGGTCGCCTTCGCGATCATCATCGGCATCGCCGTGATCATCGCCGTGCTCGCGCAGCTGAACAAGGTCAGCCCCGCACTGCTGGTACTCGGCGGCGGGCTCGCCGGCTTCCTGCTTCTCGCCTGAAGTCGAGACCGTCCCCTACTTCTTGCGCGACCGCTTCTCGCGGATGCGCATGACAATGCGGATCGGTGTTCCGACGAAGCCGAACTCCTCGCGAAGGCGACGCTCGATGAATCGGCGGTAGCCGGCCTCGAGGAATCCCGTGGTGAACAGCGCGAACGTCGGCGGGCCGACCTGCACCTGCGCGCCGAACAGGATCCGCGGCTGGCGGCCACCGCGCAGCGGGTGGGGATTGGCGTCGGTGAGTTCCTTGATGAACTGGTTCAGGCGGCCAGTGGAGACTCGCGTCTCCCAACCGTCCAGCGCAGCCTCGATCGCGGGAGTCAGCTTCTCGACGTGACGGCCGGTCTTCGCTGAGATGTTGACGCGCGGCGCCCACGGGACCTGCACGAGGTCGCGGTCGATCTCGCGGTCCAGGTACTTGCGGCGCTCCTCGTCGGTGAGGTCCCACTTGTTGAACGCGAGCACGAGGGAACGTCCTGCGTCCTGCACCATGTGGATGATCCGCACGTCCTGCTCGCTGAGCGGCTCGGACGCGTCGACGAGAACGACGGCGACCTCGGCCCGGTCGAGCGCAGCCTGCGTGCGCAGCGTCGCGTAGTACTCCGAACCGCTGGCGTCCTTGGACTTGCGGCGGATGCCCGCGGTGTCGACGAACCACCACCAGGCGCCCTTGAGCTCGACGAGCTCGTCGACCGGATCGACGGTGGTTCCCGCGACGGGATCGACAACGACTCGCTCGCTTCCCGCGAGGGAGTTCAGCAGCGAGGACTTGCCGACGTTCGGCTTGCCGAGCAGCGCGACGCGACGAGGCCCGCCGAGCCGAGTCTGGCCGGCGCCGTTCTCCGGCAGCATGTCGACGGCAGCATCGAGCAGGTCACCGGCACCGCGGCCGTGCAGGGCCGACACCGTGTGGGGCTCTCCAAGTCCCAGCGACCACAGCTTGGTCGCCTCGAGCTCGGTCGCCTCGTCGTCGACCTTGTTGGCGACCAGCAGTACCGGCTTGCCGGTCTTGCGCAGGACCTGGACGACGGCCTCGTCAGTGGCCGTGGCACCAACCTTCGCGTCGACGATGAACATCACGGCGTCGGCGTCATTCATCGCGCGCTCTGCCTGCGCAGCGATCATCGCTCCCATGCCGCGGGCCTTGGTCTCCCAGCCGCCCGTGTCGATGAGGATGAACCGCCGTCCGTTCCACTCCGCCTCGTAGCTGACGCGGTCGCGGGTCACGCCGGGGACGTCCTCGACCACGGCCTCGCGCCGACCGATCATGCGGTTCACGAGTGTCGACTTGCCTACGTTGGGACGCCCGACAACGGCGAGCACGGGCATGCCCGAGTGCTCCCCCGCGGGGCGCATGAGCTCGTCGAGTTCTGCCTCGAAGTCGCCGAATTCGTTGCGGGCGGCCGCGAGGGCCGCCTCCAGCACCGTGTCGTCGTCGCCAAGGTCATCGACCTCGGTGTCAGCGCCGTCCTCAAAATCGTCGTCGCCGGTCGGCTCGACCGCGATCCACTGGTCACTCATCTTCTCTACCTGTCTGCTCGTCCTGCTGTCGTGCCGTCCATTCGCGTCTAGACGACGCGCATTGCCGCGAGTTCCTCAGCGTCCACGAGAAGCTGTCGAACCTGCTCCTCGACGGCGGCCCGGGTCGTCGTCCGCAGCGGGTCACCGGTCACCGTGAGGGCGACCGGGGGCGCGTAGAACACGTCGATCCTGGACCGGGGACGGGGTGGATCGGTGGCAACCCTGCCCACCGCCCCGAGGAGCACGACCGGCATCACTGCGACACCGGATACCGCTACAAGGTACCCCACGGGCGTCGCTGAGCCCGCCACGACCACTGCCCGGTCGTCCGCCAGGGCGGCCAAAGCGCGTCGTTGTGTGAGGAGCGTGGCCGGTCCGCTCAGGCGGATATCTCCAGCAGCGGAATGCACCCGATCGGGAAGTGCGGCGTTCATCGCCTCATTGGCAACCACATGGAGGGGCCGAGGAGCGGTGGCATGCAGGAGGGCGCCGGTGAGGAGGCCCTCGCATCGGGTGACCAGCAGGAGCGGTCCGGTGGTGCCCACGAAGTGGGCGCCGTGGACGCTCAGTTGGTAGGTCATCCGCAGCGCGGCCGACGCGAGATTTCGAGCGGTGGCGGCCGCCGTCCACGAGGGCGGATCGACGACGACGGTCATGGCCCTACTCCGGGATGGCTTCGGCAAGCGCGCAGACGTGATCGACGACCTCGTCCAGCGTCAGGTCGGTCGTGTCGACGAGGACTGCGTCAGGCGCCAAGGTCAACGGCGACGCCTTGCGCTGAGAGTCCTTCAAGTCGCGCGCCACGAGCGCGCGGTGGGTGCGGTCGAGATCGACCTGCGCACTTCCTGCCCTCTCGTCCTGGCTGGCCCGCCGCTGGGCTCGGACATCGGCGTCGGCCGTGATGTAGATCTTGAGGTTCGCGTCGGGCAGGACGACCGTTGTGATGTCGCGACCTTCGACGACGATGCCCGTCTCGTCGGCAACCGCCTGAGCCACCGCGTCGCGCTGGATCTGGACGAGGATGTCGCGCACCACCTCCACGGCGCTCACGGCGCTCACGGCGGCCGTGACCTCCTCGCCGCGGATCTCGCCTTCCACGTCCACCCCGCCCACGTGCACCGTGGGATGAATCGGGTTCGTCCCGCTGACCACCTCAGCCGTGGGAGCGAGCGCGGCGACCGCGGCGGCATCATTGACGTCGACTCCCGCGTCGAGCATCGCCCACGTCATCGCCCGGTACATGGCGCCGGTGTCCAGGTAGCGCAGGCCCAGGCGGCTCGCGACGCGCCGGCTGACGCTGGATTTGCCCGAACCCGCCGGGCCGTCGATGGCGATGACGGGAGAACGCATCCCCAGAGCCTAGGGGCTGGCGGCATCGGGGCAGCTAGTGCGCTTGGAAGTCGCCGGTCCCCCGATACCGCGCGAACATCTCGAGCACTCGGAGGGCTGGCGGATGCGCCGGGGACGGGAAGTCAGCGGGATCAACCCAGCGGTGGTGGGACGCTTCTCCGTCGTCGCCTGATGCGTTCGTCTCGGGAACAGGTACCCAGAAGCACAGGGCGAACGCGTGGACTTGGTCGCCGTTCGGGTAGACGATCAGGTGGTCGGTCGGATCGGACAACGTGGCGAAAGCGATCAGGGCATCGGCCTCGACGGCGATGCCCGCCTCTTCCCGCAGCTCGGCCACCGCAGCGGTTCGGAAGGACTGCCCAGGCTCGCACGAGCCGGCCGGGAATTCCCACAGACCGCTGTCCGTCCTTCGTTGGACGAGTACGCGGCCGTCGTCGCGAACCGCGACGACCTGAACTCCTGGGCACAGCAGCAGGTCGTGTCCGACATGCTCACGAAGGCGGCCCAGGTATGACGCAGCGAAGTCGCTCATGCGCACGCGCTCATGCTCGCACCCTAGTAGCGGACGTCGAAGTCCTTGCCCTGCAGCGCGGATACGAGCTGATCGCCCACCTCAGGGCGGACGAACAACGCGACGAGCCCGCTGGGACGGCCGAGCACGTGCTCGATCCGCACGTCCTCGAGGTTGACCTCCGCGTCGCCCACCGCACCGAAGAGGCGGCCCAGCTCACCCGGACGGTCGGCCAGCATGACCGAGACCTCGGCGTAGGCCGACGGCGCCGCTCCGTGCTTGCCCGGGATCCGACGCTGGCCGGCAGCACCGGCTGCGAGAACGCTCTCAACCTCCGCGGTCGACGCTCCCGTCTCGGATCCGTCCGCGACCGATCGGAGTGCCCGTGCCGTGTCCTGCAGCTCGTCGGCGATCCTTTGGATCACGTCGGCCACCGGTCCCGCATTGACCACGAGGATGTCCGACCACATCGACAGGTTCGATCCGGCGATGCGCGTCATGTCGCGCAGGCCGGTTCCGGCGATGCGCACGTAGTCCTCATCGGCGGCAACCAGCTGACCGGCCAGCACGCTGGACAGGACCTGTGGTGCGTGGGACACGAGCGCTACGGCGGCATCGTGCTCCTCAAGCGTCATCTCGACCGGGTAGGCCCCGCATGCGGAGACAAGCCTGTGCACCTGTCGAACGTGCTCGATGCCGCTCGTCGCGAGCGGGGTGACGACCCACAGCCGATCGTCGAGCAGGTCGCTCCTGGCACCGGCGGCGCCTGACACTTCGCGGCCGGCCATCGGATGCCCGCCGACCAGACGCTCGGGGTCTGCTCCGCTCGCGATCGCGTCGGCCATGACGCGCCCCTTGACGGAGGTCACGTCGGTCAAGGTCGCAGCGGGGAATCGTGCCGAGGCGCTGGCGAGGACCGCAGCCGCATGACGTGGCGGCACGGCAACAACGACGATGCTTGGCGAGTCCTCGTCGGTGAGCGGCCGACCCGCCCCCGCGGACGTGGCGATGCCGAGGTTCTCGTCATCGACGTCGAGGAGCAGGACGTCGACGTCGGCTCGGCGAAGCGAGAGCGCTACTGACGTGCCGATCAGGCCCGTACCGATGACGAGTACGGAACCAGCAATGAGGACCCCGTCGTGCTGCTCGCTCACTGCACGAGGTCCTGGCGGAGCACTTCTGCCCCGCGCAGGTAGACGTGCTGGATCGACGCCCTATCGATGTCCGCATCAATGTGCATGAGCACGCGGACGACGCGCTGGAGGGCGCCGTCGATGTTCATCTCCTGCGCGCACAGCAGCGGGACATCAAGCAGTCCGATTGCACGTGCCGCGGCCGCGGGGAACGAGCAGGTCAGATCGGGGGTGCCCGTGAGGATCACGCTGACGACGTGATCGTGGGTGATCGAGTTGCGCTCCATCATCGCCGTCAGCAACTCGCCGACGGCCTCATTCATCTCTGCCGTGTCGTTCGCCTGCAGGCAGGTTGCGCCGCGCACTCCTCGAAGCGTCATCGCGGTCGGGCTCCTCACGTACGGCGGCGGTTGCCAGCGGCACAGCCTACCGACGAGTTCGCGAAGGCTGGCTAAAGACCCACGGAGGTGTAGAGGGAGTGCAGTTCGGGTCCGGTGATCGCCCTGAGGATGCCCGGCCGCTGCTGGCCCAGGTGGACCGGACCGATCCGGGTGCGCACGAGGTCGGTGACCGGACGGCCTACCTCGGCGAGCATGCGGCGGATGATCCGGTTGCGTCCTTCGTGGATGACGAGCTCGATGAGCGTGCGGTCCGGCTGCTTCTGCAGGATCCGCGCGGAATCGCACTGCGCGAATCCGTCCTCGAGCTCGACGCCGTCGCGCAGCGCGCGCAGTTCCTGCGGTGTGACCTGCCCGCGGACAGTCGCGACGTAGGTCTTGTCGACCTGGTGGGACGGGTGACCGAGACGATTGGCCAGCTCGCCGTCGTTGGTGAGGATGAGCAGTCCCTCGGTGTCGGCATCGAGCCTGCCGACGTGGAACAACCGCTCGGTCCGTCCCGCGACCCAGTCCCCCACGCAGGGCCGACCCTCGTCATCGGACATCGTGCTGATGACACCGCGCGGCTTGTTGAACGCGTACACGGCGGTGTCGGGCGCAGTGGGCACGCGCTCGCCATCGACTCGCACGACCGCGGTACGAGGATCGATGCGAACGCCCTGCTCTGTGACGCGCTTGCCGTTGACCTCGACTCGACCCTCGTCGATGAGCTGCTCGCATGCGCGCCTGCTGCCGATCCCCGCCGTGGCGAGCACCTTCTGCAAGCGGATCAACTGGACTTCGTCGTCAGCCATGACAATTCCTCATTCGCCGGTCGCAACCGAGTCGAGCACGTCGTCCAAGTCGGACAGGTCGGGAAGGTGCTCCGCGAGCGGCGGGAGATCGTCAAGGGAGGCGATGCCCATGCGCTCGAGGAAGTGCGAGGTCGTGCGATACAGGTGCGCGCCGGACTCCCCGTCGAAGCCTGCCTCCGCGATGAGACCGCGGGACAGCAGGGTGCGGATGACGCCGTCGACGTTGACCCCGCGAACGGCACTGACCCGGCCGCGGGCGATGGGCTGTCGGTAGGCGATGACGGCGAGAGTCTCCAGCGAGGCCTGGGTCATGCGCGCCTGCTGACCGTCGAGCACGAACCGCTCGACGACCGGCGAGCACTCCGCGCGGCTGTAGTAGCGCCAGCCACCGGCCACCTCGCGTAGGTCGAAGCCGCGCTGCTGCTCGGTGTACTCGGCCGACAGAGCACGGATGACCGACTCGACCTCGTCAACGGGCTGCCGAGTCGCGGCGGCGAGGTCCATGAGCGACATCGGCTCGTCGGCAAGCAGCAGCAGTGCCTCGATGGCGGCGCTCAGCGACGGGGCGCCCAGCTCATCGCCGCCGTCGATCTGCTCGTCGATCTGCTCGTCGATCTCGATCTCTGTCTCACTCATCTGGCTCTCCTTCGTCGGCGGCCGGAGCCACCTCATCGTCGACCCCAACGTCGGCCGCGACGTCCGGCACCGGCTCGCGATCAACCTCGCGATCGATGTCGAACTCGTCGGTCACGGCAATCTCGCCGTCGTCTGTTCCCGTCCAGCGGATGGTCAGGTCACCGAGCGGGGTGATCTGCTCAAACGCGACTACCTGCTCGCGATACAGCTCCAGCAGCGCAAGGAAGCGTCCGACGACGAGCAGGGTCGTATCGCAGTCGGCAATCAGTGCTCGGAAGGTCGTCGTGCGATGGCGTCGAAGGCGTTCGACGATGATCGCGGCCTGGTCGCGCACACTCACGCGTTGCACGTGGATGTGGGCGGTGCTGACCTCCTCGACCGGCTTCGGGGCCAGCGCGCGCGCGGCGAGCGCGGCGAACTGATCCGGGCCCAGTCCGATGAGGACCTCGGGAAGCAGCGCAGCGAACTGCGCCTCCAGTCCGGCTGTGCGGGGGTACGTCTTCGCGGCGCTGGCCATGCGCTCGGCGAACAGCGCGGCGACCTCCTTGTACGCGCGGTACTGCAGCAGTCGCGCGAAGAGCAGGTCCCGCGCCTCGAGCAGCGCGAGGTCCTCCTCGTCCTCCACCTCACCGGAGGGAAGCAGCCGCGCGGCCTTCAGGTCGAGCAGCGTCGCGGCCACGACGAGGAAGCCGCTGGCCTCGTCGAGATCCCACTCATGACCTTGCCCGCGGATGTAGCTGATGAACTCATCGGTGACCTGGTGCAGCGCGAGTTCGGTGACCTCGAGCTTGTGCTTGGAGATGAGGGAGAGCAGCAGGTCGAACGGGCCTTCGAAGGTCCCGACTCGAACCGAGAAACCCTGATGGGCCTCGGGCTCGGCGGGCGCCGCGACATCCTCCGGGGTCTGCGCCTCGGTGGGCGTCGTCACCGCGCCAGAACCTCCCTGGCCAGCTGGCGGTAGGACTCGGAGCCCGAACTGCCGGGAGCAAACGCGGTGATCGGCTCGCCGGCGACGGCTGCGTCGGGGAACTTCACCGTGCGGTGGATGACCGTGACGAAGACGAGGTCGCCGAACGCCTGCTGCACGGTGGAGAGGACCTCGCGACTGTGGAGGGTGCGCGGGTCGTACATCGTCGGCAGCACACCGATGATCTCGAGCGACGGGTTCAGGCGGGCCTTCACCTTGTCGATGGTGTCCTTCAGCAGTGCGACGCCGCGCAGGGCGAAGTACTCGGTTCCCATCGGGATGATGACGCCGCTGCTGGCCGTGAGCGCGTTGAGGGTGAGCAGGCCAAGGGAGGGCTGGCAGTCGATGAGGATGACGTCGTAGTCGTCGAGGATCGGCGCCAGTACGCGGCCGAGCGCGTGCTCGCGGCCGACCTCGCTGACCAGCTGGAGCTCCGCGGCCGACAGGTCGATGTTGCTCGGCAGCAGGTCGAGCCCGGGGGTGTCGGTGGTCATGATGACGTCGCCGACGTGGCAGTCGGCCTGGGTCAGCGCGTTGTAGATGGTGAGTTCGAGCTCGTTCGGATTGACGCCGAAGGACACCGAGATCGCGCCCTGCGGGTCGAAGTCGACGAGCAGTACGCGGCGGCCGTAGCTCGCGAGCGCAGCGCCGAGGCTGACCGTGGACGTCGTCTTGCCGACGCCGCCCTTCTGATTGACCATCGCGATGACCCGGGCCGGGCCGTGGCTGGTCAGCGGCGGCGGATCGGGGATCGTGATCGCCGAGGTGTCGCGCGGAACCAGTTCGGTGACGATCTCCTGGGGCACGTCCATGCCCTCGAACACGGTCTGGGGGCCATCGAATGCGGCGACCGGAGCAGCCACGGCCGGCGCGGGCTCCTCGACGGCGGGCTCGAGAACCTCGACAACCGGCTCCGACACCTCGACCACCGGCTCAGGGGCGACGGGCTCGGGAGCCACGGATCCACCCTCGGGCGCCTCGGGAGACGGCGCAGCGTCTGCCGGCTGCCCCGAGTTCCTGCCCTTGAACTTCATGGTGGTCCTTCCCTATCTATGCGTCGGCTGAGCCTACCGGCCGAGCCAGCGCCCAAGGCGCAGCACCGCCGTGGCCGCCCGCTCGGCCTCCCGGCCGGAAACCCGGCTGTCGAGCTCGACCGTGATGGCGATCGCCTTCAGGTCGTGGTCGATCCACTGCGTCATGGTGCCGTGACAGACAGCCGCACAGCCCACTTGAGCGGCCCGCTCCCCCATGTACTTGGCCAGTTGACGCCCCGCCGCCCTGCTCCGGGCGTGGCTGATGTCGACCACATCGAACGCCTGGTGGTACGAGAGCACGGCTGTCGGCCCGACCGCGGTGAGGAAGCGCATCATCCCGCGGGTCTCCGCCTCGCTGGCCGCTCTCGGACCGGGCCAGTACGTACCTCGGCTCCCCCGGTGCCAGCCGAAGGGGAAGTTCCGGTTCAAGTCGACGCCGTGGGCATTGGCCCTCGTGCCACGAGCATTGCCGTCCGGGTTCATGCTGGTCACCAGCCACAGCCCGACACCGTCGGGGACGGTGCTCGCCGCGAGATCCTCGATCACTGCCCGGCCACCCGGCTCGCTGCCGTGCATCTGGCCGATCGCAACGATCTGCACGGCAGCATCGAGCGCGCCGTAGTGACGCGCGACGATCTCGCGACCCTGGCTCGTGGTCGCGATGACACGTCGATCATTCGCGGCCTCGGCGGACGCGGTCGGAGACCACGCGATCATCACGCTTGAGCAGAGCGCCGCAAGTGCTACGAAGGATCCGACGCGTCTCATCGTGCCCTCGGGTGACTCGTCGCGTAGACCTGACGCAGCGTGTCGACGGTCACCATCGTGTAGATCTGGGTCGTCGTCACCGACGCGTGCCCGAGCAGTTCCTGCACGACGCGCACGTCGGCTCCCCCTTCGATGAGATGCGTGGCAAAACTGTGGCGCAGCGTATGCGGCCCCACGACGCTGGTGAGTCCCGAGCGCTCGGCCGCCGCGCGGACCACGGCATACGCGCTCTGCCGCGACAGCGGCCTGCCCAGTGAGTTGAGGAACAGCCGCGGCGTCCCCCGTCCCTTCGTCGCGAGCGCCGGGCGCCCGCGAATCAGGTACGCATCCACCGCGAGCGCGGCGAACTCGCCGAGGGGAAGGAGCCGCTGCTTGCTGCCCTTTCCGGTGACGATGACAGTCATCGTCTCGAGGTCGACGTCGTCGACGTCGAGGTCGATGACCTCGGAGATGCGCGTCCCTGTTCCGTATAGGAATTCCACGAGCGCGCGATCGCGCAGGCCGGTCGGGGTCTCGATGTCACCAGCATTCTCGATGAGCACGGCAACCTGGTCGTACGGCAGCGCCTTCGGCAGCCGCCTCGGGATGGTCGGCGGACTCACATCGCGCGCCGGATCGGTCGCCGTCATGCCCTCGCGCGTGACGAAGCGGTGGAAGGAGCGGACCGAGACGACGGTTCGAGCCGCGCTCGAGGCACTCAACGCCGGCCGCTGCGGGGTCTCCTGCCTCAGGGATGCGACGAAGTCCGCGACATCGTTCTGCGTCACGGCGTCAATCCGGGTGAGGCCGCGGTCCGAGCACCACAACTCGTAGCGGGCGAGGTCGCGCGTGTAGGCGGACACGGTGTTGGACGCCAGCCCTCGCTCGATCGTCACGTGGGCGAGGTAGCCGGCGATCGCGTCCGTGATCGATGTCAGGCGAGCACGTCCTCGAGCGACACGCTTGGCATTCCAAAGCTCTCGGCAACCGCAGCGTAGGTGACCTGGCCCGCGTGGATGTTGAGCCCGAGTGCGAGCGAGTGGTCCTCGCGCAGCGCCTGCTGCCAGCCCTTGTCGGCGAGGGCCAGTGCATACGGCAGCGTGACGTTGGTCAGCGCGTAAGTGGACGTGTTGGGGACCGCGCCCGGCATGTTCGCGACGCAGTAGAAGACCGAGTTGTGCACGGTGTACGTCGGGTCGGCGTGCGTGGTGGGCCGGGAGTCCTCGAAGCAGCCACCCTGATCGATCGCGATGTCGACAAGCACCGACCCGGGCTTCATCCGCGAGACCAGCTCGTTCGTGACCAGCTTCGGCGCTTTCGCGCCTGGCACGAGAACGGCACCGATCACCATGTCGGCGTCGAGGCAGGCTCGCTCGATCTCGTATGCGTTCGACGCGACGGTCTGCATATGGCCCTGGTAGATCGCATCGATCTGACGCAGTCGCGCGATGTTCCGGTCCAAGAGCAGCACCTCTGCCTGCATCCCCAGGGCGATGGCCGCGGCATTCGCTCCCGATACTCCGGCTCCGATCACGACAACCTTCGCCGCGTACGTGCCGGAGACGCCGCCCATGAGGACCCCACGGCCGCCATGCGCCCGCATCAGCGCCTGGGCGCCGACCTGAGGAGCGAGACGGCCCGCGACCTCGGACATCGGGGCGAGAAGAGGCAGGGACCGGTCGTCGAGTTCGACGGTCTCGTACGCGATTGCGGTGACGCCGCGCGCGACGAGTTCCTCGGTGAGCGCACGGTCGGCCGCGAGATGCAGGTAGGTGAAGAGGACCTGGCCCGCGCGCATGCGTGGGTATTCGACGGCAATCGGCTCCTTGACCTTCAAGATCATGTCCGCGGCGGCCCAGACCTCGTCGGCGGTCGCCAGGATCGTCGCGCCGGCAGCCACGTAGTCGGCGTTCGGGATCGAGGACCCCACTCCGGCGTCGGTCTCGATGACGACCTCGTGGCCGTGGCGGACCAGCTCGAAGACGCCTGCCGGGGTGATCGCCACACGATATTCGTGATTCTTGATCTCTCGCGGGATGCCGACCTTCACATGTGCCTGCCTCGTCCGTGGACCCCGGGCCGGGACCCTGTGCCTAGCCTAAGGTCGCGCCCTAGTGCGCAGGGCGAAGGAACACCCGATCACTCGCGACGAGGTGGTCGCGAGCCGGCCACGGTGCGTCTGCGGGGCGAAGGTCGGACCAGTCATCGGTGCGCGAGGACCAGGCGGCGAGCACGCCGGCGACGCCGTGCGGGCTGCCGACCTTGCCGCTCATGACCAACGCGCGAGCCTCGTCGAGGTCGACCCAGGCCTGCGGGAGGAAGGCCTCCTCGGCCTCGCCGGTTCGGTGCCGACCGCCCGCGATCTCGCGCAGGTCTCGGGCCAGGTAGATGCGGATGGCCTCCGACGACCCGCCCGGGCTATTGAAGAGGTCGACGAGGACGTGCCACTCCCCCGCTACAAGGCCGGCCTCCTCGGCCAGCTCGCGGGCCGCCGTGTCCTGGGCTGGCTCACCGGTGACGTCCAGAAGTCCGGCGGGCGGCTCGAACAGGTACATGCCGACCGGATGCCGGTACTGCCGGATGAGCAGGACACGGTCCTGATCATCGAGGGCGATGATCGCCACCGCGCCAGGATGCAACTGGATGTCGCGTGTTATCGACGAGGTCCCGAAGTCGACGACGTCGCTGACGATCTCCCAGACGTTGCCGACGAACTGCACGTCGCGGCTGAGGACGGGTCGAGACTGTCCTGCGTCGACGACCGGGCCGTTCCAGACCTCGGGCTCGTCGGTCATCCCTGCGCTAGTGCTTCGTGCTGCTGCTGGGAGTGCGCGAGCGAGGCCGCGACGAGCCCGGCGAACAGCGGGTGCGCGCGGGTGGGTCGGGAACGGAACTCCGGGTGCGCCTGGGTGCCGACGTAGTACGGATGAGTCTCGGCGGGCAGCTCGACGAACTCCACCAGCCGGCCGTCGGGCGAGGTGCCGGAGAAGCGAAGGCCTGCCGCCTCGAGCTGCGGGCGGTACGCGTTCGCGACCTCGTAGCGGTGGCGATGGCGCTCGTCGACGTACGGAAGCCCGTACACGTTCGCGACCTGGGAGCCCTCGGCGAGCTTCGCGGGATACAGGCCAAGGCGCATCGTGCCGCCCATGTCGCGCTCGCCCGAGACCACGTCACGCTGATCGGCCATGGTGGCGACGACCGGATGCGGCGTGGACTCGTCGAACTCGAGCGAGTTCGCGCCTTCGAGCCCGACAACGTTCCTGGAGTATTCGATGACCATGCACTGCAGCCCCAGGCACAGGCCGAGCGCTGGCAGCCGGTTCTCACGTGCGTAGCGCAGCGCCCCCAGCTTGCCCTCGATTCCGCGAACCCCGAACCCGCCCGGAACGACGATGCCGTCGAGGTCGCCGAGGTTGCGCTCCGCGCCTTCGGGTGTCGCGCAGTCGTCGCTGGACACCCAGCGGATATTCACGCGGCAGTCGTTGTGGAATCCGCCGGCGCGCATGGCCTCGGTGACCGACAGGTAGGCGTCGGGCAGGTCGATGTACTTGCCGACGAGTCCGATCGTGACCTCGTTCGCTGGCTTGTGGACGCGGCGCAGCAGTTCGTCCCACACCGTCCAGTCGACATCGCGGAACGGCAGGTCCAGGCGCCGGACCACATACGCATCAAGGCCTTCGCGGTGGAGGACCTTGGGGATGTCGTAGATGCTCGCCGCGTCGACGGCGGCGACCACCGCCTCGGTGTCGACGTCGCACATCAGCGAGATCTTGCGCTTGATGCTCGACGGGACCTCGCGGTCGGCGCGGAGCACGATCGCGTCGGGCTGGATGCCGATATTGCGAAGGGAGGCGACCGAGTGCTGCGTGGGCTTGGTCTTCAGCTCGCCGGATGGGCCGATGTACGGAAGCAGCGAGACGTGCAGGAAGAAGACGTTCTCGCGACCGATCTCGTGGCGGACCTGGCGGATCGCCTCGAGGAACGGGAGGGACTCGATGTCTCCGACGGTGCCGCCGACCTCGGTGATGACGACGTCGACATCGGGACTGGCCATGCGTCGGATGCGTGACTTGATCTCATTCGTGATGTGCGGGATCACCTGGACGGTGTCGCCGAGGTACTCCCCGCGTCGCTCCTTGGCGATGACCGTCGAGTACACCTGACCGGTCGTGACGTTGGCCGAGCCATGGAGGTCGGTGTCCAAAAAGCGTTCGTAGTGGCCGACATCGAGGTCGGTCTCAGCACCGTCGTCGGTGACGAAGACCTCGCCGTGCTGGAACGGATTCATCGTGCCGGGATCGACGTTCAGGTACGGATCCAGCTTCTGCATCGTGACGCGAAGCCCGCGAGCTTTCAGCAGGCTGCCGAGTGAAGAGGCGGTGAGGCCCTTACCCAGTGAGGAGGCGACGCCCCCGGTGACAAACAGGTGCTTGGTCGTCGTTTTCTCCATGGAAGACCAGACTATCAGCGGCTCGCGTCTTCGTCGGCGCCGGACGCGCGGAGAGCGGCGAGCGCTTCGGCTTCTGAGGGCCTGGGCTGCGCAAGCACCGACCCGATCTGGCGCGCGTCTGCGGCGATCGTGTCGAAGCGCGCCCGCTCGGCAACGATGAGCCCGAGGACGGCGTCGCGTGCCTGTTGCTGCGCCGTCTGCCACGGCAGGAGCGTGGTGCCATTCACCGACTCGGCGAGTTCGGTGAGCGTGGCCGCTGCCTCGGCGGCACTGCGCTCCACGAGGGCTCGAAGATCGGCCTGGACATCCTCGGGCACCTCGGTCGACCAGATCATCGGGCTCGCGTAGGCCAGCGTGGATGTCACCTGACCCTCGCCGATCCGCGCGCGGTCCTGGGCCTGCAACACGGCCGCGCTCAACGTTTCGTTCGCGGCACTCTTCGTGCGGTCCGACCACACCAGGAACCCCGCGACGGCGGCGATCACCAGCACCACCGCGAGGCCCGTGATCCATGACCACCGTCGCCGCGGCGGGGCCTCGGTCGCGAGGTACTCGATCGTCACGCGCGTTCGCCCGCCGCGAGAGCGAGCAGTTCGGCCGCGTGCTCGGCACCCGACTGGGAATCCTCCAGTCCCGACAGCATGCGCACGAGTTCGCGGACCCGGTCCTCGCCCTCGACCGCACTGACGCTGGCCGCCGTCACCCGGCCGTCCTGGTCCTTCGACACGACGACATGACGATCCGCGAATGCCGCAACCTGGGGCAGGTGGGTGACGACGATGACCTGCGCCGTGCGCGCGAGCCGGGCCAGCCTGCGCCCGACCTCGACCGCTACCTTGCCGCCGATGCCGGCGTCGACCTCGTCGAAGACGAACGTCGGCACGCTGTTGACGCCGGCGAGCACGACCTCGATGGCGAGCATGATCCGTGACAGTTCGCCACCGGACGCGCCCCGGGCCAGCGGCCTGGGCTCGCTTCCGGCATGCGGCTTGAGGAGCATCGCGACGGTGTCCGCTCCGTCAACGGTGAACTTCGTGATCTCGATCGTGGTGTCGAGGGCGATGCTGAGTTCGGCATCCGCCATGGCGAGCGCATGCAGTTCCTCGCTGACCGCGCGTGAGAACGCGCCTGCGGCAGCGGTGCGCTGCTTGGTCAGACGAGCCGCCAGCGCCGTGGTGGATTCGCGAAGCCGCGCGGCCTGCTCGGTGAGCTGCTCGATGCGGGCGTCGGCGCCGTCGGCTGCGCCTACCTTCTGCTCGGCGGACGCCCACCAGTCCAGGACATCGTCGAGCCCGGGGCCGTAGCGACGCTTGAGCGCCGAGATCTGCTGGCGCCGCTCCTCGACCGCGGCCTGCTGCTGGGGATCGGCGTCGATGCCCTGCAGGTAGTGGCCCAGTTCGGCCGCGACCGAATCGACCCCCGCGACGAGCCCGTCGAACTGGGCAAGCAGCGGCAGCAGACTCGCGTCGAGCGCGGCTGCCCTGTCGACGGACCGCCGCGCCTGGGCCACGGATTCCGCGGCGCTGGTCACCGACGCATCGTCATCCCCGGCGAGCAGTGCGCGGGCACTGCCGATCTCGGCTATCAGGTCGGTCGAGTGCGCCAGAACGGTCGCCTGCGACTTCAGCGCCTCGTCCTCGCCCGACACCGGCTGCACTGCCGCGATCTCGTCGATGCCGTGGCGCAGCAGTGCCGCGTCGCGAAGCCGTTCCGTGCGGCTGTCAACGAGTTCGCGAAGTTCCGACTCGGCCTCTCGCCAGTCGGCGAAGGCGGTGCGGTACTCGCCGATCGTCGCGGCCAGCTTCGCTCCGCCGAATCTGTCAAGCAGATCGCGCTGCTGGCGAGCCTCGCGGAGCAGTGCCTGGTCGGACTGGCCGTGCACAGCGATCAGGTGCTCGGTGATCTCGGCGAGGACGCCGGCAGGCACGCTGCGGCCACCGGCGAATGCCTTGCTCCGGCCCTCGGCGGCAACGGAGCGGCTGAGCAGCAGGACGACACGTCCCCCGTCGATTTCGACGTCGGCGCCGGCCTCCTCGAGCCGCGCGACCACGTCGACCGCGTCGGCCGGATCGAGCAGCCACTCGCCATCGGCGTCCGCGCGCGGAGAGCCCGTGCGCACATCGCCGGCGTCGGCCTTGCGTCCCATGATCAGTCCGAGCCCGCTGAGCACCATCGTCTTGCCGGCTCCGGTCTCCCCGGTGAGCACGGTCAGTCCTGGCGAGAACGGCACGACGGCGTCGTCGATCACCCCGAGACCGCGGATGCGCAACTCGCTGATCATGCGCCCTCCGACCGCCGTCCCCGCCACCCTGCGACGGGCAGCTCGAACTTGGCGACAAGGCGATCGGTGAACGGCGCCTTCGCCAGGCGGGCGAACCGCACGGGCTTCGGGTGCTGCCGAACCTCGATGCGACTGTCACCGGACACGTCGATCATGCGGCGTCCGTCGGCGGACATCAGCGCGGATACGTCGTGGCCGGCCTCGAAAGCGACGACGGACGTGGGCGAGACGACGAGCGGTCGGGCGAACAGCGCATGCGCACTGAGCGGCACGACCAGCATTGCCGACACCTCGGGCCAGATCACCGGTCCCCCGGCGGAGAATGCGTAGGCCGTGGAGCCAGTCGGTGACGCGCACACGACTCCGTCGCATCCCCAACGAGACAGCGGACGGCCATCGACCTCGACGACGATGTCGATGATGCGCTCGCGGGCGCGCTTCTCGAGCGCCATCTCGTTCAGCGCCCAGGTCTGATGCAGGAGCTCGCCGCTGTGAAGGATGCGGATGTCGAGAGTCATGCGCTCCTCGACCTCCCACCGACGGTTCACGATGGCATCGACGACGGCGGACAGATCGTCAGGCTCGGCCTCGGCCAGGAATCCGACGTGCCCGAGGTTCACGCCGAACAGCGGCGCCTCGCTGCCGCGCGCGAGCTCGGCCGCGCGAAGGACGGTGCCGTCTCCCCCGAGGACGACGACGACGTCGGCTCCATCGGCCGCGTGCTCATCGGAATCGACGACGGTCACGGCTGCGTCGACTGCGGGCCCGCCCGCCGCGAGAATCGCGTCGCGATCCTCGTTGGTCACCACGACCTCCGCGCCAGACGCGATGAGAGCCCCGATGACGGACGTCAGGACACCGGTCGCCTCGGTGCTGCGATGGTTGACGACAAGAAGGACACGCCTTGTCGCGGTGTCGTCTGTCACTGCGGTCCCTCACTCACGGCCCTGGCGATCGCGTCGACGAGCGATGCGCTGTCAAGGCATCGTCCGTCCGAGGTACCCATCCTGCCGTTCGACCGTGCGAGCCACAGGAAGTACTCCACGTTGCCGCTCGGCCCGGGCAGCGGACTGGCGACCACGTCGACGACTCCCAGGCCCGCCGCGCCGGCCGCTGCGGCGACTCCGGCAACCGCGGACTCCCGCAGCGCGGGCTCCCGAACCACTCCGTCTCCCACGGCGGCCCGACCCACTTCGAACTGCGGCTTGACCATCAGCACGAAGTCGCACGAGGCGAGTGCCACGGCTGAGAGCGCAGGGATGACCAGGCCGAGCGGAATGAACGACAGGTCGGCGACGACCATGTCGGGCCTGAACGGCACATCGGCCACGTCGAGATTGCGGACGTTCGTGCGCTCAAGGACCTCGACCCGCGGATCGGTTCTCACCGGCCAGGCCAGCTGCCCGTATCCGACGTCGACGGCGAGCACCCGCGCCGCACCGCGCTCGAGCAGCACCTGGGTGAATCCACCGGTCGAGGCCCCCGCATCCAGGCACATGCGGTCAGCCACCCGGATCGCCGAGAAGCGGTCGAGGGCTCCGATGAGCTTGTGGGCGCCGCGTGAGACGTAGTGCGCATGGGGGTCGTCGTCGATGACGACGATCGCGTCGGAGTCCTCGACCTGGGTGGCTGGCTTCGTGGCGAACGCCCCTCGCACCTTGACCAGTCCGGCGTCGATCAGCTCGCGTGCATGGTCGCGCGAACGGGCCAGTCCGCGCCGCACGAGCTCGGTATCAAGGCGCCGACGAGCCACGACGCACCCGTCCCGCAGCAGCGCTCAGGACGAGGCCGAGTCGAGATCGGCCAGGGTGCTGCGCAGCTGCTGATGGACCTCGTCGAAGACCGGCGCATGCGTGGAGACGTCGTCGGGATCGAGGGTGGTCAGCAGGTCGAGCGCGGCATCGACCCGGTGCTCGCCGGTCGGCTCCCACACGGGAAGCACGAGCTCCTCCTCGACCTCTTCGACCAGGACGAGGTCTTCGTCAGCAGTATCGAACTCGGCGGCGGTCATGACGGCGCGCCTGCCTCGGGCACGATGATGCGCTTCTTCTTCACGGCCGGCGCGGGTGCTGGCTCCTCGGCCGCTGGCTCATCAGGCGCTACGGCCTCGGTTGGCACGGGCGCGTCGGGCGCATCTGTGTAAGGAGCGTGCGCCGAGACGTCGAGATCGGCAATCTGCTTCTCCAGGCGCTGCACGTGACGGCGCAGCGCTGCCAGCTCGTCCTCGCGAACAAAGCCCATGCGCCCCACCGCGCGATCTACTTCCGCGCGGATCATGCCGACGAGCATCTCCCGGTTGTTGCGGCTCGTCGTGACGAGGTCGTCGGCAAGTTCTTGAACCTGACCCATCATCTCGGGAGCGGGCATCGCTCGCGTCGACAAGGACAGGCCTTGGGCCAGCAGCGCGCTGACCGCGTCGCGGGCCTTGCTCGTCGTCGCCTCGGTGACTCCGCTCGCCAATTGGAGGTAGGTGCGTAGATCGTCCAGCACGGTGTCGGCTCCTTCAGTGCACGTCGTTCACGTGCCGGGTCCACCGTACCCGCCCGAGACGGCGTCCGCCTCGGCAAGTGCGGCCAGTTTGACCACAGCCGCGTCGTGCTGGAGTGCGACACCTCGGTCCGCGCAGGCCCAAGCCAGGCGCGCGGCGGCCCTGACCGCATCCCAGGCTCCGCCGGCCGCCGGCCCGGCCAGCATGAGCACTCCGCCGTCGACGTGCGCCGACCAGTCACCGCAGTTCGCCGCGAGATCTCCGCAGTTGACCTCGGGGTAGGCGGTCAGCAGGGTGCGCAGGTCGTAGCCCAGGTAGTCGGGGCGCTCCTCGGGAATGGCGGCGAGCAATTCGGCGAAGGTCGTCACGCCGGTGAACACCAGGAGCGACGGCATCCCGACCCGGGCTGCAGCCGCGATATCGGTGTCGAGACGGTCACCGATCATCAGGGCGCGCGTGGCACCGGTTCGCGCGACCGCCTCGAGGAGCAGGGGCGGCTCGGGCTTGCCGGCAACGGCATCCGGTCGCCGGCCTACGGTCTGGGCGACGACGTTCACGAACGCACCGTTGCCGGGTGCGACTCCGCGCGGGGTAGGAAAGGTCAGGTCCGGATTCGTCGCGATCCAGGGAATGCCGGTGCGCACGGCAAAGGTCGCCTCGGCGAGGTCGCGCCAACTGAGGTCTGGCGAGTAGCCCTGCATGACGGCTGCCGGGTCGTCGTCAAGGTGGTACACCGGCACATAACCACGTTCCTGCAGCGCCTCGGTGATCCCCGGCCCGCCAACAACCAGCACCCGTGCACCGTCGGGGACGAATCGTGCGAGAACCGACGTGGCGGCCTGCGGCGAGGTGACGACATCGGCCGTCGTTGCAGTGATGCCGAGGTCACTCAGGTGTTGGGCCACCGCGGCAGCGGGCCGCGCAGCATTGTTGGTCACATACGCACACGCGACGCCGCGGCGACCGGATTCGGCGATGACCTCCGCGGCGTAGGGCACCGCATCCGGGCCGACGTAGACAACACCGTCCAAGTCGAACAGGAGCGCGTCGAATCGGTCCACAAGCGCGGACGAGTCAGCGACGGTCATGTGCTGATCGGGCCCTGCAGCGGCAGGCCGGCCAGACCGCGGGCGCGCAGGGTCGCCTTGACCTGCGCGAGAGCGCTGCCGTACTCCGAGCGCTCGGGGCGCATGACGAACGCCATGGCCAGATGATCTCGCGCCTCGGGGAAGCGCTGGAGCCGCCACAGCGACATGCCCAGTCCGAAGTGCCCGTAGTCCTCGGCGGGACTGCGCTCCACCAGCTCGGTGAATGCCTCGACCGCCTCGGGATAGCGGCGACTGTCGAACATCGCGCGAGCTAACGCCTCGAGTACCGACGTCGAGGATGGGTCGATCTCCCGCAGTCGCACCAGCAGCACCGCAGCTGCGTCGCTGTTCCCGGAGTCGAGGAGGGACAGAGCACGCTGGTACCAGTCGTACGGGTTGCCGTCGGGATCTCCCGCGACGGACTCGTAATCCCCGAAGGCAGACTCGCGGTGCGATCGGTCAGGGGCGTCCTCGTGCACGCCCTTATGGTCGCACGCGGATCCTTTCCAGGCGCCGCACATCCACTTCCATCGCGCTGCCGAGCCCAGCACCCGCACGCCAGAACCTGCGCCGCAGCGGTCCTTCAGCCCGCACCCAGTCCCCTTCCGCGAGAGAGTCGAGGCGCCGGGCGACCGGAGCCCGGAACGTCTGGCAGGCGATCGCATCGACCTGCGTGCCCCGGCCCGCGCTCCGGTCTCGCGCTGGCCGGTCGACCACGACCGTGAATGTCGTTACGGTGTCGCCGCTCGGCAGCACCCGCTGCTCGACCCGCGCACCGAGCCGTCCGACGATCGTCGCCTCGCTGAACGATGTCGATCCCTGGGGTTCAGACTCGGCCATGACCCTCCTTGAGTCCCCGGCTCCCGGCCGGCGACGCCACGATTCCGCACGGTTCGTCGACCTGCGATGACACACGCGCAGTCTGTGGATGCCAGCCCACGTCGCGTCCCGCGGTGGACAATGTCCCGGTGACCGAGATCGAGTCGTTGGGCGACGACGTGTTCCACCTCGACACGCGCATGGGCGGGTACGAGGGGATCACGTCCGGGTACCTCATCCGGGGCAGTCGCCCGTGCCTCATCGAGACGGGCACGGCCCGCTCCGCCGCGACCGTGATCGCCGCCCTCGATCAGCTCGGCATCGGAGCACCGGACCTCGCGACGATCGTGGTCACGCACATCCACCTCGATCACGCCGGCGGCGTCGGCGACATAGCCGAGGCATTCCCGAACGCCCAGGTCGTGGTCCATGAGCGCGGCGCCCGCCACCTGGTCGACCCGTCACGGCTGGTGGCCAGCGCACACCGCGTGTTCGGCCCAGATATGGACCGGCTGTTCGGCGACCTGAGACCGGTGCCCGCGGAGCGCCTCACCACTCTCGGAGAGGCCGGCACGGTCGATCTCGGAGACGGCCGCAGGCTCGATGCCTTCCACAATCCGGGCCACGCCTCGCACCACGTCGGCCTGCTCGACACGCAGACGGGCGATCTGTACACCGGTGATGCTGCCGGCGTCTACGTCCCCGAGACTGCCGACGTCAGGCCGGCCACACCGCCGCCGGACTTCGATCTGGACCTCGCGCTGTCCTCCCTGAGCCGCATGCGCGACGCGGGCGCCGTTCGGCTGCTGTTCAGCCACTTCGGGCCGGTGCACGACGTGCGCGACACGCTCGACCGCTCGGAGGCGGAACTGCGCTACTGGGTCGAGGCCGTCGCGGCGGCGCACGCGACCTCTCCCGACGTCGAGCACACCATCGCGATGGTCCGCGAGAAGGACCGCGAGCGGCATCCGGCCTTCTACGCCGACGACGACCGGGTGCAGAAATTCGACGAGCTCTCCGGCGTCGGCGCGAACGTGCACGGCATAGTGCGATGGCTGGATTCCCAGGCTTGACAGATCGTCGAAGTTATATAACCATATGGTTATGGCTCCTACGGCAACAGACGAGCAGCTCGACCTGGCCTTCTTCGCCCTGAGCGACCCCACGCGGCGCTCGATCCTGGCCAGGCTCGCCGACGACGACACCGGCATCGTCGACCTCACCTCGCACTTCGCCATGAGCCAGCCCGCGATCACCAAGCACGTACAGGTCCTCGAACGCGCGGGCCTGGTCTCCCGACGCAGGGAAGGCCAGCGCCGTCCGTGCCACCTGGAGGCCGACCGCCTCGCGCAGCTGTCCGACTGGCTGGGCGGCTACCGCCAGTACTGGGAAGCCAGCTTCGAACGACTTGACAGCTACATCGACGAACTCACGAACACACCCGACCCGAATCAGGAGAAGACATGAACACCGCGGAATTGCTCGTCACTGCCCCCGCCGACGAGCCGACGATCATCACCGAGCGATTCGTCAAGGCCAGCCCCGAGCTCCTGTACGAGCTGTGGACCACACCTGAGCACATGCGCCGCTGGCTCGGGCCGCGATACCTGGAGATGCCCGTGTGCGAGGTCGACCTGCGAGTGGGCGGCCAGTACCACTACGTGCACAGAGCTCCTGACGGCACCGAGTACAACTTCCGTGGCGAGTACCTCGAGCTCGATCCTCCGCACCGCATCGTCGCGACGTTCATCTTCGAGGAGTACCCGTCCTCGATCGACAGCGTCACCTTCGAGCCCATCGACGGCGGGACGCTCGTCCATGGCCACACGCTGCACCAGACGATGGAGAGCCGGGACGCAGCCATGGCATCTGGCATGGAAGGCGGGATGCGGGAGTCGTACGAGCGCCTCGACGAGCTCGCGTCCGCGGGGAACTGAGCGGTCAGACGATCTGGCGCTTGACCAGCGAGGTGAAGACGCCGTTCCTGGCGAGCAGGTCGTCGTAGGTACCCGACTCGACCGCGACACCTGCTTCCAGGACGACGATCAGGTCCGCGCTGATGATGGTCGACAGTCGGTGCGCGATGACGATGCGCGTCGCATTGAGTTCCTTCATCGCCTCAGTGATCTGGGCCTGGCTCGCATTGTCGAGTGCGCTCGTGGCCTCGTCGAGGATGAGGATCGCGGGGTTGTGCACGAGGGCGCGTGCGAGCAGCACGCGCTGCGCCTGACCGCCCGACACGTTGGTGGGGTCGACGATGGTCTGCATCTGCATCGGCATTGCCCGGATGTCGTCGGCGAGCGCCGCCTTCTCCGCCGCCGCCCACGCCAGGGCCTCGTCCTTGGATCCCGCACCAAGGATGTTGCTGAGGATGCTCCCCCGCGTCACCTTGCCCTCCTGGACGACAACTCCCATCTGGCTGCGAACCAAAGTGGGATCCAGGTCGCGCAGGTCGCGTCCGTCGTACAGAACCTGTCCGGACTCGGGGGTGTCGAAGCCGAGCAACTGCCTGGTGATCGTCGACTTGCCTGCGCCGGACGGACCCACGAGGGCAACCATCTGGCCAGGCTCGACGACGAGGTTGAGTCCCTTGAGGATCGCCGGCCCGTCGGGCGTGTACCTGAAGACGACGTCGCGCAGCTCGATGTGGCCGGTCAACGTGCCAGGGTCCTGCTTGCCGCCGGCCGTCTCGGGCAGGGCCTCCATGATGGGCGCGAGCAGGTTGAACGTCGGTGCCGCGTTCGCGATCGGCGAGATCAACCCCGTCAGGCCCGACACCGCGGCGAACGCGAGTCCGTAGGCGCTCGCGAACGCCAGGTAGTCGGCGGTCGAGATCGGCGCCGACCCGCCCTGCCACTGGACCAGGATCACGAGGTAGAACAGCGCCGACGCACCAGAGGCTGCGAACGCGAACCACGAACTGATTCGTCCGATCACCATCGTCTGCTGGGACTGCGCGACGGCCTGGGCCCGCGCGATGTCGAAGTACTGCGATTCCATGCGGGACTCGGCGTTGGCGATCCGGATCTTGGTGATGCCGGACAGCATCTGCACGAGCCAGCCGTTCGCGCTCTTCGACGCGGTCAGCGCCCCGGTCGCGTACTTCGACACGAACCGAATTCCCACGAGCAGCACCGTGAACGTCAAGGCGAGGAACACCAGGCCGACGAGGCCGAGCATCGCGTCGTACTGGAACATCAAGATGAGGTTCACCAGGCCGAACACCGCGGCAAGCGCAGCACTGACCACCTGGACGCTGACGAGCGACTGCAGCGTGTCCACTGCCAGTACCCGGACGGCAAGGTCACCGCTGCTGTAGTCGCGGAAGAAGGAGGCGGGCAGCGACAGCACTCGATCCCAGAACGCGGCCTGCATGTTCCGGGTCGCCCGTTGCGAGATGTACGACACGGTGAAGTTCTGCACGAGGGAGAACACGAACGCGATGCCCGCAGCGACCATGAGCGCGAGTCCGACCTGGACGAGCAGCCCGGACTCCCCGCGCGGAACGGCAACTCCGACCACGAAGCTGGTCAGCACTGGAGTGAGCATGCCCAGGAGCGCGACTCCGAGTGCCATCGCTCCGGCCAGGAGCCAGAGCCTTCCGGAGCCACGCAAGCCCAGGCGAAGCACGTCTCGCACCCGAGCCACCCGGTCGGGAGTCAGCGGTGCGTAGAACTCAAATCCCTTCGGAACGATGAACTTCTCGATCTCCGGGGTCAGCCTGAGCGGAGCGGGATCAGAGGCGCGCTGGTACTCATAGCCGGAATTGACCTTCATGAGCGCGACCGGCTCGGGCGGGGCACCGGGTGCGGCGAGGGCGGACAGGAAGTTCGACGTCGCTGCGTGCGACCATCCCGAGACCAGGCTCACGGGCCGATAGCGGACCCCGGACGCGTGCGCGACGAGACGCAGCGGATCAGTCGTGTCGTGCAGTGCCTCGGGCGTCGGCGCGTTGATCGCGAATCCGCCCGCATTGCCGAGGATCGCCATGACGGTGAGCAGGCGGTGCGCACCACCCGCAGCCACAGGATCGCGCAGCGTCTCGGACGAGAAGGCCATGCGCGACAAAGCTGTGTCGAAAAGCGTCTGCGACAGGTTCAGGCTCTTCTGCATGCTGGCGTTCCTGCGCGTGAGATCCGCTGCCTGCGCGCTGGCGACCACTGCGGCAAGGACCGCAGGCAGGTCGTCCTTGCCCACGTCGGCCAGGGGCGCCGCGACGGATCCGAGCGACGCTGTGACCGCCGCTGCGAACGTCGACACCGCCGCCGCGCCATCCCCGGGGTCCGGCGACGCGACAGATACAACTCCGCCCTGCCGTGGGATGAGCAGCAGGTTCACGGGGCTCGCCGCCGAGTAGGCGAACATCCCGTGCGTGAGTACCGCGATCGGGAACCTGATTCCTAGCTCGTCGAGTGCGAACAGGTCCGCCGTTCCCGCGGATACGAGAGCGGGGTCGCTCCCCGGCGACAGGCTGATGGCCACGACCGGAGGCGTGCCGGTCGAGGCGCCGCTAGGTACCGACATCGCCACCCATCCCGGCCTCGTCGATCATCGTCTTGTAGGCACCACCCGCGGCGAGCAGCTCGTCATGAGTGCCGCGTTCGAGAAGCACGCCACCTCGCCCGAGAACGATGATCTCGTCCGCATCACGGATGGTGCTCAGCCGGTGGGCGATGATCAGGCAGGCGACACCGCGGCGGCGCAGTGCGTTGTCGGTGAGCATCTCGGTGATGTCGTCGAGGGCGCTGGTCGCCTCGTCGAGGATGATCGCGCGCGGGTTGAGTACGAGCGCTCGCGCGATCTCGATCCGCTGGCACTGCCCCCCGCTGAAGTTGCGACCGTTCTCTGAGACCAGGCAGTCGATGCCGTTCTCGCGGGCGAGTACGTCGTGCAGCACCTGCGCGTCTGCGAGCGCACGGCGCACATCCTCCTCGGAGATCGTGTCGTCCCACAGCGTTACGTTCTGTCGGACCGTCCCCTCGAACAGCACGATGGATTGGTCGACCTTGGAGACGACGCGTTCGATAACGCCGACCTCGTAGTCGGTCATCGGCTTGCCGTCGTACAGGACGCGTCCAGACCGAGGCTGATAGAGCCCCGCTGCCAGATTGCCGATCGTGGACTTGCCGGCTCCCGAGCCGCCGACGAGGGCCACCCGCTTGCCCGGGGTCAGGTCGAGACTGAAGCCCTCGATCACCAGCGGCGCCTTGTCGCCATAGCCGTACGAGACATCCTCGAGCGTGATGCGCCCGGTCAGGACCGGCACCGGCTCACCAGGCTGAAGCACTGGGCGGTCGAACCGCTCTGCAGGTGCGTTAGCCATCACGTCGTCGAGCGCACGGAGGCTCGACGTCACGACCTGGAGCTGCCCGCCGGTGCTCATGAGGGTCTGGATCGGGCTGTTGAGGTTCGCCGCCAGCGCGGACACCGCGAGCAGCCCACCGATCGTGAAGCTGCCCTGGATGGTCAGGTACCCACCGATGACGAGAATCGAGGCGTTGGTGAGCGCGAACAGGAGCACGGGCACGGAGATCAGCAGCGCGGACGTCGGTACCAACGTCGCCGTCGCGGAGATGTAGTCCGACTGCTGCCCGGTGAGCGTGCGGAAGACGTCGTCCTCCATTCCGGTGGACTTGATCGTCTCGATGCCCTGGATCGACGCGGTCGTCGTGCCGCGCAACTCGTTCTGGCGCCTGATCACCCGACTCTGGGCGTTGGTCCGGCGGTTCATCACCAGCCGCAAAGCCAACACGTTCAGCAGCGACAGCACGAGCACCACGAGGCCGATGAACCAGTTGTAGTAGATCAGCAGCGCTGCGTATCCGACAGCGCCGATGAGAGCGATGGCTGCGCTGGCCATCTGCGTCGCGAGCAGTTGCGCCACGATCGAGTTGTAGGCCACCCGCTGGCTGAGGTCGCCAACCGATCGCTCCATGTAGAACAGCAGGGGCAGTCGCATGAGCCGGTCTACGAAGGTCCCGGTGCCGACCATCGTCACCTTCGCCTGAAGACGGCTGATGACACCGAACTCCAGCAGGGTCAGTCCGCCGCGGAACAGGCCGATGATCAGTAGCACTGCGATCAGGCCGGGCAGGATGGCGTCGCGATCCTGCCCGAGTACGTCGTTGACGAACACCTGGCTGATCGGCGCGAGCACCAGCCCGAGAAGCATGGCGAGCAGCCCGGCGAACACGGCGAACCGCACGCCCGACGCACTGTTCTTCAGCCGCTGCCACAGTCCGGGCATGGCGCGGTACTCGTGGCCGCCCGGCGCGAAGGCAGGCATCTTTGTGAACGTGATTGCCGCGCCTGAGTACTCCCCCTCGAATTCCTCGGCACTGGCGACGCGCCTGCCCCTGCCGGGATCGTTGAGGTAGAACTTGCCGCCGTGAGCTCCCTCGAGAACCACGAAGTGCGATCGCCGGACCCACAGGATCGCCGGAACGGCGAGGCCGTTGAGATCGCCGATCTCGCCCCGGTGCGATTGGTACTCCAGGCCGTAGCCGGCGGCGGCCTCGACGATCGCGACCGCGCTGGCACCGTCGCGTGAGACTCCGCAGGCAGCGCGCAGGACGTCCAGGCTCTCCCACTTGCCGTTGAAGGCGAGGATCATGCCCAGGCAGGCAGCACCGCACTCGACCTGAGCCTGCTGGAGGATCGTGGGGACCTTGACGCGTTCGGGCGACGTCACGACACGGACCTTCGCCGTCGCGTCAGACCCCGCGACCGGTGAGTCGACTGCCATCAGTTCCCGCCGAAGAGCAGTTCGATCGGATGCAGGCTCGCGTACGTATTGACGATCGAGACGACCGAGCCCGGCGCCGGCGGCGCTCCTGCGCCTGTCGATGACCAGTCGGTGATGTCCACCGCGATCCGGTAGGGCGTGCCGCCCGCCTCCTGCATCCACTCCTCGGCGATTGTTGCCGAGCCAGCCGAGATCTTCATCGACTCAATGCCCGAGGGCACGTCCGCCACCTGCTGGACCGTCGCGGTCGTCGTAGCCGAGTCGCCTGAGGTGATGTCCGTGAACGACACGCTCACGACCTGCCCGACGTCGAAGGCGAGTGCTGCGCTGGCCGGGAGATACGTGATGACGCGGATGCCCTTGCTCGGGTCCGGGTTCGCGACCACCTGCGCGAGGACAGTTCCGGCCTCGACACCCTCCCCCTTGTTCACGAAGACCGAGTGCATGGTCCCGTCCACCGGCGAGACCACTGGGACGTCGTCGCCGCCGTCGAACGGCCTGACCGTCGCAACGACCTCGCCTGCTGCGACCGCGCCTCCGGGCTCGGCCGTCGCGTCGTCGACTATCCCCGCTACCGGGGCCGAGAGGTCAGAGATGTAGTCGAATGACGAGACGACTCCGACGCCCGAGACCTGCTGCGGAATCGTGGCTACCAGGGACCAGATGAACACGAAGAAGACGGCGGCCGCGATCGCCCACAGCGCCCACCACGCATGTGTCTTTGTGGTGGTGATGAGCTCGTCGAGGCTGTCAGGGCTGCTCGACAGGTGAGTCTTCGGCGCTGCCGCGCCGGCCGTATCGGCGGGTCCTGTGCTGGCACTCATCGCTACCTCACCACTAGCCCCGCGCCCAGAATGCAGCGCTGTACTTGACGTCGGCCACCGGTGCGGCCCCCGCATGCGCAAAAAGGTAGTTCGACGGGAAGATTACTAAACGACCGGCAACGGCTTCGACCTCGTAGTCGAAGTGGACGAAGGTCGTCGCGCCTCCCGCCTTCGGTGTGTTCAGGTAGAAGACCGCGGAGAACACGCGATCCGAGCCGCGAAAGTAGTCGGGGTGGGTGTCGAAGCGCTGTCCAGGCTCGTACTTGTTGAAGATGATCGGCTCGTACTGGTAGACGGGCACAGAGTATGCGAGCGCGTAGTTCGACATCCGCTGCCAGACGGCCTTGGCGAAGTCGTGGATCAAGGGCGGGTTCGCATAGGTGATGAACGGCATGCCCAGCGAGGAACTGGTCCGGATGTCACTCGTGTACGACGTCGAGCCGGAGACCTCTGACCGCTCCCAGCGCTCCAGCCCATCGAGATACTTCACGAGGTCTGCCGTGCGGTCGAACACCCCGTCGAAGACTTCAAGTCCCTGGGGAGCGTGCGAACTCACAGCAGTCTCCAGTTCTCGACGGAGTCTCGACGATAGGTGCGGTGCTGACACCGGTCAACGTAGCGCGGCCGTCGACTGCTGATGTTCGCGTCGGCGAAATGCAACGTCTTGGCGCTGTCGCCCGACTGGACACGCGCGGGGGTCCATACTGGGCCGTGGGTCGCGTCGCGGCCTTTGCCAGTCGACTTAGGGAGCCCGAATGAGCACTACTTTCCACGAGACCGCCAAGGCACTGCAGGCCGACCCGGAGCTCAAGACCAAGGTCTTGTCAGCAACGTCGGCCGAGGAGCGCGCGAACATCCTTCGTGATGCGGGCGTCGCCGTTCCGTCGCAGTCGGACATCAACACGACGCACTCGGACCTTGAGGGCATCACGGGCGGAAACACCACCTCCGACGTGGTCGCTGCAGCACCCGCCGCGGCCGCCGGCGCAGCCGCGTAGTTCGTCGTTCTCATACGAACGGCAGTTCCCATCTGTGGGCTGCGGCGATCGACTGCCGCAGCCCACAGAGTTGCTCCGACGTCATGATGGATGGGTAGCTCGATCGCGATGGTGACACTCGACTTCAGCGGTGTTCTGCGGGCCGGGGATCCAGAGATTCCGACAGCAGTCGCGACCGAATCGGGTTTGCGCACGCGGCAGGCCGGCGCCCTTCGCGAGTCGCTCGCCCCGCACATGGCGGACTACGGAATAACCCGAGTCGCGCACCTCACCGGATTTGACCACGTCGGGCTGCCAGTCCACATGGCGGTCAAGCCGCAAGGCAAGACGCTGTCCAGCGGAAGCGGCAAGGGATCCACGCCCGACGCGAGCTGGGTCAGTGCCTTCATGGAGTGCGCCGAGCAGTCCGTGTGGGAGAACCTCGACCTGGACCCGGTCTCGGCCAGCGAGAAGGTCATGCGCCGACTCGGCGTGCAGGTGGCATCTGGCGCCGATCTTCCGATGATGCAGGGTGCCCTGTGGTCCGAGGACCTCGCGATCAACTGGGTTCCCGGATGGGACATCGTCGCCGGCGAAGAGGTCTACGTGCCGGAGTCGCTCGTCGCCGTCTCGCTATTCGGCGACGGCGGCCTGAAGCTGTTCGTCGCCGGGTCTAACGGACTGGCGAGTGGTGCCCACATCCTCGAAGCCGTTCTCTCCGGGCTGCAGGAGGCCGTCGAACGCGACGGCATGATGCTCAAGACGACCGTCACCAAGGGCAGGCACCTGCTGGCCGACGAGTTGCTGCGGCAGGCGGCTCCGTCCGTCGCCGACCGGATCGAGCGATCGAAGCTGCAGCTTGAGGTCGTCGACGCGACGACCGAGATCGGCGTGCCGATCGTCGTGGCGTACCTGCACGACGTCGAAGGCGGGACGACCGGTTCGTTCAAGGGATCGGGTGCGGGGGTCAGCTCCCGAACCGCCCTGGTGCGCGCGGTCACAGAGGCCGGCCAGGCGCGCTGCCTGATCGTCGCCGGTGCGCGCGATGACATCTTCGAAAGCCAGCGCTCTGCCGGCTCCCGACGACCCGACGTCTTCGAGGTTCCTGCTACCGAGCAACTAGTCGAGCTCGGCGACTCCAGCACCGGCAGCGTGATCGGCGATCTCACCTGGATGGTTGGCAAGCTCGTCGGCGCAGGCTTCCCGCGAGTGATCGTCATCCGCCACACCGAACCAGACGAGCCCGTCCAGGTCGCGCGCGTGATCGTCCCGGGCCTCGAGGGCTATCCCTTCGCGCACGCGCAGACCGGTCCGCGCGCACGGGCATTCGTGGAGGCGTCGGCATGACCGCGAAACCGGACGTCGTCTTCCTTGGCCCATCACTGTCCCGGGCCGACGCACTCGCGCTCTACCCGGACGTGATCGTCCTGCCGCCCGCAGCGATGGGCGACGTTCTCGGCGCAGCAAACCGCTACCGACCGCACGCCATCGGAATCGTCGACGGCACCTTCCTGTCGAACATGTCGGTATTCCACAAGGAGATCCTCTACGCCATGGACCAGGGCATCTGGGTCTTGGGGGCGAGCAGCATGGGAGCGCTCCGCGCGGCCGAATGCGCTGCTTACGGGATGATCGGCGTCGGCAGCATCTACGAACAGATCGCGTCCGGAGCTATCGAGGACGACGACGAGGTCGCCCTCACCCATGGTGACTTCGCGCAGGGGTTCCGCGCGCTGTCCGACGCTCTGGTGACCATCAAGGCAGCCATCGGATCCGCAGTCGAGACCGGCCTCATCTCACCTGACGACGGCGTCCGTCTGATTGCCCTGCAGAAGGATCGGTGGTTCCCAGACCGCCGCCTTAGCAGCGTCTCGCTCGACGCGATGTCGCTGGGAATCGATCCGGAACGTTGCGCAAGCATCCGGGAGTTCATGAGGACGCACGTCGTCGACCCCAAGCGCGAGGACGCGATCGCACTGCTGCACCGCATGCGGGAACTGCCAGGCGAGCCCATGCCCGTCGAGGACCGCCCGGACACGGCGATGTCTGGGACGTTCCTGGCATGCCTCGCGCGCGACGTCGTCGTGGAGACACCTGACGGCTTCGCGGTGACGTTCGACCGCATCCGCAGATACGCCGATCTCCACGAGGATCGATACGACGAGGACATGAGCCGGGCCAGGCAGGCCCAGGCCCTCATCTCCTTGTCGCAGTTCCTTGGCGGGCCGCCTACCGAGGCCGAGTTCGCGGCCGCACGAGCCAGCGTCTGTCGACGCGTGGGAATCACCGAGGAGTCACTCGAGTCATTCGCCCTCGAGAATGATCTCGACGCCCGGGGTCTTCGCGTCCTGATCGGCGGCCAGGCACTCATCATGCGACTCGAGCACAGCTGGCTGGGCCGCTCGCGCATGGGCATGATCACCGAGGCGTATCTCAACGAACTCAGGCTGGGCGGGCGCTATGCCGAGACCAAGGCGGGCGCCGCCCTCCAGCATGCGGCCGCCGAGGGCGTCACCTTCGACTCCCCGCCTTCGCCGCGCGCCCTGATCGCAACACAGCACGCGATCGGCTGGCAGGTGCCCGAGGACTTTGCCGCCTACATCGATGAGCGAGAACTCGGATCGGCCAGCGAGCTGCTCGACGCGATCGCGGTCTCGGTGCGCGCCCATCGCGCCCTGTTTGGCATCGACCTGGTCGATGTCGGCGATGACTCTCCCCTGCTCATCGAGGACTCCGAGCCGATGATGACCCGAGGCCGCTAGGTGGTCGCTCCACCGATTCCCGTCACGTTCGACAATGCCCCGCCACCGCCCCCGTCGCCCATGGCCTTCTGGCAGGTAGACGCCACCAGTGTCACCATCGGGCTGCCGGGACTCGGGTCGATCACGACCAGTCTTGACGCGCTCGTGGTCCGGGCGGCTGACGCGAGCTCGCAAGCGGCGACGTGGGCCCGCCTCGGCGAATGGGCGACCGCGCAGTTCTACGCGGCCCACGGATTCCGGGTAGTTCCCGGCTGCGTGGTCGCGCGCGACGGTCACGCCACGATCATCACCGGACCCCGACGCACCGGCGCCACCCTGCTCGGTCTGCAGCTCACGCGGCACGGATGGGGGCTGGTGAGCGACGGACTGGCCATCGTCGACGGCTCAGGCACCTGCAGGTCCACCGGCGAGTGGGCGACCTCCGATACGCAGCCCGCCGAGCGGCTCTTCCCCGACTACCCACGGGAGGCATGGCCGTCTGGCCGCGATCGAACCCGAGTGGGCGCGCCGAGTCGTCCGGATTCCGTCCTCACGCAGGTCGTCCACCTTCGGGTCAGGGACTCGGTGAGGGCGCTCACGGCTGTCAGGTCCGACGCAGAGACGGACGGGGTGCGGGCCTCGTTGATTCCGCTGGCCAGCCGTGTTCCGGGCGCGACGCCACCGCGGCCGATGCCGTTGACTGCGACCGTCACCGTCTCCCGCCCTGTGCCGCGGAACCTGACCGACATGCAGGCGGTCTCCCCCGTCGCCATGGCCGACCTGCTTGCACCGATCCTGCGCGAGGTCAGCTGATGGCACAGACCGCCTGGATCGCCTCGTACCCCAAGTCCGGCAACACCTGGGTACGTGCGCTGCTGCACGCGCTTCGGGAAGGTGGGATCGACGAGCTCAGCACCCTGGACTTCGGTGGCGCGAACGAGGGAATGGATGCACGCCTCGGCGTGAGTCTCAGCGATGCCACGGAAATCGAGGCGATGCAGTTGCTGCGACTGGGGTGGGCGATCGGAAGTGACGCTCCAGGATTCGTCACCCGCAAGACGCATCAGGCGTGGACCTGCACGGTTGACGCCTATCCCGACCGCTGGCAGCCCGAGGGCGCTCGGGCCGTCTACCTCGTGCGCGACCCGCGAGCCGTGGCTGTCAGTTGGGCCCATCACCGGGGGTGCAGTCATGCCGATGCAGTCGCGTTCCTTCGCGAGGAACAGCATCAGATGAAGCCAGTCCACCTGGCGCACGGCGGCTACCGCCCGTCGACGTGGTCGCAGCATGTGACCTCCTGGACCCAGCAGACGGACATTCCTGTCGTGGTCGTCCGCTACGAGGACCTGCTCGCCGACCCCGATCCGGCGCTCGAGCGCATAGCTGGATCGCTCGACGTGCCCACCACCGCTCAGTCCCGCGCGGTCGCCCTCTCCGCATGCTCGTTCACGTCACTCGCCGCGCGAGAGGTCGTCGAGGGTTTCGTCGAGGCGCCTGCTGTAGACCGCGTGTTCTTCCGGCGCGGACAGGCTGATGCCTGGCGCGAGGAACTCGATCCGCTGCTCGCCGCTCAGGTCGAGGCCGACCACGAAGACGTAATGCGCCAGTTCGGCTATCTGGCCTGAGCCGCCTGCTCGGCATGCATGTCCAACACAGTGGTCCACAGCTCGCGCATGTCGCGAAGACTCTCGACGTCGACGCGCTCGTCGTCACCGTGCACCATCGCCGGGACTTGGTCCACGGGTAGCCGATCGCTGTACATCCCGAAGCCGTACGCGGTCGCACCGAGCTGTCGGAAGAACCGGGCATCAGTGATGCCCGGTGCCATCGTCGGCACGAGCACGGCACCAGGACGCTGAACGCGCGCGGCCCGCTCCATCAGGTGCCACAGCGGCGTGCCGGCCGGACTCGCGGTTGCGCCGAACCCGCTGCTCATCTGCACGATGACCTGGTCGCGCAGCGACCCAAGGGCTCCGGACAGCAACTCGTCGACGTCGCGGGCACCCTGCCCGGGAAGAACTCGGACGTCCACATCCACCTCAACACTCCCGGGAATCGTGTTGGACGAGCCCGACCCGGTGATCGCCGTCGCCGTGGCCGTCATTCGGGTGAGAGCGTGGACGGCCTTGGCCGCGAACGGCGGCAGGAGCGGCAGCGCCGAGTCGACTCGATAGGGGTCGGTGAGAATCGGCCTGATGCGCTCGTCCCATGCGCCGTCGACGAAGTCGCGCCACGGCTGCGTGATGATCACGTCTGGAGCGAATGCGGCCAGTCGGGCGCAGACCTCGGCGGCCACGGTCAGGGCGTTAACAGACCCGTAGGGCATCGCCGCGTGGCCGGGCTCTCCAGTGATGGTCAGGCGCACACGCCACGCGCCCTTCTCTGCGGCCAGGACGCTGAGCTTCGTCTCGCCCATTGAGGGGATCGCGGTCCCGCCGGTTTCCGTGATCACCCAGTCGGCACGCATCGCGTCCGGCTCGTTGCCCAGAAGCCATCGCGTCCCGAGCGCACCGAACGCCTCTTCGTCAGCAACCGCGGCGAAGACCACGTCACCGCCGCGCCTTCCGGCGCGGGCATGATCGCGAAGAGCAAGCGCCATCGTTGCCACGTGGCCCAGCATGTCCAGCGCCCCGCGTCCCCACACGAAACCGTCGACCAGTTCGCCGCCGAATGGGTCGTGAGTCCACCGGTCCGGCAGGGCCGGTACGACATCCGTATGCCCGAGCAGCATCAACGCCGGAGCTTCGCGAACCTCTCCAGCCAACCGTGCGACCACCGACCGTCGACCCGGCGCGGCGTCGAACACCTGAACCTCGATGCCGGCGCAGTCGAGCACAGCGCGAACCGCGTCGGCATTGGCGACCTCCGACGCACCCGGTCCGCCATCGTTGACGCAGGCGTTGCGAATGAGTGACTGGAGGAGTTCTACCTCTTCAGTCACCAGACCACCGCCTTCCGCGAGCCGAATCAGACCTGCGGGTTGCCCTCGCCGTCGAGGGGCACGAGCTCCTCGGAATCCTCATCCTCTTCGAAGAACGAGACGCCTGCCTCTTCATCGAGGCGCTCCCCGGCATCGGTCACACCATCGACGTCGGACTCGGCCGCCTGACGCATCCAGTCGTGTGCCTCGTCGAAACGACCGACACGCTCGAGAAGGTCCGCGTAGGCGTACTGGATCCGGGCACGCGCGGCACCGGCGGGCAGATTGCGAAGCTCGGGGACCTGGAGCACGACGAGTGCAGCTTCGAGCTGCCCCAGATCGGCTCGCGCACCCGCGGTGACGAGAAGCAGTTCCACTCTCGTTCCCGCGTCGAGCGTGCGGGCGTCGACCTCCTTGATCAGCTCGAGAGCGCGCTGCGGCCGGCCCAGGCCACGCTCGCAGTCGGCCATCATCGGCAGGTACTCATTCGAACCGGTCATGCGGCGAACAGTGCGCAGCTCGGCGATCGCCTCCGCATAGTCGCCGGCGAGATACGCCGTAATACCGGCGGCCTCGCGGACCGCAGCCACTCGTCCGGCACGACGCTTCGCCGCGGCGATGTGCTGGCGAGCGAGCGGCACGTTGTCTTCGACCAGCGCCTGATCTGCGGCCACCAGGTGTCTGGCCACGATCTCTGCCAGACCCTCGGGGAGAGTACGGAGCTCGTGTCCTACGCCGACATCAAGTTGGTCGGCCCGAATCTCATCAGGCAGGTTCGGGTCACGGGGGCGGTCGGCGCCATTGCGATCTGGACGACGGGTATCGGGCCGGTCGGTGTTGGAGCCGCGTGAGTCAGGTCGACGTGAATCGGTTCGCCGCGGGTCCGGACGGCCGGCACCCGCCGCACGACTCGGCGGACGACGATCATCCGAGCGCGATCGATCGGAGCGGGGCTTGTCCGTACGTGAGGGCGGACGACGGTCATCGGAGCGCGGCTTGTCCGAACGCGTCGGAGGCCGGCGATCATCGGTGCGCGGCCTATCGGACCGTGGCTTGTCTGAACGAGGTCGATCCGTCGACGAGCGATCGGATCTGGGCTTGTCGTCGCGGCTCGAGGGCCGGCGATCATCGGAGCGCGATGCGGGCCGACGGTCATCACTACGCGGCTTGTCCGAACGCGCCGGAGGCCGACGATCATCCGAGCGCGGCCTATCGGACCGTGGCTTGTCTGAACGAGGTCGATCCGACGACGAACGATCGGACCTGGGCTTGTCGTCGCGGCTCGAGGGCCGACGATCATCGGAGCGCGGCTTGTCGCTGCGCGGACGATCCGACGATCCCTTAGCGGGCGGACGACCGGTCGAGCGCTTCGCGCTGTCCGCGCTGCTGGACCGCGCCGGCGGCTTGCCCGCAGAACGACCTGCCGGCTTACCCGACGATTTGGCACCAGGCGCTGATCGTCCCGCGGGCCGACCCCCCGACTTTCCACCAGAAGCGCCTGCGGAACGGGGCGCACGCTCTGAACTCACGGTCGATCCTCTCAAACGGTGATGCTGGACTGGCAGAAATGACAAAGGCCACCCGAGGGTGGCCTTTGTCTAAGAAATGTCCGGCGGCGTCCTACTCTCCCACGCAGTCACCCGCGCAGTACCATCGGCGCTGAGAGGCTTAGCTTCCGGGTTCGGAATGGAACCGGGCGTTTCCCTCTCGCTATGGCCGCCGAAACTCTATTGAGATATCAATCAAACCAAGCACATATGTGTGTGCTCAAGGTTCCCGACCGAATCTCGGGAACCGCACAGTGGACGCGATTACGTGTTAAAAAAGTGAGGCAAGTCCTCGGCCTATTAGTACCGGTCAGCTCCATGCGTTACCGCATTTCCACATCCGGCCTATCAACCCAGTCGTCTAGCTGGGGGCCTTACCCGGTTGCCCGGTGAGAGTCCTCATCTTGGAGCGGGTTTCCCGCTTAGATGCTTTCAGCGGTTATCCCTACCGAACGTAGCTAACCAGCGGTGCCCTTGGCAGGACAACTGGCACACCAGAGGTTCGTCCATCCCGGTCCTCTCGTACTAGGGACAGGTCTCCTCAAGACTCTTGCGCGCGTGGCGGATAGGGACCGAACTGTCTCACGACGTTCTAAACCCAGCTCGCGTACCGCTTTAATGGGCGAACAGCCCAACCCTTGGGACCTACTCCAGCCCCAGGATGCGACGAGCCGACATCGAGGTGCCAAACCATGCCGTCGATATGGACTCTTGGGCAAGATCAGCCTGTTATCCCCGGGGTACCTTTTATCCGTTGAGCGACGCCGCTTCCACAAGCATGCGCCGGATCACTAGTTCCGACTTTCGTCCCTGCTCGACCCGTCGGTCTCACAGTCAAGCTCCCTTGTGCACTTACACTCGACACCTGATTGCCAACCAGGCTGAGGGAACCTTTGAGCGCCTCCGTTACTCTTTAGGAGGCAACCGCCCCAGTTAAACTACCCACCAGGCACTGTCCCTAATCCGGATCACGGATCGAGGTTAGACAGCCAATACGATCAGAGTGGTATTTCAACAGTGACTCCACCTGGACTGGCGTCCAAGCTTCATAGTCTCCCACCTATCCTACACAAATCGAATCGACCACCAATACCAAGCTATAGTAAAGGTCCCGGGGTCTTTCCGTCCTGCCACGCGTAACGAGCATCTTTACTCGTAGTGCAATTTCGCCGAGCCTATGGTTGAGACAGCGCTGAAGTCGTTACGCCATTCGTGCAGGTCGGAACTTACCCGACAAGGAATTTCGCTACCTTAGGATGGTTATAGTTACCACCGCCGTTTACTGGCGCTTAAGTTCTCAGCTTCGACCCGAAGGTCTAACCGGTCCCCTTAACGTTCCAGCACCGGGCAGGCGTCAGTCCATATACGTCGTCTTGCGACTTTGCATGGACCTGTGTTTTTAGTAAACAGTCGCTTCAGCCTGGTCTCTGCGGCCGAAACCAGCTCAGGGAGCAAGTCCCATCACCAGCGTCGGCCCCCCTTCTCCCGAAGTTACGGGGGCATTTTGCCGAGTTCCTTAACCATAGTTCGCTCGATCGCCTTAGTATTCTCTACCTGACCACCTGTGTTGGTTTGGGGTACGGGCGGCTTTAAGACTCGCTAGAGGCTTTTCTTGGCAGCATAGGATCACTCACTTCGCCTCAATCGGCTCCCCATCAGTTCTCAGGATATGTGAGTCGCGGATTTGCCTACGACTCTCCCTACAACCTTAGCCGCGGACTACCATCGCCGCGGTTGAGCTACCTTCCTGCGTCACCCCATCGCTTGACTAGTACTAGTTCGGGTCGGGCGCTCCGGTCCATCCCCCCGAAGGGTTCCGGACTTTCCTGCCCTTAGCATCACTAGGTTCATCATGGGCGTCTTAATGCCGGTACGGGAATATCAACCCGTTGTCCATCGACTACGCCTGTCGGCCTCGCCTTAGGTCCCGACTTACCCAGGGCGGATTAGCCTGGCCCTGGAACCCTTGGTCATTCGGCGGACGGGTTTCTCACCCGTCTTTCGCTACTCATGCCTGCATTCTCACTCGTGTGGCCTCCACGGCTGGGTTCCCCCGCCGCTTCGCTGGCCACACGACGCTCCCCTACCCATCCACGCACCTGGACCTATTGCTAGGCCTGGCTATCAACGTGAATGTCACAACTTCGGTGGTGTGCTTGAGCCCCGTTACATTGTCGGCGCGGAATCACTTGACCAGTGAGCTATTACGCACTCTTTCAAGGATGGCTGCTTCTAAGCCAACCTCCTGGTTGTCTATGCGACTCCACATCCTTTCCCACTTAGCACACGCTTTGGGACCTTAGTTGGTGATCTGGGTTGTTTCCCTCTCGACTACGAACCTTATCGCCCGCAGTCTCACTGCCACGC
>OZ245718.1:742500-3458970 GCA_965227045.1 Actinomycetes bacterium
ACGAGCACGCGACCGGCGATGTCGACATGGTCGAGCAGTTGCCTCAACTCGTCAGCGGTCGTGTCGACGCCGCGCTTGACGACGTCGATGATGTGCGCGGATCCCTCGAAGCGATGCATCGGGAACGCATCGATCCGCGCGCCATCGGCCAGAAAGTAGTGCGGTCCTTGAATATGCGTGCCCGACTGGGACTCCATGGTGATGGTGTAGATGTACTCGGGGTTGCTGCCCGACAAGAAGTTGTGTGGACCGTCAAGAGTCAGCGGCTGGTCGCCGGGGAACAGGAAATCCTCCATCGACATCGTGACATCGACGAGTTCCCAGCCCGCAGTCGGATCCACGATCAGTCGCGATCGGTGGTGCCGTCGAGGAGCTCGCGATAGATGTCGAGCTGACCGTTGTGCCGGGCGAGTTCCTCGATCATGTGGATGTACAGCCAGCGTAGGGACGGGCGCACCTGCCGCCAATGGTGGACGCGGACGCACTGGTCGTCGAGCTCGAATCGCGCTGCGATGACACGGCTCTCCGCGCATGCGATCTCGTACTCGGCAACCAGGGACTCGATTGACTCCCCCTCGAGCAGGTCGAACTCGCCGTCGGGGTTCTCGTCCGTGGACCACTGCGAGGCCCATTCTTCGCCGGCGAGGTTGCAGTAGAACCACCACCGCTCGACGTCGATGAGGTGCTTGACGATTCCCGCGACGCTGGTAGGCGACACTCCCAGCCGGCGGGTCGCGAGATCCCATGGCAGGCCGGAGATCTTGCGGACCACAGTCGCCCGGTTCTCGTCGAGGTGGGCCTCCAGCAACTCGCGCTCGGTCCCGGTCTCAGCGTTCATGACCCGACCCTAGGTCAGCGGCCGTCGACAGTTCCGTCGTCATCGACGTGGTCGTCGAGGAGTTCGCGGTAGATGTCCAGGTGCCCGTTGTGGCGCGCGGTCTCCTCGATCATGTGCAGGTACACCCAGCGAAGTGACGGTCGAATACCCAGCCAGTCGACCACGAGGGCGGTTGAGTCGGACAGGTCATGGCCTTCGGCTCGTACGCGGCTCTCCTCGCACGCCAATTGGTAGTCGGCAATCAGTTCGTCAAGGGTGTCCTGGTCGTTGAGGTCGAAGGCTCCGTTGGGCGTCTGCTCCCTGGTGCGCCGCGGCACGTCCTCCTCACCCTCAAGGTAGTGCCGGAACCACCACCGCTCGACGTCGGTCAGGTGCTTGAGGACACCGGCCGCACTCGTGGCCGACGATCCAAGTCGTCGGGTGGCGAGGTCCCACGGCAGGCCCGCGACCTTGCGGACCGTCTCCGCGCGGCACCCATCCAGCCGCGACTCGATGAGGTCTCGTTCGGTGGCCGGCCGCTCGTCTGCTCCCACGCCGCGACCCTAGGGCCGACGAGCGGCGGGGCGGTAGGGGCTGACGGACGCTTCACCCGGGAGGTAGAACCGCCATGGCGTCGGTGCGCCAGGCCCGCCGACGCCGGTGCGCGCGCTGATCGCGTGGTCGGGCACCGAGCGCGTCGGCAAGACCAGGCGGAGCGGTGACCGCGGCGAGGTCATATCGACTCCGTCGAGGTCGCCGGTGACGCCCAACGCGACGGTAAGGCGGGCGGGTCCACGCGCCAGGTCGCGATCGCTGGTCGCCGACGAGCGACGCGCCCTGGCCACCTCCACGCCGCGAGTCACCTCACCGCCACGGATCAGGACTGCGCTGGCCTCGTCCTGCCGCCCGGTGACGACGCACAGGCACCAGTGCATGCCGTAGGTGAAGTAGACGTAGGCAAGTCCGGCGCGGCCGAACATGGTCGCGTTCCGCGGAGTCAGCCGCCGGAACGCGTGCGACCCCGGATCCTCGCCGACTCCCCCGTATGCCTCCACCTCGGTAACGCGTATCGCGACGGTGTGCCCGTCCACTCGCGAGGTGATCACGGAGTTCAGCAGGAGGGGTGCCGCATCGACCGCGTGCATGGACATCAGGCGGCGCGCCTCGGCGGCTGTCATGGCGACTCGCGCGCCGCGTCGTAGGTCGCGTGGTTGCGCTCAATCGCGGGATCGTGCTCGACCGCCCACTCGGCAATCGCGATCGCCGGACCGATCAGCGTCTGGCCCATGGGCGTCAGCGCGTACTCCACGCGAGGGGGAACCTCCGCGTACGCGGTGCGAGACACCAGGCCGTCGCGCTCGAGGTGGCGCACTGTCAGCGACAGCATGCGCTGCGAGATTCCCGGGATCCGTCGCTGCAGCTCAGTGAAACGCAGCGTCTCACCATCCAGCGTCGCGACGACGAGGAGCGTCCACTTGTCGCCTATCCGGTCGAGGATGCGCCTGATCGTTCGACCTGCGTCTCCGCGGATGAGACAGGCCCGTTCGTACTTCGACACGTGTCGCTCCTATCCGTTACGTACACGGATGTTCCTTTTGTAGGCGTGTCGATCCTCACCCATGATGCGCTTACTAACAAGTCGTAACCATGGAGGAAGCATGACCCTTGCCTACTGGGTACTCGCCGCCCTACTCGCAGTCGTGTACCTGTTCTCGGGTGCGAAGAAGGTCTTCCAGAGCACGGACCAACTTCGTCCGATGATGGCCTGGGTGGATGACGTGCCGCTGTGGCTCGTGCGCGTGGTCGGGGTGCTGGAGCTTCTCGCGGTCGTCGGGCTCGTGCTACCCCCGCTGACCGGGGTGGCTCCGGTCCTTGCCGTGGCCGCCGCGGTGGGCCTGGTTCTGGTGCAGATCGGCGCACTCGTCCTTCACCTGACGCGGGGAGAGGTCAAGGACATCTGGCTGAACGTCGCGTTGCTGGCGCTCGCCGGCGTCATGGTGTGGCTTGCGGCGGCGGTGTGGGTCAACTAGCCGGTTATGGCCGTCGCGTCGAATCCCGCCAACGCCTCGGACCACTCATGATCCACACGGTCGCCGAGTTCGCGCCTGCCGATGTCGAACAGGACTCGCAGCCGAGCCTCGTCGAAGCCCTCAGCGGCATCCTGAACCTGCTCGGTCCATTCCTCCAATGACCACGTCACTCGTCCAGTGTCGCCCTACTTCGCCTTCGCGTCGAACTGAATGTCGACACGAGCACGGCAACGACCAATGCACCGAAGGCTGCGCCGAGTGCGTCGGCCAGCAGATCGCGGAGGTCAAAGGACCGATAACTGGTCCGGCCCTGCAGGATCTCCAGCAGGAGGCCGAACCCGGTCAGGGCCACGACGGTGAGCACGACGCGGGGCCGGCGCTGAGCCAGCGCCGCAACCGCCCCCAGTAGCGCGTACGCGGTGAAGTGAAGAACCTTGTCGGATACGTCCGGTGACGGGGGCAGGCGATCCGCAGGCTCAAGTGACACCCAGGTGATGGCCGCCAGGCCAACAACGAGCAGGACACGACTGCAGAACAGCACTGCCCCGTGAAACGTCACGCGCCGTCAGACCAGCGCCGCTGCGCGCGAATCAGCTCATCCAGCGCATCCAACTGCTCGACCACGCGCACCGGAGCGGTGCCGCCGAACGCGGACCGCGAGTCGAGCGATCCGGCCACCGAGAGCACCTCGCGGACCTCGGGAGTCAGCAGAGGGGAGATCTCTGCGAGTTGACCGTCGGTGAGATCCCACAGCTCGACGCCGTCGGCCTCCGCCTGCCGCACGCATGCCCCGGCGATCTCGTGCGCCGAGCGGAACGGCACGCCGCTGCGGACCAGCCACTCGGCGATGTCAGTCGCCAGCGCGAATCCCTCAGGGGCCGAAGCGGCCATACGGTCGACGTCGAACTTCAGGGTCGCGATCATCCCGGTCATCGCGGGAAGGACGAGGAGCAACTGCTCGACCGTGTCGAACACCGGCTCCTTGTCCTCCTGCAGGTCGCGGTTGTAGCCGAACGGCAGGCCCTTCAGCGTCGCAAGCAGTCCGGTGAGGTTGCCGATCAGACGGCCCGACTTCCCGCGCGCTAACTCGGCCACGTCGGGATTCTTCTTCTGCGGCATGATCGACGATCCTGTGGACCACGAGTCGTCCAGGCGCGCCCAGCCGAACTCGCGCGACGACATGAGGATGACCTCCTCGCCGAGGCGCGACAGGTGCACTCCGACCATCGCTGCTACGAACAAGAACTCCGCGACCCAGTCACGGTCGCTTGTCGCGTCGATGGAGTTGCCCAGCGCTTCCTTGAAGCCGAGGTCGAGCGCGACGGACTGCGGGTCCAGGCCAAGGCTCGAGCCCGCGAGGGCGCCCGCACCGAGCGGCGAACGTGCGGCCCGCACATCCCAGTCGACGAAGCGTTCCACATCGCGACCAAGAGCATGCACGTGCTTGGCGAGCTCATGGCCGAAGGACACGGGCTGCGCATGCTGCAGGTGCGTGAACCCAGGAGAGAAGGTCGTGACGTGCGCCCGTGACTGCGCGAGGAGCGCGACCTGCAGATCGGTGACGGCGACGACGATCTGTCGCACCTGGTCGCGCAGGTAAAGACGGAAGTCCGTCGACACCTGATCGTTGCGGCTGCGACCCGCGCGCAGCTTCCCGCCGAGCTCTCCGAGGCGGTCGATCAGCCCGCGCTCGATCGCCGTGTGGACGTCCTCGTCGTCGGGCAGCGGGACGAACGAGCCGTCCGCGACCGAGGCGTCCAGATCGGCCAGCGCGGCCTGCACGGACGACAGTTCATCGGTGGTGAGCAGCCCCGCGGTCTGAAGGACACGCGCGTGGGCACCCGTCTGCGCGATGTCGTACGGGGCCAGTCGCCAGTCGAAATGAGTCGACAAGCTGAGCGCCGCCATCGCATCGGACGGACCGTCCGCGAACCGTCCTCCCCACAGCCGCGTGGGCTGCTCCCCCGCCACTACAGTCCCGCGAGGTCGCGCCGTGCAGCGATGGCGCTGGACATGCCGAAGATGTCGATGAAGCCCTTCGCCTTGGTCTGGTCATAGGTGTCACCCGTGTCGTACGTCGCGAGGTCGAAGTCGTACAACGAGTCCTCGCTGCGACGACCGGTGACGACGGCGCGACCTGCGTGGAGCGTGACCCGCACCTCGCCGGACACGGACGAGTTCAGGTCGTCGAAGAATCCGTCGAGTGCACGCTTCAACGGGCTGAACCACAGTCCGTCATAGACGAGCTCGGTCCACCGCTGCGAGACGCCTCGGCCGAACCGTGCGAGATCGCGCTCGACAGTGACGTTCGCGAGCTCATCACGCGCGGTGAGCAGCACCGTTGCGCCCGGGGCCTCGTACACCTCGCGGCTCTTGATGCCGACCAGTCGGTCCTCGACCATGTCGATGCGGCCGATGCCCTGCGCTCCGGCGCGCGTATTCAGCTCCTGGATCGCCTGCAGCATCGTCACCGGGCGGCCGTCGATGGTGACCGGCGCGCCCTTGTCGAATCCGATGATGACCTCGTCAGCGTCGCGCGGGACGGACGGATCGGACGTGTAGGCGTAGATGTCCTCGATCGGTCCGTTCCAGATGTCCTCGAGGAAGCCGGTCTCGATCGCGCGGCCCCACACGTTGGCGTCGATCGAGTAGGGGTTCTTCTTGCTCTGCTCGATCGGCAGGTTGTTGCGCTCGGCGAACTCGATCGCCTTGTCGCGCGTCATGCCGTAGTCGCGAACCGGAGCGATGCAGGTGATGTCGGGGATGAGGTTCGCGATGCCGACCTCGAACCGCACCTGGTCGTTGCCCTTGCCGGTGCAGCCGTGAGCAAGGATCGTCGCGCCGTGCTTCTTCGCCGCGACCGCGAGGTGCTTGACGATGACGGGACGCGAGAGTGCGCTGACCAGCGGGTAGCGATCCATGTAGAGCGCGTTCGCCTTGAGCGCGGGCAGGCAGTACTCGTCGGCGAACTCGTCCTTCGCGTCGGCAACCTCAGCCTCCACTGCGCCGCAGGCGAGTGCGCGCTCGCGGATCGTGTCCATGTCCTCGCCGCCCTGACCGACGTCAGCAGCCACGGCGATGACCTCAGCGCCGGTCTCCTCCTTGATCCAGCCGATTGCTACCGACGTGTCGAGGCCTCCGCTGTACGCGAGGACTACGCGCTCCTTCACTGTGCTCTCCTTCTCGTTGCCATCATCAGTGTTCTGCCAGCTTGATAAGTGTGTTGCAGAGCTCTGCCGCCTCCGCGGGTGTCCGCATGACGAGCAGGATCGTGTCGTCCCCAGCCACGGTTCCGACGATGTCGTAGGACGTGCTGCGGTCGAAGTGTCCCGCGAAGTACTGGGCTGCGCCCGGGGGCGTGTGCAGCACAGCAATGTTTCCCGCTGCCTCTGCGCGCACCAGCAGTTCGGTGGTCAGGCGGGCGATTGCCGCGTCAGTCCCAACGGTGGGGATCGACGTGTCGCCGACGGCGGTCTCGCCGAGGATGTAGCGCGCCGATCCGTCCTCGTCGAGCTCCTTCACCGCGCCGATCGCGTCGAGGTCGCGGGACAGGGTGGCCTGCGTGACGCTGAAGCCCTCCTCGGCAAGCAGGTGCCCGAGCTCGTCCTGAGACGTCACCGCGTTGGTCGCGATGAGGGCCGCGATGCGCGAACGCCGCGCGGTCATCGAGCGCGGGGAACTGGTCGTCGGAGCGGTCACGGCGCGACCAGGGATGCGGACACTTGCGCGCACGCCTGGTCCCAGCGCTCGAGCGCGTCGGTGATGTCCTGATCGGTGATCGTCAGTGCGGGAGCGAACCGAATCGCATCCGGAGCAACAGCATTGACGATGAGACCCTCAGTGCGAGCCGCCCGCTCGACGTCGCCGGACACCGGCGCCGCGAGAACCGCGGCGAGCAGCAGTCCTCGCCCGCGAACGTGCGTGACGAGACCGTGCGAGCGCTCGATGAGTGCGTCGCCGAGCTGATCGTGCAGCGTGGCCGCGCGCTCCAGGAGGCCGTCCTGCTCGATGGCAGCGAGTACCGCGAGCGCCGCTGCGCACGAGACGGGATTTCCGCCGAAGGTCGATCCGTGCGAGCCGGGACCGAACAGGTGGGCAGCCGTGCCGGTCGCGATGCACGCGCCGATCGGCAAACCGCCGCCGAGGCCCTTCGCAAGCGTCATGACGTCAGGGATAACGCCCTCGCGCTGATGAGCGAACCACGCACCGGTGCGGCCTATTCCGGTCTGCACCTCGTCGAGGATCAGCAACGCGCCCGCGTCGTCGGCAATGCTGCGTGCGGCGGCGAGGTACCCCTCCGGCGGGACGACCACGCCGTTCTCGCCCTGAATCGGCTCGATCACAATCGCGGCCGTGCGCGCATCGACGACCGAGCGCAGCGCGTCGACGTCGCCATAAGGCACGACACTGACGTGACCGGGCAGCGGGCGGAACGGGTCCTGCTTCTTCGGCTGCGCGGTCAGCGAGAGTGCGCCCATGGTTCGGCCGTGGAACCCTCCGGCGGCGACGACCATGCCCTCGCGGCCGGTGAGCCGGGCGATCTTGAACGCGGCCTCGTTCGCCTCGGCGCCCGAATTGCAGAAGAAGACTCGTGCATCGGGAACACCCAGGAGCGCGACAAGGCGCTCGGCGAGCTCGATCGGCGGCTGCGTGGCAACCAGGTTGCTCGTGTGACCGAGCGTCGACAACTGCCCGCTCACCGCGGCGATGAGCCGGGGATCCGCATGGCCGAGGGCGTTGACCGCAATGCCGCCCACCATGTCGACGTACTCGCGCCCGTCCTCGTCCCACACTCGAGAGCCCTCGCCCCGCGTGAGCAGCATCGGAGGCGTCCCGTAGTTGTTCATCAACGCGCCCTGCCAGCGGTCCTGCCAGGCGCCGTCTGTCGTGCTCATTGCTCTACCTCCATGGGTAGGACCATCGTTCCAATTCCAGAATCCGTGAAAACCTCCAGCAGCACGCAATGCGGCACCCGCCCGTCAATGACATGCGCGCGACTCACCCCGCCGTCCACTGCGCGCAGGCAGGCCTCCATCTTCGGCACCATGCCACTTTCAAGGTCCGGAAGCATCGTGCGAAGCCGCTCGACTCCGATGCTGCGGATCACCGATTCCGGATCGGGCCAATCCGCGTACAGCCCCTCGACATCGGTGAGGACGACGATCTTCTCGGCGCCCAATGCAACGGCCAGCGCGGCAGCGGCAGTGTCCGCGTTGACGTTGTGCGGGACGCCGTCGACGTCGCGGGCCACGGTCGAGATCACCGGTATGAATCCGTCGTCGAGCAGCCGCACGACGAAGTCCGGACGAACGTCGACCACGTCGCCGACCAGGCCAACGTCGACCTGCTCGCCGGCAACGGTCGCCGTGCGCCGCTCGGCCGTGAACAGTGACGCATCCTCGCCCGAGAGCCCGACGGCGAGAGCACCGTGCTCATTGATGAGACCGACGAGCTCCCTTTGGACCTGTCCCACGAGCACCATCGCGACGATGTCCATCACCTCGGGCGTCGTCACCCGCAGGCCGCCCTTGAACTCCGACTCGACGCCCAGCCGCGACAGCATCGAACTGATCTGCGGGCCACCGCCATGGACGACGACGGGACGCAGCCCCGCCAGCCTCATGAAGACGATGTCCTCGGCAAAGCTCGCCTTGAGCGCAGCGTCGGTCATGGCGTTGCCGCCGTACTTCACGACGATGGTCGCGCCGTGGAAGCGCTCCAGCCATGGCAGCGCCTCGGCGAGGACGGATGCCTTGGCGCCTGCATCGTCGAGCAGGCTCGACCGTTCGGGCGCGCTCATGTGGCGTACGCCGAGTTCTCGTGGACGTAGTCAGCGGTCAGGTCGTTCGTCCAGACCGTCGCCGACTCACGGCCCGCGCCGAGGCTTACGTCGATCCGGACCTCACGCCCGGACATGTCGACGAGCTCGCGATCGTCGCCGATCTGCCCACCCCGACACACCCACACACCGTTGATGGCCACATCGACATCGTCGGGGTCAAAGGCCGCCGAGGTCGTGCCGATCGCCGACAGCACCCGCCCCCAGTTCGGGTCCTCGCCGTGAATCGCGCACTTGAGCAGATTGCTCCGCGACACCTCGCGGGCCACGTCTACCGCCTCCGCCGTGGACGCAGCGCCCGACACGGCAATCTCGATGTCCTTCGATGCGCCCTCGGCGTCGCCGATCAGCTGACGAGCCAGGTCGGCGCACACTGCCGTAACAGCAGCAGTGAACGCGGGGCCGCTGGGCGTCACGCCGCTCGCGCCGCTCGCCATGAGCAGCACCGTGTCGTTTGTGCTCATGCAGCCGTCCGAGTCGATGCGGTCGAAGGTGACGCTGCATGCCTCGCGCAACGCCGACTCGACTAGTCCGGCATCGGCGAAGGCGTCGGTAGTGAGGACCACGAGCATCGTGGCCAACGCGGGCGCGAGCATTCCGGCGCCCTTGGCCATGCCACCGACGGTGAAGCCGTCGACGGTGAGCGTCGCCGTCTTCGGCACGCTGTCCGTGGTCATGATCGCCGTGGCCGCGTCGGGCCCGCCATCGTGCGCAAGAACCGCTATTGCGGCATCGACTCCGGCGAGCAGCTTCGCCATCGGCAACCGCTCACCAATGAGGCCCGTCGAGCACACGGCGACGTCACCGGCACCGATGTCGACACCAGTTGCGACAAGGGTCTTAGCGACATACTCCGCGGTCGCGTGCGTGTCCGCGAAGCCCTCAGGCCCGGTGCACGCATTCGCGCCGCCGGAGTTCAGCACGACCACGCGCGCCTGGCCGTCGCCGACGATCTGCTGCGTCCACACGACCGGCGCGGCCTTGAACCGGTTCGACGTGAATACCCCGGCGACGACGTCGAGGGGACCGTCGTTGATGACGAGCGCGAGGTCAGGGTTGCCCGACGCCTTGATTCCCGCACGCACACCGGATGCGCGGAAGCCCTTGGCACTCGTGACCGTCATGGCGCAATCCCATCCCGCGAAAGTCCGGCCAGCTCGTCGAGGCCGAGCATGAGGTTGGCGTTCTGCACCGCCTGGCTGGCCGCGCCTTTGCCGAGATTGTCGAGAGCGCTCACCACGACGACCCGTCCCGCATGCTCGTCGAACGCTGCCTGGAGGTGAACAGAATTACTGCCGGAGAGCGACGACGTCTGCGGCCACGCACCCTCGGGGAGCACCGTGACGAACGGCTCGTCCGCGTATGCATCAAGCAGCGCCGCTCGCACGGACTCTGCAGTCGTACCGGGGCGCGCCCGTGCCGTGCATGTAGCGATGATGCCGCGCGGCATCGGTGCGAGCAGCGGCGTGAACGACAGCGTCACCCGCTGTCCCGCGGCGGCGCTGAGCGACTGCTCCATCTCCGGGGTGTGCTGGTGCACTCCCCCGGTCTTGTACGACGTCATTGAACCCATGACCTGACTGGCGAGCAGGGCGTCGCTTGCCTTGCGCCCCGCTCCAGACGTTCCGGACGCTGCGACCACGACGATGTCGTCGGTTTCGGCGATCCCGGCCGCCAGCACCGGAGCGAGCGCCAGAGCCACGGCCGTCGCGTAGCACCCCGGATTGGCAACGCGGGTCGACTGCGCGATCGCTGGCCGCTGGCCAGGCAGTTCGGGAAGCCCGTAGACCCACGTGCCGGCGTGGGATCCGCCGTAGTACGTGGACCATGCGTCGCCGTCGAGGAGCCGGAAGTCAGCACCGAGGTCGACGACGACGGTGTCGGCCGGAAGTTGAGCGACGAGGGCAGCAGACTCGCCATGCGGCAAGGCCAGGAACACGATGTCCGCCGCGAGGCCGGAAGGATCGGTGTCGCTCAGGACAAGGTCCGCGAGCCCGACCAGATTCGGGTGCACGGCGCCGAGCCGTTCGCCAGCGCGGGTTCCCGCGGCCGCGGCAACGACCTCAAACTCCGGGTGCGCAAGGAGCAGCCTGAGAAGCTCACCACCCGCATAGCCGGATGCGCCGGCAACCGATGCGGTGATCATAACCAGAAGTATACGCATACGCGCATACTTGCCGTCCAACCCGCCACACGCCCCCGCCCGAATTGAACCGCCTCCCGGGTCAAATCCGCCTTTTCGGTGGCCAAACCGCCACCGGATCCTGATTTGAACCGCCGTGGCAGCCCCTGGCCTTCCGGATCGGGTCGGTCGGCGCTCACCAGGCGCGGGCGGTTCAAATCCTGCTTATCGGGCCAGAACGGTGCCCAGAACCCGGATTTGACCCGGGAGGCGGTTCAATTCGGGGTTCTCTCCTAGGTGCGGAGGGTGGCGCCGCACTGGGCCTCGGCGGCAGCCAGAGCTCCGGCGCGGGCTGCTGCGGTCTCGGCCGCGTCCAGGGTGCGGTCGGGTGCGCGGAAGCGCAGTGCGAAGGCGAGCGACCGCTTGCCCTCAGGCACCTGCGGCCCCTCGTACACGTCGAACAGCCGCACCGACTCCAGCAGGTCCCCCGCTCCACTCGTGAGCGCGGCAAGCACGTCGGCGACGGGCACGGAGCGGTCCACGACGACCGCGAGGTCTTCCTTGGCCAGCGGCTGCGTTCCCACCTGCGGTGCGGAGCGGACATCGGGGGCCGCGTCGATGACCACGCCAAGGTCGATCTCGACCACCGCAGTGCGCTCGGCCAGGCCATACGACGCGATCACCCGCGGGTGCAGTTCGCCGGCGAAGCCCACCGAACGTCCGTCGACGAGGATCTCCGCGCAGCGGCCCGGGTGGAAGACCGGATCGGTACCCGCTGCGACCGTCACGTCGACTCCGCAGACGTCGCCGACGACACGCGCGATCTCGATCGCATCCGCCCACGTAGCCGAACGGGCCTGGCCCCACCATCCCTCAGGCTCGCGGCTTCCGCTGAACAGCGCAGCCAGATGCTTGGGCTGGTAGGGCAGTAGCGCGTTGAGGCCGGCCCACTCCGCTTCCGAGGGCCGGCGATCCACCGACGGCCGGATGGTCGCGGTCGCGGCCACCGCGCCGACGAAGACCGTGCCGATCTCGAAGATGCCGAGGTCGGTGGCCCCGCGTCCCTGGTTGCGTCGCGCCGTGCCCAGCAGGCCCGGAAGCAGTGTCGACCGGAGCAGCGGCTGCTCCTCGGACAGTGGATTCGCCAACCGGGCCACGCGTCGACGCGCGTCATCGCTCGGCAGCCTCAGTGAGTCGAGATCGGACTCGCCGATGAACGGGTACCCGAGCACCTCAACCAGACCGCGAGCAGCAAGGGCCATGCCAACCCGGCGATGCAGACGCTGCGGGCGCGAGAGGCCGCGGCCGAGGGGTGCGGTCGGCAGTGTCGACGGCAGGTTCTCGTAGCCGTGCAGCCGCAGTACCTCCTCGACAAGGTCGATCGGGTCGGTCAGGTCCGGTCGCCAGGACGGCACGAAGACGCTCGCCACGTCTCCCGCGACCGACACCTCGCAGCCGACCGCCTCGAGATGCGAGACGACGGTGTCCGGATCGAATGCGACTCCGGCGACGTCCCCGGGCAGCGACAACGCGAGCGTGATGACTGTCGCGCTCGTCGGCGACTCGACGGCCGTCATGCCCACGTAGTGCCCGCCACCGAACTCAAGAAGCAGCGCCGCCGCCCTGGCCGACGCGTACGGGGCGAGGTCGCGGTCAACTCCGCGCTCGAAGCGCCTCGAGGCTTCACTGGACAACCGGTGCCTGCGCGCCATGCGCGCGACCACCTCGGGCGTGAAGTGCGCGGCCTCGAGGGCGATGTTCGTGGTGGAGTCGTCGATCTCGGTGAGCAGTCCGCCCATGGTTCCCGCGAGTCCGATCGGTCCACGATCGTCGACGATGACGAGGTCGTCGGCGCTGAGCGTCCGGGTCACGTGATCGAGGGTCTCGAACGGTGTTCCCGCGACCGCTCTCGCCGCGCGTACCGGTCCCTGGAGCCGGTCGAGATCGAAGGCATGGAGTGGCTGGCCGAGCTCAAGCATCACGTAGTTGGTCACGTCGACGGCGAGCGACACCGGCCGCATTCCGCATGCGACGAGCCTGCGGCGCATCCACAACGGTGATTCCGCCGCGGGGTCGAAGCCGACGATCGTCCGCATCGTGAACAGGTCGCAGCCCGTGGGATCGTCACTGCCGCAGTCCTGCGGCAGGCGGTCGGGTAGCGGCGCGGGCAGGTCGGCCAGCGCCAGACCGGGATCCTCGAACGGAACGCCGTAGGCGGTCGCAACCTCACGCGCGATGCCGCGAATGGACAGCGCATAACCGCGGTCCGGGGTGATCGCGATGTCGAGGATCTCGTCGCCAACGCCCAGTGCCTCGGCGGCATCGTCGCCAGGAGCACCCGAGCCAGCGGGAAGGATGATGATGCCGTCGTGGTTGTCGCCGAGCGCGAGCTCGCGCTCGGAGCAGATCATTCCGTCGGAGACCTTGTCGTAGGTCGAGCGCGCAGAGATCTCGAAGCCTCCGGGAAGCACGGTGCCAGGGAGCGCGACGACGACCAGGTCGTCCTCGGCGAAGTTGCGAGCGCCGCAGATGATGCCGCGTACTCCCCCGTTGGCCGCGCCGACATCGACCTGGCACCAGCGGATCGGCTTCTTGAAGTCGGTCAGCTCCTCGATCGAGTCGACGCGTCCGACATAGAGGCTGCCGCTGACGCCCGCTCCGACCGACTCGACGGTCTCGACCTCGAGGCCCGCGGCGATGAGGTGCTCGGCGATATCGCGACCGCCCTGGTCCGCGGGGATGTCGACCAACTCGCGCAGCCACGACATCGGCGCGCGCATCAGGCCTCCAGTCCGAAGGCGAGCGTGAAGCGGACATCGCCCTCGACCATGTCGCGCATGTCGCTCACTCCGTTGCGGAACATCAGCGTGCGCTCCACTCCGATGCCGAAGGCGAACCCGCGGTAGACGTCGGGGTCGATACCGACCGCACGAAGAACGCGAGGGTTGACCATTCCGCAGCCACCCCACTCGATCCATCCCTCGCTGCCGCATGTGCGGCACGGGCGGTCGGGGTTTCCGACTGATTCGCCGCGGCACACGAAACACTCGAGGTCGACCTCCGCGCTCGGCTCGGTGAACGGGAAGTACGAGGGCCGCATGCGCGTGCGAATGCCATCGCCGAACATCGACGAGGCGAAGTGGTCAAGCGTGCCCCGAAGGTCGGCCATCGTGATGCCCTTGTCGACGGCCAGCGCCTCGATCTGGTGGAAGACGGGCGTGTGGGTCGCGTCGAGCTCGTCGGTCCGATAGACCCGACCGGGCGCGACGACATAGATCGGCGGCTCGCGGTCGAGCATCGCGCGGATCTGGATCGGCGAGGTGTGCGTGCGCAGGACGACGCCGCTGTCGGCGGACTCGACGAAGAAGGTGTCCTGCATCGTGCGGGCGGGGTGATCGGGCGGCATGTTCAGCGCGTCGAAGTTCACCCACTCGGCCTCGACCTCGGGTCCCTCGGCAATGTCGTAGCCCATGCTGACGAACACGTCGGCGATCCGCTCCATGAGGGTCGTCAGCGGGTGACGAGCACCGAGAACCTGGCGATCGGTGGGCAGCGTGACGTCTACCGACTCCTCGACGAGTACGCGTTCGTCGCGCTCCAGCTCGAGTTCGGCCTGCCGAGCATCGAGCGCCGCCTTGACCTGGCCGCGAGCTTCACCGATGCGCTTTCCGGTATCGGCCTTCGCGGCTGGAGGCAGGGCGCCGATCTCGCGGTTGGCGAGCGCCAGGGCGGACCGGTCTCCCGCATGCGCGAGCCGGGCGTCCTTGAGCGCGTTGAGGTCCGAGGCAGCGGCGATCTCGGCCAGTGCCGACGACACCATCGCGGCGACGGCATCTCCGCTCAGCATCGATACCTGCTTGGGGTCGAAGGAGGTGTTGGGCCCGGACATTACTCGCCCAGCACCAGCCGGACGAGGGAGTCGACGGCCGCATCGAGATCGCCGGTGCCGCGAAGGATGAGCTCCGCGTGCTCAGGAGCCTCATAGTCCTGACCGACGCCGGTGAGGTTCGGCAGATTCCCGGCCGCGGCCTTCGCGTACAGACCCTTCGTGTCGCGCTCGGTGACGATGTCGAGCGGAGTGTCGACGTACACCTCGATGAACTGCCCAGGGGCGAACAGGTCGCGTGCCGCCCGGCGGTCTGAGACGAACGGGGACACGAGCGCGACGAAGACGACAACGCCCGCCTCGCACATCAACTTGCTGACCTCGGCGACGCGCCGGACGTTTTCGGCGCGGTCCTCGGGAGTGAAGCCCAGGTCCTTGTTGAGACCGTGCCTGACGTTGTCACCGTCGAGCACGAAGGTGTGAACACCGAGGGCGTGGAGCTTGCGCACGGCCGCGTCGGCGATCGTGGACTTGCCCGCACCGGACAGGCCAGTGAGCCAGATGACCTTCGCATCGTGACCCATGAGCACCCGACGCGCGGCCACGTCGACCGAGTAGTCGTGGCGCACGACGTTCGTCGACCTGCGCATGACATGGCGCACCATGCCGGCCGCGACCGTGTCGGCGGTGACGCGATCGACCAGCAGGAACCCGCCAGTGTCACGTACCAGCGAGTAAGGATCCATCGGGACCGGCTTGTCGGTGGCGACCTCGACCCTGCCGATGTCGTTCATTTCCAGGATCCGTGCAGCGTGCTCGTGCCCCCCAACAACGTCGAGTCGGTGACGCACGTTGGTCACCGTGGCGGGCACCGATCGCGAACCCGATACGAGCATGTAGGAACGGCCGTGAGCGAGCGGCTCCTCGCCCAGCCACACCATGTCGACCGCGAAGCGGTCGGCGGGCTCGAGCAGTACCCCTTCGGCCGAGGAGATCACGTCGCCTCGCGTGACATCGACCTCCATGTCGAGCGTCAACGTCACCGCCTGTCCGGTCTCAGCGCGATCGAGTTCGGCGATGTGACCGTCGACATGCAGGTCGTAGGTGACGATCCGGTCGACGGCAGCAGTCCGACCCGAGTCGGCCACCTGGATCCGGTCGCCTCGCGCCACGCTGCCGGAGACCACCGTTCCGGCGTAACCGCGGAAGTTGCCCTCAGCGCGGACGATGAATTGCACGGGGAAGCGGAACGGCGCGTCGACCTCAGCGGCGCCCTCCCGCTCGGCAATCGGCTCCCACTGCTCCAGGGCCTGCAGGATCGTCGGGCCTGTGTACCAGGGCATGTCGTCGCTCGCGGCCGTGAGGTTGGCGCCCGAGACCGCGCTCACCGGTATTGCGATCACCTCCGGCACCTCAAGCCGCGCGGCCGTGGCGCGCACGATGCCGACGACCTCCTCGAATGTCGCGTGCTCGTAGCCGACAAGATCCATCTTGTTCACCGCGACGAGGACGGTCTTGACGCCCATGAGCGCGCAGATCGTCAGATGACGATGTGTCTGCGCACGCACGCCGCGCGCTGCATCGACCATGAGGATCGCGACGTCGCCGTTCGATGCGGCAACCGCCATATTGCGGGTGTACTGCTCGTGGCCCGGCGAGTCCGCGACCAGAACGCGCCTGCCGTTGGGCAGGTTCATGTGCCGGTAGGCAACGTCGATCGTGATGCCCTGTTCCCGCTCGGCCTCGAGGCCGTCGGTGAGCAGCGAGTAGTCGATATCGCCGACCGGGATCGTCGAGCCGCCACGTCGGGTGCGCTTGGCGTACTCCAGGGTGTCGAGCGGAACCGAGTTCGTCTCGGCAAGCAGTCGCCCGATGAGCGTCGACTTGCCGTCGTCGACCGAACCGCAGGTGACCAGATGAAGGACGGGGGTGAGCGTGGCGGCCACTAGAAGTAGCCCTCCTTCTTCTTGCCTTCCATGGATTCCGAGCCGCCTTCGCCGTCGATGAGGCGACCTGACCGCTCGGAGTACTTCGCGCCCGCCATCTCGGCTACCAGCTGCTCCATCGTGTCGGCGGTGGACTCGACCGCGCCGGTCAGCGGGTAGCAGCCCAGCGTGCGGAAGCGCACGACGCGCATCTCAGGCGTCTCGCCTTCGCGAAGCGGGAACCTGTCGTCGTCGACCATGATCAGCTGGCCGTCGCGCTCAACGACCGGCCGCGCCTTGGCGAAGTACAGGTCGGGAATCGGAATGTCCTCGCGCTGGATGTACTTCCACACGTCGAGTTCGGTCCAGTTGGACAGCGGGAACACGCGCATCGACTGGCCGGGGGCCAACTGCGTGTTCGCGGTTCGCCAGAACTCCGGGCGCTGCTTGCGCGGATCCCACTGATGTCCGGGTTCGCGCAGGCTGAAGATTCGCTCCTTCGCCCGGCTGCGCTCCTCGTCGCGGCGAGCGCCGCCCACCGCAGCGTCGAAGCCGTAGCGATCCAGACCCTCGCGCAGCGCGACGGTCTTCATCAATCGCGTGTATTCGTGCGTGCCATGCGTGAAGGGCGTGACGCCGTCGGCCTTGGCCTCAGCGTTCTGCGCGATGCGCATGTCGAGGCCGAGCTCGGCGGCGCGGCGGTCGCGGAACTCGATCATCTCCCGGAACTTCCAGCCGGTGTCGATGTGCATGACTGGGAACGGGATGGGCGCAGGCGCGAAGGCCTTGATTGCCAGGTGCAGCAGGACCGAGGAGTCCTTGCCGATGCTGTAGAGCAGCACTGGGTTGCGGAACGCCGCAGCGGTCTCCCGATAGATGTGGATGGCCTCGGCCTCGAGCTCGTCGAGGACCGCGCTGTACGGCACGGATGCGACCGAAGTCACGGACATCTTCCTTTCGTCGGGGGAATGCTGCTCCCCTGTCGGCGACTGCCGCCGAAGTGCTGGCGCTGCTCAGGCCTCGGACAAAACCTCGGTCGTCGAGCCACCGCTGAGGCTGCCGTCTCCGAACTTGGGGTCGGCACCACGGGCCGCGAGAGCGGCTGCGCGATCATCGCGCCGCTTCTGCGCGGTGGCCTCGGCCGCAGCCGCGAACTCCGGGTCGAGCGGCGCGACGTCGATGCGGGGAATCGGGTGCTGGGAGTCGATCCACGAGCCCAGCTCGGGACCGGACGTGTAGGAGGTGATCAGGCAGTACCGCGGCTCGGGACCCGGGTGCCACACCGCGTGCCACAGGCGCTGCGTGTCGATGATGACCTGAGCGCCGGCCGGGAGCGGCACGCGGGTCTCGGTGTCGGCATCGCCCTTGTCGCCCCGCAGGATCATCAGCGAGTCAGGGTTGTCGGTGAGGTTGTAGAAGGCGCGAACGATCCAGCCAGTACCCGGGGGGTTCAGGCGGTTGTTGTCGTCGCGGTGCATGTTGTAGAGCGCATCGGCGTAGGTGTTCGGCTGCAGCTCGATGACCCGGCAGCGGCCGATATTCGCGCCGGGCTCCTGCGCGCGCGCAACCAGCCGCGGAGCCACGTCGACGTTCGCTGGCACCCAGACGCCGTCCTTGTCGGTCTTCGCCGGGTTGTGGTTCCAGAAGCCGTCGCACTCCATGTCGCCGTAGGCGCTCGCCAAGGGGGCGAAGCGGGTGTCGCCCGAGGACTTCCAGTCGACGAAGTGCAGGTCCTCCCACTCACGGGGATCCTGCGCCTGGTCGTAGGAGTCGATGACGACGTAACCGGTCTCCTGGAAGATCGGAAGGGAGATGTAGTCGGCAATGGACCCTGAGGTCAAACCGGACATGTCGGACACTTCACGCTCCTGATCGTCACACCGAGGCTTGTCGGCGGTGCCTAGTCTGTCATTCGTTCGCCATGCTGCTGCACTCGGCTTTCGGCGTGGCGCGTCACATACAGCAGTACGGCCGCGGCCACGCCCGCGTTCAGGGACTCCGCAAGACCGGTCATCGGAATCGCGACGACGTGATCGGCGGCCGCGCGGGCCTCCGCGCTCACACCATGGGCCTCGGACCCAACGATCCAGCAGGTCCGATGGTCGACTCGGCCGTCGTCTGCTGCGTCGAACAGGGACACGTCTGCGTCACCGGAGGCGACCGCGATTGCCCGGCCGGCCGCGCGCGCTGCCGCGACGAGTTCGTCGATCGGCACCCCCGAGGCGATCGGAAGGTGGAACAGGGAGCCGGCGGTGGACCGGACCACCTTGCCGCTGTGCACGTCGGCGGACCCGGGAGTGAGGACGACGCCCGCGGCGCTCACGGAGTCCGCGGTTCGAATGACCGTTCCGACGTTGCCCGGATCGGAGATGGACTCCAGCACGACCACTGGCCCCGGGCCGGACATGATGCCGGCAAGGTCGACGTCGGCGAGGAGGTCGCAGACCGCGAGGATCCCCTGCGGGTGCTCGGTGTCGGCCATTGCGGTCATGACCGCCGGCGTGACGAGGGTCGTACGGGCTCCCGTCGAACCGGCCAGCGCCATCAGGTCGGCGAAACTGTCCGTAGCGGTCTCATCGACCAGCAGTTCGTACACGCGGACGTCGGCGCGAAGCGCGCTGGAAACGGACAGCGGCCCTTCAACGACGAACCGGCCAGCCTTGCGGCGGCCGGTCCTCGTGTTCAGCGCTCGGATTCGACTGACCCGGTCCGACGAGGTCGAGGTGACCTTGTTCGGACCAGGAACGGCCGCGTCGTTGGACAGGGTCAGGCAGCCTGGGCCGGAAGCGCGGCGCGCGACACGTCGACGAGCGTGGCGAAGGCCGGCGCATCGTTGACCGCGAGCTCGGCGAGCATGCGGCGGTCGACCTCGACGCCGGCAGCCTTGAGGCCCTGGATGAAGCGGTTGTAGGTCATGCCATTCAGGCGGCACGCCGCGTTGATGCGCTGGATCCACAGGCGTCGGAAGTCGCCCTTGCGATTGCGGCGATCGGCGTAGGCGTAGACGAGCGAGTGGGTGACCTGCTCCTTCGCCTTGCGGTACAGGCGCGAACGCTGACCCCGGTAGCCGGACGCGCGCTCGAGCATGTCGCGACGCTTCTTGTGTGCATTGACTGCGCGCTTGACGCGTGCCATGGCAATCTCCTGAGCTTCAGTACGTGGTTAAGGACGGGACGAGCGGGTTCCGCAGAAGCGGAGGTCAGCGACCGAGGAGGCGCTTGACCTTCTTGAGATCGGAAGGTGCGACAACCTGGTCGGACTCGAGGCGACGCGTGCGACGGCTCGACTTGACCTCCATCAGGTGACGACGGCCCGCCTGCTCGTGCGTGATCTTGCCCGAGCCGGTCACCTTGAATCGCTTCTTGGCACCGCTGTGGGTCTTCTGCTTCGGCATTGCTGTCCTCATTCTTTCGGTCCGGCGCGGACGCCGGGTGGTCTGTGTTGGGGTCCGAGGACCCCCGTGCGTTATGCGGTCTCGGCCTCGGGCAGGTCGAGAGATTCGGGCTGCTCATCGGATCGAGCCTTGACCGCCTCGGACTTGCGACGGTGCGGTGCGATGACCATGAGCATGTTGCGGCCGTCCTGCTTGGGCGTGGCCTCGACAAAACCCAGTTCAGCGACATCATCGGCCAGCTTGCCGAGCAGGCGCAGTCCCAGTTCGGGCCGGCTCTGCTCGCGTCCGCGGAACATGATGGTGATCTTGACCTTGTCGCCAGCCTTGAGGAACCGCTCCACGTGACCCTTCTTGGTCTCGTAGTCGTGCTGGTCGATCTTCGGTCGCAGTTTCATCTCCTTGATGACCGTGTGCGTCTGGTTCCGGCGTGATTCGCGCTCCTTGAGAGCGGCCTCGTACTTGAACTTGCCGAAGTCCATGAGCTTGCACACGGGCGGCTTCGCCATCGGAGCAACCTCGACCAGGTCGAGATCGGCCTCCACGGCCAGTCGCAATGCGTCCTCGATTCGTACTATCCCGACCTGCTCGCCGTTGGGTCCGACGAGCCGGACCTCGGGAACGCGAATCCGGTCATTGATCCGTGGTTCGACGCTGATAGCGCCTCCTAGCTTGAGTTGCGGGCTGACCCACCCCGAAGACCACAATGGCCCCCAGTGCAGCGCGCACGGGGGCCTCGGCAGGCATGCAGCGGCGGGGCCGCTGGGCCATGACCTGCAGGATCTGAGTCGATCAGCAGGTGGGAGTCGAGGACTCCGCTTGCGCGACCTGGCCGTGAGGCCGGGTCGGTCGGGGAACAGGCTACCAGCCGTGAGGGGATGCTCCCAATTCACCGGCTCCGTTACTGGGTGGCCGCGCTCAACGCGGCCCTGACCACCGCCACCTGATCCTGCGAGCCCGAGATCGATACCGAGTCGTCGGGCAGCCGGCCCCACAGCCACAGGAGCACCTCGGACGCGTCACCGGACACGGTCACGTCGTCGAAGACGACCCGCACGCGCGTGCCGACGGCCTCGACCACCGGATGCAGGTCGACCTCGGCCGACGGGATGACCACGAAGAGCAGTTCGTCGATGCCGTCGAGTGCGAGGTCAGAGTCGATGGGCGTAATAGCGCCGATCGCGCTCTCGACATCGGCCCGGTGGATCGCCGTCTCGTGTGCCATCCGCCGCTGCCAGAAGGCGACGGTCTGCTCCGGCTCCCACCACGTCCAGACCTCGTCCTCGGGCGGGCCCTTGGCCAGTTCGGCGACGATCGCGTGCAGCATGACGTGGCACCAGACCAGGTCGTCGCCCGCCGTCGCATCATCGGACGGCACGGTCCAGTCGCCCTCCTGCGGCTGCCGACCCAGGTGCAGTGCGGCGAGCTTGTGCGCGTAGACACCGCCGACGTGGAAGACGACGTCGTCGACCGTCCAGCCCTCGCAGGTCGGAACAGGCAGGTCCATCGCGTCCTGCGCGGTGACGAGCAGTCGCTCGCCCTCGGTCCGCAGGAGGTCGAGGTACCGCTGGGGAGCGAGGCGGCGGTGCGTCATAGGTCCATCGAACCAGCCGCTATGACACCTATGCCGCCCGGAACCAGACGCAGGATGTCCGGGTCTGCGGCGAGGGCGCGGGCCGCCGGACTCACCAGCTCTGCGGCGACCTCGACCAAGACATCGGCGTCGTCACTGGCTGACCTTGCGTCGTGCACCCGAACTTCCCCGAGGAGTTCTTGGACCGCGCGCGTGACGGCCGGAAGGTCCAGCAGGTCGGCGAGCACGTCCAGGTCGCGGGCAGCGAAGACAGCTGTGCTCGGCCCGACGACGTCGACGATCACCGCTGCTGCACCCTCAGCCTTCGCGGACCTGGCGATATCGCGACCAACAGCCGGGACCGGTCGGGCCTCAGGGTTCCACGCAGAAAGACTGTCGACGCCAGTGAAAGCAAGCAGGCCTCGCTCGCCACGTTCGTTGACCATCGACACGACCGCCATGTGGCTGTCCTTGTCTCCGCCTGTTTCATCGACCTCGTCGAGAACCGCGACAACGCTGGCGAGTAGAGGCGTTGATCTCAGCCTTCGTGCCAGCGAGGCCATGCTTCGGTCTGGAGCCGCGAGCGCAGCACGGAGCACGGTGTCTGCCGTGCCGTCGGCGAGCACTACAACCGGCAGGCGTGGATGTCCGTGACGAGGATCCCGCGCGCGCCCAGTTCGTAGAGCTCATCCATGATCCGGTGCACGTCCTTGGCCGGCACCATTGCCCGCACGGCCGACCACTGCGGGTCACGGAGTGAGGAGATCGTCGGCGACTCGATGCCCGGCGTCATCGCGCACGCGGCCTCGATGTGCTCGGTGAGGATGTCGTAGTCGACGAGCACGTAGGCACGAGCGACCATGACGCCCTGGATGCGGCGGATGAACGTGTCGACGGCCGGCACCTGCGGTGCGTCGGAGCGCCGAACAAGCAGCGCTTCGGACACGAGCATCGGCTCGCCGAGTACCTCCAGGCCGGCCCTGCGCAGCGTCGTGCCTGTTGCGACGACGTCGGCCACGGCATCGGCCACACCGAGGGCGACCGCGTTCTCCACTGCTCCGTCGAGATGCACGACTCGGGCGTTTATGGAGTGCCGACTCAGCCAGTCCGAGAGCACCACCGGGTAGGAGGTCGCGATCGTGAGCCCGGCGAGGTCAGCGGGAGAGCTCGCCAGCCCGGGCGGAGCGGCGAAGCGGAAGGTCGAGGGAGCGAAGCCGAGCGTGAGCACCTCGTCGGCCTTGGCCTCGGAGTCCAGCAGCATGTCCCGGCCGGTGATGCCGAGGTCGAGGGTTCCCTCGCCCACATAGATCGCGATGTCGCGCGGGCGCAGGAAGAAGAACTCCACGTCGTTGTCGGGATCGTGGACCATGAGATCGCGCACGGAGGTCGACCGGAGGTAGCCCGCCTCGACGAGCATGCTGCGGGCGGGTTCGGCGAGTTGCCCCTTGTTCGGGACTGCGACACGAAGCATGGGAACGCTCTCCTCAGAGCTTGCGGTAGACGTCGTCCAGCGAGATCTTGGACGCGAGCATCAGGCATTGCACGTGGTAGAGCAACTGCGAGATCTCCTCAGCAGTGCGATCGGGGCCTTCATGCTCCGCCGCCATCCACGACTCGGCAGCCTCTTCGACTACCTTCTTGCCGATGGCGTGCACCCCCGCATCGACGAGCGCGACCGTGCCGGAGTCTTCCTCGCGGTACGTCACCTTGCGCTGCAGTTCAAGCCAGAGTTCATCGAACGTCTTCACGCCGAAAGCCTAGTCAGCGCATCTCACGCAGTGTGACTGCTGTCATCAACGCAGCCCACGTCGCCTCGGCGCCCTTGTCCTCCTGCGAGCCGTCGAGACCTGCGCGTGCCAGCGCCTGCTCCTCCGTGTCGCAGGTCAGCAGGCCGAACCCGACGGGAACGTGAGTATCCAGTGCCACGCGCATGAGTCCGTCGGTCGCTCCGCTGCAGACGTACTCGAAGTGCGGGGTGCCGCCTCGGATGATCACGCCGAGCGCGACAGTTGCGTCGAAATGCCCGGACATCGCGCAATGCTGCACGACAATCGGGAGCTCGAACGAGCCGGGAACACGGATCACCGTGGCCTCGGCTCCGGCCTGCTGGCACGCGCGCGTGGCGCCGGCGATGAGGCCATCCATGATCACCACGTGCCAGGACGACGCGACGATTGCAACGCGAAGCCCGTCGGCGCTGATCTCGATATCGGGTGAACCGGCGCCGCTCACGTGACATCCTCTGCGCTCATCGTGTGCCCCATGCGATCGACCTTCGCCTGCAGGTACGCGCGGTTGTGCTCGTTCGGAGCGATCTCCAGCGGCACGCGTTCGAGGATCGTCAGGCCGTATCCCTCGAGTCCGGCCCGCTTCGCCGGATTATTCGTGAGCAGGCGCATGCTGCGGATGCCGAGATCGGCGAGGATCTGCGCGCCGGTGCCGTAGTCGCGGGCATCTGCCGGCAGTCCGAGTTCGAGATTCGCATCGACGGTGTCGAGCCCCTGGTCCTGGAGCGTGTAGGCGCGCAGCTTGTGCAGGAGTCCGATGCCCCGGCCCTCGTGCCCCTTGACGTAAAGGACGACGCCGCGGCCCTCCTCGGAGATCCGCTTCAGCGCCGCGTGCAGTTGCGGACCGCAGTCGCAGCGCAGCGATCCGAAGACGTCGCCGGTGAGGCACTCTGAGTGAACCCGGACGAGGAGGTCAATTCCATCACCGATCTCGCCCGCGACCAGCGCGATGTGCTCGGACTCGTCGGTGTCGCTCCGGTAGCCGAACGCCGTGAACTCACCAAACTCGGTGGGCAGGCGCGTCTCGGCGACCCGCGTCACCAAGCTCTCGCTGCGGCGTCGGTACGCGATGAGGTCGGCTATCGAGATCATGACGAGGCCATGCTCATCGGCGAACTCGCGGCACGCGGCCGCGCGCATCATCGTGCCGTCATCGTTGACGAGTTCGCACAGCGCGCCCACCGGCGGCAGCCCGGCCATCCGCGACAGGTCGACTGCAGCCTCGGTGTGACCGGCGCGGCGAAGCACGCCGCCTGGCACGGCGCGCAGCGGCATGACGTGACCGGGACGGGTGAGGTCGTGGGCATCCGTGGCGGAATCGGCAAGCACCTTGATCGTTCGAGCGCGGTCGGCGGCCGAGATGCCCGTCGTGGCCACATCGCGGGCGTCGACCGACACGGCATAGGCCGTGCCCTTGCGGTCCTCGTTTACCGCCGTCATCGGGGGCAGATCGAGGCGGTCGAGATCGGGCCCCGTCATCGGTACACAGATGTAGCCGGACGTGTAGCGGATCATGAAGCCGACGAGCTCGGGAGTCGCAGCGGACGCGGCGAAGATCAGGTCGCCCTCATTCTCGCGATCCTCGTCATCGATCACGACGATCGCCTTGCCCTCGCGAATGGCCGCAACCGCAGCCTCGACCGGGTCGAGCCGGATGCCGCCCTGAGCGCCGTCGCCGGTGATGACGGTCAAGGTTGGCGGTTCTGCTACCGGGGCGGGCGCCTGGTCATCGTCGCGGCCGAATAGCTGGTCTGCCGGAATCATGTCGCCCTCCCCTGCATCAATCGCTCCACGTACTTCGCGATCACATCGACCTCGATGTTGACCACGTCACCGACCTGCCGGACACCTAACGTCGTGTGCTCGAGCGTCGTCGGTATCAGCGACACGGAGAACGACGAGTCGCCGACATCGACGACCGTCAACGATACGCCGTCGACGGTTATCGATCCCTTCTCGACCACGTAGCGCGCAAGATCGCGATCGAAGGCAAAGCGCACGACAGTCCAATGGGCGGCTGGTTCGACGGCAGTAACGGTGGCTGTGCCGTCAACGTGACCCTGGACGATATGTCCTCCCAACCGCGAGTCGACGCGGGCCGCGCGCTCGAGATTGACGGGCACTCCAACAGCAGCCTTACCGAGCGAGCTGCGCACGAGCGTCTCACGCATCACGTCTGTGGTGAAAGTGTCGTTCACCACATCGACCACAGTCAGGCAGACGCCGCTTACTGAGATTGAGTCGCCCGCGGTCGCATCGGATGTCGCCAAGGGGCCCTGAATCGTCAATCGTGAAGAGTCGACCAAATCGATAACAGAGACAATCGTTCCCTGCTCCTCGACGATACCGGTGAACACGAGCGTCACGTCCCTGGTCAGTCGTAGCGAATCCAGCCTTGGATACGTACATCCTCCCCGACCACCGAGGCCGCCTCCACATCGACTCCCCGTGCGCCGGGCAGCGCGGGAAGCGCGCTGGGACCGGCTCCGAGGAGTAGCGGGGCCACGTACCAGTCGATGCGGTCGATCAGGCCCGCCTTCAGAAACGCGCCGGCGAGCGTCGGTCCGCCCTCAAGCAGCGCGTGGCGTATCTCGCGGTCATTGAGAGCGGCGAGCACGCGAGCCGGATCGCGCTCGTCGAGCAGAAGGGTCTCCGCCGAGCCATCGAGCACGTGCGCGCCGGCGGGTATCGATCGCGAGCCCACGACGACGCGCAATGGCGCGGGCGGTAGCGATCTCGGAACTGCGCCTCGAACGGTCAGGGCCGGATCGTCCGCGAGAACCGTACCCGTGCCGACGATGATCGCGCCGACCTGCGCGCGCAGTTCGTGCACCCGGGCTCGAGCCTCGTCCCCGGTGATCCTCGTCGGTCCGCCGTCGGCGCCCGCGACCCGTCCGTCGAGCGACACCGCGCACTTCCACGTGACCAAGGGACGTCCCGATCGAACCGAGAATGTCCAGGCTTCGTTGACCAGTTCGGCCTCATCGGCGAGCAGCCCGCCGCTGGTGGGCACCCCGGCCGTGCGCAGCACTGCCGCACCGCCCCCGCCGTCGACCGTCGGGTCCGCCTGCGCGAAGACGACCCGAGTGACTCCAGCCTCGATGAGGGCCGTGGTGCATGGACCGGTACGCCCTACATGGCGGCACGGCTCGAGGCTCACGACAGCTGTCGCGCCGCGCGCACGCTCGCCCGCGTCGCGCAGAGCGTCGACCTCGGCGTGCGCCGTGCCCGCGCCGCGGTGGTGCCCACGGCCCACTACCTCGCCCGTGTCTGCAACGATCACGCAGCCGACTCGCGGGTTGACGCCGAACGGCGCATCAGGGGCTTGAGCGAGCTCGATTGCCTCCCGCATGAACTCGGTGAAGGCAGAGTCGTCACTCACCTGCAGCGGGCCTCACGGCCGTGCCGCGTTCTCGGCGGCCGCGCGCAATCTTTCGATCATGAGTTCTGGGTCATCGGCTCGGTAGACAGCGGAGCCCGCGACGAAGATGTCGGCACCGGCCGCGGCGCACTGGCCGATCGTGTCGAGGTCGATGCCTCCGTCGACCTGCACCCAGATGTCGAAGTCGGCGGAGTCGGCCACGCGGCGGGCCTGCTGCACCTTGGCCAGCATCTCGGTCATGAAGGCCTGACCGCCGAATCCCGGCTCGACCGTCATCACGAGGATCATGTCGATGAGACCGGCGAAGTCCTCGATCGCGGAGATGGCGGTTCCCGGCTTGACCGCAACGCCGACGCGCGCACCAGCCGCGCGGATGTCCTTCGCGACCATCCGCGGATCGCGTGCTGCCTCCACGTGGAACGTGACGCTGCCTGCGCCCGCTTCGGCGAAGCCGGGGGCCCAGCGATCGGGGTCGTCGATCATGAGGTGACAGTCGGCGGGGATGTCGATCTGCGTGAGCAGCGACGCGACCACCGGAAGCCCGAATGTCAGGTTCGGCACGAAGTGGTTGTCCATCACGTCGAGGTGGATCCAGTCCGCGGCAACCTGAACGCGCCGCACCTCGGCCGCCAGGTCGGACAGGTCGGAATTCAAAACGCTCGGCGAGATCAGCATGCCCACGTCGAAACCCTATTGACGTCGCATGACGGACAGGAACATCGCGTCCGTGCCGTGTCGATGCGGCCACAACTGGACCGTCGGCCCGTCACCGCAGTCCGTCACTTCCGGCAGCAGCAGGCGAGCGTCCTCCTGCACGACATCAGCGCGGCCGCGCAGCACATCGGACACGACGAACTCCGTTTCCGCAAGGTGCGGCGAGCACGTGACGTACGCAAGCACTCCCCCGGGCCGGGTTGCCTCGAGCCCGGACCGAAGCAAGTCGCGCTGCAGTGCGCCCAGCTCGGCGAGGTCGGCGGGTGTCCTGCGCCAGCGCGACTCCGGGCGCCTGCGCAGAGCGCCCAGACCGGTGCAGGGCGCATCGACAAGGACGCGATCGAACTGCCTGTCTCCCCATGGCGCCTGCCGCGAGTCACCGACAATTACCTCGGACGACGAGCCCGGTCCGAAGGACCTGCTGACGAGGTCGGCGCGATGCGCATGCTGTTCGACCGCGACGAGACGTCCCCCGCGCTCGGCCACGAGTCCGTCGAGCACGGCGGCCTTGCCTCCGGGTCCCGCGCAGGCGTCGAGCCACGTCAGATCGGGTCCCTCGACCACAGCACGCGCAAAAGCGAGTGCGACGAGCTGGCTGCCCTCGTCCTGCACTCCGACGCTGCCGTCGCGCACCCACGCGAGCGCGTCGGGGGCGCCATCGACGAGAGTCGCCGCCAGCGGCGACAAGCGTCCGGGCTCCACCTCGGACAGCTCGCGCAACTGCGCCGGATCAAGACGACCCGGTCGCGCCACGAGCGATGGCCGCGCGGCGATGTTGTCGGCGGCGAGGAGATCCTTCAGCTCGTCGCGGCGTGTTCCGAGTGCATCGCGGAAGGCGCGAACGATCCATAGCGGGTGCGACCAGCGCGTCGCCAGCCAGTCAACGTCGGTGTCCGGGCGGCCGGCGGCGAGTTGCTCGACCCAGCCGGCCTCGTCTCGCGCGGCTACCTTGCGCAGAACGGCATTGATGAATCCCGCACGCGCGTCGGCACCCGTGCGCGGCAGCAGCGCCCTCGCCAGTTCGCACGACGAGTCGACGGCCGCGTGATCGGGAACCCTCATGTGGAGGATCTGATGCGCACCGAGGCGGAGGATGTCGCGCAGCGCGGGCTCGACCTTCTGGAACGGGCGGGTCACGCACGTTGCGAGGATCGCGTCGTACCAGCCCTGCCAGCGCAAAGTCCCGTAGCCAAGTTCGGTAGCGAATGCGGCATCGCGCCCGCTCAGCCCCGCCTCCTGCAGAACGTGCGCCATGATCAGGTTCGCGTACGCGTCGTCCTCGCGCACCGCACGAAGCAGCTCCAGCGCCGCGGTCCGCGGCTGGTCGGTCATGCGAGCACGAGATCGTCAGCAAGGCGCGCGCCGCGCGCCCAGTCGGCAGCCGCCATCGGCCGCTTGCCTGCCGGCTGCACCATGCCCAGGCGCACCGCGGACGTCGCGGTGCCGACGAGGACCTCGCTTCGGCCGACGAAGACACAGCCGGGCTCGAGGGTCGCCGCCTCGGCCACGATCTCGATCGGGTGCAGACGAAGGCGTTCGGGCCCGACCATGGTCCACGCACCCGGCTCGGGTGTGCACGCACGGATATGTCGGTCCACGCCGATCGCGGGGTGATCCCAGCGCACATGCGCATCGTCGACGCTGAGCTTCGGTGCCATCGTGGGCTCACCGACCTGCGGGACCGCATGCACCGCGCCATCCTCGATCGCGTCGAGGGTTGCCACGAGCAGTCCCGCCCCGGAATCGGCGAGGCGCAGGAGCAGGTCACCGGACGTGTCGTGCGGACGCACCGTCTCGGTGACAGTCCCGTAAATCGGGCCGGTGTCCATTCCCTCGTCGAGACGGAAGGTCGTCGCTCCGGTCACATCGTCGCCATGCCAGATCGCGTGCTGCACCGGAGCAGCTCCGCGCCACGCGGGAAGCAGGCTGAAGTGCAGGTTGGTCCACCCATGACGCGGCACGTCGAGCAGGGACGCGGGGATAAGTCCTCCGTACGCAACAACGGGAGCACACTCGACATCCAGCGCAACCAGGCGGGACAGCAGTTCGGGGTCGCGGGTGCTCGTGGGCTGCAGCAGGTCAAGGCCGGCCTCCCGCGCCAGAGTCGCGACCGCGCTGGACGCCATTTGCTTGCCTCGGCCGGACGGAGCATCGGGACGGGTGATCACGGCGACCACCTCGTGGCGTGACGACATCAGTGCGCGCAACGCCGTCGCGGCGACCTCCGGGGTTCCGGCAAACACACAGCGCATCTCTAGAGCCAGCGAGACGAGACCGCGTGCGGGCTTGCCTGCACGACGGGTGCTGGCTCGCCAAACCACTCGGATGCGCGAATCAGACGCATCGCGGCCTTGCGGGCCTCGGGATCGAGCCGGTCGATGAAGATGATGCCGTCGAGATGGTCGGTCTCGTGCTGCATTGCCCGCGCCAGCAGTTCGCTGCCCTCGATGACGACGGGTTCGCCGTGCATGTTCATTCCCTTGGCCACGACGCGCATCGATCGTGGGGTCTCGAAGGCCAGGTCAGGCAGCGACAGGCAGCCCTCGTCGCCGATCTGCAGCTCCTCGGACAGGTCCAGGTCGGGGTTGATCAGGTGGCCCGGCTCGTCGTCGACCCAGTAGGTGAAGACGCGAAGTGAGACACCGATCTGTGGCGCGGCCAGGCCCGCGCCCGGAGCGTCCATCATCGTCTCGGTGAGGTCCCGCACGAGCTTGCGCAGTTCCTTGTCGAAGGTCTCGACGGGCGCGGCGGGCGTGCGCAGCACGGGGTCGCCGAAGAGACGGATGGGTTGAATCGCCATTGTCGGATTCTAGTTGGGCGGCAAATGCGAGCCGGTCAGCCCAGCCCGAGGTCGCGCGCGACCTGTTCGAACGCGGCTCGCTCGGCCTCGCTCAGGTCGGTCCACTGGATCGCGCCCGGCTCCACTGGTGCGGCGACGGGAGGCGCGGCCGCTGGCGCGCTCGCGGCGACGGCGGTGGGACTGGCTGCTGCGGCAGCCGTGCCGGGTGTTCGCGGCCCGCGTGAACGCCATGCCCAGGCACCCGCGGCGAGAGCCGCGATCACCAGAACCAGCAGGGCGAGCCAGCCCCAGGGCGGGCCGCTCCCCTCGGAGTCCGTCGATGCTGGCTCGCCGCTCCCCGGGGTCGACGGAATCGCGGCGCCACCGCTGGACGAGTCGGACGGACTCGCGGATGCGGACTCCAACGCGGACGGCGTGCTGCTGGGCGTCGGGCTCGTACTGGCGGCGGCAGTGTCCGTTGGGCTCGGTGTCGGAGTGGGCGTCGGAGTGGGCGTAGCAGACGGTGGCGGTGCGGCGGATCCGGCGGAGCTTGCAGATGCCGCGCCGGCGTCGACGGTGGACGTTCCCGTCGGGCTGGCGGACGCGGTCGACGCGGTCGACGTGGTGGACGGCGACGGCTTAGTCGTCTCGTGTGGCTTGTGCGGCTTGTGCGGCTTGCTCGAGGAGGACGCCGAAGGCGCTGCCGACGATGGCGCCGCATCCGGCGGGTTGGACGACAGGTCGCCGCCGAAGACGGCGACGGCACTGGCCGCGATCAGCGCCGATGCGAGTCCGGCCGTGGCGGCAACGCGAAGGGTCGCGCTGGCCGACCTGCGGGGACTCATGACCTACTGGCACGACACCGCTAGCGAGGCGGGTCGGCCTGATCGTTCTCGGTCGAGCTCAGCGATGCCAGGCGACGCTCGAGGTCGGTGCGCATCTGCTGGATGGACGACAGGTACGAGCGAGTTGCTGCCTCCGCGTTGGCTGCCTCTGCCGCCGAGTTGTCTGCCATCTGCCGGATCATGTCGACGACTGAGCTGACCGAGGCCCGAAGGTTGACGGCATCGGAGAGGAGCTGGTTCATCAGGGATTCGGGAGCCGAGATCTGGGCCAAGGACTCCGCGATGATGCCGCGAGCGATCGCCTGTGCGTCGGCCTGCATCTTCTGCGCGGCGCGTTCGGCGCCGGCAACGACTCGACCGGCCTCGACACTTGCCGCGGCCGTCGACTGATCGGCATTGACGAGCGCTGCCTGCAGGCGCACCTGCGCCTCCTGCAGCATGCGGTCGTACTGATCCTGCGCCTGCACGTGCATCGCTTCCGCGGACAGCTTGGCGTGCTCGGTCATGTCTGCTGCGTCCTCACGGACGCGCTCCATGATCAGCTCGGACTCCTCGCGCGCCTTGCGGACGGTGTCAGCGGCGATCTGCTCGCTCTCCCCGCGTACCTGATCGGCCCGGGCGCGGGCCTGACGCAATGCCGCCTGGCCCTCCTCGCGCGCCTTGTCGAGCTCGGTCTGGGCAGAATTGCGCAGTTCCTGGGCCTGCAGCCGGGCCGCCTTGATGATCTCGCCGACCGCGCCGACCGATTCCATGGCCAGTTCGTCCGGGCTGAGGTCTTGCAGTCGCCGACGGTCCGCGAGGGCACCCTGAGCCTTGGCGAGCTGGTCCTCCAGCTGGGCATTGCGAGCGCGGAGCTGTTCGAGGATCTCCCCCGGGCTCATGGCGCCTCGGGCGTCGCTAGCAGTCATTGCACGTCCTGAATCTGTTCGGCAGGCAGCTCCGCCATCGGATGCGGCATCGGGTCAGCCTACTGGTGGCTTGGTGGTCAGGATGCCGGCCCATCATTAGGCGGCGCAGCCTGCCCGGTGACGATGTGGGAGTCCCATTGCTGGTCCAAAAGGGCGCTGTATCGGGGGTCCGTGACGTCGATGAAGCCCTCGATGAGCCGGGTCCGCGTGCGTGCCTGCTCGAGCAGGCGACGGGACTCCTCGGCCTCGGCCCGCTTGGCCGTCTCCTCGACGAGGCGGCCCTCGAGCTCGTGGATCTGGCTGCGCGTGCGCTCGAGCTCGGCTCGGGTGCTGTCCAGGTTCTGGCGCTCGACATCGAGTTCGAGCCGCTGCGCCTCGAGGTTGATGCGGAGGATCTCCAGGTCGCTTCGCTCAGCACCCGCCGCCTCCAGGTCGCTCGCGAGCTGCTGGCGGGCCTCGGCGAGGTTGGCCAGCCCCGCCTTCACGTCGGCCGAGGACGTCTCGAGCGCCGCACGCTCGGCAGTCAGCGCAGCGCGTTCGCTCGTGATCGCGGCGCGATCCTGATCCAACGCGGCGCGATCGGCCGTGACGGCGGCTCGCTCCTGCTCCACGGCAGCGGAGGCGGTCGCGGTTCGCATCGACTCCGTGGCGAGGCTCGCCTTGGCAGCCGCGACCTCGACGCGATCGGCCTCGACTGCAGCGCGCTCGGCGGCGGCCTGCTCCTGCGCGGCAAGGGCCTCCGAACGCTCCTGCGCAACCGCATCACGATCGGCAGATACCTGCTCCTGATCGGCGAGCACCTGGCTCGCCTCCTCCTTCAGCTTGCGGACTGCCCGGCGGATCTCCTCGATCTTGACTGCGGCGCGCTCCTCGACCGAGGCGAGCGCCTCCTGGTCGGCGACCATCGTCGCGCGCTCCTCGGACAGGGCTTGACGCATGCCGGTCAACTCGGCGCGCAGTAGTTCCTGCCCCGAGCGATCCTCGCGCAATCGCTCGCGCTGGGCATCGAGTTCGGCACGTTGCGCCTCGAGCGACTGCAGCGCAGCCCGAGTCGACTCCCGCGATGCGGTGACATCACCGAGAGATTCCCCGAAGGCGGCCCGCTCGACGAGGAAGGCGGCCTTGTCTGCGTTGAGCTCGTCGCGGTCGAGCTCGACCTGCTTGCGCTCGGCCTTCAACTGCTGGTGATATGCCTTGACCTGGTTGCGAAGTTCCTCGACGTCGTCGGACGAGGTGGCCGCGAGAACGGACTGCGGACGCGCGTCATCAGCAGGCGCGGGTCGAGGTGCCGGCCGGGGAGCTGGTGCGGCCTTCACGGGACGGTCATCCACCTTGGCGTGACTGCGCTCGGCGGACTTGGGTACCGGCGTCGGGTCGGTGGCCGGGAGAGTGCGCGTCGCCTCGGTATTGGCCGGGTCGTCGTCGCCGTGGATGAGCTTGGCGAAGAACCCGCGGCGGCGCGGCGCGGGTGGCTCTACTGGCTCGGGCGCGGGCGGTTCGTCGGCGGGAGGCACGGCTTGAGTCTGCGCCTGCTCCGGCGGGGACGTGCGGGCAGCCTCGGCCTCGCGCCTGCGCGCGCGGTCGGCCGCCAGGATCCGCTGGACGCGTTCCTCCGCCGTCTCAGGCGCGGATGACCCGTCGGCCTGGTCGACGGGTGCATTCTGAGCCCTGACCATCGCTGTGCATCCCGTCTGCTGACGGCACCGATGTCGGCGCCGGCGCTCGTCGCCCGCGAGCGTGCGCGCAAGTGTGGCGCATCGTGAGGCCTCAGGCAATATCAGATGTCGCGCGGATCCATGCGCACGTGCACGGGACGCGATCGCGACTGGGCCGCCCGGGTTGCGACGATCGCGCGCAGTTCCTTGCTCAACTGTGCGGCATGCTCGCGGTCCGTGGCCACGAGACCGCGCTGCCTGCTGTCGTCGTCACGACGATCCGCGGTAGGGACGGGCCCGAGCAGGCGATGGGGCACCGCCAAGGCACCGGCGACCTCGACGATGTCTGCGGGATTGCCGAGCAGGGCGGCCATCCGGACGGCGGGGGGCAGCCCAGCGGACGCGCGGTCGGCCAGTTCCCGCTCGGCGAACCACGTCGCGTCCCACCGCAGCAGGGCCTGCACAGGACGAAGCGCGTTGTCGGCCGTTATGAGGACTCGTCCGCCGGGAGCCGCGAGCCTCGCCGCTGAGAACCACCGCCACACGGCATCCTCGCCCGCGTCGAGGAAGGGGCGCTGCAACTGCGAGCGCGCATCGAGCAGCAGCACCGCGCTGTATCCGGGGGCGCAGTCCGGCTCGGCGCCAGGCGTAGCGACAACGATCACCGGCTCGGCAGGAACTGTCGCGATCATGTGACCGGCGTGGCTGGAGAGCACTCGCGTACCGGGGAATGCGCGGCCGATCTCCTCCGCGGTCCGCTCCGAGCCCACCGCCGCGGCGCGAAAAGTGTTTCCTCCGCAGGACGGACATCGCCACGATCCCGCTACCGCACCGCACCACGAGCAATGCGCGACGGAACTGCCCGACGACATCTCGAGCGGACCACCACACGAGCAGCGGGCGACCTCGCGACAGGACTGACAGGCGAGGAACGGCAGGTAGCCACGACGTGCGACCTGCACGAGGACTGGGCCGGTCTCCAGCGCGGTGCGCGCAAGCTGCCAAGCCTGATGCGGGATCCGCGCTGCCGCAGCAGCTTCGTCGCGGGCGGCATCGTCTGCGGAGAGCGCGCGTACCTTCGGTGCTCTCTCGGCGAGAGTGGCGCGAGACGGGGAAACCGAGTGCGCCCAGCCGGACTGACACCACTGCTGAGTCGCGACGGATCGCGCGGGCGATCCGACGACAAGATCGCAGCCGGTGTTGTGCGACCGCACGGCTGCGACATCGCGCGCATCCCAGTACGGCGCCTGCGGGTCGACGAGGGCGTCGTTGCCGTCGTCCCACACGACGATGAGCCGGAGGGAATGCACGGGCGCGAAGACGGCCGCCCTGGTGCCGATCACCAGGCGCGCGCCGCCGCGCAGGACCCGCAGGAACTCCCGGTAGCGACGCTCGGGGCCCTGGTCAGCGGTGAGGACTGCGACGACTCCCGCCGCCTTCGCCTCGGAGAACTGCGCGAGGCATCGATCAACGTCTGCCGCGTCGGGAACCACGATGATGACGCCGCCCTCGTTGTCGACGAGGACCGCGTGCGCGAGAGCAGCGATGTCGGCGGCCCACGACGTTGCCGGCGCCGCCGACCAGACGGCTCTCGTCGGCGGCGACTTCGCGTCACCGATGCGATCGATAAGCGCCGGTCCCGCGTCGTAGGCGGACCAGCGCTCCGCGAGTACGGGATCCGACGCGGCGGACCACTGCGCCGGCGCGACCACGGTGGACTCCGCACGTCCGTGCCGCGGGGGAACGGCCGCCCGCGCCACGTCGCTGAAGGTTCCTGCATAGCGCTCGGCGACATCGCTCACCAGGGCGATCGTCTCGGTGGTGAGAACGGGCTCGACGCCGATCACGCGCTCGAGAGCCTTGAGCGCTCCGACGTGCTCCCCCTGATCCACCCGCCCGACGACGAACGCGTCGGTCAGGCGCCCAGCGAAACGGACGCGTACTCGCGAGCCAGGGACCGCTCCCTGCGCCGTCGCCGGAACGGCGTAGTCGAAGACGTGATCCAGATGCGGCAGGGGTGAGTCGATGATCACCTGCGCCACCGGGGCGTTGTCAGCCCGCGGCTGCGTCACTCGGGGGCGCGGCCGCCGGGCCTTCGGCCCCGGGACGAGCTCGAGCTGATCGGGGCTCTGCGACGAACTAGACGTCAGCCCGCCGCTGCCTTGAGCTGGTCGGCACGATCGACGCTCTCCCAGGTGAAGGTGGGGCCGACGGCCGTCCGCTTCTCGGGGTCCTCGGCGTCGAGCAGCCAGTTGCTGCCCTGCGGACGGCCAAAGTGCCCGTAAGCGCTCGTGACCCGGTAGATCGGTCGCAGCAGGTCGAGGTCGCGAATGATCGCTGCGGGACGCAGGTCGAATACCGACAGGACAGCGGCCTGGATCTGCTCGTCAGGGATCACGCCGGTCCCGAAGGTCTCCACGAACACGCCAACGGGGTGCGCCTTGCCGATGGCGTACGCGACCTGAACCTCGCAGCGGGTGGCGAGGCCGGCGGCAACCACGTTCTTGGCGACCCAGCGCATCGCGTATGCCGCTGAGCGGTCGACCTTCGACGGGTCCTTGCCGGAGAAGGCGCCGCCGCCGTGGCGAGCCATGCCGCCGTAGGTGTCGACGATGATCTTGCGGCCGGTCAGTCCGGCGTCGCCCATGGGGCCGCCGACCTCGAAGCGCCCGGTCGGGTTCACGAGCAGCCGGTAGTCACGCGAGTCCAGCGCGATGTCGTCGAGGATGGGATCGACCACGTGCTTGCGGATGTCCGGGGTGAGCATGTTGTCGAGGCTCACGTGCGCCTTGTGCTGGGTGGAGAGCACGACGGTGTCGATGCGCACGGGGTGGTCGTTCTCGTCGTACGCGATGGTCACCTGCGTCTTGCCGTCGGGAAGCAGGTAGGGCACCGTGCCGTCCTTGCGCACCTGAGTCAGGCGTTCTGCGAGTCGGTGCGCGAGCGAGATCGGCAGCGGCATGAGCTCAGGGGTGTCGTCGCACGCGTACCCGAACATGAGGCCCTGGTCGCCAGCGCCCTGGCGATCGAGCGGATCCGCACTGCCCTCGGCGCGCTCCTCGAACGCGTCGTCAACGCCCTGTGCGATGTCGGGAGACTGCTTGCCGATCGACACCGAGATGCCGCAGGAGGCGCCGTCGAAGCCCTTGACCGAGGAGTCGTAGCCGATGCCCAGGACGGTCTCGCGCACGAGGTTCATGACGTCGGCGTATCCGGCCGTGGTCACCTCGCCCGCGACATGCACCTGGCCGGTGGTCAGCAGGGTCTCGACGGCCACGCGACTGCGCGGGTCCTGGCGAAGCAGGTCGTCGAGGATCGCGTCGCTGATCTGATCGGCCATCTTGTCGGGATGACCCTCGGTGACGGATTCGGACGTGAACAGGCGATGAGACACGTGACTCCCCTGGGTGAAGGTGAGCGCTCATCCTATCGGCCCGCTCAGACCAACAGACGCCCCACCGCATCCCACACCGCATCGGCAACCGCGGCCTTATCCGTGAGGGGAACGTCGACCTGCGAGCCGTCGCGGCCGAGGATCGACACCTCGTTGTCGGCGCGCCCGAAGGCCCGTCCGCCGCTGACATCGTTGACGACGAGCAGGTCGCATCCCTTGCGCTCGAGCTTCTCTCGGCCAAGGGTCAGCACGTCGCGGTCAGCGTCGCCCGTCTCCGCGGCGAACCCCACGATCACCGGCTTCGTGCCCTGCCCGCGCTTCTCCACGAGTTCGCGAAGCACGTCGGCATTCTGCGCGAGCGGGAGGGCGATCTCCTCGCCCATCTCCGAGCGCTTGAGCTTGTGCGAGCCCACAGTGTCGGGACGGAAGTCTGCGACAGCCGCCGCCATGACGACGACGTCGGCCGCACCGGCTACCGCGTGAATGGCCATGCGCAACTCCTCCGCGCTGCCCACGCGCTCGATACGCGCACCGGCGGGAGGATCAACGTCCATGTGTGCTGCCACCAAGGTGACTTCGGCGCCACGGGAAATAGCCGTTCGCGCGAGCTCGACTCCCTGGCGGCCGCTGCTGACGTTCCCGATGTAGCGCACCGGATCCCACGCCTCCCGGGTGCCGCCGGCGCTGACGACGATGCGGACTCCGGCAAGGTCGAGCAGGGAGCCGCGTCCGCGTCTCAGCACGTCGCGCACCGCGGCCACTATCGCGGCCGGCTCAGGCAGGCGACCTGGTCCTGAGTCCGCGCCGGTCAGTCGCCCGACGGCCGGGTCGAGGACGATGACGCCCCGGTCGCGCAACGTCGCGACGTTGTGCCGGGTGGCGGGGTGCTCCCACATCTCGGTGTGCATGGCCGGCGCCATGATCACCGGGCAGCGAGCGGTGAGCAGGACGTTTGTCAGCAGGTCATCCGCAAGGCCGTGCACGGCGCGGGCCAGCAGGTCCGCAGTGGCTGGCGCCACGATGATGCAGTCGGCTTCTTGTCCCAGGCGCACGTGCGGAACGCGTTCGGCGCCCTCCCAGACGCTGGACGACACGGGCTTGCCCGACAGTGCGGACCAGGTGGCTGCGCCGACGAACTTCAGCGCCGCTGCGGTGGGCACGACGGTGACGTCGCAGCCGGACTCAGCGAGCCCGCGCAGTACCTCCGCTGCCTTGTACGCGGCAACGCCTCCGGCTACACCGAGGACGACGCGCGGGGCAGGCATCTGTCAGGCGTTGTCGGCGGACGGTTCCTCGACGACGTCCTCGATCGGGACGGAGACGAGCAGCCCGGCGTCGATCTCGCGAAGCGCGATGGACAGCGGCTTCTCCTGCACGTGGGTCTCGACCAGCGGCCCGACGTACTCAAGCAGGCCTTCGCCGAGCTGCGAGTAGTACGCGTTGATCTGGCGGGCACGCTTCGAGGCGTAGATCACGAGGGAGTACTTCGAGTCGGTCTTCTCCAGCAAAGCATCGATCGAGGGGTGGATGATGCCCTCGGGCTGGGTGACACTGCTCACGTCAAGGCCTCTTATTTCAGGATTGGTCGAGATGGTCGTTCTGCCGACCGGCGACCCATGCTACCAAGGCTTCGGCACACTCCCGGACATCGGCGTTCACGAGGACCAAATCGAACTCCGGCGCCGCTGCTAGTTCCTCACGTGCTGCCGCGAGTCGGCGATCGACCTCCTCGCTCGATTCGGTTCCACGACCGATCAGGCGCGCGGTGAGGGTTTCCCATGACGGGGGCTCGAGGAAGACCAGTAAGGCCTCGGGCACGGCCGCTCGAACCTGGCGCGCTCCTTGGATCTCGATTTCCAGGAGGACGGGCCGGCCGGATCCACGCTGGGCGGTGATGGGCGCGCGGGGAGTCCCGTACCTGTTGCCGGCGAACTGGGCCCACTCGAGCAGCCCGTCGTGTGCGATCAGCTCGTCGAACTGCTCGTCCGATCTGAAGTAATACTCGCGTCCATCGGTTTCGCCCGGCCTTGCTTTGCGGGTGGTTGCACTGACGGACAGCCAGAAATCCGGGTTGAGACGCAGCGCCTCGGCAACCACGGTGCTCTTGCCGACACCCGAGGGACCGGAGACCACGACCAGTGGAGCGGTCATCTGCCCTCTCGCTTCAACTCCGCGATGAGCGCCGCCCGCTGGCGGGTGCCCAGCCCCTGGATCCGTCGCGAGGCCGCGATCTGGAGGTCGGCGAGCATGCGCTCGGCCCTGACCTCGCCGACGCCGGGCAGGCACTCCAGCAGCCAGGTGACCTTCAGCCCGGCCCACAGCCTGTTGTCGACCGCGCCTTCGATGACGTCGACCGCAGTCAGCGCCTTGGTCTTCAGCTCGCCACGCAGCCGAGCTCGCTCGACGCGCACGGCAAGCGCGGCCTCCAGCGCCTCGGCGCGCTGCTCGTCCGAGCGCGCGGGAATGCTCACGCGAGCTGCTCGGCGATCGCACGGGCAGCGGCGCGAACATCCGACGCACCGGTGATTGGTCGGCCGATCACGAGCAGGTCGGCCCCGTCGGCAATCGCGCGCTCGGGAGTTGCCACCCGCCGCTGGTCGTCGATCGACGACCCGGCCGGGCGCACGCCCGGGGTGATGAGCGTGACATCCGCGGGAACGGCCGCCCGGATAGCGGCGACCTCCATCGGCGAGCAGACGATCGCGCGCGCGCCTGCATCGACGGCGAGCGAGGCCAGCCGCACCGCGGCCGCAACGCTTGGGCCATTCATGCCGATCGACGCGAGCATGGCGTCATCGATCGACGTCAGCACGGTGACCGCGGTGATGCGCGTGTTCGGCAGCGCCGCCACGGCCGCAGCGATCATCTCCGGGCCGCCCGCCGCATGAACGGTGAGGAACTGCGGCTCGAGTGCAGCGACTGCGAGGCAGGCGCCTCGGACAGTGGCGGGAATGTCATGCAGCTTCAGGTCGAGGAAGACGTCGACTCCCCCGCTGCCCTTCGCGGCCTCGCGAGCGGCGTCGACCGCTCGGCTGCCGTCGCGGCAGAAGACCTCGAGGCCGACCTTCACCGTCGACACGATGCCGGCCACGTCCTGCACCCACAACGTCAGTGTCTCCAGGTTCGGCGCGTCGAGGGCGACGGCGATCGGTGCGCGCACTGTCAGGTCACTCGCTGATGAAGTCAAGATCGTCGTCCACCTCTTCCGGCACGAAAACCACATCCGCCGGCCGGTGCGCATATGAGACCGCCTGCGACAGGCTGCTGAACCCGCGCGCGACAAGCGCCTGCTCGAGTTCGGTGTGAATGCGGATGGGCGATGACGGGTCATGGAAGAGCACGGTGCCCACCGAGACCGCATTGGCACCCGCGAGCAGGAACTCGAGCGCATCGACTCCCGACCGGATGCCGCCCATGCCGATGATCGGCAGGTCGGGGAAGGCCTTGCGGATCATCCAGACGCAGCGCACGGCGATCGGGCGGATCGCCGGACCAGAGAGGCCGCCGGTGACTCCGGCCAGGTGAGGTCGCATCGTGTCGACGTCGATCACCATTCCAAGCGTGGTGTTGATGACCGAGACGCCGGTGGCACCGGCACGCGCGACGGAGCCAGCGACCTCGACGATGTCCGTCACATCGGGAGACAGCTTCGCGAAGATCGGCATGCGCGGGTCGCTGTTGCGGCGCACCGCCTGGATGACGTTGGCAGCGGTGGTGGGATCGCAGGCGAAGACCAGGCCCCTGTTCTCCACGTTGGGGCACGAGATGTTCACCTCGATGGCATCGAAGCCACCGACCGGACGCAGCCGGGCCGCGAGCTTGGAGTACTCGTCGACGGTGCTCCCGGCTATCGACACGATCGTGCGGGCACCGCGGTCGGCAAGCCAGGCAAGATCGTGCTCGATGAACGCGTCGATGCCTGGGCCCTGGAGGCCGATGGAGTTCAGCATGCCGCTTGGCGTCTCCGCCATGCGCGGAGTCGCGCGTCCTGAGCGCGGCTGCAGCATGACGCTCTTCGTGACGATCGCGCCGATCTGCGTGATGTCGAAGAACTGGTCCAGTTCGCGTCCCGATGCGGCGCAGCCGGACGCGGTCAGGATGGGGCTGGGCATGATCACGTCGCCGAGTTCGGTGGTCATGTCGATGTGAACAACGGGCTCGCGACCGCCGATGGGGCCAGATGAGATGACTGCTCGGGTCATCAGGTCACCGACTCGACGGGCGCACCGAGCGTGTCGGGCGGGATGGTGCCGACATCGGACCAGCGCAGTCGGTCTCCGCGGAACACCGGACCCTCAACGCAGGACCTGAGCATGCGCGTGACGCCGTCCTCGCCGATGACGGGCACGACGCAGGTCATGCATACGCCGATCCCACAGGCCATGGCCTCCTCGACCGCGCACTGGCTGTAGATGCGCCGCTCCGTTGCCATGTTCGCAACGGACTCCAGCATGCCCATCGGCCCGCATGCGTAGACGAGTCCCGCATCGACTCGCTCCATCAACTCGGGGAGCACGTCGGTGACGCGACCCCGCTCCCCCAGCGAGCCGTCATCAGTGGTGATCGTCAGGGTCGACGCGAGCCGCTTGAGCTCGAGGACTCCGAAGAGCCGTTCCTCGGTTGACGCACCGACGACTACGTCGACGCGGCAGCCTCGCTCGCGCAACTGCTCGGCGAGCATGAACAGCGGAGCCGATCCGTATCCGCCCCCTACGAGCACGCATGCCACTCGTTCCTTCGGGAGAGTGAAGGGGCGGCCGAGCGGTCCGACGATGTCGACGACGTCGTGCCGACGACGGGCCGCGAGCCACTTCGTTCCATTGCCCTTGACACCGATCACCACGTCGAGGGTTCCGCCGTACACGCCGCGCGACTGCACCTGATGGATCGCGAATGCCCGGCGCAGCACCATGCTCGAGCCCTCGCCGCCGATACCGAGCGTGACGAAGTGCCCCGGCCGTGCGATGTCGGCGATGCCCGGCGCGGTGAGTGAGAGAACCTGATAGCCGCCGACGCGCCTGTTGTCGAGGACCTCGCCCTTGACCTGAACTGCCACAGCTATCCCCTCCCCAACTCGGATGCGGCGTCCTGCGCTGCGCGCAGCACTCCCAGGGACGCGGCATGCTCCTGGAGCGACCTCACGGTGGGCTCATCATGCTGCAGGGAGTCAATGCCCTGCACGGCCGCCGCCAGTCCCTGGACGGTGGTGATGCAGGGCACGCCCTTCATCACCGCCGCGGTGCGAATCTCGTAGCCGTCGACGCGAGGGCCGACCCCGTAGGGGGTGTTCACGATCAGCTGGATGTCGCCGCTCATGATCGCGTCGACTGTCGTGGGCTCACCGAGCGGGCCGCGGCCCTCATGCTGCTTGCGCAGCTCGTCGACATGGACGCCGTTGCGCCGCAGCACTGCCGCAGTGCCGGCGGTCGCGGTGATGCGGAAGCCGAGATCGGCGAGGCGCTTGATGGGGAAGATTGCCGCCCGCTTGTCGCGATTGGCCAGCGAGACGAAGGCGGTGCCCGATGTCGGCAGTCCGCCGGTGTACGCAGCCTCCTGAGACTTCGCGAACGCGATGCCGAACGAGTCGTCGATGCCCATGACCTCGCCAGTGGAACGCATCTCCGGACCGAGGATCGTGTCGACTCCATGGAAGCGGCCGAACGGCAGCACTGCCTCCTTGACTGAGATCGCCACTCCGTTCGGCATGGTTCCACCGTCGCCATGAGCGGGCAGGATGCCGAGGTCGCGGAGTTCGCGAATCGTCTGGCCGACCATCACCCGCGCGGCAGCCTTGGCGATGGGGACCGCGGTCGCCTTGGACACGAAAGGCACGGTTCGCGATGCGCGCGGATTCGCCTCGAGTACATACAGCACGTCTCCGGCGATCGCGTACTGGACGTTCAAGAGCCCAAGAACGCCAACGCCTTCGGCGATCGCGAGGGTCGATGTCCTGATCCGGTCGATGTCCTCGGCACCCAACGTGATGGGCGGGAGCACGCAGGCCGAGTCGCCGGAGTGGATGCCGGCTTCCTCGATGTGCTCCATGACACCCGCGAGGAACAACTCGGTGCCGTCATAGATGGCGTCGACGTCGATCTCCACCGCGTCGTCGAGAAAGCGATCCACCAGGACAGGGTGCTCAGGAGTGATATCGGTGGCTCGATCGAGATAGTCCGCGAGCATCGCGTCGTCGTACACGATCTCCATGCCGCGCCCGCCTAGCACGTAACTGGGGCGCACGAGCACCGGATAGCCCACGTTCAACGCGATGGCCTGGGCCTCGTCGAAGGAGTGCGCGGTGCCGTGCTTGGGAGCAGGCAGTCCGGCGCGAGCGAGAACCTGACCGAAGGCGCCACGCTCCTCGGCAAGGTGGATCGACTCCGGACTCGTGCCGACGATCGGGACGCCGGCATCCTTCAGCGCCTGCGCCAGCCGCAGCGGAGTCTGGCCGCCGAGCTGCACGATGACCCCGACGAGGTTCCCGGCCTGCGTCTCGGCGTGGACCACCTCGAGGACGTCCTCGAGGGTCAGCGGCTCGAAGTAGAGGCGGTCGGAGGTGTCGTAGTCGGTCGAGACGGTCTCGGGGTTGCAGTTGATCATGATCGTCTCGTACCCGGCGTCGCGCAGAGTCAACGCCGCGTGAACGCAGGAGTAGTCGAACTCGATCCCCTGGCCGATCCTGTTCGGTCCGGAGCCCAGGATGATCACCTTGTCGCGACCGCTCGGCACCACCTCGGTCTCCTCGTCGTACGAGGAGTAGTGGTACGGGGTGACCGCCGCGAACTCCGCAGCGCAGGTGTCGACGGTCTTGTAGACCGGACGCACATTCACGCCATGGCGCAGCTCGCGCACCTCGTGCTCGGCCAGGCCGCGCAGCAGAGCCAGCTGCCGGTCGGAGAATCCGCAACGCTTGGCCCGCAGCAGCAGGTCTCGGTCGAGCGCCACGCTCTCGCGCACCTCGTCGGCCGCCTCGTTGATCAGGCTGATCTGGTCAAGGAACCACGGATCGATGTTCGTCGCCTCGTGGACCTCGCCGATACTCGCGCCGGCCCAGAGTGCCAGCTGGACTTCGGACAGCCGCCCCTCGCGCGGCTGCCGCATGGCGGACAGCAGTGCGGCAACGTCGACGTCGGCCTTCCTCGTCGGCCAGTCGAAGATCGCCTCGGGGCGCTCGAGTGAGCGCAGGGCCTTCTGGAGCGCCTCGGGGAAGGACCGGCCGATCGCCATCGCCTCGCCGACGCTCTTCATCGTGGTCGTGAGCGTCGGATCGGCCTGCGGGAACTTCTCGAAAGCGAACCGCGGCACCTTCACGACCACGTAGTCCAAAGTCGGCTCGAACGACGCGGGCGTCTCGCGCGTGATGTCGTTCGGGATCTCGTCGAGGGTGTAGCCGATCGCCAGGCGCGCGGCGATCTTCGCGATCGGGAAGCCCGTGGCCTTCGATGCGAGCGCCGAGGAGCGCGATACGCGCGGGTTCATCTCGATGACGATCAGTCGCCCGCTATCGGGGTCGACGGCGAACTGGATGTTGCAGCCACCGGTGTCGACGCCGACAGCGCGGATGATCTCTATGCCGACATCGCGCATCTTCTGGTACTCGCGATCGGTGAGCGTGAGCGCCGGCGCAACGGTGATCGAGTCACCTGTGTGCACGCCCATGGGATCGAGGTTCTCGATCGAGCAGACGACGACCACGTTGTCGTTGCGGTCTCGCATGAGTTCGAGTTCGTACTCCTTCCATCCGATGATGGATTCCTCGAGGAGCACCTCCGACGTCGGGCTCGCCTGCAGTCCGAGCCCGGCAATGCGGCGAAGGTCCGACTCGTCGTACGCGATGCCCGACCCTGCACCGCCCATCGTGAACGACGGACGCACGACGACGGGATACCCAAGGTCTCCGACGGCGGCGAGGCAGTCATCGAGCGTGTGGCACACCGACGAGCGCGCGCTCTCCGCGCCGACGTCGGCGACGATCTGGCGGAACAGCTCGCGGTTCTCGCCGCGCTCGATCGCCTGCACGTCCGCCCCGATGAGCTCAACGCCGTACTTCTCCAGAATGCCAAGGCGATGCAACTCCATCGCGGCGTTGAGCGCCGTCTGCCCGCCGAGCGTCGGGAGCAGCGCGTCGGGGCGCTCCTTGGCGATGATGCGCTCGATGAAGTCGGACGTGATGGGCTCGACGTACGTGGCGTCGGAGAACTCCGGGTCGGTCATGATCGTCGCGGGGTTCGAGTTGACCAGCACGACGCGCAGTCCCTCGTCGCGCAGGACGCGGCAGGCCTGAGTGCCCGAGTAGTCGAACTCGCAGGCCTGGCCGATGACGATCGGGCCGGAGCCGATCACCAGCACGGAGCGGATGTCGTCACGCTTGGGCATCAGGCGCTCCGCCGATCGGTCATGAGGGTGACGAACTCGTCGAACAGGTACGCGGCATCGTGCGGCCCGGCCGCGGCCTCGGGGTGGTACTGGACGCTGAATGCGGGGACGTCCAGGCAGCGCAGGCCTTCGACGACGTCGTCGTTGAGGCATACGTGACTGACGCGCGCGCGCCCGAATGGAGTGTCGAAGTCACCGGAGCGCGGCGCGTCGACGGCGAACCCGTGGTTGTGCGCGGTTACCGCGACCCGGCCGGTGGCCAGATCCTGCACCGGTTGGTTGATGCCGCGGTGCCCGTACCCGAGCTTGTAGGTGCCCAGTCCGAGCGCGCGCCCGAGGACCTGGTTGCCGAAGCAGATGCCGAACACGGGAACCTCGTCGGCGAGGAACGTGCTCATCACCTCGACCTGGTAGTCGGCGGTGGCCGGATCCCCAGGTCCGTTGGAGTAGAAGATCCCGTCGGGCGATACGGCGCGGATCTCGGCGGGCGTCGCCGCAGCCGGCATGACGTGGACCTCGATGCCGCGCTGGGCCATCCGGTACGGGGTCATGGCCTTGATGCCCAGGTCGATCGCAGCGACCGTGAACTTCCGCTCGCCGATCGCCGGCACGAGATAAGGCTCGGACGTGGTGACGTCGTCGGTGAGGTCCGCGCCTGCCATGCCTGGGCTGGCCTGCACGCGCGCGAGCAGTTCCGCAGGCGTCTGGTCGGCTTCGGCACCGCTGAAGATGCCCACGCGCATGGCCCCGCGCTCGCGGAGGTGCCGGGTGAGCGCGCGCGTGTCGATGCCGCTGATGCCGACGATGCCCTGGTCGGCTAGCTGCTCGGCCAGGCCACTGGTCGCCCGCCAGTTGGACGAGATCCGCGACGGGTCGCGCACCACGTAGCCGGAAACCCAGATGCGATCGGACTCCGCGTCCTCGTCGTTCACGCCGGTGTTGCCGATGTGCGGGGCGGTCATGATGACGACCTGCCGGTGGTACGAGGGGTCGGTGAGCGTCTCCTGGTAGCCGCTCATTCCCGTCGAGAACACGGCCTCGCCGAAGGTCGACCCGATCGCGCCGTAGGCGTGGCCGCGTGAGGTCCGGCCGTCCTCCAGGACCAGAACGGCGGGCACGGGTTGGGTCCTGCTCATCGGGTGACCATACCGTTGAGCACCGTGACGACTCCGGCCCGAAGGACGTGCTCGACGCGGGCCGGCAGCTCGCGGCCGGCGTACGGACTGTTGCGGCTCTTGGATGCGAACAGGAGCGGATCGACCACCCAGGTTGCCTCGGCGTCGACGAGTGCGATGTTCGCCGGGGACCCGACCGCGATGTCGTGTCCGTGGCGGTCAGCGCGCCCGATCCGGGCGGGAGCCACGCTCATGCGGTCGGCGACCCCGCGCCAGTCCAGGCGTCCGGTTCGATGCATCGTCTCCACCACCACGCTCAGTGCGGTCTGCAGTCCGAGCATGCCGAACGAGGCGGCACCCCATTCGCAGTCCTTGTCCTCATGCGGGTGCGGAGCGTGGTCCGTCGCGACGATGTCGATCGTCCCGTCGGCAAGGCCCTCCCAGAGCGCCGCGACGTCGTCGGCCGTGCGCAGCGGCGGGTTGACCTTGTAGACCGGGTCGTAGCTGCGGACGAGTTCCTCGGTCAGCAACAGGTGGTGCGGAGTGACCTCAGCCGTGACGTTGATACCCCGCGCCTTCGCCCAGCGGATGATGTCGACCGACCCGGCCGTCGACACGTGGCATACGTGCAGACGCGATCCGACGTGGTGCGCCAGAAGCACATCGCGCGCGATGATCGACTCCTCGGCGACCGCGGGCCAGCCGGTGAGACCGAGCACGCCGGATAGAACGCCCTCGTTCATCTGCGCGTTCTCGGTGAGTCGCGGCTCCTGCGCATGCTGCGCGATGACTCCGTCGAACGCCTTCACGTACTCCAGCGCGCGACGCATCAGGACGGCGTCGGACACGCACTTGCCATCGTCACTGAATACGCGAACCTGAGCAGCGGACCCGGCCATGGCTCCGAGCTCGGCAAGGTTCTCCCCGCCAAGGCCGACCGTCACCGCCCCGACCGGGTAGACGTCGACCAGTCCGGCCTCCTGACCCAAGCGCCACACCTGCTCGACGACTCCGGCCGTATCAGCGACGGGCAGCGTGTTCGCCATCGCGAACACGGCTGTGTAGCCGCCGAGTGCGGCAGCGCATGACCCGGTCTCGACCGTCTCGGCGTCCTCCCGACCAGGCTCGCGCAGATGGGTGTGGAGATCGACGAGTCCTGGCAGTGCGATCAGCCCGGTCGCGTCGATGACCTCGTCGCCCGAGCCGCCTCCCGCCGCTGCCAGCTCGGCAATGACGCCATCGCGCACGACAATGTCCACCGCCTGCTCGCCGTAGGGCGCCACGCCCCGCAGGACGATCGTCTCGCTCATGCTGCTCCATCCGTGAGTTCGCCTGATCCGCCGAGGAGCAGGTACAGCACCGCCATCCGCACGCTCACCCCGTTCGCCACCTGCTCGACCATGACCGACCGCTCGCTGTCGGCGACCTCCGCGCTGATCTCCATGCCGCGATTCATCGGGCCCGGGTGCAGAACGATCGCGTGGTCGGGAAGCTTGACCATCCGCTCGCGATCAAGGCCGTATGCGCGGCTGTACTCGCGCGCGGAGGGGAAGTACGCCGCGTGCATCCGCTCGCCTTGCACGCGCAGCATCATGATCGCGTCGCTCGTGGGCAGCACCGAGTCGATATCGAACGAGACGCTGCACGGCCACTCATCGATGCCAGTGGGGAGCAGAGTCGGCGGCGCCACGAGCGTCACCTCCGCACCGAGAGTGCTCAGCAGCAGAACGTTCGACCGCGCGACGCGACTGTGCAGCACGTCGCCGACGATCGTCACGCGCATGCCCTCGAGATTGCCGCGGCCACCGCGCAGGTGTCGGCGGAGCGTGTACGCGTCGAGCAGCGCCTGGGTCGGATGCTCGTGCGTGCCGTCTCCCGCGTTGATGACGGTGCCACCGATCCATCCCGCATTGGCGAGGCGGTGAGGTGCACCAGAGGACCCGTGCCTGATCACGACCGCGTCGGCACCCATCGCCTCGAGGGTCAGCGCCGTGTCCTTGAGGCTCTCGCCCTTCGACACACTCGAGCCCTTGGCGGCGAAGTTGATCACGTCGGCGGACAGGCGCTTGGCGGCCATCTCGAAGGAGATGCGCGTGCGGGTGGAGTCCTCGTAGAAGAGGTTGACGACCGTGCGCCCGCGCAGCGTCGGGAGTTTCTTCACCGACCGGTCGGTGACCGTCGCGAGCTCGGCGGCGGTGTCGAGGATCAGGCACGCCGTGGCCTCGTCGAGGTCGGCTGTGGAAAGAAGGTGCCTCATGCGGACTCCCCCGTCCGCCCGTTGGTCAGCGTGACCTCGTCGACTCCATCGACCTCGAGCAGTGACACCCGGACCTGCTCCTCGAGCGAGGTCGGCAGGTTCTTGCCGACGAAGTCGGGCCTGATCGGCAGCTGCCGGTGACCGCGATCGACGAGAACTGCCAGTTGCACGGCGCGCGGCCGACCGATGTCGCTGATCGCGTCGAGGGCGGCTCTAATGCTGCGACCGGAGAACAGGACGTCGTCGACGAGCACGACGATGCGATCGTCGACACCGCTGTCGGGGATCGAGGTCGCCTCGAGGGCCCGCGCGGGCCGTAGTCGAAGGTCGTCGCGATACAACGTGATGTCCAGGGAGCCGACCTCCGGAGTAACCGACTCGATGCGCTCGATCGCCGCAGCGATACGCATGGCGAGCGGGTAGCCGCGTGTAGGAATCCCCAGCAGTACCAGGTCTTCTGCACCCTTATTGCGTTCGACGATCTCGTGGGCAATGCGCGTAACAGCGCGCCCTATATCCGAGCCATCCAGGATGACGTTCGTCAACCGGACCTCCTTCCCCGCCTCTCTGGACGGGTCTTAAAGGATGTCTATTGCTGTGAACCCTATCTAAGATCCGGCTATGGCGTACGACGAGGTCATCGCGAACCGAATCCGCGAGCTGCTCGCCGACGATCCGACCGTGACCGAGAAGAAGATGTTCGGCGGGCTGGCGTTCCTCGTCAGCGGCCGGATGGCCGTCGCGGCAAGCAGCGCCAAGGGCGCACTCGTGCGCGTCGACCCGGCGCGCCTCGACGCCTTCGTCGCGACGACAGCTGCGACTGCCATGGTCATGCAGGGTCGCCCGATGGCCGGATGGCTGGCGGTGCCCGCATCAGAGCTCGTCACGAAACGGGATGTCGCCCGCTGGGTCAAGATCGGCGTCACCTACGCCAGATCACTCCCCCCGAAGCCCTGACCACACCCCCGCCCGAATTGAACCGCCTTCCGGGCCAAATCCGCAGAATTCACGTCCAGAACGCGCGCAAACCCGGATTTGACCCGGGAGGCGGTTCAATTCGTCAGACGCCGGAGCCGCGCTTGGCGCTGCCCATCTTGTGCACGCGCATGCCGTTGGTGGTGCCGGGGACGCCCGGCGGCACGCCGGCGACGATGACCACCCGGTCGCCTGCGGTCGCCCGGCCGATGTCGAGGAGCGCCTTGTCGACCTGGACCACCATGTCGTCGGTGTGCTCGACCTGGTGCACGAGGAAGGTCTCCACACCCCACACGAGCGAGAGCTGGCTACGCACGCGCGGGTTCGGGGTGAAGGCGAGGATCGGGGTGGCCGGGCGCCAGCGGGAGATCAGTCGAGCGGACGATCCGGTCTCGGTGAAGGCGATCAGGTGCGATGCGCCGGTTCCGTTCGCGACATCGACCGCGGCATGGGTGAGCGCGCGGGCGGTGGAGCCGGTCCACGGATCGCTCAGTCGCGGCAACTGGTGCAGTGCCTCGGCCTCGACATGCTCGATGATGCGCCCCATCGTGCTGACGACCAGGCTCGGGTGCTCGCCGACGCTCGTCTCCCCGGACAGCATCAAGGCGTCGGCGCCGTCGAGCACCGCGTTCGCGACGTCGCTTGCCTCGGCCCGCGTGGGGCGGTTGGCGGTGATCATGCTGTCGAGCATCTGGGTGGCGACGATGACCGGCTTGCCGGCTTCGCGGCACAGGTGAACGGCCCGCTTCTGCACGAGCGGCACTGCCTCGAGCGGGAGCTCGACGCCGAGATCGCCGCGGGCGACCATGACACCGTCGAAGGCCGCGATGATCTCCTCGAGATTCTCGACCGCCTGCGGCTTCTCAACCTTGGCGAGCACCGGAAGTCGCACGCCCTCCTCGTCCATGATCGCGTGCACGTCGACGATGTCGGCGGCGCTGCGGACGAAGGACAAGGCGATGAGGTCGGCGCCGTTGCGCAGCGCCCAGCGCAGGTCGTCGCGGTCCTTGTCGGACATCGCGGGAACGCTCACGGCCACGCCCGGCAGGTTGAAGCCCTTGTTGTCCGAAACCCGTCCGCCCTCGACGACAACGGTGTGAACGCGGGGTCCGTCGACCTTGACCACGCGAAGCTCGATGCGACCGTCGTCGACGAGCACCCGGTCGCCGGGAGTCACGTCGTTCGGCAGGCCCGAGTGAGTCGTGCCGACCATCTTGACGTCACCGGGCACGTCCTCGGTGGTGACGATGAACTCCTCGCCGTTGACCAGGAGTACCGGACCGCCGGCGAATCGACCGAGTCGGATCTTGGGGCCCTGCAGGTCGACGAGAATGCCCACGCCACGGCCGAGTTCGTCGGCGGCGGTGCGGACATTGCGATAGACCCCCAGGTGGTCCGCATGATCGCCATGCGACAGATTCAGCCGCGCGACGTCCATTCCGGCGGCAACCAGGCCCCTGATCGCCTCCAGCGAACTGGTGGCGGGTCCGAGAGTGGCAACGATCTTGGCGCGGCGCATGAGGGAAATACTACCCGTAAGCGGTTGCAGGAGTGACCACGGTCACACCAGCAGTTGTCGAGCCGTCGCCGGGATGGGCGCTGGCAGGTTGGTGCTGCCCATGAGGTACTCGTCGACCGCTGCAGCGGCCGCGCGTCCCTCGGCGATCGCCCACACGATCAGCGACTGGCCGCGCCCGGCATCGCCCGCCACGAAGACGCCGTCGGCCTCCGAGCGGTACCCGGCGTCCCGGACGATCGCGCCGCGGGCATCGAGCGTGAGCCCGAGCTGGTCGACCATTCCGCCACGCTCGGGGCCGGTGAAGCCCATCGCGAGGAAGACGTAGTCGGCGGGAATCTGGGTGGAGGAGCCCTCGCGTGGGCGGAAACCGCCCTCGTGCGGCTCGACCTCGACGAGCTGGAGCGCCTTGACGCGCCCGTTGCCATCGTCGACGAAGTGCTCGGTCGAGACGGCGAACATCCGCTCGCCGCCCTCCTCGTGGGCGCTCGAGACGCGGTAGGTCATCGGGTAGGTCGGCCATGGCTGCGAGTCCGGCCGGGTGTCCGGCGGCGTCGGCAGGATCTCCAGCTGCGTGACCGAGGCCGCGCCCTGGCGGTGAGCCGTGCCGAGGCAGTCGGCTCCGGTATCGCCACCGCCGATGATCACCACGTGGGCGCCCTTGACGTCGATCGGTGATGACTCCATGTCGCCCTGCTGCACGCGGTTGGCCAGCGGCAGGTACTCCATCGCCTGGTAGACGCCGGCGAGGTCGCGGCCGGGAACCGGGAGGTCGCGCCACACGGTTGCGCCGATGGCGACAACGACCGCGTCGTAGCGACGACGCAGGTCAGCGCCCGTCTCGTCGATGCCGACCTCGATGCCGGTGCGGAACTTCACGCCCTCGCCCTCCATCTGGGACAGGCGCCGATCCAAGTGCCGCTTCTCCATCTTGAACTCGGGGATCCCGTAGCGCAGGAGTCCGCCGATGCGATCGGCCCGCTCGAACACGGCGACCGTGTGGCCGGCGCGCGCAAGCTGCTGCGCGGCCGCGAGTCCGGCCGGCCCGGACCCGATGACGGCAACCGTCTTGCCGGTCAGCCGTGCCGGCTGCTGCGGGGTCACCCAGCCCTCGTCCCACGCCCGATCGATGATCGAGACCTCGACCTGCTTGATGGTGACCGGATCGGCGTTGATGCCGAGAACGCACGCGGTCTCGCAGGGCGCGGGGCACAGCCGCCCGGTGAACTCGGGGAAGTTGTTTGTCGCGTGCAGGCGCTCGCTCGCGTCGCGCCAGTCGTTGCGCCACACCAGGTCGTTCCACTCAGGGATCAGGTTCCCTAGCGGACAGCCGTTATGGCAGAACGGGATGCCGCAGTCCATGCAGCGACCGGCCTGCTTCTCCAGGTTCTCCGCGCCGAACTCCTGGTACACCTCTTTCCAGTCCCGGATTCGCACGTCGACCGGCCTGCGCGTGGGCAGCTCGCGGCCCGTCGTCAAGAAGCCCTTCGGATCAGCCATCAGATGCCTCCCATTACCGCGACCATCGGGTCGATGCCCATCTCCTCGGCTTCCGCCCTGATCTTCAGGACCCGCTTGTAGTCCTTGGGCATGACCTTCGTGAACCGTGCGGCCGCACTGTCCCAGTCCGCGAGCAACTCGGCGCCGCGCACGGAGTCGGTCTCCTCGGTGTGACGAGTGACGACGTCGCGAAGCTCGGCCACATCCGTCTCGGTGAGCAGATCCAGATCGACCATGTCGGGGTTGACCTTGCCCAGGTCAAGGTCCAGCACGTACGCGATCCCGCCTGACATCCCCGCGCCGAGATTGCGCCCGGTCTCGCCCAGGATCGCGACAAGCCCTCCGGTCATGTACTCGAGCGCGTGGTCGCCCACGCCCTCGACGACCGCGGTCGCGCCCGAGTTGCGCACGCAGAACCGCTCGCCGACGCGACCGCGAAGGAACACCTCGCCAGCAGTGGCGCCGTAACCGATGACGTTGCCCGCGATGATGTTCTCGTGGGCGACGATGACGGCGTCGCGATGCGGCCTGATCACCAGGCGGCCTCCCGACAGCCCCTTGCCGACGTAGTCGTTCGCATCGCCCTCCAACCGAAGAGTGATGCCCGACGGCAGGAAGGCGCCGAACGACTGGCCCGCCGACCCGACGAATGTCAGGTCGATCGTGCCGTCGGGAAGCCCAGCACCGCCGTAGCGACGGGTCACCTCCGAGCCGAGCATCGTGCCCACCGTGCGGTTCACGTTGCGGATCGACAACTGCGCGCGCACCGGCTCCCCCGATGCCAGCGCGGGCTCGCACAGCGCGATGAGCTCGACATCGAGAGCACGGTCCAGGCCGTGGTCCTGGGTGACGACCTGACGACGCGGCGTGCCCTCGGCCATCGCGGGCACGTGCAGGATCGGCGACAGGTCAAGACCGGACGCCTTCCAGTGATCGAGCGCGCGCGTGGCATCAATGAGTTCGGCGTGGCCGATCGCCTCGTCGAGCGTGCAGAAGCCGAGCAGCGCGAGGTACTCGCGCACCTCCTCGGCGACGTACTCGAAGAAGGTCTCGACGAACTCCGGCTTGCCGGTGAAGCGTTCGCGCAGAACGGGATTCTGTGTCGCCACGCCAACCGGGCAGGTGTCCAGGTGGCACACGCGCATCATGATGCAGCCCATGACCACGAGCGGTGCTGACGCGAAGCCGAACTCCTCGGCGCCGAGCAGAGCCGCGATGACCACGTCGCGTCCGGTCTTCAACTGACCGTCGGTCTGCACGACCACGCGGTCGCGCAGGTCGTTGAGGATCAACGTCTGCTGCGTCTCGGCAAGGCCAAGCTCCCAGGGAGCACCGGCGTGCTTGAGGGACGTCAGCGGTGATGCGCCCGTGCCACCGTCGTGGCCGGAGATGAGGATGACATCGGCGTGCGCCTTCGCGACGCCGGCCGCGACCGTGCCCACGCCGACCTCCGACACCAGCTTCACGTGCACGCGGGCGCGTGGGTTGGCGTTCTTCAGGTCGTGGATCAGCTGGGCCAGGTCCTCGATCGAGTAGATGTCGTGGTGCGGTGGCGGCGAGATCAACCCGACGCCCGGTGTGGAATGCCGCGTGCGTGCGATCCACGGATACACCTTGTGACCGGGCAGCTGCCCGCCCTCGCCGGGCTTCGCGCCCTGAGCCATCTTGATCTGGATGTCATCGGCGTTGACGAGGTACTCGCTCGTGACGCCGAAGCGCCCGGACGCGACCTGCTTGATCGCCGAGCGACGCAGGTCGCCGTTCTCGTCTGCGATGAAGCGCTCGGGGTCCTCGCCTCCCTCGCCCGTGTTCGACTTCGCCCCGAGTCGGTTCATGGCGATGGCGAGGGTCTCGTGCGCCTCCTGCGAGATCGATCCGTAGGACATGGCCCCTGTCGAGAACCGGCGCAGCAGTGACGGAATCGACTCGACCTCGTCGATCGGCACCGGCTCGCGGACGCCCTCCTTGAATTTGAACAGCCCGCGCAGGGTCATCAGCCGCTCGGACTGCTCGTCGACGCGCGCCGTGTACTGCCGGAAGATGTCGAAGCGCTTGTTGCGCGTCGCGTGCTGCAGCCGGAACACCGTCTCGGGATCGAACAGGTGCGGCTCGCCCTCACGGCGCCACTGGTACTCGCCGCCGACGTTGAGCGTGCGATGCGCCAGCGGAATTCCCGACGGCGGGTACGCCAGTCGATGCCGCATGGCAACCTCCTCGGCGAGCACGTCGAGGCCGACGCCGCCCAGCTTGGAGGCCGTGCCGGTGAAGTAGGCGTCGATCAGGCTCTGCGACAGGCCGACTGCCTCGAAGATCTGCGCCCCGCGATAAGACGCGACGGTCGACACGCCCATCTTCGACATGACCTTGAGCACGCCCTTGCCCAGAGCCTTGACGACGTTGCGCATGGCCTTCTCCGGCGAGACGTCCGAGATCGCGCCGCGGCGGACGAGATCCTCGACCGACTCGAGCGCGAGGTACGGGTTGACGGCAGCAGCGCCGTAGCCGATGAGCAGCGCGACGTGGTGCACCTCGCGCACGTCGCCGGCCTCGATGAGCAGGCCAACCATCGTGCGGCTCTTGGTGCGAACCAGGTGATGGTGCACCGCGGCACACAGCAGAAGCGACGGGATCGGCGCGTTCTGCGCATCGCTGTCGCGGTCCGACAGCACGATGAAGCGCTTGCCCTGCCGGATCACGGCGTCGACCTCGTTGAACAGCTCGGTCAGCCGCTGCTCGAGGGCCTCGCCTCCCCCGGCGACCGGATACAGGCCCGACAGGCGGGCGCCGGCGAATCCCGGCTGGTCTCCGTCATGGTTGACGTGCAGCACCTTGGCGAGTTCGTCGTTGTCGATCACGGGGAACGGCAGCACGACCTGGCGACAGTGCGCGGGAGTGGCCTCCAGCACGTTGCCCTCGGGGCCGATCTGGCTCGACAGCGAGGTGACGATCTCCTCGCGGATCGCGTCGAGCGGCGGGTTCGTGACCTGAGCGAAGAGCTGCGAGAAGTAGTCGAACAGCATCCGCGGGCGCGAGGACAGGACCGCGATGGGCGTGTCCGTGCCCATCGAGCCGAGCGCCTCGCCACCGCTGCGCGCCATCGGCTCGAGGATGATCCGCAGTTCCTCCTCGGTGTAGCCGAAGGTCTGCTGGCGACGAGCAACGGACTGCGGGGTATGCACGATGTGCTCACGCTCGGGCAGCGAGTCCAGGTGGATGAGGCCGGCATGTAGCCACTCGGCGTACGGCGCCTGAGCGGCGAGCTCGGCCTTGACCTCGTCGTCCTCGATGATCCGGCCCTCGGCCGTGTCGACCAGGAACATCAGGCCAGGCTGAAGGCGGCCCTTGCGCACGATGCTCGCCGGATCGAGGTCGAGAACGCCGGCCTCCGACGCGAGGACGACCAGCCCGTCATCGGTGACCCAGAAGCGGCCGGGACGCAGACCATTGCGGTCCAGTACCGCGCCGATCTGCGTGCCGTCGCTGAAGCAGATGTTCGCCGGGCCGTCCCACGGCTCCATCAAGGTCGCGTGGAACTCGTAGAAGGCGCGACGCGCCGGATCCATTCCCGGGTTGTTCTCCCACGCCTCGGGGATCATCATCAGCACCGAATGCGGCAGCGAGCGACCGCCGAGGTGCAGGAGTTCGAGCACCTCATCGAAGGACGCGGAGTCGCTCCCTCCGGGCGTGCAGATCGGGAACAGACGCGTGACGTCGCCAGCGATCCGCGTGGAGGTGATCATCGCCTCGCGGGCCTGCATCCAGTTCCGGTTGCCCCGAACGGTGTTGATCTCCCCGTTGTGCGAGATGTAGCGGTACGGGTGCGCGAGCGGCCACGACGGGAACGTGTTGGTCGAGAAGCGGGAGTGGACGAGAGCCAGCGCGGACGCCAGTCGCGGGTCGGACAGCTCGGGGTAGAAGGGCTCGAGCTGTCCGGTGGTGAGCATGCCCTTGTAGACAAGCGTCCTCGAGGACAGCGAGGCGAAGTAGATCCCGAGTTCATGCTCGACGCGCTTGCGCAACGGGTACACGCGCCGGTCCAGCGCCACACCCGACGTGCCGTCGGCGGCGGCGAAGAGCTGCCAGAACGAGGGCATGACGCTTCTCGCGGTCGGGCCGACTAGCGACGGGTCGATCGGCACCTCCCGCCAGCCGAGGACGTCGACGCCCTCGGTCGAGGCGATCGCACCGATCGCCTCGCGCACGGCGAGAGACTCGGCCGGGTCGACGGGCAGGAAGGCGATGCCGACGGAGTAGCGACCGGCCTCGGGCAGTTCGAAGTCGACAACCTCGCGCAGGAAGGCGTCGGGAACCTGGATCAAGATGCCAGCGCCGTCACCGCTGTCCGGCTCGGCGCCTGATGCTCCGCGATGCTCGAGATTGCGCAGCGCGGTCAGCGCCTTGTCAACGATGTCGTGCGAGGCGACGCCGGTCAGGGTCGCGACGAAGGCGACGCCACAGGCATCGTGCTCGTGGCGACCGTCGTACAGGCCTTGGGGTGCGGGCTGCGCGGATGAGGAGAACATCGCGTTCCATTCGTCGTCGTCGGGCATCCGTGACGAGGCGCGCGCGAACTCGCGCGATTCGACTAGCGGATTCGGCCGGAGACCGGCCTGCGGGACGACGTTGGCCCGTTGCGCGGAACTCTACCCGACGGCTGGTTCGGATACCTCTTCTGGGACCTCGGGTGGCTCGCGGGTGAGGATCTCCTCGCGACCTGGCCGTTTGCGCAGCGAGACGACGAGATAGACGAGCGCACCGAGCCCGACGATCCCCGCGGTCCATACGTTGATGCGCACGCCGAAGATCGTGTTGGCCGTGTCGACACGCAGCAACTCGACCCACAGTCGACCGGTGCAGTAGAGCAGCACGTACAGCGCGAACACCCGGCCGTGCCCCATGCGGAACCGGCGGTCGGCCCACACGAGGACGAGCGCGACCCCGACGAGCCACAGGGACTCATAGAGGAAGGTCGGGTGGAAGGTGCTGAACTCCTCGTACCCCGCCGGGCGGTGCGCCGGTGAGATCTCCAACGCCCACGGCAGGTCCGATGGGGCGCCGAACAGCTCCTGGTTGAAGTAGTTGCCCCAGCGACCGATCGCCTGAGCGACGACGATGCCGGGCGCGATCGCGTCGGCGATCGGCGGCAGGAGCACGCCCGCGCGACGAGCGCCGATCCACGCGCCTAGCGCGCCGAGCGCCACCGCGCCCCAGATGCCCAGGCCGCCATCCCAGATGCGCAGCGCGGCCCCGAAGCCAGCCCCGTTGGGCCCGAAGTACAGCTGGTTGTCGGTGATGACGTGGTACAGCCGGCCGCCGACGATGCCGAAAGGCACAGCCCAGATGGCGATATCGGTGATCGTTCCGGGCTGGCCGCCACGGGCCAGGTACCTCTTGTTGCCCCACCAGACGGCGACGACGATGCCGGCGACGATCAGCAGTGCGTAGGCCCGGATCGGGATCGGGCCGAGGTTCCAAACTCCCTGGTCAGGACTAGGGAGGAAGGCGGGCAGCGCCGTGAGGGTCACGAAGCCGAGGGTGAGGGCGCGGTAGACGCCGCGGGCGATGCGGCCAGGGCGGCCGTCGTGTCAGCGACGAGCTTGTCGAGTGCGTCCTTGTCCGCGAGCGTCTCGGTGGGGACATCCACGCCGTTCAAGGTGGCAGACGGGGTCCCGCCGACACCCGAGGCGTAGAACACGGCGGCGCTGTTGGCCGCCCACGACAGGTAGGTGCGGTCGTTGAAGCACTTGGTGAAGGTGTCGAGCGCCGCGCCCTCGATACCCGCCTCGCTCGCGAAGCCGATGAGGGTGTCGTCGGTGTAGCCGGTGCCCTCAACCTCGGGCTGGTTGGCGAAGATCACGTTGTGGTACTCCTTGGCCTTGCCCGCATCGATCGCGCAGCCCCAGGCCGCGACAGCGCGCTCGGAGGAGTCATTGCCGAGGTTCGCGTCCAAGAAAGTGGTCGGGCGCCAGATCAGCTGGACCTTGCCCTCCTCGGCGAGCTGAGTGATACCCGCGCCGTTCGCCTTCTCGACCGCGTCGCACGCTGGGCACTGGAAGTCCTCCCAGATCGCCAGGATCGGCACGTCGGTCGTTCCGGTGCCGTAGGGGACGCCATACCCATTCGGATCATCGCCGGTGAGGACCGTCTCGGGGAGCGGGGCATTGGGATCGGCCACTGCGCTGGACGTCGAGCCCGTGGACGCGTCGCTCGATGCCTGATTCTTGACTACGACGGCGACGCCGATGATGCCCACGACGACAACGAGGACGGTGACGGCTCCGACTATGCGCACGATGCGCTCGCGGCGCTTCTCGCCAGCGTTGGCCGCCTCGCGGGCTGCCGCAGCGCGATCACGTCGATTCTTGCCGGACTCACTCATGCGTTGTCTCCAAGGCCTATGCGGTGGCTATCGGGAATATCGTCGTACACACGTTACGTGGTCATGTTGACGGGCTGGCGGCTGGCCGGGTTCCCCGAACACCTGCTGAGAGTTCCTGCGCCAGATCGCGCGTGCGCGCGATCGCATCGGCATGACCCGATGCCTGCAACGTGCAGCGCACCAGCGCCGCACCCACGATGACCCCATCGGCATAGCCCGCGATCTCCCGCGCCTGCTCCGCGGTCGATACGCCCAGGCCGACGGCTACCGGCAAGTCGGTGATGGCACGTGATCTCGCAACGAGTTCCGGTGCCGCGGACGTGGTCTGGATCTTCGACCCGGTGACGCCCATGGTGGACGCTGCGTACAGGAAGCCCGATGTCTGCCTGACCACGGTGCGGATGCGGTCGTCGGTCGATGACGGGGCGACCAGGAAGATCCGGCTAAGGCCAGCGCGCTCCGTCGCGGCAATCCACGGTCCGGCCTCTTCTGGAGTCAGGTCCGGCGTGATGACGCCGTGGCCGCCGGCTTCCATCAGGCGATCGGCAAAGCGCTCCACGCCGTACCGCTCGATCGGGTTCCAGTACGACATGACCACCGCGGTGGCGCCCGCCTTCGTCACCCGCGCGACCGTGTCGAGGACCGTGTCCGGCGTCGCGCCACCCGCGAGCGCGGTCTCGACTGCTGCCTGGATGTCCGGGCCGTCCATCAGCGGATCCGAGTACGGCAGCCCGACCTCGACGATGTCGACGCCGCCCTCGACCATGGTGTTGATGAGTTCCACGGCCCGGTCCGCGTCGGGGTAACCGGCGGGCAGATACCCGATCAGCGCAGCGCGACCCTCGGCCTTGGCGTCGCGAAACACCTCGGCCAGGCTTCTGCTCACAGGCTGATCCCGAACCACTTGGCAGCGGTCTCGACATCCTTGTCGCCGCGGCCGGACAGGCTGACGACGATCACGGCCTCCGGCCCGAGTTCGTTGCCGAGCCGCATTGCTCCGGCCAGGGCGTGCGCACTCTCGATCGCGGGAATGATGCCCTCGGTCCGGCACAGCGCTCCGAACGCCTCCATCGCCGCGTCGTCGTTGACCGGCTCATAGGTCGCGCGGCCGGTGTCGTGCAGCCACGCGTGCTCGGGTCCGACGCCGGGGTAGTCCATGCCCGCACTGATCGAGTGGGAGGGCATCGTCTGGCCCCACTCATCCTGCATGACGTACGTGCGCGCACCGTGGAGGACGCCGGGTGCGCCAGTGCTGAAGCGCGAGGCATGGCGGCCGGTCTCGACCCCATGGCCGCCGGCCTCATACCCGCGCAACTGCACCTCGGGGTCGTCGATGAAGCCGCTGAACAGCCCGATGGCGTTCGACCCACCGCCGACGCACGCGGCCACCGCATCGGGAAGCCGGCCGACCGCCTCGAGGATCTGCTGGCGGGCCTCACGTCCGATGACCTCGTGGAAGTAGCGCACCATCGTCGGGAAGGGCGAAGGGCCGGTGACCGTGCCCAGCACGTAATGCGTGTACTCCACGGATGAGACCCAGTCGCGCATGGCTTCGTTGATCGCGTCCTTGAGCGTGCGACTGCCGTGCATCACTGGAATCACCTCGGCGCCGAGGAGCTTCATGCGGGCGACGTTCAGCGCCTGGCGCTGCGTGTCCTCCTCGCCCATATACACAGTGCACTGCAGGCCCATGAGCGCGGCGGCTGTCGCAGAGGCGACGCCATGCTGGCCCGCGCCGGTCTCGGCGAGGATGCGCGTCTTGCCCATGCGCTTGGTGAGCAGCGCCTGGCCGAGGACGTTGTTGATCTTGTGCGATCCCGTGTGGTTCAGGTCCTCGCGCTTGAGGAAGATCCGCGCGCCTCCGCACAGCTCCCCGAACCGCAGGGCGGGCGTCAGCGGGCTCGGCCGACCGGTGTAGGTGTGCTCGAGTGCGGAGAGCTCCGCGGCAAAGGCCGGGTCCTGCCTGGCGACCTGGAAGGCCGCGTCGAGCTCGTCAAGAGCGGCGGTCAACGCCTCCGGCACGAAGCGTCCGCCGTACGGCCCGAAGTGCCCGTCGAGGGCGCTCGTCGTGCTGGTCATGGTCAGTCCCTGCCGTGCCGCAGCGCAGGATGGGCGCCCGCGGTGACGAGGTCGTGCACTGCGGATCTCGGATCACGACCCGTGACGAGGCTCTCGCCGACGAGCACGGCGTCCGCACCGGCCTCGGCGTAGACGATCAGGTCGTGCGGGTCGCGGATGCCCGACTCGGCGACCTTGATGCAGGAATCGGGAATCCGACCGGCGACCCGCGGGAACACTCCGCGATCGATCTCCAGGGTCTTCAGGTTTCGCGCGTTGACGCCGATCACCAGTGCGCCGGCATCAACCGCTCGATCGATCTCGTGCTCGTCATGGACCTCGACTAGTGCAGTGAGACCCAGGCTCTGCGTTCGCTCGATCAGGCTGACGAGCGCCGACTGCTCGAGTGCGGCGACGATGAGCAGGATCATGTCCGCTCCGTACGCCTTCGCCTCCCACAGTTGGTACGAGGTGACGATGAAGTCCTTGCGCAGCACCGGGATGTCGACTGCCGCGCGAACGTCGGCGAGGTCGGCGAGGCAGCCACCGAAACGACGCTCCTCGGTCAGGACGCTGATGCAGTGCGCTCCGCCGAGTTCGTACTCGACGGCCAGCGCCGCAGGGTCTGCGATATCCGCCAGCTGGCCACGACTCGGGCTCGATCTCTTCACCTCGGCGATGACGCTGACGTCATCGCCGCCGAGAATCGCCACGACATCGCGAGCGGAGGGAACGTTCTGCGCGCGTGCCTTGAGTTGATCGAGGCTCACTGTCGCCATACGGCCCGCGACGTCCTCGCGCACGCCTTCGACGATGTCGTCCAGCACGGTCACCCGCCAAGACTAACTCTGCGCGAATGCGCTATCGCCGCAGGGTGATCGTCGTCCTTACCCGATGCCAGAGCCCAGGTACGGAACGAGATTTCGAACGACGCCGAATGCGAGGGCGACAACCAGCGCCAGGATCATCAGTCCGTTGCGCCGACGGAACTGTTCGTACGTGACGGCCGCGCGAGTTCCGCGCCACGACCGACGGAACCAGGCGATCCACGCGACGATGGCCAGCGGGACGATCGCCACCAGCAGGATGTTGTTGTCGAGCGCTCCGGCGAGGTTCCCCGTGACCAGGTCGTGGGTTCCACGCAGTAGTCCGCACCCCGGGCAATCGACGCCGAGTAGCGCGCGGGTTGGGCACAACGGGTAGTGGCCGGACTCGTTCGGATCCACGACGCCGAGGTAGGTCAGTCCGATGGCCGCGCCGGCGAGGGTGGCAAGTGGCGCAACCAGGCGGCGGCGCCTGGTGCGACCGTCGACAACGGCCGCCTCGACGATGTCCTCGTCCGCGAATACCGCCACGCGCTCACGATACCCGCGTAGTGCAGCTGCGCAGCGTTCAGACGGGGATGCGGACGGTGAATCGGGCGCCGCCCTCGACGGCCTGGCCGGCTTCTGCAGAACCGCCGAGGCCGGCGGCGAGCTTGCCGACCAGGGCCAGGCCCAGGCCGGTGCCGACCGGGCGCACCCCGCGGTAGCGCTCGTGAAGGACGCCGGGCTCGAACGCGACCTCGACATCGTCGCCGGTCAGGCCCGGACCCGAGTCCCGGACCTCGACCACGCCCCAAGGCTCCTCGGTCCGCACGGCGAGCACGATGAGCGAGTGCGGCGGGGAGACCCGTAGGGCGTTCTCCGCGAGATTGTCGATGATCTGCCGGACGCGGATCGGGTCCGTGCGGACGACAACAGGCTGCGCCGGGACGTCGAGGACGAACGACACCGACTCGGGCGCTGCCCGATCGCGCCACACCTCGGCGGCGTCCTCGCAGATCTCGACGAGATCGACCTCGACGGGCGAGACATGGAAGTCGACCGCGCCAAGGCGGGCCAGGTCGAGCAGGTCGCTCACCAGGCGGTCGAGGCGGGCCGCCTCGCCCGCGACCGTCGCACCTGTGCGCGCGACATCGTCCGGGGGGATGACGCCGTCGGCCAAGGCCTCGGCGTAGCCCTTGACCGCTGTCAGCGGGGTGCGCAGCTCGTGCGAGACGGAGAGCAGGAAGTCGCGTTGCCTGCCCTCGGACGTGACGAGCGCCGCGTTCAGGCGGTTGAGCGATACGGCAATGTCGGCGATCTCCACGGGGCCTTCTGGTCGAAGCGTGACGTCGCGCGAGCCGTCCGCCATCTGGTTCGCGGCGTCGCGCGCGGCACGCAATGGCCGCGTCAGTCGTCGGGCCGCCCAGAATCCGATGGGCACCGCGATCAGCAGTCCCAGCAGCAACGAGATCACGATGCGTCGCACGGCGTCGCCGGCCTCGACTCCGACAACCGCGTACGGCTGCTCGAGGATCACCGCGCCACCGGCCGCAAGCGGCCGGGTCTCGATGAGGACCGTGCCCTCGGCCGTCGTGCCCTCCGCCGACACGTTGACACCCGACAACGCGGCCGCCAGAACCGACGCCGAGATACCCGGAGGCGCGGAGCTGCCCTCGACCACGAGGTAGCCGGTGATCTCCTTGTACTGCAGGGCCTCGATCAGGTCGTGTGGAAGGGGCTCGCCGTCGCGGCCACCCGTTGCTCCACCGTCGAGCGCCGAGGCGGTGAGATCGGCGAGGGAGGCGAGGTCGTTGCGCGCCTGGCTCTCAGCCGCCGACCGCACGAGCGGGTAGGCGACGAGTCCGGCCACCAGCACGGCGATCGCGGCGATCGCGGCTGTGAGCAGGACGGTTCTGGTGACGATGCTCATGCGCGGAGCGGTCTGCGGGGATGGTGCTGGCTGCACGGTGTTCGTCACGTCGGGTCGGTCGCCTCTGCGGAGTAGCCGACACCTCGAACCGTCCGAATAGGGCTGAGGTCGCCGAGCTTGCTGCGCACCTGGGCGACGTGGACGTCGACGGTGCGCGTGCCGACGACGGCGGCATAGCCCCACACCTCCGACAGCAGTTGCTCTCGGGAGTACACGCGTCCTGGATGCGCCATCAGGTGCGCTAGGAGATCGAACTCCGTCGCGGTGAGGGACACGGGCTCGCCATCGACCGTGACGCGCCTGGTCACAGGATCGAGAATGACGTGGCCGACCTCGAGCGGTCGATCGTCGGCGGACACCAGCGCTGCGCGACGCACGACGGACTTGATTCGCGCCACCACCTCGCGTGGACTGAACGGCTTGGTGATGTAGTCATCGGCTCCCAGCTCCAGGCCGAGCACGCGGTCCACTTCGTCATCGCGGGCGGTGCAGAACAGGATCGGCACCCAGTTGCCCTCGGAGCGAAGCTGCCGGCACACCTCAGTGCCGTCCATGACGGGCAGTCCCACGTCGAGAACGATCGCAGCGGGATGCATCGAGCGAGCAGCGTTGAGTGCGGACTGTCCATCGGTTGCGATGTGGACGCCGAAGCCCTCCCGGGCGATGTACAGCCGCAGGAGATCGGAGATGGCGCGCTCGTCTTCGACGACGAGGATCAGTCCGCGTGAGGCTTCGGGTGTCACGAGCCCACCCTGTCAGACGGCGTCGGCAATCCGACTCGATCCGGTCTGGAGTCGATCAGGCTTGTATCAATTCTGTGTAAATCAGTGCTGCGTGAGCGCGGTCGAGGCGCGCGGCTTGCCGAATCCCATCATCGACAGCACCTTCCCGACGACTGCGCCGACGACGAGAAGCCCGACGCCGATCCAGAACATCGTCCAGTTCGCCAGCACGATCGCCAGGGTGCCGACGATGAAGGCGATCACGATGATGGCGACCGTCGTCCACGCTGCGGGCGTGTTGCCGTGGTCTTCGTGGCTCAGGTGCGGATCTGACATGCCGTCATTCAATCAGATCGTCTGTCGGATCCTCACCCTTGTCCAACGCGTCCCACGGACTGACCGCTGCGGCACGCCGCGGCGAACGCTCATAGCGAGATCCCATCGTCGGCCACGAACGGCCACGGATGACCGTCCACCCTCCGCCGAGTGCCGCGCACGCCCCGCCGAGAAGGGCGAGCAGCCACCACGCCGTGATCGAACTCGCGACCTCGACGGGCGAGCCGACGATCCCGCTCGCCGCTGAGTTCACGGCCGATACCGGCGCCACCGCGAAACTGACCGCCACGACTGCTGCGACCGCACCGGCAATGACAACGACGACCCCGACGAGAGCGCGACCCCACGATCGGGTGGCAAAGACTCCCGCGACTCCCGCAAGGCACGCCCAGCCTGCGGCCGCCGCGCCGGGGAACATCGACTGACCGGTGAATTCGGCCGTCCGGCTGGCGTCCTTGAGGCCGGAGGCGAGCGGCAGGGAGGCCGTCGCCCACGGCAGCGCGAACCCGATCAGGACGAGGATGCCGCTGACCGCAAGCACCAGCAGCGTGAGGCGGTAGGACCGCTTCGCCTGCGGGTCAGGCATGGAGTCGAGCGGGCGACTGCGCGATCGTCTGCGCGGCCGCGATGGCCCGCAGCACCGCCGCGGCCTTGTTGCCGCACTCGTCTGCCTCCAGCTCAGGGACCGAGTCCGCGACCAGCCCGGCACCAGCCTGGACATACGCGGTGCCGTCCTTGATCAAGGCGGTTCGAATCGCAATCGCGGCGTCGAGATTCCCGGCGAAGTCGAAGTAGCCCAAACAGCCGCCGTAAAGCCCGCGCCGCAGCGGCTCGAGCTCGTCGATGATCGCCATCGCCCGCGGCTTCGGCGCTCCGGACAGCGTTCCGGCAGGGAAGGTCGCGGCGAGGACGTCGTACGCAGTGCGGTCCTCGCCCAGCGAGCCGGTGACCGTTGACACCAGGTGCATGACGTGCGAGTACCGCTCCACGCTCATGAAGTCGACGACCGACACCGTGCCGGGAGCACACACCCGGCCGAGATCGTTGCGGGCCAGATCGACGAGCATCACGTGCTCGGCACGCTCCTTGACGTCCTTGCTCATCTCCTCGGCGAGCGCCGCGTCCTCCTCGGCCGACGTGCCCCGTGGTCGCGTACCTGCGATCGGATGCAGAACGCAGTGACCGTTCGTGACGGTGACAAGTGCCTCAGGTGAGGACCCGACGATGTCGAACGCAACCCGGTCGGACAGCGACTGACCGTCCGGCGCAACCTCGTCATCGGCCGGAACCCTGATCAGGTACATGTACGGACTGGGGTTGGTCGCCCGCAGAATGCGGTAGACGTCGAACGCGCTCGCAGTGCACGGCGTCGAGAAGCGCTGCGACAGGACCACCTGGAATGCATCGCCGCTGCGGATGTACTCCTTCGCGGCCTCGACCTGCTCGAGGTACTCCGATCGCGGAGTCGCAGAACGCACGTCAATTGCCGCTGACGAGTCGTACGTGGCGAAGCCGACGGTGCGGGGGCTGGTGAGCTCGCCTTCCATCACGTCAAGGCGGGCAACGGCATCGAGCCACGCCTCGTCGACCCGCTCGTCAGAAGCGTCGTAATTGATCGCATTGGCAACGAGCAGAACTGAGCCATCGGCGTGATCGAGCACGGCAAGGTCGGTGGCCAGCAGGAAGCCCAGGTCCGGGATGCCGAGCTCATCGGGATTCTCGTCGGGGACCCGCTCCCACTCGCGGACTGCGTCGTAGGTGAGGTAGCCGACAAGCCCGCCGGTCAACGGCGGCAGGCCGGGCAACGGCTCGGTGCGCAGCAGTTCGACCGTGTCGCGGAGTGCGTCGAGGGCGCTCCCGCCGTCGGGAACGCCCAACGGCGCGCGCCCGAGCCACGCGGCGTTCCCGTCGCGCTGGGTCAGCATCGCTGAGCACCGCACGCCGATGAAGGAGTAGCGCGACCAGTTCCGCCCCTGCTCGGCGGACTCGAGCAGGAAGGTCCCCGCGCGGTCCTGACACAGCGCGTCGAACAGGCCCACCGCAGTGACCCCGTCGGCGAGGAGCCTTCGCACCACCGGAATGACGCGTCGATCGCGGGCCAGCTCCCTGAAGGTGGCGAGGTCGGGGGCAGCGGTGCCGGAGAAGTCGGTCATGACGTCACCTCGTGTACGGCGAGAACGTCGACGTCGAAGCAGGTGCGCTCACCCGTGTGGCAGGCGGCGCCGATCTGGTCGACCATCAGCAAGATCGTGTCGCCGTCGCAGTCCAGTCGTGCCTCGCGAACCGTCTGCACGTTGCCCGAGGTTTCGCCCTTCTGCCAGCGCGCATTCCTGCTGCGTGAGTAGTACACGCCGCGTCCGGTCTCGAGAGTCTCGCGCAACGTGTCGGCATTCATCCACGCCATCATCAGCACCTCGTGCGTGTCCCATTGCTGGGCGATAGCCGGCACCAGTCCGGCGGCGTCGAAGTGGGTGCGGGCGACGAAGGCGTCGATGGACATGCGCTCATTGTGCCCGTAGGTCATGATCGAACCATGAGCGCCTCAGACCACGCACAACGCGAACGCCTGGAACTGTCCGACCTTCTCGATGCGGTCGGGCCCGACGCGCCGACCCTGTGCGAGGGGTGGGCTGCGCGGGACCTGGCCGCCCACCTCGTGGTTCGCGAGGCGCGACCTGACGCGGCGCTCGGCGTCGCCGGCGGTCCGTTCGCAGGCTGGACCGATCGCGTCACCAAGTCCGAGGCGCAGAAGGACTACTCGTCGATCGTGGAGAAGGTGCGCACCGGTCCCCCGCTCCTGTCGGTCTTCTCCCTTCCCGGTGCCGCCGGGCTGGTGAACCTGCTCGAGTACGTGGTCCACCACGAGGACGTCCTGCGCGCACAGCCGGACTGGCAGGCGCGCCAGCTGCCCGTCGACCTGGGCGATGAGTTGTGGAGCAAGGTGTCGATGCCCGCACGTCGCCGCATGAAGGGCGCCAAGAGCGGGGTGCGCTTCGTCAGGACGGACGGCAGCCGCGGCGCACTCGTGGCCAGCGACGGCGAGCCATTCGTGACCGTGACCGGATCGGCCCTCGAGCTGCTCATGATCGCGTTCGGACGGCACGTCGCCGACGTCACCGTCGATGGCGACCCCGATGCCGTCGACCAGTTCCGCACCCACTACCTCTAGCCCCCGCCGACCTCGGCGATGGACGCGGCCAGCGCGGCCGCGGCCGCCTGCAGGACGGGCACTCCGGCGATCGAGACGCAGATGCGCACGTGCGCTCCGTAGGGCTCCGCGGGGAAGTACAGGCTGCCGGGGTTGACCGCGTAACCGTGGCCGATCATCGCGCGCGCCACCGCCGCCTCGTCAATGCCCGCGGGCAGCGCGACCCAGGCGAAGAGGGCGCCCATGCGCGAGTACGGCTGTGGGATCTCGGGCAGTTCCGTGGCAATGGCCTGCCACAGCGCGGTGCGTCGCAGCATGAGCTCGCGCTTCACTCCGGCGAGGTGTCGCTTCCAGCCCGCCGAGGAGAGCACGTCCACCGCGATGTTCTGCAGCACCGAGGACGTGTCCAACTGCGACGAGGTCGCGAACTGGTAGATCCGGCGGCTGATCGGCCCTCGCGAGACAACCGCCCCGATGCGCAGCCCAGGCGACACCGTCTTCGTCAGCGATCTGATGTAGATGACGTGACCGGTCGCGGACTGCTCGAACAGCGTGGGCAACGGGGTGGGCGACGGGTCGAGGTCACGCATGAAGTCATCCTCGATGAGGAAGGCCTTGTGCTTCTCGATGATCGCCAGCACCTGTGCGCGACGGGCGATCGACAGGCTGGACCCGGTCGGGTTCGCGAGCCGGGGCTGGCAGTAGAACGCGGTCGCACCGGAGCGGGTCAACGCCGCATCGAGTGCCTCGGGAATCACCCCGTCGGAGTCGGTCGTGACCGGGATCGGGTCCACCCCCGCGTTTGCCGCGGCCGCCAGCACTCCGGGATAGGTGGGCGACTCGACCAGCACCGAGCGCCCGCGCTGGCCTAGAGCGCCGAGGACGAACGTCAACGCGGCCTGCCCCCCGGACACGATCATGACGTCGTCGGGATGCGCGAGTCCGCCGTGCTCCTGCGCGAAGTAAGCACGTAGTTCGGGGATGCCACCCTTCGTGGTCGACGTGGCCCAACTCTGCTCGCGACGGGCCGAGCGCGAGGTCGCGGCGGCGAGGAGACCAAGCGGCTGGAGCGACGTGTCGAGGTAGCCGATCTTGAGGTTGGTCACGCCTGACGGCGCGCGCTCCTCCATCTGCTCGAGCACGAGATGTCCGGGCAGCGCAGCGCCGAGCGTCGTCGTCTGCCACGACAGGTCCGCACCGGACGGCGCGACCGCCGCAGGCTGATCGGCCACGAAGGTTCCGCGCCCGGCCCGCACCTCGACAAGTCCGCGCATGCGCAGGGAATCGAGCGCGTGCTGCACCGTAAGCGGGCTGACCGAGTAGCAGTGCTGGATCTCGCGGGTGCTGAGGAATTTCGAGCCCGGCGGCATGCCGGCGGCGACCGTCTCGAGGCTTTGCGCGAGGGCAACAGAAGCGCTATCGTTGGACATGAGACACAACGATAGCGCTATCGCTCTGGAAACGGAAGCACCCCTCACGGCCGCGGCCGCTCAGGCGTGGATCGAATTGATCGTCGAACTCGGCATCGACGCCGACCGTGACGCCCTCATCGCGCTGGCCCGCCAGGCGGTTGAACTCGGCGCCAGCCCGATCCTCGCTGACATCGCCTGCGACGAGGACGCGCCGGTCGTCGCCCGCCTGCGGGCCCTCGGCCACCTCGCCGTCGTCATATAGCCGACCCGTCGACGCCCCCGCCGGCGTGGTGGGTCAGCGGACGGGATAGCCCTCGCGGGCGAGTTCTGCCTTGACGTCGCCGATAGTCAGCTGGCCGAAGTGGAACACGCTCGCCGCGAGCACGGCATCGGCGCCGGCCCGTACCGCGGGCGCGAAGTCCTCGACCCGACCGGCTCCCCCGCTGGCGATGAGCGGTACTGACACCGCGCGCCTGACCTGCTCGATCAGGGAGAGGTCATAGCCCGACTCGGTCCCGTCCGAGTCCATGGAGTTGAGCAGGATCTCCCCCGCGCCCAGGCGCGATCCCTCGACCGCCCATTCGATGGCGTCGATGCCCGTGCTTCGACGACCACCGTGGGTCGTGACCTCGTAGCCGCTGGCGGTCGTCACGCCGTCGGGGCACCTGCGTGCGTCGACACTCAGCACGACGCACTGCGAGCCGAAGCGATTCGCCGCCTCGCGCAGGAGATTGGGGTCCAGGATCGCGGCGGTGTTGACGCTGACCTTGTCCGCGCCGGCTCGCAGCAACCGGTCGAAGTCAGCGGTCTCTCGAACTCCCCCGCCGACCGTCAACGGTATGAAGACTGTCTCAGCGGTGCGCCGAACTACGTCGTACGTCGTCTCGCGATCACTGCTCGACGCCGTGATGTCGAGGAACACGAGCTCATCCGCACCCGCGGCGTCGTAGGCGCGCGCGAGTTCAACGGGATCTCCCGCGTCGCGCAGTTCGACGAAGTTGACACCCTTGACGACTCTGCCGCTGTCCACATCGAGACAGGGAATGACGCGCACGGCGACGCTCACGGGCGCGCTGGTCCCCACTCGTACGGGTCGAAGCGCGACTCGCTCGCGGCGAGGGCCTCCGGCAGCGTGAACGCTCCGTCGTATAGCGCCCGGCCGATGATCGCGCCCTCGATTCCATGCGGTGTCATCTCAGCGAGCTTGTGCAGGTCGTCGAGGTGCGCGACTCCACCCGAGGCGATGATCGGACGACTCGTCGCCTCGCACACCTGCTTGAGGAGGTGGTAGTTCGGGCCGTGCATCATTCCGTCCTTGTTGACATCGGTGACGACGTAGCGCGCGCAGCCGGCCTCATCGAGGCGGCCGAGCGTCTCCCACAGGTCACCGCCGTCCTTCGTCCAGCCGCGCGCCGAGAGAGTGGTTCCGCGGACGTCAAGGCCGACCGCGATGCGCTCGCCATGCTCGGCGATCACCTTCGCGGTCCAGTCCGGGTCTTCCAGCGCTGCGGTGCCGAGGATGACCCGATCGCATCCGGTCGTCAGTGCATTCGCCAGGGACTGGTCGTCGCGGATTCCGCCGGACAGCTCGATGTGAACACGTCCCTTGAGTTCGCGAACAGCCTCGGCGAGGATCCCGGCGTTGCTCCCCTTGCCGAACGCAGCGTCCAAATCGACCAGGTGCAGCCACTCGGCGCCCTGGTCCACCCAGCTGTGCGCCGCATCGAGGGGAGACCCGTACTGCGTCTCGGTGCCGGCCTTGCCCTGCACGAGCCGCACGGCCTGGCCGTCGGCGACGTCGACTGCGGGCAGGAGAACGAGCTGAGGGGGTTGCGCGTTGGTCACCGCGTCACCCTATCGACGCGCACTCGTCAGGCGATCGACGAGACCCAGGCCTTCAGCACCTCGGCGCCGGCGTCACCGGACTTCTCCGGGTGGAACTGCGTCGCGCACAGCGGACCGTTCTCGACGGCAGCGACGAAGTCCTGGCCGTGATGGGACCAGGTGACGCGAGGCGGCGCGAGCACCGGGTCGTCATCGCCCATCGCCCACGACGTGACTCCATATGAATGCACGAAGTAGAAGCGTTCGTCGCGCACCTGCGCGAACAGCACAGAGTCCTCGGGTGGCGAGACGGTGTTCCAGCCGATGTGCGGAAGGACGTCGGCCTTGATCTCCTCGACGACGCCGGGCCACTCCCCCAGCCCGTCGGTGACATCCCCATGCTCGACGCCCCGCTCGAACAGCACCTGCATGCCGACGCAGATGCCGAGCACCGGCCGACCTCCCGCGAGCCGTCGATCGACAATGACGCCCCCGCGAACCGCGTCGATACCGGCCATGCACGCCGCGAATGCACCGACCCCGGGCACGACCAGTCCATCGGCGGCCATGGCGGCATCGAAGTCGCTCGTCACAGTGACATCCGCGCCCACGCGCTCGAGTGCGCGCTGCGCGGATCGCAGATTGCCCGATCCGTAGTCGAGGACAACGACAGAGGTCATGGGGTGCTCACTGCGCTGTGAGAGTCCCCTTCGTCGACGGCACGCCGACGACGCGGGGGTCCACGGCCACTGCCTCGCGCAGCGACCGCGCAACTGACTTGAACTGCGCCTCAACGACGTGGTGCGCGTTGCGACCAGAAAGCACGCGAACGTGCAAGGTGATCTGCGACGTGGCCACGATCGACTCCCAGATGTGACGAGTCAACGTCGTGTCGTACGAGCCGATCAGCTCCACCAGATCCGGCTCCTCGTGCACGAGGTACGGGCGACCGGACAGGTCCACAGCCGACTGAACGAGGCACTCATCGAGCGGCACGAGCGCGTCGCCATAGCGGCGCAGTCCGGCGCGATCGCCGAGCGCATCGTTGATCGCCTGGCCGAGGGCCAGGGAGGTGTCCTCCACTGTGTGATGGGCATCGACCTCGAGGTCGCCCGCAGTGCGCACGACCAGGTCGAGCCCGCCATGCTTGGCCAGCTGCGCCAGCATGTGATCGAAGAAGGGCACACCAGTCTCGATAGTGCTCACCCCGGTGCCGTCGAGGTCGAGTTCAACCAGGACGTTGCTCTCCTTGGTGACGCGTTCGATGCGCGCAGTGCGCCCCATGCCAGACCCCGTCCCTATGTCGCGCGCTCGAGCGCGCGCCTAAACATATCGTTCTCGTTCGGCGTGCCGATCGTCACGCGAAGCCATCCCGCCGGTCCGGTCTCACGGATGAGTACGCCGTCGTCGAGCAGCGCGTTCCACACTGCGGACCTGTCATCGAACGGCCCGAACAGCAGGAAGTTGGCATCGCTCGGGACGACAGTCAGTCCGCGCTCCACCAGCCAGGACGCGAGCTCATCACGCTCGCGTCGCAGCAGGTCGACCTGCTCCTGCAGCGCATCGGCATACGAGAGCGCCGTCAGCGCCACCGCCTGAGTAACGGCGGATAGGTGGTACGGCAGGCGCACGACGCGTAGTGCGTCGACCACTCGCGAGTCCGCGGTGATCGCGTAGCCGATCCGCGCACCAGCGAGCGAGAACGCCTTGCTCATCGTCCGCGACACGACCACGTTGGGAAAGTCGGCGAGCAACTCGCAGGCGCTCGGCACGCCGTCATGGCGGAACTCGGCGTATGCCTCGTCGACGATGAGGATCGCGCCGCCCTCGAGCGAAGCCGCAGCGATCTCGCGCAGTTCGTCGAACTTCTGCGCGGTTCCGGTCGGGTTGTTGGGCGACGTGATGAGTACCAGCGAAGGACGCCGCTCGGCGATCGTGGCTATCGCCGCAGCGATATCGACGGTGTGATCCGCACGCCGTTGGAAGGACTCGTATGCGGTGAACGTGTCGCGTGCGTACTCCGGGTACATGGAGTACGTGGGATCGAAAGTGATCGCGAGCCGACCAGGACCACCGAAGGCCAGGAACAGGTGGTGCATCACCTCGTTGGAACCGTTGGCCGCCCAGACCTGACCGACGTCGACGCGGACGCCGGACTCCCTCGCGATGTAGTCGGCTAGTGCCTGACGAAGCTTGGTGGCGTCGCGGTCGGGATAGCGGTTCAGCCCGATGGCGACTTCGGCGACCGAGCGCCCCATGGCAACCGCAACCTCGTCCGGCAGCGGAAACGGATTCTCATTGACGTTCAGGCGAGCGGCGACGTCCAACTGCGGCGCACCGTACGCGGAGATACCGACGAGGTCCGCGCGAATAGGCGGAGTGAACTCTGCGGACATGTCAGTTGGACGCAGTCAGACGCACAGTGATGGCATCGCCGTGGCCGGGGAGATCCTCGGCGTTCGCGAGCGCGATGACATGCGGAGCGACATCGCGAAGCGCGCTCTCGTCGTACTCGATGACATGAATGCCGCGCAGGAAGGACTGCACGGACAACCCCGACGAGTGTCGGCATGCTCCGGCCGTCGGGAGCACGTGATTCGAGCCCGCGGCGTAGTCGCCGAGGGACACGGGCGACCACGTGCCGATGAAGATCGCGCCCGCGTTGCGAACCCGCATCGCGACATCGCGTGCCTCGCGCGTGTGAATCTCCAGGTGCTCAGCCGCATAGGCATTGACCACGGCAAGGCCGGCCTTGAGGTCGTCGACCAGCACGACGGCGCTCTGCGACCCCGACAGCGCCTCGGTGATGCGCTCGGCGTGCTTCGTCGTCGCAACCTGACGCGTGACTTCGCCATCGACCGCATCGGCGAGGCTGACCGAGTCGGTCACGAGGACACCGGCGGCAAGCACATCGTGCTCCGCCTGACTGATCAGGTCGGCAGCCACGTGGACGGGGTTGGCGGTGTCGTCGGCAAGGATGAGAATCTCGGTCGGGCCCGCCTCGGAGTCGATACCGATCACACCCTGCAGGGCTCGCTTGGCTGCAGTGACGTAGATGTTGCCGGGTCCGGTGACGAGATCGACGGGCTCGCAGCGAGTGCCATCGGGCAGGTCGACGCCGTAGGCCAGCATCGCGACCGCCTGCGCACCGCCGACGGAGTACACCTCGTCGATGCCGAGCAACGCGCACGCGGCGAGGATGGTGGGGTGCGGCCAGCCGCCGTGATCGCGCTGCGGAGGAGAGACGACGGCTATCGATGCTACGCCCGCGACCTGCGCCGGCACGACGTTCATGACCACGCTGCTCGGGTAGACGGCACGGCCGCCAGGCACGTAGAGGCCGACGCGATCAACCGGCAGCCATCGCTCGGTGACGCTGCCGCCGGGAACCACGACTGTCGACACGTCGACTCGACGCTGGTCGCTGTGCACGTGACGGGCCCGACTGATCGACTCTTCCAGCGCGCGGCGAACGGTCGGGTCCAGGGCTGCGGCGGCCGCCTCGAGAACCGCTGCCGGGACACGCAAGGAGTCCGGGCGCACCCCGTCGAGTTCCTCGGACCAGCGCTGCACCGCGTCGGCGCCATGGGCCCGGACGTCGTCGAGGATCGGCCGGATGCGCGCGCCCGCATCGGCGACATCCATGGCGGCACGGGGGACGATCGTGCGCGGGTCGGCGTCCGAACCGCGAAGGTCGATGCGACGGATCACGCGCTTACCTTACGCTGCCAAGGTGCCCGTGCCCTTGCCCCTGTTCCCGCTCAACGCCGTGCTCGTGCCGGGCCTGGTCCTTCCGCTGCACATCTTCGAGCCGCGCTACCGCGAGTTGATCGAGGAACTGCTCGCGCTCCCGGACGAGGACGACCGCGAGTTCGGAATCGTGGCAGTGCGCGACGGGCGCGACATCGATCGCGACGGCCTCCTGGCCCTGTACCCCGTCGGCACGACCGCGGTCCTTCGCTCCGCCGAGCGACTGGACGACGGTCGATTCGACGTCGTCACAACGGGCAGCAGGAGATTCCGCATCGACAGCATCGACACGAGCACACCACTACTGCGCGCCGAGGTCGACTTTCTCGAGGACGTCAGCGACGACGTCGACACCGTCCTGGCCGCGCAGGTCGCCGTGCGCTTCGCTGCGTACCGTGCGGCACTGAGCGGGCAGGTCATCGACGAGGACGAACTGCCCACCGATCCGGCCGAGGACCTGCCCGACGACCCGACCGTGCTCAGCTACCTGGTCACCGCCGCGATGGTGCTCCCGGCCCAGGAACGCCAGGACCTCCTGGCCGCCGACACGACCAGCGAGCGGCTGACGATCGCCCGCACCTTGCTGCGTCGCGAGACGGGCCTGATCACCGCGCTCGGCGCGCTGCCGGCGATTGATCTGGCCGGCGCGCCGCCGTCGGTGAACTAGCAGTGGCGAAGGGCTCGACGGGCACGCCCGCGACCGTCGCGTTGACCAAGGCGGCGATCGCCTTCACCATCCACCAGTACGCCCACGACCCGCGCAGCGCCTCGTATGGCCTGGAGGCCGCAACCGCTCTGGGGCTGGAACCGGCGGTGGTGTTCAAGACCCTCATCGCAACGGTCGACGGCACGCCCGTAGTGGCGATCGTCCCGGTGACCGGTTCACTGGATCTGAAGCTCCTCGCTGCGACGCTGGAAGGCCGACGTGCGGAACTCGCCGACGCTGCCCTCGCCCAACGACTGACCGGATACGTGCTCGGCGGCATCTCCCCGATCGGCCAGCGCAAGGCCCTCGCGACCGTCGTTGACCACTCCGCACGCTCGTTGCCGACGATCTATGTCAGTGGAGGCCGACGCGGCTTCGATATCGGAATCGCGCCGGACGACCTGATCGCGATTACGAAGGGCCAGTACTCGGCGATTGCGCGCGCCGAGCACTCCTGACCTCGACGATCCAATCGCCGAGCGCGAGCACCGTCACGACAAGCGCAGCCGCAAAGGGCCACATCAAGAACATGCCTGGCATCGCCACCCGCAGCGGTGCCTCGGTGACGAGGTCGGTCGTGATCGTTGCGATCAGGCCGTCGATGTCGACCGACCCCAGACGGGTTCCGACGAACCACATGGCGGCGGATCCGACAACGCCGGACAGCACGCCGGCAACGAGAACGCTGAGCAGCCGGTCGCGCCGCATGTTCGCCAGGCCGATGGTGATCGCGATGCCGGCGATCAGCCCGAGCAGCCCGAAAGCGGCATCGGCAGCGAGGTAGCCCTCCGGCTGGTAGCCCTGCGGGTAGCTGTCGCCCGGAGCAACCACCACGGGAACGCGAGGGGCCAGGCGCCACCACACGACCCCGAGCGCAAGCCCGCTGAACAGTCCGACGACGAGCCCGGCGATGATGACGAACGAGGCGCGCCGCGCGGTGCTGGCCCGGGTCGACGGCTCGGTCATGCGAGGCAACTCGGCCCGAGCAGGGCCTTCAAGTCGCCGTAGAGCGCAGGCGAGGGCGTCACGCGCAGGCGGTCATCGAGCCGAAGGACCGTCGTCGACGATCCGCCAATCAGATGCAGGTGAACCTCGGTGGTGCCGGGGTGCGCGGCCAGCACCTCCTTGAGCTTGTCGACGAGAGGCGGAATGCATCGAGCACCAGCCATGGTCAGTCGCACCGGGCCCGAGGCGGCCTCGTTGAGGTCGGGTCGACTGACCTCCATTGCCATGAGCCGGAGCCCGTCATCGTCGTTGTGATCCACGCGCGCCTTGACGATGATGACCGCGTCGTCGACGAGCAGCGTGCTCACCGACGTGTACGCCTGCGGGAACACCATGATGTCGACCGAGCCCTCGAGGTCCTCGAGGGTGACGATCGCCCACGGCGAGCCCTTCTTGGTGGTCTTTCGCTGGACCGACGTCACCATGCCGCCGACCGTGACGATCGAGGACTCTCGCGAGTCGTCTCCGATGATCGATGCGATAGACCGGTCGGTGAGCTGGGCCAGCAGTCGCTCGGTGCCGTGGAGCGGGTGGTCGGACACGTACAGGCCGAGCATCTCCCGCTCGAAACTGAGCAGGACGGTCTTGTCCCACTCCGCCATCGAGATGGCTACCTCCGGCATGCCGACAAGATCACTGTCATCATCCGAACCGCCGAACAGCGCGTCCTGGCCGTAGGCCTCCGCGCGCTTCACCTCGACCGCGGCGCCCACGAATTCCTCGTGGCGCTCGTACAGCCCCTTGCGCGTATGGCCAAGTGAGTCGAAAGCGCCGGCCTTGATGAGCGACTCGACGACACGCTTGTTGCACACTGCGACGTCGACCTTCTTGATGAAGTCGGGGAAGTCGCCGAATCGACCGACGCGACGGCGCGAGGCGATGACGGAGTCGACGACATTGCCGCCGACGTTGCGGATTGCGGAAAGCCCGAATCGGATATCGGTGCCGCGCGGCGTGAAGTCGAAGTCGGAGTCGTTGACGTCGGGCGGCAGCACCTTGATGCCCATCTTGCGGCACTCGTTCAGGTAGATCGCCGAACGGTCCTTGTCGTCCTTCACCGAGGTCAGCAGCGCCGCCATGTACTCGGCCGGGAAGTTCGCCTTGAGGTATCCGGTCCAGTACGAGACCAGGCCGTAGCCGGCGGTGTGCGCCTTATTGAACGCGTAGTCCGAGAACGGAACGAGGATCTCCCAGAGCTTGGCGATCGCCTCGTCGCCGTACCCGTTGGCCTTCATGCCATCGCGGAACGGGACGAACTCCTTCTCGAGGATCTCCTTCTTCTTCTTGCCCATCGCGCGACGCAGGAGGTCTGCGGAGCCGAGCGAGTAGCCGGCCAGCTTCTGCGCGATGGCCATGACCTGCTCCTGGTACACGATCAGGCCATACGTGTCGCCGAGGATCTCCGCGAGTGGCTCCTCGAGCTCGGGGTGAATCGGCGTGACCTTCTGGCGTCCGTTCTTGCGATCGGCGTAGTCGTTATGCGCGTTGGCGCCCATGGGCCCGGGCCGGTACAGGGCGAGGACCGCGGAGATGTCCTCGAAGTTGTCCGGCTGCATCGACCGCAGCAGCGCCCGCATAGGGCCGCCGTCGAGCTGGAACACCCCGAGCGTGTCGCCTCGGGTGAGAAGGTCGTAGGTGAGGCGATCGTCGAGCCCCAGCGTCTCGAGCACGACGGTCTCGCCGCGATTGGACGCGATGTTGGCCAGGCAGTCGTCGAGGACGGTCAGGTTGCGAAGGCCAAGGAAGTCCATCTTGAGCAGGCCGAGCGCCTCGCATGCGCCCATGTCGAACTGCGTGATGATCGCGCCGTCCTGGTCACGACGCCACAGCGGGATGACGTCAATGAGCGGCTCGCGGCACAAGATGACGCCGGCGGCATGGACACCGGGCTGCCTCTTGAGCCCCTCGAGCCCCTTGGCCGCGTCGACCACGCGCTTGGCGTCGACGTCGCCGTCGTACAGCGCACGGAACTCTGTCGCCTCGCCGTAGCGCGAGTTCTTAGGATCGAACGCGCCGGCCAGCGACAGGTCCTTTCCCATGATCGGCGGCGGCAGCGCCTTCGTGATGCGATCGCCCAGCGCGTATGGGTAGCCCAGTACCCGGGCGCTGTCCTTGATCGCAGCCTTCGCCTTGATGGAGCCGTACGTGATGATCTGCGCGACCCGCTCCTCGCCGTACTTCTCCGTGGCGTAGCGGATCATGTCGGAACGGCGGCGCTCGTCGAAGTCGATGTCGATGTCGGGCATCGAGATGCGCTCCGGGTTCAAGAAGCGCTCGAACAGCAGGCCGTGCTTGATCGGGTCGAGCTCGGTGATCCCCAGTGCGTACGAGACCATCGAGCCGGCGGCCGAACCACGCCCGGGACCGACTCGGATCCCGCTCTCCTTCGCGTGGCGAACCAGGTCGGCGACGACGAGGAAGTAGCCGGGGAACCCCATCTGGATCATGACGTCGACCTCGTACGCGGCCTGAGTGCGCACGTTGTCGGGAACCGCGCCGTCGTAGCGATTCAGGAGCCCGCGCTCGACCTCCTTGACCAGCCAGGAGTCCTCGCTCTCCCCCGCCGGCACGGTGAACTGGGGCATGAGACTCGCGCCCTCGTTGAACTCCACGTTGCAGCGCTCAGCGATCAGCAGCGTGTTGTCGCACGCCTCCGGCAGCTCGGACCACACCTGGCGCATCTCCTGCGCGGACTTGACGTAGAAGTCATGCGCGTCGAGCCGGAAGCGCTTCGGGTCATCCATCGTCGACCGGGTTCCGATGCACAGGAGGATCTCGTGGCTGTCGGCGTCGGCGGCGTGCACGTAGTGGAGATCGTTCGTGGCGACCAGCGGCAGGTCCAGACTGCGCGCGATCTTCATCAGGTCATCACGGAAGCGGCGCTCGATCGGCAGTTCGTGGTCGATGAGCTCGCAGAAATAGTTACCTGGACCGAGGATGTCGCGCATGTCCGCGGCGGTGGCAAGCGCCTTGTCGTAGCGTCCGGCCTGCAGCCACCTGTTGACCTCACCGCTGGGGCAGCCGGTCGTGCCGATGAGCCCGCTGCCGTACCGCTCCAGAAGCTCTCGATCAAAGCGCGGCTTGTGGTAGAACCCCTCGAGGCTGGACAGCGACGACAGTCGGAACAAGTTGTGCATGCCGGCCGTGTTCTCGGCCCACAAGGTCATGTGGGTGTAACTCTGCTTGCCGCGCCCGGCGCCGGTGTCCTCGGGAGTGCCCTCGTCGAATCCGCCGCCGAAGTCGAAGGGTCGTCGCTCGAAGCGGCCCTGGGGGGCGTAGTAGCCCTCGATGCCGATGATGGGCTTGATGCCGCGGGCCTTGGCGCCCTTGTAGAAGTCGTAAGCCCCGTACAGATTGCCGTGGTCGGTCATGGCGATGGCCGGCATCTCCAGCCGCTGCGCCTCGTCGAACAGGTCGTTCAGGCGGGCCGCGCCGTCGAGCATCGAGTACTCGGTGTGCACGTGCAGGTGCACGAACTGATCAGCGGCCGACACGTCCCCCACCCTAACTTTGGGAGCCGACGGTCGGCTGGTCAGACACTCGCGTGAAGTCGATCGAGGGCCGTGGACAGGTCCTGCGGGTAGCTGCTGGAGACCACGATCCGCTCCCCGGTGCCGGGGTGGTCGAATGCCAACTGGACGGCGTGCAGCCACTGCCTGGTCAGGCCAAGCCGCTTGGACAGGACCGGGTCCGCCCCGTAGGTCAGGTCGCCGACGCACGGATGATTGAGCGCCGACATGTGGACCCTGATCTGGTGGGTGCGTCCGGTCTCCAGGTGCACCTCGAGCAGGGAGGCATGCGGAAACGCCTCGATGGTGTCGTAGTGCGTGACGCTCGGCTTGCCGCTCGAGACGACGGCCCACTTGTAGTCGTGCTGCGGATGCCGGTCGATCGGCGCGTCGATCGTGCCGCTGAGCGGATCCGCATGGCCCTGAACGACCGCGTGGTAGGTCTTGTCGACGGTGCGCTCCCTGAACTGCTCCTTCAGGCTGGTGTACGCGCGCTCGCTCTTCGCGACCGCCATGACTCCTGACGTGCCGACGTCCAGTCGGTGCACCACTCCTTGCCGCTCGGCGGCTCCGGACGTGCTGATGCGGTAGCCCGCCGCCGCCAGCCCGCCGATGACGGTCGGGCCGGTCCAACCGGGACTGGGATGGGCGGCAACGCCGACCGGCTTGTCGACGACCACGACGTCGTCATCGTCGAACAGGATCGCCATCCCCGGGACGGGCTCAGGAGCGAGGGCCGCCTCGACTACCGGCTCGCGCAGGTCGATCTGCAGGACGGAGCCGGGGATCAGGCGATGGGACTTGCCGGCCGGCCGTCCGTCGATGAGCACATCGCCCGCGGCAACGAGGTCCGCCGCCTTGGCTCGAGACAGGCCGAGCAGCCGGGTCAGCCCGACGTCCAGCCGTTCACCGGCGAGGCCGTCGGGAACGGCAATCAGGCGTTCTGTCACGCGCGTGGGGCTCCCGAGAACTCGACGCCCCGCAGCGCCAGGATCACCATGAGGATCGCGGAGCACACGATCGCGGAATCGGCGGCGTTGAACACCGCGAAGTTCGGCAGTTGGATCCAGTCGACGACGTAGCCCAGGCCGGGGCCTGGCTCGCGCGTCATGCGGTCGATCAGGTTGCCCAGCAGTCCGCCGAGGAGTCCGCCGAGCGCGATGGCCCAGCCCAGGCTTCCCAGGCGCCGCGCCGAGCGAAGGATGACGACGGCGACGACCAACGCCACGATCGTGAAGATCCACGTGTACCCGGTGCCGATCGAGAACGCGGCGCCAGTGTTCTCCGTGTAGGTCAGCTTGATCAGGCCGCCGAGCAGGGTGATCGGGCCTTCGCCCGACTCCATGCGGGGCTGGATCACGGCCACAACCCAGTGCTTGGTGAGCTGGTCGATAACGATGACGCCCACCGCCACGAGCCCGAGGATCAGCAGGCATCGATTGCGCTTGGCCGGCGCGACCACGTAGGGCTCGTCGACCGCTACGACGTCGGTCGACGTCTCGGACGGCTCGGGGGAAACAGACACGGCAGCCACTCTACGGGTCCGTCCACAGGCTGCGGACGATGCCGATTCCGGCGGACACAATTGTCAGACCGCGGCCGTAGCGTCGAGCCATGTTGGAAGTCAGCGACCCCGTAACCGTGAGCGACAGTGATGTCCTCACGGCGGTCGCCGTCCTCGAACCGAGCCCCTTTGTCCTGTCGATTCTCACATCGATCGATAGGACATCTCTCTGCCGCGAAGACGCCGTCACCTACCTGCAGATCCTTGAACGCGTCTCGGCGTGGCTGGCTTCGCTCCAGGCGGAGGTGCTCGTTGCCGCGGCTGGTATCGAGCCGCAGGTCGATGAGTTCGCTGTGTTCGACGGGCGGACGGTGCGGGTCGAGGATGCGGTTCGTGAGGAGGTGGCTGCGGCGTTGCGCTGGTCTCCGGTGACCACTCAGCATGGGATCGACACGGCCCGCCTGCTCGCCGGACCACTCTCGGCGACGCATGAGGCGCTGTCCTTGGGTGAGATCACCACCGGGCATGTGGCGGTGATGGTGGAAGCGACGACGCGGCTACCGGGGAGGTACGCGGATGGTGGCACGCACGGGGCGGACTTCACGGTGGCATGCGCGCGCTGCAGTCCCGGGTCCTGCCGGTCGCGCGTCGCGGGACGCTGTCGGCGACCCGGGCCGCAGCGCGTCGGGCGGTGCTGGTGATCGATGCCGAGGGGGCACGCCGTAGGCGCCTGGCCGCCCGGTGCACCCGGGCGGTGTACGTGGTCGACGAGCTCGACGGGATCTCCACCCTGATCGCCCGCCTGGCCACGGAGGACGCCCACGCGATCATGACCGCCATCGACACCCGCACCAACGCAGACGAATCGAACGCGCTGGTCGGGGAGAAGCGCGCCGCTGCGCTGCGCGAACTGGTCCTGGACTCGGCCACCGACCTGGTCCCCGGCGGCGGGCACCACGGCCACCCGCGGCGGTCGGCGCACGTGGACCTGGTCATCGACCTGGCCACCCTGCTCGACCTCAACGCCGAACCCGCCCACCTCGCCGGGTCCGGACCCGTGGTCGCCGACCTCGTGCGCGACCTCCTGGCCGATTCTGACGTCCACTGCACCATGCGCCGCCTGGTCACCGACCCGATCACCGGGCACCTGCTCGACATCGGCCGGCGCTCCTACCAAATCCCTGACCGGCTGCGGGCGTTCATCCAGACCCGCGACACCACCTGCCGGTTCCCCGGCTGCCGGCGCCGCGCCACGAAGTGCCAGATCGACCACGCCACACCCTGGAACGACGGGGGAAACACCACCCGAGACAACCTCGGCGCCCTGTGCCTGCGACACCACCAACTCAAAACCCACACCGGCTGGCAAATCCTCCACAGCCAAGCCGACGGAACCTGCACCTGGCAATCACCACAAGCCCGCCACTACCAACACCCACCCAAACCGCTGCTCGAATGAGCCACGGGCGCTTAGTGGCGTTCTTCAGCCTGCTTGCATGACATGCACAACGTTGCCCGCGGGAATGCCTGCAGGCGCAACTTGCCGATCGCCTTGCCGCACGACTCGCAGGTCCCGTACGTCTTGGCGTCGATCCGGTCCAGGGCGTGCTGCACCTGCTCGAGCATGTCCCTGGCGTTGTTGGCCAAGGACATCTCGTGCTCGCGTTCGAAGGTCTTGCTGCCGGCATCCGCCTGATCGTCACCTGCGCCATCGCCCGAGTCGCGAATGAGGTCGGCAAGGCCGGCCTCCGCATTGGCGATCTCCCCGAGCAGCAGCGCGTGGTCACGGTGCAGGGAGGCACGGACCTCCGCAAGCTCCTTGGTCGTCCACGGACTCTCGTCCTCGCGAACCAGCAGTCCGCGCTTCGCGGCGGGCTTGCGGGGTTCGGGCGCGGGCTTGGCGACCGCCGCGGGCTTCTTGGCGACCGGTGCGGGTTTCGGTGCGGCCTTCTTGGCGATCGGGGCAGCCTTCTTCGCGGTCGGCGCAGCGTTCTTCACCGCCGGCGCCGCCTTTTTCGCGGGCGCGGGCTTCTTGGCGATCGGCGCGGCCTTCCTGGCGACGGGCGCGGGCTTCTTGGCAACCGGCGCAGCCTTCTTCGCTGCTGCACTCTTCTTTGCGGCCGGGGCTGGCTTCTTGACCGCAGGCGCAACCTTCTTGGCCACGGACACCGGCTTCTTGGCCACGGGCGCAGCCTTCTTCACCGGCGCGGCCTTCTTGACCGGTGCAGACTTCGTGACGGTCTTTGCTGACGTCGCCATGCGACCCCTTCCTGCGTGCCAAGCGCCGGGCACCCGGGCAGGCCCGAATGTCCGATATCGCACGGATGCTAGGCCCGTCGGGCCTCATCGACGCGATGCCGCGCCGCACGCGACACGGGCGGTTCGGTCCGTCGGGCGAGTCGGTATCCTGACCACCCACCACGCAACACCCTCGAAGTCCCAGCCGCGGAGGTTCGCATGTACCGGTCTGTGCCGGCGCAGGTCGACCTGCCCGCGCTCGAGCACGAGGTGCTGCGGTTGTGGGACGAGGAGCGCATCTTCGAGGAATCGGTCGCCCAGAGCCAGGGCCGTCCGCCCTGGGTCTTCTATGAGGGACCGCCCACGGCCAACGGGGCGCCCGGCACCCACCACGTCGAGGCCCGGGTCTTCAAGGACGTCTTCCCGCGCTATCGCACGATGAAGGGCTACTTCGTCCCGCGCCAGGCCGGCTGGGACTGCCACGGGCTGCCCGTCGAGCTCGCCGTGGAGAAGGAACTCGGATTCACCGGCAAGGGCGACATCGAGGAATTCGGCGTCGCCGAGTTCAACGCCCGGTGCCGTGAGTCGGTGCTTCGCCACGTCGACGAGTTCTCCGCGATGACCCGCCGCATGGGCTACTGGGTCGACATGGACCGTGCCTACTGGACGATGGATAAGGACTACATCCAGAGCGTGTGGTGGTCCCTCAAGCAGATCTTCGACAAGGGCCTGCTCGTGCAGGACCACCGGGTGGCGCCCTACTGCCCGCGCTGCGGGACCGGACTGTCGGACCACGAACTTGCGCAGGGCTACGAGACCGTCGTCGACCCGTCGGTCTACGTACGGATGCCGGTCGACCCTGCGAGTGCGCTCGGCACCGAGTTCCCCGGCCTGTCCTTGCTCGTCTGGACCACGACGCCGTGGACTCTCGTGTCCAACACCGCCGTGGCAGTGAAGCCAGGGGCGACGTACGCGGTCGTGCGCGCGGCCGACGGCGAGCTGCTCGTCGTTGCCGAGGAGCTCATCGCGTCGCTGTTCGACGAGTCCGCCACGGTCGTGCGCACAATGCCCGGCACCGATCTGGAGCGTCTGCCGTACGTGCGCCCCTTCGACTACGTCGACATCCCGGACGCCCACTACGTGGTCCTCGCCGACTACGTCACCACCGACGATGGAACCGGCCTGGTGCACCAGGCTCCCGCGTTCGGCGCGGACGACCTCATCACCTGTCGCGCCTACGGACTGCCCGTCGTCAACCCGATCGGACCTGACGGCCACTTCCTCGACGAAATCGCCGTGGTGGGCGGACTGTTCTTCAAGAAGGCCGACGAGACGCTCGTCAGCGATCTCGAGCAGCGCGGGCTGCTGTTCCGTCACGTGCCGTATGAGCACTCGTACCCGCACTGCTGGCGCTGCCACACTCCGCTGCTCTACTACGCGCAGCCCTCCTGGTACATCCGCACGACAGCGATCAAAGACCAGCTGCTCGCACAGAACGAGAAGACGAACTGGTACCCGTCGACCATCCAGTGGGGTCGCTACGGCGACTGGCTGACGAACAACGTCGACTGGGCCTTGTCTCGCAACCGCTACTGGGGCACGCCGCTGCCGATCTGGCGATGCACCGAAGGCCACCTCACCGCCGTCGGCTCGCTCACCGAACTCAGCGAGCTCACGGGTCGTGATGTCACGGACCTCGATCCGCACCGACCCTTCGTCGACGACATCACTTTCGCCTGCGGCGAATGCTCGGCGGTCGCTACGCGCGTGCCGGAGGTGATCGACGGGTGGTACGACTCCGGCGCCATGCCGTTCGCGGCCCTGGGCTATCCGCACCAGAACGCTGAGGCATTCGCCGCGCAATACCCGGCGGACTTCATCTGCGAGGCGATCGACCAGACCCGCGGCTGGTTCTACACACTCATGGCCGTCGGCACCCTCGTGTTCGACGAGTCGGCGTACAAGAACGTCGTCTGCCTGGGCCACATCCTCGACGAGGACGGCCGGAAGATGAGCAAGCATCTTGGCAACATCCTCGCGCCGATCCCGCTGATGGACGAGCACGGCGCCGACGCGCTGCGCTGGTTCATGCTGGCGAGCGGCTCGCCGTGGCAGGCGCGCCGCGTCGGCCATGCGGCGATCGGCGATGTTGTCCGCAAGACCCTCCTGACGTACTGGAACACCGTGTCCTTCCAGTCGCTGTACGCGAGGACGGCCGGCTGGCAGCCGAGCGACGGCGCGCCCGCGCCCCTCGACCGCCCGGTCGTGGACCGATGGGTGCTGTCCCAGGCCCAGCAACTGGCCAGCGAAGTCGATGCTGCCCTCGAGAACTTCGACACGCAGCGCGCGGGCCGGGTGCTGTCGACGTTCGTCGACGACCTGTCCAACTGGTACGTCCGGCGATCACGTCGGCGGTTCTGGGAGGGAGATCCGGCAGCTCTCGCGACCTTGCATGAGGCGCTGCGCGTCGTCACCTTGTGCCTTGCCCCCTTCACACCGTTCATCACCGAGCGGGTGTGGCAGGACCTCTTCCGCGACGCCGCTCCCGACGCGCCGCGCTCGGTCCACCTGGCGTCCTGGCCCGAGGCGGACGCCTCGCTCGTCGATCTCAAGCTCAGCGACGACATGGCCCTCGTGCGGCGCCTGGTCGAACTCGGGCGTGCTGCGCGAGCAGCGTCCGGCGTGAAGACCCGCCAGCCCCTCGGTCGTGCGCTGATCTCCGGCTCCGGCTGGCCGGCCCTCGGCGAGGACCTGCGTCGTCAGGTCGCCGAGGAGCTCAATGTCGAGGCGCTCGAGGCGCTGGCCGACGACAGCGCGGGCCTGGTCGACGTGTCGGTCAAGGCGAACTTCCGCTCACTCGGTCGGCGCTTCGGCAAGCAGACACCCGCGGTCGCCGAGGCGATCTCGGCTGTCGACCCGGCCACGCTCGTGAGCAAGTTGCGGTCGGGCGTTCCGGTCACGGTCGACGTCCCCGATCTGGGCCAGGTGGATGTCGGCGACGACGACGTGGTGGTCACCGAAACCCCGCGCGAGGGCTGGGCGGTCGCAAGTGACGCCGGCGAGAGCGTGGCACTCGACCTGCACATCGACGATGCGCTGCGCCGCTCCGGGCTTGCGCGCGAGATCGTGCGGACCCTGCAGGAGGGCCGCAAGACGGCCGGTCTGGATGTGTCTGACCGCATCACGGTGTGGTGGTCATCGGACGATGCCGACCTGAGGGCTGCGGTCGAGCAGCACAGCGACGCGATCGCGGCCGAGGTGCTGGCCACGTCGATCGTCTCGGGTGCGGGCGATTCCTCGTCCTCGGCGGTCGAGACCGAGCTGCCTATGCAGCTCTGGCTCGCGAAGGCCTGAGCAACCTCAGGACTTGTCGACGCGACCGAGCTGATCGGTCAGCATCGTGCGCACGTTCGATCGAATGCTCTCGGCCCGGGATTCGGCGAACCTGACGATCTCGTCGGCGGTGCGCTGCGCGATGGCGATCACTGACTCGGCTTCCGGATTGCCCGCCACGAGCTCTGATACGTCAGCAGGCTCTGGCACCGTGTGAATGACGACGGCCGCCACGGCCTTCTGCTGCGCCTCGACCAGTCGCTCCTCAGTCGCGGTCAGCCGCGCCTGAAGTTGATCGCATTGAGTCCTCAGCACGGCCTCGCCATCGCGGGAGCGCTGCAACTCGTCGGCGTACTGTGCGACATCGGCCTCGATGATGTCGAGAAACGCGTCGACCTCGTCCATGTCGTAGCCGGCGCGCAGGCGCGTCGTCGAGAACTTCGTCGCGCGGACCTCTGCGGCGGTCAATGGCATGGCGGTCGTCCCTTCTCAGTGCGATCAGGTCAGAGCATGAGAGCGAGGTTGATGAGGATCTGCAGCCCGATGAGGACGATCAGAAACGCCAGGTCGAACTGCACGCTGCCGATGCGAATCGGCGGGATGACCCGACGCAGCAGGCGCAGTGGCGGATCGGTGATCGTGTAGATCGCCTCGGCGACCAAGAGCAGGAAACCGCTCGGCTTCCACGTACGCGCGAACACCTGGACGAAGTCGAAGACCAGTCGCCCGATCATGACCAACCAGTACAGCCACAGCGCCGTCGCCAGAGCCTGCCCGACGGCAGCCATCGCACACTCCCCTGCTCACGTGCAGAGCGGCAACACGGCCGCTGCACTGCCTAGCTCTGGTTGAAGAAGCCATCCTTGGCGATCTGCGCTCGTGCCTCATCGCCAACGTCAACGTTGACCGGCGAGAGAAGGAACACCTTGTTCGTGATGCGCTCGATGGAGCCGCGCTGGCCGAACACGAGCCCGGCCGCGAAGTCGATGATGCGCTTCGCGTCCTGGTCGTCGAGCTCAGAAAGGTTCATGATCACCGGCACGCCGTCGCGGTAGTCCTCCCCGATCCGACGCGCGTCGTTGTAACTGCGCGGATGCACGGTCTCGATGCGGCTGATGTCGGTCATCGGGGGTCGACGATCAGCGAGCGGTGCCGATGTCGGGCGGCTCGGCGCGGCAGCGTCGCTGCGGAAGGTTCGCACCGCGCGAGTGTCCGGAATCGGCCTGACGCTTCGACTGCTGTATCGATCGTCGGGACGCTCGTCGTAGCGGTCGTCGTATCCGCGAGGCTGGGATCGACTGTCGCGAGCCCCCCGCCGGGCGCTCTCGTAGTCCTCGTGCTCGTCGTAGGCCTCGTCACCGTGGTCCTCAACAAGGCCGAGGTATACGGCCATCTTGCGCATTGCGCCAGCCATTGCCTGTCGTCCTCCCATGGGCAGGTCGTCCCCTGAACGGACGTTCCCACAAAGGACGTTACTGCACGCGGGTCCGCTGGCCGAGTATCGCGCCCCCCACACGCACCTGTGTCGCCCCGTGGGCGATCGCGATCTCGAGGTCGCCACTCATGCCCGCGGAGATGCAGTCGGCGCCGGGCCAGCGGGACCGCAGGTGCGCCGCGACGGTCCCCAGCAGGCCGAAGGCCGCCGCGGGATCGCCTGGGAAGGGGGCAATCCCCATCACGCCGCGCAACCTTAGGCCCGGCTCGCTGACGATGGCGGCGGCCAGGTCGATCGCGTCGGACGGGTTCACGCCACCCCTGCCTTCGCGCGTCACCTGATCGAGGCCGACCTGAACCAGCACGTCGATGCGCCGGCCCGTGGATGCGGCGGCAGCGCCGAGGGGTGCGACGACCTCGATGCGATCGACCGAGTCGACGGCGTCGGCCCAGCGTGCGACCGAGGCGATCTTGTTGCGCTGCAGCCGGCCGATCATGTGCCAGCGGATCGTCGAGGTCGCTTCGGTCTCGTCCCGCTTGGCGCGCGCCTCCTGGTCCTTGTTCTCCGCGATATCCGTGACGCCCAGGTCCGCGAGGATCACGACGTCCGCCGCTGGGAAGGTCTTCGTCACGACGACGAGATCGATCGCGTCGACTCGTCCCGCGTCGGCTGCAGCAGCGCGAATACGCTCGCGTGCCAAGGCGAGTCGGCTCGCAATGTCGGCGGCCCGGTCGTCGGTCACGCGTCCATCATCGCGGTTGTACAGGCCGCGATGCCCTGCCGACCCGTCATGCCGTCACGTCGGAAGGAGAACAGCCCGGGGTCCTCAGCGGTGCAGCCGCCAGCGAACGCGATCGCCGTCGGCTCGAGCCCCAGTTCGAGGAGCCGCTCGCGCAGGCCCGAGCGCACATCGATGCCCGGCTGCCCGTCTGGCGTCCTCACGAGCGCCGCGCTCGCAACGCGAATAGACACCCGCGCGGCGGTCTCGTCGCTGCGGGACTGCGGAACCGGGTAGCACTCGCCGCAGATCGACGGGCCGAGCACGGCTGCCCGTACTCCCGTGCCAAGGTCGCGCATCGCGAGAACGGCCGCTGCGACCACGTCGGCGGCAAGCCCGCGCCAGCCGCAGTGGACGGCAGCGACGGTGATACCGTCGGATCCGATGAGCGCGAGGGGCACGCAGTCCGCGCCGAGGGCCAGCACGGCCAGTCCGGGTTCCTGGGTGACCAGCGCATCCACGCCCTCGTAGGTACCGACCCGGTCGACCACCTCGACGTCGGCGCCGTGCGCCGCGCCCATGACGGCCAGACCGGACTCGGGCAGACCCAAGGCGAGTGCGACGCGGCCGCGGTTGGCGTCCACATTCGCGGGGTCGTCGCCGACGTGGGTGGCCAGGTTCAACGACTCGTACGGGGCCGAGCTCGTGCCCCCGGAACGACCAGTGGCCGCCCATATGACTGGACGGCCACCAGGTGCCACAGGCGACAGGCGCCCTGCGGCAAGGGGAAACATAGGTACGAGCGCGCGGACTACTTCAGGAAGTCCGGGATATCGAGATCGTCGTCGGTGTCCTCGAACACGATCGTCCGCGGCTGCTGCAACTGCCGAGCACTCGGCGCGACTATCGCCGGCACCTCGCCGGTCGAACTGTCCTGAAGTGCGCGCGGTGTGGTGCTCGACCCGCGACGGGTCGGGGGCTCGCCGCCATCGAACCCGGCCGCGATGACCGTGACGCGAACCTCGTCGCCAAGAGTGTCGTCGATCACCGCACCGAAGATGATGTTGGCGTCCGGGTGCGCTGCGTCGCTGACGAGCCGGGCCGCCTCGTTGATCTCGAACAGGCCGAGGTCGCTGCCACCGGAGATCGACAGGAGTACGCCGTGCGCGCCATCGATGCCAGCCTCGAGGAGCGGGCTGGAGATCGCCTTCTCGGCTGCCTCGACCGCACGGTCCTCACCACGCGCCGAGCCGATGCCCATCAGGGCCGATCCGGCCGAGTGCATGACCGACTTCACGTCGGCGAAGTCGAGGTTGATGAGTCCTGGGGTCGTGATGAGATCGGTGATTCCCGAGACGCCCTGGAGCAGCACGTGGTCGGCCTGACGGAAGGCGTCGATCACGCTGATGTTGCGATCCGCGAGCGAGAGCAGACGATCGTTGGGGATGACGATCAACGTGTCGACCTCAGCGCGCAGCGCATCGACACCGGCGTCAGCCTGCGCCTGCCGGCGGCGACCTTCGAAGCCGAACGGACGGGTCACGACACCGATCGTCAGCGCGCCGAGCGAGCGGGCAACGCGAGCCACGACGGGAGCGCCGCCGGTTCCGGTTCCGCCACCCTCGCCTGCGGTGACGAAGACCATGTCGGCGCCCTTGAGCACCTCCTCGATCTCCTCGAGGTGATCGTCGGCCGCCTTCTTGCCGACCTCGGGGTTGGCGCCTGCGCCGAGTCCCCGGGTCAGCTCACGACCGATGTCGAGCTTCACGTCGGCGTCGCTCATGAGCAGCGCCTGCGCATCGGTGTTGATGGCGATGAACTCCACACCCTTGAGGCCGACCTCGATCATGCGGTTCACGGCGTTGACACCGCCACCGCCGATGCCGACAACCTTGATAACTGCCAAGTAGTTCTGCGGAGCCGCCACGGCCGCCGTCCTCTCATCCGATGTCGCGGGCTGGATTCCCATCGACCGTCTCGTGGTTACAAACCCTCAACCTCAACCGGAGACTGAGAATCTGACCGGTCCGTAACCGGCGGGAGAGTAGGCGCATTCGCACCTGTTACGCAAGGTGAGGGTGGGATTAGAGTCTCAAGTGCTACTTGAGACCGATCACTGCCCCTTGAACGTGGTGGGCAGTTCGGGGGCGGTCACGTCGTACACCTCGCGCTTGTGGCGCAGGAGTGCGGTGAGCACCTCCGCCTTGAAATCGCCCTGGTCCGCGCTCCCCCAGCGCACATCCGCACCGGAGCGCAGCACGAGCCCGACGTCGTCCCTGGTGCTGGCGGTGACGGACACCACCTTGGCCAGGAGGTCCGCGGGAAGTCCGGCGAGCACGGCCATGGCAGTCTCCAGGCCGATGCCCTTCGCGGTCACGGACGGCAACGTCGGTGGCGGGGCACCTGCCATGTCGAACGTCACGCCCTCCGCGTCGACCTCGAGGTTCGACCCTGCAAGAACCGCGACCGGAACGCGGGTCGTGACGGCTAGCACCACCTCGTTAGGCCAGCCTCGGCGCACCTCGACACCCGACACCCACGCGAGCGCGAGAACGCCGGCCTGCGCCTGCGAGGTGTCCACTCTGGCGAGCGGAGTGCCGAGGGGAATCGCGGCAGCGGCGAGGACCTGGTCGGCCTGGACTCCGTCCGCGCCCACGACGCGCACCGACTTCACTGACAACAAGGACGAGAAGAACACAACCCACGCAGAACCGGCAACGAGCAGGACGACGAGCACGATAACGAGGGCCCGCAGTCGTCGCCGTCGCCGCGACGACCGGTCGCCGAAGTCGACCCGCACTCGGCTGGCGTCCATAGTCGGCGCGCTCATACGGTCTGCCGCGACCGCAGCAGGTCGAGGACCTCGACGCCGATCATCCCGATGTCTCCGGCGCCCAGGGTCATGATGATGTCGCCAGGTCGCGCACGATCGGCGAGATGACCGGCCACCGCTGACCATGACGGTTCGAAGACCACGTGCTCGGGCGCGAGCGGAACGTTCGTGGCCATCGTCTGACCGCTGGCGCCAGGGATCGGTGTCTCACCGGGCGCGAAGACCTCAAGCACGACGACGTCGTCAGCCAGCCCGAGAGCCGTCCCGAACTCCTTGGTGAACAACGCGGTTCGGTAGTAATGGTGCGCCTGGAAGGCGACGATCAGTCGGCCGTCGCCGACCACGTCGCGAGCGGCGAGCAAAGTCGCCTCTATCTCGGTGGGGTGATGGGCGTAGTCGTCGAAGACCCTGATGCCGTCGACCTGGCCCTTGAAGTCGAAGCGGCGCCGCGTGCCCGTGAATGCCTCCAGTCCGGCCCTGAGGTCGGCACTGGGGTAGTCCAGGCCAAGTCCCGCAACGAAGGCCGCCATGGCGTTGAGCGCGTTGTGCTTGCCCGGGACCTGGAGGCTTATCTCGCCCAGGCGGACTCCGTTGTGAACGGTGTCGAAGATCCAGCCCAGGCCCTCGCGACGCGGTTCGGCCATCCGGTAGTCCGCGCCATGAGCCTCGCCGTAGCTGCGGACGTCAACACCCGCTTCGCGAGCCCGTGTCGCCAGTCGCGCGCCGCCCAGGTCGTCGACGCACACCACGAGGAACCCGCCGCGGTCGCGCACGCCGACCGCGAACTCGAGGAAACCGTTCTCGATCGCCTCGAAGGTGCCCCAGTGGTCCAGATGGTCGGGCTCGACGTTCGTGACGATGGCCGCGACCGGCGCAAGGGCGAGGAAAGCGCCATCGCTCTCATCGGCCTCGACGACGAAGATGTCCCCGGTGCCCAGATGCGCATTCGAGCCGGACTCGTTGAGCTCGCTGCCGATCGCGAACGACGGATCCACGCCGCAGTTCTGGAGTGCGACGGTGAGCATCGAGGTCGTCGTCGTCTTCCCGTGGGTTCCCGAGACAGCCACGCCACGACTTCCGACCATCACCGCCGCCAGCGCCTGAGCGCGGCTGAGTTCGGCGATGCCGAGGTCGCGCGCCGCACTGCGCTCGGGGTTCGTCTCGGGGATGGCGGTGGACACGACGAGTGAGTCGATTCCCGTGACCAAGGACGCGTCATGGCCGACCCGAGCGTCCACGCCGATGGCACGAAGTGCCTGGAGCCTCCGGGAGTCCTTGGCATCCGACCCGGATACAACCAGGCCCTGGGCAACCATGATCCGAGCGATGCCGGACATGCCCGCTCCACCGATGCCCACGATGTGGACTCGGCCGAGCTGCGCGGACCCTTCGCTGGTCACGATGCCCCTCCCACCCGCATCACGATGCGGGCCAACTGCTCATCGGCATCGCGGACGCCATGCCGATAGGCCGCCTCGCCCATGGCGCGCAGCGTGTCGCCATCGTGCAGCACCGTGGCGGCCGTGTGCGTGAGCCACTCCGCAGTGAGCGAGGCGTCATCGATCAGGAGGCCACCGCCAGCGTTGATCACGGGCTGCGCATTGAGGCGCTGCTCGCCGTTACCGATAGGCAGCGGGACGTAGATCGCGGGCAGGCCGACGGCAGCCAATTCCGCGCAGGTCATCGCTCCGGCTCGAGTCATCGCGATGTCGGCCGCGGCGTAGGCAAGATCCATCCGATCGATGAACGGCACTGCGACGTACCCGTCGACGAGGAGCGTCGACTCGTTCCGCGAACCGTAGGAGTGCAGCACCTGGATGCCGCGCTCTCGAAGTCCTGGGATCGCCTCCACGACCGCGGAGTTCAGGCTGCGCGCACCCTGCGATCCGCCGAAGACCAGGAGGACTGGCTCGGTATCGGCCAGCCCGAACGCGGTGAGTGCGTCAGCGCGCAGCGCGGCGCGATCAAGGTGCGAGATGGCTGACCGCAGGGGTGGCGCAAGCACGGTCGCTCGCGGCAGCGAACCCGCGTAGGACTCGTAGACGTGCTTGGTGAAGCGCGCTCCGAGGCGGTTCGCGATTCCTGCGCGTGCGTTCGACTCATGGATGACAAGCGGCGTGCGCGCGCGACGCGCCGCCAGGTACGCCGGAGCGGCCGCGTATCCCCCGAATCCGACTACGACATTCGCGTGGACATCGCGCAGGACCTCGGTTGCCTGTCGTACCGACCGCCGCATGCGTGGGCCAGCACGCAGGAGGTCCGCGCTCGGCCGTCTCGGCATCGGAATGCTCGGCACAGTCACGAGTTCGTAGCCGCGGGCGGGAACAAGCGTCGTCTCGAGTCCGCGATCGCTGCCAAGAACGGTGATCGCGATATCCGGATCGGCACGGCGAAGAGCGTCCGCGAGATTCAACGCGGGCTCGATATGGCCTCCGGTGCCTCCCGTAGCGAGGACGACGCGCATGCGCGTCAACGCCGCCGCAGGGCCTGGGCCGTGCTCTTGCGCCGAATCGCCTTGCGTGCCCCCGGTTCCTGCTTGGCGAACGCCATAAGCATGCCGAGCGCGACCAGAGTCGGGATGAGTGACGAGCCGCCGTAGGACACCAAGGGAAGTGGGACTCCGGTGATCGGGAGGATGCCCAGGACCGCCCCGATATTGAGCACCGCCTGGACCGTGATCCAGGAGCCCACGCCGACCGAGGCGAGCCGGACGAACTGGTCGTCGGTGGTCCTCGCGAGACGGAAGATTGCGAAGATCAGAATTCCGAAGAGTGCCAGGACCGTCAGCGTTCCGATGAGGCCGAGCTCTTCGCCGATCACCGGGAAGATGAAGTCGGTCGACGCGGCGGGAAGCGATCCCCACTTCTCGCGACTCGCGCCCAGGCCCACACCCCAGAAACCGCCCGTGCCGAGCGCGTACTGGCCCTGCGTCACCTGCCAGCCGAAGCCGAGACGGTCGGCCCCGGGATCGAGCCATGACGTGAAACGTTCCATCCGGTAGGGCGCCGCGACGGTAAGGAGCAGTACACCGACAAGGAGAGCGCCGCCCATGATCGCGAACAGGCGCAGCGGGGCTCCAGCGGCGAACAGGATGCCCATGGTGATCGCCGCGAGCATCAGCGTGTTGCCGAAGTCGCCTTCCATCAGGACCAGGACCATCATGAGTGCGGACACCGGGAGCAGTGGAATGAGCAGCCGTGACCACGAGTCGATTGGCCGGTCCCGCCGGGTCAGCAGGCACGCCCCCCACACCACGAGCGCCAGCTTGGCGAACTCGGAGGGCTGCAGGCGGAAGGGGCCGAAGATCTCAATCCAGTTCCGCTGCCCAGCAACCTCGCGGCCGATGACGAGGACAGCAATGAGAAGACCGAAGGCTATGACGACCAGGGCCCACGCGAAGCCCCGCCAGAACTGGACCGAGGTGCGCGCGACGACGAACATCGCGACCACGCCTGCAACGGCGAACATCGCCTGTCGTTGGACCAGCGTGTAGGCGGAGCCGAAAACCCGATAGCTCTCGATGCTTGACGCGGACATCACCATGATCAGGCCGAGGGTCAGCAGCAGCAGCGTCGCGCCCAACAGCAGGTAGTAGGTGCTCAGTGGGTGATTGAGCAGGAGCGCGACGCGGCTCGCCGGACGCTTAGTGGTCTCGGGCGCTTCAGTGCGCGAGTCGGTGTCACTCATGCTGACCGGCCACCGCCACGAAGCCCGGGAGACGCCGTGCGGCGTCTGCGAACTGTCGGCCTCTGTCTCCGTAATCGGTGAACATGTCCCACGAGGCGCAACCCGGTGCGAGGAGCACGGTGTCGCCTGGCTGCGCGAGCGCGGCAGCCTGCCGCACGACCTCAACCATGGCACCAGTCTCAACGGTGTCGACGTCGATCACGGGCACATCGGGCGCGTGTCGGGCGAGAGCTTGAGCAATCACCTCGCGGTCGACGCCGAGCAGGATGACGGCCCTGAGCCGATCTGCGGTCGAACTCACGAGATCGTCGAACTCCTGGCCCTTTGCCATGCCACCGGCGATCCACACGATGTGCTCGTACGCGAGCAGCGACATCTGCGCCGCGTGCGCGTTGGTGGCCTTCGAGTCGTCGACGAAAGTCACCCCGTCGACAGCTCCCACGGTGGCAATCCGGTGGGCGGCAGGGACGAAGGTTCGAAGACCGTCGCGAACCGCAGTCGGCGGCACCCCGAAGGCCCTGGCCAGTGCGGCGGCGGCGAGCGCATTCGCGACGTTGTGCGGCGCGAATGGATGCACGTTCGAGACGGTCGCCAGCTCCTGCGCTGTCGCACCGCGGTCATCTATGAAGGCGCGGTCGACGAGCAGGTCGTCAACGATCCCGAGCATCGACAATCCCGGCGTACCCAGAGTGAAGCCGATGGCGCGGCACCCGTCGACGACATCGGCCTCCTCGACCATGCGGCGCGTCTGCGCATCCTGCACGTTGTAGACCGCCGCCTCCTGCGTGCGTTCGTAGATGCGCGCCTTCGTGTCGACGTACTCCTCCATCGTGCCGAAGTGATCGATGTGGTCGTCGGCGACGTTGAGGCACACGGACGCGACCGGGCTGATCGAGTGCACGAATGCCAGTTGAGGTGCTCCGACCTCAACTGCGATCACGTCAAGATCGTCGTGCATGACGACGTCGATGAGCGACACGCCGATGTTCCCCGCCGATGTCGTGCGGTAGCCCGCGGCGCGCAGCATTGACTCGAGCATGAGGGTCGTCGTGGTCTTGCCGTTCGTTCCCGTCACACACAACCACGCCGCTGCCGAGTCCGGGTCGCGAAGACGCCACGCCAGTTCGAGTTCTCCCCAGACCGGGATGTCGCGTGCCAGCGCATCCTCGATCAAGGGGGCCGTCGGCCGCAGCCCGGGGGACACGATCAGGAGTTGAGTGCCATCCGGCAATCCGGAGCCTGCCCCGAGCAGGACACGAGCACCGAGCTCCTCGAGGATTCGCGCACGCTCGCGCTGCCTGTCCCCGTCGGAGGCGTCGATGATCGTCACATTGGCGCCAAGCTGCATCAGCGCATCGGCCGCCGCATACCCCGCGACACCGATGCCGGCGACGGTCACATGCCATGCGGACCAGTCGGAAGCGCGGTTCAGGTCGGACGCGGCGGTCAATTGCGGACCCATTCGGCGTAGAACAACGCGAGCCCGGCTCCGATGCAGAGACCCTGAATGATCCAGAAGCGAACGACAATCTGGATCTCTGGCCATCCGAGCATCTCGAAGTGGTGATGCAGCGGCGCCATGCGGAACACGCGCCTGCCCGTCAGCTTGAAGGATCCGACTTGCGCGATGACCGACAGTGTCGTGATGAGGAACAAGCCTGCGGTCAAGGGCAGCAGCAGTTCGGTCTTCGTGTAGATCGCCAGGCCCGCAATCGCTCCTCCGAGCGCGAGTGAGCCGGTATCGCCCATGAAGATCCGGGCGGGCGACGTGTTCCACCACAGGAACCCGAACGTCGCTCCCGCCGCGCACGCGGAGATCATCGCGAGGTCTAGCGGGTTCGCGGTGGCGTAGCAGGTCAGCGACTCCTCGAACGCGCAGTTCTGTCCGTACTGCCACACGCTGATCAACACGTACGCGAGGAACGACAAGATCGCGGCGCCCGTGGCGAGCCCGTCGAGGCCGTCAGTGAGATTGACGCCGTTGGTAGTCGCGGTGATGAGGAACCACACCCAGACAGCGAACAACGCGACCGGCAGGACCACCGAGGTGTCGCGAAGGAAGGAGATGGCCATAGACGCCGGCGTGAGTCCCTCGGCGTTCGGGAACTGCAGGGACAAGAAGGCGAACGCGACCGCGACAATCGCCTGACCCACGAGCTTCGTTCGCGCGCGCAGGCCCGTGCTTCGCTGCTTGAAGATCTTCAGGTAGTCGTCGGCCATGCCGACAAGGCCCAGGCCCACCATGAGGAACAAGATCAGCAGGCCCGACGGCGATACCGGCCGCCACGTCACCAGGTGAGTCAGGAAGTAGCCCGCGAGGACCCCGACGATGATGGCGACACCGCCCATGGACGGCGTACCGACCTTTGCCTCGTGATCGGGGTACAGCTCGCCCTCCGAGGACACGCGGATCGCCTGCGCGTACCCGTGTCGGGCGAGGAGCTTGATCAGGAGTGGAGTGCCGATGAGGGACACGATCGTCGCAATCGTCCCGGCAATGACCACGAGCCTCACGTCGCAGCACCGCCCAGGAGCCCGCTGGCCACGCGTTCGAGGCCGACACTTCGCGACGCCTTCACGAGAACGACATCACCGGGTTCCAGCTCACGCTCGAGCACGCCAAGCGCGGATTCCACGTCAGGAACGTACACCGATCGCCCATCGACGCCCGGGAGGCGAAGCGCGGCCTCGTGCCCCGGCAGAGTGCCCTCCCCGACCCACACGACTCGAGAGATGCCCAGATCGATCGCCAGGCGCCCGACTGACTCGTGCTGCTCGGCGCTCTCGTCACCGAGTTCTCGCATCTCGCCGAGGACGGCCCACGAACGCCCACTCATCGCCGCAAGCGTCCGCAGCGCCGCGCGCATCGAGTCCGGGTTCGCGTTGTACGCGTCGTTGACGACGGTCACGCCCGACCCGGTTTCGCGTATCTCCATGCGCCAGCGGCTGGCCGGGAGCGCATCGCGCAGTGCCGCCGCGACCTGCTCCAGTGAAGCGCCCGCGGATAGCGCGGTCGCGGCGGCCGCTGCGGCGTTGGACACGTAGTGGCGGCCGCTGAACTGCAGCGCAACTCGTTCCATGTCCACGTCGAATGCCCTTTGGTCCACCAGGGTGAAGGCCGGCTGGGCGCGCGAATCGAGTCGAATATCCGTGGCCCGAACTGCTGCCTCCGCCGCCTCGCCGAAGGTGACCACCGTCGCGAGGGTTCGACGGGCCATCGCCGAGACGATCGGGTCATCGGCATTGAGCACAGCGACGTCGCCGTCGAGCAACGAGTCGATGAGTTCGCCCTTGGCGTCGGCGATCGCCTGCCGCGTTCCGAGCATCCCCAGATGCGCCGTGCCTACGTTGACCACGCAGCCGATGTTCGGCCGGGCGATGCGCGACAAGTACGCGATGTGTCCAGGCCCGCGCATGCCCATCTCGACGACGAGGTAGCGGGTCTCCAGGTCAGCACTGAGGATCGTGAGCGGCAATCCGATCTCGGTGTTGAACGAGCCCTGTGCACGTGCTGTGGGCCCGAGCGTGGAGAGGATCGACGCGACCAGATCTTTCGTGCTCGTCTTCCCGCTGGAGCCGGTGATCGCGATGACCCGGCAGTCGACGAGCTGGTCGCGGTACCAGGACGCGAGCCTTCCGAGTGCGAGGACGGGGTCGTCGACCACGATGCACGGCAGTTGCTGGCCATCTGGCCCCGCCAGGGTTCGTCGCGCAAGGACCACCACGCATCCTGCGGCGACCGCGTGCGCCGCATAGTCATGTCCGTCGACGTTCTCTCCCGCGACCGCGACGAACATGCATCCAGCCGTAGCGGCCGAGGAGTCCGTCACGACATCGACAACGGCGACGTCAGGACCGACGATGGAGAGCACTCCGTCTACTGCCTGCGCGATCTGGCCGGCCGTCATCGCGATCATCGGCTGGCCTTACGGGCGAGCGCGTCGCGGAGCACGGTGACGTCATCGAACGGGGTCATCACCCCAGCCACCTCCTGACCCTGCTCGTGTCCCTTGCCCAGCACAACCACGACGTCTCCGGCCTCCGCGCGGGCCACAGCAACCGTAATCGCCACCGCGCGATCGCCCTCCTCGAGGATGTCCGCACGACCATCAGAGTCGATCGCCTGGGCGCCACTTCGGATCGCTGCGCGAATCAGCTCGGGGTCCTCCGAGCGCGGATTGTCGTCGGTGATGATGAGGACGTCGCTGAGCCGAGCCGCGATCGCCCCCATCTGAGGTCGCTTGGTGGTGTCGCGATCGCCACCGGCACCGAGGACGACGATGACGCGGGTTGCGGTATCCCGCACCGACTCCAGGACGCGCTCAATCGCGTCTGGCGAGTGTGCGTAGTCGACGATGCCGATCACGTCGGACATCTCCCCCACGCGCTGCATGCGCCCGGGAACTGTCGCGGTGGAAATTCCGGTCGCCGCCGCGTCAGGGTCCACGCCGGCCCTTCGCAGGATCACGTACGCGCACAGTGCGTTGGCAACGTTGAAAGCTCCGCTGAGCGCCACGGAGACCCGCTGCCGCTCACCGCCTGGCCCGAGGATCAGGTGTCCACCCTCGTCCTCAACGATGGTCCAGTCCGCATTCGGGCCTGCGGCCGACCACGTGTCGGTATCGACAGTGCACCCGTCGGCGAGACGGCGGCCCCACTCGTCGTCGACGCCGATCACCGCCCGACGGGTTCGCGTGGGGGCGAACAGCGTCGCCTTCGCGGCGAAGTAGTTCTCCATCGTGCCGTGATAGTCGAGGTGATCCTGCGACAGATTCGTGAACGCCGCAATGTCGTAGATGACGCCGTCGACTCGGTGCTCGTCGATCGCAATGCTGCTCACCTCCATGACTACCGACGTCACGCCCTCATCGCGCATCACGCCGAGAAGTGCGTGCAGGTCCGTCGCCTCTGGAGTGGTGCGCAGGCCGTCGAAGGTGCGATCGACAATGCGCACTCCGACCGTTCCGATCATGCCCGTGGTCCGACCCGCAGCGCGAAGCCCCGACTCGACCATCGCCGAGACGGTCGTCTTGCCGTTGGTTCCCGTGATGCCGATGAGCTGCATCTGCGATCCGGGGAACCCGTACACAAGCGCAGCAATTCCGCCGAGCCAGCCTCGCGGGTCATCGACGACGAGAACAGGCACTCCGAGGGTGGAGCAGGTCGTCAGACCACTCGGGTCGGTGAGGATCGCGACGGCACCAAGACGTACCGCATCGTCGGCGAACCCTGAACCGTGAGTCGCGTGCCCGGGCAGAGCCGCGAAGATATCCCCAGGCAGCACAGCCCGGGAGTCGAGCGAGACGCCGCTCACGAGCAGGCGTGCCAGGTCTTCGGGGACGAACGTGCCCAGGAGTGCGGCGATGTCGGCCAGACGCACCGGATTCGGGAGCGGACGCGGCGCCGGTGGCACGAGGCCTATCCCCCGAAGGTGAGTGGCAGAGTCGGCGACTGCTTGCCCGTCGGCGGGATCTGCATCGCCTGAAGCGCGTAGGTCATCACGCGCTTGAAGACCGGTCCGCCGAGTTCACCGCCATAGCGTCCCACGCGAGGGTTCATGATCGAGACTGCCACGACGAGCTTGGGTGCGTCCGCGGGCGCCATGCCGATGAAGGAGGCGACAACACCGCTGTAGCAGCCGCAGCTTTCCTTGTACTCCTGAGCCGTTCCCGTCTTGCCACCGACGCGGTAGCCCGGAATCGCCGCCATGGGTGCGGTTCCGCCTTCGCCGACGACGCTCTCGAGCATGGCGCGCACCTGCTTGGCCGTGTCGGCGCTGACAACGCGTGTGGTCTTCGGCGCGGCCGCGGCCTCGACGGTGCCGTCGGGCAGCACGAGCGAGTCGACCAGGCTCGGCTCCACGCGCACCCCGTTGTTGGCGATCGTCGCGAACACGCTGGCGCTCTGCACGGCATTGACACTGAGTCCCTGGCCGAAGGCGATCGTCGGGAATGACGTCGGTGACCAGTCCGAGTACTTGGGAATGAAGCCCTGCGCCTCACCAGGGAAGTTCAGTCCGGTCGGCTCGCCGATCCCGTACTTCTTCAAGTACTTGTAAAGCTTCTTCCCGCCAATCCGCTCGGCGGCGAGGATCGTTCCCATGTTGCTGGACTTCGCCATCACACCGGCAAGAGTCAGGTGCAACGTGCCGTGCGGTGAGGCGTCGTGGAATGCCTTGTCACCGCGAGTCAGGCTGCTCGGCACCGTGAAGCTCGAGTACGGGTTTGCCTTGCCCTCGTTGATGACCGCGGACAGCGTGATCAACTTGCTGGTCGAGCCGGGCTCGAAGACGTCCGTCAGGGCCCGGTTTCCGCGGTTGCCCGCGGTTGCCGATGCGGCCTTGTTCGGATCGAATGTCGGGGCGGTGGCAAGCGCGAGGATCCGGCCGGTGCTCGGCTCCATCACGACGATCGTGCCGCTGTCGGCGTGAGCCTCGGCAACCTTCTCGGCCAGGGCCTGCTGGGCGACGTACTGGATGTCGCGGTCGATAGTGAGCTTCACGGACGTGCCCTCTTGCGCGGCAGTCACCGTGTTGGACGCGGTCGGGATGACCCGCCCCCCGGGACCACGCTCGAACGTCTGCTCGCCGGGCGTTCCCGCAAGCTGCTTCTGGTAGGCGTACTCGACACCTCCGAGCCCGGTGCCCTCTCCGCCGACGAAGCCGACAATGTTCGCGGCCAGGTCGCCTGCGGGATACACGCGGCGCGCGGTCGGCTCACTGAAGATGCCGGGCAGGCGGAGTTCGGAGATTCGATCCCACGTCTCGGGGGTCAGTCCCTTGGCTATGTAGATGAAGCGCCGATCGCCGGTAAGGCGAGTGGCGAGCACGTCGGGATCGGCACCGAGGATGGGACCGAGCTGATCGGCGACCATCTGCGGATCAGTGACGAGGGTCTGGTCAGCAGTGACATTGCGCGCCTCCATCGTCACCGCGAGCGCGTCTCCGCCGGCGTCGAGAATCGTGCCGCGACCTGCCGGGAGCTCCTGCGTGCGCAGCCGCTGGTCGAGTGCCGCGGAGGCCAGCGCCTCCCCCTGAACTGCCTGCAACTGGACCAGCCGGCCGCCGAACACCGTGAGGACCAGGCCGGTGGCCACGAGGAGCACCGCGCCGCGCCGGCGACCGTCAGCGAGTGCGAAGGGCGTCCGCGACCGCGGCCTGCGTGCCGGGGGGCGAGGTGCGGAGCGAGGAGGTGTGCGTCGATAGTCGCGAGGCGGCGCGGAGGGCATCAGGCCGCCCTGTCACACGACGGCCGTGCCACGGCTGTGCTCACCGCACGGGCTTCGCAACGAGGCCCGAGTCCCCGCTGGACAGCTCGGGCGTGAGGTCGATGACCGTCGCGTCGCTCCACAGCGCGTTCTCGCCGCTCTTCGCGGACTTCGCGATCGACTTGGCGACCGACGTCACTGCATCGGCGCCCGGATTGCTGCCGGCACCCGCGACCTGTGCCAGCTCGGTTGAGTTCGCGGCCGCGGCCTGCATCGCTGCTGCGTCGGCCGCTGCGGGGTCGTAGTCCGCCCCCGGCGCGATGGGCAGATCGGTGCCAACCGACGCATTGTCGACGGCCTCCGACACGGTCGCATCAGCCGGGGTCAGGAGGGTGGGAAGGGACTTGGAGCCTCCGGGAGCCGCCTTCGCTCGGCCGAGCACCTTGCCGCCGGGCAGGCTGATGAAGACGGGCGTCTCGCTCGGAACCATGCCCAGTGAACGCGCCTGCTGCTCAAGCGCTTCGGGTGCAGCAGCAGCAGCGACGGATTCGGACAGCGTCTGCTCCTGCTGAGACAGGACCGCCTGCTGCGACTGGAGCTCGCTGATCGTGAACGCGCCCTGCGCCAGCGAGGTGTTGATGACGAGGATGACGACCATGCCGGCCACGAGCAGCCCGGTGACGATGAGTGCGAAGAGCCCGCGACTGGCGCGCTCTGGGCGCAGGGGCGAGACCATGCGCAGGTGCGGTCGGCTCGCTCGATGACTCCTGGCGCCGCGCGTCGCGTACTCGGTTCCGGGGTCGGCGATCTCCGGCTGGTCGATGTCGGGCGAATCGACGGCCGCATGCTTGCGGGCGGTCGCGCTCACGCGGCCTCCCTCAACCGCTCGGCAACACGGACCCGAGCAGAGGCCGCGCGCGGATTCGCGGTGATCTCGTCCTCGGACGCCATCTCCGCACCGCGCGTGATGAGCCGAAGCCAAGGCTGCATCGACTCCGGGACGATCGGCAGGCCGGCAGGAACGTCAGGGTGTGCGCCTACGGCGAGGGACTGCTTGACGATGCGGTCCTCGAGCGACTGGTAGGACATCACCACGATGCGCCCACCGACGCACAGTGCCTTCAGGGCCGCGGGAATCGCGAGGCGCAGTGAGTCGAGTTCACCGTTGACCTCAATGCGGAGTGCCTGAAAGGTGCGCTTTGCAGGGTTGCCGCCCGTGCGTCGCGCCGGGGCAGGGATCGCGGAGCGGATCAGGTCAACCAGGCGCGCGGACGACGAGAACGGCTCGACCTTGCGCTCGACGACGACCCGTGCGGCGATACGGCTCGCGAACTTCTCCTCGCCGTACTGACGAAGGATTCGTGCGAGCTCGGCGGACGAGTACGTGTTCAGAACCTCAGCAGCAGTGAGGTCCGACGCCGGATCCATCCGCATGTCGAGAGGAGCGTCTTGCGCGTACGCGAAGCCACGCTCGGCCTCGTCGAGCTGCATCGAGGACACGCCGAGGTCGAACAGGATTCCCTGAACTCGACGGTGGCCCAGTCGCTCGAGCACCTCGGGGAGTTCGTCGTACACGGCATGCACGAGCGTGACGCGCTCGCCGAACACCGACAGGCGCTCGCCCGACAGGCGGAGTGCCTCGGGGTCACGGTCCAGTCCGACGAGCTGCAGGTGCGGGAACGAGTTCAGTGCGTGCTCGGCGTGGCCGCCGAGGCCCAATGTCGCGTCGACCAGCACCGCACCTGGCGCGTCGAGCGCCGGTGCGAGCAGGGCAATGACCCGGTCACGCATGACCGGGACATGGCGCGTCGACTGTGACATGGGTACCGCTTACGCCCAGGAATCCACGACGGTGGCCAGGGCGACCAGGACGACGATGGTGAGGCCGAGCGCGGCCAGCAGGACGCCGGTCGAGCGAACGGCGGTGCGAACCGGGTGGGTCGCACCCTGCGCTGGCAGCGCGGTGGGCATGGCGGTCGAAAGCACGGTGGTCATCTGTCCCCCTAAGAAGATCGCGGTCGGGTCGATGCGGAGCGGGTGTTCGGTGGTGCCTGTCGTGAGCGGGCTGTGCGAGCCGTATGGCCAGGTCCCCGCCCGCTGTTGCCAGCGGGCCCTGGCGCCGGGGAAGTGGCGTCAGGAGCAGTGCGGGAGCGGGAGGAGACCTCGCCGCGCGGTCCGCGTCAGAAGCCCGGAGGCACCTCCTCGTCCAGGTCGGCGTAGGCGGCCTCGTGCTCGGCCAGGTAGGCGTTCCATGCGGTCAGGTCCCAGATCTCCGCGGTCTTGTTCTTGCCGACCACGACGACATCGCGATCCAGCCCCGCGTAGTCGCGAAGCGCCGGCGGCACGGTGATGCGCCCCTGACGGTCGGGGATCTCGTCGGACGCCCCGGAGAACAGCACTCGCTGGTACGCCTGCGCCTTCGCGTTGGTGCGGGAGTCCTCGTCGATGCGCTCGGCGTAGGCCGTGAACTCTGCGGCGGGCCAGACGACGATCGAGCGGGACTGGCCCTTGGTCAGGACCAGGCCGCCGGCCAGCGCCTCACGGAAGCGGGCGGGCAGGACCAGTCGTCCCTTGTCGTCGAGGCGGGGTTGATGCGTGCCGAGAAACATCGACCCCACCTTTCCCACAAGCCCCTCAGATCACCCTGGTCTCTCCAAGTGGCGCCACTCTACCCCACTTTCCTCCACCGTCAACCACATCGCCCCTATGAAATGAGACGGTCTCCCCACTCGCGGACACACGACAAAGGCCCGGGCCTGGTAGCAGCGCTACCAGGCCCGGGCCTTGGGTCTAATCGACGGGCGATCAGCCCAGGTAGGGAATGGAGTCCATGCGGTCTACCTGAACCTGGCCGGTCTCGTCGGTGTAGGTCACGACGACGCGGGTGAAGACCGGCTCACCCTTTTGCACCTTCGGGCGCTTGAGTTCGACGGTGGCCTTCGAAGCGTGGTTTGTGCCCGCCGCGCAGTTGGGCTCGCAGTCGTTCCAGTAGTAGACGCCCGAGCCCATCGCGGTCTTTGCGTTCCACGACGACCAGGTCAGTTTGCGGAGGCCGGAGTTCGCGTCTGCGCAGGACAGGACGTGCTGCTTGGGCTTGTAGGTGAGCATGCCCTCGGCGCCCGCGTTGCACGAGACCCAGCCGACGACGTGGTCGTGGCGGGCGGCTGCCGATGCCGAACCCGCGGTCAGGACCGGGGCGATGAGGAGGGCTGGTACGGCAAGCGCGCCGACGGATGCCAGAGCGAATGACTTCTTCATTGTGGTCCCTTCACGGACGGTCAGGTGATGGTCGACGTGGCTGCAGTTCGACGGGCAGAGACTGTCACGAGTTCCGAACTGCTGTCACCATGATCCCCATGACACGCGACTTCCAAACCTCGTCATCGATCCTCAGTTTTCGCTCGCGCGGTTCAGTCCTGAGTCTGGGGTCGACGAACTCGTGCCTGTCGATCGGCAGTGTCGGATCCGTACTGAGCATCGGCAGTGTCGGATCGGCTGGCTCCGTGCTGTCCATCGGGTCCTTCGGCAGCATCCTGTCGCTGATGTCCGGACTGTCCCGCCTGTCCGTCATGTCGTGGCGTGCATACGGAAAGGTCGCCAGCGCGGGCTGACCCATCAGCCGCGTAGCGCCACCGGATTGGACTCCCTCAGCGACACGTCGATGACGTCGGGCGCCTCGAGGGCCCTCGACGATGCGACTCCGAGATCACTGAGCCGCCGTGCCTGGCGCATGGCCTGACTGTCGAAACTGCCCACGAACTTGTTGTAGCCGCCGACCGCCTGCTCAAGACCTCGGCGCATCCCGTCGAGATGCTCGGCAAGCGTGCCAAGGCGACTCAGCATCTCCGCACCCGCCTGCCTGATCTCCTCGGCGTTGTCGGCCATGAGCTGGCGCTGGTACCCGAATCCGATCGTGCGCAGGAGCGCGAGCATGGTGGTCGGGGTCGCGAGCACGACGCGCAGGTTGAAGGTGCGCTCAAGCAGCAGTCCGTCCGACTCGAGCGCCGCGGACAGCAATGACTCCAGCGGCAGAAACATGACGACGAAGTCAGGGCTTGACTGCGCGTCGGCGTACCGCTTGCCTGACAGTTCCCTTGCTCGGCTGAGAACGTCACTCGCGTGCTTGGCCATGAGCGCATCGCGGGAGACGGGCTCCTCAGTGCCGATCCCCTGCCAGTAGGCGTCGAAGGGGAACTTCGCATCGACGAGGATCTCCCCTCCGCCCGGGAGCGTCACGACGATGTCGGGTCGGCTCGAGGCATCGCCGTTAATGCGCGTGTCCTGCCGTCGGTAATGAGTACCCTCGATCAGGCCCGAGTGCGAGAGCAGTCCCTCGAGCTGCATCTCACCCCACTGTCCGCGCGTCTGTCCCCGCGCTAGCGCGCCGGCGAGCAGCTTCGTCGAGGTCTCAAGCGACTGGTACCGCTCCTGCACCGCGGCGATCTGAGTGGTCAGCGTGGCCTCCGCCTCGGCGCGGTCCCGACTCGCGGAGTCGGTCGCGCGGCGCAGGCCCTCGAGCCCGTCGCGGACCGGCTTCAGCAGGTCATCAAGAGACCTGGCGTCGCCGTGCTGGGCACGCAGCGCGGCATTGTCCGCACTCAGGGCGGCATTGGCGCCGTCGAGCTCGCTGGCGCGGATTCGAGCCAGCGACAGGGCGCGGCCGAGTACGAGCACGGCCGAGAGCACCCCGACAAGAAGACCGACGAGAAGGGCTAACCAGGAAGCAGAACTCATATGCCGAACGTCGCACGACCCCCTGACAACGGGACCCGCGTCGCGCCGGGTCCGGACGCGTGGCAGTATCGAGTGCCCCAATTGCAGTTCGCCTGAGCAGGGAACGAGGAGGGTCAGTGGAGGTCATCGCCGTCGAGCAGCGATACGTCGACGCCTGCTACGACCTCCTGTCGTCGTTCACCTCCCACGTCTCCGAGCGGATCGATGATCTGTCGAGAACTCAGGGCACGGGAACGGGCCAGGACCTGCTGGAGAAGCAGGCGTTGTACGACAACCTGGCTCAGCAGCTGATGAGCGCACGCGCAGCCCACAGTCGCCTGTGCTTCGGCCGAGTCGACCTCGTCGACGGACGGACGCATCACATCGGTCGCATCGGGCTGCGCGATGCCCAGGGCGACCCCGTGCTGCTGGACTGGCGCGCGCCTAACGCCGCCGGCTTCTATCAGGCAACGACCGTGGAACCGATGGGCGTAGCACGCCGTCGTCGCATCATCACGAAGGACACGACGGTCACGCACATCGAGGACGAGGATCTGGCCAACCCGACAGCCATTGCGTCCGACGCCGCGGCGATGGCGGTCGAGGCCCCGCGGGATGGCCGCATGGGCGACATCATCGCCACGATTGCTGCAGACCAGGACCGCATCGTGCGCAGCCCGCTGAACCAGGTCACCGTCGTGCAGGGCGGACCGGGTACCGGCAAGACCGTCGTGGCGCTGCATCGCGCGGCCTGGCTGCTCTACACCTACCGCGACCGCCTGGCCCGCGACGGCGTGCTCGTCGTCGGACCGTCGACGGCGTTCCTGCGCTATATCGACCAGGTGCTTCCCAGCCTCGGCGAGACCGACGTCGTACTCCTCACGCCCGGGCAGTTGTTCCCCTCGGTTTCGACAAACCTCATCGACGCGCCACAGGTAGCGGAGATCAAGGGCGACCTCGTCATGGTCGAGGTCATCGCCAACGCCGTGAACCAGCGCGTGCGCATCCCGCACCACGACGTGACCATCACTCTCGACGACGGCTCGAAGGTCACGATCACGGCCGCACAGCTCGCTGAGGTCCGGCGTGGACTGCCGCGCAACGGGTCGTTCAACGCCAACCGTGACCCTTTCCTCCGGCGGGCCCTGGACTACCTGTGCCGGGACCGTGCCCGGCAGCGCAACGAGGACCCATCCGATCCGGACGTTCGTGCTGACCTGCTCCCCGATCTCGTAGACGACCCGCAGGTGCGACGGACGCTGAACCTGATGTGGCTGCCGGTGACACCCGAGCGCCTGATCGCCAAGCTGCTCACCGATCCTTCGACGCTTGCCGCGGCGGCGGACGGGGTCCTGTCCGCTGCGCAGCAACGAGCGCTGATCCGCGAGCCGGGGCAGCCGTGGACGGTGGACGACGTGCCGCTCCTCGACGAGGCCGCGGAGAGGCTAGGCGAGGCCGAGCCGGTCACGCGAACGTCCGAGCCACGAGGCGGCGAGGACTATGCCGAACTCGTTGCCTACGACCCGCATGCGCGCTACTCGCCGAGCACCACGGTCGCGGAGCGGGCGTTGACCGATCGCAGCTGGGTCTATGGCCATGTCGTCGTCGATGAAGCCCAGGAGTTGTCACGCATGGCGTGGCACGCGCTCGCGAGGCGCTGCTCGCGCAAGTCGATGACGATCGTCGGCGACCTGCAGCAGACGACGCACCCCGCGGGAGCCCGCGACTGGGACGAGGCCCTCGGGTGGGCGGGCGACCAGGTCGAGCTTCACACCCTCACCGTCACGTACCGCATCACCAGGCAGACCGCCGAGACCGCGACCGAGCAGTTGACGCGCGCCGGCGGCGAGGCGCCGAACCTTCATCCGATTCGCGACGGCGCGCCGACGGAGTACCTGGCGTCCACGACCGCAGACCTGCCGGCTCTCATCCTCGAGCGATCGCGCGGCGAGGTCGGCCGGATCGGGGTGATAGTTCCCGACGATCGCGCCAACGACTTCATGGCCCTGCTGGAGAAGGCGAGCCCGGATTTCGGTGTCGGTGACGATGCGCTCGACGCTCCCATCGCGGTGCTCACGGCGCGAGACGCCAAGGGCCTCGAGTTCGATCACGTCTACGTTGTCGACCCGGTCGCCATCAGTCGGCAGGCGCAACGCGGTTCCGACATCTACGTCGCGTGCACTCGAGCCACGCAGGGACTGCACTTCATCTCCATCTAGTTACGTCACCCAATCGTTGCAATCCCGGGGAACGACGGCATCAGCATTCGCGTCAACTGCTGTGACGACATTCCCTGAGGAGGCGCAATGCGTAGAAGAATCGTCCCAGTCATCGCGGCCGTCGGTGCCGCACTACTACTTGCAGCATGCTCCGCGACGACATCCGAACAAGGAGTGTCCAGCGATCAAGGCGTGACCACCGACATGGTCGCCGAAGGAGCGGTGGCCGGCGCTCCCATGGCGCCGACGGACGCAGGCGGCGAGAAGGTCGCCGGATCGAGCACCCCGCAGGACCAGTCGGTTATTCGAACCGCGTTCGTGAGCATGCGGGTGGAGGACGTTGGCGCTGCGACCCGAGACGTGAGAAGCCTTGTGGCGCAACGACAAGGACTCATCTCCTACGAGGACTCGCGCGTCGAAGGAGAGTCCACGTACTCGTCGATGACTGTTCAGGTCCCTGCCGCCGGGCTCGACGAGTTCATTGCGCAGATCTCGGAATTGGGCAATGTCGACTCGGTGAGCGTCAACGCCCAGGATGTCACGACGCAGGTCGTGGACCTGGACGCACGCATCAAGGCGCTGCAGACGAGCATCGACCGCATGAACGAACTGCTCGCGCAGGCGAATCAGATCGACGATCTGCTCGCGATCGAGACCCAGTTGTCCTCACGTCAGGCCGAGCTCGATTCGCTGAATGCGCAGCGCGAGTTCCTCGGCGACCAGGTCGCCCTGTCGTCGGTGAACATCACGTTGTCGCCCACCTCGACGATCACCGAGATCGATGCCCCCGGCTTCCTGTCCGGTCTGCGCAACGGCTGGTCCGCATTCGTGTCCGCGATCGCGGTCGGCGTCACGGCAATGGGCTTCCTGCTGCCGTTCGCAGTGCTAGCCCTGCTGGTCCTCGTCCCACTCGTCGCGATTGCTATCCGACAGTCGAGGCGGCGCTCGTCGGCAGCACCCGCGAAGGCGCAGGACGACAAGGTCTCGGTCGGCTAGTGCACGTAGGGTGAAGGCATGCGGACTGCGGTGGTGAGAGCTGCCGCAGTCTCGCTGCTCGCTCTGCCCATTCTGGCTCTCGCCTCGTGCTCAACCAGCAGCCAGTCGGAGGACCTGCGACTGGACGGCGGGCCGACATCGGCCGAGCAGTCGGAGCCGGTTTCTCTCGACGCGACGATCTACGTGCCGACGACCGTGCCCGCTCCGGCCGTCGTACTGGCCCACGGATTCGGCGGCAGCAAGACCAATCTCGCCGAGCGGGCGCAGGCGCTCAGCGATCGTGGCTACGTCGTGCTGACCTACTCCGCTCGCGGATTCGGATCGTCGACCGGCCAGATCTCGATGGACGCTCCGGCCTTCGAGGTCGCTGACGCGCAGAGGATCATCGACTACCTCGGCACCCGTGCCGACGTCCAGCAGGACAAGCCGGGTGACCCGCGAGTCGGCATTGCCGGTGGTTCGTACGGAGGCGCGCTCGCGCTCCTCACCGGCGGATACGACGATCGAGTCGATGCCATCGCCGCCGACATCACGTGGAACGACCTCGAGTCCTCGTTGTTCGGGCAGTCGGCCGAGATCCCCGGTGATCACCCGGGAGTGTTCAAGTCTCTGTGGACTGGCGCGTTCTTCGGCTCCGGTGTCGTCAACCGCGATGGCACCGTCACCGAATGCGGGCGATTCACCGATCTGTGGTGTCGCGCGTACACCGACGCGGCGGCCGATGGGACCGTGACCGATGCGTCTCGCGCGCTGATGGCGGCCTCGTCGCCGGCAAGCATCACCACCCGGATCACCGCACCCACCCTGGTCTCCGCCGGACAGTCGGACTCGCTGTTCCCGATCGCGCAGGCCAATGCGACCGCTGAGCAGATCCAGGCCGCGCATCCGGACACACCCGTGAAGGTCGTCTGGCACGGAGGCGGTCACGACGGCGGACTTGACGAGTCGGAGCGGCTCGACGAACTCGCGAGCGAGTGGTTCGACACCTACCTGAAGGGCGAGACGAGCGCTACCACTGCCTTCGAGGTCACCGACACGTCGGGATCAATCTCGGCGCAGAGCTCGCGCGCTTCGGCTACCGTCCTTCAGGCCGCCGCCTACCCGGGAATCCACGGCAGCAGCCAGCTTTCGGTTCCGCTTCTGGGGCCCCAGCAACGCGTCCTGGCACCCGCAGGCGGACTGCCGTCGGTCATTACCAGTGTCCCCGGCGTCGGCGGCGGGATCGCGTCCGCAGTCCAGCAGCCGATCCCCGGCCAGTCCGCATACTTCCAAAGCGAGCCGCTGACAGCGCCTCTCACGCTGACCGGATCGAGCACCATCACGATCAGCATCGCCGCCGCGGATGCGCAGCCGCCTGCGGACGCCGCGCTGTTCGCCTCGTTGCGCATCGTCAGCCCGAATGGGCGTGAGACGTTCCCCGCTGCCCTCGTCGCACCGGTTCGCGTCCCCGAACTCGGCACGACACCGCAGGTCCTGCGCGTCGGCCTCCCGGCAATCGTCGCGAGCGCCGAGGCCGGAGACAGCCTGCGACTGGTCATCTCGACGACCGACTTTGCGTACCGGCTTCCGCTCCAGCCGCGACTATTCGACATCACGCTGACCGACGGCACGCTGGCCGTTCCTCTCGTGGAGAGTGAACCTGTATCCACCGGAGCACCCGCCTACTGGTGGCTGATCGGCGCAGCGGTCCTCGTCGCCGCCATCGCGCTGATCGTTCGAATCCTCCGACCACGCGTGAGCGTCGACGGCACTCCAATAGCCGATGACCCGCTGACGATTGCCGCTCTCACCAAGCGCTACAACGACGACTACCTCGCCGTCGACGACCTGGCCTTCGTCGTTCCGAAGGGAAGCGTCCTGGGCCTGCTGGGCCCGAACGGCGCGGGAAAGACCACCACCATGCGAATGGTCATGGGCCTCATCGCCCCGACCAGCGGGACGATCCACGCGTTCGGCGAGCCCGTCTTCGCAGGCGCTCCCGTCCTCTCGCGCATAGGTGCGCTCGTGGAGGGTCCGGGCTTCCTGCCGCACCTGACCGGTCGCCAGAATCTGGACCTCTACTGGCGGGCGGCGGGCCGCGGCGACGACGATCCGGGCCTTGACGACGTGCTGCACATCGCCGATCTCGGAACGGCCATAGACAAGCGCGTCCGCACCTACAGCCAGGGAATGCGGCAGCGACTGGGGATTGCTCAGGCGATGCTGGGCATGCCAGACCTGCTCATGCTGGACGAGCCGACCAACGGCCTGGATCCCCCGCAGATCAAGGCCATGCGCGACGTGCTCCACAGATATGCCGAATCCGGACGGACCGTGATCATCTCCTCGCACCTTCTCAGCGAGGTCGAGCAGACCTGCACTCACGTGGTTGTCATGCACCGAGGCCGGCTCGTGCGCACGGGGACGGTCGCCGAACTCCTAGGCGATACGGCGGGCCGCAGGCTCGAGGATGTCTTCCTGGAGATCGTCGGCGACGACCTCACTGTGGGGCAGTCATGACAGCACAGGACACGACATCGAACTATCGCGCTTCGGCGACGCTGCCGCTGCGCGTGGAGTTCATCCGGCAACTGCGCCGCAGGCGCACCCTCGTCGCATACGGACTGGTCATCGCCCTGCCGATCATGGTGTCGCTCGCGGTGAAGTTCGGATCGAATGCGAACTCCGGTCGTCGTCTAGGCAGCGGAAGCCTCGACCTGGTCGGACTTGCCACGTCCGGTGCCGCGAATTTCACGGTCACGATGTTCTTCTTCGCGGCGAGCTTCCTGCTGCTGGTCATCGTCGCACTGTTCTGCGGCGACACCGTCGCCAGCGAGGCCTCGTGGTCGAGCCTGCGCTACCTGCTGGCCGCACCAATCCCCCGACGTCGCCTGCTCAAGCAGAAGCTGATTGTCGGCCTGGTCCTGTCACTCGGCGCGATCGCGACCCTGCCGATTGTGTCGTTCGTCATCGGACTCATCGCATTCGGCACAGGTCCGCTGAACTCGCCGCTTGGCGTGACCTTCACCTCCACGGAGGCGTTGTGGCGGATCGCCGCGATCGGGCTGTACATCTTCGTGTCGCTACTCTTCGCGGCCGGCGTGGCTTTCTTGATGTCTGTACTGACCGATGCCCCGCTTGGCGCGGTAGGCGCCGCTGTCGTGCTCGTCATCATCAGCAACGTGCTCAACGCGATCGAGGCACTCGGATCACTGCGTGAGTGGCTACCCACGCACTACTCCCAGGCATGGCTTGACCTGCTCTCGACGAACGTCGACTGGACGAACATGGCCAGAGGAGCGAGCTACTCGATCGTGGCCTGCGCGATCTGCGTTGCAGTCGCCGTCTATCGATTCGACCGCAAGGACATCGTGTCGTGATCAGCCGTAGGTGCAGGCTGAGACTGCGTTCGTCCGGATCGCCAGGGTGAAGCGGTCTGGGCGATAGTCGCTCGTCACGGCCTGGGGAACGCCGTCGACACTTCCGACACGCGCCGTGTATCCGTTCGAACCTGCGAAGGCATTCGCCTGGTCGAAGGTCATCCGCCCGGTCACCATCTGCTCGCACATCGCGACCATCTGCGCCGATCCGGCGCCGTCCGCGCTTGCCCCGGCGACCTGCTGAAGCCCCGCTGCGATCGAGATCAGCTGCCCATAGCTCAGGCCCGAGGTCTGGATGACGATCGACGTGTTGCCGGGAGCTGTCATGGTCGACGAGGGGCGGGCGGTCATCGTCAGCACTCCTCCGGTGGTGAGCACCTGCGACCGCGCGCACTTGAACCACTTGGGGACGGGAGTGGGATCGGCGTTCGTCGGCTGAACGAAGCAGTTGGCGTAGACCGATGCTCGTACGCGGATTCGGGTGCCCGGGAGGCCGACGGGAATCAGCACGGTGCCGACCTTCGCCATGCTGGTGGTGAAAGCAGGCTCCGCTGCCCAGCCCGTGTTCGCCCACTTCTCGGAGATGGTGAAGTTGGTCGCACCCCTGCCGTAGCGCGCAGCAGCGACCGTGTCACCCGTCAACGCACGACCGCGAGCGAATGTCAGGCCGTCGGCTGCGACGTCGATGGCACCGACCCGCTTGAGCCCCGCGGTGCTCATCGGGTCCCACAGCGACCCCGCTGTGCCCAGTTTCGCGGCGGCCTTGTCCCATGAGCTCGCCTTGGCCTGCAGGTCAAGCGTGTCCGCGCTCGCTGGCGACGTCCCCACCGCGACGGTGAGTGCGCCGGTTACGGCGACGGCAACGAGGACTCGGATCAATGCTGGGTGTCGGGTCACGCCGCCACCGTACGACATCGGGTCAGCCGTACGTGCAGCCCGTGACGACTCCCGATGCGACGTCGAACGTGAATCGATCCTCGCGGAAGTCCATCGTCACGGCCTGCGGAACGCCGTCGATGGAGCCCACCCGCGCGACATAGCCGTTGTCCTCCGCGAGCTTCGTGGCATCGTCGGGCGACAGGCCCTCGGTGACCATCTGATTGCACAGTGCACGCATCTCCGTGGTTCCGGGCATGTCTGCTCCATCCGACGCGGCCGGCGCTGAACTTGGCGCGGTCGTGACCGAAGGCGCCGACACCGAGGAACTCGAGCATCCGGCAAGAGCGAGCCCCACCACGAGGGCCGCAACCGACAGCAGAGCGGCCCTAGTGCGAATCTGCAGCAACCTCGGGTTCATACGGTGTCCTTCCCAGTACTCGTGCGAGTGTCGGCAGTCCGACCACCCAGTCGTAGATGACGCTCGACCGCAGTACGACGTCCTGCACCGATCGATTCGCTCCGCTGATGATCACCCAGAGCAACCCGATCGGGAAGAGCGCGCAGAACGCGGATCGAACCGCTGCCCCGCCCCAGCCCAGCCTTTGTCCCTTGCGACCTACGACGCGTATGCCCATCACCAGGTTCCCGATGGTTCGGCCGGAGAGCGCCCAGCACACCGTCCAGTAGACCCAGTTCAGGAAGTACCCGTACATGACCAGGTAGATCAGTTCGGGAATGCGATTGCCCGAGTCCGAGGCCGCGGTCGCGGGATCGATGATGAAGCTGAGCATCCACAGCGCGGCCGCGGTCAGCAGCACGGTGACGAAGATGAGGACGACGTCGATGATGGCGGCGATCGCACGACTGACGAATCCCGCGCGCTGGCCCTGGAAGGTGCGGGCGCTGGGCGGCAGGATGTGGTTGGCGTGCAGGACATCGATCGGATTCGAGTCTGGGCGCTCGCGGTACTCGCGGAAGGACGTCATGTCAGTCGGCCTTCGCCTCGTCGACGATGGTGTCGTCGCGATGATCGCTGACGAAGTCCTCGCGCATCCGACCGATCAGTGACTCCGGATCACCCGGGGCCTCGACCTTGCGCTGACGGCGGCGCAGCAGCATGCGATCCGCCAGTCGCGAGACAAGCTGGTCGGCGCCAACCCCCTGCACGCGGATCGTGTTCACCGCGTCGGTCGCTATGCCGCCCGTGGACTCGCGAATGATCTGCGGGAGGTCGATCTCCTCGATGACGTAGTTGGCCAGCGGAATGACGGGGACGCGATCGATGATCGCCTCGATGTCGGCCTGCGCGACGAGCTCGTCGATGTCGACCCGATCGATCACCAGCTGCGTGAGGTCCAGCGAGTCGAGCGCACGGTTGACGATGACCTCGAGGTCCACCCGCGCCAGCACGATGCCGGTGAGGTCAATGCGCTCGATGATCGCATCGGTGATCGCTGGCACGAGTCGGTCGAGGGCCGCGTTCACCGACGTCTCCACCGCGGACGTCACCGTCTGCTCCACGAGAGACACGACCGTCGTGGCCGTGTAGGCGGCGAGTCCGACCGAGGTGGAGAACACGTGCAGAAGCGTGTCGAGACGTCCGGGCATCACGGGCGGGGCCGGGCGCGTGACGAGGATGATCTCCTGCCGCGGTTCGGGATCGCCGTCCATGGGTGCCATCTTGGTGCATCAGCCCGCCGCGGGAGCGCTCCCCACCTCGCCGACTGGTGGCTAGTCGGTCAGGGGGCCGGCGGTGGCGTGGGGGAAGTAGTCCTGGCCGATGCCTGAGGTGCGCTTGGGGATCATCACCGAGCGGTACCAGGACACGATCTGGTCCCCGTGCTGGTTCAGCCCGCGGGTCTTCATGCGGATGATCCCCATCTCGGGCCGGGATCCGGACTCGCGGGTCTCCAGGCAGATCGACTCGGCGTAGATGGTGTCTCCCACGTAGACCGGATGGGTCAGCTTGATGTCGGTCCAGCCCAGGTTCGCGACCGCGTTCTGGGACATGTCGATCACCGACAGCCCCAGCACCAGGGCCACGGTGAACCCGGACACGACGATGACCTTGCCGTCCGTGATGGGGTTCGAGGCGGCCAAGTGGGCGTTGAAGTGGTTCTGGTTCGTGTTGCAGGTCAGCAGCGTGAACCACGTGTTATCGGCCTCGCTGATCGTCCGCCCCATCGGATGCTGATACGTCACCCCGACCTCGTAATCCTCAAAGAACCGCCCCAACTGCGCCGGCACCACCCGCCCACCTGCCTCATTCGTCATGCGCGCATCCTGCCCCTTTTACTGACGGATCTGGCCGCCGGGGTGACAATGGACCGTGACCACTGCCCAGCAGGCCGATGCCGTCGGCACTCAGCAACCGAGCGACGTCCCCGAATCCCCGGCCGTCGCGACGCTCGACCAGGCCCGGGCGGTCATGGGCGACGTTGCCGCGAGCATGTCCCGGGTCATCTCGGGCAAGCCCGAGGCGATCCGCCTCTCGCTCGTTGCCCTCCTCGCCGAAGGCCACCTGCTCATCGAGGACGTTCCCGGTGTCGGCAAGACCCTCCTGGCCAAGTCGCTGGCGCGGAGCATCGACTGCTCCATGCGCCGGATCCAGTTCACCCCCGACCTACTGCCCGGCGACGTCACAGGCGTCAGCGTCTTCGACCAGCGAACCAGCTCGTTCGAGTTCCGTCCCGGCGCGATCTTCGCGAACATCGTCCTCGGCGACGAGATCAACCGCGCCTCACCCAAGACGCAGTCGGCCCTCCTGGAGGCGATGGAGGAGCAGCAGGTCAGCGTTGACGGGCACACCTATCCCCTCCCCCAGCCGTTCATGGTCATCGCGACTCAGAACCCGGTGGAAATGGAAGGCACGTATCCCCTGCCCGAGGCGCAGCGCGACCGCTTCATGCTGCAGATCAGCCTCGGCTACCCCGACCGAGCCGCCGAGGTCGCGATGCTGGACTCGCAGGAGCTGAGCGATCCACTGAAGTCGGTCACCCCGGTCACCGACGACGTCACGTTGCGCAGCCTGCGTATGGCAACGCGCACTGTCTTCGCGTCCGACAGCATCAAGCGCTACGTCGTCGATGTGGTGACCGCCACCCGGAACACCCCGCTGCTTCGCCTCGGTGCATCACCACGCGCGAGCGTGCATCTGCTCCAAGCCGCCAAGGCGATGAGCCTGCTCAGCGGGCGAGACCACGTACTTCCCGACGATGTCCAGGCGCTCGCGGTGTCAGTGCTCTCCCACCGCGTCCTCCTGTCGACCGAGGCGCATCTGGACCGCCGCTCCGCGGCCGCGGTCATCGCCGACACCGTCGCGCACGTTCCCGTCCCTTAGGCCCGCATGGGCATCCTCACCGCTCGCGGAAAGGCACTCGTCGCACTCGGCGTGGTGTGCTCCGTAGTGGGCTGGTTCCTAGGCCAGCCGGCTGCCGTCGCGGTCGGCGCACTGCTTGTCCTCGTACCGGTCTTCGGGGCAATCAGCGTGCGCCGATCCCGGTTCGTCCTCGGCAGCGCGCGCACCGTCTCGCCCACGCAATTCCCCGTGGGCACGGAAGCCGAGGTCGTGCTGACCGTCGAGAACGGCTCGCGGCTCGCCAGCGGCGTCCTCCTGCTGCAGGACAAGGTTCCCGAGGCGATCAGCGACTCGACTCGCGTCCTGCTCGATCGCGTCCCGCCCAATGCCCAGCGCTCGGAGCGGTACCAGATCATCGGTCGGCAGCGGGGACGGTGGCGCGTCGGCCCGTTGGCCGTGACGGTGACCGACCCCTTCGGCACGGCCATCTACACGCGACACTTCACCGAGACGAACCCGGTGCTCGTCACGCCGATGATTGTTCCCCTCGACAATGCTGGTGCCTCGCTGTCGCCAGGCGGTCGGGGCGAGACGCTCTTCCGCTCGCTCGCCGCGCGCGGTGATGACGACGTCCTGCCCCGCGAGCACCGAGCGGGCGATGACATGCGACGCATTCACTGGCGGGCCACGGCTCGGTACGGCGAACTCATGGTGCGCCGCGAGGAGCAGGCGTGGCACAGCTCGATGGTCGTCATCCTCGACAACCGCGCGAGCGCGCACCTGGGGTCAGGTTCGGCATCGACCTTCGAATGGGCCGTGTCCGCGGCCGCCAGCGTCGCGATGCACTACGTGCAGCTCGGCTGGCGCGTGACCGTGGTCACGGCAAGCGGTGCCGTGCTCGCCGATACGCATGCATCGGGCGGAGGTGACGCGGAGTCTCTCCTGCACGCCTTCTCCGACGTGCGCATGTCGGCCGAGGCCATGGCACCGACCCTGAGCGTCGACCTTGAGGGGGTCTCCGCCGTCGTGGCTGTGCTCGGCCGCGTGACCGACGACACCGCACGTGCGCTCGTCCGGCCGGTGGGTGGCTTCGCCGGATGCCTGCCCCTGGATCCCTCGCCGACAGACCATCTCCGCGCGCAGGGCTGGCGCGTGTCGCCATGGACGCGAGGGACCTCGGTAGTCGAGGCCTGGTCGCGGATCTCACCCGCGCGGACCGGGGCGGCCACGTGAGCGGCTGGTCACTCGTGCGCGAACGCGCCCGCATTTCCGACACGGTCGTGAGTGCATGCGCAGTCCTGCTCGCCCTGATCTGCCTGGTTCCGCTGTTCGACAACCTCGGGTGGGTACTGCCGTCAATCGCGATTGTGGTCGTCGTCGCCACCCTCGGTGCCGCGTGCCGCGCCATCGCGCTGCCGATCCCGTTCATACCCATCGTTGAGCTGATCGGCATCATCGGCTCGCTGACCGTCATCTACGCCTCCGAGGAGGCCTACGCGAAGTTCTTTCCCACCGCCGAGTCGTGGGACGTGCTTCGCGCGCTCGCATCGCAGGGAATGGTCGATGCGGCCGCGTTCTCCGCGCCCGTCCCCACCATCCCCGACCTCATCCTGCTCGCCGTCGGCGGCGCGGGACTCGCGGCTCTGTGCGTCGACACGCTCTTCGTGTCGGTGCGGTCGGCGCTGCTCGCGGGACTGCCGATTCTCGTGCTCTACATCGGCTCGAGCGTCCTGCAGTTCGGAAGCGCGCCGTGGTGGATGTTCCCCGCGGCCGCTGTCGGCTGGCTGCTCATCCTCGCCGCCGACCAGCGCGATGCGATCCGCGACTGGGGCCGGGTCTCGCCGACGACCCGGATTCGCGGGCTCTCGACGGTGGCAAGGCGCGTCGGCGCTCTGGCCATCGCTGCAGCACTCGTCCTCGGGGTTGTGCTTCCGGTGCGTGCGATGAGCGGGCCTCCCGGTTCCGGTGACGGCTCCGGTGGCGGGACAACCGAGGAGGGCGGACCGATCATCTTGGACCCGCTCGTGTCGATGCGCCGAAACCTCACTCTCTCCAACGACTCCGAGGTCATCCGCTATCGCACTGACAGCGCACAGCCGTCCTACCTTCGTGTCACCGCGCTTGAGACGTTCGACGGCGTCACCTGGCGGCAACGACCCGGGCTGGAGAGCGGCCGCGATCCGGGCTGGAAGTTGCCGGGCGTTGTGCAGGCGCAGCCCGACGGGACGTCGACCACCTACGACATCAGCGTCACCAGCCTGGAGAACGCGTACCTGCCACTTCCCTACCCGATCTCCGCCGTGGAGAACGTCGACGGAATTGACGACGGCTGGCACCTCGACCCGGCGACCGGCGTGGCGTTCTCCTTGGACCAGGCCGCGACCGGAACGAACTACCGTGCCACCGCGATCGAGACGACGGTCAATGCCAGCGACCTGCGCGGCGCGCCGCTTCCCACCGGCACGCTGTGGCCGCAACTCAGCCTGCCCAACTCGATCGCACCAACGGTCAAGCAGACTGCTCTGGAGGTCACCGCCGGCGCCTCCACCCCGTACGACAAGGCCCTCGCGCTGCAGAAGTGGTTTACGCGCGACGGCGGGTTCCGCTACAGCACGTCGGTGCGCAGTGGTTCCGACCTGGACTACATAACCGAGTTCCTCACCGACCGGGTCGGCTACTGCGAGCAGTTCGCCGGCGCCATGGCCATCATGGCCAGGACCCTGGGAATTCCCTCCCGGGTCGTCGTCGGGTTCACCCAGGGATCGCAGGAGGACGACGGCAGCTGGAAGGTCACCGTCCGCGACGCGCACGCGTGGCCCGAACTGTGGTTCGACGGAGTCGGCTGGGTGCGCTTCGAGCCGACTCCGCGCGGCGACGCGACCGTCCGCGCTCCCGCGTACGCACCCATCACCAACCAGGTTCCGAGCAGTAGCGGCACGAACGCTGACGATCGACGGATCCGCCCGGATCTCGAGGGCGCTAACGGCGTGCCGATCGACCGGGGTACCGATGTCCGCGGCATCGCCAATCTGATCGCCATCTCCCTCGTTCTGCTGGTCGGCCTGGTGCTGCTGGCGCTGCCGATGTGTCGTCGCATCGTGAGTCGACGCCGCCGCCTGCACAACCGCGACTACGCCAAGGTTGTCGTCGGCGCATGGGACGAGATCGGGGCCACGGCAATCGATCTGGGGCAGTCGTGGTCGCCGTTCAGCACGCCGCGGCAGAGTGCCGAACGACTGGCGAGAGGGATGACAGAGAATCCCGCTGCGGCGCTGCGGCGGCTGCGGATCCAGGTCGAGCAGGTGCGATATGCGCCGACCTTGCGCGCCGACGGGCTTGCGTCATCGGCGCTGACCGAGCGCTCGGCGGCCGTGCGAGCAGATGTTCGGATCGTCGTGCGGGAGCTTCGGGCGCGCGTGCGGTGGCAGGTGCGACTGCAGACTTACTGCTGGCCCTCGTCGGAGCGCCGACGCCAGCGATCCTCCATGCGGTCCATGAAGCCGGAGGACTTGCGCGAGCGGCCGGCCGACTCAGCTGCCGGTGCGGCGGCCTCATCGACGGGGCGGACCTGGAACGCGGAGTAGATCAGCACGGAACCGGCGAGCATCACGACGAAGCCAACGACACCGACGATGATCAAGGTGGTCGCGACACCGACTAGCAGCAGTCCGAGTCCGGCGAGAACCGCCAGCACACCGAGCGCAGCGCGTCCGCGAGCAGCGCGGGCCCCGGGGGTCGATCGCAGGCTGGTGGCGAACTTCGGGTCCTCGGCGTAAAGCGCCTTCTCCATCTGCTCCAGCAGACGCTGCTCATGCTCGGAAAGCGGCATGGGGACCTCCTTTCGCCGAACTGCCGGCTACGAGGCCGACGACCCAAAGGCGGGACGACTTAAGAATAGGCATGAAGTTGGCCCAGCGAAACCCGTACCCCCCAATACCTGCGTGTCGTGCCTCACGGGGGTCGCGCGGCCGGCCGCCCATCACGGACGTTCGGGGCCGCGTGGCCGCGGGTCCGGTCCCACCAGCCGCGCCGGACGGACCGCTGCCGATCCGTACCGAGCGCGCAGCGCGTCGACCGCGACCTCGGCCTCCCGATGGCCGTGCTCGGGCTCGCCGAACATCAGTTGCTGCGGGGCATCCTGGGCGTCGGCCAGGCCCTCCATGCGTACGCCGACGAGCCGCACGCCCACCCGCTCCAGTCCGAGCGCGTCGTACAGCCCGCGGACAGTGTCGTAGATCTCCTTGCCCACATCGGTGTGCTGGGCAAGGGTTCGGGAGCGACTGATCGTGCTGAAATCCGTGAACCGCACCTTGAGGCAGACGGTTCGCCCGACATACCCGGAGGCCCGCAGTCGGCCCGCGACCCGATCGGCGAGTCGGAGCAGGTGCGCGTGGATCTGGGCGGGATCGTCGATGTCGCGCTCGAAGGTCTCCTCGTTCCCCACGCTCTTCTCCGGCTCGTGCGGGTTCACCGACCGAGGGTCGCGGCCCCAGGACAGCTCGTACAGGTGAGTGCCAGCCGCCTTCCCTATCGAGGAGATGAGCGTCTCGAGCGGGGAGTTCGCGATGTCGCCAACCGTGCGCAGGCCCAGGCGCGTCAGCTGCTCCTCGGTCTTCTCCCCCACCCCCCACAGTGCGCCGACGGGCAGCGGGTGGAGAAAGTCGATGACCCTCGCCGCGGGTATGACCAGCAGCCCGTCGGGCTTCGACTGCGTCGAGGCGAGCTTGGCGACGAACTTCGTGGACGCGACGCCGACCGAGCAGGTGATCTGCTGCTCGTCGTGCACGCGGGCCCTGATCAGCTCGGCGATTGCAGTGGCCGAGCCCAGCCTGCGCATCGCTCCCGAGACATCCAAGAACGCCTCATCGAGGCTCAGCGGCTCCACCATCGGCGTTATCGACTCGAACAGCGCCATGACGTTTCGGCTGACCTCGGCATACGCGCGATGGTCGGGCTCGATGATCACGGCTGTCGGCGCCAGACGTCGGGCACGCGACATGGGCATCGCCGAGTGCACGCCCAGCGCCCGTGCCTCGTAGGTCGCGGACAGCACGACGCTTCGACCACCGGCGCCGCCCACGATCACGGGTGCGCCATGCAGCTCGGGGCGCGTGCGAAGCGAGACCGATGCGTAGAACGCGTCCATGTCGACGTGGAGGATCGTGCAGCCCGTGTCGTCGGTGCCTAGCGACGGCCCACCGTCGGAGCGTCGCACCTGGCTTCGGCTCATGGGCGCATCATCCTCCGGGGATCACGCCCCCACGCGCATGAGCGCATCAGCCAGGGATTGCTGGTGCGGAACACCGAGGAAATCGGCGACTCGAGCGACGAAGGCATCGGACTCCCTAACCAGATCGTCGGCCTCGCGCGGTGACACGCAGGCAAGTCCCGCCTCAGCCGCGGCACGCTTGCCCGCCCCGGCCGCAAAGAACTCCGCCCACTCGGCGAACTCGGGCGCCACCTGCGGAAGGACCACCCAGACGCTGCGCACCCGGGAGCGCCGTGGCGACACCGAGTTGCGGGCCGCGAGGATGGCCGCCGCGGAGCGAAGGGCGGCGAGGTGTGCAGCGGCATACCGCTCACCGGGCGTGCCGGCGATGCTGGCCTGCGTCAGGCTTCGGCGGGCGGAGGCGAGTAGGTCGTCGACAGTGCGCGATCTGATCATGAGTGGCTCCTACATTCCCGTGCGGTGAGCGACCCTCGAAGAGCCTCGGCCGCCGGGACCGGGGTCGAGGCGGGCCCGGCGGCCGAGGAGCGGCTCAAGCACCGGCCGCGATTCCGGTCTTGAGCCTGCATTCGAACAGGTGTTCGAACATGCCCACACGTTAGACCGAGCCACTGACACCCGTCAACCCCCACCGATTGACGGCCCGGTCGCGCCGGAAATTTCGCTAGAGGCGATCGGTTTCGCCCTTGTGGGTGTCAGCCGCAGCCTCTACCGTCGGGCCATGCGCAGGAGATCCTCATGAGCCGCCGAGTCACCATCGGCCTCGCTGCGCTGGCTACTGCGCTGCTCATCTGCGCCACGCTCCTCCTCGACCGCACGTCGGGTCTGCCCCTGCTCCCCGTCCTGGCCATCCTCGGCGCACTCGCTCTCGGCACTCTGGCAATCTCGCGGGCTTGGAGCCGTCCGCTCGCTCAGTCGTCGAGCGAGGGATCGGTCGCCGGTCCGACGTAGTCGGCCAGCCACTCGATCAACGGGCGCAACGCCCGCCAGTCCGCTCTCACCATCGCCAGCGCCTTGCGCGTACCCAATGACGCGTCCACCGAGTACGTCCGACCCGCCGTCAGTTGTCGATTGCGCAACAGCCCGATGCGCGGATTGTCGGCCTCGTAGCCGCGGGGTCTGGTCTTCACCGGATTGCCCTGCACGGTGAACCGCCGTCCTAGCGAGGCGACGATGCGCTCGAGCTCGGATCCCACTGGCCCGTCGACACTCTCGCGGTATCGCGCGATCTGCTGCCCCTGAGGCGCGTACCAGCCGCCCGCAACCATCAGGCCCGCCGAGGAGACCTGCACGTAGTAGACGATCGCATCCTCGACCTGCACGACGGCACCTTGGTGATCCTTGATCGGTGTCTTGTCCTTACTGAAGCGTGCGTCGCGATACGGCCGGAATACGTGCGGAGTGCCGAACTCCTCGGAGAGCTCGGCGAGCAGGTCGTCCAGCGGCTCGCGCACCACTTGCAGGTACTCGGCCTTGTGCTCGTTCCACCACGGTCGCGTGTTGTTCGCGCTCAGCGCGTCGTAGAACTCGAACGCCTCACTCGGGAAGCCCGCAAACCGTCCTGCCGCGTTCGCCATGGAACGCATGATCGCACTGCCGACGCCGTGTGGGAGCCTGTCACGGTGGCTCACCTTCCCGGCACCGCGGTAGCCGTTCCCGGATCTGTCCTCGCACTGGTGGACCAGCTGGCAGACCTCGCCCCGAAGGATCGAAGCGAGCGCGTTCGCCGGGCCATCGGCAGGCTGTTCGACGACGCGCTGCGACGACTGGACGACGGCACGGTGTGCGTGCTCACCGGAGACATCCCGGCGATGTGGCTGCGCGACTCCACGTGGCAGGTGCGACCCCTGCTCGCCGCAGCGGCGAACGATGAACAAACGGCGGCGCTGATCGCAGACGTCTCTCGGCGGCAAGCCCAGTGCGTCCTGATCGACCCCTACGCGAACGCGTTCAATCCCGAGCCCAGCGGCAAGGGCTGGTCGAGCGACTTCGCGGACCAGAGTCCGTGGGTGTGGGAACGCAAGTACGAGTTGGACTCCCTGACGTCGTTCCTCGATCTGGCGCTTCGACTCCACGACGTCACCGGGCACTCCAGCCATCTCGACGAGTCATTCTTCGCGGCCGCGAACTCCGCGATCGGAGTCATCGACCACGAGCGTCGACACGACCCGAGGACCTACCACATGCACAGGCGCCTAGCGCGAAAGTCCGACTCGCTGTCGCACGAAGGCCGCGGCGCACCCGTCGCGTTCACAGGGATGAGCTGGTCAGGGTTCCGTCCAAGCGACGACGCGTGCGAGTTCGGCTACCTCGTGCCCGCGAACGCGCACGCGGCCGTCGTCCTTCGCAAGTTCGCGGCGCTCGACGACTCGATCTATGCCGACGCACCAGCGAAGGAGCAGGCGCTTGCGCTCGCCGTGGGAATCGACGCCGGCATTCGTCAGCACGCGGTCGTCGGAGCGCCGAACGAGACGATGCTCGCCTACGAGGTCGACGGACTCGGGGGCCGACTGCTCATTGACGACGCCAACGTCCCGAGCCTGCTGTCGCTGCCGTATCTGGGCTGGTGCACACCGGATGACCCGCTGTACATACGCACGCGTCAGTTCGCGATGAGCCCAGCCAACCCGTGGTTCGTCGAGGGTCGCGCGGCATCGGGAGTCGGAAGCTCGCATACCGCGAAGGGGCGCGTCTGGCCCTTAGCGATTGCCGTCGCGGCGCTGACCTCGCAGGACTCCGACGATGTGCACGTTGCGCTGGACCTGCTGGAGCGCACCGACGCGGGCACCGGTCGCATGCACGAGGCCTTCGATGCCAATCGACCGGAACGCTTCACGCGCAGCTGGTTCGCGTGGGCAGACATGACCTACGTGCACCTTGCACTGCGCTCGGTCGGCCTGAGCGGCCCGGCCGACTAACGCGCGAAGTACATCCGCGCGCGCTGCGTGTACAGCAGGCCCAGCACGATCAGCGCGAGGAAGATCTGCACCAGTGCCGTCAGCCACAGGCCGTGACCGGCGCTGGAGATCCACACCCACAGTGCGGAGATGATCGACAAGATCGCGACGATCGATACGAGGAAGCGCGACCCTCGGCCACCGCGCGCGATGCCGCGAGCGACGAGCACGTAGATCAGTCCAATGACGATCATCGACAGCGCCGCCGCAATGCTGAGGCCGGTCTCGTCACGATCGAACAGCCGCAGGACTCCCAGGACGATCGAGTACAGACCGGTGAGGATGATCACCAAGAAGACGATCGTCACCCCGAACGGCCGAGGACCCTTGTCGTTCATGCTTACCTCCGGTTGGCGAGCCCCCGCGGCTCGTGACGGAGCCTAGACCCGCGCGTGCCTCCTGCGGGGCTGCTACGCCGTAGCCTTCAGACCATGACCGAACGAACCGAACAACAGTCCGTCATCAGGGTGCGCGAAGCACTGGCGAGCCTCGGGGCGCAAGGCGAGGTGCGCGCCCTCGACGACAGCGCTCGCACGGCGGCAGAGGCCGCCGCCGCGCTCGGCATCGAGGTCGGCCAGATCGCGAACTCGCTCATCTTCATGGCCGATGGTGAGCCAGTCCTCGTCATGGCCTCCGGCGGACGACGCGTCGACACGATGCAGCTCGCCGCGATCCTCGAAGTCAACGAGATCCAGAAGGCGACCGCGGATCAGGTCCGCGCGGCTACTGGCTTCGCCATCGGCGGTGTTGCTCCCGTCGGATTCCCCGAGCCATTGCGCACGATCGTGGACATCGCGCTCTCTCGATTCGATGTGGTGTGGGCCGCGGGCGGTCACCCGCACTATGTCTTCCCCACCACCTACGACGAGCTCCTGCGCATCACCGCCGGCGAAGCCGCCGAAGTCGGCGCCTAACCTCGGCGCGATGCAGCGCGGTCGAACCTGCTTGCGAGCTCCGAGAACGCCGAACGCAATTCGGGCGGACCGACCACTTCGATCTCAGCATCGAAGCGCGTAATGGCTGCGGCCAGGCCTATCCACGACCATGATCCGAGGATCAGTCGACACTGTTCTGGACCCAGGTCCTCGACAAGCCCTGATCCGACATACGGCCACACTGCGCGCGCGGGCATGAACAGGATGACCTCACCCTGACACGGCCACGATCCCGGGCTGTCTGCCCCCTTGAAGCGTGCGGACACGAACCTCCCGACATCGCCGCCGGGAATTTCGCGCGGCGTGAATCGAGGGCCATTGGGAGTCCTCGGGGTGATGCGGTCCACCCGGAAGGTTCGCCAGTCTCCTTTGCCCACGTCCCACGCCACCACGTACCAACGACCGCCGATTGTGACCAGGTGGTGGGGCTGGGCCCGACGGGCCTGCGGCGGCGACTCGATCCGTCCCTCAGCACCGCTGAGTGCTCCTGGAGCGGCATAGTCGAACCTCAACTCCTCGCGCCCACGGATCGCGCTGCCGATCCACAGGATGACCTCGGCACTCGCAGAGGCGTCTTCGCCGTCTGCCCGAACTGCGGTGACGTCCAGCGTGTCCAGGTGGTGCCGCAGGCGAGAGGGCAGGAACTGGCGGATGGTCGACAGTGCTCGCCCGGCCGCATCGCTTCCCGCGACGCCGTTCGCCGCTGCGACTTGCAAGGCGATGGTCAAGGCGATGACCTGAACGTCATCGAACAGGAGCGGTGGCAGCGAATCTCCGGCCTGTAGCCGGTATCCGCCGTCCGGGCCTTTGGTGGAATGCACTCGGTAGCCGAGGCCGCGCAGCTGCTCAATATCACGACGGACCGTGCGCGAACTCACCTGAAGTCGCGACGCAAGGACGTCCGCCGGCCAATCGCGCGGACTTTGGAGAAGTCCGAGAAGTGACAGCAGCCGGCCTGAGCTCATGTGCCAATTCTGCAGTAGTAGCGGCCATTCGGTGTCCACTACTCCTGAGACGGTTCCTCCAGCGCGTCACCGTGACGTTGCGCCACATCAGCAGGAGGCATGCATGACAGTGAACGTTGTTCCGCATCTGAACTTTCGCGGAAATGCCCGACCAGCCCTGGAGTTCTACTCATCCGTCTTCGGGGGGCACCTGACCGTCGTGACATATGCGGACATCGGAGCGCCCGCCGCCGAGGCCGAAGCGCAGCAGGTCGTGTGGGGCCAGGTTTCCGCAAGCAATGGCTTCCAGATCATGGCCTACGACGTGCCTGCGAGCCGCCCGTGGAGCCAGGGCGAGGATCCGTTCTTCGTGTCGGTGCGCAGCTCCGATGGCGACATCGAGACGGTGACGACAACGTGGGGACGACTCGCCGAGGGCGCCACCATCTCCGCGCAGCTGGAGGCATCACCCTGGGCCGTCCTGTACGGAATGCTCACTGACAAGTTCGGCGTCACGTGGGTCTTCGATGTAGTCGCCCCGCACTCAGCCTGACCGGGCAGGTGTGTGCATCGGTAACGCTGGTGCACACACCTCGCACTTTCCAGCATCGACGCACCGATGCGATTCCCCGCTCGACCTTGACGCGTAGACCGATCGGTCTATAGCCTCGCGCCATGACGGTGTCGACCCCATCCGCACGAGACCGCCTGATCGACTCGATGCGCGACTCACTGCAGCGGCGCGGCCTGCACGGAGTCGGTCTCACCGAGGTGCTCAATGCGGCACAAGCACCCAAGGGCGTCATGTACTACCACTTCCCCGGCGGCAAGACCGAGCTCGCCGTCGCGGCCATTCACGCGACGGTCGACGGCATCACCACGCGCCTGGACGCCATGCTCTGCGACGCGGGCGATCCGTTCGACGCGATGGAGCGGTGGCTGGCGAGTGCGTCGCGCCAACTTCAGCGCAGCAGCTTCGAGCGCGGCTGCCCTCTCGCCACCGTCTCCCTGGAGTCGACCGCCGACGACGTCGAGATCCGCGCCGCGCTCGCCGACGCATTTGCGCGGCTTCGTCTTGTCGTCGCGAACGCGATGGTGCGGATCGGGATCGACGAGACGCAGTCGGCCGGCCTCGCGGCGCTGATCGTTGCCGCGTACGAGGGCGGGCTGATTCAGTCCCGGGTCGCGCAGACGGCTGAGGCGATGACTCAGGTCAACGCCGCGCTGATGACGGCGGTTCGCGCCATGGCGAAGGGTGCTCCCGAATGACCACCGACAACTCGACCACCAGCGAGGCCTTCACGATCGACGCGGCCGACGGTTACCGGCTGGGCGCCAGGCGCTACTCCCCCTCCGGCGCACCGGCAGGTCGAATAGTCGTCGGCGGCGCGACCGGAGTCCCGCAGGGGTTCTACCGACGATTCGCGGAGTTCGCGGTGTCGCGTGGATACGAGGTGACGACCATCGACTTCCGCGGCATTGCATCGTCCGCACCGACGACCCTCAAGGGCTTCGACATGGACTACCGCGACTGGGCGCGCCTGGACATCGCAGCTGCCATCGACTCCGCGGGCGAGTCGGGCTCGGCGCCGGTGCTCGTCGTCGGACACTCGTACGGCGGACAGTCACTCGGCCTGCTGCCTCATCCCGAGCGCGTGTCCGCGATGTACACGTTCGGCACCGGGTCGGGGTGGACCGGCTGGATGCCACGAGACGAGCAGATCCGCGTGCGATTCATGTGGAATGTGGTCGGGCCGATCGTCACGCGATCGACCGGATACCTCGCGTGGAGCCGACTTGGCATGGGCGAGGACCTGCCCCTTGGCGTCTACCACCAGTGGAAGCGCTGGTGCCGCTACCCGGAGTACTTCTTCGAGGATCCTCAACTGCCCGACGTTCAGGCGGAGTACGACCGCGTGACGGCGCCGATCGTCGGAGTCAACTCCCTGGACGATCGCTGGATCCCGCCGGCTGCGCGCGATGCGTTCATGAAGCACTACCGGAACTCTCCATGGACGGGCGTCGATCTGGATCCGCGCGCGTCCGGCCTCGGCTCACTCGGGCACATGGGCTACTTCAGGCAGGGCGCCGAGCCACTGTGGTCCGATGCCCTCGACTGGCTGTCCGAGCGGTCCGGAGCAAACTAGCGCGGATGGGCCAGCCCGTCGATCACCTCGACGTTCGGCAGCTTCGTCAGCTCGCCGGGAGCCAGCAGCAGTTTGCTGGAGCGATTGCCTCCTCCCATCACCACCTGCGACTGAAGCATCACCGCAGAGTCGACGTAGATCGGCAGGTCGTCGATCCCGATCGCGGTGACTCCGCCGATCATCATTCCCGTCAGCTCCTGCGTGACCTCAGCATCGGCGAACGACAGGCGCTTCACGCCGAGCAGCTCGCTCACCTTCTTGTTGACGTCCAGTCGCGTTGTGCCGAGCACGACGCAGACCGCGTAACGCGGAGGTTCCACCTTCTTCGACGCGACAAGGATCGTGTTCGCCGACTGATCGAGGGAGAAGCCGTAGTGATCGCAGAACACGGCCGTGTCGGCAAGCTCTGGATCGCAGGCGAGCACCTCGCACATCACCTCGTAGGTGCTGACCGCTCGCTCGACACGCTCGTCGAGCGCAACCTGTGCGGGCTCGTCCAACGTCAGCTCGACTCCGGAAGCGAGGTCCTCGGCAGTCACGACGGCGGTCGGCACACCGGGCATCGAGTAGTAGTCCAGCGCTATGCGCACCCGACCCGGGTGGACCTCAACAGGAACCACGACTTGCCACGCGTCGTCGGTGCTCGCGCGGTAGTGCCAGCGATCGGCAAGGCTGCTCAGTCCACGCTCGCGCACGAGGTCGATGGCGGACTCCCTCTCGGCGCGCTTTCCGAGCAAGCCATGGAAGACCGTCAGCGCGTTCCACCCGCCTGCCGACTCGCCTACGTACCCGAGGAGCTCGTTGTCCTCGGCTCTGCGCACCTCTTCCATTGCGCTACTCACCACGACGACTGCGTTCGACCAGGTCCGCAGCAGCTGCGTACCCATTCGCCGCGAGGCCAGCCACCACGCCATCCACATCGGCGGCCGGACGGTTCTGGCTCATCTTCACCTTGACCTCGACCCGAGAGATGACCACCTCTAGCCCGACGATGGCCCGCAACTGACCTGCGACGAACGCGGGCGGCGCGTCGTCGACGCTCCATGGACTTTCGCGGTCGGACTCGTGTCGTTCGGAGAGGCGGCGAACAAGCACGTCCAGCCACTCGACATCGTCATGAACGACGAGCTCGCCGTAGACGTGCGCGGTCGCGTAGTTCCACGTGGGCACAACTCTGCCGTGCTCGGCCTTGCTGGCGTACCAGGACGGCGAGACGTACGCGTCGGGTCCGCGCGCGATGACCAACGCCTCACCCTGCGGTGCTCGCCGCCACTGATCATTGGTGCGAGCGACGTGCCCCACGAGCGAGCCGAATCCGCTGCCCGTCGCGTCGTGTAGCAGCGGAAGGAAGGTCGCGATCATTCCGTCTTCGGTGAGGGTGACGAGATCGCCCGTGGCGATCTCCGCCACGAACTGGCGGGCAGCGTCGTCATCCACGGCGAAGTGAGCCGGTGTGTACATCAGACCACCTCCAATGCGACGCGCGGTGCGGCCGGCAGGTCGACGACGATCACGTCGTCCGGTCGGACCCGACCTCCGCGAACGACGACACTCATGACACCCGACTTGCGCACAATCGTGCCCGACTCGTCTCTGGACACGGCAACCGCGAGCAGCCCAGGCCGGAAGTCCTCGATCTGGACGCACGGATTGCGCAGACCGGTGACCCGGACGACGGCCTCGTCTCCGATGCGCAGAAGGGTGTTTCGGGGCAGAGACAGCAGGTCGATTCCCCGGGTCAGGATGTTCTCGCCGAGGCTGCCCTGTTCAACGTCGTATCCGGCCTCGCGCGCCTCGTCGAGGAACTCAGCGTGCAGCAGGTGCACCTGACGCAGGTTCGGCTGGCTGGGATCCCGGGCCACTCGCGACCGATGCTGCACGGTCGCGCCAGCATGCGCGTCTCCGTCAATGCCGAGGCCTTCCACGAGAACAATCTCGGCGGCCGCGGCCTTGCTGAATCGGTGCTGACTGTCGATACTCACGCCCACGACACGTCCGGGCTGCATGTGATGACGGTACTCATCGCGGACTGAATAGTCGTTTTGTGGGTACTTAGGGGGTATGCCCCTAAATCATCGCAGTCCCCGTCGAGTCATCGCCGGCGTCGCAGGCCTGGCAATAACCCTGTCGATCGTCGCCGTCGCGCAGAGCACGCCAGCGGCCGCCGACGAGACCGTCAGCGGTTACCAGTTCAGTCTGGGAGTCGCGCCCGAGGTGACCGGCTCCCCCGGCGTTCCGGCCGGGATGATCCGCCTGTGGGACATGGGAGTGGCGTGGCGCGACGTGAACCCTGCGCCCAACGTGTGGAAGTGGGACGTACTCGACCAACGCGTCGCGCAGGCGACAGCAGCGGGATCGCAGGTTCTCTATGTGGCCGGCCTCACGCCGCAGTGGGCGGCCGCCAACCCTAATGATGGCGATCCGCGCTGGGGCCTGGGCACCGCATCCGCGCCCGCCGACATGGGCACCTACGGGCAGTACATCGACACGCTCATGCGTCGATACGGCCCGCGCATCGGCGCCATCGAGGTATGGAACGAGGCCAACCTCCAGACCTTCTGGACCGGGACGCCCGACCAGATGGCGGACATGACCGCGCGCGCGAACGCTGCGGTGAACGCCACAAACCCGAACACGCTCGTCTTCGCAGCGTCGACGACGACTCGGCTGGCCAGCTCAGTGAAGAACTTCTTCGGTCCGTACGCCGCAGCACTCAAGGCGCGCGGGTTCCCGATGGAGGGCTGGACGATCCACACGTACCCGGCAGGCAACGCCAGCCCAGTTGATCGGTACAACAGCATCCAGGCGTGGCGCCAGGTGCTCAACGCCTCGACGGGCAACGACCCCCGGACGCCGGGACTGGTCTGGGACACGGAGGTCAACTACGGCCTCGCGGGTCCGGGCACGACCCCGCACACTGACTTCGATCTCGGCACGAGCGGTGCGTACGTGGCGCGCACGTTCGTCGACTCCATCCGCCTGGGACTCGGTGGCACCTTCTGGTACATGTGGACGTCGACGCGCTTCTCGCTGCTCGGCATTCAGATGTACTCGGGAACCAGCGCAACGATCGATCCCTACAAGCGAGTGGCCGGCTGGACTGTCGGTGCGACGTTCCAGGGATGCGATGAGTCGACGGCCATCGTCAAGTGCTTCTTCGTCAAGGGCACGCCGTTCATCGTCGCGATGTCGAAGTCCGGCGGAGCCACCGCGTGGAACGGCTCTGCGGCGCTCAACGGCGAGCAGTGGAACGGTGAGTCGATCAACCCGGTCGGGCAACTGCAGATCGGCATGGGTCCGGTGAAGCTGACCTGCGGCGCGGGCATTGACGCCGGACTATGCACGAAGGCCGGCGGCGGTGGCGCTGGCACGGCACCGACGCCGGGCACTCCGTCGACGACTCCCGCGCCGGCCACCAAGGCGGTCACCATCGCCTTCCACTACACGACCATCAAGGGCAAGAAATACTGGGTGATCGACGGCACGTCCGCCGGCCTGGGCGCCAAGACACCGGCGCGCGCCTTCATTAGGGAGCAAGGGACCAAGAAGTTCGTCCGGATCCGGCCCACGGATCACGTTGGGTCCGACGGCACCTTCACGTGGCGCCATCGCGCACCGCAGTACGGCGTAGACCTCAAGTTCCGCGCCGGTGGCGTGACGTCCAACGTCGTGTCGATCCCGAAGCCCTAGTTCCCTAGCCGTCAGGTCAGGGCGGCTGCGCCGAAGGAGACCGAGAACCGCTCGCACCAGATCGAGACGCTGTCGAGGTCGCTCAGATCGACGTCGGCGGGGATCGGGTAGTTCTGGTTGCCCTTGTTCCCCTTGAGCTCGCCAAGGTCGACGTACTCGCCGTCGTCGAACACGAACCACCCATCTGTGCCCTCGATCACCGGTGCGTCGGTGAGCCAGACGTGCAGGTCCGGCCCGTTGCTCGTGTCGAGGCCTTCGATCCGCAGCACGTGCTCACCGCTGCCCCGCCGGATGACCTGGGCAGTCCCCGTCGTGCCGTGCTCGTGGCTGATGAACGTCCCCGTCGACACGACGACCGGACCGCTGGTCGACTTGGTGGGCGCAGGCACGGGCGTCTGGCCCGCCGATGTCGACAGGTCTGACGCCGGGTCTGGCGGAGCAGGAGCGGGTGAGGCGGACACCAGCGGAGACGCCTCGTTGACGGTCGTGTCCACGAACAGCTTCCACGGCTGGAACAGGTACAGCCCGATGCTGATCACGACGACGCCGACCAGCGCTATCGGGATGAGCACGGCCGGCCGCAGCAGCGCGGTCACCGAGCTGCTCGTTCGTCGCGGGAGAAGGAGTACTCCCGACTCACGTCGGCCACCCAGATCCGGTACTCCTCGTAGAACGCCTCGACTCCGCGCCGCTGCGCCTCCAGATGCTCGGGATGCTGCTTCCACGCCAACGCGGCTGCCTCGTCGACGAAGAACGACACGGTCATGCCCTCCCCCGTCGCCTCGTCGTGGACGCTGACCATGTCGACGTACCCGGGCTGCTGGGCAGCGAGCTCGGCCATGCGTGCAGCCGTCTCGATGTACTCGCGGGTGTTCGACGACGTCCGACGCGACGCGAAGATCACGGCAACGGTCATGACGGCACCTCGGCGACGGAACCCTGCTCGACGAATCGCTTCAGCCTGACCAGGGTCTTAGCGACGGCGACCTGGTTGTTGTCGTAGGCGCGGATCGCCATCAGGCCCGGCGGGAACAGTGCCGTTCGCCCGTCGAAGGTCTCCGTGACCTGCGTGGATCCGCCCTCGACCGGAAGGAGCTCATAGCGCCAGCGGTGCTTGAAGAAGTGACACCAGGCGATCCGCCTGCCTTCCTCGAACTCGACCACGGTGTTATCGGTCCGATACGGCAGTTTGATGCGCATGCCCATCCCGAAATGCGCGCCGAGGAACAGCCGGTCAGGACCGGAGAGCAGCCGCGTCACGCTTCCGGAGCCGTCAATGCTGACGTGCATGGCTGGGTCGGCAAGCACGTCGAAGATCTGCTGAGGAGGAGCGTCGATGACGATCCGCGCGGCCCTCGCCCAGCGCGAGCCGGTCTCGATGATGTCTGCGCGGTCATCCATGGTTCCAACCCTAGACTCGGCCCGATGAGCATCCGCGTCTATACCGGCCCGCACTCCGACCGGAGCGGCGGACCATCGGGATGGATCACGTACCTGCCGTGGGGCCTGGCCGCCGCGACAATCCTGGGCCAGATCATCTGGGTGCTCCTGGGCGACGGCGGCCGAACCGCGCTGACGATTCTCACCGTCATCACCTTCTTCCTCGCCAGTGCAACGCACGCATACCTGAGTCGCGGGGTGGCGTGGGCCGCCGGATTCCTTGCAATATCACTGCTTTTCGGGTGGGGAATCGAGTTCATCGGACTTCAGACGTCGTTCCCGTTCGGGACCTACCTGTACTCCGGTGACCTCGGCCCGTCGATCTTCGGCGTGCCGTTCGTCATCCCGCTCGCCTGGTCGATGATGGCCTACCCGTGCCTGCTGGCAGCGCAACGACTGTCGACCACGAACCTGGGAACCGCACTCCTCGGCGGCTGGCTGCTCGCAGCCTGGGACCTGTTCTTGGATCCGCAGATGGTCGGCGAGGGCTACTGGACCTGGACCGACGCGGGCTGGGCCCTGCCGGGTGTTCCCGGCATTCCCCTGCAGAACTATCTCGGCTGGCTGCTTGCCGCGATAGTTCTGATGTTCCTGCTCAACCGCCTGCCGAGGAAGTTCAGTTCCGACGGCGTGCCTACCGTTCTGCTGACGTGGGTCTTCGCGTCGAGCATCGTGGCGAACCTGCTGTTCTTCGACCGACCGGCCGTCGCCCTGTGGGGCGGCGTCTGCATGGGCATAGTCGTCGTGCCGTGGCTGTGGCGCATGTGGAGCCAGCCCCAATGGTGATGGCGGCAGCCGGCCGAGGGCTCGTGCGCGCCGGAGCCGTCGGGGCGTGCGCACTCGCCGCTCACACGGCCGTCAACCTCAGGTACCTGCGCTCCCCCGACCCCGCGAGTCCAGCTGTGGACGAGCGGGTGACCGTTCTCGTGCCGGCCCGAAACGAGGCCGGTCACATTGAGGCGACGCTGCAGTCGATCCTCACCCAGACCGGAGTGCCCCATCTCGACGTGATCGTTCTGGATGACGGCTCGACCGACGCGACTGCCGCGATCGTGCAGCGCAAGGCGGCACGTGATCCGCGATTGACCCTCGTCCAGGGCGCGGACGTCCCGCCTCCCCCTGGCTGGCTCGGCAAGCCGTGGGCATGTCAGCGACTGTCCGATGAGGCGGCCGGGACGGTGCTGGTCTTCGTCGACGCCGACGTCATGCTCTACCCGCATGCGATCAGGGCCGCTGTGCAGACGCTTCGCGAGAACAACCTCGCATTGGTAGCGCCGTATCCGCTGCAGCTTGCCGGCGGCGCGCTGGAACGCCTGGTGCAGCCGCTCGTGACCTGGTCCTGGGTGGCGACCATGCCGTTGGGCTGGGCCGAGTCATCGACCCGTACCTCACTGTCCGCGGCGAACGGGCAGTTCCTTGTCTTCGATACGGCCACCTACCGCGCGATCGGCGGTCACATGGCGGTGCGATCGGAAGTCATCGAGGATGTTGCACTCATGCGCGCGGTGAAGGCCAGCGGCGAGCACGCCGCGACGGTCGACGGATCACGACTCGCACACTGCCGCATGTACGAAGGCAGTGCTGCTGTGGCGGACGGCTACAGCAAGTCACTGTGGTCGGCCTTCGGTGGCCCCGTCGGCTCCCTCGCGGTCAACGCTGCGCTCCTGGCGACCTACGTGGTTCCCGCCATCGCAGCAGTGGCAGGCACCGATCGCAACACACGCCGCTGGGGACGAATTGGATACGCAGCGGGAGTGGCAAGCCGCAGTCTCGTCGCGCACCGCACTCGTGAGCAGGTGCTTCCCGACGCACTGCTGCATCCCGCGTCAATTGCTGCCTTCGCCGTGCTCAACGTCGTGTCCTGGCGACGACAGGCGCGCGGCCTCAACAACTGGAAGGGCCGATCCATCAGCGTGGACGCGAGCGCATGAGCCGAGTGGTCGTTATCGGTGCCGGCGTCGGCGGCATGGCGGTTGCCGCCCGGCTCGCGGTGAAGAAGCACGACGTGACCGTCCTCGAACAGTCCGACTCGTTCGGCGGCAAGCTCGCCCAATTCGAGCGCGATGGCTTCGTCTTCGACACCGGCCCCAGCCTGTTCACCCTCCCGGCCGTGTATCGCGACCTCTTCTTGAAAACCGGTCGCCCACTGGAGGAGGCGATCGATCTCCAACCACTGGAACCCGCGTTCGGTTACCACTTTGCCGACTGCTCGTCTGTCGTCGTCCCGGGTGTCGACCCGGCGAAGGCCGCCGTCGCTTTCGGTGACGCGTTCGGCGGATCGGCCAACGACGATTGGCGCCGCCTCATCGACCGGGCCGCGAGGATGTGGCAGATCACCCGCGAGCCGTTCCTCCAGTCCCCACTGCGTGGCTGGCGAACACTCCTGTCCCTCGCGAAGGACCCGAGCGACGTGCGGACGGTTGCGCCGCGAACGTCCTTGCGCGACCTCGGCAGGGAGTACCTCGCCGATCCCCGGCTTCGGCTGGTGCTCGACCGCTACGCGACATACGCAGGCTCGGATCCACGGTCGGCACCGGCGGTACTCGCCACGATCCCGTACATCGAGCAGACCTTCGGGGTGTGGCATCTCGGCGGCGGGCTCGGCACCCTCGGCACCGCGCTCGCGAAGCGATGCACGGACCGTGGCGTCGTCATGCGGGCCGGGGCCGACGTCGCAAGGATCGAGCTGACGGACGGCACGGTTAGCGGCGTGCGCCTGTCAAGCGGCGAGGTTGTCGCCGCGGACATCGTGGTCGCGAACGCCGACGCCTCGAGCGTCTACGGAGATCTGACTGCGGACCGACGCGCGGCAAGAGTTGCTCGCGATATCGGCAACGCGGGTCAGTCGCTCGCGGGCTTCGTCATCCTTCTCGCACTGCGCGGCCGCACTCCCGGCATTCAGCACCACAACGTGTGGTTCCCCGACGACTACGACGATGAGTTCGACTCGATCTTCGGACCGCACCCCCGGCCGGTGGAGGACCCGGCGATCTACGCGTGCGTGCCGGACGATCCGCGCATGCGACCCGACGACGACAGCGAGTCGTGGTTCATCCTCGTCAATGCGCCGCGGCACGACGCCACGTCGCGCAATGCCGTCGACTGGGATGCCGCCGGGCGCGCCGCAGCCTATGCCGATCACGTGCTTGGCCGGCTTGCGGAGCGCGGGATGGACGTGCGCGACCGAGTGCTCTGGCGCGAGATTCGCACGCCGGCCGACCTGGAGCGGTCCACTCGCGCCCCCGGCGGTTCCATCTACGGCAGTTCAAGCAACGGATCGCGAGCGGCGTTCCAGCGGCCCGCCAATCAGTCGCCGATTCCCGGCCTGTTTCTCGTCGGCGGCTCGGCTCACCCGGGAGGCGGGCTTCCCCTCGTCGGCATGGGCGCGGAGATCGTGGCCGAGCTCATTGGCCGTTAGGGGGCTTGCCAGAAGGGGTATACGGGGAGCAGCCTGTGCCGATATCCACCTCGACAGTCAATGACTTGGAGGGTTCGCATGCCAACTACCCCAACTGCCCGCGCGAGGGGCCGACGGATCCCGTCAATAGTTCTCGCCCTGACGATGCTCGCCTCCGGAATTCTCGTTGCCGCCCAGGCGGGCAGCGCCTCTGCGACGCCCGTCTCGACGGCGAAGATCAAGTGCGTCAACAAGGCAACCGGCTTCGCGCGCTATGCGAAGAACGGTGAGTGCCGTCGCACTGAAAGACGAGCCACACTGTCGTGCTCCAAGGGCGGCTACTGCGTCGTCGGAGACATCGGCCCTGGACGCGGCCGGGTCTTCTACTCCGCCAAGAGACCGCAACCGTGGGGCCGATACCTCGAAGCCGCCTCCAGCACATGGGACTCCCGTGCTGGCGACCCCAACCTCGACTGGTGCCAGAACCACGTCGACTCGATCCCCGGGACGCAGGGCACCGGTATCGGTGCTGGCGCGGCAAACACGACGGCGATGCTCACGGTATGTACGTCGGGTGCCGCGAGTTCGGCCCGCGCATTTCGCGGGGGCGGAAAGACGGACTGGTACTTGCCCTCGCGCGACGAATTGCGGGTGATGTTCCTACGCAAGGAGATGCTGAAGAACTTCCAGCTTCACGGCTACTGGAGTTCCTCCGAGGTCGATCCGATGTTCGCCTGGATCCAGGACTTCTACTCCGACTACAAGCCGGCGCCGAGCGACAAGAGCTTCGCGAACTACGTGCGGCCTATCCGCGCCTTCTCCCCGAAGTAGGTTTCTTGACGATCGGTGGCGGAGCCAGCCACCGGGCCAGGCGGCCACCCTGCGCAACGGCACGAATGCGCACGTCGGTGGCCGTCCTGGCATCCTCCGTGGTGACGATGAGCAGTTGGTCGCCCGCGCGGATGCGTGTATTGACGTCGGGCGCGAGCGCCTCGCCGTTTCTCACGATGAGGGCGACGACGGCTCCCGTCGGCAGGCCGATCTCCGGGACGAAGGTGCCGACGAAGCCGGAGCCCTCGGGGACCTCGATGCCGAGCACGAGCGCATGCATGCCGTCGAGCGGCGCGGCCTCCACCTCGAGTTCTACAACCTCATCGGAGAGCACCACGCCGAGCCGTCGACCCAGAGGCGCGAGGATAGGCGTCTGCACGAGCAGCAAGGTCAGGACGACGAGAAGCGTCACGTCGAACACCTCGGTCGCGCCGGTCACGGCAGCGGCCAGCGGAATCGCGGCGAAGACGATGGGCACCGCACCGCGGAGTCCGGCAATGGAGGCGAAGGCGATCGATCGGATCGGCCATCGGAACGGCACAAGCGATGCGATCACCGCGAGCGGGCGGGCGAACACGACCAGCACGACGATGACGAACAGTGCGGTCGGGATCGCGGCCGGCAGGCGATCGATCTCCGCGAGCGCGCCGAGCATGACGAACAGGCCGATCTCCGCGATCCAGGCGAGACCGTCGTGGAAGCCGATGATGGAGCGACGGTGCGGCAGGCGCGCGGTGGAGCCGATGATGATCGCGGCGAGGTAGACGGCGATGAATCCCGACGAATGGATCATCGCCGCGGCGCCGTAGGTCGCGACGAGCAGGGCAAGCGCCGCGATGGGATACAGGCCAACGGACGGCAGGGCCAGCCGGGGCAGCACCCAGCGCGCGAAGTAGCCGAAGGCCACGCCGATCGCGGCACCGCCCGCGAGCTCAAGGGCGACGATGATCGGGATCTGCCAGATCGGTGTCACGCCAAAGTCGGCACTAGCCACCACCGACACCAGCACGACGATTGGCGCGTCGTTGAAGCCCGCCTCCGCCTCGAGCAGAGTTCGCATACGTCCGGACGTCCGGATCTTGCGCATGACCGAGAACACGGCAGCCGCATCGGTCGCGGCGAGGACCGCGCCGAGAAGGATGGCGATCTGGGGAGACATGTCCAGAATGAAGATGAGCGGAAGCGCTACCACGGTGATGCTGACCGCCACCCCCACTGACGCGAGGGTCAGCGCCGGCCACATCACCGGTTTGAGCGCGGACATCCTCGTGGTGAGCCCGCCCTGCGCGAGAATCAGCACGAGCGCGCTGTAGCCCAGGACGGTGGCGAGCTCGGCGTTCTGCAGGTCGAGCGCAGGGAAGGTCGACCCGAGCGCGATGCCCAGGAGCAGGTACAAGAACAGTCCGGACACGCCAAGTCGTCCGGCGAATCTCACGCCGAGGATGGCCGCCAAGACGATGAGCGCCCCGACGAGCAGGGCTGGCGCCAGGCCGTCGATCGTCATCGAGTCACCGGTCCGTTACCCGGTGGCCGCGCCGAGGCCGAGCGCCTCGTACACCTCGATTGTGGAGTGCGAGCGATTGAGCGTGTAGAAATGCAGGCCGGGCGCCCCACCCTCGAGGAGGCGCTGGCACATCTGGGCGGCGACTTCGACTCCAAGTACGACGACGGCGTCGGTGTCGTCGGCGATCGCCGTGAATCGCGCAGCGAGGTCCGCGGGGAAAACCGCGCCGGACAGGGCAGTGAACCGCTCGATCTGCGAGACGTTGGTGACCGGCATGATGCCGGGCACGATCGGCATCGTGCAGCCGTGCACGGCAGCACGCTCGACGAGCCGCTCGTAGTCCTCCACCCGGAAGAACAGGTTCGTGATCGCGAACTCCGCGCCCGCGTCCTGCTTCATGGCGAGGACTTTGGCGTCTTCGTCAAGGTCCTTCGACTCCGGGTGCACCTCAGGGAATGCGGCCACCCCCACGGTGAATTCACCAAGCTCGCGGATCAACTCGACGAGCTCCACGGCGTGATTCAGGCCACCGGAGGTCGATTCCCAGGCGGCAGTTGGCCCGGCAGGCATGTCGCCCCTGATCGCGAGCATGTTGCTGACCCCCTCGGCCGCGTACTGGGCGATCACGCCCCGCAATTCGTCGCGGCTGGCGCCTACGCAGGTGAGGTGGGCGACCGGCGTGAGGGTGGTCTGCCGGGCTATCTCGCTGGTGATCTCGACCGTTCGGTCCCTCGTGGAGCCGCCGGCGCCATAGGTGACCGAGACAAAGGTCGGGCGGAGCATCTCGATGGCCCGGACCGTCTGCCACAGCGCGATCTCGCCCTCGGGCGTCTTGGGTGGAAAGAGCTCGAACGAGAACGAGCGCTGCCCGCTGGAGATCACCTCTCCCAAAGAGGCGGCCGGATTCATGCGCACAGACTACGGGGCGCCGAAGACACCGAATGGCCCTAGGCTCGGACGGTGCCAGAGACGATCAGCCCCCTCGACGAGGCTGACCTCCGTACCCGGGTTCAGGCGGTCGTTGACGAGGTCCTGGCCCACCAGTGCGCCGTGCTCGCCCGGGTCAGTCCCGACCTGCAGTCCATGGTCGATGCGCTGTCCGACCTGCTCGCCGGCGGCAAGCGGCTGCGCCCCGCATTTTGCTACTGGGGCTGGCGCGGCGCCGGCGGCTCTATGGAACTCGACGACGCCGCGCTTCGTGCGGCGGCCTCGCTGGAGTTCCTCCAGGCCTGCGCTCTCATCCACGACGACGTCATGGACGGGTCCGACACCCGCCGAGGGCTGCCCTCCGCCCACCGGCGCTTCGCCGGGGTTCACCGAGGTGCGGAGTGGCTCGGCTCCCCCGAGTCGTTCGGCGTCGGCGCGGCCATCCTGCTCGGTGACCTGTGCCTGTCGTGGGCTGACGAACTGCTGCTCACCACCGAGTTCCCCGACGAGTCCCTCCGGCGTGGAAAAGCCGTCTACGACGAGATGCGCACCGAGCTCATGGCCGGCCAGTTCCTCGACCTGCTCGAGCAGGCGCGCGGCGGCGGCTCGGTCGAGCGCGCGTTGACGGTCGTGCGCTACAAGTCTGCGAAGTACACGATCGAGCGGCCGCTGCACCTGGGCGCGGCGCTCGCCGGCGCGGACCCGTCGGTCGCGGCCGCCTACACCGGATACGGGCTGCCGCTCGGCGAGGCCTTCCAGCTGCGCGACGATATTCTCGGGGTATTCGGCGACCCGAAGGAGACCGGAAAGCCTGCCGGCGACGACCTGCGCGAGGGCAAGCGAACCGTGCTCATGGCGATCGCGGTCGAGCGGAGTACCCCGGCCCAGGCTGCGGTCGTGCGACGGCACCTCGGCGATCCGGGCCTCGACGCGAACGGCGTAGCCGCGCTGCGCGAGATCATCACCGACACCGGCGCCCTCGAGCACACCGAGGCGCTGATCAGTGAGCGCCTCGAGGAATCGCTGGCGGCGCTCGACACGGCGGATCTGGTGCCCGACGCCCGAGCGGTGCTCACCGGCCTGGCGTACGCCGCCACCCGCCGGAGCATGTGATGCGCACGGTCACCGGACCTACCGAGCACGTCGTTGTCGTCGGCGCCGGACTCGGCGGGCTGTCGGCGGCGATGCGGCTGGCGGGAGCCGGCCGGAAAGTGACCGTTCTCGAGCGCGAACTGGTCCCCGGCGGGCGGGCCGGTCGTCTGAACATCGACACCGCCGACGGCACCTTCCAGTTCGACACCGGCCCCACGGTCCTCACGATGCCGGACCTCATCCGCGATGCATTCGACTCCGTCGGTGAGGACATGGACGACTGGCTGACGCTCGAGCCGGTCTCGCCGCTGTATCGGTCCTTCTACCCGGACGGGTCCCTTCTCGACGTACATTCGGACGTGGAGGAGATGGCCGACGAGATCGACCGCGTCATCGGACCGCGCGAGGCCGCCGGCTACCGGAAGTACGTCGACTTCGTCTCACGGCTGTACCGCTACGAGATGGCCGACTTCATCGACCGCAACATCGACTCCCCGCTGGACCTGCTGACCCCGTCGCTCGCGCGGCTGGCGGCGATGGGCGGGTTCCGCAAGCTCGCCCCGAAGGTCCGCGAGTTCATGACCGATCCGCGCACCGAGCGCGTCTTCTCCTTCCAGGCCATGTACGCGGGACTGTCGCCGTACGACGCGCTGGCGATCTACGCCGTGATCTCGTACATGGACTCCGTCGCCGGCGTCTACTTCCCCAAGGGCGGCATGCACGCCGTGCCGATCGCGATGGCGGCCGCCGCGGAGAAGCACGGCGTCGAGGTGCGGTACGGCACGGAGGTCACGTCGGTGGAGACCGTGGGCGACCGGGCCGTTGCCGTTCTCACCGCGGACGGTGAGCGCATCGCCGCGGACGTGGTCGTGCTGAACCCCGACCTGCCCGTCGCGTACCGCGACCTGCTCGGGCGCGAGCCATGGTCGGTACGACGCCTGTCGTACTCCCCGTCGTGCTTCCTCATGCTCGCCGGATCGTCCGCGACCTACGGCAAGATCGCCCACCACAACATCCACTTCGGCCATGCGTGGCGCGGCGTCTTCGACGAGCTGATCGACAAGGGTCAGCTCATGAGCGATCCGAGCTTCCTCGTCACGAACCCGTCGAGGTCGGATCCGTCGTTGGCGCCGCAGGGCAAGGAGATCTACTACGTCCTGTTCCCGACGCCGAACCTCGACGCCGGGATCGATTGGCGCAGTGAAGGCTCCCGATATCGCGATGAGGTGGTCCGCACCCTCGAATCGCGAGGCTACGTCGGCTTCGGCGACGCGATCGAGGTCGAGGACCTCACCACACCGCTCGACTGGGAGCATCGGGGCATGGAACGAGGCGCGCCCTTCGCTGCGGCCCATTCGTTCCTCCAGACCGGGCCGTTCCGCCCGGGCAACCTGTGGGGGCAGAACGTGGTGTTCACCGGCTCAGGCACCCAGCCTGGAGTTGGCGTCCCCATGGTCCTGATCTCAGGCCGCCTGGCCGCCGAGCGCGTGATCGGCAAGGACACCGCCTACCGCTCGCGCGCCGCGCGCACGTGAGCCCCAATACTCGATTCGTTCTTCGACACGGCACGCCCGGCCTGGTCGGGACCGCCCTCGTTGCCGTCGGCGCGCTCGGCGTCGGCTGGCTGCCTCCCTCGTCGAGCATGCTGGACAGCCCGGTCGTCTCGGCCCTGCGCGCCTCGCTCGCCGGCTCCCTCGCGGCCCGTGCCCTAGTCATCATCGGCCTGGCGATGCTTCTTCAAGCGTGGCTGGTGCTCGGCTACGAGCTGCTGTCGCGCGGACGCGCGGGCGTGCGAACGCCTCTTCGCGACCTCATCGGCGTGCTCACGATGTGGGTGGTGCCGCTGCTGGTCACACCGCCGCTGTTCAGCCGCGACGCGTACTCCTACTACGTGCAAGGCCGCGTGTTCGGCGCCGGATTCGATCCGACAACCACGGGCGTCAACGTCATTCCCGGCTGGTTCGAGGACGGCGCCGACCCCATGTGGATCGAGTCGCCCACGCCCTACGGCCCGTCGTTCCTCATGATCGAGCGCGGCGTCGCGAACTTCGTGCACCCCAACGCATATCTCGGCGCGCTGCTGTTCCGTCTCGTCGCCGTTGCCGGCGTCGCCCTGGTCGCGATCTACCTGCCGCGACTCGCGCGCATGCACGGCATCGACCCGGCCCGCGCGCTCTGGCTCGGAGTGCTGAATCCGGTCGTCCTCATGCACTTCATCGCCGGTGCCCACAACGACGCACTCATGGTCGGCCTGCTCGTCACCGGCATCACGCTCGCGGCCGAACGGCACTGCGTGTGGGGCACGATCGCGATCAGTCTCGGTGCGACCGTCAAGCCGATCTGCCTGCTCGTCCTGCCTTTCGTGGGACTGTTGTGGGCGGGGCGCGACGGGTCGTGGCTGGCGCGCATCCGTGCCTGGCTGCTCACCGCTCTGGTCATGGTGTGCACGATCGCGCCGATGATGCTCATAGCCGGCGCCGGAAGTGGAGTGCTCAAGGCGACGTTCAGCACGCCGTCCGGTGTGCTCACCTGGCTGTCTCCGAGTACCGCACTAGGCAAGCCGCTCGGCCTGCTCACCACGTGGATCGGCTGGACCGAGAACGAGAGCACTGTCCTCGGAGTCGTGCGCACGGTTGGCACGGCAGCCGCCTTGGCCGTCATCGCCTGGCTCATCTTCCGGCCCGGCGGACGCAGCCCCGTGCGCGGAGCGGGGCTCGCTCTCGGCGTGATCGTCGTCCTCGGGCCGGTCGTGCAGCCCTGGTACCTGCTGTGGTTCCTGCCGCTCTTCGCCGCAACCGGACTGTCGGTGCGTGAGATGCGGATCGCGGTCTTCCTCACGGCAGGCTTCACGGTTCACGGCATGATCGAGAGCTCCACGAACGCCGACAACCTCACCGACATCGCCGACAGCATCACCTTCCTTGTCGCGATCGCAGTCGTGCTGTTGATCCTCCTCGCCAGTCCGCGTGAGCGACGGCTGGCGATGGGCTCGACCGACGACGTTGGCCTCACGCCGCATACCGAGCAGGAGATCGAACTGGCCGAGGCGATGAAGTGGCCCACGCGCGAGAAGGTGCCCGTGTGAGCGGTCGCGAACTCGACGCGGCGGGCATCACCGACCCGGCTCTGCGCGAGTCCTACGAGCGATGCCGCGAGCTCAACGCCGCGCACGGCAAGACCTACTACCTGGCAACGCTGCTGCTGCCGCCGGTCAAGAGGCCCTACGTCCATGCGCTCTACGGGTTCGCCCGCTATGCCGACGAGATCGTCGACGACCTGTCGTCGACGCTGTCCGGTGCCGAGCGGGCCGAGTGGCTCGGCACGTGGGGACGCGCCTTCCTCGACGACCTCTCCCGTGGCTCGTCGACCGACCCGATCTGCCGGGCAGTAGTCGACACTGTGCGGCGGTGGGACATCCCCGTGGCGCACTTCGAGGCCTTCCTGCATTCGATGGCGATGGACCTGACGGTCGACGACTACGCGACGTATGACGACCTTTACGAGTACGTCTACGGATCTGCGGCCGTGATCGGGCTTCAGATGATCCCGATCCTCGGACCGACCTCGCCCGAGGCATTTGACCGCGCGAAGGACCTCGGCGTCGCGTTTCAGCTCGCGAACTTCATCCGCGACGTCGGCGAGGATCTCGACCGAGGTCGCGTGTACCTGCCGCTCGACGAACTGCTGGCCTACGGCGTCACCCGTACAGACCTCGAAGCGCGCGTGATGACGCCCGCGATCCGCGACGCGCTGGTCTTCCAGGTCGAACGCGTGCGTGCGCTCGAGGAGTCGGCGCGACCGGGCATCGCGATGCTGCACCCGTCATCCCGCGACTGCATCGAGGCCGCGCGCATCCTGTACTGCGGCATCGTCGACGAGGTCGAGCGCAACGGGTTTGACGTGTTCGCGAAGCGGGCGAGCGTGCCGATGCGCCGGCGCCTTGCGGTTGCCGGACCGGCGCTGATCCGCGCCCGCCGAGCGCGCCGCCGCTACGGCCCCGGCATGCCCGTCGCCTAACCCCGCCCTCCGCATCCGTTGAGTGGCCAGTCGTGGGGGTGGCCGGACCGCTGAAAACCCCCACAACTGGCCACTCAACGGGTGTGTAATGCCGGATGCGCAGATCAGTTGGCATCGTCGGCACGGCCGCGATGGTCGGGTCGCTGCTCATGTCGACATCGGGACCCGGTTTCGCGACGCAGGCGCCGGCGAAGAAGTGCACTCCTGGCTACAAGCCGTGCCTGCCTCCCGCGTCGGACTATGACTGCATCGGCGGATCCGGCGACGGCCCGAAGTACACGGGTCGAGTCGTCATCACCGGGCGGGACATCTACCGGTTAGACACCGACGGCGACGGCATCGGCTGCGACGACTAGCGCCCACTTATCCGCGAGTGGGCACTTGTCGGGGCAAAATCGGCCGGATCGGCCCGACAAGTGCCCACTCGCGGGGCCGGCGGCGGGCCTAGCGCGCCGATCGCCGCCAAATCGGGGGGCCGGAATTCGGTGATCGGTCTACTCCGCGACGACCCCAGAACACCCACAGCACCAGCGTGAGCAGCACGATCGAGAATCCGAAGAGCAGGTCCTCGACTGGAGCGAACGCGATCCGTCCGTCGCCGATGAACGGCGGAGCTCCCGATGCTGGCGACGTGGATCCGATGATCGCGTCGCCTTCGTACTGCACGATGCCGAAGCCGGTGAACAGCCCGTTCGTTATCAGCTGGAAGAACACGATGATCGCGTACGAGACCCAGAACAGCCGGCGCCTGATCAGCCGAGTGCGAAACACCCACATGTCCAAACCACAGACGAGCAGCACCGCGATGACACCGAACTGGGTGTATGTCATGACTCGTCACCAGCCGTCCAGCCCCTGACGCTGCGCACCGCTTCGAAGGTGAGAATCGACGCGAGCGGGATGACGACGAAGAAGCCGATCTCGTCGAGCGGCACCGACCACGGCGCGTAGATGCCCAGGATCTGGTCCGTGTCGAAGTACCAGTGCCCGCGGCTCACCGCGTACGCGTCCCACAGGAAGAACACGATGACGACGGGCACGATCGACAGGAGCAGCCGCCTCGGACGAACGAATACGCGCGTGCGAAGCGCGATCTCCAGCCACAGGCAGCCGACCAGGACGAACGCCAGCACCGCTGCGTAGGCGAACGGCGTATCCATGCTCGTGGACGCTACCCCGTAGCCTCGACGCGTGACGGGCGACGTGCGCAGGATCGGGCTCATCGGCGGCGAATGCTCGGGCAAGTCCACGCTCGCACAGGATCTGGGCCGGACCCTTGACGCCTGCGTCGTCCCGGAGAGACTGCGCGCGTTCGTCGACGAGGCGGGTCGCAATCCTGTCGAGTCCGAGCAGCGGGCGATCATGCTCGGCCAGCAGTCCGACGAGGACGCCGCCGCGATGAGCTGCCCGTCGGGAATCGTGATCGCGGACTCCGCGCCACTCATGATCGCGGTCTACAGCGTCGCGTACTTCGACGATGACACCCTGATCGGACCGGCAGTCGACCTCGCCCGCGGGTACGACCTCGTGCTCTGGTGCGACATCGACCTGCCGTGGGAGGCCGATGGCATCCAGCGCGACGGCCCGGAGGTCCGCGAGCGCGAGCACGGGATCATCGCGAGCATCGTCAGGCACGACCTGGGGGACGCCGGAATCCTCGTCGAACGGGTGAGTGGGCCGCGAGCTGTTCGTGCCGAGGCCGCCGGGCGGGCGTGGCAACTGCTGGGCCTCCGCGAGCCAACCTAGACTCGCAAGCGTGGAGACGTCTGGGCAAAGCGGCCTGGTCGGCGGCATTGTCGACGGCCGCTATGAGGTGCTCTCCCTCATTGCCCGGGGCGGCATGGCCACCGTCTATCGGGCCACCGACCTTCGCCTGGACCGCATCGTCGCCCTCAAGGTGATGCACTCCCACCTTGCCCACGACGAGGCGTTCGTCTCCCGGTTCCAGCGCGAGGCGAAGTCTGCGGCCCGGCTCACCCACGGGCACGTGGTCGCCGTCTACGACCAGGGCGAGGCCGATGGCCTGGTGTATCTGGCCATGGAATACGTGCCCGGACGCACCCTGCGCGACGTGCTTCGCCAGTACGGCCCCCTCAGCCCGGAGCAGGGCCTCGTGTTCTTGGACCCGGTCCTCGAGGCGCTCGTGGCCGCGCACGCGGCCGGCTTCGTCCACCGCGACATCAAGCCCGAGAACGTCCTCATCTCCGACGACGGCCGGGTCAAGGTCGCCGACTTCGGCCTCGCGCGCGCACTCGAGACCAGCGGACACAGCGTCACGCAGGGAATGATCATCGGCACGGTCGCCTATCTGTCGCCAGAGCAGGTGGAGCGCGGCGAGGCCGACGGACGCTCCGACGTGTACGCCGCGGGCATCCTGCTGTTCGAGATGATCACCGGCCAGGTGCCGCATGCGGGCGAGAGCCCGCTGAGCGTCGCGTACCAGCACGTCAACAACGACGTGCCCGCTCCGTCGTCGGTCCGCAGCGCCATTCCTGCCGATGTCGACGCGCTGGTCGTCACGGCGACCCGTCGCGATGCATCACTGCGGTACCAGAATGCATCCGACTTCCTGGCCGACGTACGGCACGTGCGGACGATCCTGCCGCCGCCGCGTCCGTTCATCGACTCCCAGGACACGCTGGTCGTCGACGCGTCCATGCAGGCAAAGCTCGCGGCCGGGTCGGGAGCCGCCGCCGCGCGCGGTGCCGCCGGCAGCCCGCCACCCCCGTCCCAGCGCTCCACCCAGCCGACCAGCCGCACTCCGGATCCGGCCGTGCGCTACCGCCGCAGCAAGGCGCCGTGGATCATCGTCATGCTCGTGATCGCTGTGCTCGCAGCCGCGTTCACCGGTTGGTACATCGCGGCCGGCCCGGGCAAGTCGGTGGCTACTCCCAACGTCGTCGGGCAGCGCGTCGAGCAGGCAACCAAGGTGATGACCGGGTCGCAACTGTCGTTGGCAGTAGCCGGCGAGGAGTTCAGCGAGACGGCTGCTCCCGGGACGATCATCAGCACGAACCCGGCCGCGGGCGACAGCGCCAAGGTCGACAGCACCGTCGACGCCATCGTCTCGAAGGGACCCGAGCGCTACGACGTTCCCGCGGTCAAGGGCGTGCCGCAGGCCAAGGCAGCCGCCGCGATCACCGCAGCGAACCTGACGGTGGGATCGATAACCCAGGCATACGACGACAAGGTGGAGATCGGCGCAGTCGTGTCCACGTCGCCGAAGGTCGGAGCGTCGGTCAAGCCGGGAACGTCGGTCGACATCGTGGTGTCGAAGGGACCGCAGCCGGTTCCCGTCCCGAACGTCGAAGGTCTGAAGCTGGCGGCCGCCAAGTCGTCGCTCGCCGAAGCCGGGCTCAAGTCCGACGTCAGCGAGAAGTTCTCGAACTCAGTGCCCGACGGAGTGGTCATCTCGGTCAAGCCGAAGGAGGGCGCGGTCGTCAACTCTGGCAGCCGGGTCGCGCTCGTTGTCTCGAAGGGACCGCCACCGGTCACGGTGCCCAACCTCATCGACATGAACAGGGACAAGGCCGTGTCGACGCTGCAGGGCCTGGGGCTCAAGGCCAAGGTGGTCGCCGGGCTGGCGACGCCGCTGGATCGCGTGTACTCCCAGGATCCGGCAGCCGGGACGAAGATTCCTCGCGGGAGCACGGTCACCATCCGCATCATCTGACGTTCACGGCAGACTCTCCCCATGACCGCCGCGAACCAGTCCCCCGATCTCGTCGCCATCGCCGAACGAGCACTCGCCGCGTGCGGTGTCGACCTGCGTGAGCCGGGTGCGATCCGGATGACGGCGCGCAGTCCGATCACCGGCTCGGCGCTGTTCGACGTGGCCGCCCTCAATCAGCCGCAGGTGCACGAGGCGATCTCCGATGCCCACGCGGCCTTCCTGGACTGGCGCTCGGTGCCGGCTCCGCAGCGGGGCTTCCTCGTCAAGAATTTCGGCCGCCTGCTCGAAACGCACAAGGAGGACCTCGCCGATCTCGTCGCGCTGGAGGTCGGCAAGATCCGCTCGGAGGCACTGGGCGAGGTCCAGGAGATGATCGACATCTGCGACTTCGCCGTCGGCCTGTCGCGCCAGCTCGAGGGCCGCACGATGCCCTCGGAGCGCGTCGGTCACCGGCTCATGGAGACGTGGCATCCGCGGGGCGTGGTCGCCGTCATCTCCGCGTTCAACTTCCCGGTCGCGGTGTGGGCATGGAACACGGCGATCGCGCTCGTGTGCGGAAACAGCGTCGTGTGGAAGCCGTCGGAACTCACGCCGCTGACCGCCCTCGCCTGCTCGGCGCTCATGGATAGGTCGATCGCCGAGATGGGCGCGCCCGCGAGCCTGCACCGCCTGGTTCTCGCCGACCGCGCCGATGCAGCGGAGATCGTCGACAGCCCGCTCGTGGCCGTGGTCAGCGCGACCGGATCCGAGCGCATGGGCGCGGAGGTTGGACCTCGCGTCGCTGCGCGCTTCGGCCAGTCCATCCTCGAACTCGGCGGCAACAATGCTGCGATCGTCACCCCCTCGGCGGACCTTGAGCTTGCGGTGCGGGGCATCGTGTTTGCGGCGGCGGGGACTGCCGGCCAGCGGTGCACGTCCCTGCGCCGCGTGATCGCGCACGAGTCGATCGTCGACGAGCTGGTGCGTCGCGTCAGTGAGGTGTACTCGCGACTTCCTGTCGGCAGTCCGCTTGAGGCCGACACGCTGGTCGGCCCGCTCATCACGGCGTCCGCCTACGAGGCGATGCAGTCGTCGCTGCGCGAGGCGGAGGCCGATGGCGGAACCGTGGTCGTGGGCGGCAACCGCGAGGACGTCGGGCCCGCGGATGCGTACTACGTGCGACCCGCGCTCGTGCGCATGACCACACAGACGCCCGTCGTGCGCCGCGAGACCTTCGCACCGCTGCTCTACGTGCTGTCGTACAGCAGCCTCGACGAGGCGATCGCGCTGCAGAACGACGTCCCCCAGGGACTGTCGTCGAGCATCTTCACTCTCGACCAGCGCGAGGCCGAGACGTTCATGTCCGCAGTCGGGTCGGACTGCGGCATCGTCAACGTCAACATCGGCACGTCCGGCGCGGAGATCGGCGGCGCGTTCGGCGGCGAGAAGAGCACCGGCGGCGGCCGCGAGTCCGGCTCAGATGCGTGGCGCGCGTACATGCGCCGCGCGACGAACACCGTGAACTACTCCGACGCCCTGCCCCTCGCGCAGGGCGTCAACTTCGGATGAACGAGCGATCCGTGCCGGCGCTGCCCGCCGAGGCAGCTGTCGTGATCATCGGCGGCGGCGTCATGGGAGCGAGTATCGCCTTCCACCTCGCCGAGGCAGGGGTCAAGGACGTGCTGCTGCTCGAGCGCGACCAACTTGGCGCGGGGTCGACGTCCAAGGCCGCAGGCGGGGTCCGGGCACAGTTCTCCGACCCGGTGAACATCGCCCTCGGAGCGCGCAGCCTTGCCGCGTTCGAGACGTTCGAGGAGCGACCCGGCCAGGTGATCGACCTGCATCAGGTCGGCTATCTGTTCTTGCTCACCGACCCGGACGAGGTCGCCACCTACCAGGCCTCGGTGGCGCTGCAGAACCAGATGGGTGTCGAGAGCCGGATCATCTCCACCGATGAGGCGCGCGCCCTCTCCCCCGGTGTCGTGACCGACGACGTCCTGGCCGCTGCCTTTCATCCCCGCGATGGCTACTGCAGTCCTGAGTCTGTGGTCCTCGGCTATGCGACTGGTGCTCGACGGCACGGCGCGACCCTGCGCACAGGTGTCGAGGTCACCGGCATCGACGTGGCCGATGGCATCGTCACGTCGGTGCGCACGTCGAGCGGCGAGGTGCGGGCGGGCACGGTCATCTGCGCGGCTGGCGCGTGGTCGCGCGCGTTCGGCGAGATGGTGGGAGTGAACCTGCCTGTCTCGCCCATGCGCCGGCAGATCCTCATCACCGAGCCGCTCAGCGCGGACCTGCTCGACACACTGCCGATGTCAATGCCGATGACCATCGATGCCGCGTCCACCTTCTACCTGCACCGCGAGGGTCCGGGCGTGCTGTTCGGCATGTCCTACCGCGACGAGGAGCCGGGCTTCCGGCACGACTACAGCGAGGACTGGCTGCCCGACCTCATGACGGCGATCGAGCGCCGATGCCCCGCCCTCCTGGACGTCGGCGTTGCGCACAGGTGGTCCGGGCTCTACGAGGTCACCCCCGATCACAATGCGCTCATCGGTGAGGCCGGCGAGGTCTCGCGATTCCTGTACGCCACCGGGTTCTCCGGCCACGGCTTCCTGCAGGGGCCAGCGGTGGGCGAGGTCATCCGCGACCTCTACCTGCACCGCGACCCCGTCATCGACGTATCCCCGCTCGCGGCCGACCGCTTCGGGGCCGGCGTCATGCGCGGCGAAGTCAACATCGTCTGACGAATTGAACCGCCTCCCGGGTCAAATCCCGGTTTTGTGCACCGAATCAGCCCCGAAATCCAGATCTGGACCGCCCCGACTGGAGTGAGCGACAGGGCGGTTCAAATCCGCGGAATCCCCACCGGGAACGGCCAGAAAACCCGATTTGGCCCGGGAGGCGGTTCAATTCGGGCGGGTCCAGGAGCCGGGGAAGTGGCCGCCGACGGGACGGGTCTCCAGGAAGTCGAAGGACAGTCGGCGCTCGGCGAACAGCCACGCACCGTCGTGCCTGACGTAGCGATCGAAGTAGCGCAGGTTCACCACGGTGTTCATACGGTTGCCGCTCGCGTCGTCGAACACATGGCTGGCGATGCAGTAGACCGTGCCGGTCGCATTGTCGGCATCGACCTCCTCGACCAACTGCTGGCCGACGAAGTGCGCGGTGTAGACGAACTGCTCGAGCGACCGCGGCCCGATCGACAGCTCCTCGCGACCTGTGCGAACTACCGATGGCTGCGCGTCGAGGTCGCCGGTGTCGAAGATCAGCATCGAGGCGCCCGGCGCAAACAGGTCGGCGACCGCGTACCCATCGCGGCGGTCCGCGTTGACGGCGTAACTGTCGGCGAGCTGGCGGATGTCGAGGCGATCGTCGGCGCTCAGAACGGACTGCCCCATCAGAGCAGGACGCCCTCGTGCTCGAGCAGCGCGACCTTCACGTCCAGGCCGTATCCGTATCCGCCGAGGCCGTTGGAGGCGAGGACGCGATGGCACGGGACGAACGGCGCGACGAGGTTCTGCGAGCACACCGTTCCGGCGGCGCGGGCGGCGCGCGGGCTGCCCGTTCGACGGGCCAGCCCGGCATACGTGTCGACGCTGCCCGCCCTGATCGAGCGCATCGCTCGCCAGGCCGCCTGCTGGAACGGACCGCCCGGCTGGCTCACGGAGATCTCGTCGAGGGCATCGAGGTCGCCGTCTGAGTAACGCGCGAGCACATCGCGCACGAACGGCACAGTGCTGCGCGGGTGCACCGCGAGATTCCCGGGCATGCGCTCGAGCGCATCGTCGAGGTCACCGAAGGTGCTGCGCACGACTGCGCCGTACTCCGCCGGTCCGAGATCGCCGGCCACATGCGGATCGACGACGACGGTGACGTTGCCCGCGGGCGTCCTGTACGTGGCAGCCAGCAACGATCCGGCCGCGAGCATTGCGGTCAGCGCTTGATCAGCATGTCAGCGACGAGGAACGCGAGCTCCAGGCTCTGCTCGCGGTTCAGGCGCGGGTCGCATGCAGTCTCGTAGCGGTCCCCGATGTTGCCCTCGAGCACTCCGCCGGTACCGCCGACGCACTCGGTCACGTCGTCACCGGTGAGCTCAATGTGCAGCCCGCCGGGGATCGTGCCGAGATCGCGATGCACCTCGAAGAAGCCCTCGACCTCGTTGACGACGTCGTCGAACGAGCGGGTCTTGTGACCGCTCGCCGCCTCGCGGGTGTTGCCGTGCATCGGGTCGCAGACCCACACGACGGGCACGCCGCAGGCATCGACCTTCTGCACGATGCTCGGCAGCACGTCGCGCACCTTGCCTGCACCCATCCGGGTGATCAGCGTGAGCCGACCGGGGATGCGCTCGGGGTTGAGGATCTCGCACAGCTGCACGACCTCGTCGGGCGATGCCGTCGGACCGATCTTCACGCCGATCGGGTTGTGGATCGTCGACGCGAAGTGGATGTGCGCACCGTCGAGCTGACGCGTGCGCTCGCCGATCCACAGGAAGTGGCCGGACACGTCGTAGGGGTTCCCCGTGCGCGAGTCGATGCGCGTCAGCGCACGCTCGTAGTCGATGGACAGTGCCTCGTGCGCGGCGTAGAACTCCACGCGCTGCAGTTCCTCGGGGTCGGCGCCGATTGCGCGCATGAACGCGAGCGCGCGATCCAGGTCGCCGGCCATGGCCTCGTAGCGCTGGCCCGCGAGCGAGTCACGCACGAAGTCCTGGTTCCACGCATGCACCTGGCGCAGGTCGGCGTAGCCGCCTTGGGTGAAAGCACGGATGAGGTTCAGCGCGGCGCTGGATGCGTTGTACGCCTTGACCAGACGCTGCGCGTCGGGACGACGCCCCGCGGCCTCAAACGGAAGTGCGTTGACTGCATCGCCGAGGTACGACGTTATCTCGATGCCATTGCGGCTCTCGATCGGCGTGCTGCGCGGCTTGAAGTACTGACCGGCCACGCGGCCGACCTTCACCACGGGCAGCGACGCCGCGTAGGTGAGGATGACCGACATCTGCAGCACTGTCTTCAGACGCGCGCGGATCGACTCCGCGTTGTTGGCGGCGAACGTCTCAGCGCAGTCGCCGCCCATGAGCACGAAGGCACGACCCTGAGACGCATCGGCAAGGCGCTGGCCGAGCAGGTCGCACTCCCCCGCGAAGACCAAAGGCGGGAGCAGCGAGAGCTCGTCCATGGCGGCCTGCAACTCGGCGGCATCGGGCCACGGCGGCTGCTGGGCAGCAGGCAGGTCGGGCCAGACCAAGGGCGTAGGCATGGCTCAAGATTAGGGCACGTGCTCGCGGTCGACGAACCGCGACCGGCTGCCCGAAGGATCGGGTGCGCGGCTGCCCACGAAGCCGGCCACGACAAGCCCGATCCCAGTGACCAGCGCAAAGATGCCAACGGCCCGCAGCGTCGTGTGATTGGTGTCCTCGCGCTGGATCTCCCTCACCTTCGCGGCGTCGAGGGCGATACAGGCACCCTTGGAGTTGGCGTCGAAGGCGGTGCACATGCCGGGGTCGATCGTCCAGTAGCGGCCGTCGATGTACTTACGGGCAGGGCGTACCTGATCATCGTTCAACTGGCGCTGTCCGGCGACCATCACGATGAGCCCGACCACAGCAAGCATCAGGCCCACCAGAGCCGTCCACGACGCGATCCGCGATGGCATCTTCACGGTGCCATTGTCGCCCTTAGCCGAAGAAGGAGCGCGCTTCGTCGTACCGCGCCAGCGGCACGGTCTTGAGAACCCCGGTCGCCTCCTCGAGCGGCACGCGCACGATGTCGGTGCCTTGCAGCGCGACCATCGTGCCCCAGGCCTCGTCCTTGACCGCAGTGATCGCGTTCAGACCGAAGCGCGTTGCCAGCACGCGGTCGAACGCGGTCGGCGTTCCGCCGCGCTGGATGTGCCCCAGGACGGTGGTGCGCGCCTCGTGGCCGGTGCGTGCCTCGATCTGCTGCGCGAGCCACTCGCCTATGCCGGACAGACGGACATGGCCGAATGCATCGAGCGTGGAGTCCTTGGTGATGAGGTCGCCGTCGGCGGGAAGGGCGCCCTCGGACACGCACAGGATCGGCGCGTAGCTGGCCTCGAACCGGGACTCGACCCATCCGACGACCTCATCGAGATCGAACGGAACCTCGGGGATGAGGATGCCGTTCGCGCCGCCGGCCATGCCTGCGTGCAGCGCGATCCAGCCCGCGTGGCGGCCCATGACCTCGCAGATGAGGATGCGGTGGTGCGACTCGGCAGTCGTGTGGAGGCGGTCGATAGCCTCGGTGGCGATGCCGACCGCGGTGTCGAAGCCGAAGGTGAAGTCGGTGGCGCTGAGGTCGTTGTCGATGGTCTTGGGGACGCCGACGACGTGGAACCCATGCTCGGTCAGCTTGGTTGCGACACCGAGGGTGTCCTCGCCGCCGATTGCCACGAGCGCGTCGATGCCGAGCTCGCGGAGGTTCTCCTCGATGCGTTCGATTCCGCCGTCGACCTTGATCGGGTTGGTGCGCGAGGAGCCGAGGATTGTTCCGCCGCGCGGCAGGATCCCGCGAACCGCGGTGATGTCCAGCGGCATCGTGATCGACTCCAGCGGTCCCTTCCAGCCGTCGCGGAAGCCGACGAACTCGTAGCCGTACTCGCCGATACCCCTACGGACGACCGCGCGAATGACCGCGTTCAGTCCAGGACAGTCGCCACCACCAGTGAGAACGCCGACGCGCATGCGGAAACCCTTTCGTTTGATCCCACCACATACTCTAGCCATCGATGTAACCGCTGTCATGCCCTAAGTTCATCCGAATGGACGCGATCCTCAGCATCGACGCCGGAACGACAGGTGTCACCGTCCTCGTTGTGGATGCCAGCGCCACCGTCATCGCGCAGGGCTACCGGGAATTCCCGCAGCACTTTCCCGCGGATGGATGGGTCGAGCACGACCTGTCTGAACTGTGGTCGGCGACGCTGGCCGCGACCCGCGCCGCCCTGTCGTCGACCGAGGCGACCATCACGGCGATCGGGATCACGAACCAGCGCGAGACCGTCTGCTTCTGGGACCGCGAGACCCTCGGCGCCCCGCGCCGGGCCATCGTGTGGCAGGACCGTCGCACCGCCGTCCTCTGCGACGAGCTCGCGGCGACCGGCCACGGACCACGAGTCGAGGAGCTGACAGGCCTGCGACTTGACCCGTACTTCTCGGCAACAAAGCTGGCGTGGGTCCGGCAGAACGACCCGCACACCTGGGCGCACGTGGAATCCGGCCGAGTCGCGGTGGGCACGGTCGACTCGTTCCTCATCGCGCGCATGACGCGCGGGCTGCACCACGTCACCGACCCGACGAACGCATCGCGGACGCTCCTGTACGACCTTGGCACTGGCCAATGGAGCCAGGAGCTATGCGACCTGTTCGGCGTGCCGATGTCGGCGCTGCCGGAGATCGTCGCGTCGTACGGGGAGTTCGGACGGTCGGACCCGACGGCGTTCCTCGGCATCGACGCTCCCATCGCCGGCATCGCCGGCGACCAGCAGGCGGCGCTCGTCGGGCAGGCCGGGTTCCACGTCGGCTCAGCGAAGTGCACGTACGGAACGGGATCCTTCCTGCTTGTCCACACGGGCGACACCATCGCACGATCGGCCCACGGGCTGCTGACTACGGTCGCCCTCGGTCATCCCGACGGCCATCGCGACTTCGCCCTCGAGGGCGGCGTCTTCGTCACCGGCGCTGCGGTGCAGTGGCTGCGCGACGGACTGGGCATCATCGACAAGGCCAGTGACATCGAAAAACTCGCGGCGAGCGTGCCCGACTCCGGCGGCGTCGTGTTCGTGCCTGCGCTGACGGGCCTGGGCGCGCCCGACTGGGATCCGTCAGCGCGCGGACTGATCATCGGCATCACGCGTGGAACCACGCGCGCGCACCTTGCCAGGGCGGCGCTCGACGCGATCGCGTTCTCGGTCCGCGATGTGGTCACGCTCATGGGCGAGGAGGGACGCGTCCCACTCGAGTGCCTCAAGATCGACGGCGGAGCTGCCTCCAACAACCTGCTGTGCCAGTTGCAGGCGGATGCGCTCTCGCTCGTGGTGGATCGCTCCGCGCAGTTGCAGACGACGGGCCTGGGCGCCGCATTCCTCGCCGGGCTCGGCACGGGCATCTGGCCGTCGGTCGACGCGCTGGCGACCACTCGTGCGTCGTCGGGGGTCTTCGAGCCCGGTCCGAGAAACGACGCCGCCTACTCAATTTGGCGCGACGCGGTGGGGCGGGCCAAGAACTGGTCAGGCTGATTAGTCGGCGGTGGCGACCATGGAGCGCGAGTCCGCCGGCGATCCGTCGGCGATCAACTCCTTCGCACGAGTGGCGTACATGTCGACGTACTCCTGCCCGGACAGCGACATCAGCTCGTACATGACCTCGTCGGTGATCGAACGCAGCACGAACCGGTCGTTGCTCAGTCCCTCGTATCGGGAGAAGTCCAGCGGCTTGCCGATGCGCACGCCGACACGACGCAGCCGTGGACGAATCACCCCGGGAGGCTGGATCTCGTAGGTGTTGATCATCGCGACGGGCAGGATCAGCACCTCGGACTCCATGGCCATGCGGGCCAGTCCGGTCTTGCCTCGGTACAGCGTGCCGTTCGGGGACCGGGTGCCCTCGGGGTAGATGCCCAGCAGGCTGCCCTCGCCGAGGATCCGCATTCCCGTACGCAGAGCCGCCTCGGACGCGCGCCCACCGGACCGGTCCACCGGCACCTGGCCGACGCCGGCGAAGAACGCCTTCGTGAACAGGCCCTTGATGCCACGCCCGGTGAAGTAGTCGCTCTTGGCGAGAAAGGTGATGTGGCGGGGCACGACGAGCGGCAGGAAGAAGGAGTCGGAGAAGGACAGGTGGTTGCTCGCGAGGATCGCTGCGCCCTTGTCAGGGACGTTCTCGAGTCCTTCGACCCACGGGCGGAAGAGCACGCGCAGCCACGGGCCGACCAGGACGTACTTGAGGAACCAGTACAGCACCAGCCACACCTCCTCCCTGATGGCAGACTAGTAGGGCAGTCGGAGAAAGTGGACGACCAACGCTCGAAAGGAATCCCATGGCGATCGTGCCCGGCGCCGAGCCGTGGTCCTTCGATGGCGGCGACGTGGGCATCCTCGTCCTCCACGGCTTCACCGGTTCACCGGCGTCCGTGCGCCCATGGGGCCAGGCACTGTCGGCCGAGGGATGGACCATCCGCGTTCCGCGACTGCCGGGTCACGGCACGACCTGGCAGGAGATGAACAAGACCCGTTGGGAGGACTGGTATGCCGAGGCGGACCGCAACTACCGCGAACTGCGCGAGAGCTGCGGCCACGTCTTCGTCATGGGCCTGTCGATGGGCGGCACCTTGACCCTCGGCCTTGCCGAGCAGTACGGCGACGCGATCGCGGGCATCGTGCTCGTCAATCCGTCCGTGCACACCGAGCGCCCCGACCGCTTCCTGCTCCCCGTGCTCCAGCTCGTCGTCCCCGGATTCCCGGGCATCTCGAACGACATCGCCAAGCCCGGCCAGGACGAGATCGCCTACGGGAAGATCCCACTCAAGGCCGCGCACTCGCTGTCCGGCCTGTGGCACCGCGTGAAGACCGATATCGCCAAGGTCACCCAGCCGGTACTGCTCTTCCGCAGCGCCGTCGACCACGTCGTCGAACCGTCGAATGCCGCCTTCATCCTCAGCAACGTGTCGTCGGCCGACGTACACGAGGAGGTCCTGCCGGACTCGTTCCACGTCGCCACGCTCGATCATGATGCCGAGGTGATCGTCCGCGACAGCATCGCCTTCGTGCATCGGATCCTGGCTACATGAACGCCGTCCGCACATGAGCACGCCGTCGTCGGGGCTGCCCGAGCACGAGCAGCAGGCGTGGGATGCGATCGTCGCCGACCTGCGCGGTGAGATCGACCTCGGCCCGAACTTCCCGGCATCCTCGTCGACACTGCCGCCGGAGCCCGAGCCCGTCGCCGCCGCGCCCGAGCCAGATGACCACATCGATGCGGAGGGCGATCCGCTCGACCTCCTCGACGTCGGCTACGAGCCGCCGCACCCGCCGCCGATTCCCCGCCCGGCCGACGCGATCGGCCGGTTCTCGTGGGCCGCTGTTCTCGGCGGGCCGCTTCTCGTCTTGCTGGTGACGATCCTCGGGTGGGAGCGCTGGCTGGCCAACCTCGGCGTCGCGTTGACGGTTGGCGGATTCGTGTCGCTCGTGTGGCGCATGAAGGAGCGCGACGACGATGACGACGGCGCCGTCGTTTAGGTGTCTAACAGTTAGGCACTGGCCCTACCTGGGCTGCCGCGCCAGGTCGGCCGCGCCGACCAGGCCCGCGCTGTTCGTGAGCTCAGCAACCTTGACCAGCGGCGCCGGACGATCCTGCTGGCCGATCAGTTTGTCGGCAAGCGTCTGACGCGCGCTCGCGAGCAGCAGGTCGCCCGCGTCGGACACCCCGCCGCCGATGACGAAGAGCTCCGGGTCGAGCACCGCAGCGAGGTCCGCGAGGCCCCGGCCGAGCCAAGTACCCACGATCGTGAAGGCCTCCATCGCCACCGGATCACCCGCCTTCGCGGCCTGCGTGACGTGCAGGCCCTGCACCCCCTCGGGCGTGCCATCGCCGAGGGCCAGCAGAAGCCCCGCCTCGGACCGACGCTCGGCAGCGAGCATCCGAGCCTCGCGCACGAGCGCGTTGCCACTGGCGTACTGCTCAAGACAGCCGTTGCGCCCGCAGCCGCACGGGCGACCGTCGGGCACCGCGTTGATGTGGCCGATCTCGCCGGCAACTCCGTGCGCGCCGCGGAACAGCGCACCGTTGACCACGATGCCGCCGCCGATTCCGGTGCCGACCGTGACGAGGGTCAGTCCGCTGCTGCCACGTCCGGCGCCGAACCTGAACTCGCCCCAGGCGGCCACGTTGCCGTCGTTCTCGACGACAACCGGCAGGGACGTCGCGGCCTCCAGCAGCGTGCGTACCGGGACCTGCGACCAGCGCAGGTTGGGCGCGAAGTAGACCTTCGAACGATCGGCGTCGACCAGACCGGCGACTCCGAGGCCGACGCCGTCGAACTTCTCCGTGGATCCGTCGACGAGTTCGTTGACAACCTCGGCGACCAGGTCGAGCACATCGTTCGCATCGTTTCGCGGGGTGGGGCGACGCGCCGTCGAGACGACCTCGCCATCCTCGGTGACCACACCAGCGAGGATCTTCGTTCCACCAATGTCCACGCCGATGCTCATGCCCACGCGGCACAGCCTAGGGCTCCGAGGACTCCCCGATGATCGGGATCCACTCGATGCGCGGGGACGGTGGCGCGGCCGACGCGTCATCGTCGGTAGCCGCGGACGGGCGCTCGCCGATGAGCAGCATGGTCCGGCACACGACGCACTGAGGATGCTCGCGCGGGTCCGAGTGCTCCGCGTGCGGAGCCATCACCTTCTCTGTCGCCCAGTCGACCAGGCGCTGCGCCCCCGACGCCAGTGCGGTCCAGTCGAGGTTGGGCAGGCTGGGCCCGTCGGCCTTCTTCTCCGACTGGCCGTCGTCACTGTCCTCGCTGCCCGTGCCCGAGTACCACCACGGCGTGCCTGGCTCGCTCATGCCGGCCTCCCGGACGGCTGACGCCACTGCGACGGATCAGGGGTGAAGCGAACGCGCAGTCCCTCAGCGGTCCGTGCCCCGTCGACCGCCATGCAGCGGAGCAGCACCGGCGGAAGGGGCAGCCACCGCAGAACGTCGTCGAACGCGATGACCAGATCCTCTCCACGTCGGCCAACTCGTGCGGATGCAGCAGCCGAACCCGACAGGGCAAGGTCGAGGACGTAGTCATCGCCGACTTCGTGGACTGCATCGGAGTGAACCGAGAGCGGGGGGACCCGCAGGATGCAGTTCGCGCCGAGCCACACCTCGGATGCGACGCCGAGCACTCCGAACAGGCTCGCCGAATCACAGCAGTCCGAGACCTCGTCGTCGCTCGCGGCGATGACGCGCATGACTGTGTCCGCGTCGGTGAGGGCTGATTCCATGCGCAGCAGGACGTTGCGCGCGGCGGACAGCGCTTCGAAGATCGTCGAATCGGACTCCGGCTCGCTCGGAAAGCGCCACATCGCCAGGCGCGGTGTGAGCGCGGAGTCCAGCAGCCGCAACAGGATCGACGGAGTCTGCAGCAGCTGCTTGGTGTCGTTCAGCGACCCGCAGTCCACGACCACACGGTCGAACCTCGAGTCCGCGAGGCCATCGAGAAAGGCGTGCAGGGTGCTGAGTTGCCCGACCTGCGGGAGGCCCGACCACGCGAGCGCGTCCACGGGATCGGCACCCAACTGGCCCATGATCCGACCAACACTGGTGTGGACGGCCGCGAGGACTGCCGGATGCACCGATCGCTGCGCCGAGCAATCGATGGTCAGGTGACGTCGACCTTCGTCCGCAAGTGTCGTCGGCGGTCCGGCCGATCCGCTAAGCAGCAGTGAGCGACTCGACACGCTTCTTCAGACCCTTGAGGGCGGTATCGACGATGACCTTCTCAGCCTTGCGCTTGATCATGCCGATCATCGGGATCTTTACGTCGACGGAGAGCCGGTAGTGAACCGTCGTGCTGCCGTCGCCGTTGTCGCCTAGTTCGTACGAGCCGATCATCGATGTCAGCATGTCGCCCTTGGTCAGGACCCACGACACCTTGCGATTCTCATCCCAGTCGTACTCGAGCTCGTAGATGTCCTTGATGGCACCGGAACTGAGGTTGAAGCGCGCATCCGCCGGACGGTTGTCCTCCTCGTAAACGCTGAGCACCACGACCTCCTTGATGCCGTCGCTCCACTGCGGGTAGGCGGCGAGGTCCGCGATGACGTCCATGATCGCGGCGGGACTGGCGTTGATGACGATGCTGGACTCAGTCTGGTCGGCCATAGCCGAAGGCTACCGCGCGAGCGGCCCGGCTAGAGGTCGAGAACGAACGGCTGCTGCCGAGCGTGGAAGTGCCCGACGTTGACGCACTCGGTGCGGCCGACTCGTGTGCGTGCGGCCAGTGGCTGATGCACGTGGCCGAACAGGTGATAGCGCGGCTGAACGTCGCGGACGTACTCCAGGAGCGCGGAGCTGCCCAACTCGAATCGACGTGCCTCGACGTCGTACGTCAACTCCGGGATCGCGGGCGGAATGTGGCTGAACAGCACGTCGACCGGCCCGAGGGCGTCGACCTTGGCTGCGAAGTCGGCCTCGGGAATCTCGTAGGGAGTGCGCATCGGACTGATCAATCCCCCGCCGACGAATCCCCAGCGCATCCCGCCCACCTCCACGACCGAGGCATCGACGACCGTATGGCCCTCGCGGATGTAGTCGGGCCACATGCCGGGCACGTCGACGTTGCCGTAGGTCAAGAACGCGGGCGACGGCATCGCGTCGAACAGCTCCGCGTACTGCAGACGGACCCTGGACTGCATCACCGCCCAGCGTTCGGTGGGATCGGAGATGCCCAGGCCGGCCCAGGCGGCCGCGCTGAGGTCGCGCGCAACGTCGAACTTATTCGCGGTTCGTGCCTCGATGTAGGCGCGCGCATGCGCCTCGCCAAACAGGTCGGCGAAGATCCCGCGACCGGGATCGTCATAGTCGAGAAATAAGATCAGGTCACCGAGGCACACAAAGATGTCGCTGCCGTCTGCCGCGGCGGCGAGTGCCTCCGCGGCTCCGTGGACGTCGCTTGCGACGTGGATCCGCATCGGCTCACCTTGCCATGGGGCACCAAAGAGGTCGCTAAGCGGCTCGTCATGTTCTACGTTGGAAGAATGAAGACCGAATTCTCCGTGCCCGTCCTTGTCCCTGCGCCGACGACGGGCAGCCTCGTCGACCATGTCGTCGAGAACGCCGCGAAGTGGCCAAGCCGCGAAGTGATGTCGGTGCCGCGGGGTGCGGCGTGGGTGGGCATCACCTCGCAGCAGTTCCTCGACGAGGTCAAGGCGGTCGCCAGGGGCATCGTGGCCAACGGAGTGCAGCCCGGAGAGCGCGTCGCGATCATGTCGCGTACCCGCTACGAGTGGACCCTCGTCGACTACGCGATCTGGTACGCCGGTGCCGTGAGCGTCCCGATCTACGAAACGTCCTCCCCCGAGCAGGTGCAGTGGAACCTGAGTGACTCCGGCGCCGTGGCGATCTTCCTGGAGAGCGAGAAGAACAAGGCGGTGTTCGACCAGATCTCGGTGGACGCGCCGACAGTCACCCGCGTCTGGGTCTTCGACGACGCGATCATCGACAACCTGAAGTCGGTCGGCGCGGGAGTCAGCGATGAGGAGCTGGAGACGCGTCGGGCCACCCTCACTCCGGACAGCATCGCGACGATCATCTACACGTCCGGCACGACCGGGCGCCCCAAGGGCTGCGTGATCACGCACAAGAACTGCATGTTCGAGGTCGACAACGTGGTCCAGGGGATGCCCGACGTCTTCCTCGCCGAGGGCTCGTCGACTCTGCTGTTCCTCCCGATCGCGCATGTGTTCGGCCGGCTCATCGAGCTCGGCTGCGTCCGCGCGGGCGTGCGCCTCGGCCATTCCGCCGACATCAAGGACCTGCTTCCCGGACTCCAGTCGTTCCAGCCCACCTTCCTGCTTGCCGTGCCTCGCGTGTTCGAGAAGATCTTCAACGCCTCGCAGCAGAAGGCCGTCGCCGACGGCAAGGGCAAGATCTTCGACGCCGCTGCGTCCGTGGCGATCGAGTACAGCAAGGCGATCGACACCGGCGGCCCGGGGCTCCTGCTCAAGATCAAGCACGCGATCTTCGACCGGCTGGTCTACAGCAAGCTGCGCGCCGCGATGGGCGGCAACATGCGCTGGGCAGTGTCCGGTGGCGCGCCCCTGGGCGCCCGCCTCGGCCACTTCTTCCGCGGCATCAACGTCACGATCCTCGAGGGCTATGGACTCACGGAGACCACGGCCGCGACGACCGTCAGCCGACCGAACGCGATCAAGATCGGCACTGTGGGCCAGCCGCTGCCCGGCGCGAAGGTCAAGGTCGCCGAGGACGGCGAACTCATGCTCGGCGGCGACCAGGTCTTCATCGGCTACTGGAACAACCCGGCCGCGACCGCGGAGGCCATCGAGCCCGACGGCTGGTTCCACTCAGGCGATATCGGCGAGATCGACGACGACGGCTTCGTGAAGATCACCGGCCGCAAGAAGGAACTGCTCGTGACAGCCGCCGGCAAGAACGTCGCGCCCGCGGTGCTCGAGGACCGGCTGCGCGCCAACTGGCTGGTCGGCCAGTGCATGGTGGTCGGAGACGCCCAGCCGTTCATCGCCGCGCTCGTCACGATCGATCCGGAGTCCTTCCCGGCGTGGGTCTCGCAGAAGAACAAGCCTGCGGGCTCGACGATCGCGAGCATGGTCGATGATCCCGACCTCAACGCCGCGATCCAGGAAGCCGTCGATGTCGCGAACAAGGCGGTCTCGCACGCGGAGGCGATCAAGAAGTTCAAGATCCTCGGCGTGGACTGGACTGAGGAGGGCGGCCAGATCACGCCGTCACTGAAGTTGAAGCGCAACGTGGTGATGAAGGAATTCGCCGCGGACGTCGCGTCCCTCTACGCCTAGTCCGATTTGAACCGCCTCCCGGGTCAAATCGGCGTTCTGGGTGGCTAAACGGCCCGCAAACCCGGATTTGACCCGGGAGGCGGTTCAATTCGGGGGGGGTTAGCCGACGACGCGGCCGACGCCGCTGAACCGCTCCCCGTACCAGGGGCCGAGGAAGTCGATGAGCTCGACGCCGTCGCTCGGATTGGACGCGCTGACCATCTTGCCGTTGCCGACGTAGATGCCCACGTGGTGCGCACCGCTGCCGAAGTAGAAGACCAGGTCGCCTGGCTGGATCTCGCTGACCGGGACTCGCACGGTCTGGTCGAACTGCGTGTAGCTCAGGTGCGCCAGCGATACACCCGCCTGCGCCCACGCGGCCATCGTCAGGCCTGAGCAGTCGAAGACATCCGGCCCGGCCTGGGCCGCGACGTACCTATCGCCAACCTGCGAGAGGGCGTAGCGCACGGCGGCGTCGGCGCGGGAGTTGGGCGCGATGTCGCCACCGCTAGCAAGCTGGGCCTGGGCCTGGGCGAGCCCCTCGGTACGGCCCTGGGCGATGAGCTGGGCAAGGCGCTCGCGCTCGGCGGCCTGCAGGCTGTTGAGCACGTCCTGCGCGTCATTGAGTTGCTGGTCGGCCTCACTCTTCGCGGAGGCCATGTCATCGCGGTAGCTCTGCGCGATGTCTTCCTTGTCCTTGATCGCCGCCTCGCTTTGTGCCAGGCGGATCCGGGTGGTCTGCGTGCGTCGCAACTGCGAGGCCTGCGCCTCGGCTACCTGGTCGAGCGCGGCGGCCTGGGCCAGAAACTCGCTGGGGTCCTCGGCCATCAGCACCTGGAGCGAGGGGTCGATCCCACCGCCGGTGTAGGCAGCACGCGCGATGTCGTCGACCGCGGACATGATCTGCTGCAGATCCTCGCGCTCGCGGTCGGCCTTGTTCTTCAGCGAGTTGAGCGTGCCCTGAACTGACGCCAGGTCATTGCGGGCCTTGTTGAAGCGCTCGGTCGCGGCCTCGGCCTTCGACTGGAGGTCGCGGACCTGGTTGCGGACCTGGTTGATATCGCGGCTGGGGATGCCCGAGGCACTGGGTCCCACGGCGATTCCGGTGACGAGCATTGCGCCGACCGCGGCAGCGGCGATGACAGCCTTGCGCCAGTGGCGCCGGCCAGTCACGTCCTGCACAGGTGTCCCTTCGCGGCACGGCCCGGTCGGCTCACGTTCAGCCACACTCCCCGGTTGGACGCCCAGAGCATCTCCGCGTGAGGCGTGCGGACAGGTGTTCTGGGTCCGTCAAAGGTAACAGATTGGTGACGGTCGGGCCGCCGAGTGTCCCCAACCGGACGGTCAGCTGGCCTCCGAGCGACGAACCAGGCGCAGCGGCGGGACCAATCCGGAGTCAGCGAGCACGGACAGTGCTGCCGCGTGCTCGTCGGCCACCTCGTGCAAGGACGCCGAATGCTGAGGAGCACCGAGGAGAACAGTCACGACGCAGTCGCCGCAGGCCAAGCCGGCCACGGCGCACGAACCACAGTCAATGATCATGCCCTGAGGCTAGAACGAGCCCCTGACAGTCCTTATGTAACCGTCAGGCCTCACGGACCGCCATCCCCGGGGCCTTCGTCCGCGGGTCCACCGAACTCGGGGCGGGCGACGATCTCGACGCGGTCACCCGCACCGCACCAGCGGCACACGACCTGCTCGACCTGCTCATCGAGCACCTCGGTCTCCTCGACGATCGGCTCGCCGGCCATCGAGATGTGCCAGAACTCGCGAACGCGCGAGGTCCGCACCACATCGAAGCGGGTGAGATTGCCGCAGTGCGCGCAGCGCCAGCGGGAACGGTCGTCGGGGATCTGGGTGTCGGCCACGAGCAGACCCTATCCAGCGGCGTCGCGCTCACTAGGCGGCCCAATCAATCGCCTGCCAGCCGTGTCGCAGACCGCTCGGTGTCAGTCAAGTCCCCTAGCGTCGAAGCATGCGGGCGATCCCAGCCACCCAGGCCAGTTTCGAGGACCTGGGCACCGCACTGTCTGAGGTCACCTTCGTCGTCGTCGACCTTGAGACGACGGGCGGAGCTCCCGTCGATGCTGGGATCACCGAGATCGGGGCCGTCAAGGTCCGCGGCGGAGTCGTCATCGGTGAATTCCAGACCCTGGTCAATCCGGGCATCCCGATCCCCCCGTTCGTCGCCGCGCTGACCGGCATCACCGACGCTCTCGTCGCCACGGCACCGACCGTACGCGCCGCACTCCCCGGCTTTCTGGAGTTCGCGCGCGGCGCGGTGCTCGTCGCGCACAACGCCCCGTATGACGTCGGCTTCCTCAAGGGCGCCTGCGCGAAGCACGGATACGACTGGCCGGACCCGCGCGTCGTCGACACGGCACGACTGGCACGGGTGGCGCTGCACCGCGACGAGGTCGCGAACTGCAAGCTCGGCACCCTCGCCGCGCACTTTCGCACGACGATCCGCCCTACACACCGCGCGTTCGACGACGCGCGGGCGACGGCCGACGTGCTGCACGGACTGTTCGGGCGCATGGGCGATCTCGGGATCACCACGCTCGAGGACCTCAAGGACTTCTCCAGTCGCGTCAGCGTCGCGCAGCGCACCAAGCGTCACCTGGCCGCGGACCTGCCTGATGGCCCAGGCGTATACGTCTTCCGCGATGCGCAAGGCACCGCGTTGTACGTCGGCACGTCGCGCAACATCCGCACGCGCGTGCGGACCTACTTCACCGCGTCCGAGCAGCGAAGGCGGATGGCGGAGATGGTTCGCATCGCCACTGTCGTGGTGCCCATAGTCTGCGCGACGACCCTCGAGGCGCGGGTGCGCGAGCTGCGACTCATCGCGTCGGAGCAGCCTCGTTACAACCGCCGATCGCGACGACCCGACTCGCAGACCTGGCTGAAGCTCACCGTCGAATCAGCTCCCCGCCTGTCGATCGTGAAGGTCGTTGTCGACGACGCGGACGACGGCGCGCGCTACCTCGGGCCGTTCACGTCACGCATGGCTGCCACGGCCGCGGCGGAAGCACTCATGCTCGCGCACCCGCTGCGCACCTGCACCACGCGCGTGGCACGCCGTCCGCGCAGCGCCACTGCGGGATGCGTGCTCGCCGAACTCGGCAGATGTGCGGCGCCGTGCTCATCCCTCGGGGATCGCGACGCGTACGACCTCGTCGTAGCCGGGGCACGCCGAGCCATGTCCGGCGACCTTCGAGACGTCAGCGTCGCGGTGCACGAGCGCATGCGCCACCTTGCTGCCGACGAGCGCTTCGAGGACGCGGCGGCCTGGCGCGAGCGCCTCGGGCACCTCGCATCGGCAAGCCTGCGCACCCATCGGCTCACCATGCTCGCCACGTCCGCGGAGGTCGTCGCCGCCCGGCCCACTGACGACCACGGCTGGGAGATTCACGTTATCCGCCATGGTCGCCTCGCCGCCGCCGGCCACGCACCCGCGGGCACCGATCCGAGACCGGTGGTTGACGCACTGTGCGCCACGGCCGAGCAGGTCCAGGCAGCATCGGCTCCTGCACCCGCTGCGCTCACCGAGGAATCCTTCGAGCTTCTACGGTGGCTCGATACCCCTGGCGTCCGGCTCGTGCGCGTCACTGCGCCACTGTCCATGCCCGTGCACTGCGGAGGCGAACTCGAGCAACGGCTCGGCGAGGTGCGCCTGACGCGGGTTCCGGGTTTCGGTGATCGCGACGGCGGCGGGCGCCCGATGGGGCCGGTCGACGCGCGCCCGGTCACCAGGATGCTTAGCGCCTGAGCTGCGCCGTCACATCGATCCAACGATCGAGAGTCGACAGCGCGGCACCGGAATCGACGAAGGCGCGGACGCGATCGAGTTGCCCACGAATCCGCTCGACCACAGGCAGGTCCGCCACGCCAAGGATCGCGGCGTCGTACGCAACGAGAGCTGCTGCGGCATTCACGGCCACCGCGTCACGGATGGCCTTAACCCTCGCATCGTCGCCGTCACCGTGTGACGACGAGCCGAGCGCCTTGCGCAGCAACGAAGCATTGAGTTCTCGGTCACCACCGCGCAGCAACTGTGGATCCGCGTGCGGCACGCCAAGGTCCGCGACGTCGATCACGGCCTCGACGACCAGATCTCCGGTCGCATCCCAGACTCGGGTCGGCCCGGAAGTGGAGATCTCGTCGAGCCCGTCCTCGCCACGGACGACCAGCGCGCGAACTCCACGCCGCCGCAGGACGTCGGCCATGACCGGCGCGAGGACCGCGCTGGCGGCGCCGATAAGCGCGGCGCCAGCCCCCGCCGGATTCGTCAACGGCCCGAGAATGTTGAAGACCGTGGGCACACCGAGTTCCTTGCGCGTCGGTCCGGCGAAGCGCATTGCGGGGTGGTGGACGGGCGCGAAGCAGAACGCGATGCCCGCATCCCGCAGGCTCGCCACGACGTCTTCGGGCTCCAGATCGATGACTACACCGAGCTCCTCGAGAACGTCCGCCGTGCCCGTGGACGACGATGACGCGCGGTTCCCGTGCTTGACCACTGGCACTCCCGCGGCGGCGCATACCAGTGCGGTCATCGTCGAGATGTTGACGCTGTGCGACTGGTCACCACCCGTGCCGACCACGTCGAGCACGACAGCGGGAGCGTCGGGTCCAAGGTCGAGCAGGCGCGCGTGCTCGAGCATCACCGAGACCAGTGCATCGACCTCGCCAGCAGTTTCGCCCTTGGCGCGCAGGGCGGTGACGAACGCCGCAATCTGAGCGGACGTGGCCTCGCCGGTGAGAATGCTGGTCATGGCCCATGCCGCGTCGACCGTGTCGAGGTCGCTGCCGGCGGCCAGATGGGTGAGGACAGCAGGCCAACTAGAGCCGGCCTGCGAGGGGTCCATCGTCAGGCGGACGGGGCGACGGCGAGGCGGCGCCGCAGGAGCTTCTCGACGGTGGTCGCGAGCGCGATCGCGTCGAGTGGATGAGCAACAACGCCGTCAGCGCGAGACCAGGTCGCCAGCCAGGCGTCCTGCGGGCGTCCGACCAGAACCAGGATGGGGGGGCAGCGGTAGATCTCGTCCTTCAACTGCCGGCAGATGCCCATTCCGCCCGCAGGGGTGGCCTCTCCGTCGAGGATGAGGAGGTCGAATCCGCCGGCATCGACCTTGGAGATCACGGTCGGCTCGGTCGCGCACTCGACGTACGTGAGGGCCGGCAGGTCGAGCGCCGGGCGCCGACCGAGGCCCTGCAGCACCTGCTGCCTGACGAGGCGATCGTCGCTGTAGACCAGCACTGTCAACGTCTGTTCCGGGGCAGCCGCCGGGGTGTCTTGGTGAGCCACGAGCCAAACTCTAGCCATCCCCGATCCGTTCCCGACAAACTGCCGGTTTGGTCGGGGGGTCACGGTGAATCCCGAGCGACGATCTGCCAGACTCCCCCTCGTGGCGAACGCAACGACTATCCCCCCGGCGTACACACACGCCCCGGCCAATCGGCCGAACATGGTCGCAGTCGGCACCATCGTGTGGCTGTCCAGCGAGCTCATGTTCTTCGCGGCCCTGTTCGCGATGTATTTCACGATGCGGGCCGTCAATCCCGAACTGTGGTCGCAGGAGACTCAGATCCTGAACGTCCCGTTCGCCACGGTCAACACCACTGTGCTGGTCCTGTCGAGCGTCACCTGCCAGCTCGGCGTCTTCGCCGCTGAGCGCGGCGACGTCAAGGGTCTGCGACGCTGGTTCATCATCACCTTCTTCATGGGCGCCTTCTTCATCGCCGGCCAGGTCACCGAGTACGCGGAGCTGGTCCATGAGGGCCTGCGCCTCGATACCAATGCCTACGGATCGGCCTTCTTCCTCACCACCGGGTTCCACGGCCTGCACGTCACCGGCGGGCTGATCGCCTTCCTCTTTGTGCTCGCGACCACGTTCGTCACGAAGAAGTTCACCCACGACCAGGCAACCCGGGCGATCGTCACGTCGTACTACTGGCACTTCGTCGACGTCGTGTGGATTGCTCTGTTCTTCATGATCTACATCCTCAAGTAGCGGTAGCAACCTCACACGAAAGGTCCGGCGACAGTGAAGTTCCTGGCCGCACGACGGCGCAGTCCGCTCATGGCATCGGCATTGCTCATTGCCGCGCTTGCCGTGATGGGGCTCGGCTACGCCGCCATTGCCAATGTGCAGCCAGCCCAGGCGGCGCTCTCGGTCGGATCGCAGACCCAGGTCGAAGCCGGTCGCCAGCTGTACTTGGAGGGCTGCTCGTCATGCCACGGCCTTGAGGCCCAGGGCACTCAGACCGGTCCGACCCTGCTCGGCGTCGGTGCCGCGGCCGTCGACTTCCAGGTCTCCACCGGTCGCATGCCGCTCGCACAGCCCGGTGCCCAGGCGCCGCAGAACACTCCCTCGTACGACGAGGAGCAGATCGCGGCGCTCGCGGCCTACATCGGCTCCCTGGCGCCCGGCCCGGCCATCCCCACTGCCGAGCAGTACGACTACGCCGATGCCGATATCGCGCTCGGCGGCGAGCTGTTCCGGATCAACTGCGCTCAGTGCCACCAAGCGGCCGGCGAAGGCGGCGCCCTCACTCAGGGCAAGTACGCGCCGAACCTCATGGAGGCAACCGCCAAGGAGATCTACATGGCGATGCTCACCGGTCCGCAGAGCATGCCGGTGTTCAGCGACGCGCAGCTGTCGACTGAGGACAAGCAGGCAATCATCGGCTACGTCAAGGAACTCCAGAGCGCGCCGAGCCCCGGTGGCCTCAGCCTCGGTCGCCTCGGGCCTGTCACTGAGGGCGTCTTCCTCGCTACCGCCATCTTCGCGGCGCTCATCGGCGCAGCCGTCTGGATCGGAATCAAGGCACGATGACCGACATCACGCCCCGCGACCAGCATGACTCCGAGCCGGCTCTCGGGTACTCCCCGCATGCCGACGTGGCCCACCGTCTGCGCGCAGCCGACACCGACCCCAAGGCGGCTCGTCGCGCCGAGCGCCAGGTCACGTCGATGTTCATGCTCTCGGTGCTCTTCGTCATCTTGTTCGTCGCCGCCTACGTAGGCATCGACAAGTCCACGACCATCTACGTCCCGGTCCTCGGCAACGTCGGTGCCAGCCAGGTCGCGCTGGGCTTCTGCCTTGGCGCCGCGGTCTTCCTCATCGGCGCCGGCGCCATCCAGTGGGCCAAGAAGCTCATGCCCGATGTCGAGGTCGTCCAGCAGCGTCACGACATGGAGTCGCCCCAGTCGGCCACCGACGAGGCCGCGGCGAACTATGAGCGAGGCAAGGAGGAGTCCGGCTTCGCCCGCTTCGGGATGATCCGCCGTACCCTCATCGCCGCGCTCGCGCTGTTCCCGATCCCCCTCATCATCATGCTGAAGGACCTGTGGGTCCCCACGCCCGAGGAAGAGGGCAAGTCGCCTGCGGAGATCCTGTCAACGACGCTGTGGCGCACCGACAGCCGCATCGTGTCCGACGGCACCTACCGCCCGGTGCGCCCCGAGGACCTGCCCGTTGGCGGTCTGATCTCCGCCGTGCCCGCCGACCTTCTGGAGGTCGAGGAGGAGCAGGGCAACCTCAACGCGCGCGGCAAGGCGGCGATCATCCTCATCCGCATGGAGCCCGACGAGATCCGCTCGCAGCAGGGCGAGGGCTGGGACTACCAGGGGATCTTGGCCTACTCGAAGATCTGCACCCACGTGGGCTGCCCGATCGCCCTGTACGAGCAGCGCACACACCACCTGCTGTGCCCGTGCCACCAGTCGACGTTTGATCTCGCCGACAGCGGCAACGTCGTCTTCGGGCCGGCCGCCCGACGCATGCCCCAGTTGCCGATCGGCGTGGATGCGGAAGGCTATCTCGTAGCGAAGTCCGACTTTGCTGAGCCCATTGGACCGAGTTTCTGGGAGCGTGGATGACGACGACGAGCCCGGTCGAAAAGGCCGGCGGCGCAACGGCGACATACGTCGACAAGCGCCTGGGCAGCAACACCTTCCTGTCGCGCAACCTCGGCAAGGTGTTCCCCGACCACTGGTCGTTCATGCTCGGCGAGATCGCGCTCTACAGCTTCATCGTCGTTCTGCTCACCGGCGTGTTCCTCACCTTGTTCTTCAAGCCATCCATGGTCGAGGTGATCTACGACGGCTCGTACGTCCCGCTCCAGGGCGTCAAGATGTCCGAGGCGTACGCGTCGAGCCTGAACATCTCCTTCGACATCCGTGGCGGTCTCCTGCTGCGCCAGATGCACCACTGGGCCGCGCTCATCTTCGTGGCCGCCATGGCCGTGCACATGTTCCGCGTGTTCTTCACTGGAGCGTTCCGCAAGCCTCGCGAGTTCAACTGGATTATCGGCGTGGCTCTGACCACTCTCGCCCTGGGCGCCGGCTTCTCCGGATACTCCCTTCCTGACGACCTGCTCTCCGGAACGGGACTGCAGATTGCACGTGGCATCATGCAGGCGATCCCGCTTGTGGGTACCTGGATGGCATTCCTCGTGTTCGGTGGCGAATTCCCGGGCACCAGCTTCATCTCGATGCTCTACGGCGTGCACATTCTCCTGATTCCAGGGTTGATCCTTGCCCTGATCACGGTCCACCTGATGATGGTCTGGGTCCAAAAGCACACCCAGTTCCCCGGGCCCGGCCGCACCAACGACAACGTGGTGGGCTACCCGCTGCTGCCCGTGTACATGGCCAAGGCCGGCGGCTTCTTCTTCGTGGTCTTCGGCATCATCGCCTTAGTGGGCGGTCTGGTGACGATCAACCCGATCTGGATCTTCGGCCCGTTCACCCCGGATCAAGTCTCGGCCGGCTCGCAGCCGGACTGGTACATCGGGTTCCTTGACGGTGCGCTGCGCATCATGCCGAACATCGAGACCGTCATCTTCGGAAACACGATCTCGTGGAACATCCTTGTTCCCGCCGTGATCATGCCCGGAATTCTCTTCACCGGCCTTGCTCTCTATCCCTTCCTCGAGGCATGGGTAACCGGCGACAAGCGCGAGCACAACCTCCTCGATCGCCCGCGCAACGCCCCGATCCGCACGGCGTTCGGCATGATGGCGATCACTTTCTACTGTCTGCTGTGGGTCGGCGGAGCGAACGACATCATCGCCACCGCCTTCAACCTGTCGATCAACGAGATCACCTGGTTCCTACGCGTCGCGATCTTCGTCCTGCCGCCGATCGCATTCGTGGTCACCAAGCGGGTCTGCCTGGGCCTCCAGCGGCGCGACCGCGAGAAACTGCTGCACGGCTACGAGTCCGGCCGCGTCCTGCGTCTGCCCCACGGGGAGTTCATCGAGGTTCACCAGCCGCTGTCCCCCAAGGACCTGGCCGTCATCACCTCGAAGACCGATATCGAGCCTCTGCCCCTGCCGGAGAAGGCCGATGCCGACGGCGTGCGCAACAAGCACTACCGCGTCGGTGCAATCCGCCACAAGCTCAGCAACTTCTTCTACAAGGACAACATCGTCAAGCCGACGGCGGCGGAGATCGAAGCGGGCCAGCACCACGTCAGCCACGACGCGGCGATCGAGGCTCCCCTCCACGAGTACGAGGACGCCGACGAGATCCGCAACTTCCACGGCGGTGTCCTGCACCACCCCGGCATGGCCGATACCAACGCCGAGCAGCTCGAGGAGCGCTCCTAAGCACCACGCACGTCCGGGAGCCACGTCGACCATGAGGTTGGCGTGGCTCCCGTCTTTCGCCGACCTTGAGGTTGGCGCGGCTTTGGCGCCGCGATTCCCACGCCAACCTCAAGGTCGGCGGGGTGGTTGGATGACGCGGTGACCGCGACCGCCGTGACCCGTCTGCTCAGTATCGATGACGCGGCCGTGCTCACCCGCCTCGTTACGGACAACCGTGTGAACCACGCGCCGTGGGAGCCGTTGCGTGACCCCGACTTCTACACGGTGGACGGACAGCGGGCCGTCATCGCAGCACAACTCGACCGGTACGACTTTGGGCTCACACTCCCCCATGTGATCCTCGACGAGGGCGGTGAGGTAACCGGACGGATCACTCTCGACGGGATCACTCGAGGGGCCTTCCAGTCCTGCACGATCGGGTACTGGGTGGCGCTGGAGAACAACGGTCGCGGACTGGCCACCGCAGCCGTCGCGCGCATGGTCACGATCGCGTTCGACGATCTGGGACTGCACCGCATTGAGGCTGGCACCCTGGTCGACAACGTCCGGTCTCAGCGCGTGCTGGCGAAGAACGGCTTCATTCAGTACGGGCGGGCCCCGCAGTTCCTCAAGATCGCCGGCGCATGGCAGGACCACCTGCTCTTCCAGCTCCTCAACGAGGCCAACTAGCCCAAAGTTCTCCGTCGACCTTGAGGTTGGCGTGCGTTTGACGGGCCCGTTCCCGCGCCAACCTCAAGGTCGGCGCGAGTCGGGTGGTGGCCTGCGCCCCGGGCTTAGCGGGTGAAGGAGGTCTGCGTGACCGGGCCGGTCGTGGCGTCTGTTCCCGGCGTGATCGGCGTGGCCGGGTCCGTGGTGTCCGGGATGGCCGTGGGATCGGGCACCGGGGCGCCCGCGACGGACGTCATGACCGAGCCGTTCTTGGAGCCTGCCAGCCACTCGTCCCAGGCCTCGTTCCACACCGTGATGCCATTGCCGAGGTTCTGCGGGTTGCTGGTGCCGGTGACCTCGACGACGTCGCCTACGTTGGTGAGGTCATACAGCCACTGGGCGTTCGAGGTGCTCATGCCGATGCAGCCGTGGCTGACGTTCGCGTAGCCCTGCGAGCCCACCGACCACGGAGCGGCGTGGACGAACTCACCGGAGTAGGTCACCCGCATCGCGTACTCGACCTCGATCCGGTAGTACTCCGGATCGCTCTCCTCCGTGCCGCCGGTCGCAGCATCCATGGTGCGCGTGCGTTCCTTGCTGACGATGACCTTGATGCCCGAGCGAGTCTCGAATCCGAGCTTGCCCGTGGTGATCGGGATGGTGCGGACCTTCTCGCCGTCGCGGAAGACCTTGGCCTGGTGCGTCTGCGCGTTGACCTTGGTGACCATCGACGGGCCGATGTGGAACGTGGTCGCCTTGTTGCCCGCGCCATAGACGCCCTTCGAGCCCTGCACGCCCTTGAGGTTCAGGTCGACGGTCACGTCGATGTTGCCGGGCCAGTAGTCCTTGGGACGGAACTCCACCGACGAGGGGCCATTCCAGGACCACGCGCCCTCGATGGGCGTCGGGGTGTAGACGACGAGCGCGCGCTCGACCTCTTCCTTGTTCTTGATGTCGCGATCGAAGTTCACAGTGATCGGCATCCCAACGCCGACGGTGGTGCCCTCGCCGGGCTGGACGATGCCGTTGAAGAAGTCCTTCGGCTCCAGCGTCTTGAACTCGTCGGTGTGCGTCGTAGGGATTCCGCGCGGGTCGATCGCGGTGGCCTCGACGGTGTAGCGCGCCCCGAATTTCAAGGTCGGCTTCGTGGCAGTCCAGACGGTGCCGTCAGGGGACATCTGTCCCTTGAGTGGCTTTCCGTTCGGCCCCGTGACCAGGACGTCGGACAGCTGTCCGTCACTCGCGGTGACGATGATGCGCTGGGAGGGGTCGATCTTCTTCGTGCCCGACGGCTGGGCCGCGATCGTCGCCCGGGATTCCGTTGACGGTTGCACCGTGTTGAACTCAAGGCTGGTGGCCGGTCCGCACGCGCTCACGAGCACGGCGACGGCGCCGAGGCCAACGGCCAGTCGGCGGATAGGCAGGGCCACGAGCTAACTCCTGAACTGACGGGGCGAACGGGACGTGTGGTTAAGGATACGACGTACCCACTAGTGCTCTCGTTCCCCCGCGCCGTGGCGACCAAACCGCGACAGATGTACGACCGAAGGGCCGTTCAGACGGCGAAGTCGCCCCGGTAGTACTCGAACAGCCAGCCCACGAGGGCCAGCATGAGCAAGAACACGCCCAGCACGATCACCCAGACGGCGAAAATCAGGCCGAGGGTGACCAGGAAGGTCGAGAACCCGACCGCCAGCGGCCACCACGAGTGCGGGCTGAAGAAGCCGTACTCCGGGTCCGCGTCGTCGATCTCGGCGTCTCCGCGGTCCTCGGGGCGAGGATGGACCCGCTTGGCCGTGTAGAGCGTGTAGAAGGCGATGAGCAGCGTCAGCCCGCCGCTCATGGCCAGCGCAGTGGTGCCGATCGGGTCGTGGGAGACGTACCAGTAGATCCCGGCGATGAAGACCAGGAAGATCGCGCCGAGGCCGAAGATCCGACCTTCGACCTTCACGAGGCACCGTCCTCAGGCGCTGCAGCCACCTGTGGCGGCTTCGGGGCATGCGCTCCCGCGGCGGCCAGTTCAGGATGATGCAGGTCGAAGGCCGGGCGCTCAGAGCGGATCCGCGGCAGGGTGACGAAGTTGTGCCGCGGCGGCGGGCACGAGGTCGCCCACTCCAGCGAGCCACCCCAGCCCCACGGGTCGTCGACGGTGACCTTCGGTGCGCTGCGCCAGGTCTTGAGCACGTTGTAGATGAAGAACAGCGTGGAGACGCCGAGGATCGCCGAGCCGACGGTAGACACCTGATTCATCCACTGGAAGTTGTCGGCTGGCAGGTAGTCGCCGTAGCGACGTGGCATGCCGACGACACCGAGCCAGTGCTGGATCAGGAAGGTCACCTGGAAACCGACGAACAGCAGCCAGAAGTGGATCTTGCCGAGTCGTTCGTCGAGCATGCGCCCGGTCATCTTCGGCCACCAGAAGTACAGACCGGCGAAGAACAAGAACACGACGGTGCCGAACACGGTGTAGTGGAAGTGCGCGACCACGAAGTAGCTGTCCGACACGTGGAAGTCCAGCGGCGGTGCCGACAAGATGATGCCGGTCAGCCCGCCGAACAGGAACGTGACCATGAAGCCCATGACCCAGAGCATCGGGGTGTCGAAGGAGACAGAGCCCTTCCACATGGTTCCGATCCAGTTGAAGAACTTCACACCGGTGGGCACGGCGATGAGCATCGTCATGATCGCGAAGAAGGGCAGATACACCGAGCCCGTGACGTACAGGTGGTGGGCCCAGACCGCCATCGACAGCGCGCCGATCGCAAGCGTCGCGAAGACCAGTCCCTTGTAGCCGAAGATCGGCTTGCGGGAGAAGACGGGGATGATCTCGCTGGCGATGCCGAAGAACGGCAGCGCCAAGATATAGACCTCCGGATGCCCGAAGAACCAGAACAGGTGTTGCCACAGCATCGGCCCCCCGTTCTCCGGCTCGAACACGACCGCACCGAAGTGCCGGTCGATGAACGCCAGTGCGAGGGCCCCTGCGAGGACCGGGAACGCAAGGATGACGAGCATGCTCGTGACGAGCACGGTCCACGTGAAGATCGGCATCCGGAACATGGTCATTCCGGGTGCGCGCATGCAGAAGATCGTTGTGATGAAGTTGACGGCGCCGAGGATCGTGCCGAGGCCACCCATCGCCAGGCCGAGCAGCCACAGGTCGCCGCCGACCTCGGGCGAGTACACCGCGTTGCTCAGCGGGGCGTACGCGAACCAGCCGAACGCCGCAGCGCCGCCGGGAGTGATGAAGCCGAGCGCGACGGTGATGCCGCCGAAGAAGAACAGCCAGTAACCCAGCATGTTCAGGCGCGGGAACGCGACGTCGGGCGAGCCGATCTGCAGCGGCATGATCACGTTTCCGAAGCCGATGAACAACGGAGTCGCGAACAAGAACAGCATGATCGTGCCGTGCATCGTGAACAGCTGGTTGTACTGCTCGAGGGACACGAACTGCATGCCAGGCGCAGCCAGCTCGGCGCGGATGACCAGGGCCATGAGACCGGCCAGGAAGAACCAGATCGTCGCGGTGATCAGGTACATGTAGCCGATCGTCTTGTGATCGGTGGAGGTCACCCAGTTGACGACGGCGGAGCCGAGGCTGCGCTTGCGGGCGGGCGGCGGGGAGGCCGGTGTCGGGTCAGACGGGACGACGCGGTCGCTCAGAATCGTCATGTCGTTCTCTCCCCTGGCATCTGGCCGGCGTCGGTGCTCATGCCAGTGTCGAGCAGGCCGCTTTGTCCGCGGGCCTTCAAGTCGGCGATGTACGCGTCGAACTCCGCGCGCTCGACGACCCGCACCGTGAAGATCATGCGGGAGTGGTCGACACCGCACAACTCGGCGCACTTGCCGGCGTAGGTGCCCAGCTTGTCGGGCGTGAGCTCGAAGGCATTGGTCTTGCCCGGGATGATGTCCATCTTGAACAAGAAGGCCGGGACCCAGAACGAGTGGATGACGTCCGGTGAGGTGAGCTCGAAGCGGATCTTCTCGTCGATCGGCAGGACGAGTTCGGCGGGCAGGTTCGGCGTACCGACCGCGTACGCGCCCTCGTCGATGTAGTTGAAACCCCAGTTCCAGCGGTATCCGACGACGTTGACGGTCTGGTCCTGGTCGTTCTTCAGCGCGAGGATCTCGCTCTGGTCACGGGCGGTGAACCAGAACAGGCCGAGGATCATGATGAGGGGCACGATCGTGTACAGGATCTCGATCGGCAGGTTGTACTTGGTCTGCTCGGGGACGTCGCTCTTGTGGCGGCGGCGGTAGGCGATCGCGGCCCAGAGCATCAGGCCCCAGGTGAACAGGCCGACTGCCCAGGCGGCGATCCACGATCCCTGCCACAGGTTCTGGGTGATCGAGCCTTCCTTGGTGGCCGGCTCGGGCAGGTCCATGAAGAACGCCTGATTCGCCGTGCACGCGGAGGCCGTCAGCGTGACGACCAGGGCGCCGACGCCGAGAATGGCCGCCTTGGCGCGTCGCCGCGTCGCGGTGCGGGGCCCGGATGCTCGGGTGGAGCGGGCCTCGATCATGTGCCGCACGGAACGCCTTCCTTACGTGGGTTGACGCTCGGCAGACTAGCGCACGGCGCCCCCGGATTGCGGCCCGCCCCACGAGGCGGAACCGGCCTTTGCGTGCCTCCCCGCTAGCGTGGCGGCCATGACCGCAACCGAGCCTGCAGCACAGCAGGATTCGGGCCTTCCCGCGCCCGCGCCCGCCCCGCCGCTGGGGTACCTCGACGCGGTCGGCGGCCAGCCGATGCTGCCCGTCGCCAACCGGGCGTGGGCCGCCGCAGTGGACCAGTCGTGGGCCGATCCCGCGCGACTGCACCACCGTGGCCGCCGTGCGGGAATGCTGCTCGATGCCGCTCGTGCGAGCGTGGCGGCCAGCCTGGGGGCTCGTCCCGACGAGATCTACTTCACCGCCTCGGGTCCGGTCTCGATCAGCGCGGCCGTGGCAGGAATGGTCGAGGGACGCTCACGCGTCTCCGGTCGCGTGGTCGCGAGCGCGGTCGAGAGCATGGCCATGATGACTGCCGCGCAATCGGTGGCGAGCGCCGTGGACCTCGTACGCGTCGATCACTCCGGCCGGGTGGACCTCACCGCGTGGGCGACGGCACTCGACGAGCCGGCCGCCGTTGCCTGCCTGCAGGCCGCGAACGCCGAGGTCGGGACCCGTCAGCCGATCGCCCGTGCTGCCGCCCTTGCTCACGATCGAGGGGTGCCGCTGCTCGTCGACGCGACCCAGGTCGTCGGACGCGACGACATCCCGCCGGACTGGGACCTGCTCACGGCATCGGCGCGCGACTGGGGCGGCCCGGCAGGAGTCGGAGTTCTTGCCGTGCGCGCCTCGGCTCGCTGGATTCCCGACCAGACGCCAGACCGGGGCTGGGTCGGCGGATTCCCCGACATCGCGGCAGCGGCAGCGGCAGCCACTGCGCTGGAGTACCTCCGCCCGGTTGCGGCGGAGGAGTCGATGCGGCTGCGGGACCTCGTCGACGAACTGCGCGCACAACTGCCCGCCGCGGTCGCCGGCCTCGAGCTCGCCGGCGACCCGGTCGACCGGCTCCCCCACATCCTCACGTTCACCTGCGCCGACGTGACCGGCGAGATCCTCGTGACCGAGCTCGATCGACGCGGAGTCGCCGTAGCCAGTGGGTCGGCGTGCACTGCTGACAACCGGATGCCCAGCCATGTTCTCGCCGCGATGGGCATCAGCAGCGACGCGAGCGTGCGCGTGTCGCTGCCGTTCGGGTGCGCTGAGGCGACCATCCGCCTGCTGATCGACCAGCTGCCCGACGCCGTCGCGACCGTGCGCGCCCGCTTCGATTCCTAGCAGCGCCAGCTAGCCGCTCAGGCACGCCGGTTCGCGCAGTGCGCCCGTGAGCAGGGCCAGGTACTCCGCTCTCGGAACCTCGATCGCCCCGAGCGTCGCGAGGTGATCGGTCCGCCACTGCACGTCGAGCAGCCGCGTTCCGCCCGCCGCGCGCAGCCGCTCGACCAGTCCGACAAGCGCGACCTTGGAGGCATCACGTTCGCGGTGGAACATCGACTCCCCCGCGAACAACCCGCCGATCTCCAGCCCGTAGAGCCCGCCCGCCAGGTCCCCCGACGCGGTCCACGCCTCCACGGAGTGCGCCCAGCCCAGCCGGTGCAGCTCGGTGTAGGTCTCGATGAACTCCCCGGTGATCCAACCCTGGTCGCGGCGGGTGTCAGCGCACTCGCGCATCACGTCGGAGAAGGCGCGATCGACAGTGACGTCGTACCTGCGCGCGGAGACTCGCAGAGAGCGGGGAACGCGCATCGCGTCGAGCGGAAGGACCCCGCGCGGATCCGGAGACCACCAGCCGAGATCACCGGTCTCCAGATGCATCGGGAACAGTCCCACGCGATAGGCAGCAAGGACGGTCCCTGGCGCGAGGTCGGCCCCGATGGCAACGACGTCCATGTCCGAGTCGGCGCGCGCGGGGTCGGGCAGGTTCCACGCGGACGGCGGCGGCTCGGTCGCCATGGCTCCGCGTAAGTCTCAGGGACGAGGGCAGGTCACGTGCGGCTCGACGTCGGCAGCGGCGTCGTCGCCGTACGCGCGTGCCAGCCGCTCGAGGAAGTGCCGCTTGGCCAGCTCGTACTCCTGCGTGCCCACGGTCTCGATGACGTAGGTCGCGACCAGCGAGCCGATCTGCGCGGATCGCTCGTCGCTGAGCCCCCACGCCTGGCCGGACAGGAATCCGGCGCGGAAGGCGTCGCCGACGCCGGTGGGATCTGCCTTGCGGTCCTCGGCGGCAACGGCGACGGTGACGGGCGCCTCTCCACGGCGCTCGATTCGCGCACCCTCTGGGCCGAGTGTCGTGATGCGAGTCTCGACGATGTCCGCGATGTCAGCGGCGCTCCAGCCGGTCTTCTGCTGGATCAGGGCGGCCTCGTACTCGTTGGTGAACAGGTAGGTGGCGCCCTCGATGAGGGGCTTGACGGCCTCTCCGTCCATGCGTGCCAGCTGCTGCGAGGGATCGGCAGCGAAGGGGTAGCCGCGGAACCGGCACTCCTCGGTGTGCCGCAGCATTGCCTCGGGATCGTTGGCGCTGATCAGGACGATCTCCGCGCTGCCCACCCGGTCGACCACCGGGCGCAGTTCGATCTGCCGGGCCTCGGACATGGCTCCGGCGTAGAAGGAGGCGATCTGGTTGTGCTCGATATCGGTCGTGCACACGAAGCGGGCGGTGTGGCGCGATTCCGAGACGTGCACGCCACTCGTGTCGACGTTGTGCCTCTGGAGCCAGGATTCGTAGTCCGCGAAGTCCGGACCGACAGCACCGACGAGCACCGGCCGAAGGCCCAGGCAGCCCATGCCGAACGCGATGTTGGGGGCCACCCCGCCTCGGCGGACTTCAAGGTCGTCGACGAGAAACGACAAGGAGACCTTGTCCAGCTGGTCAGCGACGAAGGAGTCCGCGAACCGACCCGGGAAGGTCATGAGATGGTCGGTTGCGATTGATCCGGTGATGAGGACGGCCACGTCGCAGGACCCTACCCTGCCGGGTCCGTCAGCCCGTCCACTCCGATTCGAGGATTGCGTAGATGGCGAGGTCCCCCCACTCGCCCTTGAACCACGACTCATCGCGCAGGTGCGCCTCCTTGCGCATGCCCAGCCGCTCGCAGACGCGGGCGGAGGGCTCGTTTCGCGGATCCAACTGCGCGAACACGCGATGCAGGTCCCAGTCCTCGAACCCGGTCGAGATGAAGGCACGAGCAGCCTCGGTCGCATAGCCCTGTCCGCCGAACTCCGGGTGCACGATCCAGCCGACCTCGCCTTGACGGTCCGTCCGCGGACCGAACTTCATGGTGACGTCGCCGATCACCCGCCCCTCGAGTTCCACAGCAAGGACCAGCTTTCCGCCGTCGTCGCCGGGACGGACCGGATCGACGCGGTCGGCGATGAACGCGTCGACCGTCGGCTCGTCCATGGGCTCAATAAGCAGGTAGCGGCAGACGTCAGAACGCCCCCGATAGGCGATCACATCGGGGGCGTCAGACGTTAGAAATGGCCTCAGGACGAGGCGCGCGGTGGTGATCAGTGGAAGGAGTCTCCACATGCGCACGATCCGCCGGCGTTCGGGTTGTCGATCGTGAAGCCCTGCTTCTCGATCGTGTCGACGAAGTCGATGGTCGCGCCGCTGAGGTAAGGGGCGCTCATGCGATCGGTGACCACGCCGACGCCGCCGAAGTCCTTCACGACGTCGCCGTCGAGGCTGCGGTCGTCGAAGAAGAGCTGGTAGCGCAGCCCGCTGCAGCCACCCGGCTGGACGGCAACGCGAAGAACGAGGTCGTCGCGGCCTTCCGAGTCGAGGAGGGTCTTGACCTTGTCGGCCGCGGTCTCCGTCAGGAGGATTCCGTCGGTGACGGGGGCATCGGTTGTGGTGGTGCTCGTGTCTGCCGACATGGCGCAATCCCTTTCGACAACGTTCGCCGGGACGGATGCCCGGACGGTAGGCCAACTGCGTGCGACAACGTCAACCCGGTGCCGCGTATTCCCTACAGTCTCACATTCCTCACGAGGGCGCGACCAGCGACAGGGCCGGTGAGCGGTGTCCGTTCGCAATGACACAATCACCCTATGGGAAACGTGTTCGTCGAGCCCTCACCCACACCGCTAGCCCTCCTCCTGCTCGGGCAGGACGTGGACCCCGACAGTGAACGCGGCGTGGACTGCCCCGGCGACCTCCCCGCGCCCTCCGACCCGAACCTCGTGGCCCGCGCCACTGCAGCCAAGGCCGCGCTCGGTGACCGCGTCTTCATCCTCGGCCACCACTACCAGCGCGACGAGGTCATCCAATTCGCCGATGTCACGGGCGACTCGTTCAAGCTGGCCCAGCAGGCGGCCGCGCACCCCGAGGCGGAATTCATCGTCTTCGCGGGCGTGCACTTCATGGCCGAGAGTGCCGACATCCTTACCGCCGCGAACCAGCAGGTGATCCTTCCCGACCTCGCGGCCGGCTGCTCGATGGCCGACATGGCCGAGATCCGCCAGGTCGAGGACTGCTGGGCGGCACTTGAGGCGGCCGGCATCGCCGGTGTCACCGTCCCCATCACCTACATGAACTCCACCGCCGCGATCAAGGCCTTCACCGGCCGGCACGGCGGTGCCGTCTGCACGTCGAGCAACGCCGAGCGCAGCCTGCAATGGGCCTTCGAGCGCGGCGAGAAGGTGCTCTTCCTGCCCGACCAGCACCTGGGCCGCAACACCGCGGTGCGCGACATCGGGCTCTCACTCGACGACTGCGTGGTCTACAACCCGAACAAGCCCAACGGCGGCCTCACGGTCCAGCAGTTGCGCGAGGCCAAGGTCATCCTGTGGAAGGGCCACTGCTCGGTCCACGGCCGCTTCACCCCCGAGTGCGTCGACGAGGTCCGCGCTCGGGTGCCAGGAGTCAACGTCATCGTGCATCCCGAATGCCAGTACGAGGTGGTCGAGAAGGCCGACGCGGTCGGATCCACAGAGAAGATCATCGCGACCATCAACGCTGCGGAGCCCGGCAGCGCATGGGCGGTTGGCACCGAGCTGAATCTCGTCAAGCGCCTCGCCGCCGCCAACCCCGACAAGCAGGTCGTCTACCTCGACCGCACCGTCTGCTTCTGCTCGACGATGAACCGCATCGACCTGCCCCACCTCGTCTGGGCGCTCGAGTCCCTGGCTGCGGGCACCGTCGTCAACCGGATCGAGGTCGACGCCGAGGTGGCGCACTGGTCGAAGATCGCCCTCGACCGCATGCTCGCCCTTCCGGGAACCGTCGCCGCCCGCGACTGAGCAATGACCGATCCGGACGCCTCGCCGATTCCCGCAGGCGACTTCACCACCTGGCTGGGCATGATCGGTCCGGCGATCACGAATGGCGCCACCTCGGACGTCCCGTGCGGCACCTGCACCGGCTGCTGCACATCCGCGCAGTTCATCCACATCGATGCGGACGAGGCAGATGCGCTCGCGCACATTCCGCGGGAGCTCGTCTTTGCGGCTCCCGGCCGGCCCACGGGCACCCTGCTGCTCGGGTACGACGACAACGGGCACTGCCCGATGCTGGTCGGCGGCGCCTGCTCGATCTACGAGCACCGGCCCCGCACCTGCCGGGCGTACGACTGCCGGGTATTCGCGGCGACGGGGATCGACTCCGACAAGCCAGCGATCGCCGCGACGGCACGCAGATGGCGCTTCAGCTTCTCCGACGAGTCCGCGCAGGCCCGCTTCGACGAGATCCACGGACGTGCCGCCGTCACTGATGACGCATTGAGCGCTACCCATCGAGCGCTGACCGCTCTTCTGGCCTAGAGCCCCGGCGCGCCCCAGACCGCGAACCAGCGCGGGAGGTCGGGCTCGATCGGCAGTTCTCCGGTGAGCAGGTCGCGCACCTTCAGCTCCAGTACGTTGTCGCGCTGCTCGCTCGTCGCGACGTCGCCGCGCGGCACGAACGGATAGAAGGTGCCCCGCTTGAAGAGGTAGACGAGCGAGATCGCCTGGTTGCCGGGCGCCCGGAAGGACACCAGCGAGCACAGCAGCTGCGGACCGAACCCGGCTTCCACGAGCAGCGTGTTAACCGCGTGCAGGTCGGTGACCGCTGCACCCACGTCCGGCGGATCGGTGGTGACGACCAACCAGGTAAAGCCGAAGTCATCTGCTGCTACCTCGACGGGTACGCCACCATCCGCGTCGAGCAGTTGACGGATCTCGGTCTCGACGTCGGCGAACGCGCGACCCTCAGGCGCACGGAACGCCACGGAGCCGCGTCCCGTGGGCAGTGCGTCGAGGCTGACCTGCAAGGTCAGGGCGGCATTCGGGACGGCGAACAGCGCGTCGAGATTCGGGCGCACGGGCTTGCGCCTCCCGAGCAGGGAGTCAAGGAAGCCCACCGACTACCGCTCCCCCAGTTGCGCGGAGATCTTCGCCAGCTGCTCGAGTCGCTTCTCCAGCGTCGGGTGCGTCGACATCAGTTGGCCCAGGTTGAATCCGCCGGGCGCGAGGGCGGGAGCGAACGCGAAGGTGCTGACCGGCTCCATCTGACGGAGGTCGCGGGTGGGGATGCTCGCCATCTGACCGGAGATCTTCTGCAGAGCGCGGGCGAGCGCCGACGGCTTCCCGGTGAGCAGGGCAGCACCACGGTCGGCGCCGAGTTCTCGGTAACGCGACAGCGCGCGGATGAGGATGAAGGACACGAAGTAGACGACAACGCTGACGAGTGTCACGACGAGGAAAACAGCTGCCGCGTTGCTGTCGCGTCCGCGCCCGCCCCACATTGCACTACGGACGAGGAAGCCCGCGAGGATTGCGGTGAACGAGGCCACCGTCATCACCGTGACGTCGCGATGCGCCACATGCGAGAGCTCGTGTGCAAGCACGCCCTCGAGTTCCTCCTGGTCCAGACGCTTCAGCAGGCCGGTCGTCACGACGATCACCGACCTCTTCGGCGAGCGTCCGGTCGCAAACGCGTTGGGCACGTCGCTGTCCGCTATCCCGACGCGCGGCTTCTCCATGTCGGCCATCGCGCAGATTCGGTCGACTAGGGCGTGCAATTGCGGTGCCTGCTCTGGGGTCACCACGACCGCCCGCATCGCGGACATCGCCAGCGAGTCGGAGAACCACCACTGCCCGACGAGGAGGGCGGCGCTGATGCCCAGCACGAAGACGGCGTTGACGCCGAGCGCAAAGAGGACGGAGGCGAGGACTACGTACAGAAGGCCAATGCCGAACAAGGTCCCGACCATGCGGGCCGAGAGTCCCCGATCCGATCCGTATCGGGTGCGAGCCATGCGGGCGTCCTAGCCCTCGATCTCCGGCGTCACGGCGCCAGGCCCGAGCTCGCGCTTCATGGCGGCAAGCTGCGCGTCGACCTCGGTCTCACTGGCCATCCGCTCGAGCTCGACGGTGACGTTGTCCTTGCCCATGCTGCTGACATCGGTCAGGGCGCCCGAGGCGACCAGCTCGTCGATCGCGCCGGCGCGCGCCTGCATCTGGAGCGTCTTGTCCTCTGCGCGCTGGACGGCCAGACCGACATCACCGAGCTCGGAGGAGATCCCGGCGAATGCCTCGCCGATTCGCGTCTGCGCCTCTGCAGCCGAGTACGTGGCCTTCAGCGTCTCCTTCTTCGTGCGGAACGCCTCAACCTTGGTCTGGAGCTGCTGCATTGCTGCGGTGAGCTTCTCCTCCTGCTCCTGCAGGGTCGCAAGCTGGCTCTGCATGTCGGCGATCTGCTGATGCAGGCCGCTGCGGCGGGTGAGCGCCTCGCGGGCCAGGTCCTCACGGCCGCTGGCGAGTGCAGCCCGCGCCTGCGTCTCGAGCTTCGACTCCTGCTGGGCCAGTCCCTGTATCTGCAGTTCCAGCCGCTTGCGGCTGGTGGCAACGTCGGCGACTCCCCGGCGCACCTTCTGCAGCAGTTCGAGCTGCTTCTCGTAGGAGTAGTCGAGGGTCTCGCGCGGGTCCTCGGCCCGGTCGAGTGCCTTGTTGGCCTTCGACTTGAAGATCATGCTGAAGCGCTGCCACAGACCCACGATGCCTCCGCTTGCTTCATGCGCCACCACTCTCGGCGCTGCCCTCAGTGCTTTCCGTCCAGCCTATGCGGCGTCGGGCATTGGTGACCACCGTGGGCGCGGAGGCACCCGCTAGGCTGGCCAATCATGTTCGGACGGAAGTCATCGCAGCCCGACGAGGCAGCCCCAGTCACCGCGGTCGACGCGTCCGACCCTGCGGCTGCCAAGGGCCGCCCCACTCCGTCGCGGCGCGAGGCCGAGGCCGCCCGCAAGCAGCAGATCAAGATTCCCAAGGACCCCAAGGAAGCCAAGAAGGCCGCCCGCGAGCGCGAGCGCGCCGATCGCACGAAAAACCGCGCGGCCATGATGGCCGGCGACGAGCGCGCGCTGCCTCCTCGCGACCAGGGCGCCGCCCGGTCATTCACCCGCGACTTCGTCGACTCGCGCTTCACGATCGCGGAGTTCTTCATCTTCATCGCGGTCGGAGTCCTCGCACTCGGGTTCATCCGCAACCCGGTCATGCAGTCGGCAGTGTCGTTGTCGTTCTTCGCCTTCTCGGCGCTGATCGCGGTCGACACTGGAGTCCTGCTCTACCAGCTCAATCGCCGGGCGAAGGCGCTGTTTCCCGAGCAGAAGGATCGCAAGGGAATCACCTTGTACGCCGTGCTCCGCACCCTGCAGCTTCGTCGTCTGCGACTGCCACCCCCCAAGGTCAAGCGCGGTGGCGGCCCGGTCCCCCCGAAGGCGCCGAAGACCCCGAAGTCCTGACCGTTCCGTCTGGAAGGCAAGCCCATGGAGTTCCGTCACCTCGGGCGTAGCGGCCTGAAGATCAGCGAGATCACCCTCGGCAACTGGATCACGCACGGCGCGCAGGTCGACGACCCGACCGCGCACGCCACAATCCGCGCGGCCCTGGACGCCGGTATCACGACGTTCGACACCGCCGACGCTTACGCAGCGACGAAAGCCGAAACCGTGATGGGCGCGGCGCTTGCGGGCGAACGACGCGAGAGCCTAGAGATCTTCACCAAGGTCTACTTCCCGACGGGCAGCGGAGTCAACGACCGCGGCCTGTCGCGCAAACACATCATGGAGTCGTGCCATGCGTCGCTGCGACGTCTGCAGACCGACTATGTAGACCTGTACCAGGCACATCGCTACGACTACGAGACACCACTCGAGGAGACCCTGCGCGCATTCGATGATCTCGTGCGCCAGGGAAAGGTGCTGTACGTCGGTGTCTCGGAGTGGACCGCAGCGCAGATCCGCGAGGCAGTGCGAATTGCCGACGAGCTCGGACTCGACCGCATCATCTCCAACCAGCCTCAGTACTCCATGCTGTGGCGGGTCATCGAAGCCGAGGTCGTTCCCACCAGTGAGGAACTCGGGGTCGGCCAGATCGTGTGGTCCCCAGTGGCCCAGGGAGTGCTCACCGGCAAGTACCTGCCCGGCGCGGAACTGCCCGACGACTCACGTGCTGTGTCCGACGAGGGCTCGGAGTTCATCTCGGCGTGGTTGAAGGACGACGTGCTCACCGCGGTGCAGAACCTGCGGCCGATCGCCGGTGACCTCGGGCTGACCCTCGCGCAGTTGGCGATCGCCTGGGTCCTCGCCAACCCGAACGTCTCGGCGGCCATCGTCGGCGCCTCGCGACCCAGCCAGGTCGCCGACAACGTCAAGGCAGCCGGCGTCACCCTCACCCCCGATGTCCTCGCCGCAATCGACGCGGTCGTCGGCCCGGTCGTCGTGCGAGATCCCGCGCGCACGCAATCCCCGTCGCGTCGTCCCTGACCACAGGAGCTGTCATGGCATGGACCTGGTCGTACCAGTCGTCGGCGCCCGGTGCGCCGAGCGAGTCCCAGGAGTTCCCGACCCAGTCCGATGCCGAGACCTGGGTCGGGGAGAGTTGGCAGGAGCTCCTCGAGTCAGGGGTCGACGCGGTGTTCCTCAAGGAGGACGACCACGTCGTGTACGGACCGATGAGCCTGCGCCCCGCCGAATAGCCCTCGCCGACTTTGAGGTTGGCGTGGAAATCAAGGCCTGAAACCCACGCCAACCTCAAGGTCGGCGTCTGGTCGGGCGGGTTTTGACTCTCGTCGCGGGACGTGGTCGGATCAGCACACAACTTCATCCACGCGCTTGTAGATCAGGGGAAGTCCGGTGAGATCCCGGCGCTGTCCCGCAACCGTAGTCCCCGCGAGGGGCGAGTCGGAGCACCTGGCAAGCGCGAGCGGCTCCATCCGTCGAGGTAACGGGACGGGAGCTCGGGTCTTGGCCCGATCGCCCCTCTTGCGCTGTCTGCAAGGGGGATTTGCTTTGCGATCGAGTCAGTCGTGGGCACCGGTTCCGGACCGCTCACCTAAAGGAAGACACGCATGTCGATTGCACTACTCACCAAGCGCCGAATCACCGGCGCGGCAGCCGCGACGATCGCCGCTGCACTCACCATCTCGCTCGCGGCCCCCGGCAACGCGGTCACCCTGCGCAGCAACTCCGGCCTCTTCGGCTCGGCCGATGCCAGTTATGACGGCGTCTACCGCCAGTCGATGGCGCTGCTCGGCCTCGCCGTCGCCAACGCACCGGTGCCCGCCGCGTCCACCGCGTGGCTCGTCGGCCAGCAGTGCGCGAACGGCGCGTACCAGGCCTACCGCGCTGACACGTCCGTCGCGTGCGCTGCAGCGGACCCCGTCACCTTCAGCGGACCGGACTCCAACTCGACCGCACTCGGCGCGATGGCGCTGCAGGCCGTCGGCAAGGACGCGCAGGCCGCGAAGGCAGTGGCGGCGCTGCTCGGCACGCAGAACGCCGACGGCGGCTGGGGCTACACGCTCGGCGGCACGTCGGACGTGAACTCCACTGGCCTGGCACTTGCTGCAGTCAAGGGAATCGCGATCACCAAGGCCTCGCGCACCGCGGTCAACCGCGCGACCGGTTACATCAAGGCCGCCCAGATCGCGTGCACCGCGCCGGTCGAGTCTCGCTTCGGCCTGCCGTATCAGCCGGGCCAGCCCGTCAACGCCCTCGCGTCCGGCCAAGGCCTGATCGGCATCGCCGGAACGCTCCCCGCCCAGCCGGCAGCGGCGCGCACCGTGCGCAACGTTGGCTGCAAGGACACCATCGAGCGCCAGGTCGCGTCCTACCTCGACCAACTGGTCCGCACGACCCAGGGCGCGATTCCGGACGCATTCGGCAGCGGCAAGACGGATTGGAACGCCACGGCGAACGCGGTCATCGCGCTCGCGTCCGCGGGTGGAGCACGCCCGGCAGTCGTCGTCGGCCTCAAGGCCCTCGGCGCGAACACGGTCGCGTACACCGGCAGCGGTGCTACCGCGTCGCCGGCAGCACTCGGCACGCTCATCCAGGCTGCAGTCGCCGGCGGCACCAGCCCCCGTCGATTCGGCACGACGAAGACCAACCTCGTCGTCAACCTGCTCGCAACAGTCCAGAAGTAGCCGCCATGCCGACGCGCCTCGTCTCCGCGATCGCGACCTTCGTGGTCGTGGTGGCGGGCGTCGTCGGCATGGCGGGCTCAGCGCACGCTGCGGCCTATCGCTACTGGACGTACTGGCAGGGCGGGACCGGGACGTGGGCATTCGCCACGGCCGGTCCCGCCTCGCTCGTCCCGGCGGACGGCTCCGTCGAGGGTTGGCGGTTCGCGGTGACGACGACGGCCGGGCAGGCATCCGACGCACCGACAACCAAGCCGTCCTTCGCCGACATCTGCGGCTCGACGCCGGCACAGCCCGACCGCAAGCGGGTTGCGCTCGTCGTCGACCCAGGACCGGCATCAATCGCCCCCGAGGGCCAGGCGCCACCCCCCGCCATTGCCTCGTGCATCGTCGCGGAGCCCGACGCGACCGGCTACCAGGTCCTGCGCGCGGCAACGACCGTCCGCACCGACGGCGGACTCATCTGTGCCATCTCGGACTACCCGACCGGCGAGTGCGCTCCCGTCGTCGAGGATCCGGTACCGGTCGCATCCAGTTCCGCATCGAGTTCCACGGCAACGCCAACGACGACCGCAATGGAGCCCGCGGCCCAGGCGCCGGCGGAGTCATCGAGCGGAGTCCCGTGGTTCACCGTCGCGGTGGTCGTGCTGCTCGCGATCGCCGGTCTCGTGCTGTGGCGTCGGCGCCAGCGTGACTGACGGACGTTGGCTGCATCCGGGCGCCTGGTGGGCATGGGCGCTCGGCCTCGCCGCTGCCGCAAGCCGCACCACGAATCCCCTGCTGCTCGCACTGCTCATCCTCGCTGCGGGCATCGTCGTCCATGCGCGCCGCCCGGACGCGCCATGGGGCAAGTCCTTCTCCTTCTTCGTTCGGCTGGGCATTGTCGTGATCGTCGTTCGCGTTGTCGTGCAGGTCCTCTTCGGCGCCTCGATCGGAACGACGCAGTTGCTCGACCTCCCCGGGCTGACCCTGCCGACATGGCTTGCCGGAGTGCGACTCGGCGGTGACATCACCCTCGAGTCGCTGCTGCTGGCGTTCTATGACGGACTGCGACTCGCGACGATCCTCATCTGCGTCGGCGCTGCCAACTCCTTGGCCTCGCCGACCCGACTGCTGAAGTCGATCCCCGCTGCGTTGTACGAACTCGGCGTCAGCGTCGTCGTCGCACTGACGTTCACCCCGCAACTGGTCGCCGACGTCGAGCGACTGAAGACCGGCAGGCGCCTACGCGGTCGCACGGCTACGGGACCGCGCGCGATCGCGGCGTCGGCAGTCCCCGTCCTTGAAGGAGCTCTCGAGCGGTCCGTCATCCTCGCCGCGGCGATGGACTCACGCGGGTATGGACGACGCGGATCAGTGTCGACACGCCAGCGACGGGTCGCATCGTTCGCCTTGCTCGGCGGCCTGGCCGCTGGGTGCGTCGGTGCGTTCGGCCTCGTGTCCGTCGGATCCCCTGTCGCGCTCGGGCTGCCCATGCTCGTGATCGGCGTCCTAGCCACCGTGTACGGCGCGGGCGTCGCTGGACGGCGCAACGTCCGCACGACCTACCGACCCGATCCGTGGGCGCTTCCCGAGTGGGCCGTCTTGGGAGCCGGCGTCGGCACGGCGCTCCTGTTCACCGCCGCCACCTGGCTCGGCATCGCCGGCATCGACACACCTGTCGACCCGCCGACCTGGCCGAGTCTTCCGCTCATCGCGGTCGGCGGCATCCTCCTGGCGATCACGCCCGCGTGGACATCTCCGAAGCTGCCCGCCTCGGCGACGATCGATCGGTCAGAGCGCTCGCATGCTGACAGTGCGCATCACGAGCAGGTGTCCGCATGATCGTCTTCGACCACGTCACCATCACCTACACCGGCGACGCCGAACCCACGTTGCGCGACGTGAATCTGACGATCCCCGAAGGCGAACTCGTGCTCGTCGTCGGACGGACGGGAACAGGCAAGACAACGTTCCTCCAGGCGATCAACGGGCTCGTACCGCATTTCACCGGTGGTCACATGTCCGGCCGCGTGCTCATCGACGGTCGCGATACCGCCACGCATCCGCCGCGCGAACTCGCAGACCTCGTCGGCGTCGTGCCGCAGGATCCGATGAGCGGGTTCGTCACCGACACCGTCGAGGACGAGCTGGCGTACGGCATGGAATGCCTGGGAATCGCGCCTGACGTGATGCGTCGACGAGTGGAGGAGACGCTCGACCTCCTCGGTCTCGCGGACCTACGACAGCGAGCGCTGCGGACGCTGTCCGGCGGACAGCGACAGCGGGTGGCTATCGGCGCTGTTCTCACGTCGCACCCGCGCGTGCTCGTGCTCGACGAGCCGACGTCGGCCCTCGACCCGGGGGCGGCCGAGGAGGTGCTCGCGGCCCTGCAGCGCCTGGTCCACGACCTCGGCGTGACCGTCGTGATGGCCGAGCACCGACTCGAGCGCGTCGTGCAGTACGCCGATCAGATCATCATCGTTCCCGGCGACGGGATGCCGCTTCTGCAGGGCAGCCCACCCGAGGTGATGCGCAGCGCGCCCATCGCTCCCCCGGTCGTCGAGCTTGGCCGGCTCGCGGGGTGGCATCCACTGCCACTGTCGGTCCGCGACGCCCGTCGTGCCGCAGGTCCGCTGCGCGACCTGCTCATCGGCCGCACTCCGCATCTGCGCGCCGTGCCGGTGTCCGCGGCCGAGCTGGCATCGGCCGACCGCGTGACGATTCGCTACGGGGCTCGCGCCGCCCTTCGTGACGTGACCTTCACAGTCACGGCCGGGGAGATCGTCGCGCTCATGGGACGAAACGGCGCTGGAAAGTCAACGCTGCTCAACGCCCTGGTGGGCATCGGGCCCAAGCCCGACGGGACGGTCCGGGTCGCGGGTCGCAATCCGCGCGAGATCGAGGGTCGCGACCTGCTCGGCTCGGTCGGACTCGTGCCGCAGGAACCGGGTGACCTGCTCGAGAGCTCGACGGTCGCCGACGAGTGCCGTGCATCCGACCGCGATGCGCGCTGCGATCCCGGAACCACGCGCGCGCTGCTGGCGCTCATGGCTCCCGAGGTCGAGGACGGCATTCATCCCCGGGACCTGTCCGAAGGCCAGCGACTTCTTCTCGTGCTGTGCGTGATCCTCGCCGCGCGTCCGCCCCTGCTGCTCCTCGACGAGCCGACCCGCGGACTGGACTACCCGACCAAGTCGCGGCTGGCGGGCGTGCTCGCGGGACTCGCCACGGCCGGGCACGCAATCGTCCTGGCAACACATGACGTCGAACTCGTCGCGGAGGTCGCCGATCGCGTCGTCATCCTCGCGGAAGGCGAGGTGGTCGCCGACGGCCCGACGACCGAGGTCGTCACGTCCTCTCCGATGTTCGCACCGCAGGTCGCCAAGATCCTGTCGCCGCAGACCTGGCTCACCGTCGAGCAGGTTTCCGCGGCGATCACGTCCGCGAAGGACGTCGAGGAAACCGGATGACGATCACGACGATGTCCGCACCGAGTATCCACGCGCCGCGCGCGGTTCGCCTTGGCACGCAGTCGAAAGTGGCCATCGCGCTCGCGTCGGTGATTGGCATCATCGCCTTCACCTGGCCCCTGATCGCGGCTCCGGGCTCGAGCGCTGTCGGCCATGCCGACGACGCTCCGCTGCTGTTCGCACTCGTCGTACCGGTCATCCTCGTCGTCGTCCTCGCGCAGGTGAGCGACGGAGGCATGGACGCCAAGGCGATCGCGATGCTGGGCGTGCTGTCTGCGGTCATTGCCGCGCTGCGACCCCTCGGCGGTGGCACCGCGGGCCTGGAGCCGATCTGGGTGGTCCTCATCCTCGGCGCGCGAGCGATGGGGCCGGGATTCGGGTTCTGCCTGGGCTCCATCTCGCTGTTCGCGTCGGCACTGCTCACCGGCGGCGTCGGACCATGGCTGCCCTTCCAGATGCTCGGCGCGGCGTGGGTCGGGCTCGGCGCCGGCCTGCTGCCGCGAGCGACCGGCAGGCGCGAACTGTTCCTGCTGAGCGCGTACGGGGCCATCGCCTGTGTCGCCTACGGGTTCCTGCTGAACCTGTGGTTCTGGCCGTTCACCGCAGGTCTGCCCGAGCAGCTTGCCTACATCGCGGGCGATCCCCTCGGCGACAACCTGGCGGCCTGGCTTCGGTTCTGCCTGATCACGTCGCTCGGCTACGACATTCCCCGCGCGGTGCTCACTGTCGTCCTCATCATGGTCGCGGGCCGTCCGGTGCTCCTCGCATTACGGCGCATGTCGCGCAAGGCCGCGTTCGACGCGCCAGTCACCTTCTCGGAGCGCTGACAATGCGGATCACGTTCCTGGGAACCGGGTCGGCCGACGGCTGGCCGAATCCCTTCTGCGAGTGCGCCTCGTGCGCGACGGAGCGCGAGGCGGGCCGCATCCGCCGTCCGTCCAGTGCGCTGATCGACGACGCGATCCTCATCGACTGCGGTCCGACCACGACGCATGCGGCAGGCGCGGCCGGACTGTCGCTGCGATCTGTCCGGCACGTCCTCATCACCCATGGGCACCCGGACCACCTGGATCCGGCGTTCCTGCTCGCGCGCCAGTGGACCGACGTGTCCACGCCGCTGGTCGTCTGGGGCCCGCGCAGTGCTGTGGACCTGTGTCGCGACTGGATCGCGCCGGGCGCACCCGTCGAACTGCGAGTTCTCGCACCCGGCGATCGCGTCACGCTTCCCGCCGATCGGGGCGACTACGCCCTGCTCGCCGTGCCTGCCGCTCATTCCTCGGGCAACGGCGATGCGCTGGCCGAGGAGGCGCTGCTCTACCAGCTCACCGCACCGGACGGCCACCGGCTGCTCTACGCGACCGACACGGGCCCGTTGCCAGCCACCACCATGCGCATGATCGATAGCCCCGTGGATGTGATCGTGCTCGACGAGACATTCGGCGACAACCATGGCCACGGCACCGGCCACCTCGACCTCGCAACCTTCGTGCAGGCCGTCGCAGCGCTGCGGGCCGCGGGAATCGCGAGTGCCGACACGCAAGTTGTCGCCACGCACCTGAGCCACCACAACCCGCCGACGCCGCAACTGCGCGCACGACTGCACCAGCAGGGGGTGCGCGTGCCCGACGATCTCGACGTCCTCGAGTCGCGGGTGACGAAGGCCCCGATGCGATTGCTCATCATGGGCGGGGCGCGGTCCGGCAAGTCCACCCACGCCGAGAGCGTCGCCGCGAACTCTGGTCAGCGCGTGACGTACGTCGCAACGGCAGCACGGCGCGATGACGATGCCGAGTGGGACAAGCGCATTGCCGAGCACCGTGAACGCAGGCCCCCTGCATGGACGACCGTCGAGACGATCGACATCGCGCAGGCCCTCCGGACCGCAGCTGCGGGCGAGCTCGTTCTCGTCGACTGCATCACCCTGTGGCTCACCGGGGTTCTCGATGGCATCGATGCCTGGAGCCGGATCGATCGGGACGACGGCGATGCGGTGCGTGCGGACGTGAGCCTGCACGTCGAGGAACTGGTCGAGTCACTGCACCTCAGCGCGGCTGACGTCGTCCTCGTGTCGAACGAGGTGGGCTGGGGCGTCGTGCCGGCGACCGCGTCGGGCCGCGCGTTTCGTGACCTCATGGGGATCCTCAATGCCACGCTCGCGCGGGCGTGCACCAAGACCACGCTCGTGGTCGCAGGACGCAGTGTTCAACTACAGGAATTGGATGGCCAGTGATCACCTCGCCCGACTCTGCCGCACGAGCCGCCGCATACGCACGACAGCTGACTCTGACCAAGCCCACGGGAGCACTCGGTCGTCTCGAGCACCTGTCCGCGTGGGTCTGCGCCGTTCAGGGCACCTGCCCTCCGGTCGCGTTCAGCCGGCCAGCGCTCGTCGTCTTCGCCGGCGACCACGGAGTGGCCAGGACCGCCGGCACCTCCGCCTACCCGCCGGAGGTGACCGCGCAGATGGTGGCAAACCTCGCCACGGGAGGTGCGGCCGCGAACGTCCTTGCGCGGCAGATGCACGCGACCGTGCGGGTCGTCGACGTCAGCGTGGATGCCGACCCGAGTTACATGGACGCCATTGACGCCGGCGTCGTCGCGCATCGCGTGCGCCGATCGTCAGGCTCGATCGATCGCGAGGACGCCATGTCCGCGGCTGAATGCCGCGCTGCCCTCGCTGTCGGATCGGCGCTTGCCGACGACGTGATCGACGCGGGAGCGGACATTGTCATCTCGGGCGACATGGGCATCGGCAACACCACCTCCTCGTCGGTGCTCATCGCCGTACTCGCCGGATCAACCGCCGAACTGGTCACGGGACGAGGGACCGGAATCGACGACGAGGGACTGGAGCGCAAGCGGGCCGTCGTCGCGGCCGCAATAGTGCGTGCCGACCCGGATCCGGTCGAACTGCTGACGCGGGTGGGCGCACCAGACCTCGCCGCTATGGTCGGATTCCTCCTTCGGGCCTCCGAGCGCGGCGTTCCCGTGGTGCTTGACGGGATCGTCAGCTGTGCGGCCGCACTCGTCGCGCGTGCCATTGATCCGCATGCCTCCGCCTGGTGGGTCGCGGGGCATCGATCCACGGAGCCTGCGGCCTCGGTCGCGCTTGCCGCGCTCGACCTCGAGCCCGTGCTCGACCTCGACCTGAGGCTGGGCGAGGGAACCGGCGCCCTGCTGGCCCTGCCACTGATCAACGCCGCCGCACTCACGCTCGCCGAGATGGCGACCTTCGACTCGGCGGGTGTCTCCGACCGGCCCGCCGATGCTTGACGCCTGGCGCATGGCAATCGGCACGCTGACGCGCATTCCCGTGCCAGCGCCGACACGGATCGACAAGACAACAGCGGGCGGCGCGATGGCTCTCGCCCCGATCGTCGGTGCGGCGGTCGGACTCGTGATCGGCACGCTTGCGTGGCTGGCCTCCGATCACCTCGCGTCGACTGCATCGACCCTGCTGATCTCGGTTCTGGCCATCTGCGCGTTCGCCTATGTCACTCGCGGACTGCACCTCGACGGCCTGGCCGACACGGCCGACGCCCTGGGCAGCGGGAAGCCCGCTGACCAGGCGCTGGAGATTGCCCGGCGATCGGACATCGGGCCGTTCGGAGTCGTGACACTCGTCGCGGTGATCCTCGTCGACGTGACGGCCTACGCGGGGGCTGTCAGCGGAGGGCAGGCGATCCTCGTCCTGGCCATTGCGGCCGGCACCGCGCGCCTCAGTCTGGTGCTGGCGTGCACGCGCGGGGTGCCCGCGGCGCGCAGCGAGGGCCTCGGCGCGATGGTGGCCGGCAGCGTCCCCGTCCTAGCGACAATCGGCATCGCCGTCGCCTGGCTTGGCGGATGCTTGGCAGTGACCGCCGCAGTCGACAGCGGGCTGATCGTGACGACACTCGTCGCAATCGTCGGTGCATTGGTTATCGCGGCGGTCGTCCTACGAGTGTGCATTCGCAGGCTCGGCGGTATCACGGGCGATGTCCTCGGCGCCCTCGTCGAACTCACCTTCGCCGCCACCCTCGTCCTCCTCGTCGCCATCCCCACCTAACCCCCGCCGACCTTGAGGTTCCGCCCACATTTGCGCACCGGAACTGGGCGGAACCTCAAGGTCGCGGGGGGTCGGCATACTGGGCGACGTGCCGCCGGACCTGCCCCCCGAGTTCGAGGCGGTCGTGGCCCGGATCGAAGTCCCGCGGCCCATCGTCTTCACTCCCCCGCCCGGTCTCACCGGTGAGCTCGCGCGGCTCCTGTCGTGGTGGACATCCGTGTCCGACGCAGGCGCGCCTCGCGTGGCAACCCTGACCAGCAGCACAGGCCCCTCCGACGTCGTCAGCGCCGTCGTGGCGGGTGGCGCCGCTGCGGATCGCGCATGCGACGCGGGGGCCACACTGATCGTGCCGCGAGTGACCGACCGCCAGCCCGTCGCTGCCCTGGCCGTGATCGGAGCGCTCACTCGCACCGAGGCGTCCGCGATCACGTACCAGCCGGCCGGCATGACGGACCGCGCGTGGATCGATCGCTGCGCCGCCGTGCGCGACGCCTGCGTCGACGTCGCCGATGCACGCGCTGCCCCCATCGAGCTGCTCGGCATCCTGAACGCTTCGCACATCGCATTCGTCGTCGGCGCGCTGCTAAGCGCGGCGGCCCGCAAGACGGCGAGCATCGTCGACGGAACCGACGAACTCGCGGCCGCGCTCATCGCCGATCGGCTGAGCTTCCGCGCCAAGGAATGGTGGCGCGCCGGGTCCACATCACCGGATCCGGCCCGCAAGTCGGCCGTCGACCGGCTCGCCGTCGATACCGGGCTGCCCCTCGCACTCCTCGATGACGATGGGCGCGGCGCCGACGCGACGGTGTCCCTGCTCCAGATGCTCGCCGCAACCCCCGGCTAACCCCCTCCGCGAGTGGGCAGTTGTCGGGGTGAAAATTGCCGGCGACACCCCGACAAGTGCCCACTCGCGATGGGTTCTTGCGGCTGATCGCTAGCGGGTGCTCGGCGTGACGAATGGTGGCTTGACGACGCTGAAGCGCGACTCGCGCCCGCGCACATCGACGACGACCTCGTCGCCGATCGAGATCGACGAGTCCAGGAGCGCCAGACCGATCCCCTGCTTCAAGGTGGGCGAGAACGTGCCGCTGGTGACCTCGCCGATGACCTCACCGGCAAGCGGTGCGGAGTCGTCAACGCGCCGGACCTGCATGTGCGGGCGCGGGATACCCCGATCGAGGGCGAGCAGTCCGCGCAGACGTCGAGCCGGGCCAGCCGCCCGTTCGGCCGCGAGCGGCTCCTTGCCGGCGAACTCGGGCTTGTCCCAACCGATCGCCCACCCGAGCATCGCCTCAACCGGGGTGATCTGCGGGCTGATGTCCTGGCCGTGCAGCGGGTAGCCCATCTCCGTGCGCAACGTGTCGCGAGCGCCCAGTCCCGCGGGCACCACACCGAGATCTGTGCCCTTCGCGAGCAACTCGTCCCACAAGTCGACGAGCACAGCCACCGGTGCCACGAGTTCGTATCCGTGCTCACCTGTGTAGCCGGTTCGGCAGACGATCACGGGCGCACCTGCGAAATCTGCGGACGCCATCGTCATGTAGTCGTGATCCGCGGGCAGACCTAGGGCCTCGATCAGTTCTCGGCTGCGCGGTCCCTGCACGGCGATGATCCCGTGATCGTCGTGGTGATCATCGACCGCAACCGACTCGGGTGCCGCCGCGCGCAAGGCTGCGACGACGGACGCGGCGTTGGCAGCATTGGGAATCATGAACATCTCGTCGTCGGCCCACCGGTAGACGATGAGGTCGTCGATGACGCCGCCGTCCGCGTTGAGCAGCATCGAGTACTGAGCCTGGCCGGCAGAGATGCGATCCAGATCATTTGCCAGGACCGAGTTGAGGAAGTCGCACGCACCCGGGCCGTGGATCCGCACCTTGCCCATGTGCGAGACATCGAACAGCCCGGCGGTCGTTCGCACGGCGGTGTGCTCGGCCACGACGCCGACGTACTCGATCGGCATGTCCCAGCCACCGAAGTCCGCCGTCTTCGCGCCTGCGGCGAGGTGCCGCTCGTAAAGGGGGGTTCGCTTGAGTTCGCTGTCGCTCACGGGAAGACCGTAGTCCGCGGGCGCCCGAATACAGTTGAACCCATGGACTACTCGCCGACAGCCAAGATCGCCCTCTCCGATGCAGCACCCGCGAGCGCTGCGGTGGACGCACTGGTGGTGGGCCTGCTGCCCGCCCGCGGGAAGCGTGTGGAGGTGGTGAGTCCTGGCTTGACGGACGAAGCCCGTACTGCACTCGCGGACGCGTTTACCGCGATCGGGGCGACCGCGAAGAGCGCCGATGTAGCCCGCGTTCCCGGCGGAAACGGAATCAAGGCGACCGTCGTGGTCGGCCTGGGCCTGGGGTCGATGGAGAAGCAGGAGGAACCCGAGGCGCTGCGCAAGGCGGTCGGATGCGCGGTCCGCAGCCTGACGGGCGTCAGGAAGATCGCCTTCGCCCTTCCCATTCGCGACGACGACGCGCTCCTGCACATGGCAATCGCGGCGCAGCTGGCCGCCTACGAGTTCACCACCTTCAAGGGCACCGCGTCTGAACGTCACGGTGCGACCGCCCGCACCATCACGATCCTCCTCGAGGCCTCTGCAACGGCCGAGCAGAAGCAGTCGCTGAAGGAGATCTCGTCCGTCGCCGCGTCGGTGAACCTCGCGCGCGACCTCGTCAACACCCCGCCGAACGCGATGTCGCCCGCGGACCTGGCCGACGCGGCGCGTGCGGCAGTCGCGGCGTTGCCGGTAGACGTTGTCATCTGGGACGAGCACGACCTGCTCGGCGACGGCTGCGGCGGAATTCTCGCGGTCGGCCAGGGCTCCGCCAATCCCCCGCGGCTGGTGCGGATGGACTACGCGCCGACCGGGGCGACGCGCCATCTCGCGCTTGTCGGAAAGGGCATCACCTTCGACACCGGCGGCATCTCCATCAAGCCGGCCGCGAACATGGACGAGATGAAGGCCGACATGGCCGGTGCTGCAGCGGTGATAGGCGCGGTCCGAGCAATTGCCGAGCTGAAGCTGCCCATCCGTGTCACAGGCTGGGTGCCCGCTGCCGAGAACATGCCTGGAGGCGCGGCGCAGCGGCCCGGCGACGTCATCACCGTCTTCGGCGGCACGACCGTCGAGGTGCTGAACACCGACGCCGAGGGTCGCCTCGTTCTCGCCGACGCCCTCGGACTTGCCGTGCGCGAGTCGCCCGACCTCATCGTCGACGCCGCGACCCTTACGGGGGCCCAGCGCCTCGCGCTCGGCACGCGAATCTGCGGCGTGATGGGCAACGACGACAACGCCCGCGACGCGGTGTGCGCGGCTGCCGGACGCGCCGGTGAACTCATGTGGGCCATGCCCCTGCCTGACGATCTGCGGCAGTCGCTCGAGTCGACCACCGCGGACATCGCCAACATCGGAGAACGCCTCGGCGGGATGCTCACGGCCGGCGTGTTCCTGAGCGAGTTCATCCCGCCGACGCAGCCCTGGGTGCACATCGACATGGCGGGACCGGCCTTCAACGACAAGGGCGCATACGGATACATGCCCAAGGGGGGAACAGGCGCGGGCGTTCGCACGTTTGTGCAGATTGCGGCCGAGATGGCTTCGGGCTCGATGTAGCCCGGGGGGCCGTGTCGCCACCTTCCCGATCGGTGGAAGGATGGGCGTGACCGCAGTACGACGACGGGAGTGGGCGACAGTGGCGAGTGCAGACCTGGTGATCCTCGGCGGCGGAAGCGGCGGATATGCGTGCGCGCTCCGCGCCTCGGAGTTGGGGATGTCCGTCATCCTCATCGACAAGGGCAAGCTCGGCGGTACCTGCCTCCACAACGGATGCATCCCGACCAAGGCCCTCCTGCATGCGGCCGAGGTTGCCGACAGCGCCCGCGAATCGGAGTCCTTCGGCGTGCGCGCGACCTTCGAGGGCATCGACATGCCCAAGGTCAATGCCTACCGCGACGGCGTCGTCGCCAAGCTCTACAAGGGCCTTCAGGGCCTGGTCAAGAGCCGGAACGTGACGTTCGTCGAGGGCGCGGGCCGCCTGGTCTCCCCCAACACCGTCGAGGTCAACGGCGAGCAGTACACCGGCAAGAACGTCGTCCTCGCGACCGGCTCGTACGCGCGCAGCCTTCCCGGGCTGGAGATCTCCGACCGCATCATGACCTCAGACCAGGCGCTCAACTTGGACTACGTGCCCAAGAGCGTCATCGTGCTCGGCGGCGGCGTCATCGGTGTCGAGTTCGCAAGCGTCTGGAAGTCCTTCGGCGCCGATGTGACCATCGTCGAGGCCCTTCCCCACCTGGTCCCCAACGAGGACGAGGCCTGCTCGAAGACGCTCGAGCGCGCCTTCCGCAAGCGCGGCATCGCCTTCAGCCTCGGCGTGCGCTTCGCATCGGCCACTCAGGACGACAAGGGTGTGCACGTCACCCTCGAGGACGGCAAGCAGCTCGATGCCGAGTTGCTCCTGGTCGCCGTCGGCCGCGGCCCGCAGGCGACGGGAATGGGCTTCGAGGAGCAGGGCGTGGCGATGGAGCGCGGCTGGGTGCTCGTCGACGAGCGCCTGCGCACCAACGTGCCGGGAGTCTTCGCGGTCGGCGACATCACCCCGGGACTCCAGCTCGCGCATCGCGGTTTCCAGCAGGGCATCTTCGTAGCCGAGGAGCTCGGCGGCCTCAATCCCGCCGTCATCGCCGATGTCAACATCCCCCGTGTCACGTACTGCGAACCTGAGGTCGCGAGTGTCGGCCTGACCGAGGTCCAGGCACGCGAGATCCACGGAAACAACATCGCGACCTACGAGTACAACCTCGGAGGCAATGGCAAGAGCCAGATCCTGGAGACCACCGGATTCGTCAAGCTCGTGCAGGTCACCGACGGGCCCGTCATCGGCGTGCACATGGTCGGCTCGCGCATCGGCGAGCAGATCGGTGAGGCTCAGCTCATCGTCAACTGGGAGGCCACTCCCGACGACGTCGCGACGCTCATCCACGCGCACCCCACGCAGAACGAGGCCCTCGGCGAGGCGCACCTTGCGCTCGCGGGCAAGCCGCTCCACGCACACTCGTAACGTCGATCTCGTCACCACAGCAGCACTAAGGAGCACAGAGGACATGCCGGTCTCCGTCACGATGCCCCAACTGGGCGAGAGCGTCACCGAGGGCACCGTCACCCGCTGGCTTAAGGCCGTGGGCGACACCATCACCGCCGACGAACCGCTGCTCGAGGTCTCCACCGACAAGGTCGACACCGAGATCCCGGCTCCGGCGTCCGGAGTACTGCTGTCGATCACCGTCGGGGAGGACGAGGTCGTCGCCGTCGGCGCTGAACTCGCCGTCATCGGTGACTCGGCTGACGCACCGGCGAGCGCCCCCGCTGCCCCCGCTGCCCCCGCACCCGAGCCGGTCACGCCCGTCGTGGCGCCCGTCCCGGCACCTGTGCAGGCACCAGCTCCGGCTGCCCCCGCGGCTGCCCCCGCGGCAGCGCCCGTCTCGGCCCCCGCGCCGTCGTCCGCCGGAACCACCAGCATCGTCATGCCGGCGTTGGGTGAGAGCGTCACCGAGGGCACCGTCACCCGCTGGCTCAAGGCCGTCGGCGACACGGTGGCCGCCGACGAGCCGATCCTTGAGGTCTCAACGGACAAGGTCGACACCGAGATCCCCTCGCCCGCATCCGGCACATTGCTGTCGATCACTGTCGCCGAGGACAACACGGTCATGGTCGGCGCCGAGCTCGGCGTCATCGGCTCCGCCAGCAGCGCGGCGGCACCTGCTGCGCCTGCTGCACCGACGCCCGCCCCGGTTGAGGTACCGGCCCCTGCTGCACCTTCGCCCGTGGCCGCAGCACCTGCCCCGGTCGTTGCACCTGCCCCGGCACAGCCCGTCGCCGCCGCGACGCCCGCCGACTCGTCGGACTCCTACGTGACCCCGCTCGTGCGTCGCCTCGCATCGCAGAACGGCGTCGACCTGTCCACGATCGCCGGCACCGGTGTGGGTGGGCGCATTCGCAAGTCCGATGTCCTCGACGCCGTGGCGGCTCGCACGGCTCCGGCAGCCACGCCGGCTGCAGCCCCTCAGGCGGCGGCGACCAAGGCGACCCCGCAGGCAGCCGCTCTCCCCCGTGGACGCACCGAGAAGATGAGCAGGCTTCGCAAGGTGATCGCGGAGCGCATGCTCGAGTCGCTGCACGTCTCCGCGCAGCTGACGACGGTGGTCGAGGTCGACGTCTCCCGGATCGCGCAGTTGCGCAACAAGGTCAAGGGCGAGTTCGAGGCCCGCGAGGGCGTCAAGCTGTCGTTCCTGCCCTTCTTCTGCAAGGCCGCGGTCGAGGCGCTCAAGCAGTTCCCGCAGGTGAACGCGTCGATCGACATGGGCGAAGGCACGGTGACGTACCACGAGTCCGAGCACCTCGGCATCGCCGTCGACAGCGAGCGCGGCCTGCTTGTGCCCGTCGTGCGCGATGCGGGTGACCTCAATATCGCCGGGCTCGCCCGTCGCATCGCCGATCTCGCCGACCGCACCAGGACGAACAAGCTCTCCCCCGACGAGCTCAGCGGTGGCACCTTCACGGTCACCAACACCGGCAGCCGCGGCGCGCTGTTCGATACGCCGATCATCAACCAGCCGCAGGTTGCCATCCTTGGCACCGGTGCCGTCGTCAAGCGTCCCGTCGTCGTCACCGACTCCAACGGACAGGACGGCATCGCGATCAGGTCGATGGTCTACCTGGCCCTGTCGTACGACCACCGCCTGGTCGATGGAGCCGACGCGGCTCGCTTCCTCGGCAGCATGAAGAGCCGCCTCGAGGAAGCCGCGTTCGAGGCCGAACTCGGCTTGTAGCGCAATCCGGCCTCGGCTCGTGGAGTCGCGAGGTAGCCATCCTCGCGAGAGGGTAGATACATGAAGGTTGCCGTCACAGGGTCGTCAGGCTTGATCGGGTCAGCGCTGGTTCCTCACCTGCGGTCGGTGGGACACGAGGTCGTGCGGCTCGTGCGCCGCGCGCCAACGGCCCCTGACGAAGTCACGTGGAACCCCGCTGTCGGCACAGTCGACCTTGCCGGGCTCTCCGGTGTCGACGGGGTCGTGCACCTTGCCGGCGCTGGTGTCGGCGACCACCGGTGGACCGAGGAGTACAAGCAGGAAATCCTCAACAGCCGCGTCGACGGTACGCGGACCATCGCCACCGCGATGGCCGAGCTCGACCCTCGCCCCCGCGTACTCGTGTCCGCCTCGGCGATCGGCTTCTACGGCGACACGGGCGATGCCGTGATCGACGAGACCTCACCGCCAGGCCATGGCTTCCTCGCCAGCGTGGTGCGCGCCTGGGAGGCGGCGGCCGAGCCCGCACGCACCGCAGGCATTCGCGTGGTGCATCCCCGCTCGGGACTGGTCGTGTCAGGCAAGGGCGGCGCGTGGCAGCGTCTGTTCCCGCTGTTCAAGCTGGGCGTCGGCGGGCGACTCGGGTCGGGCCAGCAGTACTGGTCGTGGATCTCCCTTCGCGACGAGGTCTGCGCCTTGCAGTTCCTGCTTGAGCAGGATCACCTGTCAGGTCCGGTGAACCTCACCGGACCTGCGCCTGTCACCAACAGCGAGGTGACCAAGGCAATGGGCCACGCGCTCGGCCGCCCCACACTCCTGCCAGTTCCGGCCTTCGCGCTCAAGACCGTCCTCGGTGAGTTCTCGTCCGAGGTGCTGGGTAGCGCGCGCGTCATGCCAGCCGTTCTGGAGTCCTCCGGCTTCGTGTTCCAGGACCCGACCATCGACTCGGCGATACGCGCAGCCATGGACGTAGGCTGAGGGCATGACGACCCAGACAGTCGGCACCTTCGACGTCACTCGCGTCGGGTTCGGCGCTTCCGCAGTCGAGTACCAGACGGGCTGGGACCTGCAGCGGAGCGTCCATGCCGACGTCGTCGCCCGTTCGCGTCCGGACACGATCCTTCTGCTCGAACATCAGTCCGTGTATACGGCCGGACGGCGCACCGAGCCGCTCGAGCGACCCTTCGACGGCACGCCGGTGATCGATGTCGATCGCGGCGGGAAGATCACCTGGCACGGGCTCGGCCAGCTCGTCGGCTACCCGATTGTTCGCCTTCCCGATCCGATGGACGTCGTGGCACACGTACGCCGGATCGAACGGATGCTCATCGACGTTTGCGCGCAGTTCGGCGTTGCGACAACCCAGATCTGCGATCGCAGCGGCGTGTGGGTCGCAGCGGATGATCGCGGCCCGGATCGCAAGGTCGCTGCTATCGGCATCCGCGTTACGCAAGGCGTGACGTTGCACGGCTTCGCGATCAACTGCGACTGCGACCTCACCTGGTTCGATCGCATCATTCCGTGCGGTATCCGTGACGCCGAGGTGACCAGCCTGTCACGCGAGACCGGCCGAGACGTGAGCGTCGCGGAGGTGCTCGAGGTGGTCGAGAGTCGGCTGCCCATGCTGTACGAAGCAGCGAGTTAGGGTTGACTCATGATGTCCCGGGTGTGCCGATGACCGTCACCGATCCTGTGTACGGCGGTACGAATCCAGACGGCCGACGACTGCTGCGAATCGAGGCGCGCAACGCAGCGGTACCGATCGAGCGCAAGCCCGACTGGATCCGCACGAAACTGAAGACAGGCCCGGCGTTCTCCGAGATCCGCAACCTCGTGGCGGCTGAAGGACTGCACACCGTCTGCCAGGAGGCTGGCTGCCCGAACATCTACGAGTGCTGGGAAGACCGCGAGGCGACCTTCCTCATCGGCGGAGAGCAGTGCACAAGGCGCTGCGACTTCTGCCAGATCGACACCGGCAAGCCGGAGCCGCTCGACCGCGAGGAGCCCCGCCGCGTCGCGGAGTCCGTGCGGACAATGCAGTTGCGATACGCCACCGTCACCGGCGTGGCGCGCGACGATCTGCCCGACGAGGGCGCGTGGCTGTATGCGGAGACGATCCGCATGATCCGCGAACTGAACCCGGACACCGGCGTTGAGATCCTCATCCCCGATTTCTCCGGCAATCCGCTCCTGCTCGGCGAGGTCTTCGCGGCCGGACCGTCAGTCCTGGCGCACAACGTCGAGACCGTCCCACGCCTGTTCAAGCGCGTTCGCCCGGCATTCGCCTACGAGCGCAGCCTCGACGTCATCACGCAGGCGCGGGCGGCCGGACTGGTCACCAAGAGCAACCTCATCCTCGGCATGGGTGAGGAGATCGAGGAGGTTCACCAGGCGCTGCACGATCTCCACGATGCGGGCTGCGATCTGATCACGATCACCCAGTACCTGCGGCCCTCTCCGCGTCACCACCCGGTCGAGCGCTGGGTGCGCCCCGAGGAGTTCATCGCCCTGGCGGACTATGCGACCGAGATCGGGTTCGCGGGTGTCATGAGCGGTCCTCTCGTCCGGTCGAGCTACCGGGCCGGCAGCCTGTACTCGAAGGCCCTTGAGGCCCGCGGCTCAGGTGCGGGTGCGCGGATCACCGTCACCACAGGCACCGGCGCCTGAACTAGGTCGCCGCTCGTCATCTAGGCTTCCGAGCATGGCCGGTCGCATTCGCACTACCTTGTCCTCGCTCGCCAAGAACTGGTCGATGACCCAGCAGGTCTACCGGCTGCTGCCGCTGGAGGTCGCGGGCTTCTTCGTCGCCGGCTTTGTGGTCATCGGCTTCCCGCTCTTCTTGTTCCTCAACACGGTCACCGCGATCCTGCTCGCCATCCCCGCCGGCCTGCTTGCCGCGACCTTCTGGTTCAGCCGCCGTGCGATGCGCGCGGCCTACGCGCAGATCGACGGGCAACCCGGTGCCGCTGCAGCCGTCGTTCAGTCGATCCGAGGCAACAACTGGGTGGTCACGCCCGCCGTGTCGGTCAACAAGAACCAGGACATGATCTCCCGGGTGGTCGGCAAGCCCGGCGTCATCCTCGTCTCAGAAGGCCCGGCGAACCGCGTCACGACCATGCTCGGCAACGAGCGCAAGCGCACCGCCCGCTGGCTGCCCGATGTGCCGATCTACGAGATCCAGGTCGGCAACGACGAGGGCCAGGTGCCGCTGCTCAAGCTCCAGCGCCAGCTCAGCAAGCTCCCGCGCAACCTGCGCGGTGGAGAGGTCACCGAGGTGCGCCGTCGCCTGGATGCCCTCGGCAACGCCGCGAACTCGCTGCCGATCCCCAAGGGACCGATGCCCACGAGCGCACGTCAGGCCCGTCGCCCGCGCTAGTAGTTTCCCGTCGTTAACACGCGAGAAACAATTGGGATACGCCCAAGACACCGCCCCTTCCTACAGTCACGATGTCGGGGGCATCCCGCCCGAGACGACGGTCCCAGCAGTCGATTGGGGACCGTGCGAGGCGAAACGCACCCTCGGGGTGCAACGACCAATGCTCGCCACGGCGAGCGGGAGGTGTCATGTTCACAGACGCAAACGACGTGCTGAAGTACATCAAGGCCGAGGATGTCGAGTTCGTCGACGTCCGCTTCATGGACCTGCCAGGCGTCATGCAGCACTTCAACGTTCCCATCGGATCCTTCGACCAGGCAGTGTTCGACGACGGCCTCATGTTCGACGGCTCGTCGATCCGCGGCTTCCAGGCCATCAACGAGTCCGACATGAAGCTGCTCCCCGACCCGGCGACGGCCTACCTTGATCCGTTCCGCAACGCCAAGACCCTCGTCATGAACTTCTCCGTCCACGATCCCTACACGAACGAGCCCTACAGCCGCGATCCGCGCAACGTCGCATCCAACGCCGAGGCGTACCTGAAGTCGACCGGCATCGCCGACACCGCCTACTTCGGTGCCGAGGCTGAGTTCTACGTCTTCGACGACGTCCGATTCGAGACCAAGCAGAACGCGTCGTACTACTTCATCGACTCGATCGAGGGCGCGTGGAACACCGGCCGCGTCGAAGAGGGCGGCAACCTCGGCTACAAGACCCCGTACAAGGGCGGCTACTTCCCGGTGCCCCCGACCGATCACTTCGCGGACATCCGCGACGACATGGTCACGACCCTCCAGCAGGTCGGCCTCCAGGTCGAGCGCTCGCATCACGAGGTGGGCACGGCCGGACAGGGCGAGATCAACTACAAGTTCAACACCCTCCAGCACGCGGCCGACGAGATGATGCTCTTCAAGTACGTCATCAAGAACGTCGCCTGGAAGCACGGCAAGAGCGCGACCTTCATGCCGAAGCCGCTCTTCGGCGACAACGGCTCGGGCATGCACTGCCACCAGTCCATCTGGAAGGACGGCGAGCCCCTCATGTACGACGAGAAGGGCTACGGCGGCCTGTCCGACCTCGCCCGCTGGTACATCGGCGGCCTGCTCGCCCATGCGCCGTCGCTGCTCGCATTCACCAACCCGACGGTCAACTCCTACCACCGGCTCGTGCCGGGCTACGAGGCCCCGGTGAACCTGGTGTACTCGGCACGCAACCGCTCGGCCTGCATCCGCATCCCCGTCACGGGAACCTCGCCGAAGGCCAAGCGCATCGAGTTCCGCGTTCCGGATCCGTCGAGCAACCCGTACCTCGCATTCGCGGCACAGTTGATGGCGGGCATCGACGGCATCAAGAACAAGATCGAGCCACACGCGCCGGTCGACAAGGACCTCTACGAGTTGCCGCCGGACGAGCTGGCGAGCATCCCGCAGGTTCCCGGTTCGCTGTCCGAGGTGCTCGACGCACTCGAGGTCGACAACGAGTACCTGCAGGCCGGCAATGTGTTCCCCGCCGACCTGATCGAGACGTGGATCGACTACAAGCGCACCAAGGAGGTCGATCCGATTCGGCTTCGTCCGCATCCCCACGAGTTCGAGCTGTACTACAACATCTGATTCACGAGCACCAGACAAGCTCCCTCCGCGTCGATTCGCCTCGCGCGCACAGGGAAACGGAGGGGCGGTTCCTCACGGAGCCGCCCCTCCGCCCTGCCCATGCCAAGGATGATCCCTTTCGGTCGTTCGACTTACTTGCTGACACTTCTCGACGGTTCGTTGCATTGGTGTTGCATCAGGCGCGAGGGACCCGATACAGCGGCAGGGAGTGCAGGCCGTAGGCCGCGCACCTCGACGATGCCTCGGGTCCATGACGATGGACCGAACACCCCAGATTGCAGCCTTGAGTAGCTGCGTCTGACGCCGTGGCAGCGTGAAGGTAGCTCGGCCGCCGTTCTTCTTCATGCACGGCGCTGCGACCTCGCCGTGGACCGCTTTCCACGGCCTCGTCGGTGTGGAACGCTAGGGAGGTGCGCAACTGGCGATTCTGGCGATCCAACATCCTGGCGGTCGCGCTGATCGCGATCGGATTAGGGGGCATTGCAAAGGGAATCGGGTCGGATTTCGCGGGGCAGCCGTGGATCGGCCTAGCGGCAATCATCGGCGGCGGGATCATGCTGTTTGCGGCTTGGCGCCAAGAGGAGCGCGAGAGTCGGTCCCCAGCAGCCACCTTGCCCGCGCCGTCGGCCTTCGGACTTCATGTCGATCTGGCGCCTCACGCACCCATCAATGAGACGAACCGGAACGGGAGAGACGATCCGCCACCACCACCTGGCGGCCCACCGAGGCTCGCCGGTGTCGCAGGGGCAGGCAATGATCCGCTCGCCATTCCTGCGCAGGTGTCCGTGGACGCCGCGGATGGCGGCCCTCGCGACAGGGGCAGGTGGCGCACGCTGTGGGCGATGTTGAGTGTTCGCGGCTGGACCATCCGGAACGCACAAACCCGACCGGACCTTGTCGAACTACTGCAGCTGGCCAAATACGTGCGCACCCAGGCGATAGTCGTGTGCACTTTCGGTCTGCTCATCGTGGCTGGATCGGTCGTCTATTTCTTTTACGCCGTCTTTTCCGACTCAAACCGACTGGGCGACTCCTTCTTCGTCTACGCCGTTGCAGTCGTGGCTGGGTTCGTCTCAGTTCGCTGTATCGAGATAGTGCGGACGGGGCACGCTGCGCCAACGCTCTCACCTCGCACCAGCGATCCCGCTTCCGTGCCGTCGTCGCCTGACTACTAGTAGGGGAACGGCGGCGCCTCCTCTGCCGATACGCCACTGACGTCTGTGGGCGGACGAGCCACTAGGAGCTCGGCCGTCCACAGGACTACGCCGGGGTGATGCCGCGTTCGGCTGCTACGTGGCTGTTGCGTCGGGCGCGCAAGACCATGCGATCTAGCGTGGATTCGATCAGCGCCCTTCGATGCCTGGGGTGCTACCCAGGCGCCTCATCAGGACTTGAAACAAGGCAGCGGAGGTGGGCGCCTGCATGAAGGAGTAGAGCCGCTGACTGCTGGTCCACATCAACGTTGATGCCGTGAGCAACACGGTTTCGCAGATTCATGCCCGATTGTTCGCACAGCAAGGTCCACAGGTACAGAAACGAGAGCGGGTCCATGAGCGGTTTTAGGGAATAGAGGATCTCCCCTAGTCCGAGGACATCGCCCGCACGCCCGCGTGACCCAGGCCCACGCGAGATCGGAATTCCGCGATCTGCCGCTGCTCGGCGAATCGCTCGCTCGATCGCCGGAGTAAGAAGCACACCCGCCGAGTCGTAGTCCCCCTCGTCATACCTTTCGAGCGCACGTCCGATTCGGCCCGCGGCCTCGCCGTCGAGCGGGGAATCTATGAACCACTGTCTAGCGCCAGCGAGCGGCCCGTAGCGTTCGCGTACCAGTTGGAGCGTCTCAGTAGCGAGCACCCCGAAGAACTGAATGCGGGTCGCGTCGATTCGGATCTGCTCCCGCCGCTGCTTCTCCTCGAAGTCCTGCAGCGAGTACGCCACCCCTTCGCTCGGATCGAAGTGCAGCGAAGTTGCCAGGTGGCTGAACGGGAACTCATTCATGAGTTCGGCCACGAAGTCGGCCGTCTTCTCAGCGTCCTGGACCGGCCGATGCAGGCCGAACCGAACGAATGCGTCTTCGATCGAGTCATCACCCACGATCAGCTCGTGAAAGCGGTCCAGGACATCGCGGGGAACGGGGGTTGTGGAAGACACCTCATGCAACTCGAGCTCGTCTTCCCCGATGCCCTGGACCTCGACGCGAATCTCGCTGGCACGCGCCGTGAGGCCGTGAGCGTCAGCGAGTTCAATCGCCTTTACAAGGATGGCCAGTTTCCGCAACCCCGTTGACTGATGCGCTTCGGCAACGTATCCGTTGACTGCCTCCAGCCAGATCGTCGCTTGATCTTCCGGTGCAGCGAGCCTGGCGCGGATCTCTTGAATCGACTCGCGGTGCCATGGGTCAGAGCCATACTTCGATTCGGCCCGACCGAGTAGTTCGCCCAGCTCGGAAGGCCTGTCGGCAGCGCGGAGTTCCGCGAGGGTCTCCAGCAGTCGCAGCGAGACGCCCGGCCTGACTTCGTTCGATTCCAACTCCGCCGATGCGAAATCCAGAATGGCTGTGACGGCGCGCGATTGGCGGTCTCCGTCGTTGATCGCCTTGGAGAGTGAGAGCGCTCGCTGAAGACCAAAAGTTATTTCGATCGGCTCCGCGCCCGACGTCGTGTTCGCAAGGTAGTTATCGATCGCTGCGCGTGCATACTCGTGGGCCTTCCCGTACTTGACCTCCCACAGGAGGTCGGCGAGGCGCGCTGCAACCTCGGGTATGGGTGCAACCTCGTAGGCCTCAGCCCAAACTTGCTTACCCACGTCCGGAACTCGATCGAGGGGCAACGGATAGATCTGGCCGCCCATCTCCCACATTGGACCGAAGGCTGAGCCGGCTGGAGCTTCGCGGGACGTCTGCAGGAGGTGATAGTGGAACGCCGCGACGATCGCCTGCACAGCCGGCTCCTCAGGATCGCTCAGCCGACGTACCTCCTCAGCGATACCTGCGAGTGATTGGTGTTCGCCTGTGGACGCAGTGGCACACGCCTCAGCGAGAATCGCCTGAATGTCCACGGCCATTGCCGAATTGTCGCAGGAGTTCGATCGGACGATTGCGAGAAACGCCTGGGGACCATGCCGCGTTCGCCAGTTACACGGCTGTTGCATCGGAGGCGAAACATCGAGTGGTCTGAGCACGACTTGGGTCAGACCTACAAGCTCTGATTCACGAGCACCAGACAGACTCGCTCCGCGTCGATTCGCCTCGCGCGCACAGGGAACGAAGGGCGGTCTCCCGCAAGGGGGGCCGCCCTTCGCCCTGCGCCGACCTGAGTCCCCACCTCGCGAGTGGGCACTCGTGGCTGCAATCCGGCCCAGAATCGCGACCACAACTGCCCACTCGCGAGGGGTTGCGTAGCCCTAGTCGGACGTGTCGTCGTCGCCGTAGAACAGCCGCTGGAACACCAGCCGCGCCCGTCGCGTGACGCGCAGGTAGTCCTCGAGCAGCAGTCCGGAACTTCCCGGGGGGTAGCCGAGCACGAAGGCGACCGCGCTGAGGTCTCGCACATCGACAGGCACCATGTCGCTCGCCCGCCCGCGCACGAGCATGACGGCGTTGCGCATCGACGTTGCCAGGCGCCAGGACTCGATCAGTGCCGACGCGTCATCGCGGTCCAGGAGCCCCGCGTCGCGGGCGGCCTCGAGAGTCGCGATCGTCCGGGTGGTGCGCAGCGACGGGAAATCCCCCGCGTGCTGCATCTGCACCAGCTGCGCGACCCACTCGACGTCGGTGAGTCCACCCCGGCCGAGCTTGGTATGCATGTTGGGATTCGCTCCTCGCGGCAACCGCTCCGACTCCATGCGCGCCTTCAGCCGTCGCACCTCGGTGAGCTCGGGTGCAGTGAGCGTGCCCGCCCACCGGATCGGGTCCACGATCGCCATGAACCTCTCGCCTAGTTCTGCGTCGCCCGCGACGAACGCCGAGCGCAGCAGTGCCTGCGCCTCCCAGGTGGCCGACCACCGCCGGTAGTACGCGGCATACGCCCCAAGCGACCGCACGAGCGGGCCCTGCTTGCCCTCGGGGCGCAGGCTCGCATCGATGTCGAGCGGCGGGTCGTTACTCGGGGCCATCAGCGACTGACGCAACTGCTCGGCGAGAGCAGCAGCAGCGTTCGTCGCGACAGTTTCGTCAATCCCCGGCTTCGGCTCGAAGACGAACATCACGTCGGCGTCGCTGGAGAAGCCCAACTCGTGGCCGCCGAACCGGCCCATGCCGATCACGGCGAACGACACCACGTCATCGCCCGCGCCCTCGACCGTCGCACGGGCGACGCGAAGCGCGCCGTCAATGGTCGCCACGGCGACATCGCTGAGCGCCTCCCCTGCCTGTTCCGGCCCCGCTATCCCGAGGAGCTCGGCAACAGCGATGCGGAAAAGCTCGCGACGGCGCATCGCCCTGATTGCGGCGATGGCGTCCGAACCGGTGTCGTGACGCTCGACCACCGCCGCCACTTCGGCGAGCAGCGCGGACACTGGCCTCGGTCGAAGCTCGGCACCCTCCGCGAGCATCGCGACGGACTCCGGAGCCTGCATCAGCAGGTCGGTGGCGTAGCGGCTCGTGGCGAGCACCCGTGCCAGGCGCTCGGCCGCAGCGGACTCGTCCCGCAGCAGTCGCAGGTACCAGTGCGTGGCACCGAGCGCATCGCTGACCCTCCGGAATCCGAGCAGCCCGCTGTCCGGATCGGGCGCATCCGCGAACCAGCCGAGCAGCACCGGCAGGAGCGTTCGCTGGATGGCCGCGCGACGGCTGACACCGGACGTGAGGGCCTGCAGGTGACGCAACGCGCTTTGCGGATCGAGGTAGCCGAGCGCCTCGAGACGCTGCTCGGCGGCGTGCAACGACAATCGCGCCTCGCCGGCATCCAGCCTGGCCACGGCCTGCAGGAGCGGACGATAGAAGAGCTTCTCGTGCAGGCGGCGCACCTCGAGCGCATGGCGCCGCCACTCGGCGACGAGTTCGCCGACCGGATCGCTCCGGTAGCCCAGGGACCTGCCGATGCGTCGCAAGTCGGTGTCGTCCTCGGGCATCGTGTGCGTCCTGCGCAGGCGATACAACTGCAGGCGGTGTTCCAGCGTGCGCAGGAAGCGATACGCATCCGACAACGTCGCGGCATCGTCGCGACCCACGTAGCCCCACGTGGACAAGGACTCGAGTGCCGCCATGGTTGCCGGGCTGCGGAGCATCACGTCACTGCGGCCGTGGACGAGCTGCAGCAACTGCACCGAGAACTCGACGTCGCGCAGTCCCCCGGGGCCGAGCTTGAGTTCGCGGTCCGCAAGCCGCGCGGGCACGTGCTGCTCAACTCGACGGCGCATCGCCTGAACGTCCTGCACGAAGTCGGGCCGGTCGGCAGCGCTCCACACGAAGGGCGACACCGCGTCGACGTACTCCGCACCGAGGGCCAGGTCCCCCGCCGCCGGCCGTGCCTTCAGCAGGGCCTGGAACTCCCAGGTCTTCGCCCACCGCTCGTAGTAGCCAACGTGCGAGGCGATCGTACGAACCAGCGCGCCCTGACGGCCCTCGGGACGAAGCCCGGCGTCGACCTCCCAGATCGAGCCCTCGGCCGTCACGGCGGTGCACGCGCGCATCAGCCCAGTCGCCAGCGCGGTCGCCGCTGCCAGCGCCCGGTCCTCGTCGGCTCCGTCTCGCGGCTCGGCGGCGAAGATCACGTCGACATCGCTGACGTAGTTGAGCTCGCGTGCGCCCGCCTTGCCCATGCCGATCACCGCGAACCGGCAGTACTCCGCGGACGGCCCAACCGAGAACCGCGCCACCGCGAGGGCGGCCTCGAGGACCGCATCCGCCAGGTCCGAGAGCCACGCCGCAACCGTCTCCATGGTGGCCAGACCGCTCAGGTCACGCGCCGCGATACCCAGCAGTCCGCGTCGATACTCAACTCGTAGCGCATCGAGGACCGACGTGTCGTCGGACGCGGCGACCGGCTCCTGAAGCATCGGCTCGGCGCCGACAGCGCGCAGCAACTCCTCGCGTGACCGTCGAAATGACGGAGCCTCGGTGAGTGCCTCGGCGTCGGCGAGCACGGCCCACGCATCACGGTGCCGGACCAGGAACTCACCAAGCGCCTCGGACATGCCGATGACGTCGAGCAGCCGGCGGCGCAGGTCGGCATCCGCCTGCAGTGCGGAGATGAGGCGGTGCCACTCTCGGTCATCGCAGGACTCGAGCATCCGGACGAGGAGGAGTAGCGCCTGGTCGGGATCGGCAGCGGCGGCGATGTCGAGCAGGACATCATCGGCCGGGTCGACGGTCTCGAGCAGCGGAGCAAGTCGTGCCGAGAGCACCAGACGCTGCGCCCGATCGATGTCGAGCAGGCCGGCTCGGATCAGCCTGCCTGCATCCGAGCTGAGTCGATCCGTCATGCCTGCGTAGGCAGGACTGCGGCGCCGTCGAGCGCACGCGCCCAGACGAGGTCGGCCCAGGCGCGCGTCATCGGCCGCCACGCCGCAATGAGATCGTGCTCGGCAGCTCGCACCTCGTCGCCGGCGGCGACCGGATCGCGACCAGACCGGTCGAGTGCCTCGTCGTTGACGTCCGCCCACGAAGCGAACGTGTCGGGATCGATCTCCGGATGCATCTGCAGTCCGTACGCCGAGTCGCCAACGCGGAATCCCTGCACCGGGCATGCCTCATTGGTGAGCAGCAGGACGGCGCCGTCCGGCAGTTCCACGATGTTGTCCTGATGCCAGTGCGTCGCGGGGATGTCGGACCCGTACGCCGGGACGACCTGCGACGTGACGGGATCGAGCAGTCCGTCGACGGTGCGCCTGACGCGCACGAGTCCGATCTCCGTCGCCGGTCCGAGGGTGACGCGGCCGCCGGTCGCAGCCGCAAGAAGCTGGCCTCCCAGGCACAGGCCGAGCATGGGGATGCCTCGGTCGACTGCGTCGACCATCAGGGCGCGCTCGTCGACCAGCCACGGAGCGACGTCATCATCGTTGGCACCCATGACACCGCCGAGGGCCAGGACCCCGTGCACGCCCTCGGGGACGGTTGCCGGCACCCGCTCGCCGAGGAAGGCGCGGATCACGTCGAGCCTGATGCCCTGTTCCTCGAGCCATTCGCCGACGAGCAGCGGCGGATCGCTCACGTCATTTTGGATCGCGATGACGACGGCGGTCGCTTCCGGCGGTGTCTGGGGCGAAGTCACAACAAAGGAAGGTACCTGTCCAGCTCCCACTGCGTCACCTGGCGTCGGTACTCGTCCCATTCGGCCTTCTTGTTGCGCAGGAAGAAGTCGAACACGTGCTCGCCGAGCGTCTCGGCCACCAGTTCCGAGCGCTCCATTGTCGCGATCGCCTGGTTGAGGCTCCCCGGCAGCGGCTTCATGCCCATGGCCCGTCGCTCGGCCTCGGTGAGCGCCCAGACGTCGTCCTCGGCACCTCGCGGCAACTCGTAGCCCTCCTCGATGCCCTTCATCCCGGCAGCGAGGAGCACGGCGAAGGCGAGGTACGGGTTCGCAGCGCTGTCGAGCGAGCGGAACTCGATCCGCGTGCTGTTGCCCTTGGTCGGCTTGTACATCGGAACGCGGATGAGAGAGGACCGGTTGTTGTGGCCCCAGCAGATCCAGGCAGGTGCCTCGGCACCTCCGGCGAGTCGCTTGTAAGAGTTCACCCACTGGTTGGTCACGGCGGTGATCTCCGGGGCATGCACCAGCAGCCCGGCGATGAAGGAACGGGCGACCTTCGACAGCTGGAACTCCGCGCCAGCCTCGAAGAACGCGTTGCGGTCCCCCTCGAACAAGGACAGGTGGGTGTGCATCCCCGAGCCTGGATGGTCGAGCAGCGGCTTGGGCATGAACGACGCATACAGCCCCTGCTCCAGCGCGACCTCCTGCACGACCAGCTTGAACGTCATGAGGTTGTCTGCGGTGGTCAGCGCGTCGGCGTAGCGCAGGTCGATCTCCTGCTGGCCCGGCCCGCCCTCGTGATGGCTGAACTCGACCGAGATCCCCATCTGCTCGAGCAGCGTGATCGCCTGTCGGCGGAAGTCGACGGCGACACCGTGCGGGGTGTTGTCGAAGTAGCCGTAGCCGTCGACCGGAACCGGCGCCTCGCCGGGTATGGGCGAGTCCTTGAACAGATAGAACTCCACCTCGGGATGCGTGTAGAAGGTGAAGCCGAGATCGGCTGCCTTCGTCAACGTGCGCTTGAGGACGAACCGCGGATCGGCATACGAGGGGGCGCCGTCGGGCATGAGGATGTCGCAGAACAGTCGCGCTACGCCGGGTCCCTCACTGCGCCAGGGCAGCAACGAGAACGTCGCGGGGTCCGGCTTGGCGAGCATGTCCGACTCGTACACGCGAGCGAAGCCTTCGATCGCCGAGCCGTCGAAGCCGATGCCCTCGGCGAATGCGCCCTCGAGTTCGGCCGGAGCGATAGCGACGGACTTGAGCGTGCCAAGGACGTCGGTGAACCACAGTCGGACGAATCGGATGTCACGTTCTTCGATCGTGCGCAGCACGAATTCGGCCTGCTTGTCCATGAAGACATAGTGGCCCTCGAGTTGTTACAGCGGTGTTAACCGATCGGGCAAATTCCTGTCAGGAAGCGCGCGATAGCCTCGTGCCGTGCCGCTGCGTATCGCCCTCGCCCAGGTGAACCCCATCGTGGGCGACTTGGCTGGCAACTCCCACATGGTGCGCGATGCGGCCTCGGATGCGGTCAACGCAGGTGCGCGCCTGCTCGTGTTCCCGGAGATGGTGCTCACCGGCTACCCGGTCGAGGACCTCGCCCTGCGGCCGTCGTTCCAGGACGCCGCGCGCCACACGCTGCTCGACCTGGCCGCCGAGTTGTCGGACGATGGCTGCAGTGACCTCACCTGCCTGGTTGGGTACCTCGACTACCTGGACGACACCACCGTCATCACAACCGGCCGCCCACGGCGCGCGCCCGTAAATGCCGCAGCCCTGATTCGTGGTGGCGAGGTCGTCGCCCGCTACATCAAGCACCACCTGCCCAACTACGGCGTCTTCGACGAGGCGCGCTACTTCGTCTCCGGTGATCAGCCCCTGACCTTCGACGTCGATGGACTCACCATTGGAGTCGCCATCTGCGAGGACCTGTGGCAAGAGGGTGGCCCGGTGGCGTGGGCACGTGACGCTTCCTGCGACGTGCTCGCGGTTCTCAACGCATCACCGTACGAGCGCGACAAGGACGACGTCCGCCTCGAGTTGTGCACCACCCGCGCGCGGGAGGCTGGTGCGGTGCTCGTCTACGTCAACATGATCGGCGGACAGGACGAGCTTGTGTTCGACGGCGACTCGATGGTCGTCGATCCTTCCGGCACGCTGCTTGCACGGGCGCCGCAGTTCGCACCGACGCTGATGATCGTCGACGTCGGCCCAGGCGTCGCACCTGATCCCGTCGTCGCAACCCGGCTCGACACGCTCGCCGAGGTCTACGCCGCGCTCGTCATGGGACTTCGCGACTACGTCGAGAAGAACGGCTTCACCTCGGTCGTACTGGGCCAGAGCGGTGGCATCGACTCAGCACTGGTTGCGGCGATCGCGTGCGACGCATTCGGGCCGACCCGTGTCTTCGGCGTCGCGATGCCAAGCAAGTACTCATCGGGTCACTCGGTCGACGACGCCTATGACCTTGCTGCGCGCACCGGCATCAACATGCGCACGGTACCGATTGCGCCGATGGTCGACGCCTATCTCGGGTCACTCGAGCTCACCGGTCTGGCGGAGGAGAACCTGCAGGCGCGAGTACGAGGCACCACGCTCATGGCAATCTCGAACCAGGAAGGCCACCTGGTGCTCGCCACCGGCAACAAGAGCGAGCTGTCCGTCGGCTACTCCACCATCTACGGCGACGCCGTCGGCGGATTCGCGCCCATCAAGGACGTGCCGAAGACCCTGGTGTGGGAACTGTCGCGGTGGCGCAACGCCGAGGCCCTCGCGCGCGGCGAGACGCCACCGATTCCACCGAACAGCATCGACAAGGCGCCGAGTGCGGAACTTCGCCCTGACCAGATGGACACCGACAGCCTTCCGGACTACCTGCTGCTCGATCAGCTGCTTGATGCCTACGTCGCCGGCGACCGCAGCGCGGCCGACCTCGTCGCCGATGGCTTCGAGCCCGAGCTGGTAGATCGCATCCTGCGGCTTACCGACCTCGCCGAGTACAAGCGACGTCAATATCCCCCAGGCACCAAGATCTCGCTGCGGGCGTTCGGGCGCGACCGGCGCCTGCCGATTACGACGAAGTGGCGGGAGTCATCCCGGCCATGATCACGTCGAGCACCGACTCGACGCTGATCTTCGGTCCGATGGTCGCGTTGTCCCACTTACCCAGGTAGAGCATCGGCCCGACGAAGATCGGCACGGCAGTGTCGGGATCCAGATCGGACCTCAGCTCCCCCGACGCAATACCGGACTCGATGACGTCGCGCAGAAGTTGCCGTCGAGGCATGAGCACGCGGCTGCGAACCAGTTCGGCGAACGTCGAGTCCCGTGCGCCCTGGCCCACTGCGTGCGCGAGGATGCGACTCCACTCGGAGTCCGGCGTGCGACAGCGGATGCCCTCGAGGAGCACGATCAGCTGCTCCCGCACCGGACCGGTCAGCGGACCGGTGGGCAGGTCGTCGTTCAGCCTCTCGAGCGCGGCGACAATCAGGTCCTCGCGAGCCGGAAATCGCCGATAGACCGTGGTCTTCGCAACGCCGGCCCGCACGGCCACCTCTCCGACGGAGAACGCCGAGAAGCCCGACTCTGCCAGCACGGCAAGCGCCGCTGCCGTTATGTCGCTGTCGATCCGCTCATCACGCGGGCGCCCCTTGCTCACGCGCGGGCGTCAGGATTGCCGGCTCCCGATCCCTCGGCCGTCGGCTCGTCGAGGCCCGCCTCGTACTCCTCGGCCGCCTCGGATGCGTAGGCCGCTGCCTCCGTCTTCACCAACGCATCGGCGGGATCGGCCGCAGCGCCCACCGCGCGATCGCCCTTCTGCGGCGGGGTGATCTTCGGCAGCATGAAACCGACCACTAGCGCCGCGAGGACGGCGATCGCGAGCGACAGGTACGAGGTCAGGTGAGAGGCCGCGAGGAAGGCATCGAACGCGCCCTGGCGTGCAGTCTCGACGAGCCCGGCCGGCAGTCCGTTCTGCGCTGCCTGTCCGAGCACGTTGACCGTCGCGATGATCGACTCCGAGGCCGCGTCCTTCGCCGCCTGCGGAACCTGAGCGGGAAGCGCATCGAGTCCGGGCTGAAGGTTCGCCGCGTACTGAGTAGCGAGCACGGTGCCGACAACCGCGACGCCGAGCGCACCGAACACCTGACGCACCGTGTTCTGCACCGCGGATCCGGCACCAGCGCGAGCCAGTGGGAGCACGTTCTGCATGACGGACGTAGCGGGCGCGATGACCGCACCCATGCCCAGGCCGAACAGGAAGAACGTGACGAGCACGACCCAGATTCCGGTGTCCATCTGTAGTCGCGCGAGCGAGAAGAGCGCGAGCGAGACCACGATCAGGCCGGTCGTCATGACGGGCTTGTAACCGAACCGGCCAACGAGCGCATTGCTTCGCGGCGCGGAGATCAACTGCCCGATAGCGAACGGAAGGAAGCACAGTCCGGCGGCAAGCGTTCCGTAGCCCCGAAGGATCTGCAGGTAGAACGGCAGCGAGAACGTGATGCCCGACATCGCGAAGAACGCGAGACTCACTGCCGTGAGGCTCACGGCGTATCCGCGATTGCGGAAGAGCGAGACGTCGAAACTCGCGTGGTCGCTTCGAGCTTCAAGCCACAAGAACAACGCGATGAGCAGGGCACCGATGATGACCGGGATCACAACCGAGGGTGAGAGCCAGTTGCGCGTCGACGATGCGTCGATGATGCCGTAGATCAAGAAGACCAGCCCGGCGAAGGACAGCACCAGGCCCGGGATGTCTAGCTTCCGCGCTCCAGCGCTCTTCGTCTCGGGGACGATGCGCCAGATGAAGTAGAGGCCGACGATGACGATCGGGACGTTGATCAAGAAGACCGAGCCCCAGTCGTTGCCTGTGAGCCAACTGCTCCAGCTCGGGTGCGCGAGAAGCAGTCCACCGAGAACCGGGCCCAGCGCAACTGCCGCGCCGACGCCCGCGGCCCACATGCCGATGGCCCGGCCGCGCTCGTGCGGGGGGAACACCACGGTGATGATGGCCAGTGTGGTCGGCAACACTGCCGCGCCGCCGATTCCCATGATCGCGCGGAAGCCGATGAGCATGCCGGACGAGACAGAGAAGGCGCACACGAGCGATCCCAGGCCAAAGATGATCAGGCCGATCATGAGGACCTTCTTGCGACCGTACTTGTCGCCGACAACGCCCCAGGTGAACAGCAACGAGGCGAATACGAGGATGTAGGCGTCGATGGCCCAGACGAGCTGACTCTGCGACGCATCGAGGTCGCTTTGAATCGTCGGGAGGGCGATGTTGAGGATCGTGTTGTCGAGAACGACGACCAGGAGGCTGACGACGAGTACGGCGAGGATCGGCCAGCGGCGCGGATGCCCGGCGCCCGAGGTCATCCAGGATTCTGTGTCCTTGGCTTGCGTCGCTTCCATGTCTCTCCTCCGCCGAACGTGCATTCCCAGACCGAAATCAATTACGAAACGGCACCGTAGCGTATATCGAGTTGTGATGAAAGCCATGCCCTGTCAGCGCGCGCCGTATGCGATCATGAGCAGGTCCGGGGACTCCACAACGGAGCCTCGAGATTGGAGCAGGCGATGTCCTTCTATGGCGTGCCCGACGGCCGACGCGTAACGATGCGCGATCTGGCGGAGGCAACCCGACGTGGCGAGAAGTGGCCGATGATCACGGCCTACGACGCCCTCACCGCACGAATCTTCGACGATGCTGGCATTCCGGCGATGCTCGTCGGCGACTCGGCGGCAATGGTCGTGTACGGACACGACTCGACGCTGCCCGTCACCGTCGACGAACTGATCCCCCTGGTGCGCGCCGTTGTGCGTGGCAGTTCGCGCGCGCTCGTCGTGGCCGACCTGCCGTTCGGCTCGTACCAACTGTCTCCCGCACAGGCGCTCGAGACGTCCTCCGCATTCATGAAGGAGGGTGGCGCGCACGCGGTCAAGCTCGAGGGTGGCGCTCCCGTTCTTCCCCAGGTCGAGGCACTGGCCAACGCGGGCATCCCTGTCATCGGCCACCTCGGACTCACCCCGCAGTCGGTGAACCTCCTCGGCGGATACCGCGTCCAGGGCCGCGGCGAGGCCGGCGAGAACCTCATGCGCGATGCGAAGGCGATGGAGGCCGCGGGCGCGAGCGCGATCGTCCTCGAAGTCGTTCCCGCCGAACTGGCCGCACGCGTCAGCGAGGTGCTGACCATCCCGACGATCGGTATCGGCGCAGGTAGCGCAACCGACGCTCAGGTCCTGGTGTGGCAGGACCTCGTCGGGCTTACACCCTCGGTGCCCAAGTTCGTCAAGCAGTACGCCGACGTGCGCACTGTCATCGCTGACGCGGTTACGGCCTGGAGTGCGGATGTTGCATCGGGTGCGTATCCCGCGCCGGAGCACGAATACGCGTAGCTGCTACACGTCGGTGATGCGAACTCCGGCGTGGGCCTTGTAACGACGGTTGATCGAGATCAGGTTTGCCGTGAGCGCTTCTACCTGACCGGCATTGCGCAGTCGTCCGCCGAACACACCCCTGATACCCGGGATCAGGTCGGCGAGTGCCTGCACCACATCCGTCGCCTCGCGGTCATCGCCGAGAACGAGTACGTCGGTGTCGATAGTCGCCACCGACTCATCGAGAAGAAGCACCGCCGAGATGTGGTGGAAGGCCGCGACCACTCGGCTGCCGGTGAGGATGCGCGCCGCCTGCTGCGCGGCTGATCCGTCGTCCACCGCGAGTCCGAACGCGCCCTGCTTGTCGAAGCCCAGCGGATTGACGCAATCGACGACGATCTTTCCGTTGAGCGGCTCAACGAGGCTCTCGAGCAGCGCCTCGTGCCCATCCCAGGGAACCGCGACGATGACGATGTCGGACTCGCGCGCGCAGTCCTCGTTCGATGCGCCGCTCACTCCGACGTTCAGTGCTGCAGCAACGTCCGCGGCCCGCGCTGCATCACGTGAGCCGATGGTGACGGACTGGCCGGCCATCGCCAGGCGGCGCGCCAGCCCCCGGCCTTGATCACCAGTCCCGCCGAGTACGCCGACGCGTAGCGCGGAGATGTCGATGACGGCTGGGACCTCGGGAGCGTTGGGTTCAGTCACGAGCCGCGATCCTGCCACACTTCCCCGATGGCCGCTTCTGGAGACGAGGTGACGGGAAGTTGGCTGTCGCGTCTTCGCCTGGACGTCACGCCGCTTCGCCAGTCGCGCGACTACCGCTTCATCTTCGCAAGCGGACTCATCACATTCCTGGGCTCGATGATCACGTACGTAGCGTTGCCCTTCCAAGTCGCACAACTCACCGGCTCGTTCGTGGCTGTCGGCCTGATCGGACTCTTCCAGCTCGTTCCGCTCGTGGTCTTCGGGCTGTACGGCGGATCACTTGCTGATTCGGTCGACCGACGCACCATGGTCCTGTGCACGGAGCTTGCGGCCGGGCTGCTGATTTCGGCGCTGCTGGTCAACGCGCTACTGCCGAGCCCGCACCTGTGGGTGCTCTATGTCGTCGCGATGTCGCTCGCGGTCACCGACGGACTGCAACGACCGTCTCTCGACGCGATGATCCCTCGCGTCGTGGCACACGACCAGCTCGCTGCCGCCGGGGCGCTCAACGCGTTGAAGTACCAACTGGGCACCATCGTCGGACCGGCCCTCGGCGGCATTCTCATCAGCGTCGGAGGCCTCCAGACTGCGTACGGCGTCGACGTGGTGACCTTCGTCGTGTCGGTGACTCTTCTCTGGCGAATCCGCAGTATCAGGGTCGCTACTGAGTCGTCGGAGCGTGCAACTCTGCGACACGTCGCAGAAGGAGTGCGCTACGCGTGGAGTCGCAAGGACCTGATGGGGACGTACGCGGTCGATCTGATCGCGATGATCTTCGCGTTCCCGTACACGTTGTTCCCCTTTCTCGCCGAGGAGCTCGGTGCACCCTGGGCATTGGGCCTGTTGTACTCGGCCGCTGCCGTCGGCTCGTTGATCGTCACGCTGACGAGCGGATGGACGTCGAAGGTGCACCGACATGGCCGCGCGATTGTCTACGCCGCAGCACTGTGGGGCCTTGGCATCGCGTTGGTCGGAGTGACGTCGTCACTACCGCTTGTCCTGCTGTTTCTCGTCGTCGCGGGAGGTGCCGACATGGTGAGCGGCATCTTCCGATTGACGATGTGGAACCAGACGATTCCCGACGAAGTGCGCGGACGCATGGCAGGAATCGAACTTCTTAGTTACTCCGTCGGACCACTGCTCGGTCAGGTGCGAAGCAGCACTGCGGCGTCTTTGACATCGCTGCGCATGTCGTTCTTCTCTGGTGGAGTGTTGTGCATCATCGGAGTCGGTCTCAGCGCAATTGTGTTGCCATCATTGTGGAATTACGACGATCGAACGAACGAGGATGCTGTGCGCGAACGCGAACGGCGTCGCTCCATCGAGTGAATCTCCTTGCAGTTCGTGCGCGCATGAGTGCACACGCGCGCACGACAACGCCGACACGCGTTGCGTTTTCGACGCGAATGCCTTTGCGTTATGCACGTTGCTCTGTCAAAGTTGTAATACGCAACTCTGCGGAAGAGCAGAGAACAACGACACTGGAGGCACCGTGGCGGTCGCAAAGAAGACCACACGCAAGGCACCGGCAAAGAAAGCCGCGCCGCGCAAGGCAGCAGTCAAGAAGGCTCCGGCCCGTAAGGCAGCTGTGAAGAAGGCACCGGCCAAGAAGGCTGTTGCAAAGAAGGCTCCGGTCCGCAAGGCCGCAGCGAAGAAGGCCCCCGCACGCAAGGCGCCTGTGAAGAAGGCAGCGGCGAAGAAGGCTCCCGCCAAGAAGGCACCGGCCAAGAAGGCTGTTGCAAAGAAGGCTCCGGTCCGCAAGGCCGCAGCGAAGAAGGCCCCCGCCAAGAAGGCACCGGCCAAGAAGGCTGTTGCAAAGAAGGCTCCGGTCCGCAAGGCCGCAGCGAAGAAGGCCCCCGCGCGCAAGACTGTTGCTCGCAAGGCGCCTGCTCGCAAGGCTCCCGCACGCAAGGCCGCCGGTCGCTAAACCCGACCGCGTCCCTGTACGCAGAAAGAGGCCCGCACCGATTGGTGCGGGCCTCTTTCCTTGTGCGCAGGTCGACGAGTTGTCAGTCCTCGTCGGCGTCGAACGCCTCGTTACGGGCCTTCGCCGTCTCGATTGCATTGCCCGCCTCGGCCTCCGTGTCGTACGGACCCATGCGCTCAGCGTTTGGGCAGCCGACGTCTGGCTCGACCTTCTGATGAATCAAGCAGTAGTACCAGCTCATGACTCTCCCGTCGTCCGACAGGTCGCTGGCCGCGCCCGTCACCGGTAAACATAGCGAGGGCTCCTCCTACCTAGACTGGCGCTATGCGACTGCGCGGGCCCCTGCAACCTGGACGCGTGTCGCCGTTGCGTTCGGTGCCGGAGTCGATCACACGGCCGGAGTACGTCGGCAAGACGTCGCCCGCGCCGTACGAAGGCCCTGAGGTCAAGGATGCGGACACGATTGCGGCAATGCGCATCGCCGGGCGCATCGCTGCCGATGCACTTGCCGAGGTCGGCAAGGCGATCAAGCCGGGCGTGACAACCGACGACCTCGATCGCGTCGGTCACGAGTACCTCTGCGCTCACGGTGCATACCCGTCGACTCTCGGCTACCGGCAGTTTCCCAAGTCACTGTGCACATCGTTGAACGAGGTCATCTGCCACGGCATCCCCGACACGACCGTTCTCGAGGACGGGGACATCTGCAATATCGACATCACGGCATTCATCGGTGGCGTGCACGGCGACACCAACGCGACGTTCCTCGTCGGTGACGTCGACGACGAGGTCCAACTACTGGTCGAGCGGACGCGGGAGGCAACTCGTCGCGGAATTCGCGCCGTCGCACCCGGGCGGCCCATCAGTGTCATAGGTCGAGTCATCGAGAGCTACGCCAGGCGGTTCGGCTACGGAGTCGTTCGCGACTTCACCGGACACGGCATCGGCACGTCATTCCACAGCGGCCTCGTCATCCCGCACTATGACGACCCGCGGCACGACACCCCGATCGTCGCAGGGATGACCTTCACCATTGAGCCCATGATCGCGCTCGGAACGTACGACTATGAGATGTGGGACGACGACTGGACGGTCGTCACCAAGGATCGCAAGTGGACGGCGCAGTTCGAGCACACCCTGGTCGTCACTGACACGGGCTGCGACATCCTTACCCTTCCAACTGGAACCGACGATGGGAACTGGTAGATGACGGCAGCACGTACCGACACTGTCTGGCCGCACGATGTCCTGACGCTCGCGATCGACATCGGAGGAAGCGGGTTCAAGGCGTCGATTGTCAATGCCCAGGGCGAGATGACCACCGAGCGCGTCCGCGTCGACACCCCGTACCCCTGCACTCCCGAGACCCTGGTCAAGACCGTGACCGATCTCGTCGCGCCACTGCTCCACGTGCAGCGCGTCTCGGTCGGCTTTCCCGGGCTGGTTCGCCATGGTGTCGTCATCGAGGTGCCGTCGCTGTCTCGAGCGGAGTACGGAGGCGAGCGCGACGAGAAGCTCGCAGCCGCGTGGCATGGCTTCGACCTCGGGCATGCGCTTGCCCAGGCGTTCCGACTGCCGACGAAGGTCGTCAACGACGCGGACATGCAAGGCTGCGCGGTCGCACGCGGCAAGGGCCTTGAGTTCGTCATGACCCTTGGCACCGGAGTCGGGACCGCGCTGTTCAACGACGGCCTCCTGCTCCCGCACCTGGAACTGTCGCACGGGCCCTACAAGCACGACCTCACCGTCGACATCGCACTCGGAAATGCTCAGCGCAAGGAGATCGGCAACGAGCGCTGGATCAAGCGTGTGCGTCAGGCGATCTCCAACTTCGACGACATGCTCTACTTCGACACCATCTACATCGGTGGCGGCAATGCCAAGCACCTGTCGGGCGACGACATCGGCCCGAAGGGCCAGATCGTCCCCAATACCTCGGGGATCCTCGGCGGGGTGCGCGTGTGGGCACTCGACCAAGGAGAGTAGCCAAGATGGTTAGGATTTCAACTATGTGGGGTACACTTCCTGCATGACCAATTGGCTTACCGAGGACGAGCAGCGCAGCTGGCGCGCGTGGCTCGCGACCTCACTTCTTCTGAATGATCGGCTCAACCGCGAACTGCAGGAGCAGCACGGACTGGCACTCGCGGACTACGAGATCCTCGTGCGCTTGTCGGAGCTTCCCGAACGGCGGATGCGCATGAGCGATCTCGCGGACGCGACCTTGTCCTCGCGCAGTCGCCTGTCCCACCAGATCGACCGCATGGAGCGCGCTGGCCTCGTCGCCCGCGAGACGTGTGCGGATGATCGTCGGGGCGCCTTCGCCACGTTGACCGAGCTCGGCTGGACCACCTTGGTCTCGGCAGCCCCCGATCACGTGGCAAGCGTCCGGGCCCACCTCGTCGACCAGATCAGTCCCGAGGAGTTCGCAGCCCTCGGCTCGGCGTGCCAGCAGGTCGTCGAGCACCTGCAGACCCTTGGCTACTCGTGCCCCGGTGCCACCGAGGCACCGCAGCCGATCTCCGTATAGGGGACGAGTCGGCCTGTAAGCCGGCTTCTGTAACTAACTGGCCGCGAGGCCAGGCAGTTGGTGATCATCCATCTGCGACCGCTGTTGCCAACGGCCTGGTGCGGTCTACCCGCAGGCATAGAGCGGGCCGCTCGCCTGCGCAGGACATGCGACCGAGGTCGCGCGTCCCTCTTGACCTTGCTCCGGGTGGGGTTTACCAAGCCGCGCCAGTCACCTGGCGCGCTGGTGGTCTCTTACACCACCGTTTCACCCTTACCAGGATTGCTCCTGGCGGTCTGTTCTCTGTGGCACTGTCCCGCGGGTTGCCCCGGGTGGGCGTTACCCACCACCTTGCCCTGTGGAGGCCGGACTTTCCTCGACACTCTCGTGCCGCGATCACCCAGCCGACTCGTCCGCGCCCAGAGTAGGGGTCAGTTCGGCGGGCTGTCGACGTCGCCCTCGGCCGCCAGCCGCTTCGCCCGAGTCTTTCGGTAGTCAAGCAGCCCCATCACGACAATCCCGATCAGCACCAAGCCGGCGATAACGGCGACTGCTCCGATGGGAAAGTCGAACGCAATCGACGCTGCTGCATCGGGAAGTTTCATGAACGGCATCTGACATCCTCGGGCCGGCTAGTCATGCGGGTTTCTAGACAGGATTAGCCCCGTACATCCTGAGGTCACAGTACCCCGACCCGCTTCGCTAGCCTGCCGATCGTGCTGATCCTCGTGCCCCCGAGCGAGGGCAAGTCCCATCCCCGTCGCGGGCCTTCACTCAATCTCGACGAGCTGTCGTTCCCGGATCTGACCCCCACTCGCGAGCGGGTGCTCTCCGCACTCGGCGACCTGTGCTCGCATTCGCCGGTCGAAGCGGCCCGTGTTCTCGGGCTCGGTCCGACCCAGGCTGAGTATGTGGAGTCCAACACTGCGCTGCGCCGCAGCCCGTGCGCCCACGCGATCCGCGTGTACTCCGGCGTGTTGTTCGATGCTCTCGACTACGCGACGCTCAGCGCGCAGGCACGGCGACGGGCGCAGTCGCGCGTGGCGATCTCCTCGGGTCTGTGGGGCCTGGTCCGACTGACCGATCGGATCCCCGGCTATCGCCTCAGCGGCTCAGTCGCCCTTCCCGGAGTCGGGACGCTGGCAAGCGCCTGGCGCCAACCGGTCGCGGCGGAGATCGCGGCGAGTGCCGGAATCATCATCGACCTGCGCTCGAGCACCTACTCCGCGCTCGGCCCGATTCCGAAGGACGTTGCCGCTCGCGCGGTCATCGTCCGAGTACTGCAGGAGCGCGACGGCGTACGGACAATCGTGTCCCACATGAACAAGGCAACGAAGGGCCGGATCCTGCGTGCATCGCTGGAGTCTGACTCGAAGATCAGGAATGCGTCGGACCTGCTCGACGGCCTGCGCGATTGGGGGTTCAACGCCGAAGCTGTTGACCGCAAGGACGGGCCAAGCCAGATCGACGTCGTCGTCACCGAGTTGTAGGGCTACGTACCCGACGGAACGACGATGCCATGCAGGTGACCGGCCTCGGCGAAACTGAACATCGACGCATTCCCGTCCGGGAACCAGGCCAGCGTCGTCAGCGAGCAGGGAGGCAACTCCATGCGATAGACGCTGTGCAGCGGCGCGTCAATCGCCAGGCCGACGAGGATCTTGATAGGCGACACGTGCGCGACGACGAGTACCCGCTCCCCCGCGTACCTGTCGATGAGCGCCTGGCGCGCAGCCGAAACACGTTGCAGGCACTGGGCGAACGACTCTCCACCCGGCGGCGCCACCTCCAGTGACCCGAGCCAGTTCTCCAGTTCGCGCGGCCAGCGTTCCTTCACCTCCGCGAACGTGAAGCCGTCCCACTCGCCGAACCCGCACTCCGCGAAACCCTCGTCGACCTCGACCTCGAGGCCGGTCGCCTCCGCGACCACCTCGGCAGTCTGTCGCGTGCGCAGCAATGGCGACGCGACGATCCGCGTGACCTCCGAACGCTTCGCCACTTCGGCGGCCAGCGCTTCTGCTTGAGCATGCCCGACCGGCGCGAGCGGCATGTCGACGCCGCCGCGTCCGCTGAACCGCTTCTCCAGGCTCCACTCGGTGGCACCGTGTCGAGCCAGGACGGTGACCGTCGGTCGGCCGAGGTCGGCCCACCCGATCATCACCGTCGGCGGCTTCTGGCTCTCCATCTCGACGTCGATCGCACCGACGACGTCGCCGGCCGTGGCCTCCTCGACCCAGTCGGCCTCGAGCCGGCGGATGTGCCGCAGGCCGCGAGCAAGCGCAGCATCGATCATCTCGTTGACGAGCGCGTCGGCGTGCTTGTTCTTCTCCCGCGGGACCCAGGTGTACGACACCTGGCCCGGAGCGAAGATCGACATGGCCTCGCGCGCAAGCTCGCGCATATTCGGATGCTTGACCTGCCACCGACCGCTCATCTGCTCGACGATGAGTTTGGAATCCAGCCGCACGTCAACGGTCGCATCGGCATCGATCTCGTGAGCCCTGCGCAGACCGGCAATCGCTCCCCGGTACTCGGCGACGTTGTTCGTGACGACGTCGAGGTACTCGGCCAGCTCGGCGAGCACCTGGCCACTCTCGGCATCGCGCACGACGGCGCCGTAGGCCGCCGGCCCCGGGTTCCCGCGGGAACCTCCGTCGGCCTCGACGATGAGAGATCGGCCCACGACTACAGCCCCGACTCGGCCGTCCGCACGAGAATGCGCCGACATTCCTCGCAGCGCAGGACCTCATCGGGGGCGGCGGCGCGAAGCGCCTCGATCTCGTTCGGCGGGATGTCCATGTGGCAGCCGCCACAGCGTCCACGATGAAGCCGAGCGGCACCGACACCGCCCTGGTCGGCGCGGATCTTGTCGTAGAGCGCAAGCAGGTCGGCCGGAATTCCGGCCGCTAGCTCGGCACGCTCGGCGGCTACCCGGCCCTGCTCGTCGGCCACGACAGCCAATTGCTCCGTCACGGCCGCAGCGAGCGACGTGCGTTCGGAGGCAAGCGCATCGCGGTCAGCGGTCAGCTTCACGACCGCCGCGGTCGCACCCTCAACCCGCTCCATGATCTCCAGCTCGACGTCCTCGAGCTCGCCCTGACGGCGAGCCAGGGAGGTCAGTTCGTGCTGTAGCGATTGCAGTTGCTTCGGGTCGCCGATGCTGCCGGAGTCCAGCAGCTCACGATCGCGTCGAGCACGATCGCGTACCTGCTCGACATCCGCGTCAGCCTTGCGCTGCTCGAGGGTCAGGTCCGCGACGATTGTCTCCGCGGCCACGACCTCATCGCGAAGCCTCGACAGGCGGATCTCGACATCGGCCAGGCTGGCTGCATCGGGAAGGGTGTGCGCGCGGTGCACGAGCTGGGCGAGCTTGGTATCGCGACTCTGCACGTCGAGCAGTCGCAACTGGATGTCGGCGTCAGCTTTCAGCGGGTGCTCCCTAGGTGCGCGGTCCACGGATCCGTGGGGATCGCGGATACATGGACCTCAACCGTAGTGCCGCGGGCGTCGAGGTCCACGGCCAGTTGTTTGGCTGCGACGTTCAGCCAGGGCCACTCCCCGGCCCAGTGCGCCACGTCGACAAGCGCGCAGCCGCCGCTGAGACGGTGATCGAGGGCGCGGTGGTGGCGAAGGTCCGAGGTGACGTACACGTCGGCAGCCTCGGCCGCGACGTCGAGATATGCGTCTCCCGCCCCTCCGCACACCGCGACAGTCCTGATTACCTGGTCGAGGTCTCCCGAGACGCGAATTCCCTGAGCGACAGCCGGGAGCGACCTCGCGATCCTCGCCGCGAACTCCGCGAGCGTCATCGGGACGCCTACTTCGCCGACTCGTCCCGTTCCGACCTGCGAGTCGCCCGCCTCGGGAATCAGGGGTCGCGTGTTGACCAAGCCCACAGCCGCGGCGAGCGCGTCGGACACCCCGCCCTGAGCGCTATCGGCGTTGGTATGCGCAGAGAACAAGCCGATCCCGTGACTGATGAGGGTGTGCGCAACCCGCCCGCCGTGCGACGTCGCGGCGACGGAGTGAACTCCGCGCAGGAACAGCGGATGGTGCGTCACAACGAGGTCCGCACCGATCGCCAGAGCCTCCTCGACGACGGACATGACCGGGTCGACTGCGAACAGGACCGTGTGAACAGTCGCCGTCGGATCTCCGCATACAAGCCCGACCGCGTCCCAGTCAGCCGCGAGTTCGGGCGGGTACCGAGCGTCCAACACCGCGACGATGTCGGACAGAGTGCTCGGTTCGGACACGTGTCGCAGGCTACCCTCGGTTCATCGCTGTGTGACTGACAAGGGGGATGCGGTGCCTGCGGGACATCAACCACGTCGCGTATTGGCCGTTGGCGCCCATCCCGACGACATCGAGATCGGCTGCGGCGGAACTCTCATCAGCCATGTCGATGCCGGCGACGACGTGACCATGCTGGTGATGACCGACGGCGGCCTGGGCAAGCGCCAGAGCGGCACCGAGCACCTGGACCGGCGAGCCGAGGCGCTGGCCGCGGCCGAGATGTTGGGCGCTCGCGTGTACTTCGGGCCGTTCCGCGACGGGAATGTGCCGATGACCTCCGAGGCCGTGGACTTCATCGAGGCGACGATCCGCGAGCACGACATCGACACGCTCTACTGCCACGGTGTCGAGGACTCCCATCAAGACCATGTCCTCGTCGGCCGGGCCGCTGCGGCGGCGGGCCGACGCCTCAGCCGCGTGATGCACTACCAGGGGCCCACGACCGGGCGCTTCCATCCGACGCTCTTCGTCGACATCAGCAAGCAATTCGATCGCAAGGTGAGCGTGCTGAGCCAGCACGAGAGCCAGGTGGTCGCCGCCACCACCCTCGACCTCGAGGTGATCGCGAGCACCGCCCGCTACTGGGGTTCCCGGTCACGGTTGGGCCTAGCGGAGGCCTTCGAGGTCAGCCGTTTCGCCTGGTCGATCACGGATTGAGTTACTGAACTGTCCGAATTGCCCTATTTGCCATTTCGCGACACAAAATGGATAATCCTGGATAAGCCACTACCAGTGGGACTCGGTCGAGACCCCTCTGCGCGCGGCGCGCAACACCGGGAGCCGCACCCCGCGGCATCCTCGCCACGCCGTGTCACACTGTTGCGGAGTCAAGGCTCAGCGTCCGACGGACGCGACAAGGGTCGTGGCCCCTCGTTTAGCGGAGGTCTACATGCCCGCGGGTTCTCGACACACCCCCATGCGCCCGGTGCTCGTCGGAGCCGTCGCGATCCTCATGATCGCCGCCACAACGGGCAGCGCGTACGCGGCGAACTCGCCCAGTCCGTCCCCGAGCCCCTCCTCGAGCGCATCGCCAAGCGCCTCACCGTCGCCGAGCCCGTCAGCTGCCACCACCGCTGAGGACCTCGCCGCTGTCCAGGACGCCACCGCTTCCACCACAGCGACCACGGCAACAGACACCGCCGCGGACGACGAGCTGACCGTCGGCATCGACCGCTGGATCCAGTACAACGCGACTGCGACAGCGATCGGCGGCACCGGCCTGGCCACCGCAAGCCTTCCCATGCCGGTCGGCCTCGAGCCGATCCGGGTCCGCGGCACGTTGGAATCGATAGCCGATAACAACGGCACGGTTCGCATCCGCATCGGTCCGAACTACGTCGAGCTCGATGCCGCCAAGGGCGGCGACTGGGCTCTGACCGTCCCCGCCAATGCCGTCATCGACAACAACCTCACCGTCGAGGTGCGGAACACCCTCGTCCCTCCGCCCGGTGAGTGCGTTGGGGACTCAACGACTACCGAGACGATCCGCGATATCGAGGTGGGCTTCATCGGTCGCGAGACCCCGCCCACCACCGTCGCCGGCTTCTTCTCCCCGCCCGTTCAGAAGGTCACGCTCGTGTCGCCGGACTCGACCGAGATCCCCGTAGCGGAGGTAACCCTGGCGACGGCCGGCGCGTTGGCAACGCGGTACGGGTCGGCGGTGCCGGTCATCCCGATGACGCAGTCCCAGTTCGACGCCGATCCTTCAAACCTGGTCGATACTGACGGACCGAACCGCATCGTTCGCATCGTGCCCACCGACGCGAAGATCGTCAGCGTCGACGTCACTAACCCCGGCGTGCCGACACTGACCTTGTCTGGTCCAACCGACAAGCTCGCCGACGCCGGCGCCGCGCTCGCGTCGGTTGGCCTCGGCCTCGCCGCGGTTCCGAGCGCGACTGAGTTGTCCGAGACACGGTCCTCGCTGGTCGCGCAGACTCTGACCTTGACTGAGCTCGGAGCCGAGAAGCCCACCTTGTCCGGACTCGGACGCCTGAACTACGCGATTCCCGTCAACCAGGACCGTTTCGGCGGCCCGAGCGATGCGTTCACGATTCACCTCGAAGGAGCGCACACACCCGTTCCCGAAGGCGGTTCGGCAGTCGCGTCGATCTTGTGGAATGACCAGCTGGTCCAGTCGCAGGCTCTCACCGACGACGATCAGTACGCGGCAGACGTCACGGTCGATGGCTCGCTCGTGCGTCGCGACAACACCGTGACCATCCGCATCGACTCCAGCGCGCCGGCCGGCCAGTGCAGCACCGACGTGCAGCCTCTGAACCAGCAGCCGATGCAGCTCGACGTCAACGGTTCGGCAAGCACCATCGCCGCATCGGCCGGCCAGACCCTCGCCGCGGGGTTCACCCGCTTCCCGCAGGCCTTCTCGTCGCAGTTGCGGGTCGCGTTCGGTTCCGACGGAGTCACTCCCGACGTTCTGAAGGCAGCCTGCTCGCTGGTCATCTCGCTCCAGCGCGCGGCCGCAAGCCAGCTCGACGTGTCAGCGGAGGACTTCGCGACCTTCGAGACTGGCGAGTACGCCGGCCTTGTCGTTGGCGCGACGCCCGCCGATGCCAATGCACTCGAGGCCCCGCTGCGCTTCGAGCAATGGCGCACGCTCAACGCGGAGTCGACGGACTTCGAGGTGAATGTCGACGGGCCGTTCGCCGCACTCGAGGCCTTCGAGACCGACGGCCGAAACCTGCTCATGCTCGGCAGCACCTCCCCCGCAGCCGACGCGGCCCCGCTCATGCTCCAGATCGGCGAGGAGGTCGAGAACGGCGAATTCGGCTGGTTCGGACTGCTCGACAACCTCGTTGTCGCCCAGCCGAATGCCGAACTCCTGTACCTCAGCTCGGGTTCGGTCATTCCGCAGGCGACTCCGCTGGCCGAGGGGCGCAAGCTCCCGCCGTGGTGGATCTTCCTCATCGTCCTCGTCGTCGTCCTCATTCTCGTGCGCTGGTGGTTTGCGCGCCGCCGCAAGAAGCGGATCGCGAAGCGCATCGCTGAGGTCCAGGCCGCGCAGGCGGCAGAGCCGACGGAGCAGCCGCCGGATCTGTCATGACGGTCACCGACGCCACGCTGGACACGAAGGAAGCAGCAGACCTTCGCATAATCAAGCGTGCCTGGGGCCGACTCGACCGCAAGCCCGATGCCGATGGTCTCGCGGCGAAGGGCCGTGAGGTACCCGGCACGCTGATCATCGCCGGGCTCGGACTACTGATCGGGCTTATCGCGACGTACTGGTCGTGGCGGCAGGGCTGGCTGCACATGTACACCGACGCGATCACGCACAGCACTATCGCGCGCCGCGTGCTGGACTCGCAGAACACCGGCTTCCAGCAACTCGGCACGGTCTGGCTGCCCGTGCCGCACGTCCTGCTCATGCCGTTCGTGTTCTTCTTCCCGCTCTACGAGTCGGGGCTTGCCGGTGGTCTCCTCGGCGCGATGTGCATGGCAGTGTGCGCAGGCGCCATCTGGCGAATCACGTATCGCGCGGGCTTCGGGCGGCCGGCACGCCTGGTCTCTGTCGCCGTGTTCGTCTTCAACCCGTCGATCCTGTATCTGTTCACCACCGCTCTGACTGAGTCCGTGCTCATTGCGACTCTCCTCGCGTCCTTGGCCGGGCTGTCCGGATGGATAACGGCAATGCCCGCGATCTCCCCGGGCGAGTTGGCCGTGTTCGCAGGTATTCCCGCAGCGCTGTCCGTCCTGTCCAGATACGAGGGCTGGGCGTTCGTCGCCGTCGGCAGCCTGTTCGTCGTCATCGCATCGTGGCGCCGATGGCGATCCCTGTCGTACACATTCACCCTTGTATTCGCCTTCGTGGCGGCGCCAGCGCTGGCAGTCATGTGGTGGCTGCTCTACAACTTCGTGCGCTACGGCGATCCGCTCGACTTCGCACGTGGCACCTACTCCGCCGCCGCGCAGCAGCAGGAGCTCACCGATCTCGGACTGCTGCCGACCAAGGGCAACTTCGGACTCGCGCTGCGCACGTTCAATTGGAACGTCATGGACATCCTGGGTCCCGGGCTGCTCATCCTCGCCGCGATCGGTGCGGTCGCCATCATTTGGACCAGAGGCGCGTCGACCACCGCGCTCATCCTGTGGATTCCCGCGTTCGTCTATCCCTTCGCATTGCTGAGCCTGTACCTCGGACAGACCGTCATTCGCAACGACGTGTCCCTGCCCGTCGGACTGTTCAACATCAGGTACGCAGCCGTCTTAGTACCACTTGCCGGCGTGCTCATCGGCGGGCTCGTCGACCTCTCCTTCGAACGAGCGCGGCGCTTCGCGCCGTACATAACGGCGGCAGTCATGGTCGTCATCCTCGGCTTCGCGACCTGGCAGATCACCAACCCGACTCAGAATCTCGGCGTGATCCGCGAGGGCTACCTCATCGCGGACGGCATCAAGGATGAAGTCAACGCGGCTGCCTGGCTTGCCGAGCACTATGAGGGCGGATCGATTCTCATAGACGATGTGCACGGGCAGGGCCTCATAAATCTGAACGTCCCGCTCGAGCAGTTGTACTCGACCTTCAACGGCGCGATCTTCGATACCGCATTGAAGGATCCGTACAAGTATGTGACGTGGGTGTACGCGGATTCCGCAAACGACCACGACCAAGTGTGGGAGGCAATCAAGTCGGATCCGGACTTCAACGCGCGCTTCTATCCAGTCTTCCAGTCCGGCTCGTTCACCGTGTGGGAGAGCTCCAAGGCAGCAGGTCCGCAGTCATGACGATGACAAGCGCTCCCGATATCGTCGGCGGCAGGCCACTGGGACAGGTGCTGATCGCCGCCGGACTCATCAACCATCAGCAACTCGCGGATGCACTGACGACCCAGTCACGCGTCGGCGGCAAAGTCGGCATGCACCTGATCCTCATGGGTGCCGTTACCCGCCTCGAGCTGTACCAGAGCATGGCCGCGCAGTTCGGGTTCCCTTTCGTCAATCTCGTCGATGACCCGCCAGATGCCGAGCTCATGGCCGTGATGGACCCGCGCACACATATCGATCGCGAGTGGATTCCCTACCGCTGGGAGGGCGAGATCCTCATTGTCGCGACGACGGAACCACCGTCGCGGAAGACGATTCGCGAGGCGCAGGAGGAGTTCGGCGCGGAGAGCGTCGACTTCGTCGTGACAACCGACTGGGACCTCGACCAGGCGGTCACCAAGTTCTGCCGCAAGAAGCTGCTGTTCAACGCTGCCGAGGAGCTGGCCGAGAACAGCCCGGAACGCTCGGCCAAGGGCAAGCCCGTCCCGTGGCAGCGCTTTGGCGCGTACACCGTCTCCGCGATCGTCGTCGGCGGCATGATCATCAAGCCCGCGGGCACCATCGTCGCGATCCTCATCTTCCTCAACCTGTTCTTCTTCATCGCGGTCTGCTTCAAGATGGTCACGACGATTGCCGGACTCTGGCGAAAGCACTCGGCGAAGGTCGACGAGAAGAGGCTGCGGGCCGCGAACGCCTGGCTGGTCGAGACGGTTCCCGATGACGAGCTCCCCATCTACACGATCCTCGTCCCCGTCTTCCGCGAGGCCAACGTCATGGAGATGGTCATGGAGCACATCGGGCAGCTCGACTGGCCGAAGTCCAAGCTCCAGGTACTCATCCTGACCGAAGAGGTCGACCAGGAGACGGTCGAAGCGGTGAAGGCCGCGCAGCCGCCGGAGTTCATCCGCCTACTCGTCGTGCCCGCCGGCACTCCGCAGACCAAGCCGCGGGCATGCAACTTCGGACTGATGTTCTCCCTCGGCGAGTACCTGGTCATCTACGACGCGGAGGACCGTCCTGATCCCGACCAGCTGCGACGCGCGCACGCTGCGTTCCTCGCGGACAGTCGCGATCCCGACCAGAGTCGCCCGCTCGCCTGCGTCCAGGCCGCGCTCAACTACTTCAACTGGGATGCGAACCTGCTGACCCGCATGTTCACTCTGGAGTACTCGTCGTGGTTCGACGGCATGCTGCACGGCATGGAGGCCTTCCGCCTTCCGATCCCGCTGGGCGGAACGTCGAACCACTTCCGCACCGACCGGCTGCGCGAGCTCGGCGGCTGGGACCCCTACAACGTCACCGAGGACGCCGACCTCGGCATGCGCGCGTCCGCGGCCGGCTACCGCGTCGGCACCATCAACTCGACCACGTGGGAAGAGGCCTGCTCGAAGGTGCCCGCATGGATCAAGCAGCGCACGCGGTGGATCAAGGGCTACATGGTCACCGCGGTCGTCGATGCGCGCTACCCGATCAAGTTCACGAAGTCCGCCGGCCTGCGCAGTCTGGGAACGCTCATCGGCCTGATCATCGGCACGCCGCTGATGTTCCTCGCGTACCCGATCGTGTGGGGTATGACGATCATCGTCTACATCGGGTTCGAGACCTTCGCGTTCACCCTGCCGCCGGCAGTGGGTGCATTCGCCGTCTTCAACGCCATCTTCGGCAACGTCACGGTGATGGTCTTGTCCATGCTCACGGGTGCGTCACGTCATGGCTGGCGTATTGCCGGCTACTCGCTGCTGAACCCGGTCTACTGGTGCCTGCACTCCTACGCATCCTGGCGCGCGCTGTTCCAGGTGTTCTTCAACCCCTTCGCCTGGGAGAAGACCCCGCACGGCCTGACGCACGGCCGCGAAGAGAACGCCGCCGTCACCTAAGCCCGCCCCGAACACCCGCGTCCCGAATTGAACCGCCTCCCGGGTCAAATCCCGCGAATCCCACGTAGAACGGCCCGAAAACCCGGATTTGACCCGGGAGGCGGTTCAATTCGGGGAGTGGACCGCACTGGACTCGAACCAGTAACCAATGCCTTGTAAGGGCATCACTCTGCCAATTGAGTTAGCGGTCCCGACGTGGGACGAGGCTACCGTCAGGAGAGGTCGGCGAGCGCGGCCACGTAGTCGTCGGCGCTGCGCGCCTCGCCCGGGCCGTTGATGACCGACCAGCGCACGATGCCGTCCTTGTCGATGACGAACGATCCGCGCGTGGCGAACCCCTTCGCCTCGATGAACACGCCGTACGCCTTCGAGACCTCGCCGTGCGGCCAGAAGTCGCTCAGCATCTGATGCGTGAGGCCCTCCTGCTCGGCGAACACGCGCAGGGTGTGATGGCTGTCGCACGACACGCTCAGCACGACCGAGTCGTCGTTGACGAAGTCGGTGTAGCGATCACGGATGGTGCACAACTCGCCCGTGCACGTGCCGGTGAAGGCGAACGGGTAGAACATGAGGAGCACGTTCTTCTCGCCGCGGTAGCCGGACAGTGTCACCTGCTCGCCGTACTGATTGGTGAGGGTGAAGTCCGGAGCGGGCTGGCCGATCTCGACTGACATGGAACTCCTGCCGTGGGTGCGTGAAACCGGACGCTACCGCTTGGCGCGGGGAGCCACCAACCGGGTGCCCTGCCACTGGGAGCCGGCGCTGATCGTGCTCGTCTGCTGAAGACCGGCCGTCGGCGCCGCATCGGAAATATCCTCGGCCTCCACGTGTCCAGCACGCCCCGGCTTCGGAGTGATCAGCCAGACGACACCGTGATCGGCAAGCAGTCCGATCGCGTCAACCAGCGCATCGACGAGATCCCCATCGTCTTCGCGCCACCACATGATCACGACGTCGACGACGTCGTCGAAATCCTCGTCAACCAGTTCGCCCTCGATGACCTGCTCGATGCCGGCCCGAAGATCGTCGTCGACATCGTCGTCGTAGCCGAGTTCCTGCACGGTCAGACCGGCCTGAAGTCCGAGTCGACGAGCCCGGTCGCGGGCCCCGTCCTCCGCAGCGGCGGTCACGTCACTCCTTACCTCGGCCGGCGCCGGCCGAGGGCCGCACCGACGTTCGGGACGGGTTCAGCCCCGTCCTCTGGCCCGTAGTCCACCCGACGCAGCGCGTACGCGCAAGTGACACCGCCGAATTGGGGTGCTGAATCTTCTCCCGACACACGGCGTCGCACCGTCGATTGCGCCCCTCCCCGGGACAGCAAGGCGCCTATGCGGAAGGATGAGACAACCAAACGAAGTGCGTAATCCGATGCCCCGATGACTGGCGATCCCCGTCACCGGCCGAGTCGAAGGGTTCACCTTGACCCCCGGACGTGACCGCGACCCCCTGCTCGCAGGCGGGCTTCCCACCCAATACGTCGATGTTGATCCCGATGAGACCGCCGAATGGGTTGAGTCCTTCGACAACGTCGTCGACAACGCCGGCAACTACCGCGCGCGGTACCTCATGCTCTCCCTGCTGCGCCGCGCCGCCGAGCGCAACGTCGGCGTGCCGAGCCTGCGGAGCACCGACTACATCAACACGATCCCGCCCGAACTCGAGTCCTCCTTCCCCGGCAGCGAGGAGCTCGAGAAGCGCATCCGGCAGATCATCCGGTGGAACGCCGCGATCATGGTGCATCGCGCGCAGCGTCCCGGGATCTCCGTCGGCGGCCACATCTCCAGCTATGCCTCGTCCGCGACCTTGTACGAAGTGGGCTTCAACCACTTCTTCCGCGGCCCCGACCATCCCGGTGGCGGCGACCAGGTCTTCTTCCAGGGCCACGCCTCCCCCGGCGTCTACGCGCGCGCCTTCCTCGAGGGGCGTCTGACCGAGCACCAGATGGACGGCTTCCGCCAGGAGGTCTCCCATGCCGGCGGCGGACTGCCGTCATACCCGCACCCGCGGCTCATGCCGTGGTTCTGGCAGTTCCCGACCGTGTCGATGGGCCTGGGTCCGCTCAACGCGATCTACCAGGCGCGCTTCAACAAGTACCTGACGCACCGCGGCATCCGCGATGCGTCCGACCAGCACGTGTGGGCATTCCTCGGAGACGGCGAGACCGACGAGGTCGACGCGGTCGGCGCACTGACGCTGGCCGCGCGCGAGGAGCTCGACAACCTCACGTTCGTCGTCAACTGCAACCTGCAGCGACTCGACGGGCCGGTGCGCGGCAACGGCAAGATCATCCAGGAGTTGGAGAGCCTGTTCCGCGGCGCGGGCTGGCACGTCATCAAGGTCGTCTGGGGCCGCAAGTGGGACCAGTTGCTCGCCAAGGACCGCGACGGCGCGCTCGTCAGTCTCATGAACAACACGCCGGACGGCGACTTCCAGACCTACAAGAGCGAGGACGGCGCGTTCGTCCGCGAGCACTTCTTCGGTCGCGACGGGCGGACGGCGGCTCTCGTCGCCGACTGGTCCGACGACGAGATCTGGGCGCTGCAGCGCGGCGGTCACGACTACCGCAAGATGCACGCGGCGTACGAGGCAGCGACGAACACCAAGGGCCAGCCGACTGTCGTCCTGGCGAAGACGATCAAGGGCTGGACGCTCGGCTCGCACTTCGAGGGCCGCAACTCCACGCACCAGATGAAGAAGCTGACGCTCGACGACCTCAAGGTGTTCCGCGACACGATCGGCATACCCGTCACCGACGCGCAGCTCGAGGCCAACCCCTACCTGCCGCCTTACTACCACCCGGGGCCGAAGGACGAGGCCGTCGAGTACCTGCTCGAGACTCGTCGTCGACTCGGCGGCTCGGTGCCGACGCGTCGCACGCTCGCCAAGCCGCTGTCGCTTCCCGGCGACGAGGCTTACACCGTCGTGAAGCGCGGCTCGGGCAAGCAGGCGATTGCTACGACGATGGCCTTCGTGCGCCTGCTGAAGGACTTGATGAAGGACCCGGGCATCGGTTCGCGATTCGTTCCGATCATCCCCGACGAAGCCCGCACCTTCGGCATGGACTCGCTGTTCCCGACCGCGATGATCTACTCCCCGCACGGCCAGCAGTACATCTCCGTCGACCGCGAACTGATGCTGTCGTACAAGGAGTCGCAGACCGGCCAGATCCTGCACGAGGGAATCAACGAAGCCGGCTCGGTCGCGTCCTTCACCGCCGTGGGCACGTCGTACGCCACGCAGGGCGAGGCGATGATCCCGATCTACATCTTCTACTCCATGTTCGGATTCCAGCGCACGGGCGACGGGTTCTGGGCGGCCATGGACCAGATGGCGCGCGGATTCGTGCTGGGCGCGACCGCCGGACGCACGACGCTGAATGGCGAGGGCCTGCAGCACGAGGACGGTCACTCGCTGCTGCTCGCCAGCACGAACCCCGCCGTCGTCGCGTACGACCCCGCATTCGGATACGAGATCGGTCGCATCTTCAAGGACGGCCTGGAGCGGATGTACGGGGAGAACCCCGAGAACATCTACTACTACCTGACCGTCTACAACGAGCCCTACCCGCAGCCCGAGGAGCCCGAGGGCGTCGACGTCGAGGGCATCCTGCGCGGCATGCACCTGGTCAGCGAGGGCACGGGCGAAGGCCCCCGTGCGCAATTGCTGGCAAGCGGAGTCGGCGTGAACTGGGCGCTGCGTGCGCAGGAGCTGCTCCGCGACGACTGGGGCGTCAACGCCGATGTCTGGTCGGTGACGTCGTGGAACGAGCTGCGTCGCGACGGCCTGGCCGTCGACCGTCACAACCTGCTGAACCCCGACGGCGAGACGAAGGTCGCGTACGTCACGACCAAGCTCGAGGATCGTCCCGGTCCTGTCGTCGCCGTGTCCGACTGGATGCGCGCCGTGCAGGACCAGATCCACGAATGGGTCCCTGGTGACTTCGTATCGCTCGGCACCGACGGCTGGGGGCTGTCGGATACCCGCGGCGCGCTGCGTCGGCACTTCCTCGTCGATGCCGAGTCGATCACCGTGCAGACCCTGGCCATCCTCGCCAAGCGCGGGGAGTTCGACGGCAGCAGGCTGGCGGAGGCCATCGAGCGCTACCACCTCGACGATCCCTCTGCCGCCGATGCGGGCAACACCGAGGGCAGCGGATAGCGATGGCGTCAGATCCCCGGCGCTTCCTTCGGTACCTCGAGGCCGAGCGGAGCGCGTCGTTGCTCTACCGCGCGCTCGCGCAGACGGTCGACGGGGATCGACGGGACGCGCTGCTGGAACTGGCCCAGATCGAGGACGAGCACGCGGCGCACTGGATCGAGAAGCTGACCGAGAACGGCGTCGCCATTCCGCCTGCTCCGACGAGCCTGGACCCGAGCAACGCCGCCCTTGTCGCTCGCGCTCGCGGCGCGGGTTTCACCGATGTGCTGCGGCATCTGGAGATCACCGAGAGCGACGACGCGGGCATGTACGACGCTGAGCCCGAGGCGCCGATGTACATGTCGGAGGACGAACGCGAGCACGTCGAGGTCTTCCAGCGGATGATCACGTCGATCGAGACCGATTCCGCGATCGCATCACCCGGGCCGAGTGGGCACCGCGTGCTCACTCCCGGCGATGGAGAGCCGTGGCACCGTGGCGACCGAACGGGTTCCACACGCGCTGCGGTATTCGGCGTCAGCGACGGACTCGTATCGAACACGGCGCTGGTCATGGGCTTCGCGGGTGCGTCGACGAGCAACGGCACAGTTCTCTTCGCCGGACTGGCGGGCCTGCTCGCTGGCGCATTCAGCATGGCCGCCGGCGAGTACGTCAGCGTGGCAAGCCAGCGTGACCTGTTCCGGCGCGAGATCAATATCGAAGCGAGCGAGCTGCGCGAGAAGCCCGATGAGGAGCAGAAGGAACTCGAGCTCATCTACCGGGCGAAGGGCCTGGATCGCGACATGGCGGCGAGCATTGCCGCGAAGATCATGTCCGATCCCAAGACGGCGTTGGACACCCTCGCGCGCGAGGAACTCGGGCTCGACCCCGATTCGCTTGGCTCGCCGGTGCGCGTGGCAGTGTCGAGTTTCATAGCGTTCGCGATCGGTGCATCAGTCGTCGTCATCCCCTACCTGTTCTTCCTCGCGCCGGGCGCATCGACCGCGATCCCCCTGGCGATCTCGGTGGTGCTGGCCGCTGCGTCGCTCCTCGTCGTCGGCGGCATCGTGGGTCGATTGTCCGGACGCGGCGTGGTCTTCTCGGCATTGCGCCAGTTCCTGTGGGGTTCGGGAGCGGCCGTCGTCACGTTCGCGGTGGGTCGCATCATCGGCGTCTCCACTGGCTAGCGAGGCGTCGCCGACCGGCGGCCCGCAGGCGACCCACGAGCGCGAAGTCGCCATCCTCACTCGCGCGACCGGCGAGTTGACCACGGCCGCGACCAAGCGCATGGAGGAGACCCTCCCCTGGTTTCGCGAGCTCGGCGCCGAGGAGCGCTCGTGGGTCTCGCTCGTCGCGCAGGCCGGCATCACCGCATTCATCGACTGGTACACCTCCTCGCAGGACAGCCCCGCCCTCACGTCCGACGTGTTCGGCGCGGCGCCACGCGAGCTCGCCCGGGTGATCTCGCTCGAGCAGACCGTCGACCTGGTCAGGACGACGGTAGGCGTCGTCGAGGCGGCGATCGAGGGCCTGGCAACCGAGGCCGACCAGCCGCAGCTGCGCCTCGCTGTCCTGCGCTACACCCGAGACATCGCCTTCTCCGCAGCCGAGGTGTACGCACGCGCGGCGGAGGCGCGCGGCGCGTGGGATGCGCGGCTTGAGGCGTTGGTCGTCGACGCACTGCTGCGCGACGAGGTCGACGAGTCGGTGCTCGGCCGCGTCGCGGCGCTCGGCTGGTCCACGCAGGGGCAGGTCGCGGTCGTCGCCGGGGCGGCACCACTCGGCGATCCCGAGCTCGCACTCGACGTCCTGCGACGCGCAGCGGACCATCACGCACTCGACCTGCTGACCGGCATCCACGGATCGACCCTGCTCGCAGTGGTCGGTCGCGGCAGCGACATCACCAAGGCCGCCAGGCTGCTCGCCCCGCATTTCGGTCCTGGCCCGGTCGTCTCCAGCGAGCCGGTCGACGGTCTCGCGCTCGTGCCGCACGCCGCCAGGTCAGCACTGTCCGGCCTGCGCGCCGCGTGGGGCTGGGCCGACGCGCCGCGCCCCGTTGCTGCTGCGGACCTGCTGCCCGAGCGAGCACTGGACGGTGACCGCGACGCGGTCCGCGCCCTCGTCGACTCGGTCTACCGGCCGCTGCTCGCCGATGTCGCCCTCTACGACACCGCCACGACGTTCCTCGAGCGCACCCCCTCTCTGGAGGCCACCGCGCGCTCGATGTTCATCCACCCCAACACCGTCCGGTACCGGCTGCGACGGATCGCCGACCTGACCGGCTTCAGCCCGACCGACGCCCGCGGAGCCTTCAGCCTGCGGATCGGCCTGACACTCGGGCGGCTGGCGGGCGATGATCTCCCCGACTAGGTCATATTTGTAGGATTCCTACAAATATGACCCCGGGAGATTGGTGACGTCAACAGCGCACGACCCGACCGCTTCACGGAAGGCTACGAAGGTGCTCGTTGTCGTCGCTCCCGGTCAGGGAGCCCAGTCCCCCGGTTTCCTGTCCCCCTGGCTGGAAATCCCCGGCGTCGAGGGGCGGTTGGACTGGCTGTCAACCGTCGCCGGCATCGACCTGGTCAAGCACGGCACGGTGTCCGACGCCGACACCATCCGCGACACCGCCATCGCGCAGCCCCTGATCGTCGGCGCTGGCCTGGTCACCCTCCTGGCCCTCTTCCCGCACCCCGGGAATGCCTTCTCGCACATCGGTGCGGGCGCCGGCCACTCCGTCGGCGAGATCACCGCCGCCGTCGGCGCCGGAGTGCTCACCGCGGAGCAGGCAATGGTCTTCGTGCGCGAACGCGGTCGCCTCATGGCCGACGCGTCGGCCGTGACCGCCACAGGCATGAGCGCGGTGCTCGGCGGCGATGCGGACCTCGTCGTCGCGGCAGCGCAGAAGCACGGTCTCACGCCCGCGAATATGAACGGCGCCGGGCAGATCGTCGTCGCCGGGACCCTTGAGCAACTGGCCGCCTTCGCGGCCGATCCGCCCGAAGGCGCTCGCGTACGGCCCCTCGAGGTGGCCGGCGCGTTCCACACCAGCCACATGGCGCCCGCGGTCGACGTTCTCGCCGGCTACGCCAAGTCGATGACCACACGTGATCCGCGCATCCCGTTGATCTCCAACACCGACGGGCGCGTAGTCCACGACGGCCGCGATGTGCTGCGTCGCCTGGTCTCCCAGGTCAGCAACCCGGTTCGCTGGGACCTCTGCATGAGCGCGATGGCCGATCTCGGCGTCACGGCGATCATCGAGATCCCGCCCGCCGGAACGCTGGTCGGCTTGGCCAAGCGCGCCCTGCCGGGCGTCGAGACGCTCGCTGTCAAGACGCCCGATGACCTGCCCGCCGCATGGCGCCTGATCGAGAAGCACGGCAAGCACGGCCACCTCGACGCCTCGCCCACGTGGCGCCTCCTCGTCGCGCCGATCAAGGGCACCTTCCGGAAGGGCGAGCCACTCGCCGAGGGCGATGAGGTCGCCAAGGACACCGTCGTCGGCATCGTCGAGACCCTGCGTGAGTCGATCCCGGTTGTCGCCCCGCACGGCGGCACGGTCGTTGAATGGCTCGTCGAGGAAGGCGATCCGGTCGCCCCTGGACAGCCGATCATCCGGCTCCACCCCCTCGCCCAGGAGGCAACAGCGTGAGCGCCGCCATCACCCCTGCCGTCGGCGCCAAGTACGCGCGCATCATGTCCGTCGCCGGCTACCGTCCCGATCGCATCGTCACCAATGCGGAGATCTGCGAGCAGATCGACTCGACGGACGAGTGGATCCGGGAGCGCTCTGGCATCATCGAGCGTCGCTACGCCGCCCCTGACGAGACCGTCGTCGACCTAGCCGTCGCAGCCGGGCGCAAGGCCCTCGCGGCGTCGGGCATCTCCGCCGACCAGCTCGGCATGGTCATGCTCGCCACCGTCACGCATCCGTACCAGACGCCGTCGGCAGCCGTCGAGGTCGCAGCACAACTCGGCGCGACCCACTCCGGAGCTGTCGATCTCAGCGCCGCGTGCGCCGGCTTCTGCTACGGCGTGACGATGGCCAGCGACATGATCCGCGGCGGCAGCGCCGAGTACGTGCTGCTGATCGGCGTCGAGAAGCTGACCGACTGGGTCAACCCGGCCGACCGCGGAACCGCATTCTTGTTCGCCGACGGTGCGGGTGCCGCAGTGCTCGGCCCCTCTGACGTGCCGGCAATCGGGCCCGTCGTGTGGGGCTCCGATGGCGCACAGAAGGACGCCATCACCATGACCCAGTCGATGATCGACTACCGCGACAACGGCGGGCCTATCTTCCCGACGCTCACCATGCAGGGCCAGCAGGTGTTCCGCTGGGCCGTCGGCGAGATGTCGAAGGTCGCGCAGACCGCCCTCGACGTTGCCGGCGTCGACGCGAACGACCTCGACGCGTTCATCCCTCATCAGGCCAACATGCGCATCACCGATGCCATGGTGCGAGCGATCAAGCTTCCCGAGCACGTCCCCGTCGCTCGCGACATCGCCTATACGGGCAACACCTCGGCGGCCTCAGTACCGTTGGCCATGGAGCGCATGCTGGAGTCCGGGGAAATCCCGCACGGTGGCACTGCACTCCTGATCGGCTTTGGTGCAGGCCTCGTGTTCGCTGCTCAGGTCGTCACGCTTCCCTAGCCCGACCCGCACGCCCCGAATTGCACAACGAACGAAAGGGAAACACATGAGCCAGGACATCCTGGAAGGCCTCGCCACCATCGTCAACGAGGTCGCAGGCGTGCCCGTAGAGGACGTTCAGCCCGACAAGTCCTTCGTCGACGACCTGGACATCGACTCGCTGTCGATGGTCGAGGTTGTCATGGCGGCGGAGGACAAGTGGGGCGTGAAGATCCCCGACAGCGAGGTCAAGAACCTCAAGACGGTCGGCGACGCCGTCAGCTTCATCGCTGCGAACCAGAACCAGTAGCGCGCACGCCGACCTTGAGGTTGGCGTGGATTTCCATCCGGATTTTCCACGCCAACCTCAAGGTCGCGGGCTGAACACGCGGTAATCGCATTAGGAGGGATCCAATGACCACGCAGGTTGTCGTGACGGGCATGGGCATGACGACGCCCATCGGCGGCGATGTCGCCACCTCCTGGGCAGCCGCCCTCGCCGGGACCTCAGGCATCAGCCTCCTCGACGAGGACTGGATCGCCGATCAGCCGGCCAAGATCGCCGGCCGCATGGCGGTCAACCCGGCCGAGGTCCTCGATCGCGTCGAGGCCCGCCGCATGGACCGCTCCCAGCAGGCCGCACTTGTCGCCGCGCGCGAGGCGTGGGCCCAGGCCGGCGCTCCAGAAGTAGACCCCGAGCGTCTTGGCGCCGTGGTCGCGTCCGGCATCGGCGGCGTCACGTCGCTGCTCGACTCCTACGACATCCTGCGCGAGCGCGGACCCTCACGCATCTCGCCCCACATGGTCACGATGATCATGCCCAACGGTCCTGCTGCGATCGTCGGACTGGAAGTCGGCGCGCAGGCTGGCATCCACACTCCCGTCAGCGCCTGCTCATCCGGCGCCGAGGCAATCTCGTTCGCAGCTCGGATGATCCAGACCGGTCGCGCTGACGTCGTCATCGCCGGCGGCACGGAGGCCGTCATCCACCCGATCACCATGGCCGGCTTCGCCGCGATGCGCGCGCTGTCGACCCGCAACGACGATCCGACGACCGCGTCGCGTCCCTACGACACCGGCCGCGACGGCTTCGTCATGGGCGAGGGCGCCGGCATCGTCGTGCTCGAGAGCGCGGAGTTTGCCGCAGCTCGAGGCGCCACCGTCTACGGGATCTACGGCGGCGCCGGCCTGACGTCGAACGGCTACCACATCGCGCAGCCGGATCCGGAGGGCAAGGGATCCGCGCGCGCGATGGGCTTCGCGCTTGAGGACGCCGGTCTCACCACGGGCGACGTCGTTCACGTCAACGCGCACGCGACCTCGACGCCTCAGGGCGACGTGGCTGAGGCGACGGCCATCCGCCGCGCACTTGGTGCCGACACCGACCACGCGGTGGTCACGGCGACGAAGTCGATGACCGGCCACCTGCTGGGCGGCGCTGGCGCCATCGAATCGATCTTCACGATCCTCGCGCTCCGCGACCGGCTCGTCCCGCCGACGGCAAACCTCGTCGATCTCGACGCGGCCGTCACTCTCGACATCGCGACCGGCGAGCCCAGGCCGCTGCCCGCCGGGGACATCGCGGCGATCAACAACTCCTTCGGGTTCGGCGGGCACGAAGTCGCCGTCGCCTTCCGGAGCGTCTGACATGACAACCGCCACCACTGAGCCGGCGATCGACCCGCGGTCCCCGCAGGCACGACTGGCCGCATTCTTCGATGACGGCCAGTACACGACGATCACCCCCGAGGACGATCGCGGCGTCGTCGCCGCCATTGGGCGCACCCACGGCACGCATGTCGTCGCCTTCGCCACCGACCCGACGGTCCAGGGCGGAGCGATGGGCATCGAGGGCTGCCGCGCGATCGTCACCGCATACGACCGGGCGTTCGCCGATTCGGCTCCGATCGTGGGCCTGTGGTACTCAGGCGGTGCCCGGCTGCGCGAGGGCGTAGCGAGCCTCGATGCGGTCGGCCGTGTGTTCGCGGCGATGACCCGCGCATCCGGCAAGGTTCCGCAGATCTCCGTCGTCCTCGGCCCGGCCGCGGGCGGTGCGGCCTACGGGCCGGCGTTGACGGACATCGTCGTCCTCGGACCAAGCGGTCGAATCTTCGTCACCGGCCCCGAGGTCGTCAGGTCGGTCACCGGCGAGGACGTCGACATGGACCGGCTCGGCGGGCCCGAGCCGCACGGACGCCGCAGCGGCGTCGTCCACATCACGACCGACAGCGATGCCGAGGCGATGGAGAAGGGCCGCACGCTCTGTGCGCTGCTCGGCCATCAGGGCTCGCTCGACATCGACTCGATCGAGGACGTCGACCTCGGCGCCTCGCTGCCGGAGTCATCGCGACGCGCATACGACGTGCACCCGCTGGTGGAGGCCTTCCTCGACGAGGGAACGCTCGTCGAACTGCATGCCAAGTGGGCACCGAACATCATGGTCGGCCTCGGGCGCCTCGGCGGCCGCACGGTTGGCATCGTCGCCAACAACCCGCTTCGCCTGGGCGGCTGCCTGGATTCATCGAGCGCCGAGAAGGCCTCACGTTTCGTGCGAATGTGCGACGCGTTCGCCGTGCCGCTTGTCGTCCTCGTCGACGTGCCCGGCTACCTGCCCGGCGTCGGGCAGGAGTGGGACGGCGTCGTCCGACGCGGCGCGAAGCTGCTGCATGCCTTTGCCGAATGCGTCGTGCCGCGCGTCACCGTCGTCACCCGCAAGGCGTACGGCGGCGCCTACATCGCGATGAACGCCGCCTCACTGGGCGCCACGCGTGTTTATGCGTGGCCGAACGCCGAGGTGGCGGTCATGGGCGCGGTCGCGGCCATCCGGATCCTGCACCGCAGGCGGCTGGCCGAGGTGCCCGAGGACGCGCGCGCTCAGGTCGAGTTGGAACTGGCAGCCGAGCACGAGGTCATCTCCGGCGGGATCGCCCGAGCGCTTGAGACCGGAGTGGTCGACGAGGTCGTGGCTCCCGACAAGACCCGCCGCACGGTGGCGCAGGTGCTGCTGGACACCCCAGGCGTCCGCGGGCAGCACGGCAACATCCCGCTCTAGAAATGAACCGCCTCCCGGGTCAAATCGGGGTTCCGGGTGCCAAATGCGCCCAGTTCCGCAGATTTGACCCGGGAGGCGGTTCAATTCGTTAGACGACCTGGTGGAGGACGCGGACCGTTGAGCCCTCGTGCGCGCAGCGGTAGGGCTCGAGCTCCTCATCCCACGGCTGGCCGATGAGGCGGGCAATCTCCTCGACGATCGGCTCTCCGGTGACCGCAGCCTGCAGGACGGCGGCCTTGAGCCGGTCCTCGGGCACCATGACGTCTCCGTGGACGCCGATGGTCGCGCGGAACAGGCCGAGGGTCGGCGTCGACGAGAACCGCTCGCCCTCGCGGCCCGGACTGGGGTCCTCGGTCACCTCGTGGCGGACCTGAGTGAAGGCGTGCAGCGCACTGGCCAGCTTGGCACCGGTGCCAGGCGGCCCGCTCCAGACAAGCTCGGCGCGCACCATGCCAGGAGCGATGGGCTGGTCGGCCCAGTCGATGTGCACCTCGTTGCCGAACACGCGGGCGAGCGCCCACTCCAGGTGCGCGCTGACTGCACGCGCACATGAATGGACGAAGACCACGCCTCGCGCCTTGCCGGGTTCGGCCGCGCCTGACGTGCCCTTGACGTTCATGACGATCGTCATGTGTGGCCTCCTTCGAGTGTCGCCTTCCCCTGCGTCCTCGATGGAGTGCCTGCGGTGCTGAACGTCACATTGAGAATAGCGTCCCTGATGACGATGCACGCAACGCCGCCCCGCGTGTTCGATAGTGTTCGGCCGACGTCGCAGATCGATCCCGGAGGAACCATGGCCATCGCCGCACCCCAGCCCCGCGTCATTGCTGACGTATTCGGCCGCTCAGCGGTCCGCAATGTGGTCCTCGTTGCTGGAGGTGCCGCGTTCGTCGGGCTCTCCGCGCAGATCGCCTTCTACCTGCCGTGGAACTCGGCCGTACCGGTAACTCTCCAGACCTTCGCCGTGGTTCTCGCCGCCGGTGCGCTCGGCTCTCTTCGTGGTGCGGCCGCCATGGCCCTGTACGCCCTCCTCGGCGGGATCGGCCTGCCGTGGTTCGCGCACGGCTCGAGCGGTTGGGGCGGCGCGGCGTTCGGCTACATCCTCGGCTTCATCGTCGCCGCGTTCATCGTCGGCAAGCTCGCCGAGAACGGCGCGACCCGTAACTTCTGGCGCGCGGCCGGCCTGATGATCCTGGGCAACGTCATCATCTACGCCATCGGCGCCACCTGGCTTAAGTTCAACCTCGACGTCCCGTGGTTCGGCGAGGCGTCGGCCTGGGCCTACGGTGTGAAGGACTTCCTCATCGGCGACCTGATCAAGATCCTCGCCGCTGCCGGACTGCTCCCCCTGACGTGGCAACTGCTCCGCAAGTCGGGCCTGACCGACAAGTAGTCGCCCGCGCGGGCAATCCGGGAGGCTGACGGCTCCGAATAGGAGTCGTGGAGAACTCACCGGACGTCCAGCCCGAAGCACCAGCAGCCCGCAGGCCGCGCAGCGCCCTGCCGATCTGGCTCGCCGCCCTCACCGGGGTGGTCGCGGTCGGCGCAGGCGTCGCCGTAGCCCACTTCATCGCCGCCTTCACCGGGCCGAGCGCATCCCCGCTCGTGGCGGTCGGCAGCGCCTTCATCGACCTGACGCCAACCTGGCTGAAGGAATTCGCCGTCGAGAAGTTCGGCACTGCCGACAAGCCCATCCTGATCGGCAGCATCTCCGCCGTCCTGCTGCTCATGTCGGCGCTTGCCGGCGTGCTGGCCAGAAGATGGCGCATCGTCGGCTGCGTCACGGTCGGCCTCGTCGGCGTGATCGCCGCGGTCGCCGCGATGAGCCGTCCCGATGCGACGCCCATAGACGTCGTCCCCGCCCTCGTCGGCGCCGTCGTCGCCGCCGGCACGCTCTACTGGATAACTCGACCGCGGGCAGCTGCGGCGGACGAGGCGGGCGAACCAGCACCTGGCCCCGCCCGACGCACCGTGCTCCTCGGCTCGCTAATCGTCGCTGGCGGCGCGGTCGTGGTCGGCGTGGTCGGCAACGTCATCGGTGGCAGCCTGCGCAATGTCGATGCCGCGCGTGCCGCGGTAAAGCTGCCCGTCCCGGCGGATCCGGCCGCTCCGCTCCCCGCGGGTGTCGACGTCAAGGTCGACGGGGTCAGCCCCTTCCGCGTGCCGAATGAGGACTTCTACCGGGTCGACACCGCGCTGGTCGTCCCGGCGATCGTCCCGGCCGACTGGGAGCTGTCGGTCGGCGGCATGGTCGACGAGCCGTACACAATCTCCTACGACGAACTGCTCGCGATGCCCATGATCGAGCGCGACCTGACCCTCACCTGCGTGTCGAATGAGGTCGGCGGGCAGTACGTCGGCAACGCGGTATGGCTGGGCGTGCGCCTGAAGGACGTGCTCACGCGGGCCGGGGTGCAAAAGAGCGCAGACCAGCTGTTCTCCCGGTCAAGCGACGGCTGGACCGCGAGTACGCCGATGGCCGCCGCCCTCGACGAGCGCGACGCGATCATCGCCGTGGCCATGAACGGCGAGCCGCTGCCCGCCGAGCACGGTTTCCCCGCGCGCATGGTGATCCCTGGCCTGTATGGATTCGTCTCCGCAACGAAGTGGCTTGTCTCGCTCGAGGCGTCGACGTATGCCAAGGACGAGGCGTACTGGACCCAGCGCGGCTGGGCCACCGACGCACCCATCCGCACCATGGCCCGTATCGAGGTGCCGCGTCCGCTGTCCACCGTGCAGGCGGGCGCGATTGCGATCGCCGGTACTGCGTGGGCCCAGCATCGGGGCATCGAGCGTGTGGAGGTGCAGGTCGATGACGAGCCGTGGGGCGAGGCCCGTCTTGGCGAGGTGCCGAGCGTCGACACGTGGCGACAGTGGTGGATCCCGTGGAACGCGAAGCCCGGCCGGCACATCATCCGTGCCCGCGCCACGGACAAGGACGGCAAGACCCAGCCTGATGCGCGCCTCACCCCGTTCCCCAGCGGAGCGCAGGGCTGGCACGAGGTCGTCGTCAATGTGACCTGAGTCACGGAAAGTTTCTGCGATCGGTCCAATCCGGGTCGCGAGCAGCCCCGAATTACCCATGACCGCCACGACAGGCGGAACCGAATTACTCGATCTAGCTCAGGAGATACCGATGAACAAGTCACAGATTGCCCGCCGGACCGGCCTCGCCGCCGCCCTCATCAGCCTTCCCCTGGTGCTCGCCGCCTGCGGCTCGTCCACCAGCTCGGAGAGCACCTCAGCACCTGCCATGGCTTCATCCGAGGCCATGACCTCCGAGGCTCCGATGGCATCGGACATGGCGTCCTCTGACGCGATGATGACCGACGCACCGTTCGGACCCGGCTGCGCTGCAGTTCCCGCCGACGGCAAGGGCAGCTTCTCCGGCATGGCCGCCGACCCGGTTGCCACCGCCGCATCGAACAACCCCGCCCTGTCGACCCTCGTCACCGCGGTGACTGCGGCCGGCCTCGGCGACTCGCTCAACTCGGCTGACGGCATCACGGTGTTCGCACCGACCAACGACGCCTTCGCCGCGATGGACAAGGCAACCCTCGACAAGGCGCTGGCCGATCCGACCGGTCTGCTGACCACGGTGCTGACCTACCACGTCGTCTCGGGTCGCCTGGCTCCTGACCAGCTGGCCGGCACGCACGAGACCCTGCAGGGCGGCACCCTCGAGGTGACCGGCTCCGGTGAGGACTTCACGGTCAACGGCGGTGCCAAGGTGGTCTGCGGCAACGTCCAGACGGCGAACGCGACCGTCTACCTGATCGACGGCGTCCTGCTCCCCTCCTGAGCGAATAGCCCTGACACACTCAAGGCCATGGACCCGTCACTCGCACTGCCGCCCGGCGTATCGCCGGGCGGCAGTGTCGACTCCGAACTCGGGGCGCTGCTCGTTCTCTCCAGCAGGGGCGACCAGGCCGCGTTCGCGGAGCTGTACGACAAGACCAGCGCCCGAGTGTTCGGACTGGCCCGCCGAGTCGTTCGCGACCCGGCTCAGGCAGAAGAGGTCACGCAGGAGGCCTACCTGGATGTGTGGCGGCAGTCAGCACGGTACGACTCGTCCCGCGGTGGGGTGCTTGCGTGGATCCTCACGATCACGCACCGCAGGGCCGTGGACCGGGTTCGTTCGGCAGAGAGCTCCAAGCTGCGGGACACGCGGTTCGCGACACTGGGAGACGGAGCGGAGTTCGACGAAGTAGTGGAAGCCGTGACCTCGTCACTGGACACGGCCAGGGTCCGCAAGGCGCTCGCAACTCTCACCGAGGTGCAGCGCGAGGCGCTCACCCTCGCGTATTACGGCGGTTACACGTACAAGGAAGTATCCGAACTACTGGACGTGCCGCTCGGCACGATCAAGACTCGCATGCGGGATGGACTCATCCGGCTGCGCGACACATTGGGGGTGGACGAATGAGCGACGAAGCTGCAGACATACACACGTTGTCCGGCGCGTATGCGCTCGACGCCCTCGATCCCGCGCAGGCCGCTGCCTTCGAGCGTCACCTGGAGTCGTGCGCAGAGTGCCGCGCGGAGATCCGCTCGTTCAACGCGTCGGTCGCGCTCATGGCGGATGACGCGGTCGAGGCGCCCCCCGCGCGACTTCGTGGTTCCATCCTGTCCGCGATCTCCGACGTGCGCCCGCTGCCTCCGATCGTCTCCGAGGACGATGCAGCAGAGGCCGAACTCGCCCCGGTCATCGCCCTGGAGTCACGCCGGGGCCGCACGATCACGACCTGGTTCGCGGTCGCCGCAGCAGTACTCGGCATCGCGATGGCCGGAGCGGTGTGGCGCTCGGTCACCTTGCAGAGCCAGGTATCGCAACTGTCTGCGACAGCCGCCGATCTCAATGCAGTGCTCACCGCCCCGGACGCCCAGACCGTCGCGCAGTCGGTCGGCGACGCCCACGCCACCGTGGTCATGTCGATGAGCAAGGGCGAGGCGGTTCTCGTCACTCAGGGCATGGCTCCCCCGCCCGCCGGCTCGACCTACCAGGTCTGGTTCGTCGGAGCCTCGGGCACGGCCGCCTCTGCAGGTTTCGTTCCCGACGGACCGAGTTCGGCCACGTTGCTCACCGGTGATCCCGCGTCCGCGGTTGCCGTGGGCGTGACGGTCGAGCCCGAGGGCGGGTCCCCTCAGCCGACGACCACACCGGTCATGGTGATGGAGCTTCCGACCATCGCGTGATGCAACGCGCGCCTCAGTCGAGCGCGGCGATGACCTCGTCGACCATCTCGGTCGTCGTCGCCGGATGGAGGAACACGAGTCGACCCACGGTCTCACCGCGCCATCCGCTCGACGTGACGAACGCGCGCTGCGACTCCAGCAGCGTCCGTGACCAGACCTCGTAGTCCTCGGCACCCCACCCTGCCCGCCGGAACAGCACGACGGACAGGTCCGGCTCGCGCAGCACCTCGCAATCGCCGCGTTCGGACAGCCGTGCGGCCGCGTAACTGGCCATCGCCAGCGAGTGCTCGACCGCAGCGCGGTACGCGGCAAGTCCGTTGACCGCCATGGAGAACCACAGCGGAAGGCCGCGCGCGCGGCGGGTCAGGTGATAGGCGAGGTCGCTCGGATTGATCTCTGTGTCGTCCTCGTGGATGACGTCAAGGTATGACGCGTCCTGCGTGTGCACCGCCTTGGCCAGGCGCGGCTCGCGGTAGATCAGCGCGGCGCAGTCGAACGGCGCGAACCACCACTTGTGCGGGTCCATGACGATCGAGTCGGCGCGCTCGACGCCGTCGTAGCGATGACGAATAGCCGGGGCCAGCATGCCGGCACCTCCATACGCACCGTCGACGTGCAGCCACCAGCCGCGCTCACTCGCGACATCCGCAGCGGCCGAGATGTCGTCGATGATTCCCGCGTTCGTCGTGCCTGCGGTCGCGACGATCGCGCACACGTCCTCGAGGTCGACACCGGCTAGAGCGGCGCGCAGCGCCTCACCGGTCAACCGACCGTCCTCGGTGTGTACCACGAGCGCGGACATCGCGGTGATGTTCAGGGTGTTCGCGATCGATGAGTGCGCCTGGTCGCTGACAACCACTCGCAAGGTCCGCTCCGGCAGATCCGCTTCGGCCCGACGCCGACGAGCCGTATCGCGCGCGACGACGAGAGCGGACAGATTTCCGGCCGAGCCGCCGGATACGAAGACGCCCCCGGCCGACTCGGGCAGTCCACAGATGTCGGCGAGCACCCGCAGCGCCTGGTTCTCGGCCATCACGGCGCCAGCCGCCTCGAACCACGAGATGCCCTGCAGCGAGGCGGCCGACACGACCATGTCGAACAGCAGGGCCGCCTTCGTCGGAGCAGACGGGATGAACGCGAACATGCGGGGGCTGTCGGCGGACAGGACCGTAAGGGCGAGGTGTTCGGTATAGACGTCGAGGACGGTCCGGAAGTCGCGTCCCTCCTCACCGATGAGACCGCGCAGCACCTCATCGAGGTGCCCCCGGTCGGCCAGCCCGTCGAGCGGCACCTCGGCTTCGAGAAGCCGCTCGGCAACGTAGTCGAGCATGACGCGGATCATCTCGGGGTCGGCCCGATGCATCTGATCAGCGTTGACGAGGTGATCGGCGTCCATCGGGCCGATGCTAGCGACTCCGGCGCGCCCGACTAGGCGGTCTTCACGCACACACGGCACAATGGGCGGATGCCCAAGATCGCTGCGGCCACCGTGGCCGAGAACCGCGAGCAGCGCCGCGACGCCCTGCTCGTGGCCGCCGCGAATCTCATGCAGCGCAGCGGCACCTTCACTGTCGCCGAGGTTGCCCGCGAAGTCGGGCTCTCCCGCTCGGCCGTCTACGAGTACTACAGCAGCGCCGCGGAGTTGATCGCCGACGTTCTCATCGACGAGCTGGCGGCCTGGTCCGATGCCCTGGCCACCGCCACCGGCACGACGGCGACCGAGCAGGTGCACGCGTGGATCCACGGCGTGCTCGAGTACGTCATCGACGGCCGCCACGCTCTTCTGCGCGCAGCAGGCTCCGTCGAGCTCCCCGCGTCCCGGCGCGCGGAGGTGCAGGCTCTGCACCAGTCGCTCATCGCGCCACTCGTGGACGCCCTCGCCACCGCAGGCTGCGTGGATGCCGTGCGTCAGGCCCGCTACGTGTGGGGAGTTGTCGACGTGTCCATCGGGCGCATCGAGTCCGGCGAGGCCAACCCGGTCGATGAGTCGGCAGCCGTAATCGCCTTTGTCGACGGCGCGCTCAGCGCCGCGCTGCGCTCCTAACGACCGCGTGCCTGCGACGCGACGAATCCTCGCGACCAGCGGGGGCTTCACTCGCGTGCCCGGTCTGTGGGATGTCCTGCGACCAGGGCGCATCATGCTCGAGGCCCTGCGACTGAGCGGCGCCGAGCGACCACGAGTTCTGCTCGTGATGACCGCCACCGGCGACAACGACCACTACCTGTCGATGATGTACTCGGCACTGTCCGACGCACATTGCGATGTCGACCATCTCGCACTCTTCACTCAGCCAAACAGGGTGCCAGCGCAGGCGCTCGGGGCGGCCGACGTTGTGTGGGTCGGAGGCGGAAGCGTGGCGAACCTGCTGGCCCTGTGGCGCCTGCACGGCGTCGACGAGGCGATGGCCGATGCCTGGGAGCGTGGGGCGATCCTGGGCGGTGTCAGTGCCGGCTCGATCTGCTGGCACGTCGGTGGCACGACCGATTCCTTCGGAGCCGAACTGCGCCCGGTCACCAACGGCCTGGCACTGCTCCCTTACGGAAACGGTGTCCACTACGACTCCGAGGAGCAGCGCCGCCCGCTGCTGCATTCACTCGTGCGCGACGAGGTCCTGCCGCTCTCCTACGCGACGGACGACGGCGTGGGGATCTTGTACGAGGGAACCGAGCCCGTCGAGGTCATTAGCGACCGCGATGCGGACTCGGCGTCGGCCGCCTACCGGGTCGAACTGGTCGGCGGCGCGGTCGTCGAGTCCACGCTGCCGGTGGGTCGCATCACCGCGTAGGCGAATGCTGCGACGACAATCGCGACGACGAGGACCGCGAGCCAACTGCCGATCGCACGACCAAGCGGATGCGACGCGATGAACGCCACGACGTACACGACGGCCACCGCGATCGTCACCGCCGGGCCAGACCGCGGCCACAGGCGCCATGCGCACCAGGCCCCGCCGATTAACAGGACGATCGCCCCGAGCCACCGCAGGCCGGTGAGGTCGGCGACGCCGAAGCCCGCGATGAGCGATACGCCGAGAACCAGTGGAACAGCGAGCCGGTCAGCCAGCAACGCGCGCCGCATGCACCTCGGCGTGCTGGACCATCTTCTGCAACTTGGTCACTGCTGCGGTCAGCTCTCCATCCCAATGCTGCGCACGAACGCACCACATGACGGTGTCCTGACACTCCAGGAGCTCATCGCGCATCTCGTGCGAGCAACTGGCACCAAGGCGCGTGAACACCCGCTCGGTTGCCGATACCCACGTGTGCGCGAGCTGCAGGTGCTGCACTTCCTTGGCCATGTCGCGCACCTCGGAACTCGCCTTGGGCACGTCTGGGGTGATGTCCTTGAGCTGCTGCTGCATTCGATGAACGGCGGTCACGAGGTCGGTCACCATCGGCGCATGCGCGGATGAATGTCGCAGGTCGTGAAGGAGGTTCTCGCACGCCTTCTTGGCATCGGTCTTGGCGGCGAAGAACCGCTCGTCCGTGCGGTGCGGTACTTCCTTGGCGGTGACGCGCGTGAGGCGATTCGGTCCGGTGTTTCCGCTCTTCATGATGCGCTCCTCGGTCGGCTGGCCGTGGCCAGAGTCAACGTCCTTGGTGCTTCCCCATCCTATGCAGAAGTCCGGGCTATCGCAGGCTTCGCGACTCGCGCATACTTGCGACATGACCGCCAACCGCCCCGTGCGCCTCGTATCCCTGCTTGCCGCCGCCGCGATCGCCCTCACGGCCCTCGTGGCCGCGGCCCCAGCCGCCAGTGCCAAGGCGACAAAGTTCGTCACGGTGCCGGGAAAGGTCACGCTCGCCGTCGGCGAGTCGGTCAAGGTCAGGCTCGCGACGAACCCAAGCACGGGCTACTCGTGGGCCACCTCAGTGAGCGGCAGCAAGTCGGCGATAACGCTGTCGAAGGGCAAGTACAAGCCGCCGGCCGATACCGGCCTCGTCGGCGCGCCGGGCGTCACCGAGTGGACGATCACCGGCAAGGCCGCAGGCAAGGCCGTCATCACGTTCAGTTCCATGCCGCCGGGCGGGGGCTCCGCGGCATTCGCGGAGAAGCTGACGGTTACTGTCCGCTAGCCGCACGCTCGAGTTCGGCGACGTCGATCTTCTGCATGCCGAGCATCGCCTGCATGGCCCGACCTGCGCGCTCGGGATCCGGATCGCTGAGCAGTGCCATGAGGGCGGTCGGGATGACCTGCCACGTGAGCCCGAAGCGATCAGTGACCCATCCGCACTGGGACTCCTCGCCACCCTCCGAGAGCGCTCCCCACAGCCGGTCGACCTCCTCCTGATCGGCGCAGGACACGAACACCGAGAACCCCGGAGTCAGGGCATGGTGCGGGCCGCCATTGATCGCCTGGAACTGCTGCCCGTTGATGCTGAAGTCGACGGAGAACGCCGGGGCGTCGTCGCCGCCATGGCGCGTCACGCTGTTGACGTGCGAGTTCGGGAAGAGACCGACGTAGAAGCGCATGGCTTCCTCGGCGTTGTCGTTGAACCACAGGAACGGGGTGATGGCAGCCATGGCGCAGACCCTACCGACGGCATTCACGCGCCGTTAGGGTTCACGGATGGCTGATCCTGGTACCGGCGAACCTTCGGTTACGGTCGAGCGCGACGGCCACGTCCTGCTCATCGGCCTTAACCGGGCGCACAAGCGCAACGCGATGGACCTTCGCACCATCGACGAGTTCGCCGCCGCGTACCGCCTGCTCGACGAAGACGACGAGCTCCGCGTCGGAGTCGTATTCGGCCACGGAGATCACTTCAGCGCCGGACTGGACCTCGCCGAGGTCGGTCCTGCAGTTGCCGAGCACGGACCCGGCGCGCTGTCAGGAAGCAGCGGTGTCGACCCCTTCGGAGTCTGGGGAAAGCAGGTGTCCAAGCCGATCGTACTCGCGGTCAAGGGCATCGCGTACACCCTGAGCATCGAACTCGCGCTCGCCAGCGACATCGTGATCGCGGCTGACGACGTGCGCTTTCGGCAATTGGAGATCGGGCGCGGCATCATGCCGTTCGGGGGTGCAACCTTCCGGGCGCCCGAGCAGCTCGGCTGGGGCAATGCCATGCGATTCCTGCTCACCGGCGAGGAGTTCGGCGCTGCCGAGGCCTTGCGCATCGGTCTGGTCCAGGAGGTCGTGCCGGCGGGCGAGCACGTGACGCGCGCCCGCCAGATCGCCCACGTGATCGCCGAGCAGGCACCGCTCGGAGTCATGGAGACCCTGGCTAACGCACGAGCCGGTCGCGACGGGGGCCAGAGCGCGGCAACCGAGCACCTCCGGGCCGTGCTGCCTGGGATCCTCGCGAGTCAGGATGCGGTCGAGGGCATCACGAGCTTCATCGAGCGCCGCCCCGGCCGGTTCGTCGGTCGATAACACAAGGACGGCTGCCGGCCATAGGGTGCACGAGTGGACCAGAACACGGTCAAGGAGTTCGTCGTCCCACCGGTTGACGACCCACTCGCGGACTGGCGCGAGGGCGATGCCTGGCTCGCTGGCGGGACCCTCCTCTTCTCCACGCCGATGCCGCATCTGCGCCGCCTGCGCGACCTCTCACGGATGGGCTGGCCGAGCATCGTCGTCAGCGACGAAGGCCTGGAGATCGCGGCCACCTGCGCGGTCTCCGAGCTCCACGACTTCGTTCCCCCGCTCGATTGGGCGGCCGGGCCGTTCCTTCGCCAGTGCGTCGAGGAGTATCTCGCCGGCTTCAAGGTGTGGAACCGCCAAACCGTGGGCGGGAACATCTGCGCGTCGCTACCGGCCGGGCCGATGATCACGATGGCGGCCGCCCTCGAGGCGCAGTACACGCTGTGGGCGGTCGACGGCACCGTCTGCACCGTGCCCGCACTTGAGTTCGTCACCGGCGACAACACGAACGTCCTGCAACCAGGCGAGCTGCTGCGCGCGATCGTCGTTCCGGCATCGTCGCTCACCCGTCACTACACGATCAGGCGTTTCAGCCTCACCAAGCACGGCCGCTCGAGCATCTTCCTCGTGGGCACCATCGCGCAAGGCGAGCTGCTGATCACGGTGACTGCCGCGACGATCCGCCCGATCCTCATTCGAGTCTCCGACTCGGCTACCGCAGACGACGTGCGCGACGCCCTCGACGCGGCAATAGCCGACGGGCTCTACTTCGACGACCCGAACGGAACCCCGGCGCATCGACAGCACATGACCCACGTCTACGCGCAGCAGATCCGCGCCGAACTCGTCGGCGAAGAGCGCCGATGACCATCAACGTGAACGGAAGGACGTTCACCACCACCCCCGCGCCCGGGCAGTGCCTGCTAACCTACCTGCGCGAGCTAGGCCATCACGGCGTGAAGAAGGGCTGCGACTCGGGCGACTGCGGCGCATGCACCGTGTGGCTCGACGGCAAGCCGGTGCACAGCTGCCTGGTATCAGCGGTGCAGGCGCAGCGTCACGAGATCACGACCATTGAAGGCATGGCCGACGGTGAGTCCCTGCATCCGATGCAGGAGAAGTTCCTGAAGTCACCGGGCTTCCAGTGCGGGTTCTGCACGGCCGGGATGATCATGACGTGCGCAGGCATGAACGGCGAGCAACGCGCCGACCTGCCCTCCTCGCTGCGTGGATCGCTGTGCCGGTGCACGGGATACCGGGCAATCCAGGACGCGATCAACGGCATCTCGAGCGTCGACGACGAGCAGATTCCCGGCAAGGCGATCGGCGCGAGTCCCGGTCCGCTCGAGGGGCAAGGCGTCGTCACGGGAACCGTCGAATACACCATGGATCACCAGATCTCCCAGGTCCTCCACCTCAAGGTCGTGCGGTCCCCGCACGCGCACGCACGCGCCCTGTCGATCGATACGAGCGCCGCTAAGGCGGTCTCGGGTGTGGTCGCGGTCTACACATGGCAGGACGTGCCCGACAAGCTCTACGACACGGCGTGCCACGAGAACCACCTCGTCGATCCGGACGACACTCGGATGCTCGACCAGGTCGCCAGGTTCGTCGGCCAGCGCATGGTGGCGGTGGTCGCGACGAGCGTCGCCGCTGCTGAGGAGGGCTGCCGAGCAGTCTCCATCGACTGGGAAGTCCTGCCGGCGGTCTTCGATCCGATCTCCGCGATGCTCCCCGAAGCCCCAGTCGTGCATCCGAAGGGCACGGTCGACTCGTTCATTCGGCATCCCGACCAGAACATCCTCATCGACTTCCACGAGGGCCGCGGCGACATCGCTGCCGGATTCGCGGCGGCCGACGTCATCCACGAGGCGACCTACAGCACCCCGCGCATGGCCCAGGCGGCCCTCGAGACGCACGGCAGCGTCACGTGGATCGACGAGCACGGCGTGCTCCAAGTGCGCACGAGCTCTCAGGCGCCATTCCTCGCCCGCACCAAGCTGTGCTACCTCTTCGACCTCCAGGCCAGCGCCGTGCACGTGTTCACCAAGCGCGTCGGCGGCGGCTTCGGCAGCAAGCAGGAGGTTTTCACCGAGGATCTCTGCGCCCTCGCGACACTGGACACCGGGCGACCGGTCCAGTGGGAGTTCACTCGTGAGGAGGAGTTCTACGGCTCATCCCCACGTCACCCGATGATCATCACTGTGAAGCTCGGGGCGAAGGCCGACGGCACGCTTACCGCCATGCACATGGATGTCACGTCGGACACTGGCGCGTACGGCAACCATGGCGGAGAGACGCTCTTCGCGAGCACCGGTGCCCTCGGGTGGTACCGCTGCCGCAACAAGCAGTACGACGGGCGCGCCGTCTACACGAACAACATGCCGTCCGGTGCGATGCGCGGATACGGAGCGGTGCAGCCGACGTTCGCGGTCGAGTCGGCTCTTGACGAGCTTGCGCTCATGCTCGGCATCGAGCCGCTGGCCATCAGGCGACTGAACATGGTCGTTCCCGGTGACGACCTCGGGATCGGCGACGAGCCTCACGACGACGCGATCGGGACCTACGTCCTCGACCAGTGCTTCGACATGGTCGAGGAAAAACTCAGTAGCGGCAATGGCGTCGCCGCACCTGAGGGCGACGACTGGCGCGTCGGGACGGGCTACGCGATGTCGATGTTCGAATCCTCGCCGCCCACCGAGCATCGATCCGAGGCCAGCGTGTCGCTGCTGGCAGACGGCACCTACGAGGTCCGAGTGGGCACGTGCGAGTTCGGCAACGGCACGACCACCGCTCAGGCGCAGTTCGCCGCGACCTCACTCGGCACGACAGTGTCGCGAGTGTCAGTGCTGCACGGCGACACCGAGGAAAGTGGCTGGGACACAGGCGCTTTCGCGAGCGCAGGTCTCAACGTCGCGGGCAAGGCCGTCGCGCTCGCCGCCGCGGGACTCGCGGCAAAGGTCGCCGCGTATGCAGCGCGAGTGCTCGCGGTCGACGCATCGGACTGCGTCCTCGAACCCGACGGCGTTCGCGCCGGTGATGCGTACATCAGCCTCGTCGATCTCGCGGCGGCCGCCGATGTCGAGGGCGTAACGCTAGGGCAGTCGCGACGCGCGTACGGCTCCCCCATCAGCAACGGCTTCAACGTGCACGGCGTCCGCCTCGCCGTGAACACCGTCTCCGGGGAGATCACCCTCCTGCACGTCGTTCACGCGGTCGACGCGGGCGTCGTCATCAACCCCATGCAGCTGAGAGGTCAGGTCGAGGGCGCGGTCGCGATGGGCATCGGCGGCACGCTCACCGAGTGGTTCCAGATCGACGACGCCGGCCACGTGCGCAACCCCGGGCTGCGGATGTACCGCATTCCGAACTTCGCCGATGTACCGAGGATCGATGTGCTGTTCGCCGAGGAGGTCGACCCGCACGGCCCATTCGGTGCCAAGGGTGCCGGCGAGCCGCCTATCGATGCAGTGGCCCCGGCCATCGCGAACGCCATCCAGAACGCGACCGGCGTCCGCTTCCGGCACCTGCCATTCACTCCTCCACTGATCTACGCGGCCCTCCAGGAGTCAGCTCACGTCTGAATAGTCGCCAGCACCTTTGGGTAGAGGGATGCCATGGCTACTGCACACAAGAAGACGACGACAAAGACGACTAAGAAGACGGCAACCACAGAGTCGCCCGGACTCACCGCAGCCCAGCGCGACCGGCTCGACGACACGAAGTTCGCGTTCCCCAAGGAGCGCAAGGAGCCCCTCAACGATGCCAGGCACGTGCGAGCGGCGATCTCGCGATTCGACCAGGTCCAGGACGTGACGGACGCCGAGCGCGACCGGGCATGGAAGCGAATCCTCACCGCGGCCAAGAAGTACGGCGTCGAGGTCAGCGAATCGAGCTGGCGAGACCTCAACCACGGTGGCAAGCCGACGAAGGCGAAGAAGAAGAGTTAACCCGGAACCGGGGACGCCAGAAAGTACACATGGTTATGCTTCTGCCATGCGAGCAATCGGAATCAACGAGTTCGGCGGACCCGAGGTCCTGGAAGTAGTCGAGATCCCCAGCCCGGAGCCGGGTGAGGGCCAGGTTCGAATTCGCGTCCACTCTGCCTGTGTGAACCCCGCGGACGTGATGTTCCGCAAGGGACTCCTCGCGGCTCGCCTCGAGGCGTTCTCCGCCCCCTATATCGCGGGAATGGACGCAGCGGGTGTCATCGACGCAGTTGGTCCGGGCGTAGATGGTCGCCTCGCCGTCGGCGACCGTGTTGCCTGCGTCCCGCTCCCCACAGTCACGGGCGGCAGCTACGCCGACCAGATCCTCGTCCCCGCGGCCTCTGCGGTGAAGATCCCGGACGCCCTCGACTTCGCTCCCGCGTCCACGCTGCTTATGAACGCACTGACCGCGCGGATCGCCATCGATGCCCTGGGCCTCGCTGCCGGAGACACGGTCGCCGTCACTGGCGCGGCAGGAGCGCTCGGTGGGTACGTGGTTCAACTCGCCGTCGCCGACGGCCTCACGGTCATCGCCGACGCCTCACCGAAGGACGAGGAGCTCGTCCGCTCCCTCGGTGCTTCGGTAGTGGTTGCTCGCGGTGATGGCTTCGTCGACGCCGTGCGCGCGGCCTACCCCGATGGCGTGAATGGGCTCGTCGACGGCGCGAACCTCACCGACTCGGTCGTCGGCGCGATCGCCGACAACGGCGGATTCACCACGGTCAAGGCGTGGGCCGGTCCGGTCGACCGCGGTATCGAGCTGCACAGCGTTCTCGTAGCGCGCAGCGCCGAGGACACGGCAGCCATGGAGCAGCTGGTCGCGCAGGCGGAGTCCGGCGCGCTGACGCTGCGGGTGGCTGATGTCGTTCCGGCAGCGCAGGCTCCCGAGGCTCATCGGCGCATGGAGGCTGGCGGACTGCGCGGGCGGATCGTCCTCGACTTCTCCTAGTCGTCGGGAGCGCGCGAGCGCACCCGGATCAAGCCCTGCGCCAACGCGGCACCACCGAGGATGAGCAACGCGCCCACGGGCTCGTTCCACGTCAGGTGCTCGTGCAGGAAGATCACGCCAATGGTGAGGGCGACAGTCGGTACCGCGTAGCTGATCGTGCTCGCGGTGGTCGCGTCGGCCAGGCTCAGCAGGCGGAAGCTCAGCAGGTATCCGCCGCCACTGCAGGCGCAGCCCAGAATGACGAGCGCGGTGACCGCGGACATCGTGACTGGACCGTTGGTCAGCGGGAAGAAGAAGGCGAGCGGCAGCCCCTGGATGCTCGCCATGATCAAGGTCCCGGTCGCCAGCGACAGCGGCGACAGGTCGCTCGCGTGCGGCCCGCCGGTGAGGTGTCGGCGCGAGTACGGGAACGAGCTGGCCCACGCGAAGTTCGCGACGAGGCACATGGCCATTCCCACGAAGGTCGCCCCGCCGATCCCCTCCCAGACGCCCACGACAACCAGCACACCGACGAATCCCAGGCACAGGCCCACGATGCGCTGCCGTGTCGGCTTCTCTTCGGGGAAGGCCACCAAGATGATGAGAAGCGTGAACAGCGGGATCGCGCTGGCCAGGATCGAGGTCAGCGAGTAGGAGATCTTGCCGAGCGCACCTGTGAGCAGGAACCACGGGAGCGTCGCGACCACGAACGCGTTGATGAACACCGGCCGCCACAACCGCCTTGGCGGCAGCTTCGTCTTCGTGATCAGCGAGACCACGAGCAGGAAGGTCGTGGCGAGGATGAGACGCCCTGCGGTCACGCCAATGGGCGTGAAGGAGCCGAGCGCGACCTTCGACATCGCGAAGATGGTTCCCCAAGCGAACGCGAGCGCGATGTAGGTCGGCAACCAGCGCGCGCGGGCCGGAAGCGTGCTCACGGCCCGGCCACCTTCGGCGACCTCGGCCGAATCAGTCCCTGCGCAAGCGCCGCGCCGAAGAGGATCACGAGTCCCCCGGCCGGCTGGTTCCACGACAGTTCCTCGCCCAGGAAGATCGTGCCGATGAGAACGGCGATCACGGGGACGGCGTAGGTCACCGTGCTCGCGGTGGTCGCGTCGGTGATCCGCACGAGATAGAAGTTCAGGGCGTAGCCGATACCGCTGGTCAGACAGCCCACGGCGAGCAGTCCGATGAGAGCGGATGCCACAACCGGTGCGTGCGTGACTTCCGAGAATGCCAGGGCCGGTGCCGCCTCGATCGCCGCGAACACCAGGAGCGCGGTCGCAAGCGCGATCGGCGGCAGGGTGCTCGCGTTTGCGCCACCGGCAAGGTGCCTGCGCATGTAAGGAAGGGATGCCGCGAACGAGATGTTCGCGACGAAGCACGCGATGACTCCGACGATGGTGCTAGTCCCGAGTCCGTTCCAGATACCGACGACGATCAAGACCCCGACCAGCCCGAGCATCAAGCCGGCAATGCGCATCCGGGTCGGGCGTTCCTCTCGGTAGTACACGAGGATCACAAGCAGCGTCATCAGCGGGATCAGGCTGCCGAGGATCGCGGCGAACGATGACGAGATATGCGTCTGCGCGAACGCAAGGACGATCCACGGGACCGCTGCAGCGAGGAACGCCGTCACGGCGAGCCGGCCCCACAAGGCTCGAGGTGGAAAGCGCGTGCGTGTCACTGCCGACAGCACGAGCATGGTGAAGGCACCGAGAATCATGCGGCCCACGCCGATTCCGACAGGAGTGAACGAGACCAGCCCCATCTTGACGAACGCAAAGGCTCCGCCCCACAGGAGCGCAAGTGTCAGCAGGATCGGCACCCAGCGCGAGGCTGGGGTGTCGGTCATTAGCCATGTGTAGCACTTTTGGCCCGCCGGGGAGGGCCAAACCGCCTACCCCGAGTGCGCGAGAGCGAAGGCGTTGTGGGCCGCGATGACCGGAGCCATGTCGACTGTCACGACCTCGCCGTCCACCACGACCACCCGCCCGTTGATGACCGTGTACTTGGCCCGCTGCGGTGCGCAGAACACCGTCGCCGCCACCGGATCGGTGAGTGCACCCGCGTAGGCCAGGTTGTTCAGGTCGATGCTGAAGAAGTCTGCGCACATCCCGGGCGCCAGGTGGCCGATGTCGTCACGGCCCAGCACTGCCGCTCCGCCGCGAGTGCCCAACTCCAGGGCCTGGCGCGCGGTCATCCACTCCGCGGCACGCAACGGGTCGGATGTCGACAGCGTTGTCTCGGGTCCCTCGGGCGGCAGCAGTCCCATTCTCAGTCTGGCCAGCAGCATCGCCTGCCGCACCTCGCCGAGCATTTGATTGCCGTCATTGCTGGCCGAGCCGTCGACGCCGATCCCGACCTTGACGCCGGCATCCATGTACTTCTTCACCGGCGCGATCCCCGACGCCAGTCGCATGTTCGACGATGGGCAGTGCGCAACACCCGTCCCAGTCGCCGCAAACTGCGCGATCTCCAGGTCGTTGACGTGGACGCCGTGGCCGAACCACACGTCATTGCCAAGCCAGTCGACGGACTCCATGAACCCGACCGGCCGCACGCCGTGGGTCCGCAGCGTGTACATCTCCTCGTCGATCGTCTCGCACAGGTGCGTGTGCAGGCCGACGCCGGCATACGCTCGGGCGATCCGGGCAGACTCACGCATGAGTTCGGGGCTGACGGAGAACGGCGAGCAGGGGCCGAGCGAAACGGTGAGCATCGACCCGCGTGACGGGTCGTGATACTCCGCGATGACGCGCTCCGAGTCGGCAAGGATGACGTCCTCGTCCTCCACGCAGTGATCCGGCGGCAGGCCTCCGCGCGACTCCCCCAGCGACATCGAGCCCCGGCACGCGACAAAGCGCGCACCGATCTCCGCCGCAGCAGCGATCTGATCGTCCACTCGGCACCCGTTCTGGAACACGTACGAGTGGTCGAACACCGTCGTGCAGCCGCTGGCCGCAAGCTCCGCGAGGCCGACGAGCGAGCTCAGTCGGGTCGCCTCAGGTGTCCGCTGCGCCCAGATCTCGTAGTGGGCCTGCAGCCACGGAAACAGGTTGGTGTTCTGCCCCTGCGGCAGGTTGCGGGTCAACGTCTGGTCCAGGTGGTGGTGCGTGTTCACCAGGCCGGGCAGCACAACCTGGCCCGAGAGGTCGAGCACCGTGTCCGCGGTCGATGGCAGGTCCGAGCTAGGGCCGACCTGCTCGATGATGCCGTCGCGCGCGAACAGACCGCCGCCGGCGATCTCGCGGCGCTCACCGTCCATCGTCACGAGAATCGTCGCGTTGCGTGCGAGCAGAGTCGCCACGGAACCTCCTGGAATGGTGCCTCCGGAGACGATAGCGGGGTCTCTGGGCGCGACCGCGCCTAAGTCGCTACGGAGGCGACGACGAAGGCGAGCAGAACGACCGCCACGAAGAGGTCCGTGATCGTCGCGAGGAACTCCTTGCCATTCTTTCCCGGCTTTGCGATGTGGCGGAGTCCCGCGAGTCCGAGGAACACGATCGCGGGAATAGAGGCAGGGATCGCCCAGTCCGAGACCCAAGGGGCGATCAGGGCAACCGCGCCCATGCCCAGGTTGGCAAAGCCGAGTTCCTGCACGACCTGGAGGGCGGCCGGCGACGTGGTCCCGCCGAGGATGTTGTTGGCCGTGAACTGCGGCTTGAACAACTGCGAGATGCCGGCAACGAAGAGGCGCATGCCGACTCCCCAGAACAAGAACCATTTGCCGATCGTGAACCACACATCGGCGTCTCCGCCGGACGCGATCAGCTCGATGACGATGGACACGATCGGGAGCACGACCATGAACCCGATGAGCATTACTACGTACATGCGCGCACGGTATTGGCTGTCAGCACCGGAGTCACGAATCCACTCCGGCGAGAGGAGTGTCAAGGATCAAGCAAAACAAAACATGATGCTGGTGGGGCGGGTCGGGCTCGAACCGACGACGACCAGATTATGAGTCCGGGGCTCTAACCAGCTGAGCTACCGCCCCTAGCGGTACGGCGAGAGCGTACCTAGTCAGCAATTCGCGACGACCTCGACGTACCCCGAGCAGCGTGTCGAAAAGCCACACCCCGGACGAGCGCGCTGTCGATCAAGCGATGTAGTACATCGGGTTAGGAAGGCGGAAGCCGCGAACAAGGAACCCGCCAGTCGAGTCACTCAACTGATCTCCGATTGAGGTGACGATCCGGTATCCCCGCTGCTCTATCGCTCCTCGCGCCTGCGACTTGAACTGCTCGGCGGTCATCGTCTCCTGATCGGGTGCGCGGAGGACCAGCCCGGCCCACCCGGAGATGCCCCGCCTGTTCAAGCACGATGCTGTGTAGGAGCGCGCGTCCTGGCCGCGACCGGAGATGAGGAAGACCGGAATTCCATGCCGCTGCGCATAGTGCAGGAAGGAGCGAACGGGGGCGATCGCTGGTGTCAGGCAGTTGACGACGGCGTCGTCGATCAGCTCGGGCACCGCAATGAAGTTCGTGGACGCGTACGTCGGGTACCAGTCGACGAGCGTGTCGTCGATATCGAAGACGACGGCCGACTTCTTGTGGCCGCAGCGAGTCATGGACTGGCAATTGTCGTGGAGCCAGGAACGAAGGAAGGCCTGGGCGGCCCTGGCGACGGCCCGTTGGTCCCCCTGATACCTGCCCGAGTCTCGGTATGCGGTGATCACCGGCGCCAGTTCCGGGCCGGCCTCGTAGTCCTCCGTCGGCGAGAGCGGAGGAAGCCCCTGGTTCACGCCGAAGATGACGGAGGGCTGCCCGACGATGACTATCGGTACGACAGGATCCGGCGCGGCCGCAGCCGACGGCGCTAGGCCAACCGCGAGGGACGCCACGACCGCACTGGTGACCAGCCGCGTCCGGCCACGAATCTTCTCGAGCACGTCGGCAATATAGATGACGCCACGTAATACTCAGGCATGACTGACTCCTCCGTTCCACGAGACCGGTCCGACGACTACACGGAGGCGAACGCCGCACGACGCCGCGAGTTCGCACTCGAGGTCACCGGGACCGACCTACGACACGTCGGCTCCTACTCGATCGATCCAGCAACCCTCCCCGGCAACATCGAGAACTTCACCGGGGTCGCGCAGGTGCCGATCGGCCTGGCTGGTCCGCTTCGGATCAACGGCGAGCATGCGAATGGCGACTTCTACATCCCGATGGCCACGACGGAAGGCACGCTCGTCGCTAGCTACAACCGCGGTATGCGCGTCCTGTCGGCAGCGGGCGGCGTGCGGGCGACCGTCGTCGACGACCGCATGCAGCGCGCTCCGGTGTTCATCTTCGACAACGCCCTCGAAGCGCGGGACTTCGGCGACTGGGTGCGGACTCACGCAGGGGAGATCGCCGCCGCGGCAGGGACGACCACGAGCATCGGCAAGCTCATCGAGATCGAGCAGTATGCGGTCGGTCCACTTCTCTACCTCCGATTCGACTACACGACGGGCGACGCGGCGGGCCAGAACATGGTCGGCAAGGCAACCCTCGCCGCATGCGAGTGGATCGTGGCGAACCATCCCGCAGCGCCGCGTTACCTCCTGTCCGGAGGCATCGACACGGACAAGAAGCATTCGGCGATCAACGTCCTGCAGACACGCGGCAAGCGAGTCATCGCCGAGGCCACGATCCCGGCCGACCTTCTGCGCACGGTGATGGGCGTCGAACCCCAGACTCTCTTCTGGGCGCGGCAGGTGAGCCAGACGGGGGCCTTCCTCGCGCGCTCGTCGAACAACGGAGCGCACGCGGCGAACGGGCTGGCGGCCCTGTTCATCGCGACGGGTCAGGACGTCGCGAACGTCGCCGAGTCGCACGCGGGAATCGTCTACACGCAGCTGCTCGACTCAGGCGACTACTACTGGTCCATCACGCTGCCCGCGCTGATCGTCGCGACAGTGGGTGGCGGAACGGGCCTGGCAACCCAGCGAGAATGCCTGGAACTGCTCGGCTGCTCAGGGCCGGGCAACGTACGCAAGCTCGCCGAGATCTGTGCGGCGACGGTGCTCGCCGGCGAGATCTCACTGAGCAGCGCCATGCTGGCCGGCGACTGGGTGTCCAGCCACGAGCGGCTGGGCCGCAACCGCGGCTAGGCCGGGACGGGCCTGAGCGTCATTACGGCCGCGCGGATCGACTCCGGGATCGGCACTGGCCGCCGCGTCTCGCGGTCGACATAGACATGCACGAACTTGCCGATGGCGACCGGGCTCGCCTCGCGCTCGCCGAAGAGCACCAGGTAGTAGGTCACGCTGCGCTCGCCGAGTCGTTCGCACGCAATGCCAACCGTGATCGACTCCGGGAAGTGCAGTTCGCCGACGTAGCGGCAGCCCGTCTCCGCGACCACTCCTAGCGCCGGCAGATCGCGGACGTTGCCCGCTGCCTCGATGAGCCAGCCGTTCACCGCGGTGTCGAAGAGTTGGTAGTGGACCGCGTTGTTGACGTGGCCGTAGACATCCTCGTCGGCCCATCGTGTTGGAACCGTGCGCAGGACGGCGAAGTCGGACGGACGAAGGTGAGCGGTCACGGCGCTGCCGTGAACTCGGCTATGAGCGACGAAGCCGCAGGGAACCGCTGCGTGAGCTCGATCGAGTCGCCGATGACGACATCGACCGGATCGACCCCCGGCCACTCGGTGCTCGCACCGAGGAACCACTCCCCGCTGCGGACCCGGGCGGTGTGGAAGGTGCTCCCGGGGATGAGAAGTTGCAGATGCTCTCCACTCGCCACGTCCTCGCCCATCGTCTCGACGGAGTGCGACCCGTCCGGATGCAGCAGCAGGATCTCGAGCGGATCGCCGAGATAGCGGTGATACAGCTGGTCGTTGCGGATGCAGTGCAGGCGGACGGGCCGCTCAGGGGTCACCATGAAGTAGAGCGCCGAGCCAAGAGGTCGGCCGTCGGCAAACGGCTCGGCAAGTCCGCCGGGTGCGATCACCCGGCTGTCGACGAAACTCAGGTTGACGTAGCCGCAGGTGGGATGCGGTTCGAGGTTGAGCAGCGTGCGCAACTCCTCGGGCGACGACGTCTGGGTCACCGGCCGATCTTAGGTGCGGTTGACGTCAGCGAATGAGGGGTTAGCAGATTGAAGATGGGCGCACCCAATCCGCTCGCGGCGTCGAATCCGGACTGCGCCTGGCAGCATGCCGGGGCATTCAGCGAGCTCTCCGCGTACACGAGTGGGTACTGGTTGCTGCCGACCGTCACGTCGTAGATCGACCCGTCGTGGAATCGCGCAGTGCGATACAACCACGGATTCACGAAGCCGAGCGGCGCGTATCCCTTCGCGCGCATCTGCGAAGACATCATCGCGAAGCCCGTCGCGACGAGCGGGCTCGCCTGGCTGGTGCCACCGGTCGGTCCCACCGGCTGTCCGCCAAAGTAGATCGTGGTTCCCGGTCCGGCTCCTGCCTGCGCGGCGATGTCTGGCACGCTGCGCACGTCCGAGCCGGTGATGGGGCGCTGGTACCACGGCGCATCGAAGACCGCGCTCGGTCCGCCGGTGCCCACCGCGTTGCCGCTCAGGCCGTACTGCAGGTCGTTCCACACCGACTCGCCAATGCGGGCATTCTCCGCACCGAGGTTCAACTGCGTTCCGCCGACGGCGGTGATGAAGGGCGATGAGCCCGGGTACTGCACTGTCGGACGCGGATTGCTGGGATCCCCGCCCGTGGTCTGGCAGGCCGACGACCCGCGGTCACCGGATGCGACGAATGACGACGTGCCGACGAGCGCCGCGTACTGCAGGAGGGATTCGACTGTCGACAGCGAGCCGGCGCCAGCCTCGGGTGCCAACTCGCACGTGCCCCACGAGTTGGTGATCGCGTCCGGCGGCGTGGGCCATGCGGTCAGGGCGAGCGCGTATGCCTCGATGAACGACGGCGTGGAGTTCACGACCTGGACGAAGCGCAGCGACTTCAGGTTCTGAGCTGCCCAGGAGACGGTCTGCAGGTCAAGCGCGCTCTCCCCGGACAGCGACACGATCGGGGTGTCGATCCCCAGTCCGGTCTTGACGTCGACGACCGGCGCCGTGTGCCCGAAGCACGCGGCAGCCGCGTCGACATCGCTCTGTGCGAACCCGCCGCCGAGGCTCAGCACTGCGATTCGTGGCTGCACGCCCTTCGCGATTGCGTTCTGCAGCGGAGCAAGTCCATAGGCCTGGCTGAGCTGGAAGGGCGTGAAGGTCCTGGCGGCGAGGTCTCCCGTCTGGCACGTCTGGCCAAGCGGGGTTCCCTCGTTGGTCGGCGCTACGGCGTCACCGAGGCCGGGATAGATCAACTCCCGAGTCTGCTTCGACATCACAGCCCCGGCGACATCAAGGCTCGCGACGTATTGGGAGAACAGGGGCAGGAACCACGTCGTCTTGGACTTCAGCGCTGCCGGCAGCGGCGCATAGTCCTCACCGGTTGAGTCCAAGAATGCGTAGAGGTTGAAGGGCGGTGCATCGGGATCCTGTGCCGAACCGGGCTCGGCCGCCCGGAACTGCGCCGGCGCGCCCAAGGCGGTCTGCCACGATGCGACCGTTCCGCTCACACGCGCGAAGAGCCTCGTGGCGTCGATGCGAGCCGTGAGGCCAAGATGCTGGGCGGCAGCCTTGAGCGCGCTCTCCGCCTGAGCGGTCGCGCCGAACGAGTGCGCGACCTGCTTGACGGTCGAGTAGCGCCGGAACTCAGCTGTCCCCGGCGAGCTGACCGCCTGCGCAGCGGCCTCGAGAGCCTTCTCGCGGTAGGGAAGCCCGACAAGGAAGGTGACGACCGCATTGGGGTCCGCGGGCGCGGGCGCATCCGCTGCCATCGCCGTTCCCGATACGCCGCCGAACGCACCCAGTGCGAGAGCGGCGGTGGCCACCATGCCGATAAGTCCTCGTGAAGTTCGCGTCATCTGAAAACGCTACCAGCGCCGATCACGCGCAGTGGACCACGACCATCGCGGATACGATCGCGGTCGTGACGCCCGACGAGCTGATGGCTGAGGCCTGCCGCCTAGGCGAGCAATCCGCGCGAAGTGGCTGGGGCGGACCATTCGGAGCGGTGATTGCCAGCGACGGAGCGATTGTCGCGAGGGGTCAGAACGTCGTCCTCCTCACAGGCGACATCACCGCGCACGGCGAGATCAGCGCGATCCGGAAGGCAGTTTCGGTACTCAACCCGTATGCACCCTCGATCGCGGAGTCAGAGCGGAACCACTCAACGCTGGCTCTGGTGCCCAAGGAACCCGGCTCCGATGACGTCGTACCCGCACGCTCACGGATGCTCCTCGGGATGGAGCTGTACACGAGCGGATTCCCCTGCCCGATGTGCATGGGCGCGATCTACTGGGCGCGCATCGGCAAGGTCTACTTCGCCTGCAGCGCCGAGGACACTCGCGAGATCGGCTTTGACGATGCGTTCCAGTACGAGGACTTCGCACGGCCGCTCCACGATCGCCGAATCCCGATCGAGCAGCTCGGGCGCGAGGACGGCCTCGCTGCCTACCGCGCCTGGTCCTCGAAGCCCGACCGGCATCCCTACTAGCCGCGCGAGCGATCCGGAGAACTGACGTGTGCTCGAGTTGTCTCATGGGTGACGCGGCGCTGCCTACGCACTGGCGTCTGGTCGCGCCCCGCCTGCCCGATGAAGCAGATCAGACGCACGTGCGGCGCGAACTGCGGCGCATCGGCGCCGTGACGATCGGCGACGATGTCTGGGCGGTTCCCGAGGCCTCGGCGTTCCTGGCTGGCGTCGATCGCGTGCGCGAACTCGTCGATGCGGCCGGCGGGACCCTCATGCGGGTTGACGCCGAGCCGCAGGATCCCCGCGAGCGGATGACAGCGATGACCGCGTTCAACGCTGCGCGCGCCGCGGAGTGGACTGAGCTGAGGTCTGAGTGCGAGAGGTTCGACGGAACGCCTGAGGACCTGGCCCGCCTGCGACGCCGGGCTCATGAGATCCAGGCACTCGACATCTTCTCGGTGCCGGAGGCGGAGGTCGCCGATCGTGACCTCCGGGCGTGCGCCGCGGCCCTCGCGGGCTAGGCGACCGGGCCGCGGTTTGCTCCCCCATCTGGACTCGAACCAGAAACCCTTCGATTAACAGTCGAATGCTCTGCCAATTGAGCTATGGGGGACTGTTGCCAGCATGACCGGCCCCGGAACAATATCAAGGCCTGCCGGACTCAGATTCCTAGGGCGTCGCGAAGGCGGTCCAGCGCCTCGTCAACCGTGTCGCGAAGGCCCGGGTCCGCGGGATCCAGGCCGGCGTCGAACACCACTGACCAATGGATGGATCCGTCGTCACTGTCTCGCCGGGCGACCATCCGTGCCCCCGCGGTGGGGGTCAGTTCGACCCACTCGCTGACGACCACGCTGTCGGTGACCCGGTCGTGGACGGCGGCGGGCAGATCGCGCGCATCGTCGAGCTCGACCCGGAAGCTCCGGGCCCCCGGACCGTCGAGGAGAACTTCGAGCACCGGGTCGTCCCACGAGGCCTTGCTCACCTCGTGCCACGGAATTCGGACCGACTGGAGGTACAGCGCGCGGGCGGTCGCGATCACATAGGTCGCTGGCTGCTCATCCGTCGCCGAGCGTGCACCCCAGGACACCACCTTCTCCCCCGGCAGCACACCGAGATCCGTGGCGACTCCGGCCGGCAGCCGCTGCGGCAGGCCACGCATGAGCCGCATCAGCCGACCTCGCCGAGAGACTCCTGGCGCAGCGAGCGCCGGTACTCCTCGAGCGCCATGAGGTCCTCGAAGCAGCGCTGGTAGTCCTGCGGCTGCTCGACCGGGTCGATCCGCTGGAGGCGACCGCGCAGGTCGGTGATGCGCCGGGACGCGTCGAGCTCGAGCAGCCGGGAGATGACACCGATGGCGTAGCGCACGTCCTGTCCGAACTCGGCAGGCAGCGGCTCCACCGCGAGCTCGCGAATGAGGCGACGAACCGAGTCGTCCTCGGCATTGGCAAGCACGGCGTCGATCCACGGCAGCCCGCTGATCTCGGCAGAGGGGAAGCCCGCTCCGGCAATGGCGGAGTGCACCTGACGAGCGCTGGGATGCGTGAACGCCGACTCCTCGACGCTCTCGTACCAGTGCGCGACTGTTGCGGGCTCCTGCAGCGCGCACTTCAGCGCCTCGCGCTCGACGATGAGCGCAGGATCACGACGCTGCCCCGTCTGAGATCGCGGCATGGGTGCAGCGGGCGGGGCCGACGGTTGCTCGCGTCGCGGCGGCTGCCTCTGCTCGGCGCGTCCGCCGTCAGCAACCGCGCGGGCGACCGTTTCGACGTCGATGCCGAGCCAGCCGGCCAGCCGGCGCGTGTACTCCGGGCGCAGCGCCGCGTCGCGGATCTTGGCGACTACTGGTGCCGCCTCGCGGAGCGCGGCCACGCGGCCCTCAGCGCTCTCCAGGTCGTACCCGGCGAGGGTGGAGCGGATCGCGAACTCGAAGAGCGGAACGCGACGATCGACCAGTGCCTGCACCGCGGCATCGCCGTGCTGCAGTCGCAGGTCGCACGGATCAAGACCCGTGGGCTCCACGGCGACGAACGTCTGAGTGACGAACTTCTGGTCCTCCTCGAACGCTCGCAACGCCGCCTTCTGGCCGGCCGCATCGCCGTCGAAGGTGAAGATCACGTTGCCCTTCATCTGGTCGTCGTCCATCAGCAGGCGGCGCAGCACCTTGATGTGCTCGGTGCCGAACGAGGTGCCACACGTGGCCACGGCGGTGGTGACGCCAGCCAGGTGACAGGCCATGACGTCGGTGTAGCCCTCAACGATGACGGCCTGCTGGTTCTTGGAGATCTCGCGACGACTCAGGTCGATGCCGTATAGCACCTGGCTCTTCTTGTAGATCGGCGACTCCGGGGTGTTGAGGTACTTCGGGCCGTCGTCATCGTCGAACAGCTTTCGCGCACCGAAGCCGATGACGTCTCCGCCCAGATCGCGGATCGGCCAGACCAGGCGGCCGCGGAAGCGGTCGTAGACACCGCGATTGCCCTGGCTCACCAGCCCCCCGGCCATCAACTCGGCGTCGGTGAAGGACTTCTTACGCAGGTGATTGGTGAGGGCATCCCAGGACTTCGGTGCAAAGCCCACGCCGAAGTGCGCCGCCGCTGCCGCGTCGAATCCCCGGGAATCGAGGAAGTCGCGGCCGATCTTGGCCTCGGCGGTCGACAGTTGCTCGACGTAGAAGGCGGCCGCGGCCTTGTGGGCTTCGACGAGGCGCGTGCGCTGGCCCTGCTGGCGATTGATCGCCGACCCGCCATCGACGTACCGCAGTTCGACGCCGGTGCGCTCGGCCAGCTTCTCGACGGACTCGGCGAAGCTGAGGTGGTCGATCTTCTGCAGGAAGGTCAGGACGTCGCCGCCCTCACCGCAGCCGAAGCAGTAGAACATTCCGCGGCTGGCCGTGACGTGGAAGCTCGGGGAACGCTCCTCGTGGAAGGGGCACAGGCCCTTCAGCGACCCGCCGCCGGCGGGCTTGAGGGACACGTACTCACGGACGACGTCGTCGATCCTGGCGCGCTCGCGGACGAGGGCAATGTCCTCGTCGCGAATCCGTCCAGCCATATGGGGAGTGTAGGTGGGCTGGGCCACCCGGCCACGAGAAGATGGGCGCTGTGAGCCATCCCCTCGACCTCGACCTCCTGCGGGCTGAGACCCCGGGCAGCAGCCAGGTCAATCACCTGAACAACGCCGGCGCCGCCCTCCAGCCGTCCGTCGTGACCGATGCGGTCATCGATCACATCGACCGGGAGTCGCTCGTCGGCGGCTACGAGGCACAGGCCGAGGCGAGCGACCGCCTCGGCGGCGTCTACACCTCGATCGGGGCCCTGCTGGCCTGCGACCCCAGCCAGGTTGCGCTCGTCGAGTCCGCCTCCGAGGGCTGGAGCCGGGCCTTCCAGGCGATCGAGTTCACTCGCCCCTTCACGTCGCGCGATCGCATCCTGGTCGCTGCCTCGGAGTACGCGTCCAATGTGCTCCCGATCATGCAGGTCGCCAACCGAACCGGGGCGCGGCTGGAGTTCATTCCCGACGACGAGGCCGGCACGATCGACGTCGCAGCCTTCGCCGCAATGCTCGACGACGATGTCGCGATGGTCGCGATCACGCACTGCCCCTCGCAGAACGGACTCGTCAACGACGTCGCAGGCATCGGGGCCGCTTTGGCGGGCTCCGACGCCTGGTACGTGGTCGACGGCTGTCAGTCGGTCGGCCAGATCCCGGTAGACGTGACCGCTATGCGTGCGGACTTCTTCTCCGCGACCGGACGCAAGTGGCTGCGCGGACCGCGCGGCACGGGCTTCCTCTACGCATCCGACCGCGCGCTCAGCGAACTGGAGCCGTTCCCCCTCGACCTGCACTCAGCGACGTGGCAGATCGACGGCTACGAGATTCAGCCGGGCGGGCGACGCTTCGAGTACTGGGAGAAGTCGTACGCCGCAGTCCTGGGCCTCGGCGCGGCAGTCGACTACGCCCTGTACTGGGGCATCGACGTGCTCGGTGCTCGCATCGCCGAACTCTCCTCCCGCGCTCGCCATGGCCTCGGCGAGATCGACGGCGTGATGGTGCGCGATCGCGGTCATCAGCAGACGGGCATCGTGACGTTCACCCACGATCAGATCCCCGCGCGCGATCTCGTCACGGCAATCAAGTCCGCGGGTATCAATGTCAGCCTCTCCACTCCGGACTACGCGCGTCACGACTTCACGAATCAAGGAGTCGAGGGTCTCGTGCGCGTCAGTCCGCACGCGTACAACACCGAGGCGGAGATCGACGAACTGGTGACCACCGTGTCCGCCATCACGACAGGAGACTCCGCATGACCGCTACCGAGTTCCTCGAGCCGCTGGTCGGCAACTGGCGGGGCGTCAATCTCCTTCGGCTGATGCCCACCGACGCCTACACCGAGTCCGCCGCCACCGCGTCAGTGCGCGTCGTCGCCGGCACCTACGCCTGTGTTGAGTACACGTGGTTCGACGGCGACGCCCCGCAAAGCGGAATTCTGCTCATCTCGTCGGTGGAGAACGAGCTGACGGCCGTATGGGCCGACTCCTGGCACTCGTCCCCCTCCTGGCTGAGCATGACGGGGTCGGTCGGGCAGGACCGACTGGTGCTCACCGGCTACTACCCGGCCCCGCCAGGGCCGGACTGGGGCTGGCAGATCCACCTGGAGCAGGACCCTCGGCGGCTCACCATGCACAACCTCATGCCCGGCGAGGACGCGTACCAGGTGGTCGAACTGACCCTTGAGGCGGCCCGCGCTAGGTCATCGGCCAGCTAGTTCACCAGGCGGCGGTGCCACGCGACGATGCTGACATCGGTGAGACTGGCCACCTGGTCGATGATCACGCGCAGTCGCTCGCCATCGGACGTCGCTGACGCGAAGGCCGACGTCAGCCACGGCTCCAGTGACTTCCCGCCCTCGAGCCAGAGCGCGGTGACAAGCTCGCTGACGATGTCGCGCTGTCGTGAGTATTCGACCTCGGCACCCGCACGATTCATCACGTAGGCGACCGCGACGGCCTTCATCACCGACACCTCGGACCGGACCTCGTCTGGCACTACGAGTTCGGCGCCGTACCGAGTGTGCGGTCCCGGGCCGTAAGCCACCTGCGTGGCGACCTGGGCGGCCGAGCAGAAGCGACCGATGAGATAACTGGTGAATCTCTTGAGCGCGACGAGATCGGTCATCGATCCGTCGAAGCTCGTGGGCCAGTACTCGAGCGCGGTGATCCGATCCAGCGCCTCCTCCAGACCGGCGCGGCCGGCGGGCACCTCGAATCGTTCGAGCGCGATGTCGATGAGGCCCTCGCGATCGGTGCGTGAGGAGAACGCGTCGATCGTCACGAGACCGGTGTGCACCGCGTCCTCGAGATCGTGGACCGAATAGGCCACGTCGTCCGACCAGTCCATCACCTGCTCCTCGATGCAGGTCCGCTCCCCCACAGCGCCTTCGCGCAGCCAGGTGAAGACGGGAAGGTCGTCCTCGTACACGCCGAACTTGCGCAAGCCCGCCTTTCGACTCCAGGGGTACTTGCAGGCGGCGTCGAGCGACGCGCGGCTGAGGTTCAGCCCGACGCTGTCGCCGGTGTCGGGATCGACCACCTTGGCCTCGAGCCGGCTGAGAATCCGCAGAGATTGAGCGTTCCCCTCGAACCCGCCAATGCGCTCGGCCAGCTCGTCGAGTGCGTCCTCGCCGTTGTGACCGAACGGCGGGTGACCCAGGTCGTGGGCCAGGCCCGCGACCTCGACGACATCGGCGTCGCACCCCAGCGCATCGCCGAGTTCGCGCGCGATCTGCGCGACCTCCAGCGTGTGGGTGAGCCGCGTGCGCGGGAAGTCGGCCTCGCCCGCGAGCATCACCTGGGTCTTCGCCGCCAGCCTGCGCAGGGCCGACGAGTGCAGCACTCGCGCGCGGTCACGGGCGAATGCGCTGCGAACGGACTCCTTGACAGGTTCGACGACCAGCCGGGCCGTATCGTGCTCGTCGTATCCGGAAGGCGGGACCGAGCTCACGCCGCCGAGACTAGCGCCGCGTCCGCGAGGCGGCTTCCGTCGGACCGGATCGCGATCGAGCGGTAGCCGTCATGCGCGGCGACCCACGCCAATCCCGGCTCCCCCATGGCAAATCCGATGGTCGCGTAGGCGTCCGCCTCGGAGATGTCCGGACCGATGACGGTGAACGACAGCAGTCCAGCCCGCGCCGGGCCACGGCCGTTCCAGATGTGGTCCCCGCGCTCGGCGGTTCCCGAGGTCGCGACGGCCAGGTCCGACGCCTCGACAAGCGCAGCAACACCGTGCCCGCGAAGCGGGTCGGCCACGGCGACGCGCCACGGCCGCGACTGATCGGGTCGGCCAGCGCAGTACGTATCGCCGCCGACACAGATCATGAAGTTCGAGATGTCGGCGCGAACCAGGCTCGTTGCGGCACGTCTCATCGCGAACCCCTTGACGTATCCGGCGGTGTCGACCCGACCGGTCGTCGCGTTCTTGATGGTGAACACGCCCTCCGATTCCTCGTTCAGACGACCGCACGCACGAAGGACGTGATCAAAGTCGGCAAGCGCATCCGGCGACACCGAGCCTCCGGACAACCACGTGCTGATCTCGCTGTGGACCGTGTAATGGCTGAATCGTCGGTCCAGCACCTCGAGGTCGCGCCGCGCCGTGTGCAACGCCGCCGCCACCACGGGATCGCCCAGTCGAGCATCGTCCGAGGGTGCCACGAGGATCGAGGCCATCGTCCCCATCACCGGGAACACCGCCCGGGTCACAGCGAGTCCAGGAGCTGCTGGAGCGACTCGCGGTAGCCCTCGGTCGTGTAGGTCGCTCCCGAGACACCGTCGAACTGCACGCCCTGGGCGGTCGCCATCGGGTCGAGCTGCGGTATCGCGTACTGGTTGATCTCCACCGATCGGCGGTCTCCGTCGGGCCAGACGACCGCATGCACCTCGGTCAGCTGGCCGTTGGTGATCGTCGCGGCGACCTGCACCGGACCCCATCGTGTCTGGACCGCCGGGCCGGTGATCGTCTCCGCGCTGTCGCTCGTCGCGACGTCGGGCTTCGTGGAGACGTCGGGAGTGGCCGCCTGAGACGTCGGCGCGCTGGTCTGATCAACGGCCGTGGCCGCATCGTGCCCGGCCAGCGCGGGATCGGCGATCCCGACGACCACGATGGCCAGGCCACCCAGTGCGGCCGCGGGCGCCAGACGTCCAACCAATCCAGCCATGTCAGACCCCAAACCGCTCGTGATGGATATGACCGACGGGGACGCCTGCCTTGCGCATCCCCGTGACGACGGCGGACTCCAGGGAAGCTGGGCCGCAGACGAAAACGTGACGATCGGCGAGATCGGGGATCCACGCCGACAGGCTCGAGGCAGAGAACGGATCGTGGCGCGCGAACCACTCGCGCCTTCCCGTGAGGACGTGCAGGGACCCGTTGCGGGACTCGACCAGTCGCTCCAGTTCGATGCGATGCGGGAGGTCGTCGGCGTCGCGAACTCGGATGATCACCATGGGCCGCTGGCTCGGATCGCAGTCCTCGAGCACGGCTCGGATAGGGGTCACCCCGACGCCGCCGGCGACGAGCACGACCTGCGCTCCGTTCGCGCGGGCCGCGGTGAACACGCCGTAGGGACCCTCCAGGACCAGCCGCGTTCCGGTGGCGAGCCCGAGCAGCCGAGTGGAATCCTCGCCAAACTCCTTGATCGTGAAGCGAAGGCCAGCTGTCGTCGGTGCGGCCGACACCGAGTAGGGGTGCGCCTGCCACCACAGGTCGCGGGTCATCGCCCGGATGTTGAAGTACTGCCCACCCGACACGCGCAGCCTGTGCAGTCCGGGGCCGGTGACGTGGAGTGAGCCGACACCGTTCGCCTCGCGCGACACCGCGGTCACGTAGAACCGACGGGTCAGCGAGCGCAGGATGTCGCCGACCCTCGACCAGATCACGATCGCGACGGTCGCGATGGCCAGTCCGGTCCACCACCAGAAGGCGAGCGCATCGCCCATGAAGTCGACGCCGAGCGTCAGCTGGTGGCCGAAGCCGAGCAGGACGGCGAGGTAGCCGGTGAGGTGCACGAAGTACCAGGTCTCGTACGTCATGAGACTGCGCAGCCGGCGCCAGGACGACAGTCCGATGACGAGGAAGAGGATCGTGCCGACGAGCGCGGCAACCATCCAGGACTCGTTGGCGAGCAGATCGATGAGACCGGACACGAAGGAGCCGCCGGTCGCCGCTCCCCACGCCCAGGTGTCGCTGACCGCGTGCACGACGATTGCCACGACCGTCGTGATGCCGAACACGCGATGCGCGGCGAGCAGCTGGTCCTGCCCGAAGCGCCGCTCGATGGAGCGGGGACGCGCCGCGAGGATCACCCCGCCGAGAGCTGCGAGGGCGGCGACCAGGCCCGAGAGCTGGCCGATGGCGCTCAGCGTCCCGAATCCGCCGGACGCCAGGGTCGCCAGGCCGCCATGCACGAGCCACAGGCCCAGGGTGACCGCGCAGACGAATCCGCCGACGGCCACCACGTCGGACCCGCGAACCCGAGCGGGCCGAGGCCGCGGAAGGCGGCGGACCGATCCCGGGCGCCTGTGTCGAGGCTGCTCGGCGGATCGCGCTGTGCGCTGATCTCCGCTCGTGATCGTCATGACTTCACTCTGTCGGACTTTGAAGGTCACGATTCGATCACAGGGCCTGCCTAACGCGATCCGTACAAAGCCCCAACGCGGTGGTTACTCCCGGGAGGTCGCGGCGCCCTGGGCAGCCAGTTCCGCGGCGAACTCGGCATCCTGGCGCCTGCTCTTGCGCTCCTCGCTCGCGAACCACTCCACCGCCGCCACCATCATCCAGAAGGAGTCGGCGACCATCACCAGCGCCCACATGAGGGCGCCGGACAGTTGCTGGTCGGCGAGCGGATCGGGGCCGAACGGCCGAGGCGCGTCGAACGTCGGATACAGGACCGAGGACGAGAAGTAGATGACCGCGCCGACGATGGCCTCGGGAATCATCATGAGGGCGAGGGACAGCAGCCGAACCGCGTGCGGTGGCCTGCGGGGCTGGAGGTTCGAGCCGATAAGCGGGAAGTAGAACAAGAAGGCCGCGATGAGAAAGGCCGGTTGCTCGATGAAGACATCCGCGTCGTGGTTTGTGAGCGCCCACTCATAGAAGCCGGTGAAGTGCGCTCCGAGCAGCACTCCGGCGAACAGCAGCCAGGTGAGGACCGGGTTGGTGAGTACCCGGACCGCCCGGCTGCGCAAGATGGGCAGGATCCAGCGCCGTCGCGTGCTCGGAGCGCTCGCGCGAAAGGCCAGCGTGACCGGAGCACCGAGAACGAGAAGCGGCGCGGCGGCCATCATCACCAGGAGGTGCTCGGTCATGTGCACCCAGAAGAAGACGTGCGACCAGGCGGGCAGCGGTCCGAGGTAGGCGATCGCAAGAACCACAATCCCGGCAGCGAAGCAGACCAGCTTCCAGATCGGCCAGGCGGCGCCCGGATCGCGGCGGGTCACCCGACGCGCCGCCCACCCGTACCAGAACAGCGCCGCGAGCAGGTTCAGCGCGATAAACGGGTCGAACGCCCACTCACCGATGAACCGGCCGAGCGTTCCGCCCACGTTCGACTCCTTAAGCAGGTCGCAATGAGCAACACGACGCCCTGAAAACGATAGTGTCCCGAGCACAGACGACGGGGGGAGGCGAAGTTAAGCGAGCACTGTTCGCCATCATCACCGTAGTCGCGGGCGTCCTGATCGTCGCCGGCTCGGTTCTCTTCTTTGGCAAGGTCCAGAGCGAGCCCGCCACCCTAGTCGCGACCGTCGTCGGGACCGCGCAGACTCCGCAGGGCGAACTGCCTCACGCAACGGTGGACATGTCGATCTACCCGAACAGCTCCGCGGAGATACCCGGGCCGACGACCGGGACCAACAAACTCATCGACAGTGACGGCTGGCCGTTCTATTGGCCCTCGACGAGTTTGCAGTTGCCTGCTCATTCCCTGGTGACGATAACTATCCACCAATACGACGGCAGCTCAACCGTCTGGAACCCCTATTTCGCCAAGGTCCACGGGACGGTCGACGGAACCGCGACCTACAACGGAAAAGCGCAGACGGAGATTGAGCCGGACAACGTCGCTCATACCTTCACGATTCATCAGTATCCCGAGTCGACCCAGCCCTACTTCTTCGTGAGCGTGCCGATGCTCGCGCCCTCGGCGGACGCTCCGACGGAGGCCAACGGGTACCCCAAGGCGCAGGAGATCACCTTCTCGTTCATCACGGGCGCGCCCGGTGAATACGTCTGGAACTGCGAGGATCCCTGCGGCAATGGGTACGTGGACTTTGGTGGAGTCATGAGCCAGCGCGGCTGGATGAGCGGAACGGTCACGATCGTCTGATGTCCACGGTCGACGATCGCCCGCTAGCCGACTCGGACGGCCCCGACGAGCCGACCAACCGCCCGGCGAACACCAACCGAGTACAGGAGTGGATGCGGCGGCCCTACGCGCGGCACATCCTGACAATTTCCTCGATCCTCACCGTCCTCGTGCTGCCCTGCGCCTGGCTGGTCATCTACTTCATGAACCTCACCGGCGCTCCGGCATCGGGAATCATGACCGAGATCGAGCGGACGATGTTCGTCTTCACGATCGTGTCGGCGCCGTTGATGGCGCTCACGCTCGCGATCCTCATCTACAGCCTCGTCGGCTGGGGCCGCGTCGGTGGCGACGAGCCACCAATGCAGGACAGCCCGGCCATTCGCAACAACACGGTGGGCGTTACTCTGTGGATCACCGTCACGAGCGTCCTGGCCGCATTCCTCGTCATCTGGGGCATGGCCGAACTGGCGACCATCACCTCATACTCGTACGGATCGGTCGCACCCAACCAGCAGCCGAACTCGCAGAAGCCGATCGATATCAACGTGACCGGGCAGCAGTGGGTCTGGACCTTCGAGTATCCGGACAGCGGCAAGGTCACCACGAACACGCTGGTCGTGCCGATCGACGTCCCGATCTACTTCAATGTCACGTCGCTGGACGTCATCCACAGCTTCTGGGTCGTGGAACTCGGCGTCAAGGTGGACGCCAACCCAGGAGCCATCACCAATACCGGTGTCACGCCGAACAAGCTCGGGACATTCAACATCCGCTGCGCAGAACTATGCGGCATGCACCACGCCTACATGCAGACCCAGATCCAGGTCGTCACCCAGCAGGAGTTCGATTCCTGGATTCGCGAGATGGGCGGGACGAAGACCGCATGAGCCAAACAGCCGTTATTCACGAGCAGCCCGCCGTTCCGCAGCCCAGGCAGCATGGAAGGCCCGGCGGTTTCCTCCGCCACACGAACGTCCTCACCGCTACCGTGCTCGGCTCGGTCCTCGCCACCGTCACGTACGTCATCGGCTCGCACTACTTCGTGCCCTGGGGCGAGCAGAACGCCGACTACTCGCAGATCGGCCTCCAGCCTCTAATCGCCGCGACCTATGTCGGCTGGATCCTCGGCTTCCTCATCGGCATCGGTGCGTTCGCCGGGCCGATCAGATGGGCGCTGGGCAACGACCTCACGCACGACGACGCCGAGTACATGGCCGGCATGGGTCAGGGCAAGTGGAAGTACTGGAAATACACGACCGACCACAAGGTCGTCGGATTCCAGTATCTGATCATGGCGATGGTGCTGCTGGGCTTCGGCGGCCTGCTCGCGATGCTCATCCGCACCGAGCTGGGCGTGACGTGGGAAGAAGTCTTCGACCCCAACTTCTACAACTCGATCATCGGCACGCACGGCATCGTCATGATCATCGCGTTGATCATCGTCGTCGCCGGGCCGCTCGGAAACTTCATCGTGCCGATCATGATCGGTGCACGCGACATGGCCTTCCCACGACTCAATGCCCTGAGTTTCTGGCTGCTCTTCGCCGCGGTCCCGCCGCTCATCAGCAACCTTCTGCTCGGCGGCATGCGCGACGGCTGGACGGTCTACCAGCCGCTCGGAAATCAGGCACCGATCGGCATGATCGGTTACCAGATCTGCATCATCGTGTTCGCGTTCTCGACCGGCATCGCATCGGTGAACCTCATCACGACGATCGTCACGATGAGGGCTCGCGGTATGACCTGGAACAGGGTGCCTATCTTCGCCTTCGGCATCCTCGGCTCGTCGATCATGGGCCTGATCTGGTTCCCGATGTTCCAGTACTCCCAGTTCCTCGCGCTGAGTGACCGCGTGCTCAACTCCTCCTTCTATATCCCGCAATACGGTGGCAGCGTCTGGCTGTACGAGAATCTGTTCTGGCTGCTCGGCCATCCCGAGGTCTACGTCATCGTCATCCCCGCAATGGCCGGCCTCCTCGAGCTCATGACCGTGTTCCTGCGCAAGCCCCTGTTCTCGTACAAGATCGCCGTTGCGGGAATCGCGGGCGTCGTGGGCATCAGCTCGGTCGTCTGGGTGCACCACATGTACATGACTGGCTGGGCTCCGTCGGCGAACTATCCGTTCATGCTGTCGACCGAGTTGATCTCCATTCCGTTCGGCTTCCTCGTGCTTGTCATGCTCGGCACGATCTGGCGCGGCAAGGTGTGGACCCGCCTGCCCATGATGTGCGTCTACGCAGTGCTCTGGAACCTGATCATCGGCGGCATCACCGGCGTCTACCTGTCCGATGTACCCGTCGACCAGTACATGCACGGCAGCATGTTCGTCGTCGCGCACTTCCACTTCATGCTCATGGGCGCGGGCCTGTTCGGCGCCATGGGCGCCTTCGCCTTCTGGCTCCCCAAGATGAAGGGCCGCATCCTCAACGAGCGCCTCGGGTCGATCGGCTTCTGGGTCGCGTTCCTCGGCTTCCAACTCACCTTCGGCGCGATGTTCGTCGCGGGTCTGCAGGGCATGCCCCGCCGCGTCCTCCAGTTCGACAACGCGTTCAACGTGTCGAACTGGATCTCGACGATCGGCGCCTACGTCATCGGAATCGGGATGCTCGTGTTCCTCTACGCGATTATCACGTCCTGGCGTTCGGGCGAGGTCGCCGGATCCAACCCCTGGGGTTCGACGTCCCTTGAATGGCAGACCGAGACTCCGGTTCCCCTGGAGAACTTCCCGGTGCTGCCGGTGGTGACGAGCGATCCGTACGACTACGGAGTTCCCGATCCGTACACCATCATCGAGGCTGAGCTCACCGACGAGGGCTCCGATACCAAGGTGGACGCGCGATGACCGTTCTCTCCGCCACCACGGGCGAGCCCGTCACCACGACCGCGCGGCGCAATCGCCTTGGGCTGTGGCTGTGCATCGTCTCCGACGCCGTGGGCACGGTCGCGCTGCTGGTCGCCTACTCCTACCTGTGGTCCCTCAACGTCAGCGGCGGCTGGGCTCCACCGAAGGACACGTGGGCCAGCCACGGCCCGTTCTGGATCATTGTCGTGGCGATCATCATCTCCGCCGCGCTCATGTGGTGGGGGGTGCGCGGTATCGAGCGCGGCCACACCGGCCGGCTGATCGCGGCTGCGTCGCTCGCCTCGATCATCGTCCTCATCACCTTCGTCGGACAGATCGTCCAGCTCGCGACCTTCCCGTTCGGTCCGAGCGACGGTGCTTACGCGTCGGCGACTTACTGGCTGGCACTCGCGACCGCAGCCCACCTGCTCATCCTGCTGTTCCTCGTGGTGGCCATCCTCAATCGCACCCGTCGCGGCCTGATCAGCCCCGAGAACCCGCATCATGCGCGGCTCATCGCGATGTGGATCACGTGGATCTGTGTCGCCGCCTTCCTCGGCGCCGTGTTCGCCACGACGATGACGCAGAGCCCGAACGTGAATGCGCCTGCGTTCGGCACCTTCCAAGAGTGAGGCTCCCGCTCACCGCAGGCGCCCGACTGTGGTGGGGACTGCCCGTCCTGCTCGTCCTGCTCTGGGCCGCTGGCGCCTTCGCCCTCCAGGCCTTCCCCGGGCTGCCCCAGCCTCCAGAACTCACCCTGTGGGCGCTGCCCATCGCCCGCTTCGCGCGCGACGTTGCAGCCATCCTCACCGTCGGATCGCTCGTGATCGGCGTGGTGCTCGCGCACACAACGAGCGCGGCCGAGTCGTCGCGTCGGGTGCTGCGATGGGCGACGGTCTGGGCAATCGCGTGGCTCTGCGCTCTTGTGGTGCTGCTGGTGGTGACCATGTCCGACGTCTTCGCGGCCAGTCCCACCGACGTGCTCAACCCGAGGCAGACCTGGGCCTTCCTCACCGAACTCGTCGTCGGGCGCGTGTTCCTCGCGCAACTCATCGTCGCGGCCGTGATCGCTGCCTGCGCCTGGAGAGCGCGTGCCACGCCAGCGGTCTGGATACTGGCGGTGGCGGGAGTCGCGGCGTCTGCAGCGCCCGCATTCCTCGGCCACGGTGGGATGGACACCGCGCACACGGCGGCGACCGTCAGCCTCGGCCTGCATATTGCCGCCGTATCCGTGTGGGTCGGCGGTCTGGCCATCCTCGTCGCGCTGGCCGTCGCCGACCGGACCGCGGCCGTCACCGTGCTTCCCATGTTCAGCCTTGTCGCCCTGTGGTGCGTCGTCGTCACCGCTGAGACCGGACTGCTCAACGCGACCCTGCGAGTCGGTACGACGGTCGCCCTCGTCGGCACGGTCTACGGAACCCTGGTGCTCGCCAAGGCGGTACTGCTCGGCTACCTCGTCCGCCTCGGCTGGCTGCAGCGCACGCGCGTGATCCCGGACTTGCGGTCGCGGCCCGAGCCGAGCCTGCGTCTGTTCGCGCGCTTCGCGGGCTACGAGGTGATCATCATGGGGGTGGCGATCGCTGTCTCGGTGGCGCTGTCGCGGATCGGACCCAGTACGGCGATTCTCACGGCCCAGCGCTTCACGCCGCTGGCAGTCGTCCTGCTCGGACTGGCGATCCCCCTGTTCATCGCGTGGGCGACCCCCGCTCCCACCGCACGTTGGATCGTGCGCCTGCGCACCCTGCCGGAACTTCCCGCAGTCCTCCTCCTCGTCGTGGTGGCCGAGGTGAGCGCTCTCGGACTGCTGGGCAGCATCGTCAGCGACCAGTTCGGCACGTTGCTCGGTGCCGTCCTCATCGTGGCGGCGGGCTGGCTGTGGGCCGCTTGCGCGTCGCACTCGGTGTCGAGCACCGCGATTCTCATCGTCGGTTGGCCCGCGGTGATGTGGCTCGCGTCTCGGACCGCGACGATCCCGTCCGGCTGGAAGGCGAGCGTGGTGGCGCTGGTCGTGGCCGAAGGCCTTCTGGTCGCCGTCCTTGTCCGAGCTCGATCGGTACGCCCGGCCCGAGAGACCGTGACCGCCGCATGAGCGCCACTGAGCAGACGCCAGAGCAGTCGCCCGAGCCCGAATCGCGGCGCCGCTGGCGAGACTTCTGGCAGCTGCACGTCCCGCTCATCGTCGTCCTCGCCATCTGCACTGCGGCGACGATCATCGAGGCTCGACGTGCCACCGAGGGGGTGTGGCGCGCCTGGGCTTACATGGTCGAGTGGCCACTGATCGGGCTGTTCGCCCTCTGGATCTGGAACCGCTATCGCAAGCACGGCACGGTCATCAAGGGACTCAGCGAGCGCCTGCGCGCGCACGCTGCGACGTACGGGACTGCTGACCCGGCGGATACCCAGCCCCAGCAGAACGACACGCCCACCCCCGTCGACCCGGACCTCGACGCCTGGCGCGGCTACGTCGACGACCTCCACCGCCGCGAGCCGCCGGGGGCACCACCGTCCGGTTAGCATGCGTGAGTGAGACGGACCCACGCGACATTCGCCCTGGTGATCGCCATCTCGGCACTCGCTCTCGTCGGCTGCGGACGCGACCAGCCGCCAGTCGTCGGCACGTCGACGATCGCGGTCGATGACCGAGAGGCACTCCCGCCGATCTCGGGCACGACGCTCGATGGCACCGAACTGGACGTTGCCAGCCTGCGCGGCAAGGTCGTGGTCCTGAACTCGTGGGCCACGTGGTGCGATCCGTGCCGTTCCGAAGTGCCGACCCTCGTGAAGCTCGCGGACAGCACCAAGCCGGACGACGTGGCTGTCGTCGGACTCGACGTGAGCGACAGCGATGAAGCCGCCAGGCAGTTCGCCAAGGACTTCGCGATGCAGTACCCCAGCATCGTCGACAGCGAAGGCGTTCTCCTGCCGACGATTCCCGGCGTACCCCCTGCCGCACTGCCCAGCACGGTCATCCTGGATCGCGAGGGTCGCATCGCCGTGCGCATCATCGGAGAGGTCGACGCGAGCACCCTGCCGGATCTGGTGGCACAGGTTGCCGCGGAGCCGTCCTCGGCTACTTGAGGATCTGCGGCAAGGACCAGCGCGTGATCAGGTGGAAGCGCAGTAGCGCAAGGGTCTCGGGTCCGACGTACTCCGACGTGAGCGCGGTGCCCGCCCCCTGCGAGGTGGGCGACAGGTGCGCGTCGATTCCTAGGGCCGAAGCCGTCGCCTGAGCACGTGCCGCGTGCGCGGGGTCGGTGACAATCGTTGCTGCCGACCAGCCGAGGTCACGCATCACGCCGGCGAACACCTCGAGCGAGCCGACCGTGTCGGTGCCAGTCGCGAATGAGACGACGTCCTGCGAGGGCACGCCCCCTGACATCAGCTCCTCGCGTGCCTGGTCGGCGTTGCGTGCGGGACCGGTCACGACGACTACCGGAGCCACCCCATCGCGGTACAACTCCGCGGCATGCCCGAGCCGGGCCGCGAGCACCGGACCGGCGTCTCCCCAGAAGTGCCCGGGATCCAGGACGACGATCGCCTGCGTGCGCGTCCGGTCGTCGACGTGCGCCATCGTGACGATCTGCAGAACGGCACCTATCGGCAGGAGCAGGGCGAGGGCGACCGCAATGGTGACGACTGCGGTCCCGACGCCACGAGCAGTGCGGGGCACCGTCAAGGACTCCCCCACCCGGCTCAGCACGAGGGAGGGCGATGTCACGGCCCAATCGTCACATGAACCTCACAGGTCGACAGGTTCCGACACTGCCGTGATGAGGAGGTGATCAGCCTCACGTCGTATCCTCCGTGAATGACGTCTTCGGAGATCCTCGACGAGCTCGACCCCCGGCCCGAGCCCTATCGTCCGGGCCCGGCCCGCCACCGCTGGACGTTCGTGGAGATGCTCGTCACCGCGTCGCTCGGTCTCGTGGCTGCTCTGGTCCTGTCTGTCGAGGCGATCGCGCTCGCCGAGAACCCGCTCGCTGACCTCAGTTGCGACATCAACGCCGTGCTGTCGTGCGGCAAAGTCGGCCTGTCATGGCAGGCGAGCCTGTTCGGCTTCCCGAATTCCTTCCTGGGCCTGATTGCCGAGCCGGTGGTCATCACGATCGCCGTGGCGTCGCTCGGCGGGGTGCGGTTCCCGCGCTGGTTCATGCTCGCTGCGCAGGCGGTCTACTTCGCCGGGTTCGTGTTCGCCTACTGGCTGTTCTACCAGTCCTTCTTCGTCATCGGCGCGCTGTGCCCGTGGTGCCTGCTCGTCACCGTGACGACCACCTTCGTCTTCGTCAGCCTGCTGCGCGTCAATCTGCTCGACAACAACTTCGGGCTGTCCGTGCGCGCATACAAGAGCGTCTCCGTCTGGCTGCGGGCTGGTGCCGACACGATGATCGTGATCATCATCATCGCGCTGATGCTCGGCTCGATCGTGCTGAAGTACGGCTCGGCCCTGTTCTCCTAGCCTCCGCTGACCGACAGTTCAGCGTCGGCCAGTTCGCACGCGGACTTCTCGTCGAGGAAGGGTGAGTCCAGCCAGCCGTCGGGCAGGGTCGGTCGCCTGCCACCTGAGGTTCGACCCCGCGGCGCCTCGGCAACGGCGACGTTGAACTCCTGGTCCGGGTCGATCTGGCCGAGCAGCTCGTCCAGTTCCGCGAGTGAGGCAACCGTTCCCAACGCGAGTCGAATCGGCTGTCGCACGCTGAATCCCTTGAGATACCAGGCCATGTGCTTGCGGATGTCACGGCAGCCCTTGAGTTCGCCGTAGTCGTCGACGAGCAAGTGCGCGTGCCGCCGGAGCGTCTGGAGCACGATTCGCAGGTCGGGGTCTGCGGGGATCTGGGTGCCAGCGAAGGCGGCTGCCAACTGGCCGAACAGCCAGGGTCGGCCCAGGCACCCTCGCCCCACCACCACCCCGTCAACGCCTGTCTGCGCAACCATGCGCAGCGCGTCCGCGGCCGTCCAGATGTCGCCGTTGCCCAGCACCGGGGTGCCATACGGAGCGAGCTCCTCCTTGAGCCGGGCGATCGCGTCCCAGTCGGCGGTGCCGGCATACATCTGGCTCGCCGTCCGCCCGTGCAATGCGACCCACGCCACTCCCGCCTGCGCGGCGGCGCGACCGGCCTCGAGGTACGTCAGGTGGTCATCGTCGATGCCCTTGCGCATCTTGACGGACACCGGCACTCGACCGTCCGCAGCCTTGACCGCCTCGTTGACGATGCTGCGAAAGAGGTCTCGCTTCCACGGCAGCGCGCTGCCGCCACCCTTGCGCGTGACCTTGGGCACCGGGCAGCCGAAGTTCATGTCGATGTGATCGGCGCGATCCTCGTCGACCATGATCCGCACGGCCTCGGCCATGACCGAGGGATCGACTCCGTAGAGCTGGACCGAGCGCGGACTCTCCTCCGCACCGAAGGTCACCATGTCCATGGTCTCGTCATTGCGTTCGACCAGCGCGCGTGAGGTGATCATCTCCGACACATAGAGTCCCGTGCCGCCGTCGGCCTCGCGGCACAGCCGCCGGAAGGCCCGATTGGTGATGCCCGCCATTGGGGCAAGCACGACGGGGCGAAGGTCGATCATGGTCACGAATGGATTGTTCCATTGATTCGCGGCGGCCCCACTCCCGCTCCGCCTGCGGAACGCGATTCCCTCGGGCAGACTGACGCCCGTGCCAGCGACGGAGTACTCAGCAGCAAAGGCCCTGACCGGCAAGAAGCGCTGGGCCGCCTTGATGTTCCTGGCGCTGGGCGTCGCAATGATCATCCTCGATGCCACGGTGGTCAACGTCGCCATTCCGACGATGGTCAAGGACCTGGGGCTGACGACGAGTGATGCCGAGTGGGTCACGGCGGCCTACTCGTTGACCTTCGCCTCGCTGCTCATCCTCTTCGGCCGGGTTGGCGATCGCTCCGGGCGCAAGTTGCTCTTCATGCTCGGTGTCGTCGTGTTCGTTGTCGCCAGCGTGCTGGTCGCCGCCTCCGACTCGTCGATCACCCTCATCGCGGCCCGCGCGCTGCAAGGAGTCGGCGGCGCGATGATCCTGCCGAGCTCGCTGGCGGTGATCAATGCCGTCTTCGTCGGGCGATCTCGTGCGGTCGCGTTTGCTGTGTGGGGCGGCACGATCGGCGGCGCTGCCGCGCTCGGTCCCCTCGTCGGCGGATGGCTCACCACCTATGCCTCCTGGCACTGGGCCTTCCTGATCAACGTGCCGATCGGGATCATCGTGCTGGTCGGTGTGCTCCTGACCGTCCCGGAAACCAAGGAGCTCGGCGGCCCCAAGGGCATGGATGTCGTGGGCACGGTCCTCGTCACGGTGGGCCTGTTCGGCGTCGTCTTCGCCCTCATCGAGGGCAACCGCTACGGCTGGATAACTCCGATCGCCGAGTTCAAGGTCGGATCGTGGACCTGGCCGCTCGAGTCCATCTCCGTCGTCCTGTTCTCCGCCGTTGTCGGAGTCGTCGCCATCATCGGACTGCTCGTGCTGGAAACCCGCCGCGGCCGCGCGGAAAAGGTGGTTGTCCTCAATCTCGGACTGTTCAAGATCCGCACGTTCGGCGCGGGCAACATCGTCGCGCTCGTCGTCAGCCTCGGTGAGTTCGGCCTGCTCTTCGCACTTCCGCTTTTTCTTCAGGCCACCCTCGGGTACGACGCCTTGCAGACGGGCGTCATCCTGCTGGCGCTCGCCGTCGGCTCGTTCGTGTCGTCGGGACTTGGCGCTCCACTCGCGCAGCGATTCGGCCCGGTCCGCGTCCTCCGGGGCGGGATGGCCCTCGAGGCGATCGGCATCCTCGGCCTCGGGCTGATGCTGTCGACCACCATCACCGGCTGGCAGATGGCCCCTTGGCTGTTCCTCTACGGCATGGGCGTGGGCTTCGCCACGGCGCAGCTCACCGGCGTGATCCTGGCGGAGGTCCCTGTGACCGAATCTGGGCAGGGCAGCGCCGTGCAGTCGACGTCGCGACAGGTCGGTGCCGCGATCGGAACGGCAATCATCGGCACGACGTTGATTCTTGGGCTCGGCAATGTCGCAAGCCAACTCGAGAGCCGGGGGGTACCACCGGCACAGGCTCAGCAGATCTCCGACGCGGTTGCTTCGTCCGCGGGCCAGGCCATCCCTGCCCTCGCCGACCTTCCGAACGGTGATGTCCTCGTCGAGGGCGCATCCGCGGGATTCGCCACGGCGATCAAGGGCGTGGCAGCGGTCGCCGGAGTCTTCGTGCTGCTGGGCCTGGCGACGACCTTCTTCCTGCCCCGTAACGCCGCACGAGTCGAGTCCGAGGGGTACGAGCCCGCTCAGGGGTCATCCTGACGAGCGATCGGCGGTGGGTCGCGCTGGTGTTCCTCGCGATCGGCGCCTCGATGATCATCCTGGACTCAACGGTCGTGAACATCACGCTGCCCGCGATGATCGCCGACCTCGGTCTCTCGGCCAGCCAGGCCGAGTGGGTGTCAATCGCCTACCTGCTCAGCTATGCATCGCTTCTCATCCTCTTCGGACGCATCGCCGATAGGCACGGGCGCAAGCAGATGTTCATGCTCGGCGTGATCGTGTTCGCATCGGCGAGCATCGCGGTGGCGGCATCGCAGACGTCTACCGCGCTCGTCGGTGCGCGTATCGTGCAGGGCATCGGTGGCGCGATGATCGTGCCGAGCGCGCTATCGACGATCAACGCCATCTTCTCGGGCCGCTCGCGCGCGGTTGCATTCGCGGTCTGGGGCGGAACCGTCGGCGGCGCGGCGGCCCTCGGGCCGCTCATCGGCGGATGGCTCACGACCAACGCAACCTGGCACTGGGCCTTTCTCATCAACGTGCCGCTCGCAATCATCGTGCTGGTCGGGGCGGGCATCGCCGTTCCCGAAACCAGGGAGCGAGAGGGACCGCAGGGCATCGACGTGCTCGGGACCATTCTCATCACGGTCGGGCTGCTCGGGATCCTGTTCGCGCTCGTCGGCGGGAATCGCTACGGGTGGGTCCGCACTATCGGCGAGCTCGCGGTGGGCCCGTGGGCCTGGCCGCTCGCCTCGGTCTCCGTCGTCGACGCGGCGGCGGTGATCGGGGCCTTGTCCATCGGCGGCCTGCTGTGGCTCGAGGTTCGACGAGGACGTGCGGGCAAGGTGGTCGTCATCAACCTGCGGCTGTTCCGCATTCGCACGTTTGCGGCAGGCAATGCGGTCGGCCTCGTCGTCAACCTCGGCGAATTCGGGCTGCTCTTCGCCCTGCCCTTGTACCTCCAGTCAGTCCGGCATTTCGACGCCATCCAGACCGGCGTGGTCCTGGTCTGGCTGTCGGCTGGCTGCTTCGTCGCCGCGAGCATCTGTGCCCCGCTCGCCCATCGCTACGGTCCAGTGTGGGTTCTACGTGGCGGCATGGCTCTCGTCGCCGTAGGCATCATCGCCATCGGGCTGGTCATTTCCAGAACCGTCGAGAGCTGGCAGTTGGTGCCCTGGCTATTCGTCTACGGGCTCGGCGTCGGATTCGCCATCGCCCAGCTGACCGGCGTGACCCTTGCCGACGTCCCGGTTGCTGAGTCTGGGCAGGCAAGCGCGGTGCAATCGACCGCCAGGCAGATCGGCGCCGCGATGGGGACCGCGATCATCGGGACGACGTTGATCCTGGGCCTCGGCACGACCTCGGACGAACTGGAGGCACGCGGAGTCCCGCGCGCTCAGGCCGACCAGGTCGACAGCGACGTGTCCGGATCGGCTGGCCAAGACTTCCTCCGCCTCCAGGCCGCGCCGGATGCCGGCGTCCTCCTCGACGGTGCGACAGCGGCCTTCACCACGGCGGTCAAGGCCGCATCGATCGTCTCAGGCGCCTTCGTCCTACTCGGCCTCGCGACCACGTTTCTGCTTCCCTCAAACGCCGCACGGTACGAAAAGTCCAGCAATAAGGCGGGAAAGGACCGGGAATAGACGGTTTAGTCACAGCGCTGCGACAGCCGAGACCGGATAATGCGGTCCGTGAACCGGAGCAGTGTGAGCAGGCCCTCTCGCCAGTCGGCGGGCGCGGCCTATGCCCGCAGCCCCCTGGACGTTCCCTGGCGAGGCATTCCCGGGCCGGTATGGACGATGGCCGTCGGGGCCCTGCTCTACGCCGCGCTCGCCATCATCGCCGTGGCCACCAGGCGAGCCTCCGAGGACAGCGACGTCGTCCTTCTCGGCACCGCGGCCTTCAGCCTGGCCTCGATAGGCGTGCTCCTCTACCTCAAGGCTCGAACGCCGCTCTGGCTGCTACGCGCGCTGGTCTTCGTCGTCATCGCCCTGACCGGCGTGCTCGTCACACTGGCACCGACCGCGGTCGCGGCGTCGAATGTGTCGTTCCGCTACCTCGCAATACCGATCTACGTCGCGTACTGGCTGAGCTGGCGCATGACGGTGCTGACCGCCGCATTGATCAGCGCCACCTCGCTCGTTGCGTACCTTCTGCGCGACGACGGAGCGTCGACCTTGCTGCTGACCTGGCTTCTCGTGTCGGTGCTCGTGTGGGTTGTGGCCACGTTGATCAACTACCTCACTCGAGCGGCCGCGCGCTTTGCGACCATCGATCCGCTCACCGGCATGCTGAACCGAAGCGCTCTCGCGACGTTGATCGAACTGTCGCAAGAGCCCGGCCGGGTGGTCCTGCCGCGCACCATTGTCGTTATCGACATCGATGACTTCAAACAGCTCAACGACACGCAGGGACACCTCGCCGGCGACCGCGCCTTGACCGCTCTCGGCGACGCGTGGCGCCGATCGCTGCGGGCGGACGACATCGCCGTGCGAAGCGGGGGCGACGAGTTCGTGCTCATCCTGCCGAAGACCAACGCGACTGAGGCCCGTGCACTCGTGCACCGCCTGCGCGATGACTCACCGGTGCCGTTCTCCTTCGGCATCGCCGACTGGCCAGCACAGGAAGACTTCGACATCTCAGTCGCTCACGCCGACGCCGAGCTCTACAAGCAGAAGCGGGCAAGGCCGAGCACCGCAGCGAACGGTCAGGACGCGGCGCGCGACGGCTCTGCGTAACGCCGTCCCTGCGGGGAGAACCATTCGCATGAACCATCGGGTTTGCTGTGCTCGATCCGCCAGCCGCCGTGCGTCTTCAGCTGGTGGTGTCGAACACAGAGCGCCCCGAGATTGGACACGACCGTGGAGCCACCGTCGTCCCACGCAATCGCGTGGTCGATCTGGCACCGGGCGGCCCGTCGGTTGCATCCGGGGAATCGACAGACCTGGTCGCGCGTGACGATGAGCTCACGCAGGCGGTCCGGGATCCGATAGGACGCGCGCCCGACATCGAGCAGGTTCCCGGTCTGTGGTTCGGTGATCAGCCGCCGGACGGTGACCTCGGCATCGCGGTCGGCGAGCAGGTCGCGGACGGCACCGATCGATATCGGTCCGGCGCCGACAAGTTCGGCAGGGTCGTCGGTTACCCCGAGCAGCGCGTCGAGTGACACGAGGACGTCGAGGTGGGCCCGCAGCGACACCGGACGACCGTTGTGGTCGCCCAGTACCAAGGTCTCCAGCGCCTCGCACCGCAACTCGCCGATGGAACCGAGTGCGCCATCGGTGCGGCTCGCGTGCGCGACCCCGTTGACGTAGGCCATCACTGCATGCGCGCGGTCAGTCGCCATGCGCGCGGTGAGAGTCGAGAGGCCGTCGGGCTCGTCGACGATCCACACTTCGCGGAAGGCCCGCGCGCTCCTTCGGCGCCGTTCGGTCCCTTCGGGATCGAGAGCGAGCACGCCTCGATTCGCCGCGCGACGGGTGCAGGCCACCGTCGTGCGTTCGGCCACGGCGAGGACCCGCTCCTCCAACTCCTCGAGATGCTCGGGCACGCGCTCGGCGGCCTCGACGATGACCGCGGCGTGCTGGATGCTGATCGTGCCGGAGGCCAGCGCGTCCTTGGTCCGCCGAAGCGGGCCGCATAGGAGCCTGGCCCGATCGATCCTGACCTGTGCCGCGGCGGGCGACCAGTGCAGCGCGGCAGCGATCTCCTCACGCACGGCATCGGAAATCCGAATGCAGCGCTCCTCGTCGTGATCGGGCCGAGGGTCGAGGATCAGGTACTCATCGACCCAACGTTCGGGCGATGCCGCAGCGACGAGGAGCTCCGCCTGACGTGCGTGCAGTCGGGCGAAGTCGCGCTCCAGGTCCTGCAGGCGAGTGATCGCTTCGTCGGCGTCCATAGCCTGAAACTAGAGGATGGGTCTGACACCCATGAATCGCCAAAGCCGTTGCGCCGCAACAACTGTGGACAACTCAGAAAGCCGGCAGACGCTCCGCGAGCCAGCCCGGAAGAGCATCCATGCCGATGCGCTCCTGGGCCATCGAATCTCGCTCGCGGACGGTCACTGCTTGGTCGTCGAGCGAGTCGAAGTCGACAGTGACGCAGAACGGGGTGCCGATCTCGTCCTGCCGGCGATAGCGGCGGCCGATCGCGCCGGCATCGTCGAACTCGATATTCCAGCGCTTACGCAGGACTGCGGCGAGGTCCTTGGCCTTGGGAGTCAGGTTCTCGTTTCGCGAGAGCGGAAGGACGGCCACCTTGACGGGCGAGAGCCGCGGATCCAGGCGAAGCACAGTGCGAGTGTCGACACCGCCCTTGGAGTTCGGCGCCTCGTCCTCGTCGTAAGCATCGAGGAGGAAGGCCAGGACTGCGCGCGTGAGGCCCGCAGCCGGTTCGATGACGTACGGGATCCAGCGCTCGCCGGACTCCTGGTCGAAGTAGGACAGGTCGGTGCCCGACGCCTCGGTGTGCGACTTCAGGTCGAAGTCGGTGCGGTTCGCGATGCCCTCGAGCTCGGCCCACTCCGACCCGGCGAACCTGAACCGGTATTCGATGTCGACCGTGCGCTTGGAGTAGTGGCTTCGCTTCTCCGCAGGGTGCTCGAAGAAGCGCATGTTCTCCGGGTTCATGCCGAGGTCGATGTACCAGTCCCAGCGCTGCTTCAGCCAGTACTCGTGCCACTCCTCGTCGGTGCCGGGCACGACGAAGAACTCCATCTCCATCTGCTCGAACTCACGCGTGCGGAAGATGAAGTTTCCGGGGGTGATCTCGTTTCGGAAGCTCTTGCCCGTCTGGCCGATGCCGAACGGCGGCTTCTTACGCGCAGCGGTCATGACATTCAGGTAGTTGACGAAGATGCCCTGCGCCGTCTCGGGTCGCAGGTAGTGAACGGCGGAGTCGTCCTCAACGGGGCCGACCGTGGTGCGCAGCATGCCGTTGAAGTCGCGGGGGGACGTGAAGTCACCGCGGGTACCGCAGTGCGAGCAGACGATGTCGGCGAGCCCGTTCTCTGGCTCCTTGCCGTTCTTCTCGACATACGCGTCGATCAACTGGTCGGCGCGCCAGCGCTTGTGGCAGTTGCGGCACTCGGTGAGGGGATCGGTGAACGTGGCGACGTGACCGGACGCCTCCCAGACCTGAGGCGCGAGGATGATCGACGAATCGAGTCCGACAACGTCCTCGCGACCGCGCACCATCGCCTGCCACCACTGGCGACGTACGTTCTCCTTGAGTTCCACGCCGATGGGGCCGTAGTCCCACGCGGACCGGCTGCCGCCGTAGATCTCCGACGAGGGGAAGACGAATCCCCGACGCTTGCTGAGGTTGACGACTGAATCGACGCGGTCCGCTGCCATGATGCGCGCAGTCTACGAGATCGCGTTGTGGTCCCAGAGCAGGCGCATTGCCGTCGCCTCGTCAATGGTGTCGAAGGCGGCGTAGTGCCACGCGAGGTCGCGGCGGGCCATCGGTCTGGCGACCGCGACGATCAGGTCGTACCGATGCTTCAAATCGGCCGTTGCCTCCATGGGGCACACGGGCACGGCCAGGATCAGCGTGCCCACCTCGGACTCGCGCAGCGCGGTCGCCGCCGCGCGGGCAAGAGTGCCGGTCTCGACTCCGTCGTCGATCACCACGACGGTCCGTCCTGCCAGGTCGGGCATCGGATCGACCTCAACACCCTCGTTAGACCGGCGAACACGCAGGGCGCGCACCGGTGTCGCGGTCGACTCCACCACGCCGAGGGCCACAGGGACGCCGTTCGGTATTGCGGCGAGGATCACCGGATCGATGTGGCCGGCAAGTGCTTCCGCGAGGAGCGGGCCGAGCTGCCGGCCGCCATCGACGAGATTGGCGAAGTCGCTCATCGGTCCACCGCGAGTCCGCTGGCCGCGCTCGACTTGCCGCCATCGGTCCAGCTGCGCACGACCTCATAGGCCGAGGACTCATCGATGGCGGTCGACAGGAGCGGCACGGCACTCAACTTCACCTCGTACGAGGACAGCGCCCGCCGGTATGCGCCTACGCCGGACCATTCCGAGCGGATCACCAGCAGTCCCGCCTCGTCGGTGGACTGACCGATCGAGGCGCTGAGGAAGCCGACCTGGGCCGCGAGGACATCTATCGCCTTGTCCGCCTCCTCGACGAACCGATCGCGGTCCTCGGGGCCGACGCGGTAGCGGCTGACCACCAACAAGACAGCACCGTCGTCATCGAAGGAGGGCCACGGGCTAGTGTTGCTCACGCGTGAAACGTAGCGCGAGGCGAACAACCCCAGCATTCGGAGCACCGATGTCCAGCAGTCCGGCCAAGAAGGGCAAGCCGAATGCCGGCGTGCGCGGGCCGGGCGGCCCTCAAGCCGCCCGACCTGCGAGCGCACCGCGCACCTCGATCGGGGCATCACCGCTGCGACAGCGATTCGAGAAGTTCAGTTTCCCGGCGCTCCGGGTTCTCAGCGGGCTGCCGAAGTGGCTGGTGGTCGTGCTGCCCGCGGTCCTGCTGCTCCTCGGACTCATCCAGACCGGATCACTGGCGTGGCTCGGCGGCGTGCTGCTGGCGATCGTCTTCCTCATGCTGGCCTGGCTCACCGCACTCTCCTGGCCGGTCATCACCCCCGGCTCGCGATTCATGCGTGTCGTCGTCCTGGTCGCGCTCCTGGGCATCACCATCTTGAAGTTCGCCGGCCGCTTCTAGGAGGCGCGCGTGGACTCTTCGCACTTCATCATTGAGTCTTTTGAGCTTGTTGATGACTTCTTGGCGGCAACAGAGGACTTCAGGACGACGGAGCCGGTCCTGACCAACGTGATCGGCTCGATCGCCGCTGGCGTGCAAGCCGGACGCGTGTACGACACCTTCCAGGTGTTGGCGATCCGTGATGTCTCGGGAGCAGTTGTCGGGTGCGCGGCGCTGACCTCGCCGTGGAACCTTGTCGTGTCGCCGATGCCGCGCGGGGCGGCGCTCGCGCTAGGGCGCCATATGGCCGTTGTTGCCCCGGACATGCCAGGGATCACCGGCGTGCGTGATGTGGTCGATGCCATCGTCGAAGGACTCGACATCGACTACGAACCTCGCATAGCCATGGTCGACACCGTGCGGGTGATCGACGAGTTCATTCCGCCGGCTCGTGAGATTCCGGGAGCACCGCGCCAGGCCGTCGACGAGGATCGGCCGTTCCTGATCGACTGGCTCACCCAGTTCGCGATCGACGCGTCGCTCCCGATGCACGACGTGGAGGCCTCGGTCGACGGCCGACTGAACGCGCGCGCCTTCTGGTTCTGGGAGGTCGACGGGAAACCGGTGGCGCTCGCCGGGCACGCACCCGTAGTCCCCACTCCTGCAGGCAACGTCGGCCGGATCGGCCCCGTCTTCACGCCGGCCAGCGAGCGGGGCCGCGGTTACGCGGCCGCGATCACCGCCACGGTCGTGCGAAAACTGCAGCCGGAGTGCTCGTTGATCATGCTGTACGCCGACGCGACCAACCCGACGAGCAATGGCGTCTACGACCGGCTGGGCTTCAGGGAGGCCGGGGAGGTCATCGAGGTGCAGCTGCGAACCGCTCCACCTGACTTTGACAATCATTTTCATTAAACTTACGATCCGGACATGAACTCACGGCTCCTTGCCCTCCCCGTCCTGCTGTCCGCCGGTGCACTGGTCCTGTCTGCCTGCGGAGGTCCCGGTGCGGCGGAGGACACGAGCGGCAAGACCTCGGTGGTCGCCGCGTTCTACCCGCTGCAGTACGCGGCGCAGGCGGTCGGCGGAGACACGGTCTCCGTGACCACGCTGACCGAGCCCGGGATCGAGCCGCACGACCTCGAACTCACCGCAGCGCAGGTCGCCCAGATCGCCGAGGCCGATGTCGTGCTGTACATCAAGGGATTCCAGCCCGCAGTCGACGAGGCGGTCGAGCAGCAGGCCGGTGACCGCGCGATCGACGTCGCGGCCGGACTCGACAGGCTCAACGGTGACGAGTCCGAGGGCCAGGCGCTCGATCCGCACGTGTGGCTCAACCCCCAGAACATGGCGAGCATCGGCGACGTCATCGCAAGCCGTCTCGCAGAGGTAGACCCGGACTCCGCCGCGGCGGTAGCGGCGAATGCATCGTCCCTGGACGACTCGATGGCCGCGCTCGACGGTGAGTACAAGGCCGGGCTGGCGACGTGCGCGCGCACGGACATGGTCGTCAGTCATGAGGCGTTCGCCTACCTCGCCGCCGCCTACGGGTTGACCCAGGTCGGGATCTCCGGGCTGTCGCCCGAGGCCGAGCCGAGCCCGGCGCGCATGCGCGATGTCGCCGACCTCGTCGCGCGAGAGGGCATCACGACGATCTACTACGAGACCCTCGTCGATCCCAAGGTCGCGCAGACGATCGCCGACGAGACCGGGGCCAACGCCGTCGTGCTCGACCCGCTCGAGGGACTCGCCGCCGACTCGACCTCCGACTACGTTTCGGTGATGCAGCAGAACCTCTCCACCCTCAAGACCGGTCAGGGCTGCACATGACGGCTACCGAGGAGATCGTCCGCATCGATCGACTGTGCGTCGAATTTGACGGCGAGCACGTCCTCGAGGACGTGGACCTGTCGATCACTGCCGGCGAATTCGTCGCGATCCTCGGCCCCAACGGCAGCGGCAAGACGACCCTGGTACGCGCGATGCTCGGGCTGCAGAAGTACGACCACGGCCGCATCACGCTCTTCGGTGTCCCGCTTTCACGCTTCACGTCATGGCAGCGGGTTGCCCTGGTCCCCCAGCGACTGCCGGGCGCGTCAAGCATTCCGGTCTCGGTGTGGGAGGCGGTACTCAGCGGCCTGATCTCCCCCAAGCGACGGTGGCGCCTCATGAACCGGTCCGAGCGGGCCGCCGCCACCAAGGCGCTGAACGACGTCGGCCTGTGGTCGAAGCGGCACTCGCGCCTCGACACACTGTCCGGCGGCCAGCAGCGACGGGTTCTCATCGCTCGCGCCCTCGCCAGTGGTGCGGACCTCCTCGTCATGGACGAGCCGACCGCTGGCGTCGACGCGGAGCACGTCGGCAGGCTCACCGAGTTGCTCGGGCAGCTCAAGGCGGAAGGCACGACGATCATCGTCATCACCCACGAGTTGACGGGCATCACGCACCTCGTCACGCGTGCCATCGTCCTGGACTCGAACGCCCGCGAGTCGGTCGTCTACGACGGGCCGGCGCCGGTGCCTGGGATCAGCCCTGACCACGTCCATCATCACGACGACTCCGTCGAGCACTCGCACGGCGTCGTGGGACTTGAGACCTGATGTCCCTTCTCGACTTCGACTTCATGCGGCGTGCGCTGGTCGCCGCTGCACTGGTCGGCCTGATCGCGCCCCTGATCGGCGTGTTCCTCGTTCAGCGTCGCCTCGCTCTGCTGGGTGACGGGATGGGCCACGTCGCGCTCACTGGTGTCGGTCTGGCCTTCCTGCTCGGCACCGCGCCGATTCCCACGGCCATGGCCACTGCCGTGATCGGCGCGTTCCTCATCGAGTTCATCCGCTATCGCAGTCGCACCGCAGGCGATGTCGCGCTTGCACTGCTGTTCTACGGCGGCATCGCTGGCGGCGTGATGTTCGCATCGCTCGCGCCCGGGCGAGGCACGGCCTCGCTGAACTCCTACCTGTTCGGTTCGCTGTCGACCGTCGCCGAAGGAGATCTCGTCGCACTCGGCGTGCTGTGCCTGTTTGTCGTTGCCGTGATCACAATTCTGGGACGCGAGCTCTTCGCCGTGAGCCTTGACCCCGATGTCGCTGCAGTGCAAGGGATTCGCGTGCGTGCGATGAGCACCCTGATGGCGGTTCTGGCCGCGGTCGTCGTCGTCGTCGGCATGCGGGTGGTCGGACTGCTGCTCGTCAGCGCAATCATGATCGTTCCGGTCGCCGCTGCCCAGCAGGTGACACGCTCGTTCCGCGGGACCGCGGTGCTGGCGATCATCCTGGGACTCGTGGCGAGCGTCGCGGGCCTGGTCGGCTCATTCTACGTGGAGGTGCCGCCCGGGCCGGCGATCGTCCTCGTCGCGCTTGCTTGCTTCGCCGTCCTCGCGGTCATCGCCGTTCCTGTGCGCCGGCGCAGCAGGGAGGCAACATGAACGCCAGTCCGCAGATCCGCCAGACCCGCCAGCGCACGGCGGTCAAGGACCTCCTGGACGGGCAGGACGGGTTTCGATCCGCGCAGCAGGTACACGACCTCCTGCGTCAGGCCGGCGAGTCCGTCGGCCTGACGACCGTCTACCGCTCACTGCAGGCGCTGGCGGCCACCGGTGACGTCGACCTGCTCATCAACGACGACGGCGAGACCGTCTACCGCAAGTGCGGCACCGCACACCATCACCATCTCGTGTGCCGTCAGTGCGGGCGAACCGTCGAGATCGCCGGGCCAACCGTGGAATCGTGGGCAGACCAGGTCGCCGCACAGCATGGCTTCAGCGATGTGAGCCATACGCTCGAGCTGTTCGGCGTGTGCCAGGAGTGCCGCGCCTAGATCGGAGTGTCGTTCGGCACGGCCCCGCCGTACCGTCGATCGCGCGACGCGTAGATCTCGCACGCACGCCACAGGTGCCGCCTGTCGAAGTCGGGCCAGAGCGTGTCCATGAACACCAGTTCCGCGTAGGCAGACTGCCATAGCAGGAAGTTGCTCGTGCGCTGCTCCCCCGAGGTGCGCACGAAGAGGTCGACGTCGGGCATGTCGGACTCGTCGAGGTACTTCGCGAACAGCTTCTCGTCGATTCGATCGGGGTCGACGCGACCGACTCGAACGTCGCGCGCCAGCGCGGCTGCCGCGTCGGCGATCTCCGCGCGGCCGCCGTAGTTCACGCACATCGTGAGTGTCAGTTTCGTGTTGGCATCGGTGAGTTCCTCGGCCGCCTCGAGTTCCTTGATGACACTGCGCCACAGCCGCGGACGGCGACCGGCCCACCGCACGCGAACTCCCAGCTCGTTCATCTCGTCGCGCCGACGACGGATGACGTCACGGTTGAAGCCCATGAGGAACTTCACCTCGTCGGGTGAGCGCTTCCAGTTCTCCGTCGAGAATGCGTAGGCGGACAGCCAGCCGATGCCGAGTTCGATCGCTCCCTCGACGCAGTCGAACAGGCTCGCCTCGCCAGCCTCGTGGCCAGCGGTGCGCGGCAGGCCACGCTCCTTTGCCCACCGGCCGTTGCCGTCCATCACCAGCGCCACGTGACGCGGGACGAACGCCGACGGGATCGCCGGCACGATTGCGCCCGACGGATGCGGCGTGGGGGGGCGTGCTGGCGTGCGCGATCGGCGGGCCATCTACTGCCTCCTGTCGACGAGTGGCAAGGACCGCAGTCCACGTTCCAGGTGCCATTGCAGGAACGCTGCAACAAGTCCGCTTGCCTCGCGCCGATCGCGGGTGTCGCTTGCGTCGGCCACCTCCCAGTCTCCGCTGAGCAGAGCACCGAGTAGGGCGATCGTGGCGACCGACGGAGCGGCCGAGCCGGGTGGCCTGCAGTTTGTGCACACCATGCCGCCGGTGGGGATCGAGAACGCGCGGTGCGGGCCATCCGCACCGCAGCGGGCACATTGCTCGAACGATGGTGACCACCCGGCGACCGCGAGGGAGCGCAGGAGATAGGAGTCGAGGATGAGCTCGCTGTCGTGGTCCTCCCCCACCAGCGACCGCAGTCCCGCGACGAGCAGTGCGAACTGCTGGACCGAGGGCTCGCGCTCCTCGGGAGTCAGTCGCTCGGCGGTCTCGAGCATCGCCGTGCCCGTCGTCCAGCGCGGGTAGTCGCCCGACAGCAGCGCGCCGTGCGCGGCGATCGACTCGACCTGGGTGACGGTGTCGAGGGACCGACCCTCATACAGCTGGACGTCGACGTGACTGAACGGCTCGAGACGGGCGCCGATGCGGCTTGAGGTCTTGCGCACACCGCGTGCCACGCCACGGACACGGCCGTGGCTGCGGGTGAGGAGGGTGACGATGCGATCGGCCTCGCCCAGCTTCTGGGTGCGCAGCACGATTGCCTCGTCGCGATAGAGGGGCACGCTACATTCTCTCTACCCGAGCGGTGCGGGACCGCATCGGCGCACGGAGAGGTTCTCGGGAGGTGCGAATGAGCGACCCCTCGCCCACGGGCGGCGCAGAAGGACCGCGCCAGGAGGCCGATCCCGACGACAAGGAAGCTCCCGGTCTGCCGGTTCGGATCGCCTTCGATCACGGCTACCTGCGTCGCACGCTGCTGCTCATCTTCGTCGCGATCGTCATGTTCCAGGTGGTCATGTGGTCGTGGAGCCTGCTCGGCCGCTTCGCGTTCAACCTCCTGCTCGCCTGGCTGGTGGCGATCTCCTTCGATCCGGTCGTCAGCTGGCTCGCGCACAAGGGCATGAGACGAGGGGCTGCCACCGCGGTCGTCGCCGTCGCCGTTCTTCTGCTGCTTGGCGGATTCATCGCCCTCTTCGGCGGCGTGCTGGCCACCCAGGTCACCGACCTCGTGCTGGCACTGCCCGGCCTCGTCCTCGACATCGTGAGCTGGATCAACTCGACCTTCGACTCCCGGATCGATCCGAACGAGATCATCGACAACCTCAACCTGACCTCCTCTCAGATCACCGAGATCGCGACCGGCCTCGCGGGCGGGATCCTCGGCGTGCTGGCCGGCGTCGTGAGCGTCATAGTCGACTTCATCACCGTGGTGGTCTTCGCGTTCTACTTCTCAGCGGATGCGCCGCGCATCAAGCGCTTCATCGCCTCGTGGCTCAAGCCCGCGCAGCAGGTGACGTTCATCAAGATCTGGGACATCTCCGTGACGAAGGCCGGCGGCTTTGTCATCTCGAAGATCGCGCTGGCCACCTTGTCCGCGGTCTTCCACGTCGGCTTCTTCTACCTGATCGATGTGCCCTACTGGCTCCCGATGGGCATCTTCGCCGGCGTTGTCAGCCAGTTCATCCCGACGATCGGCACGTACATCGGCGTCGCGCTGCCCGCGCTCTTCTCCGCATTCTCCGATCCGTGGGATGTGCTGTGGATCGTGCTGTTCGCCACCGTCTACCAGCAGATCGAGAACTACGTGTTCACCCCGCGCATCTCGACCAAGACGATGGACATCAACTCGGGCGTGGCGCTAGCCGCGGTGTTCATCGGCGCGGCCCTGTTCGGTCCGATCGGCGCGCTGATCGGCATCCCGCTGGTGGCCATCGTCATCGCGGTGATCGAGGCCTACGGGCAGCGCTATGAGCTGCACCCCTTCGTCGAACGCCGCGCCGACTAACCCGCGCCGACCTTGACGTTCCGCCCAGTTCCGGCGCGAAAAAGTGGGCGGAACCTCAAGGTCGGCGGGGTTAGAAGCCGAGTCGCCGCAGCTGTTTGGGGTCCTTCTGCCAGTCCTTGGCGACCTTGACGCGGATGTCCAGGTAGATCGGCACGCCGAGCAGCATCTCGATCTCCTTGCGCGCCCGGGTGCCCACGTACTTCAGGCGCGATCCGGCCTTGCCGATGACGATCGACTTCTGCGAGTCGCGCTCGACGAACAGCGAGGCACGGACGTCGGTCAGCGGGCGATCGGCAGGGCGGTCCAGGCGCGGTTCGATCTCGTCGACGACGACCGCGATCGAGTGCGGCAGTTCGTCCTCGACGCCATCGAGGGCGGCCTCGCGAATCAGTTCCGCCACCGCGATCTCCAGCGGCTCCTCGGCCGAGTCGCCGTCGGGGAACAGCACAGGCCCCTCCGGCAGGTTGGCAATGAGGCGCTCCGCGAGCAGCTGCACCTGCACGCCCGTCAGCGCCGACACGGGAACGACCTCGCCCCATTCGATACCGACCTGCTCACCGAGATCGGACACCTCCGCGAGACGCTCGGCAAGCACTGCATTGCTCACGGTGTCGACCTTCGTGACCACGGCGACGATCGGCTTCTTGCGCAGGAAGGACAGTTGAGTGGCGATGAAACGATCACCGGGTCCGACGAGCTGGTCCGCCGGGATGCACATGCCCACGATGTCGACGCTCGTCCAGGTCTCGCGCACCTGGTCGTTCAGCCGCTCGCCCAGCAAGGTTCGCGGGCGGTGCAGTCCTGGGGTGTCAACCATGATCAGCTGGCCGTCTGGACGATTGACGACGCCGCGGAGAACCCGCCGCGTGGTCTGCGGCCGATCGGACGTGATGGCCACCTTGCGGCCGACGAGGGCATTGGTCAGCGTCGACTTTCCAGCGTTGGGCCGCCCCACGAGGCAGACGAATCCACTGCGGAAGGTCACGCGGTTGCTCCTGTCACGACACGTCGGCGTCCCTCGCCGAGTCCCAGCAACGCTAGAGCACCGAAGATCAGCAGGCAGCCGAGCCATCCGATTGCGCTGACGGCCTCATGCAGCACGAGGACGCCGAGCACCGTGGCAACGGCCGGCTCGAGCAGCGTGAGGGTGGCAATGTGGCCGGGCTGCAGGACCCGCAGGCCGACACCGAAGAGCAGGTAGCCGGCAGTCGTGGTGACCAGCCCGAGCCACAGGACCTCCGCCGCTCCGCTGAAGGAGAACCACCAGGACGTGCCGACGATCGCGGGGAGAAGCAGCAGCGCACCGACGCTGAACGACGACGCGAGGACCGCGCTGGGAGCATGTCCAGCGCGAGACAGCCGCACGCCGAGAACTGTGTAGGTCGCATAGCACGCACCGGCCCCGGCTGCGGCGAACATGCCGATCGGCTCGCCGGTAGCAAGGCTGCCGGCCATCAGCAGCACCAGTCCGGCGATGGCCACGGCCGTCGATGCGGCCCACAGCCAGCCCGGCGCCCCCTCGCGCGCGAGCCAGCCGATGATGCCCGCGAGGAAGGGCGCGACGCCCAGACTGATCAGGGTGCCGACAGCCACGCCCGCACTGGAGGTGCCGAAGAAGAAAAGCGCCTGATAGCCCGCTACCGCCAGGCCCATCAACCACACGAGGGGCGTGCGCCACAGGCGCGCCAGAACCCCGCCGCCCAGCCGGATGCAGACCACCGCGACCAGTCCTGCGGAGCCGACGAGCAGGCGCAGTGCGGCCACCGACGCGGTTGGCGCATCGGGAGCGATCAGTTGCAGCGAGGTTCCAGAGGTCCCGAAGAGCACCGCTGCTCCCATGACGGCGAGGGCAGCGGTACGCGAGGAGCTCACGTGAGGACTCGGCCTGTGATGCGGCCGTCGGGGGCGCACACGAGCACTGGCACGCCGGCCCCGCCGAGATCGCGAACGGCCTCGACGTCGTCGGCACTGGGCTCGCCGCCAACGACCACAGTCGCCTCGACCCCGCGCGCACCGGACGCGGCGGCCTGTGCGACGACGAGAACGAGGGCTGATATCCGCACCGACGGCAGCGCCACGTCAGCGGAGGAGTACGTGCGACCCGTCTCGTCTCGGAGCGCTGCGCCTGTCGGTGCGCCGATGCGCCCACGCGCACCGCGCGCGAGGGTCACGAGTTTCGCGTCCTCGGCGTCGAGGTCACTCATCCGCGGGCTCCCCCACCGGCAGTTGGTCGGTTACCTGCTGGGCGAGAACGGTGCCGATGCGATTGCGACGCCCGGCTCCCTGCTCGGCCGTCAGAAGCCAGTCGCCTTGACGAACACTCGCTCCGGGAATCGGGACGCGTCCAAGCCTCTTGGCCACCAGTCCCAGGACCGTGTCGATGCCCTCCTCCTCGGAGTCCACCTCGACTCCGATCAGCTCGGCGAAGTCGTCGACGTGCATACGTGCGAGAACTCTGTACGCGCCGGACGGAAGTTCGGTGACCTCGGGCGCAGCGGTGTCGTACTCATCGGCAATCTCACCGACGATCTCCTCGAGGATGTCCTCGATGGTCACGAGTCCTGCGGTGCCGCCGTACTCGTCGACGACGATCGCCATGTGCACGCGAGCGGCCTGCATCTCGCGCAGCAGCGCGTCGGCCGGCTTGCTGTCCGGAACGAAGTACGGCGCGCGCATGAGCGATTCAACAAGCTCGCTGTTCTCCGCGTCGCGGTGCTCGAACGACCGGCGCACGACGTCCTTCAGGTACACGATGCCGACGACGTCGTCGGCGTTCTCGCCCATCACCGGGATTCGCGAGAACCCCGAGCGCAAGCACAGGAACATCGCCTGGCGCAGCGTCTTCGTCCGGTCGATGAAGACGATCTCCGTTCGCGGCACCATCACCTCGCGGGCAAAGGTGTCGCCGAGTTCGAAGACCGAGTGGATCATCTGTCGTTCGTCGTCCTCGATGAGGTCGTCGGCCTCGGCGAGGTCGACCATCTCTCGAAGCTCAGCCTGCGAGGCGAACGGGCCTTCGCGGTATCCCTTGCCGGGCGTCAGCGCATTTCCCAGAATGATGAGCAGCTTGGTGACCGGGCCCAGGATGGTCGCGAGGAAGCGCGCCGGACCGGCCGACGCCAACGCAATCGCCTCCGCGTGCTGGCGGCCAAGAGTGCGCGCGGCCACCCCGAGCAGCACATAGGAGACGGTGACCATGATCACGACGGCGATGAGCATCGCCCACACGGCCGATTCCCCGCTCGCGACGACGATCCCATCGACGCAGATGTAGCCGACGATCACCGTGGCGGTCACCGTCGCGATCGTCGACAAGAACAGAAGGACGTTGACGTATCGAGCACGATCGTGAATGACGGTGAGCAGGCGCTCGGCGCCCTTGCCGCCGCTCTCGCGGCGAACGTCCTCGATCTGGCTGCGCGAGACCCGACCGATCGCGGTCTCCGCCATGATCAGCAGCATCGCGATGACGACGAGTACGGCCGCGAGGATGAGCAGGAGCGCGTCGCCGGTCACGAGGCGGCCCAGCCAGCGAGCAGCTCGTCCTGGAGCGCGAACATCACCGCGTACTCCTCAGGACTTTGGTGGTCGTAGCCGATGAGGTGCAGCACCCCGTGCGTGGTGAGGAACTGCAGTTCCTCGTCGAGGGTGCGTCCGGACGCGGCCGCCTGCGGAGGCAGGTAGTCAGGGCACAGGACGATGTCCCCGAGGATTCCCGCGACGGGCACCTCGCCGACCGGGGCCGAGCGGAGCTCGTCGATCGGGAATGACAGCACGTCGGTGGGGCCTGGCTCGTTCATCCAGTCCTCGTGCAGCGTGGTGATGCGCTCGAGATCGACGAGCGTGATCCCCAGTTCGCAGTCCGGAGCGAGGCGAAGCTGGCCGAAGAGGTAGCCGGCCAGGCGTTCGAGGGCAGCGGCATCGCACGCGCGACCGGACTCGTTGGAGACGGTCACGTTCATGGTGGTCAGGCTAGACGGTCTCACTCGGCTCGCTTGGCATCATGCAGCTCGTAAGCCTCGACGATCCTGCCGACCAGCTTGTGCCGAACGACGTCGTGCGAGGTGAGGCGGGAGAACTCGACGTCCTCGATGCCTTCGAGGATCTCCGAGACGACGCGCAGTCCGCTGGTCGCGCCGCCGGGCAGGTCGACCTGCGTGATGTCGCCAGTGATGACCATCGTGGAGCCGAATCCCAGGCGCGTGAGGAACATCTTCATCTGCTCGGCGGTGGTGTTCTGCGCCTCGTCGAGGATGATGAACGAGTCGTTGAGAGTGCGCCCGCGCATGTAGGCCAGCGGCGCGATCTCGATAGTTCCGCTCGTGATCAAGCGCGGAATCGAGTCCGGATCGATCATGTCGTGCAGCGCGTCGTACAGCGGGCGCAGGTACGGGTCGATCTTCTCCGACAAGGTGCCGGGCAGGAACCCAAGGCGCTCCCCCGCCTCGACCGCGGGACGGGTGAGGACGATGCGGTTGATCCGCTTCGCCTGCAGAGCCTGTACCGCCTTGGCCACCGCCAGGTAGGTCTTGCCCGTGCCCGCGGGACCGATGCCGAAGACGATGGTGTTGTTGTCAATGGCGTCGACGTACCGCTTTTGATTAAGGGTCTTTGCGCGGATCGTGCGGCCGCGATTGCTGAGGATGTTGCCCGTGAGCACGTCGCTGGGTCGCGTACCTGATCGCATCAGCCCGATGCTGCGCTCCACCGACTCTGCCGACAAAGCCTGACCGGCGCGAAGCATGGAGAGCATGTCGCCGACGAGCGTGTCGATGATGCCGACGTCCTCGGGGCTTCCCGTGACCGTGATCTCGTTGCCCCGCGCGAGGATGTCGGCCGACGGGAAGGCATTCTCGATCAGGCGGAGGAACTCGTCACGTGAGCCGAGCAGCGCCACCATCGGCTGCGAAGCGGGCACGATGATCGTCGTCTGAGCGCGCGGTGTTTCTGCGATTGGTGTGGTCATGCGCCTTTCCAGATTTCTGACTAGCCCGGAGGCCAGGTGAGGTCGCGACCGCCGAGGACGTGGAAGTGCACGTGGTGCACCGACTGTCCGGCACGGTCGCCGGTGTTCGTCACAATTCTGTACCCCGATTCCGCGATGCCCTCCCGCTCGGCCACCGCAGCGGACGCGGCCACGAGGGCAGCAGTGAGGCGAGGGTCCGCGGCGGCGACAGCCGCAGCGTTCGGATAGTGCACGCGTGGGATCACGAGCACGTGGACCGGTGCCTGGGCGTTGATGTCGCGGAAGGCCACGACGTCGTCGTCGCTGTGGACGATGTCAGCGGGAATCTCGCCGGCGGCGATGGCGCAGAACAGGCAGTCGCTCATCTGGTCATCCTTCCACGGCATCGATGGACCAACGAGTCGTCGCCGACAGGAGCACCGCCACCGCGGCAAGACCGGCGGACGACGTGCGCAGGACGGTCGGGCCAAGGCGGGCCACCCGCGCGCCAGCGGCGGTGAATGCCAGCAGCTCGTCGGGGCTGATTCCGCCCTCGGGACCGACGACGATGAGCAGTTCGCCTCCCCCGGGCGCGACGACGGCTGAGATCGGCTCGGTCGCGCTCTCGTGCAGGACGACGGCTACGGACGCGACGCCGATGCGGGTCACGATGTCTCCCGTGGAGGCAAGCGGCGCCAGGACGGGGAATCGGGCGCGACGCGACTGCTTCGCAGAAGCAGTGATGGCATCGGACCAGCGGCCCGCCGATTTCTCGGCCCGGTCACCGCGCCAGTGCACCACGCTGTGCGCCGCCGACCAGGGGATGATCTCGTCGACGCCGATCTCCGTGAGCTGGCCGACCGCGAGCTCTCCGCGATCGCCCTTGGCCAGTGCTTGGACGACGGTGACTCGCAGCCCATGTTCGGGCTCGTCGACGACTTCGGCTACGTCGACGTCGAACGAATGCTTGCCGAGTATCGCCGACACTCGGCCAGTGAGCCGGCGTCCGGCGCCGTCGACAAGGCTGACCTCCTCGCCAGTCGCGATCCGACGCACGGTGACCGCGTGCCGGCCCTCGTCACCGAATACGCGAACAACGGAGCCAACCCCGGCGCCGGCGACATCGTCGGGGGGAAGAACGAACACAGGGGCGGTCACTTCGAGGAGAACGCATCCTTGATTCGCGTGAAGAAGCCGCCGGTCTCCGCGGCCGCAGTGGTGACCTGCGCCGTGGACTCCTCGCGAAGTGCGGCGAGCTGCCTTAGCAGTTCCTCCTGCTGCGGATTCAGCTTGGTCGGCGTCTCGACCCGCAGGTGCGCGTAGAGGTCGCCGCGCGCACCGGAGCGAAGTCGAGCGGCGCCCTTGCCCTTCAGGACCACGTTCTCGCCGGCCTGCGTGCCTGGCTTGATGGTGATGTCCATCGGCCCGTCGAGCGTGTCGAGAGTCATGGTGGTGCCGAGCGCCGCAGCGGTCATCGGAACCGAGACGACGCAGTGCAGTTCGTCGCCGCGACGCTCGAACATCGGGTGCGACGCGACGACCACCTCGACGTAGAGGTCCCCGGCCGGACCGCCGTTGGGTCCGACCTCACCCTCGCCAGTGAGCTGGATGCGAGTGCCCGTGTCGACGCCCGCGGGGATGCGCACCGTGAGCGTGCGACGCGTGCGCACACGTCCGTCTCCCGAGCACTCCGGGCATGGGTGCGGGATGGTGCTGCCGAAGCCCTGACACTGCGGGCACGGCCGCGACGTCATGACCTGGCCGAGGAATGATCGCTGCACGGACTGGATCTCCCCGCGGCCCTTGCACATCACGCAGGTCTCGGGCTCTGTACCGGGAGCCGTGCCAGCACCGCTGCACGAGCCGCAGACCGTTGCGGTGTCGACCGTGATATCGCGGGTCGTGCCGAACACCGCGTCGGAAAGCTCGACAGAGATGCGGATGAGCGCGTCCTGGCCGCGGCGTGATCGCGTGCGGGGTCCTCGTTGGCCGCCGCCGCCGAAGAACGCGTCCATGATGTCGCCGAAGTCGAACTGAGCGCCCTGGGCCTGGCCGCCGCTCGCCCGCAGGGGGTCGCCGCCCAGGTCGTACATCTGGCGCTTCTCGGGATCGCTCAGCACCTCGTAGGCGGCCGTGACGAGCTTGAACCGCTCCTGATGCTCCGGATCCGGGTTGACGTCGGGGTGGAGTTCCCGAGCAAGCCGGCGATAGGCCTTCTTGATCTCCTCCGGTGCGGCGTCGCGCGGGACGCCGAGGAGGGCGTAGTAGTCAGTTGCCACGTGATGTCACTGCTCGTCCAGGATTCTGCTGACGTACTGGGCGACGGCCTGTACCGCGCCCATGGCTCCGGGGTAGTCCATGTGAGTCGGGCCGACGATGCCTAGGGACGCGACCGGGTGATCGGCGCGGGCGTAGCGCGCGGTGATCACGCTGGTGGCTCCGAGACCCTCGATCGGGTTCTCGTGGCCGATGCGCACAGTGACGGCCTGCTGCGGGGTGGACTCCCCGAGCAGGCGAAGCAGCACGACCTGCTCCTCGAGTGCCTCAAGCACCGGCTGGATCGCGATGGGGAAGGACTCGCCGTAGCGGGCCAGGTGCGCGGTGCCGCCGAGGACCACGCGCTCGTCGGCGCGCTCCATGACTGCTTCCAGTACTGCGCTGGACACCAGGCGAGCGAAGACGCGGTCCTCCTCGAGGAAGCCGAGGTCGAAGTCGACCAGTGCGTCGGGCACCTGCGAGAAGGCCTTGTTGCCCAGCGCGACCACGAGGCGGGAGCGCAGTTCACCGAGGACGTTGTCGGTGATCGGCGCGGGGAGGTCGACGATGCGCTGCTCGACGCGCCCGCTGTCGACGATGATGACGATGATGACTCGCGTGGTACTCAGTGCGACGACCTCGACGTGGCGAACGCTGCTTCGAGACAACGACGGGTACTGCACCAGCGCCACCTGCCGCGTGAGCTGCGCGAGCAGGCGCACCGTGCGGATCATGACGTCGTCGAGGTCGACTGCCTCGTCGAGGAACTGGTGGATGGCCCGCCGCTCCGCCCCCGTCAACGGCTTGACTCCGGACAGCCGGTCGACGAACAGGCGGTAGCCCAGGTCGGTGGGGACCCGTCCGGCGCTCGTGTGGGGCTGGGCGATGAAGCCCTCCTCCTCCAGCGCGGCCATGTCGTTGCGAATGGTCGCGGGCGAGACGCCGAGATTGTGACGCTCCACGAGGGCCTTCGAGCCGACCGGCTCGTGGGTCGACACGTAGTCCTCGACGATCGCGCGCAGCACGGCCAGACGACGCTCCTCGAGCATGTCCACCTCCGGCCTTGGCACTCACTTCGTCTGAGTGCCAAGTCTACGGCCACCTCAGTCGCTGCGCATAAGCGCCGCGAGTGGGCAGTTGTCGGGGTGCAAAGCACCGCTTTGGCCCCGACAACTGCCCACTCGCGGGGTGGAGGACGGTGATCAGTCGACGAGGTCGCGGATGACGGCGTCGGCGAGGAGTCGCCCGCGGTCGGTGAGCACGAGGCGGCCGGCCTCCAGCGAGGCTGGCTCGAGCAGTCCCTCCCCGACCTGCTCCGCCGCGCGCTGCCGCGCGGACATGGACAGCGCGTCGACCGGCAGCCCCTCGGCCAGGCGAAGCCCGAGCATGATCCGCTCGACGTGCCTCTGCTCGTCCGTGAGGAACTCCCGGTCCTGCTCGGGTGACTCGCCCGCAGCGAGCCGGTCCGCGTAGGTCCGGGGGTGCTTGACGTTCCACCATCGCTCGCCGCCGACATGGCTGTGTGCCCCTGGTCCGACGCCCCACCAGTCGTCGTCGTGCCAGTAGGCCAGGTTGTGACGGCACTCCCCACCCGGGCGGGACCAGTTCGACACCTCGTACCAGTGCAAGCCGGCGGCCGACAACATCGAGTCGACGATCGCGTAGCGGTCGGCCGAGACATCGTCGTCGGGCGCGGGCAGTTGACCGGTGCGCACCCTCCGCGCAAGCGGCGTTCCGTCCTCCACGATCAGCGCGTACGCGGAGACATGATCCACACCGGCGTCGATCGCGTCGGACAGGGAACGACGCAGGTCGTCGTCCGACTCCCCCGGCGTGCCGTAGATCAGGTCCAGGTTGACGTGCTCGAAGCCGGCCCGGGATGCGGCTCGCGCTGCCGCCAGCCCCGCGCCGGGAGTGTGCGTGCGCTCGAGCACGCGGAGTACCGACTCCGAGGAGCTCTGCATTCCGAAGGAGATGCGAGTGAAGCCGCCCGCGAGGAGTTCGTCGAGCATCTGCTCATCGACGCTGTCGGGGTTCGCCTCGGTCGTGATCTCCGCGTCGTCGGCAAGGTCGAACTCGCTCCGGACGGATTCGAGCAGTGAGTTCAGCCCGCGCGACCCGAGGAGTGTCGGTGTCCCGCCGCCGATGAAGACCGTCGATACCTCGCGGCGGCCGAGCGTCGCGGATGCGAGGCGCACCTCCGCGGCGAGGGTCTCGTGGAAGTCGTCGCGGCGCACCGTGCCGCCGAGCTCGGTAGCGGTGTAGGTGTTGAAGTCGCAGTACCCGCAGCGGGACGAGCAGAAGGGAACGTGCAGGTACAGGCCAAGGCCGGCCATCGCTACTTCTTCGGCGCGTCAGACGTCGAGAGCGCAGCGATGAATGCCTCCTGCGGCACTTCGACGCGGCCGACCATCTTCATGCGCTTCTTGCCTTCCTTCTGCTTCTCCAGCAGCTTGCGCTTGCGCGTGATGTCACCGCCATAGCACTTGGCGAGCACGTCCTTGCGAATCGCGCGAATGGTCTCGCGGGTGATGACGCGCGAACCGATCGCCGCCTGGATGGGCACCTCGAACTGCTGCCGAGGAATCAGTTCCTTGAGTTTCGCGGTCATCATCACGCCGTAGGCCATCGCCTTGTCGCGGTGCACGATTGCGCTGAACGCGTCGACCGCATCGCCGTGGAGCAGGATGTCGACCTTCACCAGGTCGGACTCCTCCTCGCCGGTGAGCTCGTAGTCGAGTGATGCGTAGCCGCGGGTGCGCGACTTCAGGTGATCGAAGAAGTCGAACACGATCTCCGCGAGCGGGAGCGTGTAGCGCATCTCGACGCGATCCTCGGACAGGTAGTCCATGCCCAGGAGGGTGCCGCGTCGCTGCTGGCACAGTTCCATGACGGTGCCGACGAACTCACTCGGCAGGATGATCGTCGACTTCACGACCGGCTCGAAGATCTTCGCGACCTTCTGCGTGGGGAACTCGCTCGGGTTGGTGACCACGATCTCGTTGCCGTCGTCGCCGACGATCCGGTAGACGACGTTCGGTGCGGTCGAGATGAGGTCGAGGTTCGCCTCGCGCTCGAGTCGCTCGCGCACGATCTCCATGTGGAGCAGGCCGAGGAAACCGCAGCGGAAGCCGAAGCCGAGGGCCAGCGAGGTCTCCGGCTCGTAGACGAGGGCGGCGTCGTTCAGCTTGAGCTTGTCGAGCGCGTCGCGCAGTTCGGGGTAGTCCGAGCCGTCGATCGGGTACAGGCCGGAGAAGACCATGGGCTTGGGATCGCGGTAGCCGCCGAGCGCCTCGGTGGCGCCCTTGCGCTCGGACGTGATGGTGTCGCCGACTCGGGACTGGCGGACGTCCTTGACGCCCGTGATCAGGTAACCGACCTCCCCCACGCCGAGGCCCTTGCCCGGGACGGGCTCGGGCGAGATGACGCCGACCTCGAGCAGTTCGTGGATCGCGCCGGTCGACATCATCTGCACGCGCTCGCGAGTGGAGATGTGCCCGTCGATGACCCGGACGTAGGTGACCACGCCGCGATAGGTGTCATAGACCGAGTCGAAGATCATTGCGCGGGCAGGCGCGTCGGCGCTGCCCTGCGGGGCCGGGATCTCCCGGACGATCTTCTCGAGCAGCTCGTGCACGCCGATTCCGGACTTGGCGGAGACGAGCAGGACGTCCTCGGGCGCGCAGCCGATGATGCGAGCCAGCTCGGCGGCGTACTTCTCCGGCTGTGCGGCGGGCAGGTCGATCTTGTTCAGCACCGGGATGATCGTGAGGTCATTCTCGAGGGCCAGGTAGAGGTTCGCGAGAGTCTGCGCCTCGATCCCCTGCGCGGCGTCGACGAGGAGGACCGCACCCTCGCAGGCGGCCAGTGACCGGGAGACCTCGTAGGTGAAGTCGACGTGACCGGGGGTGTCGATCATGTTGAGGATGTAGGTATCGCCCGCATCACTCGTGAAGGGCAGCCGGACCGCCTGGGACTTGATCGTGATGCCCCGCTCGCGCTCGATGTCCATGCGATCGAGGTACTGCGCCCTCATCGAACGACCATCGACGACACCGGTCTGCTGAAGCATGCGATCGGCCAGGGTCGACTTTCCGTGGTCGATGTGGGCGATGATGCAGAAGTTCCGGATCACCGACGGGTCGGTGCTGCCGGGCTGCGGGACGGGCACGTGAATCCTTACGAGGCGAGAGCGAAGGCTCGAAGTGAGGGTCGATTTGGGCTACGGGCCAGCCTACGGGTAATCTTGGGGGTCGCTTCACCCAGACGTTTCCCTGACCACCCGGGCCTTCGGGCTCGGCATCACGAAAGTTGTTGTCCCCGTGGCGAACATCAAGTCGCAGATCAAGCGCAACAAGACCAACGAGAAGGCCCGTCAGCGCAACAAGGCTGTGAAGTCCTCGTTGAAGACCGAGGTGCGCAAGTTCCGCGAGGCCGTCGAGGCCGGCGACACCGCTGCCGCCAACGAGCAGGCGCGCAAGGCCAACAAGGCCCTCGACAAGGCAGCCAGCAAGGGCGTCATCCACGCGAACCAGGCCGCCAACCGCAAGTCGTCGATCACGAAGCAGGCTGCGGCTCTCTAGCCAGCCAGAACCAGACGCCGAAAGGGCGCCATCCCCGAGGGGATGGCGCCCTTTCGTATTGCCTGGACTAGGAGGCTGCCAACTGGAACACCTGGGTTCCGACGAACGGCTGGTAGTTCTTGCCGCCGGTCGTGGTGATCAGCAGGGTGCACGTGCCGGTGTTGGCGAGTGCGGTGATCTTGCCGCCGGAGACCGAGCACTTGTCGGAGGACAGCGACGGGGTGAGCCCGGACTGCATCGTGACCGCGAGCGGGGTGGCGACGTTGACGACGAGCTTCGTCGTGGCGGTGGCGGGCTTGCCGCCGACGGTCACCGTGGCGACGTCGGTCTTGCGGTCGGGACGCACCGGTGAGTACATGGTCGGCCACACCCGGATGTACGCCGGGTTCGCGCTGTCGCGGCCCGAGCCCAGGATGTACAGGGTGCAGGTCGTCGAGCGCGGGTTGCCCGTGGGAACGCGGCAGTCGACCGACTCAGGAGCAACGGCGGGGCCGGTGGGGTTCGGGTTCATGCCGTAGAACTCCGCGTTCAGGCGGACCTGAGTGCTGACGGTCGCGCGGCCGGCCGGATCGGACGGGATCACGTTGACGGAGTCAGCGGAGCTGTCGCACAACGTGGGTGCCTGGCGGGGATCGGCTGGGGTCTTGCACTGCAGGACGTACACGCCCACGTTCGGGGGCAGGTTGGTGACAACCACCGGCTGAATCGACGAGGGAGCCAGGGCGACGAGCGGGGTGTTGCCGGGGAAACCGGCGACCGTGGCGTTGTACGGTCCCTCGGCGAGTGCCGGCGAGGCGAGGACGCCTCCGGTGACGGCCATGCACGCAACGGCTGCCGCACCGGCAAGCGCCGCGACGCGGCGGGTGGTGATCTTCATGTACGTCCTTCCAATCAGGGTGGTGGTGGATCTCAGGGTCGGAATGTGACGGGAACGATCACGTCATAGGCGCGCTCACCCGGTCGGGTGTGGTCGGCGCGGGTGACGATCGAGCAGGACACAGTGCGGCAGTCGACGTCGCCGATCATCGAGGACACCTGCAAGGTGACCGCGAAACGACCGCCTTTGCGGTAGGGGATGGCCAGCGTTGAGCCGTACGGCGGCGGGTTCGAGGAGATCCAGAACGACGCGGCGCTGGTCCCCGAGGTGTTGACTCCCCCACCGCACGGGCTGGGGGTCTGGCCCTTGGCGGGAGTGACGCACAGCGCAACGTAAATGCCGACCGTCGGATTGAAGCCCTTGCCGACCACTCTGACGGTAGCGCCGGCCGGATTCAGCTGACGAGCAGGCGCGACGGTCAGGCTCAGCCCGGACTTCGTCACGACGGTGCGCGCCCCGACCGTCGACGCGGCCTGCGCGGTCGACGGACTGACGAAGAGGGTGATCAGGGCGACCGCGGCAGCGACGACCAGCGCAGCGGGGCGCACCAGGGGGCGATGGGCCAGCGATCTCACCTCGGGAGCGTATGAAAATTCCTCAACAGTTCGCTTGACGCGATGTCGGCTCGTTTCCGACGCTGCGTCGGAGCACGCGCAGAAACGTCGGGGATAATCACCGGATGCGCAAAATCATGACCGTCGTCCTCGCGGCGGCCGTGAGCATCACGCTCGCCTCCTGCGGTTCGAGTTCGACCTCTACTGGCTCGACGACGCTCCAGTCGACATCCGGACCAACCACTACGAGTCCCACGGGAGTCGTGACGATCACCGCGGCCGACGTTCCCGCGCCGACACCGCTCACGCCGACGCTCGCGGCCGACGCGCCAACCCGCATCGTCAGCCTGGCCACCGGAGTCGGCGAGACCCTCGCCGCCCTCGGGGTGGGCGACCGGGTCGTGGGCCGCGACGAGACAAGCGACGTCCCCGAGATCCACGACGCTCCCATCGTCACGAAGGCGCATGCCACAAGCGCCGAGAAGGTGCTCTCGCTTGACCCCGACCTCGTCATCGTCGACGCGGCCACGGCACCCGCCGAGGCGCTGACGCAGCTCCGCGACACGGGGATCACCGTCGTCGAGGTGCCCGAGGCGTGGACCCTCAACGACATTGGACCGCGCACTCGCGCCGTCGCCGCCGCGGTTGGCGTCTCCGCCGCCGACGCGGAGACGGTGATTGCCGAGGCCATGACCTCGAGCAGCGCGTCCCCGGCAGCGAACCCGCCCCGCGTGGCCTTCCTTTACCTTCGCGGAACCTCCGCGATCTATCTGGTCGGTGGCCAGGGCTCGGGTGCCGACGCCCTCATCGCTGCGGCCGGCGGCGTCGATGCAGGCGCTGAGGCAGGATTCGCCGCATTCGTGCCGTTGACAGCGGAGTCGGTCGCCACTCTCGACCCGGACGTGATCCTCGTCATGACGAAGGGCCTCGAATCCGTCGGCGGTATCGACGGGCTCGTCGGGCTCCCCGGCGTGGCCCAGACCAAGGCCGGCAAGGACGGGCGCGTCGTCGCCGTCGACGACACGCTCCTGCTCTCGTTCGGGCCGCGCACGGGCAATCTCGTCGACGCACTACGAGCCGCCATCGGCACGAGCGCCACGTGAGCCGCCACCGCTGGGTGCTCGTGGCGGTGCTTCTCGGACTGGCACTGGTCATCGCGGTCGTCGTCTCCCTACGCACCGGAGTTGCCGCGTCGACGAGCGAGATCATCTGGAACATCCGCGCCCCGAGGGTCGCGATGGCGTTGCTCGTCGGCGGTGGCTTGGGCCTAGCCGGAGTGCTCATGCAGGGCTCGCTTGGCAATCCGCTGGCCGATCCCGGCCTGGTGGGCGTGTCGGCCGGCGCCGCGCTCGGCGCGGTCATTGCCGTCACGGTCGGCGCCTCGTTCAATACCGTGCTCACGGCTGGCATCGCCTGCATCGGGGCGGGAATCGCGACGGCGATCATCGTTGCTGTGTCGATGCGCGATCGGCGGCCCGAGGTCGTGACGCTGCTGCTCGCGGGAGTCGCGGTCACGGCATTCGCCATCGCCGCGCTGGCACTGATGGCGTCAATGAGCACGAACTCGGCCGTGCGGTCGATCACGTTCTGGTCGAGCGGCAGCTTGTCCCTGTCGACGTGGAGCGGCGTCGTGTCCGTCACTCCGTTCGTGGTCGTGGGCATCGTGCTCGCCGCGACGGTCGCGCGGCCGCTCGACGTGATGTCGCTAGGCGATCGCGCCGCGATGGCAACGGGCGTAAACGTCGCGCGCGTGCGGTACATCGCGCTCATCGCGGTGGTTCTCCTCGTCGCGGCGGGAGTGGCCGTCGTCGGAGTGATCGCCTTCGTCGGGCTGCTCGTGCCGCACGCCGTGCGCATGATGGCCGGACCAAAGCACGCTCCCCTGCTCGTACTGAGTGCGCTCGCGGGCGCCCTTCTCATCCTGCTGGCCGACACGCTCGCGAGGGTTGCCGCCAACCCGCTTGAGATACCGATCGGCGCGATCACCGCCGTCATCGGTGCACCCGTGTTCTTCATCCTCATCCGGCGAACGCGCGCCAAGCAGGGCGGCTGGGCATGACCGCCGTCCTGGAACTGCGCGAGGCATCACGCGTGTCCGGCTCCCGCGTCCGGCTGCATCCGACCTCGCTCGTCGTCGAGAGCGGCACCGTCACCGGCATCATCGGCCGCAATGGCTCCGGCAAGTCGACGATGGTCGAGCTCATGTCATCCGAGCTCGCGCCGTCGCATGGCTCGGTTCTGATGAACGGCGACGATGCGAGCGGACTCACGCTCATCGAGCGTGCGCGACGCCGGGCAATCGTCAGCCAGGAGACCACCCTCGCGTTCCCGTTCAGTGTCCGCGAGGTCGTGTCGTGGGGTCGCACGCCGTGGCGGGGCACCGAGCACGCGAGCCATGACGAGGCGATCGTCGCGAGCGCGATCAGCGCCCAAGGACTCGATGAACTGGCCGACCGAACCGTGACGGAACTGTCCGGAGGCGAACGCAAGCGCGTCCACCTCGCGCGGGTCGTCGCTCAGCAGTCGCCGTTGCTGCTGCTCGACGAGGCTGACTCCGATCTCGATCTCGTCGGCCGTCGCGTTCTCGACGACCTGGTCGTCACGCACGCGCGTAGCGGGCGCACGGCGATCATCGTGAGCCACGACGTGAATCGACTCCTGCGGGTATGCGATCGATTCATCGTCATGCGCGGTGGCCGGATTCACGCGGAGGGCAGCCCGGCCGACGTGCTCACGGCGGCCACTCTCACCGAGGCCTTCGATGCGACGGTCGTCGTCGATGGATCGGGTGGCGACATGACCGTGCACTTGCCGTAACGGGCGCTACTGCTGGGCGGACGCCGACGTGCTCGCGACGAGGATCTCCATCGCGAGCAACTTCTGCTCGTTGTCCAGGCTCGACCCTTCGAGCACTCCGCCCTTGACCGCGCCGTCGGCGTCAGCAAGCGCGACGACGGCAACTGCGAGGCGGCGCTGGTCACCGCTCCACCTGGCCCACTGCCGCCGCAGGGAATCGATCTTCCACGGCGGGGCTCCGGCCTCCTTCGCGGCAGCGGCCTGGGAGGTACCCGGCGGCAGGCCGCCGACCCGGACGAGCGTGCGCAGGCCTGAGGCGAGTGCGGTGACGGTGGCCGGGCCGACCCGACCGGCGTCCGAGGAGAGCATCGACAGGCGTAGCGACTTCACGGCGTCGACGTAACGGCGCTCCCAGACGGCATCGGCGATCGTGAACCCGGCAACCTCGGCGACGCCCGCGAAGTACTCGTGCACGTCGTCTATGTCGATCGGGTTGGCATCGACGTCGGCGCACAGTTGCGAAACACCCGCGGACAGGAGCCCAAGGTCCTGCCCCACGGACTCGTACAGCGCTGCCATGGCGCCGACCGTCGCCTTGCGCTTGTGCATGGCGAACTCGCGGGTGAGGAACTCCATGGTGGACTTTCCGCGCTTCACGGCCTGACAGTCGACGACCTCAGCTCCGGCCGCCTTGATCGAGTCGAGAAGCGCCTTGCCCTTGACGCCGCCCGGATGCGTGAAGACGAGGAAGACGTTGTCGGGCAGGTCGCCGAGCACCTCGCGGACCGCGCTGGCGAGGCGGTCGTCGGCCCCATCGATGCCATTGACGACGACCACTCCCCCGTCGCCGAACAGATTCGGCGCGGTCGACTCGCGGAACTCCAGGACGGCCTCGTCGTCGCTCGCGTCGATGACCGACCGCTGGACGGAGGGGTCGGCAGCCCGCGCCGCGGCCGAGACACCGAGGACGGCCCGCTCGACAAGGAGACCCTCGGGGCCGATCGCGAGCGTGATGCGCGGGACGTCCATGGAGGCACTATGCCACTGGGCACCGTCATCGCCGCAGCACCACCGCGACGCCATCCGAGGTCGCGACCACGGCGACGTCGCCCGCCAGGTCGGTGCGGAGGACGAGCGCGCCCACCGCTTCCCACTCCGCGATGGTCTCGTCGGCCGGATGCCCGTAGGTGTTCCCTTCCCCGACGCTGATCAGCGCAACGGACGGTGCGGTCAGCGGCGCGAGTCGTGGGTCCTGGTCTCGCGATCCGTGGTGCGGGACCTTGACCACGTCGAAGTGCGAACCCGTGAGATCGGGCAGGATCGCGGCCTGTGCGGCGAGTTCGACGTCACCGGTCAGCAGGATGGATCTGCCTGCAACGTCCACGGTGAGCACGATGCTTGCGTTGTTCGGGACCGATCCCTCGTTGATGACGCGCCGCGGCCACAGTGCGCGCCATCGCAGACCGCCGACAACTCGCTCGTCGCCCGCAGAGATCGGTATCACCGGGATACCCGCCTGCTCAGCAAGCTCGCTGACGGCGATCGCCTGCTCGATCGGCTCACGTACGGGCGACACATAGATGGCGGGTACCGCCCGCCCGTGGAGGACGCCGACCAGCCCGTCGACGTGATCGGCGTGGAAGTGCGTGAGCACCACCGCAGAGACCGTGGATACCACCGCGTCATTGATGCAGCGATCGACCCGCTCGGGTTCAGGTCCCGCGTCGACGACCACGGCGGCGCCCTCCCCCGATCGCACCAGAAGCGCGTCGCCCTGGCCGACGTCGCACATGATGACGAACCAGCCGGGTGGGGGCCACGATCGGCGGTCGGGCGGCGACACCAGCCAGAGCAGTGTCGTCGCGAGTGCGAGCCCGACGGCGACACCGGCCAGCCTGCCCGGCACTCCACGCGGAAAGGCGCCGCGCAGCCACCGCAGCAGCAGCCAGCCCGACACCAGGACGGCGACGACGGCGCCCACCCCGACCGGACCGCTCGGCCACGGAACGGTCGCGAGCGGGAGCGACGCGCCCGTGTGCGCGACCCAGGCGATCCACGAGGCTGGCCACGAGGCGAGAACGGCGAGTACATGTGCGAGGGCGGGCGCGACCGGGGAGGAGAGCGCGGCCAGCAGACCCAGCACCGTGACCGCCGGAACCACGGGCATCGCGATGAGATTCGCGGGCAGGGATACAAATCCGGTCGACGCACCCATGAGCAGCAGGATCGGCAGCGTCGACAGCTGCGCAGCGACGGTGATCGCGATGGCGTCACGCAGTACAGGCGGAAGCCTCCTCGTGAGCCGCCACCCATCCATCCCCGCTCGCACGGATGGCGCGAGCAGGACCAGGCCGGCGGTGGCGCCGACCGAGAGCGCGAAGGCCCACGACAGCGCCAGCGCTGTGCTCACGACGACGAGCACGAGCACCGAGGCGGCAAGCACCGACGGCCCGGCCCGTCGGCCGCCGACGAGCATGCCCGCGATCACGACGGCGCCCATGACCGCCGCGCGCAGCACGCTGGGCTGCGGGCCGACGAGGATGACGAAGAAGGCCAGGGCCGCAAGCGCGGCGCCGACGCGGGCGATCACGGGAAGCCCGAGGACGGTGACGATTGCCAGGACGACAACGACGATCACCGCGACATTTCCGCCCGACACCGCGGTCAAGTGCGACAGGCCGGTGACCCGCATCGCGCGGTCGAGGTCATCCGACTGCAGCGACTCGTCTCCGACGGCCAGGCCGGCGACCAGCGCTCCGCCATCGGATGGCGTCCCGCCCAGAGCAGTCCTCAATCCGGATCGCATGCGGTGCGCCCAGTCGTCGACCACACCCGGCGCGGAGGTGACGACGGCCTCCCGAATCGGCGTCAGCGATCCCGCCGCATCGACACCTGGAGCGACCGGGCCGAGCCGCCCCGACACCACGATCGAGCTGCCCGGCGATGGGACCGGCGAGTCCGCGGAGAGCCGAAGGACGAGCGGAAGGTCGACGGCGACGGCGACACCGCGCGACGAGATCCGGCTCGCCGTGAGCGGAACCTCGACGCGGACCGCCTGCTGCCATGACGCACCGCCCGCCGATGTGCGGCGGCGTCCTTCACCCATGACCACGGCTTCGACCCTCGCCGTCGCGCGGGAACGCACCCACGTGGCGACGGGCTCGGCACTGATGGAGGCGGCGTGCGCGCACGCGGCCAGGCCACCGATGAGAAACGTGCCGATCACGAGCGCAACTGTCGCGCTGCGAAGTCCCCGGCCGGTCGACGCGAGAGTGACGCAGACCGCGATCAGCGCCACCAATCCCGCTATCGCGAGGATCGCGAGGAGGACCGCGCGACCCTGACGGTCAGGCTCCGACTGCGCGACGACGGTGCCAGCGACCAAGGCGCCGAGCCAGGCCGCGAGAGCGGGCAGCAGCAGGCGGCCGTCGATCACACCCGCACGAGGGGGCGCAGGCGCGCGAGGGTGGCGTCGCCGATCCCGCTGACCTCGCCGAGCTCGTCGACCGATCGGAACGGCCCGTTCGCCGTGCGCCATTCCAGGATCCGGCCGGCTAGGACCGGTCCCACTCCGGGCAGTCCCTCGAACGCGGCGCCGTCTGCCGCGTTCAGGTCGAGAACCGGTGGTCCGGAGGCAACGGGCGGTGATCCCGAGGCTGCGGCCGGTGCGTCGCTGACGACGATCTGCTCGCCGTCGACGAGGATCCGAGCCAGATTCACGCTGTCCGCGGCCCGCTTCCGGGTGACTCCCCCGGCAGCGGCGATCGCGTCCGCCACGCGCGCTCCGGCCGGCAGCGTGATAAGGCCGGGCTGGGCGACGAGTCCGGCGACATGAACCACGACCTGCGATGCAACGACTGGCGTGCTGCTGGGTGACGTGGACTGCTCGACGGTCGAGCCCGCGATGGGCACCCCCGTCGCCACCACGACCGGGGCGGCGACCACCTCCCGCGGTCGGCCCGACCACCACCACCACGCGGTCACCGCCAGGCAGATCGAGACGAGGATCACCAGCGCCCGCACCGCGGGCCGGCCCCAGGGTCCAACCCGAATGCGCCGTGGACCGGTGTCGTCGCTGAGCACGCTCTGCCAGGGATCGGGCGGGGCGGGTCCGCTGCCGTCGGTGGGTGCGTCGGGACCGGACGGCGGCGGACGCCACTGGCGCGCCAGTCGCTCAAGGCGCTCCGTCGCCGCTGCCTCGATCGCTCGAGCGGACTCGGACCGTCGGCCGAACCATCCCATTCGGGCACGGTAGGCACGACGAGACCGCGAACGTCATCGTCGAGCTCGCCTGTGGAGCACCCGGCGGCTCCTGCCGACTGTGGACCGCTACGGCCGCAGTTGGTGCCAGGCCTCGCGCACGTTGCGCTGATGACGGACGAGAACGATCGCGGCGAGGATCACCGCGAACCACATGTCGGCCTGGTCGGTCCAGCCCGTCCACCAGCCGACCACACCGCTGATAGCGAGCGCGACGGCACCGAGCACTGCGCCGAGGCCGACGCGATGCCAGATCAGTACCCCGATGCCGAATGCGATGAGAACGGGGATCGCGAGGAGGGGCTGCACGCCGAGAATCGCACCAAGGGTCGTAGCAACCCCCTTGCCGCCGCGCCCCTTGAGATAGGGCGATGTGATGTGCCCGAGGACCGCCGAGAGTCCGGCGACCTCGCCCGCCGTCTGGCCGCCGAGGATCCCGAACACCACGGCCGGAATGAATCCCTTGAGGATGTCGAGCGCGCCGACGAGCACTCCCCAGCGCGGACCGAGGACTCTCCCCACGTTGGTGGCGCCGGGATTGCCCGACCCCGAACCCCGCAGGTCGACGTGGAAAACCTTCGCGATGATCGCGGCGGGGTTGACGGCGCCGAGCGCGTAGCCGACGACCGCGGCGAGCACCCACCACACGGGCTCGGGGAGATCGCTCACTCTGCGACAGTTCCAGGTCTGGGAGCGACGACGACGGCGACCATCCCCGGCCCAACGTGCGCGCCCACCACACCGCCGACCGGGCATTCAACAACCGACGCCTCAGGAAGTCGCTCGCGCAGGCGCGTGGCCAGGGCGTCGGCGCGCTCGGGCGAAGCCAGATGCTGCACCGCGATATCGACGGGCACCTCGCCAGCCGCAGTCACGGCGAGTTCCTCGAGTCGGGCCAGTGCCCGACCGGAGGTGCGCACCTGCTCGAGCGGAGCGACGTGGCCGTCGACCAGTTGCAGCAGCGGCTTCACCTTCAGCGCCTGCCCTACTGCCGCACGCGCCGAGCTGATCCGCCCGCCGCGACGCAGGTACTCCAGAGTGTCGACATAGAAGAACACCCACGACGACTCCGCCCGGTGCTCGATGATCGCGGCGACCTCGTCTGCGGTGCCTCCGCGCGCCGCGACCTCGGCACCGCTCAGCACGGCGAAGCCCAGACCCATCGCGATGCTTCGGCTGTCGACGACTCGCACCGGCACGGCGCAGTCCTTGGCCGCCATCACGGCGGACTCGTACGTCGCCGAGATGGCTGCGGACAGCGTGGCGACGACGATCTGCGTTGCGCCCGAGTCGACGGCAACGTCGTAGGCCTGCTCGAATCGCACTGGCGATGGTCGAGAGGTCGTCACCGGCTGCCACTGGCTCAGGGCCTCCGCGACGCGCTGGGCCTGGGTGTCCTCTGTCTCGTCGAACGACTGCCCGCCGACGATCACCTGCACGGGAACGATGCCGATGCCACGCTCGGCAGCCCAGCCCGACGGGAGGTAGCACGTCGAGTCGGTGATGACGACTACGCGCTCCTCCGGCATGACGGCACCCTATTCGCCGGAGGCGAGCGCATTCCTGAGCTTGTCCGCACTGGCCGCTGGCACTACGTCGCCGATGGCCACGTCGGTGCAGCCCACCCAGGTGGCGGCCTCGCGCAGCGCTCGAACGGTGCCGTGAATCGCCTGGGCGGACGAGGTCTCCAGCGTGATGCGACGGCCGATGAGGGTCGTGCCCTCGCGCTTGGGGTCCACGCGTGCGACGAGACGGCCCTGGTGGAGAACGGGCATGGCGAAGTAGCCGTGGACCCGCTTGGGCTCGGGCGTGTAGGCCTCGAGGCGGTGGGTCATGCCGAAAATGCGCTCGGTGCGCGGGCGGTGCCACACGATCGGATCGAACGGCGACAGCAAGGTGGTGCGATGGCGATCGCGCTGGTCGACCGACAGCCAGTCGATCGCCTCCTGGGTCGCCCAGGTGCGCGGCCAGCCCTTGACCTTCACCTCGACGAGTCCGACGGCGTCGGCGTGCGTGATGACCGCCATGTTGAGAATCCGGTGAACGTCGGAGATATCGCCAGCCGTGCCGATGCCCATCACCCGAGCGCCCGCGGCTACGAGTGCGATGTTGCACTCCTCGTCGGTGCGGTCGTCGTGCAGGTACTGCTCGGGCACGGCGCGCTCGGCGAGGTCGTAGGTGCGACGCCAGCCGACGCGTTTCGTGACAACCACCTGGCCGACGTCGAGCAGTGACTCGAGGGCGATCTTGGAGTCCGACCACTCCCACCACTCGCTGCCACTCTTGGCGCCGCCGACATCGCTTGTGGTGATCGGCCCGGAATCGCGAATGGTGGCGAGCAGCGCGGCGAGGTCCTTCTTCGGCACGCCGTGCCAGCGCTGACCCTTGCGCATGTAGTGCCGGCGACGGAACGCGAAGTCCGGCCACAACTCCATCGGCAGGATGCACGCCGCGTGCGACCAGTACTCGAACGCGTGGTTGTCGCTCCAGTAGGCGTTCTCGATCGCCGCGCGACGCACCGCGCCGAAGCGCGAGTAGGCGATCAGTTCATGCGACCGCGCGAGAACGGAGATCGTGTCGAGCTGCACCGCGCCGAGATCGCTGAGCATCCCGCGCACAATCGTCGACTGCCGCTTCGCGGACGCCTTCTGCGCGACCGCCGGCGTGGGCTCGTTCGAGAGCAGTCCGGAAGCGCGCAGCGCGATGCGGCGCGCGTCGTCCGGTGAGATCTCGATCATCGAGCGGAGGTAATCACACAGGTACGACGTTTACGAGCTTCGGCGCCCGCACGATCACCGTGCGGATCTCGCGGCCCTCAAGAGCCTTCACGAGTCCGTCGGACGCGAGCGCCAGCTCGCGCAGCTCGTCCTCGGTGATCGTTGGCGATACCTCGAGGCGGTCGCGCACCTTGCCCGCGACCTGGACGATGCACGTGACGGTCTCCTCGACCAGCAGCGCCGGGTCGACCTCGGGCCAGCCAGCCAGGGCGACAGCCGGCTCGTGGCCGAGACGGTTCCACATGTCCTCGGCCGTGTACGGCGCGACGAGGGACAGCATGATGGCCACCGCTTCGGCCGCCTCCCGGACCGCCGGGTCGGCGGGTCCGCAGCCGGAGTCGATCGCCTTGCGGGTGACGTTCACCAGTTCCATCGCACGAGCGACGGCGACGTTGAAGCGCAGCGACTCCACAGCGATGCCCGACTCGGACACGGCTCGATGGGTGGCCTTGCGCAACTCGACATCGCCGGTCGTGAAGTCCACGCCCGGCGCACTCGTCACGTCACCGGCCAGGCGCCAGGCGCGGGCGAGGAAGCGCTTCGAGCCAACGGGCGAGACCTCGGCCCAGTCGATGTCGTCTTCGGGCGGTCCGGCGAACACCATCGACAGGCGCAGCGCGTCCACGCCGTGCTCGGCCAGTTCGTCAGACAGCCGCACCAGGTTCCCGCGCGACTTGCTCATCGCCGAGCCGTCCATCTGCACCATGCCCTGATTCAGCAGGCGCGAGAACGGCTCGGTGAAGTCGACCATGCCCATGTCGAACAGGACCTTGGTGAAGAACCGCGAGTACAGCAGGTGCAGGATCGCGTGCGTGACGCCGCCGACGTACTGATCGGCGGGTAGCCACTCGCGAACGGCCTCGGGATCGAAGGGCTGCGTGTCGTCGTGGGGGCTCGCGTAGCGCAGGTAGTACCAGGACGAGTCGACGAACGTGTCCATCGTGTCGGTGTCGCGCAGTGCAGGACCTCCGCACGTGGGGCACGTGGTGTTGACCCAGTCGGTAGCGGCGCCCAGGGGCGAGGTGCCCTTCGGCTTCAGGTCCAGGCCCTCGGCAGGTGGCAGTTTCACGGGCAGCTGGTCGAGCGGGACGGCGACCTCGCCGTGATCCGGGCAGTGGATGATCGGGATCGGCGTGCCCCAGTAGCGCTGGCGGGAGATCAGCCAGTCGCGCAGCCGGTAGTTGATCGAGGGCTCACCGGTTCCGCGCTCGACGAGAACATCGATGATCGCGGCGATGGCGTCGGCCTTGTCGAGTCCGTCGAGGGGGCCGGAATTGACGTGCGGTCCGTCGTCGCCGGTGGCGATGCCCGTGGCGATCGGGTCCTCGTCGGACTCGACGACTACGCGGACCGGCAGGTTGAAGGTGCGGGCGAAGTCCAGGTCGCGCTGATCGTGCGCCGGCACGGCCATGATCGCGCCCGTGCCGTAGTCGGACAGCACGTAGTCGGACGCCCACACCGGGATGCGCTCGCCGTTGACGGGGTTGATCGCGTACCGCTCGAGGAACACGCCGGTCTTCGCACGCGAGGAGTCCATGCGGTCGATGTCCGACTCGCGCTTGACGCCCTCGAGGTACTCGTCGAACGCCGCCTGCGCGGACGTGCCCGCGGCGAGCTCGGCCGCGAGGTCGGAGTCTGCGGCAACGACGAAGAACGTCGCGCCGTACAGGGTGTCCGGACGCGTCGTGTAGACGGTGACCGGCTCGTCGCGACCCTCGATCTCGAAGGCGACCTCCGCACCGGTCGAGCGACCGATCCAGTTCTTCTGCATCAGCAGGACCTTGTCGGGCCACGCACCCTCGAGCTGCTTCATGTCATCGAGCAGGCGGTCCGCGTAGTCGGTGATGCGCAGGTACCACTGCGTCAGCTTCTTCTTGGTGACGAGCGTGTCGCAGCGCTCGCAGCGGCCGGCGACAACCTGCTCGTTGGCCAGAACAGTCTGGTCGAACGGGCACCAGTTGACGGCGCTGTCCTTGCGATACGCCAGACCGCGCTCGAACATCTGGATGAAGAACCACTGGTTCCACTTGTAGAACTCGGGGTCGCACGTGTTGAACGTGCGGTCCCAGTCGAACGAGCAGGCGTAGTGGCGCATCGACGACTTCTGCTGCGCGATGTTCTCGTAGGTCCAGATGATCGGGTCTTCATTGCGCTTGATCGCCGCGTTCTCCGCGGGCAGGCCGAAGGCATCCCAGCCGATGGGATGCATGACGTTGAAGCCCTTCTGCACCCAATAGCGGGCGATGACATCTCCCAGCGCGTACGCCTCGGCGTGGCCCATGTGCAGGTCCCCTGAGGGGTACGGGAACATGTCGAGGATGTATTTCTTGGGGCGCTGATCATCCGGGCGACCCGAGCGGAATGGCGCGAGCTCGTCCCACACCGGGAGCCAGCGCTCCTGGATGGCCATGACGTCGTAGGCCTCGCGCTCCTCGGCGCCGCGAACCTCGTCGGTGGTGCTGCTCATGCGTCTCGCCTGCCGTTCTGGTGGGGAGTCAAGCCTACTGATCGCAATCCGGCCGGCCCGTCAGTCCCTCCGGCTAGCGTTGCGTCCCGTGTCACGACGCGGCTGGATCATGTTCGTCTCCCTCGGGATCATCTGGGGCATTCCCTACCTGCTGATCAAGGTGGGCGTCGAGTCGATGTCGGTGTCCATGGTGATCTTCAGCCGGATGGCCCTCGCCGCCCTGATCCTGCTCCCCATCGCGATTGCGACCGGGCAGCTGCGCCGCCTGCGCGGGCACTGGCGATGGGTGTTCACCTTCGCGCTCGTCGAGCTGACCTTCACGCTGCTGGCCCTGACCTGGGCCGAGCAGCACATCTCGAGCTCGCTAGCGGGCCTGTTCATCGCCGCCGTCCCGATCACGACCGCCCTCCTGGCGTGGCGGTTCGGGCTTGACGACCGTCTCACCGGCGGCCGCCTGGTGGGCATGGGCGTCGGGATCGTCGGCGTCGCGGCGCTCGTTGGCTTTGACGTCAGCAGCGACAGCTTCCTGGCGATCGCTGCGCTCGTGGTGACCGTCGTCGGCTACTCCCTCGGTCCGATCATCATCGACCAGAAGCTGCAGGGAGTGCCCGGAGTGGCGGTCATGGCGATCGCAATCAGCATCAACGCGGTCATCTACGCGCCGTTCGCCTTCCTGACCAGGCCGACCGCACCGGTTCCCGCGTCGGCGTGGATCGCCGTCGCCCTGCTCGGCATCGTCTGCACCGCAGCCGCGTTCGTCCTGTTCTTCGCGCTTGTGGGCGAGGTCGGTCCGTCGCGCACGACGCTGATCACCTACGTCAATCCCGCAGTCGCCGTCGTGCTGGGCATCGTCATCCTCGACGAGCCGTTCACCCTCGGCATCGCGATCGGCTTCCCGCTCGTGCTGCTCGGCTCCTACCTGGCGACCAGGCGGGCCCCGGTCGCGGCTCTGCAAGTCGAGGCCGAGCCGCACCCGTAGCGTCGTTCATCACCCGCTTGCACCGGGCAGGTAACCTGCGCTGATGAGCGCCCCGACCATCTCGGCCGATCTCGATTTCGACAAGGCCGCGCACCTCGTTCTCACCTACCTGTCCTCCCAGTTGCCGCTCGCGCTGTGGTCGGTCACGCGAGTGGAGAATGGGCAGCAGACCTTCCTCTACCTGAACGAGGACAACCACTACGGCATCTCCTACGGTGACGCGACTCCGTGGCAGGACTCCTTCTGCATCCACATGGCGGCAGGCACGACGCCCACGGTCAGCGCGATCCCCAGCGAGATCCCGGAGTACGCCCACGCGGCCGAGATCAACGATATGCAGGTCGGCACCTACGCGGGCGCGGTCATCGATGAGCCCAACGGTAACCTGTTCGGCACGATCTGCGGCATCGACAAGAGCCATCGGCTCGACGATGACGCGGTGGCCACCGCGATTCCGCTCCTGCAATTCATGGGGCGCGTGCTGACCCTCGTCCTCGCCGCCGATCGCTACCGCGAGCAGGTCGCCGTCGGCCTGACCCAGGCAACCGCAGCGGCCGAGACCGACGCGCTCACCGGCCTGATGAACCGGCGCGCGTGGGACCGGACCGTGCTCGAGGAGGAGGAGCGGTTCCGTCGCCTCGCCGACCCGACCATCACGGCGGTCATCGATCTGGACGGGCTCAAGCGCGTCAATGACGAGGGCGGCCACGCCGCCGGCGACGAGTTGATCCGCGCGGCCGGTCGCGCACTTCGCGGGGCGGTCCGCGGTTCCGACGTCGTGGCCCGCATCGGAGGCGACGAGTTCGCGGTTCTCATGAGGCAGTGCGACCTGCATGCCGCGGACTCCGTCATCGCGAACATCGAGCGAGCTTTCGCGGCGGTCGGCATCGAGGCCTCGATCGGGTGGGCTGCAGTAACCGTGTCTCAGGGGCTCACGGCGGCGATCGACGCAGCCGACCGCGTGATGTACGAGCAGAAGGCCGAGCGCCGTAAGACCCGCCCCGCCTAACCCTCTCGCCGACCTTGAGGTTCCGCCCACCTCCGTGGCCGAAATGTGGGCGGAACCTCAAGGTCGGGGGGGCTAGTTGCTGGCGGTGGCCGCGACGTCCTGCCACTTGTCCCAGCCCTCGATGCGGGAGGCGTAGTCGGCCTTCGCCAGCGCGAGCGGTGTACTGCCGAGGAACATCCGCAGCGGCGGATCGTCGGAATCCACGACCGCAAGAACTGCGGCGACAGTCGTCTCCGGAGCCGCGGAGTTGTTCGCCATGCGTGCCCTGCGCACTTCCTGGACGTGCGCGCGAACCTCGCGGTAGTCGTCCAGTTCGACGGAGTGGCTGGCCGACGATCCACTCCAGTCGGTGCCGAACGGCCCAGGCTCGATGAGCGTGACCTTGATGCCGAACGGCGCCACCTCCTGGGCAAGCGCCTGGCTGAAGCCCTCCAGCGCCCACTTCGAAGCGTGGTACGCGCCGACCATCGGGAAGGCCGTGATGCCGCCAATCGACGACACCTGCAGGATGCGACCGGCTCCCTGCCTCCGCAGGAACGGCAAGGCAGCCTGTGTTACCCACAGGGCGCCGAACACGTTGGTCTCGAGCTGCGCACGCATCTCGTCCTCGGAGAGCTCCTCGATGAAACCGAAGTGTCCGTATCCGGCGTTGTTCACCACGATGTCGAGTCGGCCGAAGCGCTCGTGCGCCGCGGCAACAGCAGCGAAGGCGGCAGCACGATCGGTGACGTCGAGCTGGATTGGCAGCACGTTGTCGCCGAACTGCTCGACGAGTCCGTCAAGAGTCGCGGTGTCCCGCGCAGTCGCGGCGACCTGATCGCCACGCTCCAGCGCGGCCTGCGCCCACAGTCGCCCGAAGCCTCTCGATGCACCAGTGATGAACCAGACCGACATGACGCCTCCTACTGATCGCGTAACTGGAAGAACGCCAGAAGGTTGCCATCGAGGTCGAGGGTGGCGAACTCCCGGGTCGCCCATTCTGTATCGGTCGGCCCCGACCTGCTGACCGGGTGCACGACGGACTGCGCCGTCATCTCCTCGAACAGCTCGTCGACGTTGTCGACGCGGATCCGGCAGCTCGCGGTACCCGACAGGAAGGACTCGGCGCCCATGCGCACCGGTCGCTGCGCTAGCTCGACGGGATCGACCGCGCGCCACTCCTCGTTGCTCGATCCCCACAGGTGGATCCACGCCTCGTCGCGCCGAAGGACGGCGATGCCATCGTCGAGATGAACGATCGTGAACCCGAGTCGATCGCGGTAGAACTCCGCGCCGGCCGCCAGGTCCAGCACGGGCAGAGCCGGGACGGTCTGGGTCATCGTCATTGGTGCCTCCTCAGCGGAAGTCTCGCGAGCGAGTGGTCACTCCGAGCGGCAGTCTGGCAATACGCTCGGCCACGATGTTGGTCGCCCCGCTCTGCCGTTCGAGCATCCCCCGGATCAGGAGCGCGCCGCTGTCGCGGGCCACTCGGCTGTGCCGGTCCCAGACCCCCGGGTGGCAGATGACGTTGACCAGTCCGGTCTCATCCTCCAGCGACAAGAAGGTGATGCCGCCTGCGCTGGACGGGCGCTGCCGGTGGGTGACCACTCCCCCGACGGTGATGCGCGTGCGGTCGGGGATCTCGGCAAGACCCTCGGCCGTGATGACGTTCAGCCCGTTGAGTCGCTCGCGAATGAGCGCGGTCGGGTAGTCGCCGCTGATGCCGGTGGCCCACAGGTCGGCGACGAGCTGGTCGTCCAGACTCATCTGCGGCAGCGGCGGCGGCGTGGTCTCGGGCACGACATCGAGGTGCTGCGGCCCGCGGGACGCGGCGGCCGCCGACTTCCACAGCGCCTCGCGGCGCGTCAGCCCGAAGCCGTCGAAGGAGCCCGCCGTGGCGAAGGCCTCGACGTGATCGGTGGTCAGGCCGACGCGGCCGGCAAGATCGGTCATCGAGGCGAACGGCCCGTTGGCCTCCCGCTCGGCAACGATGCGCTCGGCGAGGTCGGCGCCGATGGTCCGTACGCCGGACAGTCCGAGCCGAACGGCAAGACCGGTCGCCTCCTCGTGCGGTTCCAACGTGGCGTCGGCACCGGAGATGTTGACGTCGGGTCGAAGGACCGTGACACCGTGCCGCCGAGCGTCGTGCACGAGCGACTGCGTCGAGTAGAAGCCCATCGGCTGGGCGTTGAGCAGCGCGGCGAGGAAGGCGTCGGGGTAGTGCAGCTTCAGCCACGACGACGCGATCGCGAGGAACGCGAACGAGATGCTGTGACTCTCGGGGAAGCCGAAGGCCGCGAACGCCTGGATCTTCGTGTAGATGTCGTCGGCGGTCAGACGGTCGAGGCCGTGCGCGGCCATGCCGTCGTAGAGCCGCTGCTTCATCGCGACCATCTTCTCCAGGGATCGCTTGGAGCCCATCGCCCTACGCAGCTCGTCGGCCTGCCCCGGGGTGAAGCCGCACACCCTGATGGCGATCTCCATCAGCTGCTCCTGGAACAGCGGCACGCCGAGGGTCTTGTGCAGGATCGGCTCGAGGTCAGGATGCGGGTAGGTGACAGGCTCGAGTCCATCGCGACGACGCAGGTACGGATGTACCGCATCGCCTTGAATCGGGCCGGGACGGATGAGCGCGATCTCGATGACCAGGTCGTAGAACTTGCGCGGCTTCAGGCGCGGCAGCGTGGACATCTGTGCGCGGCTCTCGATCTGGAAGACGCCGACGGTGTCGCCCTTGCAGAGCATGTCGTAGACGTCGGGATCGTCGGCCGGGATGTCGTAGAGATCGAGCTTGCGCCCGTGCCACGTCTCGATGAACTCGAAGCAGTAGCGCAGCGCCGACAGCATCCCCAGCCCTAGTAGGTCGAACTTCACCAGGCCCGCGTACTCGCAGTCGTCCTTGTCCCACTGGAGGACGGTGCGGCCCTCTCGGCGCGCCCACTCCACCGGGCAGACCTCGATGATCGGCCGGTCGCACATCACCATGCCGCCGGAGTGCACGCCCAGGTGCCGCGGGGCGTTCATCAGCTCACCGGACAGCTCGGCGACCAGGGCAGGCATCGCCTCTGGGTTGTCCTGGTCCTCGGCGAGATCGGGTGCGACGTTCCACGAGTACCGCTCGACCTTCTTGCTCCACGCATCCTGCTGGCCGGCGGAGTAGCCGAGGGCCTTGGCGACGTCACGCACTGCGGAGCGCGGGCGGTAGGTGATGACGTTGGCGACCTGCGCCGCGTGCCGTCTGCCGTGCATCTCGTAGACGTGCTGGATGACCTCCTCGCGACGGCCGGACTCGATGTCGACGTCGATGTCGGGCGCCTCGTGCCGCTCGGCGGATAGGAACCGCTCGAACAGCAGCCCGTACTTCACCGCGTCGACCGCCGTGACGTGCAGGGCGTAGCAGACCGCGGAGTTCGCCGCGCTGCCTCGGCCCTGGCACATGATCCCGCTGTCGCGGCAGAACTTCGCGATCTCCCACACGACCAGGAAGTAGCCCTGGAAACCCAGGTTCTCGATGATCTCCAGCTCGCGGTCGACCTGCGCATAGGACTTCTCGTTGTCGGCGTCGCGCGGACCCCAGCGGGCGCGCGCGCCCGCGAGGGTGAGGTGGCGCAGGTACGACATCTCGCCGGAGAAGCTGTCGGGAACCGGGAACGGCGGCAGGTTCGGGGCCACCAGGTGCAGCGGGAAGGCGATCTCCGCGCCGATGCGCGCAGCGGCCTCAACGGCGCCGGGCCAGCGGGCGAACCGGGCCGCCATCTCCGCCCCCGAGCGCAGCCGCTGGTCTGGGGGCAGCCAGCCGGCCATGTCGGGCAGGGTGCTGCGTGCGCGGGTCGCAGCCATCACCGTGGCCAGGCGCCGGCGCTCCGGCGAGTGGTAGTGCGCACCGCTCGTGGCCACCACCGGCAGCCCGGACTCCATGGCCAGCCGGTGCAGGGTGTCGAGGCGCTCGTCGGCCAGCGGCTCGGCCAGGTGCGTGAGCTCGACGACGAGATTGGTGGAGCCGAACCGATGGATGAGGTCGTCTCGTGCGCGACGGGCCTCGTCGTAGGCGAACATTCCGCCGGTGCCGAGCGCGGAGTTGAGCGGACCCTTGCGCCCGCCCGTGAGCACCAGCCAGTTGCCGTCGCCCGCTGCGTCGGCGAGCTCGTCCCAGTCGTAGACCGGACGGCCCTTCACCCCGCCGCGCAACTGCGCCTCGCTGATCACCCGACACAGCGCGGCGTAACCATCGGGGTTGCGGGCGAGGACGACCAGATGACGGCCCGGCGGGTCGGGCATGCCCACCCGCGCCGCGACCATGCGCTCGCTGCTGCTGCGCGCGGGAGGAGAGTCGACGGACAGTTCTGCTCCGAAAATCGTTGCCACGCCTAGTTCTTCCGCCGCCGCCGCGAATCGTGGCGCGGCATACATGCCGTCGTGATCGGTGAGCGCCAGCGCGCTCACTCCCAGTCTCGTCGCCTCCTCGGCCATCTCCTCCGGCGACGAGGCTCCGTCGAGCCAGCTGAAGGAGGAGTGCGCGTGAAGTTCGGCGTAGGCCACCTGTGGCTCACTCGCGATGAGCCGCTCGGGTGGCTCGTAGGGCGCGCGCTTGCGGGAGAACGGCACGTCATGCTCGGGCGGGCGGTTCTGCGGCTGGGTGCGACTAGTGGTGGTGCGACCGGACAGCTGCGACTCCATCTCCCGCCACGAGATCGGCGGGTTCGAGAAGCCCATCAGTCGTACAGCCCTTCGAGCATCCAGCGACTGCCGTCGACGTTGTACGCGACGACGTACGCGCGACCGTGCACGTCGACCAGCTGGCAGCGCAGCATCCGCCCCGCAGCACCCGGCTCCCACCACGCCTCGCTCTGCGGCCACGGTCCGGCCCACGCGGTGATGGCCACCTGCTCCCGGCCCTCCATCCGCAGCAGGGCGGGCGACGACACGAGGGACCCGCGATCATTGATCGCCACGGGGCGTCCGCCGTGGTCCAGCACGTGGATGGGACGGGGCGGGTCGACGAGCATGGCCGGAGCGGGGGCGGGCAGGTGCCCGGGCCACGGCTCGCCAGCCGCGGCCCGGACCGGCTCCCCCCACACCGTGCGCCCGGTGCGGGCGGCAGGACTGCTGCCCCCTTGCACCGACAGCCGGATCACCGACTCGTGCCCGAACTGGGTCTGCACGCGGGCCAGCCCGCGCTCAACGCGCTCGTCGCCCTCCCCCGGCCCGCCCCACAGCGCCTGCTGGTGCGCGCCGGTGGGCACCGTCTCGATCGGCACCAGCCGTAGCCGCGACACCCCGCCGCTGATCTGCTGGTCGGTGCTCGAGAACAGCCCCTCCAACTGCCAGCGGATCCGGTCGACGATCTCCACCGCGGTGAGCAGCCCGGTGTGCCGCCAGCGACGGACCATCTGCTCGCCCATCTCGGTGTCGATCTGCGCCTCGAAGCACACGCAGGCCAGGCCGTGACGGGCCAGCCGGTCGACGAACTGCTCGGCCGTGGTGCGGGAGCTGAACGCGACCGCGTCGGACCGGTCCAGCGCCGGCTCGAAGACCACCTCGACCGAGCACTCCAGCGGTGGCTGCCGCGCGGCGACCGGCCGGATGTCGCGGGCCCCGGCCAGCCGGTGCGCCCAGGCACCGACCGCGCCGAACCGAGCGGACACGTCGGCGGCGGGCAGCTCGGCGAAGGCCCCGAGCGTGTGGACGCCCAGCCGCAGCAGCAGGTCGACCAGCGGGACCCCGGCCCGGGACCCGAGCACGGTGATAGGCATGGGGTGCAGGAAGTCCGAGGATCCGCCAGGCGGGACGACGATGCCGCGGCGGGCCGCAAGCGCGGCGGCGAAGGCGCCGTCGGCCACCCCCACCCAGGCCTCGGTCAGCGCGTTGATCGCCTCCCCGATTGCTGAGACCACCCCCTCCTCGCTGCCGTAGTAGCGGGCCGGGCCGCGCACGCGCAGCGCGGCGAGCCCCGGCCTGGTGATCTCCACGCCGGGCGCAACCGCCTCCAGGGCCACGGCGATCGGCTCGAACAGCCGCGCCTCGGCGACCTCATCTCGTGGCAGCACCACCAGGCCCGGGCTGCGGTACTGCGCCTCGCGACGCAACTGGTCACGGCGCACACCCTGCTCGCGGGCCGCCTGGTTGCAGGCCACCACGCGGTTCGCCGTCATGACCGCGACCGGCCCGTCGCCGTCCTCGTCTGCCATCGCGACAGCCGATGCCACCGGCCAGTCGGGGCACCAGATCGCCGCTGTTCGGGTCGGAGCAGGCTCCGTGTCGACGCTCATCCGGTTCTCGACAGGGGCGAAATATCAGGAATAGCAACGTCAATCGAGGCAAGGCCGCCACCGCTAGCGGGCAGATGCAGGCCCGAGGTGCGCGGTCGCGCCGCCTTGCCGCGACCCTCCGCGGCGATCATCAGTCGGCGGCTGGCCAACCGGCCCGACCCGTCGGACGCACCCTCCCAGACACTGCCGCGCGCATCAAGGCGCAGGTCTGCCGACGGCCAGGAGCGAGCGGACGTGTCGAGATAGGCGATGAGCACCGCATCACGCGAGCGCGCCCGGGCGGTCAGTCGCTGGACGTCACCGGCGGCCACTCGCGCCGGTGGTCGGGCCACCACGACGTCGACAGTGTCGAGCAAGGCGCCGATCATCGTCGCCCACCTCGGACCCGGCTCGAGGATCACCGGCAGCCGTGACAGCTCGACCCCGTACTCGACCGCGGCCTCGGCGCTGATCGCCGGCATGCCCACCAGCGCGCACCAGGCACCCTGCCCCGACGGGCCGCCGAGCACCGCCAGGAGCAGGGAGAGCGAGCCCGCCACGCTCATCGAGGAGCCGCGTCGCAGCCCGCCCGGGAGCACCTCGGCCAGTGAGGGATGCACCGGCCAGGGCGTGGCCACCGAACCCCCAGGGGTGAACCCCTGCAGGGACTCGGCACGGCGAATGGCAACGTCCAGCATGCGGCTGATCTTCGAACATATGTTCGAACGCTGTCAACCGTCCGACCGATTTGCCCGATTCCCCCTCGTCGACCTTGAGGTTTGGCACCCTCCGACAACGCCGCGAGGGTGCCAAACCTCAAGGTCGGCAGAAGGTGGTGGGTAGGGGTGGGGCTACTCCGTGCAGGCGGACGGGGTGTCGGCGGCGCACTGCGCGGAGTCGATACCCGCGGCGCGGACAAGCAATTCGTAGAGGGTCTCGCGCTCCTCGGGGCTCAGCGCGCCCAGGAGTTCGTCCTCCATGCTGGCAAATTTCGTCGCGGCCGCGTCGAGCTCGGTCCGCCCCACGTCGGAGAGCTCGACGATGTGGCGTCGACGATCGACGGGATCGCGGCGGCGCGTGATCAGCCCGCGCTCCTCGAGTTCGTTGAGCAGGCCGACGACGTTGCTCGGATCCAGGCTCAGCGACTCGGCGAGCCCCTGCTGGCTGGCCGGACCATCGCTGAGCAGGCTCAATGCGACGAGATGCCGGGGCCGCAGCCCGCCCGGCTCGACGGCGCTCTCGGCCGCCCGCCGACCCACACGGGCCAAGTGGTCAATGAGGGGCAGCGAGTAGTGCGTCGCAACCGCCGAGACCTTGGCCATGCACAAAGGGTACGCCGTCGACCTTGAATTGCGTAATACCAATGATTGGTGGTAGACCTACTATCTATGACACACCTACTGCATCTCGACTCATCCATCCGCACCGAGGGATCGCGCAGTCGCAAGCTGTCGGCGCACTACGTGGAGCGCTGGCTCGCGGCGAACCCGGACGGCACCGTCACCTACCGCGACCTCGCCGCCAACCCCGTCCCCCATCTGGACAACGACTCCTTCATCTCGCAGTTCCTCGCACCCGAGGACCGCACCCCGCATCAGGCCGCGGCGCGCGCCCTCGCCGAGCGGCTCATCGACGACGTGCTCGCCGCCGATGTCATCGCCGTCGGCCTCCCGCTGTACAACTACGGGCCGCCGAGCACGTTCAAGGCCTGGTTCGACCACATCGTGTCCCAGGACCGCACCATCGGGAAGCTCGGCGAGAAGCGCTTCGTCGTCCTCACCGCGCGCGGCGGCGGCTACGGACAGGGCACCCCGCGCGAGGGCTGGGACCACCGCGAGCCCTGGCTGCGCCACGCGCTCACCACGCTCGGCGTCGTCGACGTCGAGTTCGTCGAGACCGAACTGACTCTCGCGCGGGAGTCACCGGCGATGATCCCGATGGACCTGGGCGGCGCGGAGGACAAGAGCCTTGCCGAGGCACTCGCACGGATCGACGCCCTCCTGCGGCCGGCCACCGCCGAGGCGTGACACCGGGACACACGAACGAGGGGGTGCGGTAGCCGGGCGGATTCCACCGCGGGACGGGGGCTTTGCCACCCCGGTTAGGTTAGGCTACCCTCACCAATCATGGACGCCTCCCTGCTGGACCTGCGGCGCACGAGCGAGCCCGCCGACTCCCCCTACCTCCTGCACCACGTGCGGGTTACCGAGGCGGTCGCGGTCAGCCCGACCTACGTGCAGATCACCGTCAGCGGCCCCGAACTCGACCGCGTGGCGACCACCGGGCTCGACCAGCGGATCAACCTGATCTTCCCGCTCCCCGAGCTCGGCCTGACGCCGATGGCGATGGTCGACGACTGGTACGGCGCCTGGCGCCTGCGCCCGGAGTCGCACCGCAATCCGATTCGCACGTACACCGTCCGCGCGATCCGCCCGCAGGCGTGCGAGATGGACATCCTGTTCGTCTGCCACGGACCCTCCGGCCCCGCCGGTCGCTGGATCGAGGACGTCACGGTCGGCGACGAGCTGATGCTCTGCGCGCCCAACTCCCGATCGAGCTCGGATCCCGGTGGCATCGACTTCGACCCGCCGCGAGGATGCACGCGCTTCCTGCTCGTCGGCGACGAGACCGCCGCGCCCGCGATCGCATCGATCCTTGGCCAGCTGCCTGCGGACGCCACCGGCTCGGTGCTCGTCGAACTGCCGCACCCCGAAGACGCTGCCATCCTGCCGAGCCACCCGGGAGTCGAGGTCCGGGTATTCGGCCGCAGCGGGGCTCGCGGTGATGACCTCAAAGGCGAGGTCATCACCGCAGCAACCGCGCTCACCAACGGCCCGGCCGCACTGACGCAGGAGGTCGAGGACGTCGATGTCGACGTCGACATCCTGTGGGAGGTCCCGCGCGACGAGGACGGCGTGCCGCTGCGCGACCACGAGGCCTATGCGTGGCTGGCCGGTGAGGCGAGCGTCATCAAGGTCCTGCGCCGCCAGCTGGTGACCGAGCTCGGCTGGGACCGCCGCGCCGTCGCCTTCATGGGCTACTGGCGCGAGGGCCGCGTCGACAACGACTGACCGCAACACCAGCACACCACCACCGCCAACAGAAGGGTTCTGCGACGTGTCGATCCGCCGCTCCATCGGCGTCATAGCCGCCACCATGTCCGTCCTCGCGCTCACCGCGTGCGGGTCGTCCTCATCGAGCGAGTCGAGCTCGGCTGCCGCTGCGACGGCAGCAGCCACGGCCGAGTCCGCCGCGCCGTCCGAGGCCGCGTCCGACGGCTCGTGGTCGTACACCTCAGGCAGCGGCGAGACGATCACCCTCGACCACAAGCCCGAGCGCATCATTGCCAGCGCTGCGGAGGCCGCGGGCCTGCTCGCGTACGGCATCAAGCCGGTGGGCATCTACCTCGCGCAGGACCTGGCGCAGGAGCCCGGGCTCGCGGGCGCCGATCTCAGCGGCATCGAGATCGTCGGCGAGGAGTGGGGCAAGATCGACGCCGCGAAGGTCGCCGCACTCGAGCCCGACCTCATCATCGCCGACTGGTGGCCTCCGCAGCAGGCGTACCAGGGCTTCGAGGAAGGCGTCGACGCCGCCTCGATGAAGGTGCCCGAGCTCGCGCCCGTCATCGGCGCCAGCCAGCAGGGCTCCCTCGAGGAGATCGTCCAGTGGTACGAGGGATTCGCGACGAGCCTGGGCATGGACGTCGACACTCCCGAGCTCGCTGCCGATCGGGATCGCTTTCTCGCCGCGAAGGCTGCCTTCCAGGAGGCCGTCGCCGCGAAGCCGGGACTCACGGCACTCGCCGTCGGACCTGCCGAGGACATGCTCTACGTCGCCGTTCCGGAGTACTCGACGTCGCTCACCGACTTCAAGAACTGGGGACTGGACGTCATCGAGCCCGATGCGCCCAAGGCCGACTTCCCGTACTGGGAGTTCTTGTCGTGGGAGAACGCCGACAAGTACCAGCCGGACCTCCTGCTGCTCGATGACCGTTCGTACGAGTCGGGCATCGAGACCGGCGAGGCGCAGCCCACGTGGAACAAGATCGCTGCAGGCAAGGCGAAGTCGTACACACCGTGGCCGGGCTTCTGGGTCCACACCTACGGCGCGTATGCCGATCAGCTGGAGACGCTCACTGCCGCCGTGCAGAAGGCTGATCCCAACATCGCCTCCTAGCGCGTTCTGAGCCCCGTGACCCCGATCGCGCCGATCGCGCCTTCCGCCCCGGCCCGTGCCCCCGGCACGCATTCGGGGCGGAAGGCTGCCGGCCTCGCCGCCCTCGTGGGACTGCTGTTCGTCATGTGCATCGTCAGCATCACGTTCGGCGCGCGCGACGTGAACCTCGGCACCATCTGGATGGCGCTCACCGACTTCGATCCGGCGTCCGCGTCGCAGACGGTGATCCGCGAGATGCGCATCCCCCGCACGATCATCGGCCTCTTCGCCGGAATGGCACTCGGCCTCGCGGGTGCGCTACTGCAAGCATCGACGCGCAACCCGCTGGCGGATCCCGGCGTGCTCGGTATCAACCAGGGCGCGGCCGCCGCGATCATGCTCGGCTTCGTCTTCTTCGGCGTGCACAGCCTGGTCGCGCAGGTGTGGATCGGCTTTGCCGGCGCCGGCATCGCCGTACTCATCGTCTACTCGGTCGCGTCGATCGGCCGTGAGGGAGCAACGCCGATCAAGCTCGCGCTCTCCGGTGTCGCGCTCGCGGCGAGCCTGTTCGCGCTGATCTCCGCGCTGAGCATGACGAACATCGAGGCGTACGACGAGATCCGCTTCTGGCAGGTTGGCTCGCTCGCCGGTCGCTACCACGAGGTGATGTGGCAGACGCTGCCTTTTCTCGTCATCGGCTCGGTGATCGCCCTGTTCTGCGGGCGCGCGCTCAACGGGCTCGCCCTCGGCGACGACCAGGCTGCCGCGCTCGGGCAGAACGTGCGACGCACTCGCATCGTCCTGTTCGCGACGGTTGCCCTGCTGTGCGGCGCCGCGGTGTCCGCCTGCGGCCCGATCGTGTTCCTGGGCCTGGCCGTCCCGCAGATCGCCCGGCTCATGGTCGGCACCGACTGGCGGTGGGTGCTCGCCTACTCCGCAGCCCTCGCGCCGTCGATCTTCCTCGGCGCCGACGTCATCGGCCGCCTCGTCGCCAGTCCCGGCGAGCTCCAGGTGGGCGTCGTGCTCGGCATTCTCGGCGCGCCGGTGTTCATCGCCATCGTGCGCTCGAAGAAGCTGGCGACGCTATGACCGCAGTGCTCGACGCACCAGTCGTCGACATCCCCGACGCCTCACATGCGCGCCAGTACCGCATCCGCCGCAACCTGGTCGTGACGACCATCATCGGCATCCTCGCGTTCGCGCTGTTCATCCTCACGATTGCCATCGGCACCACCTATATCGCGCCGATGGACGTCCTCCACTCACTGGTCTTCGGCGACAACCCGAAGGTCGACTTCGTCGTCCGAGAACTGCGCCTGCCCGTTGCCGTGTCCGCGCTCGCCGTCGGTCTCGCGCTCGGGCTCGCGGGACCGCTGTTCCAGCGCGTGCTAGGCAACCCGCTCGCTGCTCCCGACTTCGTCGGCGTGAGCTCGGGCGCCTCCGTGTTCGCGGCCGCGACGATCATCGTGTTCCACGGCTCGGGGGTGCAGGTTTCCCTCGCCGCGCTGGCGGGAGCCGGCGTGACGTCGTTCCTCATCTACCTGCTCGCGTGGCGCAGCGGCATCAACGGATTCCGCTTCATCCTCATCGGGATCGGCGTCACCGAGTTCATGATCTCGATCAACGCCTACATCCTCACGCGCGCGCAGATCTGGGACGCACGCTCGGCACTCTCGTGGATCGTCGGATCGGTGGGCAACGCCGGCATCCCCGAGATCATCGCGCTCGTCGTCATCGTCGTCATCGCATTCCCCATCGCCGTCATCCTCATGCGGCCGCTGCATGCCCTCGAGCTCGGCGACCAGCCCGCGGCCGCACTCGGGGTGCGCGTCGAGTGGGCGCGCATCGCCCTCCTGCTCGTCGCGATCGTGCTCGTCGGCTTCGCCACCGCTGCTGCCGGGCCGATCCCGTTCGTCGCGCTGATGGCCGGGCCGATCGCCGCGCGCATGCTCGGCTCGTCGGCCGGAGGCATCGTCGCCGCGGGATTCGTCGGCGCCGTCATCGTTCTCGTCTCCGACCTCATAGCGGTGCACGTCATGCCGGTGCCGCTTCCCACGGGCGTGATCACCGGCCTCATCGGCGGTCCGTACCTGATCTGGCTGCTCATCAAAGTGAACAAGGAAGGACGAGGCGGATGACCTTCCACGACATGCGCGCCGAGGGCCTGTCCCTCGCCTACGGGGACACGACGATCGTCGACTCCCTGAACCTGCGCATCCCCGACGGCAAGATCACCGTGATCGTCGGCGCGAACGCGTCGGGCAAGTCGACGCTGCTGCGCGGGCTCGCGCGGCTGATGAAGCCGTCCGCTGGGCACGTCCTCCTCGACGGCGCGGCGATCGACGAACAGCGCAGCATCGACGTCGCCAAGCTCGTCGCACTCCTGCCCCAGACCCCCGTCGCTCCCGATGGCATCACGGTCGCGGACCTCGTCGGTCGCGGACGCTACCCGCACCAGGGCTGGTTCCGCAGGTGGTCCGAATCCGACGACGACGCGGTGAGCGCCGCGCTGCACGCCACCGGCACGGCCGACCTCGTCACCCGCCAGCTCACCACGCTGTCGGGCGGGCAGCGCCAGCGCGTGTGGGTCGCGATGGCGCTCGCGCAGCAGACCGACCTGCTGCTGCTCGACGAGCCGACGACCTTCCTCGACATCAACCATCAGGTCGAACTGCTCGACCTGCTCACCGTGCTGAACCGCGAGCGGCAGACCACGATCGTCATGGTGCTGCACGACCTGAACCTGGCGTTCCGTTACGCCGACTACCTCGTGGCGATGAAACTCGGGCGGATCGTCGCCGAAGGCGATCCGACGCAGATCGTCAGCGCGGAGCTCATCGAGGACGTGTTCGGGCTGCGGAGCAAGGTCGTGCCCTGCCCGGTGAGCGGCGCCCCCCTGGTTGTCCCCATCGGCCGCCACGAGCGCCGAGCGCCCGGCCCGCGCCCAAACCCCGAATTGAACCGCCTCTCGGGTCAAATCCCGGTTTCGTGACCGAAATGCCGGGGAATACCCCGATATGAACCGCCCTCGATGACCTAGTCGAGCGTCCGCGCCAGCCGCCTGGGGGCGACGGCTCGCCACGCATCGGTGATGACTTCGACGAGTTCGTCATACGTCAGCTCACCGAGGCGTGACTGCTGGACGAGTACGGCATTGAAGCTGCGGAAATGGTCAATCGTGAAGAACGGCGACGCGGGATCCTGGACCAGCGCTTCCTTGTCCGCGACTGTCGCCGTGCGGATGACGATCAGATCGTCGAACATCTCGCCAGTGACCGGGTCAATCGCGTCCTTGCGGACGTCCCGATAAAGAACGAAGCCGCGACCCTTCTCGCCGAGCGGGACCTTGTAGGTCGGGCGATCGCCCCACGTGATGCCGAACTCGACCTCGGGCAGGGACAGGCAGATCGTCTCGACGTCTCGCGCGGTCGCCTTCCTCGACTTCGCCACGGATCGGACTACTTGACCAACGACTTGCGCAGGTACACGAGTTCGACGCCCGACTTCAGCGTCTTGCGGTGCGACTCGACGTAGCCGAAGCGCTCATACAGCCGTATGTTCGCGGCGCTCAGGTGTCCGGTGAACAGCTCCGCGTACTCGGCGTCGGTACTCGCCTCGATCTCGCCGAGCAGCATCGAGCCGAGCCCGCTGCCCTGCATGTCGGGTGCGACGGTCAGCCGGCCGATGTGGACGTGGCTGCCATGCCTGGACGCACGGACCGCAGCGACAATGCGCTCCCCCTGCAGGACGACGAACCCGGTGCACGAGGCAATCTCCACGCGCAGCTCGTCAAGGGTCTGCGTCAGCGCAGGAAGGAACGGATCACCGTAGATCTGGGCCTCGGTCGCGTACGCGGCCCGCTGCAGCGTCAGCACCTCCCCCGCGTCGTACGCGGACATCGGGCGCAGCGTGAATTCCACCATCGGTACCTGCCTCTCACGTGCGAGTATCCCGCACCACAGGCCCGGCGGCTCGGCGACGAAGACCTCGAGGGACCTAGGGACTCGGCAGGCGCACGGCGAACGGCTCAAGCGGACTGCCGACCTCGTACTTGCCGTTGAACAGCGACCAGCCGCCGTTGGCGAGTTGCACGTCGACGCCTGCCCAGTTCTCGCCAGCCTCCGTGAGGCCGTCAACCTCCAGCCTGGCCTTGGCGATCACCAGGCGGTCGCCCGCCTGCCTGCTGAACGGGTCGATGATCGTGACGTCCACGCCGTCTGCCTGCTGCACGACCCAGGGGTCCGTGATCCGCATGGAGAGCATTCCGCCATGCGCCTCGAACAGCACGTCGCCGCGGAACTTCCAGACCATCGCCCCGACGGTCCGCTCACTCCCGTCGGCGTCGAACGCGAAGACCGATGCGCCGTCGGGACGGACCCACGCGCCACCCGTGGGAGTCGCGGTGCCGCCACCGCTGCCGAGGACGTAGTCCACGAAGCTCTGCTTGATCGCCCAGACGATGCCGAACTTCGGCATGCCCTCGTTGGCCACCATCTCATCGCTCATCGGATCACTCCTGCGGTCGTTAGTTCACGTTGTTATGTAACTGAAGACTACGTCGTGGCGATCCCGCAGGCCCGCGAATTCGCCTAAGGTTGCACGACTTCGTCGAAAGAGCCAGACGTGCGCGCCGACCCCGATCTCGCAGGACACGACACGCCTTGGCACCGTCCGGGCCGATTGGGATACGCGCGGCTTCGACTGCGCGGGATGCTGCGTCCGCCGGTGTCGGTGTACGGACCGGCGCCGGGCACTGTCGTTGTCGACGGCAATGAGCCCGTGACCACGCGAGACGGCACGATCCTGCGCGTCAACGTGTACCGGCCACCGGGCGATGCGACGGTCCCGGTCATCCTGTGCGCCCACCCATACGGCAAGGACAAGTTGCCCAAGGCCGCACGCAAGGGGCGCTGGAGGTTCTCGCCCCAGTACCGGATGCTCCGCCAGACCGGACCGATCCGCTTCTCGTCATTGACGAGCTGGGAAGCACCCGACCCCGCGTGGTGGGTCGGCCAGGGCTACGCGGTCGTTAACTGCGACCTTCGCGGCGCGGGGACCTCGGATGGCGTCGGCTCACTGCTGTCCGACCAGGAGGGCGAGGACATCCATGACCTCATCGAGTGGGCAGCGTCGCAGCCGTGGAGCACGGGTGCCGTCGGACTGCTCGGTGTCTCCTACCTAGCGCTGTCGCAGTGGAAGGCCGCTGCAACGCAGCCTCCGCATTTGAAGGCCATCGCGCCGTGGGAGGGCTTCAGCAACGCCTATCGCGGGCTCGTCAGGCCCGGAGGCATCGCCGAGGTCGGCTTCCTCAAACTGTGGAACATCGGATTGAAGAAGACACGCCAGACGTACTCGCTGCTCGACGAGAGTGCGCGGCGTCCGGTCATTGACGACTGGTGGCGGTCCCTCGACCCCGACCTCGGCAGGATCGAGGTGCCGGCGTTGATCTGTGGAAGCTTCTCCGACAACAACCTGCACAGCCGCGGCTCCATCGCCGGCTTCGAGCAGATCAGCTCCGCGGAGCGCCACCTCTATACGCATCGCAGTGGCAAGTGGGCGACCTTCTACAGCGACGAAGCGCGCGCGGCGCAACTGCAGTTCTTCGATCGTCACCTGCGCGGCTCGGACGTCCGGCCGCTGCCACGCGTTCGACTTGAGGTGCGCGACAGCCGCGATCACATCGTCGAGGTTCGCGACGAATTCGGGTGGCCGCTGGATCGAACCGAATGGACTCCGCGTTACCTCAGTGCGTCCGGCCTCATTCCTGACGCACCCTCCACGGACGGATCTATCTCGTTCACGATGCGACGCGGCGGGGCTCGATTCGGGTGGACGGTGCCCGAGGACATCGAGCTGACGGGGCCTATGGCACTGCGCCTTTTCGTCAGCGTCGATGGTGCTGACGATGTCGACCTCATCGTCGGCGTCGAGAAATGGCGCGGCAACGAGTTCGTCGGCTTCGAGGGCTCCTACGGCTACGGACGTGACCGCGTGGCCACTGGCTGGCAGAACGTCGCGCTGCGTGAACTCGATGATGCGAAGTCGCGACCTTTCGAGCCGGTGCCCGCGTGTGTGACCCGACGCCCTGTCACGCCCGGCGAGATCGTGCCCGTCGATATTGCGCTCGGCGCATCGTCGACGCTGTTCCGTGCGGGCGAGCAGATCCGCCTCGTCGTGGCGGCCAGATGGCTGTCCCCGCGCAACCCGCTGACCGGGCAGTTCCCCGGCGCGTACCGAACTCTCAAGGCCGGCAGGTGCACGCTGCACTGGGGACCGGCGCACCCCGGGCGCCTTCTCCTGCCGGTGATCCCCTCGCGGGAGAGCGTCTCGGTCACGGGTGCATATGCGCCCGCTGAGTCCGCACTCGAACCGCCAGCCATGACGCCTCCGGTGCTCGTCGTCGACGGTCACGAAGTCGAGGCCAGTCACGCCGACTGGTCCGCAGTGACGGATGAGACGCCGCTGGCGATCACCACACCGAGTTGGTTCGACGTGCCCACACGGCCCGACGGTGCTGTCGCCATGACTTTTCGCGATGGGCCACTCCCGATTGCGGTCAGTGTCGTGGGCTACGACGCGATCGGAAGCGATGGGCTTCCCGTGGGAGATGCCACACGCGCGGACGGCGTTCTGCCTGCGGCGGGAGTCATCGTCGCTGACGGCGAGCTCAGGTTCACGACCGCCGATCGGCCCGAGTACCTCGCAGTGCAGTTTCGCTGGAACGTACCGCCCGAGAGTCGCGCGTCGGGGAAGGCCGATACAGCTTCCGTCACGGCCGCCTACTTCCTGCACCTCACATAAGCATGAGGCCAACATGCGAAGAGGCCACCCGAAATCGGGCGGCCTCTTCGCATCTGTGGAGCTGAGGGGATTCGAACCCCTGACCCCCTCCATGCCATGGAGGTGCGCTACCAACTGCGCTACAGCCCCGTATTACGGGAATCAGAATCATACAAGGACGGCACTACTTGTCGTCGGCGAGGGCTTCGACGGGCAGCGAGATCGCGTTGTACTCCTGCAGGCGCCAGGCCGGGCCGTAGCCGCTGGTGTTCTCCTGCAGCACCGACCAGGCGCAGTTCGTCAGCACGCCGAGTGCAGCCCAGTGGTCCGGCGGCAGCTCGAGCAGCGCTCCGATGGCCGCGCGTGCGGCGCCGCCATGCGTCGCGATGACGACGGTCTGCCCGTCCTCCAACTCAGCGAGGACGCGATCGACCACGGCGACCATGCGGTCGGCGACCTCGAGACGGTTCTCGCCGCCACCGGGGCGGGCCTCGGATCCCGCGGACCACACGCTCATCTCGCCGGGGAAGCGCTCCTCGAGCTCGGTGCGCGTGAGGCCCTCCCACTCCCCCGCGAATGTCTCGCGCAGGCCGGGATCAGTCTCGACGGTCAGACCGGTAAGCGCGGCAAGCGCGTCAGCCGTGGACTTCGCGCGCATGAGGTCGGACGACACGATGCGCGAGGGATGCAGCTTCGCGAGCGACTTGGCCGCGCGTGCGGCCTGCGTCACGCCCAACTCGTCGAGCGGGATGTCGGTCTGGCCCTGGAAGCGCTGCGCGGCATTCCACGGCGTGCGGCCATGGCGCCAGAAGATGATGCGCCTTCTCACTCCCCGAGCCCCGCCTCGGCCCTGCGCCGACCCTGGTTGACGTGCTCGGGCAGCTCGATGTCCGGGCAGTCCTTCCACAGTCGCTCGATCGCGTAGTGGATGCGCTCCTCGGCCAGCTGCACGTGGACGACGATGTCGCCGAAGTCGAGCAGAACCCAGCGGCCCTCGGCCTCGCCCTCACGACGCAACGGCTTGGAGCCCATGATGTGCAGGCGCTCCTCGACGGCGTTCACCACGGCACTGACCTGGCGCTCGTTCGCGGCGGAGCACAGGACGAAGACATCGGTGATGACCAGCTTCTCGCTGACGTCGATTGCGACGATCTCCTCGGCCAGCTTGTCGGATGCAGCCTCGGCGGCGGCGATCGACAGGGCTACGGCTTCAGGGGTTGCGGTCACAGCGGTCCTCACGTTGATGAAGGACCTAGCCTCTCACACGGCGCGGAAGCCACTTCCCAGAACGACCCGGACGTCGACCGTCGCGACGGGCGAGGTGTCCACGACCACGGACGCCGGCGGCAGGCCCAGGATCGCCGCGACGTCGCGTCCGTGGGCGATGACCTCCTCGCTGTCATTGGGGACGTAGACCGTCGATTCGACGTCGGCCTCGGGGTAGTTCGGACGCGCGACGACCCCGAACCCGGCGTCGGCGAGCGCGATGCGAGCGGTTGTCGCGGCACCGAGGCTGGCTCCCGCGCGCTCAAGGACGACCCGCGTCTGGCCGGAGTGGCCGGGCTGCAGGAGCGCCAGGGGGAACAGGCGCAGCAGGGTCTCGTCGGCGTCGGGCTGCTTGACGATGTCGACCTGCGCCGTGCCCGCGCGCAGCGAGGTCACGGGCAGCACTTCGCGCCTGACCTCCTGCGTGCGCAGGCCCTCGCCGAGGATTGCGAGCAGGTGGCTGGCGTCCTCGTTGGTCACCGTCGTGCGGGCCATCGAGCCCAGGCTGGTGAGCAGTTGCCCCACCGCCTGCTCGTCCTTGGGGAGGTGGGCGAGGACCTTGTCGAGCACGAGCGGGAAGGCGCTGGGCCGGTAGGCGTGCTCGATGCCGGGCACGTCCCCTATCGAGTCGAGCAGGCCAGCCCAAGCCAGGCGGTCCATCTCGATGGCCGCGTCGACCTGCACCCCGAGCAGCGCCTCCACCGGCCCTTGCGCGCTGACCGGGCCGGTCGGCCCGTCAACGTCCTTCAACTCCGTGGGCGGGACAGTCGGCAGCAGCAGGTTGCGCGGCAGCAGGAGCTCGGCGACGAATCCCGTCTTGCCGCCGACGCCGAGCAGGACGTTGCTGATCGCGTTGCGATCCTGGTCACGCAGCTGCAGCAGGATCGTGACCTGCCGGTGCTTCTCGATCGGCTCTCGCTCGACAGCCGGCGCGAGCGTCGCCGACGTGCCGGTGACCGGCTCGTCGTCAACGCTGTTGCGGGTGAGGACGATGCCGGCCAGCACGGTGGCGATCACGACGATGACGGCGACGACGGCCATGAGCCGCCATGGGAAGGGATAGGCGTGCTCGTCGTGGTTGGGGTCGCTCACGCTCACGGGGAGCTGTACAACTCGTGCTTCGCGATGAGGCTCGACACACCGTCGGGCACGAGGTAGCGGATCGGCTCCTTGCGGAAGATCCGCGCCCGCACATCGGTCGATGAGATTGCCAGCGCCGGAACCTCGACCAGCGTGACCTTGCCGCCGGGCAGGCCCGGGTCGGTGAGGACATGGCCAGGCCGGGTGACGCCGATGAGCTGGGCGCGCTCCAGTATCCCGTCGGGATCCTTCCAGCCCACGATCTCGGCGAGCGCGTCAGCGCCGGTGATGAAGAACCATTCCGCCGTTGCCTCCGGCAGCGCTTTCTTCAACTCGTCCTGCAGGTCGCGCAGGGTGTCGACCGTGTAGGTCGGGCCTTCGCGATCGATGTCGACTCGGGTGACGTTGAAGCGCGGATCGGGCGCGGTCGCGACGACGGTCATGAGGTAGCGGAGCTCGGCGAGCGCGCCCTTGCGACCTTCCTTGTGCCACGACTGCCCGGTCGGGCTGAAGATGACGCGGTTGAGCTTGAAGCGGTGCGCGACCTCGGAGGCCGCCACGAGGTGGCCGTTGTGAATCGGATCGAAGGATCCGCCCATCACGCCGATGCGGAAATGCGTCACCAGTTCAGGTCCAGCTCACAAGCGTGCATGATGCCGTCAGTCGCCGACCTTGAGCATGACGGTGACGATGAGCAAGACGGCCAGAAGGGCGAACGCAGCGGCCCCGAAGACATACGGCGAGGTGCTCGAGCCCTCGGCCGCGGCCTCCTCGGCGATAACGACCGCATTCGTGAAGATGCCCATCTCGTTGTCCCCTCAGAACGGCGCTGCATTGGCTGCGCTCACTGTACTGGCAGGCCTTGCTCAGCCGCGGATATGGCCGTCGCCGGTGACGACGTACGTGGTGGTGGTCAACTCGGTGAGCCCCATCGGGCCGCGGGCGTGCAGTTTCTGCGTCGAGATGCCGATCTCCGCGCCGAATCCGAACTCGCCGCCGTCGGTGAATCGGGTCGACGCGTTGACCATGACGGCAGCGGAGTCGACCCCGGCGATGAACTCCTGCGCGGCGGACTGGCTGTCGGTGACGATGGCCTCGGTATGCCCCGATGACCAGCGCCGGATGTGCGCGAGTGCCTCGTCGATGCTGTCGACGATTCCCGCGGCGATGTCGAGCGAGTAGTACTCGGCGGCCCAGTCGTCGTCGGTCGCTGCAGCGAAACCGACGCCGGTCCCCGTCGCATGCAGCGCGAAGCGGTCGTCGCCGTGAATGGTGACGCCGGCGTCCTTGAGCGCATCGAGCGCACGCGGCAGGAACGCATCGGCGATGTCCTTGTGCACGAGCACGGTCTCCGCCGCGTTGCAGACGCTGACCCGCTGCGCCTTGCTGTTGAGCAGGATCGCGATCGCCTTGTCAATGTCGGCGTCCTTGTCGACGTAGACATGGCAGTTGCCGACGCCGGTCTCGATGACCGGGACCGTCGAGTTGTCGACGACGTTGCGAATCAGGCCCTCGCCGCCGCGCGGGATGAGGACGTCGACGAGTCCGCGTGCGGTCATGAGGTGCTTGACGGACTCGTGGGTGTCGCCTGGCACGACCTGGATCGCATCGACCGGTGCGCCGACGCTCGCGAGGGCGTCGCGCATGACATCCGCGAGCGCGGCGTTGCTGGCGGACGCTGACGAGGATCCGCGAAGCAGCGCGGCGTTTCCGCTCTTCAGGCACAGGCCCGCGGCATCAACGGTGACGTTTGGCCGGGCCTCGTAGATCATGCCGACGACGCCGAGCGGCACTCGGATCTGGCGCACCTGCAGGCCGTTGGGGAGGGTGTAACCGCGGATCACCTCGCCGACCGGGTCGGGCAGCGCGGCAACGTCGCGCAGCGCCTGGGCGATCGCCTCGACTCGGGGTGCGGTGAGGGTGAGGCGGTCGATCAGCGCATCGGACGTGCCGCTCTCGCGTGCCCGGACCACGTCGCCGGCATTGGCCTCGACTATCTCGGGGGCGCGCGCGTCGAGCGCGTCGGCCATCGCGTGGAGAGCGGCGTCCTTCTCGTTGCGCGTCATGCGTCGCAGCGCGATGGCGGCCTCGCGTGCCCGCCGCGCGGTAGCGAGCACCTGCTCGCGGTCGTCAGTCATGGCAGCCCTCGTTCATGGGAGCAGGGTACGCCCACCATCACCTCGCCGATCTTGAGGTTCCGCCCAGATTTCGGCCTCGTAAGTGGGCGGAACCTCAAGGTCGCGAGAGGCGGCAGGTGGTGATGCGGAGGGTTTAGAAGGGGATGACGCGGCCGGCGGCGACCAGGCCGGGCTGCTCGTGGATGTAGCGGCCACGGCGGTGGAAGGTCTCACGGTCGACGACCTCCACGCCGACCACCCGCCACGGCGGCAGTTCGGCCGACTCGGTGTGCTCCTCCCACAGCGCGACCGCCATGCGGAGCGCGGTGGCGACGTCGGTCGCCTCCTCCCAGTACCGCACCTCAGCGCGGTCGGTGGCGTAGCGGCCGGAGAGCAGGAATGGGTGTTCGTGGCTGAGCCGCTCGAGGGCGCACTTGATGACGGACTCGGGCACATGAGCGCCGGCGACGGTCAGCGTGATGTGCCACATGGCGCGCTGCTCGTCCGCGGATCCTTCGGAGTCGACGACCAATCGCAGGGGCTCAGCAGCGTCCACGCCGGCTCCCTGACATCGTCGGCGGCAGCGTCAGGTCGCCAAGACCACCAAGGCGTCTCGGTGGACGACTTCGCGTTCGTAGGCCGGCCCGAGTTCGCGCGCCAGTTCTCTGGTGGAGCGGCCGAGCAGGCCCGGCAGCTCCTGTGCGTCAAAGTTCACCAAACCTCGGGCCACGATGTTGCCCTTTTCGTCCAAGAGGTCGACCGGATCGCCAGCAGCGAACGTGCCCTCGACCGCGGTTATGCCCGCCGGGAGGAGTGACATGCGCCGCTGGATGACCGCAGCGACCGCGCCAGCGTCGAGGCGAAGGCGCCCCGTGGTGGTCGTCGCGTGGGCAAGCCAGAGCAGCCGGGTCGACGAGCGCTCGCCCGTCGGATGGAAGACGGTGCCCACATCGGCGGTGGACAGTGCCCGGCCGACATCAGCGGCAGAGGCCAGGAGCACCGGAATGCCCGCCGACGTCGCGATCGCCGCGGCCTCGACCTTGGTGGTCATGCCGCCGAGGCCGACTCCCGCTCCCCCGGTGCCGCCGACGCGCACGCCGACCAGGTCTGCGGGGCTGCGCACGTCGGTGATGAGTGTCGCGCCGTCGCGCTGCGGAGGCCCGTCGTACAGGCCCGCGACGTCGGACAGCAGGATCAGCGCCTCGGCCTGCACCACGTGCGCGACGAGCGCCGCGAGCCGGTCGTTGTCGCCGAATCGGATCTCGTCGGTCGCGACGGTGTCGTTCTCATTGACGATCGGGACGACGCCCAGGTCGAGCAGGCGAAACAGAGTGCGCTGCGCGTTGCGGTACTGGCTGCGCCGGATGACGTCCTCGGCGGTGACGAGCACCTGGCCGACCGTCAGGCCGTGCTCGGCGAAGGCGACGCTGTACTGGGCGATGAGCTTGCCCTGACCCACGGACGCGGCGGCCTGCTGGGTGGCGAGGTCGCGGGGGCGGCGCTTGAGCCCCAGGCTCGGAAAGCCCGTGGCAATCGCGCCGCTGGAGACGAGGACGATCTGGTGGCCGGATGCGTGACGCGCGGCGATCTGCGCGACCAGTGCCTCGATGCGCGCGATGTCGAGCCCGCCACCGCTGCGCGTCAGGGAGGACGACCCGACCTTGACGACGATGCGGCCGGCGGACGAGATGCGCGCCCGCACGTCTTCGGTCACGACAGGTCTCCTCCGGTGAACTCCTCAAGGCGGGCGTCGAGTCGGATGTCGGTGCCGCGCGGGCTGGCATGCGAGGGATCCGCATGGATCGTGGAGTACCAGTCGAAGACGACGGCATCCTCGCCGCCGATCATCACGGTGGAGCCGTTGACGGCGCCCTGCGCGGTGAGCTCGTCCTCGACGCCCAGGCGGGCGAGGCGGTCAGCGAGGTAGCCCACGGCCTCATCATTGCTGAAGTCGGTCTGGCGGACCCAGCGCTCGGGCTTCTCGCCGCGCACCCGGTAGCCGTCCTCCTCGATCGTCACCGTGAAGCCGGAGTCGTCGACGGCCTTGATCTTGATGACCGGGCGGGCGACCTCGTCGGGCTCGGCGGCCTTGCGAGCCGCGAGGACGACCTGCGCCATCGCGAACGACAGCTGCCGAAGGCCCTCGCGGGTGACGGCGGAGATGTCGTAGACGGCGTAGCCGCGCTCCTCGAGAATCGGCCTGATCATCTCGGCCATCACGCGGGCGTCGGGCACGTCGATCTTGTTCAACGCGACCAGGCGAGGGCGGTCGGCGAGTCCGCCGTACAGCGACAGCTCGTTCTCGATCGCGTCGAGGTCATCCAGGGGGTCACGGCCCGGGTCCATGGTCGCGCAGTCCACGACGTGCACCAGGACGCTGCAGCGCTCAACGTGGCGCAGGAACTCCAGCCCGAGGCCCTTGCCCTGGGAGGCACCGGGGATCAGGCCGGGGACGTCGGCGACGGTGTAGACGACCTCGCCGGCGGTGACGACGCCGAGGTTCGGCGCGAGGGTGGTGAACGGGTAGTCGGCGATCTTCGGCCGGGCTGCCGAGATCGAGGCGATGAGGCTGGACTTGCCGGCGCTGGGGAAGCCGACGAGGGCGACGTCGGCGACGGTCTTGAGTTCGAGGACGACCTCGCGGTGCTCGCCGGGCTCGCCGAGCAGGGCGAAGCCGGGCGCCTTGCGGCGGGGCGACGCCAGGGCCGCGTTGCCCAGGCCGCCTCGGCCACCGTTGGCGATGTTGTAAGTGGCTCCGGCGCCGACCAGGTCGGCCAGCACCTCACCCCCGGGAGTGGTGACCACGGTGCCGCTGGGAACCCGAAGGACGATGTCCGCGGCCTCGGCGCCGTTGCGATGCCCGCCCTGGCCCGCCTTGCCGCTCGCGGCCTTTTTGTGCGGACTGTGGTGGAACTCGAGAAGGGTCGTGACGCCCGGATCGACGACGGCGACGATGTTGCCGCCGCGCCCGCCGTTGCCGCCGTCGGGGCCGCCGAGCGGCTTGAACTTCTCGCGCATGACGGAGGCGCAGCCGTTGCCGCCGTCTCCGGCCTGCGCGTGCAGGACGACTCGATCGACGAACGTGACCATGCCTCTACCCTCCTTCGTTGTTCTGTTGAGTGGCCAGTTGTGGGGGTTTCCCCGGACCGGAAGGCCCCCACAACTGGCCACTCAACGAGAAAAGGCGGGCCCGAAGGCCCGCCTCACTCACGCACATGAGTTGCCTGAACTACTCGCCAGCGACGATGTTCACGACTCGACGGCCACGGTGGGTGCCGAACTCGACCTTGCCCGGGGCGAGGGCGAACAGCGTGTCGTCTCCGCCGCGGCCGACATTGTCGCCCGGGTGGAAGTGGGTGCCGCGCTGGCGCACAATAATCTCGCCGGCGCCGACCTGCTGGCCTCCGAAGCGCTTCACGCCGAGGCGCTGGGCGTTGGAGTCGCGGCCGTTGCGGGTGCTGGATGCACCTTTCTTATGTGCCATGTCGCTACTTCCCCGGGGTGATGCCGGTGACCTTCACAGCCGTGAGCTCCTGACGGTGCCCCTGACGGCGGCGGTAGCCGGTCTTGTTCTTGTACTTGAGGATGTCGATCTTGGGACCACGGTGGTGGTCGACGATCTCGGCCGTGACACTGACCTTGGCCAGCACGGACGGATCGGAGGTGACGGCAGCACCGTCGACGAGGAGCAGCGCGGGCAGCGCGATGGATGCGCCGGGCTCTCCGACCTGACGGTCCATGACGACGACGTCGCCAACAGCGACCTTCTCCTGCCGACCGCCGGCGCGAACGATGGCGTACACCAATGACTCCTGACGTAAAAACGGGTTGGGCGCCGCTAGGCGCGAAGGATCAGTCTACGGACGGGTTGCCCAGAGATCAAACCGCACCCTCAAGAGCCTCGGTCTCCTCTAGGGCGTGCTCGACGGCCTCGGGTCCTGCGTCGTCAAGAACCGCCTCGAAAAGCTCCTCACGAGCCTCCTCCAGCGCTTCCTCGCGAGCCTCCTCGATCGCCTCGGCGACCTCGGCCTGGATCTCCTCGGCCTCGGACGGCTCCGCGTGCGCCAGGGCCCGCGCGGCGACGTCGGCCGGATCGACCGCGTTGGCCGGGCGACGGTACTTGGGCGAGTGCTCGGCGCCGTGGTCATGGTCGCCATGCAGCGAGACGCGGATGCCGCGCCCGTTGCAGTGCTCGCAGGTCTCCGAGAAGGACTCCAGCAGGCCCGAGCCGATGCGCTTGCGTGTCATCTGCACGAGGCCGAGCGAGGTGACCTCGGCGACCTGGTGCTTGGTGCGATCGCGGCCCAGGCACTCGACGAGGCGTCGAAGCACGAGGTCGCGATTGCTCTCCAAGACCATGTCGATGAAGTCGACGACGATGATGCCGCCGATGTCGCGCAGCCGGAGCTGGCGGACGATTTCCTCGGCGGCCTCGATGTTGTTGCGCGTGACGGTCTGCTCGAGGTTGCCGCCCTGGCCGGTGAACTTGCCGGTGTTGACGTCGACGACGGTCATCGCCTCGGTGCGGTCGATGACCAGCGAGCCGCCCGAGGGCAGGTAGACCTTGCGGTCGAGTGCCTTGAGGAGCTGCTCGTCGACGCGGTACTCGGCAAACACGTCGCCGGTGCCGACGTAGTGCTGCAGGCGATCGGCGAGGTCCGGGGCGACGCCGCCGATGTACTCGCTGAGCGCGGTCCACGCGGTGTCGCCTGAGACGACAAGGCGGGTGACGTCCTCATTGAAGATGTCGCGGACCACCTTGATGGCCAGGTCGGGCTCGCCGTAGAGGAGGGCAGGAGCGTTGGCGCTCTTGGTGGCCTTGGTGATCTCTTCCCAGGTGGCAGCCAGGCGGGCGACGTCCTGCTCGAGGGCGTCCTCGGGCGCACCCTCGGCTGCCGTGCGCACGATCACGCCGGCGTCCTCGGGCATGACGCGCTTGAGGATCGACTTCAGGCGGGTGCGCTCGGTGTCGGGGAGCTTGCGGCTGATGCCCGTCATGTTGCTGTCGGGCACGTAGACCAGGAAGCGGCCCGGGAGCGAGATCTGGCTCGTCAGGCGTGAGCCCTTCTGGCCGACCGGGTCCTTGGTGACCTGCACGAGGATCGGGTCGCCCGACTTGAGGGCGAGCTCGATGCGCTTGGGCTGGCCTTCCAGACCGGCGGCGTCCCAGTTGACCTCGCCGGCGTACAGGACGGCGTTGCGGCCGCGGCCGATGTCGACGAAGGCGGCTTCCATGCTCGGCAGCACGTTCTGCACGCGCCCGAGGTAGACGTTGCCCACCATCGAGGACGAGGAGCCACGCGTGACGTAGTGCTCGACGAGCACGCCATCCTCGAGGACCGCGATCTGCGTGCGGTCACCGCGCTGGCGCACGACCATGACGCGCTCGACAGACTCGCGGCGAGCGAGGAACTCCGCCTCGGTGAGGATCGGTGCGCGGCGGCGGCCGGCCTCACGGCCCTCGCGTCGACGCTGCTTCTTGGCTTCCAGGCGGGTGGACCCGCGGACGCTGGTGACGTCGTCGCCACCGGTGTTGCCACTGGAGTTGCGGCCACGCGGCTCGCGAACGCGGACAACGGTGTTGGGCGGATCGTCGGGGCCGCCCTCGAGCTCCGCGTCTGCTCCGCGACGACGGCGTCGGCGGCGTCGCTTGCCTCCAGCGCCCTCGGCATCGTCCTCGTCACCCTCGGCGGCGGCATCGGTCGCGTCCTCGTCGCCTGAGGTCTCGTTCGTCTCGTCGCCCTCGTCGCCATCGGCACGGCGCTTGCGGCCGCGGCCGCCGCGGCGCCTGCGGCGGCGCTTGCTGGCGTCGGAGCCGGATTCATCGTCGTCTGTGTCGTCGGCGGATTCGGCCGGGGCAGTCGCCTCGGCATCGTCGGCGGGCTGGGCGTCGGCGGCGGGCGCCGTCGCCTTGCGGCGGCTGCGCTTCGCGGGTGCTGCGGCCGGCTCGTCGCTGTCGACGGCTGCCGGCGCCTGGAACAGCGGGGCGACGAACGCCGGCACGATCATGCGGGCGCCGGAGGCGTCGCTGCCGGACTCGGCGGGCGCGTCGGAGACGTCCGGCTTGCTCGCGGTCGCCTTCTTGCTCGTGCGGGAGGCCTTCTTGACCGGGGCCGCATCGGGCTCGGCCTCAGGCGCGGCGGCGACGGCCTTCTTGCTCGTCGCCTTCTTCGCGGTGCGCGTACTCGCCTTCTTCGCTGCCGCGTCGGGCTCGCTCGGGGCACTCGCGGGCGCCGAGGTGTCGGTGCTGGGGGTCTCGGCGGCGGGCGGGCCGGCCGGCCGGCTCGCTGCCCGCCTGCGGGTGCGCTTGACGACCGACGGATCGGACGCGCTGGAATCTGCTGTGGTGTCGTTCTGGTCGACCATGTGGTCGTACTCCTTAGTGGGACCGGATCGCGTACGAGCCGGTCACTCCTCGTGCGAGGCGCCTAGATCAGCGGTCCTCGTCAAGCCTTCAGGGAAGCGGTGCGAGGAGCGCGCATGGGCGCGGCTGGCTCGTTCCGCCGGCAACATCCGGACCTGGGAACCCGTCGGGAAACCTTCCCGCGAGGTGGGAATCAGCCCGACCGGTCAGGATCGAACGGATCAACCACCGAGGTTCCTGCTTCGTCGAGCGGCCCCTGTGCCAGCCGGGTCACCCGTGGGGGCTTCGGCGGCACGAGGTCAGCTACGCGGCGGAGCGCGGAGAGAACGTCGTCGGGTCGAACGGACGGGGTTCCGTGCCGGACGACCAAGGTGAGTATCGCACAGTCCTGATCGGATGCGTCGGGCGCCGCGCTCGGGTCGTCGACGAGGGCCGAGATCACGGCCGCCCGGGCGTCGAAAGTCCGCACCCCGTTCTTCATGAGCCGCTCGACAGTGACCTCGTCCGCGGCCAGGAGCGCGGTGACCGCGCCGATCGCGGTCTCGCGGCTCACGCCCGGCAGCTCGACCCGCCAGCGACTGGCCTCGAGGCGGTTGACGAAGTCCGCGGTCCGGGCCTCGACCACCTCGATGACGTCAAGGCCGGGCGGCAGCGCGGCGTCGAGCGCCCGGCACACGGCGGCGGGGTCGCAGACGGCGGTGACGCCGATCTCGACGTACTCCGCCTCGCTGGCCACGCCGGTGGGGGCGGAGTTGGCGTAGGACACCTTGGGGTGGGGGTGGAAGCCGGCGCTATAGGCCATCGGGACGTCGGCCCGGCGCAGGGCACGCTCAAGCGCCCGCTGGAAGTCGCGGTGGCTGGAAAAGCGCAGGCGGCCGCGCTTGGCGTAGCGCAGGCGCAGCTTCTGGACCGTGGGCGCGATATCGCGCTCGGGAGGACGGCGTGCGGCCATGGGTCGTCAGCCTCGCGTCGTCAGGCGAGGACGGGGCTGGGCGCCCCGACCGAGGGCATCGGCAGGTTGACGACGCCCGTCGGGCCGATCTGGATCTCGGTGCCGAGCTGGTCGCAGACGCCGCAGTCGAAGCACGGGGTCCAGCGGCAGTCCTCGACGTTGACGTCGTTGAGGGCGTCCTGCCAGTCCTCCCACAGCCACTCCGCGTCCAGCCCCGAATCGAGGTGGCTCCACGGCAGCACCTCGGTCTGCTGGCGCTCCCGGATGGTGTACCAGTTCACGTCGACGGGCTGGTCGGCCAGCGCGGTCTCGGCGGCGGACATCCAGCGGTCGTAGGAGAAGTGCTCGCTCCAGCCGTCGAACCGCGCGCCGTCGCGCCACGCCTGGAGGATCACGGCGCCGATGCGACGGTCACCGCGCGACAGAAGTCCTTCGACGATGCCCGGCCTGCCGTCGTGGTAGCGCAGGCCGATCGCCTTGCCGTACTTCTTGTCGGCACGGATTGCGTCGCGCAGCGCGTACAGGCGGTGGTCGGTCGTCTCGTGATCGAGCTGCGCTGCCCACTGGAATGGCGTGTGCGGCTTGGGCACGAAGCCGCCGATCGACACGGTGCAGCGGATGTCGTTGCTGCCGGTCGCCGCGCGCCCGGCCTTGATGACCTCGCGAGCGAGCTCGGCGATCTGCAGCACGTCCTCGTCCGTCTCCGTGGGCAGCCCGCACATGAAGTAGAGCTTGACCTGGCGCCAGCCGCCCTCGTAGGCCGTCGTCACCGTGCGGATGAGGTCCTCTTCGGTGACCTGCTTGTTGATGACGCGACGCATGCGCTCGCTGCCGCCCTCGGGCGCGAAGGTGAGCCCGCTGCGGCGGCCGTTGCGGGACAGCTCATTCGCGAGGTCGACGTTGAAGGCGTCGACACGCGTGCTCGGCAGCGACAGTGCCGTCTGCGAGCCCTCGTACCGATCGGCCAGGTTGCGTGCGACGTCGGCGATCTCGGAGTGGTCCGCACTCGAGAGCGACAGCAGACCGACTTCTTCGTAGCCCGTCTTCTGGAGGCCGTTCTCGACCATCGCCGCGATGCCCGTGATGCTGCGCTCGCGCACGGGCCGCGTGATCATCCCGGCCTGGCAGAAACGGCACCCGCGCGTGCAGCCACGGAAGATCTCCACGCTCATTCGCTCGTGCACGGTCTCGGCGAGCGGTACCAACGGGTTCTTGGGGTACGCCCACTCGTCGAGGTTCATCAGGGTGTGCTTGCGGACGCGCCACGGCACGTCGGTGCGGTTGGGCGCGACCTTTTGGATCCGGCCGTCGGGCAGGTAGTCGACGTCATAGAAGCGCGGCACGTAGATGGAGCCGGTCTTCGACAGCTCGAGCAGCAATCCCTCGCGGCCGCCGGGCCGGCCCGCGGCCTTCCAGTCGCGCACGATGTCGGTGACGAGCAGCACCGCCTCCTCGCCGTCGCCCAGCACTGCTGCGTCGACGAAGTCGGAGATGGGCTCGGGGTTGAACGCAGCGTGGCCGCCGGCGATCACGATCGGGTGGGCCTCGGTGCGATCGTTGGCGTGCAGTGGGATGCCTGCGAGGTCGAGCGCGGTGAGCATGTTCGTGTAGCCGAGCTCGGTGCTGAACGACAGGCCGAACACGTCGAAGTCGCCCACGGCGCGGTGCGCGTCGACTGTGAACTGCGGCACAGCGTGCTCGCGCATCAGCGCCTCGAGGTCCGGCCACACGGCGTAAGTGCGCTCGGCCAGCGCGTCCTCGCGCTCGTTGATCACTTCGTAGAGGATCTGCACGCCCTGGTTCGGCGCGCCGACCTCGTAGGCGTCGGGGTACATGAGCGCCCAGCGCACGGTGGCGGCGTCCCAGTCCTTCGAGACGGCATTGACCTCACCGCCCACGTACTGGATCGGCTTGCTGACGAACGGCAGCAGCTGCTCCAGCTCGTCGAACACCGACGCGCCGATGGTGCGGGGGGAAGTCACCCACAGAGGATACCCGCCCGCGCCGGCACCGCCCGCGCGCCGAGGCGCGCGCCCCTGCACGCCGACCTTGAGGTTGGCGTGGGTTTCGCGGCGCGATTCCCACGCCAACCTCAAGAGCGACGAGGCGAGAGGCGTCCACAACCCGCAGATCAACGGGCCGAAGCTCACACGCGCCAGGATGACTTCGCCGTCACCGCCTGGATGCCCGACTCTCCTTCGATGCGTGAGATCACTCCAGCCCTGGGTCGCGCCGCTGCGCTGCAGCACGGGATCGTCTCGATGGAACAGGCCGTCTCCGGCGGTGCTGGACGTGACGCGGTTCGGGACGACGTCCTGCGCGGACGAGCCCTACGAGTTCACCGGGGCGTCTATCTGGTTCCGGACGTCGACGCTCTCGACGATTTCCAGCGGGAGCGCGCTGCGCTGCTTCACCTAGGTCCGAGTGCGCACCTCGTGCTTGAGTCCGCGGCGAGGCTGCACGGTATGCAAGGAACCGTCGGCACGAGATCTCCCCAGTTGGCAGTGCCACCCGGACTGGAGAAGCGGCAGCGACCCGGGATCGCACTCCACTTCTGGAACATTCCGGCCGACGAACTCGTCGTCATCGATCAGATGCCAGCGACCAGCGTGAGTCAAACGCTCGCTGACATCGCTCGACTTCTGCCGAGAATGCAAGCCGTCTCGTTCCTCGATTCCGCATTGCACCTCGGGCTGATCTCCTTGGATGAGGTTCTTGACCTGCGTGGGCTCATGGCCCGAAAGCGCCAGTGCGTGGCTGGACGTCAACGACTGCTCGAAGCGCGAGTCGGAGCACAGTCGCCGCTCGAGACTCGCGTCCGCCTCCGCGCGTCAGACGCGGGCTTGGAGCCGGACGCCCTGCAGGTTCCCATCCGGAGCGTGTCGAGTGTCCTGCTCGGGTACGGGGACATGGGCTACGAGTTGCCGGACGGTTCGTGGCTGATCGTCGAGGCTGACGGGCTGCGGTATCACGACCAACCCAACGCGCTGCTGCACGATCGCCGACGACAGAACGCCTTCCTCAACGCGCGCGTCGCCAGCGTCATTCGGTTCACCTGGGACGACACCACCAACGACGCGTACATCCCGAGTGTCCTGAGGGCGGCGTTAGACAAGGCCGGATGGTCCCCGAAGCGCCGTCGACCTTGAGGTTCCGCCCCGATCTTGTGCTCCGAAGTGGGCGGAACCTCAAGGTCGGCGAAAGGGGGTTAGGCGCCCGCGCGGGCGCCGTGTAATCGGACGTTCTGCAGCAAGCCGATGGATATCCACACGGCGAACATCGACGTGCCTCCGGCCGAGACCATGGGCAGCGGGATGCCCGTGATCGGCATGATGCCCAGCGACATCCCGATGTTCTCGAACATCTGGAACGCCAGCCACGCGACAATGCCGGTCGCGACGAGCCGGCCATACAGGTCGTCCGCGTGATACGCGATCATCACCGCGCGCCACAGCACCACCCCGAGCAGCAAGATGAGCACGAGCGCGCCTACGAAGCCGAGCTCCTCCCCCACCACCGTGTAGATGAAGTCGCTCTCGTTGACCGGCACGAACTTGCCCTGGGTCTGCGGCCCCTGGAACAGCCCGTAGCCGAACATTCCGCCGCCACCGATCGCGATGCGCGCCTGGTTGGCGTTGTACGCCGCGCTCGTGACGTCAGCACCCGGGTTGATGAACGACGTCAGGCGCTGGACCTGGTACTCCTTGAGGAATCCCAGCTGAATTGCGAGCATGATCGAGATTGCCGCGCCACCGATGAGCCCGATGACCCATCGCGTCTTGGCTCCCGAGACGGCGATGATCGACAGCGCGACCGAGCCCAGGATGAGGACGGTGCCGGTGTCGTTCTGCACGAGGATGACGAGGATCGGCAGAACGGCCACGCCGAGCGACATGAGCACGTCACGGTCCTGCGGCTCGTCACCGACATCGCGCTTCTCCGACAACAGCACCGCCATCATCAAGATGACGGCGACCTTCGCGAACTCCGAGGGCTGGATGGTCATGCCGCCCGGGAGGTCGATCCACGCGCGCGCACCGGCAACTCGGGTGCCCAGGCCGGGCACGAACGGCAGCAGCAGCATGAACATCGACAGGCCGTAGATGATCGGCGTGTAAGCGCGAAGCCATCGGTAGTCCAGGCGAGAGGCGACGAAACCGAGGCCGATGCCGATCACGACGTTGATGAGATGCCGCTTGAGGTAGGACTGCGGGTCACTGTTCGAGGCCATATCGGCCTTGCTGGCTGACCAGACGAGCATCGAGCCGAACACGGTGATCGCGAGCGCCGCGACAAGCAGGATCCAGTCCATGTCGCGCCAGTAGCCGCCTACCGCGCCGCGCTGGAACGGCCGTACGGATCGCTCGCTGGTGAAGATGACGCTCATCTGGAACCTCCGAGCGCGACGGTACGCCCCGTGGCGATGCCGGCCTTCTTACCCTTGGGGCCGATGACGGTGCCATCGGTCTGCACGACGGGCAGTTCGGTCTCCGGCGAGCCGCCGACGAGGACGCTCTTGCTCGGGTTGATCGAGGTGCCGCTGACGCCGAACAGGGACTCGTAGATCTTGCGGACGCTCGGCCCTGACGTCTTCGAGCCGGTGCCGCCCTCGGTGACCATCATCACGACGGCGTACTTCGGATTGTTCGCCGGTGCGTAGGAGGCGAACCACGAGGTCGACACGTCGCTGCCGGTGACCTGCGCCGATCCAGTCTTCGACGCGATCGGGATCTGGTTGAGCGGGAAGCCAGCGAACGGAGTCTCGGCGGAACCCTCGGTGGTCACGCCGGGCAGCGTGCGGCGCAGGAACGTCATGGTCGCCTTCGGCACGGTGACCCGCGATTTCAGCACCGGCTGGAACTGCTTGATCACCTCGCCGGACGCGCTGACGATCGCCTTCGCCACCTGCGGCTGGTAGAGCTTGCCTCCGTTGGCGACCGCGGCGTAGACCATCGCCATCTGCAGCGGCGTCACGGCTGTGTCGCCCTGGCCGATGACCGCGTTGAGCGCATCGCCCGCTCGCCACTGATCACCGTCCGTGCAGTTCTCCTTGTCGAGCGCCGTGTAGTAGTCGGCGAGCTTTGGGTCGGTCTTGCGCGTCTCGGGGTAGCCGGCCGCCGCGTTCGCGCACCACGTGTCGCGCATCGCTTCCCAGTTGGATGCCTTGAACTCGCGGCTCGACACGCGTCCGACCGCCTCGCCGGGCAGGTCGATGCCCGTTGCCGAGCCGAGGCCGAACAGATGGGCGGTCTCGGCGACGGGATCGGGCGCATCCTTGCCCGCGTCCGGGCCGCCGGCGGCGAGCCACATGCGCTCGGCCAGTCCGTAGAAGACGGTGTTGCAGGAAACCTCAATGGCGCGCGCGAGGCTGATGCGTCCGTACGACGACGACTCATAGTTGCGGAACGTCTGGCCACCGACCTTGACCTGGCTTGGGCACGAGTAGTCGCCGTACAGGCTGTAGCCCTCCTTGCCTGCCGCGGCTGTGCTCACCACCTTGAAAGTCGAGCCGGGCGCGAACAGGCCTTGGTACGCGTTCGACGAGAGCGCCTCGCTGTTGATCAGTTCCTTGTACTGCTTCTTCGTCACGCCGCCGATCCAGATCGACGGGTCGTAGGTCGGGTAGCTCGCCATCGCGAGAATCTGCCCCGTCTGCACGTCGACGACGACGGCAGCTCCCGACTTGCCCGGGTAGTCCTGCTCGCGTGCTCGCTCGACGGCGGCGACGAGTTGCTTCTCGACGACGGACTGCAAGTGCGCGTCGATCGACGTGACGACGTAGTTGCCGGCGACCGGCGCCTTGCTGCCGAGCGTTCCCGTGACGTTACCCGCAGTGTCGACGGCCAACTCGGTGATGCCAGGCGTGCCGCGCAGCTCGGCGTCGTACTCCTTCTCCAGTCCCGTGCGTCCGACAACGTCGGTGATCCGCAGGCGGTCGGGGTCGGTCGAGTCGCCCTCCGCGGCGATCTGCTCCTGTGTCACCGGTCCGAGGTAGCCGAGCAGGTGCGCGGCGTTGACGTTGAACGGCGACGGGTACTCGCGGATCGCCTGCAACTTCGCGGAGATGCCGGGGAAGTCCGAGCGTCGCTCCATGATCGTCAGCGCCGTCTGGGTGTCCACGTCGGTCGCGACCGGGATGGCCTGGTAGTTCGAGCCGTTCCAGCAGATCGGCGGCGGCTTCGCGCCTTCGGTGCCGCAGTTCGCGAGCCGCTCGGTGATCTTCGCGACCGGGATGTCCAAGATGTTGGCCAGGCGTACGACGACGGCAGCGCCGTTGTCCTTCTCCTTGTAGAGCGTCTGCCTGTCGACGGTCACCACGACCGACGTGCGGTTCGACACGAGCGGACGGCCCGCCTGGTCAAGGACGAGACCGCGCACCGCCGGCTCGACGACCTCGCGGATGGTGTTGTCCTGGGCTGCGACGCGGTACGTCTCGCCGGTGACGACCTGGAGATAGAAGGTGCGGATGATCAGCGTGCCGAGGAGCGAAGCCACGAGTACGGCGAGGACGAGCAGGCGCAGATTGGAGCGCTCACTCACCGAGTACTCCTTCCGTCAGCCGTGCGAAATCGCGTCGGCGCATGCCAAACGGGACCATCTGTGGGTATGACGGTACGACGTATCAGCCTCCGCGCCGGTTCCCGACGCCCGAATTGCCCGCTTATCAGCCAATATTCGGACGAGATATTTACCCGGTAATGACAGAAACCTCGGGCGTGACCCGGCGGACGATCCATGCCACGCCGAGCACGACGACCGGCGCCATGATTACCGCGTAGACCGTGCTGCTCAGGACCATGGACGGCATCTCGTCCCACATGACCCGTCCGCTGCCGAGCAGCGTGTCGAGCGCGGCCGTCGCCAGCGTCGCCGCCGCGGTGGCCAGGCCGACGATTCCGATCATCACCGGCACTGTGCGGTCGCGCGGATCGACGATGAACCCGGTGACGAAACCCACGGCGAGGTACACGATGGCGTTGACCCCGAGCAGCGTGTCTGCGGGAGGCGACATGTCCAGCAGGATGCCGGCTGCGAAGCCGGCGGTCGCGCCCTGCGTCGGCCCCATCGCCAGTGCAAGCGCGACGACGCTGACGACTACGAGGTCGGGCGTCGCGCCTGGTAGCCCGAGTCGCGAGAGCAGCGTCACCTCGACGATGACGGCGAAGAACACCACGAAGAAGATGACGAGCGCCTGCCGCCAGATCACTGCGGGCTGCCGCTGGGCGATTGCGGCTGCGAGGTCGCAGCCGTCTCCTTCTCCGTCTCGATCGACGATGACGGCGTCGGCACTGATTCGTTCGTCGGTGCCTGCGACGCGCCCTGTCCGAGTGGCACAGGAGACGGCGACGGATCGACGAAGCCAACTCGAGGCAGGACGGAGTCACGTGGATCCACGCGCGGTGGCTTCGTCACCACGGCGACGATCGACAGTGTCGACACGTCGACGTACGGACGGATGGTGGCGATGCGCGTCAGCTGCCCTGGCGTACCGCCGACCTCGACGACCTCACCGATAGGCAGGCCCGGCGCGTAGGGACGTCCGCCCTTCGAGCCGAACGTGACAAGCGCGTCGCCGACGCGAAGGTCGGCCGTGGGGTCGAGCAGCTGGAACGAGAGCGAGTCCTGGCGCCCGGTGCCGGACACGATGCCGATCTCCTCGGTGCCGGCGACGCGACCGCCGACTGCCGATGACGAGTCCACGACGAGGACGACCGTTGCCGTGTCGCTCGTCGTCTTGAGGACGCGACCGACGAGACCCTGACCGTTCATCACCGTCATGTCCGGCTCGATACCGTCGGCCTTGCCCGCGTCGATGGTCACCGTCCACGAGAAGTCCTGAGCCGGACCGACCGCGATGACCTCGGCGGGAACGATCCGGTACTGCCCGACGCTGGCGACGCCCAGCAGTTCGTCGAGCGCCTTCACCCGCGCGCGGTCGTTCGCGGAGGTCTGCGCCTCGCCGCGGAGCTTGTCGTTCTCAGCGGTGAGGGTTTGGATCTGGCCGGCCTGGTCGCGCATGGTTCCCCACCAGCTGCTCGCACCGGTGATGGGCGAGAAGATCGTCGCGGCGACGCGCTCGACGCCGCCGATGACGTTCGCGCCGACGTTGCGGACGCCGGTCAGCGGACCCTGCCCGCCGCGCAGGTCGAGGATGACAAAAGTCAGCGCCAGGAGCACGAGCACCGTGAGGACGACACGGGTTCGGCGCGACAGCATGACAACAGTGTCCCCTTTGGCGGGTCAGCGCAGTGCCGAGACCCGCGATCGGGGCTCTAGCGGCGAGGCTCCGAGATGAGGACCTGCTGCAGGGCCTCGAACTCCTCGACACACTTTCCGGAGCCAAGGGCCACGCAATCGAGCGGCCGATCGGCAATGAGAATGGGCATTCCGGTCTCGTGACGAAGGCGCTCGTCGAGGCCGCGCAGGAGAGCGCCGCCGCCGGTGAGCACGATGCCGCGGTCCATGATGTCGCCGGACAATTCCGGAGGGGTGCGGTCGAGCGTGGCCTTCACCGCGTCGACGATCGCGTGCACCGGCTCGTCGATCGCTCGCCGGATTTCCTCAGCGGACACAACGATTGTTCGCGGCAGTCCGGTGATGAGGTCGCGCCCGCGAATCTCGGCGTGCGGCTCGTCGGGCATCGGGAACGCTGATCCGATTGCGACCTTGATCTCCTCGGCGGTGCGCTCGCCGAGCATCAGCGAGTACTCCTTCTTCACGTACTGGATGATCGCGTTGTCGAGCTCGTCGCCACCGACACGAACGCTCAGCGAGCAGACGATGCCACCGAGTGAGATGACCGCGACCTCGGACGTGCCACCGCCGATGTCGACGACCATGTTGCCCGTCGGCTCATGCACCGGAAGCCCGGCACCGATCGCGGCGGCCATCGGCTCTTCGATGATGAACACCTTGCGTGCACCGGCTGCGTAGCCGGCGTCCTTGACCGCTCGCTGCTCGACGCCCGTGATACCGGACGGAACACAGACGATCAGGCGTGGCTTGGCGAGGTGACGCCTGCGGTGCACCTTCTGGATGAAGTAGCGGAGCATGCGCTCGGTCGTGTCGAAGTCGGCGATGACACCGTCCTTGAGCGGACGAATGGCGACGATGTTGCCGGGCGTGCGCCCGATCATGCGCTTGGCCTCGGACCCGACGGCCAGAATGCCGCCCGTGTTGTTGTTGATCGCGACGACCGACGGCTCATTCAGGACGATGCCGCGGCCGCGCACGTACACGAGGGTGTTGGCGGTGCCCAGGTCGACTGCCATGTCGCGGCCGACGAAGGACGAGGAAGCTGCCATGAGGGAAGAGTGCCTTCCGAGCGGGTGCAGGGACTGCTCATACTAAACCCACCGTGACTAGCACCGGACCGGTCTTGCCCGGAATGTCCACGTTTAGACCATTCCGTCCGCTCCGAGCCCATTTCCCACCCTCGCCGACCTTGAGGTTCCGCCCACATTTCGGCGCTGAACCTGGGCGGAACCTCAAGGTCGGCGAAAGGGGTTGGCGGTTAGGCCTCGCCGATGCGCTCGGCGCGGGCGACCTCGGTCTTGCGCAGGTAGGTCTCCAGCCGCTCGGCGGTCGCCGCATCGGCCGGCAGGTCGTACGCGGCGGTCACCGTGGCACCGAGGTCGGCGCGGTAGTCGTGCCCCTCGCTCTTGAAGTCCCCGGGCTTGACGTTCGTGGCGAACAGCGTGTCGACGAGCACCTGCGCCCACGTGATGCCCGGCTTCCACGTCATGGTGGCCGGGATGTTGCGACCACGCGAGCCGTCGGTCGGGAGCCATGCGGGTCGGTGTCCGAGCAGTTCGGGACGAAAGCGCACCACTGGGTCACCGTCGTGTTCGAGGAACCACACGCGCGGACGCGTGCCAGGAAATGACGTGGGGATCTGCTCGGGGCGGTCGACAGTGATCGACTCCCCCACGCACAGTTCGTGGAACTGATCGGCGACCGCACCACCGGGAGTGCCGACCCACAGCGCGGCCGCAACTCCGTAACGATCCAGGTCCGCGGGACCGTCAGGGATCGCATACTCCTGAACCTTCGCGCCGAGGCTCTCGCCATACAGCAGCAATCGCGGCCTGGACGCGCGACTCGACAGTTCCTCAAGGATCGCGTCGAGCAGCAACCTCTGCGTGTGCTTCGCGATGTCGACCTTGTTCAGGGACAGGAACGACGGCAGGAGTCCGTAGCCGACGGCGACCGAGGCGCAGTCACCGCGCGTGAGCACCTCGAGCACATCGACCGGCGTGGAGTTCGCGAAGCCGGTGCCTGCAGGCGCCTGGACGAGCAGGTTCGCACGGTCAAAGGCGTTGGTACGCCTCAGTTCTGCCATAGCCAGCCCGACGCGCTGCTCGGGAGTCGGCGCAGAGTCGAGACCGACGAACACACGTACCGGCGATGCGACGGGGTCCAGGCCGGTGACCTCGCGGATCTCGTCAGGAGTCGACACCGTGCCGACGTATCGCGCACCCTCGCGCCCCAGCTCGGTGAGCGTCACCGCGGAGCCTGGACCAGCCGACACGTCTGGGTCGGTGGGCGGTGTGGCGAACCCGGGGTCGATGTCGCGACTCTGCTGCTCCAGCTTGCCGAGCATGCGACGCGACGCGACCTTGCCGCCGACCGCGAGTGCGCCGAGCGCGCCCGCGCCGACGGCAACAGGAAGGAGTGGTCCGCGACCTCGGCCGGTCGTCGCGCGCAGTGTCGACGAGACCAGCGCGACGTCAATCGCGACGACCTTGCCGGCCAGCGTGCCGAGGATGAACGGGAATGCGGTGCGAATGCGACCCGGCCACGGCACGAGCGTTTCGCCCCGTGCTGCGACCGCAACAACGGTGCCGGCGGCTGCGCCAGCAACAAGGCCAACCGCCACCGGCTTCATGACTAGGCCAGTCCGGGGAAGAACAGTGCGACCTCGCGGGCCGCGGACTCGGTGGAGTCAGAGCCGTGAGTCACGTTGTTCTGCATCTCGGTCGCGAGGTCTCCGCGGATCGTGCCGGGAGCGGCGTTCGCCGGATTGGTGGCGCCCATCATCGAGCGCCACGACAAAATCGCGTCGGGACCTTCGATGACGGCTGCAACGAGCGGGCCGGACGTGATGAACGCGACCAGGTCCTCGAAGAACGGCTTGCCCTTGTGCTCGCCGTAGTGCTCCTCCGCGACGGAGGCCTCGAGCGTGCGCTGCTCGAGGGCGACGATGCGATAGCCCTTGCGCTCGATGCGGCCAAGAACCTCGCCAACGAGGCCACGGGCCACGCCGTCGGGCTTGATGAGGACGAGGGTGCGCTCAGACACGAATAACTCCTGTACATGGGGAAGGGCATCGGGAAGTGACTCGACGAATCCTACTGAGCCTCCGAATCGACCTGGTGCTCCATTAGCCACGCTGCGATGTCCGGAACATCGAGGTCACCTTGTGCGACGGAGAGAACGAACGCCTCTGCATCGTCGACTGTATACGTGAGATCTCGACGGTTCACGAGGAAGAAGACACGAGTGGCCGACCACGCGAGTCGCTTGTTCCCGTCGACGAGCGGATGGTTACGTGCGAGCGAATGCATCAACGCCGCCGCCTGCTCGACGAACGTCGGATAGGCCAGCTCGCCGAACACCGTCGTCTTGGGGCGCGCAGCAGCGGACTCCAAGAGCCCTACGTCACGGATCGCAACCTCAGGCAGAACACCATGCGCAATATCAAGGAGATCCTCAATCGTGAGGAACTCGGGGTCCATGCTCAGCGCGACAAGCGATCGAGCAGCTCGGAATCCTCAACGGCTACTCGAGTGATGGCCTCCTGGAGACGAACAGACCTGAAGTTCAGGTACTCCGCCACCGCGGTTCGTGCGACGTCCTGCATCGAGCGACCGTCGGCCTCCGCACGCGCTCTGAGCGCAGCAGTCTCTTCCTCGGTGAGTCGCAGCGTCATAGCCATGCACCAGACGATACCACGCTGGTATCACTCTGTGGAGGCACCTGCGCGGAGCGCGTCAACCCGGGTGCCGAAGCGAACGGCGAGGAACCAGAGCACGGCAAAGATGAGGCCGATCACGAGCATCATCCAGCCGACGACGATGCTCGTCGCCAGCACGAGGAACTGGAGGATCCAGCCGATCACGATGCCCTGCGGCCGACCGAGGGTCCTTATCCCGAGGACCAGCAGCGCCATGAGGATCAGGCCGACCGTCCAGGCGAGTGCGACGTTCGAGACCGAGCCGGTCGACGAGGCAAGGGCCGTGCCGAGCAGCACGATGATGGCCTCGAGCGCGAGCACTGACGATCCCAGAACCCTCATGCGAGCATCCGCTTCGCGTCCCCGACGAGGACGACGGAGCCGGTGATGAGCACCCCGACTCCGCCGTACGTGCTCGCATCCTCGGCGAGGTTGATCGCGCGATCGAGCGCATTGGGCAGCTTCGCCTCGACGAACACTCGGTCATCGCCGAACACTGTCCGCGCAATCACCGCGAGGGTCTCGGCATCCATCGAGCGGGCGGACGACGACTCGGTGATGACAACGCGATCGAGTGTCGTCTCCAACGCCTCGAGCAAACCAACCGCGTCCTTGTCGGTCAGCACGCCGATGACGCCGACGAGCGACGCGAAGTCGAAGGAGTCGTCGATCGCCTTGGCGAGGGCGATCGCGCCGTGCGGGTTGTGAGCAGCATCGAGCAGGACGGTCGGGTTCCGGCGTGCGACCTCAAGCCGTCCCGGTGACGTCACCATTGCGAATCCCGTGCGCACGAGGTCGACATCGAGCGGACCCGATCCGCCGAGAAGGGCCTCCGCGGCAGCGAGGGCCATAGCCGCGTTCTGTGCCTGGTGCTCTCCGAACAGCGGGAGGAACACGTCGTCGAACTCCGAGTTCAGTCCGCGCAGCACGAGGATCTGGCCGCCGAGAGCCACACCCCGCGAGGCGACGCCGAACTCGAGTCCCTCGCGCGCCACGGTTGCCTCGACCTCAAGACAGCGGGCGAGCAGCACCTCGGCCACCTCGAGTTCCTGCTGCCCGAGGATCGCGATTGACCCGGGCTTGATGATGCCGGCCTTCTCACGTGCGATGTCCGTCACCGTGTCGCCGAGGTAGTCGCGGTGATCCAGACCGATCGGAGTGATGACGCAGACGGTGCCGTCGGCCACGTTCGTCGAGTCCCAACTGCCGCCGAGCCCGACCTCGACGATCGCGACATCGATCGGCGCATCGGCAAACGCGGCGAAGGCGAGGCCGGTCATGACCTCGAAGTACGACATCGGGACGCCGCCGTCCGCGACGGAGTTCGCGTCGACCACCTCTACGAGCGGGCGCACCTCGTCCCACACGCCAAGGAGTCGCTCTGCCTCGATCGGCTGGCCGTCGAAGCAGATCCGTTCGCGCGGGTCGACCAGATGTGGGGAGGTGAAGAGCCCCGTGCGCAGTCCGCACGCGCGGAGCAGCGACTCGATCATGCGGGCCGTCGAGGTCTTCCCGTTCGTGCCGGTGACGTGCACGACCGGATAGGTCCGCTGCGGGTCGCCGAGCAGGTCGGTCAGCGCGGCGATGCGCGCAAGGGTGGGCTCGATCCGGTTCTCGGGCCACCGGGTCTGCAGGTGATCCCAGAGGGCTGTGAGTCGTTGATCCGGTTCGCCGATTAGCACAGCGTGAGTCTACGGTTGGCCCATGGGAAAGGTGCTCGACGGAATCGACGACAAGCTGGCCACGTGGCTCGAGGCCCAGCCACTGTTCTTCGTCGCCACCGCGCCCCTGTCCGGCGAGGGACTCATCAACTTGTCCCCGAAGGGCCTGCACGGGTCCTTCTCGGTCATCGATGAGCACACGGTCGCCTACCTCGACCTGACCGGCAGCGGCATCGAGACCGTCGCGCATGTTCGCGAGAATGGCCGCATCGTCATCATGTTCTGCGCGTTCGACGGACGCCCCAGCATCGTGCGCATGCACGGCACCGGCCGAGTCGTCCTCCCTGGAGCCGAGGAGTTCGACGCCCTCATCGGGCGCTTCAGCGAGCACCTGGGAACCCGGTCGATCATCGTGGTCAACGTGGATCGCACATCGGACTCGTGCGGGTACGCGGTGCCCAAGATGAGCCTCGTCGAGGAGCGCGACGTGCTCGACCTGAGCGACGCGAAGCGCGGTGCCGACGGCCTGGTCGAGTATCGCGCGGAGAAGAATGCGTTCAGCCTCGACGGCCTGCCAGGCCTCGTCTAGCGCTACTGTCCTCCTAGGGATCTCCAATGGTCCGGCTGGAGAGCCCCATGGCAGGACCCGAGGTAGCGCAGCCCGACTTCCGCGTCCTTTTCGAGTCCGCCCCCGGGATGTTCCTGGTCCTCACCGATTCCCTCGAGGTCGTCGCTGCGAGCGATGCGTACCTCTACGTCACCGGCACGCACCGTCAGGACGTCGTTGGACGTGGAGTCTTCGACCTCTTCGATCGCACCGCAGACACGACGAACGAGAAGTTCATTGCACTGCGCGACTCGCTTGAGAAGGTTCGACGCGAACGCGTCGTCGATACCGTGCGCGTGCTGTCGTACCCCGCGCCTATCGCGCAAACGGCACGACCGGAGTTCGCGGACCGCTTCTGGCGTCAGGTCAACGTTCCTGTCCTCGCCGCCAACGGCGACCTGCTCTACATCACGCACCGCATCGAGGACATCACCGAGCTCGTGCAACTCGCCGAACTCGAGGCGGGAACAGCGCTGTCGGACGCCGCCCACGCGGACGCGACCTTGCAGGCGATCTCGAGCATGGATGCGCGTTTCGCGCGCCAGGCCGACGAGATCCTGGAGTCCGGACGGCAGCTCAAGGCGGCGAACGTCGAGTCGGGACGACTGCAGGCCGAGGGTGCCGAGTCGGACCGCATCCTTACCGCGGCGAATGTCGAGTCCGGACGACTGCTGACAGCGGCAGGAGTGGAAACCGACCGACTCACCGCAGCCGGAGTCGAGTCCGACCGACTCCTCACCGCAGCCGGCGTCGAGACCGACCGACTCACGGCGGAGGGTGTGGAGTCCGACCGACTCCTCACCGCAGCTGGCGTGGAGACCGACCGACTCACGGTCGAGGGCGAGCTCAGCAAATCCGACCTACTCCGCGCCCTCGCGAATCTCGACCAGTTCGTCTACATCGTCTCGCACGACCTGCAGTCCCCCGTGCGCAATGTCTCCGGCGTTGCCGAGATGCTGCGGCAGAGCCTTGGACCCGATCAACTAACGGACGAGGTCAGCAACCTGCTGAGCCTGCTCGACAAGAGCACCGCTCGGATGCTCGCCCAGATTCAGGGTCTGCTGCAGATGAGCCGTCTGCAGAGCGCAACGCCGATGTGGGCGCGGGTCGACCTCACCACGATCGCCGAAGAGGCGATCGCCTCGCTTGAGGAGGCTGAGGGCCACCTGGATGCAACCATCACGATCGAAGGCACTCTTCCGATCCTCGAGGCAGAACCGCTCCAGATGACGCTGCTCATCCAGAACCTCGTCGGCAACGCAGTGAAGTACCGACGCATGGACGTTCCAGCAGTCGTTGTGATCGCCACAGTGGCCGACGCTCCCCCCGGCACGGTAGAGATTGTCATCACGGACAACGGAATCGGCATCGCGGCCGAGAACCAGGAGCGGATCTTCCGAATCTTCCAGCGCCTGCACGCACCGAGGGACTCCGTCTATCAGGGCACGGGGATCGGGCTGGCACTCGCAGACAAAATCGTGCAGAACCACCGGGGCACCATCTGGGTGCAGTCGGAGGGCAAGGACCAGGGATGCGCATTCCACGTGCGGCTCCCCAAGTCGCAGAACATCCAGCTGGACTGACAGGAAGGCGCAACTCGATGACCGAGTACCGACCCGCCCGCATCATGATGATCGAGGACAACGAGGTTGATCTGCTTCGCGCGCGACAAGCGTTGCAAGCGGCTCGCTTCCTCAACGACATCACGGACTTCGAATACGCCGAGTCAGCGCTCGAGTACCTCAACGACGAGTCCAAAGACCTGCCTGACCTGATCCTGCTCGACTTGAACCTGCCGGGCATGAGCGGTCGGGAGTTCCTCGCGATCATGAAGGCCTCGTCGCGAGCGCGCCACGTTCCCGTAGTCGCGCTCACGACATCCGAGGCCGACAACGACATCCTCGCGAGTTGGGAATTGGGCGTCGCCGGCTACATCGTCAAGCCGGTATCGCTCTCGCGCCTGAGCGAGATCATGGACCAGTTCGTCGGCCTCTACTTCGAGATGGTCGTGTTGCCGTCGCGTTTCCAGATAGCCCAGAGGAGCGCCTAACGCGCGACTAGCCCCTTGCGGGCTGGGTCAGGTTGCCAGTGGTGCGGGCACCGATTCTGGATCGGCGAGCATGCTGGTCGGACGACCATGCAGGTAGCCCTGCTGTAGCCAGACGCCTGCATCGAGAAGGCGATCGCGCTGGTCCTCGGTCTCGATGCCCTCGGCAATGAGATGAATGGATCCGTCGGCACACATGGACACCATCGATCTGACGATCCGAGCCGCCATCCGGTCCGTGGGGAGCCGCGATGTCACCGATCGGTCGATCTTGATCCCGTCGACCGGTATGGCCATCAAGGTCGCGAACGTCGAGTACCCATCGCAGAAGTCATCGATGGCGATCTGGACACCGCGATCGCGGAGCTCGCGCAAAGTCGTGACCATGTCGTCGTGATGGCGCAGCTTGCCAGCATCCGTGACCTCAAGTTGGACCTGCGATCCCGACACAACGAGCTCGGAGAAGAGCGTGTCCATCGTGGCCAGGAGCGGCTCCGTGTTGACCAACTGCGAGGCGTGCAAGTTGATGCTGATCGCCGTATCTGGGCTCCCTGGTGCCAGCCTGGAGGTCAGGGCCATGCAGGTGGTCTGAAGCGTGTGCGCGCCGAAGGCAACCGCGAGTGGTGACTCGAGCAGCAGCGTGAGGTTGTGAGCGGTGGATCCGCTCTCGTCATTCGGCCAGCGCGCGAGCGACTCGTATCCCCACACGCGTTGACGACTGAGATCCATGATCGGCTGATACCAGAACTCGACTTCGGAGAGCAGCCGCGCGATGGGCAGGTGCGTGGGCCGCGAGCTGTCGATCGCGAGTATCTCGTTGGCCGATCCGCCGAGCATCGCGAAGTGCGGCATGCCGTCGGCGGCAACCTTCGCCGCGTACATCGCGTGGTCGGCCGCATCGACGACGCCGTCGAGATCATCCTGCGGATTCGCGAGCACTGCGCCACAGCTCACGCCGACGCGGGCCTCGATCCCAGGTCCGCGAGCCACCACGGAATTGGCGGCTTCGCCGACTCGGATCGCCAGTGTCCGCAGCTCCGCGATATCCGTACTGCCGGGAGCAAGGACGATGAATTCGTCGCCACCCCAGCGCCCGATCGTGTCCTCGTCGCGGATCGACTCGCGTATCCGAGCGACCATGTCGATCAGGACCTGGTCCCCCACGCGATGGCCGAATGTGTCATTGATGTTCTTCAGGCTGTCTATGTCGAAGTAGAGCAAGGAGTAGGCCGCGCCGGCGCGATGCGTCGCGGTGAGGAGTCGCGTGAAGGCACCACGCTCGAGGGCGCCGGTGATCGCATCGCGGCTAAGGCCCAGGATCACCTCGGCCAGGTACTCCTTGCGCAGGATCGACTGCTGGACAACCCGCCGCAGTTCCGCGTCGGTCACGTCGTGCTTGTTCAGGAAGCCCTGCGCTCCGCGCGCCAGGCACTTCGCCGGCAGTTCGGGATCAGGAGCTCCCGACATCACGACGATCGGCAGATCATTCGCGTGACTCAGCAGTCCGTCGAGAGTGCTGATGCCTTCGGCATCCGGCAGCGCCAGGTCGGTGACGACCAGATCCCAAGCCCGTTGATCCAGCAGATCCTGCGCCTCGGCGAGGGTCTGCACGTCGTCGATCTCGAAGACGAAGTCGGTGAGACCGGCCAACGATTTCTTCAGGAGTGCAACCTGTACCTCGTCATCCTCGACGAGCAGCAGCCGGAGAGGAGCCATACCGGATCATATGGCGGCATGAGCACGCGTGAAGGCAACCTTCACGATGGAGCGCGGCGTTCGCACAAATAGACTCCTGCCCCATGACCGCGAACCTCCTGCCCGACAAGCCCACCCTCGACGGCCTCGAGGACAAGTGGGCGTCGGTATGGCAGGAGCAGGGCACCTACCGATTCGATCGCACGAAGACGCGCGAGCAGGTCTATTCGATCGACACTCCCCCGCCGACGGCCAGCGGCTCGCTGCATGTCGGACACGTGTTCTCCTTCACGCACACCGACACCATTGCGCGCTACCAGCGCATGCGCGGGCGCGAGGTGTTCTATCCGATGGGCTGGGACGACAACGGACTGCCGACCGAGCGTCGCGTGCAGAACTACTACGGCGTGCGCTGCGACCCGAGCCTCCCGTACGACCCGGACTTCACTCCGCCCGAGGAGCCCGACGCGAAGCGGCAGGTGCCGATCTCCCGACGGAACTTCGTCGAGCTGTGCCTCAAGCTGACAGTCGAGGACGAGGCCATCTTCGAGGCCGTCTGGCGACGAGTGGGACTGTCCGTCGACTGGGACCAGACCTACCAGACCATCGGGCGCAACTCGCAGTTCACCAGCCAGCTGGCGTTCCTGCGCAACCTCGCCCGCGGCGAGGCCTACCAGTCCGAGGCACCCACGTTGTGGGACGTCACCTACCGCACGGCTGTTGCACAGGCCGAGCTCGAGGATCGCGAGCGGCCCGGCGCGTATCACCGCATCGGCTTCCCGACATCCGCCGATCCGTCGACAAAGGTCTTCATCGAGACCACGCGCCCCGAGCTGCTCGCCGCGTGCGTTGCGCTTGTTGCACATCCCGACGACGAGCGCTATCAGCCGCTGTTCGGCTCGACCGTGCGCACGCCGGCATTCGACGTCGAGGTTCCGGTGCTCGCTCACGCGCTCGCCGATCCCGAGAAGGGCTCGGGCATCGCGATGATCTGCACATTCGGTGACCTCACCGACGTGACGTGGTGGCGCGAGCTGCAACTGCCGACGCGGCCGATCATCGGCTGGGACGGCCGCATCATCCCGGAGATCCCCGAGTGGATCGCCACCGACGCCGCACGCGACAACTACACCGCTATCGCGGGCGCGACCAGCCACACGGCAAAGGAGCGCATGGTCGAACTGCTCACCGCGAGCGGTGACATCGTCGGCGAGCCAAAGCCGATCATGCATCCGGTGAAGTTCTACGAGCGCGGCGACAAGCCGCTTGAGATCGTCACGACGCGTCAGTGGTACATCGCCAACGGCGGCCGCGACGCCGAGCTGCGCGCCAAGCTCGTCGCGCGCGGTAGCGAGATCACGTGGCATCCCGCGCACATGCGCGTGCGGTACGAGAACTGGGTCGAGGGCCTCAACGGCGACTGGCTCATCTCGCGCCAGCGCTTCTTCGGCGTTCCCCTTCCACTCTGGTACCCGATCGATGCGCACGGCAACCCGGTCTACGAGACGCCGATCGTGCCCGAGGAGCAGACGCTCCCGATCGACCCGAGCAGCGATGTTCCGCCCGGGTACACGGCCGACCAACGCGGTGTCGCCGGCGGGTTCATGGGCGATCCCGATGTCATGGATACCTGGGCGACCAGTTCGCTCACGCCGCAGATCGTCGGCGGTTGGGAGCGCGACACCGACCTGTGGGAGCGCGTGTTCCCGATGGACCTGCGACCGCAGGCGCACGACATCATCCGCACCTGGCTGTTCTCGTCGGTCGTCCGCGCGCACCTGGAGAACGACTGCGCGCCGTGGTCGAATGCCGCCATCTCCGGCTTCATCCTCGATCCGGACCGCAAGAAGATGAGCAAGTCCAAGGGCAACGTCGTCACGCCGATGTCGCTGCTCGAGGAGCACAGTTCCGATGCGGTGCGCTACTGGGCGGCATCCGGTCGCCCCGGCACCGACACCTCCTTCGACGTCGGGCAGATGAAGATCGGGCGCCGCCTGGCGATCAAGGTGCTCAACGCGAGCAAGTTCGTCCTCGGTCACGGGTCGACCATCGACGACGCCGCAGTGACCGAGCCCCTGGACCGAGCGCTTCTCGCGCGCCTGTCCGACGTCGTGCGCCAGGCCACCGAAGCCTTCGACGGCTACCAGTACTCCAAGGCGCTTGAGGTTGCCGAGGGATTCTTCTGGAACTTCACGGACGACTACGTAGAGCTGGTCAAGGACCGCGCCTACGGCGCGCAAGGTGAGGCCGCCGCAGCGTCGGCCAAGGCCACCCTCGCGACCGCGCTCAGTGTCCAGTTGCGGCTCTTCGCACCGATCCTCCCGTTCACCACTGAAGAGGTGTGGTCGTGGTGGCAGGAGGGCTCGATCCACCGCAGCCCGTGGCCCGACTCGGCGGAACTCGCGAAGCTCGCGGGTGATGCCGACGCCGCCGTCGTCGACGACGTAGCTGCGGTACTGACGCTCGTGCGCAAGGTCAAGTCCGAGGCGAAGGCGTCGATGCGTGCAGACGTTGCGTCGGCGGTCATCACGGCTACCGCGGATCAGATCGCTCGACTGCAGCTCGGTGTCGCCGACCTCAAGGCCGTTGGCCGCATCGCCGACCTCACCTTCGCTGTGGGCGACGGGCCGATCGAGGTCAGCGTCGTCCTCGCCGAGGTGTAGCTCAGCCGTCGAGGTTCGACAGTTCCTTCAGCAGCCCAAGCTGGGTCGACGTGCTGGGCAGGTCGGGTGCGGTATCGGGTTCGGGGTCAGGCTTCTGCGGCAAGGCGGCGACGACCGGCCGCGGAGCATCGGGCGACAGCTCCGGTGCGTAGACGTGTATGAGGTCAATGCCCGTGACGTCAACCTGTGCGGCCGTCTCCAGGTCGCGCGGCAGGACGAGCAGTTCGGGAGCGGTGTCGAGCAGGCTGTAGTCCTCCTGTGCGGCGGCCGCGAACCAGCCGGGAGTCAGCGTTGCCGCGAGCGGGAAGCGGGAGTCACGCGCGGCAGCGGCGAGCTCGACGAGCGAGATGGGCTGCTCGAGAGCGAACAACGCATATGTGGCCGATGCGATCGACTCACGGGCAACGCTCACCGTCGTCCTCCCATCGTCACTATCTCCTGAACAGACCGCGTCGTGGGCTGGCGTCCTCGAGGGTTGCCGTCGACAGCGGCGCATCCACCGTCACCGGATCGAGTGAGCGCCACGGAGCGAGCGTGCGTCCGGGCAGGCAGGCATGGGCGAGCTCGTTGTACGCCGGGCCGATCAGCGGATGGTCGAGAAGCGAGTGCATGCGGTTCAGGTTCGTCGCCGTCAGCACGTCCTTGGTGGCGAGCGGGATGACACCCACCACGGGAACGCCCAGTCCGGCGGCCAGCACTTGGTCGCGCTCCATGCCGACATTCGCAACGGACTGGTTGACGAGGATGCCGATCTTCTCGCGTGGAATGCCCAGTCCGGACTCGTCGATGGGAGCAGTGATCTCGCGCAGTGCGCGGGCCATTCCCTGCACTGCGGTCGAGGCGAGAGTCGTGACGAAGATGACCTCGTCGCCTTCTGGCAGCGCGACCTGCGCGATCAGCGGATCGAGGTACTGCACGCTCGTGTCCATGATGACCACGTCGAACATGCGCTGCAGGCTGCGGACGATCGTCCGGTAGAAGTCCGGTCCGACGGTGTCGGCCGTGCGAGGGCGGATCGGAGCCAGCAGGGTGTCGATACCCAGCCCGGGCGCGTGCACGAGGTTGCGTCGGATGCGCTCCTCGTCCCACACGGGCTGGACGCGGATGTTGAGTGCGGTCGGCATGAACTTGCCGATCAGCGAGGCCACCTGGCCATCGCGCGTGTCGAGGTCGACGAGGCAGACGGACAGCGGATGGCCCGCGTCACGCGACGCGCGAGCGATCGAACCGGCGAGCAGGATCGAGGCCGTCGACTTACCCGAGCCGCCCTTGCTCGACGTGACGGTGATGGTGACCTGGCCGGGAACCTTCGGGCGCGAGAGCAATTCCTGCGACGCCGCGGCCGGCAGGTTCGACGTCGCGTCCACAACGGTGCTGGTGGCAGGCATCGCCGGCAGCCCGCCGATCGGCGGCAGGTCCGGCCGTCGCGACGCAGCAGCACTCAGCGTCGGCTGCCAGCCTGAGGTTGCGGCGGCAGGATCCCGGGAGAGCGGCGTGTCGACGCGCGCTGGGTAGTTCTCGGGGAAGGTTGCCGCGGATCCGAGTTCCTTACGGATCGCTTCGAGAACAGCGCGCCCGCCGTCGTGCATCGGGAGCACACGGAAGGCGAGCGCCGCTGCGTCGAGTCCCTGCGCGGATGCTGCGGAATCGATCAGCGGCTGGAGCTCGGCCATGCCGTCCGGGCGCCACGCGGCGATGAACACGAAGGCACCGGCGTTCGACATCGCGACGATCGCCCGGGCCGTCTGCTCGAGTTCAGCGTCGAGGCCTGTGGTGCCGAGCGCGAGCGAGTCAGAGAAGACGAGCACGCGTGACTGCTGGTCCAGGCGACCACCCGACAGGGCGTCCCACATGGCAGCGACGCTGGGCTGGCGTTCCTGCACGACCCAGTCCACGCCGGACTCACTCAGGAGGTCACTCAGTGGCCGCTCGGCGACCACGATGACCCGCGGGGAAGCAGGCACTTCGTCAGCCTCTCTCGTCACGCTGTCAACTGCAGGATCGAAAACATGGACACACCCGTGCCTACGACAGGCCCGCGGGGCCACCGAGGATGAAGGCCGCGCGCGAGCCCTCCGCGACACCGCCGACCTTCGGCTCCTCGATGGGGTCGGCTGCCGGCGCGGGACTGGCGTCAATGCCCGCGGTGGTCATGGTCGTGAGGTCCGAGGCCGCGGACGGAGGATGGTGCATCCGGATGCCGATGTCGAAAGCCCGCGTCGCCGCGTTCTCCACATCGAGGATCGAGTCGCCGAAGAAGGAGCTCGTGAGGTCGTCCTCGTCGACGGAGTCGATCCGCGCCATGAGCGCGTCCTGGTCGACGGGGCCGAATGCGGAGACCTTCGCGGGCGGAGCTGGTGGTGCCTGCTCGGTGAAGAAGCTCAGGCCGATGTCGTCGCCGGTCATTCGGAGCGCTCCATGGCCTCGATGAGCTCGGGCGCGACGATCCGCTCCAGGGCGGCGAGGATGCAGCGCGCGTCAGTCGCGAGGTTCAGCGAGGCGATCGGCAGGTCTACGGGAATCCAGTCGTGACGATGCCACTGCGCGGACCACACGATCGGCCAGACATCGTGGAGCGCGCCCGATGCGACCTCGAACAGCTCATCGTCGGCGGCGACGACTGGGTGGACGCTGTATCGGATCGCCCCCGGTCGGCCACCGGGCGCGTCGCAGTAGATCTCGACGCGATAGAAGGTGTGCGTATTGCCCGGACCAACGATGCCGATCGGCACCACGGCCGTGACCAGACCCGTGCCGGTTCTGACGAGATATTCGCGGTTCTGATCATCGGCTTCCACCCACGCGCGCATCATCGTCTCCTCCTGGGCACAGCCCGGTCCTCAGCGAGCCGGTACAGGGAGTATCGGCAGGATCTTGGTGACTCGCGCCACTTCTCGGCGAGCGGTTAGCCGCCAAGCCAGTCCGCGTAAGCTCCCGCGACCGTCGATCCAGCCACTAGGCCGACCGCGGCTCCGACGAGGAGGAAGGGACCGAACGGCACGTGACTGCGGCGCCCAGCCCGGCCGGTCACGAGGAGCACGACACCCACGACGGATCCCAGGACGAAGGCGGCGAACAAGCCCACGATTGCCGATCCGAAGGTCACCCAGCCGAGTGTCGCGCCCAGCAGCGGCGCGAGCTTGACGTCGCCGAAGCCCATCCCCCGACCCCCGGTGGCGAGCCAGATGCCGCCGATCAGCAGGAGCCACGTCGCTCCGCCGCCCAGCGCCGGCAGCAGCGGCCAGCGCGAGTCGAGGACGCCTGCAAAGGCCAGGCCGGCAACGCACGCCGGATAGAGCGGAAGGACGATCGCGTCGGGCAGCCGATGATGCTCCAGGTCGATGAGCGTAAGGGCGACGCCCGCGCTGCCGAGAACCAGCAGCCACGGCAGCAGCGGATCGATGCCGCCTTCGCCGTTCGCAATGGCCCACCACCCAACGCCGAGCCAGACGAGCGCGGTGGACGCTTCGACCAGCGGGTACCGCGCGGACACCGGCGCACCGCATGATCGGCATCGGCCTCGAAGCAGCAGCCACGAGAGCACCGGGATGTTGTCCCGAGCGGCGATGTGGCTGTGGCAGTTCGGACATGCCGACGGCGGCCGGACGACGGACAGGCCGAGCGGAACGCGATAGATAACCACATTGAGGAAGGAACCGACGATCAGACCGAGACCGCCAAGCAGCACGTAGTACGCGACGAGCAGCGCCGCGTCATCACTCATCCGACCATCGCGTCAGGCCAGCCCGACGGATTCGGTCATCTCCAGAGTCGCGAGGATGACGCGAGCATCGCGCAGCCTTTGACTCACCTCCGCGGTCGCGTTGATCGCCTCCTGCTCGGCGCGCACGCAGGCCTGCAATTCGTGGTGCAGTCGAGCGACATCGGCTCGCGCACTCTCCAGACCGCGCTCGCGTTCATCGACATCGCCGACGGGACGCAACGGCAGGCTCGTCGGGAGAGATGCCGGCGTTGCCATCGGCAACGATTCGGTGGCAGCCGCGACCGGCACTTCGACCAGGACCGGCTTCGTCGGCTTCTGCTTCAGCGCAGGCAGTCGCTCCGGCACCACCGGCACGACTCGGTGCGAGCCGAATGACTCGGGGACCAGACAGTGCTCCGGCTCGGCGGCATCCGGAGCATCGACCTCGACGCGCGCCATCCCCGATCGCACCAGTACCGACGCGACATGCACGACCTCGGCGCGCGTGAGCCCGAGCACATAGGCGATCACGTCGAGTGATCGCGCCCCGTCGACTGCATTCGCGAGAGCCGCGACTTCCGGGGTCAGTGCGGTGCGATCCAGCGGCATGAGAGTGCGGCTGAGGACCGCCTGGCCCGGCGCTGTGCCGGGCGCGAGCATCGCCCAGGTTCCCTGCAGCCGGTCCGCGCGCATACGCACGGTGTCGAACAGCGGATCGATCGGCAGTGGCAGCGTGCAGAACTCCGCACTCGTCTGCCCCTTGCGCGGCCGGGTCTTGGCCTTCGGCAGCGCGAGGACAGCACCGAGCGAGGCGAGCAGCAGCTCCTGGTGCACGTTCGCGAGCGCGTCGATCGTCAGCCATCCGCTCTCGACCGCGTGCGTGATCGCTGCGGGATCGGGGACGTCGAGGCCGGCCAACGCCACGAGTTCGGTGGTGCTTCTCGTCTCGAAGATTCCGGACGTCTGCAGCCGCGCGAAGACCGCACGCGGGTAGCCGTCGAGGTCGATTGCGTACAGGCCGCCGTCATAGAGAAACAGGCGGGCCCGGTTGCGAGTCCCGCGGTCGAGCACCTCGAGAGCGCCGGTGAACTCCTTCGCGGCCAGCGCGGAGAGTTCGCTCGCGAGCTCGTCATTGACGATCGCCGCCTGGCCATCATCGGCATGCCGACGTGGAGCCATCAGACTCATGACATCCCCCTTCCGTTCTTGGTCTATCAGCGCAGCAGGTGTTCGGGAAGACCCGCTTCGTGGACTGGGCATCGATGGGCGCCCGCATGGTCCACGGTCCCCACCATGAAGCCGGCGCGGCCGGTGCAGCCGGGACGTGGGTCCTCCCGATACATGCGGCCGATTCCTGAGAACAGGTCGCTGCGGATGATCTGGGAGGCGCGCTCGGCAGCGTCCGACCGGTTGGTGATGCGCAGGACATGCTCGGGGACGATCTCCATGACCCGGTCGGGTGCAGCGATCCGCCACTTGTAGTGGGTCACCTCGAAGTCGCCGGTGACGGTGCGCTCGTTGCGGTCCGGCATCAGCACGGTCACCGCGCAGCGGGTGCCGATGAACTCGCTGACGTCAACCGTCTCGCCCGTCGACAGCGTGAACGTGTACGCGAGCGGGCCGGCGAACTTGCGGTAGCCCAGGCGTGGGTCGTAGCACTTGCCGACATGCTCGCGAACCAGGAGCTCGGCGGAGTCGAAGTCGGAGCACTCGCCGTTGACCAGCGGCCGCGGCAACCCCTGCGAGGTTCTCACCAGGTCGGAGACGTCCCACGCGTACGACCGGATCAGTCGGCGCCCGGCATCATCGGTCGCCTCCTCATCTGTCACCTCCGCACCGGTGATGCGAGCGACGAAGTGCGGAGTCAGCCACGTCCACAGCAGCACGCCCGGTGAATCGGTGTAGGTCCACGGCAGCGGCTCGACCAACTCGGTGCTCACAGCAGGTCCGCCGACTTCACCTGCTCGAGCACGCGGCTCACCGCCGCGTTCGCCGTCTTCGGCAGCACCTCAAGTTCACGGGCAACCGCCGGCTTGCTGAGTCCCTCCCAGAAGGACAGGTACACGGCCGCGAGGGCGAGCGGATCCTGCGCGCGCCGCCCGCGGCCCGAAGGGTCGTTGACCGCGGCCATCACAGCGCGTGTCACTGCCGCGCTGTGGTCGTAACTGGTGGCGTCGGCCTCGACGTTCACATCGCTCGATACGTCGACGGTGTCCATGTCGTCCGAGCTGCTACTGCCCACAGCGAGCGACTGGTGGTTGCGCAGGCTCGACAGCGTCGCGATCGCGGCCTCGCGCCGGCGCAAGTCCGTCACCGACGTACCGAGCGCGGCCGCACGGTCGGCCTCGGTTGACGAGCGCATCTCGTTGATCGCAATCGACTCAGCCGCCCGGCTCACCGCGACCCGATCGCTGACGATCGCGCGTCCGTACGCGGTACGCGCCGCATCCTGCGGCCAGGTGCGCAGCTTCCCCATCATGAATGCGGTGAAGTTCAGCGTGCCGTTGGCGCCCTGACGTCCGGAGTCGAAGCGATCGACGTGGTCGTAGATGAACAGGAACATCATCGAGCGCACGTCCTCGTCCTCGACCAGTTCGAGGTCCGCGACGATCTTGCGGCGGATGGCGTAGCTGCGCGGGTACAACCAGTCGACGGTCGCCGCGACGAGTTCGGGAAGCAGCCCGTCGGGGATGAGATCGACATCGCGGAACACGACCTTCGATTCGACGCGCATGTTGACCGGCTCGATGTCGTGCTCGGTGCACCACGCACGGATCGTCTCGCGGGCTGCGTGCCCGGTACCCTCCGGCACCCACACACGGTGTTGGCCGTCGCTCCACTGGCGCGTGTACGCATCAGGGCCCAGCGCGGGAAGGATGGCACGCGCGTCGAACTCGTCGACCGTGTCCCAGTGAATCCGATCGCACACGAGAGTGGGTGCGAAGTCGAAGATCTCGCGCTCGTCAAGGCCACGCACCATCAGGTTGGGAAGGCGATGACCGATCCGATGCGTACTCGCGATGAGCCATTCATCGGGGCGGCTCGCGACGGCGTCCATGACTACACCGCCGTCGCGAGATTCCGCAGTTCGGCATCGACCATCGACGAACGACGGCCATCACGATCTACCGGGAGCTGTACGAACGCGGGGTCGTACGAGGCGAAGCCGTCAACAAGTCGCTGCAGCAGGGCGATCGCCTGGCGGGACTCGGGCGCACACGCCTTGACCGACTCGATCGAGCCGAGGCAGACGGCGAGCGTGAAGTGCACGCGCGATCCCTCGGAAGACAGTTCGACCAGTCGCACGCTGACGAGCGGATGCTCTTCGAGCACGGTCGCTACCGATCGCGCCGCCATCGCCGCGCATGCACGCGTCGGTGCGAAGCGGAGGCCGACGTCGAACTGCCGGTGAAGACCCGCATGTTCTTCGAGTGCCATTGCTCCCCCGTTCCCCTACTTAGGAGTGTCGAACCGCGCGAAGCAAACAATGACGTTGCGAGTTGGACACGTTTGGATATCTCCGGCTGATCTTCGGGATATGTCCGGCTGATCTTGCGTATATGCGTGGCCTATCCATGAAGCCATGTGAACTACATCGACGTTCTGTGTGAACTATGCGTTACAGACGATGAGGCCGCGATCTGCTGACCGCGGCCTCACCGCCCTCTTTTGTGCGTTCGTCTGACTTACTTAGAAGTTGACTCCCTCAGTACCACTGCAGGCAACCTTGGCACCGTCTGGATCGAGGCCACCCGCTGACGAGTCGTACGTATACGTGTACGAGGACTCGAGGTTGCAGCCCGTTATTTTGTAGCCCGTTGCGGTCGACACGATTTTGATGACATTCCCGGGAGAGGTCTTCGGCTGATTGTCAGTCGCGAAGTCCGCCGTTGCTGCCGGATAGGCGTTGTCGAGAACGTACTGCGTCTCCATGACCTTCGCCAGGCTGTTCAGATCCGACTTGACGGAAGCATCACGTGCGCTGGCCCGCTGACTGAGGAATACCGGAATGGCGATGGCGGCAAGGATGCCGATGATGGCTACCACGACGAGGAGCTCGATGAGGGTGAAACCCTTGTCGCCATCCTCCCGCGGCTTCATGATGCGAGTAAGCATCTGCTTCTCCTGATCTACTGCCCCTCGTCTGGGGGTGCCTCACCACGGTGGTGTGACACCTGAGGTTTCGGCTCGTTCGACAGTTCTTGCACCATTTCCGCACGGCTTGTTGCGGATAAGCCTGACCACCCAGAACACCAACCGCGAGTGGGCAGTTGTCGGGGTGAAACCTGCGGTTTCTACCCCGACAACTGCCCACTCGCGTGGAGGTTCTGGGCGGCTACTTCACCAGTTCGAAGATCTTGAAGATCGGCAGGTAGAGCGCGATGATCATGCCGCCTACCACCACTCCGAGAACCATGATCATGATCGGTTCGATGAGCGCCATGAGCTGTTCCGTGGTCGCCTCGACTTCCTGGTCGTAGAAGTCCGCGATCTTGCCCAGCATGGCGTCGAGCGCGCCGGTGTCCTCGCCGACCGCGATCATCTGCACGACCATCTCGGGGAACACTGGATGATCCGACAGAGGCTTTGCGATGCCGGTGCCCTGCCGCACGCTCTCCTTCACGGCAACGACGGCACGCGTAATGACGACGTTGCCCGCTGTGTCACCCACGATGTCGAGCGCGGTGAGGATGGGCACGCCAGCGTGCATCAGCGTCGAGAAGTTGCGTGTGAATCGAGCGAGCGCGACCTTCTGGAAGAGCTTGCCGAATACGGGAAGGCGGAACTTCAGCGGATCGACGACCTGGCGCACGGCCAGTGTGTCCTTCTGCCTGCGGTAACAGATCGACCCACCGATGAGCAGGGTCAGCACCGGAATGAAGAACAGTGGGTTCTTCACCAAGTTTGAGAACGTCACGAGGATCTGCGTGGGCAGCGGCAGTGCGCCGCCGAACGACGCGAACATCTCCGAGAAGACCGGCACGACGAAGATGAGCATTCCGGTGACGATGATGACCGCGATCACACCCACCGCGACCGGATAGGTCAGCGCGCTCTTGATCTTCCCGCGCAGCCTGACGTCGGCCTCGAGGGAACCGGCGATCTGGATCATCGTCGAGTCGAGGAATCCGCCGACCTCGCCGGCACGCACCATGCTGACGAACAGGGTCGGGAACTCCTTGTGACGGGCGAAGGCCTCGGACAGCGAGTCGCCCTTCTCGACCTCATCGCGCACCTCGACAAGGACGTCGCGCAGCCGCGGGCTCTGAGTCTGATCGGCGAGGATCGACAGGCAGCGCAGGATCGGCAGGCCCGATGACAGCATCGTCGCAAACTGCCGGGAGAAGATGGCAAGGTCCTTCGGCTTCACTCGGCCCTTGCCGAACGTGATCTCCTTCTTCAGCCCGGTGTTCGCGGGCTCGACGGCGATCGGCGTCATGCCCTGCTGGCGCACACGTGTCAACGCGTCGGCCTCGCTCAGTGCGCGCATCTTCGACTCGACCAGTCGACCCGAGCGCGATCGTGCTTTGACCAGGTAATCACTCTGCGGCATCGGGGCTCACTCCCAGAAGTTGCTGAAGCTCGGACAGGTCTGAGCACTTCTCGACGGCGGTGCCGTAGTCGATCGTCCCGGCCTTGACGAGATCGGCGAGGTTCTGATTGAGGGTGTGCATGCCGAAGCGCGATCCTGTCTGCAATGCCGACGGAATGGACTGCAGCTTTCCCTCGCGAATGAGGTTGCGGACGGCGGGCGTCGCAATGAGCACCTCTGTCGCTGCGACCCGTCCAGAGCCGTCCGAGGTCTTGCACAGTGTCTGGCACACGATGGCCTGCACGGATGCCGCGAGCTGTGTGCGGATCTGCGCCTGCTGCTCGGGCGGGAAGACGTCGACGATGCGGTCGATAGTTGTGGCGGACGAGCTCGTATGCAGGGTGCCGAACACGAGGTGCCCGGTCTCCGCCGCCGTGAGCGCCGTAGAGATGGTCTCGAGGTCGCGCATCTCGCCGACCAGGACGATGTCGGGATCCTGGCGCAGCGCATGCTTGAGCGCATTCGCAAAGGAGAGCGTGTCCGTTCCGACCTCGCGCTGATTGACCACGCACAGCCGATGCTGGTGCACGAACTCGATCGGGTCCTCGATCGTGACGATGTGTCCTTGGCGCGTACGGTTCGCGCGGTCGATGATCGCGGCGAGGGTCGTCGACTTGCCAGACCCGGTCGGTCCGGTGACGAGCACCAGGCCGCGCGGGAGAGCCGCGAAGTCGCCCAGCGCCGGCGGCAGCCGCAGTGCTTCGAGCGGGAGGATCTCCCAGGGGATGGACCGCAGAACCGCCCCGACCGATCCCTGCTGCTGGAACAGATTCACCCGGAAGCGCGCGGCACCAGGCAGCGCGTACGCGAAGTCGAGCTCCTTTGTCTCCTCGAAGCGCTGCTTCTGCCGGTCGGTGAGCAGCGCATAGACCGTCTCCTGCAGCTGGTGCGGCGTGAGCGCTGAGTATCCGGGAACCGGTTCGAGGTCACCGTGGACGCGGATCATCGGCGGTGCGTTGACGCTGAGGTGGAGGTCCGAACCGCCGCGCTCCAGCAGGTAGAGCAGGACCTCGTCGATCGCAATGTCCGGGGCGTTGTCGCCGAGTGCCGAGCGCAGGACGCTGACGATTCCCTCCTCGTCTGCTGCCGGTGGTGCGACCGGGTGCAGCTCGACAGGAAGCCTCGGTACCTCCGCGAGCATCGGGGAGAGCGATGCGCCCTCGGGCGGCATCAACGGCAGCGAGAACCCGCTAGGCGACGACACGCAGCACCTCCGCGATCGTGGTCAGGCCCTGCGAGACCTTGAGCCAGCCGTCCTGGCGCAGCGTGCGCATCCCCTGCGCGACGGCCTCGCGCCGCACATCATCGGACGATGCGTTGCGCACGGCGAGTTTGGAGATCTCCTCGTTCATCGGCATGACCTCGTGCATGGCGAGGCGACCGCGGTAGCCGGTGCGGGCGCAACTCGTGCAGCCGACCGGCTCGAAGAACGTGGGCGTGATCCCCGGAGGACGCTCGAACCCGACGGCGCCGAGCTCGTCCGGAGACTTGTCGACCTGGCGTCGGCAGGTCAGGCACAGTCGCCGCGCGAGGCGCTGCCCGGTCGCGCACGCGAGCGCGGACCCGACGAGGAAGGGCTCAATGCCCATCTCCGTCAGTCGCGTGATGACGCTCGGTGCGTCGTTGGTGTGGAGCGTCGTGAGCACAAGGTGACCGGTCAGCGCAGACTCGATCGCGATCTGCGCGGTCTCGTGGTCGCGGATCTCACCGATGAGAATGATGTCGGGATCCGCACGCAGGATCGATCGCAGTGCGGCGGCGAACGTCAGGCCCGCCTTCGCGTGCGTCTGCACCTGATTGATGCCGGGAATGCGGTACTCGACCGGGTCCTCGACCGTGACGATGTTGACCTCGGGCCGGGCCACCGCATTGAGCGTCGCGTAGAGCGACGTGGACTTGCCCGAGCCGGTCGGTCCGCTGACGATGAGCATCCCGTACGGCCGCTCGTACGCGTCGCGCCACTTCACCAGATTCTGCGGTGAGAACCCGAGATCCGGCAGCGCCATCGTCGCGGCAGTGTTGTCGAGGATTCGCATGACGATCTTCTCGCCCCACACCGTCGGGAGGCAGCTCACGCGCAGGTCGATCTTCCGACCGGCCGAGACGATGCTGAGCCGGCCGTCCTGCGGGATTCGCCGCTCCGCGATGTCCATCTCGCTCATGATCTTCAAACGCGAGATCACCGCCGACTGGATCTCCTTCGGGGCAGGAGCCATCTCCTTCAGCACGCCATCGATGCGAAACCTGATGCGGATGTTGTTCTCGCTCGGCTCGACGTGAATGTCGGATGCGTTGTCGGAGATCGCCTGCTTGAGCAGCAGGTTCACGTAACGCACGAGCGGTGCATCCGTCGTGGACGCGACCGGCGCGAGGATGTCGAGCGCGGGGTCGTCGTCGAGCATGTCGCGAACGAGCTCGCCGAGCTCGGCCTCGGCGCGGTAGACGAGGTTGATGCGCGCCTGGATCTCGGACTTCATCCCGCATGCGAACCGCACCGGGTGGCGCGTGATCGCCTGCAGGTCATCGCGCGCCTGCCAGTCCATCGCGGTCTGCGGATCGGCAACCACCACGAGAGTGTCATGCTCGAACGCGAACGGGATCACCTCGTACTTGCGCGCCTGGTCACCCGTGAGCAGTTGAGCCGCCTGCGGGTCGACGACGACGTCCATCACCTCAACGAACTGCAGGCCCGCGGCCTCGACGGTGCACCGGACCACGTCCTTCTTGCCGATGGCGCCTTGCTGCACGAGCACGGTCAGCACAGGCGTTCCCATGGCCCCGGCGGTCGTCTGCGCAGCCGCGAACTGGTCGGCGGTGATGAGCCCCTCGGCTACGAGGACGTCGGCGACGGATGCAGTCATGGGGTCCCTAGCGCCGGTAGCCCGCGCGGCGGAGCGCGACGTGCAGGTCGGATGCACGGCTGACGACCTTCTCGGCCTCTTCGACGGTGATCTCGCCAGCAAGGACGAGGCGCACGGCGTCCTGCTCGAAGGTGCTCATGCCGTAGAACTCACCCTCGGCCACCACGTCCTGAAGCGTGCCGGTCTTCTCGGGATCCAAGATGGCCTCGCGCACGCGCGGTGTACTCACAGCAGCCTCGACGACGACAACGCGACCTGGGTCTTTGGCGGACAGGACCAGGTGCTGGCACAGCACTCCCTGGAGTGACTCCGCGATCGATGTGCGCGCCTGCCGCTGCTCCTCGAGCGGGAACACGTCCACCGCGCGGTTCACCGCGTCAACCACGGTCCGCGCGTGCAAAGTCGCGAGCACGAGGTGTCCGGTCTCGGCAGCCTGCAAAGCGGTGCGCATCGTCTCGACATCGCGGATCTCGCCGATGAGGATGACGTCGGGATCCTGGCGCATGCCCGAGCGCAGCGCCCGAGCAAAGTCGAGAGTGTCGGTATGCAGTTCGCGCTGGCTGATCGCGGCCATCTTGTCGTGGTGGAGGAACTCGATCGGGTCCTCGATGGTCAGGATGTGGCATCGCCGGTCGGTGTTGATCGCGTCGATCATCGCCGCGAGAGTCGTCGTCTTCCCCGAGCCCGTCGGCCCGCAGACGAGCACGAGTCCGCTTGTGCACAGCGCGAGGTCCCTCAGCAGTTGCGGGAGGCCTAGTTCCTCGAACGTCGGGATCTTCTCCTTGACGTGCCGCAGGACCATCGCCGCGCTGCCACGCGACAGGTACGCGTTGCCGCGAAACCGGCCGATGTCGTCTGCGCTCAGCGCGAAGTCGCACTCATGGTCGGTCTCGAACGATGCCCGGTCCGCAGCGGTCGGCAATGCCGCCCTCACTAGGGCAGAGGTGTCCTCCGCACTGAATGCGGGTACATCAAGCGGCCACAGTTGACCGGCGACGCGGACGAGCGGCGGCGAGCCCGCCCGGATGTGAACGTCGGACGCCCCGTACGCGACGGCTGCCTCGAGGATGTCGCGCAACTCGAGCGGCGACCATGGCGCGGCGGGCGCATCGACGTCCGCCGCGCCATGGTCGGTGTCGACCGGCACGCTGGAGAGAGCCATACCGAGGGTTTCGGCTCACGCGGGCGCTTTCGGCCCCATCACGGTCATCCGTCGGCGGATCGAGCCGATATTCGCCGTGAGACCGGACCGTTGAGCAAAGGGGCGAGCTGATGGTGGATACGACCGCGTCCACCTTCATCGGCGTGGACATCGGCGCCAGCGGTGTGCGCGGGGTCCAGCTCAAGCGGAACAAGAAGTCCGGCGAGTACCGCATCACGAAGGCCGCGAGCATCGACCTCCCGCGGGGAGCCGTCCACAACGGCGTCGTCGTCGACGAGGGTGCCGTCGTCAAGGCACTGCGCCAGCTGTGGCGAAAGGGTCGATTCTCCACGCGCAAGGTGGTCATCGGCCTCGCCGACGGCAGCGTGCTCACCCGCCAGCTTGACCTGCCGTGGATGCCGCCGGACGACTTCCGCGCAGCGCTGCGCTATCAGGTGACCGACGCTCTGCCCGTCGACTTGTCGACCGTCGAACTCGACTACCACCTGCTGGGCGAGGTCGAGCGAGCCGACCACGGGCAGCCCGTCGATGTCAATCGCATCCTCATCGTCGCGGCCGCGACCGACGCCGTCACCGCCGAGGCCAACATCGCACGCAAGGCCAGGCTTCAGCCCGTCGTAGCCGACACGATCGCGTTCGCCCTCATCCGCGCAGCGTGCGGCGGTCGCCTGCCCGACGACCAGGCCGTCCACGCGGTCGCAGACCTCGGCGCAGACCAGCTGACCGTCGCGATCCACCAGGGCGGACAGCCCCGCTTCGTCCGGACCATCTCCAGTCTCGGCGGCGAGGTAGCGACCACGGTCCTCATCGAGCGCCTGCACGTCTCCGCAGGCGACGCCGAGCGGCTCAAGCGCGAGAGCGGGCTGAACGGACCCGCGCCCCTCGTCGCGGCCATCGCCGAGTCGAGCGTCTTCACCGACGCGGCCGCTGCGAGCGGTCACGCCGCGAACCCGCGCTCCGCTGCGACCGTCGAGGCCCTCGGCGCGTGGGCGACGCGGGTCATCGGCGAGGTGCGCAACTCACTGGACTACTTCCAGGCCTCAGACCCGACCGCGCCGATCCAGTCACTGACCATTACGGGACGAAGCTCACTTCTCAACGGCATGGTGGACCGGATCGCCTCGCAGATCGCGCTGCCGGTCCGCACGCTGGATCCGCTGCTCGGACTGAGCGCGAGTCGCAAGATCACCAAGCACTTCAGCGACGACAGCCGACTGGTCGTTGCTACCGGCCTGGCGATGGGAGCGTGACCATGACCGCGACAGCCGAAGGCACCCGACCGACCATGCGCGACGACGACGTCGACCACCCGCCCTTCACGCCCGCGCTGCCGCGGGTGAACCTGCTGCCCGCCTCTATCACCGAGTCGTTCACCCTGCGACGAGTCCACCGGATGCTCATCGTCGTCGCGGCGCTCCTCGTCGTGGCCATCGGCGCCGTCTGGTATCTCCAGGGCAACCAGGTCTCCGAGGCGCAGGCAAAACGCGACCAGGCCCAGGCCGCGAACGCCGCTGTCGCCGCGAAGGTCGAGGCTCTCGCACCGATCAAGCAGATGTATGAGCAGATCACGAACGAGCAGAATCTTGTCGCGACGACGCTCGCATCGGAGCCTCAGGCGGCCCTCGTGATCGAGCGCATGGTCGCGACCGGACCGGCCTCCGGCAGTGGTGGCCCGGTCACGTTCGCGAGTATCGCGATCGAGTACCGCGGAGTTCCTGCGGCCGGCGAGACGATCAATCCGTGCCCGAACCCCGATCCGTTCGGTACCGACATCACGATCGGCTGCGTGACATTCAGCGGAATGGCCGCTACCCGAGATCAGGTCTCGACGATGCTCAACGCAATGGCTGCCGACCCACTGTTCGTCGGTCCGTATGTGAACAGTTCGACCGTCACCGAGTCGTCAACCGACTCGACAGGCGGGATCACCTTTACGGGGACTGCGGGCCTGTCGCTCGCCGCACTCAGTACCGCGCTTTCCGATGAGCAGATTGCGGAAATCGTCGCTCCTCCGAAGACGGATGAGGATGCCACCCCGTGACGTCGACTCGAGTGCGGACGCACGTTGCCGTGGGCATACTGATCATCCTCGGCTTCACGGCGATCTCCTGGTTCTTCGTGCTCGGTCCGCGTATCGCCAGCTCGAATGACATCACGGCACAGGCGGAGCAGATGGACTCCTCGACCCTTGCCATGCAGGGCCGCTACCGCCAGACGGTCGCGCAGGCGGCCTCAGCCACACAGGCTGCCAGCGACGCCCAGGCTCTCTTCGAGTCGATGCCCCAGCAGGCAGAACTGCCGGACGTGCTGCTGGACATCATCGATGCGGCTAAGCGAGCAGGCATCGACGCCAAGCAGATTTCCGTGATCAACTCGTCAGTGCCGCGGTCGCTCACGGGAGACCCCGCGACCGGAGCAGATCCGGAGTCTGCAGCGGGCGCGGTAGCCAAGGGGCTCGGCGTGGAGCTGGCGCAGCTGGATGTCGACGTGACGGTCAACGGGGACCGTGCCAGCCTGCTCACGTTCCTCGACAACCTGCAGGGGCTGGACCGAGCCGTACTGGTGACCGCGACCGGCCTCACCGATCTGAATCAGTCGGCAAACGGCGGAGCGGAGAATGCACCTGTCTCAGCGAAGGGCGGAGGACAGAGCCTTGACGTCACGGGCTCCATGTTCGTCCTGAAGTCCAAGCTGCCCGACCTCGTGGCCGCAGTGCAGCAGGTGATCGACGAAGCAGGCGCGGTCGACGTCACAACTACGTCGTAGTCTCCACAACTGCCCAAATTGGGCATACAGTGCAAAGCGACACGCATCACCCCTACACGTGATGAGGTATCGCCACGAACGCTCGCGCGACGGATCCGCCATCGACCGACTCTGAGAGCCTGGCCGTAGCCCTCGCCGCGATTCTGAACTCCTCGCACGACGCAGTCATCGCGAAGTCGCTCGACGGGATCATCACTACGTGGAGCCCTGGGGCTTCCGTCATCTACGGCGGCGACGCCGAGACGATGCTCGGTCGAAGTATCGAGGAGTTGATCCCGGCCGAAGCACGAGCCGAAGAGCGCGAGATCCGGCGCCGAGTAGCAGCGGGCGAGTCGGCGAGCGGCTATCACTGCGCGAGGCTTCGGGTCGATGGCGAGCGCATCGACGTCGTGATGTCGATGTCTCCCGTGCGGAACTCCGCAGGCGGCGTCGTTGGTGTCGCGTCGATCTCGCGCCCCACGAGCGTCGCTGAACGCGAGGCGCTGCGATTCGCGTCCCTGCTTGAGGCCGCTCCCGACGCGGTCCTCTGCGTCGATCGCGACGGTGTCATCGCCGTAGTAAACGCTCAAGCATGCAGGACGTTCGGCTACGACAAAGCCGAACTGATCGGCTCTCAACTCGAACTCCTGCTGCCGGATCAACTCAGGGAACTGCACCGTAGTCACGTCGCTGCCTTTCAGCAGAACCCGCAGGTGCGCACGATGGGCGTGGGACTCGCCCTCTCCGCGAGAAGAAAGGACGGATCAACCTTCCCTGTGGAGATCAGTCTCGCGCCAGACGCGTCGGGCACTGAGGGCATAGTCATTGCCGCGGTGCGCGACGTGACCGAACGACATCGCCTTGAGCTCAGTTCACGGGAGAGCGAGACGCGCCTGCGCCAACTCGCCGAGAGCGTCAACATCTTGTTCATCCTCGTTCAGTTCGTCCCTCCCGAGGTCCTGTACATCAGCCCAGCCTCGCGTGCGCTCTTTGGCCGGGAGCCCGAGGAATTCGTGCGTGCGGAGAACCCGCTCTCCCTCGTCGTTCATCCCGATGACTTGGAACGGGTGACGACGGACTTCTTCAGTGCCACCGTCGCGGGCGAGTCTGCGGAATCCGAGCACCGTGTCCTCACCGCAGCCGGGGTGGAGCGATGGGTGAGAGCCGTAAACCAACCCGTGCACAATCCGTTCGGCCGGCCCGAGCGTGCTGTGATCACGGTCGAGGACATCACCGACCGGGTATCAGCTGAGCGTGCGCTGCAGCACGCGGAATCGGCGGCGAGGATGGCCAACGAGGCCAAGAATCATTTTCTCTCGCGGATGAGCCACGAACTACGGACACCCCTCAACGCAATCTTGGGATTCGGCCAACTGCTGCAGTATGAACTGCGCGACACCAAGCACGTCGAGTCACTGAACCAGATCGTCAAGGGTGGTCGACACCTGCTCAACCTCATCAACGACGTCCTCGACGTGGCCCGCATCGAGGCGGGCGAGATGTCGATCAGCCTGGAGGCCGTCCCGATTCACGACCTGCTCGCGGAGAGCATGCAACTCATGGAGCCCTTAGCCGAGTCGTCCGGCGTCCTCCTCCTCCTCGCGCCCGCGCACGACGAGGAGACGACCGTCCTCGCCGACCGGCAGCGACTGCGACAGGTACTCCTCAACCTGCTGTCGAATGCGATCAAGTACAACCGTCCTGGCGGGAAGGTCTGGGTAGAGCAGAGGAGCGTCCACGGCGACCTGTCCGTCAGCATCTGCGATGACGGACCCGGCATCTCGCCTGCGCTCCAGACCCGCCTTTTCACCCCATTCGATCGACTCGAGGCCGAAGGCACGGGAATCGACGGGACCGGAATCGGGCTTTCCTTGACCCGATCACTGTCCGAACTGATGGGCGGGACTGTGACAGTGCGCTCAGAACCGGGGCACGGCTCCGCGTTCACTGTCACGCTGCCGATAACTGCCAGACGCGAGTTCGGCGGAACGCCCAGCATCGATTCTCATGCCGGCTTGAACGCGCAACACATAGCGAAAGGGACCCTCACCCTGCTCTACGTGGAGGACAACGAGCCCAATGTCCGCGTCATCGAGAGCATCCTGACGCTTCGACCCGAATGGCGGATGATCCACGCCGGCCAAGGCGGGTTAGGAATCGAACTCGCCAGAGCGCACATGCCCGATCTCGTCCTGCTCGACCTTCACCTGCCCGATCGATCCGGGGCGGATGTTCTCGCTGCGCTCAAGGGCGCTCCGGACACCAGGTCGATTCCTATCGTCATCGTGACGGCTGATGCCACGTCCGGGTCTCCGTTACGGCTCATCGAATCCGGTGCGGAGGCCGCACTCACGAAGCCGTTCGAGCTGGCTGATCTGCTCGCCGTCCTGGATGCGCACGCCCGCACTCCTGCTGGCCCCTCGTGAGTCGCCCCCTCGACTCGTACGCCGGCCTCTCGGTGCTCATCGTCGACGACAACACAAGCAATGTCCTCTTCGTTCGGCTGCTGCTTGAGCAGCAAGGGTTAGAGCGGATCTACTCGGTCACGGATTCGAGAGACGTCGTGGCCGAGCTGCTGGACAAGCGACCGGACCTGGTCATCCTCGACCTCCACATGCCGCATCTCGACGGGTTCCAAGTCCTGACGCAGATTCATGAATTCGCGGCTGGGCGCTATCTACCAGTCCTCGTGCTCACGGCTGACTCAACGACCGAAGCACGCAACCGGGCGCTGGAGCAGGGCGCGCAGGACTTCCTGGTGAAACCCCTCGACAACGTCGAGACAACGCTGCGCATCGCGAACCTGCTTGAGACCGTGCAGCTGTATGCGAACCTGCGCCAGAACGCGGCAAGGCCGCCGAACAACGCGAGCGCTGTGGATTCCGGGGCTGTGCGCGAGCGAATCGAGCGCGTGCTCCACGATCGATCGATCGAGATGGTGTACCAGCCAGTTGTCGACATCCGCACGTTGGAGGTCGTTGGCCACGAAGCCCTGTCCAGGTTCCCGGTCCTGGGTTTCGGCGGTCCCGACGCATGGTTCGCAGATGCCGCGATTGTCGGCCTCGGCGTCGAGCTGGAATGGCTCGCCGTCACCTTGGCAATCGATCAGTTGAACTCGGACGACGCCACTTTCCTCGCCGTGAACCTCTCGCCGGCCGCAGTCCTCAGCGTGGCCCACCTTCGCGTCATCCCGGCGAGCTCCTGCAGTCGAATCGTCATCGAATTGACCGAGCACGAGGCGGTCGAGGACTACGCCGCCATCGCCCGAGCAGTCGCACCGATCCGCGAGGCAGGGGCACGACTTGCGGCGGATGACTTGGGGTCCGGGTACGCCGGGTTTCGCCATCTCGTCCGCCTCCAGCCGGACATCATCAAGTTGGACATATCGCTGGTGTCCGGGATTCATCGCAATCCCGGGCAGCGAGCTCTCGCCCGCGCCCTCGTTAGCTTCGCGGACGAAGTCGGCGCCCATGTCATCGCCGAAGGAGTTGAAGAGGCGGACGAACTGGCGGCCCTGCAGGAACTCAATGTCCACTGGGCACAGGGCTACTACCTCGGGCGCCCTGAGGCCAGAGCCTGATGAGCGACACTGCTTCAGGTGGTCTCATCAAGACCGTGATGGACGCGGAGGTGGTGTTCGAGGCCCACTTGGCGACGCTCCTCCACGATCAGCCTCTGCAGACACTGGCAGCCGCGACCTTGCGGCTGGACATGCTGCGTGAGCGCACTCCGGACGTCGCGGATTCGGTTCACTCCGTCGTCGAGCTCCTTGACGAGACGGTCGCCCGACTGCGGTTGCTCGTCGCCCTTCTCGAACCCCCCGATCCCGATTCAGGGCTGGGCGTGGCACTTCGGCGCCTCGCATCCGCGGCGACTCAAGCGAGGCTGGATGTCAGCTTCATCGGCGACAACTCGGTTGACCTCGACGAACGCTCCGCGTCCGCTGCCATGCGGATCGTTTCAGACGCGCTGCTGTCCATCGCCCCGACTGCCGCGCGACCCCTTGCCGTGGAGCTGACTCAGTCCGCGGACGACGTGCGGCTGACTCTGATCGACAGTACTTCTGCCACCGGTCTGGCCGACCTGTTCACTCGGATCGCCGCACGAGCCGAGGCTTCGGGGGGCCTGCTGACGACTTCGTCCATCGGCGAATCCGCCACGCTCCTTGTCTCGTGGACGCATCAGGTTTCCGAGACTGCGAGGTGAGCGGACCCTTGCCCCCCGACGCCGCCGTGTCGGTAGTCGTTATCGATGACCACCGGCTTCTAGCAGAGAGCATCGCTGCGGGCCTCGCGGCGGCTGGAGGCATCAATGTGGTCGGAATCGCCACGACAGGCGCAGAGGGGCTGTGGCTCGTCCGTCTTCGTCGTCCAGATGTCTGCCTGCTTGATCAACGGCTGCCTGATGCGACGGGCACCGAGCTTGTTGCCGCACTGCTGGACTCGAGCCCCAACACACATGTCCTTCTCGTCACGGCAAGCGACAGCGACGATGTGCTCCGACGAGCGCTCGATGTCGGCTGTGTCGGCTTCCTCACCAAGGGCGTGGGCGTGACAACCCTGGTCGAGGCGGTGAGGAGGGCGGCCGCCGGAGAGATCGTCCTGACGGCGGGCGACTTGCGCCGACTCATTCCCGTCGAGCAATCACCCTCGCTGCAGTTGGGCAACGACCTCACTCCACGCGAGCGCGAAGTTCTCGCGCTTCTCGGTGAGGGCAAATCCACCGCAGCGATCTCGTCGGAACTGTTCTTGTCATCGTCTACCGTGCGAAACCACGTGCAGTCAGTGCTCACGAAACTTGGCGCCCACAGCAAGCTCCAGGCCGTCACCGTCGCCCTTCGAGAAGGACTCATCGAACCCGGCAGAGAGTCGTCCTAGTACAGATTGCCCAGGCGAATCAGGACGTCTGCATCTGTCACCCGATCTCGGCGAGATCGACAGTAGAGCCATGAACGCGACCACGATTCAGACAGCAGCAGGGTCAGCCCGGCATGCACAAGACCGTCGCAGCCCGAACCATCCGCTTCGACGCGTGCAGGACTATCGCCCGGACGGCACGCGGACGCGTCGATGGAGCCGCGCCGAGAGGGTGCTCCGGCTGTCCTTCCGCAGGCGTCCGCTGCTCACGCTCGCATCGACGGTCATCGTCTTGCTGCTTCCCGTGACGCTGGTCTACGCGGGAACTGCAGTCACCTCCGGATCGAATCAGCCCAAGGGCAAGAAGGCCGGTGTCACCGAAATGCAGTGGACCTGGAGCGACGGGGGCTCGGCGGAGAGCAGGACCTTCTTGTCGAGTGAGTACAGCGTGCAGAGCCTGCCCAAGCTCAAGGTTCATGTGGCACCCGGCACACCCGGGGTTCTCTATCTGGAGTTCAAGCAGGAGGGCGAGTGGAATGCTGAGTGGGCGACCAAGCCCGACTCCTCGGGCAACGCGACGCTGCCGATCGATCCCCTCTGCGCGGACGACTCATGGTGCGACGGCACCTACGAGTACCGCCTGAAGATGCCAGGGCTGGTGTCCAACGTGACAATCGAGTACTGGGACCGCTGACCGGACCGTCAGTTCAGCGCACTGCTCCGCCATCCCCCGCGAGTGGGCAGTTGTCGGGGCCGAAACCGAAGGTTTCGCCCCGACAACTGCCCACTCGATCGACGTTCCGGACGGTCCACAGCCGCGGTCCGGAATGCACAGGCGGCCCACACGGAATCCGCTCAGGTCCTCAGCTTCGCCTGAATAGTCAGATGGACACGGACCATCGCGCTTTCCTTGTGACCGCGCAGGGCGGCTCCGGGCTGACCGCTGACCAGGCTCGCTCAGCTCGCTTCGTTGCCCCATCGAGGGGCGTCCGATTCTGCGCGGACGACGCCGATCGGATCGAAGCACTAACCGACTCAGCCCTCATCACGAAGCCGGGCGCCTCAACCTTGTGCGACGTATCAGCGGCTCAGCATTGGGGCTTGCCTCTTCCAGCATGGATCGGACTCGAACTCGAGGAACGGCCGGTCGGAGTTGCAGTTGCTCGAGGCGGGTCCCGACAGCGCCGTTCCGGCGTCCGCGGCCGCCGCTTGGAACTGCCGGCAGAGCACCTGATCGAGCAGCGAGGGCGACGAGTCACGATTCCGTCGCGCACGTGGGTCGACTGCGCCGAGATCGTCCCCGTCGAGCATCTCGTGGCCATGGGCGATGCGTTGCTTCGCTCGAGACTCGCCACCGCCGTCGAACTCCAGGCCATGATTCGCTGGGCTCGCGGGCGTCGAGGCGTGACGAGGGCCCGAAGGGCGCTGCCACTACTCGACGCAGGCGCTGAGTCTCCTGGCGAGTCCCAGGCCCGGTGCCTCCTCGTCATGCGCGGGTTACCCAAGCCCGAATGCAACGTCGATGTCCTCGACGACGGAGGGTGGCTGGCGCGGCCCGACATGGTGTGGCGGCGCCAGCGCGTGGTTGCGGAGTACGACGGGATAGTTCACCTTCCCGAGGAGCAGCGACGCAAGGACGCGCTCCGACGCAATCTGCTCCAGGACGCGGGCTGGGTAATCATCGTGTTCACCGCCGCGGACCTGAAGGATCCCGACCGGATGGCCAACTTCGTCAGATCCGCGCTCCGACGCAACTAGTCCCCTGTCGAGTGGGCAGTTGTCGGGGCGAAACCTGCGGTTTTGACCCCGACAACTGCCCACTCGCGGGATGGGGGCGAATGAGTGCGGGTAACGTTTTGGGGCCATTGTGGTTCGAGGCGACTAAACCAGATTACGTTCAGTATTCGCACTCGTCCGCGCAATACGGGGTCAGGACGTCAACGAATGAATACGCACGAGCGTCGAAGTCCCGACCATCCGCTGCGACGGTCCAAGGACTACGACGCCGAAGGCAATCGCGTCAGGCGCTGGAGCAACCCCGAACGCGCTGTTCGGCTGTCCTATCGCAGCCGACCGCTCATCACCTTGGCCGCAACCGTGCTGGCCGTGATTCTGCCCGCGACGCTCGTTGTCGGCGCGACGAACATCGGCAGCTCACCGAAGACGCAGGTTTCCGAAGGCAAGCGAGACATCAACGGCGATTTGACGTGGTCATGGAGCGACACCGGAACTGACCTCAATCGCGTGTTCGAGTCCAGCACCTACTCCGGAGAGAAGAAACTGCCGACGATGAAGGTCAGCGTCGGGCCTGACCAGACCGGCTTGGTCTACCTGGAGTTCGAGCAGGAGGGCGACTGGAATCCGGAGTGGGTGGCTCGACCCGATGCCAACGGCAACGCGACCATACCCATCGACCCGTACTGCGCGGACGAGAGCTGGTGCGACGGCGAGTATCACTACCGCCTGAAGATGCCAGGACTCGTGTCGTACGTCGAGATCGACTACTGGGACCGCTAACCCTTCGCCGAGTGGGCACTCGTCGGGGCAAGAATCGGGGTTTAGGCCCCGACAATTGCCCACTCGCGGGAAGGGGCGGGGGTGATGCCCGCGCGGGGGCATCACCTACTGGGACCGCTAAACCTGCTCGAACACCTCGGCCAGCCGGGCGCCGTCGGCATCGCCGAGCGCCGTGGTCATCGACCGACGAACGAGCGCGACCGCATCGACGAACCCATCGGGCAGGCGCGTGATCTCGGCAACCGCACTTGTCACCAGGTCCCATCGCGAGATCGCAGTGAACAGCCACCTGTCGCCCACCACCCAGGCCGACTCGGCCAGGTAGGCCTCGAGGGACAGGAAGTCGCTGTCGTACGCGGCGACGATCGCATCCGACGTCGCGCCACGCACGCGATTCGACTGCGCCTGCTGCATGCTGCGCGCGGCAGACGAGCGTCTTTGCAGGATGAAATCGGAGACGTCAAGGCCGCCGGTCCGCTGCGCCAGTGAGTCGGCGAGGTCCTCCTGGGATGGCGCCGCGAAGTTCGCGAGGAACCCGACATCCGACCACCTGCTCGCCACTTCAATGACAAGCGCATCATCGAGCGAACTCATCATCCGCTCCCGTGTCGCCACGATGAGCTCGGCGACGGACGCCCCCGACGGCAGGTCTTCCGCCCCGAAGCCCGCCATCTCCTCAGTCAACGCCTCCGCCGCCTGGAACAGCTGGCGCTGCGGGGCGCGTGGTGCCATGTTTATCCGCTCCCACAGCATCGCCTGCAGCGAAGCGAGGTCGGAGCCGATCGCGCTTGCCAGTGCACCGACCGCATCCCCCTCGGCCGCGTGCCTGCGGGAGGCAGCAAGCAGCAACTGGGCATCGCCGATACGTCGACTGAAGATCTCCTCCGCCGAGCTCTGGGCGACCTTGTCCATGCCTCGCAGGTTAGCCACGGCCGCTCTCACCCTCGTCTACTGAACATTGATGACCAGCCTCCGGTAGTCCGCGAGCCCTGCAGTAGTCACCGTGTAGGTCACGATGACAAGCCCGGCGCGCGTCGCGGTCACCCGCGCCGTTGTCCCCACTCCCGCCACGGTGGCCGGACCCGCAGACACGGCGACGTTGCTGACTGTCGCGCCGACATCGTCGGCGTACAGCAGTGGCCATGCCGTCATGCCGACCGGCTGCTCGACGGGTGAGACCTCCCCGATGCGGTTGTCCTGCCATGGCTCGTTGGACAGTTCAAGCATGTAGGGCGGCGTTCGACGGGCCAACCGGTTGTCGTACGAGTACTGCTTGTTGTATCCGCCCGTCGAACCCACCACGCACCGATACTTCTGGGCGATCGAGCCCCACAGGTACAGGTTGCCGTTACGCGTCCCGTAGTAGGGATCCTGCGTGGCGAAGCACTGGTCGATCGCCAGCATCGCGAAGTTGTACTTCACGTCGGTCGCGTTCGCGACCTTCCAGTCGCTGACCCAGTTGTTCGACGCGTCGAACGGCCGGTAGATGTAGGTGAACTTGCTGGACACCACACCGATCGTGCTCTGCGACGACGCAAGCGGCTGGCCCGTAGTCGTGCCGGACACCTGCTGGGAGTCGATGAGACTGCTCGTGAGAATCACGTTGTTCTCCGTCGCGAGGGTGACCTGGCCGCGGAACGAGCCCTGCACGTACAGGTCTCCGCTGCTGCAGCTCGATCCGTACCAAGGCGATGCCGGGTCGGCAAGCTCGGATGGGAAGCCCCTGTACGTCGAGCCGGAATTGAAGTAACCGCGATCGGTGGCGTCGCTCGGGATGACGAACGGGAACTTCTTCGTACCGGACTTGTTCAGGCAGCTCGGTTCCGCTGCCACCGCCCACCTGTTGGTGAGATCGAACGCGTTGTCCGGATCATCGGTCTCGGTGGCGCGCCGGACGTTCTGCACATAGATGACGATGCCGGTGAGGTTCGTCAGGACGATCCGCTTCGTGGCCTGAACGGTGGCGGTGCCGTTGTCGAGGGTCGTTCCATCAGCTCCGTCGCACGCAGGCGCAGTGACCTTGGTGTCCGGACTCGTGACATACATGACTCCCACTCCGCTCTCCTCCGCGAACCGGATGCGCGTCGGGCCGGTGTACACACAACCGAGATCGCTCGCGTGCTTCTTCAAGGTCGCCGGCGATGGCGGCAGGTCGAGCACCGAGTCGTAGCGGGGGTTTCGACCCGTGCGCTCCGTGCCCGAGGCCGGGTTGGCCGCATCGCCCTGGTACTTCGTGCTGTTCGACCAGACCGCGTTCGCGCCGTTGTTACCGTTCCCGTAGCCGGTCTCGATGTATCGGTGCGTTGCCGAGCAGCCGGCCTCTCCGGGCTGCAGTCCCTCCGCGGTGCTACGGCACGACGACGTGATCGCGTTGGTGTCGATCGAGTTGACGAGGCTGACCGAGTCCAAGCGCCACACGTCGTTGGTGTGGATCGCACCCTTGAGCTTCTCCGTGCTGTAGATGCCCGCCCACTGGCAGAAGTTCAGGTTTCGCTGCTTGCCCGTGAGCGGGGACACTCCCGCCGGCGAGACCTGCCCGGTCTCGTAGAACCGGTGCGTGCACACGAGCCTGGCCAGCTGCTGGGCAGTCATGCCCGTCGCACCGCCGGAGTTCGCCGCCGTGCTGTACGCGCCGGGAAGATCGGCCGAGGGCGACTCCACATCGCTCATGTAGACGTAGTCGAGCGTCGACCGCTTGGACATCATCGCCTCGAGGGTGCGGGTGACTCCACCCGAGCGGCCCATGGAGATCAGGCGTACCTGCCCGCCGACTCCGGCTCGGCTGGCATCCACCGCGTAGGTGAACTCGCTGTCGGTATTGCCTCCCGGCACCGGGGCCCATCCGGTGAGCGCGGCATTCGTCGGGTCCGCGGTCGCGTAGTAGGCCGGCGAGGCTAGTAGGCGAGCGCGGTAGTCGTCGATCCCCGCCTCAGCCGCGGCCAATGCGGCACTCGACTGCTCGGGTTGGTCGGACGGCCGGATCTGCCGAATCGCTGCCTGCGTCACGATGAGCGCGAGCGCCATGAGCGCCATGCTCCACGCGATGACGAGGAGCATGGCCACGCCGTCCTCGTTGTTGTCACGATGCCACGTCACTCGCAGGCGCCTCATGACAGGTTCCCGAGCCTGATCTGCTGCGTGACGAGGTTGGCCGGATCGTTCCGATCGCCGATCTGGAGGACGACGGATTCAGGGACCTCCCCGACGGCCAGCACGAGCGGCCCGGACGCTGCCGGCGTCGCAGTTCGTGCAACGGCCGCCGGGACCGCAAGCGGATTGCGGACCCACACCGAGACGAGAAGCGGTGTCGTCGCCGTACTGGGAAGGGTGAGGAGCCTTCGTGTCACGGGCGTGGCGGTCCAGTCCCAGCCCCCTCCCCCGGACAACGCCCGCGGCGTCCAGATCTGGGTGACCAGGGTGCGCGACGCATCCGTATTCGTCACCGTGTAGATACGCGCTCGGTACGGCACGTCGTGCTTGGCCCCGGTGCCCGAGTAGGTGAAGAAGGTGATCGATGAGGCGCTCGCCTCGGTTATCGACGACGCCTGTCCCTCTGGAAGGTCCGCGTAGCGCAGCAGCTTGCTCGTCCACTCCGCCGCGATGCGCGCGCTCGCGCCGGTATCGGTGCGCGCCATGACGTCGTGCACGCCGACGAAGCCGGACAGCATCGCTGCACCGACGATCGTCATCAAGATCGCGAACACGCCCATCGCCACCATGAGCTCAACAAGGGTGAAGCCGTCGTCGCGCGACGGAGTGGTCACGTCAGTCGGTTGCGTCACGGCGTTGCTGACGGACTGGGGCACGTCGTGCCGGAAGGCGAGGCGGAGGGGGTCGGCGAGCCGCTAGGCGTCGGCGACGCCGTGGGGCACGGGTTGTCGAGGTCGGCCAGGGTGAAGGCGACGACAGCGGGCTCGGGAGGGGTCCCATCCCCGAGTGGGCGCAACGGTGCGGTGAGGCGGTGAGTCTGGCCGCCCGCGACGAACTCCCAGTCCCCGTAGGGCAGCCCGACCTTCAGCACGCCTAGGTTGTTGGATCGTCCAACGACAAGCGGCGAAAACGCGCAGCCACCGTCCGTTCCGACGTAACGAGCGGTGACAGGGATGTCGGCGAGCAAGCCACGTACTCGCACCGGAGCCGAATCGAGGGCGGCAACGGACGTGCCGCCCGCGTCAAGCGAGAAGGACTGCCGGCTGACGCCGTACGCGACGGGATCGGCGTCGGCACACATGCCCGGGTAGGCCGAGATACCGCTGGGCTCGGGCCACAGGGCCGTCGCCGGCGTGCCGACAACGCCCGCGGTCGCGCTGGCCCCGGTTGTGTTGAACTGCCACCGCACCGGCATCGACGCGGGGATCGCGTAGGTGGCGTTCGCGCTGGCGAACTGCACGGTTGCGGCCGCCGCGAGTTTGAAGGACGACCGCGACACATTGCCCGACGTGATCTGGAGAACCGCCGACGTCCCGGTCGGTGTCTGGGACACGTATCCCACGCGGGACACAGTGACCGCGAGCGATCCCGTCGCGACAAGGTTAGGGATGTAGAGGCAACCGTCGGTGCCGCTCGTCACGGTGAAGTTGTTGGTCGGGTGAATCGCGTCGGTGCCGCGGACGAGGACATCGCTGACGGGAGAGCCGACTTGGTCCACGAGCGCGACGGTGGCCGATCCCGCGCCGGTCACCTGGTAGGCCGAATCGGGAAAGATCACGGTGTCGACCGACACAGGACTGGGCAGGTTCTGGCTGCTCACCTCGACGGTCACGCGCATGTACGCCTGTCCAGGCGACGCCGCTGCGCACGCGGTCTGCGACTGGTTGAGCCCGACCCAGTTGCTCGTCGTGCGGATCGTGAACTTCGGATCCAGCATCCTGGGGTCCACCCGAAGAGACGCGCTCTGGCCGGCGGGGTACGGGCCGACCATGAGGCCGATCGGGATGGCGGTCGTCCCCAGCGTCCGCAGGTACTCGACCTCCGAGCGCGCGATGCTCGCCGCCATCACCCGGTCGGAGTTGTCGCGCACCACGCGCAGCGCCTGGATCAGGATGGCGACGGTGGCCGTGGAGATGATCACGAAGATGACGACGGCCGCCATGACCTCGACCAGCGTGAAGCCCTCGTCCGCCGATGAGCCCCTACGCCCGCGGGGGACGGACGCAGGGGCTCTCGGGGTCACGGGGCGCCTCCTTCGGTCGCAGTCGAGCCGGCTGGCAAGCGGGCTCGACCATGCCGAACGAGACCTTCCCTAGGAGTGTCGGATCAGTACCCCGAAATCGCCCCCGTCCGCGGGGCGCAATCCAGGCCGAGTGGGCAGTTGTCGGGGTCAGAACCGCAGGTTCTGCCCCGACAAGTGCCCACTCGCGGAAGGTGCCGGGGCCGGGGGCGGGACGGGCGGGGGCAGGACCGGGCTAGCGGTGGAGCTTGTCCGGAACGGGGAGCTTGATGGTCAGCTTCTCCCCCGGCAGGGCCATGACCCGACGCGAGCCCAGGTAGTTCGCCGCGTCGGTTCCCCAGAACGGCTCGACGTGAGCCACCGAGCCGCAGCTGTTCGTGTGCGCCATCATCGGCACGCCGCCGTCGGTCATCGGCCCGAGGTACATGACCACATGGCGATAGGGGCACACCTCGCCGGTAGGACAGGTGTCGTAGAGAACCAGGTCACCGGGCTTCAGCTTCGAGGCATCGATCGGTGCGTAGTGCGGATCGAGCGCAGCGCCGTCCCACGGGACCATGTTGCGCGTTGAGGGAGCCCAGCCGTCGCCCGCAGTCTTCAGGCCCGCGCCCTCGGAGTACGCACGCGACACGTACGACGAGCAGTCGTACCGCCACGCATCCAGGCGCCCGATGCCACCGCACGCGTACGGTGCGCCGAGGCGCAGCAGCGCGTACTTCACCGCGACCGCGGCCTGCGGGGTCACCGCATGCTTGACCGCGAACTTGCAGAGCTTCTTGACGTCGACGCCCTCGGGCACGGTGCCGTCGAGCACCGACTTCGGGCAGCCGTCCTTGCCGACGACGGTCTGCGGCGCGGCCAGGCTGATTAGCCTCTGCAGCTCCTTCTCGTCGATCTTGAGGTTCTTCTTTGCTTTCGCCAGGTCCTTGGCGATCGACGTCACGAGCTTGCGGTCGCCCGCCGCGCGGATCTCCACGGCCGCTTGCGCGGAGTCCACGACCGTCGCGTACCGCTGGGCCACCTCGTAGTCGGCCGTCTCGTTGCCGGTCGCCGAACGCAGGTAGACGATGGAGTCGATATTGCGAAGAACGTCCTCGGGCTTGCTGCCGAGCACGCTCAGCACGACGTCGACGTCGGTGCTGCCCGTGATGTAGAGGTCACGCACGGACAGCGAGAACTGGTCGGCCGCGTCGGCCAGCGCGAATTCCGCCTTGCCCCGCTGCCGGATCGTGAAGGTGAGGTCCTCTGCCGAGCTGGACAAGATCGCATTCGCCGACCGCAGCGTGCCGGCCAGGCGCTGAACGCGCTGCTGGCCCTTCTGCACCTGCCTGTACAGCCGCGAGTAATCATCGACGAAGCCCGGGTCGAGGGCCGGAGCCGCATCGGCCGTGGACTCCTCGTGGGTCACGATCGGGTCCGGCTTCTCGCCCGGCAGGTTGCCCCCGCCCACCTCGACGGGCCGAGGGGCGCCGTCCGACTGGCCGCCATTGTCGTCGGCACTGGCCATCGGCACCGACGACGCCAGGGCGCCGAGCACGAGAGCGGCCACGCCAACAGCAAGAACCGACGGCGCGAGCCGTCGGTGGGAAGGGCGGGCTTTAGACATCGCCGGTCATTATCGTGGTTAATCTCTGGTTGTGACCAGTGTGACTGGTGATTTCCATGGTTCTTCGGATAGAGACGCCCTCAAGATGGCTCCTCGTGAGGGAAGAGTAGCCGAAAATAGCCTCCCGGAACTCACCACCCCTCACGAAAGCCAATAGCCTCAGCCCAGGGGGCAGACATGGACAGGGACCGCGGATCGGCGCTGAGTGGGTTCGTCCGCGCGCTGTGCACGAATCCAAGCGGCGACGGTGCCGCGCGAGCACTGGTGATGGGAGCCCTCGCACCGCTCGGGGGCATCTCCGGCCAGATCTACGGATCCGGACGTCCGGCCACGTTGGAACTGCTCGGCAACTTCGGCTGGGGCGCCAAGGAGGCGGCTGCCTTCAGGACCCTCACGACCGGTTTGCCCCTGCCTGTGCCCGAGGCATTCACCTCGGCAAGCACGATCGCATTGCCCCTGAGCGAGATGCGGGAGCGCTATCCGGCGATGGGGATGTCGGACGCTCCGGAGTTGCCTCCGCTCCCCGACGATGAAGGCCGACTGCTCGTCGTGTGCGTGCCGATCATCTGGACGGAGCAGCCCGTCGGCGTGCTCGTCGCAGTCATCAGCGAGCGACCCATGCTCGGACCGCACGACTGGCAGTATCTCGAAGGCGTCGCCGGCGCACTCGGTCTGTGGATGCTTGAGCAGCGTCGCTCCCTGATCGACAATTGGCGCAAGACCGCTCCGATCCCGCATGCGGAGATTCGGCTGTCGCCGCGGCAACACCGCATCCTCGAGCTCGTCGGCAATGGCAGCAACGATGCCGAGATCGCCGACGGGCTGGGCATCTCGATCCACATGATCAGGCAGGACATCTCGGAGATGATGGGGCTGCTCGGCTCCGACACACGGGACGGCGCAGCGGGCAGGGCGCGAGACATCGGACTGCTTCCCGACCGCCGAGTGCGTGACGGACGAGCCTCATGACCCAGGCCACCGCGTTCCTTCGCGTATGGGGCGCGTGGCTGCATCCGGTATCCGCGCACCGTCGTCACAGCGACACCGAACGCAGGCTCCAAGGTCGCGCCGGGCTCGTCGGCTTCATCTGCATCGCAAGCGCGACACTCGCGGTCACGGCTGCCGCGGTCACCGTTGTCATGACGGCGGACGACCTGCAGACCACAGCATCTCCGCTGCGAATGACAGTTCCCGCGGCACTCGCCCTCGTGGCCATCAGCGTCTTCGCTCCACAGGCCGTGTTCCGCACACGCAGCGCCGCGATGACACGCAAGGTGCTGGGCAACCCTTCCGCGACGATCCGACCGTGGCGCGCGACGACGATCACGTTCGACGCAGTGCTCGTCGGCGCGCTGCTCGCCGGTATCTACTACGACTGGTCTTTGACGCTGCTCGCGTTCGGCGCGGCATTTCTCATCCGCATACTCGTCCTCAGCCGCGCGACTGTGGAATGGGATCCGAACGCCCGCTTCCACACCCTGGTCACCGCCTGGGCGTCGGCCGCCGGCGCCGCAGTCGCCTACGCGATCATTGCGCCGCTCGCGGACTCGGTATCCGTCGAGGGATCGATCGTCCCGCTGGCGCTCGCGGCGCTCGTCGCGATGTACGTCGGGCTGGTCGTGAACGCCGTCGAGCGCTGGGTCAACGCCGACAAGCGCCGCTGGCTGCTGCTCAAGGATGCGATCGACACGCGGCGCATCATCGTGGCCCTGATCAGTGCGGTCATCGCGTGGACAGCGGCGATGGTCGCCGATGCCGTGGCGCGCAGCTTCCCCTCCGATCCGTTCCTCGCCGCGTCGCTCGCTGGCCTGGGGATCGTCATCACGGCGTGGCTCGTGCTGTGGTTCGTGTCGATCCGGCTGTGGGTGCGCGATGCAACGCGCACCCTCACCTTGTGGGGCGCGCACCAGTCCGAGGTCATGACACGCATTGCCGACGGATCGCTGAGTCCCGAACTGGCAGCGCGCGCCGCACTGCCCATCACCGCGCGCATGGCGGTGTCGGTGTTCGCTGCCACGCGGGCGATGGTGGTCGTCGACGACGGTCGCGGCCACGTCACGACCCATCTCACCGCTGCCGACGTCTACCCGAACGCCCAGCAGGCTGAGCCGCGCGACCTCGTCGGCCATCGCAGCCTGCGCCTTCCGCTTTATCCCGTCCCGGGACATCCGAACACGAGCAGCATCACGGTCGCGCGTTGGCTGTGGGCGGGCTGGTTCGTCACCGGCTCACGGCGCATCGTCAGCACGTTCACCGATCTCGCCACGTCCGCCCTCCTGTCGCCCGTCATCGCGGCGAACGACGATCGCGACACCGCGGCCTTCGACGTGATGTTCGACCGCATCAACCGGTGGCCGACGGCGGCGGCATTCGGTCAGGCGGTCGAGCGCATGCAGGCGCGAGCCGACGCGAGCCCGCACACCGACTCCCTGCTCATCGGGGTCTATGCCATCGACGACTTCGGCGCGATCGCGGGCGGACGCTTCGAGAATGCTGCGGTGGCGCAGGTCATGCGCTTGGCCCTCGGCCACCAGCAGTTCGCCGGCCATGATCTGTTCGCCGCATACGAGGAGCCCGGCCGCCTGTGGCTGGCCCTCGGCGGTGGCCCGATCATTCGCAACAGCATTGGCCTGCTTCGCGGGCTGCAGGACCACATCAACGACCACGGCTCGGTGAACAGTTCCAAGATGGATATCGACGTGCACGTGAGCGTGAGCTTCGGCTACGCGGCCCATCAGGTCGACGAGTTCAGTCAGGACGGGCTCATGGCCACCGCGCTCCATCGCCTGGCCATCGACCAGGGCTCGCGTGATCCGTTCTCCGTGGAGAACCTCATCGCCTACGACATCACTCCCGAGGACATCGTCGGCGACCACGAGACACCCGTCACCGCTGTAGACACCCTCAAGCTGCTGCGCACCGACAGCGCCGAGGAGTCCGCGTTCACCACCACCTTCGCACCGATCGTCAGCGCGGACTCCGGCTCGATCGACGCCCTGCTGGTGTCCATCGGATGGCAGCGGTCCTTCGGCAGCATGGACCTCAGCGACCCGCAGAACTTCCTCGCCCTGGTCGGCCGGCAGCCGCAGGTCGCGGCCGAGGCAACGCGGATCGCACTGGCCAGGCTCAAGGCGGCGTTCGCGGAGACGGACGAGTCCACGGGCATGAAGCGCGACATTCCGCTGGTCATCGCCCTCCCGTCGATCCTGCTCCATCCCGACGCCGCCGAGCTCGCGCTGCCGAATCTCGTCACCCCTTTCCTTGACCGCCGTGAATGCGCGCGAACGGTGGTGCTGGTCGACAACGTCCCTGCGGGAGCGGGACAGGCGCTGCGACTGCTCTCAGACCGTGGCGTCCATATCGCCGTGACGTCTGCCGCAGCCGCGGGCGCGGACGCAGGCGACCTGTTCGGCTGGCTCAGGTGGGCGGTCGTGTTCCCTCATCACGTGCTCGACGGTCCGGGCGGAGTCGACGGCATGACCATCCAGCAGACCGCGTCCGCGATCGCGACCCGCGACACACGCCTTATCGGCGTCGCCGACGACAACGCCGATCCGCGAGAACTTTCCTCCCACGGCATCGGGTGGACCGTGTCGATGACGTCAGCCGACGCGTGGCGGTCCGCCCCGTAACACCCATTCCATTGCCTCGTCGGCCGTGAGTGCCGGCGCCCACAGGAATCCCTGTGCGTAATCGCAACCCAGCCGCCGAAGCTCCTCGAACTGAACTCGTGTCTCGACTCCCTCGGCGACCACGTACAGGTTGAGCGTGCGCGCGAGCGACAAGATCGCCTCCACGATCGCCGAGTCGTGACGGTCCTTGCCGAGGCCGTCGACGAAGGACTGGTCGATCTTCAACGCGTCGACGGGCAGTTGCTTGAGGTAGCTCAACGAGGAGTACCCGGTACCGAAGTCGTCGATACTCACGCGTACTCCGATGTCCCGCAGCGCGCGTAGCGACTCGATGCTGTGGCTGACATCCTCCATGATGACCGTCTCGGTGACCTCGAGGGCGAGGCGCGACGCGGGCCATCCGCTCTCCTCAATGAGAGCCGCAATCATCTGCGCCATCCCCGTCTCCGCGAGCTGTCGAGCCGACAAGTTAACCGACAGGATCGGCAGGCGCCCGTCCTCCCCGAGCGACCACGCGCTGGCGGCGGTCAGCGCCTGCCGGAGCACGTGCTCACCAAGCGGAACGATGAGCCCGCTCTCCTCGGCCAGACCGATGAACTCCGAGGGAGGCGTGAAGCCCCGCTCCGGATGCTGCCACCGCACGAGAGCCTCGAAGCCTCGCAGCTTCTCGTCACGGACGCTGAGAACCGGTTGGAAGTACACGCGGAACTCGTCGTTGTCGAGAGCGCGCCGCAGGGCGGCCGGTGCGGCGAGCCGCTCTGCAGCGAGCTTGTGAACTTCGGCGTCGAAGAGCGTGATCTGACCGCGTCCGTTCAGTTTCGCCTGGTTCATTGCGGCTTCGCCGTCGCGAAGCAGCGACTCCACGGTGCAGTCCGCATCCGACAGCGCAATCCCGATGCTCGCGGCAAGCCGGAACGAGTTGCCGTCGACCTCGATCGCCGACCGGATCACCTCTTGGAGTCGCTCCGCCAAGGCCATCGGCGCATCCAGATGGCTGGCCTCGCACAGGATGACGAACTCGACACCACTGAACCGTGCCACGGTGTCTTCGGGTCGAACGACAACCCGCAGGCGCTCGGCAATCTCGACGAGAACGGCGTCACCCACGTCGTGGCCCGCCGAGTCGTTCAGCGCCTTGAAGTTCTCGAGGTCGATGAACAGCATGGCCACCTGGCGTTCGCGTCGCCTGGCCCCCACCAGCGCCTGTCCGATGCGGTCGATCAGCAGCGTCCGGTTCGGCAGCCCTGTCAGCGTGTCGTGGAGAGCCTGGTGCTCGAGCATCCGCTCCATCTGCCTGCGCTCGCTGATGTCGCGGGCGATCGTCGAGACTCCGACAACCCGCCCGCTGGCGTCGCGCCACGGCGACAGCGTCATCGATACCTCGACCACGGTGCCGTCCTTGCGAAGCCGCGCGGACTCCAGGTCCTCGGTGATGGTGCCTTCGGTGGCTCGGGCGAAGACGTGATGGAACTCGTCGATTCGATCCGGGGGGATGAAGTGCTCGCAGGGCTGGCCGAGCGCCTCGTCGGCGGAGTATCCGATGAGCCGCTCGGCCGCCGAGTTCCAGCTGACGATCCGTCTCTCGAGAGACCCGCCGATGACGGCGTCGCCGGTTGACTCGATGATCGCCGACCATCGGCGCATCGCGGCCTCTGCTTCCCGCTGCTCGGTGACGTCCGCCATCACGGCGATGAAGCGCACGACCTGGCCGTCCTCGTCGAGCACCGGCGACGTAGACACCGACGCCGTGAATACGCTGCCGTCCTTCCTCTTCATGAGAAGGTCACCGGACCAGGACTCGCCCCGGCGCAGATTCGCCTCCAAGTCCCGGGCGATGTCGAGCTGCGACTCGTGTGCCAGCTTCGCGGACGCGTCCTGCCCGAGCATCTCCTGCTCGGTCCAGCCGAACTCCCGCGTTGCGGCAGCATTCCAGTAGATGACGCGGTCGTCGATGTCCGTCGCGACAACGCACTGGCCTACCGCCGAGAGCAGAGCGGACTGCAGTCGGAGCGACTCATCGATCTCGTAGAGCGACGTGACATCGGTCAGCACGCCGATGATCGCGATGAGCTGACCTGCGTCGTTGAAGACTGGCGTATCGGAGGCGAGCGCGCGGAACTCGGAGCCGTCGCGACGGCGCACGAGCACCTCGCCGGTCCACGTCTCGCCTGACGCGACCGCGTGGAGAATCTCGTTAGCTCGCGCGACGTCCAACGAAGTCACGTCCGTCACGTACCTGCCGAGAGCGTCGACCGAACTCCAGCCGAACGTCGCCTCCGCGGCCGCGTTCCAATACAGGACAACGCCCTTGGCGTCGTTGGCGATCACGATCTGTCCTACCGCATCGAGAAGATGCGAGCGGAACCGAAGCGACTCCTCTGCGCTGCGCCTGTCAGTGAGGTCACGCAGCGATGTGACCACGCCGCTGACCGAGCCGTCCACTTCTGAGTGCAACAGGGTGGCCGAGCACTCGAGCCACAGCCGCGAGCCATCGCGACGCTCGATGCAGATCACCTTGGCTGGAGTCGGTTGCCCGGTTCGCAGTGCGATGGACGAGGGCAACTCGTCCATTCCGCACCGGCTCCCATCCTCGTTGAAGAGGTGATCTGGATCCATGACGTCGTAGACGTCGTCACGCACGTCGGCCACGGACTCGCCGAACATCTGCTCGGCAGTGGCATTCACCGTGAGGATTCGACCGTCTGCCGATCGGACGATGACCCCCTCGGTCAGCGAATCAAGCACGTTACGCAGATGCTCGGACAGACCGCGCAGGCCGATTCGCACCCGCGCGCTCTGCACCGCGTACGTCACAGTTCGGAGCAGGACCGGGCCGTCCATCTCATCGCCGAGCACCACGACGGGCATGTCAGGATCCAGTTCGGCGACCGCACTCAGCACGTCGTCGGGCGCGCCGACACCAGCGCCCAGCAGGATGCAGTGGATCTCGCCCTGGGCCAGCGCCGACATCATCGGCGGGGCGGTGGGGAATGCGAGCACTGCAAACTCGGTCGACCCGGATGCCTCGGGAAAAGCGCTGCGCACGACGTCCATGTCGCGCGCCGATCCGCCCACGAGCGCGATGGGGCTCATCGGCATCACTGTCCCCTCACGAGCGAATGGCACCCTCGGCCACACCCTAGTTGAAGGCGAAACGAAAATCAGGGTCGAGCAAACCCCGAGGAGAGCATCGCTGGTACCTGTTCTGCGGGCACCGCCTGGGAGAACAAGAAGCCCTGCACGCCGCGGCAGCCGAGCTCACGAAGGCAGGTGGCCTGCCCTTGCGTCTCCACGCCCTCCGCGGTGACGCCCAGCTGCAGCTGGGCGGCGAGCGCGAGGATTCCTGCGACGAGTTGCCGGTCGAAGTCCACATTCGTGATGCGCGTAATGAAGCTTCGGTCGATCTTGAGCATGTCGATCGGGTACTCCCGCAAGTAGGCGAGCGACGCGTACCCCGTGCCGAAGTCGTCCAGAGCGATGCTCACACCTCGTTGGCGGGTGCCATCGATGTTCGCGTGCGCCTGGCCGCTGCTGCGCAGCAGCGCGGTCTCGGTGATCTCTATGCACAGCAGGTGCGGATCAAGTCCAGAACTCTCGAGGGCGCTGTCAATGGCGGCCAGCAGGCCGGGCTCGGCGAGCTGACGCGCGGAGACATTGACGCGCACGACAACCGCGGAATGACCGCGCTCCGTCGCCCACTGCGCCGCGTCGGTGCACGCGCGATGCAGGACGTACTCGCCGATCGGGACAATGAGCCCGGTCTCCTCCGCGATCTCGATGAAGTCGTCGGCGTTGCGTCGCACGCCATCGGGATGAATCCACCGCAGCAGAGCCTCGACGGCGATCACCTCACCCGTGACGAGGTCGACTTCGGGCTGGTACCAGACCTCGAGCTGATCGAGGTCGAGTGCCTGGCGCAGTTCGCTCTCTATAGCCAGGCGGGTCGACACCGCAGCTCGCAGCTCGCTGTTGTAGACGACCACACGGTCGCGTCCTTCGGACTTGGCGACGTACATCGCCGTGTCTGCTTCGCGGACGAGATCGTCGGCCGATGTCGGTGAGGTGGCGATCGCCACCCCGACGCTCGCCGTCGTGTACAGATCATGGTGATCGACGCGGAAGGGATTCCGGAATGCTTCAACAATCCGCGTAGCAGTCTGGATCGCCTCGTCGGATTCGGTGAGCTCGCGCATCACCACCACAAACTCGTCACCGCCAGTCCGGGCCACGAGATCGCCGCGACGCACGAGTTCCTGCATGCGATTCGCCGCACTGCGTAGGAGGTCATCTCCAGTTCCGTGACCGAGCGAGTCATTGACATTCTTGAACCGGTCCAGGTCGACCATGAGGATCGCGGTGACCGTGTCGGACCGCTCCGCAGCCTGCATCGCGCGGTCGAGCTCGTCGGCGAGGACCGCTCGGTTCGCCAGTCCGGTCAGCGTGTCATGGGTCGCCAGGCGAAGCAGGTCCTCTTCGGCGCGACGTCGGCGGGTGACGTCGCGCACGGTGGCGACAACGTGGGCAACCGATCCGTCTGGAGCGAGCTCGGGCGCGAGGCTGGCCTCGGCCCAACGGTGTCCGTACACGCTCCCGATGCCAATCTCGAAGCTCTCGGGCTCGCCGGTGGTGAAGATGCGCCGGCAGTGCTCAGCCCACACGGAGGTGAGTTCGTCGGGGTAGCCCATGTCCGCGAAGTTCTTGCCCACCCACTCGTCCCAGGTCTTCCCGGACGCGAGCTCCATGACCTGATTGACGTACTCGATGCGCATCTCGGAGTTGAACCGCATCGTGGGATCCGGGGAGTTGTCGAGGACGACCCGCAGGAGCTCCTCGCGCTCGGCCAGGTGCTGCTCGGTGACGTGCTGATCGGTGACGTCGACGATCTGGGAGATGAAGTAGCGGCCCGACCCGTCCGGGGCCCGCACGATGGCGACCGAAAGGTCGCCCCAGATGGTCGATCCGTCGCCGTGGATGTACCTCTTCAGGAGTCGGTACCCGTCGGTCTTCCCACTGAGAACATCGTCGACGAGTTCGAGATCGTTCTCCAGGTCGTCGGGATGAGTCAGGTCCTGCCACGAATGTCGCTGAAGGTCCTCGGCGGTGCGGCCGAAGATCCGGCACAGCGCCGGGTTGACGCGCATGAACACGCCCTCGGGAGAGACCAGGCACATGCCGATCGTCGACTGGTCCATCGCCAGCCGGAACTGCTCTTCTGCGGCGGCCAGCCGGTCGGCATTCGCTCGAGCCTCGGAGATGTCCTCGAGGGTACCGGTCATGCGAAGGGGGGTGCCGTCCTCGCTCCATTCGACCACCTTGCCGCGGTCGCGGACCCAGATCCACGATCCGTCGCGGTGCCGCATGCGGCTTTCCATGTCGTAGAACTCGTCGATGCCGCGTAGGTGCCGATCGGTGAGTTCCGCCTCGATCGGCACGTCGTCGGGGTGCGTCAGGCTCGTCCACAGCTGGTTGCTCGACGGCATGAGGTCATCGACGTCGTAACCGAGGATCTCCGCAAACCGCGCATCCACGATGCCCTCGTCTGTCTGCACGTTCCAGTCCCAGACGCCCAGCCGCGCCGATCCGAGCACCAACTGAAGTCGGTCGCGCTGCTCGGCCAGAAAGCGTCTCGCCGCGCGTTCTGCCGTGACATCGCGGCCCGCGGCAAGAACGCCTGCCAGCCTGCCGTCCGGATCGCGATACGCGGTCGCGCTGCACAGGATGTCGACCTCGCCTCCCGTTACCCGATGGAGAGTAAGGGGGACGTCCGAGATCGAGCCGCTTTCCAGAACGCGCGCAAACGCATCTCTCGCGCCTTGCTGGTTTCCCAGATTCGCGGAGAAGTCGAGCCCGATCATCTCCGAAACCGACCGCCCGGCCAGTTCGGCAGCAGCGCGATTGCAGTACACCACCACGCCGGAGAGGTTGATCGCAACAAGTGGGCCGGGGTTCGCGTCGACAAGAGTCCGGGCAAGTTCCGCGGCCCAGCCGCTCTGCCCGTCCGAAGCCTGAGTCGAGTTGAACATCGCCTCCCCGCCCCGTCGTGAGAGCACGAGAGTAGCGAGGAAGTGCCCCTGTGGCGCCGTGAGGCCCGCCTGCGCACTTTCCCGGTCCCTCTGCCCTAGTCTCAGGGGCCAAGGAGGCTAGGAATGGATCGACGTGACCGCGCGGCAGCGCTGAGCAGCTTTGTGCGCTTCCTCAGCGGTAACCCTGATGGCGACGCTGCCGCCCGCACCATGGTGCTGGGCGGACTGGCCCCGTTCGGATTCATTGCCGGGCAGATCTACGCGATGGGCGGCACCGAGCACCTGGAGCTGGTTGGCAACTTCGGCTACCCCGATGCCGACGCCGCAGCATTCCGTCGCATCGCGATCAGCGTGCCCCTGCCGATCTGCGACGCGTTCACTTCGGCCCGGACGATCGCCGTTGCCTCCGAGTCGATCAGCGAGCACTACCCGCTGGTGGCCGCCAACACTCAGGCCGAGGACGACCCCGACGCGGTCCTGACCCGCGTCGTGAGCGTTCCGACGATGTGGTCCGAGACTCCCATCGGCGTGCTGTCCCTTCTTCAGGAACGTCGCGAGAACGACGACCCCGACGAGTGGATGTATATAGACGGTGTCGCGAGCGCGGTAGCGATGTGGCTGAACAATCAGCGGCCCGCGCTCATCGAGCACTGGAAGCGAGCGGCCCCGCTCCCCCACCGCGAGTTCACGCTCTCCGATCGCCAGCGCAAGATCTTGTTCATGATCGGCGACAACTTCACGAACAACGAGATCGCCCGCAAGCTCGGATATTCGATTCCCACCATCAAGAAGGACCTGCAGGAGATCATGCGGATGCTCGGCACCCAGGACCGGCGGACCACCGCAGGTCGGGCGCGTGAGCTCGGACTCCTGCCCGATCGCCGCGCGCCGCGGGAGACGCCCGTCTAGTTCGTCCGAGCGAGTGGCTTATCCGGTATATCCATAACGGTTGATCCCTCAACTGACCGCTTTGGGCGTGCCTTTCCTCAGGTCGCGTGGTGCTATTTGCACCTGCCTAACTGCGCGGTCATAAGACTGGAGGAACTCATCACCGGGGGAATGCGCCGATCATTGGCGCGGGTCGTGACGTGCGTTCCGCCGTTCGACGGTGCGGAGCGCGGCTCTGGCATGAGATGACGCAGAACCCTCCGAACGCGTCCTTCCCCCTGATCAACGAGTTCATCGCGCTCATTGAGGCCGCCACGCCCTGGTCGGCTCATCTGGCCCATGCGGTGCTCGATGAGATCGGGGGCCTTCCGAGCGACATGCCCGCGCTCGACTCACCCGAGCTGCCGGCATACCTCGATCAACTCGTCCCGGCCATGCGAGTCCGCCTCAATCAGATCTGCGCGGAGGGCGCGAACCCCGCGTTCATCGTGCGTGCCTTGGTCCACCACCTCGACGCGCTCCTTGATCGCCGTCGAGCTCTCGCCCGGATAGCCGACAGGAACAGGTGGGCAGTGCACCTGCTGCACCAGTGGGCGGACTCCCCCGACGCCGCGGCGAGCCTGATAGGAACGGGCGCGCTGAACGCGCCGGCAAAGCAGTTGATCTTGTCGAGAATGTTTGTCGATCCGGTTTCCGAGCGCTGGGCGACTGCCGACAACTACTTCAACGCGCGCAAACTGCTGACCGACGAGCAAATCGATTCGATGGACAGGACGCGCAGTGGCGAGAACGGCACCGTGAGTGGATGAGCCACTTCTAGCCGGTCTGGGCGGCAGCGGATAGCCCACAGCGGGTAGTCCCATTGCTAGCCGTTTCACGCATGAACGTGCCTTGCGACCGTGGTGTGATGACAAGCCGCGGACGGGGGGACGAGGAGTAGGAATGCGTACGCACAGATGGGTGTCTGTTCTCGCTTCGGCGCTAGCGATCGGGCTGCTGGCGCCGGCCGGCAGTGCGCATGCGAGCGCCCCCCGCACACTGACGTTGACCAAGGTGACCTTGTGCGTCGACAGTGCCGCGAGCGTGGGCTGCTTCGACACCATCTCCTCCGCGGTTGAGTCCAAGACATCAACGCGCATGCGAGCAGGCAAAGTCCCCCTCGCCATCAAGGTGGCGTCGGGCAGGTACGGCGAGGTCGTCAACATCTCGTTCCCGCTGACGCTGGTCGGACCGAATCAGGGTCGCACCGGCTACGGAACGCGAGTGGCCGAGGCCACGGTGCAGGGCTTCAACGTCACTAACGCGAGCAACGTTCGCATCGACGGGTTCAGGATCGTGCCGGGCTCGCTCAACGGCGGGACAGGCGTCCTCTTCCACGGGGGCTCGAGCGCGACGGTCCAGAACAACATCATCGCCGGCTACGACTCCCAGGGCCTGGGCTTCTTCGGGACCGCGGGCATGCTGTTCCAGCGCAACCTCGTAACGGCGCCCTCCAGCTCCGACTCGGCAAAGGACGCCGTCTTCGCCGGCGGAGGCGTGTCCGACAACGCGAAGATCATGGACAACGTCTTCACCGGTGCCAGCCGCTCGGTCAGCGGCAACTCCGCGGCGGACATCAGTCTGTCGTTCACGAGCGGAGCAAGCCCCGTGATCAGCGGCAACGTCTCGACGGGTGGCGTCACGCTGATCGCACTGTTCAACTCCTCTGGCGGGTCGATCGCGGGCAATACCTTCGCTGGGGACAGGTCCACTAGTGAATCCGCCATCTACGTCGGCGGCGCGAACAGTGGAACGTCCGTGACCGGCAACACGATCTCTGGCGCCGCGCGCGGCGTCGCGCTCAGCAATGACTTCGGCTACGGCGCCAACACGGGTGCGACAGTCTCCAACAACTCGATTACCGGCAGCGCGCAGGGCATCAAGATCGGTGCCGGTGGCATTGCCAGCAGCACGGCCGCAGTTGTCGAGCAGAACGTGATCACCGGCAACGACGTGCCCGTCAACAACGAGTCGGCTTTCACGCTGAATGCATCAGGCAACTTCTGGGGAAGTGCGGTCGGCCCAGGCCCGCTCGCGAACGTCACCACGATGCCGTGGTGCACGGTCACCGGGTGCGCGACCAAGTCCGACGATGCGCGCCTCACGGCACTGTCGCTCTCCTCGGCGACTCTCTCTCCCGCTTTCGATTCCGCCACGACGGCGTACGCGGCCAGCGTCGGCGGTGACATCACGAGCCTCACCGCAAGCACGTCGACGAACCCGGGCGCCAGCGTCGTCGTCACTGGTGCGAGCAGCCTCGCGGTCGGCAGCAACACCGTGCGGGTCGCGGTCACGTCCGCGGACTCCTCAGCGCAACGGACATATGCCGTCACGGTGACCCGGGCCGCCCCGCCGGCTCCTACGCCAACACCAACTCCCACGCCAACGCCGACACCGACACCGACACCAACACCAAGCCCGACACCCACGCCGGAGGCCCCGGTGGCAAACAAGCCAGAGACAGTCGTCACCGTCGTAGATCGCCCGGGAACAGTCGCGGTAGCAGTGGCGCCCCCGGCCGCGGCCGCAGATCAGCCGCAGGCCGCGCCGATACGCGTCGATGTGTCGTGGTCCGCGCGAACATTCGCGATTCCCGTCACCGTCACTGTCACCCCCCAGGTCGCGCCGGCCGCGCAGGAGGGCACTCGTCCACCGAGTGCTGCCGCCGGATTCTCCGTCGGAAGCACAGTCGTCGAACTGGTGATCCGAGACGTCTCCGGTGCGGTCGTGACCGTCTTCGAGGAGCCGATGGTCATACGCATCTCAGCAAGCGACGCCGGTGAAGTTCCCGCGTACTCTCCCGACGGAGTCACGTGGACCTCAATACCGCAGCTGGCCACCGCCAGCCTTCCCTCGGGTCAACGCGATGGCTACTTCCGCAATGCGGACGGGTCGATCGACATCTACACCCGGCACGCCACCTTCTTCGGCATGGTGAAGGACGTCGAGCGTCCCACCACTCCGCTGGTCAGTGCTCGCGTAACACGTTCGCGCCTCGTGATCACCTGGACGGCGGCGAAGGACAACATGGGAGTCATCGGCTATCTCGTCAGGCGAAACGGACGGGACTTCAGGTACGTCGTTGCGACGTCGGTATCGGTCCCGTTGCGAGCCGGTGAGTACGTCGTACGCGCTGTCGACTCAGCAGGCAATCACAGCACTCGATCGAGGATCGTCTCGGTTGCGAAGCAGCACGGCAGGTGGGTCGCGAGTTACAGCGTGAACCCCCGGTCGACTGAGTAGGCTGCGAGCGTGCCTCGCCTCCGACCGCAGGCGAGGATGACGAAGTCGGTCTCGATCCGATCTCGTCAGTGGCTCGCCGGAATAGCAGCATTCCTCCTCGCCCTCCTGATCGCCGCTGCCTTCGTCACGTACCGCGAGTCCGAGGAGGCCAAGGACTCGACGGATATTGCGATGCAGCAGGCCGATGCTTACGCCGACCAGATAGTTGCGCGCCTGACACCGCTGCAGTCGGTAGCGCAGGCGGTGCGAGCAGACATCCTCGCCAACGACTACACGACCGATCCCGCAGAACTCCAGCGATTCCTCGACGTCCTCCACTCAAGCCTGGGCGGGGCGTGGTTCGTGGCCGCTGCACCGAATAACCGGGTCGTGGCGATCGCCCCCCGCGAAGGCAACGAGGCGGTACTCGGTCTGTTCTATCCCGAGACGACCGAGCAGTGGCCGTCCGTGCGCGAGGCGATGGAGACGCGCAGCCCAGTCCTCGTCGGTCCCGTCGACATCGTTCAGGGCGGGCAGGCGTTCATCTACCGAACCCCGGTCTTCCTCGATGACGGTCGGTACTGGGGAGTGATCAGCACCGCGACCGACGAAGCCACTCTGCTGGCCCCGCCGCCCGGCACGTCTCCCGGCGAAGGCGCGGCGGTCGCGGTTCGCAACGGAGAGGGCGCGGTAGTCGCGGGAGACCCAGTGGTCTTCGACGGCGCCTACGCGACGGCGATGCGGACGGGGCTGGGCGCCACCTGGGAAGTGGCCGTCACCGTGACATCGCAGCCGACGCCGTTCCGGGTCGGCCGAGCCATCCTCGTCACCTTCGTGGCACTCGCTCTCGGATTCCTGACCTTCCTCCTCGCCGGCGCCAGGCGGCGCGAGAAGGAGATGTCGCTGCTCATGAGAGATGTGTCGACACAGGCCCCCGGGATTCTCTTCGAGCTACGCGGCGAACGCGATGGGGCGATCCGCCTGAGTTACGCCAGTCCGGCAATCGAGACGATGCTCGGAGTCCAGCCCGTCGAGGGCAAGTACGACCAGGACACCCTCAAGGCCTTGGTCAACCCGGATGACTACCCGGCCATCCGCGAGGCCCTGACGGCGTCCGTTCTCCTGCAGCAACCGTGGCGCCAGCGGTTCCGGGTTCAGCTCGCCGACGGGACCAAGAAGGTGCTGCTCGTCAACGCCAGTGCAACGGCGCTTCCTACCGGAGACGTGATCTGGCACGGATGGGCGAGCGACGCGACTCAGGACATCGAGGACGAGGCCGCGCTGCGCGTGAGCGCCAGCCTGTTCGAGGTCACGCGCGACGCCGTTGCCATCCTCGACGTCAATGGCGTCGTGACGTTCACCAACCCCGGCTTTGAGGCCGTGACGGGCTTCTCGTTGGAGCAGGCGGTCGGCCTGCCCTTCCAGTCCCTGCTCGGAGACGTCACCCCCGAGCCGGTGCTGGCCGACGTCACGGCGCAGTTGGACCGCTACGGCTACTGGAGTGGTGAGCTGTCGATCCGAGCCGCGGACGGGAGCGTGCGCACTGATGCGGCGGCCGCCAATGCGGTTCGCGACGCCGACGGCAACGTCAGCCATTTCGTGATCGTCCTCGACAACACGAACTTGACCCGCGACGATCCGGTCACCGGGCTGCCGCATGCGCGCCTCCTCGACGAGAGTCTCCGCCTTGCCCATGACCGGGAGCCCGCCTCGGCAAGCCTCGGGTACGTCATTCTCGGGCTGGACGGCTTCCGTTCGATCAATGATGCCTATGGGCATCGCGTCGGTGATCGGCTGCTGCGCGACGTCGGCGAGCGTCTGCGGGACGCGTTGCCCTCAACAGTGCCGCTCGTCCGGCTGCGGGGCGACGAGTTCGCCTTCGTTGTACGAGGCGACGTCGAGGTCGGCGAAATCGAGATCTTGGCCGAACGCTGCTTGGCGTCTCTCGCCGCCCCGTTCGACATCGCGGGCCTGCTCCTGCGTACCAGTGCGGCGGCGGGTCTTGCAGTCGGCGCCAATGACCCTGTCGACGCCGCCGAACTGCACCTGCATGCCAATCAGGCCATGCGCGCAGCTAAGCAGAGCGGCGCGAACCAGTTGCGCTTCTTCAACACCGCGATGCAGGACAAGGCCAGCGAACGGGCCACGCTGCGCCATGAGCTCGACGAGGCTCTCGACGCCGGGCAGTTGCACGTCGCTTTCCAGCCGATCGTCGACCTGCACACCAATGACGTGCATCGCGCCGAGGCGCTCATCAGGTGGGACCACCCGACCCGGGGACCAATCGCCCCGGACGTCTTCATCGCCATTGCCGAGCAGGCCGGCCTTATCGGCGTCCTCGGCGACATCGCGTTCTCAGCATCCGTGGATGCTCTCGTCGCCCTGCAACGGATCGATCCGAGCTTCCAGGTCTCGGTCAACCTTTCGCCAATCGAACTGCGCGAGCCGGGCAACCGCCACGCGAACCGGATCGAGCTCGTCCGCGCAGCCGGCATACCCGGAAGCGCAGTCATTGCGGAGATCACCGAGGGCACACTGCTCATTACCGACGACGTGGTGGACCGCAACCTCAACTCCTACCGAGCCGAGGGCATGCAGTTCGCCATCGACGACTTCGGCACCGGCTACTCCTCGCTCGCCTACCTGCAGCGCCTGGACGTGCAGTACCTGAAGATCGACCAGTCGTTCATCGAGGGCCTGGCACCCGGCAGCGGCAGCCTCGCTCTATGCCAGGCCATCATTGTCATGGCTAGCAAGCTGGGCCTGGAGGTGGTCGCCGAGGGCGTGGAGACGCAGGAGCAGAACGATTTGCTCATTCAATCCGGATGCAGATACGCGCAGGGTTACCTGCATGCACGCCCCATGCCTATCGAGGCACTGACCGACTGGCTTGCGGCTCGGCGTTAGTCGCGGAAACCCTCATCCCGCAGGAACTGCGACACCAGGAAGGTGTTCTCCTCCCGGATCATGTCCGGGCCCCACACCTCGTCCGCAATCCTGAACGCGGATGAGATCGAGTCGAGGTGCAGCTCCCTGCAGAGCAGGCGAATGTCGGAGAGGTCGCGCGAGTCACGCGCCGCGCGAATCTTCATCGCAAGCATGTGGCGAGGTGACGCGACGCTCACGCTGATTCCCGGTGCGCTGAACGCTTCGAGTCGATCAGCGTCGACGACCCGCGGCAACAGTGGCCTGACGCGTCCGTTGAACCAGTCCGGGCTCAGGTCACGGCGATCATGTGCCATCTCGCTCGCAACCTGCTCCACGAGATCCTGGTCAGCCGTGACGGCATCCACGTCGCGGGTCAGGCGGCGCCGGTCGTAGGCGAGGACCATCGCCGTTCCCCCAACGACGTAGACGTCGGCCTGGAGTCCCCGGTCCAGCAGCCTTTCCCCCAGTTGCCGAAGTAGCTCAAGGATTCCCTCGCGGTCGAGCAGGTCGCTCACAGCGATGCCAAGTTGTCCGGGTTAAACATGACCCCCCGGGCCTTGAAGTACGCCGGGGTGCGCTGGAGGACGAAGGCTCGTCTCCCGCTGCCTTCGGGAAGTCCAACCCACCACATGGTCGGCAGGTACCGGCTCTCGTCTCGAGTCCAGTCGGGTGTCGTGGCCATGCCGACGCTCTGTACTAAATACACGGCGAGGCCGGCAATCAAGGCGTCGTAGCGCGCGTCCCCGCATGATTCCGGCTCGGACAGGAACTCCGCACGTGATGTGTCGTCGTCCAGTCGAGCAAAGTCGTCGGCGGCCTGAATGATCGTCCTCAGTACATCAGCGTCGTCGGCCTCGGCTTCCAACTCGCGCCGCACGGAGAGCGCCGTTCTTGCGAGTCCGGATTGGGCCACGGGGCTAAGTCGAACTAGGCGGACTTCTCGCGACGCTCGCGGCGCGGAGCCTCACGAGGCACGAGCGTGGGAATGACCTTGTCGCGGACTACCTCGCCGGTGATCACGACCTTGCCGACGTCGGAGCGGCTGGGCACGTCATACATGACGTTGAGGAGGACCTCTTCGAGGATCGCGCGAAGGCCTCGGGCGCCGGTGCCCCGCAGCAATGCCTGCTCGGCGATCTCCCCGAGGGCGTCGTCCGCGAACTCGAGCTCGACGTTGTCGAGCTCGAACAGTCGCTGGTACTGCTTGATGAGTGCGTTGCGCGGCTCGGTGAGAACCGCGACGAGCGCCTCGCGATCGAGCTTGCTCACGGTGGTGAACACCGGGAGGCGGCCGATGAACTCGGGGATCATGCCGAACTTCAGCAGGTCCTCGGGCATCACGTGGCTGAAGATGTCGTCGGGGTTGGTGTCGTCGTCCATGCGCTCGCCGTCGACCAGGTCGAAGGTGAAGCCGAGCCTCTTCTTGCCCAGGCGCTGCTCGACGATGTGGTCGAGACCGGCGAATGCGCCGCCGACGATGAACAGCACATTGGTCGTGTCGATCTGGATGAACTCCTGATGCGGGTGCTTGCGTCCACCCTGCGGAGGAACCGAGGCGGTCGTGCCCTCGAGGATCTTCAGCAGGGCCTGCTGCACGCCCTCGCCGGAGACATCACGGGTGATCGAGGGGTTCTCGCTCTTGCGGGCGACCTTGTCGATTTCATCGATGTAGATGATCCCGGTCTCGGCTCGCTTGACGTCGTAGTCCGCGGCCTGGATGAGCTTGAGCAGGATGTTCTCGACGTCCTCGCCGACATATCCGGCCTCGGTGAGGGCGGTGGCATCGGCGATGGCGAACGGCACGTTGAGCATGCGGGCGAGCGTCTGCGCGAGGTACGTCTTGCCGCAGCCGGTGGGTCCGAGCAGCAGGATGTTCGACTTCGCGAGCTCGACGCGGTCGTCCTTGGTGCGGTCGGTGAGGGCCGCCTCGGCCTGGACGCGCTTGTAATGGTTGTAGACGGCGACCGACAGCGACTTCTTCGCGGTGTCCTGGCCGATGACGTACTGGTCGAGGAACTCGAAGATCTCGCGCGGCTTGGGCAGGTCGCCCCAGCCCTCGGCCGTGGCCTCGCTGAGCTCTTCCTCGATGATCTCGTTGCACAGGTCGATGCACTCGTCGCAGATGTAGACGCCGGGGCCAGCAATGAGCTTCTTGACCTGCTTCTGGCTCTTTCCGCAGAAGGAGCACTTGAGCAGGTCACCGCTCTCGCCTATGCGCGCCACGCGTTGCCCCCTTCGCGCCTCATGGCGCGGCTCAGTGCCGTCGTGGGAGGACGGCTAAGTCATGACCGTACCTTGCCCAAGGGGGGAATGCAGCCCCGCGGCACGCCGAAAGCACGAATGCCGCCCTCCAGATCAGGAGGGCGGCATTCGTGACGAGCTGAGAACTACTGGACGCGGATCTTCATCCAGTTGATGTCACCGTTCGGCAGCTCCATGCCGATCTGGTAGACGCCGGGGTTGGTGAAGCGCATGGCCGGCAGCTCAAGGTTGCCATCGCGGTCCGTGCGGCCGGTTCCGACGACCACACGCTCACCGTTGATGATGACGAAGACGCTGATGCGGGTACGTGCCGGGAGGTCGCTCACCTCGGGCTGGATCGCCCGACCACGCTGAGCATCGATGCGGGGTGCGCCCTTCAGCGTCTCCGAAGCAGAGCCGACCGCGACGGGAGTCAGACGATCCGCGACCGACTGCGTCACGACGATGATTCCGTCGCCTACGCGAACGGGCGTATCGGGGTTGGTCTGGCCGGGAGGAGTGGTGACTGCCGGCGACGGCTCAGAGGTCGGGCCGGTCGTGGGCTCGCCGCTGCCCGTGGGCGTGGGGGTCGGCGTGGGGGTCGGCGTCGGGCTGGCGTTGGAGGTCCAACCCGCAACCGCGGTGCCGTTGCCGGAGACGGTGATCGTCTCACCGGGTGAACGGGGGGTCCCGTTGACCACCCAGGAGGTCAGGGTGAAGCCGGCCCGGCTGCACGCGCCAGCTCCGGGCAGGGTCACGTTGGGGTTGGTGTTGCTTGCCGTGAGCGACGACACGTTGCACGCACCACCGTTGGCGTCGATGACGATCGTGTACGTTTCGCAGGCTGGCTGGCCGTAGCCACCGCAACCAGGATCGGCCGCGTTGGACGCCGGCGCGAACGCCAAGGCCCCACCGGTGATGCCGACAACGGCGACGACGGCAAGAGCCGCGCTCCGAACTCGCTTACCAGAAACCCGCATGTGCTTCCCCTATCCCACGGTCGTTAGGGGGAGACTACACGGGAACCCGAGGAACCTCGCCACCCATGTGTTTCCGTCCGGTAACGGATCAAACTGCGACACATAAGGCGGACGTCAGGCGCAGGAGGAGTTCGGAACGACCTCCGTCACGGTCGTATTCGCCATCCCTGACCGCACGATTGATGGATCAACTTCGGCAACAGTCGGCTCGGTGAACGTGACGCTGATCGTCTTTTCCTGGCCGCGGTCGAGTTCCAGGTTCGTGAAATACACCGGCCGGCCCCGCTCGAACTTGCCGAACAGTTCCACGGGCTCGCCGTCGATGGTTGCCGACAGGTAGCCAGCACCGACCGGCGCGTAGATGTACGGGACGAGGCTGGTCGATCCCTCGGGTGCATCGGCGACGTCGCTTCGGCCGTAGTTGAGAGTCTCGAGCGGCAGGTCATTCGGAGCGTCGTTACGCACCGTCACCTCGACCGTCGAGGTCTGCTTGTCCGTCGTCGGGCAGGTGCCGGGACGGTACGTCACAGATGTCGACACAAATGCGTCCATCTTGTTCGCGGCCGAGTTGCTGAATGCCACGGTCACGTTCGGTCCGGGCTCCTCGGAAACGAAGCCGCCGATCGCCGTGGTCTCGAGCCACTCCTGCTCGCTCGCCACAGAAGACCAGGCGCGCACGCGGCTCTCGTCGATTGGCCCACGCATCGCGTCGGCGAGGTCGAGAAGGTCGAGCGGCTCGGTCAGGACGGCCGACAATGCCGCAGTCACGATCTTCATCGACACCTGGTCGCGCACGACGGGGTCCGGGAACTCGCGATACACGTCGACCGTGAAGAACTTGGCCACGTTGTCCGACGTGAACTCGCGACCATCGACCGTGACAGGTCCGGCGACCTTGAGGATCGCGGCCACGGTCGCGGGGTCGACCGCGATGACGCCGTCGATGTCGACGCCCAGGTTCTTCATCCCGGCCTGGACCAGCGCTCCTGTCGTCGGGAAGTGCGGCCCGTCGCTGAACGTGCTCCACCGCTTGAGCCGGTCCCCCCACATCTGTTGCGCGTCGTCAGAGGCCGCCGAGATCGGGATACGGCCCTCGTTGAGGATGGCGCTGGTGCCGGTCGCCCCGACGGACAGCCGTCCGTCGTCAGCCTTGAGCTCGACGTAGGCGCCGGGGAACCCGCCGGCGCCGCGGCTCTCGGCCGGATTCTGCAGCAGGAGTAGCCACGAGCGAGGTCCGTCAGCTCCGAGCATCGCGGGCAGCCGTGATGCCACATCGGCCGCGGCGGTGACCGCCGGAGTGGCGTCGATGATCTCCTGGCGGATGTCGGCGAGCGGCTCAGCGATCTCCGAACGCAGTTGCCCGGGATCAAGACCGCCGAGGATGGCCTCGGCGCGGGACATGGCGGCCGCGAGGTCGACGAGCGCCGGCGCAGCGCTGGAGATCGTCGCGACATCGATTGCACCGGTGTCATCCCGCAATCCCCCGTCGAGGGCGCCCGAGGCGAGGTCGGCCAGCGGTGCTCCGGCCGAGAGCACCGGCGCTACCGCGTCGGCAAGGTCACCCACAGCCCCGGCGTTGGCGCCGACGAACGGCAGCATGCACAGTACGCGCCACGGGACGCCGGACGTGGACGACTGCAGGGCCGACGCATCGGCGGAGGCCGCGGACACGAGGTCAGGCAGCCTGTCGAGGTCTCGATCGGACAGAGCGGACCGCAAGTCGGACGCGGACGAGTTCAGCGCCTCGGCCTGGTGGTAGGTCGACAGCCACGAGGTCGCGAACCAGATTCCGAGGGCGACGACAACCACCGCGACGCCCGCTACCCACCATGGCCACCGGCGTCGGGACGTGGTGGGGACGGTTTCCATCACGTAAACTCTCCCTCACCTGGCACATCGAGTGCGTCCGACAGCGCCATTCAGGCGAGCTCGCCCCATGGTAAGCGACGAAACTGTGACATTCGAGCGCCCTCAGCGCCCCAAATGGCTGGCTTATCCATGAAGTAAGGTCACCGAATCGCGCACGGTTGAAATAGGGGACGAGGCATGGCAGCCGACACGGGTGGGGCCTCTGCGCCGCATCTCGTCCTTCTGCTCCGGCACGCGCTTTACTTGCGCAATTACGAATCCACGGTCCGTCAGTTGGCAGACGACGGCTGGAAGGTCACGCTTGCCACGCTCGACGGTTCCCGGGCGGTTGACGAGAGCCTTGTGTCGACGCTTGCGTCCGAGTACTCCAACGTCGAGCAAATTCGACTGCCGCGTGCGCGAGGCGTGCTTCAAGAGGGTCTGGAAGTCGCGTACACAGCGCTCGACTGGCTCCGATACTTCGACGCCAGATATCACGATGCGTCGGCATTGGGAGAACGTGCGGAACGTCGAGTCAGCGTTCCGGTGCGTGCGTGGCTTCGGACGTACGGAGTCGAGCGAAGCACCCGTCGCCGAATGGAAGCAGTAGCGCAACTTCAGCACCTGACTGCGACGACGTCAGTAAGTCGTCCGGTAAGGCGTGCCCTTGCTGACCTCGACGCGAGCGTCCTGGCTGTCACGCCATTGATCGACATTGGTGGCGGTCAGCACGCCTACGTCACCGCGGCGAAGTCCCTCGAAGTCCCCTCTGCGCTGCTTGTCGCGTCCTGGGACAACCTCACCAACAAGGGCCTCATTCATACGGTGCCCGATCGGGTGATCGTGTGGAACCGGCTGCAGGCCGAAGAGGCGTTCCGGCTGCACTCCGTGCCAAGGGAACGAATCGAGACCACGGGCGCTCAGCTGTTCGATTGGCTGCGCGCTCCTGCCGAGATTCCTAGTCGTGACGAGTTCCTGACATCGCTCGGCCTGGACCCGAGCAAGCGGACGATCCTGTACGCGGGCAGCAGCAGTGCGATCGGATCGAAGGAGGGCGGAGTTCTTGGTGACGTCGTTCTTCCCGCATTGCGCAGCCACTGGGACCCGGAGATCGCGACCAGTAATCTCATCGTGCGGCACCATCCGACTAACCCATTGACGACTAGCAAGATCGGCTCGGCATTTGCAAAATACGGAGTTGTCGAGGATCCGCTCGCGGGTGAGCCGGTCATCGACGACAGAACGCGAACGCACTACCGCACGCTGCTCACGCACGCCGATGCTGTCATCGGAGTCAACACGAGTGCCTTACTCGAAGCTGCAATCGTGGGAACGCCCGCAATCCCGCTCGCCGCCCGCAAACTGAGTGCGACTCAACAGGCGGCTCCGCATTTTCAGATGCTCGTTGAAGCAGGACTATTCCAGGCACCACGGTCGATCTACGGGGCATTGGACCGACTGAGCGAGGCCATAGCGAACCCATTACAAACGCAGACCAAACTCTCCGAGTTCGTATCGTCATTCATCGACCCACCTAGCGAATACACCTCAGCGACCGTTGCCGTATCTCAGGCGCTGGCCCACACCCAGCTGGCAGCGGAGCAGCCACGAGTCCGACGAGGATCAGCGCTCGGCTTCGCCGTGCTCGTCATGCTGGGCCTCTTGTTTAAGGTGGACCGGGCTGCGCGCGCAACTCGACGAGCCGTCATCGGCGGCGTTGGCGCGATCCGCAATTGGAACCGGCAGCGGACACGCACAGACTCGACAGCACCCGCCCCCGCGCCAGCGCCGGCTGCGTCGATTGCGTCGGGGCCGTTGACAGAGAAGGCAAAGCTGACTGAGGCGGAGAGAATCCGCGTCACTCGAAAGCGGCATCGGGAGAAGACGGTCGCAGCGTTCAAGGTGGATGCGTACCGAATCGTCTGGGGACCAAAGCGGTACGGGTCACTGCGTCGCGCGATACGGCGAGTCAGGAAACTGGCCATGGGTTGGCTTCGAACGATTCCTGGCATCGCTCGCCCAACGATCAACGAGGAATCGTCCAGCAAGGCAGCTCGGACGGTCTATGAGCACGTCACCCGCCCGGTGCTGGCATACCGCGGAACGCGGGAGACCCGATCGCGAATCGATCCCCTGCGAGCCCGCATAGCGGAGGCAGAGGCGAGCAAGCAGCCGATTGTGGTTGGCCCGTGGACGTCGGAAGTCGGCTTCGAGTTGCTGTACTGGGCGCCGTTCGTTCGGCGGCTCCTGGGCGAAGCCGGTGTTACCCGATCTCAAGTCACGATCGTGTCGCGGGGCGGTACGTTCGGCTGGTACGGCTTGCCCGGCGCCAAGTACCGCGACATCTTCGACGTGGTGGGCGCACGCGAATTCCATGACCGCATCGGCAACGCGACTCTCGGCAAGAAGCAACTCGGGTGGACAGAGCCCGAACGGGGAATCGCTCGCCATTTCATTCCCGAAGGCGCCCTGGTGTTGCACCCCTCGGAGATGTACCTCGCTCTCAAGCCGTACTTCGCCGGCCGCGTGCCGACCAAGTGGCTAGAGGAGTTCCTGGACCCGCCGGCGATCACGCCGGGGCAGGCGAACCGCCAGTGGACCGGAGTGCAGTCGCGGCTTCCGGCTCGCTACGTGGCCGTGTCTTTGTACCAGCGCCCGTCCTTTGCCACCAGCACCGACGATCCAGGCCTCAACTCCATCCTCCGTGGCACTCGCGAGGCGGGCCTGCCGTTGGTCTCGCTGGAGACCGGACTCGTCCTCGACGACCACAGACCGGTCGACCTCGGCAAGATTTGGATGTCGCGGCCTCTGCTCGGAACCGACCCTGCAGTCAACCTTGACCTACAGACCCGGATCGTCGCCGGCGCTGCCGGTCTCATCTCCACCTACGGAGGAACGTCCTACCTGGGCGGGCTTCTCGGGGTGCCCACGATTGCGCTGTACGACGATCCCAGCCGTATCCTGTGGCACCATCTCGAACTTGCACGTCAGCGGTTCGCGGGCTCGGACGTGATGTACGAGGTGTCAAGTGTCGATGACTGCAACCCAGTTGCCGTCATCGAGGAATTCGGCCGGACCTCCCGGCCGATCGAGACCAGCGAGGAAGTCGCGTGATCGTCACGATGGAAGACCTGCCCGCGCTGCAAGGCAAGGTCGCGATGGTGGATGGGTCGTTCGATCCGCTCCACGACGGCCATATCGCCTACCTCCGCGAGGCCGCGAAGCTCGGCCTGCCCGTCTTCGTCAATGTCGCCTCGCAGGCGTGGACCGAGGGCAAGCACATCACCCTCCTTCCTCTCGACCAGCGTCTCGTCGTGATCGACGCGATCGAGGGCGTGGACTACGTCTTCACTGCACCGATGACGACGGCCGAGGTACTCGAACTCGTCCGTCCCGCCATGTACGTGAAGGGCTCCGACTGGCGCGAGCGCGGCCTGCCCGAGACCGAGCAGGCACTGTGCGCAGAGCACCACATCGAGATCGCCTACACCGACACCGTCCTCAACTCGTCGAGCGCCCTCCTGCGCAGCACGCTGCTCGGGCCGATGGCGTACGAGGAGATCGACCGCTTCGAGGCTTTCCTGCGTGACCAGAAGTCACCGTCGGATGCCGACTTCGACGACGACTACTTCCTGGCCGAATGGCGCGAGGGACAAAACTCCTACAACCTCGAGCAGCGCCGGGTCATCGAGGGCAAGCACCCAGCCGTGCTCATCGAGACCTTCCAGCCGAAGACCGTCCTCGACGCCGGATGCGGTCCGGGTGCGTTGATGACACTGCTCGACGAGCTCGGTGTCGAGGCGCACGGTGTGGACGTCAGCCCCAACATCCACGAGTTCGCCGAGCCAGCGGTCAAGGAGCGGATCATCGTCGCGGGGATCGATGACATGCCCTATGAGGACAACACCTTCGACCTGGTCGTGTCGCGCGAGGTCCTCGAGCACATCCCGGTACGCGACTACCTCAAGGTGGTCCAGGAACTGTGCCGCGTGTCCGGGAAGTACGTCTACGTTACGACGCGATTCCACCCGAACCCGACGTCACTCTTCGATGTCACGACCGAGTTCGAGGCTGACCCCACCCACATCTCGCTCACCGCGCAGCCGTTCCTGCGGATGCTGTTCACCCTTGCCGGTATGAAGCGCCGCAAGGACCTGGAAGCGAAGATGGACTGGATGGACAAGCGCCGGGTCCTGGTCTACGAGAAGCCGGCACGTGACTGACATCGACAGCGCTCATGCGTACGACTGCGTGATGACCTATCACGCGAACCCGTACACCTGTGGAATCGCACGATTCAACCACCGTCTCGCCGAAACGCTCGGCGTCCCCCTCGTGGACTTCAATGAGATCGAGCGCAGTAACGTGCGCTCCCCGCTCGTCTCAGTCAATGCGTCCGAGGTTGGCACGGACATGGAGGGACTGGGTGACCGACTCAACGGGTCATTCGACGGATACGGGCTCTTCCTTCACGACTTCTGGGGCACCGAGGCAGAGATCGACCTCATGTCCAAAGCCGATCGAGTGTTCTCGGCTCACAACTGCATCGGCGAGGACATGCGCACGCATCGTCCTGACGTCATCGATGCGTTCTGCCCTGGCGCAGAACCGCATCATGAGTTTGCGGAGCCCGACCTCAGACTCCTCACGTTCGGCATGGCGCACAAAATCCGCGCGGAGCGCTACGCCCGTCTAGGCGAGCTTCTCGCGCACGATTCGCGGACCTATCGCCTGGACATCTCTACTGCGCTGCACGAGGGAACGCGCTTCGACGAGGCACTCTTTGAGATCTCAGACGGAATCCGCCATGTGTTCAAGGGACAGGTCCGCTTCCTTGGGTTTCTTTCAGACGACCTCGTGTCCGAGCACGTCCGCACCGCAGACCTCCTAGTGGCGTTCTTCCCGCGAGGAGCTAGGGAGAACAACACCTCGGTGCTCTCGGCGATGGCACACGGCACTCCGGTGCTGACCAACCTCGATGAGTTCTCACCGTCGTTCATGCGGCATGGCGAGAGTGTGCTTGATATCAACCACGTCGACGTGATCCCTACTCAAAATGAGCTGCGCGACCTCGGCGCGCGGGCGAAGATCGCGTCTTCGCAGCACGGTTTCAAGCAGTTGGGCGACCTCGTCTCGCGTGGCCCGCTCATCGCGGGAGCGTAAGTCGTGGCGAACATTCTCTTCGCGATGCGCCACCCAGGGTACGTGCGCATGTACGAGTCGACGATCATCGAGCTGTCGAACCGAGGCCATTCGATCACGTTGGATTTCGTCGACAGCAAGGAGAAGCGCATCGCGACTCCCCTGGGTCGCCTTGAGCGGGACGTGCCGTCCTTGAAGTTGCGGGCCGACGGAAGCCTGTCTAGAGGCAAGGACACCTGGGTGCCCGTCGCAAACGCGCTTCGGATGGCCATCGATCTCAGTCGATACGCCGATCCGCGGTACGCGCAGGCCGACCTGCTTCGTGACCGCGTTGTCGAGAAGTTCGAGGCGCTGCCGATCCCCGCCTCGACACGCGTCGCCGATCGGATTCTCAACCTCGGCGGCGAGTGGTCGCGAACTCGGTTCCAGAATGCCGCCATCCGCATGGACGCAGCGATCCCGTTGACCGAGAACATCATCGACACCCTCGAACGAACGAGGCCAGACATCGTCATCGTCACCCCACTCGTTGATGTGGGCTCACGCCAGGTCGATGTTGTTCGGCACGCACAGGCGCTCGGCATTCCCGTCGCGGTCGCGGTCGCCAGTTGGGACAACCTCACGAACAAGGGCCTCATGCGCTGCCAGCCCGACCGGATCTTTGTGTGGAACGAGGCTCAAAGGCAAGAGGCCATCGAAATGCATGGAATTGACGGCGACACGGTGTGCGTGACAGGCGCCCAGGTCTTCGACGTGTGGTTCGACTGGCGTCCCATTCGCACGCGCGAGGAGTTCATGCGGGACGCGGGGCTCGATGCGAGTCAGCCCTACTTCCTGTGGCTGTCATCCTCGAACTTCATCGGCGGTGATCGCGAGGTCGAGTACGTGCTTCGGTGGCTCGGGCGCCTCCGAGAGCACAGCGACACGCTCCGTGACGTCGGCGTCATGGTGCGGCCGCATCCGCAAGCGACCGGGCCGTGGGTCTCCGTCGAGCTCAGCAAGAACGGCAACGCCGTCATCTTCCCCAGACTCGGCGTCAACCCCGTCGACAGCAACAGCCGGCAGGACTTCTTCGAGTCGATCTACTACTCCGAGGGCGTGATCGGCATCAACTCGAGCGCGATGATCGAGTCAGCGATCGTCGGCAAGCCGGTATTCACGGTGATCGCAGAAGAGTTCGCGGGCGTCCAGGGCGGAACCCTCCACTTTTCCCACTTGGAGGATGCCCTCCTCCATCGCGCCGAGTCGGACACCGAGCTGTTCGACCTTCTCGACCAAGCCTTGGAGAATCCGGCTGACTTCCTCTCGAAGAACGAGTCATTCCTCAAGTCCTTTATCAGACCTCACGGCCTGGATGTCGCGGCGAATGATCTACTCGTTGCCGAGATCGAGGCCCTTGCTGACCAGCCTCGCAAGACACCTGATCCCTCGCGCCTCGGTGATCCGTTGCGTCGAGTCGTCCTGCATGCGACCAAGGCGGCAATCAACTCGGAGGCGCGCAAGCGAAAGAAGATGATTGGCGCGGATCCGTCGACGTTTCCGATCGTCTCCATCCGTGAGCACCAAGCATCCGGGCTCCGCGCGCGACGCCGACGCGGGAATGCGGAGTTCGATTGGCAGAATCATGTGGTGCAGACGAACGAGGCGGTCGTAACCGATGAAGAGGTCTTCGAGATCGCTGAACTCACGAAGGAAGAGACTGCGCTTACACTGGTCCGGCAAGTTGTCGAACCGGCGCGACTAGATCTTGAGTTCAACGCGCAATTCAAGAAGATCGCCCGCGGTGACAACTTGGTAGTTGTCGGTCCGTGGACGTCCGAACTAGGTTTCGAACTGCTCTACTGGATCCCCTACCTGCGGTGGCTTCAGCAGGAGCACGGGTTGGATCCAGGCCGAGTGGTCTCCCTGACTCGGGGCGGAGCCGGCCCAGCATTTTACGGAGACATCGCGCATCGACATGTAGACATCTTCGATCTGATGGACCATCAGGAGTTCCGCGACAAGTTCATGTCCAGATTGGCCTCGCGCGGAACTCAGAAGCAAAAGGTGTGGTCCACGCTCGACGGCGAACTCGTCGAACTCGCGGGCAAGAAGTTGGGGACGCAGAACCTCGACATCATCCACCCGTCCACGATGTACCGGTACTTCGCTGCGTTCTGGAAGGACCGACTCCCCGTCCGCGCCCTGCGAGACCGCACGCTGTTCACCCCGTTCGAGCCACCGGAGTTGTCGGACTCCTTGGCCGCGCGCCTGCCTTCCGAGTTCGACGTCGTTCGCTTCTACTTCCGCCCGTCGTTCCCCGACACGCCAGACAACCGCGCGTTCATCAGTTCGCTCGTCGGACGTCTCGTGAAGAAGCGCCCGGTGGTCGTGCTCGCGACCGGCATGCGCTTCGACGACCACGCGGAGCACCGCTACGCGGGCGAGGGCGACATCGTCTACATCGACGACGAGATGACTCCTGAGAACAACCTGCTCGTCCAGGCAGCGGTCATCTCACGAGCTAACGCCTTCTACGGTACGTACGGCGGGCTGGCATACCTGCCCGCCTACTACGGCGTACCGAGCTACTCCTTCTACTCCGAGCTCGATCACTTCTCCGGTATTCACTTCCAAGTGGCCGGCATCCAGAGCACTGCATTGGGGACGCTTTCTCACTGCCTGGACGTCAATCTTCCGCTGTGGTCGAACTAGCAAGCGTGCACAAATGACTGAACAAAATGTGAGAAGGCCAGCCAGGAGAGCCTCCATGGCGGTACCTGCCTCGAGCCTGATAGCCAAGCCCTGGCCACGGATCAGCCCTGAGACCTCGCTGTGGCTTGCGAAAGGTTTGTACTCCCATCGATGTCCAGGTCCGACAGATGCCGGAACGGTCAAGTCCGATGTCGTCGTCTGTCTTGAAACGCCTCCCCAGGATCCACGAAGCAAGAAGGAGCGGCTCCCGCGCGTGCCAGTCGGCTTCGAGAGCTATCCGATGCGGATCCACGAGGGTCCCTACATCGCCGACCGTGGAGCACGGACTGCTGCACGCTCAATGTCGTACTTCGCGTTCGTCGCGCTCCGACGATCACTCGGAAATACCCGGCACCCCTGGATCTGGTTCTTCCTGCGGCAGACCGTGGTCATCGCGCCGCTCGTCGCGATCGCCGGGGCCGCCGGGCAGTCCCTCCTCATCGCGCAGGTCATGATCGTCAGCGCTCTCGCCAGGCTCCTCACTCGGGGATTCCGCTTTCAGATCTGGGTGGCCGGTTACCACTTTCGTGCCTGCCCTGCCCCCGAGGCCTTCGTATCGGTCCGAACCGTCGACATGGCGTCGACCGGTGCGGCAGTGCTGGAGGCGTCACCGTTACTCGTCGGCGGTCTCGTTCTCTGGCCGTTCCTAGCCCCCGACGGCGGGTCATTCCAGGCATTTGCCGCGGCTGTCGCAGTCGCGACGCTGGTTACAGTTTTGGTCGTGGCGGTCGCCCTTCCCGTGCTCTCTCGCATCTACGAGAACGACCATCCGGACGTCCGGCCCGTCGTCTCGTTCTCGATGGTCATCGTGTTCGCCCTCGGCATGTTCCTCTACTCCCCGCTCACGGTCCTCACGATTCCCAGTGCCCTCCACACCGTCGTCCAGTGCCTGCCATGGACGCCCTGGATGTTCCTCCCGCTCAGCGTTGGAGCCGCAGCTCCACCCGTGTGGACACTGGCCGTGAGCGCGCTGCTGACGATTGCCATGTGCATCGTGCTCTTCGCCTTCGGGCGAGGACTGCGCCTGTCCGATCCGTCCGGGATCGAAGGCGACGACCTCGACGATGATGACGACGATTCACCGCGCGGCGCCCGTCGATGACCGCGAAGCGCGGGACCATCCTGGTTGACGTCGATGAGGTTCTCTTCCCGTTCGCCCACTCCTACGACGCATGGCTGGTCCGCGAACTCGGCATAGGTCTGGACCCTGACCTCATGAGCCGGTATGAGATCGCGGCCGCGGCGGGCGACGGCCACCGCGGTCACGCCGTTAGCTTCGTCAATGACCCCGCGACATTGGGAATCGAGCCTGTCGACGGCGCAGTCGCGGCCATCGAGGTACTCGGCTCCAACTACAGCCTGGTTGCGTGCACCACCCGCAGAAGCGCTCTCGAGGGCGACGCAACGCAGGCCTGGCTCGACCGGCACCTCCCTGGATTCGACGGGCTGGTCTGTACGAGCGAGCGCCACGACGATATTGCCATCGCGAAGCATGAGGTGGCCGTCAGCAAACAGGCGATTGCGCTGATAGACGACACGGAGGCGAACCTAGAGGGCCTCCCTGACTACTGCCAGGCACTGCTCCTTCGGCGTCCGTCGGGGCTCATTAGCCCCCCCGACGCCAAGACGTGGTCCGAGGCGCTGGGGATGTTCCCGGCTTAGAGTTTTCGAGTCAGGTCTTGGGTGCCCAAGTCGCGAGCAACTCTTCGTCGCACAATGCCTTGGACAGCGCCTCGGAGGCCGCGAGCGTTCCTTCATTGGTCTCACCCACGGAGCCGTTGGCCTCGGTCTCCTTGCCGCCCCGCGATTTGGGCACCTTCGTCATTCCTAACCTGCCCGACTTGCGCTCCAACTTTCTCATCTTCCCGGGGCGTTCGCGCTGGCCGTCCGAGCGTTCTTCTCCGACCTCAGGCAACTCGCATGAGTCAAGGAATGCCGCCATGACGGACTGCACTCCGAACTCGCTGACGGAGCGACGATCGTCCTCGAAGAACTCGGTCGGCGCTTGCGGTCCCGTCACGATCTCGTAGGAAGGAAAGTAGGTCACGCCCTCGACTTCATCTGCGAGTACCTGAGCGGCGACACGCAGCACCGACTTGCTGTAGATCGTCGCTGGCAGGACGTGAACTCCCGCCGCCGTCGCTGCCAAGGGCACCGGCGATACCGTCAGGATGACCCGGATGCTGGGGTTCCACAGGCGAACGACCCAGAGCGCAGCGCGCATGTCCGCGACGACGTCGTCGACGCCCAACTGCACGAACGCGTACTTGGCCTCGTCGAATGTCCCGCCGACCGTCCCGGGGCATGTGGGATAGACGGCCCCGTCGATCCTCGACGCCCAAGTCTCGGTGAGCCCGAGAGTGAATACGAGGACCGTCGCGTCCTCAACCGCTCGCCGAACTGCGGAAAGGTGGCATGCGGTCATGTCGTCGAACTCGTCATCCGACGACGCCGGGTAGGCAAGCCCGGGGCGGAACGGATCGACGACTGCTTCATTCTCGTACCACCGGTCCTCAGCGGGCCGGAACAATCCCGCCGCCCTCTCCACCAACTGCCGGAACTGCCGAGTCGTGTAGATGTTGCCGTAGTAGGCGGAGTATCGGCGGTACGCAAGGTTCTCTGGAAGCAGCGTGATCGCCGGTGGCGGCTCCTCCGTACGGACGTAGTAATAGCCGGCGTCCTCGAGCCACGGGACCATGTTCGCAGCGAAGCAACTACCAGCCGACATGATCCGATCGTTGGGACGCAGCAACGGATCGGTCCCGGCGACTAGGCCTGCAGTAACAAACTCCGGGGCGACCGCTGACTTCCAGAACGCGGAAGCCGGCAGGTGCCGATACGGATGGTCGCTCATGTCTGGCTCCCCCTGAGTGCCTGGGCGATCTCGTCCCACATGATCGCGCCAAACTCCGCATTGCCGTGCGATCCGTCGCGAGCGTATTGGGGGTGCAATAATCCGCGGCTGTCGAACGTGCTCGGTGGAACGGGCACCCACCGTGCGCCCTGCGCCTCGGCTGTCTCGCGCGTCACGTCCTGCACAAGCGACCAGAGGGCTACGCGCTGTGAATCCGGCTGCATCGGCGCGGTCGTGATGTCGACACCGCCTCGCTGCAACTTCGTGTTCTGCGCCTTCTTGGCTATGAATCTCTCGCGTGTCACCTCCGCCGCGGTGGGCGGCGGCGTTCCAATGACGAGCACATCCTTCGCCGTGCTCAAGAGAGCGGGGATAACCTCGCACATTGGCTCGACCGATGGGGCGAGGAGCGCCCGAAGAGCTCGCTCAGTCACGAAGGAGCCAGCAGGCTCGCTCGGCCGGTACGGGAACGGCCCTCGGAGGGAAACCTCCATATCTGTCTCGAACAGGAAGTACGTCACGTGCTGGTTGCCTGACCACACGATGACTGCGGACCGACCGGCCATTTGCGAGACGTACTCTGGCCAATAGCCTTCCCAACCAGGTCCCGGCTCCGCTTCGCCAGAAATCCTTTGCGAGATGAAAACAGCCCGACGCATGTCTTCACGTGGGAACTCTTCTAGGGCGTAGAGCAGGGCAGTTCTGTGCGATTCGCCGCCGACGACGACCTGCGGATCGGCATCTCCGGCCATTACCAACGTTGTCAACGCCACGGAAGGACCCTACCGGGGATTGGCCAGGATCATCCGGAAGGTAGCCTGCTTGAAACCATTTGCCTCGACTCCACCCGAATCCGGCCTGTTATTGTGCCGCTGCCGCTGAAGAAGTGCGGCGAATGCCGAAGGCCAGTTCCCGGGGGGGAAGACCGAGTGTTGACAGATGCGGATCTCCGGAAAAGGCAGCTCCGAAAGCTAAAGCAAGCGCCAGCGTGCCCTGAGTGTGGCCGTCGGGAGAGCTCTGCGGACTTGTTGGACTCGAAGCAATACTGGGACGCGCTGAGCACCGGAGCGCGCACCCTCGCGATCGCCGAGGGGCCCGAGACTCTGATCGTCAGTACCGCCGATCGTAGGACCGGCAGAAGTGTCTTCGTCAAGGGCAGCGTCAACACTTCATCCCTTGAGAAGGCTGTAGCGCTCGCTGGGATTTCGGCATCGGCCGGGACGATCATCGACGTGGGTGCGGGTTATGGTGCCCGCTCGATCTCCGCTGTTGGCCGGGGGGTGTTTTCTCGTGCGCTCGCCATCGAGCCCAGCCCCACGATGTTCCGACTTCTTCGAGCGAATGTCGCGTTGAACGACGCCGACGACAAAGTGACGTGCCTCAACGTCGCACTCGCGCCCACTGCAGAAACTGAGATCGCGATCTCGACATCGTTCAAGAATCCTGCCGATGCCAAGACTGTCCCTCCCGAAAGCGCATCAGCGGTGTTGCCTACCGTCATGACGCTCGACGATGTAGCGCCAGGCATATCGGGAGAGTCGGACTTGATCGTTCTCGACGTGGCGGGTTACGAAGGCTCAGTCCTGGCCGGAGCGAGTTCAGCGATCGCCGCGGGAACACCGGTCCTCTTCAGATTCAGCCCATTGCTGACCTCCCGCTACGACTGCTTCGCCGGAATTCAGTCACTGCTCGCGGCCCACGGCGGATGGTACGACTTGGGAACTGCTGAACCCGAACGGCAGAGCGGCGGCTACCTGAGCGACATGTATCGAACGACCGTTGATGCTCAGGCGACAGCAAGCCTTGAGATTCTTGTGTCGGCGGCCTAACCGCCAACAAAGCGTCGGTGTAGTTCGGAACATCTTCCTATCCAGGGAGCAGGATCGAAGCTACGTCCTCGTTGCCGGGCTGCTCGCACCATCGACGAAGGTGCGTCAACGCGGGTGACAGACCATCGCGGACGGCGGCATTGAACTGCTCCGCAGCCTCACTCGCAGTGTCGCTATCGACCGAGACAGCGCGGCGAGCGATCTTGAATGCAGTGCGGATCGCCGCCTCCGCCTGCCGGTCTTCACCCGCCGCTGCGGCCAACTGTTCCTCAAACTGCGTGATCAAGTACTCGAGTAGCTCGGAACGAAACTCATCATCGATCCGTACGACGATCGGCTTGCGGTGGTGCTCCCCGCCGTCGAGCAGCCCCCGGATTAGCTTCTTGATCTTCATGGCGTTCCTGCCGTTGAGCACGTCAGGGTCGCTTGCCATGGCTAGAGCTATGGCCTGATCAAGGCGGATGAATACGCCAAACTGCTCCGCAGCCGGCGATTTATTGAGTGCGACGGCACCCTTACGGAGCCACTCGGCAGGTACGTCGATGCGTGCCGCCGCCCAGAATGCCGGCAGTAGGCGATCCTCTGCTCCTAGTGGGATGATGCTCACTGGAACGCTAAGTCCGCGCCAAATTTCGAGCCATTCCCAAACCGGCTCGGGTTCCCGGATCGGACTACCGCGAAGAGTACGAACGCGTTGCATCGCCATGCTGAGTACCCAAGGCTCATAAGCACGTACGACAAGCACCACTTCAACGTCATGGCCAGCATCCTTGAGATCTGCAATCAGGCGGTTCACTCGAACTCTGGGCCATCCAGCGAGAGCCTCCTGTGACACCAACCCATGTTTCAAGCCAGCGGTGGCCAGTTCGCTTACTCCGTCGAGAACTTGCTGAGCGCGGGCGGCGCCACTCCGCTCCGTAGTCTGCACGTACCCGACACCGAGCCCGCGAAGCCGTGATTCAAACTTGCGCGTGAACGCTTGGATCGTTGTCGAGCCTGCCTTTGGCAGGCCTGGGTGGATGACTACGTGCATCCCGTCCCCCATATTTCGCTCATCGACGGCCTCCAACGGTTCGTCGTGATGCGAAACCCTATCTCTCACTAGGGACTGGTCGACGTCACAGCACTACGGTCATTGGAACGCCACCGAGGAGTGACAAGTCAGCGACGAAAGTGCGACAAATGCGCGTTCTTCGCCTTCCACGCGATATTGCGCAGGGTCGTCGCAAGCAGACCCGAACCCGCATCACGCGCGAGCAATTTCCGGTTGCGAATGATGGAGTCGACAACTGAGCGGGGAAGGGGTCGAGAACTCAGCCGATCCCCGTGGACGCGATGAGAACCAACCACGTCACTGAATCCGCGCATCTGGATTCCCGCAAGGGCGAGTCTGAGATACAAGTCGTAGTCGATGAATCGACTAAGCGACTCGTCATAACCCCCGACCGACGCAAGCGCATCCCGCCGAACCATGACGGTGCTGTGGATGAACGGGTTGCGGACGAGCAGGGCGCGAACCACGTCCCCCGCTTGACGATCCTCCACGGCCCGCGAACCCGTTTCGCGCCCGCCGAGATCGATGATGCGCGCCGAGTTCGCGACCAGCCCGACGCCCGGGCTAGCGGCTGCCTCCGCCAACTGCCGTGACGCTCGCGCGGTGTCGGCGAGGTCATCGGCATCGAGAACGGACACGAACTCGCCATCGGCAGCGCGCGCGCCAGCATTGCGCGCCGCCGCGGGACCTTCGCGCACTGCTCTAGAGACGATGCGAAGCCTGCCGTCCGCGGGGAAGTCAGCGGACGAGAGATCTGCTGGTCCATCCAGGACCAGGATCACCTCCACCGCAGGGTGTTCTTGAGCAAGAGCGCTGGCCACGGCCGGGCCGATGAAGTCGTCGCGTCTCCATGCCGGGATGACGAAACTCACCGTCTCCGCGGGCCCGGGATGATCCACGGAGCCAGACTAGGTCTCTTCCCACGCGTCCGGTGCGTGGGCGACATCGTCCGTTCATCGGTCAATATTCCGACGTAGCATTCGCGGGCTATAGTGGCGCCGTCCCGAGGGCGTGCCGGACCGATCAGGAGACCGAAAGATGACCGATTCAGCTACCGAGGAAACTCCTACGACTTCGGCGGAAACCCCGGGCAAAGCCCCCCGTCCCGACGTCGAGGGGCAGGCAGCAGCTCTGTACCTGCGGGGAGCCTCCGGGGAAGAGATTGCGGCAGCCGTTGGCATGAAGTCGCGCGCCGGCACCCGTGCCGCCGAACGCGGCATGGCTCGCGCGCTCCAGGCCCCTCCTGAGGCCAGCCGCGCGCTGGACGTCTCTCGCGCGAACGCGGCGATCGCAGCGTTGTGGCCGAGAGTCGAAGCTGGCCAGCCTGAGGCCGCGTCTGCACTCGCAGCCCTGCTCACAGTTCGTGCCCAGCTCCTCGGTCTCACCGGCGGGCCCGCCCAGGAGGATGCGTCGGCAGCCGAGGGAGCAGTCGCCGAGCCCGCCCCCAAGAGCGGCGGGCGCTCGCGTGGCAAGTCCAGCGACTCAGACCAACTGTCGCTGGACGCGTAGTCATGGGATTCATCGCAGACGTAAAAGCCGACCCCGGCTCCTTCCACGTCATTGCCGAGATCGGTCACAACCACCAGGGCGATGTCGAGAAGTGCATGCAGCTCTTCGATGCCGCGAAGCGTGCCGGCGCGAGCTCGGTGAAGCTGCAGAAGCGCGACAATCGCGCGCTCTACACACCTGACGCGTACCACGCGGTTTACAACAGCCTCAATGCCTACGGCGCCACCTACGGCGAGCACCGCGAGGCACTCGAGTTCGGCAAGACCGAGTACGTGGCGCTGCGCCAGTACGCCGAGGAGATCGGCATCACGTTCTGGTCCACCGCCTTCGACCTGGCCAGCGTCGACTTCCTCGTCGACGTGGGCATCGCGGCGATCAAGATCGCCTCAGGCGACCTGCGCAGCCACTTCCTGCTCGAGTACGCGTCGTCCACTGGGCTGCCGATCGTATTCAGCACCGGCGGCGGCACCATGAAGCAGATCGAGTCCGCCCACGCGATCGTCTCGGCGAACACCTCCGAGTTCAGCATCCTGCAGTGCACGGCCGCCTATCCGGCGCCGTACGACACCCTCAACCTCAACGTGATCACCGCGATCGCCGACCGGTTCCCCAATGCAGTTCCCGGCTATTCCGGGCACGAGAACGGCATCGCGATGTCCGTCGCCGCCTATGTCCTCGGCGCCCGCGTGATCGAGAAGCACTTCACGCTCGACCGCACGTGGAAGGGCACCGACCACGCCTTCAGCCTCGAACCCGAGGGCATGCGCAAGCTGATCCGCGACCTGTCGCGCACCCGCGAGGCGTTCGGCTCGTCGGAGAAGGCGCAGCTCGACGTGGAGGCGGCCGCACTCGTGAAGATGGGCAAGAAGGCCATCGCGAAGCGCGACCTGTCCGCAGGAACCATCCTTGAGGCGGCAGACATCGAGTTCCGCTCCCCCGGCGACGGCATCGGTCCGGACGAGGTCGAACTCATTGTGGGCCGCACGCTGCGCAATGCTCTGCCCCAGTACGGGGCGTTCCACCTTGAGCAGTTCGAGGGCGGAACGACCTTCTGAATGTTCAGCCTCGATGACCGGGTCGCGGTAGTAGTTGGCGCAGACGGACGACTAGGCCCGGTGTGGGTCCAGAGCCTCGCTGACTCGGGTGCTCGCGTCTACGCGTTGTGTGAGCCGGGTCGCGACATCAGCCCCCGCCTGGCCGAGATAGTCGATGCCCGCGATGTCGTCGTCGGTGAGTGCGATGTCACCAGCACTGAATCCGTGTCTGCCGCCCTCGCGTGGGTCCAGTCCAGTGCCTCGCGCGTCGACGTCCTCGTCGTCAACGCCGGAGTCGATACGCCACCAGGGAAGACCTCCACCTACGCGGCAGGTGAGTTCCCCGTCGACCTCATGCGCAGGGTGATCGAGGTCAACGTCATCGGGGCGTTCAACGTGATGCAGGCCTTCGGCTCTGCCATGGCTGCGCAAGGCTCGGGATCGATCGTCGCCATCGGATCGATGTATGGCACATCCGCGCCGAACGCGTCGCTGTATGACCACATCGACACTGATCCCCCGTTCCTCAAGCCGCCGCCTTACGGCGCGTCGAAGGCCGCTCTCAGCAATCTCGTCCGTTGGCTCGCTGTGCACTGGGCGCCCGTCGGGGTTCGCGTGAACACACTCAGCCCCGGCGGGATTGCCGGAGGCCAGGACCCGGAGTTCGTCCGCAAGTTCTCGGCGACTGTTCCCATGGCTCGCCTCGGCGAACTCGATGAGCTCGGCGGACCACTGGTCTTCCTCGCGTCGGACGCGTCGACCTACATCACTGGTGTCGACCTCCTGGTCGACGGCGGAAGGCATGCGTGGTGACCGAACTGCAGGCACCGAACATCATCGACGGGGTCGAGTCGATGGATGCATCAGGTGGGACCGCAGACAGGCTTTCGCCCGTGTCGAACGCCATCGTTGGCGAGCGCACCGAGTCGGGTGCCCACGAGATCGCGCGCGCCATAGAGATCGCGCGCGCGGGCCATGCCGAATGGGCCTCGACGACGCCAGTGCACCGTGGTGATCTCATTCGCGCCATAACGCGCTCCCTTGAGGACAACATCGACCTTCTCGCGGATCTCGTGCAGCGGGAGACGGGCAAGGGCGCGGCGCTCGCGGCTGGCGAGGTCCGCGGTGCCATCGAGCTGGGCTACTTCATGGCGTCCGAGGGCCGTCGCTTTTACGGGCGAACCACGACTAGTGCGGTTCCGGGCAAGCAGGTTTCCACATGGCGCGCGCCCATCGGCGTCGGCGCGCTTCTGGCGGCAAGCAACACGCCCATCCCGAACTACGCATGGAAGGTGTTCCCTGCTCTGCTCTGCGGGAACTCGGTGATCTTGAAGCCGAGCGAGCACACGCCGTTCTCTGGGGCGGCGTTCGCGCGCATCTGTCTGGATGCCGGCGTGCCCGCGAGCGCGCTGCAGCTTCTCCAGGGCAGCGGTCCGGGAACAGGTGCGCAGCTCACCGAGTCCGCCGTCGACCTGGTGTCCTTCACCGGCAGCGCCGTCGTCGGCCGTGGCATCCTCGCGAGCACCGGACCTCGACTCGTCCGCACGGCCCTTGAGCTTGGCGGTAAGAACGCGATGATCGTCTGCGACGACGCCGACCTGCCGCGCGCCGTCGATGCAGCAGTTGCCTCGGCGTTCAGCAATGCCGGCCAGCGCTGCGCGGCGGCAAGCCGACTGATCATCATGGATGCCGTCTATGACCGCTTCGTCGATCTGCTTCTCGACAAGGTTCGCGAGCTGTCGTTGTTCGGCCAGCCGGACTCTGTCGGACCGGTCATCTCTCAGGCATCGGTCACACGAATCGTCACGGCTATCGATGCCGCCGCCACGCGCGGCGCACAGGTGCTCATCGGCGGCCGACGGTCTCCTGATCCCGCGTTGTCGTCCGGCAACTTCATCGAGCCGACCGTCATCGCCGGCGTCGATGCCGATGACCCCGTGTCGTGCGACGAATTGTTTGGTCCCGTGATCAACGCGTATCGCGTGCCAGACTTCGCCGCTGCCACCACGATGGCTGCTCACGGGCAGTACGGACTTACCGGAGCGATCTGGACGGACTCCGTCGATCGTGCGCAGTACTTCACCACGACAGCTCGTGTTGGCATGGCCGTTGTGAACGGGCCGACCTTCGGGAGCGAGCCGCATATGCCTTTCGGCGGCTTCGCCTCCTCGGGCAACGGCACGAAGGAGTGCGGCACGGAGGTGCTCGACTTCTACACCGAGCTTCGCACCGTCGCCGTGCTCTCCCGGCCCCCCGCATGAGTGCTGTCGCGCTGATCCCCGCGCGGTCAGGCAGCACCCGAGTGCCGGGAAAGAACATCCGCGAACTACATGGTCACCCGCTGATCGCCTACACAATCGCGAGCGCCATCGACTCGGGCGTCTTCGACCGCATCGTCGTCAGCACCGACAGTTCGGAGATCGCCGAGATCGCGCGGCACTACGGCGCTGAGGCCCCGTTCCTGCGTCCCGAAGTGATGTCAACGTCGACTTCCACGGACATCGAATGGATGGTTCACGCCCTCGATGAACTCCAGGCGAATGGCTACGACCCGGAAGTTGCTTCGCTCCTGCGGCCGACGAGCCCCCTTCGCCAGCCGACGTCGATCGCCAAGGCCATGGCCCTCTTCTTGTCGTCAGAAGGCTACGACTCCCTTCGCGCCGTGAGCAGGTGCGCGCAGCACCCCGCGAAGATGTGGACTCTCTCATCATCCGGGGACGGACTCGTCCCCCTGCTCGACCTCCCGGCGGACGATGTCCCCGCCCACAGCCGTCCGTACGAGACGCTGCCCACTGTCTACATACAGGATGCGAGCCTGGAGATCATGTGGGCCACCACCATCCGTGAGGGATCAATCGCGGGTTCGCGGATTCTCGCGTGGCTTACGCCCTACCCCGAGGGACTTGACGTCAACTACCCGTCAGACTGGACCGTGCTCGAAGATGTCCTTCGAGAGACGCCGAGCGCGCTGCCCATCGTGGACCGCGCGCCGTTTGGGTCGTCGCATTGACCCCCTTCTCCTCCGCTCTTCGACGGTTCGCGCTGCTACGCTCCGGGACCGGGCCAGGAGTGATCGGCAACTGACGAAGGGCGGGCATCATGCGCGTTCTTGTAGTCGGCAAATGTCACTCCCGCGGCATCGCGGCCTCCTGGCAGGCAGTGCGACCTGCGGATGACGTGTCGTCAGTTACCTGGGTTCAACTTCGCAAGGGTTACAGCGTTGCACGCTTGCTGTCGGACGTGTCGGAGGCCGATCACGTCTTCCTCGAGGCAAACGCGGCAGGAGTGCGTGACCTGTCAGCACGTGAGCTCGGCCTATCCGTGAGCGACAAGTCTGTGCCCTTGCTCGCTGCCGCCCTGGAGTCGGCGACGCTGTATCCCGTAATGCATTTCGGCGGCTTCCATCCCGACTTCCTGCGGATCGACAAGATCGGGTGCTCGCACATTGTTGTGGCCGCGCACGCGCTCGGACTTTCCGAAGCCCGTGCGGCCGAGTTGTTCAACAGCTACATCTATGGAGTTCTTGGTTACTTTGACGAGTACGGCAAGGCAATGCGCTTTGCGTTGCAGGTCGGACAGGCGTCGGGCTTTGATCTGTCGAGCATTCTGAAGCCCGTTGACGGACAGCCCTTCATGCATATCCCAACTCAGCCGACTATCGGCTTCTGGATGCGATTTGCGGGGCTCCTCTGCGAACGCGCGGGGGTTCCCTACGGCGCCGAAGCAGTACCGCCGCTCGATGAGCCCGGTCAGGAACTCGTCTGGCCGGTCTATCCGGAGCTCGCGGAGAAGATCGGCGTAGACGGAAGTATGGACTTCAAGGTGTCAAAGCGGCAGGGCTTCATCTCATTCGAGGAGATGATTTCGACCTGTTATCAACTCTTGGCAGAGACGGACGTGACCGAGCTGCGGGGGCGAAGTCACACTCGCAAGATCATCGCCAAGTTGCGCGACGAATTGGATGAGTAGAAAGCACTATGCCGAACGTTTATAGCGACCTGCCCGCATCCTCCTTTTGGCGCAAGAGTGTCGCCGTCTCAGACGAGATCGACCCGGTACTCGCCGTCGACTTCACGATCGGCCCCGACGACCGGGTCGCGACCGCCGGCAGTTGCTTCGCGCAGCACATCTCGCGGCGTCTTTCTGCAGCCGGATACAACTACCTCGTCACCGAGACGGCTCCCGAGGGCGCTTCCGAACCGCAGTCCTACGGAGTATTCCCGGCCCGCTTCGGCAACATCTACACGACGACCCAGCTCAAGCAGCTATTCCTGCGGGCGTACGGCATGTTCACTCCGAAGGACAGCGCGTGGGAGTTTCCGGGCGGCGGATTCGTCGATCCCTTCCGGCCTCGTGTCGAGACGTTCCCCAGTGTCGAGGCGCTCAACGCCAACCGGAAGGCGCACCTCGCTGACGTCCGACGCATGTTCGAGACCTGCGATGTCTTGGTCTTCACCCTCGGCCTGACCGAATCCTGGCGATCGGCGGAGGACGGGGCGACCGTCCCGCTGGCACCGGGTGTCCATGGCGGCGCCGAGGCACTCCCCCACTACGAGTTCCACAACCTCACGGTCGAGGAAATGCTGGCCGACCTGCGCGACTTCCTTCGTCGCCTGCGGAAGGTGAACCCGGGGGTGCGCGTAATTCTTACCGTGTCACCGGTGCCGCTGATCGCCACCTTCACCGACGAGCACGTCCTGGTCGCGACGAGTTACAGCAAGGCCGCCCTTCGCGTCGTCGCGGCGGAGATCTCGGGAAGTGACGACTCGATCGCCTACTTCCCGTCCTACGAGATCATCACGTCTCCGGCCCACCGGTCCAAGTACTACGCCGACGACTTGCGCGAAGTGACAGAGGCAGGGGTCGACCACGTCATGCGGGTGTTCTCCCGCCACTACCTGGGCGAAGAATCAGGCACCTCAGCGCCTGCGGTGGCGCACGATGAGTTGTCCGAGGAGGATCTCGCCCGCTTCCGCGAGGAGTCCGAGGTCATCTGCGATGAAGAGGCGATCGAGGAGTAGGCATCGCCCCCTGCCGGACCCGAGCCGCCAGTGCTGGAAGATGTCCTGAGTCAACTGCCCTTCCGAGATTCGAGGTCCAGCCAGATGCCCGGCGGCGAGATCAGCTTCGTTCCCCCAGAGTTCCTGCGTCAGATCCTCAAGGCTGAGGCCCCGGTCCAGCAACGTGCTGCAGCGTTCTCGGAACTCTCCCGCATCAACGCCCTGGGAATGATCATGACCGCCGGCTCGGGCCACATCGGCTCAAGCTTCAGTTCGATTGACCTCATGACATGGGTTCTGGTCGGCGAACTGGGCGACGGCGTTGGCGATCGACTGCCCGGTCGATTCTTCTCGTCGAAGGGACACGACGCCCCCGCGCTGTATGCGGTGCATATCGGGCTCGGTAACATCGATGAGGCCGGGCTGACAACGCTGCGCCGGCTCGACGGACTTCCGGGCCACCCGGACACCTCGATTCCGGAAATGATCACCAACACCGGCCCGCTCGGCATGGGGATCTCCAAGGCCAAGGGCTTCGCGATGGCCGACCGCCTCGCGGGAACCGAGCAGCCCACGTTCGTCCTGCTAGGCGATGGCGAACTGCAGGAGGGTCAGATCTGGGAGTCGCTCTCCGGCGCCGTGAACCGTGCGCTCTCCTCGATTACGGCGATCGTCGACTGGAACGGGATTCAATCGGACACGTGGGTGTCGCAGGTCAGCGACCTCGGCGACATCGTCGCGAAGTTCTCGGCATTCGGCTGGACGGTCGAGCAGTGCGACGGGAATGACATCCCCGCCATCGCGGAGAGCCTCGCTCGCCTTCGCGCGAGCGAGAACCCCGGCGTCCTGATCGCACACACGATCAAGGGCAAGGGAGTGTCGTTCATGGAGGCTTTCGCGCCTACCGACGACCTCTACGCTTTTCACTCGGGCGCGCCGGCGTGGCCGGTGTATGGGGATGCCGTCGCCGAACTCGATGCCACCGCGCAGTCTGCTGTCTCCGCGCTCGGCCTTGGCACGATTCCCTACAACTACGTGCGAGTCGACCGCGATCTTCCGGTCGGGCGGACCACCCTGGTCGGAGCATGGGCCGCCGCTCTCGCGGGCCTCGCGGCGAGCCACGACGAGGTCGTCGTCCTCGATGCCGACCTGCGCAAGGACCTCGGGCTCGTGGAGTTCGCTCGCGACAACCCCGAGCGCTTCATCGAGTGCGGGATCGCCGAGCAGGACATGGTCTCCCAGGCTGGGGCGCTGGCACTGAGCGGCCGACTGCCGGTCGTGTGCTCCTTCTCCTGCTTCCTGACCACTCGGCCTTTCGAGCAGATCCTCAACAACGGCTCCGAAGGCTCACGCATCCTCTACGTAGGAGCCCTCGCAGGGATCATTCCCGCTGGCCCCGGTCACAGCCATCAGGCGGTAAGCGACGTCGCCACCATGAGCGCGGTCAACGGGATGCTCGTCGCCGAGCCATTCCATCCCAGTCAGGTCGCAGAGGTCGTCTCGCTCATCGTCGACCAGCACGACGGCCCGTCGTACCTGCGGCTGTGCAGCGTGCCGCTTCCCTTTGATGACCTTGCCGCTCCGGAGCCGTCACGGGCGATCGGCGTCGGATCTGTGCTTGCCGACGGCACGGACGTCGTTCTCGTCGTGTCCTCCGCTCCGCTGGTGTTCCAGTCGCTCGCAGCGAGGGAGCAACTGTCTGCCCAGGGCATTTCGGCACGAGTAGTGGCCACACCCTGGCTCAATGAGGTCGACGAGGAGTGGCTCAGTTCAATCGCAACCCCCGGACTTCCACTGGTCGTCGTTGAGAACCACTGGCCGGCAGGCGGACTCGGCAGCGTCATCAGCGGCGCGCTCGTGCGCACCGGCTGGACCGGGCCGTTCGGCCACCTGTGCGTTCGCGGCAAGCAGGCCTGCGGCTCCAACGACGAGGCGCTCGCTTTCCACGGACTCGACGCTGCGTCGATCGCAAAGCAGGTCACTGCCCTTCTCGCCGAGCATGTCCCGGGCTAGTTCGACCGCACGGGGATGGGTCAAGCGCCTCGGGTTTGTGCGGACGATCAGCCGCCGGTCTAACGCACGGCGCTACCTGCCTGACTGGACACCGCTTGGCATCACGGGGCCAGCGCCCGGCAGCGGGACCTCGCGCGTGCTGCTCGCCACCATGGTCGGCGGGAACCTCCAGGGGGCAGAGGTCGAGCGTGTTCTCGCGGCGGCGCTCTCGCTTCGCGGACACGATGTCGACACCGTGCTGTGCGACAAGGCGCTGCCCGCCTGCATCGAGTGCAGCTACGCCGTGATGAGCCCGTCCGCCATGGCCGACAACGGCCCGCAGGGCTCCATCTGCGGCGCGTGCACCAGTACCGGCGAACGCGCCCAGCGAGGCACCGGCTCGACGGTGCACTACCTGTCGCGCTGGATACGCGAAGAGGATAGGGCGGAGGCGGCGCGTGTGTGCGTTGCTACAACGCCAGGCGACACAACCGACCTACGCCTCGACGGCATAGCGGTCGGAGAGCATGCGGTCGCGGGGACTCTGCGATTCCTCGCCGTAGCCACGGTGCCTGACGACCCGACGACGCAGCGCATCCTCGGTCGCTACATCGAGGCCGCAGTCATCTTGGTACGAGCAGCGCAACGCATGCTGGACGAACTCGACCCGGATGTCGTCGTCCTCCAGCACGGCATCTACGTTCCCCAGGGCCCGATGCTCGATGTTGCCAAGCAGCGCGGGATCCGCGTCGTCGCATGGGCGACCGGCTACCCCGAGCAGACTTTCCTGTTCAGCCAGGGCGACACCTACCACCGCACGATGCTCCGGGAGTCGCCCGCCGACTGGGAGTCCGCGCCCTGGGATGAGGCACTCGCGCATCAAACGACCGGCTACCTCGAATCGCGGCGAACCGGCACTGCCGACTGGATCGGTTTCAGCGCTGGCACGCGCGTCGACGCCGAACTTGCCAGCGCTCTCTCGCGCGAGACTCGCCCGCTCGTTGTCGCGATGGCTAACGTCAACTGGGACGCGCAGCTCCATTTCGAAGGGCGTGCCTTCCCGTCGCAGGCGGCCTGGATCGAGGCCACGATTGCGTGGGCACGAACGCGGCCTGACATCGCCGTGGTGATCCGCGCTCATCCGGCCGAGGCAACCGGCTTCCTGCCGTCACGCGAGCCACTTCGCGACGTCGTGGCGGCGAGCGATCCGCCACCGAACGTCTACTTCGTCGACGCGGACTCGGCTGTGTCTACCTACGACCTCATCGAGTCGGCGAACTGCGTCATCGTCTACGGCACCAAGGTCGGCGTCGAGGCGCTGGCCCGTTCCACCCCGGTGATTACGGTTGGTGAGGCATGGGTCAGGAACAAGGGCCTGACGATCGACGTGGACTCCCCCGCCGACTACGCGGCGGCCCTTGACCGGCTCCCGTTTGCATCAGGGCTCGACCCGGCAATGCACGAGAAATCGCTGCGTTACGCGCACCACCTATTCTTTCGCAGGATGATTCCCGTCCGAGCTTTCGCCAAGGTCCGGCACAGAACTCCTGGCTCCCCGCTGTTCTATGCCGACATCACTGCAGCATCGGAACTTGCCGCTGGCGCCGATCCCGGACTTGACGCAGTGTGCGAGGGAATCGTCACGGGTGCCCCCTTCGTCCGGCGATCATCATGACGACGGCGTCCGGCAAGCCCTCACTATGGATTGTCTCGACCGTGGCCGAACTCGTCGATGTTCCGCTGCGCGGGCAGCCGAGCTTCCTCAAGGACTACTTCGACATCACCTTGATCGCGGACTCATCGGAGCGGCTGGACGGCGTCGGGCGGCGCGAGGGTGTGCGTGTCGTCGGAGTGCCGATGACGCGCAAGATTACCCCGTTCAAGGACCTGCTGTCCCTGTGGCGCTTTTGGCGGCTGGCCCGCCGGGAACGCCCCGACATCATCCACTCCTACACGCCCAAGGCAGGACTTGTCGCGATGGTGGGCGGCCGTCTCGCTCGCGTCCCCAACCGCGTCCACAGCGTCATCGGGCTGCCACTCGTTGAGGCACACGGAGTTCGCCGCTGGTTCCTCGAGCGAGCCGAACTCGTCACCTACGCGAGCGCGACCGAGCTTCTCTGCAACAGCATCGAATTGTCGGAGTACCTGGCCAAGGAGGTTCCGTCGCGACAGTTCCCGTCGCTTGGGGGTGGGTCAGTCGACGGCATCGACGGCGCGCACTACTCTCCGGATCTTGACTACCCGGACCGGAGAGCTGAACTCGGTATCCCCGGCGATGCGACCGTGTTGGTGTTCGTCGGGCGCGTCGTCCCACACAAAGGCGTCGTGGAACTCATGGCAGCCTTCACGGCACTCCAGAATGAGCGGCCCGACGTCCACCTGCTCGTCGTTGGCATCACCGAGGATGAACTCTCGCCCTTGCCGGCAGGGACGCTCGACCTCCTGCGCACTGGCCCTGGCGTCCATTGGGTGGGCTACCAGACCGACGTGCGCTCCTACCTCGCCGCGTCGAACGTGCTCGTCCTACCGAGCTACCGAGAGGGCCTGCCGGTAGTGCTCCTGGAAGCTGCCGCGATGGAACTGCCGGTGATCGTCACAGACATCAGCGGATGCCGCGAGGTCGTTGACGGCGGTCGGTACGGCTGGATCGTCACGCCGAAAGACGTCAATGCGCTACAGACCGCGATGGCGATCGCCACCGACTGCCCAGATGAGGTCAAGCAGATGGGTGTAGCCGCCCGCGAGCGCGTCCTTGCAGACTACTCGCAGGCGTCGGTGCGAACCGAGCTGCTGGCGATGTACCTGAGGCTGACGGGCGAGGGCTGAGGGATAGCCGGGCTGTCGCTCGTCGGGATCCTGTACTTTCACCCCGTGCGTCTCATCGTCCATCCGGGAATGACCAAGTGCGGAAGCACGACCATCCAGTCGTTTCTGCAGAGCCGCGAGGATGATCTGCGTGAGATGGGCGTCGCCTACGTCCAACCGCACGTCGAGGTAGACCGCTCAGATCTGTTGGTTCAAATCATTGAGGGGATCGACGCTCTCGATCCGGGCACCGAGCACGTGATCGCGTCGCATGAGTCTTTGTTGGAGTCTCCACGCGAGGATGTGATCGCGTTTCTGGACGCGCTCGACGACCGGAACATTCCTGTTGAAGTAGTCGTCGTTCTACGTCGGCTGAGCGACTGGATGATCAGTAAAGAGCGACAGCGTTTCAGGACGCTAAAAGGTGCGACCGAGATCGAGCCGCCGAATGTCAGCGAGTGGCTCAACAACTGGGTCGGACGCGAGATGGGCCCACGATTCGCGCGGCGCACGCGCGTGATCGACCTCGACGGGGAACGCGGACTTCTCGCCACCTTCGCATCTGCTACTCGACTCCCGCGCATGGACAAGTGGTCACGAGACGCTCAGCAGGTGGTTAACCGGGCTCCGGGCGACCGAGAGTTCGCACTCTTCCTCCTCCTCGGCACCGCGGTTCAATTGGCGATCGAGAGCGTCGACGACCCCTCCACCGTGCTGAACGAGCGACACACTAAGCGCGTTCGCAAATTCATCCGCGTGCTGCTGAGCGCGGGAGACCATCACCGCAACCCGAAGGTCGTCGAGCTCGACGAGGAGTTCCGCGACGACCTGCTCGGATTCATGATGAACGAACTCGAGTACGACCTCCGCTTTCTCGCGGGAAACGACTCCTCCGATGCGCGCGCCATAGGAGGCGTGATGAAGGAGGCCCGCTCAGTCCTCGCGGGCGACGCCGTGGGCCAGGCAATCCAGTCTGAGTGGATAGCGCGTTTCACGGATTCGGTAAATGCGCAGCTGCCTGCCGTTGCGGACGGCCTTCGCGAGTGGTGCACATCGCAGAAGATGCGTGGCGTCGCCGAGATCATGCTCGACTAGATGGTGGTGCAGACGTGATCGCCACCAGTGCCGCCCGCGACTTCCTCGTCAGCCGCGGCGCCTTCCGCAGTGCAGGCGTCCTCTCCAGCGTCGCCGCGACCATTCGTTCGCACGAAACCGTACGCGTTAGTTATGACGGCACGGACTGGCGACTGCGGTGGGACGGCGACCGCACGCTGTACTCCGATCAGGCCTGGACAACGCCGCGCCACCTGACCGAGCAGTTCCTGCCGCTGTTCTTCCACGCCTACCGACCGAAGCCCGGCGATGTCGTCGTCGACTGCGGGTCGGGCATCGGGACAGAGATCAGGGCCCTGTCCGACCTCGTGGGACCGACCGGACTGGTCATCGCGATCGAGCCCGGCCCCGATGCCTTCCGCCGCCTGAGCCGCATGGTCGGTGATCTGCCGGTGGCAAACGTGCGGGTGGTGGAGGCGGCGATCTCCGACTGGTCCGGCGAGGGCTCGTTCAGCAGCGCAGGCGCGAGCGAGGGTGTTGAGGACTTCCTCACCGAGTCCTCCGGTCCGGCGACTCGCGGATCAGGGGCGGTTCGTGTCGACACCCTCGCCACGGTGATCGAGCGATTCAATCTCGACCGGGTCGACTACCTGCGGATGAATATCGAGGGCGAGGAGTTCAAGGCCCTCGTCGGCATGGGCGACGCGCTCGATCGCGTCGCAAACCTCTGCGTCAGCTGCCACGACTTCACCGGTCGTGCCTCCGCCCGCACCTTCGATACCGTCTGTCGGCTCCTCACCGAGCGCGGCTTCGCTCTGGCCTTCTATCCGGACGAGGACCCGACATCGCTCGGTGCGTTCTATGTATTCGCGTCCCGCGCTTCGGCGGCATAGGTCCGCCTCAGAGGCTCAGCGCTGCCGCAAGACCCCGACCCACCGCTGCCATCGCCTGCGGAGTCAGCGCGCCGAGGTCGCGTCGCACTTCGTCGGGGTACAGCTCGACGATGTCGTCACAGACAACCGAACCCGCGAAGACCTCCGAGGGCCCGAGCCTGACGATGCTCGGAATGGGCGGCTTGTCGGTAGTCGTGAGCCGTGCTGCCAGAACCTGGGGCAGTTGGCGATTGCGGCGGTTGTTCGACACGACCACGAAGTACTTGTCCGAGTCGATGCCTCCTAACCTCGCGGCGTAGACGCGTCCGCGCGCGAGCGGCCAGATCGATGTCACTCCTCGTCGGCCCAACTGGGCGAACGCCGCCGCGCCTCGGCCCTTCTCGTGGCAGCACCGTCGTCAATCGCGCGCGCGATCATGGCGTACCCGGCCTCCTCGACCACGCTCGATGTCGCGCTCAGCCCAGCCTCAAACACGGCGTGCAGCAGTGCTGACTCGCTTACCGGGCCATCAGGAAGCGGGACATCGATGAGGAGATTGAGCGCCTCGCGAAGTTCTGGGCTCTCCTTGATGAGTGCCAGCCGAGTCGCGTCATGCTCGGTGATCGGCAGTGACGGGCGACGCACGACCGTCGCCTGAAGGCGGGATCCCATGATTCAGATAGTGCATCACTATCTGAATCATTGTCAACTAGCGCGGTGAGCCCGCTGCTTCCCATGCCTTGCGCAGATCCGCAGGCACGACCCCGCGCTCGGTGACAGCCATACCAACGCCCCGCGCCCACGAGCGGATGGCCGAACTGTCCGAGGTTCCCGAACCCTTCGACGGCTTCCTCGCCCGCGTCTGGGCGCTTGGCGATCCGGCGACTGCGCGTGCCGCACGAAGGTAGGGCTTGAGAACGGCCCGAAGTTCGGCATAGCTCTGATCGGTGAGGTCGATCTCGTACTCGACTCCGTCGAACCTCATGACGCGGGTGCGCGCGCCGGTGTCGCCGGTCAGGTCGTCGATGATCACTGTTCGCTTGGCCATGGCGCGATTGTGCCGCAGTCAGGGGCCGTAAGCGACGACCGAGCGCGTGCAGACGTAGCCGCCCGAGCCATTGTTCGGCCACAGGTTCCAACTGCGAGTCCATCCCCGCTCGCACACCTGCCGCGCATTAGCTCGCTCGTAGGCCTGGACCCACTGGCCCTCGTCGGAGCCCGTGGAGCCCGCGATGACGCCCGCCATGGACAGCGTGCCGATGGCATTGCCCGCGCTCTCGGTGAACCAGATGTTGCCGTCAGGACCGGTCGTGATGCCCGCGGGGTCGCTGCGGTCGGTGGGCACCGGGTACTGCGAGATGACACCCCGCATGGAGATGCTGGCGATGGAGTCCGAGCCTGGCTCGGTGAACCACAGGTCCCGTCCCGGGCCGGTGGTGATCCACAGAGGCGAGCTGCCCGCCGGCAGTGCGAACTCGGTGAGAGCCCCCGCCGTGGTCATGCTGCCGATCCGGTCGCCGTTGAACTCGGTGAACCACAGGTTGCCGTCGGCACCTGACGTGATCCGGGTGGGACCGCTGCCCCGGGCGATCGGGAAGACCGTGATCCCTCCGCCAATCGTGATCCGCCCGATCGCGTTTGCCGCGAACATCGTGAACCACAGGTTGCCGTCGGAGCCGACGGTGATCCCGCGCGGATAGGCGCCAAGCACGGGGAGGAGGAAGTGCGCCAGCGCGCCGCCCGTGGTGATCCGGCCGATCATGTTGCGGCCCGGCTCGGTGAACCACAGATTGCCATCGGGGCCGACGACGATTCCGTCGGGAGCACTGCCTGCAGGAAGGACGAACAGCGAGATGACCCCGGCCCGAGTGATGCGTCCGATCCGGTCGAAGGTCGGCTCGGTGAACCACAGGCTGCCGTCCGGCCCGAGCACGATCGTCTCCGGCCGGCTGCCCGACGCGAGCGCGAACTGCGTGACCACGCCGTCCGTCGTGATCCGCCCGATCCCGCCGATTCCCCGGTTGACGAACCATAGGTTGCCGTCGACGCCCGACGTGATCGCCACCGGGATGCTGACCGGTGTCGGGAGCGGGTACTCGGTGATGTCGCCTGCTGCTGAGGCGGCCGGGGCCGCGACCAGCGCGGAGAAGGCGATCGCTGCGGACATCACGGTGATCCCGAGAGTCCGGCCGATGCGCGCAGTGGTGGTCATCATCGGGCAACTCCGGGGCCTCGCGTGACGCCAAGCGGGGTCGCTGGACGATGTGCTCCCACCGTAGAGCACCGGTGCCAGTTCGTCGGTCCGACAGCGGCACCGCGCTCCGCGGTCGGAAGGGATCCTGAACGGTTGCATGAGAAAGCCCTGACCGCAGTGACCGTGCTGACGGCATTGACACTGCTGACCAGGGCTCTCGTGGAACTCGCTCGGACCCTGATCGGGTCTTTAGCGACCGTTTCAGGGGCATCGGCAGTCGCTCGCCTGTCGATGCCCCACAAATGTAGGACGGTCTCGGAAGGGCTGTCAACGACCAACCATCCCGCGCCAGCGAGACTCCGCCCGGTGTTGGGTCCACACTGCAGGAGTGCGACGTCGACTTGGCTCCGTGTTGGTTTTGGCTTCCGTAGCGACCCTCGCCTACGCGCGTTGGTTCCGGCCGTGGCAACTCACGTGGGGTGCGACCCCGGAGGAAGTTCAGCGGCCCCTGACCGGCGATGACCTCGTCGAACGCCCACACTTCAACGCCACTCGCGCAATCACGATCGCTGCACCCCCGGCCGAGGTCTGGCCGTGGCTCGTACAGGTCGGCCTGACGCGCGCCGGCTGGTACAGCTACGACCTCCTCGACAATCTCGGGCACCGCAGTTCCCGGCGAATCCTGCCGGAGTACCAGGGGCTTTCGCCGGGAGACATCATCCCGATGAGCCCCGACGGCAAGCAGGGCATGAATGTGCTGTTGATGGAGGCCCCGCGCACGATGGTGTGGGGCACTACGGGCGACACGACATGGACGTGGCAACTCGACGAGGTGGGCGACGGTTCCACGCGCCTGCTCTCGCGTGTCCGGTCTCACTACGAGTGGCTGTCACCGTCGATCGCATTCTCGGCACTGGTGGAGTTCGGCGACATCTGGATGATGCGCAAGATGCTGATGGGCATTCGCGATCGCGCCGAGGCCTCGGGCACGTAGGTCGTCTGCACCACGAATGCGAAAGGCCCGCATCGAGTCGATGCGGGCCTTTCGCTGACTTCTTACTTACGCCGCTGCGACCTTGCGCGACGAGATGACCTGATCGATGATCCCGTACTCCTTGGCGTCGGCCGCGGTAAGGATCTTGTCGCGCTCGATGTCCTTGGCGACCTGCTCGGGGGCGCGGCCGGTGTGGTGGGCGAGGATGCCCTCCATCTCGACGCGCATGCGCAGGATCTCGTTCGCCTGGATCTCGATGTCCGAGCCCTGTCCGCCACCCTCGGTGTACGGCTGGTGGATGAGGATGCGTGCGTGCGGCAGTGCGAAGCGCTTGCCGGGCGCGCCGGCCGCGAGCAGCACCGCAGCTGCGGACGCCGCCTGGCCGAGGCAGACCGTCTGCACCTGGGGCTTGACGAACTGGATCGTGTCGTAGATCGCCGTCATGGCCGTGTAGCTGCCGCCGGGTGAGTTGATGTAGATCTGGATGTCGCGGTCGGGGTCCATCGACTCCAGGCACAGCAGCTGCGCCATGACGTCGTCGGCGCTCGCGTCGTCGATCTGCACGCCGAGGAAGATGATGCGCTCCTCGAAGAGCTTCGTGTAGGGGTTGTGAACGCGCTCGCCGTTGGCACTGCGCTCACGGAACTCCGGGAGGATGTAGCGGCCGGTGGGGTTCAGGTCCATGCTCACTTGCTGTCTCCCTTGCCCTTCTTGGCGTTCGTGTCGGGCGAGTCAGCGGCCGACGTGTAGATGTGGTCGATGAGGCCGTAGGACTGAGCCTCCTCGGCGGTGAACCAGCGGTCGCGGTCCGAGTCGGCCTCGATGGTCTCGACGGACTGCCCGCTGTGCTCGGCGATGAGCTTGGCCATGCGCTTCTTGATGTAGAGCATCTGCTCGGCCTGGATCTTGATGTCCGAGGCGGTTCCACCGAGGCCACCGGACGGCTGATGCATCATGATGCGCGTGTTCGGGGTGGCGTAGCGCTGGCCCGGGCTGCCGGCGACGAGCAGGAACTGGCCCATGCTGGCCGCCAGGCCCATGGCCACGGTCGTGATCTTGTTGGGGATCAGTTGCATCGTGTCGTAGATGACCATGCCCGCGGTGATCGAGCCACCGGGTGAGTTGATGTACAGGGAGATGTCGCGGTCTGGGTCCTCGGCCGCAAGCACCTGGAGCTGCTTGGCGATGCGGTTGGAGTTCTCGTCCTGCACCACGCCCTCGAGCCAGATGATGCGCTCGCGCAGCAGTCGCTCGTCGAGCATGTCTCCGAAGCCGGTCATACCGCCGGAGCCTCGGAACTGGGGCTCGTAAATGTCGCTCACCACGCCTCCTGTTGCTGCCGTCATTCGACGACGTTCTGTTGTCTGACCCTAACGCGGAGGGGTGCGAGCGACTTCCCCAGCACGGCCGAGTTCGCCGTGGGCCGAAACCCCCAGAACTGCCGCGACCTTGAGGTTCCGCCCAGTTCCGTTGCGGAAGTGTGGGCGGAACCTCAAGGTCGGCGGGAGTTGCTAGTGGTTGTGGCCGGTGTGGTCGTCGTGATCGTGGTCGTGACCGGCGTGGTCGTGACCGGAGTGATCCTCGGCGGCCGCGAGGGCCTCGGTGATATCCGGCAGGTCGGAGGCGTCACCGAACTGCGCGTTGAGCTCCTCGTTGAGCGCAGTGAGGTCCACGACGTTTCCGTCGGCGTCGACGACGTTCGCCGACTCCAGCACCACTGCGAGCGCCTTGGCCCGACGGATGTCCTGGATCGCCATCTGCACCTGGCCGGCCTCGACCAGCGCCTGGGCGAACGCATCGGGGCTCATGCCGTAGCGGGGCGCCTGTTGGATGAGCCACGCGGACAACTCGGTCTCGCCGACGGTGACCTCTTCGGCCTCCGCCACCTTGTCGAGGACGAATTGGCTCTTGAGCGACTCGCGGGCCTGGGTCTCGACCTCGGCGCGGTGCTCGTCGCTGCCCTCGTGACCGTCCTCGAAGTGGTTCTCGACCTCGGCGGTGATGACGCCCTCGGGAAGGGGGATGTCGACGGCCGCGAGGAGCACCTCGAGGACCTTGTTGCGGGCCTCGGTGCCCTGCTCGAGCTTCTTCAGGCGCACGAGGCGGGTCGCGAGGTCCTCACGGAGCTCGCCGATCGTGTCGAACTCCGACGCCAGCTGGGCGAAGTCGTCGTCGAGGGCCGGGAGCTCGCGCTCACGGACGCTCTTGATCGTGGCGGTGACGGTCAGCGGGACGCCAGACCAGTCACCGTTCTGGGGGGTGAACTCGAAGGTGCGGACCTCGTCCTTGACGGCGCCGAGCGCGGCCTCGTCGAAGCCGGGCAGCATGCCGTCGGTGCCGAGCTCGTAGGAGAGCGCGCTGCCGGACAGGTCCTCGACCGCGTCGCCCTCGGCGGTGGCGCCGGCGATGTCGACGAGCAGCATGTCGCCATTGGCGGCGGGCCGGTCGACGTCGATGAGGGTGGCGAAGCGCGTGGCGAGCGAGGTGAGCTGCTCGTCGACGTCAGCGTCGGTGGGGGTCGCGTTGGCGACCTCGACGGTGAGCGCGGAGTAGTCGGGCAGGTCGAACTCAGGGCGGACGTCGACCTCGGCGGTGAAGGTTAGCGGCGCGCCCTGGACCAGTTCGGTCACGTCGAGCTCGGGGCGCCCGACGGGCACGATGCCGTTGGTGCGGATGGCCTCGTCGTAGGCCTTGGGGAGCGCGTCGTTGACGGCCTCCTCGAGGACGGCCTCGATGCCGATGCGCTGCTCGATGATGCGCGCGGGAACCTTGCCCTTGCGGAAGCCCGGGATGTTCACGGACTTGGCGATCCGGCCGTACGCCGCATCCATGCTGGGCTTCAGCTCCTCGAATGGCACTTCGACGGTCAGCTTCACCCGCGTCGCGGAGACGGTCTCGACATCGCTCTTCACGGCATAACTCCTGGTTGTCGGTAACCCCAGCGAAGGGCGCTGAGTAGTCGGGGCGGGGAGAGTCGAACTCCCGATCTCCTGCTCCCAAAGCAGGCGCGCTAGCCACTACGCTACGCCCCGCGTTGGCCTCCGAGAGTCTAGAGGTTCCTGGACAGCCCTTCGACCGCGGTCCGCGCCTACGCTGGAGGATGACCTACCAGCCAGCCGACGGTGTCGACCTGTATTGGGTGCCACTCGGTGCGGGCGAGCCTCTTCCCGTCACCCGGTTGAGCGGACGGGCCTTCGAGCACCTCGCCGCACGGCGCCATCACCGCGACCCCGTTGCGCTATTCCACGCGGCCTTGCTCGTCTACGTCGAGGGCGTGCGGACAGCGATCGAGATGGCGCCCGCCTGGGGCAACAAGGTTGCTGAGCGCGGCGTCACCCTCACCGGGCCGGTCGGGCTGCACGGCCTGGGGCGATCCCGGTATTTCCGCTACGAAGTCCGCCGCTGGCGGGGCGGCTCGATCCCCGATATTCGTTTTGCGGTCGGTGGTCCGGTCCGGGTGGCCAGCGACCGGCAGGTCGCGACGAGGCTGCTGGACGCGGTGCCGGACTTCCCGACGGCCACCTGGGGCCGCGACGAACTCCGGGCGGGCGAGATGTGGAACTCGAACTCGCTGGCGGCCTGGCTGCTGGAGCGTGCGGGCATCGACGCGAGCCAGATTGCGCCCCCGTCCGGCGGTCGGGCGCCAGGCTGGTCGGCCGGCGTCGTCGTCGCCCGGCGTGCCTCAGGTAACGAGAACAAGTAAAGGGACATATATTCACCCCATGAGGGGAGGACGACCGACCGCGCTGGTACTTGCCGCGTGCTGCGCGTTGCTCCTCGTCCCGGCCGCTCCGGCTCTCGCCGACGACCCGACCCCGACACCCACTCCGACGGTGACCGTCGCCCCGTCCCCGACCGCGCCGGCCCCTACCCCCGTGCCCACCACCACGCCGACGCCGCCGCCCGTGACGCCCGACTCCGTCACCACTCCCCCGCGTCGCACTCTGCCGCTGAAGAAGGGCCACTTCGGCCACCTCGTCGACCTGGCCAACGAGCGCCTGGAGTGGATGGGCTACACGATCTCCAAGGGCAGCATGAAGAACCAGTCGTTCGGGGAATCGACGAAGAACGCAGTCAAGGCCTTCCAGTACAAGTACTACATCCCCGCGAGCGGCGTCATCGACAAGCGCACCTGGAAGACGCTGTCGAAGATGGCCTCACCCGTGGGCGTGCTCCCGCTGCGTTGCACCGAAGTAAAGGTCGCGCTGTGCGCGGACAAGACCACGCGCCTGATCCGCTACGTCGTCAAGGGCAAGGTCAAGCTCACGCTCGACGCACGCTTTGGTCTGCCAGGTATGGAGACCGGCGACGGGGTCTTCACCATCAACCGCAAGAGCCGCGACCACGTCTCGAGCCTGTACCGCACGTGGATGCCGTACGCGATGTTCTTCAACGGCGGCGAGGCCGTCCACTACTCCCCGTTCTTCGCGCGTGACGGCTACAACGGCGGCTCGCACGGGTGCATCGGCGTGCGCGACATCAAGATGGCCGCGTGGCTGTTCGACCGCGTGCCTATGGGCTCACGGGTCTACGTCTACTACTCCTGACGTCCGGTCCCGGCCTACTCTGCTCGCATGAAGAGTGACGCCGCGACCGTCAAGGAATACCTTGCGTCGCTGCCCGAGGATCGGCGCAAGGCGATCAGCGCCGTGCGCGCCGTCATCCGCAAGAACCTGCCCGCCGGAATCGTCGAGGGCATGAACTGGGGAATGATCTCCTACGAGGTGCCCATGTCCGTCGTTTCGGACACCTACAACGGCCAGCCGCTGATGTTCGCGGCCCTGGCTTCGCAGAAGAACTACATGGCCGTCTACCTGATGGCGATCTACGCTCGCGAGGACTACCGCGAGAAGTTCGAGGCGGAGTACCGCGCCTCCGACAAGCGGATCGACATGGGCAAGTCGTGCGTGCGCTTCAGGACCATCGACGACCTGCCGCTCGACCTGATCGGCCAGGCGATCGCCGCATGCAGCATGGAGCAGTACGTCGAGGCATACGACCACTCCAAGTCGCTGACCGCGAACAAGCAGACTCGAACGTCCACGTGAGCATGACCGCTGAGGCACTGGAGATCGCGCGTTCGGCGAAGGGCTTCATGCCCGACGACGAAGGCCTGGCATTGCACGCCGCCGGCGTCACGGCCGGGGCTGCCGGGCCGCTGCTGGAGATCGGCTCGTACTGCGGCAAGTCGGCTGTCTACCTCGGCACCGCCGCGAAGCAGACCCGCGCCGTGCTGTTCACCATCGACCACCACCACGGGTCGGAGGAGAACCAGTCGGGCTGGGAGCACCACGATCCCGACGTCGTCGACCCGCGAACCGGGCGCATGGACACGCTCCCGTTCTTTCGCCGGACCATCGAGTCGGCCGGCCTCGAGGACTCGGTCATCGCCGTGATCGGTGACTCCCCCACCGTCGCCCGCTACTGGACGACCCCGGTCGGCCTGCTGTTCATCGACGGCGGCCACGCCGAGGATGTGGCGATGGCCGACTACGACTCGTGGGCCCGGTTCATCGTGCGGGGCGGCCTGCTGGCAATCCATGACGTGTTCGAGGATCCCGCCGATGGCGGCCAGGCGCCGTTCCACGTGTGGGAACGGGCTGTTTCCGAGGGTTTCGTGCCGTTGTCGACCACGGGAAGCCTGCGAATACTTCTCTGTGGATAACCCTTTGTCCACAACCGCTTTCCATGTGACACTTCAGCATGCGCAAATCGGGGATTGTCGCTGTTGTCCTGTCAGTCGTAGTGCTCAGCGGGACAGCGCTGCTTGGCGCGGGCACCGCAACGGCCAAGAACGCCTCGCGGGAGTGCGACACCGGTACCGCCGTCGTCATCTGTCCCTTCGGTGACCTGCACGCGATGGATCTGCGCGACAAGTCGTTCACGCGCGCCGTCCTGCATCACGCCGACCTGCGGCGCTCGAAGCTGCATCGCGTCGACCTCCGCGGAGCCAACCTGCGGCACGCGAACCTCCGCGGTGCGATCTTGTACAAGGCGAAGCTCGGCCCCGTCGCAGTTGCCGTCGCGTCATCGCGGGCAAATCCCCAGTGCTTCCCGAACTGCTCGGGCGCTGACCTGTCCTACGCGAACCTCACGGATGCAAGCCTCGATGGCGCGGACCTGACCAACGCCAAGGCCATCGGAACGACCTTCACCAACGCCGTCCTATCGAGCATGGATGCTCATGGCGCAGACTTCACCGAAGCCAATATGTACAAGGCCCTGTCCGACTCGGCCAACTACGTCGGGGCGAACTTCACGAACGCGAACCTCGCGGGTGCCGACCTCGGCTATGCGAATCTCGCCGGCGCGAACCTGACGGGTGCGATTCTCAGCGGAGCGGAACTGCAGAGTGCGAATCTCGCCGGCGCGATCCTCACCGGTGTGACATGGGACGGCGCGGTCTGCCCGAGCGGCGCTCGGGGCCCCTACCCCTGCGCGCCGTAGCCGTGCGCCTGCGCAGTCTCGTCGTGGCGGCCGCCGCCGCGCTGGTCAGCGTCGCCGGCCTGCTGGCTGCTCCGTCCGCGATCGCGGGCGACGTGAGCACCCGGTCGTGCGACCTGGAAGGACGGGTCGTCTGCCCCTACGGCGACCTGCACGGCAACGACCTGCGGGCGCTGTCGCTGACGCGGGCCGTGCTGCACCACGCGACCTTGCACCACACCGACCTGCGCGGGGTCGATCTTCGGAGTGCCAACCTCAAGTACGCGGACCTGCATCACGCGGACCTGCGTCGCGCGATCCTGAGCTCGGTCTTCGGTCGCGAGCGGGCGAATCCCGCGTGCGGCACGTCCTGCGCAGGGGCCAACCTGTCGAACGCCAACCTCACCGATGCCAACCTGGCCGGCGCCGACCTGACCGGGGCCAACCTCGGCGACGCGTACCTGCTCCGCGCGAACCTGTCCGGAGCCGATCTCTCGGGCGCGAAGTTGTTCTATGCGGACCTCACCGATGCGAACCTCACAGGCGCGAACCTCACAGGCGCGAACGTGTCCGGAACGATCTGGACCAACGCAACGTGCCCGAATGGCCAGCAGGGTCCGTATCCCTGCGGCACCTAGCACCCAGTCAGTGACAGAGCGGTCGCCGTTCCGCGACAATGACGCTCGTGGCGCGCCAGAAGAGGTCATCCCGCGAGCCTGGGTGGTACGTCGAGCCGGGCAGCATCAGTTCGGTGGAGAGGTACTGGGACAGCAACGGCCCGACCGACATGGTCCGTTTTCCTGATCCCTCGCGAATCGGTGAGCCCCTGCAGACTGACCTGCCCGACGTGCCGCAGTGGGACAAGCACCCGTACCGAATGGGGAGTGCGAAGTGGTGGCTGACGTGCATTCCCTGGGTCGGCACCTACTTCGTGCCCGACTACGTCCGTGGCCGCAACGAGGCCCTGGCGCGAGGTGAGATCAAGCGTTGGCCGACCGCGTGGCGGGTCGCGATCTACGTCGTGGGTCTGTGCGTGCTCGCGTGGTGGCTGATCGGCATGTGGAATCGACTGTCCTCGTGAGCTACGCGTTCACCGCGCCGCTGTGGCGATGGCAGGGCAACGGCCCGGCCGCCTGGTACTTCATCACGCTGCCCCCTGACGTCTCCGACGACATCGAGCAGCAGACCGACGGCATGCGCGGGGGCTTCGGCTCGGTGAAGGTGAGCGTCACCGTCGGATCGACGACGTGGTCAACCTCGCTGTTCCCGTCGAGCGCGCACGAGTCGTACATCTTGCCGGTGAAGAAGCAGGTTCGACTTGCCGAGGAACTCGACGAGGACGACGCGGTCCGCGTGCGCCTGGAGATCGTCTGACTAGCGCAGGGTGCCGACCGTCGACGCGATCTTGCACCAGTTGCAGCCGGTGAGAAGCGCGCGGACCGAGGTGCCCGGTCGGTAGGTCGCCGTAGGAATGGCCCCGACCGTCTTCCACGTGCCGAACTGGTCGAGGGCGACGGTCTCCCCGGAGACCCAGCGACTGGAACCCGGTCGCTTCAGCTGGATCGTCACAGTGCCGCCGGCACCTACCCAGCCGCGTGATTTCGTGCGGGCCTCGGCTGCGCCGCTGATGGTCCAGTTGCCCGCGGACTGCCTGGACTTGGGCTTGGTCATGCGCACGGGGTTCTGCACGACGGTGACGGTCGAGGGCGTGATCTGGGCGGAGGCGCCACCGCGCGGGGAGACGACCTGGCCCGTGACGCGCAGAGGACCGCGGCCGGCGATGAAGTTCGCCGGGCAGTAGGTGACCTCCGAGGTCTTTGATCCGGACGGCGGATCTTGCGCGGACGTGACGATGATCGAGCCCTGTACGGGCGCGTTCGAGCGGGCGAAGCCCAGGTCCAAGGTCACGTAGCCGTTCGGCGCGCCCGCGAGCGTGTAGGTGATGCCGATCGGCACCTGCACGCAGCCCGGTCCGTCGAACAGCACGTCACCGACCGTGTAGGTCACGTTGAAGGTGGGCGTGGATCCGCTGCCTGAGGCCGCGAGCGCGGGGATCGCAGTCGCGACGACAGTCGCCGCGGCGACGCCCATGATGGCGACTCGCCTGAGTCCCACGTGAGTGCGCACGCTGCAGGCTAACAAATCAGCAGCGTCTTGCCGACCGTCACGCGATCCTCGATCGCGGCATGAGCGTCGGCGACGCGCTCGAGCGGGTAGGTCTGGCCCACGGTCGCGTGCAGGTCGCCCGCTGCGGCGAGCGCCAGGGCGTCCTCGGTGAGCTGGTAGAGGTCCTCGGGTCCCGAGCCGATGGCACTCAGGGGAATGAGTGTCACGCCGCGCTCGGTTGCGTCCGAGGCAATGATCGAGCCCCACGTCCCGCTGGCCATGCCATGCAGCAGGTAGCGGCTGCCCGAATGCGTGAGCGGATACAGGCTCGATGTCGTGTGGCCGCCGACCCCGTCGAACACGACGTCGACGCCGTCGGGGGCCTCCGCATTCACGGAGTCCGTCCAGCCAGGGGTGCGATAGCTGATCGTCACGTCTGCGCCGAGGCCCTTCGCGTGCGTGAGCTTGGTGTCATCTCCTGCGAGCGCGATCACCTTCGCGCCCGCCCGAACCGCGAGCTGCACGAGCAGTCCGCCGACACCGCCAGCCGCCGCGGTGACGATGACGACGTCACCGGGCTGGATGTCCGCGGCACGCGCGAGTCCGACGGCGGTGCGGCCGTCGGCAAGCAGCGCCAAGGCGTTGGTGATGTCCACGCGGTTCGGCACGCGATGCAGGTCTGCGACGTTCGCGATCGCCTTGGTCGCGTAGCCACCGCGTCCGCCGGTCGACGTAACGACGAGCGCGCCGATCCACTCGGGGTCGACGTCCTCGCCGACCGCCTCGATGACTCCGCCGACTCCGTTGCCGAGCACGACGGGGAAGGTCACCGCCGGACCCATCGACGTTCCCGCGCGCATCTGCGTCTCGACGAACGTGATCGCTGCTCGGTAGACCTCCACGCGCACCTGGCCAGGCCCCGGCTCCGGATCAGGCAGCTCGACGGGAATGAGAACCCCGGGTGGTCCGGCCTGGTCGGCAATCACGGCGCGCACGTGGGGCTCCTCGGGTCGATATCGGGTGTCAGGTCGGGTGTCGTGGCGATGGGTGGCATGAGGCCAACGGGCAGGCCCTCACCGCGGAACAGCCCGGCCGTGGGACCTTCGCCCCACAGGGCGTGCGCGGCGAGCACGACGGCCGCGGAGTTCCAGGTGGGCTGGTCGTGGGTGAAGTACTGGCCCGGCTCGTCGAACTTCTCGTCCTCGAAGTTCATGCCGCACCAGTAGCTGCCGTCGTCATGGCGCAGGAACTGCACCCAGCCGAAAACCTCGCGCGCACGCTCGGTCTCGCCGATCGCATCGAGGGCCATGACCAGCTCGCAGGTCTCCGCAGCGGTGATCCACGGCCGGTCCGAGACACAGCGCACGCCGAGGCCGTCGACGACGAACTCGTCCCAGCCCGCGGCGATGCGGTCGTGCGCGGCCTGACCGCGCAGGATCCCTCCGAGGATCGGGTAGTACCAGTCCATGGCCCAGCGGGCCTTGTCGAGGAACGCCTGCGGGCGGTGGGCGATTGCAGCCGCGAGAGCGCCGACCGAGAGTTCCCAGTCCGGACGCTCGTGCCCCAGGCGCTCGGCGATCGCGACGGCGCAGCGCAGGGACAGGTGGATGCTCGACGACCCGGTGAGGAGCGCTCCGTCGTCGGGGTCGTCGGCCCGCCAGGCGATCTCGCCAGTTGCCGACTGGAAGTCGAGGATGTGGTCGATGACCTCCTCGATCGCCGGCCACATCTCGCGAAGGAAGGCAGCATCGTCGGTCGACAGGTAGTGGTGCCAGGCACCGACTGCGATGTAGGCCGAGACGTTGGTGTCGAGCGTGAGGTCGCTGACCTCGTCGCCGACGTAGTACGTGTGCCAGCCGCCGAACGGCAGCCTCCGCTCGGTGAGCCACGCGTATGCCCGTGCGGCCTCCACGTGACGCCCGCCGATGTCGAGTGCCATCGCAGCCTCGACGAGGTTCCACGGGTCCGTCTTCCCGTTGGGAATCCAGGGAATTCGGCCATCGGCGGCTTGCGCGGAGGCGATCGCATCCACGGTCGCCTGCAACTGCTCAGGGCTGAGCACTACGGCTTCTCCACGTAGATGATCAGGCTCTTGCCCATCACCGGGTTCAGCGCGCGGTCGGCCCAGCGCAGGACCTGCGGGTTCTTCATGATCTGCCAGACGAGCAGGTCGTGATAGCGGCGCGCGAGGAGACGATCGGCGTTGTTGACCCCGCCGGCGCAGCGGATCCACCAGTACGGGGAGTGCAGCGCGTGCGCGTGGTGTGATCCGCGCAGCATGAGCCCGGCCGCCTCGAGCTTCTGCTCGAGCTCGTGCTGGCGGTAGATGCGGATGTGCCCGCCTGGGATGTCGTGATACTCGGTGCTCAGCGCCCAGTTGACGCGCTCGGGGAACCGGGCCGGCACGGTGACGGCCATGCGCCCGCCCGGGCGTAGCACGCGCGCCAGCTCGGCGATCGCGTCGACGTCATTGGGGATGTGCTCGAGGACCTCCGAGGCGATCACGCGGTCGAATGCGCCGTCGCCGAACGGCAGCGCGAGCGCGTCGCCCTGCACGGACGAGCCCGAGCCGCGCGCGGGAACCTCGCCTGCCTCGACCATCGCCTCGACCATGACCTGCACGCCCTTGAGCTCGGCCCCGTCGGCATCGAAGGCAACGACTCGAGCCCCACGGCGCATGCCGGCAAAGGCATGCCGGCCGCCGCCGCAGCCCATGTCGAGGAGGGATACGCCCGGACCGATGCCCAGGCGATCCAGATCAACGGTGAGCACGGCTGCGGTTCCCTCGTGCGGCCTGGTCGGCGAGCTCGGCCCGCCACATCTCGACGAGTCCGATCGCGTGGCTGCGCCACGTGAATCGCTCGAGTGCCCGCAGCCGGCCGGCCTCCCCGAGACGTGCGCGCTGCGGCTCGTCGCCGAGCACCTCGACGATCATCGCGGCAAGGGCCGAAGGGTCACCGGGGGCCATCGTCCGCGCGCTCTCGCCGTCGGGGCCGACCACCTCGGGAAGCGCTCCCCCGGTGGTGGCGATCACGGGCACCCCGCACGCCATCGCCTCGACGGCGGGCAGCGAGAAGCCCTCGTACAGCGACGGAACGACGGCGGCCTCGGCCTCGGCATACAGCTCGACGATCCGCTCGTCGGTCACCCCGGTGACGAACTCGATCGCGTTCTCCAGGCCGAGGTTCTCGATCAGCGCCGGGATCGCGCTGCCCTCCTTGAGCCGGCCGATGACGAGCAGGTGCGCGTCCGGTCGTTCGACTCGCGCCTTGGCCAGCGCTTCGAGCAGGATGGTCAGGCCCTTCAGCGGCACGTCGGCGCTGGCCGTCGTCATGAGCCGGCCGGGGACGCGGGCGATGTGCGGCATGGGACGGAAGACCAGCTCATCGACGCCGATGGGCACGACGGTCATGTGCTCGATCGGCACGCCCATCTGGGCGGCGATGTCGGTACGCGAGTTCTCCGACACCGTGACCACGCGCGGGATCTGCGGGGCGACCCGCAGTTGCATGCGCAGGAACCCGTACCAGCGGCGCAGCGCGAGACGACGTCGCCAGCCGACCGCATGCGCGAGGTCGAGCTCGCGGTCCACGGTGATCGGGTGGTGGATCGTCGCGGTGACCGGCCAGCCGTCGCGCATCATGCCGAGCACGCCCGAGCCCAGGCACTGGTTGTCGTGGACGAGGTCGAAGTCGGCTCGTCGGGACTTCAGCAGGCTGCGCGCGCGCTGGCTGAACGCCCACGGCTCGGGGAACCCGGCCAGGCACATGAGGCCGAACTCACGGACGTCGATGCTGTCGTGGAACTCGCGCACGTGCGGGACGCGGAAGGGGTCGGGAGAGCGGTACAGGTCCAGGCTCGGCACCTTGACCAGTTGCTCGGGGTCATCGAGCTCGGGCCAGGGCTGCCCGGACAGCACCTCGATGTGGTGGCCCATGGCCGCGACCTCGCGGGCGACGTAGCGGGTGTAGACGCCCTGGCCCCCGCAGTGGGGGTTCCCCCGGTAGACCAGCCACGCGATGCGAAGGGGCTGATTCATGCATGTGAACCTAACGGGTGACCCGCCGGCGTCATGCTCGGGTACGGAGCCCCGCGTTGTCGCTCCTCATGCGCATGAAGATCAGCACAATCGCCAGAACCGGCAGCAGAATCGTCCACGCGGAGCCCAGGACGCCCAGCACGCACCCGGCCACCACGAGGGCGGTCGACAGGCCCGGTCGCGTCGGGAGGGCGAAACTCCCGAGCAGCACGAGCGCGCCTCCGCCGAGCAAGGTCACCGACCACAGGGCGATCGCGGTCCAGTTGGCGGGCTCGTCGGCCATGACCCGGGCGACGACCTCGACGATGCCCAGCACGATGAAGGCGAGGCCGACGATCCACGACAACGCTGTGAGCACGCGCCGGGAGGTCATGTCCACGAGGCTAACGTCTGGCTCGGCGGCCCTGCGGGCTATTCTTGGCGAGCACCTCGCGGGTGTAGCTCAATGGTAGAGCCCCAGCCTTCCAAGCTGGCCATGCCGGTTCGATCCCGGTCACCCGCTCGCATGTGGGGAGAATCGTGAAGACAGTCGTCGTACTTCTCGCTGCATTACTGGTCGCAGGCTGCTCCTCGACGGCCACCACGACGTCGTCGTCCAGCGCTCCGTCCCCGTCGGCATCCGCCTCATCGACAGCCTCCGCAGCCCTCGATCCGGCGCGGGCCAACGACCCGCTGGTCTGCGCGGCCGTGAACACGCTCGGCCTGCCGCAGGTCCAGGGCGACACCAGCAACCCGCAGTCGCAGCAGGCGCACCTGGCCTGGTCGCTCTACTTCGGGGCGATCGTCGCCTACCTCGACCAGAACATGCCCACCTTCCGGGGAATGGTGGACGAGGCCGAGCCGGAAGATCGCGCGGCCGAGCGGAGGGCGCTAGAAGGCGTGGAGGAGATGCGCCGGGTGGCCGAGGAGGGCTCGCTGCACACCGCGGGCGACCCGCCGACGGCGGAAGAGGTCGCCTCGCTCGAGGCGATCCTCGATGCGTTCGCCACCGCGACGGTCGACGTCTGCCCGTCGTTCGCCACGTCCTGATCGCCTAAGGGCTAGCCAGGCAGGATGTTCGCGTTGATCCGGAAGAGGTTCGTCGGGTCGTATTGCGTCTTGACCCGAGCCAGGCGCGCATACTTCTCGGCCCCGTAGGCCTCGACCACTCGATCCATCTCGTCGAAGTTCAGCATGTTGACGTACACGCCGGTGCCGACCCATGGCTTCAGCAAGTCGACGGCTGCGCGCGTGCGCGCGATGTAGTCAGCGTCGTTCTCACGGTCGTCCCAGCTCATCGCGAAGTTGAGCCACATCTGGTAGCCGCGGTTGGAGAACGCGGCAGCACCCTCGTCGATATCCTCGATGGCGCCGCCGAGGCCGATGATCTCCACCTCGCCGTGCATCGGCATGTCCTTCCAGAAGTCGTACAGAACGTCGATCGCCTCGTAGGACAGCTGCGAGACGTGCGCTTCCTTCGTGTAGTAGCGATGGCCGTCCGCGAACTCTTCATCGATGATGTGCTGCACACCGGCGCCGAATGGCAGGACCGTGCTGGCGGTGACGCAGGGATTGCCGACCGTGCCGAGACGGTCGATCAGCTCGATGCCGGCGGGGTCTTCTGCATCCTCCAGCCACATGGAGATGAGCATCAGTAGCCGCTCGCCGACGAGCTCGGGCGGAACGAAGGGCAGTACGGGCATGTCGTGCTTGAGCGCTGCATGCCATCCGACATTGCGGCCAAGGGTCGGGTAGACCGACGCGTACTGTCGAAGTGCTTCGACGGCGTCCTCGGGCTTGTACAAGGACACGCCAATGCGCATCATCGGCCCGAAGTCGAAGCCCTGGAACGTGAATCGCGTGACGATCCCGAAGTTGCCGCCACCGCCCTTAAGTCCCCAGAAGAGATCCGGGTGCTCGGTGGCTGAGGCAACCACCACTTCGCCACTAGCGAGGACGACCTCAAGCTCGACGAACTGGTCGCAGGTGAGTCCGTGTTTGCGCGAGAACCATCCGATGCCCCCGCCGAGGGCCAGGCCCGCAACGCCGGTCTCGGACATGATCCCTGCCGGCACGATCAAACCGTGCTGTCCGGTTGCCGCATCGACATCGCCGAGGCGGCAACCACCATCGACGTAGACGAGCCTGTTCGCGATATCGACAACAACGCCTCGCATCGTGCCGAGGTCAATCGTCAGGCCACCTTCAGAAAGAGACTTCCCCGCGACGTTGTGGCCCCCGCACCGCACTGACGGGCTCAGTACGTGGCGCGCCGCGGCCTTGACGATCGCGACGACGTCCGATGTCGAGGTGCATCGGGCGATCAGTCCAGGGCGCTTGTCCACCATCGCGTTCCAGACCTCGCGTGCGGAGTCGTATCCCGCGTCATCCGGACCGATGAGTTCGCCGACGAACTCCCCCGCGAGCTCGCCGACGAGCGTGGCGCGCAGGTCGGAGTCGACCCTTCCAGGATCTGCGCTCTGCCGATACGAGGCTGTAGTCATGGTGCGTCGTCTCCGTTCGTAGCGTGTGGTTGCTTCGGGCAGCTGGCTACACCAGCACGTGGGTGGGCTCGGGAAGGAACAGGTGCGACACGTCGGCTTCGAGCTGACTGGTCGCCTCGAGCCGACGGATGGCATCGGCGACGGCGATTCCGCGCACGCCAGCAAGGGTGATATCTCCGGCGAACTTCGTGGTGATGCATCGCTCCACGCGGGCGGCGTGCACGGCGTTGCAATGCGCGCTGATCGAGTCGGCGATGGCCGCCCATGCCGACGTGTCCGCGAACCTCTCCAGTGACGCGTCATCAGCGACGACTACCTCGACCATTGCCTGATACTGGCGAGCAAGGGGCTTGGACATCTCGACGCCGGGATGATCCAACGTGACCTCAAGCTGCTCGAACAGATGACGCCGGACCTTGACTACGTCAGATGAAGCCGCAAGGGACGGGGCCAGATTCTCGACAACCCAGGCTCGAAAGTCGTCGATGCTGACGTCGTCTCGACGACGCAGGAACAGCAGGTGCCGCGAGAAGGCATCGTGCCCGTCTGGTGCTGGCACGCCCGTGTCATCGAGTTCGGTCGCTGTGTTGGCGCCGAAGCTGCAGTATGCGATCTGCTGGGACAAGAAGTTGATCCCATCCTCCATCTGAACTCGCGACGCACCTTGGAACGCTCCTAGGTCCTCCATCGTCGGGAAGGTCGCCTCGGGCACACCGTGGAAGTCGTCTTCGGGAGCTGGCCTGTGACTGATGCCGGGTGTCCGTGGCCAGGTCTGCGAGTCGAACGAGACAGCGTGCAGCCAGATGTCGCTGATGCCAGGAAATCGCGGAGGCAAGGTGACATGCGCGTTCAGCCAGTACTCGTAGAAGTCGTCGAGGGACAGGCCCTCCTTGGCCTTCAGCGGGATGACCAGCGTCAGTGCGTCGGCCTCCGGGGTCAATCCTGATGTGCTCATGCGCGCCTCTCGACTGCACTTGGGGGAGTTTGTCCGAATGAACGCAACTGTATGCAGTTATGTGAGCACGTCAAGGCCTTCCGCGTAATCGTTGCAGAGAGTGCATACAGTTTTCGGGGATCTGAGTCCTCCCGCGGCTCGCACACGAGAGGCGAGCCGCAGTTACAATTCGACTCCGCGAACCGAAGGAACCGCCATGGCGAAGCTCGTCTCCACCTTGTTCATCACGCTCGACGGCGTTGCCGAGATCGACTTCGCGTGGCATTTCCCGTACTTCGACGCGAACATGGGCGCCGCGGTCGGCGAGGACTACGAGGACGTCGACGTCCTGCTCCTCGGGCGCGCAACCTACGACAGCTTCGCGGGCGCATGGCCCGAGCGCGAGGCCGGAGGCGGCGACGATGCCCCGTTCGCCAAGCAGCTGGGCGACGTCCGCAAGGTCGTCGCCACCCGTGGCACGCAGGACCTCGGCTGGCGCAATGTCGAAGTCATCGACGGCGATCTGGTTGCGGCGGTCACCGCGCTCAAGGCCGAGGACAGCGTCAACAAGATCCTCATTGCCGGGTCGGTCTCGATCGTGCGGCAACTACTCTCGGCCGGGCTGCTCGACGAGTTGCGCTTGCTCGTGCACCCGATCGCGGCGCGCAACGGCACCCGCCTGTTCGAGGAGGGCGAGCCGATGTATCCGTTCACGCTCCTGAAGACCGAGTCCTTCCCCACCGGTGTGGTGCGCCTCGTCTACGCGACCGCGGATCTTCCAGCGCCGCAGTCGTATGACGAGATCGTCGACAACGTGCCGAGCGTCGAGTAGCGAACGCTTGTGGCCGCCTCCACCTACACGATCAAGGCACTCGACGAGTCGACTTGGCCCGCGTACGCGGCGCTCGTCGAGGCGAACAACGGAGTATTCGGCGGCTGCTGGTGCATGGGTTTCCATCCCGAAGGCGTCGGCAAGGAGACCACTGCCGCTCTCAATCGCGAACGCAAGCTGAAGCGCGTCGAGGACGGCACTACCCACGCCGCCCTGGTGTTTGACGGGGCCGACTGCGTGGGCTGGTGCCAGTTCGGCGCGCCTGAGGAACTGCCGCGGATCAAGAGCCGAGCTGCGTACGACAAGGGCGCCACGGCGTCGCCCGACTGGCGGATCGCCTGCTGCTTCGTCGGCAAGGGACATCGCCGCAAGGGCATCTTCGCAGCTGGCCTCGCCGGGGCGCTCGAGCTGATTGCCGCGAACGGCGGAGGAGTGGTCGAGGGCTATCCGGAGGACAGCGAGTCGGTGCCTGCGGGGTTTCTCTACAACGGTGCGCTGTCCACGTACGAGGCGCTGGGCTTCGCGCGCGACCGAATGATCGGCAAGCATCGCTGGGTCGTCGCCAAGACTGTGGCGGCCGCACGCTGAGCTGCATCGGCTAGCGCAGCCTCGACACCACGTCCGCAGCCTCGACCTGGCCGCCATCGACTTCGCGCCGCAACTCGAGTGACACGCCCTCTCCGTCCGCGACATCTCCGAAGACGAAGGGTCCGGGCTGGATCCACTTGTCGCCCCATTGGGTGAGAGCCATGATCACCGTCTTCAACTCAATTGCCTTCTCGGTGACGACGTACTCCGTCTGGTCCCGCCCCGTGCCGGATTGCCGCCGCTCCATTAGGCCAACCTCGACGAAGCCGTCAAGGCGCTTGGCGAGGATGTTGGTGGCGATTCCCAGGCTCTTTTGGAACTGCGAGAAACGCGTCGAGCCGACGAAGAGCGCGTCCCGCAGGATCAGCAGGCTCCAGCGCTCGCCGACCAGTTCCAGCGTCCAGGCGGCCGAGCACTGCTGACCTTCGTACAGGCGTCCAAGCACCCCGCCAAAATACCTTGACTTGCATCACGCAAGCAAGTAACTTGCGTGATGCAAGCGACTGGCGAGCTCAACCTCACGATGGGGAGCCTTGATGACGAACGCACAGGCAACGAAGCAACTCAGGATCGTGGTGCTCGGCGCGGCCGGGGGCACCGGAACGCAGGTTGTCGACCGCGCACTCGCGGACGGCCACCACGTGGTCGCAGCCGTGCGACACCCCGACGCGGTTGCGGCACGAGACAGGCTCGTTGTCGTGCGTGCCGACGTCCTCGATCCCACGACTGTCGCGGACGCGGTCGTCGGTGCCGACGTCGTCATCTCGACAATCGGGCCGGCGAGCAACCGTAAGGCAGGCACGCTCATCTCCGAAGGCACGCACAACATGTTGGCGGCGTGTAGCGCCGGAGGCGTCGGCCGGTTCGTTCTCGAGAGCGGGATGATCTGCAGCGACGGTGCCGAGTTGTCCGGTGGCGGTCGATTTGCCGTCAAGGTCTTCGGTCTTGTCTATCCCGCATTGAAGGTCGACAAGCTCAAGGCCGAGGACGAGATCCGGGGAAGTTCTGTTGACTGGGTGATCGTCCGTCCGCCGGCACTCAAGCACTCCCCGGCCACCGGCCAGTACCTCGCCGGTCCTGGCGCACGCATCCTGCCGGCGAAGTCTCTCTCGCACGGCGACTGTGCCGCGGTGCTGGTGAAAGCCGCGGTCGATGCGTCGTGGAGCCGGCAGGTCGTCAACGTCGGTCGCGCCTGACTCACGCTCCCCCGCCGACGAGAGGCGTTAGGCGTCGGCGTCCTTGGTCAGGGCCATCCCCTGCAGTTCAAGCGCAAGTTCCGGGTGGGCCAGACGAGCCACGCCGATGCAGGTCAGCGCGGGGCGATGATCGCCGGCCCACGGCGCATAGACGGACTTCAACGCCGAGGACAGTCCGTCCATGTCGGTGGTGAACATCGTCAGCATCACGACGCGAGTGCGGTCGGTGCCAGCCGACTCAAGGCACGCATCGAGCGTGCGCAGGATGGACGTCAGCTGGGATTCGACGTCGCTGCCGGACGTCGAGACGATGCCCGACCAGTGCACCTGGCCTCCCGCGACGACGACCTGCGAGACGCCGAGGGACGCGAGGCGCTCGGGGTCGAGGTAGCCGATGTCCGGGTTACTGCGATGAATCCTCACGACTCGCTCCTCTACGTTGGACCTACCGACAATGGCAGGAGCGGCAACCATGGACAAGCGAACCCTCGGCACGAACGGCCCTGAGGTCTCCGCCCTCGGCCTGGGCTGCATGACCATGACAGGCGGCTACAGCGACAAGCCCGACCGCCAGGAGATGATCGCGCTGATCCATGCCGCGGTCGACCGCGGCGTCACCTTCTTCGACACCGCGGAGGTCTACGGGCCATACGTGAACGAGGAGTTGGTCGGCGAGGCGCTCGCGCCCTACCGCGACCAGGTCACCATCGCGACGAAGTTCGGCTGGGATATCGGGCCGGATGGGTCGATGCCAACACCGAAGGTCACGAGCCGGCCCGAGGTCATCCGTCGCGTCGTCGAGGGCTCGCTGACCCGCCTCGGCGTCGACACGATCGACCTGTACTACCAGCATCGCGTGGACCCCGACGTGCCGATCGAGGACGTCGCCGGCGCGGTCAAGGAGCTCATCGAGGCTGGCAAGGTCAAGTACTTCGGCATGTCGGAGGCTGCGGCGGCCACGATCCGTCGCGCGCACGCGGTGCAGCCAGTGACGGCAGTGCAGAGCGAGTACTCGATCTGGTGGCGACGTCCCGAGGAAGAGGTGCTGCCAACGTGCGAGGAGCTCGGCATCGGGTTCGTGCCGTACAGCCCCCTCGGCCGCGGCTTCCTCACCGGCACCATCAGCGCGACGACAACGTTCGACTCCATGAACGACTCCCGTAACGGGAACCCGCGATTCACCCCCGAGGCCCTTGCTCACAACCAGGCCGTGGTCGACCTGCTCGCTGCCGTCGGCGAGAGGAAGGGTGCGACGCCCGCCCAGGTCGCACTCGCCTGGCTGCTCGCGCAGAAGCCGTGGATCGTGCCTATCCCCGGGACCCGCAAGCTGCACCGGCTGGACGAGAACCTCGGCGCCGTCGACGTCGTCCTGACCGAGGCCGACCTCGCAGAGATCGACGCCGCTGCAGCGCAGATCCAGGTGTTCGGGGACCGCTACTCGGGGGCCATGGAGCGGATGACCAACCTGTAGGTCGACCCGTGTCGGTCCCCCCGCTTACGGTGGGCGCATGAAGACGCCTCCGATCGTTCTTGTTCCCGGATTTTGGCTCGGCGCCTGGGCGTGGGACGAGGTCGCCGCCGCGCTCATCGCCGATGGCCACGACGTCATGGCGATCACGCTGCCCGGCCTCGACTCCGTGCACACCGACAGGTCCTCCATCACCCTCGAGGACCACATCGAGGCGATCTGCGCTGAGGTCATCGCGGCCGGCGACCCGGTGGTTCTTGCCGTGCACAGCGGAGCGGGGGCACCGGGTTATGCGGTCACCGATCGGATTCCCCAGCAGATCGTGGCGATGATCTACGTCGACTCCGGTCCCGCGAACGGGCCGCTCGACCCCGAGTTCAGCGACGTCGAGCTGCCGTTGCATTCGCCGGAGAAGCTCGCCGAGGAGGAGAACCTCAGCGGCCTGAGCCAGGAACAGCTCGACACCTTCCGGGAGCGGTCGGTTCCCGAGCCCGGTGCGGCCTTGCGGGAATCCGCGGTCCTGACGAACGACGCGCGACTGGACGTGCCCACCACAGTGATCTGCACGGCATTCTCATCCGAGCAGTACCAGGCAGCAGCCGAGGAGGGCTACGCGTTCCTCGGCGGACTCAAGGACCTGCACGACGTCTCGTACGTGGACCTGCCGACAAGTCACTGGCCCATGTGGTCGCGTCCGCAGGAACTGGCCGCGATCATCTCGGGCATTGCACGCGCAGCGGGCCATCGCTGACCCGCGCGCGGGACTACTGCAGGTACCCCTCGACCTCGGACTCGGGGCGCTCCTGCGCCTCGTCGGGATTCACGCCCGCACGCCTGAGCGCGTCGCGCTGCCGCAACAGGTCCCAGGCCTGGTCGAGCTGGCGCTCGAGCGATTCGATGCGCTTCGCGCCGTCCGGATCGACATGCCCGCCGCGCAGGCTGTGCTCCTCGGCGATGAGTTCCTCGATGTGCCGGTGCAGTTCGTCCATGATCGAAGTATGCACCCGCGACATCGCTACGTAGGGTGCAGTCATGGCCGACTCGCGCTCCGTCAACCTCGCCCACTGGGACGAACGCGCTCCCGCGCACGCGGCCTCTCCCGACTACGCGTTCGCTCGGTTCGTGTCCGACCCGGAGCATCTAAGCGACGTGGTCCAGTTCGACCTCCCGCGGCTCGGTGACATCTCGGGGCTGGCGGGCTTGCACCTGCAGTGCCACATCGGCACGGACACGCTCTCGCTCAGTCGGCTGGGGGCGCGCATGACCGGGCTCGACTTCTCGCCCGTATCGATCGACCAGGCACGCGACCTCGCAGCGCGGGCCGGGGCAGAAATCGACTACGCGGTTGCCGACGCCTACGACGCCGTGAACGCACTGGGTGAGGGGACTTTCGATCTCGTCTACACCGGCATTGGTGCGCTGTGCTGGCTGCCGGACATCGACCGATGGGCGAAGACGGTCCGCGGCCTGCTCCGGCCAGGCGGCCGGCTGTTCATTCGCGAGGGGCACCCCCTGCTGTGGGCGCTCGACTACGAACGCGAGGACACCGAGCTCGTGTTGCGTTATCCCTACTTCGAGACGGCTGATCCTGTAGTCGACAACACCGAGGGCTCGTACGTGGAGATCGAGGGATCACTGACTCACACGGAGAACCACTCGTGGAACCACGGTCTCGGGGAGATCGTCACGGCTCTGCTCGATGCCGGCATGAGGATCACCGCACTCGACGAGCAGGAGAGCGTTCCGTGGAATCCGTTCAGCGCCGACATCGTCCGCCTTGGTGAAGGCGGGGAGTGGCGCTTCATCGATGAGTCGACGCGGATCCCGCTGACCTACACCCTGCAGGCGGTCGCGACGTAGTCAGCGACGCAGCAGCGCCCGCTCGGCAGTGGTCAGAACGGCAAGTTGTTTAGGCCGGAGCGCGGCGACCTGACGCGGAGTCAGAGCGCGCAGTTGCGGGGTAGTCAACGCACCGACCGCCTGCGGAGACAGAAACTTCACCGCGGCCGGTCGTAACGCCTCGATCGCATCGACAGACAACGCGCGGACTGCCGCCGGACTGAGGCTCGCGGCCCGTGCCGGCCGGATTACCGATGCCTGTTCCGGGCTCAGCGCAGCGGCCTGGGCGGGGGTGAGCGCAGTGAAGGCCACGGCGGGCAGCCGGCCGAAGACCGTCGGCTCGATCGTCGCAATCTGCGCCGGTGACAGCGCCGCGAGCTGGGCTGGCCGGAATGCCTCCGGGCGCTCGATGACGACCCGCTGCTCGTCTTCGCCACCGCTCGAGGGGCCGACCGAGGTGGCGCCCGTGCTGGGCGTGACCGTCACGGCTTCCGGGGTGGAGCCGCTGTCCGTCGATCCTGAGCCGTCGGCTCCCCCGCCGTCGTCAGCCGCGCATCCGCCCGCGCCAGCACTGCCGCGTGTCGTAGCGGTGATCGAGGCTGTCGACGTCCGCACCGGCCGGTCCGGATCGGTGACCCCAAGATCATCGGAAAGCCGGGGCGTGAACGTGGCATTGGCGGTGAAGGTGTACTGCGTGCCGGGAGCTAGGCACTCGATCGCAAACGACACGAATTCTGCGGGGCACGGGTTCGTGTTCACCAGTGCTGCCTCGGGATCCTCGTACGACCACGTCGCGGACGCGACGGTTCCCGCTGACGATGTCACGTCGTACGCGATCACCGGGTTGAACGGCAACTGATCCAACGCGGCGCTGCTCACGCACGCACCCACATGGATCTCGGAGGCGCTCGTGCGCACGACGCTCAGCGAGATATCGCCGCTGTCGGCATGAGCTGGCGCCGCACCGATGAAGCCAGCAACGAGGACTGATGTCATGGCAACCAGTGCGCGCGCAGATCTGGGCATGTCGTCGCCTGCCTACGGGTACGACACGGAAGGTGAGGATGCTGCCGTGAGCTTCCCGACGCCGCCGACGGTGGTGCGCGCAAAGACCTTGAACGTCACACCGGTGGCGCCGGACAGCGACAGGCTCGACGAGCAGTCCCAGCCTGCGTTCAACGACTCACACGCGGACTCCGTCGCGCCGGAGATGTTGATAGTTCGCGGCGTGACCGGGCCGCCCTTCGCGTAAATGTTGCCCGAACTGGTACCGCCGGGCAGGTAGTACACGACTGTGTAGGAAGCCACCGCCTGCGGCGACACGAACGTCGTCGGCGCCGTCCAGGACAGCACGGCCGTGTTCGAGGCGACGACACCCGTGACTCCAGGCGTTCCGGTCGGGGCGGTGCGCGGGCAGGTGTAGTTGTCCTTGTACGCGATGACGACAGTGCCGCGAGCCCCGGCGCCGCCGCTGGTCAACGCGATCGTCGCGCTGTTTGCGCCGCCGCCACCGCCGCCGCCTGCGACTCCGCCAGTCGTGTTCGCGTCCGCACCGTTGTAGACGGCGGGATCCGCGGAGTCGATGCCGCCCGCGCCACCGCCACCGGAACCACCGGTCGACGCGCTCGTGCGACCACCTCCGCCTCCGCCACCGCCATACGTGACTGACACGTTCGTGGCATCGCTATTGGACTCGCCGCTACCGCCGTTTCCGCCCTTGGAGTTGGACGCGTTGGATCCAGCCGTTGGGCTGGCGCCGCCACCTCCGCCTCCCGTGCGCCGCGTCTCCTGCTGAGATGCGTTTCCGGAGCCCGCATTTCCCGTTCCGCCGTTGCCGCCGCTGGTGGCTCCGGTGCCGCCGGTCTGCGCCGAATTGTTGTACGAGCCCCCGCCTCCCGCGCTGCTCCCGGCCGGCATGCCGGAGTAGATGGTTCCGCTCGCTCCCGATGCTGCAGACGAGTCGCCAGAACCCCCGCCGGCACCGCCCGTCGCCTCGAAATGCTGCGAGCCGCCCGCGACGATGGTCGACGTCCCGGAGGCTCCGCGCTGAGTCAAGCTGGTCGAGCCGGCGCCACCCTGCCCGATCGTGATCGTGTACGCGGTGCCTGCTTCGAGCGAGACGTCGGTCTCGAGGTACTCCAGGGCCGCTCCGCCACCGCCACCGCCACCGGACTTCGCGATTCCCCCGGCGCCGCCACCGCCACCGCCACCCATGATGAACATCTTCACGGGCATGGCGACCGTGTTGGGCGTGGTGAACGTGCCATCGGCGGTGAACGTGAAGCGTCGGTAGTTGTTGGCGACGAGAACCTGCGAGGCGCCAGTGGTCCAGGCGTTGCAGTAGTTCGGTATCTCGGGAAATGCCGCGACAGTGGAGGCCGTCGGGATCGAGGTCAGGACCAGACCAGCGCCAACGATGCCGACTACCACGAGCGCACGAGCAGACCTCTGCGCTCCAGAGCGTGCCACCGAATTCCCCCAGATAATCCCGGCTAATCCACCTCGGGAATCATACGACGGGTTTCGGGCTCAGTTAAGCCTTCGGAAGCATTTTCGCCGCCGCGACCGGCGCTTCGATGGTCGGGCAAACCCGTTGCAGCACAGCGCCTTTGCCGACTGCACGCTCAATCACATCTCAAATCTGGCCAGTTCCGGTCGACATCAGGAACCTGCGTGCCATCTGTCGCAGTTTTGTCGCAAATTGAGTCGTATTGCGTCGATTGGCAGTTTCGCGATTGTCACGTTCTCAGGCGAGCTATTGCACCCGGTTTCGGCTGATGGACGGCGCCTGGGTGCAGGATCGCGGCTAGCGACTCAACGCCGTCAACCAGGCGCGGTCCCGGACGCACCACAAGCCCGTCGGCGTCGATCGCCCACACCGGTAGGCCGGGCAGGTGCGCGGCGACGACGCGCGCCTGCTGCAGTGCGCCGTCGAGGTGATAGCCGCACGGCGCGACCACGACGATGTCCGGCGTCGCCTCGGCGATCGCCTGCCAGGTGGTCTGCGCCGAACGACCGCCCGCTACGGCCGATACGGGCTCACCGCCTGCAGCGACGACGAGGTCGGGCACCCAGTGCCCAGCCGAGAACGGCGGGTCCACCCACTCGATCACCACGACCCGTGGACGAGGAAGTCCAGCCACGCGATCAGCGACGTCACGCAGTCGTGCTCGAAGGGCGGCGACGAACTCCTCGGCGCGCGGGCCGACGCCCGTGCGCCCGCCGACCGCGAGTATCGACTGGAGCACCTCCTCGAGGGTGCGCGGATCGAGCGAGAGCACGTCGGCCGAGCAGCCCAGATGCGTCAACGCATCCTCGACCTGGCCCGCGGGCACCGCGCACACGCGACAGATGTCCTGGCTGATGATCAGGTCGGGAGCAAGCTCGGCCATGGCACCTGCGTGCAAGGTGTAGAGGTCCTCGCCCGCTGCCATCCGCTCGTGCACGTAGGCATCGATCTCACCCGGTGTCATGGACGATGTGTCGCGGCCGGTGACGAGCACCGTCTTGTCACTGCGCGCACGCGCCGGCTCGTCGCATTCGAAGGTCACGCCCACGAGCTGGTCGTCGAGTCCGAGCGCGTAGACGATCTCCGTCGCCGACGGAAGCATCGAGACCACGCGCATGCGCTGAGGGTATCGACGTCGGATCGTCAGGGATGAATGTCGAGGACCGCGATGAGGTCGTCGCGCAGTTCGAACTTCTGCTTCAAGTCCGCGACGCCGCCGGGGAAATTGCCCTCGATGCGCATCAAGACCGTGAACTCGTCGTCGCCGGTGGCCTCGACGGACAGCACCGTGGTGGTCCAGACGAATGCTGCAGCCACCTTCTCGCGCCACGCAATGATCTGCGCGCGACCTACATGAGTCTCGCCCTCGTCGCGGACGACGCCGTCATTGGTGAAGCAGTCAGCGAGGGCGAGCCAATCGCCCGCATCGGCGGCGGCGAGGTAGCGGGCGATGGCGCCAGGGGTACTCGGTGTGGCTGCGCGTACGGTCATTGCGCTGACCGTACGCGCAGCGTCCGACACCCGCCCCTCTCTCTTCCTTCCGCGAGTGGGCACCTGTCGGGGTGCTGGGCGCGATTTCGCCCCGACAAGTGCCCACTCGCGTGAAGGGGAGGCGGCGTCTACGGTGGCGCTATGGCCACGACACGGGGATTCCTTGGACGCCGGCAGGAGCGCGACCCTCGGCTGCCGCCGGGCCAGTACGACACCGGCACCGACTGGCCCGTGCTCACCGCCGAGGTCACGCCGAACCTGCATACCGACCAGTGGACGATGACCGTCGATGGGCTCGTCGAGTCGCCGACGACGTGGACCTGGGACGAGGCTCACGCGCTGCCGCAGTCGGAATACACGGGCGACATCCACTGCGTCACCACCTGGTCGATGCTCGGGGTGACATTCGGCGGGGTCAGTGTCGACGTGCTCCTCGATGCGGCGAAGCCGACCGCCGACGCCGCATACGTCATGGCGACCTCGACGACCGGCTACACCACGAACCTTCCGCTCGACGACCTGCGCGGCGGGAAGGCGTGGGTGGCCTGGTCCTTCGAAGGCCAGCCCCTGACTCCCGCACACGGCGGTCCCGTTCGACTGCTCGTGCCGCACCTGTACTTCTGGAAGAGCGCGAAGTGGGTGACCTCGCTGACGTTGATGCGAGATGACGAGCCCGGTTTCTGGGAACGCAATGGGTACCACGACCGTGGCGACCCGTGGCTCGAGCAGCGTTACCAGGGCGACTGAGGTGGATCTTCTTCCCGAGGTGGCACCCGCGCCCAGTGGCGGCTGGGGCCGCGCGATCGTTCGCGAGATCACGCACCCCGCCCCGCGGTTCGTCATCCTCCGCCTCGAGGTCGACAACCGGATCGACCACCTTCCCGGCCAGCACTACGTCGTGCGACTGCGCGCCGACGATGGCTACACCGCTCAGCGCTCATACTCGATCGCCTCCGCTCCGTCGGACCCGCTCGTAGAACTCTGCATTGAGCGGCTGCCGGAGGGCGAGGTCTCGGTGTTCCTCAGCGACATCGTGCAGGTGGGAGACGAGCTCGAGGTGCGCGGCCCGATCGGCGGCTGGTTCGTCTGGGACGGTGTAACTCCGGCCCTTGCCGTCGGCGGAGGCACCGGCGTCGTGCCGCTCGTGTCGATCATGCGTCATGCACGCGCCATCGGTCGCCCGGATCTGGTCTGCCTCGCGGCCGCCGCACGCACCGCAGCCGAACTGCCGTACGAGGCCGAGATCCTCGAGGGCTGCCATGTAGTCGCACTGTCACGCGAGGACGGATCGGCAGGCCGCACGGCGAGCCGTCTCACCGTGGACGACATTCGGCCGTTCGTTCACGGGGACCAGGTGGCCTTCGTCTGCGGTTCCTCGGGCTTCGCAGAAAGCGCCAGCCAACTGCTCCTCGCGGCGGGAATGCCCGTCGAGTCGATCCGCGTCGAGCGCTTCGGGCCGTCTGGGTGAGCGGTAAGCCGCTGCCATCTCTGGACTCCCGCACGTGGGCGGCGCATGATGCTGCAGAAGCACGTGGCGATGCGGGCTACACGGATCCGGCGACCGGGTACTTCGTGTTCACTCGGAGGACGCAGCTGGAACGCGGCTACTGCTGCGGGAACCGCTGCCGGCACTGCCCATATCCGGAGGAGGACGCGTGAATGCGGAGTGGCATAGCGAGCACGTGCTGGGCTCGCACGCGACGATGGACGAGCGCGTGGACTGGCACCTCGCTCATGCGCAGGCCTGCGGGTGCCGTCCGATACCTGCCTCGGTTACCGCGGAGATCGAGCGCCGCCTCGAGGGCCTGTAGCGCCTACGCGTGGTGCGGAGTCGGCTGCGACAGGTCGATGTCCTGCGCCTTGAGACCCTCGGGCACCTCGAACACGGTCGTCGGAGTGAAGCCCTCGGCATCCAGGCCGCCAGTCAGCGCTCCGCGTGCGCCGAGCAGCCACGCGTGCGCGTCCCATTCCCCCTCCGCCGGACGCAGCCCGATGACGACCACTCCCGGCTTGCCACGACGGCGCAGCATGATCTGTCCAGCCGCCGCCTGGGCGAGGCAGCTGGGCGTCCACGGGAGTCGGTCCGAAGCTCGACGAATCGCTCGGCGCACCCGTTCCTCGTCGAGGTCGGCACTCCGCACGGGCACCGCCTGCTCGGATGTTGCCTCCCACGTCCGCGGCACCTGCGCGTGCTCGCCGATTACTCGTGACCAGCGAGTCATTGGGACGACCTTCTGCGCGACTCCCGTCGCGGTGATCAGGGCCATGGCCTGCGCGACCCGAGCGCGACCTCGCCAGCGCCGCGATGCGGCGCTCTGCGCGGAGGTGTCGCTCGGCATCGTCACTTGATTCCGAGTATCGCCTTCTGGGCGGGGCTGAGCTCGGCGATCTGGAGTGGCCGCAGCGCATCGATCTGGCGCGAGGTCAGTGCGCGCAACTGCGCAGTAGTCATCGCTTGGATCGCCGCGGGAGAAAGAAACTTGATCGCAGAGGGCCGCAACGCCGCCACTGCTGCGGGGCTAAGCGCGGCGACAGCCGACGGCCGAAGCTCTGCGGCGCGCGCAGCCCGGATGCTCGACGCCTGCTCGATGGTCAGCACCGCAGCTTGAGATGCCGACAGTGCCTTGAAGGTGGACGGCGGCAACTGCCCGAACACTGCGGCGGAGATCGTCGCCACCTGAGCTGGCGTGAGCGCAGTTAGCTGCGCTGCGCTGAACGTGCCCGGACTGGCGATGACGACCGGTGCGGTTGTCGGACTGCTCGCGACACCCGTCGCCGGGCCGCTTGAGCCGTCCGTCGAGCCGGTAGCGGTTCCCTCGCTGGTCGAGCCTGTGCCTGCGTCGTCGGATCCGCCGCCAGAGCCGTCCTCAGCCGAGAGCCCGTCGGTTGTCGACGTCACCAGCGATGCATCAAGCGACACAGTCGATCTCAGGCTGTCATCGACAAACTCGCCGTCGTCGTCCTCGACCTTGGGCATGAGGTCCGCATGCACGGAGATCGTGTACGAGGTCGACGGGGCGAGGTCATTCACGGCAATCGTCACATAGGCGTTCGGGCACGGGTCCGTCCCAATGAGCACAGAGGTGGGATCCGGGTCCGACCAGTCGACCGGGCCGATGGCGCCGGGGCCGCCGCTGACCGAGTACGAGCCGGCGAGACGCGCAGGCAGGGCATCGCCCTCCGTCAGGCAGATGCTGAACTGGATCTGCGAACCGCCAGCGCTGTAGAGGATCACTCCCAAAGAAGCGTCAGCCGCGGCTGCTGGCGCCTGGGAGGCCAACGAGGCGCCAAGCGCGAGGCCACAGGCGGCGGCAACTGCGATCGCTGGCCGCGACACGCGGCGCACGCGAATTCTGGTGGCCCTCACGAGTAGAGGTTACGCCGACGCATCGGGGCTACCAAATGCTTACAAACTCGGCCACGCCGAGAACTCGGTCGACAGCAACCTGATCGAGCCAGGGCGGTCCTTCGATCTCGCCCCACGGCCACGCGGCCACCTGCGCCGACATCGCCCTGGAATCGACTCCCTCCAAGCCGGCAACTGCACTGACTGCTGCGATTCGGTCGAGATAGTCCTCTTTGTCGTGGCGGATGACGTACCAAGCATCGCGGCCCTGCAGTCCGCGTCCGGTGCGAAGCCGAATGGCGTCGGGTACTCGACCTGCGCTCGCTCGCCGCGCGAATCCCCGACCGACAGATCCATGTGCCCACTCGGCCGGGGTGATCGACGCGGCGACTTCGATGACAGCACGCGAGGAAAACGGATCCGCCATGAGAACCCCCTCCATCGCCGCGGGATTGCCGGCTGCAGGAAGTCCCGTGACCGAACGGGCCAACCATTTCAGGTAGCGGGCTCGATCCATGGAAGGAGCGGCGTCGACGGACTTACCGAGGTACTGGCGTCGTAGGGGACCGAGAACGCGTGTACGAAGGCCACCGTCCGCGGTGAGTTTGGCGACGCCGTCGAGCCTGGCGCGACGCACGTAGTAGTCAGCGGCATACGGGTGGTGATAGCTGAACGCAGCGTTCCCGTTCGAGCCTACGAACCACATAGACGAACCCTCGCCCGCAGCGATGTCGCGCATGCGTGTGAGCCACGGCTGATTGGCGGGCGTGAACGTCGGCACACCCGCACGGCGCGAGATTTCGGCGGCCGCGACGAGCGGTCGGACCTCGTCCGCGTTGTCAACGAGCTCGATCGACAGCCGCTCTGGATAGGCATCAGCCATGAGCAGCGCCAGCCCTGATTCGTCAGCATCACCACCGAGCATTGCCGCGCTGAGCGGTGCGTAGGTAAGTCCGCGGACTGTGCTAGCCGCCCCTCGCGCTAACGAGGCAGCGACGAACGTCGAGTCAAGGCCGCCAGACACGGTGGCCACCGCCGGTCCCGAGCGCCGCGCCAACTCCGACACGACTGCGTCGAACGTCTCCACGTAAGTCCTCACCGCGGCCGGGCCGTCGAGGGTGGGCTGGGACCACGCGCTAGGGCCACACCACACATGAGTTGCGGGCCCCGTCCGTGGAGAGTTCCACGTCAAGGTCGCGCCGGAGTTCGCGCGGTGCACACCAACGAATGGAGTCGTGTGCGGCGCCGCTCGCAGCGCGAGGTAATCGTGGATGTACTGCGGGTCTATGACTGGCGCGGACGTTGCGGCCTGTGGATCGGACGCGACCACGAGGTCGTCGTCACTAACCGTCCAGAAAAGCCCGCTCGGCAGCATCATGGAGGCGGCGGCGGCGAGACCGTCGGATCCGAAACGCGCGACAGCCATCCAAGGAGTGTCCAGGCCGCCCGGGTCACCACCGAGGGACAGACGCATGACGAGCGAGTCTGCCTCGGCTTGGGTGGCGGCGCCGTAAACCGCGCCAGCAAGAGATCCGTCGCGCGCGCGCACTTCGGTGACTACCGTCGGCGCACCCGATCTCGGCCCGTCAATGACGAAACCTGAGGGACCGATCCGTGCCCTGAGCCCCTGCATGGGCTTAGCTGTAGCCGTACGGGAACCCGCTGTAGGTCTGGTCGATGTCACCAGTGCCCGAGAGATTGTTCTTCGAATCGCCGGAGGCAGCAAGCGGCACCAGGCGTGGGGTTACCCACTGCTGTCGTTCGTTCTCCACTTGCTCACCTCCTGTCATGTCGATTGCCTACGGAACCGTGTACTGGACTGCAGCCGACAACCGCCCGAAGGAGTTGGCGGCGCTGCCCTTGGCGAAAACCTTGAAGTCATACGTCTGGCCACTGATCAGTTGGACCGAGACACATGTCCAGATGGTCGGGCTGTTGTTCGCAGCGCAGGCGGCGTTGTCGACACCGATGATATTGAGGGTGAGCGCCGTCTGCCCAACCACCCGACGCGCGTAGATGTTGCCGTAGGTGGTGTCCGTCGACCGCTTGTACATCACCGTGTACGAGGACACCGTCTGCCCAGTGGGTGTCGTAGCGGGCGCGGTCCAGCTGAAGTTTGGGCTGGAGAATGCCGGGGTTTGAGGAGCGGAGAAGCAGCCGGCGTTCTTGGCGTACGAGATGATGACCACGCCCGAACCGCCGTTCCCGCCGGCCTTCGTGCCACTTGTGCCGTTGCCAGCGCCTCCGCCGCCGCCGCCGCGATTGGACGGCGCAGACGTTCCCGCGATCGCGAGGCCGCCAGCGCCGCTGACGTTTGCCACTCCAGCGCCACCACTCGCGCGGCCGCCTCCACCGCCGCCGGCTGCGTACGTCAAGGACGTCCCGCTGATGGAACTGGTAGATCCAGTTCCTCCTGCACCGCCATTGCCGTTTGACGGGCTGGTCGTCCCGTCCGCGCCGTCACCGCCGCCGCCGCCGCCCGCCGGACGCGAGGTCGTCGTGGATCCTCGACCATTGCCTCCCGCCCCGCCCGGGGCGGTCGCGGTTCCACCGACAGGAGTTCCATTGGCCGCGTTGCCGCCTGCACCGCCGGCGGATTCACCGCTGGTGACATTGACACCTGCAAAGTTCGTCACGCCTGCCGCTCCACCACCGCCACCGGCTGCGGTGATCGACAACGTCCCGATGCTGCTGGCTGTACCGACGGTTCCGCGGCTCGTCGTCGAGGCACCGCCGGCCCCGCCGCCGCCAACCGTGATCGCATACGCGGTGCCTGCGGTTACTGCTGCCGTCGACGAGATCATCTCGCCAGCCCCACCACCGCCACCTGCTGTGCTGGCGGCGGCACCACCGCCACCACCGCCACCGCCCACCACGAGATAGGTGATCGTCATGGACTGCTTCGGCGTGAATGTGCCGTTTGTCAAAAATGTGTGGACGAAACTGCCAGCGACGTTCTCGGCAGTGGTCGAGGTAATGGCTCCGCCGGTGGCGTTACAAGCAGGAGAGCCCGGTGCAGCGGCCTGAGCGGGCGCGGCCAACCACGTCACTCCCACGACTAGTGACGACGCTCCAGCGAGCGCGAGCAGGCGACGTGCGGAACGCACCGTGGCCATGGCCGCACGCTCCTCCACTTGTATCCGCATTGGATTATCCCGGATAAGACTCGCCTCGCGAGAAGAATATCAGGGCGATCCAGGTCTCCTGACCTATCACGCAGGCTGTCTATGGCTAAATATCGGCCGAAAGTCACCGGAAATATCCGGCGGCGGCCCGAAGTGCGGACTTTGTCCGGGTTACGGGACGGTGTAGGTGATCGCGGCAGCCTGCTGGCCGAGAGTTCCGGTAGACGACTTCGCAAAGACTCGGAACTCGTACGTCTTGCCGGAGGTCAGTGTTACTCCGGCGTTGCACGTCCAGCCCGATGGGTTGTTGGTGGTGCAGGCGCCCTGCGCCACTCCGGTGACATTCAGCGACAGGATCGATCCGCTCGTACTCCGCGCGTAGATATTGCCCGCCGTCGTGTCGGTCGATACCCGATAGGTCACGGTGTACGACGCGACGGTCTGACCCGACGGCAGGTAGGCGGGAGCTGCCCAGGACATCGTCGGGCTGCTGAACGCGACCGAGGTTGGGGGTGATGCGTTGACGCAGTAGCGCGGGTATCGAATGATGACGAGGCCCGTGCCGCCCAGGCCACCATTCTTGTTCGCCGTGCCATTGCCCCCACCGCCACCACCACCGCCGCGATTTGCCACACCCGCGACACCGGCATTCGTCCCCGCGCCGCCCGAGCCGCCGTTGCTCGATCCCCCCGCACCGACATTGGTCGCGGCGCCGCCGCCGCCACCACCGCCGTAGGTGACGGATGCGTTCGTGAAGCTACTGGTGGTTCCCGTGCCGCCACCTCCACCCTGAGCGCTGGTGGCCGCGGTGCCCGCGCTGCCCGGCCCGCCACCACCACCGCCTGCGCGGAGATTGCTGGTAGCGCTCGTGAATCCGGCTCCGCCGACGTTGCCAAAAGTAGGAGTTGCACCGGCAGCCGCTGCGGCTGACGCTCCGCCGCCGGCGCCGGTCGACGCGCCGTTACCGCCGGTTGTCGTAGTGGCTCCCGCACCGCCACCACCACCACCGACCGCGGTGGCCAGGGCCGCGATGCTGCTGGTTCCACCGGTACCGCCGCGCGTCGTCTGGGTTCCGATAGCGCCGCCTGTTCCGACGGTAATCGTCTGGGCACTTGCCGGGATCGAGATCCGGGTCGAGCTGATGTTGACTCGTCCCGAGCCACCGCCCCCGCCAGAGGTCGTTGACGACCCGCCCCCACCACCTCCTCCACCACCCACAAGGAGGTAGTCGGCGCTGGTCGCCTGCGCGGGGGTAAACGTGCCGCCCGCGATGAAGGTGACGATGTTGTAGCGGATACCGCCGATGGTGGCCGTAGTCGTGGACCCGCCAGTGGAGGTACACACGGTGGGTCCGGCGGCAAGTGCGGGAGTCGTCGAATAGCCGAGAAGCAGCGCCGAGCCGACGGCGAGCGCGATGCTGCCAGTGACGATTCTGCGAAATTTCTGCGACATAAATGTGACAGTAGCGCGATATTCGATGCCCGGCGCACCCGAAGTAGCTCGGAGGGACTACTGCACGAGGAAAGCGAGGGGTTCGGTCAGTTGCCCAACCGGCCCCGAGTCCAGGGAGTTCGCGAAGACCCGGAACTCGTAGGTCTGGCCACTGTGCAGGTCGATTCCCTCGCTGCAAGTCCAGCCGGACGGGTTCGCAGCAGTGCATTGGGATGCGCTCGCGCCGCTGATATCCACGCTCGTCTCCGTTCCGCTCGAGCTGCGCCCATAGACCTTGCCCGCGACGTCGTCCGCGAGATTCCTGACGATGACGGTGTAGGAAGCGACGCTCTGCCCGCTGGGGATATACGCGGGAGCCGCCCAGGAGAGCAGCGTGCCGACCAACTGTGGGGACGTTGGCTGCGAGATGTTCAGGCAGAACCGCGGCCAACGGACGACAACCGCGCGCGTCCCGCCAACTCCTCCGTCGGCCGCGGCACCATCGCGAATGCCGACGCCGGGAACGACTTGGTAGGTCGTGCCCGCGGCCAGGGCAATCGGTTGGCCCGACTCACTGCCTCCGTCACCGCCGACGGCGTAGTCCGCGGTGACGGACTGCGTAGGCGTGAGGCTGCCACCGGCGTCGAACGTGTAGACGTTGTAGACGACCCCGTTCGAGGTCACCTGAGATGCGGTCGCACCCTCCGGTGGGTCCGTCGTGGTCCCACAGGTTGTCGGGCCAAGTGGGGGCGCGGATGCCGGTTCGTCCGACCGTTCCGTCGCGAAGAAGACAACCGTGAGCCCTGCGACGACGACGAGTGCGACGACGAGCAGCCAGCGCCTTGGCTCACGACCGTGCGGACCGCTCGTCACGTGTCGGGACAATACTCAGCGCGGGCGTTACGCCCGCCGGTTGCGACGGACATGGGAACCTAGCCACGTGACCTCGCCCGTTCCGCCGTCCGTCGCCCTCGATCGCAGTGGGACCGACTGGCTGGGCACCTTTCCCGGGCTCGGCACAGTTGTCGTGTCGCCCGCCGGGCACGTCGAGGTGGATCCCGTCGACGGCGGCCCGGACGGTGAGAAGGCGACCGCCCTTAGACACGGCTGGGGAGAGCTGCTGGCGAGCGCGCGTCGCGGACACTCGCTCGCGCTTGGCGCGGCGCTCGTGCCCGCCGATCCTGCTGCCGGAGCCCTGCTCGTCTGCGGGACCCCGCACGAGGTCGCGCCGGTCGTTCTGGCGCTGACCGGCCTGGGCTGGGCGCTGCTCAGTGACCGACCGACGCCGACGAGTTGGGAGGAGGGCCGGCTCATTGCGCATCCGCGGCCCGCGCCCTTCGTGATGGCATTCGAGCGCGCGGTGGAGTCGGGACTGTCCTTCACCACCGTGCGGACCCCGTCCAACTCCGTGGCCGTCGACGTGCCGAGGAGTGCCGAGCCGCGCCCGATCCGAGCCCTGCTGCTCGTCCAGCGTCGCCGCCCCGACGAGGAGCCGTTCAGCGAACTGATCGGGCACCGCAAGTTCGAGCGGGCCGCGAGCGTGATGGTCGGCGGGGTGCTCGCCTCCGAATTCGCGTCCGACGAAAGCGCCGTGAGCGAGCACCTGCGCATCGCCGAGCTTCCGTCCGCGGTCATGCGCGTCGACGGCCCCTCCACTTACTCGCTCGAGCCCGTCGTGGCCTGGTGGTCGCGTTGACCGGCCGCACGGTATGGCTGGCGTCGTACCCGAAATCGGGCAACACGTGGGTGCGGGCGATCGTCACGGCTCTCGGGACGCATCCGGAGCTCTTCGGCGTCGACCAGTTGAGCTCCGGGGCGCAGCCGAACCATCTCGGCGCGGCGCTCGGTGCACTCGGACTGGATCCGCGCTGGCTCTCCGACGACGAGAACGAGCACCTGCGCGCTGCGTTGACCGATCGGCTGGGCGAGGGCGCGGTCCCGCTTCTGCGAAAGACACATGAGAGGTACCGTCCCGGACCGGCCGGACGCGAGCCCTTCCCGTCCGCGGCAACTCGCGCAGCGATCCTCGTCGTTCGCGACCCGCGCGACGTGGCGTGCTCGTCGGCAGCCTTCTTCGACATGTCGAACGACGAGGCGATTGCCGCAATGGGCCGTGAGGGCGGGGATCCCCTGCCCAACACTGCGCGCGCGGTGACGGCGCAGCCGTGGGGTACATGGAGCTCCCACGCGTGCAGTTGGCTTGCCGACAACGTGCCGTTCGCTGTCCACGTCGTTCGCTACGAGGACCTGGCCGCCGATGCGGTAGCCACGCTGCTGCCGGTGTTCACCAGCATCGGACTGGAATGCACGCAGGCCGAACTCGCCGCCGCCGTCGAGCGCGCGCGTTTCGATCGCCTGCAGGAGTCCGAGGCCGAGCGCGGATTCCGCGGCACTCATCCGCGCACCGAGCGGTTCTTCAGGCGCGGCGTCGAAGGGGGCTGGCGCGAGGAGCTGAGCGACGCGCAGGCAGCGCGCATCGAGGACGAGCACGCCGAGTTCATGGCCCGACTCGGCTACTCGCCCTCGGTCAGCATCGATGCCAGCGACTGGCGCTGGCTGCCACCGAGCCTGGGTATTCGCGTCCGCGAGGGCACCCTTCCTGACTCGCTGCCCGATGCCGAACGACCGCGCCCGTGGATCGAGGTCACTCCCAGCGCCGCGCTCCTTCGCTTCCGGGGCCGTGCCGGCCTGCTCGTGGAGAACGGCGTCGACGTCACCGTCGACCGAGGCGTCTCCGGAGCCGACGAGGTGGGCTGGATGGTCCAGGGGTGGGCCGTCACGCTGGCCATGCTGCAGCGGGGAATGCTGAGCCTGCATGCCTCCACGGTCCGCATCGGCGACCGGATCATCGCCATCGCGGGCATCCGGGGCGCCGGAAAGTCCACTACTGCAATGGGTTTGCGGGCACGCGGCCATACGCTGCTGTGCGACGACGTGACACTCGTGGAGTTTCGCGACGACGGCGCGTGGACCACGCCGTACTCGCGGAACGTGCACCTGCTTGAGGACGCTGCCGCCGCGGTGGGCGTCGACTTCGACTCCCTCGCCCCGCTCGGCCGTGGTCGCGTCAAGGCCGCATTCCGGGCCGAGAGCCCGAGCGCCGAGCCCCAGCGCATCGACGGGATCGTCGTGTTGTCCCTGTCCGACTCTGACTCCGTGACCATCAGCCAGCCTTCGGGATCCCAGCGACTGTCGGTTCTCCTCGCCCATACAACGCGCGATGGCATCGCCCCGATCGTGCTCGGCCAGGAGCGCTACTTTTCGCAGGTGGCCCGACTTGCCGACCTCGTGCCAATCAGCGTGATCGAACGCCCACGCGAGGCGTGGACCCTCGACGCGGTGCTGGACGCCATCGAGGCGCAGGCGTGATCGGCGACGTCCGGCTCCTTGCCGCGCAGGCCTGGCGCCTGTCGCCGCGCCGCGTAGTCGTACAGGTCGTGGCTCTCCTCGCCACGGCGGTGCTCGGCGGTGCGAGCCTGCTGCTGCTGATCCCGATCGTGAACTCCATCTCCGACAGCGCGGCGTCGTTGACGATCCCCGTCTACGGCGACCTGACGCTGAGCTCGGTGCCCCTCGGAGTGCTGCTCGCGGTATTCGTCCTCGTGATCGCTGTTCAGGCCGCCATCTCCCAGGTGTCCGCGGTGACCACCACGCGCGTGCAGCAGGTCCTTATCGACCAACTGCGCCACGAGGCCTTCGCCGCTGTCCTTGCGGCGCGCTGGACTTTCCTTCTCAGCAGGCGGCGCAGCGACATCATCGCCGTGATCAGTCTGGGCGCAGTACGCGCAGGCATGGCCTACAACCAGTTGCTGCAGTTCTGCGTGTCTGCAGTACTCGCGCTCGTCGCGGCGATCATCGCGCTGCTGGTGTCGCCCGCACTCGCAGCGATAGCGATCGCTGTCGTGATCCTCATGGCCGTGGCGCAATCGCTGTCCTTCCGCCCGGCTCACCGTCTCGGCGTCGAGCTGGGCGAACGACAGCGCACCATGCAGTCCGTCATCACCGATTCCCTCGACTCGCTGCGCCTGGTCAGGGCGCACTCGGCTTCTGCCGTGTGGACCGACCGACTTGCCGATGCCTTCGCCGGCACCCGCGAGGTTCAGGTCGCCAACGTCCGCCGCCAGTCGCTTGTGTCCGGCCTGACATCCGTCGGAACGGCGATCGCGGCATCTGCACTCGTGCTCGTCGCGGTCGGGCTCGACGTGCCGCCCGCAACGATCGTCGTCGTTCTGCTGCTCGTGTTCCGGCTCGCGCTCAGCGTGCGGCAGATGGTCGCCGCCTCGGCGCTCATGGCCAACTCGCTGCCCGCCGTCCGCGACCTCGCCAGCCTCGCCGACGCGGCGAGAGACCAGGTGGAGATCGCGGCGGGCACAGCGTCGAGCCGTGCCTCGCTGTCCGTGAATCCCACCCTCGTCGAGTTCACTGACGTGTCGTTCGCGTATCCCGGGACCGACAACGGCGTGAGCGATCTGACCTTCTCCATCCAGCGCGGTGCTATCACGGCGCTCGTCGGCGCCACCGGCGTCGGCAAGTCAACGACCGTCGATCTCGTCCTCGGACTGCTCGAGCCGAGCGCGGGCCAGGTCCAGGTCGACGGACGCGCCCTGCAGGCGACGGATCTGGCGTGGTGGCGCGATCACATCGCCTACGTCCCACAGGAGACCGTGCTCATCCCGGGCACACTCCGCGACAACCTGGCCTGGTCGGTGCAGCAGACCTGCTCCGACGACCAACTATGGAGCGCACTGGATCAGGCGTCCGCGGGCTTCGCCCGGCTGCTTCCGGAAGGCCTCGACACCCTGCTCGGTGACCGCGGGCTGCGACTGTCCGGTGGCGAGCGTCAGCGGGTGGCGATCGCGCGTGCCCTGCTGCGGCAACCCGACCTGCTCGTCCTCGACGAACCAACCTCGGCGCTCGACGAGGACACCGAGGGCGAGGTGCTGTCTTTGATCCGGTCGCTGACCCCGGCGATGACGGTGCTGGTGGTCGCGCACCGCAGGTCGACCATCGCTGCCGCCGACCACATCATCACCCTGCGCTGACCCAGGACCTCCCGCACCCCGCTCCAGCCCAGAACCCCGGCGCGAGTGGGCAGTTGTCGGGGTAGAAAACTGCGTTTTCACCCCGACAACTGCCCACTCGCGAGTCAGGTGGTGAGGGTGGCGAGGCCAGCAGCGACCAGCGCGTCGATGAACGACAGGGTCTGCGTGCGGATAACGCCGGGATCGGCGACGAAGCGCGCCTCGAGCTCCGCCACGATCTGGTCTACCGACCGCTCGCCGTCGATCAGCTCCCACACCGGGTCGCCAGCGCCCGCAGTGCCGAAGTAGGCGAAGTCCTTGGGGCTCATGAGCACGAGCTCACCGTCGACCGCGGCCTGCACCACGCGGTCGGCGCGGCGCGGCACTGCGGAGCCCGCGATCTCACTCACTCGTGGAGACCAGCCAGCCCAATGTCGAGGCGATGCCGTCGGGGAAGTCGACCGGCGTCGCGGTCGGGAAGACCTGCATCAGCAGCGACGGATCGTTCTGGCTGTGCCGCACATCGCCGGCGCGGGGCTCGGTGTGGACCACGTCGAGCGGTCGATCCAGTTGGCGGGACAACTCGGTGACGACGTCATTGATGCTCACGCGATCGCCGAAGGCCAGGTTGACCGGGCGGTCCCATGACACACGCCGGTCCACGGCATCGATGAGCACTCGCACGACCGCGTCGACGTGGGTGAAGTCACGGGTCTGCTCTCCGTCGCCGTGGACGGTGATCGGCTGGCCTTTCAAAGCGGCCCACGCGAAGCGCGGGATCGCGGCCGCGTAGTCGTGATCGGGTCGCTGGAACGGGCCGTAGACGTTGAAGAAGCGCAGCGCGAGCGCACTCAGCCCGTACACATCGCGATACGCCATGAGGTACGACTCGGCCGCGAGCTTGCTTGCTCCGTAGGGAGACATGGGCTGGGTCCACATCTCCTCGCGCTTAGGGAGCTCGGTGTTGATCCCGTAGACGGACGACGAGGACGAGAACACCACGTGCGCGCCGACCGCGCGGGCGGCCTCGAGAACGTTGAGCGTGCCCGTGTCGTTCGCCGCATGGTTGCCCACGGGATCGGCCACCGAGCGCGGAACGGACCCGCGCGCCGCCAGGTGAACCACAGACGTGACGCCGGCCATGGCAGTCGCCACGGCGTCCGGATCGGTGATCGACCCTTCCGCTGCTGTGACATCAACACCCGCGAGATTCGAGGCCAGCCCCGTGGACAGGTCGTCGAGCACCCGCACGTCGTCGCCACGCGCGGAGAGGGCGCGCACAAGGTTGCTGCCGATGAATCCGGCGCCACCGGTCACCAGCACCGTCATGGACGCACCCTAGCCACCGTCGGGTCGCTTCCTTTGCGGAGCGCCGGGGGCTCGCCGGTCCGCCACCAATCGCGCCGCAGCCCTGGCGAATCCGTCGACTGCCGTGAGCCGTGAATCGGCGATGATCCAGCGGGCCTTGCGTCTGGACAGGGCGGCGCTGTTGCTCCACTCCACCGAGGTAGCACCGGACGACTGCGCGAACCACGACCGGGCAACCTCGACCATCCCGGCGCTCGGCGCGATGTCTGCCGGCATGCGCGCACCGCATCCGGCAGCGACTGCCAGGCACAGGTCAAGTGCCCGCGATGTGCCGGTCTCGCGCGCGCGAATGCGCGCAACGGTCCACAGGTCCGCGTCGAGCTGCTCGACCTGCCGCAGGGCGTCTAGGGCCCAGAACCATCGCCACCAGCGTTCCTTCGCCCCGTGCGCGGCGGTCGCGAGCAGCGCGTCGACACGATCGAAGGTGGTCACCTGCAGGCCGTCATGGTCCAGCCGCTCACCGCGCTGAAAAGCCTTCGCGAACGGGAGGCGAAAGTAGCCCGGACCTGAGTCCACTCGCCAGTGCAGGTCGATGGTGACGGGCAGCCCGGAGTAGGCACGCTCGGGTCGGTGGTACCGCTCCCACCGCGAGGGCGGGCCTGGGTAGCCAGCCCTGCTGACACAGCCCGCGCTGCGCAAGGCGCGATCGGTGGTCGCCGTGTCGCGACTATCGATGAGCACGTCGACGTCAGCACTCCCCCGGCCGACGAACGAGCCGGTCGTCTGGAGCGCGAGTGCCGGGCCTTTGTAGACGATGCCGCGAACGCCCGCGCCGGTCAGCAACTGCGAGGCACTCGTGGCGGTCGCCGCGACAGCGACGCTGCGCATCGACTGCTGACGCGCAGCGGAGCGCAGCAGCGCGTGGGCCTCATGCGGAATCGTCGAGCCCGCATGGTCGACCGCAGCGCACACTGCGAATGCGAGATCGTGCCGGATCAGGGCGCGCGCGTCGTCCTCGGAAAGATCGTCGAACGAGGGCGTGCCGTGGGCGATGTCGCCGACCACTGATGGGCTGAGCACGAGCGGAGCCGGTCAGTTCCCCTTGTTGGGCACGACGAGAACGCTTGCCCGACGGGCCGACGGCGCGTTGATCTTCGCGTTGCCGCCGATCTTGAGCTGGTACGTGCCCTTCACGCCCTTGGACCTGAGGTACCTGGCCACCGACGCCGCACGTGCCGCGGACAGCGCCTTGACGTGGAGTGCGGAACCGCCAGGACCGACGAAGCCGATGACGCGAACGAAGTTCGACCTCTTGCTTGGCAGCCGCTTGACGAGAGTGTCGAGCTGGCGCTTCGCCGACGGCAGCAACTTCGCTGAGAACACGTCGAAGTAGACGATCGTGCGCACGGCCTTCAGTTCAGAGGGCCGCTTCGCGGGGGTCACGAGGACGAGGATGTTGATCGAGATCACTCGCGTGACGAGAGCGCGGAACCTGGTCGACTCGGTCAGGCCGTTGACCTGGAGCGTGTAGTTGCCGGGTGCCAGGTCGGTCGGAATCGGCACCGCTCCGGCGAACGTCCCGTCGCTCTGCACGTCGAGGGTTCCGATGTAGGTGGCCTGTCCAGCGTTGATCAGGTAGAAGTTCACCGGCGTGCCCGACGCGAAGCCGCGGCCGCTGGAGACCACGTCGCCACCCGCATTGACGATGGGCGTTCCATCAGCGGTGATGGGCAGGTTACTTCCGTCGGATGCCTTCGGATCGACGACGATCTCCAGGTCGCCTGAACTGACAGCGACCGTGCCGGTCTGCCGATCGGTGGTGACCGTGAACTGCACGTCGTTGCCCGCGACGGTGACGATGGCACCGCCGGGCGGGGGCGGCGACGGAAGAATCGTCTCCGTCGGCGTCGGGGTCGGCGTCGGGGTCGGGGTCGGGGTCGGACTCGGCGTCACGGTAGGGGTGGCCGTAGCAGTCGGTGTCGGCGACGGCGGGTAGGTCTCCGCGAGCGCCCCGGGAGCCGTCGCCAGCAGACCGGCGACGAGGCCGAGGCCTGCCGTGGCCGCTACTGCGACGCGAAACCTGCGCACGTGAACTCCCGAGTAGACAACGCGTATTCGCCCTGATGCTAGCCGACTTGACGCGCGTGGCTCACCGAGCGAACTACTGTCCATGGCTATTTGCAAGCAGTCTCAGGCTCGATCGTGACCACCTCGTCTTTCACCATCGCCTGCGGAATCACCGCAGGCGCGACATCGAGCACCGAAGGCTCGGCGAAGCTGATGTCGATCACCCGCTCCTGTCCGCGGTCGATCGTGACGTAGTTCCACCACACCGGACGATTGCGCTCGGTCCCGGAGAACATCTCGAATGGGACCCCATCGATCGTTGCCTGTCCGAACGTCGCCCCGACCGGCGCGTAGACGTACACGAGCATCTTCGTGGAGCCCGCTGGCGCCGAGGGATCGTCTGCACGCCCATAGTTCCCGCTCTCCAGCGGCAGGTCCTGCGGTGCGTCGTTGCGCAGGGACACCGACATGGACGACTGCTGGATATCCGAGGTCGGGCACCTGCCCGGCTTGTAGTCGACGCCGGTCGCGACGAACGCGTCCATCTTGTTGCCCGCCGCGTTGTCGAAAGCAACGGCGACTACTGAACCCGGAATGTTCGGCACTCCTCCACCGACCGCGGTCGTCGACAGCCAGGCCTCCTCGTCCGGGTCGGCACTCCACACGCGAACCCGTCCGTCGGAAACCGGGCCGCTCAATGCGTCCGCGAGAGCGACGGGATTCCAGGCGGTGCTGAGAAAGCGCTGGAGGATCTCGCCGACGAGCTTCAGGACGAAGGGATCGCGGACGTTCGAGTCGGGGAACACGTCGTACACGTCGACGGTGAAGAAACTCTCCGCGTTGTCAGCGGTAACCGTCTGGTCATCGACCGTGACGGGTCCGGTCACCGCCAGGATCGCCGCGACCGCACGCGGGTCGACAGCGATAACTCCGTCGACGGGCTGGCCGCGCACGTCCATCCCCGCCTTTGCGAGGCCGGCAACCATCGGGAAGTCAGCGGAGAGATTGAAGGTGTTCCAGGACTCCAGGTAGTTGCCCCACAGCACGCGCGCATCCTCCGGCGCACCGCCAGTCGGAATCGGAACGCTTTGCAGGTCGTTGCTCTTGCCTGCCGCGCCGATGGAGAGCTTGCCGTCCTTCGCGACGACGGTGACGTAACCCCCGGGGAATCCGCCTGTCCCGCGAGCCTCGGCCGGGTTCTGAAGCAGCACGAGCCAGGTGCGCTCGCCATCCGCGCCGAGCAGCGACGGCGCATGCTCCGCGAGTTCCGCTGCGGTCGCCGCGGTCGAGCCGGCCCCATGCAACTGATCGCGCAGCTCGACCAGCGGGTCGGCGATCTGCGGTCGGAGCTGACTCGCGTCAATCTGCTGCAGCCGGAAGTCCTCCAGCTGCAGAACGCCGGCCAGGTCTGACAGCAGAGGCGCGATGGCGCTGACGACCTCAAGATCGATGGCGCCATCCTCGCGACGAATCTGTGAGATGCGTTCGGCATAGGGCGCCAGCGGCTCGGCCGCCGCGAGCAGCGAGGAGGCCGCACTTGCGACGTCAGCCACCGCTGATGCGTCGTTCCCGACGACGGGAAGTGCCTCGAGAACACGCCACGGGAGCCCGTCGGTGCTCGCCTCCAGGTCTTGAGCGGCCGTGAGCGCGGTCGGCAGGTGGGACGCAGCCACAGTCCAGTTCTGGGAGCTGAGGGCGCTTCGCATCTGCGTGACCTCGGACTGCAATGCCTGGGCCTGGCGGTAGGTGCCAAGCCACGACACGGCCAGCAGGATCGACAAGCCGATGACGGCGACGACCACGGCTCCGATCACCACAAGCAGGCGTCGCCTGCGATGCGGAAGTGCCACGCCGACAGTCTGACAGACCATCGTGTCTCCACTCGTTTGTGAAGTCGCGGTCCCTTCCTCATGGACTACTCTGGCGCTGCACGGCAACGTGCGACTAGTGGAGGTGGCGTGACGAACTCCGCGGGCGGTGGGTACGCGCCATGGCCGGTGTTCGACGAGGAGCAGATCACCTCAGTCGCCGAAGTCCTCAGCAGTGGACGCGTCAACTACTGGACCGGCGAGAACGGTCGCACCTTTGAGCGGGAATTCGCCGAGGCAGTGGGCCTGGAGCATTCCGTCTTCGTCGCGAACGGCACGGTTGGGCTCGAGGCCGCGATCGAGGCGCTTGACCTGCCAGTGGGAGCTCAGGTCGTCACCACCCCAAGGACGTTCATTGCCTCATCCTCGGCGCTCGTGCGCAACGGGCTGCGGCCGGTGTTCGCCGATGTGGAACTGGACTCGGGCAACATCTCGGCCGCCTCGATCAAGGAGGCCCTGACACCGGAGACTTGCGCGGTCCTCGTCGTCCACCTGGGTGGGTGGCCGGCTGACATGCATGAGATCCGACGACTGTGCGACGAGCGCGGTCTGGTCCTGATCGAGGACTGCTCGCAGGCACACGGGGCAATGGTCGGCGACAGGCAGGTAGGCAGCTTCGGGGACATCTCGGTGTGGTCGTTCTGCCAGGACAAGATCATCACGACCGGGGGCGAGGGCGGGATGATCGCGACGAATGACCGCGATCTGTGGCACCGCGTCTGGTCGCTCAAGGACCACGGCAAGACGTGGGAGGCGGTGTACGAACGTGAGCACCCACCCGGCTTCCGCTGGCTGCACGAGGACTTCGGCACGAACTTCCGCGGCACGGAGATGCAGGCCGCTCTCGGTCGCATCCAGTACCGAAGGCTCGCCTCCTGGCGCGCCGAGCGCACGGCGAATGCACAGCGCCTCGCGTCCGCACTGGCCGACATCGACTGCCTGAGCATTCCGATGCCCGACGAATCGCTGACGCACGCCTACTACCGGCTTTATGCCTACCTCGACGTGAGCGCCCTCGCCGAGGGCTGGACGCGAGATCGCGTACTGCAGCGGGCGTCCTCGCTCCAGCCGGTGCCCGTGCTGAGCGGATCCTGCTCGGAGATCTACCGGGAGATCGCCTTCATCGGAACTGACTCCGTGCCTGCCACGCCACTGTCCAACGCTCACCAGTTGAGCGGCAGTGCCATGGCGCTTCTGGTCCATCCCGGGCTCACCGCCGAATCTCTCGACGGCGTGGCTGCGGCGCTGCGCACCGCACTCGACGAGGCCACCAGCCCGGAGCCCGCATGACGACGCCCGCACCGACGGCCCAGCCGCGCCCCTACCCGGCTCGGCTGCTGCGCGTCGTCGCAGACATCATCGTCATCAGCGTCGCATTCTTCCTCGGAATCGCGATCGACTACTTCTTCCGCCGCTCACGCGAGCCGGTGCCGCCAACCCTCAACGACTACGAGGCGAACTACATCGGCGCACTGCCCGTGCTCCTCGTCATCGCGCTCATCTACTTCAGCCTCGGCGGCTTCTACTCTCGACAGCGGACGTACCGCGGACTCCACAAGGCGCAAGCTGTGCTGCAGGCCTGCCTGCTCACCTTCCTCACCTTCGCTGCGATTGCGTACACGTTCCGCGTCTACGTGATGTTCCCCGCAGCGGTCGCGATCGCGGCGATGGGCGTGATTGGAACGGCGCTGATTCTGGGCATGCGCCTGTACGGGTTCGTGTGGAAGGGCATGGCGCGGTCCCTCGTCTCGGCCGCCGACCCGGAGAGCCAGCTCGTCGCGCGCGTGGCGGTGGCCGAGCGTCAGGAAGTGCTCGTCATCGGCGGCGCGGGCTATATCGGCTCCGCCCTCGTCCCCCAGCTACTCGCGCAGGGACTGCACGTGCGTCTGCTCGACCGGTTCATCTTCGGGCGCGATCCGATCGCTCCGTTCGCCGAGGATCCACGCCTCACGATTCAAGACGCCGACTTCCGCCGCACTGACCAACTGGTCATCGCCATGCGCCATGCCGACACCGTGATCCACCTGGGCGGCATCGTCGGTGATCCGGCCTGCGCCCTTGACGAGGGCCTGACCATCGAGCTGAACCTGGCCGCAAACCGCGCCGTCGCGGAGATCGCGCGGGCACAGCAGGTCCGCCGCTTCATCTTCGCGAGCTCATGCTCGGTCTACGGGGCGAACGACGAGGTCCTCGACGAGCGGTCGCAGCTGAATCCCGTGTCGTTGTACGCGAAGTCCAAGGTCGCGTCCGAGATCGTGCTGGAGCAGCTCGCCGATGAGAACCTGAGGCCGACCATCCTGCGCTTGGGGACGGTCTACGGACTGTCCGGCCGAACGCGCTTCGATCTGGTGGTCAACCTGCTGACGGCCAAAGCCGCCGTCGAGGGCGTCATCCCGATCTTCGGTCCCAGTCAGTGGCGGCCCTTCCTCCATGTTGGCGATGCCGCGGCCGCTTTCGCGCTCGCGGCGACGACTCCGACCGCCATCGTCGAGAACAGGATCTTCAATGTCGGGGGTAACGAGCAGAACATGACGCTCGGTGATCTCGGTCGCGCAATCGCCAGCAAGGTTCCCGGCGCGAAGATCGAGGAGTCCGACTCGATCGAGGACCCGCGCAACTATCGGGTCAACTTCGACCGCATCGGCAAGGAGCTGGGATACCGCACCACGTGGACCATCGAGACCGGGATCGATCAGATCCTCGAGGCAATCCGCAGCGGTGAGATCACCGACTACCAAAGCTCGGAGAACAGCAACGTCCAGTGGTTCAAGGAGTTGCTCGACAGCAATCACCTCCAGCCCGACGGCCGGATGCTGCTGCAGTCCTTGGAGTCCCAGGTCGGATTCAGCGAGGACACGGGCGTGGCCCGTCAGGCGAGGTCCGAGTGAGCGCTCGCGGCATCGTGATCGTCGGCACCGGTGGTTCAGCTCGCGAGACGCTCGTGCTCCTGCGCGACATCCAACGCGAGTCACCGGGCCTGTGGGACTTCCGCGGCTTCGTCGCGCCGCACGATCCCGAGCCGGGAGTTCTCGAACGGCTCGGTGCCCGCTTCCTCGGTGATCCGCAGACCTACGCCGCTCGCGAGGTCAATGACTGCGCATTCGTCGTCGGCATCGGTAACCCTCGCTACCGGCGCACCATGGACGACACCATGACCGGGCTTGGATTCGAGGCGACGACCCTGGTCCATCCGAGCGCGCATATCGGCGACGACGTCACGGTGGGGTTGGGTTCGACGATCTGCGCGTTCTCCGTGCTGACGACCAACATCCGGATCGGGAAGTCGGCGCAGATCAACATCGGCTGCGTCGTTGCGCACGACGCGCGTATCGGCGACTACCTCACGCTGGCGCAGAGCGTCAACATCGCTGGCAACGTGACGATCGGTGATGACGTCACCTTGCACACGCAGGCGATCGTCGATCGTGGTCGCACCATCGGATCGAACGCGGTGGTCGGCTCGGGTTCAGTCGTCACACGCGACATCGACGCTGGCGTTACGGCGCTGGGAGTTCCGGCTCGTCCGAAGGCGTAGCGCCGGCGTCGCCGAGGAACTCCTCCATCGTCGCGTGATCGGCAGACGCGATCCCTCGCGGACGCAGCACCTCGGAGACCGTACGCGCGAGGATCTTCAAGTCGAGGGCGAACGACACGTGATCGACGTACCAAACGTCGAGGTCGAACTTCTCCTCCCAGGTCAGGGAGTTGCGACCGTTCACCTGAGTCCAGCCCGTCAGGCCCGGCCGCACCTCATGTCGCCGCGACTGGCGGGCGTTGTAGCGAGGCAGGTAGATCGCCACCAGCGGTCGGGGACCGACGAGGCTCATGTCGCCGCGCACGACGTTGAACAGTCCGGGAAGCTCGTCGAGGCTCAGGGCTCGAAGCCTGTTGCCGAACGAGGTGAGCCGCTCGGCGTCCGGGAGGGGCTGCCCGCTCGCGTCGCGGGCGTCGCGCAGCGTACGAAACTTCATCAGCCGAAAGGACGATCCGTTCAGGCCGCCGCGCTCCTGCACGAACAGCACCGGCTTGCCAAGCTTCCAGCGCACGCCCAGCGCCGTGCCCGCGAGTACCGGGGAGAGCACGACGATCGCCGCACCGGCACCGACGACGTCGACCACACGCTTGCCGCGCCTTCGATAGAAGCTGCTCATCGGCCCGTCCCCCTCGGCTGCATCCTGCTGCACGCATCCTCGAGGAACTCGATGAACTGTCTTTCGAGCACCCGTGCGTCGAAGTTGTCACGCGCCCAGTCGACGGCGCACTCACTCATCCGCGCGTGCGTCTGCGCACCGAGCATCTCGGACGCCGCGGCGGTCATGGCCTCAACGTCTCCGAACCTCACCAGTCGTCCACTCGACCCGTCGTCGATCGCATCGCGCACGCCGGTGACGTCCCAGGCAACGGTAGGCACCCCGCTCGCCGCCGCTTCGATCACGACGTTGGGCAGGCCTTCACGATGGCTGGGGAACACGAGAAGGCCCCAGCCGCGCATCACGGCCGCGAGTTCGGGCTGGTCGACCGGGCCAAGCCACTCGATGGCGGGGTCTGATCGCAGCCGCGCGCTGATCGAGTCCGGGATCGGCTGCGCCTCGTCGACACCGCCTGCGATCTGCACGCGCAGTCCTGGAATCGACACTCGCAGTGCGGAGACCACGTCGAGCAGCTGAGCGATGCCCTTGTCGATGCTCAGCCGGCCTGCGAACCCGAGAACGGGAGCGCTCGGGTCGTACGTCCGCACAAGGTCGGGGTGGAACCTCGCGGTGTCCACGCCCTTGCTTCCGCCGCGACCCAGCACCGTGGGCGGACGACGCGTGATGTGTTCGGCGGCGAGCAGTCGAGCAAGGGATGGCGACACGGCGAGGGTGTCCGTCGCCGCACGAGCGGCAGCGCGGTCGCCGAGCTTCATCAGGCTTGCCCGTGGACCATCCTCGCTGTCCCAGCGAGCCCCGCGAATCTGGAACACCCGCACCGGCACCCGAGCCAGGCGGGCAGCCGTCATGCTGATCATTCCCGCCTTGGGAGTGCTGCCCACCACCACGATCGGACGGATCGAACGGAAGAGACGGGCCATGCTCGTCGTGCTGATGATGTCGCGCGCGGGCGAGATCGTCCGACTCATCGGCAGTTGGTGCACCGCGTGCACCTCACCATGCACCTCGTCGGACACCGGTCCAGGCGAGCACACGATGTGCACCTGCCAGCCGGCAGCGCGCAGGCCAGCAAGTTGCGGCTGCAGTAGCACGTTGACGGTGAGCGGGCTCGTGACGGCAAGCACGAGACGACGAGGGCCGCTCACGTCACAGCCGTCCCGTCACGAGCTCCCTGGGCAGTACGGCTTTGACGTCGAAGATGACGCCATCGCCGACCGCGGTGCGCAGTGCGGGTCCCAGTTCCACGAAGTCGGCGTGCGCAACCGCGAGGACCGCTGCGTCGTAGCCGCCGGCCAGTGCCTGCTCGACCGAGATGAGATCCAGCCCGTAGAGGGCCTTCGCTTCGGTGGCCGACACGTGCGGATCGCAGACATCGACGGTCATGCCGAAGTCCTGCAGGGCGCGGACCACGCTCATGACTCCCGTATTGCGGAGGTCGGGGCAGTTCTCCTTGAAGGCAAGTCCCATGACGAGGCCACGCGAGCCCGCAGCCGCCACGCCGGCGCGCGACATTTCCAAGACCACTCGCTCCGCGACGTGCGCGCCCATCGCATCGTTGATCCGGCGGCCGGCCAGGATCACCTCGGCCTCGTGGCCGACGGCATGCGCCTTGTGGGTGAGGTAGTAGGGATCGACACCAATGCAATGCCCCCCGACGAGCCCTGGCGTGAAGCGCAGGAAGTTCCACTTCGTCCCCGCCGCGGCGAGGACATCCTCAGTGTCGATATCGAGCTTGCTGAAGAGCACCGCGAGTTCGTTGACGAGCGCGATGTTGACGTCGCGCTGCGTGTTCTCGATGACCTTCGCCGCCTCGGCAACCCGGATCGACGGCGCTCGATGCGTGCCCGCCGTGATGATCTCGCGGTACAGGTCATCGACCTCTACCGCGGCCTCCTGGGTCGACCCGGAAGTCACCTTCACGATGTCCGCGAGGCGATGGCTGCGGTCGCCCGGGTTGATCCGCTCGGGGCTGTACCCGACAAAGAAGTCGGTATTGAAGGTCAGGCCCGAGCGAGCCTCGAGGATCGGGACGCAGACCTCCTCGGTGGCGCCGGGATAGACGGTCGACTCGTACACGACCAGGTCGCCAGCAGAGAGAACACCACCGATCAGTTCGGTCGCCGCGAGCAGCGGAGCCAGATCAGGTTCCTTTGCGTCATCGATCGGCGTCGGGACAGTGACGATGTAGGTGCCCGCTTCGGCAATATCGTCACCGTTAGCGGTGAAGGTCAGGTGCGTGGCCTGCTGGAGTTCGAGAACTGTCACTTCGAGCGTTCGATCGACACCCGACTTGAGCTCGCTGATCCGGACGGGATCGATGTCGAACCCGATTGTGGCCCGCACGCTGCCGAACGCGGTCGCGAGCGGCAGGCCGACATAGCCGATGCCGACTACTGCCACGGGCTTGCGAAATCGCACCACCCGGCAGACTTTAGCCGTCCGGTGCGCCCGCGTTCGATGACCTATCATCGGCATTCGAGAGGTAGGTGGGCGGTGCAAAGGGATCCGTCAGCGGCGCTGTTGGCCGTCATCCTCGTAATCTGCTTCTCATTCGCCGTCCTCATCTTCTTCGGCCGCGTTCACGGCATCGTTCTCATCGCCTGCCTGGCCTTCGCGGCTCGCGCCATCCGCGGCGTCGACGTGCAACTGTCCGGATACGCCAGCGATGCAGCCGAGTACGACTACTTCGGTCAGGAACTGGCGCGGTACTGGCAGCACATGGGACCGGATCCGGGGTCGTGGCTCGGCAAGGACGGCTTCCCGACGATGCTCGCGATCATCTACACGGTTCTCGGCCATGCGCCCGAAGTCGGGTACTTGGTCAACGCACTCGCAGGTGGCTTAACCGTTCTCGTGGTGGCCGCAATCTGCTACCAGATGGGCTGGTACCCCGCGATCAAACCGGCCGCGTGGATCGTCGCGCTCTGGCCGGTCGGCATCTTGTGGGGCGGCCTGCTGCTGCGCGAGGCGATCGTCGGCCTGCTCCTCGGCATCGGCCTGTGGGGCACTGTCCGCATCTACAAGCAGCATTACCTGTCGGGTGTTGTGGCAATCCTCGGTTCGGGACTGGTCATGGTGCCGATGCGCGGTGGACTGGCCTTCCTCATCATCATCGGCATGCCCGTGACCGCTGCCATTGCCGCGAACGTACGCGTGAAACTGAGCGTGCCGACGATCCTGTTCGGCATCGTCGCGGCCGGATTCACCTTCGTCGCACTGCAGTTGCTCGCTCAGTACTTCGACGGCAGTCGTTACTTCGAGTACCGCGCCGACGTGAGCCAGGAGCAGAACACCGGAAACTCCTCGTTCGCGCAGGCCGGACTCGGCTCCGGCGCGGTGGATCCGTCGATCACCGGGCATGCGATTCGATCACTGCTCACCGCATTCGGTCCGTTCCCGTGGCAGCTGACGAACCCTTCTCTGGCCCTCGCTGGCATCGACGCCTTCTTGTGGCTGGGCGTGTGGGCGCTGTGCATCATCGCGACGATGCGGCTCAAGGTGCGCGCAGAGGCGGTGCTGTTCATCCTCCCGACGGCGGCGCTGATCGTTTACCTCGCCGCGAACTCCAGCAACTTCGGACTCATCATCCGACTACGCGGCCTCGCGATCGTCCTCGTCGCTCCGCTCGCTGCACTGGGCTGGGTTATCTGGCGACAACGCCGAGCCGAGAAACGGGCGATGAAGGGATTGAAGGGTGTCGAGGCGCTGCCGCCGCGCGCCACTCTCCCCATGAGCGCTGGGCCGCACCCCGTAGTGGCGGACACCCGGAGCAAGCAGCCGGCAATCTTCGACGAGATCCTGCGCTGATGTGCGGTCTGGTCTTCACGACTGTTCCGAACGTCTCGACAAGTTCGCCATGGCAACGCTGCGTGGATGTCATCGAATGCCGCGGGCCAGATGACATCCGCGAGATCAGCACCAACCAGTACACCGCTGGCCATTCACGGCTGGCCATCATCGGGCTCGGTCCCGCGGGCCAGCAGCCGTACTCGGTCGACCCCGATGCGGACGTGCTGCTGTTCAACGGCGAGATCTACAACTACCGCGAGGTCGGCGCACGCCTGGGGATCCAGGTCGAGTCGGACACGCAGGTGCTGTACCAGCTGCTCCGTGGCGGTCGAACCGAGATGCTCTCCGAGTTACGCGGGATGTTCGCGTTCGTCTACTGGCGACGTGATCCGCAGATCATTATCGCCGCTCGCGACTTCTTCGGGATCAAGCCGCTCTACGTGGCCGAGGGATCCGACGGATCGTTGTCCTTCGGCTCCGTGCCCGCCGCGCTTGCACCACTGCTGCCTCGACGGTCCGCGAGCCCCGAGGCCGTGGCCGGTTTCTTAGCGACTGGCTTCTTCCCATCCTCGACCTCGGCATTCGAGGGCATCGAGAAGTGCCCCGAGGGGATCGTCACCACCTGGCATCGCACCGGCGAGGGCTGGCGGCGGACGACCGACGCACTTCGCATCGAGGGCTGGCCGACGCTGCCGACTGCTGAGGCGGTCGACGACTCGGTCCGCGCGCACCTGGTCAGCGACGTGCCGGTCGGGGTCCTGCTCAGCGGCGGCATCGACTCGACTCTCATCGCGGCAAGCGCTGCAGAGCAGGTCGATGGCCTGCTCAGCTTCAGCCTGACGAACCCCGACAACCCATCGATTGACGAGGCGTCATACGCGCGGTGGAACGCGAAGATCATCGGCACCCGCCACACCGAGGTGCCGTTCGAGCCGGCGGTGTCGCTAGACATCATTCGCGACCTGGTCCGCTCCACCGGCGAGCCGTTCGGCGATGCCGCCTACATCCCGCTTAGCGTGCTGTGCGAGCGGGTGGCCGGTGAGCTGAAGGTCGTGCTCGCAGGCGAGGGCGCCGACGAGCTGTTCGGCGGCTATCGACGGTACGAGGTCGAGCGCCATCGCTACGCGGGTCTCACCGGAACACCGCTTCGCGCACTTAGCAGGGCTCGCAGGAGCCACGACGCATACCTGGATCGAGAGCCGTCGCAGCGTGTTCGGGCGTGGGCGCAGTGGGGCGAGAGGGACGACTACCTCGCGCACTCCTACCTGCTGTCATCGGAGTGGTCAGCCGTCGCGGCAGCACTGCCGTCCGCAGCACCCGGCGCGCTCGCGCGGCAGCAGCGCACCTGGGCGTCGCTTGGGGCGCTGCCGCAGTCACTAAACCTGCCCGACCACAAGGCCTACGACCTCACGCAGTGGCTGCCGAACGTCTTCCTGGAGAAGAGCGACCGCGCCTCGATGCTGAACAGCGTCGAGGTCCGCGTCCCCTACCTCGACCCCGTGGTCGCGCGAGCGTCGATGGCAGTCCGGCCCGAGGGCACCACGAAGGCCGCTCTGCGATCGGCGCTGCTGGCAAAACTGCCGGAGGTGCGGTTGCCACCTCGGAAGATGGGGCTGAGCGTCGACGTCGCTGCGCTCATCTCCACCACAGGCCTGGACGACTACGTGAAGTTCATGCTCCACGACGCGGGCTCGGTATTGCGGACGATGGACGTGGCGACATCGGACCTCCTCGAGCGCCGGGCTGCCCTCAACCCCACTCTGGCATTTCGGCTCGGGGTACTGGGCGTGTGGCAGGACCAGTGGCTGGCGTAGTGGAGCCGATGCACGTCCTTGAGATCATCCACGGCCTCGAGCCCGGTGGTGCTGAGTCCGCGCTCATTCGCCGACTCCACTTCCAGCCCGATGGCGTCCAGACAACGGTCCTGTGCGCGACCGCGGTGCCCGTCGACGTCGAAGCCGGTCTCGCTGGGCTCGGGATACCCGTCGTGGAGCACACGTTGTCTGGCGGGGACTCTGCGTGGTTGCGAGCCTTCCTCACCGAGATTGAGCCTGATGTCATCGTGAGCCACTCCCCTCGCGAGACCATCAGCCTCCTTCGATGGAACATCGGACGGCGCATCCCGCTCGTGGTCGTGGCGCACCACGGAGTCGTGTCGGATGACCCGCGGCTGCGCAGACTCAAGGAACTCGCCTTCCGCGCGCTGAACCACCGGGCCGCGCTTCACATCGCGGTCTCGACGACGGCCGCGACCGGGGCGCAGTGCGCGGGCGCCCGTCGTACCGAACTGCACCCGCTCGGCGCAGAACTTGACTCGCCCGCCGCGACCGTCTCGGTCTGGCCGCCCGCTACGCGACTGCGCCTCATGACGCTGAGTCGGCTGATCTGGTTCAAGAACATCACCGCGCTCGTCGAGGCGGTCGGTGTGACCGCCGAGTCGTTCAGAGCGGCCGGCGCGCATCTTGCGATCGTCGGGGCGGGGCCCATGCGCGAGGAGATCGTCGCCGCAATCGCCCGACTGCACCTCGACGACCTGGTGACCATGCACGACTACGTCCCCCACCCCGGCGGCCTGCTCTCCGAGGCCGACGTTCTCATCAGCTGCGCCACCTCCGAGGGCGGGCCGCTCACGGTGTTCGAAGCGAGCCTGGCTGGCGCGCGCGTGCTCAGCACACCAACCGGTGTCGCGCCTGAGGTCGTCGGGACGGATGCGGGATCGGTCCTCACCACCGGCCCGACGCCTCGCGAGCTCGCAGCCGGGCTCGCCCGAATCATCGAACTCGGCGCCGTGGGCCGCGAGGAACGGGCGGCCAGGGCGGACGCCGCCGCGAAGTGGTCAAGCGGCAGTCGTGCGCCGCGCTTCTACGAACTCGTGGGCTCTGCGCTACGCCCGCAGTGAGCCATACAGGTAGTACTGCGAGTACGGGGCACCGTCGACCGCGGGATGGCGGCTGACGTCATAGCCGTTGTCGAGCAGCCACGCGCGAGTGGTGTCGAACGTCCGGTACCAGTCCTCGTCGAGGAAGTCGTGGCAGCTCACGCAGATCTCGCGGATGACCAGTCCGGAACCGGTCAGGCCCTCGAAGAGCAGCCGCTCGGCCCCCTCGATATTCACCTTCATGTAGTCAACCTCGCGCACGCCGACCTCGGCGAGCAGGCTCGGCAGGGTCCCGCCGCGCACGGTGATTCCGGACTCCGCCAGCCGGTTCGCTATTGCCGCGTCTCCGTCGCTGATGTGAACCGGTCCGTCCGCCGCCGCCACTGCCGCATCGATGACCGTGACGTTGTCCAGCGCGAGATGACGAACAGTGCGCTGAAGCAGTGCAGCTGACGGTGGATGCGCCTCGATCGAGATGACGCGGCCCCTCGCCCCGACCAGCCGCGAGAACTGCAGCGCCTCGGTGCCCACTCCAGCGCCAACGTCGACGACCACGTCACCGGGCTTCGGTGTGTAGAGGAACATGAAGTACGGATACAAGTGCTCGGCCTCGTTGACGGGTCGCCGAACCGGACGCTCGCAGAGGTAGGCGCCGCCGTCCCACTCGTGGAGCCACACGCCGTCGGACTTGCGCACCGTGCAACGGCGCCGCTCCGCCACTGATGCCAGCAGCGAGTAGCCGACTCCGACGACCCCGTCGACGACGCGTGAGTCGGACGACAGGATGCGATCGCGCACGTGGTGCAGCGTCTTACGCACGCTTGCGTCCGATCGCCATCCAGTAGGGGAACGTTTCGGGCACCTTCACGTCGACGAGGCCAGCGGCCGTCAACATGGCGGTTATCTGCGCGCGACTGAACCGCTTCTCCAGCCGGGTTCCGAAGCGATCACGCGCGTCGGTGCGCATCGAGTACAGGCTCATCGCGCGGTACGAGGACAACGGAAACCGCGAGACGTTCGCGCCAAGTCGCTCCAGAACCCCCGACAATCGGGCGAGCGGCCAGTAGACGAGGACCGCAATCACTTCGCAGACGCCATTCTTGATCGGTCGGGGCGAACGGCTCACGAGGCTGCGTCCCACCTCTGAGGTCCGCCACAGGGCCCGGAACCAGGTGGGCCGATTCTCGAACGAGTAGTACAGATAGACGTAGAAGAAGCCACCGGGCTTGAGCAGGCCAACGCAGTCATCGATCGCCGCCTGAGTATCGGGCACATGATGAAGCACCCCGAGCGAGTAGACGAAGTCCACCGACGCTGCGGGGATCGGCATCTCGTCGACACTCGCCTGGATTACCTCGCAGTTGGAGTGCCGGCCGAGCTTGGCCCTCGCCACCTCGACCGCCTGGCTGCTCGCGTCCACGCAGATGAGCCGGCCCACCCGCGATGCGACGAAGTCCGCCCACCGTCCGCTGCCGCATCCCACGTCGACCCCGACGGAGTCCTCGGGCAGGTCCGCCCAGGGGAAGTGGGCGAAGTAGGACTCGAAGATCGGCTCAAGGTCGGTCTCGGCGACGGCTCCTTGGTCGAATCGGGCCCATTCGTCACCGAAGTCGTCAACGACCGCATCGTCGCGATTCACCGGCGCGGGACCTCCCATCACAGCGTCGCGAGTTTCTGCGCGGCTTCCAACCACGGCCCGTCGGCATCGATGCCCTGCAGCATCTCAAGGTAGGCGATCGCCATCTGCGCGGAGGTGTACTTCGATGCGACCATTGCATAGGCGTTGTCGGCGAGCTCCTCGCCCCACTCGGGATTCGTCAGCACCTCGACGATGCCGTCGGCAAGGCCGTCGGCGCTCTCGTGTGCCGTCAGTCGTGCGTGAATCCCCTGCGCGAAGATGTCGTTGACCCCCGCCACATCAGAAGCCACGATCGGCACTCGCGCCGCAGCCGCCTGCAGCAAGGACATGCTCAGCGTCTCGCCGTGAGTCGCCTGCACATACGCATCGAGCCATCCGAGGAAGGCCGGGATCCGGCTCTCGGGGATCGATCCGATGAAGTCGATGACGGCGTCGGCGCCCAGCGAGTGGGCAAGCTCCCTGATGCGTGGGAGCTCAGGCCCGTCTCCCGCGAGCACGAGGCGGATGGGAATGTCGGCCCTTTTCGCCTGGAGCACCGCCATCGCCTTGACCAGGGTGTCGAAGTCCTTCGCGGCCACTACGCGCGATGCCATGCCGATTCGAAACTCGTCATTCGCTCGGTGGACGGGCCGGGTGACGTCGGCGAAGTCCGCGAGCGAGACGCCATTGGCGATGACGAAGCTACGGGCCAGCGCCGGGAAGGGAATCTTCCGCAGCGGGTAGCCAGCCTCATTTTCAGGCGTCAGGAAGACGACCGCTCGACTGCAGGCCAGCGAGCTGGCGGAGTTGATGTCCAGCGAATGCGAGCGGTCGTTGACACTGGAATGCTCGATCGTGACGATGCGCGGTTTCTGTCCGGTGAGCTTGCGTCCCAGGTACACCGGGATCGCATGCCGCGGCGAGTGCACAAATACTGCACGCGCCTTCACGCGTCTGGCCACGGACCACGAGCGGTACATCGAGCTGAGGTCGGCGCGATGCTTGAGGATGACCGGCTCGACGATCTTGGCTCCGGGCCACGCACCGGGGTCGTCATCGAGTTCCTCTCGGCGACCGATCGGTACGACGGCTGTCGACAGTCCCACCCTGTTGAGTTGATCGGTCAGGGCGTTGACGACGGAGCGGACCCCTCCCATGCCCCCGTAACACAAGTGCATTACATCGACTTGGGGCACGCGTTGACCCTACCGTTGCCGGACGTCCACCTAAGATCGCGGCGTGAGCGCCAAGCCCCGCGTGTTCGTGCTGTGGTTCGGCGGACATCCCATGCCGCTCGTTCGGCAGGAGTGCGTGCAGAGCCTGCGCGACGGTGGGCTCGAGGTCGTGCTGCTCACTGACGACGACGTGCCCAACTGGGTGCTACCGGAGGCACCGCTCGTGCCTGCGTACTGGCTGCTGACGCCGATTCAGCGGTCGGACTACTTTCGTGCGTACCTGATGCACCACCACGGCGGCGCGTACACAGACATCAAGAAGCCCGAAGGCAGTTGGCTGCCAGGCCTTCAGCAGTTGGCGGACGACCCCGACCTGTGGGCGGTGGGATACCCCGTGGAGCGGTGGAATGTCTCGACCTGCGGTATCGAGCCGCATCCTCGATACCAGCCGTGGCGCCTGCGGTGGTTCCGCTACCGCTGGATGCAGCTCAATCACAACAAGATCATGGGCGGCGGCGGATTCGGGTTCAAGCCGCGCACCGAGCTCACCCGCAGGTGGATCGAGGGCGTCGAGGCTCGCGTGCGCGAGAAGACTCCCGAACTCAAGGAGAATCCCGGCCGGTACTCCAAGGAGCGATACGGAGACATGAACGACGGCACGGTGTCGCGGTATCCGGTCCCCTGGCTGTACCTCGCAGGTGATGTCCTGCATCCGCTCTCGTATCGATATCGGCGCCACATCGCCCGCACTCTGCCTCGCTTGAGCTTCGAGGCGTACCAGGATCCGCGACCCGACTACAACTCCGGCCCGAGGGACTTGGCGAACCGCGATCGCTGACTACTTGCGGATCCGCAGTCGCCTTAAGGTCGCCGCCGACAGCTGCCGCAGCGTGGTGCGGTCGAGCAGCGGTCCGCTCGACGGCCCGCTCGCCTCGACGAACGCATTGCGCACGGCCGGATAGACGGTGCGCGCATTGCGTTCGTACAGGCGAACTGCCTGCTCGCGGCCCTCGGCCGTCGGCATGCGAAGCGCCAGGTCGCGCAGCATCGCGCTGAATCCCATGGCCTGGTTGATGCGGGCCATGGGCGCCCAGTAGGGCAGCCCACTCGAATCCCGAAGGCCCGGGGCGAGGGTGTCGACCTCCCAGGTGATGACTTTGCTCCACCACCACGCGGAGCCTTCGACGCACAGCCACGCGGCGAGAACCACCTGCGGATAGACCAAGGCGGCCGCGTTCGACTTGTCCAGCTGCTCCCGCAGAAATGCAATCGGCTCGTGGGTCGCCGCACGGCGGAATACGAGTCCCGGCGCGTGCACGCTCGCCGACCGGTACTTGATGACGTTGATCGGCTCGGTCGGCCTGACAGCCCCGTTCGGCCGATGGATGCTCCCGTTCTTCGTCGACACGAAGTCCGGTCGCATCTGAGCGACCCACGAGTTCAACTCGGCGAGGTTCACCAGATCCACTCCGTCGTCGTCATTGGCGATCACGACGTACTCCGTGGCTGCGGCCTCGATCAATTCGGGGAAGGTTCGCGCGAACCCCGCGTTGGCTTCGTGACGAATCAGAGTCACACCGCCGATGGCGAATTCCTGCAACGCCTCCCAGGTCGAATCCGTTGAGCCGTCGTCGATGACGACCAACGCAATCTCGTCCCTTGCGATGAGCGGAATAAGTGACGAACAGATGCGGACAACGGCCTCGCGGCGATTGAACGTGGGGATGGCGATCGTCAGCAGCGGCATGGCCTAGATCCGATCCCCGGACTCGATGTCCCAGTCCGACGGGCACTGCCACGACGCGACAAGTGGGAGAACCGTGAGGAAGCCCTCGGTGACGCGGGCGCCCTGCGTGGCGCGGGTATTCAGCGCCGCCTGAGGGTCGGTGCTGAACCTGAACAGCTCGGTGGCGCCGACGACGTGTGGATCGGCACCGCGATCGGTCGATGCGAGTACGCGCGCAGTCGAGCCGGCGCGTTCGACCACGGCAATGTCTCCCGCATCCGTCGCCAGGATTCGCACGTCCGGCGATCGCTCCACGAGCTGCCCGCGAAGATCGGCAAGCGACGGATAGGCGAACCTTGCAACATCGCCGCCACGAGCGGACCTGGCCGCATCCACAAGCTCGAGCGCACTGTCGGCGTCGTCCACCTCTGCCCACGGGTGATCTGTGGCCGCCGGCACTGACAGGTACCAGGTCGGCACCATCACCGAACCTGCGGCTTCGAGCCGACGTCGACTCGCATTCTCCGAGGTGACGAACGCGAGAAGGGCGACCGCTCCTCGTTCCCCCGCGAGCAGTGCCGAGTGCTCGATCATCGAGGTGAACATGCCGCGCCCACGCGCAGGCGGGTCTGTCCAGCTGCCAGTCATGATGCCGACAAGGTCCGTCTGATCGCCGTACCCGATGTACCGGTAGCTGACGATTGAGCCGGCGATCGGACCGCCCGACTCGACCGCTGCGAACACGTCGTGTGATTGGCCGCCGAAGGGCCGAAGCACCCAGTCCAGGCGGTCGCGACCACCCCAGTTGTCGAAGCTCCGGTTCAGCCCGGCGAGGTGCTCGTCGTATCGCGACTCCGCTACTGGCTCAAACACCACTGTCCGTCAGGTGTAGTACCGCGTCGGCGACATCGCTGGTCGTCCCCCACCACACCGAGTCGCCGAACTCGGTGGTGATGCGGCCGAACAGGTCGATCAGCTGGGTTGCGTACGCCTCGTCGAGTCCGTCGAGTGCAACGATGCCGAGCGCGTTCTTGACGATATGCGCCTTGACCGAGAGCAGGCCGCCGGCCTCGAGGATCGCCGCCGCGCGATCCCAGGTCGAGGTGGCGCGATAGTTGGTCGGGATATGCACGAGTCGACGCCCGGGAATGTGGGTCGGGAGAAATGCCGGGACGCCACGCAGGCCGCTGCCGCCATTGTCGGAGTCGAGGTTCACCTCTGTGCCGAGATCGCACGCTGACGCGACATACGTCAGTCCCACTGCTTCCATCGCGTCAAGAAGAGCGGGCGGCGCATTCCACGACGGCGGGGTCATGCCGCGCGGTGCGTCGAGGCCCGCGTCGGTGAAGATCTGCATTGCATCGCGCAAGATCTGGGTGCACCGAGCCACCGACTCGCCCTGGAATTCCATCGGCAGCAGCGGACCAACATGCACATGGTGCAGGCCGTGCAGAGAGATCTCCGTGCGCTCGAGCGAACTGAGGTAGTCGACGAACTGCGGGTGACGATCCAGCCGCATCGAGCCCTTCGGCCGGATTGGCGCGAGCATGACGCGGTCGCGAATCCATGGGATCCGGGCGCGACCAGTGCGCGTGGGAACGGGGCTGATCTCTCGCCAGTCGGGGGTAACGAACAAGGTCGCGCGCACCTGCCCGTGCGACGCGAGGATCGTCTCGAGGTAGCCAAGTGCGCCAGCGCCGAGGTCACCGCCAGCCTCGTACGGATCCCGCGACGTTCCGGGATGGACATCGTCGATCGTGAACACGACTCCGGACTGCTTGCCCGGGGGCGGCCATTCCCGATTGCCCAGCATCGCTGCAGCGTACTCAACGATCGGTGCGATCTCCGTCCAGCCCGTCGACGCGATAACCCTTTTCACGCGTGGATCGGGCCAGCCGCAGGTCGACCGCGCGACGGATCGCCGTTGCCGTCGCCGACTTGGACCACGTCGTCAGGCCCAGCGCGGCCTGCAGCTGGCGGGGCGTCAGCATGCGATCCGCGCCAAGCTCGATGCGACCAAGGTGAACCGTGTCCTCGTAGCTCACACCCGTCTCGAACAACTGCGGCCACCGCTTGCGCGCCGCCTCAGGCTCCTGCCCCTGCTCGACCGGAAAGGCCCCGCGGCCGAGGACGCGCACGGTCCGGCCCATGAGCGCGCCATACCAGACCGAGGTCTGCGCCACGTTGGAAGCGACCGCCTCGTGCGCGGCGATCTCGGTCGCCAGGTCGACGAGGAAGTCCGGGCGCATACGCGAGCCGAAGGAGACCAGGCGGAATCCGGCCCTCCGGTACGCGTCGACCGCGGGCGTATCGGCGTCCTGCAGATAAACGGACACCGTGTACGGGCCGGGCATCTCGCGCTGCACCTCGGCGATGAACTCGTTGACCGGGTACTCGATCATTCCCTCGGCCGAGTGGGCGGGGAACACGATCGTGCCGCGGCCGGGGATTGCCGCCGGGTTGGGGAAGCGGTCAGCGACCAGGTAGCTGAACGGGGCGCCGATGCAATGGACGTTCGGCACCCCGCGCTCGCGAGCCTGCTCGAGCAGGTGCTCGTTCCACACGAAGTAGGGAGCGAACCGCATGGTGCGGTGTCCGACTCCTGCGGCGAGGTGCGGCGCCCAGCCGTGCGAGATGAGGCCGAAAAGCGAGCGACGCGGATCGACGCCGCTGTAGTCGGCGAGCGCGCGCTTGTGGCCGTACCAGTCGTTCTCGGGAATCACGCGCCGGCGCCTCGTGCTCGCCCCAGGTCGGTCGGCGATCCGATGTCGATCCAGTCGTCATCCGACTGCCAGGTGAGCACCTGGCGGCTGGAAGCGAGTAGGTCAGAGGCGAAGTCGGTCATGTCATATCGCGCCCCGACGGGGACCAGGTCGAGCGAGTCAGGTGACAGCACGTAGACCCCGATATTCACCGTATGCTCGAAAACCGGCTTCTCGACAATACCGATCGCTCGGCCGTCCTCCTGATCGATCACGGCATAGGGCACCTGGAACGGCAGGCTCTTGGTCGCGATCGTCATCGCGGGACGGTGTGTCTCATGGCGCGCGAGCAATGCACCGACGTCGACGGTCGTGAGCAGGTCGCCGTTCATCACGAGGATCGGGTGGGTGAGCTCGCCGACTAGGTCGACCAGCAGCCCGAGTGATCCCGCCGTGCCCAGCGGTGTGTCGGGGTCCTCGGCCACGTAGCGGATGCGACAGCCGAACGTCGTGCCGTCGCCGAAGTGGTCGACGATCCGCTCGGCCATATGCCCGACCGCGAGCACGATCTCGGAGATCCCGTAGCCAACCAGGTGGGTGATGATGCGTTCAAGGACGGGTCGCCCCGCGATCGGAACCATGACCTTGGGCAGGTCCTCGGTGAGGGGGTGCAGCCGTGTCCCCCGGCCTCCGGCGAGGATAAAGGCGAGGTTCGGGCGCGGCTGGCGCCCGAGCAGTCCCTGCAGTGTGTGAAGGCCGACGAGGCGACCGGCGTCGTCGACCACCGGAATCTGGTTGATGACTCGAGCGCGCATGAAGTCGAGAACTGCGGTGCGGGATTCGCGCTCGTTGACGACATGCGGCGTACGAGTGACGAACTCAGCAGCCTGGTCATCGAGCGACGCACCGGCGAGCAGAGCACGACGAACGTCGCCATCTGTCATGACTCCGGCCAGCGTCGACCGGGCATCAGTCGCGAAGGCAACGCTCCGGGCACCTGCTTCGATCGCCTTCAAGACGTCGCGCAGGTCCGCGGTGTCCAGGCTGAACGTGGGCAGGATCTCTTCGGTCACGTACGAGAGCGTATTCACGAACCTCGACGCACGAAACCATGCGCGCCCAAACCCGCGGAGACAATGCGCCAGTACTCCTGGTCCGCAGCCTGCTGAAAGATCCGCGCGCGTCCGCGCGCGGCCACCTGAGCGCGAGCGTCGTCGTCCGCGAGATAGTAGGCGATCAGTTCGACCGCCTCACCGACTGTGTCGAATGCGGCAAAGTCCACTCCGGGCTCGAGAAGGTCCTCTGAACCGGGCACAGCCTGTGCGGCGAGCATCGCTCCGGCCGCCGGCCCTTCGCAGTAACGGTAGGAGAAGTACCGCGCGTTCAACGAGTCGATTCCCGGTCCGTCGGTCTGGAACGCCGTACCCACAACGATGTCCGCCTGCACATACCTGTTCCACATCGCCTCGGCCGAGTCTCGCGGCGCACCCAGCACCCGCGCCTCGAACTCCAGATCAAGCCCACGTTCTCGCAGACCCTGCTGGACCGCGAGAAGGAACGACGTGCGGGGCTCATACAAGGAGCCAGTGAACAAGGCGCGCGGCGAAGGATTCGGTGCGCGAAGGCGACGCTGTTCGGAAAGTCGGACGACGCGCGCTAGCGACAACGCCATCGGCATGGGGCCGATAAGTCGGCGATGAGGGAACAGATGGCGGACCCCGTCGAGCGGCATCAAAGCCAGCGTGACACCGCGCGCGGCCGTAACCATGGCGCATTGCACGCGCCATCGGCGCAGTGCGAAGTCAGCCACGCGGGCGATTGGCGTGACGTCATTCACGCTCAGCGTGATCGCCAACCGCAGGGACTGCCAGAGGGAACCGGCCCAGTGCTGGCTCCCCGATCGCGGATCGTAGAAGAAGTGAGTTGCTCCCGATCGACGTAGCGATGTGGAGATGATCGCGATGTACCTATCGGGATCATCGATCACCACGCGCGTGACGTTGTCCTCGCCGAGGAACTCCTCCGCACTTGAGGCAAGCTCCTCGTACTCGGGTAGTTCCCAGCCACGAGTCCCGGACTCGATCGCCAGGATGGCGTGCGTCGCCGAATGCGATGCCCGGATCGAGCCGATCGCTCGAGCAGGCAGTACGGCGAGCCACGTCCCCGCCACTGCCATCCGCGCGACGGCCCTGTTCACGATCGGCAGACTATCCTCGGGCGCATGACGGACACGGCAAGGCGAGCGACCTCGCCGACGTGGTGCGCCAATTGCCTCGCGATGTCCACCCGACCGCGACTCAGCTTCGATGCTCGCGGTTGGTGCAACGCCTGCGTGTGGATGGAGCGCAAGCGCGAGCTCGACTGGTCGGCGCGCGAGAGCGAACTGGCGCGTCTCCTGGATCGCCACCGGGGCGACGGCACCCGCTTCGACTGCGTCGTGCCGGTCAGCGGCGGCAAGGACGGGTCGTACGTCGCCTACACCCTCCAGAACCTGCACGGCATGACTCCCCTGTGCGTCACGGTCACCCCGCCGCTGGCCCTCGAACTGGGCGAGCGGAACCTCAAGAACTTCGTCGCCAGCGGCTTCAACCACGTCACCGTCAATCCCCACCCGAATGCCATGCGCGTTCTCAACCGCGTCGGCTTCCAGGAGATGGGATTCCCGTACTACGGCTGGCTGCTCGCGATCCAGTCGGCCGTCATTCGCGTGGCGATGAACTTCGGCGTCGGCCTGATCTTCTACGGCGAGGACGGCGAGGTCGAGTACGGCGGCACGGAGAAGACAGTTGACTCGGCCATCTACGACGTCAGATACATGAAGGAGATCTACCTCGAGGGCGGCTACGACAAGGTCCTGGACCGCTCAGCGCTGCCCGAGTCGGAACTGTCGTTCTTCCGCTTCCCCAGTGACAGCGAGCTCGCCGCACATCCGCTCGACATCACGCACTGGTCGTACTTCGAGAACTGGGATCCCTACCGCAACTACCTCGTCGCCAAGGAGTTCTGCGGACTCGAGGAGTCCGAGGTCACCAACGCGGGGACCTTCACGAACTTCGCGCAGAACGACCAGGCGCTGTACGCCCTGCACACCTACCTGATGTACCTGAAGTTCGGATTCGGCCGCGCGACCCAGGACGCGTGCATCGAGGTGCGGCGCGGCGCCATGGACCGTGACCAGGCCGTCAACCTGGTGCGGCTGTACGACGGCCACTTTCCTGACGAGTTCATTGACCTCTACCTCGACTACTACGGCATCGATCAGGCGCAGTTCGATGCCGTTCTGGACTCGTGGGTGAACCGGGAGCTGTTCGAGAAGGTCGACGGTCGTTGGCGGCCGACCTTCGAGGTGACCTGAGCATGCCGACGGTCACCGTTGTCGACATCGGCATGTCGAACACGTGGTCGGTCATCAACGCCTTCCGCTACTTGGGCGCCAAGGCGGAGGCCTCCGACGACCCCGCCGCAGTGACCTCGGCGGACGTGATCGTCCTGCCTGGCGTCGGTTCATTCCGGCTCGCGATGGATCGCCTCACGGAATCGGGACTGGCCGAGGCGATCGTCTCTGCGAGCCGCGATCGCAAGATCCTCGGGATCTGCCTCGGCATGCAGCTGCTCGCCACGAACGGAACCGAGGACGGCGACACGGCTGGTCTCGGCCTCATGCCGGGCCTGGTCGAGGCGTTCACGCCCGCCGACGTGGGTGACCGCAAGATCCCGCACGTCGGCTTCAATACCGTCGCACCCGCGCCGGGGTCGGTGCTCTTCGCGGGAGTGGCCGATCACCCCGACTTCTACTTCGTCCACAGCTACCGGGTTCTGCCCGTCGACGCACCCGGCGAGGTCTCAACCGCGCACTACGGGACCGACTTCGTCGCCGCCTACGAGCACGAGAACCTCTACGCGACCCAGTTCCATCCAGAGAAGAGCCAGGCCAACGGACTGCAGCTGCTCAAGAACTTCCTGGACGCCTGACGATGCTCAAGAAGCGACTGATCTTCACCCTTCTGTTCAACAACGGCTCGTTCATGCTGAGCAGGAACTTCCGACTGCAGGGCATCGGCGACCTGGACTGGCTGCAGCGCAACTACGTGTTCAGCAACATCTCGGCCGCCATCGACGAGATCGTGGTGCTCAACGTGTCCCGAGGCGAGCCAGATGCCGAGCGGTTTCGCGATGCTCTTCGCCAGTTGACCGAGAGCTGCTTCATCCCCATCTCGGCCGGGGGCTGGGTGCGCAGCGTCGACGATGCGCGACTGCTCCTGCGCTCGGGCGCAGACAAGGTCGTTGTGAACTCTCCGCTCGCAGCCGATCCCGATCTTGTGGCCGACCTTGCCGCCAACTTCGGCAAGCAGTGCGTCGTCGCATCGGTGGATCTCGCCAAGCCCGCCGGGGAGGACTGGCAGGTGCGTGTCGACGGCGGACAGCGCACCTTGCCGGGCACGGCGAGGGACTGGCTCGAATCGTTGGCGGAGCAGCCGATCGGCGACCTGTACCTCAATTCGATCGACCGCGACGGCACGGGTCAGGGCTACCATCTTGAAATGCTCGAGCAACTGCCGGCGGGTTTCAGCGTCCCGGTGATCATCGCCGGCGGAGCGGGCAACTCGGCGCATCTTGAACTCGGGCTTCGCGACGACCGCGTCGATGCGGTCGCAACCGCGCACCTGCTGAACTTCGTCGGTGACGGCCTCATCAAGGCTCGGCGGAATCTGATCGACGCTGGCATCTCGCTGCCGGTTCGGTCCGTCGACATCCGCGACCTGCGAGCGCCATGAGAATCGTCGTTGTCGGGACCGGGAGTGCCGGTTCCCGGCACGCCGCGATCGCGCGCCGACTCCTCCCCGACGCTGACATTGCCGTGGTGCGCACCGCCGAGGAACTGCAGCTCACGCGGATCGATATCGGGGTCATCGCCTCCCCATCGACGACTCATGCCCGCGAGATCGATCTCCTGCGCGCAAGGGGCGCCCACCTGCTGATCGAAAAGCCACTCGCGGCACAGTCGGCCGACGCACAGGGCACGGTCGGCGGCGAAGCGGCAGGCGGCCCGATCGAGCTGGTCGGCTACAACCTGCGCTTCACCGAGTCGCTGCAGAAGCTCCGGAGCGAACTGCTCGCCGGCGCGATCGGCAAGCCCCTCACTGTGCGCTGCTCGACCGGCCAGTGGCTGCCCGAATGGCGACCCGACGCGGACTACCGAAACAGCGTGACGGCACAGCGGTCCCTCGGCGGCGGCGTGCTGCTCGAACTCAGTCACGAGTTCGACTACCTCACCTGGCTGTTCGGCCTGCCCTCGTGGTTGATCGCGCACGTGGCCCAGGTCAGCGATCTGGAAATCGACGTCGAGGACTCGGCCGAGATCCTCATGGGCTTCGAGCAGGGTGATGGCCGTCCGGCGGTCGGGAACGTCAGTCTCGACCTGTTCCGACGCAATGGCGGGCGCGAATGCACGGTAATCGGCTCCGACGGCAGCCTTCGCTGGGATGCCGTCGCGGGAACGGTCGAGCGACTCGATGACGCAACGGCGGGCTGGCAAGTCCTCAGCCAGAAGAGCGACGACGTTCGCGAGAGCTACACCACCGAGTGGCGGCACTTCCTCGACTGCATCAACGGCGACGCGGAACCTCTCATCACTCCACGCCAGGCGCTCGACTCCCTGCTCGTTGTCGAGGCCTGCCAACGTTCATCGGATGAGCACCGCCGCGTCGAGGTGGAGCGAGCATGACCGCGATTGGAATGATCTTCGCCCGTGGCGGATCCAAGGGAATCCCGGACAAGAATCTCGTCCGGGTCGCCGGCATCCCACTGATCACCCGCGCCGTTGCTACGGCGAAGGCCGTTCGCGGCCTGGATCGGGTCATCGTGTCGACCGACTCCGAGCAGATCGCCGAACTCGCGCGCGCGGCCGGCGCTGAGGTCCCGTTCATGCGTCCCGCGGCACTCGCCCGCGACGAGGCACCCGAGTGGCTCGCCTGGCGGCACGCACTGGAGTTCCTGCGCGACGAGGGCGGCGGGCTCCCCGACGTCATGGTCTCCGTGCCGACGACGGCGCCCTTGCGGCTGCCGAGCGATGTCGAGGCGGTGCTGGGCGAGTTCACGTCGGGCGACTGGGATGCCGTCATCACCGCGACTCCCGCGCGACGCAGCCCCTACTTCAACATGATCGGCATCGACCCATCCGGTGCCGCGAGCCTGGCCCTGATTCCGGCCGAGGGCTTCGCGCGCCGACAGGACACGCCCGTGCTCTATGACGTCTGCACGGTTGCGTACGCGGTGCGACCCGGGCACGTTCTCGACAACGCCTATCTCTTCGACGGTCGCGTCGGCACCGTTCTCATACCGGTCGAGCGGTCCTTGGACATCGATACCCCGTTCGACCTGCATCTCGCCGAACTGATCTTGAGCCGATCCTGACCAGCCGTGATCGGTAGGCTCCGGCGGGGAGGATGGCGATGCTGAACGGTCACGTCGTAGTTGTCACTGGCGCTGCGGGAACCATCGGCGCACCAGTGTGCTCGGCAATCGCTGCAAGCGGCGGCGTTCCCGTCGTCGCAGATATCGATGCGGATGCCGCGAAGGCCACCGTCGAAGGTCTCCACCGCGCCGGCTTCGAGGCAGACTGGGCACAGGTCGACATCACCGACAGCGCGGCCCTCGACTCGCTCATCTTCGACGTCAACGCATCGCGCGGACGAGTCGACGCCGTCGTGAACAGCGCGTACCCCCGAGGTGCCAGCTACGGCCGAGCGGTCGAGGACGTGACCTACGCGGACTTCTGCGACACGGTCGACGTGCACCTGGGCGGCTACTTCCTCGTGGCGCAGCGATTCGGCCGCTACTTCCGGGGCCGCGGCACTGGGAGCATCGTCAACCTGGCCTCGATCTACGGCGTCTTCCCGCCCGACTTCACGATGTACGAGGGCACCACCATGACGATGCCCGTGGAGTACGCGGCGACGAAGGCCGGGGTGGTCAGCCTCACGCGCTACTTTGCGCAGTACTACCTGCCGTACGGAGTGCGGTGCAACGCGGTGGCACCGGGCGGTGTCCGCGAGGACCAGCCGGCTTCCTTCCAGACGGCGTACGACGCGCGCAGCGGCCAGCGCGGTCTGCTCGAGCCCGAGGACATCGCCGGGACTGTGGTCTTCCTCGTCTCCGATGCGGCCCGGCACGTGACCGGCCAGGTCATCGTCGTCGACGACGGATGGTCGCTGTGAGCACGATCCTCGTCACTGGGGCCGACGGGTTCATCGGTTCGCATCTGGTCGAGGCGCTCGTCCGTGAAGGCCACGATGTGCGCGCCTTCACGATGTACAACTCCTTCAACTCGTGGGGCTGGCTCGACGACTGCGCCCCTGACGTGGCTGGCCAGTTCGACGTCCACGCAGGCGACATTCGCGACCCCAACGGCGTGCGCACCGCGATGCAGGGCCGCGACATCGTCCTGCACCTTGCCGCGCTCATCGGCATCCCGTTCTCGTACCACTCCCCCGACTCGTACATCGACACGAACATCCGTGGCACCCTCAACGTGCTGCAGGCGGCTCGAGAGCTGGGCACGCATCAGGTGATCCACACGTCGACGAGCGAGGTGTACGGCACCGCTCGGTTCGTCCCGATCACCGAGAGTCATCCGCTGCAGGGCCAATCCCCGTATGCGGCGAGCAAGATCGGCGCCGACCAGATGGCGCTGTCCTTCCATCGTTCCTTCGGCACGCCGGTGACCGTGCTGCGTCCCTTCAACACGTACGGGCCGCGACAGTCCGCGCGCGCGGTGATCCCGACCGTCATCACGCAGCTCGAGCGCACAGGCGGGCGGGTCGATCTCGGCTCCGTGCATCCCACGCGCGACTTCAGCCACGTCAGCGACACCGTGAACGGTTTCATCGCGGCCATTGGTGCGCTCGGCGCCATCGGCGAGGAGGTCAACCTCGGCAGCGGGTTCGAGGTGAGCATCGAGGAGACGGTCAACCAGATTGCCGACATCATGGGCGTCACCGCCGAGATCCACACCACCGACGAACGGGTGCGGCCCGCTCTGAGCGAGGTCGAGCGCCTGTGGGCCGACAACGCCAAGGCCAAGGAGCTCATGGACTGGCATCCACTGTTCGTCGGCCTGGACGGATTCCACAGCGGCCTGCTCGACACGGTTGCCTGGTTCCGTGAGCCGGAGAATCTTGCTCGGTTCAAGTCCGGCGGCTACGTCGTATGACCACCCTCGTCATCGCCGAGGCGGGGGTCAATCACAACGGTGACCTGGCGACCGCTCTCGGCCTGGTCGACGCGGCGGCGAACGCCGGTGCCGACATCGTGAAGTTCCAGACGTTCAGCGCCGATCGGCTGGTGACGCTCACGGCCGCGAAGGCCGAGTACCAGACCGCGCATGGGGCTGCTGGCGAGACGCAGCACGATCTGCTCAGGCGCCTAGAGCTCTCGCGGGCCGACCACGAGGCATTGATGGCACGCGCGGACGCGCACGGCATCGAGTTCTTGTCGACGGGCTTCGACGAGCAGAGCGTCGACATGCTCATCGACTTGGGTGTGCGTCGACTGAAGATCCCGTCCGGCGAGATCACCAACCTGCCCTACCTGCGCCACGCGGGCGGACGCGGACTGCCGCTGATCTTGTCGACGGGCATGGCTGACCTTGACGAGGTTTCGGCTGCGCTCAGTGCCCTCGAGAGTGCGGGCGCTGGCCGCGCCGACGTGACAGTGCTGCACTGCACGACCGCGTACCCCACGCCGTCGGCGGAGGCTAACCTGCACGCCATGGTCACGATGGCGGACGAACTCGGCGTCCGGGTCGGGTACTCCGATCACACGATGGGCCACGAGATCGCCGTTGCTGCAGTCGCGCTCGGCGCGACCGTCATCGAGAAGCACCTGACTTTGGATCGCAGCGCTGCGGGGCCGGACCACGCGGCGAGCCTGGAGCCGGCCGAGTTCGCGGAGATGGTGCGCGCGATTCGCAGCGTGGAGCAGGCACTCGGAGACGGCACGAAGGTGGCTCAGCCGAGCGAGATCGCCAACAAGGAGGCGGCGCGGCGGTCACTAGTCGCGATCGCACCGATACGCGCGGGCGAGCTGTTCAACTCGGCCAACATCGCCGCGAAGCGACCGGGCTCGGGACTGTCGCCGATGCACTGGGACGACGTCATCGGCACCCGTGCACCGCGCGACTTCGACGTCGACGAACTGGTCGAGCGATGAGGCGTGTGTGCGTAGTGACCGGGACGCGAGCCGAGTACGGCCTGCTCCGCTGGCTGATGTCAGGCATTCGCGATTCGGACTCGCTCACCCTTCAGGTGCTTGTCACCGGTGCTCACCTGTCGCCGGAGTTCGGACTGACGTACCGCGACATCGAGGCGGACGGCTTCAGTATCGATGCCAAGGTCGACATGCTGCTGAGCTCCGACACGCCCGTTGGCGTCACCAAGTCCATGGGACTTGGCCTGATCGGGCTCGCGGACGCCTACGCACGATTGGAGCCGGACCTGGTCGTTGTCCTCGGCGACCGTTACGAGACCTGGTGCGCAGCCGCGGCCGCGATGGTCGCGCGCATTCCCATCGCGCACATCCACGGTGGCGAGGTCACCGAGGGCGCGATCGACGAGGCCATCCGGCACGGCATCACGAAGATGTCGCATCTGCACTTCGTTGCGGCACCCGCGTATCGCGAGCGGGTCATCCAGCTGGGCGAGGATCCGGACCGCGTGTTTGTCGTAGGCGGACTCGGCCTTGACAGCATCGAACGGCTCGATCTCCTCGACCGCGATCAACTCGAGGAGTCCCTCGACTTCTCCCTCGGGGATCGCTCACTGCTCATCGGTCTCCACCCGGTGACCCTTGACGGAGTTCCGTCGGAGGTCGCGATGGCCGAGCTCCTCGCCGCGCTGAGCGAGCAACGATCCACGCAGCTGATCTTCACCATGCCGAACGCCGATACCGATGGCCGTGTCATCCAGGCAATGATCCGCGATTTCGTTTCGGATCATCCGAACGCCAAGGCCTTCACCTCGCTGGGCCAACTTCGATTCCTGTCATGCGTGCAGCACGTCGACGCGGTGGTGGGCAACTCGTCGAGCGGACTGCTCGAGGCCCCGTCGTTCCACACGCCGACGATCAACATCGGCGCGCGACAGCGCGGACGACTCGAGGCGTCGAGCGTGATCGACTGCGACCCCACTCGCGAATCGATCGTCGCCGCGCTCGCCCGCATCGACGATGCCGAGTTCCAGGCCGTTGTTGCGACAACGGTGAATCCGTACGGATCACCCGGGGCGAGCGATGCAATCGTCGACGTGATCGAGCGGACGCCGACCGAGGGCCTTCTGGTCAAGAGGTTCCACGACCTGAACTAGAGGCCGAGCAGCTTCGCCTGCCGGTTGAGAGCGGGTGCCGCGTCGCGGACCTCGTCGAAGGTCCCGATCGATGCCAGCCGGCCGGCATCGATGTACGCAACCTGATCGCAGTCGCGGATCGTCGCGAGCCGGTGGGCAATGATGATGAGAGTCACCTCGCCCGACAGGTCCGCGATGCTCGCAGCAATGGTCGCTTCGGTCTCGGCATCGAGTGCGCTCGTCGCCTCGTCGAGTACCAGCAGTCGCGGACGCGTGTAGAGAGCGCGGGCCAGGCCGAGGCGCTGCCGCTGCCCGCCGCTGAGCCGCACCCCGTGCTCGCCGACGATGGTGAGCAACCCCTCCCGCTGGTCGCGCAGGAAGTCGGCGAGGTGGGCGCGTTCCAGCGCCTCCCAGACCCGAGTGTCGTCGATCAGTTCCTCCGGCAGCCCGAGGGCGACGTTGCGTCGGATGTCGGCGTTCATCACGGCGATGTCCTGCGGCACGTACGACACCGCACCTGGCCACTCGCGGATCGCCTCGCTGGGCGAGGTGCCCGACAGGCTGACCGATCCCTCGTCCGGCGTGAGGACGCCGAGGATGATGTCGGCGAGTGTCGACTTTCCCGCTCCGGTCGAGCCGACGAGGGCGAGTGACGTCGCCGCAGGAATGCGCAGCGTCACCGCGTGCGCGGCAGGTCGATCGGCTCCCGGGTAGGTCAAGGACACGCCCTGGAGATCGACAGACGCCTCGAAGCCGGGATACCCGTGCGTCATTCCGTCCTGCAGCCGCGTCCGTACCTCAGGTCCGAGTTGGACCGGTTCGACGGTCTTCGTCGCCAGGTCCAGCTCGGCAGCAAGGGCGAACGTGTCCTCCGCAGTGCCGCCTTCGCGACGGATGATCAACGCCGCGGACTGGAGCCTGAGCAAGGACGGCATCACCCGCGACGCAGCCGCCAGGAAGACGGCGATGACGGCTACCGCAGCGGCCGAGTCCCTCGTAAGGAACTGCGATGCGGCAAGCAGCGCACCGCCGACGATCAGCGCGACCTCGAAGACGTACTTCGACACCTGGCCCATGACCTGCAGGTTCGCCTGCACGCGAGCCGCGACCCATCGCAGGTCGCGGAACCGCTCGACGAACATGCCGCGACGACCCATCACCGACACCTCGCGGTACGTGCGAAGTACCTCTTGCACGGCCTCGTAGCTCTCGATCTGTGTATCCGAGGACTCGCGCCCGAGTCGCTCGGTCCAGCCCGCGATGAGCTTGTGCAGTCCCAGCCCCACCACCGCGAAGAACACCACCGTGAACAGCGTGACGATCGGATCGATGAAGAACAGTCCGACGGCGAACGCGACGAGCAACGACGCTTCAGCGACGATCACCACGGCCTGGCCGAGCACTCCCAAGGTGATGGCGTTCACGCCTACCGTCAGCGCGTAGCCGACCTCCTGACTTGAACGCCGCTGGACGTCGAGCAAGGGCTGCGTGAGCAACTGGCTCGCCAGCTTGCTGGAAATCATCGCCTGTCGGTTGGCGAGCAGCGCGAACACGCGTCTGGTGACGAAGAAGCTCGCGGCACTCTTGGCGACCATGAGCAGACCCGCGACAACCCCGAGCGTGACGGCAAGCGAATAGGGATCGTCCTCGCTCACGCCAAACGTCTGCATCGCCCTGTCGATGAGCGGCGGGATGTCGCCCGTTGCCGCGCCCGCGGCCAGCAGCGCGACGAGTCCGATGAGGACGACGGCGATCAGGTCGAGCAGGGCGAGCGACGCCTGCAGAACGGATACCAGGACGAGTACGCGGCGATCTCGGGCGCTCACCAGCGCCAGGGCGGCGCGTACGTCCGACCAGACCTTCATGCCTCAGGTTGCATGGTCGTGGCGATCCTTCTTGGACGCACGCGCGAGTTCGACGTCGTACGGAGCAGGGATCACCTCATTGCTGCCAGATTCGCCGTACCCTGAGCTGTAGCCGTACCCGTATCCGTAGTTGTACTTGTAGCTGTAGCGACGGCGGGATGTGGGCACGAAGTTCATCACGGTGCCGAGGACCTCACCGTCGACCTGGGCGATGGCCTTCGACGCGGCGGCCAGTTGCTCGCGCGTCGTCTTGCCCCATCGGACGACGAGGATGCAGCCATCGGATGCCGTCGTGACGATGGCGCCGTCGGTGACGGGCAGCAATGGGGGCGCATCGACGATCACCACGTTGAACATCTTGCGCAGCGTGCCGAGAATATCCTTCATCTGCTTCGAGCTGAGGAGCTCGGACGGGTTCGGCGGAATGCTGCCCGACGGCAGGAGGCTGATCATCCCGCGGTTCCACGGAAGCAGCGCCTCTTCAAGGGTGTTCTGCCCCGCGAGGACGCTCGTCAGTCCGACACCCATGTCGACACCGAGGTACTTGCCCATCTTGGGTCGCCGCAGGTCGGCCTCGACCAGGCACACACTCCAGCCCGCCTGGGCGAGCGTGATCGCGAGGTTGATGGCCGTCGTCGACTTGCCCTCTTCGGGGACCGCGGAGGTGATCGTGATGACACGCGGAGGCTTGTCGACGTTCACGTAGCGCAGGTTGGTGCGGATCGTGCGGAAGGCCTCGGACCGAACCGCGCGCTGGTCCATCGTGACGAGCGGATTCTCCTTGGCATCGGGATCGAACATCACCATGCCCAGGCTGGTGGCTCCCGTGATGCTGTTCAAGTCCTCTTGAGTCTTGACGGTGTTGTCGAGGTAGTTGCGTAGGAATGCATACCCGATGCCGAGGACGAAGCCCAGCATGATGCCGATGATGAGATTGATTCGAGGCTTCGGGCTGCTCGGTCCGCCCGGCGGTGACGCGGGTTGAGTGACCGTCGCCTTGACCAGTACCGAACTGCCGACCTCCTGCGATTCCAGATCCTGGATCACGTTGATCAACTGCTTGGCGGTGGCATTCGCGACGTCGGCCGCGCGCTGCGCGGTCGAGCTGGTCGCCGTCACTTCGAGCAGCACCGTGCCACCGGGATTGACTGCCGTGACGCTGCCGTCGAGAGCCGGAATGCCTAGCCCGAGCAGTACCGGGTCGAGGACCTGCGGGCTGTTGACGATCTGCACATAGCTCTGCAGGCGCTGGAGGACGTAGGGCGTGCCCGACCCGACGGTGGTCTGGCCACCGGTGCCGCTCACCACTCGGGTCTGGATCGAGATGAACATCTGCGCGGTGGCGCTGTAGACCTTGGGCTGCGTGTACGTGTACGCGGCTGCCGCGCCGGTCATAAGGGCGACGATGAGGAGTACGCCGAACCAGTGCTTGGTCAGCACCCGTACATAGTCACGCAGTTCCATGAGGACCCGGACCCTTCGTCATGCGGCAGTTTCTCACACTCCACTGCCCACACCTCTCAGATCGGCTCAGCGCAGGCAAACCTGCTGAAGCTCTCAGATCGGCTCAGCGCAGGCAAACCTGCTGAAGCGCGGTTGCTACCGCCCGCGACGCCTCATCGACCTCATCGAAGACCTCCTCATGGGGGCCTGGCCCGTGCCGGTCCTCAATGTCGTCTAGCTCCTCGTCCCGTCCGGCCAGGAGGGCACGCTCGCCGTCCCACTCCCCCACCAGCCACCGCAACTGGTCGGCGGGCTCGCCGACGATGCCCTCGGTCGTGCCGACCAGCTCCGCTAGAGCGGCCGCCTGACGCAGCGTGAACATCCTCGGTCGGCAGCCCGGCTCGAGGATGGCGCAGGCGGCCCGGTTCTCTCGGTCAACCGCGAGAATCAGGTCGGCAGCCACGAGGTCCTCGTGAGTGACGGGCGCGGAGATATGTGCGAGTTCGACGGCACCCCACTCTGCTGCGTCGACGCACATCGGCAACGCGTCCAGGACAGCCGTGCCACCCGAGCGCACCGCGACCGCATCGCCCAGGACCGCATCGTGGACGTAGCGCTCGAGCAGTGCGGCTGCCAACGGAGATCGGCACACGTTCGCCCGGCACACAACCAGTACGACGAAGGGGGCGGCCACGTCGTCACCGTAGCCAAGTCGAACTCTGTCGAGAATGCATGGACGCCTCGGGCTCCTAGTGCCACACTCGCCGCGAGAGAAGGAGACTGCCATGGCCAAGTACCTGTTCGTCTACGTCGGCGGAGACCAGGCCAGCGAGGACACCGACTACAGCGCGGTCACCAACGCGTGGATCACATGGTTCGGCAGCCTCGCTGATGCGGTAATCGACCCGGGCAATCCCGCGGGTGCATCGAGCGCCGTGGCGTCCGACGGCACGATCGTCGGCGCCACGTCCGGTGTCGGCGGCTACTCGGTGATCGCCGCCGACAGCCTCTCCGCGGCGCTGGATATCGCCAAGGGCTGCCCCCACCTGGATGCGAACGGGACCGTCGAGGTGTACGAGACCTTCGACGTCATGTGACAGGTCGCCCCTTGTAGTGGGCACGTTGCGACTTGGAGATGGTGGCCCACTTGCGGCGCTCCTCGGCCATCAGTCGAGCATCGTGACGTCGCTCGAGCCACGCCTGCTCCTTCATGAGGCGGCGCCAGCTTTCCAGGCGCAACCCCACCGCCTCATCCGAGGCCGCCGCGATGAGCACCGCGCAGCCAGGCTCGCTGTCGTGCCCGCAGTCGGCGAAGCGGCAGTCCGTCGCGATCTGCTCGATATCGCCGAACGTCGTCGACAGGCCGTCCTCGCCGAGCCACGGAGCGAACTCGCGCATGCCGGGGGTGTCGAGGAGCAGACCGCCGTCGGGCAGGTGGATGAGATGACGCGACGTGGTCGTGTGTCTGCCCTTGCCGTCCGACCGCGTCTCGGCCGTGGCGAGCACCTCCGCGCCAGCGAGCGCATTGACGAGGCTGCTCTTGCCCACGCCCGACGGCCCGATCAGGGCAAGGGTCTTGCCATTGGCGATGCGGGCGTGCACATCATCGACTCCGTCGCGGCTCACGGACGACACCGCGATGACGTCTACGCCAACGCAGGTCACTCGCGTGTCGCGCACCACGGTCTCGGCGTCGGCGACGGTGTCGGCCTTCGTCACGATGACGATCGGCGTTGCGCCCGACTCCCAGACCGCAGTGAGCTCTCGCTCAAGGCGCCGCGGGTTGACGTCATCGGCCGGGGAGCAGATGGCCACGAGATCGACGTTGGCCGCGATCACCTGCTCGACCGAGCGTCGCCCGGCCTCGGTTCGCGACAAGGTCGTGCGACGTGGAAGAACCGCCTCGACGTAGCAGGAGGCCCGCTCATCACCGGAGATGAGCACCCAGTCTCCCGTGACGGGCACGGTGTCGAGCGGTCGTGAGTGGCCGCGCGCGACGACTTCGGAAGTGCCGTCGTGCACGTGCCACGCATTGCGACCCTGCTGCATGACGCGAGCAGGACGCAGTGGCAGAAATGAATGTGGCATGTCGGCGTCGTTCTCGTAGGGACGCCAACCAAGATCAAGCAACGTGGTCAACTGAACTCCAGGGTGGGTTGCGCGTGAGCGCATGTCGGTACGGACGCTGTGCGCCCGGACCGGCCCTGGCCGTTACGGCGAGGTCAGTGCACGCGGACGCGAGAGGGCACGGCAGTCATGGCTGTGGCTCCCTCCGCGTCGATGTTGTGCACGAGTATAGGCAGATCGCGTACCCGTCCGGGAGTATGCGCGCATGCCCACTTATGTTGCGCTGCTGCGCGGAGTCAACGTCGGCGGCAACAACAAGATCCCGATGGCACAGTTGCGCACCGCCCTGGAAGCGGCCGGCTTCGCCAACGTGCGCACGTATATCCAGAGCGGCAACGTGCTCTTCGACAGCCGCAAGACCAAGCCCGAGGTGCTCGCCGATCGCGTACGTGGCGTGATCAGCGACACGTTCGGATTCGACATCTCCACGATCGTGGTCGACTCCGCGTACCTGGCGTCGGTCATCGCGGCGACGCCCTACACAGACGAGGCCGATCCACGGCGCGTCCACGTGTTCTTCCTTCCGGCTGAACTCGACGCGGCCGCGCTGGCAAAGGTCGCCGAACTCCAGGACGCAAGCAGGGCGAAGGGCGCGCGCGATGCCATGACCGTCGACGGTCGGGTGATGTATCTCCACACTCCCGACGGGTTCGGGACGAGCGACCTCGCCAAGTCCCTCAGCACCAAGGGCGCGGGAATTCACCGCGCCGGGACGGCTCGGAACTGGGCGACGGTGACGACCCTGCAGAGCATGGCTGAGTCCTGATCGGGCGGCACGCGCGCTTGTAGTGGCGAATTTGCCGACGGTGTGTTCCCATGGGGCATGGCTGAGCCTCAGGCGCCTTCGCGCGGCACCCCGGTAGGGCGCAGAATCGTGCTCGGAATGGTGGGGCTCGGCGTCGTTGGCGTCGCTGCAGGCAAGTGGCTGTCGCAGGGAGTCAGCGACGTGGTCGCGTCGACCGTGCCAGGACTCGCGAACATCCTGCCGGCTGCGGGCGGCTTCCGGATCTACACCGTCACGAACGGCTATCCCGAGATCGCTGCCGCCGACTACCGGCTCAAGGTCACGGGCATGGTCGACAAGGAACTCTCGCTGAGCCTGGCCGATCTCGCGAAGATGCCGCAGACACAGATGACCAAGGACTTTCAGTGCGTCACCGGCTGGCGCGTCGAGGACGTGGCGTGGTCCGGGGTCCTGCTGAAGGACGTGCTCGATGCGGCGGGAGTCGAGGACGGCGCAGACGCACTCGCGTTCACGTCCTTCGACGGCTCCTACACCGAGTCCCTCACGCTTGAGCAGGGCACGAACGACCTGGTGCTCGTCGCGACCTCGATGTTCGGCAAGCCGATCGAGGTCCAGCACGGTGCGCCGGTGCGCCTGTACGTCGTGCCGATGTACGGCTACAAGTCGATCAAGTGGATGGACGGCATCTCCGTGGGCCGCACCATCGAGCCCGGCTACTGGGAACTACGCGGCTACGACGTCGACGCGTACATCGGCAACTCGAACGGGCGCAGCGATGACCCAAACGTCTGAGGCACCTGCGGTCCTGCTGCGCTTCACCGCTGCCGAGCGCTGGGCGCACCGCACGATCGCGATCCTCACGGGCATCCTGCTGATCACGGCGGCGCTGCTGTACATCCCGGACCTCGGTGGACTCGTCGGCAATCGGCAGATCGTCCGAGTCATCCACGAGATTGCCGGCTTCGCCCTTCCCGTCCCGATCATCGTCGCGCTGTTCTCGCGCGCGTTCCGCGCCGATACCGGGCGGCTGAACCGCTTCCTGCCGTCGGACTGGGAATGGCTCCGCAAGCACGATCGCCGGTCGGGACGCATTCGCGTGGGCAAGTTCAACGCGGGGCAGAAGCTCAACGCATCGTTCTCCCTCGGCTGGATCATCATCATGTTCCTGACCGGCACGATGATGTTCTTCAGCAGCCACTTCACCGATGATCTGCGCACCGGCGCGACGTTCGTCCACGACTGGCTCGCGCTCGCCGTCGTTGCCCTCGTGCTCGGCCACATCTACATGGCGTTCAACGACGCGACCGCGCGGCGCGGCATGCGCACAGGCACCGTTCCCGTCGCGTGGGCGCAGCGTGAGCACGCCGCCTGGGTGGCTGAGGAGCTGGAACCTGCGGCCTCAACGACCAGCGATAGCAGCGACGCCGTCGAGTAGACGGTTCACGTCGTCGTCGTTCGTATACGGGGCAAGTCCCGCGCGCACTGCGCCGCTCGCACCCAAGCCGAGGTGCTCGGAAGCCTCGAGCGCGTAGAACGATCCCGCCGGCGCATTGACACCGAGCTCGGCCAGCCGTTGGTACACCTCGGCTCCTGACACTCCGTCGACCGAGAACAGCTCCGTCGGCGTCCGGCGAGGTGCGTGGCCGTACCGGTGCACGCCGTCGATGCCGTCGAGGCCCTCCTTGAGGCGTGCATGCAGGCCGTCCTCGTACTCCTCGAGCACCGTCATCGAGCGCACGATGCGCTCGCGACGGGACAAGGCCTGTTCGTCGCCCGGAACGAGATCGGCGAGAACGTCGATCGCGGCCGTCACGCCGGCAAGCAACTCGTACGGAAGGGTGCCGAGCTCGAAGCGCTCTGGGACGTCCTGCGTGCTGGGCCGCAGCTTGTCCGGGTGCATCGTCTCCAGGAGCGCGGGCGAGGCGGCGAGCATCCCGATGTGCGGTCCGAGGAACTTGTAGGCACTGCACACGTAGAAGTCCGCGCCGATCTCGTCGAGGTCGATCGCGGCATGCGGCGTCAGGTGCACTCCGTCGACGTAGAACAGGGTGTCGGTCCCCACAAGGAACTCGCCGATCGCCGCGATGTCCGGACGGGTGCCGAGCAGATTGCCTGCCCCGGAGACGGCGACAAGGCGCGTGTTGTCGTTGACCAGGCCGATGACGTCATCGACATCGAGGGTGCCGGTCTGCGGGTCGAAATCCGCCCAGCGCACGGTCGCACCGGTCCGCTCCGCGTACGTGACCCACGGCCGGATGTTGCCGTCGTGGTCCAGCCGGGTGACGACGACCTCGTCGCCTGGCCCCCAGGACTGCGCGAGAGTGCGGGCCGCCTGGAAGGTCAGTTCGGTCATGCTGCGACCGAAGACGATGCCGTCGGGGTCGGCGTTGAGCAGATCCGCGCCGGCCAGCCGCGCGGCCACGGTGATGTCATCGGCGTTGCGCTCGGCCTGCGTCGTGCGCCCGCGGTTGGACAGCCCGCTCACCATCGCCGCGGCGATCGCGTCGGCGACGAGGTCGGGGGTCTGCGTTCCGCCCGGTCCGTCGAAGAAGGCCACCCCGCTGGCGAGGGCGGGCATCCGGGCGCGCAGGCGATCGACGTCGTAGGTCACCACCCCATCTAAGCCAATCCCCCGCCCCTTTCGCCGACCTTGAGGTTCCGCCCAGATTTCGGTAACCGAATTGGGCGGAACCTCAAGGTCGGCGGGGTGCGGGTTAGTTCGCGACGTCCCACCAGAGGGTGGCCACGGGGCGCGGCCGGGAGTCGGACTCCTCGATCAGCGCTGCGGCCACCTCGGCATCCCGGTCGTCGGACAGGCACAGGCGGATCCGCGCGAACCGCACGCGCTCGGCATCGGGCAGCGCGACCCGCTTCCCCCACGACTCATCGGGCCACTGCTCCAGATGCGCGTCGAAGCCCATCGCCCGCGCGATCGCGCAGAGATCCGTCGCCGACGGCCGCGTCGGTCGATCGAGGTCCCAGAAGCGCTTCCACAGCGGGTTCATGCCCGTCATCGGGTGGTTCATTGGCAGCTCGAGCACGACGCGCACCTGCGCGTGATCATTCAGCGCCTGCAGGAACGGCCCGATCGCGGCAACGTTGTACGCGACGTGATGGCAAACCACGACATCGCAGATCGGGACGTCGTCGGCTACGTCCGGCCAGGCACCGAGGTATCGATGGGATCGCACCCCGCGTCGGAGCGCGGCCTCGGCGAACGCGTCGAGCATGCCCTGCTGATGATCGACGCCCGTGACCGAACCTGCGGGCGGGACGAGAGCCATGGCGGCCCGTCCGCCGCCGCACCCGACATCGAGGACGCTCCCGTCGACGGGCAGCACCTCACGTGCGCGCTGGTGGGACACCGAGTCCGCCACGACATCGTCGACCGTGAACATCGAGACCGGATGTATCCACGGCGGCTCAGGCGCCTGGCGGAGGATCTCCTCAGGGATTGCCCACGATTCGAGGTCCGCGCGCCATCGCTCGAGGAGCGGGTAAATGTCGTCAGGCGATGGTGGTGAGGGCACCCTAACAAGGTAACGGGTACCGTGGTCTCGTGACGCTTCCCGACGAGACTGGCACTCGAGAGCCGGTCGTCGATTCGCCGGACAAGAACGATCACCCGCTCGCGGGCCTCATCGGCGGACCGCGCGGGGCCCTCGAGAGCATCCTGCCCCCAGCCGCCTTCATCGTCACCTACGTCGCGACGGGTGACAACGTGTGGTGGGCCTCGGGGGTCGCGATCGGCATCGGCGTCGCCTTCGCCATCTGGCGCATCGCCGAGGGCAAGCGTCCGACCCGGGCGATCGGTGCCCTGTTCGTCGTCGCGATCAGCGCGTACATCGCGGTGAAGACGGGCAGCGCTGCGGCATTCTTCTGGCCGCGCGTCCTCGTCAACGTCGTGTCGGCGATGGCTTTCGTGTTCTCCATCGCCATCCGCTGGCCGCTGCTCGGAGTCATCGTGGGCCCGCTCGTCGGCACCCGCATGCGGTGGCGCCAGGACCCCGACCTCGTGCGCGCCTACGGTCGCGCGTCGTGGCTGTGGGTCGCGCTGTGCATGATCCGCGCGGCAATCCTCATTCCGCTGATCGAGCAGGAGGCGCTGCTGCCGCTGGCGCTGACCGGCGCAATCTTCTACGCGCTCGTGATCGGGACCGTGCTGCTGTCGTGGGTGGTCATCAAGCGCTCACTCCCCGACGACCATCCCGGCATCCGCCACCCCCGAACCCCGAATTGAACCGCCTCCCGGGTCAAATCCGGGTTCTGGGGCCGTTCCGGGGCGCCAAAGCGGGATTTGACCCGGGAAGCGGTTCAATTCGTCAGGCGGCCTGGCACCTCGCGCACCAGTAGAGCGTGCGGCCCTGCATCGTCTCGACGGACACCGGAGTACCGCACACCAGGCACGGCATGCCCCCGCGCCGGTACACGTAGACCTCGCCGCCATGGCGATCGCGACGCGGCGCGCGGCCGGTGACACGGGGCGAGTGCTCGCGACGTACGGTGTCGATCCGACCTCGGCTGGCCCCGTCCCGCATGATCACGACGAGGTCGGCCCACACGGCGTCGAACTCCTCCCGCGTCACGTCTGCGCCGCGGCGGAACGGGCTCATGCCGTGCCGGAACAGCACCTCGGCGCGGTAGATGTTTCCGACGCCCGACAGCACGCTCTGGTCCATGAGCAGTTGCCCGATCGGGACCGAGCTCGCATGAATCCTCGTCCAGGCGGATTCAGGATCGGTTCCGACCCGAATCGGGTCAGGGCCGAGCCGGTGGATGACGTCCTTCTTGCCGAAGTTGTCCAGCAACTCGCAGATTGCCGGACCGCGCAGCTGCGCCCACGCGTCGTCGGTGCGCAGTCGCAGCCGGACCTCGCCGGAGGGGCGTGGCGCCTCGCCCTCGCCGAAGCCCCAATACCCATACAGGCCCAGGTGAACGTGGATCCAGCGCTTGTTGTCGAAGCCGATGAACAAATGCTTGCCATGCGCCTCGACCTTGGTCAGCTCGTGGCCATCGACGGCAGCGGCTCCGTCCCAGAACCTGCCCTGCGGGCTGTCGACCACGACCTCCTTGTGCAGGAAGGCGCGGCTGAGCCGCCGGGCGTTCTTGTGAACGACATGACCCTCGGGCACGGCTAGACCGCGCACGCCGGGGTGGCACCCGGCAGGTGGTGGCGGTTCGCTGCAACGAGAACGTAGGCGCGCTGCGCGAGCGGGGCGATTCTCGGCCGCATGAGGAGTCGTCCGACGGACGGACCCGGCACCCGGCAGTGCACGAGGGCGCGCGCGATCGCCTCGGCCCCGCCCCAGTGCTCGCCGCGCTCGACGAACTGAACCGACTGGGCGCACTCGGGCTCGGTGAGCCCGAGTGCGACGAGGTCGGTGCGCTGCCACGCTGCGATCTCAAGACGTCCCTGCGCCCACGCCTCGACGCGGAGCGCGCTCCACGTGCAAAAGCCGCAGTCGCCGTCGAACACGAGCACCGGGCGACTGACCATGAGCCCACGGTAGGTCACCTCGAACCGACCGGCACGTGGACGGTCCCGTCAGCAGGAGTGACAGGATTCGCGCATGACCGCATCTGAGAACCTGACCCGGGCCGAGGCCAAGGAACGCTCTGCACTCATCGAGGTGCAGTCGTACGACGTCGTCCTCGACGTCTCGACCGACGAGCCGACGTTCCCCTCCACCACGACCGTGCGGTTCACCTGTCGCCAGCCGGGCGCGTCGACATGGATCGACCTCATCGCCCCGTCCGTGACCTCGGTCGTGCTGAACGGACAGTCGCTCGATGTCGCGTCGAGCGTCGACGGTCCGAGGGTCGCACTTGCCGACCTGCAGGCCGACAACATCCTGATCGTTACCGCCGACGCGGAGTACATGAACACCGGCGAGGGCCTGCACCGTTTCGTCGACCCGGTCGACAAGGAGACGTACCTGTACACGCAGTTCGAGTCGGCCGACGCCCGACGCGCGTACGCGTGCTTCGAGCAGCCCGACCTCAAGGCCACGTTCCAGCTGACTGTCAAGGCGCCCGATCACTGGCAGGTCATCAGCAACTCGCCCACCCCCGAGCCCGTGCGTCACGGTGACGGCTCCGCAACGTGGTCCTTCGAGCCAACACCTCGCGTCTCGACGTACATCACCGCACTCGTTGCCGGCCCGTACCACAAGGTCAGCGACTCCTACAGCGGCAAGTACGGCACCTACCCGCTCGACCTGTACTGCCGCGAGTCGCTCGCGCAGTACCTCGACTCGGACGAGATCTTCACGGTGACTAAGCAGGGCTTCGCGTTCTTCGAGGAGAACTTCGGCGTCGGGTATCCGTTCGCCAAGTACGACCAGCTCTTCGTCCCGGAGTTCAATGCCGGGGCCATGGAGAATGCCGGATGCGTGACGATCCTCGAGGACTACGTCTTCCGCTCACGAGTCACCGACGCCGCCTACGAGCAGCGCGCCAACACGATCCTGCACGAGCTCGCGCACATGTGGTTCGGCGATCTCGTGACGATGACGTGGTGGGACGACCTGTGGCTGAACGAGTCGTTCGCCGAGTGGGCCGCGCACTGGGCCAACGTCAACGCCACGCGCTACACCGACGCGTGGACCACGTTCTCGAACCTGCGCAAGGCCTGGGCCTACCGCCAGGACCAGCTGCCGTCGACACACCCGATCGCTGCCGACATGGTCGACCTCGACGCCGTGCGCGTGAACTTCGACGGCATCACCTACGCGAAGGGCGCGTCGGCACTGCGCCAGCTCGTGGCCTGGGTCGGCGAGGAGCACTTCCTCGCTGGCGTCCGGAACTACTTCGCGAAGCACGCGTGGAAGAACACCGAGCTGCGCGACCTGCTCTCCGAGCTCGAGGCAACCAGCGGCCGCGACCTCACCGACTGGACGACCGAGTGGCTGCAGACCAGCGGCGTCAACCTGCTGCGTCCCGTCGTCGAGGTCGATGCGGACGGTAACTTCACCTCCGTCGTCGTCGAGCAGGAGCCGCCCTCGGCGCCAGACGGCGTTGCGCAGACGCTCCGCTCGCATCGCATCGCGGTCGGGCTGTATGACGTCACGGATGCCGGACTGGTGCGCCGCGAGCGTCTCGAGCTCGACGTCGTCGGCGCTCGCACTGACGTGCCGCAGCTCGTCGGCGTGAAGCAGCCGGACCTCCTGCTCGTCAACGATGATGACCTCACGTTCGCCAAGATCCGCCTCGACGAGAAGTCGTGGAAGACGGCGACCGAGCATGTCGGCGACCTGGTCGACCCGCTCCCCCGCTCGCTCATCTGGGGCGCCGCGTGGGACATGACGCGCGACGCCGAGGTTTCCACGGGCGAGTTCCTGACTCTCGTCCTGTCCGGCATCGGCCGCGAGAGTGACATCGGCGTCGTGCAGGGCGTGCTGCGCCAGTTGAAGTCGGCGATCGACCAGTTCGCGGCTCCGGCGAACCGCACTGACTACCTCGTCCGCCTGGCCGATGCCGTCCGCGGCCACGCCGAGAACTCGGAGGCGGGCAGCGACCACCAGCTCGCCTACACTCGCGCGTTCGTCAGTGCTGCCACCACCGGTGCCCAGCTCGACACGGTTGCCTCGCTGCTGGACGGCTCACTGGTGTGGGACGGCCTCGCCATCGATACGGACATGCGCTGGTTCCTGCTCCAGCGGCTCGTCGTCAAGGGTCGCCTGGACCTCGACGCGATCGACAAGGAGCTGGACTCCGACGACACGGCGACAGGCCGACGTCAGGCAGCGGTTGCGCGTGCGGCACGACCCTCGCCCGAGGCGAAGGAGCTCGCGTGGGCCGACGTCGTCGACCGCACCGACCTGCCGAACGCGATCCTGGAAGCCACCATCGGTGGGTTCGTCCAGCCAGACCAGCTCGACCTGCTGGTTCCGTACCGCGATCGGTACTTCTCCGCTCTGCCCGAAGTATGGCGAGAGCGCACTATGGATACGGCCCAAGGTTTCACGGTCGGCCTCTACCCGATCCTGCTCGTCGACGAGCAGACCATCGCCGCTACGGATGCTTTCCTCGCCTCCGGGGAGCACAGCTCGGCTCTGCGTCGACTGGTCGGTGAGGGGCGAGACGGGATCCTTCGGGCACAGCGCGCCCAGGCCAAGGACGCCTAGCGATTTGAACCGCCTTCCGGGTCAAATCCGCAGAACTAGGCCCAGAACGGCGCCGAAACCGGGATTTGACCCGGGAGGCGGTTCAATTCTGGGGCGGGTCGATGTTCTCGAGGTGGAGGACCTTCGGGGCGCGAGCGTGCTCGGCAAGAAGGGTCACGCCATCACGCAGTCCGCCGACGAGGTCGTCGGCCGCGAAGCATGACTTCATCGACAGTGTCGCGAGCTGGCAGGCGCGGTCATCGAGGTCGACCGCAACCGTCCTGCCGGTGACGATCTCGATCGTGCGCGCAGTCGGATCGACGGCCACGAGGACCGCGGACGTGGGATCGGGCAGCACGGCATGCTGGGCGATCGCGGACTCACGGCCGGCCACAAGCGGGCCGACGTAGATGCCAAAGCAGTAGCCCGAGATCGAGCGCGCGCGCTGCACGACCTTCGACAACGCCGCGCGCTGCGTCTCGGACAGCGGGCTGACGTCTTCGGGAGTCACGTCGTAGCCGGGAACAAGCTCACCACTCGGCACTTGCGCCACCTCCCACTACGGACGTCCGGCCGAAGTCGGCCGCAATGATCGACGGGTTGGGCACCGCGGGGTCGCTGGTGACCATGAGCGGGCCGCCGTCGTAGTCCGCGCTCGCTCGGCCGGAGCGGGTCCACGCCGAGGCGGACACGAGGACGTAGACGATCAGGGCCAGGCCCGCCGGGATGCCGACGAACAACAGGATGGACTCGAGCGGATTCACGGGCTCACCTTAGCGACCGCAGCCACGATCCGGTCGAGCAGATCCGGTCGCTCCATCAACGTCTCGAGCAGGACGGGTCGGCCCTCGGGATCGGTAACCGGCACCCGCCAGTTGGGGTACTCCTGATCGGTACCGGGCTGGTTCTGCGCGCGGCGGTCACCGGCCACGTCGGGAATCGACACGCCCACGAGCCGAGCGGGCGACTGGCCGACGGCTCGGTGCAGGGCGACCACGAACTCCTCGAGCCCGGCGTCGGTGGTGAGGTCGACGTCGTCGCCGAGCCAGCCGTGCGAGCGAAGGACGTGCGCCCACGCGGCCCGCTCCGCGTCGGCGTGCGCGCGTTCGTCCTCCTCGGGGACCGTGAGCAGTCCGAGCTCGCTGCGGATGCGCACGTGCTCATCTCGCAGGTATCCCGCCGTCGGTGGCAGGTCATGCACCGTTGCGCTAGCCAGGACCTCGGACCGCCAGTTGAGCGGATCGATGATGTCGCCGGATGCATCGGTCTCGAACCACAGGATGCTGGTGCCGAGGATGCCCCGATCGGCAAGTGCCTCCTGTACCCACGGCTCGACGGTGCCAAGATCCTCGCCGACGATGATCGCTCCGGCTCGATGCGCCTCCAGCATGAGCACGCTGAGCATTGCCTCGAAGTCGAGGCGGACGAAGGTCCCCGCGTACGCCGGCGCGCCGTCCGGGACCCACCACAGCCGGAACAGGCCGAGCACGTGATCGATGCGCAGGCCGCCCGCGCGGCCGAGCACCGTGCGCAGCATGTCGCGGAACGGGATGAACGCGGCGTCGGCCAGGGCCGTCGGATTCCACGGCGGCTGCGACCAGTTCTGGCCCATCTGGTTGTACATGTCCGGTGGCGCGCCGACTCCGACTCCTGAGACGAGGACGTCCTGCAGCGCCCACGCATCAGCACCACTCGGGTGCACCCCGACGGCGAGGTCGTGCATGACGCCGATCGGCATGCCCGCCGCACGAGCGCGCTCCTGCGTGGTCTGCAGCTGCTGGTCGATGAGCCACTGCATCCACATGTGGAAGTCGACGACGTCGTTGTGCTTCTGGCGGAACGCGGCGACGGCCGGCGATGACGGGTGCCCGAGGTCGGCGGGCCACTCCGCGCGGTCGTGCCCGTGCGCGTCTGTGATGGCACACCACGTGGCGAAGTCGCGCAGGCCAGGACCCTGAGCCTTCACGAATGCGCCGAGTTCCGCGCGCCGCTCGTCACCCATCCCCGCGTGGTAGATCGCCTCAAGTGCCGTGCGCTTCGCGGCCCACACGGCATCGCGATCGATCAGGTCGTCTGTCGTGTTGAGCAACTGCAGCTGCGACGCGAGCTGCTCGATGCGTCCGAGCACCGCCTTGTTGAGGCGCCGGTACTCGGGGATGTCCTCGACGCGCAGGTACATCGGGTTCGCGAACCGTCGCGTCACCGGCAGGTACGGCGAGGGTGCCATCGGCGGCACCGGCGAGGCGGCGTGCAGCGGATTGATGAGGACGAATCCGGCGCCCAGCTCGCGCGCGCTCCACGACGCCAGCGTGGACAGGTCGTGCAGGTCGCCCAGCCCCCAGGAGGTCGTCGACCGCATCGCGTAGAGCTGGGTCATGAAGCCCCACTGGCGCGGACCGGTGATCGCGACGGGATCCAGCCGCGTCGGAGCGACCACCAGCGGCGAGGAGACCGTTGTACCGCCCGACACGGCCACGGCCGTATGCCAGCCCAGAGGAAGATCGCCGGGGACTGCGAAGCTGGCCTCGCCGATCAGCCTGCCGTCGACCTCGACCGGGTCCACCCACCACTCCATCGGGTGCAGGCGGACGCGCTGGCCGGTCTCGGTGTCGACGTGCACGTTGACGGCCTGGCCGTGCGGGACGTGCACCCACAGTCGACGGTCCTCCCCCTGGCGCATGACGAAGACCGGAGCGAGCATCCGCCGCCAGTCGCGCAGGTCGACGTCGGACTGCGCAACGGCGATCGCTGCGGGGGTCGTCACATCGAGGCCGAGCGCGGTCAGGACCGCGGCGACGGTGGCGGGCGAGACGTGCACGTGGTTGCCCGCCTGGTCCCAGTACTCCGTCGCGACGCCGTAGGAGTCGGCCAGGCGCGCGAGGTCAGCAGCGACGGGAGCCCACTCGGGCTCAGTACCGGACACTCACCACACCTCCGGACGACGGTGAGCCCAAGGACGAGCTCGCTCAAGTTGAGCAGCCAGACGCAGCAGGAGTGCCTCGCCCATCGGACGGCCGACGAGCTGCACTCCGACGGGTAGCCCGTCCTTCGTCCAATGCAGGGGCAGACTAACGGCCGGCTGCCCGGTGATGTTGTAGGCGGACGTGAACGGGGTGAAGCGCTTCTGCGCGAGGAAGTCGGCCGCCGGATCGTCGTCGTTGCGCAGCGTGCCGTGCGGGGCGGGCAGGTCCGCGAGTGTCGGAGTGAGGATCACGTCGAGATGAGCGGTGGCCTCGATCGCGGTGCGGCCCAGCTCGGCCATGAGGTCGACCTCGACCATTACGTCCTCGAACGTCATCGTCCGGCCGATCTCGCGAAGCCACTGCGTCAGCGGACGCAGCTCGCTCTCGCGCTCCGGCGGGATCGGGATCATCGACGCGAGCGCGCACCAGACCTTCTCAAAGCGCGGCACCGCCGAGAGCGGGAAGGGGACGTCGATGTCGATGACGCGGTGGCCGAGCGATTCCAGGAGAGTCGACGTGTGCTCGTACGCGGCCACGCATTCGTGGTGGACGGGGGTGTCGGTGATGACGGGCTGCCGGTAGCGGCCAATGACGAGCGGCTGCGGATCGACATCGAGATCACGCATGAACGAGTCCTCGCGGCCACGGCCGCTCATGACGTCGAGCAGGGCAGCAGCATCCTCGACGGTCCTGGCGAGCGGACCGCTCACCCCGAGCCGCCCGATCGCCGGCGGCAGGGGTCCGGTCGGCACGAGTCCCCGCGACGTCTTGACTCCGACCAGCCCGCACACGCTGGCCGGGATGCGGATCGACCCACCGCCGTCGGATCCCTGCGCGACGGGCGCCAGGCCCGCGGCCACTGCCGCGGCCGCTCCGCCGCTCGATCCGCCCGCGCCTCGGTCCAGGTCCCACGGAGTTCGCGCGAGGTCGCCGACCTCCGGCTCGGTGTAGCACGGCAGCCCGAACTCCGGCGTCGTCGTCTTGCCGGCCATGACCGTCCCGCCCTCACGGAGCAGCAGGACCATGTCGTCGTCGATGGGTGAGATGAGGTCGACGACCGTCGAGCCGTAACGACAGCGCACCCCCTTGACCTGGTGGAGGTCCTTGACCGGAACGACGACCCCGTGGAGGACGGGCAGGTCGTCGGCATCGACGGCGCCCGCGACCAGCAGGTCGGCGGCGCGCGCCTGCTCCAGGGCGAGGTCATCCGTGAGGGTGACGAAGGCGCCGACCGACGCGGACAGGTCATGTGAGCGCCTCAGGTAATGCTCGGTCAGCTCGACCGAGGAGGTCTCGCCCCGCCTGATGGCCCGCGCCTGCTCCACGGCGGTCAGGTCGTGGAGGTTCATGGCCGAAGCCTAGGGTTGACGGTGTGAACACCCCTGCGCCCGTCTACCCCGACGCTCCTCGGCTCGACCTCGTCGACGACTTCCACGGCACCCCCGTCGCGGACCCCTACCGCTGGCTGGAGTCCACCGAGGACCCGCGCACGACGCAGTGGCTGGCGGCGCAGTCGGCACTCATGGACACCGAGCGCGAGAGCTGGACGGCCCGCGAGGGATTCATCGACCGAATCGGCGCCCTCCTCGGGGCCGGCACCGTGTCGCCCCCGTACTGGCGCGGACCCCGCCACTTCCTGTCTCGCCGAGAGCCCGGTCAGCAGTTCTCGGTGCTCTACGTCGTCGAGGCCGACGGCACCGAGCGCGCGCTCATCGACCCGATCGCCCTGGACCCCACCGGACTGACCACCCTCGATGCGTGGCAGCCCTCCAAGGAGGGTGACCGCCTGGCGTACCAGCTGTCGATCGGCGGCAACGAAGAGTCGCTCCTGTACGTGATGGACGTTGCGACCGGCGAGGTCCTCGAAGGACCGATCGACCGCTGCCGCTACTCCCCCATCGCCTGGGTCCCCGGCGCGAACTCCTACTACTACGTGCGCCGCATCGCGCCGGAACTGCTGCCCGAGTCGGAGCGCAACTTCCACCGCCGCATCTACCTGCACCGCGTCGGCTCGCCGACCGAGTCCGACATCCTCGTGTTCGGCGCCGGCATGACGATGACGAACTACTACGGCGTCGAGGTCAGCCGCGACGGCCACTGGCTGCAGGTGTCGAGCAGCGAGGGCACCGAGCCGCGCAACAACCTCTGGGTCGCCGACCTCACGGAAAGCCCGCACGCGAGCCCCTCCTTCACTCTCGTGCAGGGCGATGTCGACGCGCAGACCTCGCTCTCGTTCGGCCGCGACGGACGCGTGTTCGTCAGCACGGATCTCGATGCACCACGCGGGCGCCTGGCAGTGACCACGCCGGGCGCCTGGTCATCGACGTCGTGGGACGATCTCATCCCCGAGGACCCCGACGCCGTGCTCGAGTCTGTGACGATGCTCGACGGGCCTGCGCTCGACGACGACCTCCTCCTGGTGGTGCGCACCGCGCACGGCGTCGCGCGCATGTCGCTGCACCTGGCATCGGACGGGTCCTTCATCGAGGACGTCCCGCTTCCCGGAGCCGGCACCATCGGCGGACCCGTCGAGCACATCGACGGCGGCGCGGTGACCTGGTTCGTCTACACCGACCACACCACGGTGCCCACGATCTACACGTATGACGGGCGCTCTCGCGAGGTCTCCCTCTACGCGGTCCCGCCGGGCTCGGTCGAGGTGCCGAAGGTTGCCTCGCAGCAGGTCGAGTACACCTCCGCCGACGGCACGGTCGTGCGCATGTTCGTCGTCTCGCCGACGCAGACGCCCGACACTCCGCGGCCGACGATCCTGTACGGCTACGGCGGATTCGGCGTGCCACTGGCCCCCGGTTACTCGGCCGCGATCCTCGCGTGGGTCGAGGCCGGCGGCGTGTGGGCGATTGCGAACCTGCGCGGCGGCAGCGAGGAGGGTGAGGACTGGCACCGCGACGGGATGCTCGGCAAGAAGCAGAACGTCTACGACGACTTCCACGCCGCGGCCGAGTTCCTCATCGAGGCGGGCTGGACCACGTCGTCGCAGTTGGGCATCTACGGCGGGTCGAACGGCGGCCTCCTCGTGGGTGCCGCGATGACGCAGCGTCCCGACCTGTTCAACGCGGTCGTCTGCGTCGCACCGCTGCTCGACATGATCCGCTACACGACCTCAGAACTCGGCCCGACGTGGACGGTGGAGTACGGCGATCCTGAGGATGCGGAGCAGTTCGGATGGCTGCACGCCTACTCCCCGTACCACCGCGTGGTCGAGGGCACCGACTACCCGGCCACGATGTTCGCCATCTTCGACAACGACACGCGCACCGATCCGATGCACGGGCGCAAGATGTGCGCCGCGACGCAGCACGCAACATCGGGCACGCGCCCGATCCTGCTGCGCACCGAGGGCGATGTGGGCCATGGCGCCCGCTCGCTCGACAAGTCGGTCGAGGAGTCCGCGGACACCCTCGCCTTCATGGCCCGCTGGACGGGGCTGACACCCGGTGGTGACGCCTCGTGACAGTGCACGCGAAGGATGACGCGGCCTGGGAGACCGCGCGGGACTGGCTGCTGGGCGTTCCGCTGCAGATCATCGTCGTCCTCGTCGTCGCGATCATCGTGCAGGTCGTCCTCACCCGCGTCATCAAGCGCGTCGTCAAGCGCGCCTCCGAGCGAGCACGGCGCGAGCGACTCGCGCAGATGCGCCAGGTCACCCGCACCGCCGAGCTATCGAGCATCCTGCTCAACCAGCGCACCGAGCAGCGCGCCGCGGCGATCGGCACGCTGCTGCGCAGCGTCATCGCAATCACCGTGTGGACAATCGCGGGCGTCACGATCCTCTCGCTCCTGGGAATCAATGTCGCACCGCTGCTCGCAAGCGCCGGCATCATCGGCGTCGCGCTCGGCTTCGGCGCGCAGACTCTCGTCAAGGACTACCTGTCCGGCATCTTCCTGATCATCGAGGACCAGTTCGGCGTCGGTGATGTCGTCGATGTGGGCGACGTCATCGGCACGGTCGAAGAGGTCGCACTTCGCTACACACGGCTTCGCGACATGACAGGAGTCGTCTGGTACGTGCGCAACGGCGAGATCCTCCGCGTCGCGAATCGCTCTCAGGGCTGGACACTCGCGGTCGTCGACATCCCGATCGCCTATAACGAGAACCTCGACCGCGTGCGCGACATTGTCGAACGGGTGGCGCTCGACATGGATGAGGACCCCGACTACGACGACCTCCTGCTCGGACGTCCAGCGTTCGCTGGCGTCGAATCGGTCTCCGGTGAGGCCATGGTCATCCGCATCACTGCGAAGGCCGCCCCGGAGAAGCAGTTGAACGTCGCGCGCACGATCCGCGAGCGCATGAAGGTGGCCTTCGACCGCGCGGGCATCGTCGTGCCTGTGATCGTTCGCCCGCTGCCCACGATGCCGGGAACGCAGAACCCGCCGAAGACCGGACCATGACCTCCTGCCTGGTCACCGGTGCCACCGGATACGTCGGTGGCCGGGTGGTTCCGCATCTGCTCGAGCGCGGTCACACCGTTCGCGTGCTCGCGCGACATCCCGAACGACTGCACGACCGCCCGTGGGCCGCCGACGTCGAGATCATCACGGGCGACGCCACCGATCCGGTTGCGGTGCGCGAGGCCATGGCCGGGATGGACGTTGCGTACTACCTGCTCCACTCCATCCAGGAGGGTTCGGACCTGGAGGAGACCGAGCGTCACGTCGCGCAGACGTTCGCCGACGCCGCTCGCGACAGCGACCTTCGGCGGATCGTCTATCTCGGCGGCCTCGCCCCGGACATCCCCACGTCGCAGATGTCGCCCCATATGAGGTCACGCGTCGAGGTGGGGCGGGTGCTGAGCAGCTCAGGCGTGCCCACCGCCGAGTTCCGCGCGGCCGTCATCATCGGCTCGGGCTCGGCGTCCTTCGAGATGCTGCGCTACCTGACCGAGCGACTCCCCGCGATGATCACGCCGCGCTGGGTGCGCATGAAGACCCAGCCGATCGCGATTCGCGACGTGCTGCGCTACCTCGTCGCCGCGGTCGACCTGCCATCGGAGGTGAGTCGGACCTTCGAGATCGGCGGCCCCGACGTGCTGACGTACCAGGAGATGATGCAGCGTTACGCGAAGGTCGCGGGACTGCGGCCCCGGATCATCCTGCCCATCAACCTGCTCACTCCCGGACTCTCGAGCCACTGGGTCAATCTCGTCACGCCGGTGCCGAGGGCGATTGCCCGCCCGCTCGTCGAATCGCTGAGGCACCCATCGGTATGCCGCGAGCACGACATCGCGCAGTGGGTTCCCGATCCGGCCGAGGGGCTTGTCTCCTTCGACCATGCGGTCGAACTCGCGCTCGCCCGCATCCAGGACGCGAAGGTCGACACTCGGTGGACCGGGGCATCGTTGCGCGGTGCCCCCAGCGATCCGTTGCCCAGCGACCCTGACTGGTCAGGCGGCTCCATGAACGAGGACCTTCGCGAGCAGCACACCAGCGCGAGTCCCGAGCAGGTGTGGGATGCCCTCGAGCGCATCGGCGGCGAGAACGGCTGGTACTCATCGGCCTTCCTGTGGGAGGTTCGCGGCCTACTCGACCGACTTGTCGGCGGGGTGGGAATGCGCCGCGGCCGTCGAGACCCCAATCACCTTGCCATCGGCGACGTGGTCGATTTCTGGCGAGTGGAGGACCGAGTCCGCCCCCGCCTGCTTCGCCTTCGTGCGGAGATGAAGACGCCGGGACTGGCATGGCTGGAGTTCACGATCGAGCCCGAGGGCACCGGATCGCTCGTTCGTCAACGGGCAGTCTTCCTGCCGCGCGGACTCGCCGGACATGCGTACTGGTGGTCCGTGGCGCCGTTCCACGTCTTCGTGTTCCCTCCGATGATTCGCGGGGTAGTGAAGCGCGCTGAAGCGTCGCCAACGCCATCCGGAAGACTCGTGGCGTGACCGACGAACCCACTGCCGACGAGCAGACCCCGTACGAGTACTTCGGCGGAGAGGCGTTCTTCGAGAGCCTTGTCGACGCGTTCTACGCCCGCGTCGCGACCGATCGCGTGCTGCGACCGATGTACCCGCCCGGCGACCTCACGCCCGCGCGACGTCGCCTGACGATGTTCCTCGAGCAGTATTGGGGCGGCCCGGGAACGTACAGCGAGGAGCGCGGCCATCCGCGACTGCGCATGAGGCACGCCGGCTTCCACGTGGACTCCGAGGCCCGCGATCGCTGGCTCGCCCACATGTACGAGGCGATGCAGGAGCAGAACATGACGCCCGAGGCCGAGGCACTTCTCTGGAAGTATCTGGTGGGCGCGGCAATTGCCATGCAGAACGTTCCCGACGATGCGCCACCTCCCGGTGCCATCGATGTCACGGAGGTATGACCTTGTCCAGCACAGCAGAGATGGTCGGCGAGCGCGGCGTCTGGTGGCGGCATGCCGTCGTCTACCAGGTCTACCCCCGCTCGTTCTCGGACTTCGACGGCGACGGCCTCGGCGACATCGTCGGGCTGATCAAGAAGCTCGACTACCTCGCCGAGCTCGGAGTCGACGCGATCTGGATCTCGCCGTTCTACGCGTCGCCTCTGAACGACGGCGGATACGACGTCACGGACTACCGGTCGATCGATGCGCGGCTTGGCACCCTCGATGACGTCGACACCCTCGTCGAGAACGCACACGAGCGCGGGATCCGCGTGCTGATGGACATCGTCCCGAACCACACGAGCAGCGAGCACCGCTGGTTCAAGGAACTGCTCGTCTCCGAGCCAGGCTCGGCGGCGTGGGATCGCTATGTCGTGCGAGAGGGCAAGGGCGCCGACCACGAGCTGCCCCCCAACAACTGGAAGAGCGTGTTCCACGGCAGCGGCTGGTCACGCATCCCTCGTCCGGACGGGTCGCTGACGGACTACTGGTACCTGCACCTGTTCGACTCCACGCAGCCGGACGTCAACTGGGACAACCCCGACGTGCACGAGGAGTTCATCAGCACCCTGCGTTTCTGGTTCGACCGCGGCATCGACGGCTTCCGCATCGACGTCGCGCACGGGCTCGTCAAGGAAGCCGGCCTGCCGGACTTCGACTACCCGGCCGACGACAGCGACGACGACGCCACTCCCCCGATGTTCGATGAGGACTCCGCGCACGCTCCGTTCTGGGACCAAGACGGCGTGCATGAGATCTACCGCGAGTGGCGCAAGGTGGCCGATGAGTACGAGCCGCCGCGCATCTTCTGCGGTGAGACGTGGGTACCGAACGCCGAGCGGCTCGCGCGCTACCAGCGTCCGGACGAGCTGCACACCTCGTTCAACTTCAACTACCTCGAGGCCGGCTGGGATGCCGCCGCGATGCGCAAGTCCATCGACGAGACCATCGCGAATCACGCCAAGGTCGGCGCGCCTCCCACCTGGGTGTTGTCCAACCACGACGTCGTTCGACATCGCACGCGCATGGCTCCGGTCGACGCGGACGGGGTCCGCGACCTCGAGCGCGGCCTGCGTCGCGCGAAGGCGGCGACGCTCTTCACGCTCGCGCTGCCCGGCTCGATGTACATCTATCAGGGCGAGGAACTCGGACTGCCCGAGGTCGTCGACCTCCCCGACTCCGCCAGGCAGGATCCAGCGTGGCACCGCAGTGGTGGCACCGACGGCTTGCGCGATGGCTGCCGGGTGCCGCTTCCGTGGTCCGGCGCCGAGCCGTCATACGGGTTCGGACCCGGACCCGCGTCGTGGCTGCCGCAGCCGGCCGAGTGGGCGGATCTGTCCGTCGAGCGCCAGCTCGGCGTCGACGGCTCTACCTGGGAGTTCTACCAGGAGGCGTTGCGCGTACGGCGTGCCGAGGCGTCACTGGGCGAAGGCCCGCTCGAGTGGCTCGATCATCTCGGTGACGTGCTGGCCATCCGCCGGCCCGCGGCCGACGGCAGCTCGGTCGTCGCGATCATCAACCTCAACGACGCCGTCGTACACCTGCCCGTCGAGTGGGGTACCGATCCGCTGGTGTCATCAAGCGAGGACGTCGCCGCGATGAGCCTGGAGGAGAACCTCGGTGAGAGCGGCCGCTTCCTGGCCGTCGGCCCCGAGACCGCCGTCTGGCTTCGCGGCTAGCCCACTCTCTTCTGCCGACGCGACCTGAACTGTCGTCAAACCAGCCTTGCGACGGCCATTTGACGACAGTTCAGGTCGCGTGGGCTAGGCATTGAGCGCACGGCTGATGCGGGCGATCATGATCGACGGTTCCGTGACGCCCTCACGCCAGCCCCACCGAACGAACGTCCAGCCCATCGCTTCCAAGGCCTCCTGACGACGCTTCTCCTTGAGCAGCGCCTCTCGGCTGTCGTACTTAGCCAGGCCATCAGCCTCACCAACCACCTTCGAGTCCTGCCAGACCATGTCTGCGAAGTAGACGACGCCGTCATCGCCACGTATCGCCACTCCGCATTGCGGCCGCGGCAAGCCTGCGTCGACGATCGCCCAGCGAGACATCGACTCCAAAACGGATTCAGCTGCGGGATCGCCGAGATCGATAGCCCGCCGAACGCTCGTGACCCACCGATGTCGGGCATAGGGAGCGACCGCCTCCCACCAACTTCGGCGCGCCCACGCACGCTCGCGAACATCACACACCGCCTCTCGCGGACTCAGCCCGTCGACGTGACGAAGGATCGCCATGCGCATGGCGGCGTCGATCATGGCCACTGCCCAGCGCTGTGAACGAGAGGCCGAGAGCTCGATGCTCGTGCGTGAAAGGTCGGTCGCCACCAGCCCGTCGATCGTCGTAACGAACCGAGGTGGCGTGTCACATCCATGCACGCGAATCCAGCCGTCGGTCCGGGCGGCGCCGACGCGGGTGACGTGGACGGTAGCGATGCCCGTGTCACTGATTACGGGCCTGACGAAGTTGGGCAATCCATGAAGCGAGGCTGCAGATTCACGGCTGATGTGCGCTTCGGGAAATGCCATGAGCGCTGCGGCCATCGCCCACCGACGTTGTTGGTCTGGGGGGCCGGTGCTCCAGGTCTTGCGCGGAATCAGAATCCCGCGACGCATCGTCATGAGTGCGCCCGAGGCGACCGCCGACCTCAGCCGGCCGGGTGAGACTCCTGCGTCGAGGATCGCAGCAACGCCAACGGGACCATTGCCGATCGCGCAGATCTCCGCGATCGTCGCGTCGATGCGTCCCGGATCAGGCACGGGGCAACCGTCGTCAACCACGTGGCGAGCGGCAACTGACTATCCACACCCCGCCGACGCGACGTCAACTGTCGTGAAACACCCTGACCAACGCCCTTTTCACGACAGTTGGGGTCGCGTCGGCGAGGGGGCTAGCGGACCACGTGCAGGGCCAAACGTGCGGCCGGCCCAGTCGCGTAGGAAAACACCTGTCCGCGCACAGTGCTCAGCCGCTTCCACTGCCCGCAGGTAGCGGCGGAAACCTTCGCCATATCGCCGGTGAGCATGCCGAGTTGGCGAGCCGCGTGGAGCGTCCGAAGCGGCAGCCCCGCGAATGCCGGACGACGCCAGATCTCCTCGGCGATCTCCTCCTGCTCGGCCGCCGAGCGGCCGGCAGCACGCACGGTGAACTCAGCGGTGGCCGCCTCGACCGGCGGGACGAGGTCACCGGAGATCGCGTGCATCGGCACCTGCCAGCCCTCGGACGGCGGCAGGTGGCTCAGGCTCGGCGACGGGCCCGGCGGGATCTCGGTCCGCTTAAGCGCATCGACGTCGACACTGCCATCACGAAGGGCGTCGGCCAGGTCGGCGAGCCGTACGGTCGCGTCAAGCGAGGCTGCGCCACCATGCTGCGGAACCGCGACAAAGACGAGCACTCCCAGCGGCGGCGCGGTGAAGAGCCCCAGCGCATTCGAGGTTGTCACGACCCGCGCGGGCAGGTGCGCATCCCAGCGCAACTGACGACGGCAGAAGCCTTCGAGCGCACGTGCATCGGGCTCGTCGAGGAGGATTGTCACTCTGGAAGTGTCAGGGGCTCAAGCACCGCTCGCAACTCAGCGTTCATGCGGATCGGCTTGGTTGTCACGGGATCGACGACCGCGCAGACCGTCGACGCCTCGGCCGCGAGGTCGCCCGTCTCGTCGAAGATCCGGTATAGGACGGTGTACGAGGAATTGCGCAGGCCCTCGATCCACGTCTCGATGATGAGCGGCTCGGTCGACAGGAGCAGGGGCTTGAGGTGCGTGAGCTCCTGCTTGACGACCACCTGCGCGAACGTGTCGGTAGTCACCAGGCCCACGTCGCGGAGCAGGCCGATTCGCGCCTCCTGCAGGTAGTCGAAGTACGCGACGTTGTTCACGTGACCGAGCGGATCGAGGTCGCTGAACCGTCGATACACCGGAATCCGCAGTGGCCCGTGCCCCGGCAACCGACTAGTCCCTCGTGAGCTTGCGGTACGTGGCGCGGTGCGGGCGGGCCGCGTCGGCACCAAGGCGCTCGATCTTGTTCTTCTCGTAGGACTCGAAGTTGCCCTCGAACCAGAACCACTGCGACTCGCCCTCGTAGGCGAGGATGTGGGTCGCGATCCGGTCGAGGAACCAGCGATCGTGAGAGGTGATCACCGCGCAGCCGGGGAACTCGAGCAGCGCGTTCTCCAGCGAGCCCAGCGTCTCGACGTCGAGGTCGTTGGTGGGCTCGTCGAGCAGCAGCAAGTTGCCACCCATTTTCAGCGTGAGCGCCAGGTTCAGGCGGTTGCGCTCGCCACCGGACAGGACCTTCGCCTGCTTCTGCTGGTCGGGCCCCTTGAAGCCGAAGACCGAGACGTATGCACGCGAGGGCATCTCGACGTTACCGACCTTGATCCAGTCCAAGCCGTCGGACACGACTTCCCAGACGTTCTTCGTCGGGTCGAGTCCGGAACGGGACTGGTCGACGTACGACAAGGTGACCGTCTCGCCGATCTTGATCTCCCCCGATGTCGGCAGCGCGTCGGGATCGACGGCAGCTCCCTCCGCCGCGGCGACGATCATCGAGAACAGCGTGGTCTTGCCGACGCCGTTGGGGCCGATGACGCCGACGATGCCGTTGCGCGGGAGCGAGAAGCTCAGGTCGTCAATGAGGACGCGGTCGCCGAAGGCCTTCGTCAAGTGGTGCGCCTCGACGACGACACTGCCCAGGCGCGGGCCGGGCGGGATCTGGATCTCCTCCATGTCGAACTTGCGCGCCTTGTCGGCCTCGGCCGCCATCTCCTCGTATCGATCGAGGCGGGCGCGGCTCTTGGTCTGGCGGGCGCGAGCACTGGACCGAACCCAGTCGAGCTCGTCGTTCAGTCGACGCGCGAGCTTGGCGTCCTTCTGGCCCTCGATCTTGAGACGAGCGGCCTTGGTCTCCAGGTACTTGGAGTAGTTGCCCTCGTACGGGTAGGCGTGGCCGCGGTCGAGCTCGAGGATCCACTCGGCGACGTTGTCGAGGAAGTAGCGATCATGGGTGATGGCGACGACAGTGCCGGGGTACTTCTCGAGGTGCTGCTCGAGCCACTGCACGCTCTCGGCATCGAGGTGGTTGGTGGGCTCGTCGAGGAGCAGGAGGTCAGGCTGCTGGAGGAGCAGCTTGCACAGCGCCACGCGGCGGCGCTCGCCACCGGACAGCACCGTGACGTCGGCGTCGCCGGGCGGGCACCGCAGCGCGTCCATCGCCTGATCGAGCTGGGCATCGAGGTCCCACGCGTTGCGGTGGTCGATGTCCTCCTGCAGCTTGCCCATCTCCGACAGGAGGGTGTCGTAGTCCGCGTCGGGGTCGGCCAGCTCGGCGGAGATCTCGTTGAACCGGTCGACCATTGCCTTGGTCTCCGAGACGCCGTCCTGCACGTTCTCCAGCACGGTCTTCGTCTCGTCGAGGTTCGGCTCCTGCATGAGGATGCCGACCGTGTAGCCCTCCATCAGCATCGCCTCGCCGTTGGAGACGTCCTCGATGCCGGCCATGATCTTGATGAGGCTGGACTTTCCCGCGCCGTTCGGCCCGACGACGCCGATCTTGGCGCCGGGAAGGAAGGACAGCGTGACGTCGTCGAGGACGACCTTCTCGCCATGAGCCTTGCGTGCCTTGCGGAGGGTGTAAATGAACTCAGCCATAGTCGGTGAGCCTACCGGGGCTCACCGGGCCCTCCGTCCGCGTCAGGCTGCGGTCGCCGGCGGCTGCTCGCCCTCGAGGATCTCGCCCGTCTCGAGGTCGACGAGATCGGCTTCCGCGAGCCCCGCCTCCGCGATTGCATCGGCCACCGCGCGGCGCTCACTCTCCACCACCGACTCCCGCTTGACCCGCGTGAATACCGCGGTTCCTCGCGCGAGATCGCATCCGACGGACGTGGCCTCGATGTCGAGGTACCGCACGATGTGCGTCTGCTCCTTGCAGGGCCGCTCCACTTCGCGGCTGCGCAGGCGGCCCTGCACCATCACGGGCATGCCCTTGTGCAGCGAGGCCATCACGTTATGAGCGAGCGATCTCCAGCACGAGACCGTGAAGTAGTGCGTGTCGCCGTCGACCCATCTGGCGTTCGCGCGGTCGAAGCGCCTCGTGCTCGAGGCCACGCGAAAGGACGCGACCGGCTCGCCGGCCTTGGTGAAACGCATCTCGACGTCATTGACCACGTTGCCGACGACGCTGACGGTGATGTCATTCATGGCTGTCTCCTCTTCCTGCCCGGCCACCCGGTGCGCCATCACGATGACGGCACGCGTCCCCGCTCGTCTGGTGCTCGCTAGGGGCTGGGGAGGCCGGACCGGAAATCGCGGCCGATGTGGAGATCGGTTCGCTTACGCTGGCCCGGTGCCCTCTCTGCGCTGGATCGCCCTTCCCCTGATCGCCGCCGCCCTCCTGTCCGCGTGCAGCGGCACCTCCGCGAGCGGCTGGAGCTCCGGAGCCGACGTCGTCGAGGGACTGAAGTCCGCGGGTATCCCCTGCCTCGCCTCCTCCGGTGACCCTGAGGTGGACATGAGCGCGAAGGGGCGAGGGATCGAGTACGTCCAGTGCGACACGTTCGGCGTGATGGTCATCGTCAACCGCGACGAGTACGGCACTGTCGAGAACTGCCAGGCCACCGAACAGCTTGACTGGGGCAAGGCCGACAAGCAGCGCGTCATCGTCGGCCCGAACTTCGTCATCACGCCGGTCGTGACCGGCTCCGAGGAGATCCCGACCTTCCCCGCAGATGCATCGGCCGAGAAGTTGATCAGCGCCTTCGGGGGCGAGGACGTCAGCGTCACCGACTGGATGACGTCGCAGGGCTGCGTGCGCCCGGTGAGCACCACCGCGCCAGCGCAAGAGGCGTCATAGGGCCTCTACGCTCCGACCATGTCGACGCGGATCCACCGGGCCTGGCTGGTCGCGGGAGTCACCTTCCTGGTGCTCCTGTCCGCCGCGGCGTTCCGGTCGTCCGTCGGGCTGCTCATCGTCCCGTTCGAGGACGAGTTCGGCTGGTCGCGATCGGCAACATCACTGGCCGTCTCCGTCAACCTCGTCATCTATGGACTGACGGCACCGTTCGCAGCCGCGCTCATGGAGCGCTTCGGCGTCCGGCGGATCGCCACGCTGGCGCTCGCGCTGATCGCGATCGGCACCGGCCTCACGCTCGTCATGCGCGAGTCCTGGCAGCTGGTGATGCTCTGGGGCGTCCTCGTCGGCCTCGGGACCGGTGCGACGGCACTGGTGTTCGGTGCCCTCGTCGCGACGCGCTGGTTCGTCAATCGACGCGGTCTCGTTCTCGGCGTGCTCGGCGCGGCATGGGCAACCGGGCAGCTGCTATTCCTGCCGATCATCGCGCGGACGATCGAGAACTCCGGTTGGCGCTACGCGTCAGCGATCATCGCGCTGCTGTGCGCGGCCCTTATCCCGCTCGTGTGGTTCGTCATTGCCGACCGGCCCTCCGACGTCGGTCTTCGACCCTTCGGCGCGACGGGCGAGCTCACCGACGTCGAGCAGGAGAAGAACTCAACTCATAGCGGCTGGGCAGCCGCCGGCGTCGCGCTCACGACGCTCAGGGCCGCGGCGCGGACGCGAGCCTTCTGGCTGCTCGCCGGCACCTTCTTCATCTGCGGCTGGACGACCAACGGCATCATCAGCACCCACTTCGTGCCCGCCATGCACGACCACGGCATGGGAGCGACGACGGCCGCGAGCCTGCTCGCCATCGTCGGGCTCTTCGACATCATCGGCACGACTGGCTCGGGCTGGCTTACCGATCGCTTCGACCCGCGAATCCTTCTCGGCGTCTACTACTCACTGCGCGGCATCGCCCTCATCGCGTTGCCGCTGTTCCTCGGTCCGGCGATCGACCCGCCGCTGATTCTCGTCATGATGCTCTTCGGCCTCGACTGGGTGGCGACGGTCCCGCCAACCGCGATCCTGTGCACACGCATCTACGGACCAGAACGAGGACCGATCGTGTTCGGCTGGGTGTTCGCCTCCCACATGATCGGCGCGGCAGTTGCCGCAGCCGTCACAGGCGCCATCCGCGAGATCAATGGTGACTACTCCACGGCCTGGTTCCTCGCCGGCGCGCTTGCGCTCGGGGCGGCTGTAGCCTGCCTGGCGATCCCCGCGGCCAGGGCTGGACGCACGACAATTCCGGAGCCCGTTCCGCGTTGATTTTCCGAGCCGTCGGGGTATTGGACAACCGTGGCGACGCTCGAGAGGCAACTCCCCGACACCTATGTTCCCCCGCGGAACGCACGAACTCGCCGGTTGCTCCGGTGGCGAGCATCCGAGGAGACGCTGCGTGTCGCCGTGATCTGGGCGGCGTCCCGGGTGTCCGTCTTCGTCCTGGCGACGTACTCGACCTGGGTGCTAGCCGGTGATCCGCTCATCCACTCCGCCGCTGCCTCGGACTCGGTACCGCTTCTCGGACCCATCGCGACGTGGAACCGCTTCGACCTGCCCTGGTACACCAGCATCGAGACCCTCGGCTACGGCGCCCAGGGCTGGGAGAACAACTTCGCCTTCCTGCCCGGTTTCCCGGCGCTGCTGTGGGTCTTCGGCAAGTTGAACGCGCATCCGGCACTGGCCGGCCTGATCATCTCCGCAGTGGCCGGGTTCATCGCGGCCATCGCCCTGGCGCGCCTCACTCGGCAGCGCGGAGGACGCGGCGACCTCGCCGTGCTCGTCTGGGTCCTCGCCCCCGCCGCCGTTTTCCTCGCCGCCCCCTATACCGAGGCCGTCTTCTGCGCCTTCGCGTTCTGGGCATGGCTGCGAGCCGAGGAGGGCCACTGGCTGCAGGCTTGCCTGCTCGCGGCAGGCGCGAGCCTCATTCGCGTGAACGGTCTGTTCCTTGCGGTCGCGCTGGGAGTCCTCTTCCTCACGAGTGCTAGCCGCAGGTGGCGGGACGCCCCCTTCCTGTTGCTCCCCGTCGCGGCGGTCGCTGCAGTGCTGGTCTGGTTCCACTCGATGACCGGCAGTTGGACGACGTGGACCGACGCGCAGACTGCGGGCTGGGGCCGCACCTTCGTCAACCCCGTCGACGCACTCACGGCGACGATCAACGGAGCCTTCTTCCAAGGGCAGACCGCGACCTACAACATCCAGTACAAGCTCGAGCTCGCGAGCATGCTCGTCCTCGTTGTCGTGGGAGTCGTGCTGCTTGTGAAGAGATGGTGGGGCGAGGCCACCTACGTGCTGCTCACGGCGGCGGCACTCGGCACGAGCTCGGTGTTCCTGTCCGTCCCCCGCACACTGCTCGTGGTGTTCCCGATCTGGGTACTCCTGGGCGTGTGGATGTCGCGTCAGCGCTGGGTGCTCGTCGGATACGTCATGCTTGCCGCACCGCTCATGGCGGTCGGCGTCATGGGATTCGTCAACGGGCGTTGGATCGCGTGACCCGTCCGTGACGGACCCGGCTCGGCCCGCCGCAGGAGCGACTCTCGGGTGGTGGACAATTGGCCGGCCAGCGCCCGTAGCTCAATGGATAGAGCAACAGGTTTCTACCCTGTTTGGTGGGGGTTCGAGTCCCTCCGGGCGCACATTGATAGTGTTTGGTTTCGCCTGATGCGTGACGTTTTGGCTCCGGCTCTCAGGTGACATGGCTTCGCCTGATGGGTGACGGTGGTTCCGCCTGATCCGTGACACTCCTGAGCATGCTTGTGGAGCTGAGTGTTGTGGAGCAGAGGTATCAGGCCGTGTTGGCGGTCATTCGTGATGGTGTTCCCGTTGTTGAGGTGGCGCGTCGGTTTGACGTGTCTCGTCAGGCGGTGCATCGGTGGCTGCGCTGGTATGAGGCGCAGGGGTTGGGCGGGTTGGCGGATCGGTCGCATCGGCCGCCGCGGTGCGCTCATCAGATGGATCCCGGTGTTGAGGTGTGGGTGTTGGAGGCCAGGCGTCGTAATCCTGAGTGGGGTCCGCGCCGGTTGGTGCATGAGGCGATCCGCGCGGGGGTGGAGCCGGTGCCGTCGCGGTCGGGTGTGTATCGGCTGTTGAAGCGGTCGAGTCTGATCGATCCGAACGCGCGTCGTAAGCGGGACCGCAAGTTCAAGCGGTGGGAGCGGGCCGGGGCGATGGAGCTGTGGCAGATGGATGTCGTCGGCGGGGTGCTGCTGGCTGATGGTCGGGAGGCGAAGGTGCTGACCGGGATCGATGACCATTCGCGGTTCATCGTGTGTGCGGGTCTGATGACCCGGGCGACGTCGCGTGCGGTGTGTGCTCACTTCGCTGAGGCGATGCGGGTCCACGGTGTGCCGCAGGAAGTGCTGACCGACAACGGGAAGGTGTTCACCGGTCGGTTCGGCCCGAAGGATGTGGAGGTGCTGTTCGACCGGATCTGCCGGGAGAACGGGATCGACCACCTGCTGACCGCGCCGCGGTCCCCGACCACGACGGGCAAGATCGAGCGGTTCCATCGCACGCTGCGCCCGGAGTTCTTGACCGGCAAGACATTCACCGACCTCGCGACGGCGCAGCGTGAGCTCGACGCGTGGGTCGTGACCTATAACCGCGACCGCCCGCACTCGGCCCTGGACATGGCCACGCCGGTCACCCGGTTCACCGCTGATGCCGGCCGTGCCGCTGACGCATCCGCGCTGACCACCGACCGCTCGGGCAGCGACTGGGTGACTCGCAAGATCGCCGCGAACGGGATCATCTCGGTGGCCTGGCAGGAGATCAACTGCGGCAAACGGCGAGCCGGCCACCACGTCGACATCCACGTCGATGGCCGCAAGCTGGAGATCTGGGACGGCGACGAACTCCTGCGCACCGTCCTTCGCACCTCAGACAAGGAGGTCCGCAAGAAGCGCGGCGACCGCCGCGCCAGCTGACTACTATCCGAAACGGTGTAAGGATCAGGCGAAGCCAATCCGTCACACATCACCCGAACCCTCACAGGCGCACATTGATAGGCCGCATTCCGTTTGACTTGGCGACGCGAGATCGGCCGTTAGCGGAGTTCCGGACCTCCACCACTGAGCGTTGGTGTGCGCACTTAGCGACAGGTCGTGATCGATGCGCAACTCTGCCCGCGCGATTGGTGCTGACAAGTGCGTCAGAGAGCACCTGAACGTACGACGGCCACTGGTCCGTACGCATGGTGAAGAACGGCATGACTGACCGAGCCGAGAAGCCTCGATCGGAACCCACCTAGCCCGCGGGAGCCGACAACCAGCAGGTCCGCACCAGCGGACTCCTTGACTAGGGCGCCGGCTGCAGGTCCGAGCGCTACCTGCGTTCGGATGTTGACGTGGGGGAAACGCTCCTGCCAGGCCGCGATCGTCTGGCCCAGTAGTGCAGAGGCTTCCTCGCGATCGGCGTGCATGGCCTCCAAGGGCACGGGTCTCCACGGGCCAGGTGGATTAGCGAAGGGAACGTCTACAGAGAGAACGGCGGTGAGGCCGAGCCGATGCCAGGATGCATGCTCAAACGCGAACTCCAGTGCTGAGTCGGAGACTGGTGATCCGTCGACTCCCACCACAACTCGGCCCTCGTCAGGTCCGTTCCCGTCCACGGGTCGCCGGGGGCGAACCACGACGACCGGGCAGGAAGCAAGGGTTGCGACTTTGATACTGGTCGACCCGAGGACCAGCTCCGCAAAGCCTCCCAGCCCCCGCGAGCCGATGACCAGCATTAGTGCAGCGGCGCTTCTCTCGATCAGTCCTTCAGCAGCCGCCGATGTAACCAACGCCCCGTTGACCCGGAGGTCTGGTGCGGCCGCCTGGGCACGGGCGACGCCTTCGGCAAGCGTGGCCTCTGCAGCGTCGCGTAGGTCGGGATCGGGTGGAACCAAGCTTCCCATCGACGAGAAGAACATGGGGCGCTCGAACTTCCAGCAGGTAACAATCTCAACATCGGCCGACCGGGACCGGGCCGCCGCATACGCGAAGTTCATCGCTTCGCGCGAGCCTGGAGATCCGTCATATCCGACGACGATCGACGTCATCGACGTGAATCGACGGCAACTAAACCAACCGTCTGTGGTGCGCCGGCTGTGATGGCGCACGGCACACGGTAGGCGTTTGTGCCCTGCTGGAGCGGGCGAATCGTCGCTGCGTCGAGCATGGCCCGTGCCTCCTTCCAGTTCGTGCTACGCGCGGGAACGCCCGGTCCCGCGTCCACAAGGACGCAGGACCGGCCGTCGTCACCACTTGTAGGAGGTGCCGTGTTCGATGTTGTAGTACATGCCGATGTGGGTGTAGAAGTTCATCGCGCCGAAGAGCAAGAACCCGACCCCACCGATGATCCAGGCCCAGACCGCCCACCGCAGTAGCTGAGGCCGGTCGGTGAGCACGGCGATCGCAAACAGCAGCGCGCCGATGGCGACCACGCCCCACAGCCCGCCGAGGAACAGCGCTTCAATAAGCGGCAGATGGCCGAACCGGCCACTGATCGGCTCCTCTGGCGGCGCCGCTCCGAGCTGGAAGCGGACGAAGGTGATCGCCAGGACCGCCATGGCCAGGCCCAGAGCACCGACGAAGATGCCGATCGGCTTGAACGCTGTCAGGGCAGTCGACTTTGCCAGTTCGACGTCACCGGCGAAGAGCGCCCTGTTCCGCCACAGATACACGGCAGCGAACAGCAGCAGGGCTCCGAATCCGGCCGCTGGCTGACCGAAGGCGATGTTCGCGTACTCGAACCCTGCCCCGCCGAAGGGCCACGTCACCGTGGTGTGCAGCCCGAGCGCCAGCAGCAGGATGCCGGTGACTCCGAAGAACCCCGCCCATCCCTCGCTTTCAATGCGCTTGCTGCGAATGAGCTGCGCGAGAAACCATGCAAATCCCAGCAGGCCTGCGCCGGCTGTGATGGCGACCAACTCGTTGTAGACAATCATGCGTCCGCTCTCCTCTACTGATGCAGGAAGTGCTCGGCGTTTCAGTACTTGGGATCTGATCTACGGCGGCGCGCTGGTGCTGAAAAAGGTACGCCTGTGGGGTGCTCGGCGTTGCTTGTTCTGCGGGTGGAACTGGACGAACGCGTGTGTGAGCCGCGCGTCGTCGACCACTTGAGTACTCGCCAAGCCGCCTGAACACGTCAGATCCGTCTGATGGCCGACCTCCCATTCGAGTTTGACGGCGTGATTGCCGTCGTTACCATTCGATAGTTGCAGATGCTGTTGATGCCGTATATCGAAAATAAGCATTGCTAATAAGGAGGATCGACGTGAAAACGGTCAGCAGCGGGGTTCCCGCGTTGGATGCGCTGTTGGATTCCGGGATTCTTGTGGGTGACAACGTCGTCTGGGTGGCTGACCGGCAGGACTTCGACTGGATTGACGCGCCCCTCCTCGGTGGGCGGGCGGAGGGAGAGCCGGGCGTCTTCGTGACGATGACGCAAGACCCCGAACTTGTGGCACGAAGGCTCCCCGCAGGTGTGGAGGTGCTCGATGCGCGGCCTGGCCAGGTCCTTGCCGATCCGGTTCACCTTGCCCGGACCGTAGTCGAGCGGGGGTCGATCGCAGGGGCACGGATTGTCATAGATGATCTCGATGCCCTCGCGTCCCGCCTCGGCGCCGACGGAGTGATCAACTTCTTCACGAAGACCTGTCCCATCTTCTTCAGCGTCGGCGCGATCGCATACTGGCGCATCAGCCGGCGGACGTCGCCTCGCGTGATCGAGGAGATACGGAAGATGACTCAGTGCGTGATCGAGATACGGCGGGATCAGTTGCATGTGATCAAGGCTGAACGACGGCCGTTTGTCGAAGGCAAGATCGTGAGCGCGGACACCAGTGGTGGCCAACTTCAGCTCGGGCCGGATAAGGCGATCGGCCGCCTGGCGGCCGGGCTCAAGAGGATCCGAGCTGACCGGGGTCTCAGTCAGGCCGACCTGGGACGACTCGCGGGCGTGAGCCCGAGTGCTATCTCCCAGACGGAGTCGGGAACCCGAGGTCTGGGGCTGGACACATTGTTGAGACTTTCCCAGGCGCTGCAAACCAGCATCGACGAGATGCTCGCGAACCAGACGGTCGGGGACTACGTCCTCGCCCGGCGTGACAGCGTCTCCAGTCGTACCGGAATCACACCGTTGTTCGAACAAGGCTTCCACGGTCTTCGCGGCTATTACGTCGAGTTGGCGCCAGGCGAGTCGGGTTCACCGCGAACCTTGCACAAGGATGCCGAGGCGATCCTGATCGTTTCTGGCCTTGTCAAGGTCGATCTGGGCGTTGAGACGCCCGTTCTTCGCGCTGGAGACGCAGTCCTGGCCACCCGCGTACCAGTACGCGGCTGGACGAATCTGCTTACCACCGTGTCTCGGCTGTTCTGGATTCTTCGAGAGCCGGATCACCTCCAAGCGCCCGCCAACGGCAACGACGAGGGGTGACAAGCAGCGTCACTACGAAGCGAATCCAGACACCGTGGTTGTCCTCACCGTCCGGTCGGAGGGCCACCGCGCGGCCACGCTCGGGGGTTCTCCTGCGCGGGTGTGGCGATGGTGAGGAGAACTGCCGAGTCTTCGAGGGCTGTCACGGAATGAGGCGACCTCGGCAGAACGACGAGCTCGCCGCTCGATACTTCCGAGGACTCCGTGGCGCACGCAACCCGAACCCGTCCGATGAGAACGTGGAGCGAGGTGGTCCCCAGGCCGTGATGCTCGTTGATCCTGTTCCCGGCGGTTATCGCGACAACTGAGTGCCGGAACCGATCTGCGGGTGCGGCATCGATGGCTGCAGAGCTGTGGCCGCGCGGTGATTGATGGGCATGATCCCACTGTTCACGCATGACGGCAGCGATGGAGACCTTCGGCGCCTTCACGGCCTGACTCGATGCATCGAGGTTGCGACTGGATCGAGCGATCGACCATGCGGCTCGAAGCGTCCTGATGTCGTGTGTGGAAAGTGTTGTCGGTGACATGGCTTCATCCTTCGGAGACTGGGGCCAGCTTGAGGTCCGCGAGGTACTGGGTCCGAACCATTGCGTTCCGCCGGTCTCCCGTACTCATCACCGCTCGGCGCCCTGAAGGGACATCGGAGTCCAACCCGTCGCCAGCTGATTCCAGCCTCTTCGGCAGGCACACTGGCGTGGCTCGTTGATCGAGGTGACGGCGAATGTCGGACATCTTCTGAATACGAAGCGGAATCATGGCTTTCCCTTCTTTGGCAGTGCAACCGAGAAGCGGGGCACTCACGTGTCGTTGATGCACTCGCACCCATGGGGCGAGATCGACATACCGACCATCACACGAATCCACGTGTACAGCGAACGGGCTTAAGCGCTGCTAACGCAGGGCCGTGTACCGCACCCAAGGTGCCCCAGCCGTGAGTACTGATCACACGCCGAAATGTGTATGGTGTTCATATGGTTTACGTCCCCCGCGCATTGCCGAGCGATCTGATCGCTCAGCCGCTGGGCCTTTCCCGAACCGTCGATCGGCGGACTCGGGGCTAGCTTTTCACTCTCGTCCCGGCCGGTACCCAGATGAGGTGCCGGCTTTGTTGTATTTGGAGGTCACGATGCACACACAAGCCCAGCCTGTGCTGAGCGAAGGCGAACTTCGCGGATTGAAGGACTCGCTCGTGCGGTTGCGAATCGACAACGAGCGCGACATGGCTCGTGCGCGCGACGAACTGACTGCCCTCAGCACGGACAACACGATGGGCAGCGCGTCGCTTCGAGAGGTTGCCGGGAACGCTGACTACATGGTCGCGGACGCCTTGGCCATCATCGAGCTCATCGATGCAGCTCTCGACCGAATGGAGCGTGGGACATACGGGATCTGTTCGGTGTGCGGGCAGCCCATTCCCCTCGCGCGCCTTGAATTGCGACCCTATGGACAGACATGCGTGCCTTGCAGTTCGTGAGGACCGCGACAGCCAAACTTGTGGCGATTGATGTCGGAAGCTCGGGTCTTCGAGTCGCCGAGCATGGTGGGCCGGTTCGCGAGCACCGGTTTCCTGCCGGGCCGCCCTACGCCGTGGCGAGGGGCTCGGTAGCTGATTCGGCGACGTTCCAGCGCGACTTGCGGTCACTGGTGCACGGCAGTCGTCGTCGAGTCCAGATTTGCGTACCGTCGGGAACCGCACCTGAGACCTACGAGCGGACGTTGACGGCCGTCCGAGAGGCGCTCGGAACATCGACCGTGGTGGGAGTTCCATCGTCACTGGCTGCACTGCGAGGAGTGAGGCGAGACGGCCCTGCGTTGGTCGTGGACATCGGTGCACAACTCATCGAGGTCTCATGGGTGGACCAGGACGGAAACATCGATGGGACCGCTGCGCCTTGGGGACTTGACGATCTGGTCGCTGAGCTCGAGGCAGCCCTGGTGGAGCGTCACCGCATTCGGCTCGCTCCGTTGCGGCTTGGCTCCTTCTGGGCAGGCAGCACCGTGACGGGGCGGAGCGTGGATTCTGGTGCAGTGAAGGTCGTGCGCGTGGACCGCAGTGACATCGCTCGCGCGGTCCACCCCTACTTGCGGGCCGTCGTGACGCTGATCGATCAAGTGATGCGCCCGGAGTCAAAGCGAGAGCGGACCCGTCGGGATCTGCTCCTCGTCGGCGGGGGTGCTGCAGTGCGTGACCTACGCAATTACCTCGAGGACATGACAGGAATGACCGTCGTAGTCCCCTTCAATCCGGCTCGGGTCGTCGTCGCCGGCCTTCTTGCTGCGTAAATCTGATCACTGGGAACCGAGCCACTTCGAGACTACGCTCGTGAAGTAGGCCGACAGGCAACCTTGGAGGCGAGATGTCTGCGTCCGAAACAACCCTCAGTTCAGCCCCCGTCGTCGTCGGCGTCGACGGCTCGGCCGCGAGTTTGGAAGCTGTTGCGCTCGCAGCCCGCGAGGCTATCCTGCGGAATCGCCCACTACATGTCGTGCATGCCTTTATCTGGCCTCTCATGCGGGTCCCCCTTGGCCCCTCACCAAGCGGGCCGCCTGAAGGAGGGTTCCGGAACCAAGCAGCAGGCCTGCTCGACGAGGCCGTAGCGCGGGCTCGGGCAGTCGCGCCCGACGCGTTGATCACCAGCGAGATCATCACCGGCGACGCCGGACCGGTCCTGCTGCGGTGTGCGGCGACGGCACACCTGGTCGTGATCGGTGATCGCGGACTCGGTGGCTTCAGCGGACTCCTGCTGGGCTCCGTGGCGGTGAAGCTCGCCGCGCAGAGCGACTGTCCTGTCCTCGTGTCCCGCGGCGAGGTACACGCCGCCGGACCTGTCGTGGTGGGAGTGGATGGATCTGCGGCCAACGAAGCTGCCGTCGGTTTCGCGTTCGACTCAGCCAATCGGCGCGGCGCGACGCTCCTCGCGGTCCATGCCTGGTCGCATCCGGAATCCACGATCACGGCCGACATGATGGAGTTGGTCTACGACCGTGCGGCGGTGCAAGCGGACGAAGAGCGACAACTCGCAGATGCACTCGCACGGTGGCAGATGCAGTACCCCGATGTCACAGTCATTAGGTCTGTCTCGCGTGCGGGTGCCAGCAAGGCGCTCGTCGAGGCAAGCAGCGACAGCCAACTCGTCGTCGTCGGCGCCCGGGGCCGCGGCGGTCTTGCAGGCCTGCTGCTCGGATCGGTCAGCCAAGCGGTGCTGCACCACGCGGCTTGCCCCGTAGCCGTTGTCCCCGCGTCAGCGGGAGGACGGGAATGAGGTAGCGAGATGCCGACACCGCCGGATTCAGCTCAATCATCAATTTGCGACGAGGTGGCAAAGCAGGTGTGGGAGTACGAGTCTCCGGCTGCCGCGCCGCGTGGTCATCAGGACGAGAGCTTCCATGCCCAAGCGGGGCAGGTCCCGCCGTTGCTTGATCTGCCAGTCGGACTTGCGGCCACCGGCTGGCGCGCGGAGTCCGACAGTCTGGGAACGATCAATGTTCCGGCCGACCGATACTGGGGTGCGCAGACCCAGCGGAGCCTGACGCACTTCTCCATCGGGACCGAGCGCATGCCGTTGGCGGTCTACCGCGCTTACGCACATGTGAAGAAGGCAGCCGCCAGAGCGAACGAGCATGCGGGAGTCTTGCCGGCCTGGAAAGCTGCGGCCATCAGCCGAATCTGCGAGGAGATCCTCGACGGGTCGCTCGATGACCACTTCCCGTTGTATGTGTTCCAGACCGGATCCGGAACCCATACCAACGCCAACGTCAATGAAGTGATCGCGAACCGCGCGAACCAGTTGCTCGGTGGAAGGCCTGAATCCCCAGGGCCAGTTCACCCGAACGACGATGTCAACATGAGCCAGTCAAGCAATGACACCTTCCCCACCGCGATGCACCTCGCGGCCTACGACACCACGATCCAGCTCACCATCCCCAGGATGCGAGAACTCCACGGGGCGTTGTCATCGAAGGCTGTCCAGTGGGCAGACGTCATGAAGGTCGGACGCACGCATCTCATGGACGCGACGCCGCTGACCGTGGGCCAGGAGTGGTCCGGGTACTCGGCAGCTCTTGGGCAGGCCGTGACGGATGTCGAGCACGCCAGCCGGGGACTCCTCCCTGTCGCGATGGGTGGCACTGCAGTTGGAACCGGCCTCAACGCGCCTGCGGACTTCAGTGCCATGGCCGTCGAGGAACTCGCGGCCGCCACGGGATATCCGTTTGTGCAAAGCGAGAATCCGTTCTCTGCCCAGGCCACGCTCGACCCGATGGTCCGCGCGCACGCATCACTGAAATCGGCCGCCGTCACGCTGTTCAAGATCGCCAACGATCTTCGCTGGCTGGCGTCGGGCCCGCGCCACGGGCTTCAGGAGCTCCACATCCCGGCGAACGAGCCTGGATCAAGCATCATGCCCGGCAAGGTCAATCCCACTCAGACCGAAGCGATGCTCATGGTCTGCCTACAGGTCATCGGACTGGACACGACGATTGCCATGGCAGGCGCCGAGGGCAACTTCGAACTCAATGCGTTTCGTCCAATCGTGATTTCCAACTACCTGCGTTCAGCCATCCTGTTGGCCGACGCGTGCCATAACCTGGGACGGTTCCTGGTCCAGGGAGCCGAGTTGAACACGCGGCAACTTCGGATCAACCTCGACCGATCGGTCATGGTCGTGACTGCTCTGTCACCGGTCATCGGCTACGAGCGCGCGGCCGCGATCGCCCAGCACGCCATGGCACACGACATCGACGTGCGCGACGCTGCGATTCAACTCGGCATTGATCCCGAAACGTACGACTCCGCTATCCACCCCTAGTGCCGCACGCTCGGCGACGGCGGCCCTGCCTCCGGCTCCTTGTTGAATGTGCAGCGCGGTTGCATCAGTATCGCAATGATTTCTCGAAGTAGAGCAAAGCGACAGGAACACCATGAGCATGACACGCGCGGCAGACCTTCCGAACCTGGCCACCGACGCCCCCATCTGGCTGGCTCTCGCGACCGTCGGTGTCAACGCGATCGTCGGAGCACTCCGCGGATACAACGATGTCGGTCGACGGTGGGACATCGTTGGGGTCACCACCTTCGCGTTGCTGATGGGACTAGGCGGAGGGTTCATCCGCGACGTACTTCTTGGCAACCTTCCTGCAGAGTCACTTCGTAGCCCGTGGTACCTCGTCACTGTGCTTGTCGCCGTCGTGATCGTCGTCGCTCTCGGCGACCTCATCCTCCGCGCTGGAATCGTGGTACGACTTCTCGATGCGCTCGCGCTCGGACTCTTCGCCGTCACCGGGACCGCTTACGGTCTGGCCTTCGATCTTCCCGCCGTCTCGGCCGTCCTCCTGGGCACGATCACTGCAGTGGGCGGCGGGGTCTTGGTCTCCGTCCTTGAGGGCGAGCCATCTGGAATCCTGCAGCCGGGAGTACCTCTCGCGCTGTCTGCCGCCGCCGGCGCCGTGGTTTACGCCGTCGTCTCCCAATGGAACTCGCCCATCGCTTCTGTGGCAGGCATCGTTGTCATCATCGGAATGCGGTACGTGACGTCATCACTGGGCATGTCCACCAGGCCAGTGGGCGCGCGCCCACCACGAGGTTCCACATCTCCACCAGCCCTCTAAACGATGCCGAATCCTGTGCTTACCCGCTCGGTCGGTGGGCGGCCGGTCAGCCAGCCCTAAGCCGCCGACGCCAGTTCGGTGAGCTTTCCGTCGGTCATGTCCAAGATGCGATCGCAGTGTCCGAGAACGTCCCGGTCATGGGTGACCATGACGACAGCGACGCTGGATGCGTGCGCCTGTTCGGCCAGCAGGCTCACCACCTCGTGGCTGCGAGCTCGATCCAAGGACGCTGTGGGTTCGTCGACGAGGAGCAGGGTCGGAGCGTTCACGAGAGCGCGTGCGATCCCGACACGTTGTCGCTCACCACCGGAGAGTTGGCCTGGTCGGTGGTCGGCTCGATGCGTCATGCCTACGGCCTCGAGCAGCGCGAGAGGATCGATGCCGTGGTTGCCGGCGAGGCGGTACGCCAGGCGCAGCTGGTCGACCGCGGTCAGGGCGGGAAGCAGATTGCCGGCCTGGAAGACGAAGCCGATTGTCGAGAGCCGGAAGCGTGCTGCCGCCGCCTTGCCGAGCGTGCTCAGGTCGGTGCCGTGAACGCTGACCGAGCCGGAATCGGGGGTGGACAGCGCACCAGCAACCGCGAGCAGGGACGACTTGCCCGACCCGGACGGCCCGACGATGGCGAGGAGTTCCCCGGGCAGGACTGTGAGCGAAACGTCGTCGAGTGCTCGCACTCTCGCGTCTCCATCTCCGAGTTCGAGCACGGCATTGCTGATCGCCAGTGCCGGGGTCTGGGCGTGGTTGTTCATCGCTGCCCTCCGAGCGCCGCGAGCGGATCGATACGAATGATCCGGGCTACGGCGGCTACCGCACCGACGAGGCCCAGAACGATTGTGAGCACACTGGCCACCGCGATCGGGCTGGCCTCGAGCGCGAATGGCATGGCCTCGGGCATGAGGGCGCCCAGTCCGAAGCCGATGGCCACCCCAACTGCGGTGAATCCGACAAGCAGGATCGCTGCCTGGGCGATGCTGTCGCGGATGAGGTAGCCGGCCGAGGCTCCAATTGCGCGCAGGATCGCGATCTCCTGCTTGCGCTGGATCGTCCAGACGCTGAAGAAGGCTCCGACTATCAGCGCGCAGATCGCGTACAGGAACCCTTGGATCATGTTGAGCGTCATCGTCTCGGCCTGATAGCCGGGCGAGGCGTTGAATGCCTCCGTGCGGGTCATCGTCATCGTGTCGGCCTGCGCGTTGATCGCCGCGAGGTCCGGGCTCGCGTCGGGCGTGGTCTTGATCGCGACAACGCTGGCGTAGTCGTAACCACTCGCGTCAGCCTGTATTGCTGTCGGAGCACCCGGCGCGGCCGAGTTCGACTCGATCAGCTGCCACGTGGCAATGGGGATGTAGGCGACGTCGACGTGTCCGAACGTCGCCTGTCCGTTGGTGAACCCAACGACCGTGAGTTCCACGCCCGAGCGGTCGAGAGTCACGATCGTTCCCAGCTCGACACCCGCGGTCTTCGCGGTCTCGGAGACGACGATTCCGTCGGGCGTGCTTAACCCGGAGCCGCTGGAGGTTGTGGGTGCAAGGAATCCGGTGGGCTCGACTCCGAAAAGCGTGAGGTCGACCTGTCGGCCGGTGCTGGTGGTTCCGTTGACGATGCTGACGCCCATGGGCTCGGCGACGTCGACTCCGTCGGCGTTACGCCAGATGTCGAGTTGCCGATCGTCGACGGTCGAGCGGCTGAACGCGTTGTCGGTCATCGTGCCGTGGGCGAAGGCGAAGACGGTCGCCGGCGTGGACTTCAGCGCGGAGACGCCGTCATTGACCAGCCCCGACGACAGGCCCGACAGCAACACGACCAGAACGGCGATCATGGCGATCACCGCACCCATGAGCGCAAACCGCCCTCGAGCGAACCGGAGTTCGCGCACCGCCAGAAACATCGGCCATCCTCATCTAGAAGGCTCGGGGGCGCCGGCCCGCGAACTGAACATAGTGACACTATGTCACCAAGTTCAAGGAAGCCAAATTCCGGCCTACGAGTGCACGCCTTCGTCGAGGATCCGGTTGATGTGCGCGGCTACACCGTCAGCGCTCTTGCCGTGCGCGATGAGCTGCATTCCTGAGCCGAGAAGGCCTTCGATGAGAGCGGCCGCACTCGAAGGATCGGACAGGCCGATCTCGGTCAGGACCTGCCGAAGTGGTGCCGCGAGGATTTCGTGCATCGCCATGATGTCGTCGAAGCTGCTGGGAGATATCTCCGTCTGCTGCAGTACGGATGCGAGGCGGTGCTTGCCGTCCGCTGTCATTCGCATCGTTGCATCAACGTAGGCATGCAAGCGCGGCCTACCCGGCTCGACACGAGATAGCGCCACGGAGATCTCGGCACCCCACTCCTCGAATGCCTGGATCGCAATCGCCGCGAGAAGTTCATCCTTTGAGGAGAAGTACTTGTAGAAGCTCGATCGCACGAGCCCAGCGCCTTGTGTGACCGACTGGGGAGTTACGGCCTTCACCCCGTGCTCTAGCAGGAGACTCTCCGCCACGGCCAGCAATGCTTTCCGCTGGCCCTGTCTGTGTTCAGCGACGGTCGGCGCTGAGATCCTCGGCATGTACACAGCGTAATTCGACAGAGGGCGGCTCTAGGACGAACAGCCAAGCCGCGCTCGGCAAACTCAGAAGTAGATCGCACAGTGCAATGGACAAACTCGTCTCGATCAGGATGGTTTCCTCAGACGCACATCACCACGGAGATCGTGATCCACCGCCTCGACGGCGCGCAGCACAAGGCCTCGTGCCCCGAAGGTTTGGGCGCTCATTGCTTAGGCGCCCCGGCGTCGAAGGATCTACGCGGCAGACGATCTGGCCCTTTCTTGGACCTTTCCTGCGAATGGCCTTGGCCCTTTCCTGCTGCCCTTCGGTGAGTCTCAGTGAGCCTGGATGCACCGAAACCCGCTGCTATTGCTCAGTTTCCCTCGGTCGACTACGGGTGGTCGCGGATTTCTACCCTGTCGGCTGGGGGTTCGAGTCCCTCCGGGCGCACTTAAGTCCGCGCAAGTAGGTGAAATGGGCTGGGCGCTAGGGAACAACTCCTGCATCGCACCCCGCTCGCACAGCGACACGAATCGTTAGGTGGGGCAGTAATACAACCGGACCTGCGACAAACTTGCGCTAGTGATCCCTGTTCGAGCTCGCGGGAGGTAGGCCATGTCCGAACCTGACGAGATCGCCGACCCGAGCAGTCCCGGCGCGGCGACGGGTCCCGGGCTCCGCCGCCAGAGCAAGTGGCTGCCTCTCCTCCTGGCGATGGCGATGTTCGTCCTTGTGGTCGATACCACCGTGATGAATGTGTCCATTTCGGCAGTCGCCGAAGACCTAGGGGGAACAGTCAGCGGGGTCCAGTCGGCGATCGCGCTTGAGGCGCTCGTCTCTGCAGCTTTCATTCTCATCAACAGCAAGGTCGGCGACCTCATCGGTCGCAGGCGTGCGTATGTGATCGGGCTGCTCGCCTATGCAGTGGGCGCGCTGGCCATGACTCTCGCTCAGAGCGTCATGGCGATCGTCGTCTTCTGGGCCATCATCGGCGGATTGGGCGCCTCCCTCCTGCTGCCTGCGATGCAGTCGTTGATCCACGGAAACTTCGAAGGTGCGGCACGAGCGAAGGTTTATGCGCTGGTGGGTGCATCGATGGCAGTCGCGGCCGCGATCGGGCCACTCATCGGTGGAGTCATCACGACTTTCTGGTCCTGGCGGATCAACTTCCTCCTCGAAGTCGTGATCATCGCGATTGTCTTGACCGGCGTGCGCCTGATCAAGGATGTGCCATACACGGGTGAGCGCAGCATCGACAAAGTCGGCGCCGCATTGTCGGTTGTCGGTATGGGCGGCGTCGTGCTCGGGATTCTGGTGTGGCAGGAGGGTGGCGAGGCGGTGCTCGCTTTCGTCGCGGTCGGGGCGGCTGCGCTCTTCGCGTTCTCGCGGTGGTTGGTCAGGCGCAAGCGCGAGAGGAAGCCGTTCCTGATCGACCCGGACCTATTTGCACTGCCGCACTTCCGCATCGGCATCTCGCAGCAGATGCTCCAGCAGATCGCCCTCGGCGGATCGATGATCGTCATCCCGATATTCCTCCAGATCGCCTTGGAGTACAACGCCCTGGAGGCGGGCCTGGCGATCGCGCCGCTGTCGCTCAGCATGTTCTTTGTCGCGTTGGTCGCTGGGCGCCGAGCCGGTCGACGACGTCCAGCAGTCCTGATCAGGGCGGGCTTCGGCCTCGCACTATTCGGTCTGGTCCTCGTCATCCCTGTCGTCCCTCGTGCTGAAGCCGACCAGGGCGCGTGGGTGCTGCTGGGACCCTTGCTGATCGCCGGGTCCGGTCTCGGGCTCCTGGTGTCGCAGCTCAACAACTACACGCTCTCGCCGATCGAGGAGGAGCGAGCAAGCGAGGCGGCCGGAGTGAACTCCGCCGCCGGCAACTTTGGCCTGTCCTTCGGCCTCGCGGTGGCGGGTGGCGTCATGCTCGCGACCCTGGCACTGTCGTTCACTGCGATGACTAACGCAAGTGCCATGATCCCCGCGGACCAGAAGCAGGCCGTGTCCACAGCACTGGAAAGAAACGCCGAGGTCATCAGTGACACCCAACTGCAGCAGATAGTCGACGCCGAACCCCCGGCCGTGGAAGCCGAGATCCTGCAGATCAACAGCGACGCTCGCGCGCTGGCACTCCAGGTCTCGATGATCATCCCTGTACTCGCGTGCCTGCTCGGGCTACTCAACTCCATGCGTATGGTCCGCCTCCGAGACATTGAGGTGTCCGCCCGGCGCGAAGGTATGGACTTCGGATGAGCGCGATCGCTTCTCGTCACGGGCGCGACATCACATGACGGGTACCAGACTGCTCCTGCCCTCGCTGGTCGGCTACGAGAAGCGGGCGCTTCCGCGCGACCTCGTCGCTGGCCTGGTCCTCTCTGCCCTACTAGTACCGCAAGGGATGGCGTACGCGGAACTGGCCGGCCTTCCCGCCGTGACGGGCCTGTACACGTCCATCCTCTGCCTGATCGGCTACGCGCTCGTCGGTCCGTCGCGCATTCTGGTCCTCGGACCTGACAGCTCGCTCGGGCCGATGATCGCCGCGACGGTACTGCCGTTGGTCGCGGCCGACGGCGATCCGGCCAAGGCGATCGTGTTCGCTTCGATGCTGGCGCTTCTCACCGGGGCGATCATGATCATCGCCGGCGCCGGCGGCCTCGGCTTCATCGCCGACCTTCTGTCGAGGCCGACGATTCTGGGCTACATGAATGGGCTGGCCCTCACGATCCTCGTCGGCCAGCTCCCGAAGTTGCTCGGCTTCTCCGTCGACGCGGATGGCTTCATCTCGGAGGTGATCGGGTTCGGGCAGGGCGTCGCTGGGGGTGAGGCCATTCCTGCCGCGGCCGCGGTCGGCGTGTTCTCGCTCGCGCTCATCCTCGCCTTGACGCGAGTCCTGCCACGCGTGCCCGCAGTCCTCGTAGCGGTAGTCGTCGCCATCGTCCTGAGCATCGGCTTCGACCTCTCCGATCGAGGCGTTGCTGTGGTCGGGCCGCTCGTCCAGGGCATGCCGAGCCTGTCCATTCCGATGGTCGGCCTGCAGGACCTCGCGCTTCTCTTCGTCGGAGCGGTCGGCATATCTCTCGTTGCCCTGGCCGACACGATCGGGACAGCGACGGTATTCGCCGAACGCCAAGGGGTCCGCGTGGACGGCAACCGAGAGATGATCGGAATCGGTGTCGCGAATGTGGCCGCGGGCCTGTTCCAGGGTTTCCCGGTAAGCACGAGCGGATCGCGAACCGCGGTCGCGGAGCGCGCAGGTGCGCGAAGTCAGATCACTGGCCTCGTCGGCGCGGGCATGATCGCTCTGATGCTGGTGGCATTTCCTGGACTGCTCGCGGACCTCCCCCAGGCCACCCTTGCAGCGATCGTGATCGCGGCATCCCTTTCGCTCGCTGACATCCGCGGGATGCGCAGGCTCTACCGCCAGCGCAGGACCGACTTCATGATCAGCTGCGCAGCCTTCCTCGGCGTCGTGCTCCTCGGCGTACTGCCGGGAATCGTCATCGCGATTGCCTTGTCCGTCGCGCTAGTGTTCCGGCGCATCTGGCTGCCGTACCGCGCCACGCTTGGTCGCGTTTCCGGTTTGCCCGGCCTGCACGACACGTCAAGCTATCCCGACGCCGACACACTCGACGGATGTGTCGTTCTGCGCTTCGACGCTCCGCTGATCTTCGCGAACGCCGGGACGTTCCGCGACGAGATCAACGACCTCGCGGCGAGTGACCCCGCGCCACTGTGGATCGTTGTCGCGGCTGAACCCATCACCGACGTCGATACCACCGCGTGCGACATGCTCGAGGATCTCGTGGTCAAGCTGGACACTCAGGACGTCCGACTCGTCTTCGCCGAACTGAAGGATCGCGCACGGATCAAGCTCGCCCAGTACGGCCTCGAGCACGTCCTCGACGACTCACGGTTCTATCCCACGATCGAGGCTGCAACCGACGCCTACCGCGCCTCGACCGGCCGAGGCTGGGCCCATCCAGGAAGTCGGTAAGACATGACGCCAGGTCGCGAGGCACAAAATGCTGCTGCGACCTTGACCGCACGGACGAGGTCCCTACGACAGATCTGCGATGAGTTGCTCGCTCTTCTCATCGGTCCAACCGGGCGGTTGAAGGATTGACGCCCAGGCCCAGACCTGGTTGCTGGCATACACGTGTCCATGCCCCACGGGCACGCCGGTGCTGTAGATGAGGTCTGCGGATACCTGGAAGAACGTGATGAGCGGCCACCACCGCAGAGACGGTAGGACATCAGTACCGCGCGGCTCACTGAGCCAGTCGGGCTCGGATAGCAACAGGTTTGGCGCCCACCACACGATCGGGTCGGACGCGTTCTGGAGATAGAGGACTCGGGCGTCACCCCACGTTCCAGCGGGGATGTCGAGATCATTCTGCGTCTGCGCCCAGCGCAGGTCGACGCCCTGCTGGAACACAGGCAGGATCTGCGGGCTCCCCGCGTCACGGGCCGCGGTGTAGCGACGCCACTGCTCGTTCGCGTTCGGTGGTCCGGCGAAGAGGATCCCGCTTGCACGGTTGGTCATGTCCTGAATACCGCTGAACGCGGCCTCACCCCCGAACGAGCCCAGGCTCTCACCGAAGACGAGCAGCCTCGGTCGCGTCTCGGCGGGGTGCTTGAGCCACTCGCCGTAGACGGCGTCGAAGAGTGCGATGCCGGTGTCCTTGGCCTTCTGCTGATCGACGAGGAACGAGATCCAACTGGGGAGATACGAGTACTGCATGGCCACGCTGGCGACGTCACCGTTGTACATGTACTCCAGAGGATCGACGGCACCCTCGTCGATCCATCCTGTGCCGGTGGTGTTGCCGACGGCGAGCACCTCGCGATCGAATGCGCCGAGTTTGACCAGTTCGTCAACGGCAAGCTGCGCACGTGCGGCAACGGAATCGGCCGATTCGAGGCCGACGTACGCGCGGATCGGCTCGATTGCTCCCCCGCCGTTGAAGGCGTCGAGCGCGGTGGTGGTGCTGCCATCCACGACGAAATCACGGCCCTGGTTGCCAAGGCTGTCCCAGGGGATCAGCGATCCCGGTCCGCCGGAGACCACCATCGACGTCGGCTGGACGACGCCTTCAGTGGTCGTGTCGTTCTTCGTCTTGTAGGCGCCCTCGGTCACGGCGAGGATCCCGTTGAGCAGCAATCCGCTGATCACCAGCCACACCACGACGATCGCCACCAGGATCGCCAGAGCGCGAGCAGTCCGCGCGGGCATCGCCCGACCCATCCAATGGGTAAGGCCGCGTGCCAGCCGGCGCACGCCACGCGAGATCGCGATCACGAGTGCGAAGACGAGCACGCCGACGATCACGACCACGAGATACCAGGCGCCGGTGGGCTGGTCCATCCCCATCAGCGTGTACAGGTCGTCCTGCGCCTGCTTGCCCGACCACAGGAAGAAGACCAGCACGACAAGCGACGCGACGGCGAGGATCCGCCACGCGGTCATCGACCCCACCCACGGCCCAGGCCGACCTGTGAACTGCCGGACGAACCACGCGACGAGGAGGCCAATGCCGTAGCCGATGGCCATGCCTACACCGAAGACAAGACCCTCGATGAAACCGGAGCGCGGCAGTAGTGACGGTCCCAGGGCAAGGGCACCTCCCACGACGGCACCGACAGCTGCCGCGAAGTAGGTATGCCACCATCGCCGTCGCACGTCCGTCGCCGTAGGCGGGACCTCGACGACGACGTCGGCCTCTGCATTCATCAAGACGTCCTCACGTTGGAACCCGCAGTTGTGAAGGCCTCCGGACGTGTCAGAGGCCGAGAATCTTCGCCTTCGCTGCGGCGAACTCCTCGTCAGACAGGACTCCTTGGGCGTGGAGCTGTGCGAGGTTCTGCAGCTGGACCATCGAGTCGTCCTGCGCCGGGGCGGCGGGTGCTGCGGCCTGAGGAGGCGCGGCGGCCTGCTGCGCGTCGTACTGCTCCTGGTCCTGGGCGTCGTAACGTGCCGCTTGACGCCTATGGACCCGACCCGAGACCGCGGTGGCGGTTCCTGCTACGACGGCGGTTCGGGCGGCCATGCGAAGAAGTCCCATGTCAGTGCCTCTCGTGAAGTGGTGGGGGCTTAGGCGGTGATGACGGCGTTGACGACGTCAGCGGGGATGCGCACGTGGTCGATGACGAAGGCGTCGGCGTCCAGGAGCGCGGCGGTGAGCTTGCGCGCCCACATGTTCTCGACGGCGACGAGCAGGGCCGAACTGTTGAGCGGCAGGTCGTCGGCGACTTCGTCGGCGTCGGTCTCGTCCAGGGCTCCGGGCTGGGCGATCTGGATCGACATGAAGCTCGCGCCGTGGTCGGCGTCCAGGTCGGCCACGCGCAGCGAGGACATCACCCCGTTCGCGTCCTTGATGACGAACAGCAGGTCGATGATGCGCAGAGTGCCGTCGTCAACGAGGTCGAGCAGAGCTGGTGCGATGCGGCCGGTGAACTGGTTGCCGGGAAATCCGATGATGTAGACGTCGACGGGTCCGATGGTCATGCGCGCTCCTCTGTGTTTGTGATCAGAATTCACGAGTCCGTCTTGGCTTCGGCTTCTGCCTGCTTGGCAGCCGCCTTCACGTCGGCAGCGACTGCCTTGTCGACGGCGTGCTCGACGACGAAGTTCGCCGTCGCGAGGGCCTGCCGGATCTTCACGACAGCTGGGTCAGACACGAGTGCGACGAGGCCGGAGTGGCCTGGGGCGATGGCGTCGCTGAGCTCGTCGGCCAGCTCGTGCTTGTGGTGGACCTCGCGCAGTTTTCCGGCCGCCGCTCCGCCGGCGCCAAGCACGATCGCGCTTCCGAGGATTGATGGCGGGAAGATCACCCCGAGCAGGATGCCGCCGGCGACTCCCCACCCGAGGCCGTGGGCCGTGCTGTGGTCGGTCGCCTTCTGGATGTCGATCTTTCCGTCGTCGCCACGTTTGACGACAACGGCGCTCTCGATCTCGACATGGCGGCCATCCTCGAGAGTCTTGAGGTACTCGTACGCACTCCAGGCGGCTTCTGTGTCGTCAAAGTCAGCGACGAAGAGGGTGTAGGCGCCGTCACTGACGGCCAGTGCCTCCGCATTGATGGTCGAATCGTCAGTCATGGTGATCTCCTTGATGGTGTGGTGGTCTCAGTCGCGAAACTGAGTTGCCGCATGTGAATGCTGTCCTCGTAGTGCCTCGCAGGCACCGAAGTACGACGCGCGTCGAGAGTCGGCCGCAAGCCTGAGGTGGGTCAGCGCGATGAGGGCCTCCTTGTCCAAGACGTGACCTGCAGGTTCAGGTGACAGGAACTGGCTCGCCATGTCTGTGTAGGCGGCCTCGGCACGACGCCACGCCTCCAACGTCTCTGAGGCATCGGGGGGCACGGCGTCGGGCTCGATGTCGAGGTCGTCTACTGGCCGCTGGGTGCCGGCGATGGCATCGGGCTCGCCGTTGCGATCACTTCGGCGATCTTCGCCTTGAGCGCCTCGATCGCCGTCTGAGCTGCCGTGATCCGCTCGATTGCAGCTTCCACTGCCGCCGTCTTCGCATCGTCTGCAGCACTCTTTGCGTCGTCGATGGCTGTCTGCGCGTCTGAGAAGGCAGTCTGGGCAGCTTCAACCTCGGCGGTCACGGAGTCGGCGACCGCAGCGGCCTGGGCCTGGGAGTCGTTCAACTCAGCCTGAAGCCCTTGAATGCGGGACTCCAAGTCGGCGATCTGCGCCGCAGGGTCGGCGATGATCGCCTTGCCGACGACCGACTCCAATCCGGCGACCTGCGACTCGAGAACAGTTACGCGAGCCTCGAGCGCAGCGACATCGGTAGAAGAGGAGTCACTGGACGAACCGCAACCGGCTAAGCCGACCGCGACGACGACGGATGCTGCGGACAAGGCTAGGGCGCGAGTGCGATTCATGGAGTGTCCCTTGATAGGAGTGGCGATTGAGTCATGGGCAAGCAGGCTAGCTTGCGAGCGCTTTGGCCTTCAGGGCCGCAAACTCGTCTTGGGTGATCGCGCCGGAGTCAAGCAGGGCCTTGGCCGAGGCGATCTGGTCGGTCGCCGAGGCGGTGCCGCCAGTTACGGACCGGATATAGGCGTCTGTCTGCGCCTTGTCTTCGTTCATCTTCGCGACCTTGCGCTCGGCCATGCCCTTGCCGCGGGCAATGACGTAGATGAGGAGTCCGAGGAAGGGCAGGAAGATGATGAAAATCGACCACCAGAACTTGCCCCACCCATCAAGAGCTGAGTCGCTGAACAGGTCGCCGAAGACGTTCCACAGGACGAAGAAGAACGCCATGAAGCAGAAGATCCACAAGGTCCACAGCACGATGTCTGCAAAGTTGCTGCCAAACTCCATCGATAGTCCGTTCGGTCAGATCAGACGCCAATCTGGCGTTTGATCGAGAGATGCCGAAGCGTGCGCGTCAGCGAATGCAAACGTATACGCATCGATACGTTGTTGGCCAGCAGTCCCCGATATGCAAAAACCCCACAGTTGGGTAAGCCTTACCTCATGACAGGTGGCTTATCCCGGAGGGGACCGCGTGGCCCGCGTCCAGCGACGGGAGGTCCACACGGGCCTGAGGAAGTACGGCGCGCGGTTCTGGACGCAGCCGCGGAACTATTCGCGCTCCACGGAGTCTCAAACGTTCCGCTGCGGCAGATCGCCAAAGCAGCCGATGTTCACGTATCTCTAATCACGCGGTACTTCGGATCCCGCGAGGACCTGATCCACGAGGTGTTCGATGACCTTGCCGGTGCAGTCGACCGGCACAGCACTGAGAACCCCCGCGAACAGCACAGTTTCGACAAGGACTCGGCATTGGGTCGTTGGCTGGCGATCCTCGCGCACTGGATGCTCACCGGTCACGACGCACAAGCGGCGATGGGCGACGTCAACCCCGTACAGTCGATGGCCGACATCATCGTCAAGTACAACGGACTCGACCCGCGCGAAGCACGGATCAGGTCGGCGCAGATCTTCGGCAGTGCCCTCGGATGGCGGCTATTCGAGCCCTACCTGCTGACCGCCGGTGGGCTGACCGACGAACCGCTGAGTGCGTTGCACGACGAGCTCACCGCGATCCACCAGCGCGTCGGAGCGACCCCGCTGACACCCGCACCGCACGCGCCGCTCGAGGAACCCTCTCGCTAGTTCGGTATTCCAAGATCAGAATCGACCACGCGAGTCGACAGACGCTCGTCGCTGACAAGGATGAGCAAGCGCACCTGGCCCGCGGACGTGGCCGTGGCCAGTTCCTCCGCCAATGCATGCGCACGTTGTTTACCCGCGCGCTTACCCACGCCCACTCCAGCAACACCTGCGATCGCCGCACTTGCCAACACGGTCGGTGGAAAGAGCACTCCCACCGCGAGGCCAGCAGCAAGACCCCACCCACCGCCTTTTCCTGCCCCATGACCGTTGGCCTGACGCACGGAGACCGTGCCGTCTTCTTCGCGATCAGCAGCCATCGCGCCGTCCACATCGATCTTCCAGCTGTCCTCGTTTCGCATGAAGACCATGAACGCCTCGCGGGCGTTGTCGCGGGAATCGAAGTCGGCTACGACCAGCGTGTACCGGGCATCCCCTGCTTCCCACGCAGCGAGATTTCCTGGCGCGAGACCTAGGAGCCGCGAGTAAGCACCGTTTCCTCGGCGCCAAGACGCAGTGCCTAGTTCCTCGCTCTTTCCGGCCAACTCGTGGGCGACTCGCTCGTAAACAGTTCCCTCGATGGCTTCGCCTTCTGGGGAAGGCGATTTGTCGCCAGACGAGACCTCGGGATCTACTGGCATTGAGCTCTCCGTCCGCAGTGTGTGTACGGCACAGTATGCGCAGCGGCCTGGACGCGGCTCGAAGTCGTGGCATCAGGACTACATGACTACGACTTCGGCGAGTGAGCCCTTACCGCGAGATATAGCTGGCCCTTTCCTGCTGGCGCCAGGTTTGTCTCCGTGAGCGCACGTGGCCGAAAGCCGTTGATATTACTCAGGCTCTCCTCATGCGTTCGTGATTCGTCACAGACTTCTACTCTGCGCCAAAGCTCCGCTGAGAGGCAAATAACCAGCGTTGAAAGCTGCCCCGTGCATTATCAGAGCACGGGGCGCGGTGGGCTCGATCTGCGGCGGCCATAGACGAGCGCAACGAACGCGTCTTATCGTTCGAGAAACCGAACACGCGTTGGAGGGAGAAGGTTGCCTCGTACGCCAATGCCGCGGCCGGTTCCCGAACGGTTCGACGCCCTTTTGAGCTTCTTCGCCCTCCCTTCGGAGTCGATGCGACGGCGCGCGCTCGTCGCGATCGCGATTCAACTCGTGATTGTGACTGCTCTGGTCTACGCGACCGGGGGCGCGATGTACGCGTCGGTCCATCTGGCCGCGATACCGATCCTCTGCGCTGCGCTCCTCTTCGAGGTACGCGGCGCCCTCATTACTGCGGTGCTCGCGGGGTTGCTTCTAGGGCCGTGGATGCCGATGGACACGGCGACAGGTGACCCGCAGACCGCGCTGAACTGGCTGGCGCGAACTGCGGTCTTCTGCGTCATTGGAGCGCTCGTGGGGTTGATCGCGGGGGTGCTGCGTCGGCAGATTGAGCAGCTCCAGTGGTTGCACGAGCATGACGAGACAACCGGACTGCTGTCTGGGGAGGGTTTCCTGCATTCGGTGTCTGCGCATCTCGCGGGCCGGTCGCCGGCCAAGGAGCCGTTGGTCGTCGTCGTGCAGTTCAACAACTTCCTTGATATCCAGAACACGTTTGGGCCTGATTTCGCGGCGGCTGTCCTAGACGAGATCTGTCAGCGGGCGCGAGAAGTAGTCCCGCCCGGACTGCCGATTGCACTCATCCAACCCGATCGTCTCGCTCTACTCGTTCGCGGAGAACCCGAAGCGCAGGAACTTCGTGCAACCGCCGAGGCTCGGTTTCGCGAGCCCTATGAAGTTCGCGGAATCAGCGTTCACGTTGACTTCGCATTCGGGTCGGCGCTCTTTGACGCCAGCGGCCAGACAGCTGCGGAACTTGTGCAAGAGGCCAGCATTGCCATGCATGAAGCTTCCGAACGTGGACTTCCAGTTCTGCGCTACGACGGCGCCAGGGACAGGACGAGTGCCGAGAACCTTCGCCTGCTGGGTGAGCTTCCATCGGCGATCACGGACAACCAGTTGGAGATCTGGCATCAGGCCAAGGTGCTACTTGCCACCAACGAGATAGCGGGCAGCGAAGCCCTCCTGCGTTGGCGCCACCCGAAGCGCGGGCTCATACCACCGAGCGACTTCATCCCGCAGGCGGAGCAGTCAACCCTAATCAACGACATGACCCATTGGGTCGTAGTCGCCGCCCTTGCCGACCTCGCCAGTTCTCGGGACGCGGGCTACCGGCTGGGGTTGTCGCTGAACTTGTCCGTTCGAAACCTGCACGATCGCGCACTTCTCTCGGCGCTCGATGACACCGTCCAGCTCCACGCGCTCGATCCCCAGACCATCACCGTGGAGATGACGGAGAGCGCGGTGATGGATGACTTCGACTCGTGCGTCGCGCTGATTGCCAGACTCCGCGACCGCGGTTACGAGGTCGCCATCGACGACTTCGGCACCGGCTATGCGTCCCTCGCGTATCTCAAGCGCCTTCCGGCCACAAGCCTGAAGATTGACCAAGCATTCATCCGCGAACTCGCGAACGACACAACCGATCAAAGCATCGTGCGCGCGGTCATCGACTTGACGCACTCGCTACGCCTGCGGTGCACCGCCGAAGGAGTGGAGGACGCGGCATCTGCAGGACTACTCCGCGAGTGGGGCTGCGATGAAGCACAGGGCTACTTCTTTCACCGTCCCTGCCCGCATGACGACTTCATGGCCTGGGCAACTACGCGCATTCCAGGCTGACCGTGACCAAGCACCATGCAGGCCTGCCCTCCGGGTGACCCTTCGCACTATAGCCAGTGCGTCACTGCCTCTACTCCGCCGAAAGGGAGCGCTCTTGGCCCTTTCTTGGCCCTTTCTTGGAAATCGCGTTGGCCATTTCCATCTGGCATCCGGTGCGTCTCAGTGAGTCTCGATGGTCCGAAACACGTTGGTATCAATCAGATCTCTTCATGAAACGAGAGCCAGTTGCGAATTTCTACCCTGTTTGGTGGGGGTTCGAGTCCCTCCGGGCGCACTGCGGAAGGTGCCGGTGCGCAATCCCTTTCGTTGCCGCGCCGCGTCGTTCTCTAAACCGAACTCGTGGTTCTGGCCCCTTCTTTGACCAGAAGGGTAGGCCTGCGGGGCGTCTCTCTGGCCCCGCTGGCGAGGAGCGCTCCTCGCCGAGCCCCGCCCCGTGTGCCTCGGTAAAGACCTACGCTGAGGCGGTGAGTTTCGAGAAAGCAGATCGGCTTGACATCCCTTACGGTTCCGAGATCGCTCGACCGTTCCTGCCTACACGCGACTTCGAGGTGTCCAAGAAGTTCTATTTGGAGTTGGGTTTCGAGCTCCTTCTCGATGGCGAGGTCGCCATCTTCAAAGTGGGCGAGGGCGGCTTCCTGCTACAGCGCCACTTCAACGTCGACTGGGCCGCGAACTTCATGATGCAGCTCATGGTCGACGACCTCAACGGGTGGTGGGACCACATTTCCGCCTTGGACCTGAGCGGGAAGTTTGACGTGCAAGCGCCTACGGCGCCCGCCGTCCAGCCGTGGGGGCTTCGTATCGCCTACCTCGTGGACCCAGCGGGCGTGCTCTGGCACGTCGCCGAGAAGCGGACCGGCGTCGCGCACGACATGTAGACAGGCCGATTCCCGCTCTCCGTGGGAGGGATGAAGAAGAGCGCGAATCCTCATCCTCGCGAGACGACAAGCACAAACGCAACAAGCCTCCGAGAGGGCACTCCGCTCACCGCACTGGCCCTTTCTTGACCCTTTCTTTAGATCGCGGCTCGGCCTTTCTTGCTAATCCTTGTGACTGTCGTCGTAGCAGCCACGCTGGGCGTGGCCATATTGCGCGTTTGCTGCAGCGCCGGCGCTGGCGCGCTCCGTCACGGTCGCTGAGTGTTGATCGAGACGGCCACATCCGGTCAGGGGATGAACGGAACGAACATCTTGGTCGACCTCCGGTAGGAAGGGTAGGCGTCGGGGAAGACCCTGCGCAGGTGGCGTTCCTCGCGTACGGCGCTGTAGACGAAGTAGGTCCCGAACAGGGCCACCGCGATCAGCCACGCCCAGTTCAGCGCGATCGCTGTTCCGATGCCCGCGACAACTATCCCGCCGTAAATGGGATGCCGAACGAGTCGGTACGGGCCACTGGTAACCAGCTCGGTGTCGTCCTTGCGAGACATCGGCCCGCCCCAGTTGCGTCCCATATTGACCCGTGCCCACAGGGCGAAGGCCAACCCGAGCACGAAGAGGACCATGCCGCACGTGGCTCGCACAGGGTTTGTGGTGAGGTCACCCCCGCGGAGCACGCCCAGTCGCAACAAGACGATGGCGCAGGCCACGATCGCTACTCGGGAGAGCAGTTCGCTCGACCACGCAATCTGGCTGCGCTTCGCCATAAACGCTGTAACGAGCCAGTAGAGCCAAAACATCGCCCAGCCGACAGCGAAGAACAGCTCGATGGCGCGCACATCTCCCATGCTTACACTCCGCGAGCCACGTTGAGGTCCGTGTCCGTCGTTCCCGCTCACAGAACTACGACTCCGGCAGGAGAACTGGAAACCGACCGCATTCACACGGTCTCGGCGGGTAAGCCACGCCTCCAAACGACGAGCTACTCGACTGGTGTGATGTCTTTCATCGCGATGCCTTCGCCGTCGCCCGGCGGTTGGCTTTGTCGATCGCTTCGACGAGTTCGGCCTTCGACATCGCCCACCTGCCGCGGATCTCAAGCCGGGTGGCCACCTCGAGGAGGTGGGCCTTAGTCGCGTGGGCGTTGACCCCCCCTGCGGTTTCGACCGGCTTCTTGCGGGCCTCCACACCGGTCTTGGCGTCCTGATCGTCGCTTGGGCCAGCAACGTCTTTCGGCTCCCAGCGGTCGCCGACCTTTTCGAATGAATGCTTTAGCGAGGCTAAGGCGATCCGGTGAGCGGCTTCACCGTCTCCGTGTTCCTTCTCAGCGGCCTCGAGGGTGTGGATGTAGGTCGCCTGCGCTTTCGCCGGGGAACGCTTGAGCGTGCCAGGCAGCCTTTCCTTTTCCTTCTTGTTGAGTACCACGGCTTCAGACCTTTCTACCGGCGTAAGCGAGGAGCGTTTCCTGCGCCGGTGCGTTCTCGGCGACCGCCACTTCTGGCTTGAAGACGCCTTTGCGCTGTTCGTCGGTAAACCTGCCGTGGATGATCTCGTACGCTGCCTCAGGCAGGCCCGCTGGCATCGTTTCATCCTGGGCGGTCGCTCTGGCCAGATCCCAGCCATGCAGCAGTGGCCGTCTCCGCGAACTTCTCCGACGCATCTCTCGTGGACGCCAACCTGTACGCCGCGAAGCTTTCAGATGCGATCTTTACATCCGCCGACCTCAGCAATGCCGTACTTCGGTACGTGATGTTCTTTAACGTCGTTGCGTCTGGAGCCAATTTCACGGACGTCGACTTCAGGGAGGCTTTTATCATCGGTGCTGACTTCAGGAACGCCACCTTCACGCGAACCGATATGCAACCGATCTGGGGGTTCGCGCAATACGCAGCAGGAGCGACCTTTGTGGATGCCAAGTGCGCTTTCGGGTGGCCGCCTTGCTTGATCGCCGTTGATCAAGCACCACCCTCGAGTTAGCGAGCAGCAGTGCTGTCGGGTGGGGGTTCGAGTCCCTCCGGGCGAACTTCCCGAGAGTCCGCGCCGCGCGTGGCTGTCTGGGACGACTGACCACCATCACGAGAACACAGATCCCGAAGCCTAGGCGAGTTCGAGGGTCGCGTTCCGCCGGCTGGACCTCTCAAAGTAGGACAGTAGGCCTAGGCCGATGACGAGGTAGGCGGCACCGATGGCTGCTTCGGTCACGACGAGGCCAGCGACGTCTGAGACGGCTGCACCTGCCACGGTCTCTCGGGCAGCTTCGATGCCGTGAGTCAGAGGTAGGGCGTTGCCGACGGCGGCCATCCAGTCGGGCATCGCGGACAAGGCGACGTTGACACCGCAGAAAATCAGCAGGACACCCATGACGATGTTCGACAGCACGGCGGTGGAGCGCACACGCAGTCCAAGGGCAGCCAGTGCGAGTCCAAGTCCCGTGCATGCGAACGCCGAGACGGCCACCGCGACCACGAGCATGGGGATCGCGCTGGGAGGGATGTCGACGCTGAGGATCCAGGACCCGAGTGCGAGCGCGAGCAGGGAGCACAACAGTCCGTTGACGATGACTGGAAGTGAGCGGCCCAAGAACAGCGGGATCCGTCGCGCGGGACTGGCGAGCAATAGACCCAGTGTTTGGGAGTAGCGCTCGCCGCCGATGGTGTTGCCCATCGCGAACAGGCACGGGATCGATGCGAACTGGATGGCGTTGCCAATGACGAAGAAGCTGTCGCTTCCCACTCCAGCGGTGCGTCCGACGTAGGCGAAGAACAAGATCTGGAAGATCGGTTCAACAATGAACGTGGGGATCAGTATCCAGGGACTCAGCCAGCCGAATAGGGCGCGGTAGCTGGCCCACCCGCCGATGAAGAACAGTCTCAGCCAATTCGTCATGTGCTGACCGAACCTGTCATGTCAGGGTCAGCGTGGCGTGGGTACGGGCGGAGTCAACCAGTCGTCGGGCAAGCAGTGCGCCGATCACACCGTAAGCGGCGGACACAGCAAGGCAGATGAAGATGTTCGTCCATGGAGTTCCGCCGAATGCTGCATCCTGAACAGCGGCCACGCCCCAGGTCGGCGGTAGGAGCCAGGAGATCGGTTCGACCCATCCGGGCAAGGTCGCGATCGGGATGAGGAACCCGCACACGAGCCAGATCGGCATCTCAAGCGCCGTCCCTAGCGCCCACGCTCCGCGGTAGCGCACGGCGCTGACCGCCAGGAGAAATCCCATCAAGCTGATGCCGACGGCGGTGGCGACCGCCGCGACGATGAAGACCAGTGGCTGGTCGATGGAGATCGGGATTCCGAACGCGAGACGGCCCCACACGAGCGTGGCGACCAGGCTGTACAACCCGATCGTGGCCATAGACAACGTCATGGGCACGATGATCAAAGAGAACGGCCTCGGAGCGGCGACGAGGAGCTCGAGAGTTCCTTGTCGCCGCTCGTTCTGCAGTGAACTTGCGGACGTGGTGGCCACCGCCGACCACACGCCCATGACACTCGCGCCCACCGCTGCCGTGATGAGCGCAGACTGGTCGCCGGTCTGCTTAAACATCATGAAGATCACCGTGGCGAAGAACATCGGATATATGACGTTCAGGAAGCCGCTGAAGCCATCACGACTCTGCATCTTCAACTGGAGCCACCAGCCCAGCCCGAGGATGCGGATCGTCGATGTCACGACGTCGCCTCACGTCCGACGAGCTCGACGTACGCGTCCTCCAACGTCGGCTCCCGGACGGCGACTCGACCAACCGGTACTTCTCCCAGGCAGCCCAGCACGGCGGCGGTGACATCCACGCCCATGGCCGAGCGGATTACCAGAACCTGGGCCTGGCCGCGTTCTTCGACCAACGCGGAAGAGACACCGGCCAAGTGCCGTACCGATGGCAGCGCGTCTTCGGCCGACCCGAATACCTCGACCTCCACGACCGTGCCGTCGGCCACACGACGCTTCAGATCGGTCGGCGTGCCATGTGCGACGATCCGCCCGTCGGAGATCACCGCGATCCGATCGCACAACTCGTCGGCCTCAAACATGTAATGCGTGGTCAGCAGCACCGTCGTTCCCGCAGCAGCCAGACCGGCGACAGTCTGACGAAGCTCACGAGCCCCAACAGGGTCGATGCCGATGCTGGGTTCATCCAAGAACAGCACAGCCGGCCTGTGTAGCAGACCGCGGGCGATGTGCAGGCGCTGGCGCATGCCACGCGAGTAGCCCTCGACCCGCTCGCTCTCGCGTCCCACCAGTCCCACCATCTCCAGCAGTTCACCGATGCGCGACGCCTGCTCGCGCGCGGGAACCCCATACAACTCCGCGAAGTACCGCAGGTTGTCACGCGCCGACAACCGCTCATACAGACCCCGGTCACCGCCGAAGACATAACCCACGCGCTCCCGCACCTCTCGCGCCTGAGTGACGACGTCGTACCCCAGCACCCGTACCGAACCGCCCGTAGGCAGTAGCAACGTGATCAACATCTTGATCGTTGTCGTCTTTCCCGCGCCATTGGGCCCGAGCAAGCCGAACAGCTCACCGGACTCGACAGTAAAAGAGATGTCCTTGACCGCCTCGACTTCACGGGTTGACCGCCTTCGGATACCTGTCTTCGCGCGATACGTGCGACGCAGATCAGTTACCTCGATAACCGGCACCGGGCTCCTCCTCGTTAGAGACGGACGCTACCGGTCACCCGCACCGTTCTCGCGCGTGTCGCCCTTTGGAGTGCGGATGGACGGCGACGGCAATCGGTGAATACTTGACCGCTCGAGGTCCTACACGGTTCGGGTAAGCACCTCGCGCAGGTGGAGAGCGATCCCATCGCGGTCACTGTCGCTGGTGGCCCCGTCCGCTTCCTTCCCGAGGAAGGCTCCAAGCGAGCGCGGGCCAGTCTCCTCCCAGGTGAACCACGGCATTCGTGGGACGACATGAACGTGCAGGTGCGCAAAACCCACCTGCTCAGCGAACATCGCCACGTAGGTCTTCTCGCAGTTGACGACTTCCCGCAGCGCGATGGTCAGGCGCCGCAACAACGGGCCGAGAGCAGCGGCTTCACCATGACTGAGTTCATCCATCGCCTGCAGGTGGCGGGTGGGCACGACAACGAGCCACCCGGGCAAACTGCAACCAATAGCCAACGCCACCCGCCAGCCGTTCTCAGCCACCACCGACTCACGCGGGGGCGCGTCTGCAAGACGAGCGTTCCACCCGCACGCGTAGCAGTCCATCCGCGCACGCTACCGCCGGTTCGCGATTCTGGATTGGCGATATGACGCGGCCACGTTGGCCGATGTTTTGCGAGGAATACGAGCGGCTCTCCTACGACAGGCGTCGGATGACTGCGGTCGCGGTGCCGAGTAGCGCGCTCGTCAGTAGGAGCAGGAGCACAGTCTCGGTGATCTGGAAGCGCCAGTACACGTCTTCGGCGTGGTAGCGCGTGACGCGTTGCAGGCCGAGTTCGTCGAGGCAGTCCTGGGGAGGGCCGACCATAATCCGGGGGTCGGGATCGGGTTCAGGCATCGGTGCGCCGAGGTCGGCGCAGACGCCTCGAAATGCGTTCCAATCCGGAAACGATCGGTTTCCCGCGAACTCCCGACCCGTGTTGCTGACGAAGTCCGTGCCCACCACCATTCCCAGGCCGTTGTCCGCGGAGGGGGCGACGAACCCGTACGGCTGTACGGGCTCGCTGATTGTCGACGGGGTCGCGTAGTGCGTTCTTAAGCCGAGTCCTAGGCCCATCCAGATAGCTGCGAATGCGATGAGGGTGACCAGCAACGCCGGTACGAGCCGTCGACACAGCGCGCCGGCAGTGACGCCGATGGCAAGCGCGACCAGGCCGTAAGCGGCCGGGGCGATGCCGGTCACGGTGAAGAGCATCGGATCGAGTCGGCTTGATGCGCCGATCGCCACGAACGGTTCGACGCACCAGTGCACGAGCAATCCCAGGATCAGCAGTCCGGCGCCGAGCACGAGCCCAACGAGTCCGACCTTCGTCCACAGCCAGCGGCGACGAGACACCGATTGCGTCCAGGCCAGTCGGTGCGTTCCGTGCTCGATCTCCTGCGCGACCAGCGGAGCTCCGATGAGCAGGCCGATCAACGCCGGCACCACGGCCAGGACGGGTAGCTGCAACGGCACGCCGCTGTAGGAGGCCATGAACGCGGAGTAGGCGGTCGGGCACGACTCCGTCACTGGTCGAACACACGCGCCCAGCCCCAACGCATCGGACGAGGACCGCATCCGCAATCCGATGTTGAGTAGGTACCCCGCCGCAGCGGTGGCGGTGATCGCGAAGACCACGAGGGCGGCGCGGTGCTGGCGCCAGCTGACCCAGATCACGCGCGGCCCTCGCCGGCAGGGCGGTCACGGTCAGTTGCGTAGCGGCGCAGCTCGTCGACGACCACATCGTCGAGACTCACCGTGCGGCCGTCGCCCACCTCCGACACATAGGCGGCGATGATGTCGTCGACCCGCCCGGCCAACTGGATGCGACCACCGGCGACGAGCACGAGGTAGTCGCACAGCCGTTCCACGTCATCGATCAGGTGCGAGGACAGGATCACCGTTGCCCCGCGGCCACTGCTCCACTCGGTGAGCGTGGTCAGGAACTCTGTGCGCGCCAACGGGTCAAGACTCGCCAGCGGCTCGTCCAGAAGCAGCACGTCCGGTTGCTTACCGAGCGCGATGGCCAACGCCACCTGCGCCCGCTGCCCACCTGACAGGGTTCCGCACTTCTGGCTCAGCGGTATCCCGGCGGCCTCCACCCGCCCGGTCGCCGTCGGTGCATCCCAGCCCGGGTTCATGGCCGCACCGAACTTCAGCAGGTCGGCAACCGAGAACGAGCCGTACACGGGAGCGTTCTGCGCCATCAGCCCCACGCGACCGAGCGTCGCCAGGTCTGTCGCCGGGTCGCCACCCGCGACTCGCACCTGGCCCTCGTCCGGTCTCCGCAACCCGGCAAGCACATGCAGCAGCGTCGTCTTGCCCGCCCCGTTGGGACCGACCAGCGCCACCACACTTCCCGCGGGGATGGTCACCGCGCAGTCACGAAGCGCCCACCGGCGTCCAAACCGGACGCCGACTCCCACCGCATCAATCACCATCGCCCGGTTGCCTTCCCGCTAGGGCTCACCAATCGTGCTGAACATCCGCACCCGCTCGCTCGTGCCGTCGTCGTAACGCAGCATCGCTCCCGTGAGGCGGGTTCCGGTCGGGAAGATGCGCGCGACGAAGCGAAGACCCCAGGCCGGGAAGACCTCGCTCATGGGAATCTCCGTCGTGCCGTCCGTCGCCTCGGCTATCAAGTGCGTCACGCGCGGCGACGTGCGCGCAGCAAGCACGATTCCCGCGAACCGATGGAGATTTCCGCTAAGCATCGTGACGTCGCTTCCCGCCGCCAGCTTGGGGCCGTGAGTTCCCATCGATGCGCGCTCCCCCTCGCGGGTCAGCCGGAACACCGTCTCAAAATCGTGAACGTTGTTTTCTCTCGCCCACATGGTGAAGGCGTCGCGGTCATCGGCCGGAGACGGTCCGGACAGCACCAGCGTGTAGCCCGCGTCCACCATGTGGTCGATGCCGCTCCACGGACCCGGCACTTCCCTCACGCGACACACGCTAGTTCCGATTGCGGGCTGACGTGGCAGGAAAGCCAGCGCACTTTGGCCCGAGGCTCACGCGGCGGTAGCAGTTGCGCCAGGCGGGCCGAGCCCGAATCCCTGCACGCCTGAACCGACTCCCGATAGCCTTCCGGCATGTCCAAGCGACTCCTCGCACCCGTCCTCGCCACCGCAATCCTCGTCGGGACAGTCGGCCTCGCCGCACCTGCAGCCCAAGCCGACACGACCGCGGGCCAGGTGACTAGGTTCCTCAAGACTGAGTGGCGCGACGCCAAGGCTGACGACAAGAAGTACGTGTGCGACCAGTACAAGAATGACGCAGCCTTCATGGTCAAGATGACCGTTGACGCCCTCGTCGACTCGGACTGGGACGAGCCGCTGCCGGCTCGCTCGGTGTTGCGCAAGGTCGCCCGCGACTTCCTGCGTTGGGCCTGCTGAGACCACCGGAAACACACCATTTGTCGATTTCCGCCTACGCCTGCACGAGCCAATCACCACAAGAGCCGACGTAGCGGGTGTCTCGTTTGCGATCGCCGTTGCCAAATGCCAAGGTGCCGAACATGACAAGTACGGGCGCTGGCGGCGGATCCAGGACACTCATTCTGACGGCGATGATCTTCGCGGTCTCGATGACCTTCATCGACCAGACGATCGTCTCGATCGCCGTTCCTGACATTCAGCAGGAGCTGTCGCTGACGAGTACCGGCATCCAGTGGGCGGTGAATGCGTACCTGCTGACCCTGGCCGCCTTCTTCGCATTCGGCGGCCGCCTTGCCGACACCCTGGGGCACCGGAAGATGGTGACGATCGGTGTCATCGTCTTCGCCGCGGCGTCGGGCATGTGCGGGCTGACGCCTACTGGTGCTGCGGCCGAGGCCTGGCTCGTCGGGTTCAGAGCCCTCCAGGGAATCGGCGGCGCACTGATGTTCCCGGCCGCGTTGGCCATCGTCGTGCAGACGTATCCGCTGCGCCAGCGAGGCAAGGCACTCGCCGCCTTCTTCGGCATCGCCGGGGGTCTCACCGCGATTGGCCCCATCCTCGGCGGGTTTCTCACGCAGTGGACATGGCGGGCCATCTTCTGGGTGAACATTCCTGTCGCGATCATCGCTCTGATCTTGATCCTCGTCGCGCGCCCCGTGACCGACTTCAAGCCCGCGCGCCTCGACTATCGCGGTCTGGTCCTCATCGCCTCAGGCGTGGCGTTGAGCATCTTCGGATTCCAGCAGGCGGCAGTGTGGGGCTGGGGCAGCCCGGGCGTCTGGGGTGCCATAGTCATCGGCCTTGCAATCCTGGTCGTCTACGTGCTCGTCGAGCTGCGAACCGAGTCACCGCTCACCGACGTGCGGATCTTCAAGATCCGCGCGTTCCTCGTCGAGAATCTGGTCCTCGCGCTCTCGATGATCGCGTTCATCCCGATCTTCTTCTTCATGAGCGAGTACGCGCAGATCTCGCTGGGCCAGAGCGCCTCCGAGGCGAGCCTGCTGCTCATGTACTTCTTCCTCGGCTTCGTCGTTGCCGCGCAGATCGGCGGGCGCCTGCTGGACCGCATAGGCGCAAAGGTTCCGGTCGTCGCGGGCTGCGCGATCGCAGCGATCGGCTTTGCACTCTGGTCGCAGAAGGTCACCGGGCTCGACAGCGGAAGCCAGATCTGGACGATCATCCTCACCGGCGCGGGCATGGGCCTGATGCTCGGCCCAGCGAACACCGACGCGGTCAACCGCGCATCCCGGCTGTCCTACGGAGAGGCCACCGGCATCACCCAGACCGTGCGCAACTACTCGGCCAGCCTTGGCCTCGCCGTCCTGGGCACCATGCTCGTGAACGTCACCAACAGCCGCGTCACGGACTCGATGCTCGCCCAAGGAGCGAGCCCCGAGCAGGCCGCTCAGGCGGCCGCCGAGGCATCCCAAGGAGGACCCGGAGGCGGCGGGGCGATTCCCGCCTTCGTCCAACTCGACTTCGCGTACGCCATCCGCAGCGTTCTCATCGCGATGGCGGTCGTCATGGCACTCGCCGCGATCGTGGCGCTCATCGGACTACGTCGCGGCCTTCAGGCGGACCCGGCCACCGCAGGCGGAGAGGTCGCAACCACGACTTCGTGACCATGGCCTGGCCTCAGTTCAACGTGACCCGATCCAGCCGGTCAAACAGCGGAGCACCAAGACCACTTGCCGGGTCGAAGCCGGGCATTGCCTGACAGCACGGCGGGATCGTCGTAGTCGTCGGCGACGTCGCGACCGGATACAGCGTGTTGCCGATTGTCACGTCGAAGAACGTCGCGGGATGCGTCCTTCCGACGCGGTACAGCCACGGGTTCAGGAAGCCGAGCGGCGGCTTGCCCTCCGCGCGCAGTCGCGCCGAGATGAGGGCGAAGCCGGCGGCGGCCATGGGACTGGCCTGGCTCGTGCCGCCGACCGGCGACACTGGCTCTCCGCCAATGAAGATCGTGGTTCCCGGACCGACCCCGGCAAGCAGTGCGATATCGGGGACGCTGCGCACCTGGGACGGATTGATTGGGTGCTGGTACCAGGGCGCATTCCACAAACTGCTTGGGCCGGCCGTTGACGTCGCATTGCCGGTGAGCCCGTACTGCACGTCGTTCCACACCGATTCGCCGATGCGCTCGTTGCCAGCCCCGAGATTGAGTTGGGTGCCGCCGACGGCGGTCACGAACGGTGACGAGGCGGGCATGGCGACCGTCGGCACGGGGTTCGCCATCGCTGCTGTGTCGCCCTCGAATGACCCCAGGACCTGGCAGACCGAAGATCCCCAGTCGCCGGAGGCGACGAGGACGGACGTTCCGATCATCGCCGCCAACTGGTGTAGCGCCTCGAGGGTCCGATATCCCTCGAGGCCGTCGACCTCGCAGTTCCCGTACGACACCGTGACGGCGTCCGGAGGGGTCGACCATCCGGTCAGCGCGAGCGCGAAGCCCTCAATGAACGATGGGTCGCTGTTCGACACCTGAACGAGCCGCACCGACTCGAGGTCATGGGTCGCCCACGCAACCGTCTGCAGGTCGAGCGCAGTCTCGCCGCTCAGCGACACAATCGGTGAGCCAACGCCCACCCCGTACCGCACATCCACGGTGGGCGCGCGGTGCCCGAAGCATGCGGCTGCGGCCGCGACATCCGACGGGGCGAAGCCGCCGGCGAGGCTGACGATCGCGATACGCGGCTGACGGGAGCGAGGTATCTCGGAGTTCAATCCGGAAAGGGCGTAGGCGTGCGACAGCTGGTACGGCGTGTAACTGACCGCGGTTGTCGTTGCCGGAAGGCACGTGGGGCCAACAGGAGTTCCGTTGTTGCCTGCGAGGCCCGAGGGAATGACGGGCAGCGGCTGCGCTCCGGGAGTGTCCATCGACGGGACGTAGCGCGAGAACTCCGAGATGAACCACGGCACCTTGCCGGCGAGTGCAGGGGGAACAGCGATCGCCTTCTTCTCGGATGTACGGAAGGCGTACACATCGGAAGCGCCTCCGGATTGCGGCGAACCGAGTGTCGCTGCCCTGAAGTCGATGGGCTCGCCGTAGGCCGCCTGCCACTGTGCCACCGTGCCGCTGACGCGGGCATACATGCGGGTCGCGTCGACCGCTGTCGTCAAACCAAAGGGAGCCACGGCACGACGAACGCGTTCGACTGCCGAGTCCGACGCGCCGTATCTCGTTGCCGCCTGCTTCAGCGTCAGGTACTCGCGAAAACTCGCAGATCCCGGCGAACTGACAGCCTGCGCATCTGCGCGAAGGAGCGTGGAACGGATCGGCAGACCGGTAAGAAACGTGACGCTCGCGTTCTGGTCCACTCCCGCCTGTGCAGCGGTCGCCGCAGGCCCGACCACCACTCCGAGCGCGCCAACAACGGCAAGCAGAAGTCCCATGGCGATCGCACGCACGCGCCGGAGGCTAGCACCGTTCGGCCGTGCGCACTCAGTTAGCGTTGGGCGCGTGGATCTTCAGCAACGCATCGTGTCCCGCGAGGGCGGGTTCCTGCTATTCGCGCTGACTCCGCCGCGCTTGTCGGCGTCCGAGGACCAGGTGCAGGAGATCGCCGACGTCACCCTCGAGCGCCTGCGACCACTCGATCTCGATGGCCTCGTCCTGTACGACATCAGCGACGAGGCCGACCGCAACCAGCAGGAACGACCGTTTCCATTCCTGCCGACCTTGGACCCGACCGACTATTTGGACCGCTACATCAAGACGTGGAACACGCCTGTCGTGGTCTACCGGGCGACGGCGCAGTACACCGAGAACGAGCTCCGCGACTGGGTCGAGTCCCAGGACGCCAGCACGCGACTGGCGGTCTTCGTCGGTGCGTCGTCGCGCGAGAAGCCGGTGGCGACGACTCTGCGCAGGGCGCAGCAGATTCGCGCCGAGGTCAATCCCGACCTCCTTCTTGGCGCCGTCGCGATCCCGGAGCGGCACACGCGCAAGGGTGACGAGCACCTCCGCCTGATCGCCAAGCAGGAGGCGGGCTGCTCCTACTTCGTGACCCAGGTCGTCTACGACGCCACCGCCGCAAAGAACCTGGTCTCCGACTACGCCTACGAGTGCCGTGACCGCGGTCTCGACCCGGCCCCGATCGTGTTCACCTCCTCTGTGTGCGGGTCGATGAAGACCCTGGAGTTCCTCCGCTGGCTCGGCGTCGACGTGCCGCGCTGGATCGAGAACGACCTGCGCCACTCCGATGACACCCTCGATGCCTCCGTCGACCAAGCCGAGGCCACGTTGGTGGAGCTAATGGCGTTCTGCCGACGCATCGGAGTTCCGTTCGGGATCAACATTGAGTCCGTCTCGATCCGCAAAGTGGAGATCGAGGCGAGCCTGCATCTTGCCGAGCGGGTACGAGACAGGTTGGCGCGCATCTAGCCACGGCACGGCGCCCTAGCGGTTGACTCGTTCGGCTGGTGATGCGTCGAGTGTCACGTTCGTTATGGGCGCGACCGGGGTACGTGACCTTCAGGCAGGTCATTCGGGCCGTCCGGCGGCGTGAATCGAAGGAGTGAGGTTGCGGTGAGCAAGCTATCTGGTGCAGTGATCTTTGTCGGAGCGGGCACGGCCATCGGCAGTGCCGGGAGCGAATCAGGGGTGGCACTGTGACTGTGTTGCCGAGTGTCGACGTGATCCAGGAGGCGGCGAAGGATGCCGTTCAGGCCCTGCAGGGCGCGGCTGGGACTGCCGGAAGCTCCATCGGGGACGTGTTCGGGGACACCGTCGACACGGTCGGCGATGTGATCGACGGCAAGGAACGCGAGATCGGGATCGGGGCAGTGGTGCTGGTAGCCGGGGTAGTAATCGTCGGGTTCTTGGTGCTGAAGTCGCTGCGCAGCCTGCGGGTCCAGGCCGACGGGAACGGTGCCGGAGGGTCCAGTACGGCGCCCGCGAAGAAGGCACCCGCGAAGAAGGCGACTGCCAAGAAGGTCGCGAAGAAGGCAGCTCCGAAGAAGAACTAGCGCGGATCTCCTATCGGGCGGGCGTGTGCTCCTCGGCAGTCCGCCTAGACCGGGGTGTTGACGACTGACGCCTCGCCTCCGCGACCGCGACGGTTCGCCTTCCGGCGCCGCGCACGATCGAGCAGCGCCATGCTCGGTGTCGCGGCCACCCCGTGGACCAGGATCGACCCGAGGATGACGACCGTCACGATTGCCCACAGCCTCTCGCCGCCTGGGAAGTTGCCGTTCTGCAGTCCGTACGCGAGGTAGAACACCGACCCGACGCCGCGGACGCCGAAGAACGCGATCGCCGCGCGTTCCCGCGGACCAGTCTTTCCCGGAGTGAGGGCGATCCACCCGGCGAGCGGCCGAATGACGAGAAGGATTGCCAACGCGAGCAGGATGTCGGGAAGCGTCAGCGGCTCGAGGATGCCGCGCGCGACGGCGCCGCCGAGAAGGATTAGCACCGCGACCGTGAGCAGTCGCTCGACCTGCTCGACGAAAGAGTGAAGCACCGCATGCAGCCCGTGAGTGCGTTCAGCGGCCCTGATGGTGCACGCGCAGACGAAGACCGCGACGAAGCCATAGCCCTCCGCTACCTCGGCAGCGCCGTACGCGATGAATGTCGCGGCGAGCGCGATGAACCCGTCGGCCTTGTCGGTGAAGCCCAGTCGTTGCGAGAACTCGGAGAAGAACAGGCGTCTGAGGAGGAAGCCGGCGCCTAGCCCGACGAGGACACCGACTCCGATGCGCCACACGACATCGACCAGCAGCCATTCACCCAACCAGCCGGCCGGAGCGATGCCAACAAGGCTGATGGCGATAGCCGCGTAGGTGAACGGAAACGCCAGGCCATCGTTCAGGCCGGCCTCAGAGGTGATGGCAAAACGCGCCTCGTCGTCGTCGACCTCCTCATCATCGGTCAACGGTTCACTGACCTCGACCTCGTTGGCCAGCACGGGATCGGTCGGGGCAAGAGCGGCGGCGAGCAGCAGTGCGCCGGCAGCGCCCAGTCCAAGTCCCCACCAGCCGAGAATGGCAACGGCCGCGATTGACAGCGGCATCGTGATCGCGAGCAGTCGCCAGGTGGTGGACCACGTACTCCAGGAGAACGCCCTGTTGATGGCCAGCCCCGCACCCATGAGCGAGACGATCACGCACACTTCGGACAGGTGCAGCGCGACAAAGGAGTTCTGAGTCGGGTCGGGATCCGGCAGGTCGGGAAAGAGGGCGAACGCGCCTATGCCGGCACCGACGAACACCATGGGCATCGAGATCGGGACGTTGCCGAGAAGTCGTGGCAGCAGCGCGGCGACCAACGTGACAACGCCCACGACGAGATAGATCAGGCCGACGTGGTCCCAACTCATTGCTTCACGGTCTCCGACGAGTCTCATGCACCCAGCGAGGAGTCACGACCTCGTCCGGGTGTCCCAGGAAGTGCCTCTCTCGGAGGCTGCTCGGCTAGCGGCTAGGCGGGATTGCTGTGCGGCTCGTCGAGGTAGGACTTGCGTTCCCCGACAGTCCCGTCCGAGTTCATGATGATGTGCTCAACGTGCGCATCCTGCGCCAGCTTCTGGCCGGCGTCGACCGCCTCCTGCTGGGTGTCGTACGCGTGGTGCGTGGATCCGTTCTGCCCCTCCACGCGGTTATGCCACTTGTCACCCTCATGGAACGTCTCGATATTTCCTGCAGTCATGTTCGGTCCTCGTCCTCGGTGTGAGTGATGGTCAACGTGCGCGTGCAGTGGGCGGCTAGCCGCGGAACGGAGAACCCGACTTGCAGTCCCCCGCCTGCCTGCCGACGAGCTTCAGTCCAGCCAAGTCGCCGGCGCTGAACTGCAGGACATCTGGCTGCAGCGTGGGGTTCATGACGTTGGGGCCGGCTGCATGATCCAAGCCGAGCACGTGGCCCAGCTCATGCATGAACAGGACCTGCCGTAGCGGCTCGGGAATCCCGGGAAGGTCAGGCGTGTCGACCCGCACGTACCCGTACTGGTACCGGGCGATGCGACTGGTGTACGACGCATACTGCGCTCCGCCGTAGGCACTGGACGAGACTTGCTTCGGATACGTCTTCGAAAAGTCCTCGAAGATGATCGCGATGTCAGCACCCGGGATCGTGGGCGTGTGGTAGCGGGGACTCTTGCCGTGCTTCTTCGACACACCCTTGTACTTGAAGGTGAGCCCGGTCACGCTCGAGATGGTCGCGAAAGCCTGCGTGATTCGCGGAATCTCCTCGGGCACCAGCCCCTTCTCGACGACCGCCCACGTGATCGGCCGGCAGGGGTACCACCGAGCCCCAGGCTTGCCCTTCTTGGTGAACAGGAACGCGTACGGCCTGTCCTTCTTTGCCGTGACGAGCGCCGGCGCAGCATCGACCACGGTCGCCGTGGACGACGTCGAGGCCGGAGCCGCGGTTGCTGTCGAGGCGAGCGTGACGGTCGTCAGACCGGCAAGCAGGAGGCTAACAAGCGTGGTCTTCGGCTTCATAGAGCGCATGTACCCCGAAACTCAGGAACGTACCCGCCCGTGTGGTCTAGCCCCTAAGCCCTCACGGGAGTGCCGACGTTGTCGTCTTCCTCGTCGATGATGTCGTCGTCGCTCTGCTCGATGTGGAGCGTGGGAAGGATCCGGTCGAGCCACGCAGGCACCCACCAGTTCGACTTGCCCAGAATGCTCATGAACGCGGGCACGAAGACGAGCCGGATCAGGAAGGCGTCGATGATGACCGCCGAGGCGAGCGCGATGCCGAACGTCTTGATGATGCTGATCGTGCTCGGGACGAAGGCCAGGAAGACGCTCGTCATGATGAGGGCGGCGATGACCACCACCCGCCCAGACCCGCCCAGACCTCGACGAACCGCGGCGCGGTTGTCGCCGGTCTTGTGCCATTCCTCCTGCATGCGGGAGACCAGGAAGACCTGGTAGTCCATCGACAGCCCGAACAAGATCGCGAACACCATGATCGGCAGGAACGGGAAGATCGGCCCGGTTCCCGGGACGCCGAGGATGCCGTTGAGCCAGCCCCATTGGAAGACGGCAACCGTGATGCCCATTGCCGCCGCGAAACTCAGCAGGCTCGTGATTGCCGCGGTGAGCGGTATGACGATCGAGCGGAACAGCAGCATGAGCGCGAGGAAGCCGAGTCCGACAACGATGAGCAGGAACAGCGGCAAGGCGCTGACGAGCACGCTGGTGAAGTCGCTGGTGACCGCCTGCGTGCCACCGACGTAGATCTGCGAACCGGTGGATTCCTCCAGTGGCGGATTCGTCTGGGTCCGAAGACGCTCGAGCAGTTCGGAGGTCGCCTCGTCCTGCGGCGAGGTCGACGGAATCACCGCAATGACAGCGACATCGCCGTCGAGACCGAACCGCGCCGGGTTCTGCGCAACGAGCGGGAGAACACCGACGCTCGGCTGGGTGGCGGCGACTCCCTCGGTGGCGGCCAGGCCCTTGACGATCTCCGAGTAGCCCTCGACATCGCCGTCCTCGGGGAGCTGGACGGCGACGAGGAACGGCCCGTTGACTCCGGGGCCGAATCCCTCGGCCCGAAGGTCGAAGGCCACGCGGGCGAGGCTGCCCGCGGGCTTGCCCGAGTCGTCGGAGAAGCCCTGGCGTAGGGAGAAGAGCGGGATCGCAAGCAGTATGACGATGCCAATGGAGATGACCGCGGGGATGATCGGGCGCTTCTGGAGCAGGTGGCCGTAGTGGGTCCATGCCTTGCCCTCGCCGTGGACCGTGCCGGGCTTCTTGCCCCAGGGCAGTCGCCATGCCAGCGCCTTGTTGCCGAGCAGGCTGAGCAGGGCCGGCAGGAACCACAGCGCCGACAGCATGACCAGCAGCACCGTCACGCCTGCAGCCACCGCAAGGCCGTTGAAGAAGTTGATGCGCAGCACGAACAGTCCCAGCAGGGCGATGATGACGGTGCCGCCTGCGAACAGGACGGCGCGACCGGCAGTCTCCACCGCCTCCAGCGCGGCCACCTTCGGCTCGCGCCCGGCGAGCACCGCCTGTCGATAGCGGTTCATGACGAACAGCGCGTAGTCGATACCCACGCCGAGGCCGATCATGGCTGCCAGGGTCGGCGCGAACGTGGCGACGTCGAGGAAGTTCGCCGCGATGAGCACGGCGAGCTGACCGGTTGCCAGGCCGACCAGGGCGACGATGATGGGGAGACCGGCCGCGACGATCGAACCGAACGCGATCAGCAGGATGACGATGGCGACGAGGATGCCGATGCCCTCGCTGCTCGGCGGCTCCTGTCCGGCGAACTCCAGGACCTGGCCGTTGGCACCGACTTCCAGCGCATCGGAGCGCAGTGCCTTTGCCTCTTCGAGGATGACCGTGGCGTCCTCAGTCGTGACGTCCGCGCCGGCATTGGGGAAGGTGATGGTCGCGTAGGCGACGTGCCCGTCCGGACTGACCGTGGAGAAGGACTGCGCTGCCTCGGCCATGGCTGCCTGGACGTCCGCCGGCATGGCGGCGATCTCGTCCGCGCTGGGCTGCTGCTGAGCGGGCGGGCATGCGGAGCCGAAGGATGCTCCGGCGGGGTTCGTGACGCAGCTCACGGACTTCAGGGAGGCGATCTTCTCCAGGACCGGCGTGACGAGTGCCAGGACCGACGGGTCGACTGCTGACGCGCCGTCCGCCGTCGGCGACCAGACAAGGGTGGCCCCGCCGTCGAGGGAGCCGGTGTCCGTTCCCGCGCTGTCCAGCAGCTCGGTGGCCGACGTCGACTCCGTGTCCGGCAGGTCGAACGAGTCGTTGAGAGTGCCGCCGATGCTCGAGCCGAGCCCGATGATCGCGATGATCGCGATGAACCACGCAACGAGCGCAATGACGGGGCGGCGAACCGCCCACGCGGACAGACCGGGCATCGAGTTCCTGCTTCCTGTGACGAGATGTTTCAGCGGACGTCCGCGACGGCCGATGGCCGTCGCGGACTAGGGGTTTACGTGTCGAGCTCAGGCATCGCGTCTGCGCATCGCCACAGCCGCCCCCGCCAGGCCAGCGACCAGCCAGGCGGCCAGCACGAGCGCGCCCGCGCCGGGACTCAGCATCCCCGCGGGGGGCACGAGGGTTGTGAATGCGGCTCCCGCATTGGACGGCAGGTACTGCAGCGCGCTGTCCCAGCCGTCAGGGAGCAGGGCGCCGGCGAGCGCTGGTGCGAAGAGGACACCACCGATCAGGATGCCGATGCTTCCCGCGGTCGATCGCAGCAGCACTCCCAGCACGAGACCGCCGATGCCGATGCCGATGAGGTAGCCGGCCGTCCCCAGGAGGACGCGCAGCACGCCGTCATCGGTAAGGGCGTTCGTGGGCATGCCGGCGGCGGACAACGCCTGCATCCCACCGAAGAACGCGACGGCCAGAGCAACAAGGACGACCGGCAGGAGGACGGCGACGAATACCAGCACCTTGGCCCACAGCACATTGAGTCGCCCGGGCACAGCGGCGAGGGTGAGCCGGATCATGCCCGAGGAGTACTCCCGCGATCCGAGCAGAGCACCCAGCACTCCGATGATGAGCAGCGCGAGATTCGCTCCGACAAGGACGATGTCGACCGGGCTGGAAGAGCCGCCGCCGGGCCCGCCCTGGCCGGGGCCCTCTCCGCTGGAACTCATCGCCGCCGCGAGCAGGCCGAACACGGAGATGACCGCGAAGACCGCGGCGACGATGATCCAGTTCGAGCGCAGGGACCGAAACTTGATCCACTCGCTGCGTACGACCCGAGGGAAGGTCAGCCGTACCGATGCCGCGACAGCCGTGCCGGCGGGGACCACGAGTTCGTGGTTGGACGCGATCGTCGGTGCCTCGGTGCTCATCAGGCTGCCTCTCTGCTCGTCGCGCTTACTAGGCCGATGTCCGTGGTGCCGTGATAGGTCACGTCGTCCTTCGTGAGTTCCATGTAGGCCTCCTCCAGCGACGGGGTCGTCGGCATCAGCTCGTGAAGGGTGATGCTGTTGGCCGCTGCGATATCGCCGATCGCTGCTGCTGAGAGCCCCTGGACGGACAGGCGGTTCGGCGCGTCGGAGGCAACGGTGACGCCCTGTCCCGCGATGAGCCATCGCAGGGTGTCTGCCTGCGGGGACGTCACGACGACCTCGTTCTTACCGGCTCGGGCGATGAAGTGGGCCATCGGCTCGTCGGCGATGACCCGTCCTCTGCCGACAACAATGAGGTGCTCTGCGGTCAGCTCCATCTCGCTCATGAGGTGCGAGGAGATGAACACGGTCCGCCCGTCGGCGGCGAGTTCCTTCAGCAGGTTGCGGATCCACTGGATGCCATCGGGATCGAGGCCATTGACGGGCTCGTCGAGCATGACGATCCCCGGATCGGCCAGCAACGCGACCGCGATTCCCAGGCGCTGCCCCATGCCCAGGGAGAAGCCACCAGCAGGCTTGCGCGCAACGTCGGACAAGCCGACGGCCTCGAGCATCTCGTCGACGCGACCGGCTCCGATGCCGACAGTGGCGCCGAGGGCGAGGAGGTGGTTGCGGGCCGATCGCCCCTTGTCGAGGGCGCGTGCCTCGAGGAGGGCACCGAGCTCGGTGATCGGTGCGGGTGACTCGGCGTAGGAGTGCCCGTTCACGGTCGCATAGCCCGATGTCGGCCGGTCCAGGCCGAGGATGACGCGCATCGTGGTGGACTTACCGGCGCCATTCGGTCCCAGGAAGCCGGTGACGATCCCGGGCTTGACCGTGAAGGTCATCCGGTCGACGGCGACGACGTCGCCATAGGTCTTGGTTACCTCATGCACTTCGATCATGATCGGCGTGCTCCTTCGATGGTGCGAGTCGTGCGTACACCCACCATCTCCCCCGCAGGCCAGCGGTGTCGTCATCCAGCGGCGGTCTGTTGAGGTACTGCGGATGGATGACACGAGTGCGAAGCGAGGAGCTACTCGGTGTCCCCCGGCCGGACCAGGCCGCTCTGGTAGGCAATGACGACAAGCTGCGCGCGATCACGCACGTCGAGCTTGGCCATCGCACGATTGATGTGCGTCTTGACGGTCAGCGGCGACAAGAACAGCCGCGCGGCGATGTCGTCGTTGGTCAGCCCGAGCGCCGCCAGGGCAAGGACCTCCCGCTCGCGGTCCGTGAGAACGGACAGGTCGTCGTTGGGGCGCGGCGCCCCGTCGGGTGCCTGCAGGAAACGCGCGATGAGGCCCCTCGTCGCGCGCGGCGAGAGCAGGGCCTCCCCCGCAGAGACCACGCGGATGGCATCGAGCAGGTCCTCCGGCTCGACCCCCTTGCCGAGGAATCCGCTGGCACCGGCACGCAGCGCCTCGAACACCTGCTCATCGGCCTCGAACGTCGTCAGGATCAGCACCTTGACGGCGCGAAGTTCCGGCGCAGTGGTGATCCGCTCGGTCGCGGTGATGCCGTCCGTTCCCGGCATGCGGATGTCCATCAGCACGACGTCCGGAAGGAGTGCACGCGCCTGGCGGACGGCGTCGTCGCCATCCACGGCCTCCCCCACCACGTCCATGTCGGGAGCGTTCGCCACGAGTGCGGCGAAGCCTCCGCGGATCAGCGCCTGGTCATCCGCGATGAGAACGCGGATCGCCGTCACGGCAGTTCCCGCGGAAGCTCGGCGGTAACGAGGAAGCGCCGCTGGTCGATGCCGCCGATGTCGATCCGGCCGCCGACAGACGCGACTCTCTCGCGCATCCCGATGAGCCCGTATCCCGAGCCCGGGGCAGCGGAAGCGTTGGCCTCAATGGTGTTCGCCACCGTCAGCCGGACCGCATTCGAGTCATACTCGACGCTCGCCTCGGCGGCGCCGTCGCCGTACTTCGCGGCGTTGGTCAGGGACTCCTGCACGATGCGGTACGCCGTCAGATCGATGAGCGGTTCGAGGTCATATGGCTGGCCGGTCACAGTCCACGTGACATGCATGCCGGCGTTACGCATCGCATCGACAATGGCCGTCGCATCGCGCAGTGACGGGGCAGGCTGCTGGGAGACCTGGTCCTCTGGTGCGCGAAGCAGACCGAGGATCGCCGAGAGCTCGGTGAGCACGGCCTGACTGGACTCGCGGATCACCGTGACCGAGGCACGGGCCTGCGCGGGATCGACGTCGAGCAGGTGCCGGGCCACGCCAGCCTGAACGTTGATGACCGAGATGTGATGAGCCACGACATCGTGCAGCTCGTGAGCGATCCGCAGTCTCTCTGCGGCGACCCGGCGCTGAGCTTCCTCGTCACGGGACTGCTCGGCGCGGACGGCGCGTTCCTGCGCCGCGGCCAAGACCTGACGTTGGCTTCGGACCGCTGCGCCGACGGCAGCCGCCATGCCGCTCCAACCGACGACGGCGTACGTGTTGCCCGCCGGCAGCTGCCCTGCGGTCAGCGACGCCAGCAGTAAGCATCCCGCCGTCACCGCTGCTGCAGACACTGCCTGCAACAGCGTCGATCTCGCCGCCACCGTGTACAACGCGATAAATATCGGCAGGATCGCAGTCGTCAGAGAGTCAGAGAAGAGAATCGAGCCGACTCCCGCGGCGAGGGTCGCGAGCAATACCGGGAGCGGATACCTGCGGCGCAAAGTGAGCACGGCCGATGCGCCAATCGCCATCGCCAACGTGCCTGGCCCCTCGAAGACCCGCTCGGCGTCGACAGCGTCTGGCGGGCGCGCGAACAGCACGAAGATCAGGACCAGCAGCGCCAGAAGTCCGTCGGCTGCTGTCGGATGCGCTCGGAGCCATAGCCGAAAACTCGATGTCGCGCGCATGCACTGACTGTAAAGGGCAATGCGCCCACGCTTCGTCGTCCAACCGCAGTACAACTACCGGTGGGTCCACTCAAGGAGGCGGTCGACCTCCCACGTCGTAACCACGTCGTCGGCATCGCCGCCGGCCGCCGCGACGCGGGCGCATCCTGACGACTGCCAGTCCAGTTGGCCGGGAGCGTGCGCATCGGTGTCGATAGCCAGCAGGCAGCCCGCCTCGATCGCCGCAGCAAGGATCGGCTCGGGCGGATCCTGCCGTTCGGGCCGACAGTTGACCTCCACTGCGACGCCATTGGCTCGGCACGCGGCAAGAACGGCCTCGACGTCGAACGTCGACTCTGGTCGGCCTCGTCCTTGCACCTTGCGGCCGGTGCAGTGCCCGAGCACGTCGGTCCGCGGATTGCTCACCGCCGCGAGCATTCGCCGGGTCATGACGTCCTTGGGATCGCGAAGGTGCCAATGCACGCTCGCGACGACGACGTCGAGTCGTTCGAGCAGGTCGTCGTCCTGATCAAGCGAGCCGTCCTCGAGGATGTCGACTTCGATGCCGGTCAGCAGCCGAAACGGCGCGAGCTCGGTGTTGATGCTCGCGACGATGTCGAGCTGCTCCTCCAGACGTTCGCGACTCAGCCCGTTGGCGACAGTCAGCCGCGGACTGTGGTCGGTGAGCGCAGTCCACGAATGGCCGAGCTCAACGCACGTCGTCGCCATCTCGAGAATCGAGCTGCCACCATCGCTCCAGTCCGAATGGGTGTGGCAGTCGCCCCTGATCGCCACGAGCAACGTCCGCGCAGTCGGGTCCAGGTCGCTGCGGCCGTCCGGCCGGCCCTCGAGTTCTGCGAGGTAGCCGGGTACCTCGCCGTTCTCGGCGGCGATGATCACCTCGGCAGTCTTGGGGCCGATGCCGGGCAGGGTGGTCAGCGTTCCGGCCCGCGTTCGCGCGTGGATCTCCGCGGGGCCGGCTTGGTCGACCGCGCTCGCTGCCTTTCTGAACGCCTGAACACGGTACGAGTCGGCCAGATCGCGTTCGAGGAGGAAGGCGATCCGGCGCAGCGCAGCTGACGGCTCCACAGGTAGGACGCTAGCGCGCGCGCTTCGGTCGCCACGCGAATGCGTGCGGTGGGAGGATCGCCTCGTGTTCGACCGAGGACGCCGATCGTCGCGAACCATCCGGAGCGCTGTTGCCCTGTCGTTCGCGTGCAGCCTCGCGGCCTGCGCCAGCCCGGTCGATGCATTGTCGAGTGATGGCCCGAGTCGCGACTCGTCCATCGCGACTGCGCCGCAGGAGGACGTGCTGGTCCGCGACTACCTGCCGGGACTGGCCGCCGAACTCCGCAGCCCGGTGGGCACGGGCTCGGGCATCCTCGTCGTGCTGGTTCCAGGCGGGGGTTGGGCGAGCGCAGACCCCGGCGGGCTGGTGCCCTTGGCCGAGACCCTCACCGTCGGCGGCGCGACAACCTCGCTGATCACCTACTCGACGACGCAGACACTGAGCAGATTCCCGACGGGCGTCAACGACGTGGCCTGCGCGATTCGCTGGTCCGTGCAGCAGGCACGAGACCTAGGGCACGACCCGGCGCACACGGTGGTGCTGGGCCATTCGGCGGGCGGCCATCTCGCTGCGCTGGTCGCACTCTCGGGTTCGCAGTTCGGGAGCACGTGCCCGTATCCGGCCGTCGGCGTCGACGGTCTGGTGGGATTGGCGGGCATCTACGACACCGACGCGATTCGGCCTGCCCTGTCCTCATGGATGGGAATCAGCGCTGACGTGGACCGGCCCGAGTGGCACCAGGTCAATCCGACCCATTGGCTCCGCCACAACGATGGCCATGAGACCGACCTGCGAGTCCTGCTTCTGCACGGAGATTCGGACGAGGTCGTGCCGGTCAGCCAGACCACGGACTTCGCCACGGAGCTCACGTCCGCAGGCGTCGACACCACCACCGTGATACTCCCGGGACTGGGGCACCTCGACCTGTTTCTCGCTGCGAATGCGGGACCGCCGATCCAGGAGTGGCTCGACTCATGGCCGCGCGAGACCTGACAATCCCTAGCACTCTCAATGGCAGAGTGCTAATATTCCTGCCGCACACACAGGCAGCGCCCGCTACAGGGGCGGGCGTCTTGGACGCTAGGAGGTAGCCATGTCCGTGTTGCGTTTTGATCCATTCCGCGATCTTGACCGCATCTCCGAGCAGTTGCTCGGCGCGCCCGCAGGCACCCGGAGAGTGCCCCGATTCATGCCCATGGACCTCTTCAAGGCCGGCGACCACTACGTGCTTCTCGCGGACCTGCCCGGTGTCGACCCAGGGTCGATCGACATCGACGTCGACAACGGGACGCTGACGATCCGAGCCGAGCGCACGCCCCGCGGCGACGAGGAGATCGAGTGGCTCGCCAGCGAGCGTTTCACCGGCGCATACATGCGACAGGTCTCGCTCGGTGACGGCGTCGACGGTGACGCGATCTCCGCGTCGTATGACAACGGCGTCCTCAGCGTGACGATCCCGCTCGCGGAGAGGGCAAAGCGGCGCCGGATCGATGTCGCCGTGAGTGAGCGCTCCGACGTCATCACCAGCGGCGTCGCGCAGGACCAGATCGCAAGCTGACTGTCCGGTGGTGTGGTGCCGGCAGCGCCGTCGGCACCACACTCCGGTCTACGGGCGGGAATCCCTTTAATGCGCGGTCACCGGAACAATGCGGAAGATCCGCGTCTCATCCGTCTGCAGTGAGATGGTCTGAGACCACACTCCCCCGTTCGCGGCGGGGATCACGTAGTCCGGGGCATGGCTGGCCGATGCCGCCGCGGTGTTGAAGTCTCCGAGCGGCACGTCGGCGAAGTCGGCGTAGACGTAGACGTTGTACACGGTGCCAATCACTGGATGCGCCGTCGCCGTGAGCGTCATGGGGGTCCCGGCCGGAGCGCTCGACAGCACGGCCTGGTCCTGGAAGCCCTCGTTGTTGACGTTCGAGGTCAGCTCAACGGCGATTGCGGCCGGGCCGCCGGTGGTGTCGTCGATGATTCCCGTCACTGCGGTGCCGTAGTTCTGCACGCTTCCGCTGATGAGAATGGGCGCGGAGTAGAGGTCGTACGTGCTGGTGTCCGAGCTGGATGTGTTCGCGCCCGCGCGGTAGTTCTGCCAGTCGTCGACGTTGAAGGTGTACAGGGCGGAATTGGCCGGGTTCTCCGGGCTGTTGCTCGGAACGTCGTTGGTTATCGGCGTGTAGAGGCCGTTGTCGCTGATCGTGATGATGTCGTCGTTGTAGTAGGTGGACGCAGATGAGCCGCTCAGCGCGTGATTCGACCCCACGCCCACGACGGGCACGATGTGGTCGTAGATCGGATCACCGGAGCCGGATTCGCCCAGCATGGGCACGTTGTTGTAGACGCCGATGATCACCGTCTCGTCGGCCAGCACGTGCGACTTGATCCACGCGAGAAAGTCGTTGGTATTCGTCTCGACAGAGCCGTTGTAGTCCTCCGCCTTCAACCGCATCGCCTGCGCCACCTGCAGGTCGGTGATGCCGTGGCCGTTGCTGCCGAGGAGCAGCTGCGAGTTCGCGCTCGCCTCGCTTCCGCCCGACGGCATGGCGAAGGCCCGCGCGGTCCACTGGGAGGTGTAGCCCCCATTGCGCATGAGCGCGGTGATGAAGCTGGTCTCCCCGCAGTAGCCGGAGTTGGCGTTCCACTGCAGCCGTGCGGTTATGCCGGTCGACATGTTGTAGGTGGTGGTGAGGAGTGCCCGCGAGGAGCCGTCCAGGGCGGACGTGGTTGGACTGGGTGTTGGAGAGGGTGCCGGCGTTGGCGTCGGCGATGGGGGCGTCGGCGTGGGCGCGGGGACTTCTGGGGGCTGGGAGGCGACGCGGACCTCGCAGGCGATTCCGTTCCGCGGCCTGTCCAGTCCGGGCACCGCACCGATCAGCGAGTTGTACAGCGCCTTGTTGACGGTTGGACGCCGGAACCCGGACGCCACCGCAGCGGCTGCGGCGGCGGACGTGGACGCGACACCCGAGGCGAACGCGGAGTTCAGTGCGGTGCACGTTCGAAACTTGGGAGGCGCCGCCGCCGCTGACGTCGCAAGTGACAAACCCAGCCCGACCATCACGGCCGTCTCTGACGCGACGATCGTCGCGGTCAGGCGAGGGCGTACGTTCATCGATCTCCGTCCGTGGCGTTGCGCGAAGTATTCCCTACCTCGCCCGCTCCCAAACCTGGCAGCCTTGACGTGTCACTTGTTTTTTGCAAGTATCGCATCGGTCCACTGAGGGACATAGGAATGGAGATTCGATGACGATGATGTTCGTTACCCTGCCGGTCACAGACCTGGAGCGCGCGAAGGCGTACTACGCGGCACTCGGGTTCACCATGAACCCGCTGTTCACCGATCACAATGCCGCGTGCTTCGTCGTCGAAGAGGATCACAGCGCATTCATGGTCCTGACCCGCGAGTACTTCCAGACGTTCACCGACCTGACGATCGGCGATCCCGCGGTGTCCCCCACAACGGCCACGTCGATCTACCTCGACAGTCGCGAAGCTGTTGACGCGGCCGTGGCCGCCGGCCTCGCTGCAGGAGGCTCGGAGCCGCGGCCTGCATCGGACTACGGCTTCATGTACCAGCGCGGGGTCAGCGATCCCGACGGCAATCACCTTGAGTTCGGGTGGATGGACCCGACCGCAGCCGCGCAGGGCCCCGAGGCATTCGCGGACCAGCAGGCCTGAGGTCAATGGCCGCGCGTGAGTACGGGCAGTACTGCGGTGTCACGCGCGCCCTGGAACTCGTCGGCGAGCGCTGGGCGATGCTCATCGTCCGCGACCTGCTCGTCGGGCCGCGCCGCTACGGGGAACTCGCGGCAGGACTCCCCCGCATACCGACAAACATCCTGGCGGCGCGGCTCAAGGAACTGCAGGAGGCCGGCATCATCCGGCGCGCACCGCGCTCACGCGTCATCATCTATGAGCTGACGCCCTACGGCCGCGAGCTCGAGCCGGTAGTCCTTGCCCTCGGGGCGTGGGGCTTCAAGGCAATGGGCGATCCACGAGATGAGCAGGTCATCACGCCAGACTCGATGACGATGGCCCTGCGCACCGCATTCCGATCTGACGTGGCGGCGAAACTGCCCGCGACCGCCTACGCGGCGCACTTCGGTCCCGCCGAGCTTCTCATCCGAGTCGACGGCGCAAGCCTCGATGTGACGCGCGGGGACGGTCCTGTGGACCTGGCGTTCGCGGCAGGTCCGGCGATCCGCCGGCTCATCTCCGGCGAACTGTCCCCTGATCGCGCTATCGCGACCGGTGTGGTCGAAGTGCTCAGCGGGCGCGGGACGCTGCTCGATCGATTCGCGAACACCTTCCACCTGGCCGCCTGACCCGATTGCTCAGACGAGCGCGGATTTCCGGATTGCCGCATACTGCGCTTCGTGAATGAGACAGTCCGCCGGGTGGCGTGCGAGTTGGTCGTGTCAGTGGTCGAGCCTGCGCGCCTGAGCCTGCAGTTGGCCCCGTCAGATGCGGAGCCGGGAATCGAGGAGTTCCTCGAGGTGCTGAGCGACGGACGGCCAGTCAGCACCACGGAGGTGTGGGTCCCGGGCAACGGCCGGGTGCACATCTGCTCACCGCCGCCGGGTCGCGTCGAGATCACCTACCGAGCCACGCTGACCGGGCGCGCGCCCGAACCAGTCGTGACCGACGCGGACCGGATCGTCTATCGCCGGCCGAGTCGCTACGCCGAGTCCGACCGCCTCGCACCGATTGCGCAGACCGAGTTCAACGGCATCACCGACCCCGTGGAACTGCTCGCTGCCGTGTCGTCATGGGTCGGCACGCAACTGACATACGTTCCCCGCAGCAGCGGGCCGACCGACGGATCCGTCGACACCATGCTCAAGCGCAAGGGTGTCTGCCGCGACTACGCGCACCTGGTGATCGCGTTGCTCCGGGCGATGGACGTGCCCGCGCGTCTCGCGGCGGTCTACGCTCCCGGGCTCGACCCCATGGACTTCCATGCCGTCGCGGAGGCGGCGATCGGTGACACGTGGCGAGTGACCGACGCCACCTTGCTCGCACCGCGCTCAAGCCTTGTACGTATCTGCACCGGCCGCGATGCCGGCGACACGGCCTTCCTCTCGACTTACGGCGGTCAGGCGGACCTGCTCGACTCCACCGTGTACGCGACGATCGACGGGGACCTGCCCGGCGACGATGTGCACGAACTGGTCGCCCTCACCTAGGGCTCCGCGTCAGCGGTTGTGCGGATCCCAGCCGCCGGTGTCTGACTTCGCCTCGGTGAGCAGGACCGTGCTGTCCTCGTTAGCCCTGATCACGTGCGGGTCGGTGGGCACTTCGAGTAGCTCACCCTCGGATGCCTCCTGCAGGCCATCGGTCGTGCGAATCCGAACTTCGCCGGATAGCACCTGCAGGGTCGAATGCTCGGTACTCGTACGCGACGCGACCGTGTTGCCCTCGGTCAGCGCTACCACCGTCTGCTTGATGAGGCTGTCCTCGTCGCCGACGAGCAGCTGCGAACTGCGCCCGTCGGGGGAGGTCTGCGCGATCTCGAGCTGATCTGCGGCGACCTCTGACAACTCGTGCTTGGCCACGTCGACTCCCTCGGTTAGCTGCAACCTAGCCGAATCATGTTACCCGGGCACGCCTGTGGGGCCATACGCTGCGGCCATGGAGCCCCTGGCCGCGCCACCCGCGGACGACGATCCGGCGACCGCAGACGACCGCAGGACCGAGGTGGCACTCGAACTGGCTGACTGGCGCCGAAAGATCCACGCGCTGTACGCGCAGGTGCGCGCCGTCCACGACCCCGAAGCGGGCCATGCGATCTGGAGGGCCGGACGCGACGAACTGTTCGCGACGCATCCGCAGTCACCGCTGCTGGCCGATGACGCCCTCCGCACGCAGGGCGTCCCCTACTGGCCTTACGATGCCTCGCTGCGCTGGACCCTGCAGCTCGAGCCGTCCGCATCGTCCTCGCGGCGGAGCGTCTCGACGGGCGCGACCGAGGTGACGAACATGAGGCACCTCGGCTGGGTGACGCTGCCCGCTCCCGTCAACGCGCGGCTCGCCGTGTGGTGGCTCGAGCAGTACGGCGGCGGCATCTTCGTACCCGTTCGCGATGCGACCGCAGGGGACTCGAGCTATGGCGGCGGTCGCTACCTGCTCGACACCGCGAAGGGCGCGGACCTCGGTGGAAGCGACGCCGAGATCATCGTCGACCTGAACTTCCTGTTCCACCCCTCATGCCGGTATGACCCGCAGTGGATCTGCCCGCTGGCGCCGGCCGAGAACACGATCGCCGCCGCCGTCGAGGCTGGCGAGCGTCTGCCTTAGCGGTAGGCGCGGGTGGCCGAAGCAGATGCCTGCTCGCGGTTGACGTGCGAGAGTGGGGTCAATCCGAGACCGGAGCGACGCCATGCATTACATCGCGCACATGGACTGGCCCACCCGCCTTGTCTGGGGATTGCTCGCATGGCCGGTGATGATCTTCCTGGCGATCCTCGTGTCCTATGCCGTGCAGCCTGGTCCCGAGAAGCCCGGCCCGATCGTCCTCGTCCTCGCGCTCGCGGAGGTGATCGCGGCAGCGGTCGCCATCACGTTCCCCATCTGGGCATTCGTCAGCAGGGCCTCGAGCGGTGAGGCTCCGGATACGCCGAACCCTTAAGCCCGCAGGTCCCCTACGCGCAGGGCGTAGCCTGGGTGACCCCGCTCGGGCAGGTGGTGTTGCCCCACGTGATCCCGGTCGTGACGGTTCCGGTGAGGTTTCCGCCCTGAAGGCTGGCGCCGAGCAGGGATGAGTACGACAGGTTCGCGTTGGCGAAGCTGACGCCCTTGAGCGCGGCCGCGTTGAAGAACGAGCCGAGCAGGAAGGCGTTGGGGAAGCGGGCGCCGTCGAGAATCGCACCGTTGAACGTCGCCCCGTAGCCCATGACGTTGGTGAAGTCCGTGCCGAGCGCGAACGCGCCCGCGAGGAAGGCGTTGTCGAGGTTCGCATTCGTGAGGTTGGCGCCGTTCAGCGTCGCACCGTAGAGGTTCACGTTCGTCAGGTTCGTCGTCGGGCGCGGCTTGGACGGGGGTGCGAACGGAGGGGGCGGCGACGGTGCGTTCGACCCGGCGAGGTTCGCACCGGTGAGGTCGGACCCATACAGCGAAGAGTTCGTGAAGTTCGCGTTGCGCAAGTCGGCCTTGGCAAGTGTCACGCCGGCGAGGGTCGCGTTCGAGACCGAGGCGCCCGTGAAATTCGCACCGGAGAGATTCGCACCCGTGAGGTCCGCGTAGTCCACAGTCGCACCGGAGAAGTTGGCGCCCTTGAGGTTCGCCCCACGAAGGTCCGCGCCCTTCAGCTGTGCACCGGAGAAGTCCGCGCCGGCAAGATTTCCGTGGGCTGCCACCTGCCAGTTCAGCGAGGCCTTCGCGCACTTCGCCTTCGGGGCGATGGTGCACGACGGGGCAGCAGACACCGGGCTGGCAACGACCGTGGCGAGGAGCAGCGCGAGCGCGCCAATGGCAATGAGGGGTGCACGAAACGACATGCGCATGTGTCTACCACAGCAGCGCCGCCAGATCGCGACGCGCGTGCCGGCTGAAATCCGCAGAAGTACCCCCGGAACGGCCACCAAACGCGGATTTGGCCCGGGAGGCGGTTCAATTCGGGGGGTTAGTCGACCTCGTCGCAGGACATGACGTTCTGGACCCAGACCTGACCGCTGGGGCAGACCGTCATGAGGATGCCGGCCTGGGCGGTTCCCGTCGACCCGGTGCCGGTGACGCCCATGCTCGTCGTGAATCCACCCGACGTCGCCGTGCCTGACACGACCCCGGTCGACGGGTTGAAGGTCATGCCCGCAGGCAGCGTGCCGCTGAGCGCATACGTCACGCCGGTGCCCAAGCCGGTCGGATGGAGCACCTGCGTGGCGGTGTAGACCCCGATGGTGGCACCGGTCTGCTGCAGGCTCGGGAAGATCGTGGCCGGTCCGTCGCTGTTGGCGACCGTGATCGACACGGTCGCCTGCGCCGAGCCGTTCTGTCCGGTCGCGGTGACGGTGTAGTTCGTCGGCGCCTGGGCGGCCGTGGGCGTGCCGCTGATGACGCCGCTCGACGGGTTGATCGACAGCCCCGGCGGAAGCGAGGCGGAGTACGTCGGACTCGAGGCGAAGCCGGTGGCCACGTAAGCCTGCGTTGGCGTGATCGCGGTGCCGACGGTGCCCGACACCTGCTGCGCCGTGGGTGAGATGCCACGAGGCGACTGCACGGTGATCGTCACCGCAGCGGACGCCGAGCCGCTCTTCCCGCTCGCGGTAACCGTGTAGCTCGTCGCAGGCTGCGCCTGTTGCGGGGTCCCGGAGATGATGCCGTTGCTCGCGTTGATCGTGAGCCCGGCGGGCAGCGACGGCGATATCGAGTACGTAGGGGTTCCCGAGAAGCCCGTCGCGGTGAAACCCAGCGAGGGTGTGAGCGACTGGTTGATGGTGCCGGTCAGCGACTGCGCCGCTGGCGTGATTGCTCGCGTTCCGACGGTGATGTTGAGCGTGGCCGACGCGGTCTGCTGGCCGGAGGTGCCAGTAATCGTGAACGCGGTCTTGGCCATCGAGGTCTTCGTCCCGCCGGAGACCACACCCGTGTTCGCGTTGAACACCAGCCCCGCGGGAAGCGAGGGCGAGATGGTGAACGTGCGCGGCGTGAACCCCTGACCGGTGAGCGTCACGAAGTCGTTGTTCACGCCCTGCGGCGGCTGAAGCGCTGCGGGGACGACCGTCACCTGCTCCCCCGTCGACAGGACGAGTGACTGCACCGGAGGCGCCAGGGCCGCCGAGGTTGCGCATCCGTCGTTCGGCAGCAGCGTCACGCGGATGATCCCGGTGGCCACGCTCGTCGACATGTCCGGGCTCGATGACTGCGCGCCCTGGAAGTTGAACCGGTCGCCGAGGCTGACCCCGTAGGAGTCCGACGTGGTTGCCACGGCGTTCTGCCACAGGTCCCAGGCCGCATACGTCGGCACGGCCTTGCTCTGGCTCGTGTAGGCGGCGGCGAAGGCCGGCTGCGGTGCGGCGTTCGTGGGCGGGTTCGTGTTCCACACCGACGAGTTGTAGCCCAGCGGCCCGACGAATCCGTTGGCCATGCTCGCCACGAGGTCGCCGTAGATCCAGCCGTAGACGTCATTGCCGATGCTCTCGAAGAAGTTCGAGGTACCGATGTAGGACGGCGACAGCGCCCAGGACTGCGCACCGCCGGTCGTGGCGGTCTCATAGGTGGACGGAGCGGTGCCCCCGAGCTGGTACGGGCCGTTCTGCGCGTAGACGCCGTATCCGGTGCCGTATCCGACAGCCGCGTTGCCCCACGAGTTGGCACTCCAGTTGCCGTTCGGCGCCATCGTGTCGTACAGGCTGCGGGCCGGGATGTAGATCGTCTCAGGCGTCGGGTAGTTCGGGCCGAGCGTTCCGCTCAGCGCGATGTTGCCCCACTTGTCGAAGGTTCCCGAATAGGAGTACGGCGAGCCGAGGATGTTGAGCGTCGTGTTGCCCGCGAACGTGCCGGACAGCGTCACCGTGTTGGTTCCGAGCGCCTGGACGTACGACAGCATCGAGGGGTACGACGCAATCCCTGCGGGCATGGCAATCGGTCCCGCGAGGCGAAGGCGCGTACCCGCCGTCGTCGACTGCACTATCGACGAGGGCGTCCAGGCTGGATCGAGCGAGGACGAGGCAGCCGTGATCGCATCGAGAATCGTCGTCCAGCAGCCCATCGACCTGGTCGCCGGCAGGCTCGTGCCGGAGTTGTTCAGCGTGTTCCCGTTGGCGTCCTGGAAGGACATGCTCGCCGGGATGCCCACCTGGTCAATGCCGGTCACATCGCCATTCACGTTCAGCACGCCGGAGTTGTTGACGATCGTGAACTCGACGTAGTCGTAGCGGAAGGATCCGTTCGGTGCCGGCTGGCTGCCGTTGAGGTCGGCCTCCGAGAAGTACAGGCGGCCGCTCGCGAGCGGGTTCGAGGACTGCGTCTGCACGGTGAACTGCGCTGGCCCGGAACTTCCCGTCTGGAAGGTCGAGAACGGGACGCTGGTGTTCATCGCGTGCGAGGTCCCGCTCGGGTCGATCAAAGTGGTCGTGCCGCCAGTGCCCGTCAAGGTCAGGTAGAGCGTGTTTCCCGCGGCTGGCACCGACGTGTTCTGGTTGTCGACGATGACAGTGACGCACATGCTCCCGCTCGCGCAGGTGTACGCGGCTGCCGCCGGGGACACGGCTGTGGCCAGCGCGGCGGCGGCTCCGACGATGACTGCGACTGCTCCGGCTACTACGCGCGACATGGGATCGGTCCTCCACCCGCGCCCCCGTGGCGCATGCGGGGAATCCTACGACGAGCGTCAGTGCGAGTGGGCGAAGCTGCGCTCATGTCCGTGCTCGTCCACGCTGGCGACCGCCCACACCTGGTCGGCGATCTCCTCCGGAGTGAGCGGGCCTGCGTCGCTGTCGGGCATGACGATGTGAACGCCCACGCCGCGCGGGGCGAGTTCGGTGGCGAGCGAGCCCATCAGGGCGATGACCGCAGCGCGCGTGGCATCGAACACCGCGTGCTCGACTCGGTCGTCGTCGGACGGGGATGGTGCGACAGCGACGATCGTGCCGTGCTCCTGCTCGAGGTAGGGCATACCCGCTGTCGCCAGCATGAACATGCTCTTCGCGTTGACGTCCATCATGACGTCCCATGCTCGAGTGTCGATCTCGTCGACCGGTCCGTCGAGCCGGATGTCGGCGTTGTTGACGATGCAGTCGAGTCCATTGCCGAGTGCCGCCGCCTTCTTCACCGCGCGGCGGCAATCGTCGTCGTTGGTCAGGTCCGCCGTGATGTGGACGCGCGCGTTCCGGCCGGTCATGACCCCTTGATCGCAGCCGATGACGAACCACCCGCCGTTGCGGAAGCGGTGCGAGATCGCCAGTCCTGACGCGCTGTGGATGCCGGTGATGAGGATGGACGGCGCACGATCGGCTGGCATGGGGCCATCGTGCCACGGGTAGGCGGACCGCGTGAGTTCGCGTCAGTCCCCGGGCTGGTCCTTGCTCGGCCAGATGAACGACGTCAGCACGGTGATGACGCCAGCTATCACCGTGGCCACGATTCGGGTGGGCGCGGTCTCCGCGACCGTCTCCCCCTGGATCGCGAACAACGCCACCACCGCGCAGGTGATGCCGATAACCGCTACGGGGTAGTTGGCGCGCAGAAAGGCAAGGCAGAAGAACACCCCGACTCCCACGAACACGACAAGCCCGTACGGTCCCAGTTCCATTCCGTCGACAACGACCGCGGCAATCACGATGCCCGCGATAGTGCCGAGAATCCGCTCAATCACCCGCGTTGCCGTCCCGAATCGGTCGGGCCGAGCCATCCACGCCACCGACATCGGAATCCAGTACTCATGCGGCCACCCACTGATGTTGGCTACCAGCGACGCGATGAGCATCGCGATCGCGAGCCGGACCGCGTGCCGGACGAAGTCATCGTCGGTGTTCAGGTGAATGGCAAGGCGGACCCGCACCAGATCCCTCGGGTCGACCGAGCTGGCCAGCCGCTGCGACCTTCGCGCAGCGGCCGGCAGTACCGCCACGAGGATCTGCACGATGCCGCCGACTGCGACCAGGGCGAACATCTGGATCGCGCCCCGATCCGACGTCGGCGAACCCGCAAAGATCGCGTAGACGACGAGAGCGAGCATGCCGTTCAGCGCTCCGCGCGCACCCAGCGCGCCGACGAATCCGCAAGCCAGCGACATGACGACGACGATGCCGACCTCGGCCGCGTTGTGCTCGGACGCCAGCGCTCCCACTAGCGCGGCCAACGACACCCACAGCGTCGTCCACGCCATGCTCCGCCAGTGGTCGCCGATGGCCTCGCCAGTGTCCGCGATTCCCGCGAACCACGCGCCGATCGCGATGGCGAGCGCGAACTGCGGCTCGTCGATTGCGACGCACATTGCCGTGAGAACGGCTGTGACGACGGACGACTGCAACGGCCGGCGCCAGGTCAACTGCTCTCGACGAACCCTCGCCGTGCCGAGCAGAACCGTTCTCAGGGGGAACGCCACGCCCGAATCCTGTCAGGAGTTGTGCGGGCTGTCCTAGAAGCTCGTCCCGGTGATGATCCGATGCATGAAGGCGAGCTTGGCGATGACGGGCGCCGTGATGATGAAGGGGTAGAGATCTCTTTGCCCCATTGCGCGATTGACGCGGTTGAACATCAACGACAACCAGTGCCAGTCGTCCAGGGCACGTGCGATGCTCACCGTGGAGTAGTCAACGATTGGCACGACGTCGTGGCCGACGATGTCGCGGACCCGATCCGAGCTGAGAGCGACACCAGCAGCAGCCGCGGTGGCCAGGGTTCCCGTGATGTGGAGATAGTGCGCGAAGGTCTCAGCGAAATCCTCCCACGGATGCATCGTCGCGTACTCCGAGATGAAACTCTCGGCCCAATCAGAGGGAGGACCGAATCGATAGTGACGCTCGATCGCGGCTGAATAGCTCACCCGCTCGTCTCCGAAGAGCTCGCGGCATTCGCTGAGCAGCGGCTCGCCGGAAACCAGCACGTCCTGGTAGTAGTGGCCGACCTCGTGACGAAGATGCCCGAGCATGGTGCGGTAGGGCTCGCCGAGCCGCGCGCGGATCGCCTCTCGCCGCGCATCGATGCTCTCCGCGAGGTCGAGAGTGATGACCCCATCGGCGTGGCCGATGGTCACCTTCTCCCCTCCCAGGCTCGACAGCAGATCGAACGCCAGTCCGCCGTCCTTCGACCAGTACGGCTCTACGGGCAGCCCGAGCGCGAACAACTGGACGAGCAGTCGACGCTCAGCGACGCCGACGTCGGCCAGCTTCTCCAACGCGACGGTGTCATCGGAGTCGGGGCGTCGCCGAATCAGCCTGCACGCGAAACACCGTCCGGACTCGTCATCGCGAGACAGCAGCCAGTTGCAGTTCCACGTGCGGTTCACGCACGGCACCCAGGCGACCTCATCGACAAACCACCCGCCCTTGGATGCCGGGACGAACGACAGCGACGGGTAGTGGAATCCCATCGACGCACCGCAGTGCGCGCAGTCCTGAGTCTCGAGGAATGCGAGCGCGTCGCAGTTCGGGCACCTCAGGTCATCCATGGATCGAACACTACGCAACCCGCTGGGACGCGCCTGTCGAGCGCTCGCCAGACTGACGACATGGGAGAAGATCCGGTCGGCCGCGCACTCACGGAGGTCCTCGATCATGCGAAGGCGACCCCGCCCGGCGCTGTCGCGGACTACATCCCCGAGTTGGCGGACGCCAACATCGAGTCATTGGCGATCTCGGTTTCGAGCGCGTCCGGCCACGTCTACTCGGCCGGTGACAGCGCGACGTCGTTCACCATCCAGTCGATCTCGAAGCCCTTCGTCTACGCCCTCGTGCTGAGCGGAATGGGCGTCGACCGGCTGCACGAGCACGTGGGCTTCGAGCCGAGCGGCGAGCCGTTCAATGCAATCAGCCTTGACGACGACGGGCGTCCTGCCAACCCGATGATCAACGCGGGTGCCATTGTCACGTCAGCACTGGTCGCGGGGGACTCGGTCGAGGAGCGCTTTGAGACCATCCGCGGAGTCATGTCGGCATTCGCCGGGCGGGAACTGTTCATGGACCAGAAGGTCTACGAGTCCGAGTCGGCAACCGGTGACCGGAACCGGGCGCTCGCGTTCCTGACCAGGGCTACCGGACGCCTCCCCCGCGACGCGGAGAACGCGACCGATGTCTACTTTCGGCAGTGCTCCCTGCTCGTGACGACGTCCGACCTCGCCGTGATGGGCGCGACTCTCGCCAACGGCGGAAGCAATCCCGTCACCGGTTTCCGGGTCGTCGAACCGCAGGTTGCACGCCGCACGCTGTCGCTGATGGCCAGCTGCGGGATGTACGACCATGCCGGCGAGTGGGCGTTTCGTGTCGGTATCCCGGCCAAGTCTGGGGTGAGCGGCGGAGTCGTCGCCGTGAAGCCGGGGCAGTTCGGCATCGGTGTATTCAGCCCGGGCCTGGACGAGGCCGGCAACAGCAGTCGCGGAGTCGCCGCGCTCACCTTGCTGTCCGAGGAGTTCGGCCTACACCTGCTCGAGCAACCGCGCTCGCACATCGACCCGATCGTCAGCACGCGGCGCTACTCCCCGACGGCGGTCACGGTCGTGCTGCGCGGCGAACTGGCGTTCGTCGCCGTCGAGCACGTCATCCACGAGTTGCAGCAGATCCTCGCCGATGCGGACCAGCCGGTGACGTCCGTGACGCTCGACATGACCGCGGTGACGACCGTCACCCCGGCGGCGGAGCGGATGTTCGAGGTCGCGGGCGCGCGCGCCGCCGCGATGGGTTGCACGTTCGCTATCGTCCGCCCATGACCGAACCCGCCGTACCCGCGACGACGATTGACCACGACGATGACGACGACCGCGACCCGGTGAGTTTCGGGCTTGCCCTCGCCGCGGCGATCGTGCTCGGCATCGCCGCAATCCTCACCGCGTGGGGCTCCTTCCAGGCGTCGCGGGCGGGCGGCGACGTGCAGCAGAACTACGCGGAACAGCAGGCGAGCATTGCCACCGCGAATGACATCTACGCGCAGTCGGACCAGGCCAGCCAGCTGGAGCAGCAGCTCTTCCTCAGCTTCGCGATCGCACTCTCCGAGGAGAATGACGTCGCGACGGACTACCTGCTCAATCAGGCCATGAGTCCAGAACTTGCCGCCGCCGTGAACTGGTGGATCAACGAGCCTGACGAGACATCGCCACCGACACCGTTCGTCGACGACAATCCCGAGTACGCGAACCTGCCCAGCCAGCAGTTGCTGGCGGAGGGCAATACGGAGATGGACCAGGCCGACGCTGCACGCGTGGCGGCCGAAGACGCGAACAAGATCGGGGACCGGTTCGGCCTGGCCAACGTGTTCTTCGCAATTGTCCTGTTCCTCGCCGGTATCGCCACGCTCCTGCAGAAGACCAAGATCCAGATCGGCATCCTCGTGCTGGGCGTGGCCATGCTCGTCGTCGGAGCCGTGATCATCGTCAGCACTCCCGGCTGGTCCGCCATCGGCTAACCGCCGCGCGGGCTCGCCGGATACGGTGATCTCCACGAACAGGGAGGCACCATGACTGAACGCCCCGATGGCATCCAAGCCGGACCGCACACGACCGACGATGGCCTGTACGGCCCGGACAGCGTGACGTGGAAGGTGTTCGCCAATCCTGCCGTCGGCATCGCCGCCACCGCGGCAGCCATGGTGCAGATGCTGCTTCCGCCGGTCATGTACGTCGTGGACCAGGCCTCATCCGTGCGCCTCAAGCCGGAACTGCGCGCGAAGATGACGGGCGACTACACGGTGACGATCACCTACGGCGACGTCGCGTCAGCCGAGCGGGCGGGCGAGCAGCTCCGGCGTCTGCATTCCACCCGCAAGGCGACCGACCCCATCACCGGCGCGCCGTATCAGGCCGATGACCCCGATTCACTCGTGTGGGTCCATCAGGCGCTGACGTGGGTTCTGCTTCGGGGAGCGCGCGCGTACGGTCCGAGCCTGACGGCTGCCGAGGAGGACACGTTCGTCGCCGAGCAGCGGGCTGTCGCAGCGCGGCTGGTCGGCTGCAACCTCGACAACGTCTCGGAGAACGTCGCCGACCTCGACGCGTACATGGAGGCGATGCTGCCGAAGCTCGCGCTGTCGACTCCCGCGCTGTGGTTCAAGGACATGATGGTGCCGCCGAACTGGGCCAAGACACCCGAGGGAGCCGTCAAGAGCCTCATTGCGAACGCCTCCGCGATGCTCATGGGCGACGAGCACCAGAAGCTCTACGGGTTCCACTTCAACGGCTTCCAGCGCCTCACGACTGTCAACGGCACCAAGCTGCTCATCAATGCTGCAGTGAAGAACAGCACCGTCGACTCGGTGCTGCCTGGCATCCGCGAGTACGTGGACACTCACGCCTTCGGTGCCCGCCGCACCCGAGTGGTCGATCCCGAGACCGTCACCCCCGCGACCTAGACGGGGGCCTCAGCACGGCTGAGCTGCTGGTAAACCGTCAGCAGGATCAGCGAGGTGCCGAGGGTGAGCACCGCGAGCGCGGTCACGTCCGACAGTGTTGCGAGCGCGTCGATCTCCTTGCCGATCACCGCCCAGGACACCAGCGCGATGCCGTATAACGACTGGCCGAGGAACAGCAGTAGTCGGCGATCCCTGTGCGTATGAGCGGAATCCTCATGTGTCGCCGAACCTCCTGTCAGGAAACTCCACGACAGGCCGAAGATCAGCAGTCCGGTCGCGGACGCGCTAAGCAGTAGCCCAAGCGGCACCTCGAGGATCGCGGCCTGCCGTATCAGTGCCGACATCAGCACGAGCAGCAGCAACTTGCCGGCGCGATCTGCCGTCCAACGTCGCCGCGCCAGCCACCAGACTCCGAGTGCGATCGCGAAGAGAACGCCGAGGTCGCCGAACTCCTCGGGAGACCATGCCCACTGCGATAGCCACGCGTCGCCCGACATGCAGATCAGTGAGGCGATGACGACGGCATTGACCGCTGCAATCGCTGCAGGAATCCACCGAGCGCGGCGCGAGAGAACGGCGGAGGCCGCGACAAGCCCAAGCACCACGGCCCACCGCGTAAAGGTGGCAGCATTCGCCGAGGAGAGCGACTCGATCATGGAACTGACGGTCGACGTCGTCACGTCCGGCGCGAGGACCGCGAGTCCAACCACGACCATCCCGAGCAATGCAGTGAGGATCACCAGGGCCTGCAGGCCATAGCCGACCGGGATTCCAAATCGACCAGCGTCCGCAACCATCTCGACGGCGTCGTCCTCGGGGTTCCGGTCGATGCCTGCGGGACGACGTCCGGCGATCAGCGCCCATGCCGCCCAGCCCACGATCGCGACGAGCAATGCGCCGGCGATGCTGCGCACCCAGTCCCCCGCGTCAGACGCGATGCCATCTCTCGCGTTGACTAACGTGACCCAGCCCTGCCACGCGGCGGCTAGCACGAGCAGCACCAGCCCTGTTGCGGCGCGGGCCTTGCGGCGAACGAAGTCTGCCGACCACGCGACCGTGGCCACGCCTACGCCCACGGCGCTGAGGCCGCCATTGAATGCAACAGGACTGGCCAGCAGCGTCAGGTACGTGAGCAGCAGGGCCGTCGTCACGATGTCGAATCGAAGTTCGCTGGACGCCTGCCCGAGAACCGTCGCCCTATACGCGGCGACGATCGCGGCCTCGAGGAGCACGAACAGCACGAGGAAGTCGACGACAGCTGGCGTCTTGCCCCACCACATCGCGACGCAGTAGACCGCGGTCATCACGACGCACGCGACGGCGATCCACCACACAGTTCCCGCGATCTCCCGGTTCGGCACGACCATGACGATCGAGCCGACGATCGCGAGCACGGCGACGAGCATGGTCGCTCGCAAAACGGGATGGGATCGCTGCGATCCCGCAAGGACGAGAGCGAACGACAGGCCAAGCAGGAACAGCAGCATCGGGACGAGGAAGGACGGAATCACGCTCACGTCTCCTCGCGAGGTGTCTGCGACGAAGTCGCTCGCGGAGCGCAGCGGTCGGGCCGCGGCGATAGCGATCAGCAGCACCGCATAGACGGCGCCGACGAAAACGGCGATTCCGGAGACCGTCGCGGAATGGCTTCGAAGGAGGAGCGTTCCGTTACGAATCGGGTCGAGCACAACGTTCGTCGCAAGTCCGCTCACGAACTGGGTCGTCGTCCAATCCCGGGCCGGGCTCATGAGGTACCCGGCCACGGCACTAGTGCGCCACCGGACGTGAGGATCGAGGATCGTCCCGCTATCTCCACAAGTTGCATCTCGGTTACGGCATCGCCGTCCGGCTCGACCACGACCTGGGCGGGCGAAGATGGACCCCGCGCATCGACTCTGCCTATCCGGTCACCCGCGGTTACTGCCAGACCCGCACTGGTCGCCCACAGGTGCGCGTCCGACCACTCGTCGCTGCGCCACAGCTCATCGCCGTCCACCGGATCGAAACCCTGGAGAGCCGACTTTGTCGGGACGAGGACTGCCCCGCCGGCCAGGTGCGCAGGGCCGACGATCGGGCCGGCGAGGACGCCTGACCATTTCTCGGCGCCACCGTCACCGAGAAGGTGCAGCGCGCCAGCGTCGTCACCGACGAGGACGGTGCCGTCGGCGAACGCGGTCATCGGGCGCGTCACCGCGGCGAGGTCCGTGGTCCAGACCTCCTCGCCTGCGGTCGTGAAGGCCGAGATACGACCGGCAATATCGCCGACCACGATCGCCGAGGCGGACGAGACGGGGTCCGCGACCACAGCATCGCTCATCGTTCGCGACCATCGCTCCGCCCCAGTGGCTCGATCGAAGGCGACAACGCTGCCATCCAGCGTGGCTACGACCACCACGTCGCCAATCACGACTGGCGCTCCCGCCGCGACGTCCGACGTCATGGATCTCCACCGAAGACCACCTGCTCGATCGAAGGACATGACCGACCGCATGGTGGTGGTGACGTAGGAGTCCTGACCGTCACTGGACAGTCCGAGAACCTCGCCCCCCGGATGCTGCATCCAGGAAACGCGGAGCACGGACAGATCAGGAGGCTCCGCAGCGGGGTCTTCTGTATCCACCGGTGGCGCAGTCAAGGTGACGGCGACGACATCCTCGCTGGACGAGTTCGCCATGACGAGCACGTCTCCGGACACGGCAGCAGTCAGAAGCACTGACGGCGACAGGAACGGCAAGCTGGCAGGAGCCACGTACGTCGGAGTCGACGGGGGCATCGCATCGGTCAGCCGTGTCGGCGGGATGCGCTCGAGGACGGTGACGGTCCGACCGGTGTCGACGTTGACCGACAGCGTCGACCCGCGTCCTTCACACCAGGTGGTTCTGAGTGTCGTGACGATTGGCTCCGAGCCCTCGATGATCAGCTTCGACGTCGTTGCCGTCACGATGCAGTCCTCGGTGCTGGCCGCCTCGATCACGCCATCAAACTCGTACGTGGCGATGTCGTTGACCCTGCCCGTTCCCGACCAGCTCGACCCGACGGTGATATCGGCAGGCAACTCGACCACGGGAGGCGAGTACCAGAGCGTGAAGCCTCCGCTGCCCATTTCCGCTGCCTTCAGCAGGCCTGAATTATCGACGATTGCGACGTAGAAGTTGCTGGATGTTGAGCCTTCCGTGGTGACCGAGGAGCTCATCGCGCGCAGGAGCTGAAGTGTGTCGATGCCACCGAGGGCATCGGCTTCGGAGAGCACAGTTGCGGCGACCGTCTGGCTGGGGATCCCGGAGATGGCGCTGAGGAATCCCGACCGGGATGAGGATGAGGTGATCGGGCCGCTCGTGGCCAGGTCCGCAGGAGTGACGCCGAGTACCTGCGGGCCGAGGTCCGACGCGAGGTAGGCACGGAACCCCGTTGGCACCGCATCCTGCGGAGCCGCCCACGCGAACGCCCCAATTGCGGAGGCGGTGACAACCAGGCTCGCACCTAGGCCGACAAGGACCCCCGTCCGGGTGCGCAACGAACTAGACGGACTTCAGCGGCTTCTTGCCGAGCCCGACCAGCGTCCCGCCGGGCAGGTTCGGCGTTGTCCCATCTGCCGCGGTGGGCTTGCTGGCGTAGCACTGGAAGTAGATCAAGCTCCCAGCGTCGCTCTGCGCGGCGTCGACAAAAGCACGCAAGTCTTTCCGGTCGGCTCCGACCAGCGCATCGACGATCGCGTCACACTGCTTGTCCAGAGGAGCCCACTGCGCATCAGTCATGTCGGCGTACGCGACCGGAAGGCGACCCGCGAAGTAGGCGAGCAGCTCGTCCTTGTGCGGCAGCGCACAGGATCCCGTTGCGTACTGGTCAGCCGCTTTGTCGTACGTGAAGCAAGTACGCATCGTCGGCAAAGCACGACTCGTGGCCAGGAGGCGTGCGTCCCCCTTCATCTCGCCCATCGTGTCCGGCACAGATCCGACCTCGCCAGTCGGCAGGTACAGCACGCACAGCATCGACTTGTCCCCAGCGGCAAACGACTTCTCATCGGGGAAGACCCAACCGAATCCAGCCCCAGCAACAGCCGGCAGCGCGCCACCTGCGACGGTCGATGCCGGCGGCTTCAGAGCCTTGGCGAGCGCAGCACCCTTGCCCGGCCACATCCTCGGCGCGATGTCGGCGGGTGCGCAAACCTTGTGGCTGAACGCGACGAGCGCATCAAGCGCCGCCTTGTTGTTTTCATCATGCAACTGGGCGAATGAGTACTTCGACGTGATGGCCTCGGGCAAGGCTGCACCGCCGAATACCTGCACCTGGTGTGGCTTTGCGCAATCCACCTTCGAGGTCAAGTCGACGACGTCGCCCCAGACGTCGGCCTTCGCGAAGCAGTCGCCCACCTTCCACCCGGCCCTGGGAGCCGCGGTCGCGGACCCGATCGGGATCACGGCGGCGGTGAGCGCGAGAACGGCGACAGCGGCGGCCAATCGGCCGGCAGGGTGGATGCGCATCGCCGGACAATACCGGCTTATCCACACGCCCGGAATGCGGATTTCGGCAACTGAATGTCGCAATTGTGTCGCACGCGGCGTCGCGGGTTACCGTCAAAAGCATGGTCAGCGTCATGCGGCGTGTCCTCCTCGCCTTCCTCGTGCTGGCAGTCGCCTTCCCCGCACTGGCGGCGACCGCTCACGCAGTCGAACTCGACCCGTCAATCCCGGCCGCGATCGCCGCTGACTACGACGGCAACGAACTGCGAGTCCGCGGGGAGCTCGGGTCGACATCCGCCTACACGCGCCACGCCATCACGTACCAGTCCGGCGACCTCACCATCACCGGCGTGCTGAACAAGCCCCGCGGCAAGGGGCCGTTCCCCGTCGTCGTGCTCGCGCACGGTCACATCGAACCGAGTCTGTACGTCACCGGGCAGGGATTCAACCGCGAGCAGGACTGGCTCGCCCGGCACGGGTACGTGGCCTTGCACGTCGACTATCGCAACCATGCTGGATCCGATGAGGATCCGGACAGCGAGACCTCGCTGCGCATCGGCTACGCGGCTGACGTCATCAACGCCGGCCTGGCCGTTCGACGCACGATCATCCCGTGGATCGACAACACGCGCGTTGCGGTGCTCGGAAGATCGATGGGCGGCGGCATCGCGTTCCAGGCTCTCGTCATCCGTCCCGGAGTGTTCGACGCGGCCATCACCTACGCCTCGACGAGTAGCAACGTCGCCGACAACTTCAACATGTGGCAGCGCGGTGACAATCCGTCGAGCCGCACCATCATCTCTCGCTACGGCACGCCCGAGGCCAACCCGTCAGCCTGGGCGCGGATGTCGTCGCGCACCTACTTCTCGCGGGTGACCGAGCCCGTGCTGATGATCCACGGCACGCGGGACGAGAGCTGCGACATCGCCTGGGCTCGCGCGACCCGCGACGCACTCAAGGCTGCTGGCAAGGATGTGCGGCTGCTGGAGTATCGAGGGGCCGGCCACTACATGTACGGACCGTGGCAGGACTCGATAACTCAGGTGGGCCGTTTCCTCAGGAAGCACCTCGGGACGTAGCCCGAGCCGCCTTCTGCTCGTACATGAGCCGATCGGCGCGTGCGACGGCCGTGTCGAAGTCCTCGCCCACCTGCCAGTCGGTCAGCCCGTAGGACCACTCGAGAGCGATCGTCGTGCGCAGCCGCGCCGCGAGTGCTTCGGCACCGGCGGCATCGGTTCTAGGGAGGATCAGCACGAACTCATCGCCGCCACTGCGGAAGGCGATGTCATCGGGGCGGATCACGCTGCGCAGCGCAGCTCCGAAATCGCTGAGCGTGCGATCACCCGCCAGGTGCCCCTCGCGGTCGTTGATCTCCTTGAACTGGTCGAGGTCGATCACCATCAGTGCGCGCGGGGCCACGGTGCGCACCGCGTCGCCGCGATGATCGACGAGCGCGACCATGCCCGATCTATTCAGTAGGCCGGTGAGGGGGTCGGTGACCATCTGCTGCTTCATGTGCGCGACCAGCGTGCCGAACGCGAGGAGGAGCCCGACTGACATCCCGCCCACCACGAGCCACGGGATGAACAGGAGCGGAAGGCGGTCGGTGCTCGCGAACACGATCAGCAAACCCGCGCTCGCGATCGTCATGAAGCCGAGCGCGACGAGCCTTGGCATCCACCAGCCCATGTAGGCGCCGACCGCGATGAGGCTGATCGACGACGTGACGGCGCCAGTATCGGTGACCGAGATGTAGACCACCCACCACGAGGCGCAGATCGAGACCGCGGTCTGGAGGTAGAGGAACCACCCGGGCGTTCTCGCCCTCATGACCAACAGCGCGATGAAGACCGCCGATGCGTAGATGAGCACGCCGATCCGCGTCTCGAACTTCGCCGTCGCGTTCATCGGAAAGATGAGGGCCAACGTCAGAACGACTGTGGAGGCGCCGAACCACAGAGCCATCGTCCAGACTGGGCCCGGCATGCCGAGCAATCGCCGATCCACGGCGTCGTAAACCTCCGGCGCATTGCCGATACGCGTCTCGGTTCGCCCCACACGGCCAGATTACCGTGGGCCCTAGGGTTCACTTCATGCTCGATCCCCGCCTGCTCACCGCCGTGCATGGCCATGTTCGCCAGGTCGAAACGCTCCGCGACCTTCAGACGGGCCACTTCGACGCCGTCACCACGGTCGAGCGAGCGTTTGCCGGTTGCCGCATCGGACTCGGTGTGGCCGAGGCAGCCGACGGCGAGATCGTCGCCGTCGACGGAGAGGTCTGGCGGGTCCCCGCCGACGGAGTTCCGGTCGTGGCTCCTCCCACGCTGGGTCTGCCGTTCGCCGTGGCGGCGAGCGGTGGGAGCAGCATCAGCGTGGAACTGGCGAGCGGGGCAACCATGGATGCGATCACGACGAGAATCGACGAAGTCCGAGCCCTTATCGGCCCGACCGGATCTCCCGTGGTTGCGGTGCGCATCGACGGCACGTACACCGACGTGCTGCTCCGCAGCGAGCCACGCCAGGACAAGCCCTACCGGCTTCTTAGCGATGTGCTGGAGCACGAGGTCCGCTTCTCCTTTGAGTCGTGGACCGGCACGCTCGTGGGCTTTCGGTTCGACGACGAGAGCGACGGAGTCAGTATCCCGGGCCTGCACCTGCACGGGATCTCCGCCGACCGGCGCTCCGGAGGCCACTGCCACCATGCGACGGTCCTCGCGGCAACGCTCACGGCGTGGCTCGACGACGTGGACTTCGTTACGCATTAGCAACGCAATCGCGCGCTGGCGGCACGTTCTGCCCTTGACTCTCGCCGCCCCAGGATGGACCCTTGGCGTACGCCAGACAGGGGGGTCGACGCGCAATGATTCATGCTGCTGTGGCATTCGCCGCCGCGCCGCCCGCCGCCGCGTTCCCTGACCGGATCGTCGTCACTGGGGTCGGGCTGCTTGCCTTGACCTTCCTGGCGATCGCAGGAGCCTGGGACTTCGTCAACACCCGACGCGCCAGCAGCCTGGCCGACCGCAAGCGCTTTGTGTTCAGCGAAGCCCGGGAAGCACTTCCCTCGCAAAGAATTCATCGGACTCGTGGCGGATCCGGGGATCCGCGTCACGACCTCCGCCCAGGATCACCACATGATCAAGGCCGAGTGCCGACAGTTCAGTGAGGCGGGCCACGCACTCGTCGGGCGTTCCGATCACGCAGAACCGGTCAAGGAAGTCGTCTGGCAGGTCCTGGGCCTGGGCCGAGTGCGCCGTCGCGTGGCGGTAGTTGTCGTAGTCCCTCGTCACGTCGGACACGACCGCGGCGTCCGCCGCACTCAGCACGTCACCCGCATCTCGACGGAAGTGCGTGGAAATGCTCGCGTTCGCACGTACAAGCTCGCGTAGAGCGGGCAGGTCGGTCCCCACACCCGCCACGATCAACGCCCCGACGGGAATCGAAGGATTCACTGCACGAACCTGCTGAACGGCCCACGCGACCTGATCCACCTCCGCGCCGACCGCAACCGTGACCTGGTCGCCATGGGCCGCCGCGATGGCGAGATTGCGCGGCCCAGATGCGAAGACGTTGACGGGAACGGAAGCAAGATCTGGGCTTGGCAGCCACGCCAGTCGGCTCTCCGTCTCCCCCAGTCGGACGACGCCTCCGGACAGGTAGGTCCGAGCCTCGTCGAGGAGATCGCCGAACCGCTCCGCCGAAGGAGCCTCTTCGCCGACCAGGTGGAGAGCCGTGTCGCCGCGAGCCACACCCAGGATCGCTCGACCCCCAGACAGCTGATGGATCGTCGCGAACGTCGACGCCACCACCGCGGGATTGCGAGTCACCAGATTCGTCACCGCTGTGCCGATGACGATCCGCTCGGTCACCCGTGCGGCGAGCGTCATCGAGACGGTGATGTCCGGGGTGAGGTTCTGGCTGTCCTGGAACAGCAGTCCGTCCCATCCGTCGGCCTCTGCGGCGATCGCGGCAGCCTCCACCTCGCCGGGGAACGCGTAGGTGCGAAGAAAGAAGTCGGTCACGTCAGCCGCCCGGGTAAACGACGATCCACGGCGAACCGCCCGATACCGGCACGCCTGGCTGCTGCCCCTGTGTCCACCACTTCGCCTGGTACGGCACGAGATCGAGCTGAACGCGCGAGCCGGCGACATAGGCCACGTCCGGGTCCCACTCGGGATACGTGTTCGGCGCGACCGTCGGCAGTGGCGCAGGCGTGTCGCCCGGCAGCACCGGGCCGATGAGCGTCCAGGGCGTGTCGTACTGGGTCGCGACCGGCGTGTCCGGAGCAAAGCCACTCGTGTACCACTTAGCTTGGTAGACCTGCTGCCGCCAGACGACCTTGGTTCCCGCGGGGTACGTGCCGAGCGGATCCCAGATCGGATACGGGCTCGTTGCCGGATCATCGACGATGACAGGCGACGTCGCCGTTGGCGTCGGGATGGGCGCGGTCGCGGAGGCAGTAGGACTCGCCGTGACGAAGTCGTTGTCATCGGTGTCGGCCGAGAGGATGTCCGCGAAGCTCTTTCCCTGCTGGTCGACCCCGCTGCAACTCGTCTGGACGACGGTGATGACGGTCGGTAGTGGATGGGTGCATGTCGCGTCGCGATTCAGGTTCCACATCGAGATCAGGCCCGCGCCCTGCTCTCTGGCGAACTCGTTCACGACCTGCGCGTCGTCAATCGTGAATACCTCACCAGGCACGTCGTTCTGGCCGATCATCGGCGTGATGCCGACCTTGGCCCACACCTTCGCCTCGTTGTCGGGAAGCGCCGACAGGCTGTAGAGCTTGCGCACCTGGGCCTTCAGGTTCGTCGCGGCCTGGATGACGGCGTCGGACATGCTCTGGCTCGTGGACTTGGATCCGCCGAAGTTCATCGTCATACCGTTGACGCCCGTCAGGTTCACTCCGGCGTCGAGCATCGCCTGTGCCGCGGCGATGCCCTCATCGGTGAGGCCGTATGTGGCGACGGGGAGCGTCAGCCACACCTCAAGCGGGCGCCCATCCGCAGCCAGCTGGTCCTGGACCGCCTTGATGGCCGCCGCCCGACGCTCGTTGCCGGCGGTGTCCGACAGGTTCGAGCCCTCGATGTCCAGGTCGATGCTGGCCAGCTCGTACCGGTCGATGACGGCCCGGTACGCGTCGACGAGCGCGCTCGGGTCGGTGCAGGAGGTGCTGAGTTCCTGGTTGATCGCGCCGCCGAACGAGACACGTGCCCGACCACCCGTCAGGCGCAGTTGCGAGATGCGGCGGTCGAGTTCGAGATCGGACGCGGCCTGATCAAGGGTGTAGTACGTGCCCCACGTTGGTGTGCACGGCTCGTCTCGGCCGGCGACGATGAACGCGAGGACTACGTCCTGCTGAGCAGGGCCGGACGGCGTCTCAAACGGATAGGACGGCGTCACGGTCACGTCGACATAGCCCGCGAAGGTGGACGGTCCGGGCGGCTGCGGCGGGATTACCGCAGGCTTGATGAAGTAGATGATGCCGATGACAACCGCGAGCGTCGTGACCACCAGAACACCGACGCGCAGGACGGACACACGCGTGGTCTTGGGTGCCTTCGGCTCCTTCGGAGACTTCGTCACGATCCGTCCTCCTCGCGATGACGGCTGCGACGGTCACCCTTGCGCTCACCCGTGCTGTACGAGTTGGCGGACTGCTCCACACCGCGCTCAGAGGTTCCGTTGTCCGGACCGAAGTACAGCACCGACTCCCAGTCGAGCGCGGGCTCCGCGACGTCCACGACGGGCGCATCCTTCTTCGTCTTGGGTGCCTTCGCTGGCACACGGACCCAGTTGGCCATGCCGACAGCAACGTCGACGACCGAGTTCTTGAGTCCGATGAACGCGATGATCGCGTACGTCGTGAGCAGGCCGTTGAACGCGGCGAATGCGGCGTTGGTGTAGTTGCCGAACCGCAGGTCGCTCAGGAAGCGGTATAGCGAGTACACGGCGATCAGCGCGGCGAACAGCACGTACAGTGCGGGCGCCGCGGTTCGGTCCTTGACCTTGGGCGTGCGAGCGAAGTCGATCTTCGACTTGGCAGCTGCCTGCTGCAGCGACTTGAACGTCCCGCCGAGATTGACTCCGAGAAGGATCAGGTTGAAGCCGTAGACCCGGAACACGTCGGTCCGCTTGTAGCCGAGCCGCTTGAAGTCGTACGCCATCGCGAAGAAGTACGGGAGCGCCGCTGCGAGCAGGATCGGACTGAGCAGGAGGCTGTTGTACGGGTAGACAAGAAGGAACACTAGGCCGACGCTCGCCCATGCAATCGACGCCATGTAGTTGAACCGAAGCCATACGTGCGGCCGCTTCACCTTGTGGCCGGCCTTCTTCTCGCGCCGGATGTACTTCCAGAACTTGGGCATGATGAGCAGACCGCCGTTGGCCCAACGCGCGCGTTGCACCACGAGCGAGCCGAAGTCCGGAGGGGTTGCGCTGTAGCTCAGTCGCTCCGGGTAGTTGTAGAGGGTCCAGCCATTCGCAACGAGGTCGATGCTCGACTCGGTGTCCTCGATGACGGTGCGGTCCTGGACATAACGCTTGACCTCGTATCCGTCGACGTACGAGATCTCCTCGATGTCCTTCAACGCGATCTTGCGAATGACCGCGTTCGCACCGACCCAGAATGTCGCGTTGTAGTAGGTCAGCCCCTGGTGGACGATGTGCTGGATGTCGGTGGTGGCCGCAGCGATGCGCTCGAGTCGCGTTGGCGCTCCGCGGAACGAGGAGTAGGGCGTCTGGATGACGGCGATGCGCTCGTTGCCCGGCAACTCGAGGTGGTACGTCAGCCGCAGGCAGTACTCGCGAAGCAGCACGCTGTCCGCGTCGAGGGTCAGCAGGTAGTCCGAGTCCGGAATGCGCAGCACGTCGTCGTCGTCGGTGTCGTTGACCCGCAGGATCTTGCCGATGCGCGTGTCGAGCACCGTGTACGTGTGACCCATCAGGCCGATGTACGCGTTCAGGTTCATCGCCTTGTTCGCATCGTGCGACAGGTGCGCGTACACCTTGCGCTCGAAGGAGGTGATCTCGGCACTGAACGTCCAGACCAATCGCCGATACAGCTGCGAGATGCGCTCGGCGGACACCACCGCGCCGTCGTCCAGGGCTGCGAACAGCGCCTTGCCGGTGATCTCGAAGTCCTGACCGAGTCCCGCGAAGACCTCGTCCGCAACGAACTGGTCCGCGTTCGTCGCGCGCGAGTAGCGCGTCGCTTCGGCGCTCATCCACTCCGCCGCCCACATGAAGTCGACCGCGAGCGAGCGGAGCGCATTGTCTGAGGCGCCGCCGTCAGCCGAAGCGGTTCGTTCATGCTCGGCCAACGCTGCAATGAACCGGTCGCGAGGTCCGCTGAGCATCGCCTCGACCTTGTCGGGCAGGGCGCGGCACCCCGCGAGCCCGGCGACGGCATCCGCGTCCTTCGGGTTCGGCGGGTCGTCGATGAGCAGGACGACCCTCATGCTCGGGAACTCCTGCAGCGCCGCCGACAGAACAGTCGCGAGGACGACCTCCGGGTCCTCGCGGTACGACGGGATGAGCACCGTGATGGACGGCCGCCGCGTGGCGAAATGAGCATCGATCTCCGCACGCGGAACCCGGGAGTGGGTCCGTGAGCGATAGAGGGCGCCCTGCCTGGCAAGCAGGTACATCAGCGCCGAGAAGGTGAGGAAGGACATGACGAAGACATAGGAGATGGTCTGCGCGATGAATGCGCTGTCGCGAACGCCGCGATCGATGAAGCCCGCGACGACGGTGGTGAGGATGTACGTCAGCCACAGTGCGACAGTCGCGACGATCGCGAAACCGCCCATCCACGTCGCGGCGTTGGTCGCGGGCGGGGTTACCGCTGGCAGCGGCGGCCGCGGCGACTCCGAACCCCATTGGCGCTTCCGAGTCGTGACGACGTCGGTAGCCGGAGATCGGTCGTCAGTCATATGTGAGTTGCCCTCGTCCCGCGCTAGCTGGCGGCCGTGTACTCCCACGACAAGTTGCCCTGGTCGTCGTCCTGCGTCACGGTGATGACGCCCGAACTGCCATCTGCACCGGTTGCGTCACAGGTGAATGTCGCACCAGCAGCGACGGGGATGTCCGACGGGCACGAAACCGTGTACTCGCCGCCCAACTGCTCGCTCATGCCCTGAGTGAGCTTGTCCTGCACATCCGACTGGCTGAGCGAGTTCGAGCACGCGGCCAAGAGGCCCACGGTCATGGCAAGAGCGCCAACCAATGCAGTCGTGCGGCCAAGCTTCATTTCCACTCCCTATGTCGGTTCTGGCCCGCCCGTTTCACGCTGACGGCGTGCGCACACCCTATCCACGAGGCAGAATCGCACCAAGCCTTCCGGCGCCAATGACATAGTGGTGCTAGGAAATGTCGGCAATCACGGCTCTCCGACGCTTGGGGCGCATCAATGCGGGGGTATGACCAATGACGACTGCAAGTACTCGAACGGGTTTGCGAATCGCGGCGCTCGGTGCCGCGGCCGCGTTGCTGCTGGCCGCATGCACGTCGGAACCAACATCCGATCTCTCGTCCGCAGCATCAGGTTCGTCGCTCGTTGCACCGAGCGACGAGGCCACGTCAGCCGCGTCCGGCGCGACCGAGCCGACCGATGCAGCGGGCGAGGCATGCTCCGCGTACTTCCAACTCGACCTACTGAACAGCACGTATGCGGGCGGCGCAGTCGCCGACGGCGACATGACCGAGGCCCAGGTTCGTGCAGACTTCACTCGCCTGCTGAAGATCATGGTGTCGCAGGGAAAGATCGCGGTGGAGGACGGCGCGGTCAACCAGAAGCTCGTCGCGAACGCCACAAAGATGCGCAAGGCGGTCAAGGGTCTGGCGAAGAACCAGGCGCTGTCGGACCTGTCGAAGAAGCAGCAGGAGAAGTTCACGCTGCAGTCATCGCGAGTCCAGAAGGCCTGCACGAGCGCCGGCTTCCCGCTGCCGGAGGACAACAACGTTGCGCGAACGGCCGCGGGTATCTAATACCGATGTGACCGAACCCATCGAGCAGGAGCATTTCGCCGATCGCATCAACCTCCAGCAGGTCGACCGCGACATCTTCACTGGCTGGTGTCACTCCGGCGCGCCTCTGCGCGCTTACGGTGGCCAGATCGCGGCACAGTCGCTGATGGCGGCGGGACGGACCGTGGACGACGACGCGAGGCAGATCCATTCGCTGCACGGCTACTTCCTGCGCCCGGGCGGTACTAAGGACTCGATCACCTACCTTGTCGACCGGCCCCGCGATGGCCGATCCTTCTCGACTCGCTTCGTTCGCGCGGTGCAGCAGGGCGAGACGATCTTCATGATGACGGCGTCGTTCGCGCTGACCGATGAAGGACCTGAACACCAGTTCGAGATGCCGGAAGCGACTCGGCCGAGCTCCCTGGATGACATCTCCATGCCGCTGACGTCATACGTCGAGGGTGCCGGCGAGGAGTACGACTACCCGGACTCAAGCCTGATCGGCCTGCGCATCGTCGAGGCCGAGCGTCCCATCGAGCTGACCAACGGGCGCTTCGAGCGCATCGCCTGGGTACGCATCCGCGAGGAGCTGCCCGAGGACTGGCTCACCCAGGCGTGTGCACTCACCTACCTGTCGGACCTGACCATGGTGAGCACGGCGCTCGGCCCGCACATGGGCCTGCACGGCGAGCACGAACTCATGCTCGCGTCCGTCGACCACGCGATGTGGTTCCACACCAGCACTCGCGCGGACCGCTGGCTGCTCTTCGCCCAGGACACGCCAGTTGCGCGCGGTGGGCACGGGCTGGCCCGCGGACTCTTCTACGACCCGGACGGCGTGCTCGTCGCGTCGGTTGTCCAGGAATCGCTCATGCGAACCCGCCATCATTGAGGAACTGGGTGTGCTTCGGGTTGAGGTTCGGGCCATGCTGTACCTATGACGACTGACAGGTTCGACGGACGCGTTGTTGTCGGATACGACGGCTCGGATCCCTCTCGGGTGGCCGTCGACTGGGCTGCCGAGGAGGCGCGGCTGCGCGGACGCGGCCTGACGATCGTTCACGCACTGCTGCCCAGCGTCACGAGCGGAAGCCTCGGCGCAGGCATCGGGCCCGGACCGGACATCATCGGCGCCCTGGAGAGCCAGGCGCACGAGCAGGTCGAGGCGCTCGCCGCGCAACTGCAGCCTCTCGACGTGCAGACGGTCGTCGCAATCGGCGGTGCGAGCGGGGTGCTCCTCGAGGCATCGGAGACGGCAGACGTGGTCGTCGTCGGGTCGCGGGGGCATGGCGGCTTCGCGAGCCTCATCCTCGGCTCTGTCGCGGCGCAGGTTGCCGCTCACGCGTTCTGCCCCGTTGTCACCATTCGCCAGCTCCCGGAGCCCGGCGCCAAGGACATCGTCGTCGGCATCGACGCATCGCCGGGAGCCGAAGCGGCGATCGCCTTCGCGTTCGACGAGGCGAGCCGCAGGGGCTGGACGGTCGTGGCCGTGCACGCGTGGGACGTGCCCTCGTACGACCTGCTCATCGTTCCAGACGGCCCCATACCCGTTGCGCTGAGCGATGTGGCCGACGAGGAGATCCGCCTGTCCGCCGAGGCGCTGGCCGGACTTCGCGACGAGTACCCCGACGTCGACGTGCACGAGCACCTGGTCCACGGGCCGCCGGTCCAGTCCATCCTTGCGGCATCGCCGAACCCCGCCATGATCGTTGTCGGCACTCGCGGGCACGGCCCCGCCGTCGGCGCGCTGATCGGCTCGGTCAGCAACGGAGTGCTTCACAAGGCCAAGGTTCCCGTCACGGTCGTGCCGCGCGCCGAACTCCCGCCGGATGCCGCGTGATATCCCGCACGCGGCGCGCCTCATAGGCTGTCGTCATGGCAACTGCTGACCGGCTCGTGTGGATCGACTGCGAAATGACCGGACTGGACCCCGCGTCCGACGAGCTGGTCGAGATCGCCTGCATCGTCACCGAGGGTGACCTGACCGAGCTCGATGCCGGGATCACCGTCGTCATCAAGCCGAATGACGCGCCCCTTGCTGCGATGGACGACATCGTCGTCAACATGCACAAGGAGTCGGGGCTGATCGAGGAGATCCCGTTCGGGACCACCCTCGAGGATGCTCAGGCCCAGGTCCTCGCCTACGTGCGCAGCCACGTCGACGAGTCGCGCAAGGCTCCGCTTGCCGGCTCGAGTGTGTACGTCGACCGTGGATTCCTCGCTCGCTACATGCCCGAGCTCGACGGCTACCTGCACTACCGGCTCATCGATGTCTCCAGCGTCAAGGAGATGGTGCGGCGCTGGTATCCCCGCGTCTACTTCGCGACCCCGGAGAAGAAGGGCAACCACCGCGCGCTCGGCGACATCCGCGACTCGATCGCCGAACTGCGCTACTACCGCGACGCCGTGTTCGTGCCCCAGCCCGGGCCCGACTCCCCCACCGCAACCGCCCTCGGCGAGTTCCACTCCGTCAGCGATCTGCCTGAGTAAGGCCCGCTCCACACCCGCCCGGCGCCTTCGATAGACTCACGCTCCCGCGCTTGCGTGGGATGTCATGCAGTCGATGCGTGCCATGGTGGGTGTAGCTCAGCTGGTAGAGCACCTGGTTGTGGTCCAGGTGGCCGCGGGTTCAAGTCCCGTCACTCACCCCACACTTTTTCCGATTTGAACCGCCTCCCGGGTCAAATCCCGCTTTTGCGGTCCAGAACGGCCCTGGAATCCCGATTTGAACCCGGTGCGACGAACCTACGCGCGCTCTCTCGTCGCGGTTGAAGTGCGCATCACGCGGGTACGTTCGGCCCGGTCCTTTACTCGTCGAGTGGTGCGGGCCGCATCTGACTTAAGGGGCACAGCCTGTGAGCGACGTGACGGACGCTGCGCGCACGTGGTTTCTGAGCGCCGCCGACCGAGGCAATCCCGACACGTACCTCGACAGTCGCCATGCCGACGGGGCCAGTTGGTCGTTGGGCAACCGGGTGCGTCCCCTGGTCCACGGCGCGACCTACTTCCGTGAGTTGCTCGCCGCGGTCTCGCGGCTGGACCGTGGAGACCTTCTTCTGTTCACCGATTGGCGAGGAGATGCCGAGGAGCATCTGGACGGTCCCGGCACCGAGGTGGGCACCGTGTTCGCCGCTGCGGCCAAGCGCGGAGCAGACGTTCGCGGTCTCCTGTGGCGCTCGCACTCAGCCATGCAGTTCGGGACGATCAAGAACCGCGGGCTCGGCAAGCAGATCGAGGACGCCGGCGGACAGGTTCTGCTCGACATGCGCGTGCCGAAGTTCGGGTCGCACCATCAAAAGCTCGTCGTGCTCAGGTATTCAACGCACCCCGAAGACGATGTCGCGTTCCTCGGAGGCATCGATCTGTGCTTCGGACGTCGCGACCATGCTGATCATCGAGGCGACCCCCAGGCGCTGTCGATGGCAGCGGTGTACGGCGACAACCCTCCTTGGCACGACATCCAATTGGAGGTTCGCGGCCCGGCGGTGGGTGACGCGGAGGCTGTGTTCCGCGAGAGATGGGACGACCCCTCTCCCCTCGCGAGGCATCCCGTTCACCTGCTGAGCTCGTGGGCCAACCGCGAGACCAAGGCACCAGATCCGCTCCCGCCGCAGTCTGCGGATCCGCTGCCGGCAGGGGACGTGGCAGTGCAACTGCTCCGGACCTACGCGTCACGCCGCCCGGGGTATCCGTTCGCGCGCAACGGCGAGCGGAGCATTGCGCGTGGTTATCTGCAGGCCTTGTCTCAGGCGTCGAAGCTTGTGTACGTCGAGGATCAGTACTTGTGGTCGCGTGAAGTTGCGAGCGTGTACGCACGCGCGCTCCGTCACAACCCGACGCTCCTCATGGTGTTCGTCATTCCTGGCTACCCCGAGCAGGATGGACGCATTTCGATGCCGCCCAACCAGGTCGGACGCGCCAGCGCCCTGGAGGAGTTGCGTCGCGCCGGTGGATCTCGCTTGGGGATCTACTACCTCGAGAACGAAGCCGGTACTCCTGTCTACGTGCACGCTAAGGCTTGCGTCGTCGACGACGCGTGGGCGTGCATTGGCTCAGATAACACCAACCGTCGTTCGTGGACCCATGACTCCGAGCTCAGCGCCGCCTTCGTGGACGGCTCCGAGGACGGAGTGGTTCGGTCGCTGCGGCTCGAACTCGCCGCCGAGCACCTGGGTGTCTCGTCGACGGATCCCTCTCTCGTTGACCCACGCGACTTCTTCGAGGCCTTTCGCACGAGCGCAGAGGAGCTCGACGCGTGGCATGCAACGGGTGCGATCGGGACGCGTCCTCCAGGTCAGCTCCGCCGGTTCTCCGAGCCGGGTCTGAGTCAGCGGACCAAGGCGTGGGCGGCGCCCTTGTACCGGGTGGTCTACGACCCGGACGGTCGATCCAATCGTGCTCGCCGGGCGGGCGAGTACTAGCGCGAAGCTCAGCGTGGTTTTGCGACAACCTGGAATGACCGAATGCGTCCGGTGATCACCCCTGGGCCATAAGCGCTCTCGAGCGCGGCGCGCGCGGCGTCAGTCGCTTGATCGAGGGTGAGGTCGGCTGCGGCCTCGATCTGCGACCGCATCGGCGTGCCCTGGCAAAGAGCCACGGCAGCGTCGGTCGCAGTGGCCACACTCGTGGCGTCGACAGGGTCGAATGCCGATACGTCGAAGCCTGCGTCGCGGAGATCGCCGCAGATGACATCGCGATCGAAATAGCCATGCGGCAGGTGCGACATGAAGTCCATTGGCGCGTTCGACAGCTGCTGCAACGCGCTCGTCGTGATGCGCGCGAAGTCGTTGGTCTCAAGGCTGTCCCACACGTTGAAGACCAATGCGCCGCCACGGCGCAGTACGCGTCCCGCCTCCCGGTATCCACGGACCCGATCGGGAAAGAACATCACGCCGAACTGGCACGCGACGACGTCGAAGGCGGAGTCAACGAAAGGCAACTCGAGCGCGTCCGCCTGCTCAAAGCGAAGCCGCGCGTCTACGCCCACGCGCTCGCTCGCGCGGTCGAGCATCGGCTGACTGAGATCGGTGGCTACGACCTCAGCTTGCGGACACGCAACGAGAAGCGCCTGGGTGAGGACTCCAGTTCCGGCCGCGACCTCAAGGATCGTGCTCGGTCGACGTGCCTGGATCTCCTGGGCCAAGAGTTCTGCAGCTCCAGCGAAAACCATCGGAACCATCAACCGGTCATAGATCTCCGGAACAGATCCGCCGAACTGGGGCTTGCTGTCGGACTCACTCACTGGATGCTCCCTACGTCGCATCGCGATGGTCGCATGCCCCTGGTTGAGCGCGCATGGATTTGAGATCGAGACGGGCGAATGGTCGGTGCAAGGATGAGACGGTGATCCGCACCAGCGTCGCTGTTGTCCTCCGGCCCGGAGGGGATCGGTGTGAGGTCGAGACAGGCAGCGGAACAGTGATCGTCGAGTACGCCCCACCGTTCCGGACGCGCGCTGAGACCCTCACTCCCGGCCACCTTGTCGCCGTGGCAACAACACCGCTCGGCCGGGCATTCGTGATCTGGCGCTGGTTCGACGCCGTGGTGCTGGAACGGTCACCTGAGCACGTGCGTCTTTGGGAGCCCGCGCACGGCGAGGTGCTCGCCCGACCCCGCGACACGTCATACCGATTTCAGTTGGGAACCAGGGCCTACCTGTCTGCAGGACTGCCAGGCGCCGAGTGGTGGCTCGACGGACCCGTCGGTCCGATTGAGGACGTCGACGTGCGGCTGGACGCGGTGCGCGACTTCTACACGGACAACGGCCTGTGGAGCAGCCTGACCTGAACCGGGTCGCGTCTACTTGACGATGACGACCTTGAACGAGTCGGAAACCGGCTGACCGGCTAACTGGCAGTTGAGGACCCCGGACGCGGACTTGCCCGCGCCATAGGAGGTCGGCGTCTGCACTTCGCCCACGAAGGTGGCGCCGTCAGAAAGGACGAACGCGATGTCCATGCGACCGCCGAGATCAAGCGTGCAGAACTCCGGCTGGGTAGGCGTCGTCCGACCGTTGAACGTCACGCGCGACTCGAGGTTGATCCGCAACGTCCGCTTTGCCGGACCCGCCGGCAGCCGGAACGTATTCTCGGGGCTCTCGACCGCGGTCCCGGGCACGATGCCCATCGTCGTGATGTCGAAATGGAACGGCCCGAACTCCTGGCAGGAACTCGCCAGGAGCGGGATCGTGCCGAGCATGAGGGCAGCACTGAAGGCCAGCTTCGTCCGGTTCTTCATCTACTTGACCTCGTCCGCGTCGGAGTTCCAGATCGGATAGCCGTTGTTGAAATCACCGACGACGGTTGCCCTTACCTCGGTGCCAGGCGCGAGGCGCGGCAACTTGCACGACCCCTTGGATCGCGTGACCGCGCCGGTGCACACGACCTTGTCGCCCGCGACGACATACAGCTTCCCGGTGGCCACTGGAGGCGCACTAGCGAGCCCCGTTCCGGTGACCACGACAGCGGCCCGACCCGAGCCGGTCACGGACAACCGCACCTTGGTTCCCGCGATGACGCGATCCTCGCTCAACTGCGCCATGGTCGCCGTCATGCGCGGCTTGAGTGCCGCGGCGAATGAGGGAACGCCAGTCGCGATCGCACCGGTCGCCGTGACGCTGTTCATCGTCAGGGAGACGTCGGTGTCCCCTCCCCGCGGCTGCAGGCTCACCGTCATCGACGCGTCGAGGTCACCCAGCTGCGGGCTCGAATAGGTCATCTGCAGGCTCATCGACTTCAACGGGACGCGATTGGTGACCTTCACGTTCACGTCGACACTGGAGACGCCGGGGATGGCGACGGGCATCTGCAGCGTCAGGACCCAGTTGTCACTATCGCCGCGAGCAGCAATGCATCCGGGGATCACACCGCAGACACCGTCGCGGTCCATCTGTCCGAACCAGAATGAGTTGGGCGTCGATGTGACCCGACCAGTGACGACCACGCCATCTATCGACGCCTCAGCCGCTGCGACACTCGAGACACCGATGGCGGTCCACACTCCCGATGCGAGCAGGCACGCCGCCAACCCGGAAATACCCACACGCGCAGTCCAACCCACAGCGGCTCCCCCGTCGGATCTGAGTTTCGGGGATCTTAACCACACGAATGGTCAGCGATCCGCGGGGCGACACAATTGAGATATTGGGCGTGGCTACGCGACCTTGCGTCCCATCATCGGGCGCGCGATCAACTCGTATCGCGGTGGTCTTTCGACGTTGTTCTCCGTCACGACGACGTGGATGTCGAACGCGTCCTGCGGCACATCGAGCAATACCGAGATCGCTGCCCGGATCGCGTCCGCTGCGACCAGCAGGCTGCCTGCGTGCACGAGAACCGCGGCATCCGCGGCGGATCGAAGACGCGGATCGTCGGCTCGCAACGTCCATCCGTCGTCTGTGTAGTGGGTGGCCGACACGCTGTAGTCCTGGCGCATGAGACGCGTGTACCCACGCGGGCCGACCCCGAAGCGCAGCGACTGTTGATCGAAGTCCGTCGCACGCGGGTACCCAGGCCCTGAGAAAGGAGACTCACATGTCGAAGCCCCGGAAGGTGGTCGTTCCCGTGCAGGGGGGAAGTGTCGCCACGCTGATCAGCAAGACCGTTGTCGCATTGCTCCCCTTGGTAATCCTGGGAATGGCAGTCGCGATCTACTCGCGCAAGCACCATGCGGTCCTCGTTGCTACCGAGGTGTCGTAGCCGCCTCGGGCTACGGCGTCCAGCCCGGGTCTCGTCCGGCGAAACCAACGAGCTTCTCTAGTGGCGACGCACCCCGTGGCACGGCTACCTCGGCGGCAAACGTCATATCCGGACCGCGGTACTCGGGCTTGAGCATGCTGCGGCCCGATGCCAGCGCGAGCTCGATGGCCGACTCGTCGAATTCCGGTTCCTGGCCGGTCGCCTTCGCGAGGTCCCAGCCGTGCACGACCGTCTCCATCAGCACGATTCCTGCGGGCAGGTCCTTCGCCGACTCACCGTTACCGCGGTAGGCCTCGACGATCTGACTCGCGGCGGAGGCATACTCCTCGGCAGGGTCGTCTCCAGCGCGGAACTCATTGGGGTCGCCCTCGTGGACGCGGCCATTGAGTCTCGACGCGAAACTCGTTGCCCAGCCGACGAGATGGTCGCGCAACTGGCCCACCGTCATCCCGCCACAGGGAGTGGGTAGGTCAAGTTGCCCAGCGGCCACACCGTCGATGAGCCGCTCATTCGCCGCCAGCCCCGATTCGAGCGCGTCGATGTCGTTGTCAGTCATGACTCCGTAGGTACCCGCAATCCGGCTTCATTAACGCCCGCGTGCCGGAAAAGGCTCGTCAGGGAGCCGGCCTTTCCGGCCGTCCCGTCGAGGCCATCGCGACCGCGATCGCCCAGCCGATGCACGTCCAGCTCGTCAGGAGGGCGATGACGAGGACGGCCGTCCGATTCGTCGTGTTGCGCGCGTAGGCGATGACGATGGGCACGAGGGCAGGCGCGATCGCGATCATCGCGATGACCAGCCAGTCGAACCCCTGCGGACCGTCCATGTCGCGCCCATCCATCCCTGATACGTCAGTCCGCGCGGACCGCAGGCAGCACACGTTAGGCCAACGAGCCGCCGGATACCACGGGTGCCAGCAGGCGCCCGTGCGCTAATCTGCCGATATCCGCAGTCCAGGGACCGGCTCGTCCGGTCACGCTGAGGCAGGTCGTTGCCCAGCGTTGAGAGGACCGTGAATCGTGCCCAACTCGGGTAGCAAGCGCCCCAATCAGCCCCTCCCGGTTATGGTCCGTGACGAGCACAGGCACAGCCTGTGGGGATACGGAGTCATGGAGGAATGGCGCTGGATTGACGAGGCCGACGGCTCGTGGGAGGGCCTGGTGAGCCTCGACTCGACAGTCTTCGCGTGGGTTCCCGGCTCGCGCCTCAAGCGCGTCGGCGCCCCCCGCGCCTAACCCCGAATTGAACCGCCTCCCGGGCCAAATCGGGGTTTCGGCGCCGTGCCGGGTCTGGTTCTTTGGATTTGAACCGGCCGGCGCGGTCTGCGCCCCTTGGCTAGGTTTTGCCCATGGGCGACGACCACAGCGACGATTCGAATAGGCCCTGGCCACCCACCAACGGCGGCGACCTCAACACGCTCGTCGGCTTCCTTGAGTACCAGCGGGCTACCTTCGCCTGGAAGTGCGCTGGCCTGTCCGATGAGCAGTTGCGTGTGGCGTTGCCGCCGTCATCCATGACGTTGGGCGGGATGCTCAAGCACCTCGCCGCCGTTGAGGACGGCTGGTTCACCGAGGTTGTGGGCGGACAGCCCGCACCCGAGCCGTGGGCCAGTCACGACCCCGATGACGAGCGAGAATGGGAATGGCAGAGCGCCGCGAATGACTCGGGGGACGAATTGCGTGGGCTGTGGTCAGAGCGAGTCGAACGGTCGCGGACCGTCGTCGCCGCGCAACTCAGTGAAGGCGGACCTGACGCGCTCGACCGAACACATCCCGCGTGGCTGGGACGAGTCTCCCTCCGTTGGGTGCTGTTCCACATGATCGAGGAGTACGCCCGGCACAACGGCCACGCCGACCTCATCCGCGAGTCGATCGACGGACACACGGGTGAGTAGCACGCGTCGACTCGGCCAGTCGCCGACGCCCGCGTACACGCTGCTGCACCTCAGCGACGCGCACTTCCTGGCAGACAAAGCGCGGCTGTTCGGTTCGGTCGATACCGATCGCGGCCTCGTGGGCGCACTCGCGCGGATCGAGAAGTCCGACATCTCCCCTGACGCGATCGTGGTGACTGGCGACCTCGCCGACCTCGGCGAAGCCGACGCGTACGTCCGGCTCAAGTCCTTGATCGACCCGGTGGCGCAGCGCCTGTCGGCGCCGGTGGTCTGGGTCATGGGCAACCACGACGTCCGCACGCCATTCGCCGCAGAGCTGTTCGGCGAGGACGCCACAGACCAGACGCAAGATCGCGTGTGGCGTGTCGGCGGCCTGCGCATCATCGCCCTGGATACAAGTGTCCCCGGGTACAACCACGGCGAACTCACCGATCACCAACTCGACTGGCTCGCCGCGGAGTTGTCGGTCGAGGCCCCGGTCGGCACCATCCTGGCGATGCACCACCCGCCAATCTCGTCGCCGATCGAGATCATGGGAATCATCGAACTCCAGGAGCGCGAGCGGCTGGCATCTGTGCTCGCCGGCAGTGACGTCCGCGCAATTCTCGCGGGCCACCTGCACTACTCGACGTACGGGACCTTCGCGGGAATCCCCGTGTCAGTCGCCGCTGCGACCTGCTACACCCTCGACGTCGGCTGGGCACCGAACGAGTTCAAGGGCGTGGACGGCTCTCAGTCATTCAATCTCGTCGAGGTGTTCGCGGACCACATCGTGCATTCGGTCATTCCCGCGTTCGAGCAGGCCGTCGTCTCCGGATACACGAAGGAGCGACTCGAGGAACTCCGAGCGATGACACCGGCCGAGCGGGTTGAGTCCTTCTCCCGGCAGCGCCGGGCCCCGCCGAATTGAACCGCCTTCCGGGTCAAATCCCGAGAATCAGGGGCGAATTCCCCTGAGAACTCGGATTTGACCCGGAAGGCGGTTCAATTCGAGGTTGCGTCTGGGGGCGGCGGCTTAGGGCGGGCGGGTTCTAGGGGAGGTCGTCGCGGAGGAACTGGGCGCTGCAGGCGTCGCAGATCTTCCCGGCGCCGATCCGCTCGCGCAGCACGTCGAGCTGGATGACCGACGCGCTACGCGTCCAGTCCGGCTCAACCGCCAACCCGCAGAGCGTCACGTCGTTGCTCATGTCGATGTGGCTCGTGTTGTCGTCACTGGTATCGGCGACGATGTCGTACTCGGTGATGTCCGCGTCTCGCATGACTACTCCTGACTGAGCGGCTGGAACCTACGCAGGCGAAGGCTATTGCCGACGACGAAGACAGAGCTGAACGCCATCGCCGCCCCAGCAATCATCGGGCTGAGCAGTCCGGCGGCGGCAAGCGGTATCGCGGCGACGTTGTAGGCGAACGCCCAGAAGAGATTGCCCTTGATGATCGCCAGTGTGCGACGCGCGAGACGGATCGCATCCGCGGCTACTGTCAGGTCGCCGCGCACCAGCGTCAGGTCGCTGGCCTCGATCGCAACGTCGGCGCCGGTTCCCATCGACATGCCGAGGTCGGCCTGGGCTAGCGCAGCGGCGTCGTTCACGCCGTCACCGACCATCGCGACTATGCGCCCCTCGCCCTGGAGCCGCGCGACCACCGCCACCTTGTCCGCGGGCAGCACCTCCGAGATGACCTCCTCGATGCCGAGCTCCGCCGCGACGGCCTCCGCGACACTGCTGTGGTCCCCAGTCAGCAGCAGTGGGCGCAGTCCCAGTGCCTTCAGCCGGTCGATCGCCAGTTTCGACGAGGGCTTGACCGAGTCCGCGAGGGCGATGACACCGCGTGCGCGACCGTCCCAGCCGACGACGACGACAGTGCGGCCTGCAGCGTGCGCAGACGCGAGCGCATCGCGCAGGTCGACGTCGATGGCGGTGGCGCTGTCCTCGAAGACCCGAGCACGACCGACGAGCACAGCGCGTCCCCCAACGCGTCCGCTCACGCCCAGGCCGTCAAGGCTGGCGAAGTCGTCTACCCGCGGGAGGTCGCCGACGCGGTCGAAGGCGGCGGCAGCAATCGCGCGCGCGATCGGATGGTCGCTGCCGGCCTCGAGCGCGCCGCCGATCCGCAGCACCTCGTCGCGATTCTCGCCAGCACTGGCGATGACATCGACGACAACCATGCTGCCGGTCGTGACCGTCCCCGTCTTGTCCAGCACGATCGTGTCGACGAGGCGAGTGCTCTCCAGCACTTCGGGCCCCTTGATCAGAATGCCCAGCTGCGCGCCCCGGCCTGTGCCGACCATCAGGGCCGTCGGCGTCGCGAGACCGAGTGCGCACGGGCAGGCGATGATGAGCACGGAGACCGCGGCGGTGAAAGCGGCGCCGGCGCCCGCACCAATCGCCAGCCAGAAGGCGAGGGTGGCGAGAGAGATGCCTATGACGATCGGCACGAATATGCCGCTGATCTTGTCGGCGAGGCGCTGAACGTCGGCCTTGCCGTTCTGCGCCTCCTCGACCATCCGCGCCATCTGCGCGAGTTGCGTGTCGCTGCCGACGCGCGTGGCGCGAACGAGCAGGAGCCCGCCGACGTTGACGGTCGCCCCTACAATGAAGTCCGAGGGTCCGACCTCGGCAGGGACCGACTCCCCCGTGACCATGCTCGCGTCGATTGCCGACGAGCCCTCGACGATCACGCCGTCGGTGGCGACCTTCTCCCCCGGACGAACGACGAACACGTCGCCGACGGCGAGCTGATCGATCGGCACGCGCACCTCGACATCCGCGCGCACGACCGACACGTCCTTGGCGCCCATCTCGAGTAGCGCGCGCAGCGCCGCGCCGGACCGACGCTTCGCCTTGGCCTCTACGTAGCGCCCCGCGAGGATCAGCGTCGTCACTCCCGCGGCTGCCTCGAAGTAAATATTTCCCGAGCCGTCGCCACGCTGGAGGGTGAACTCGAATGGATGAGTCATACCGATCATCCCGGCGGTTCCGAAGAACAGCGCGTAGAGCGACCACCCGAAGGCCGCGAGCACGCCAACGGAGATGAGCGTGTCCATCGTGGTGGCTCCGTGACGTGCGTTGGCCCAGGCTGCACGGTGGAAGGGCAGGGCCCCCCAGACGACGACGGGTGCCGCGAGCGTGAGCGAGAGCCACTGCCAGCCGTCGAACTGCAGCAGCGGGATCATCGCCATGGCCACGACGGGAACGGTGAGGATCGTGCAGATGATCAGTCGCTGCCGCAGCGCGGCCGTCGCGTCGTTACTCGCCGGCTCGGACGGCGGTTCCGTCTGGGGCAGGGCGGCGCTGTAGCCGGCTGCAGCGACCGTCGAGAGCAGTTGGTCGGTGGTCACGCTCGGGTCGTACGTGACCTTCGCCTTCTCGGTCGCGTAGTTGACCGTCGCGACGACACCGTCGAGCTTGTTGAGCTTGCGCTCTATCCGATTGGCGCACGAGGCACACGTCATTCCCGTGATCGCCAACTCGACCTGATGCGCGGTGGTCATGGGATACCGCCTAGGGACGCAGACTCGCGTGGTATCCGACTTCCTCTACCGCAGCCAGGATGTCGGCGGGCTCGATGTCTCCGACGACGGTCAGCATTCCCGCCTCGAGGTCGACGACCGCGTCGATAACCGTCGGCAGTTCAGTGACTGCCTCCGTCACCGAACTCACGCAATGTCCGCACGTCATGCCTGTGACGTCGTATGTGGTGGTCGTACTCATATGGGTGCCTCCTGCCCTAACTGCGGACGAGACGCGCGATCGCCTCGCTCGCCTCCTTGAGTTTCTGGTCCTGCTCGGCGCCGCCGGCGCGCGCAGCGTCAACGATGCAGTGGCTCATGTGCTCGTCGAGCAGCCCGAGCGCGACACTCTGCAGGGCCTTGGTCGCGGCGGAGATCTGCGTGAGGATGTCGATGCAGTACTTGTCCTCCTCGACCATCTTCGTCACGCCCCGGACCTGCCCCTCGATGCGGCGCAATCGGTTGAGGTGCGCGTCCTTCGTGCTGCTGTAACCGGGCATGTCGGTCCTCTCTCGTTCGACGTCGATACCATACCCCCCTAGGGTATTTGCAGTCAACATCCAGCGCAAAGGGCCGAGCCGCCGTACCCTGTCGCAATGCGCGCCGTGGCGATCCTCACCGCCAGCGCCGTCGCCGTCGGATCCGTCCTGACGCTCGCCATCGCGCCCGCAGCCGCTATTGACGTGAATGCCCAAGCGCAGTGGTCGATGGTCGAGCAGTCCAAAGACGTCGATGGCGACGGCATCATCGACGGGGATGGCGGTGTGCCACGCCGCGGTGCGCTGACGCTCTCGCCGTCACGGACCTTCGTGGGCGCGGGCAACCGGGTCGCGCAGCCGCAGGAGCGGCTCATTGACGGTGCGCTGTCGTGGTACCTGTCCGATCGCGGCTTTCCCGTTCGCCTCGACGCGTGCGCATCGACAGGCAACCAGTTCCGCTGGCGGGTGCGCCTTGCCGAGGAGATCGTTGCCTCGACACCGTGGCGGGCACTGACGCCGAAGTCCTGTGCGACGACGGTGTTCCTCCCCGAGGCGGCATACGTCCTGACCCTCGACGTGAGGTCGGGCGCGATCAGAGACACCTCGGTCACGCGTGCAACCGTGCGAAACATCCTCGTCGTCGCACTCGGCGACTCCTACGCGTCCGGCGAGGGCAATCCGCGCAACGTCCAGGCCTGGGTCCGCTCGGGCCTCGCGGGATCCTTCGATCCGTACTGGGATGACGACGACTGCCACCGAAGCGCCCGAGGGGCTCCAGCTCAGGCAGCGCTCATGCTCGAGAACTCCTCGACGACGACGTCGGTGACGCTGGTCGACGTGTCGTGCTCAGACGCCACCGTCAACCAGGGAGTCCTCGGTCCGCAGACAAACGCCTCGCAGACTGCAAGCCAACTCGAGCAGGCACGCGCGATTGTCGGATCGCGACCAGTCGACCTCGTGACGATCTCCATCGGCGGCAACGACGTCGGCTTCGGATCCATCCTCGCGTCGTGCGCGTTGAACTCCGACTGCCCCCTCACTCGCGCATCCCGTGCACCACTCAGCGCTTACCCGACCGTTCAGGAAGGCGTGCAGGCGGAGACCGCGGCGCTGCCCGCCAAGTTCCGCCGCGTTGCCGCCTGCCTGGGCGGTGCGGCCTGCACGCTGGCCAACGGCAGCAAGGTGTCGCCGCTCGTCCTGGCGCCGTCGGCCCGGGTCCTGCCCACGCTCTACCCCGACATCACCCGCGCCGCGAACGGCCAGCCGTGCTCCTATTTCACGATCGCCGCCAAGGACTTTGCGTGGGCTCGCGGCACGATGCTCACCCCTACGCCGACGAACCCGTACCCGTATCCGCTCGCTCGCGGCGGGTCGGCGAGCCTGTCGGTCGCACAGGGATCGCTCAACCAGCAGGTCGCGGCGACGTCGGTGCTGCCCGGTTGGCTGCCCGTGACATCAACATGGAGTGCCTCGGGCGATTCCACAGTCGGCCATGGCGTCTGCGCGCAGGACGATTCGTGGGCGTTTGGCGCAACGCTGCTCTCCTCGCTCCCCGGCGCGTCCTTCCATCCGAACGTGGAGGGCCAGCAGGTGCTCGCGAAGGCGATCGCGCGGGCGATGCAATCGGCTCTGGCCGACTAGTCACATCACGGGGCGATGCTGGCCAGCCTCGGCTCGATCTCACGGCCCACGTAGTCAAGACACACACGAACGTTGTCGATCGGGCCTTCTCCCTCGGCCGGCATGTCGCCCATGATCGCGGCGTCCTGCTCAAGCACGTACAGCCCGCGGTAGCCGGATCGCTCCAGCTCCACGACGATGTCGCTGATCGGCACGTCACCGCGCCCGAAGGGGACGAACATGTCGGCCTGCACCGCCTGGAGCAGGGTCAACTCTCGACTGAGCGCCTTGCGCGCGACGGAGAGGTTGACGTCCTTCAGGTGTACGAGTCCGATCCGGTCTGCGTGTTCGCGCGCGAACTCGAGCGGGTCAGTGCCTCCGATGGCCAGGTGCCCGGTGTCCAGGCACCACTTCACGTCGGTGAGCTCCAGCGCGAGGTCGACGTCGGCCTTCGTCTCGACGACCGTATCGACGTGCGGATGCAGGACCTGCACGATGCCGTAGTCGGCGCAGACCTCATCGATCAGCCGTAATCCACGAGCGAGCATGGTCATGCCCTCGAGGTCGAGCACCCTGGGTCGCGACCACGCGTAATCCTGTACGGCCGCGGTGACGAAGCGGTTCCCGCCGCAGTACGCGAAGAGGTCAGCGGCAGCCTTGGCGTTCTCGATGGCGCTGTCCCACTGCGCCGGATCGTGGAGCACGAGGGGCACGAAGCCCCCGGTGAGCCGCATGCCGTACTGCTCAAGGGCGGCCTTGACCGCCTCCTTGCGCTCGGGGAAGAAGCCGGGCGCACCGAGTTCGGTGGCCGACAGGCCCACCTCGCGCATCTCGGGCAGGACCCGGCGGGCGGGCATGACCGCTCCCCAGCCCGGGACCTCGCAGACCCCCCACGAGATTGGGGCGCCGACCAGTCGCTCGCGCAAGCTCATGGGCTCAAGTATCGCGATCTGGACGCCCCGAACCTAGGAAGAAGCCGGGCGCGGAACGGCGGTGGGCTGAGCACCTTGCCGCGCTGGTAGCATTTCCGCTCGCGCGCTACTGGCGCCGCTAGCTCAACTGGCAGAGCAGCTGACTCTTAATCAGCGGGTTGGGGGTTCAAGTCCCTCGCGGCGCACGTCACGAAGAAGGGCCACCCATTCGGGTGGCCCTTCTTCGCTGTGCGGGGTGACCGGGCTCACGTTGCACCACCGTCGAAAGTAAGGATAGCCTCACCAAACTTAGGCATGCCTTACTTCTGAGGCGGCCAGCACCGTCACCCGAGGAGATCCATGCTCAGCACCGTTCCACGTTCGCGGCGCCGATCCCTGCCCGCGCGCCTGATCTTCCTCATGCTCGCGAGCGCGATGGCGGTGCTCGGCCTGGCCGTCGCGGCTCCTCCCGCGTCGGCAGCCAGTGTTCCGATCGCCAATGCGTCCTTGTCGTGGAAGATCAGCGACTACGCATTCGGCCCGGCCGTCAACAGCCTCACCCAGACGCAGGCCGTCTCAGGCAACGTGACCAAGGAGTCCGGCAGCTGGGTGTTCACCGGCGGCACCGGGACCTACGACCCGGCAACCGGGGCCACCGCCCTCAATTACACCGGCGCGATCGACCTCGGCAACACCGGATTCGGCAACTTCACCATCCGGGTGTCGAACCCGGTTGTCACCGTGACAAGTGGCGGAGCCGGCGCGGTCACGGCGGACATCGCCGTGCGCCAGTCCGGCGCATCGACCTTCGACGCGGCTACCACCGGAGTTCAGCTCGTCACCATCTCCGCCGTGCCCAACGCGACGACCTGGACGGTCACCCCGCGATGGGACGGCGTCGGCACCGAGGGCAGCATCAGCGCCGGCGTTCCGCTCGCCGGCCGTCAGTTCTCGCAGTCGTTGCTGGATGCACTGCCCAGCAGCATGCGGTCCTTCTTCTACGCAACCAGCGCCACCGGCAGCAACCTGACCAAGCCGCCCGCGCCGGTGACCGTCAACCTCAACACGACGCCGCAGCCCGTGCTCGCTGCGTCGTTGTCGTGGAAGATCAGCGACTACGCGTTCGGCCCGGCCGTCAACAGCCTCACCCAGACGCAGGCCGTCTCGGGCAACGTGACCAAGGAGTCCGGCAGCTGGGTGTTCACCGGCGGCACGGGCACCTACGACCCGGCAACCGGGGCCACGACCGTGACCTACAGCGGCACGATCACCCTGGGGAACACCGGATTCGGCAACTTCTCGATCCGAGTGTCGAACCCCGTCATCACGGTCGCGAGCGGCGGAGCGGGCACGGTCACGGCGGACATCGCCGTGCGCCAGTCCGGCGCGTCGACCTTCGACGCCGCCACCACCGGAGTTCAGCTCGTCACCATCTCCGCCGTGCCCAACGCGACGACCTGGACGGTCACCCCGCCATGGGACGGCGTCGGCACCGAGGGCAGCATCAGCGCCGGCGTGCCGCTCGCCGGCCGCCAGTTCTCGCAAACACTGCTGGACGCACTGCCCAGCAGCATGCGGTCCTTCTTCTACGCAACCAGCGCCACCGGCAGCAACCTCACCAAGCCACCGGCGCCCGTCACCGTTAACCTGGCCGGCAGTTCCGGCGGCAGCGGATCCACCCCGACTCCGCCGTTCTCCGGTGATCTCGGCGGCGGCTCGGGCGTCCCGACGGTCTCGGCCGCCGCGACTGCGCGGCCGGTCGTGTCTGGCAGTCTCGACTGGGGAATCAAGGGCGGTTTCTACTCGTACATCACGGGCGGAATTGCGAGCGGCACGGCCAACGGCGAGAACGGTGCGACGTCCAACGGCAACGGCACTTTCAAGTTCCCGGCAACCGGAGGCTCATGGGATCCCGCGACGAACACCGGAGTGCTCAACTTCGGCGGCTCGGTGCACTACGTCGGACACTCTGGCGCGCTCGACATGACCGTGTCGAACCCCCAGCTGCACTTCACGAGCGGCGGAAGCGTGCTGTACGCGAGCCTGTCGTCCAAGAGCCTGTCGTCGGGCGTGATGCAGAGCTTCAACGGCGCCATGGGAACGATCAGCGGAATGCCCAGCCTCAGCGGCAGCCTCCTGACGCTCAGCGGCCTGGGTGTCACCCTGTCGGCTGATGCGGCACCCGCGTTCGCCGGGTTCTACGCGGCCGGAGAAGGTCTCGACGCCCTCAACGGTACGGACACGCTCGGTGCAGCGGGCTCGAGCGGTGGGACCTCCACGGGAACCACGACCGGCACGGGAACTGGCGCAGGTACCGGAACCGGTACTGGCGCCGGCACGGGGACGGGATCTGGCCCCGGCGCAGGTACCGGCGCCGGTTCGTCGTCGACGACGCCGCTGTTCACGCCGACGGGAAGCAACACCAACCCGGCGACGGCGATCGTGGTCTCACCGACCGTAACCGTCGTTCCGCAGCGGGTGGCAAACAACACCGAGGTGACCGAGGTCGTCCGACCGCCGGCGGTCAAGCTGACGAACGCACCGGTGGTGCGTGCAGAGGCGGGCGACGTTGTTCAGCCCGAGGTCAGCGGACTGCCGAAGCGCACCAAGGTCGACGCGTTCATCGTCGTCGACGGGAAGCGCGTCTTCCTGGCAGAGCTCACTACTGACAAGAATGGCGACGTCACACTGCCGGCCCTGCTGCTCAAGAAAAAGGGCACCTACAACGTCGGCGTCGAACTGCCGAACGGATCGGTGCGCTGGATCAAGATCACCACTTCTTAGCGCCGCGCACCAGCACAGGTCGATCGCATCACAACGGAGCGGTTGTCCTGGCTAAACCTTGAAGTTGTTTCGGATTTTACCTCGCTGACTTTGCATTGGGTGCGTGCTGTGTGATCCTCGAATAAGTCGGGCACGAGATCATTTCGTGCGATTCCGACGGTCAGGGGTTGCTGCCGCGCAATGCGGCGATCGGCGGGGCGTTTGCCTCGCAGTCCACATGTCTTAGTCCGGCAACTCTCACGCGTAGGCGGTTGAGGTCGCCGTCCGCCTATCCGAGAGTGAACAGCCATGTCCACGAAAAGCACAGCGTCAAATCGCACCTTCCGACGACGCATCATCGCCAGTTCAGCGGTTTGCTCCGCAGTAGTCGCCGCCATCGTCGTCGCCAGTGCAGGCGGAGCCCAGGCCGCAGTGTCTGTGGGCCTCGGCACTGCTGACGGCTTCGCGGTTCTCGCGGGCGCCGGCATTACCAACACGGGCGCAACCACGATCACCGGCGACATCGGCACCTTCCCCACGACGACGGTCACCGATGCGGGTGCGTTGACGATCAGCGGCGTCAACCACGGTGGCGACGCGGTCACACAGAATGCGAAGAACGACCTCACGACGGCGTACAACAACGCCGCCGGCCAGGCGTCTGACGCGGCGATCGTTGCCGACCTCGCGGGTTCGACGCTTGTCTCAGGCGTGTACACCGCTGCGACCACCATGGGCCTGACCGGGACGGTCACCCTCGACGGCGCGGGCAATGCGGACGCGGTCTTCATCTTCCAGGCCGGTACGAGTCTTACCACCGGTGCTGGCAGTCGTGTACAGCTCACCAACGGTGCCCAGGCATGCAACGTGTTCTGGCAACTCGGATCGTCGGCAACGCTCGGGACAGGTACGGCGTTCGTGGGAACGATCATGGCGAGCACGTCGATCACGCTCACTACTGGCGCGACGCTGCAGGGCCGAGCCCTCGCTGGGTCGGGAGCCGTGACGCTCGACAGCAACGTCATCACGCGCGCAACCTGCGCGACCAGCGGTGTAGCCGCATATGCCGCGAACGTCGGGCCAGGAGCTCAAGGCCTCGTCTGCCCATGGGGCGGTCAATTTGACGGAGTGGGCCTGTGCCTAGGTACCGGCACGACTTCGCTCAGCAACCCGGTAAGCGTCGCTGCGACGTCGTCGTCGACACCGACTCCGACACCCGGCGCAAGCGGCACGACCGGTGCCCCGGCGACACCTCGGCCGAGCGCGACTCGACCCGCGCGGCCAACCACCCCGGCATCTAGGCCCCCGTCAGGCGGAGCAAGCCCTTCGACACCGGCGAGCACGCCGCCGCAAGTCACCTCAACTCCGTCCGGCGGCGTCGACTCTGGGAGCTAGTCGATCGTGCGCACCCGCTACGGGATCGCGATGATCCTCGCTGGCACGGCAGTTGTGCTCGCCTTGCCAGTCACGACACTGAACGTAGGTGCAGCGACGGAGCGCCCGCTGGCCAGGACGCAGTTGGCACGACCGGCGCAACTGCGCGTTCCGGCCGCGGGCGTCAATGCCGCGGTCGTGCCGCTCGGGCTCAAGACTGATCACAGCCTCCAGGTCCCCGCGAATGCGTGGACGACCGGCTGGTTCGCCGGCTCGCCGCGTCCCGGGATGACCGGGCCTGCGGTCATCGTTGGACACGTGCACTACAACGGTCAGGACGGCGTGTTCGCCAACCTCGCCTCGCTGGTGTACGGGGACCGGATCGTCGTCGTCACGGCGAACGGTGCGCGCGAAGTCTTTCGGGTTACGCGCGTCTCCCGGTTCCTCAAGGCCCACTTTCCCTCAGAGCTCGTCTACGGGGACGTCAGCAGCCCGCAGCTGCGGTTGATCACCTGCGACGGCTACGACGCACGAGGGAACGTGTACAACGACAACCTTGTCGTCTTCGCGATGCTCGTAGCCTCGATGGCTAGACCGTCAGTCTGAGAGGCAGCGCTTCACCGTCAGCCATCTGCACGACTGAGTCATGCGATCCGCCCGCGGAGATCACCCGAACGGTCCAATCCCCCGGGATGACGTGAAACGTGAAGGAGCCAGCCTTGTCGGTGGCGACCTCGCCGACGAACTCACCCGTGCGGTCCAGCAACCGCACGTAGCAGCGCGCCGGGGACCCGTCGCGGGTCACGGTGCCGGTGATGGTCATGCGGTTCCGCCGACGCTCGTTCCTGGCGCGTCACCGCGTTGCACGGGTACGCCAATCAGCGAGCCGTACTCGGTCCACGAGCCGTCGTAGTTGCGCACGTCCGGGTAGTCCAGCAACTCGTGCAGAACGAACCACGTGTGCGCTGCCCGCTCGCCGATGCGGCAGTACGTGATCACCGTCTTGTCGCCAGAGACGCCGTTGCCGTCGTAGATGGCCTTGAGGTCATCATCAGAGCGGAATGTGCCGTCGTCGTTCGCGGTCTGGGACCACGGGATGTTGATCGCGGTGGGCACGTGTCCAGCCCGCTGCGAATGCTCCTGTGGCAGGTGCGCTGGGGCCAGGAGTCGGCCGGCGTACTCGTCGGGCGAACGAGCATCGAGCAGGTCGGCGGTGCCGATCAGCTCGACGACGGCATCACGGCGCGCGCGCAGGGAGACGTCCTCGTCCGGCACGGGGTATACGACCGGGGTGCGCTCGACGACGTCGGTGGTCATCGGACGATCGTCGAGTTCCCAGAGCTTGCGCCCGCCATCGAGGATCGCGACCTTCTTGTGCCCATAGAGCTTGAGGTACCAGTACGCATACGTCGCGAACCAGTTGTTGTTGCCGCCATACAGGACGATCGTCGTGTCCGGTGAAATCCCATGGCGCCCAAGAAGTTCGGCGAATGCGACCGGTCCGATGAGGTCTCGTCGGACCGGGTCCTGCAGGTCATTGCGCCAGTCGATGCGCACCGCGCCCTCGATGTGTCCGTCGTCGTAGACCTCTACGTCCTCGTCAACTTCGAGCACCACGACATCCGGCCGGCTGAGGTTGCTCAGTAGCCAGTCTGCATCAACGAGCACGTCATTGCGCGACATCGGGACTCCACGTGAAGGGCGGACTGCGGACGGGAACCAGCAGCCCTAACAGGCCGAGTTCGTTACCCGGCAGAAGTCGATCACGCGGCGCTTCGTCAGCATTAGCCGCCCGCTACCGCGGGGATGATCGAGATGTTCGAGCCGTCCGGAGTCGGCGTCTGGAGATCCTCGAGGAAGCGCACATCGTCGTCGTTGACGTAGACATTGACGAAGCGGCGCAGCTTGCCGGAGTCGTCGAGGATGCGCGCGCCGATGCCCGGGTACTGCTCCTCCAGGTTGGTAAGCGCGGCAGACAGCGTGTCGCCGGTCACGGTCACGTCGGCCACCCCGCCGGTGTACGTGCGCAGGATGGTCGGAACCTTGACGGCAATGCTCATCTGGTCACCTCGGCGTAAGCGGTCTCGAATTCGTCGTACGACGGTGAAATCGTAATCGTCGGTTGCGACGTGGGCGCGACCGCATCCAAGGTCTTCAGCCCGTCGCCAGTGTTCAGGAGGACCACCTCAGCCGAGGGATCGATCGAACCCTCGGCAAGCAGCTTGCGGTAGGTAGCGACGACCACTCCGCCCGCGGTCTCGGCGAATATCCCCTCGGTGCTGGCGAGCAGCTTGATGCCCTCAACGACCTCGTCGTCCGAGACGTCGGCGATGGCGCCACCAGTACGGCGCACGACGTCGAGCGCGTACGGCCCGTCGGCCGGGTTGCCGATGGCCAGGGACTTTGCAATGGTGTCGGGCTTGACCGGACGGATGACGTCATGGCCGGCCTTGAAGGCTGCCGATACCGGCGAGCAGCCCGTCGCCTGCGCACCGAAAATCTGGTACGGGTGGTCGGCAACGAGTCCAAGACCGATGAACTCGCCGAACGCCTTGTCGACCTTGGTGAGCAGCGAGCCGGACGCGATCGGCGAGACGACCGCGTCGGGCAGTCGCCAGCCGAGCTGCTCGGCAATCTCGAAGCCGACCGTCTTGCTGCCCTCGGCGTAGTACGGGCGCAGGTTCACGTTGACGAAGCCCCAGTCGCGGTTCGACGCGACCTCGGAGCACAGCCGGTTGACGTCGTCGTAGTTGCCGCCGATAGCGACGAGCGTTCCGCCGTAGACAGCGGTCGTCACGATCTTGCCGGCCTCGAGGTTCGAGGGCACGAACACGACAGACTTCAGCCCAGCACGCGCCGCCGCAGCCGCGACGGCATTGGCGAGGTTGCCCGTGGACGCGCAGGCGATCGTCTCGTACCCGAGACGACGCGCATTCTCAAGCGCGACGGCAACAACTCTGTCCTTGAAGGAGTGCGTCGGATTGCCTGAGTCGTCCTTGACCCAGACGGTCTTCGCACCCAGCGCGGCAGCCAGGTTGTCGGCGCGCACGAGCTTGGTCAGCCCAGGCTGGAGCCCCGGACGGCCGCCGGCACCCGGCACCACTGGCAGCAGTGCTTCGTAGCGCCACATGGAGTTGGGCCCGGCCAAGATGTCCTCGCGGGTCACGAGGGTCGGCGCGTACGCGACCTCAAGGGGACCGAAGCAGTCAACGCACACGTAACTGGCGTCGAGATCGGTGGTGGCTCCGCACTCGCGGCACTTCAGCGCGTACGCGGAACCCAGTGATGGACTGGTGGTCTGACTAGTCATGACGAGGCCTCTCTGCTCATCTTCCCTGGTTATCAGGTCGGATTTGGCACCACTTTCGGGTGGCCTCGCATGACGAGTTCACCGAAAAGGTTGCCGGGGCTTCAACGGGCCGTATCCCTCTGCCCCTCTGGATGAGGTATTCAGTTATGCCGCAGATGTAATCACATTCCACCGCGCGTCAGCAAACCGCCTCCCCACGAGCCGTGAGGGCGGTCAGGCGGGGATGGCGACGCCGGCGGCCACGAGTCGTTCGCATGCCTTCTCGTACTGGCTGTCTATCCGGGCGGTCACGTCGGCGTTGAAGTCCTGGCGCCAGCGGCCTGGGTGCATGCCGTCAGCGGTGACGTTTGCGTCGAACCACTCGACCATCTGCGGATCAACGTCGACACCCAGAAAGGAGCACAGGCGCGCGATGACTCCGCTGCGATCGCGCACGACGAGGTCGAGCAGTTCGATCGTCAGGACGCGCCCGGGTCGGCTGCGGCCGGCCGCCTTGTGCGCGCGAAGCATTCGCTGCTCCCACTGAGAGAGTGCCTCGTAAGGGTTGTTCGGCCCGAATGACTGGCTCGCGAACGATGCGGCGACGTCGCGGCCGTCTCGCGTGACGACGACGACAGATGACTGCGGGTAGATCGGCTCGAGTCGGTCTGCCTTGCGAGCGTTGGCAGGGGTGGTGTCGACCAGGCGCTGCGCACCCAGCCGCTCCGCAATGCGATCCATGATCTCGTAGGTGAGCCGCCGGGTCGCCAGGGTCGGATCGGTATCGAACTCGGCGAGGTACTCCCCCGTCATTCGCTCGATCTCGACGCGCGACATCGACTGGTGCAGTCCGACATTCTCGGCGCGCTCGTACCAGCGATGCAGGATGCGGTCGACCGCCAGGCTCGCAGCCGCGTGTGCCTCGTCGGGTCCGGCATTGCCCAAAGCAACGGCGAGCGCGTCAGCGAGACCGTCGTTGCCGGCAATGAACCGAACCTCCATCGGGCGGCTCAAGGTGAGAGCAGGGTGGTGGTCGAGCAGGTGGCCGACGATGGTCGAGCCGCTGCGCCCGGTACCCCCGACCAGCACGGGACGGAGGCTGTCGTCGACGACTTCGGCGCTCATCGGCTACAGGTACAGCCCGGTGCCGGCCGTGCTGTGCTGCTCGGCCGCCACCGCGTGAATATCTCGCTCGCGAAGCAGGACGTACTCGATCCCGTGCAACTCCACCTGGCCTCGGTCCTCAGGCTCGAACAGCACGCGGTCGCCGACGTCGAGCGTGCGGACGTTCGGCCCCACTGCGACGACCTTGGCCCACGCGAGCCTGCGACCAACCTGCGCCGTGACGGGGATGACGATGCCTCCGAGGGAGCGACGCTCACGCCCATCGTTGTCCTCGCGGACGAGGATGCGGTCGTGCAGCAGCTTGATCGGCACGGATCCGTCCGCGTTGGGGGTGGTGTCCGGGCTGTCCTCGGACGCGTGCTCGAGTGCGGTCACGTCAGTACGAGTTACCGGCGTCCGCGACGAAGCAGCTTCAGGGCGATGATGCCCACGACGACGGCACCCGCGATAGCGACGCGTTCGGGACGCACTCCGCCGAACTCGTCGGTGAACCATCCGGTGACAACCCGGCCGCCGCGACGCGCGATAGCGGCGGGCGTGGTCTCCGCCTTGAGCTCGGCGAGGGAGGCGACGAGATCTTCGCGCGCGGCTGCGATCTCCGCCTGCATCGCTGCGACCGACGGCGAGGCCGACGGGGTAACGGTTGGCGTGGCTGGCGACATGGACGAAAGACTACGCCGCTCGCTCGGCCAGCAGGTCCTCGGAGTGCGTATCGAGTCCGGACGATCGACGAAGGCCCCGACCACCGGTGGCTGCCAGCACGACAACGAACACGGCAGCACCCACGAGCACGATCATCGTTCCTGATGGCACGCCCGCGTAGTAACTCAGATACATGCCGACGAGACCGCACGCCGCGCCGATGCCGGTGCTCAGGAAGATCATCCGTCCGAACGAGTCTGTGAGCATGCGAGCAATAACCGCCGGAATCACGAGCATTGCCGCAACCAGCGTGACGCCGATAATCGTCAGCGTGGCCAGAATCGCGAGCGAGAGGACCACCATCAGGGCGGCCTCGAGGCGTCCGACATTCACGCCCGAGACGCCCGCGACGTCCGCATCGAAGGTACTGAAGAGCAGCGCGCGGTAGCGCAGCGTCACGAACGCGACCGTGATGACGCACACGGCGACAAGCCCGACAATCTGTCCGGTGCTGATGCCAAGGATGCTGCCGAAGAGCGCGTTGTCGAAGGCGGGGCCACTCGTCCCGAACTTCGCGAACAACGCGACACCGAGTGCGAATGACGCGATGGTGATCACGCCGATCGCCGCGTCGGCACCGACTCGACTCCTCTTGGTCACCGCTGTGATGGCGAGCGCGGAAGCGATTCCCCACAGTCCAGCGCCGATTGCGTAGAACTGAGCCGCGAACAACTGCATCGCCGCGAAACCGCCGAAGATCGAATGCGAGAGTCCGTGGCCGATGTACGACATCCCCCGCAGAACGATGTAGACGCCGATCAGGCCGAGTAGAGCTCCCGAGAGCGTCGCCACCACGAGACCCTTCTGGAAGAACGCGTATGCAAGAGGTGCGAGCAGCGTGTCCATGTCAGGCGCTCCGGCCGTAGCTCGCGGGGGACTCCTCGACAACGACTCTCATGCCCAGGTGCTCGAGAACCTCCATGCGGGCGCCGAACGTGCGCTCAAGTACCTCAGGCGTGATGACCTCTGCGGGACTGCCGTCGGCAACGACTGTGCGATTGACGCAGACGAGGTGCGGCAGGTGCGCAGCGATCCCATTCAGATCGTGTGTCGTCAGGACGATTGCCACACCATCCTCATGGAGGTCTGCGAGCAGGTGAAGGATGTCGTGCCGCGTGGAGATATCGACCCCACTCGTCGGCTCATCCATGAGCAGTAACTGCGGCTGGCGAAGGAGCGCGCGGGCCAGGAACATGCGCTGTTGCTGGCCGCCCGAGAGGTCGCGGATATGCCTCGCCGCCAGCTCGGAGATGCTCAGCCGCTCGAGGACGGCAGACACACTTGCCTTCTCCGCCGCACTCGCCCACGGCTTCACGCGCGCAGACTTTCGCGACATCAGCACGCATTCGAAGACCGTGATCGGGAAGTTCCAGTTCACGGTCTCCAGTTGCGGCACGTACGCGATGCGCAGGTCAGGCCGACGCCAGATGGTGCCGTCGACCGGCTTCATCGTGCCGAGAAACAGCCGGAGCAGCGTGGTCTTGCCGGCGCCCGACGGACCGACGATCCCGGTGAACTGGTCCTCGTGGACGTGAAGCGAGACATCGCTGAGCACAGGGTTATGGCCGTAGGCGGCCGCTACCCCCTCCAGGCGGATGAGCTCGGGGCCGACTCCGGTGCCGGTCACTGGGGGTACACCGCACCATCGGGTACGTCGCTGGCCACGTCGAGGGCGTTGAGGTTCGTGGGAGTGCCACCGAGTCCAGCGATCATGGTGGCGTAGTCGTACCTCATCAGCCCGAGCCAGGAGTGGTCTGCCTCACCCGGCGCGCCGGGCAGGTCGTCATCGCGCAGTGACTCCTCGTACCTCGCACCGGTTGCCTCGCCGATCTCCTGCAGCACCTTCGACGGGAAGACCTCCGACCCGAAGATCGTGGGGACCTTCTCCGCCTTGACCTGGTCGATGAGTTCCGCGACCTCCGCGGGAGTGGGGTCCTCGAAGTTCTTCGGCTGCAGCGCGCCGATGACGGTCCAGCCGAAGTCCTTCGCGAAGTACGCATACGCATCGTGGTACGTCAGCAGCTTGAGGTTGCCCGCAGGCACGGTCGCCTGATCGGTGCGCAACGCATCGGCAAGCTCGGTCGCCTTCGTCTCGAACGCCGCGTAGTTGGCCGCGTAGTACTCCGCGTTGGTCGGGTCGAGCTCACTGAACTGGTCGCGGATCAACGCGGCGTACTCGATCGCGTACAGCGGGTCGGTCCACAGGTGCGGGTTCGGCTTGCCCTCCTCCTTCGGGAAGGAGAAGTCGTAGATGTAGTCCGACTCGGGGAGCACGGTCGTGCCGATCTCCACGATCGTGGTGTCGTCCTTCTTGTTCTCCTCGGCCAGCTCGACCGTCGGGTCCTCCAGCTTCAGCCCGTTCACCAGGATCAGGTCCGCCGTGCTCAGCAGTTCGGCAACCTGGGGCGCCGGCTCGAAGGTATGGCTATTGGTTCCCTCGGGAACGATCCCCTCGATCCGCACCTTGTCTCCCCCGATCGACGATGCAATGGAGGTGATCGGCGACACCGTCGTGGCGATCAGCGGACGGTCATCCGAGGCGACGCCCTGATCGGACGAGCAGCCGGCGAGGGCCGCGGCGGTGAGCGCGAGGACGGGGAGGACGTGGAGGGGACGCATGCTGGAACACTAAAACCACTTCGAACCTTCTGCAAATTGTTCGCAAGTAGCCGATCGATCGCACAAGCGATTCGGCGCTGGCCTACCGTTGGCAGCCACGAACCTAAGGAGACCCATGAGCCTGTCCCCCGGCGATGTCGCCCCGGACTTCGACCTGGCCGACGATTCCGGCGGTCGCGTCCACCTAGCGGACCTTCGCGGAGAGCGCGTGGTCCTGTACGCGTACCCCTCGGCCATGACTCCCGGCTGCACGAAGCAGGCATGCGACTTCCGCGACAACCTCTCGGTGTTCGCGGGAAGCGGACTGACCATTCTGGGCATCTCCCCGGACAAGCCGGAGAAGCTGGCGAAGTTCCGCGAGCGCGACAGCCTCACGTTCCCGCTGCTGTCCGATCCCGACCGTGCGGTGCTGACGGCGTACGGCGCGTTCGGTGAGAAGAAGCTGTACGGCAAGACGGTGGTCGGGGTCATCCGATCGACCTTCGTCATCGGTGCCGACGGCCTCATCGAGCATGCGTTCTACAACGTGAAGGCCACCGGTCACGTCGCGAAGCTCGTCCGCGACCTCGAACTGGCGTAGCGCAGATGGTCACGGCTCTCGATACCACCGTCGTCGACGACGCGACGATCGCACAGTTCCGTGCCGACGGCTGCACGGTTGTCCGCAACCTGTTCTCCGCGGACGAGGTCGAGACCGTACGTCGCGGGATCGAGCGGAACCTCGCCAGCCCCGGTCCGCTGTTCGGGGTCGCCAGCCGCGAGGACGACCCCGGCCGCTTCGTCGAGGACTTCTGCAACTGGCAGCGCATCGACGAGTACCGCGAGATCGCGTTCACCTCTCGCGCCGCCGATGTCGCCGGCGCGCTCATGGGCAGCAAGCAGGTGCGGCTTTACCACGATCATCTGCTGGTCAAAGAGCCCGGAACACAGCAGCCCACACCGTGGCACCAGGACCAGCCGTACTACAACGTCGAAGGCTTCGAGAACTGCTCGATGTGGATGCCTGTCGATCCGGTCGCCGCGGAGTCGACCCTGGAGTTCCTCGCTGGCTCGCACCTCCAGGGCTGGCTGATGCCGCGCACGTTCCTAGACATGCAGGCGAAGTGGTTCCCCGAGGGATCGCTGGGCGAACTTCCTGACATCGAGGGCGATCGCAGTGCGTACGAGATCCGAGGGTGGGAGATGCAGCCAGGCGATGCCCTGTTCTTCCACATGCTCACGCTGCACCACGCGTACGGCGTCCCCGGCGGCCGGCGCCGACGCGCATTCTCGCTCCGTTTTCTCGGCGACGATGCGACGCACGCCCCGAGGCAGTGGCGCACGTCTCCGGAGTTCCCCGGGCTCGCCGACGAACTGCCCGCGGGTGCGCCTATGGATCATCCACTGTTTCCCGTCCTGAGGGTGGCGAGGTAGCGCGCCTAGACTGCGAGCACCGCGGTACAGCGACGCTCATTCCGGGTAATCGACAACCACTCCAAGGTGACGTTCGCAACCGCGCAGGTACGTCAACACACGAGCACCACAACTGAAGTCTGAGGAGACCACATGAAGGTTCGCATTCTCGCTGCCGCAGCAGTCGCTGCCGGAGCACTTGTCGTCGGCGCAGCAGCACCCGCGTTCGCGATCGCCCCGGCCGCGCCGTCCGGCAGCCTCACCGTCTACACCAACGAGACCCAGCACAACGTGCTCGATCTCGGTGCCAGCGGCACGACCGTCGGCGATGTTGTCACCGGCAGCGGCACCACGTCGTCCACCAAGGGCGGCAAGGCCACCGGCACGTTTGCGTATCGCGCCGAGACCGTCCGGGTGAATATGCCCGGCGGCAACCTGAACCGCATCAACAACTCGGTCTACGACCTGCCGGGCGGCACGATCATGATCGCCGGACTGGTCAGCATCCAGCAGGGCACCGAGCCGACCAAGCCGCAGCCGCTCATCATCGTCGGCGGCACCGGCAAGTACGCCGGCGCCAATGGCACCGTGACGCTCACCCCCGGCAAGAAGTCCTACAAGGCGACGTTCACCTTCACCTCGTAGTCAGCACGCCGCTTCCTCGTTGAGTGGCCAGTCGTGGGGCCTCCGGTTCGCTGGATGACCCCCACGACTGGCCACTCGCCATTTGGGGGCTACCGACGGGTCCGCGCCCGCGCCTACACTCGCGAATCATCTCGACGCTGAGGAGAGTCCGATGAACACTCGCCGCCTGACCGTCGCCCTAGTCGCTGCCGCCGCTACAACGTTGGCCCTCGCTGGCCCCGCGGCCGCGGTCCGTCCAGCCGCGCCGTCGGGTTCGCTGACGATCTACACGCACCAGACGCAGCGCGACGTGCTCGACCTCGGCGAGACGGGGACGACCGTCGGCGATGTCGTGACCGGCTCGGGCACGCTCGCGCTCAAGAAGGGCGGAAAGATGGTCGGCTCGTATTCCTACCGCTCGGAGACAGTCACCGTGAATATTCCTGGTGGCAACGAGAGTCGCCTATCGACCAACGTCTACACGCTGCCGGGCGGCACGATCATGGCAACGGGGCTGGTGAGCATTCAGCAGGGCACGCGCCCGACGAAGCCACAGCCGCAGATCATCGTCGGCGGCACGGGCAGGTACGCCGGCGCCCGCGGGACCATGACGCTCGTGCCCAAGAACGCCAACGACTACGTGCGGACGTTCGACTTCATCTCCTGAGCCACGCCGCCACCGTTCCCGCGAGTGGGCAGTTGTGGTCGCGTTCGCAACGCGAATTGCGACCACAACTGCCCACTCGCGAGTACGTAGACTGCGGGCACCAGCGGGAGTGGTGGAACGGTAGACACGCAGGTCTTAGGAACCTGTGCCTTCGGGCGTGGGGGTTCGAGTCCCCCCTTCCGCACTAAGAAGGAAGCAATTCCGCGACGACGGGCGCGAGTGCCTCAAGCGCTCGTCCGCGGTGGCTGATGGCGTCCTTCTCCGCGGCCGGAATCTCGGCCAGCGTCCGGTCGCCTCCGACGGGCACGAAGATCGGGTCGTATCCGAAGCCGCCGGTACCGCGCGGCTCACGGATGATCACACCCTCGACGGTGCCCTCGACCACACGCTCGGTGCCGTCGGGCAGCGCGATCGCGGCGGCGCAGTGGAACGCTCCCCCGCGCCGGCTGTCCGGGATGTCGTTGAGCTGCGCGAGGACCAGGTTCACGTTCGCGACGTCATCGCCGTGGCCGCCGGACCAGCGCGCGGACAGGATGCCCGGCATCCCGTTGAGCGCATCGATGGCCAGGCCCGAGTCGTCGGCGATCGCCGGGAGGTTCGTCAGTCGCGCGATCTCCCGGGCCTTGAGCAGCGCATTCCCCGCGAACGAGTCCTCGGTCTCGGGGATGTCCGGGAGGTCCGGAAACTCATCAGGACTGACCAGCTCGATGTCCAGCCCAGCCGCTTCGAGGATGCGGTGCAGTTCCTCGAGCTTGCCGCGGTTGCGGGTGGCGAGCACCACTCTCGGCGCCACGGTCAGGCCTTGGCCTGGAGCGGAGTGGCAAGAGCTGCGGCCTGCAGCTTGCACAGTTCCACACAACCGGAGGACGCGAGATCGAGCAGGTCGTTGAGCAGCGCACGATCGAACGCGTCGCCTTCCGCGGTGCCCTGCACCTCGACGAACCGCCCGTCGCCCATCATCACCACGTTCATGTCGGTGTCGGCGCGCACGTCGTCGTCGTAATGCAGGTCGAGTCGCGGCTCTCCGTCGACGATGCCGACGCTCACCGCAGCGACCGAGCCCTTGAGGGGATTCGCGCTGCCCTTGATCAGTCCTTGGTCGGCGGCCCACGTCATCGCGTCTGACAGCGCGACGTACGCACCCGTGATTGCTGCGGTGCGGGTTCCACCGTCGGCCTGGAGTACGTCGCAGTCGATGAGGATGCTGTTCTCGCCGAGTGCCTCCATGTCGACTACTGCGCGAAGACTGCGTCCGATGAGACGAGAGATCTCCTGCGTCCGGCCGCCGAGCTTTCCCTTGACCGACTCGCGGGCATTGCGCGTGTTCGTGGCCCGCGGCAGCATCGCGTACTCAGCGGTGACCCAGCCCTTGCCGGAGTCCTTCAGCCAGCGCGGAACGCCCGCGGTGAAGGAGGCGGTGCACAGGACGCGGGTGCGACCGAACGAGACGAGAGTCGAGCCCTCCGCCTGCTCAAGCCAGCCACGCTCGAAGGACACGGGGCGCATCTGGTCGGCTTCACGGCCGTCGGATCGAGTCATGCGGTGACCCTATCCGCCGCCCCCGACGGCACCCGCTGACGGATCAGACGTCGAACGCCATGCCGGCATACGCGAGCTCGATCGGCCCGGAGAACTGCTTCGATGCCTCGGCGAGAACAACGTTGTCGTCGTTGTGGACGACGAGATGAGTGAGAACCAGACGGCCGACGCCGGCATCGTGCGCGGCGCTGCCCGCCTGCGCGCCTGTCATGTGCAGGTCTACGGGGTTGCCGGTCCCGACGAAGGCGGCCTCGAAGAGCGCGACATCCGCCCCTTCGGCGAGCTCGTTCAGAGCCGGATTGGGGCCCGTGTCACCCGAGTACGCGATCGACCGACCGCCGGCTGACACAAGGACGCTGTAGGACTCGACAGGGTGCAGCGCTGGCGTGCTGCGAATGGTGAACGGACCCAACTCCACAGTGCCAGAGCCGTGAGTGCGAAAGGCAAATGATGAGTTCAGCACGGCAGCGCTGTCGCCGCCATGGATCGCTGCGGCACGTGAAGCGGCGTCGGACGGACCGAGAACAGGGAGCGGCGGCAGGTGCTCTTTGGCGTAGTGGTGACGTGCGACGAACAGCGAAGCGAGGTCCGCGCAGTGGTCGATGTGGCAGTGGCTGAGCACCACGGCGCTGATGCCGTCGGCAGTCGTCGGATCAAGGTGGCGCTGCAGTGCGCCGAGCGAGCCGTTGCCCAGATCCAGGACGAGCCGCGCACCGTCATGCTCGAGCAGGTAGCACGATGCCGGAGAGGCGGCACTCGGATACGAACCGGCACATCCGATGACGGTCAGCCGCACGGCATGACCTCCACCCGCCCGACCTCCGGTCCGAGGAAGCGGCGCCCCAGTCGCTGGAAGTCCTCAGGGTCGCCCGTGACGAGGAACTGGTGCTGGGGCTCAGGAAGGTCGACGTGACGAAGCAGGTCGTTCTCGACGAGCGTTCGGTAGACATCCTTGGCTGTCTCCTCCGCGCTCGACACCAAGGTGACGTCCTCGCCCATGACGTAGGAGATGACACCCGTGAGCAGCGGGTAGTGAGTGCACCCCAGGACCAGCGTGTCGACGGTTGAGTCGCGCATCGGGTCGAGATAGTCGTGCGCGACTGCGATGAGTTCCTCACCGCTGGTGATGCCCGCCTCGACGAACTCGACGAACCGCGGGCATGCCGCCAGCGACAGCTCGACCTGAGGAGCCGCGGCGAACGCATCTGCGTACGCGCCCGACGCGATCGTGACCTGGGTGCCGATGACCCCGACGTGGCCGTTGCGTGTCGCGGCGGCCGCGCGGCGCACGGCCGGATGCACGACCTCGATCACCGGTACGTCGTAGCGCTCCCGCGCGTCGCGCAGCATTGCCGCGCTCGCCGAGTTGCACGCGATGACGAGCATCTTCACGCCGTCGTCGATCAGCTGATCCATGATCTCCAGCGAGAACGCGCGCACCTCCGCGATGGGGCGGGGGCCGTACGGCCCGCGGGCGGTGTCGCCGACGTAGCGGACCGGCTCGTGGGGCAACTGGTCGAGCACCGCGCGGGCAACGGTGAGGCCGCCCACTCCGGAGTCGAAGATGCCGATAGGTGCGTCGTTCATATCCACGCAAGCCTATGGCGCGGCATCTGGTCCACGGCGCATCGTGTCCCTAGCATGAGCGCATGAAACGACCCTTCGGCGTGTTTCTCGTTGCAGTGCTGGTGGCGATCTCGGGGTTCTTCGACCTGATCTTCGGCATCTGGCTGATGCTCGCGCCCTTCATCGATGCTCCGTCCATCACGGACATCGATGGCACCCCGATGGGAGTGCCGACCTTCTACTTGTTCATCAACGGGCTGCTGTCCGTCGTGCTGGGATTCATGTACTTCTGGCTGACGAAGATGACGCTCATCGGATCGAGCACGGCGTACGTGCTCATCAACTTCCTCGCCGGCATCAACATCTTCTTCGGACTGTTCCGCCTGCCTTACGGCTGGGGAATCATCGGTCTCAGCGCCCTAGTGCTGATCATCGTGAACACCGACAAATCCCGACGGTGGTTTACGCAAGCAGTCTGAGCCGTTCAGGCCCAGAGCTGGCCGTCGAGTGCCTCTTCGGCATCGTCGAGAGTCCCCTCGTATGCGCCGGTCGATAGGTACTTCCAGCCGCCGTCGCACACGATGAACGCGATGTCGGCCGATGTGCCGGCCTTGACCGCCTTCGCTGCAACTCCCAGCGCGGCATGGAGGATCGCGCCGGTCGAGACGCCGGCGAAGATCCCTTCGAGCTCGAGGAGTTCGCGCGTACGTCGAACCGCTTCGCGGGGACCGACGGAGAATCTCGTCGTGAGCAGGGATGCGTCGTACAGCTCCGGGACGAAGCCCTCGTCGAGATTTCGCAGTCCGTAGACCAGCTCGCCGTAGCGGGGTTCGGCGGCGACGATCTCGACCTCCGGCTTTGCATCGCGGAAGTAGCGTCCGACACCCATCAGGGTTCCCGTGGTGCCCAGTCCGGCGACGAAGTGCGTGATCGTCGGCAGGTCCTCGAGCAGTTCAGGCCCGGTGGTGTCGTAGTGCGCCTGCGCGTTGGCGGGGTTGCCGTACTGGTAGAGCATGACCCATTCGGGATTCTCCGCAGCGACCTGCTTGGCGACGCGAACGGCCTCGTTTGATCCGCCCGCTGCAGGCGACGGAATGATCGTCGCGCCCCACATGCGCAGCAGTTGGCTGCGCTCGATCGACGTGTTCTCCGGCATGACGCAGACCAGCTTGTAGCCGCGCTGCTTGGCCACCATCGCGAGCGAGATGCCGGTGTTCCCGGATGTCGGCTCGAGCAGCGTGGCTCCGGGCCGCAGCAGGCCGTCGCGCTCGGCCTGCTCGACCATGGCGAGGGCGGCGCGGTCCTTGATCGAGCCGGTGGGATTGCGGTCCTCCAGTTTGGCCCACAGCCGCACGTCGGCCGACGGCGACAAGGTGGGCAGGCCGACCAGCGGCGTGCGACCGACGGAGTCGATCAGCGAGTCGAACCGCACGGGGTCAGCCTCCGGCGACGGCAGGCAGGATCGTGATGGCGTCGTTGTCTGCGACCGGCGTCTTGAGGCCGTCGAGGAAACGCACATCCTCGTCGTTGAGGTAGACATTGACGAAGCGACGCAGCCCGCTCTCGTCGACCAGGCGCTCGGCGATGCCGGGGTAGGACTGGTTAAGATCGTCGATGACCGCCTGGAGCGAGTCGCCCGTGGCCGCCACGCTCTTCTCGCCGCCGGTGAACGACCTCAGGATCGTGGGCACGCTTACCTCGACGGGCATGTGATCTCCGAACGCTCAGGGTGGTGCACGGGTCGGGCGGTTGTTGACGGTTGAAGCAACAGAACTCTACGAGACGGCATTCCCACCGACGATACTGATCGGCTCCTCGGTGATCACGGCATCGACAATCCGGTAGGACCGCAGCTCGTACGGGCCGTCCTGGGTCCCGGTCTCCCGGGTCGACACGAGCACGTAATGGGCGTCCGGCTCTGAGGCGTAGGCCACGTCCGTCCGCGAGGGATAGGCCTCGGTGGCCGTGTGCGAGTGGTAGACGACGACCGGGACCTCGTCGTGGGCGTCGAGATCGCGGTACAGCCGCAGCAGGTCGCCCGAGTCGAACTCGTAGAAGGTCGGAGACCGCGCCGCGTTGACCATCGGGATGAACCGGACGGGACGATCGGAGCCCTCCGGCCCGGCAATCACCCCGCAGGCCTCGTCCGGATGATCGGCGCGGGCATGGGCGACCATGGCGTCGACGAGTTCCTGGCTGATGACGAGCACGCGCCAAACCCTAGGACGCGTCCGGCAGCAGGACTCGGACCAGGGTGTCCTGAAGGTAGGTCAGCCAGTCGTAGATGTGGAAAAGGCCAAGGCGCGGGTCATCACCGGGCAGGGCGGCGAGTTCGTCGTGGTTGTCCTCGCTGATCTCGAGCCGGGTACCGAGCGTCAGGCGGGTGTCATTGAGGAAGCCGAGCCACGCGCCGACGTCGTCGCGCGGGATGGTTGGCGCGCCCAATTCGAGAGCCGCGATCACGAGTGAGGCGTTCGCGAACTTCGCCTCGCGCAGGCCGCGTTCGGTGAACCGACGGAACTCGGCCGAGGCCTCGGGATCGTCCGTGAATGCGTCGGGAAACAGCCGGGCAAGCGCCGGGTCGTCGGGCACTTCAGCCGTCTCCGCGATGCCGACCATCGCGGCCAGTGGATCCTCGTTGGGGTCGGCAGCCGTCGGCGCGACGAACTCGGCCACCTGCCGCGCCAGACTCAGCAGCAGGCCGCGCTCGGAGTCCTCCAGGCGAATCTTGATGTCCCCCGACTTCGTCAGGGAGAAGCCGTAGGGCTTGGCCATCAGGAGTCCTTCTGCATCGTCGCCCACAGGCCATAGGTGTGCATCGCGGTGACGTCGCGCTCCATCTCCTCGCGACTGCCGTTCGACACGACTGCCTTGCCCTTCTCGTGCACATCGAGCATGAGCGACTCGGCCTTGGCCTGGTCGTAGTGGAAGTAGGTGAGGAAGACGTAAGTGACGTACGACATCAAGTTGACGGGGTCGTTCCACACGATCGTCACCCACGGGCGATCGGTGTCCTCGGCCAGGTCGGGCAGTTCGACCTCAGCGGGAGCGATGGACATGGCCGCATCCTCCCACCGCCTTCAGGCCTACTGTGGACCCGTGTCCTCGTTCAACGTGCCGGAGAAGGACCCGAGCCTGCCCACGCCGCCGATCCTGGAGCGGATCCGCGAGAGCGTCATCGGCGACGACCAGGCGATGCCGGGGCCTTTCGGCGCGCGCCGCGTCACCTATGCGGACTACACCGCGAGTGGGCGGGCACTGTCCTTCATCGAGGACTTCATCCGCGACGAGGTGCTTCCCCGCTACGCGAACACGCATACCGAGTCGAGCGGGACCGGACTGCAGACGACTCGCCTGCGCGAGGACGCCCGCCGCCTGATCGCCGACGCGGTCAATGGCGACGACGACACGTGCGTCATCTTCTGCGGATCGGGATCGACCGCCGCGATCAACCGACTGATCGGCATCCTCAACCTGCGCATTCCGGCGGACCTCGACCATCGCTACTCGCTGTCGGCCCAGATCCCCGCTGACGAACGGCCCGTCGTGTTCATCGGGCCGTTCGAGCACCACAGCAACGAGCTGCCATGGCGTGAGTCGATCGCCGACGTCGTGACCATCCGCGAGGACTCGGACGGACATATCGACGTGGCGTCGCTCGAGGAGCAGTTGATCCTCTATCGCGACCGTCCGTTGCGCATCGCGTCCTTCAGCGCCGCGAGCAACGTCACCGGCATCGTCACGGACACGCATCGAGTAAGTCAGGTGCTGCACGAGCACGGCGCACTCGCCTTCTGGGATTACGCTGCCGCGGCTCCGTACGTCGACATCGAGATGCGCCCTCGATGCGACGACCATCCGCTGTCGTACAAGGACGCGATCTTCCTGTCGCCGCACAAGTTCATTGGCGGACCCGGAACACCGGGCGTGCTCATTGCCCGCCGGCAGTTGCTGACTAACTCGGTGCCCGACGTGGTCGGCGGCGGGACGGTGTCCTACGTCAACCCGGAGGACCACCTTTACCTCGCCGATCCTGAGCACCGAGAGGAGGGCGGCACCCCGGCGATCGTCGAGTCCATCCGTGCGGGCCTGGTCTTCCAGCTCAAGGCGGCGGTCGGCGTCGATGTCATCAGGGCACATGAACACGACTTTGTGCGCCGCGCGATCACCGCCTGGTCCGAACACGACGACATCCAGGTGTTGGGCAACCTCTCCGCCGAGCGCCTGTCGATCGTCTCGTTCGTGGTACGCCGTCCTGGCGGTCGCTACCTCCACCACAACCTCGTCGTCGCGATCCTCAACGACCTCTTCGGCATCCAGTCCCGCGGAGGCTGCAGTTGCGCCGGTCCTTACGGCCATCGACTTCTCGGCATAGACATTGAGCGATCGCACGAGTTCGAGCGGGAGATCAGCCACGGTTGCGAGGGCATCAAGCCGGGCTGGGTCCGCATCAACTTCAACTACTTCATCTCTGAAGCAGTCTTCGAGTACTTGGTGTCGGCGGTAATCCTCGTCGCCGATCACGGCTGGAAGCTGATGCCGCAATACCGCTTCGACACGACATCGGGTCGCTGGCATCACCGGGACGGGGCGGTTGAGCCACCGCTGCGCCTCGCGATGCTCAGTTACGACGCCGACGGTGTGCTGCAGTACCCGGAGCATCACGACATCGCCGCCGAGTCCGCGCTCGCGACCTACCTTGCCGAGGCGCATGCCCTGCTCACGTCGCTGCCCGATGACCTTGGCGAGGCCGCGCACGACGGAATATCCGAAGACTTCCAGTCGCTGCAGTGGTTCGACCTGCCGGCCGTATGCCTACTTGATCTTGATGCGGATCTCCGCTGACGCTCCGCTGAGAATCGACTGCTTGCCCACTGCGACGACGCGGTAGGTGTACCAGCCCTTCTTGTTCGGCGGTGCTGTCGAGAGCTTGGCGCGGCCCTTGCCGTTCGCCTTCGCGGTGTCGACGTTCTTCCACTTCGCGCCGCGCTTGATCTGCAGGGCGAGCGACTGGCCAGCGATCGCGGGCAGAGAGCGCGCCTTGATGACGACCGGCTTGCCGTGCGGGACCTTGACGACCTTCGGCACCCCCGTGACTGCCGCGACGATCTGCGTCGTGAACGGAGCGCTCACACCCTCGATGCGTCCGCCCACGGCCGGCACATAGACGGCCCAGTCACCGGTCCCTGACGGAACCACCTGGAACGCGACGGTCCCGTCAGCCGCGATCGGCTGGCTCTGCACGTCGACGAACTTCTTCGTGCCCGCGACGCGGAACTGGAGGACGGCATTGACTCCGGTCACCGGCGCACCCAGTGAGGTCACCGTGGCCGTGAACGTCACGGGCACGCCGAACGGCGACACCGGGACTCCAGTCGCGACGACGTCCGTTCCGGCCGGGGCGAGCGACTGCCCGTACGCGCGAATCAGGGGCCACTGTGTGGGGTCCTCCCCACCGACGGTCCAGTAGGCCGCGGCGCTGAGGCCGAACTCTCCGACGAGCTGCGTTCGCGCGAGCACGGCCTGCGGTCCGACGAACCACATCACGCGCTTGGCGACGCACGCCTGGGCCGCGCCAGACGAGTCGGTCCACAGCAGCTTCTTGTCGTAGTAGACCCAGTTCTCCTGGTCGGCATCCGACCACTGGACCGCGGATGCTGGAACGCCCATCGACGCGAGGAGAGCCGGGATGTTCGCGTCGGTGACCGAGGAGTTGGCGACGAGCGACTTGTAGGCGGACGAACTCGTCGCCGGACACACGCCAGTCGTCTGGTTACCGCCGGATGTGGTCTTACGAGTCCACGCGCGCCCGTAGGTCGGAACGCCGATCTGCAGGTGCGAGGGATCCATGATCGATGCGGAGTACTGCACGATCGCGCGCACCCAAGGCATCGGCGCAATCGGACCAATGCCGTTGACGTGGTAGTCGTACGCCATGATCCGGATCCGGTCCACGGACGGCGCGATGCCGGTGATGTTGTAAACCCAGTAGCCGGTGTTGACCGAGCAGCTTCCGCCGATGCTGCACGGCGGCGGGATGGTGACGGCGAGCAGCTTTCCCTGCGCATGCAGCGCGGCGCTCAACTCTTGGACGAACGCGGTCCAGTTTGGCTTGGTGGCGGCCCACGACGACGATCCGTCGGAGAACGCGAACGTCTCGTAGTCCAGGTCGATGCCGTCATATCCATTCGTCATGACGAGATTGACGATGTCTGCCACGTGGGCAGCACGCAGCCCTGGATTCGCGAGCGTTGCGGCCATCCGGCCCTTGCCCGATCCATCGGCAATCGCCGGAAGGACGGGGATGCCCGCGGCCTTCAACTGACCCAGGGCCCACGACGCGTTCGACGCAGCATTCGTGAAGTTCGGATTGAACCGCACCTGCACGCCTCCACCGGACTTGCTCGTCGCGGAGAACCAGAAGGGCGACACATCGGTGAACAGGTCCGCGTTCTGCACTGCGGAGTTGATCCCCTGAGGCGCTGAGGGCGAGGACATCCAGTACGGGATCCAGCCGCTCACGATTCGCTTCGGCGGTGCGCCGTCAGCCGCGGCCGGTCCCGGAAGCAGGACAGCCGTCGCTGCGAGCACTGCGCAGAACAGGGCGATCGATATACGGCGCACAGAGAGAAACCTTCGAAGTGGGGATGTTTCATCCATTCTGCGACACGCGGAGCAATACCCCGAACACCGGTCTCTGCACGGCCTGTCGCAACATGGTCACATGCGGATCGCACCCAAGTGGCTCACGCCTGCCGTCCTCGCGGCCGGAATCGCCTCTGCCCTCCTGCTGGCGCCCGCCGCGTCGGCCCTCCCGGACGACCCGCAGGTCGACGCGCTGCTCCAGGTGCGCATCGACAATCCGAGGATCGGATCCGACGTCGGGATGATTGTCATCGACGGCGCAACGGGAGGCGTCGTCTCCTCTCACGATCCCGACGGCCTATTCCTGCCGGCGTCGAACATGAAGATCGTCACAGCCGTGGATGCGCTGTCCACCATGGGCGCGGCAGGGAAGTTCACAACGCGCGTACGCCCTGGCACCGTGCCGAACGAGGTGATCCTCGAGGGTGGCGGTGATCCGCTGCTCACGTCCAGCGACTTGCAGGCGATGGCCAGGCGCACCGCCAAGCAATTGACCGCGGGCGTTCCGGTGGTCGTCCGCGTCGATGAGGACCTCTTCCCCGAAACCCGTCGCGGACCCGGCTGGACGACCGGCTACCTGCCGTACGTCGCGGCGCCCATCGAGGCGCTCGCCCGCCTCGGTGACTACAGCCCCGATCCCAGCACGAACGCGGCGAAGGTGTTCGTCGCGAAGCTCCGGTCCCTGGGGTTCAAGACGAGCATCGGCGATCCGGCGAACGCCGACGTGAACGCTCCCGTCCTCGCGGAAAGGCACAGCACGGTCGAGGCCGCGGTCAGCGTCATGCTCAGCCACTCCGAGAACAACGTCGCCGAAGTCCTGTATCGACAGGTCGCGATCGCATCGGGACTGACTCCGACGTGGGACGGTGGTCGCCAGGCGGCCGAGAAAGCCTTGGCAGCACTGGGGATCGACTCCACTGGCATGTCGCTTCTCGACGGCAGCGGCCTGTCGCGCAAGGACCGCCTGAGCCCGCGCTTCCTCGCATCCGTCCTGCGGATGGCGAAGGTCACCAACCCGGTACCGTTCACGACGATGTTCGAGCCCGAGGCGATGCCCGTGGCCGGGCAGACCGGAACGCTGGCGACCGCATATGGCAGGTACGTGACGAAGCACGCGCGGTGCGCGCAGGGCAGCGTCCACGCGAAGACCGGCTCGCTGTTCGACACGATCGCCCTCTCGGGAGTCGCGGATACGACCACCGGTGGCGAGCGGATGTTCGCGATCTTCGTCAACGACCGACCCCAGCGCTACTCGGCGTTGTCGACGCGGCAGGCGCTGGACGGCCTGACCGCCACGATGACCGGCTGCTGGAACTAGTCCCCGATACATCCACGTTGAGTGGCCAGTCGTGGGGGTTCCGGGCGCAGCCCGAACCCCCACGACTGGCCACTCAACGGGCGGGGTTAGCGGAGGGCGCGGGCGATCTCGCCGGCCGCGCGAGCCACGCGCGGGCCGACGTCGGACTCGCTGAACTCCCTGAGCATGAGCACGCCGACGCTGGCCTCGAGCCCCGGCACACCAAGCACCGGCACCGCGATTCCGTACGCACCCTGGGGGCCGTCGCCGGTCGCGACAACCCAGGGCGGATCAAGTTGCCGACCCGCCGCGGTGCGGGCGGCGAGGATGGCCCGACCGGCCGCACCGTTCTCGAGTGGCTGCCGCGAGCCGGCGCGGCTGGCGACGTGCAGATCCGAGCGGGAGGGCTCCACGACCACTGCGGCGAGGGCCTCCTGGCCGTCGACGACCGTCAAGACGGCAGTGGCGCCTACGGCGTCGGCGAGCAGCCTTAGTGCCGGCAGCGCCGTGTCGCGTACGACGGGCTGCACCTGTCGCCCCATCGCCAGGATGCCCAGGCCAAGACGGCACTTGCCGTCGGCTGACCTGCGCAGGAGAGCGTGCTGTTCGAGCGTCACGACCAGCCGATACACGACCGTACGGCCGATACCGAGAGCTGCGGCCAGTTCGGTGACGCTGAGTCCGTCAGCGGACTCAGCGATCACCTCCAGGACACGCAGCCCCCGGTCGAGGGTTTGCGAGGTCTCCGCTGCCATCAGGAGTCCCGCATCCGGCCATCAGCTCGTTCAGGCTGCCTTGGCGGCAAAGGAACGCAAGCGGAAGGCGGCGATGATCTCGAAAATGCCACCGACGACCAGCCAGATGCCAGCGACCCAGGCGAGGGTGCTCAGCGAGATGCCCGGCCACACGAGAACCACGACACCACCGATCAGCATGACGATGCCGCCGAAGATGTTCCAGCCGCGGCCTTCCTTCTCCTCGACCGCGAGGAAGATGCTGCCGAAGCCGCGGAACAAGAACGCGATACCAACGAAGATCGCAAGGATCTCAACCGCCTGGAAGGCGCTGCGGAACATCAGCAGGCCCAAGATGACGGACAGAACACCGGTAATGAGGAGCAGCGCGCGAATTCCCCCGGTGAGGCCGTGGCCGAAACCGCGGACGACCTCGAAGATGCCCGAGACGATCAGGTAGATCGCGAACAGGATGGCGATGACCACAACAGTGGCCGTCGGCCATGCGACTGCGATGATGCCGACGACGATGCTGGCGATGCCGAGGAAGAGGAGCACTCCCCAGTGGCGTCCAATGGCGCCGAGCGCCGTCGCTTCGGTCGGAGCTTGATCAACCGTGGTCATGAGACCTCCCACTGACGAGCATGACGCACTCTGCGTCCAACCCATCATGTTAGAGCGGTAGCGGCCCCATCATCCCGTGACACACCAGCGCATTCAACCCATTACGCGGGACAGAAACTCCTGGGTCTGCGGCAGCCGGGGAGCGTTGAAGATCTCCTGAGCCGATCCCTGCTCGAGCACGATCCCGTCGTGCAGGAAGCACACCTTGTCGGCGACGTCGCGCGCGAAGCCCATCTCGTGGGTCGCCATGACAATGGTCAGGCCGCCCGCCTTGAGGTCGCGCACGGCGTCGAGCACCTCGCCGACCAGCAGGGGGTCCAGAGCCGACGTGATCTCGTCGAACAGCATGAGCTCGGGCTGCATCGCCAGCGCCCGGACGATCGCGACGCGCTGCGCCTGGCCGCCGGACAGCCGGTCGGGATATTCGTCGGCCTTGGACTCCAGTCCGAACCGGGCGAGGAGCGCGCGAGCCTCGTCGCGACACTGCGCCGCTGAAGTACCTGCGACCTTGCGCGGGGCGAGCATGACGTTGTCGATGACGGTCATGTGCGGGAACAGGTTGTAGGACTGGAAGACGATGCCGATGCGGCGCCGGACGGTGTCCAGGTCGACATCGGGATCGGTCACGTCGAGATCTCCGTTGAGCAGGATCGTCCCCGCATCGACGGACTCAAGAGCGTTGAAGCAGCGGAGCAGAGTCGACTTGCCCGAGCCAGACGCACCAATGAGGACGACGGCCTCGTGCTGGGCAACGTCGAGATCGAGGCCGCGCAGGACGGAGTGCTCGTCGAACGCCTTCCACACTCCACGCGCCGTAAGCAGAGTCGGCGTACCCGATGCCGTCATGCCACTCCGCCCGCGCGCTGCCGGCGAGACATGCGCGACTGGATCCAGTCTGCGAAGCGCGTCATCGGGATCGTCAGCGCCAGGAAGATGACAGCGGCGGCCACGTACGGCGTGTAGTTGAACGTCGAGGACGCATCAATCTGCGCCTGCCGAAGGATCTCGATCGGCCCGAGCACCGCGACGAGGGCGGTGTCCTTCTGCAGCGAGATGAAGTCATTGAGCAGCGGCGGGACGACATTGCGAATTGCCTGCGGCAGCACCACGTGCCTGTTCGTCTGGAACGTGGATAGCCCGAGCGAGCGCGCAGCCATCCGCTGACTGGGATGCACCGAGTCGATGCCCGCGCGCAGCACCTCTGCCACGTAGGCCGTGTACGAGAGCACCAGTGCCGCGGTTCCCCAGAACACCGGGCTGTTCGGCACTCCCTGCAACCGGAGAGCAGGCACGCCGAAGCCGAGCAGGAAGATGACCAGGATGGTCGGCACGCCGCGGAAGATGTCGACGAAGACCGTCGCCATCACCCGCAGCGGCAGGAAGATCGGCGCCCGCAAGGTGCGAACGAGGGCAATCACGAGGCCGAAGATCAAGATCAGGGGTTCGGCGATCAGGAAGATCCGCACGTTGAGCCAGAAGGCGCTGAGCAGTCCCCAGAATGAGTCGGCGAACTGCTGCGGACTGAAGAAGGTCTCCTGCACGACCGGCCAGCCGGGCGTGCGCATCACCAGCACGGTCACGATGACGACGAAGGCGATCAGGCTCGACATCCCGACGAGCGTGTTGCGCCGAGCCCGCCGCCGAGCAACCGATTGTCGAACCGGGTCCTTGTACGCGACCGGAGTACCGGGCGTCGGCATGGTTGTCGTCATGCTGAGTGAAGGTACTGCCTTGACGCGTTAGGAGGTCAGGTGCGGGCTACTCCGTGAAGTACGGAGCGGCCTCGCCCGCGAGCCATTGGTCCTGGATGCCCTGCAGGGCGCCCGACTCCGTCAGCGCGGCGAGTGCCTTGTTGACGCAGGCGACCAGCGGGTTGCCCTTCGCGAAGAGCAGACCGAACTGGTCGCCCGACTCCGCCGACGGGAACTGTCCGACGATCTTGCTCTTGGGGATCTCGGCAGCGGTGATGTAGTACGCGGTGGGCAGGTCGACGACGATGCCGTCGATCTGACCATTCTGCAGCGCGCTCTTGGCGTCGTTCGTGTCGTTGTAGACGTACGGCTGCTCCGCCGGCTTCACCACGTCGTTGATGTACTCCAGGCTCGTCGTGCCGATCTGGGCACCGAGCTTGGCCGCCTGAAGTTCAGCAACGGTCGTGGCGTTGGCGATCGGAGAGTCCTTGAGCGCAACGACCGCCTGGTTCACCGTGTAGTAGCCATCGGAGAAGTCGACGACCTTCGAGCGCTTCGGAGTGATGGAGATCTGGTTGATGTCGAAGTCGAATGCCTTGTCGCCCGGGGCGTATGAGGAGTTGAACGGCACGACGGTCCAAGTCACCTCGTTCGGCGCGAATCCCATCTGGTTCGCGACCGCGTACGCGACGGCGGACTCGAAGCCCTGGCCGTTGGTCGGGTCGTCGTCCTCAAAGTACGGCGGGTATGCAGGGGTGTCCGTGCCGATCGTCAGCGTTCCCGGAGTCAGCAGGGTGAGGTTCTCCTTGCTGCATTCGTCGGGCGTGGGCGATGCCGAAGCCGCCTCGGAGGCAGCGCTGCTCGCCATCGGGTCCGCACTCGACGCGGCCGCACTCGACGGGGCCGCGGCGGACGACGAGGAGGACGTGCTCGACGTCTGGGCGCAGGCGACCAGCATGAGGCTCGCGGATCCGAGCGCGAGCACGGGCAGGGTACGTCGGGCGGACAGGCCGTACATGTCAAGGACCTCCTCGTGGGCGACGCACTCGCGTCGGCGCGCACATCCTCTCAGAGTCCACGCTCCGCCGTTAAACCGGTTCGAACTACGACGATAGGGAAGGTCGCATACGTCCGGCTACCACGATCGCGAAGGCCGCGAAGAGTGCGGCACCTCCCCACAGCACGACGTACGTCGACACCGTGGCGCCCCCGGACGCGATCGCCGCGGCGTGAACGATGCCGAGCACGGCTACCGCCACGACGCTGAGCACGGAGTCGACTATCTGGATCGATGCGGAGTTGACGCCCTGGTCCTGCGGAGGCGACAGGCGCATCACCTGCACCGATACCGACGGGATAGCCAGTCCCATGCCGAACGCGCCCAGCGCCCATGAGGCGATGGCGAGATACGGGGGCAGGCCGTCGAGCAGCGAGAGGGGCAGGGTCAGGACACTGACACCGACGATCGCCGCGCCGAGGCGCACGGCTTGCGAACGGTCCAGGTCGCCCGGCAGCCGCGCCTGGAGGTATGAGCCCAAGGACCAGAAGAGTGCCGCAGCGGCCAGGACGAGCCCGGCCTCGGTGGTGCTCAGGCCGCGGATCTCGATGAGCGCCAGCGGGACGAAGACTTCGGCGCCGAAGTAGGCGGCGGCGATCAGCCCGCGCATCATCACACTGGTCGGCAGGCCGCGCGCGAATCTCAGCGCGCCGACCGGCAGCAGGTAGCGAACCGCGCCCACGACCACGACGAGTCCGACGATCGCCTCGACCGCACCCGGCACTGACAAGCGGAGCACGCCGTCCTGCAGGGCGAGCAGAGCAGCGGTGGCGAGGCCGCCCGCCAAGAGTCGGCGCCGCGCGAACTCCTGGGGAGTGCCGCCTTGGTAGGGCGACATCCGCGGGAAGAGCAGCAGGCACGGCGGGATGACGAACAGCGGGACGAGCCAGAAGACAGCACGCCAGCTGACGTTGTCGGCCAGCCAGCCCGCCAGGACCGGGCCGATCAGGGCCGGCACGACCCAGGACGCCGCGAGGATCGAGAAGGCTTTCGGGCGTTGGCTCTCGCTGTACGCGCGAGCGATGAGGACGTACGCGCCGACGATGACGACACCGGCGCCTAGTCCCTGCAGAGCGCGGCCGATCACCAGGACACTGAGGTTCATCGCCGCGCCAGCGACGACCGCACCTGCCGTGAAGGTCACGACTCCGGACACGAGCGGGCCACGAGGTCCCGCCGAGTCCGACCAGCTGCCGCCGACAACCATGCCCAGCAAAGTCGCGACGATGAACGCATTGAAGGACCACGTGTACGCGCTCAGCGCGTTGAGCTCGCGAGCCACGACGGGCATCGCGGTGGCCGAGCCGATGCCCTCGAAGGCCATCAACGTGATGAGGGAGACGATGCCGATGGTCAGGGGGCGAAGCTCGCCGCGCCAGAGCGACGTGTCACCCGATGTCCCCAGCGTCGCCGGGGACGCGTTCAGGACTTGTCCCCGCCACCGTCGCCGCCGCCGCGCGGCAGACCCTTGTGGATCTTCTCGCAGTCTGGGCAGATCGGGAATCGCGATGGGTCGCGGTTGGGGATCCACACCTTGCCGCAGAGCGCCTTGACCGGAGTGCCGGTGACGGCGCTCTCCATGATCTTGGCCTTCTCCACGTAGTGCGCGAACTTCTCATGATCGCCATCGTCGTTCGTGTACTGCTCGCGCTCCTCCAGCAGCGTCCCGCCGGACAGCCCGGGGCTGTCGAGGGGCTCAAGCGGCGGCGAGGACATGCGCCGAGTCTAAGCCGAGCATGCCTGACCCGGCCACGCCTATACCCCCTAGGGTATTCATGTACACTTGGGGCATGACGACGATCACCCTGACCGAGGAGACTTTCGCTCCCACCGTCGAGTCCAGCCCGATCATTCTGGTCGACTTCTGGGCCTCGTGGTGCGGCCCGTGCCGCTCGTTCGCTCCGGTATACGAGACGGTGTCCGAAGCCAACGCCGACATCGTGTTCGCGAAGGTCGACACCGAGGCCGAGCAGGGACTGGCAAGCGCGTTCGGGATCACCTCGATCCCGACCCTGATGGCCATCCGCGACGGCGTCGTGCTGTACTCGCAGGCTGGCGCACTCCCCGAGCAGGCGCTGACGAACCTGGTCCGGGCCGTGCGCGATGTCGACATGGACGAGGTCAAGGCCTCCCTCGCCGCGGATGCTCCCGCCACCGAGTAGGTACAGCCCGACACATTTGGGACTTTCGTCCGTGTTGTCCGCTCCACCATCGCTCTACCGTGGTGAGCGGAACTAGGAGGTCCACATGCCGCAGCAACCGCTTGCGAAGGTGCCCGACGACGCCGAATGGTTTTGGCAGGACCGGGGCAGGTGCCGCGAGTCCGACTCACGCATCTTTTTCCATCCCCAGAACGAGCGGGGCGCCGCCCGGCTGCGCCGCGATCGGATCGCCAAGAACATCTGTGCCAGTTGCGACGTGCGAGCCGAGTGCGCCGACTACGCCGTGCGGGCCCGCGAGCCCTTCGGGGTATGGGGCGGGCTCTCCGAGCCCGAGCGCGAGTTGATCTACTCGCGACTGGACTCGCATGACTATCCGCGGGCCAGGGGCGAGGGTCTTCGCGTTGCCGCCGCGGACATCGCCGCAGCCGTATCGCCTGAGGCTCTGGGCATCGCCTGACCTTCGGGCAGTAGCGTTCGCAAATGACGCTTACCGGACGGGACTTCCTGCGAGAGGCCGACTTCACGTCGGACGAACTCAACTCCCTGATCAATCTCGCGACTGAACTCAAGGCACAGCGCCGAGCGGGAACCGAGATTCAGCGGCTGCGCGGACGGCAGCTGGCCGCCATCTTCGAGAAGACCTCCACGCGAACGCGGATCTCGTTCGAGGTCGCCATGCGCGATCAGGGCGGGCACGTCACCGTCCTCGACGGGGCGAGCAGCCAGATCGGTCACAAGGAGTCATTCGCCGATACCGCTCGCGTGCTCGCGAGGATGTTCGACGCCATCGAATTCCGTGGCGCCGCGCATACTTCGGTCGAGGAGCTCGCGCAGTACGCGGACGTTCCCGTCTACAACGGACTGACCGACGAATGGCATCCCACGCAGATGCTCGCGGACTTCCTGACGATGCGCGAGCACGCGGTGGACCCGGACGCTCCCCTGCGCTACGCATACCTGGGCGATGCCCGCAACAACATGGGCAACTCACTGCTCGTCACCGGGGCGATCCTCGGCGCTGACGTGCGTATCGTCGCGCCGCAGTCCCTGTGGCCTTCTGCCGATGTCCAGCAGCTCGCGCGTGATCGGGCCGAGGCGAGCGGTGCGCGGATCACGCTCACCGAGGACCTAGCCGAGGGCCTGTCCGAAGCGGAGTTCGTGCACACCGACGTGTGGGTGTCGATGGGCGAGCCAAAGTCGGTCTGGGCTGATCGCGTCGAGCTGCTGACGCCGTACCGCGTCGACGCGGCCGCGATGGCGCTGACCGGTGACCCGAACTCGAAATTCCTGCACTGCCTGCCGGCCTATCACGACGACAACACCGACGTGGGGCGCTCGATCGCCGCAGATTTCGGGCTCATCGGCGGTGCCGAGGTGACGCACGAGGTGTTCGAGTCGGCGAACAGCATCGTGTTCGACCAGGCCGAGAACCGCATGCACACCATCAAGGCAATCCTGGTGGCGACGCTCACCTAGTCGAGTGGGCAGTTGTCGGTGTGCCGGGCGCAGCCCGGAGCCCGACAACTGCCCACTCGACGTTGTAGGAGCAGATTCAGCGCCTCAGGCGTTCAGGCGCTCGCGCAGGCTGGCGAGCTGACCGCGCAGTTCGGTCGGCACCCGATCACCGAACTTCTCGAAGTACTCCTCGGTGAGGTCGGACTCTGCGAGCCAGCTGACCGGGTTGATCGAGAAGAGCTCTGCTACCTGGCGCTCGTCGAGATCCAGGCCTTCCAGGTTGAGAGCACCCTCCGCCGGCAACCGCCCGATCGGGGTATCGATCGCGTCGGCCTCGCCCTCGAGGCGGCGGATGACCCACTCCAGCACGCGGGAGTTCTCGCCGAAGCCCGGCCACAGGAACTTGCCCTCGGCATCCTTGCGGAACCAGTTCACCTGGTAGATCTTCGGAAGCTTCTCGGGGCTGGTGAACGAGCCGATCTTCAGCCAGTGCCCCCAGTAGTCGGCCATGTTGTAGCCGCAGAAGGGCAGCATGGCGAATGGGTCTCGGCGAAGCATCCCGATGCCACCGACTGCGGCGGCGGTTGTCTCGCTCGACACTGTCGCACCCATGAAGACACCGTGCGCCCAGTCGAAGGACTCGGCGACGAGCGGAACGTTCGTCGCGCGGCGTCCACCGAACAAAATCGCCTCGATCGGCACGCCCGCGGGGTCCTCCCAGTTCGGCGCGATCGACGGGCACTGGCCGGCGGGGACGGTGAACCGGGAGTTGGGATGGCTCGACGGCTCCGGGGACGCCGGCGTCCAGTCGTTGCCCTTCCAATCGATGAGGTGGGCAGGGGCTTCGTCGGTCAGGCCCTCCCACCAGATATCTCCATCGTCGGTGAGTGCGACGTTGGTGAAGATCGAGTTCGCGTACAAGGCCCTGATCGCATTCGCGTTCGTCGACATGCCCGTACCGGGGGCGACGCCGAAGAACCCGGCCTCGGGGTTGATCGCGTACAGGCGACCGTCCTCGCCGAAGCGCATCCAGGCAATGTCATCGCCAACCGTCTCGACGGTCCAGCCGGGAACGGTCGGCTCGAGCATCGCGAGGTTCGTCTTGCCACATGCCGACGGGAAGGCAGCCGTGATGTACCGGGAGTCTCCGCTGGGAGCGGTGAGCTTGAGGATGAGCATGTGCTCGGCCATCCAGCCCTCATCGCGTCCCATCGCCGAGGCGATACGCAGCGCGAAGCACTTCTTGCCCAGCAGCGCGTTGCCTCCGTAGCCGGAACCGTAGGACCAGATCTCGCGGGTCTCGGGGAAGTGGACGATGTACTTGGTGTCGTTGCAGGGCCAACTGACGTCGTTGCGCGCAGTGCCCGACGCGTCAACCAACGGGTATCCGACCGAGTGGATTGCCGGCACGAACTCGCCGAACTCGCCGATCTCGTCGAGAGCCGCCTGCCCCATGCGGGTCATGATCCGCATGTTGACGACAACGTAGGGAGAGTCCGTGATCTCGACGCCGAGCTGAGCGATTCGCGATCCGAGCGGGCCCATCGAGAACGGGACGACGTACATCGTGCGACCGCGCATGCTGCCGGCGAACAGACCGCGCAGGGTGCCGCGCATCTCGGAGGGCTCGGCCCAGTTGTTCGTCGGACCGGCGTCGACCTCGCGTTGCGAACAGATGTACGTGCGGTCCTCGACGCGCGCGACATCACTCGGATCTGAGCGCGCGAGGAAGGAGTTCGGGCGAATGTCGGAGTTGAGGCGGATGAATGTTCCGCCGTCGACCATCAGCGAGGTCAGGCGCGTCCACTCAGCCTCGGAACCGTCGGCCCACACGACATCGGTCGGCTGAGTCAGCTCGGCCATCTCTTCGACCCACTCGAGCAGCTGCTTATTCTTGGTGGGCGGATTCTCCAGGCCGGGAACACTCATGAACTCGCTCCAGATGGATCGCAGGGACGTCGAGCGGGGCATCGCGGGACGCTAGACCCAGAATGCACCGCCGCAGCGGCGGATCACCTGCTGAAGGGGCATGCAAGCGCTGACTTGTGACCAAGTCCACAGGTCAGGACAACGCGCGATGTGCCGTAGACCACACTTCCTCGACGCGAGCAGCGGCGCTCGGAAGGAAACCGGATTGGGAGAACGCGCCATGGAACAACTCGGGTGCGTGGATCCAGGTCACCGGCGTGCCGATGTCGGCGAGTAGTTGTGCGTACGCGACCCCCTCGTCGCGCAGTGGATCGTGTCCCACCGTGAGCACGATCGCCGGCGTCGGTTCCACCCCACGGTCGCGGAAATCCGCGACGAGATCGACGAGCGTGCTTGAGCGGTCCGACGCCGCGGGCACGTACTGGTCGTAGAACCACTCCATGTCGCGGCGAGTAAGGAACGGCCCGTCGACGAACTCCGTCGCGGACGGGTACCCGAGGCTCGGATCCGTGGCCGGATAGATCAGCACCTGTCCGACGAGGCCCGGGTGTGCGCCGCGCTGCTGCGCCACGACGGCAGCGAGGTTGCCGCCCGCGCTGTCACCGCCGACTACCACCCGAGCGCGGTGCGCGAGAGCCCAGTCTGCGGCGGCGAGTGCGTCGTCGATTGCGGCAGGGAACCGGTCGACCGGCGCGCAGCGGTAGTCCACCGAGACGATCTCCCACCCGGTCGCGGCGCAGGCGGTGCGCGCCGTGGCGTCGGTCGTATCGAGATTGCCGAGAACCCATCCGCCGCCGTGGAACCACAGCAGGCACACGGACCCGTGGGCATTGTCGCGTTGATACCGACGCATCGCTGGGACGCGACCGCTGGCCGCCAGATCCTCCGAGGAGACCGGAAGGTCAGACAGCGGCGGCGACCAGCCCGATCGTGCGTCGAGAGTGAGTTGGATGTGGAGCGCCCGAGCGGCCGCAGCATCGAGCTGCCAGATGGGCGCGAGTGGATTAGCGATGAGGTCCGAGCGAAGCGCGTCGCAGTCAGCAGCGAGAGGTGACTGCTCGATCGACAGCCTCATGACGCGATGGGCACCGCATCACGACGCGCAATCGCCGCATCGATCACGCGGGCATATCCCCTGGCCCCGGCCGGGGTCAGGTGTGTCTTGTCCGAGTAGAGCCACTTCGGGTGGCGGGAGGCAGCCCAGTCCCAGTCGACGACGGTCACCTGCCCGGGGTGGGCGGCTGCGCACTGCCTGATTACCTTGTTGTTCCCCTTCGTCCACGACCGAGGAACGTGAATCGTGACGAGGAAGACGTGACGATCGGGCCCGACGGCCTTGACCATCCCATTGCAGGTCGACAGCGGGAACGTGCCGTTGGTGCCGAGGTGGATGACGACGTTGTCGGGCAGCGAGCCGCCCCGACGCCGCAGCTCGGCCGGCCCGGAGTACGCCTGACGACTCTGGACCGCGTCCACGATCGCAAACCCGTGGGCCTTGAGCGCATGCTTCGCGCCGAGCATCACCGAATCCCCGAGCGCGAAGCGACCCTTGGGGACCTTCGTCTGCGCCTGCGCCGCGGGTGATACGGAGATCGCAAGGAACGCCATCAACGCCGCCACCAGGGCGCACCGGAACGCCACACTTCGCCTCTCCGTCACGTCGGCTATTGGACCACGGACGCGACGCGACTTACGACTTCGCGCAGGATGGCGGGCGACGTGGCGAAGTTGAGACGAACGAATCCCCTGCCGGCATCGCCGAAGGTCGGCCCGGAACTGAGGGCTACCCTGCCTCGCTCGACGAGGATCTCGGCGGGGTCATCACCGAGGTCGTACGCGGAGAGGTCGATCCAGGCGAGGTAGGACGCATCGGGTGACTGGTGCCAGGCGCGAGGCAACTGCTCGGAGACCATCTGTGCGAGCAGCTGTCGATTTCCGTCGAGGATGCTCACGACGTCCGCGAGCCACGGACCGCCCTCGCGGTACGCGGCAATCGCGGCCATGGCGCCGAAGTGACCTGCCGCGTACGTGACCTCCATCGGAATGCGCGCGGCGACCGTCTCAGCGGTGCGGGCGGTGCTCACGAGTTGCGCGCACTTCAGCCCCGGGATGTTCCACGCCTTCGACGCGGAGAGCAGGGCGACCGCGGACGCGTCGTCGCCAGCGACCGTGAGGTACGGCACATGCGTGGCGCCCGGCAGCACCAAAGGAGCATGGATCTCGTCGGCGATGACGGACACGCCGTACTCGGCTGACAGATCCGCGATGCGCGCCAGCGTCTCAGCGCTCGCGACGGTTCCTGTCGGGTTGTGCGGATTCGACATCAGATACGCGGTCACGTCGGGCCGGGCGAACGCGATCTCGAGGGCGTCGAGATCCCAGTCGTACCGGCCATCAGCGTGACGAAGCATTGGCGCTTCAACGACCGTGCGGTTCGCGACATCGGAGATGCTGCTGAAGAACGGGTGGTACACGGGCGGATTGATGACGACGCCGTCGCCGGGCTGGGTCAGCCGTAGCAGCGACTGGGCGACGCCGGTGAGGACATCGGGCAAGGGCGACACGCGGCCATCGTCGACCTGCCATCCCCAGGTCGATTGCGCGAACGAGGCGAGCGCGTTTCCGATGCCGCCCGGCGAGAGATAGCCGGTGTCGGAGTCGTCGATCGCGCGGCGCAGCCGTACGGCGATCGGTTCGGCAAGCGGGAAGTCCATCTCCGCGACCCACGCGGGCAGTACGTCGGGAGGAAATACCTGCCACTTCGCGCTGTGCCGCGCGCGAAGGGAGTCGAGCGTGATCGCGTCGACGTCGAAGGTTCGCACGGCGATCAGGCCAGCGAGAGGAAGAGCTTCTCGAGCTCGTCTCGCGTCATTGGTGCGTCGTCGCCGTTCTCCCAGCATTGCTGCAGCCCCGACGCGACGATCTTGAAGCCAACGCGGTCCAGCGCCTTGGACACGGCTGCCAGCTGAGTCACGATGTCCGAGCACGAGCGACCCTCATCGATCATGTTGATGACCCCGTCGAGCTGGCCATGAGCACGCTTGAGACGCAGGACGATGTCGTGACTGACTGCGGGCTCGATCTCCATGCGGTCATCGTACCTGTCATACCCATGGGGGTATCTCGGTCGATGGCTTCCGCCGGTCGCGGATACCTTGGGCACGTGTCCGAGCCACAGGCGAACTCGCTGCCCGCCTACCTCGCCACCGCGACCCTCGCGCGCGCCGCATCGGAGTCCGCCGGTCCGGCGCTCCTCGTCGTCACCGTCGCCGTTCTCGGGAGTGCGTCGACCGGGTCGTACCTCGTCGCGGCGATGACCGCCTCAGCCGCGGTCGGCGGCCCGATCATCGGCGCCCTGCTTGATCGAGCGGCCAGGCCACGTCGCGGCTTCGCGCTGGCATTGGGGACCCTCGGTGTCGGGCTCGCGGCCATCGCATTGACGATCGGGCACGTTCCCATGGGCGTCCTCCTCGGCTTCGCCGTCGTGGCCGGATTCGGGTACCCCGCTGCCACCGGTGCGTGGAGTGCCCAGCTTCCGCGACTCATCCCGAAGCCGGCACTTACGCGCGCCTACTCCGCCGACGCGGCGACCTATAGCGTCGCGTCGGTCGTGGCGCCGCCACTGGCCGCCGCACTTGTTGCCGTGTCCACCCAGGCCCCCCTGTGGCTCGTTGTCGCTCTCGTCATCTCCGCCCTCATCGGCCTGCGGACCGTCCCGCTGATATCCGCGGGGAGCGATCGGTCGACGAACTCCCTGCTCTCCGACCTGAGGGCCGGCACGCAGGTCATGGCTCGCAATGTCGCGCTACGTCGGACCGTCATCATCACCACCGTCGGCTTCGCCGGCCAGGCTGCGGTATTCGTGACGGCGCCCGTGCTCGCGCAGGACCTCACCGGCTCGCTGCAATTCACGGGCGTGATCCTGGGCGTCTTCGCGGCGGGCGGTGTCGTCACCGCCCTGTGGTTCACCCGGCACCCCGTGCAGCGGCCCGATCGCATGGTGATCGCGTCGACATTCCTGTCCGCGGTCATGCTTGCTGGGATCGGCGCGGCCCCGACGCCCTGGCTCCTTCTGGTCGCCGCGTTCGCGATGGGTGCCGTCGAGCCGCCGCTCATGTCGGCGATGTTCCTCATTCGCGCTCGCGAGTCGCCGACACACGTGCAGTCGCAGATCTTCACGACGTCGGCAAGCCTGCGCACTGCCGCCTTCGCAGCGAGCACCGCCGTGTGCGGAGCGCTGATTGCGGTCGGAGTCGGTGCCGTCATCGCATTCGGCGTTGCCCTGCACCTCCTCGCACTCGTGCTCGGACTTCTGCTAGGTCCGCACCTGCCGGCGCGTGAGCACTGGGTCCGTCGCGACTGATCGGGATACCCTCGACGAATGACCGGCCCGGGACGTCTCGCACTCGTCGGAAGCGGCGAGTACCTGCCCGTCATGCACGACATCGAGGCGTGGCTGCTCGAGGATCGCCCGCGTCGGTACGTGCAACTCGCGACTGCCGCGGCTCCGGAAGGTGACTCGTCGCTCGCGCGCTGGCACGCCCTCGGCGCCGAGGCCGCGGCGCGATTGGATGCGGAGCAGGTAGTCATTGACGTGCGCAATCGCCATGACGCCAATGCCGATGCGTGGGTTGATGCCATCGCCGGCGCGGGACTGATCTACCTGTCCGGCGGGAATCCCGGCTACCTGGCAGACACGCTGCGCGACACCCGCCTGTGGAACGCGATCGAAGCGGAGTGGAAGGCGGGCGCATCACTTGCTGGATGTAGCGCTGGCGCGATGGCCATGGGCGGCTACGTCCCCGACTTCCGGCACCCGAAGCGCGGAGGGACCGATGGCCTCGGCATCGTTCCCGATCTGCGAGTGCTCCCGCACTTCGACAAGTTCAGCCGCATGATCCCCGACTTCGCGCTGCGACCGCTCGTCCTTTCGGAGGCGAGCGTCATCGGCATAGATGAGGAGACGGCACTTGTGGCCGGTGGTCCGGCGGAGGACGGACTGTGGGAGTTCCGCTCCCGCGGGCGCCAGTCCTGCTGGCGCATCGAGTCAGACCGCAAGTACCGCGTGAACGCGCCGCTTCGACTGCGAGTCGCGGCATGACCCTCCGCGCGGACCTGTCCCTGCAGGACCGCTCGTCCGTCCTGCGTCCGGGGATCCGCACGTACAAGCCCCGACGGTCCCGTATGACGCAGCGGGAGGCCGCGGCGCTCGTTGAGCATGCCGAGTATGTCGTTGCCGTCCAGAGTGCGCCGCTCGACCTGGAGAGCATGTGGGACGCGCCAATGCCTACCGTCCTCGAGATCGGATTCGGGACCGGCGCGGCCACGGCCGCGATGGCTGCTGCCGCGCCTGACGTCGGCATCCTCGCCGTCGATGTGCACACGCCCGGCATCGGAGACCTCCTCGATCTGGTCGGTGATCGTGCGCTGACCAACGTGCGGATCATCGAGGCCGACGCGCTCGCCGTGCTCGAATTCATGATCTCGCCCGCGGCCCTCTTGGGAGTCCGCTCATTCTTTCCCGACCCCTGGCCCAAGGCACGTCACCACAAGAGGCGGCTCGTCCAGCACGAGGTGCTCGCCCTGGTCGGATCGCGTCTGGAGCCCGGTGGATTCTGGCACCTGGCCACCGACTGGCAGGAGTACGCGGACGCGATGGTCGCGTGCTTCGACGCGGATCCTCGGTGGGACGGCGGTGTGATTGACCGACCGGAAGACCGGCCGGTCACGCATTACGAGGGCCGAGCGCTGCGCGAGGGCCGGGAGATCACCGACGTCAGGTACACCTGGTCGCCGTGACGTCAGCGACGTACGACCGTTCGATCGCGACCGGCGACCTTCGCCTCATACAAGGCGCCGTCCGCATCGCGTAGCAACTGGTCCGGCGTGACATCAGCCCGCGCGGTCGCGACCCCGATGCTGAACGTTCGCGACAGTTCGAGCCCGTCGATGAACATTGGCGCGCGCAGCGCCGTGCGAACCTTCTCGGCGACCAGGTAGGCGTCATCAGCACTCGCCAGCCCGCGCAGGACGATGACGAACTCGTCTCCGCCAAGCCGCGCCACCAGGTCGGTGTCGCGAACGGTATGCCGAATGCGATCGGCGAACTCTTGCAGGGCCAGGTCTCCGACGGCGTGGCCGTATGAGTCGTTGATCGTCTTGAAGAAGTCCACATCGCAGTACAGAAGTGCGTTCAGGTCGCTGCGCCGACGGCTCTCCCCGAGTAGCTGCTCGAGGCTGTCGAGCAGGTGCGTGCGGTTCGCCAGTCCGGTCAGGTCGTCGCGCTTGCCTCGCTCGGCAAGCGCCTGTGTCGCGACGAGCTCCTGGACATCACGCATCCCGACGACGGCGCTGACGCTCTCATGGCCTCGCTCGTGCACTCTCGTGGCGCTGACACTCATCCAGCGGTAGTTCCCATCGCACTGGCGTACGCGAGCGAGTACCGGGTGCTTCGTCCCATGCTGCAGCGCCAGTACCTCCTCGCCGGGAGCAGCGATCTCGTTGATCGCGGCCACGACATCCCAGTCCTCGGGGTGGACAAGGTCGGTGACGACGGTGCCGACGAGCTGCTCAGCCGTCCAGCCCAGGCATGCCTCGACGGTCGGTGCGACCCACAGCGCGCGGCCGTCGGCGTCGGCGAAGTAGACGAGGTCAGACGCATTCTCCGCAAGCAGCCGGTAGCGCTCCTCGCGCTGAAGCAGCGCCGCCTCCGCCGCGTCGCGGGCCTGCTCAGCGGCCACCTGCTCTGTGATGTCCCGAGCCGACGTGATCGAGCCGTCATTGCTGCCCGACGCATCGACATAAGGGGTGATTCGCACTTCAAACCATCGGACTCCGCCGGACTTCGTCAGGCCGCGCAGGCGGGTGTGCACCTCGGCGCCGCCGTAGACCTCTGGCCTGGTCGCCGCGGCACTGTCCACATCGTCTGGATGGACGATGGAGGTGAATGACTTGCCGACGAGGTCCGCCGGAGTCCAGCCGAGCACGGACGTGACCGACGGGGACACCCAACGCAGCACGCCCTCGTGTCCCCAGAGCACGAGATCGGAGACATTCTCAGCGAGAACGCGATACATCTCCGAGCGAGCGGCGTCGTTGGTGTCGTCCCATGCGTCGGAGGCCACGTGAACCCGCACCTCCGCCCGGACGCCCACCCGAAGGCTATTCCTCAGGACGTGCGAAGGCTCATCGAGCCTGAAATGCCCTTACGCAGTGGTCGAGCTGAAACGCTGTCCTGCGGAACGGCTCGCGTAGCTGCCGATGTCGAGGAGGAATCCGAGCACGACGACCAGCCAGCCGATCCCGCTGACCCCGCCGGTCGGTGCCCACGCTGCGACGAACGCCAACGCTGTCCACGGCAGGAAGATCACGCCGAGCAGCGGCCACCAGAAGTTGTTGGAGAAGGCATCCTGCACCCGGTCCTCGCCGAAGATCCAGACAGCCAGGAAGGCGATACGTGGTCCGAGAAACCCGAGGATGAGAACGAAGCAGCACATGGACCGGACCCTAGGGGAATGTGCTGCCGGCTACACGGGTTATCGCTAGGTTCCCCCACACCACGACCGGAGGTCGCATGGCGTACACAGCGAGCATGGAGTTCGACCGTCAGCGTGATCGCCTTCTCGCTCTCGGGTATCCCGCGTTGGCGGGCACAACCGATGATGAGTTCGTGGCGCTCATCGAGCCCCTTGGTCAGCACGTAGACAGGATCGATGCGCAACCTGCCACCGCATCGAATGTGCCATGGGTACTTGTGATCAACCCGATGCTGATCGCACCCGAACTCCTGGTCCCGCTTCTGCATCTCCAGGGCGGGACGCTTCCGGGAGTGGTCGACCGCAACCATGGGGACGATGGCCTGACTCCGTTCGTGCCACTGGAACGGCTCGACGTGCCCACGACGCCGGCCTACCTCGTAATCGGGATCGAGAGGGGCGAGGAGTTCTGCAACGTCCGCCCCGAGGACGCGCTACCTGTGATCACGGCGCGGGGCCGCACGCCGCTGACGATCCCGGAGGGCATCGCGCTGGTGACGCACTTCCCCGGCGTTCTGGAGAAGAACAAGTGCTTCATGCTCTCTGGCTCGCGTAGGCACGACCGCAGAGTTCCCGCAATGTGGATCTCCGCGAAGGCCCCCAAGCTCGGCTGGTGCTGGGACGGCAATCCGCACACCTGGCTCGGGACGGCATCCGCGGGCTCGCGGGCAGCTTCTTGACAAGATGACGGCGTGACGACGCCGACGATCTCCGCCACCGAGGTCGCGCGCGCACGCCAGGTCAGCCTCCTGCTCGGCTCCCACGACCTCACCTCACCCGGCGCGGTCGTCGCATGGATGGGCGCGATGCAGTCGCAGGATCTGGCAAGCGGGGTGTGGTCGCTGGGAGTGCGCCTGCCCGGCAGCAGCGTCGCGCATGTCAGTGCCGCGATCGAGTCGGGCGAGGTCGTACGCACCTGGCCCATGCGAGGGACGATTCACCTGGTTCCCCCTGAGGACGTCACGTGGATGCTCGCGCTGACTGGGAGCAGGTCGTTGTCAGCGTCAGCAAAGCGACGCGAGGACGTCGGCCTCGATCCCGCGAGCGCTGACCGGGCGGTCGCCATCCTCGTTGACGCGCTGCGCGGCGGTCGGCGTCTCACTCGCGCCGCCGCGCTCGAGGCTCTCTCGGCACACGGAGTGCGCGTCGACGGCCAAGCGGGCTACCACGCGCTCGGCTACGCCGCCCACGCCGGGGCGATCTGCATCGGGCCGAATGACGGAAAGCAGCAGACCTTCGTACTGCTGGAGGACTGGGCGCCGAACCAGCGCACGCTCGGTCGCACGGAAGCGCTGGCCGAGCTCGCATGGCGCTACTTCCGCAGCCACGGACCCACGACGGTCACCGACTTCGCCGGCTGGTCGGGCCTCACGCTCACGGACAGCCGGGCCGGTGTCGCTGCAAACGCCGACCGGCTCGCATCCGCCGAGTACGCCGGCGAGGTTCTCTGGATGTCTTCGGACATCGCCAAGCAACTGGCCGACGGGCTTCCTGCACAGCCCACTCACGCGCTTCCAGGCTTCGACGAGTTCGTGCTCGGCTACAAGGATCGACGGGTTCAGATTGCGCCTGAGGATTTCGAGGCGATCGTCCCGGGCGGCAACGGAGTTTTCCGATCGACCATCTGCATGGACGGGCGCGCCGTCGCAACGTGGACCCGGACGATCCGCCATGATCGAGTCGATGTTGATGTGATCTCATTCGAGCCACTCTCGAAGCGCAGGACCGCGGAAGCCACCGCAGCGCTGGAGCGGTACGCCCAGTTCCTCGGACTGCCGCTACGACTCTCCGCTCCCCGCTGACCGCCCCGCCCAGTTGGGAGCACGTTTCTCGAGGAAGGCGCTCATGCCTTCCTGGGCCTCAGCCGACGCGAAGAGCGACGCGGACATCGACGCGGCCTCATCGAAAGCCTCCTCCAGCGGCAGCGCAGGAATGCGGCGAAGCAGATCCTTCGCGCCGGCCAGCGCCGAGGGCCCGCCCGCGAGCAATTGCTCGACGCTGCCCGCAACAGCGGCATCAAGTCCGTTAGCCGCGATCACCGAGGTGAGCAGACCCGCCTCGAGCACGCGGTCAGCATCCACCCGCTCGCCGGTGAGGAACAGATCTTGCGCGGCCCTGCGGTTCATCACCTGCAGGCAGACGACCGAGATCACTGCTGGAGCGACGCCTATGCGTACCTCGCTGAAGGCGAAGCGCGCGTCTGCGGATGCGATCGCGATATCGGCGGCGGCCACCAGCCCGTTGCCGCCGCCCGCGACGTGGCCTTGCACCTTGGCGATAATGGGCTTCGGCAGGTCGAGCATCGCCGTCAGCACCCTGACGAGCGCAGCCGGTCCCGATCCGGTGAAACCGGCAGCATCTCCACTGACTGCAGCGCTCATGTCGGCGCCGGAGCAGAAGGTATTTCCAGATCCGGTGAGAACGACCACGCGCACGCTGTCGTCAGCGGCCGCGCGCGCGAAGCACTCCGCCAGCTCCGCCATCCCGGCCGCGTCGAGTCGGTTCCTGGAGTCAGGACGGTTCAACGTGATCGTCGCGACCGCGTTGTCGACAGCGTAAAGAACAGCCTGGGTCACCGCTTCGCTCACTTCTTGCCCATCCCCTCCAGCATGGTGATGACGCGCAGCATGACCTCGTCAGCGCCGCCGCCGATGCTGCCGAGCCGGCAGTCGCGGAAGTAGCGGGCCACCCACATTTCCTCGGCGTAGCCCATGCCGCCGTGGAACTGGACCGCAGCGTCGGCAACCTTGCGGCTCAACCGCCCTGCCTGGAGCTTCGCGACGGTCGCCGCACGGGTGACGTCCTCGCCGGCGACGTAGCGCTCTGCAGTGTGGTGGAGGAACCCATGCAGCACGTCGATGTCAGCGACCAGCTCCGCCAGTGTGTACTGGATGTACTGATTGGCCATGAGCGGCTTGCCGAAGGCCTCGCGCATCTGGAGGTACTCCTTGGTGCGGTCGATGGCTCGACGGGCGCCCGTAACCGCCATGTAGCAGATCCACAGACGCTCGTCCTGGAACTGCGCCATCTGCATCTGGAAGCCGCGACCGGCCTCGCCGATGGTGTTGCTGATCGGGATGCGCACGTCGTCGAGCACCAGTTCAGCAGTGTCGGAGGAGTTGTTGCCCATCTTCTTCAGCTTGCGACCGACGCTGAAGCCGGGCGTATCGGTGGGCACGAGAAGCAGGCTCATGCCCTGATAGCCGCCCTCGTCCGACGTGCGGGCGAGCAGGCAGATCCAGTCGGCCTGAGTGCCGCTGGTGATCCACATCTTGCGACCATTGATGACCCAGTCATCGCCGTCGCGGACGGCGCGCGTGCGAATACCTGCGACGTCGGACCCCGCTCCCGGCTCGCTGACGGCGATCGAGCACACCAGGTCCCCTGCAAGTGTCGGTTCCAGGAACTCGCGCTTGAGCTCGTCACTGCCGAATCGAGCGAGCGCGGGCGTCGCCATGCCCGCCTGCACCGCGATGGCCATCGGAACACCGCCCGCGTCGCATCGCCCGAGCTCCTCCGCGAGGACGACGGTGTACGAGTGGTCTGTTCCGCCGCCGCCGAACTCGGTGTCGTACTCCAGGCCGAAGCCGCCGATCGCCCCGATCTTCGGGAACAGCTCATGCGCTGGGAATATCTCGTCTTCCTCCCACTTGTCCACGTACGGGTTGATCTCCTGCTCGACGAGCTGGCGAACACTCTTGCGGAACTGCTCGTGCTCCGACGTGAACAACATCAGCTACCTCCTGGGTTGATGAGCCCGAGTGCTCGAGCCCACAGTTCGGTCAATGTCACGATCACCGGTGCGTCGGCTGCCAGTTCGTCCGAGGCACCCTCGGTGCTGAGCCAGTGCCGGGCGAACCCCTCGACCATTGCGCAGAGCGCGGCCGCGGAGATCCGCGGGTCGAGGGTGGGAACCGCCAGGCCGTCCTTCTGAAGCTTGCTGATGGTCTTGGCGACGCGGTCCACATGCGCATGGCGGAGATTGGTCAGCACGGCTCGGAAGGACTCGTCGTTGACCGCCGCCTGCGCGACGACCTCCATGAGCCGCGCGGTTGCGCGGTGAACTTCCAGGTAGCGCGCGTTGGCGAGCGAGATGCGCTCGATCGGATCGGTGACGTCCGGGGTGCTGAGTACCTCGTACATGGCCTCGGTCACGGAGTCGACGGTTCCGTGGAGCACATCCTCCTTCGTGGCGAACCACGTGTAGACCGTGCCGTGGCTCACGCCCGCTGCCTGCGCGATATCGCTCATGCGAGTGGCGTCGAACCCGCGCTCCTCGAAGACCTGCCGCGCCGCCGCTACCAGTCGTTCGCGCGTGCGACGGCCGCGTTCGGACAGTGGCGCTCGAGCACCCTCGGTGAGCATCGCGCTCATCGTTCGTCCAGGAGCTCTGCGGGTACATCCACCAGTCGCGCGCGCAGGTGCTCGCCGAGGCCCTTGGCCTGCGGGTCGGTGCGGGTCGTCTCCGCGACGCCTCGGCCGAGGATTCCGTGGATGACGACATTCACGGCGCGCAGGTTCGGGAGTGCGAAGACATCGACAGCGAGATCTCGGGTCTCCGGCAGCAGTTCGTGGACGCGATCGACGGTGACCATCGCCTCAAGCCACGCGTATCGCGCGTCAGCGAGGTCGATCAGGTCGATGCCCGCGGCCAGATCCGCCTCGCCACCGTGAGCGAGCTCGACCGCAGCAGTCTCGGACGGATCGACAACCCACAGCCCGACATTCGCGTTGCCGCCCTTGTCTCCGCTTCGTGCTCCGATGAACGTGCCCAGCGGCAGTCGGGTCGTCGTCATGCGATCACCTCGCCGTCGAGTCTGACGTCGACCAGTACGGCCTCGCGAGCGACTGTGGTCGGCCAGTACACGCCGTACGGGGTGGCGGGACCGGGCGGGGTCGTCGGGAACAGTCCCGGGTAGGACGACAGCGTGGCCTCAATGACGCGTTCAGTGAAGGGCTTGCCCACCTTGTCCGCGTCGTCGTCCTTCACCGTGATCCGCAGGAATGATTGCGCCTGCGATGCAGTAGCCGGATCGGTGACACCGCTGTGCTGGAGTTCGACGCTCAGTTCGCGCACGTCAAGAGTCGAATGCGCCGCCAGCGCTGCGGGATCGAGTTCAGTCGACTGGGCCAGGCCCACGCCGGTGATCGTGCGCAGGACCAGGTCGGCCTTCGCCTCGACATTCAGTCCGGTGATGACCAACGTCAGCGAATTGCGGAAGCCACCCAGATAGTTCATGGCGACCTTGAGTCGTCTTGGCGGCAACTCGCCGACGATGCTGTCGACGAGGACTCGGTCGCGACCGACCTGCTCGAGTCTGATCGAGTCGAACCGGGCGGTCACATCCGGATTGAGGTACTCCGGACCGCCCACTTCATAGAGAAGCTGTGCGGTGACGGTTCCCACGGTGACCATTCCTCCAGTCCCGCTGTGCTTCGTGATGATGCTGCTGCCATCGAAGGCGACCTCGGCGATGGGCAAACCCGGGTGCTCGAGGCCCGGAACGTCGGCGAAGAACGCGTAGTTGCCTCCCGTCGCCTGGGCTCCGCATTCGATGATGTGTCCGGCGACCAGGGCGCCGGCAAGCGCGTTGAGGGTCACCTGGTCTCCCGACCGCGCCGCCTCGTAGTCCCACCCGTGCCGCCACGCCGCGGGACCGATGACGAGCGCGGCGTCGGTGATACGACCGGTGACGACGATGTCGGCGCCAGCATTGAGCGCCGCGGTCACCGGTTCGCCACCCAGATACGCGTTCGCGGTCAGCGGGCGCACGCCGGCGGCGGCGAGCGCCTCGCCCGTGTCGAGGTTGACGAACGACTCGCCAGCAGCGCCCAGTTCGCGGACTCGAGGCGCGATGTCATCGCCGCTCACCACGCCGATGCTCAGAGTCAGTCCGAGGGTGTCGGCCAGCTCACGCAGTGCGGTCCCGAGTCCCTCGGGGTCAAGTCCCCCGGCGTTGCTCACGATGCGGATCCGTCGATCCACGCACGTGCCCAGCAGTTCTTCCATCTGCGCGAGGAACGTGCGGGCATATCCGTTGCCGTGCTTCATGCGCTGTCGGGCAAGAATCAGCATCGTCAACTCGGCGAGCCAGTCGCCGGTGAGTACGTCGATGGGTCCGCCCTCGACCATCTCGCGCGCAGCGGACTGACGGTCCCCGAAGAAGCCGCTGCAGTTGGCAATCCGAATGGGCTCGGTCATGACTCATCGTCCACGGCGAACTCCACGACGACCGTGTGCGCGTCTACTGACTGGCCGACTTCCACGAGCACTCGCGCGACCACCCCGTCATCGTCGGCGATGATCCGGTGCTCCATCTTCATGGCCTCGAGCATCACGAGGGTCTGCCCGGCAGTGACAACATCGCCGGCCGCGACGAGTACTGCCGTGATCGTTCCGGGAACCGTGGTCGAGGGGCCGTGGCCGGCGGCATCGAGCGAGTGATCAGCGAAGCGCGGCGCGACCGTCCACGCCGTCGAATGCAGCCCGTCGTCGACAAACACCTCGTCGCCGTATCGCGAGACCTGGCAACGCGCGGCTACGCCATCGACCTCCACGACCGCCGTCACGAGGGCGTCAACGCGCTCGACCCGCACTCGCGCAGTCGGCACGTCGACAGTCGATGCCGAGAACACTCCCCCGTAGGGAACCTCATCGGTGCGGGCGATCCTGACTCGGTCACCGTCTCGCGTTGCGTCAACGAGGACGGAGAGGAACTCGGTGGAGCCACGGCGACGAATCGTGACGAACTGCGGCGCAGATGGGACGTTGCGCCAGGCACGCGGTACAGCGCCAGAAGGACAGTCGAGGTCGGTAACCCCGTACGCGACGGCGATCGCATGGCGTAGCTCGACGAGTTCGGGAAGGACGGGGGCGAGCAGGTCGGCGTGCTCGTCGAGGAACGCTGTCGTCGTGTCTTCGGCCAGGAAGGGATCCGACCTCAGAATCGCCACCAGCGAGTCACGGTTCGTCACCGGCGAGTGAAGGCTCATGCGGGCAAGGCCATCGCTGAGGACAGCGGCCGCGAGCTCACGCGTCGGCGCATGGCTGATGACCTTGGCGAGCATGGGGTCGTAGTGCGGAGTGATGACACTTCCGTCGGCGACGCCTGCGTCGATGCGCAATCCGGGTCGCGACGGCGACGTGAATCGATGCACCTCACCTGTGGCTGGCAGGTAGCCGTTCGCCGGGTCCTCTGCGTACAGGCGGGCCTCGATCGCATGGCCGTGAACCGCAAGCTGATCCTGCGTCAGCGGCAAAGGCAGTCCCGATGCCACGGCGATCTGCCACATCACCAGGTCGGTTCCGGTGATCTCCTCGGTCACCGGATGCTCGACCTGAAGGCGGGTGTTCATTTCCAGGAATGAGAACTCCTGATCTGCACCCGCGCCGAACACCATGAACTCGACGGTGCCCGCGCCTACGTAAGCGATCTCGGTGGCCAGCGACACTGCGGCGGAGTGCAGCCGCTCCCGAACCTCCTGCGTCACGCCTGGCGACGGCGCTTCCTCGATGACCTTCTGATGGCGTCGCTGAATGGAGCACTCGCGCTCGAACAGGTGCACGACATTGCCGTGCACATCCCCGAACACCTGAACTTCGACGTGACGAGCACCCGCGAGGTAGCGCTCGACGAAGATCGTGTCGTCGCCGAATGAGCTCTTCGCCTCGCGCCGTGCGGACTGCAGCGCCTCGAGCAGATCCGCTGGAGCGGTGACAACGTGCATTCCCTTGCCACCGCCACCGGCACTCGCCTTCACCAGCAGCGGGTATCCCACCGCCGCGCAGGCCGCCAAGGCCTCGTCATCCGACTGTCCCTGGGGAAGCTCGGCACCGGCGACAAGCGGCACCCCTGCCGCGGCGGCGGTGCGCTTGGCCTCGACCTTCAGCGCCATCGCCTCGATCGACTCAGGCGTCGGCCCGATCCAGATGAGCCCGGCCTTCTGCACCAGGCGCGCGAAGTCCGCGTTCTCGGAAAGGAAGCCGTACCCCGGATGAATCGCGTCGGCAGCGGCCGCACGCGCGGCCTCGATGATCCGCGCGCCATCGAGATACGTCTGCGCGCTCGCCGCCCCCGGTAGGCGGACGGCCAGATCTGCCTCGCGCACGTACGGCGCGTCGGCATCCGGATCGGAGTGCACCGCGACGGTCGAGATGCCGAGCACTCGAGCGGTGCGGATGACGCGAGAGGCGATCTCGCCGCGGTTGGCGATGAGGATCCGGGAAATTCGTGTTGGCATCGTCATCACATCCGGAAGACGCCGTAAGAGTCGGTGCCTGCGACGGCACCGGAGTGAACGGCCGACAGCGCGAGCGTGAGGACCGTGCGGGTGTCGCGCGGATCGATGATCCCGTCATCCCACATGCGTCCTGTGGCGAACAGCGCAGTCGACTCGCTTTCCACCTGTTGCTCGAACGCATCGCGGATGGGGGCGAAGGCCTCCTCGTCGAAGACCTGGCCCGCGCCTTCGGTCTTCTGCCGCGCGACGATCGTCAGCACGCCAGCCAATTGCTTGGGTCCCATGACGGCGATCCGGTGATTGGGCCAGCTGAAGATGAAGCGTGGGTCGTACGCGCGGCCGGCCATGCCGTAGTTGCCGGCGCCGTAGGACGCCCCCATCATCAGCGTGATCATCGGCACACCGCAGTTGCTGACCGCGTTGATCAGTTTGGCACCGTCCTTGATGATGCCGCCCTGCTCGTACTTGGTGCCGACCATGAATCCGGTGATGTTCTGCAGGAACAGGATCGGCACGTTCATGCGATTGCACAGCTGGATAAACTGCGCGCCCTTGTGCGCCTCCTCGCTGAACAGGATGCCGTTGTTCGCGAGGACGCCGACATGGAAGCCATTGACGTAACCCCAGCCCGTGACGAGCGTCGATCCGTAGAGCGGCTTGAACTCGTCGAACTCGCTCGCATCGAGAACGCGGGCCAGGACCTCGCGCGCCTCGAACGGAACCTTGATATCCGCGGACGCGATGCCGAGAAGTTCCTCGGAGTCGTATGCGGGCGGGCGCGGCGCGGCGGCAGGGCCGGGGCCAAGCTTGGCCCAGTTCAGGTGCGCGACGATGTCGCGGCCGATGCGCAGCGCATCGAGCTCGTCCACCGCGAGGTAGTCGGCGAGGCCGGAGACTCGCGCGTGCATCTCCGCGCCGCCGAGGGTCTCGTCGTCGGCGTCCTCGTCGATCGCCATCTTCACCAGCGGCGGGCCGCCGAGATACACGCGCGCGGAGTCCTTCTGCAGGACCGTGTAGTCGCTCATGCCCGGCACGTATGCGCCGCCGGCCGTCGACGATCCGAAGACCATGGTGATGGTCGGGATGCCCGCGGCCGATAGCCGCGAGAGGTTCTTGAAGGTCGCGCCGCCGGGGTTGAACACGTCGACCTGCTGCGTCAGGTCGGCGCCGCCGGACTCGGTGAGCGACACGAGCGGCAGCCGATTGAGCCGGGAGATCTCCATGGCTCGAAGGGCCTTGGTCACGGTGATCGGTGCCTGCGAGCCACCCTTGACGGTCGGGTCGTTGGCGCTGATGACGCACTCGACGCCGCTGATGCGCCCGATCCCGGTGACCAGCCCGGCGCCTGTCGCGTCGTCGCTGCCCCACCCGGCGAGGGGCGACAGCTCGAGGAAGGCCGCACCGGGATCGAGAAGCAGTCCAATCCGCTCGCGCGGCAGGAGCTTGCCGCGGGCGCGGTGCCGGTCGACGGTTTTCGCGTCCTTGTCTGGGTTGCCACTGCCGCCGCCGCGGGTGACCTCCCCGTACAGGTCATCGATCTGCGCCAGGGCATCGAGCAGCGCGCCGCGGTTGGCGACGTACGCGTCCGAGCGCGTGTCAATGCGAGATCTCAGGACCGGAGCCATCAACCTGACGCTAACGTCAAGTTGATACGAGCGTCAAGGTCTGCGGATATCGTGACGCCATGACCAGTCCCCTCGACGCCCTGCGCCCCGGCTGCCTGACCGGACGCGTCGCCCTCGTCACCGGCGGAGGGTCCGGCATCGGCCGCGCCACCGCCCTCCACCTGGCCGATCTCGGTGCCGAGGTCGTCATCCTCGGCCGAACGGCAGAGAAGCTCGACGAGACCGCTGCCCTCGCCGCGGCGCGCGAGTCCACGCTGCCGATGACGACCCTGCCCGTCGACCTTCGCGAGTTCGACCAGGTGGACACCGCACTCGACACGATCATCGAGCGACACGAGCGCATCGACCTGCTCGTGAACAACGCCGGGGGGCAGTTCGTCGCACCGGCTGAGACCGTCTCGCCGAATGGCTTTCGCTCCGTGACCAGGCTCAACCTGGAGGCACCCTGGTACCTCACCACCCGCGTAGCCGCGCGCTCGATGATCCCGAACGGCTACGGCAAGGTCGTCAGTGTGACGATGACGCCATTGCGCGGCATCCCCTACATGGCTCACTCCTCCGCGGCACGCGCTGCCGTCGACAGCCTCACCCGCACGCTCGCCATCGAGTGGGCCGCGTACGGCATCCGCCTCGTCGCGGTGGCACCCGGCCTGGTGAGCACTGAAGCCTTCGGCAAGTACGGCCTGGACCTGGAGGCGGTGGCGAAGCAGATTCCGGCAGGGGTGATGCAGACACCCGAGGACGTCGCCGCGGTGATCGCTTTCTTCCTGTCGCCGGGAGGCGACTACGTCACCGGCACGACGATCGTGGCTGACGGCGGCTGGGATCTCGCCGGGCCGAGACTCGCGGGCGGCTAGGTCGGCCGGATCACCTCGATGTCGGTGTGGACGAAGTCATCTCCCTTGCAAAGGATCGGACAGCCGTAGGCCTTGGCGAGGGCATAAGTGAAACCGTCGCCATAGTTCAGACGCGCCGGAGCACCGCGATATCGCGTCACAGCGGATGCACCCAGAACAGCCAGGTCTTGGGTGACGGGCACCACGCGTATGTCGCAACTGCCGACCACCTGCCATGTAGCTGAGAACAGATCGTGCGAGTCAATCGGACGAGACAACCGCCCGCGACTCGACGCGACGAGCAAGTACTCCTGGACAGTGCCCGCACTCATGAGTCGCTCGTCCGCTTCCGCGAGACGGTCGACGAACCACCGCGCTTCGGGCTCGCGGAGCAGCATGGAGATCACCGCCGAGGAATCCACGACCAAGGTGCGTTCGGTCACTTCGGCAGGCCGTCCTGGTCGTACAGAAGGTCCTCATCGCTGACGACGTCGCGGCCGATCAGATCCGGATACTTCGCCCAGAACGCTTCAAGGCTCCACATCATGTCGCTGGCGGACGAGAGCCCACCGACTCTCGTGCGCGAGAGCCGCTCGTCGAGGGCGCGGGTCACCGCCTCGGTTATCCCCTCGCCGGTGAGCTCGCGCAGTTCGCGCAGGAGCTCATCGGCATGGTCGCTCTTCACGCTGAATGGCATGCCAGATTCTAGAAAATTCTAGAATCTGGGTCAACCCTCAACGTCCGCGATCAGCCGGTGCCCCATCGCGACCGCGTGCTCAGTTCCCTCGACGACGTAACCGATCCGCTCGTAGAAGGCGACGGCGTCGACGTTGTCCCCGCGGACCGACAGGTTGACCTTCGGACACCCGCGCGCGAGGAGCAGCTTCTCCGCGTGGGCCACCAGCACGCGGCCGAGTCCGGTGCCCTGGAGTTCGGGCGCGACCGCGAGATAGTTGATGCTGCCGCGGTGCCCGTCGTAGCCGACCATGAGCGCTCCAATCAGCAGTCCGTCGCGCTCGGCGATGAGCAGACCCCACGGAGAGTCGGCCACCTTGCGCGCGATGTCCTTGTCGGGGTCATTCCACGGGCGAAGCAGCCCGCACTCGCGCCACAGGTTGATCACGCCGCTCGTGTCTCGAGCCTCGAACTGCCGGATCGCCACCTCGATCATGGGCGCGACCGGAAGTCGGCCGCTGCCAGCTCGTAGATCAGCTCGAGGCCGTCCTCGGGGTCGTCCTGCTCGCCAACGTGAACGAAGCCCGCTCCTTCGATGATCCGCAGCGAAGCGCTGTTGTCCGGGCTCACCGTGGCCCGCAGCACGCGCACGTCCGGATGTTCGGCAGCGAACTCCCACATCGTCATCGCGATCTCGGTGGCGAATCCCTGGCCGCGATACGCGGGCAGCACCGAGTAGCCGATCTCCACCATCCCGGCCTCGTCGGGGCGATCGTGGAAGTTGCCGATGCCGACAATCACCGGCTCCGGGTCCCGGAGCACCGCAAGTCGAATCAGCCACGGATTCACCGACGGATCCGCCACCACCTGCGGAATTCGGAACAGCAGGGGCGACTGGCTCGGGTTGAGAACATCCTCCGGATCCTCGTAGCCGAGCGAGATCGGAGTCGCCGTGCCATCGCGGCTCAACAGCTGCTCGACCGTCACGAGCACGAGGTCAAGGCGCGGGCCGGACAGGACCGGCGGTGGATCGACGCTCATCGTCAGCTCAGCCCGCCAGGACGCCGTTGCGACAGCACGCAGAACTCATTTCCCTCCGGGTCGGCCAGAACAACCCAAGTCTGCTCGCCCTGACCGATATCGGTCCTCGTGGCGCCGAGTGACTCCAAGCGCGCGACCTCGGCGCTTTGGTCGTCCGGCCGGAAATCCAGATGAAGGCGGTTCTTGCCGGGCTTGCCCCCGGGCACCCGAAGGAACAGGAGCCCTGGCGTCCGATCGGGTTCAGGTCGGATCTCGTACTCCTCCGGATCGCTCCCGACGATGACCCAGCCGAGGGCGCTAGCCCACCAGGTCGCGAGCGCCTCGGGATCCGCGGAGTCGACGACTACCTGCTCCCAGTCCAGGCTCATGAGGGGGCTCCGCGACTGAATTTCACGCTTTCCATGACCAGCCTCCACCGAATGTGACCCTCGGGTTTGCCGTTTGCCCGGCACTAGGGAACACTCAATCACTAGGAACAGAGATATCAGCATCACAGTCCTGAGCAACCGCACAGAGTACGACCGGGTGCCTGATTCTTCTGACCGCGTGACGGCGACCGTTCGTCACGTTCTTTTGAAGGAGAATTTCATTATGGCTCAAGGCACCGTCAAGTGGTTCAACGCGGAAAAGGGTTTCGGCTTCATCGAGCAGGCAGATGGCGGACCCGACGTGTTCGTCCACTACTCGGCGATCGATTCGAGCGGCTACCGCTCGCTCGATGAGAACCAGACCGTCGAGTTCGACATCACGCAGGGCCCGAAGGGTCCCCAGGCCGAGAAGGTCCGCGTCGTCTAATTTCAGACTTCGCAACATACGAAGGGTCCCGCCTCACGGCGGGGCCCTTCGTCGTTTACGAGCCGTGCTGACATGACTACTGTCACGCGCATGATCGCCGTCCGGGTTGCCACCGCCGATGACGTCTCCGCGGTCCTCGAGTTCTGGTCGCAGTCCGCAGTGGGCGGCGAGCGCGAGTCCGACACCGCCGGCGCTGTGACCTCCCTGATCGCCCGTGACCCTCACGCCCTCCTGCTCGCAGTTGATGGCGCCGAAATCGTCGGCAGTCTCATCGCCGGATGGGACGGCTGGCGCTGCCATCTGTACCGCCTGGCCGTCACGCCGAGCCGGCGCAGGCAAGGAATCGCCCGGCTGCTCATCGACGCCGCCGAGGCGCGATTCCGCGAGCTGGGCGGAACTCGCGCCGACGCGATGGTGCTCAATGACAACGACCTCGGCACGCAGGCATGGGCCGGCGCCGGCTACATCCAGGAGGACGACAACTCGCGGTGGATCAAGGCCCTGTGAGCGACGACCACGCACGATCAGGGCGCACCAGGGCATCCATACGCACCGGTCGCCTCGAAGCGTTCAGCGATGGCGTATTCGCGATTGCGATCACGTTGCTGGTGCTTGAGCTCGCGGTGCCAGCCCTGGGCGAAGACGACCTACTCGGAGCCCTTCGCTCGCAGTGGCCGTCCTACCTCGCCTACTTCGTCAGTTTCGCCACGATCGGCTCAGTCTGGCTCGCACACACGGTGATGACCGAGCACGTCGAGCGCGCGAACCCGGTTTTCATGCGCCTGAACCTGCTGCTCCTTCTCGTTGTTTCCGTCGTTCCGTTTACGACCCGCCTTGTCGGCGAGTATGTCGGCGAGGATCAGCCTGAGCGCGTGGCGGTGACGATCTACGGCATCAACCTGATACTCACGGCAATCGTTCTGTCGCTGCTGTGGAGGTATGCGGCGCACGCCAATCTGGTTGAGTCGGGAATCGACGACGACGACTTCCGGATCCTCACTCGACGAGTCACGCCAGGCATCGGCGCCTACGTCGTCCTGCTGGTCGTGGGCCAGTTCCGGCCCACTGCGGCAGTCGTGGGCTTTCTCGTCATTGCCTTGTTCCTCATGCTGCCCTTCGCCCGCCCGGAGCAGCGCGATCACTCGAGGGGCGACGCGCCCGGCTCCGACGGCTGAGGCGACGGGCCCACGTCCGGCGGGCCGGGCGGTATTTCCGGTGACGGCCCCACGTCTGGGATGGCCTCATCTGGCACGTTCTCGGTCATGTGTGCTCCTTTGCTAGTCGGCGTGGCGTTCGACGAATGGATGAACGTCGTATCTGTGGCCGTATGACTCGATGACCGCAATGACGATCGCGACAAGCGGGATTCCGATGATCGCCCCGATCGGCCCGAACAGGGCCGCGCCAATGAAGACCGCGGCCAGGGCGACTCCGGAGTTGATGTCCATCGTCTTCGTCGAGATGCGCGGCGTGAAGACGTAGTTCTCCACCTGCTGGTAGACCGTCGCGAAGAGGACGATCCAGAGCACGTCGAGGGGGTCGTCGAAAGCGACGAAGAGCGCCGGGAGCGCCACCCCGATGTACGTACCGATTGTCGGGATGAACTGGCTGACGACACCCGCGAAGATGCCCATCGGCAGCCAGAACGGCACGTCGATCAAGTAGAAGAAGCCGACGTGGAAGGCAGCCGATAGTGCTGCCAAGGCAAGCTTCGAGAGCACGAAGCCCCCAGCCTTCTGCACCGAGATGTCCCACACCCGGATGAAGTTCACCTGGTGTGCGGGCCTGAGCCACGATGCGATGAACCGCTTGATGCGCGGGGCATCAGCTGAGAAGTAGACCGCGAACACCAGGATCGTCACGAAGTCGAAGACCAGTCCGACGACGCTCAACGCGACACCGAGCAGTCCGCCGGCGAGACTGCCCGCGACTCCGGTGATCTGGTCCTGCGTGAGGTTGAGATTGCTCGTGAGCTTGTCCGGGTCGATGTTCGCGCCGAAGGTGCTGTTGATCCAGTCGACGACGTTCACGACGAGGTCGGGCAACGCCTGAACCAAGTCCGCGATCTGCGTGGCCAGGACTCCGCCGAACAGTGCGACGAACCCCGCGAAGACGACCAGCGCTACCAGGGCGACGATCCCCGTGGCCAGTCCGCGACGGACTCCGTGGTGCGACAACCAGCCGACTATCGGGTCGAAGGAGATGGCGATGAGCCATGCGAGCAGGATGTTGAAGGCGAAGTGCGCGAGGAGCCCCCACGCCCACAGGAGCACGGACAGCGCAATCACCGCTACGAGCACCATGATCAGGGTGTGGCGCAGTTCGCGTCGGTCCAGAGCTACCCGGACCAGCGGCGCGTCCGTCTCACCGTTCTCGACCTCGGGGTGGGCTGCCTGGTCAGGCTCCCCCGTCATGCACGTGCCGCCTCGAGGCGCGACCACACGCGATGGGTCTGCATCGCATCGACGAGGGCCGTGACCGCGACTGTCGCGGACTCGGCCGTAACCGCTCCCTCGTCCTCCTCCACTCCACCCGCGGCCGCGGTCAGACCGCCGACGAACGCGAGCGCCTTGCCATGGCGGTACGACTCCTCGATCAAGGTGACCACCCGCGGGTCGAGGTCGGCATCGGGGCCGGCGATGACGAGGACCGCATCGAACTCGATCGACCTCGTCGTCGCATAGGTGCGGTCGGGCGGCACCGGGACGCCGGCAACGTCGACCGGAGCTCCGGTCGGCGCAACGATCAGCACGGCAACACCCGCAGCGACGGCGAGGGCGATCGCATCGTCGAAACCGGCGACGTCTGCAGTTCCGCCCACGACGACCCCGAGGACTCGGCCGTTTGTGGGGAACTCCTCGCTGGTGACCTGGCTGAGTGCCGGGGACAGGAAGCCTGCGGGAACTGCCTTCGCCTTCGGCGGCGTCAGGCCGAGCAGATCCCCCACGCCCGCAGCGAGATCGGAGTCGACCTGGGCCAGCACGTCGAGTTCGCGCTCGCGAATCTCCTGGTGGAAGCACTTGCCGAGCTCGAAGGCGATGGCCTCGCAGATGTGCTGCTGCTCGAGCGGGGTGAGGCTGCGGTAGAACATCGCAGCCTGGCTGAAGTGGTCGTCGAAGGAGGCAGCAAAGTCGCGTTCCTCGACCCCCTCGACGGCAACAGGACTCTCGACGTACGCGACGCTCGGGTCGGCGAGGTACGGGCATCCGCCGCCGAGCGAGTTCGGGAAGTACGGGGCGACACCGTCATGGACGAGCGTCTGGTGCATTCCATCGCGCAGGTTGTCGTTGGTGGGCGCCTGCGGCTGGTTGATCGGCAGCTGCCCGAAGTTGGGACCTCCGAGCCGCGTCAGCTGCGTGTCGAGGTAGGAGAACAGACGCGCGGCGAGCAGAGGGTCGTTCGTGGGCTCGATTCCCGCGACGAGGTGCCCCGGGTGGAAGGCGACCTGCTCGGTCTCGGCGAAGTAGTTGGTCGGATTGCGATCGAGAGTCATCGTGCCGATCACGACCACGGGCGCAAGCTCCTCGGGGATCAGCTTGGTCGGGTCGAGAAGGTCGATGCCCTGGAACATCTCGTCGGCCTCGTCCGGAACGACCTGCACCCCGAGATCCCATGAGGGAAAGTTTCCCGAGTCGATGGCGTCCGCGAGATCGCGACGGTGGAAGTCGGGGTCCATGCCCGCCGTCAGCTGCGCTTCCTCCCACAGCATCGAGTGCACGCCTGCCGTCGGCTTCCAGTGGAACTTGACGAGCACCGAGTTGCCGCCAGCATCGGTGAGTCGGAACGTGTGGACACCGAAGCCCTCCATCATCCGGTAGGAGCGCGGGATGCCGCGGTCACTCATGACCCAGAGCATGTGGTGGGTGGCCTGGGTGTGCAGGGAGACGAAGTCCCAGAACGTGTCGTGGGCCGACTGCGCCTGCGGGATCTCCGTGTCGGGGTGGGGCTTTGCGGCGTGGATCAGGTCGGGGAACTTGATGCCGTCCTGGATGAAGAACACGGGAATGTTGTTTCCGACGAGGTCGAACGTGCCTTCGTCCGTGTAGAACTTCACGGCGAATCCGCGGGTGTCGCGAGCGGTGTCGGCGGATCCGCGGGACCCGACCACCGTCGAGAAGCGCACGAAGACTCTCGTCTGAACGCCCTTCGCCAGGAACCCGGCTCGGCAGAACGCAGCCGCGGCCCCGTTGCCGACGAACGTGCCGTGGGCTCCCGCGCCACGTGCGTGGACCGCGCGCTCGGGGATGCGCTCGTGGTCGAAGTGCATGATCTTCTCGCGCAGGTGATGATCCGCGAGAAGCGTCGGTCCGCGACGGCCGGCCTTCAGCGAATGCTCGGTGTCCCCGAGTGGCGTGCCTTGCGAGGTGGTCAGGTTCTCAGTACCTGCGGGGTCGAAGGCGGACACGGGGAACTGGGCGTCGGTGCTCATGGTGATCCTTAGTTGGTTCGGTCGAAGCAGAAGTGGCCGCGTGATGAACGTGCCAATCAGCCCGAGGTCCGATCACGTATGGCCGAGGTACCCATCCAGACCTCGCCCATAACGGGGCGCCCGCCAGTACGCTTCCGCGTGCGCAGACCCGGCTCGAGATTGGCGGCACCATGGCTCCGTCGTACGGCGACTACCAGGTCGAGATCTACCTGAACGGCCTCGGCGGTGTCGTGCCGACGCTGCCGATGACCTTCAGCGAGCTCGAGGCGCGTGCCGCTCAAGCCCTGCCTCCCTCCGTGTGGTCCTATGTCGCCGGAGGCGCTGGCGACGAACTCACCCAGCGCGCCAACGTCGAGGCGTTCGCTCGCTGGGGGGTGATGCCGCGCATGCTGGTCGGCGCGACCGAGCGCGACCTCTCAGTCGAGCTGTGGGGCAAGCGCTGGCCGGTGCCAGTGTTCATGGCACCGATCGGCGTCATCGGCCTGTGCGCGCAGGATGGCCACGGCGACATCGCGACCGCGAAGGCCGCCGCCCGCACAGGCGTTCCCATGTGCGCATCGACGCTGTCGGTCGATCCGCTCGAGGACGTCGCCGCGGAGTTCGGCGACACGCCTGGTCTCTTCCAGCTCTACACGCCGACAGATCGGGATCTCGCCGAGAGTCTGGTGCATCGGGCCGAGGCCGCGGGCTTCAGCGGCATCGTCGTCACGCTCGACACCTGGGTCACCGGCTGGCGCCCGCGCGACCTGGCGACCTCGAACTTCCCGCAGCTGCGCGGTCACTGCCTTGCGAACTACTACTCCGACCCCAACTTCGCCAGCAAGGTCGACGCCGACCTCGTCAGCAATCCGCGCGCCGGCGTCCTGAACTGGGTCGGCATCTTCGGCAAGTCGCTCGTCTGGGATGACCTCACCTGGCTGCGCTCGATCACCACACTTCCCCTGATACTCAAGGGAATCTGCCATCCGGACGACGTCAGGCGAGCCCGCGACTACGGGATGGACGGGATCTACTGCTCCAATCACGGCGGCAGGCAGGCCAACGGCGGCCTCGCTGCGCTCGACTGCCTGCCCGGGGTTGTCGAGGCCGCGGGAGACATGCCGGTGCTCTTCGACTCGGGGGTTCGATCGGGCGCGGACGTCATCAAGGCGCTCGCCCTCGGTGCCTCGGCAGTCGGCATCGGCCGCCCCTACGCGTACGGCCTCGCGCTCGGCGGCGTCGACGGCATCGTCCACGTCCTGCGGTCGATTCTCGCCGAGGCTGACCTGATCATGGCGATCGACGGCTACCCGGCGTTATCCGACCTCACGCCCGACGCCCTGCGCCGGACCTGATCACGCATCACCAACAACCCCACCCCGAATTGAACCGCCTTCCGGGTCAAATCCGCAGAATGCGCGCCAAATCAGCCCCGGAACGCCGATTTGACCCGGAAGGCGGTTCAATTCGAAAGGCCCAGGGGCATACCGCCCCTGGGCCTTTCGTCGTGGTGGTGGTGGAGGTGCCGGGAATCGAACCCGGGTCCGTACAGGCTTCTTCCGTTCTTCTACGTGTGTAGCCGCGCTATCGCTACTCGGCCTCGGAACTTCGTGCGGCACTGTTCCGTAGCGGCCCAGTCACTGTTTGTCTTTCCGCCCGCTCCCGTGACCGGAGCGATTGGTGAGTCCCCTAGCGACGTCAGACCCCAATTCGGGGACGCATTGGGCTGACGGCTGATCTATGTACTACGCCGCGAGGGCGTAGGACTCAGCAGACTGCGTGTTTTTGGCAGTTATTGTTTTCCAAGGATTCTTAACGAGATCACCCTGGATTCTCGACACGCTTCTCCGGTCAAAGCATCTGAACGTCGAAACCTGTCACCCCCATGTTCAGTTATCAAGGTCGAGCCTGTGGTGCCCTTCGATGGTACGCCCGTGGCCCGACGTAGCCAACCTTGCCTAGAGTGCCGCTGTGGTCGACTACCTCGCATCGATATCCGCTGACGGCGACGCCTTCGCGTCCGTCATCGCCGCCGGTCCCCTCTCTGCGGACGTCCCGTCGTGCCCGGGGTGGAACCTTCGCGACCTCGCCCACCACCTCGGTTACGTCCAGCGCTGGGCTCGCCTAGCGGCCTCGACGGGAGCGCAGCCGGTCGAGGCTGACATCGATGGCCCCCCTGACGATGCCGAGCTCGCTCCCTGGATGGGAGTCGGCAACCGCGCCCTGGTCGAGACCCTCGGGTCCGTCCCCAGGGACGCGCCGACGTGGCATCCGTTCACCGTGCCGAAGGTTGCGTCCGTGTGGCCACGTCGGCAGGCCCACGAGCTCGCAGTCCACCTGTGGGACGCGCAATCCGCAGTCGGTGCGCCAAGCCTGATGGACCCGCTGCTCGCGGCAGCCTTCGTCCGCGAGTACTTCGAGGTGATCGTGCCGCGAGTGATCGCTCGGGACGGACGAGTAGCCCCTGTCGGCATCGTGAACGTGGAAATGACGGACGTCGGCGGACGCCTTTCGGTTCGGTCGACGGGCACAACGGTTGATGTGAGGCCCTCGACCGAGGATGCACCGGTCATCGCCGGCTCGGCGCAGGACGTGCTGCTGGCCCTGTGGCGCAGGAAGCAGTTGCTCGGGGCGCCGACGACTGGCGCTGGAGCGCAGTGGCTGGACTTCGGCGGGAACTAACTCGGTCCCTGCTGCACGAACAACTCGTCCGCGTGGCCCAGCAACAAGGCGCGTGTCACGGGTTGGAACGTGATCGGAGTGTCGGGGGTTCCGTCGTCATCCAGGTCGACCCACGCCTTCGGCCCTGCGGCTTTGGTCCACTGTCCGTAATCGACGACGATGCTCGCGCCTGCGGGCACAGGCACCGACAACGCGACGAAGTCGCTGGTCCCCGTGTCCGTGGTGCGAGTCGCCTGGACGTTCCATGTCGTGGCTCGGCGCGCGCTGCTTCGGTAGGTCATGTGCCTGGCGGCCTTGTCCCAGTCCTGCGTCGCGGCCGAACCCGGCCGCAGGGCCAGCAGGTGTCCGTTCAGGGTCGTGCTGGATCCGGGCCGCTCAACCGTCTGCAGCAGACGGGGCGACGAGGAGTTCGAGGCAGCCACGAGGCTGTCCTTGGACTTCACGTCGAAGGCGAACACGTGCGTAGTCCCGGGCAGCACGTCGTCGAGGTCGACGTACCGACTCGTGGTGGGCTCCATCGCATAGACCTCCAGCGGCTGTCGCGAGGCGATGGCGCCCGCGTCGAGCACTATTCGGAAGGAGACGCCGGGCTTGACGATGATCATCGGGAGCCCGGCCAAGCCGGAGTCAGGCGGGTTCAGCGGGCTGAGTACCTGGAAGCTCGACGGCGGCAGCGCCGAGCCGTCAAGCGCCTGCACGTCGATCTCGATCCCCGCGTTCTTCTCGGCGACCGCGGAGAACGCGACGAAGGTGCCGTGATCGCGCCCGCGGCAGATGGGACAGGTCAGTGGCCCGAGCGTGTCCGCGACAGACGCGAGTCCGATGAAGCCGTTGTCCTGCGAGCTCCACAGCAGCGACGCTTCTGCCGGATTGGTCTGGCCCTGGTACTCGAACGTGTTGGCGATGGTGTCTACGTGAACTGCACGTTCCTGGTTCGGCCAGTTGTTGTCGTAGACCGCGATGTCGTAGAGCCCATTGCCGCGGTCGTAGACCGCGTACGGCGTGATCGCATGACCGCCGACGGGACCGGACATCACGAGGATGTACGGCGTTACCCCGCCGCGCAGATCGTTGATCAGGGTCTGGAGGACTGTGGTCGGCGTCGACTCATAGTCAACCGAGTTGCCGCCACCGAAGAATTGAGAAATGAACAGGCGCGTGATGGTCCGCTGAGCTGCCGTCGGGAGCGTATTCGCCGAGAGAACCAGTCCAGATCCCAGCTGGTTTGGAGTGATCTGGCCGTTGTACAGCGCCGAGGCCGCAGCGGCCAGTCCGAAGCAGTGCCCTCCGTTCGCCTGTGCCTGGATCGCGCTCGCGAACACCTGCGCCGTCGATGTCAGCGTGCACGAACCCGTGCGCGGATCTATGGATGATGCATCTAGGCAGACCCCATCGCCGAACGACCTGCGCATTGCCAGCGAGTTGAGAGGAGCCTCGGTGATAGGGGATGCGTTCTCAGGAATCGCATACGTCACGCGCTCGGGAGCGCCAAAGAAGAGGGCATTCTGGGTCAGGTCGGCGCCCCAGTTCCGGAAGGGGAAGCCGTTCGGGTAGGGACGGAAACCGGAGTCGGCAACGATTGTGCCCTGCGGCGCCCACGCGCCCGCGCCGCCGAAGAGCGATTCGTAATCCGCCGTGAGGTCCGCGGGCCACCCAGCGGGCGGCACTGGGCTACTCGACCCGGCCGCCGCGGGGACGGCGAGCGCAGAGGTGAATAGCGCGACGCTTGCAGCGATCAGTCCGACAATCCGCATTTTCATGCGCGGACTCTAGCGCCGCTGGCCCAGCGCCCTCTCGGTCTCACGCTTGGACTCGCGCTCGGCGATCGCGTGCCTCTTGTCATATGCACGCCGGCCACGGGCGACCGCGATCTCAACCTTTGCGTATCCGTCCTGGAAGTAGAGGGAAAGCGGCACCAGCGTCACGCCGGTGTCCTTGACCTTGCCGGAGATCCGCCGCAGTTCGTCCTTGTTGAGGAGCAGCTTGCGGGCACGTCGCGGCTCGTGGTTCGTCCACGTGCCCTGCGTGTACTCGGGAATGTGGACGCCCCGAAGCCAGACCTCGCCGTTATCGAGGGTCGCGTAGCCGTCGGTGAGCGCGGCACGTCCTGCGCGCAAAGACTTCACCTCAGTACCCACGAGCACCAATCCCGCCTCGTACACGTCCTCGATGGCGTAGTCGTGTCGTGCTTTCTTGTTCTGGGCGACGAGTTTGCGTCCCTGCTCACGCGGCATGGTCGTCCCCTCTCGTCGGTCGGTCTCGTTCTATCCACGCAATTATGACGAGAGCGGCAGCGCTCACTGCGGCCACCATGACCCACAGGAACACGTAGACGTCGATCGCGGCCCCGATCGGAGGCGCGTTCGGCATGAAGTTGCGCAGCGCGGGCAGTGCAAAAACGAGCGCGGCAGCCCATGACAGCAGCGTCGCCTCGACGATGCGACGGCGCGTCTTCATGAGCACGCCCGCCGTGAGTGCGAGACCCGCGAGGACCACGGACATCACGAGGATGAGGATCGCGAACGCCTGGGTCGAGAACGCGCGGCTGAAGTCGAAGGTCGCGACGTGCTCGCCCTCCGAGTCAGTGGTGAACACCGCGGAGGTGTTCCAGCCGCTGACACTTCCCGCAGCACTGAGCGCCACGGGGAGTTCGCCCGTCGACGTGATCGACCCGTCGTCCTCTACCTGATACGAGTCCATGAACACCTTGATGACGCCCGAGTAGTCGTCGAACGGGTAGGCGGCCTGCTCACCGGCGACGGCCATCTCCACCTCGACAGTGGCGGGTACCGTGCCGGCGGGGTAGCGGGTCTCGGACACGCCCGTTCCGGTGAGCACCGTGACGCGGGTGTTCTGACCAAGTCGTCCTTCGGCTGCAACGTCGTCGCCGATCCACGTGAAGGTCAGGCGCACCGTCGACGTCCTCGTCAGCGGTCGTACGGAGATGGGCGAAAGCTCGGCAGTGAAGCCACTCGTGGTCTCCGACGTGGACTCGCCCGTCTGGGTCAGGCCGCCCTCGGAGTCGTAGAGGGAGGTCACGAGCGTGAAGCCGACAAGCATCACTGCGCCGAAGATGGCGAGCGGCAACCAGCCCATCCGGCTCCGGCGGGCCGGTGCCGTCGAAGGCTCGGTGCTCACACCCGCAGATACTTGCGAAGGGTGAAGAACGCGGCAAGTCCCGCGAGTCCAACGCCGACGAGAAGCATGATCGGCGCGATCGCAGCGACGGCATCCCAGCCCACGAACGCCGTGAACTGGAACGACGGCGCAAGGACCTGGTCGATGAGCAGCGCCTTCGCCGCGATCAGCGTGCCGATGGCGAGGATGGCGCCGAGCCCTGCGGCAAGCGCCGCCTCAAGAAGGAATGGAAGCTGGATGTAGAAGTTGGACGCACCGACCAGACGCATGATGCTCGTCTCGCGGCGCCTGCTGAACGCGGCGACACGCATCGTGTTCACGATGAGCAGGACGGTAACGACGAGCATCGACATGGCGATCAGTAGCGCAATTAATTGGAGTCCTCCTAGCAATCGGAAGAACTTGTCTAGAATCTGCCTCTGGTCGTTGACCTGTTCGATGCCAGGTCGTCCGGCGAACGCTGACGCGACGACGTCGTACTTCGTCGGGTCTGAGAGCTTCACGCGGAAGGATTCCGGAAGCGCATTCTCGGTGACGTTGTTGACGATGGGCGAGTTCTTGAACTGCTCCTTGAAGCGGTTGTAAGCCTCGGCCTTCGACTCGTAGTAGATGTCCTCGACCAGGGGTCGAAGGGACTCTAGGTCGGCCTTGATCTGGTCGCGCTGCGCATTGGTGACGACGCCGCCCGCGCACGACGGAGTGTCGCTGCCCTTGCTGCACAGGAAGATCGAGACCTCGACCTTGTCGTACCAGAAGTCCTTCATCGTCGACACCTGCGCACGCACGAGGAGGCTGGCCCCGAACAGTCCAAGCGAGACCGCGACGGTGATGATGACGGCGAGCGTCATGGTGAGGTTGCGCCGCAGGCCGGTTCCGACCTCGCTGGCGACGAACGTAGCCCTCATCGGGCGTACCCGTAGACGCCGCGCGACTGGTCGCGGACGACATGACCGGAGTCCAGTTCGATGACGCGACGGCGCATCTGGTCGACGATCTGCGAGTCATGAGTCGACATCACCACGGTGGTGCCGAGCTTGTTGATGCGGTCGAGGAGCTTCATGATGCCGACCGACGTGCCGGGGTCGAGGTTTCCGGTTGGCTCGTCAGCGATCAGGAGCATCGGACGGTTGACGAATGCACGCGCGATTGCCACGCGCTGCTGCTCGCCACCGGAAAGCTCATCAGGGCGCCGTCCCTCCTTGCCGTCGAGGCCGACGACCTCGAGCACCTCGGGCACCACCTTCTTGATCTGCGATGTCGGCTTGCCGATGACCTCGAGCGCGAAGGCGACGTTCTCGAACACGGTCTTGTTCGGCAGCAGTCGGAAATCCTGGAACACGGTGCCGATCTGACGGCGCATCGCCGGGATCTTCCAGTTCGATAGACGGTTCAGTTCCTTGCCGAGCACCCACACCTGCCCCTTGGTGGGACGCTCCTCACGGAGTACGAGGCGCAGGAAAGTCGACTTGCCAGAGCCTGACGGCCCGACGAGGAAGATGAACTCCCCCTTTTCGATCTCGAGGGACACATCATCAAGGGCGGGACGCTGCTGGTTGGCATACAACTTCGTCACGTGGTCGAAAAGGATCACCGTGACAGTGTAAGCACAGGCGCTCGCTACGAGGCTGAGGCGCTCTGCTTGCGCCAGCGGATCCCGGCCTCGACGAAATTGTCGATCTCCCCGTCGAGGACGGCGGACGTGTTGCCCGTCTCCTCCTCGGTGCGCAGGTCCTTCACCATTTGGTACGGGTGCAGCACGTACGAGCGCATCTGGTTTCCCCATGAGCCAGCGGAGTCGCCCTTGAGCGCGTCCATCTTCGCCTGGTCCTCCAGGCGCCGCCGGTCGAGCAGCTTCGACTGCAGCACGGCCATGGCCGACGCGCGATTTTGGATCTGCGAGCGCTCGTTCTGACAGGACACGACGATTCCGGTCGGAATGTGGGTGATGCGCACCGCGGAGTCCGTGGTGTTGACGCCCTGCCCGCCAGGCCCTGACGAGCGATAGACGTCAACGCGCAGATCGTCGTCGGGCACGTCGATGTGATCGGTCTGCTCGACGACGGGAATCACCTCGACCTCGGCGAACGACGTCTGCCGACGGCCCTGGTTGTCGAATGGGGAGATGCGCACCAGGCGGTGCGTGCCCTGCTCCACCGACAGAGTTCCGTATGCGTAGGGAACCTTGACGTGGAAGGTCGCCGATTTGATGCCCGCCTCTTCGGCGTACGACGTGTCATTGACCTCGAACGGCCAGTTGTGACGCTCGCAGTAGCGCGTGTACATGCGCAGGAGCATCTCGGCCCAGTCGGCCGCGTCGACCCCGCCCGCACCCGCGCGGATCGAGACGAACGCCTCGCGGGAGTCGTACTCGCCCGACAGAAGCGTGCGGACCTCGAGCTCCGCGACGGCCGCCGTCAGGGAGTCGAGCTCCTTGTTCGCATCGGCGAGCGCGGCCTCGTCCTCCTCGCCCTCAGCCAGTTCGAAGAGGATCGGGATGTCGTCCAGTCGGCTGCGCAGGGCCTCGACCTTGCGGATCTCGCCCTGCAGGAAGGACAGCCGCGAGGTCACCTTCTGCGCCTTGTCCTGGTCGTCCCACAGGTCTGGCGCGGACGCCTCGACCTCGATCGACGCCAGTTGCACCTTCATCGCGGGGACATCGAGGACGGTCTCGATGCTGCCGAGCGTCGTCTCGATGGCGGCGATGCGTTCGTTGATGTCCAAAGGAGGCATGGTGAGGACAGGTTACGGGGGTGCGGCTATGGCCCGTAGTGGTACTCCCGGTACCCCAGTCGCGCCGTGGACTCCACCTGAATGTCTTGCGGAAGCAGGTCGTCGAAGAAGGGCAGGTCAAGCGGCGCGGTGAGCGCGACCGTGACCGAGCCGTCGTCGGCAACCACGCGTTCGGTGTGGAGGCCCTGGAGCGCATGTCCGCCTGACGCCTCGAGGTGCTCGCGGACGGCGACTGCGACCTTGCGTGGATCCAACGTCGTCGACTGCGTGGCCCCCTCGGCGTAGTACGACGGCAGATCGATCGCCTGCGCACCTGCCAGCGCGGCGCCGTCGGCAATCGCCAGCAGGCGCTGGCGCTGCAGGAGTGCGCTCGACACGTCGGCAAGCACGGTCACGGTAAGCCCGCACGCGGCCACCAGCCCGACTCCGAGCAGCAGCACGCTGCCCTCGTCTCCGCGCCTCGCGGGTCCCAGGCGGCACCTCACTGCTGGTCACTTCGCAGATCATCGATCGGCACGCGCTGTTCGGCCACGATGGGGATCCGGGCATCGGAGAACCACGACTCCGGCAGCCATGGCAGCGGCACGGCCCAGTCGAGGGTGACGACGACGTCGGAGCCGGGCGAAAGACACGGGCCGTTGGCGCATTCCAGACGCAGGCCCCCGTCGCCGGGCAGGTCCATGCCCTGGTCGCTGAATGCCAGCCGAGCCGCGGCGACAGCGCGATGCCGGCCGTCCGCTGTCGTCGCCGCAGTGCTGAAGGCGCGAGCGGCCTCGCGCGCCGCCTGGCTGCTCGCGAGTACTGCCGAGTGCACGACCATGACGCACTGGACGACGTAGACCATCGGCACGAGCACGGCGACGCCGATCACGATGAACTCGACCACTGCGGAGCCGCGGTCGTCGACAGCCGACATCGTCACTGCTCGGCCTCGATGAGCGCATGACCTTCGACATGAAGCTGGGTGGGTCCAAGCAGGCCGATCGCCGGGACGTGGGCATCGATGCGAACGGTGAGGACGGCGAGGCCGTCGACGACGTCGCGCGCGGCCGAGATGTCCTGAACCACGGCGTCGCTCACGTTCTGCTCGACGAGCATGGCTGCCCTGCGGACCCCGGCGCGCGGGTCGGCGCCGGACAGGGCACCGGCCCTGGCCCCCTCTGCAGCGGCGAAGGTCAGGGTCGCGCGGGCGTGCAGCAGCAGCGCGATCTGGACAACCCCGAGGGCGAGCACGAGCAGAAGCGGTGCGACGAGCACGAACTCGACGACGGCGCTGCCCCTGTCACTGCGCTGAACCCGGGGACGGAGCATCACCGGCTAGGGCTCGGAAATCGAGCTGATCGCGCGATCGAGGACCGCCGTCAGCTGGTCATCGGCGACGAACCAGATCGCCGTCACCAGGCCCGCGGTCATGACTGCGACGAGTACCCAGCCGGGCACATCGCCTCGATCCTCACGCAGTTTCCTGAGTAGTCGTTTCATGGACGTTCCCTTCTCGATCGAACAACGAGGGTCATCACGGGGCGAATAGTCGAAGGCCGCTGATACCGGGGAAGAGCGCTACCGCGACAACGGTCGGAAGGATGAGGAAGACGACGGGCGCGAGCATCGCGACGTCCTTTCGGCCTGCAGTAGTGAGAAGCCGGCGCCGCGCCTCTGACCGCACGTCGGCCGCCTGCGCTCGCGCGACATCGGCGAGCGGTGTGCCTCGCTCGATCGCAAGCAGCATCGCGTCGACGAAGCGAGCCAGCGATGCACTGGCTGTGCGCTGCGACATCGAGCGCAGTGCGGACTCGAGCGGCATTCCGCTGCGCACGTCGCCGACGACTGCTCCGAGCTCGGCGGCAAGCTCGCCGTCCATTCCCCGGGCGAGCCGAACCAAGGCGCCATGCGGCGACTCTCCTGCCGAGAGTGCGAACGCAAGCAGTTCCGCGGTAGCGGGCAGTTCGTCATCGAGTTGCTGCGTGCGCGCATGCACGGCTCGCGACAGGCTCCACTCGCGTGCCAGCGCCCCGGTGGCAGCGCCAGCACCGGCGAGCACGATGGGAGCGAGCGGTGCCGGGGCGCCGACCACGATGGCGGCCAGCCCGCCGGCGAGAGCACCAAGCCCGCACCACGCAGCCTGTTCCAGGCGGAACTGGACCGGCGAGTCCGCCGAGCCCGAGCGCGCTAGTCGCCCCCGCAGTCTCAGCGCTACACGGTGGGCACGCCACGGAAGGACGAGGGCGAGGATGTCCCGCCACGCTGCCTCGCCCGTTGTTCCGGCGGAGGCGCCTCCGACGAACTGGCGGATGCGCAGGGCCACGCGTGGAGGGCGTCGCGCGCCGATCCACCAGCACACGAGGAGCAATCCGGCGCCGCAGCCCAACCCCAGAGCGGCGCCTGCGCCGACTCGGCTCATGACGTCAGCCGCCGTTCCTGCGGCAGCCGGCCGATGCGAATCATGAGTCGATACGCGATGACGGACACCACGGCCGCGCCCGTGAGCACGACCGCGCCCAGGCCAGTCCGATAGGCCTCCACCGCGCCGGGCCGCGTGCACAGGAGTGCGACTGTGATCCACGGTGCTGCGACGGCCAGTCGGGCGGCAGACACCGTCCAGCTCTGTCGTCCCTCGATCTCCGCTCGCGTCCGCGCGTCGTCGCGAAGGAGGGCACTGAGGTTTCGAAGCACGCGGCCGAGGTCGGTGCCTCCGACATCGCGAGCGATGAGCAAGCACGCGACCACGCGGTCGGCTGTCGGATCGGCGAGGCGCTCCTGGAGGGCTCGCAGGGAGTCAGCGAATGAACCTGTTGCCCGCAGTTCGACGATGAATCCGGACATGGCCGGACGGAGGGGTTGCGGACCCTGCACGGCCAGGGCGCCGAGTGCCTCGTCAAGGGAGAGACCCGCCCGCACACCGGAGACGAGGGCATCGATGGCCTCCGGCCATGAAGCCTGGATAGCGCGCTCCGCCTGGTTGGCGCGCCGACGCAGCATCACGAACGGAACGGTCGATGCGACCAGGCCGACGATGAGCGCCATCACCGGGAGCGCGGAGACGACAAGGGCGATCGCCGCCGCCAGCACCGAGATGCCCATGGTCGCCGCGAGGAGAGCCCCGGTCGTGAGCCATGGCAGGCCAGCGGAAACGACCAGCCGTCGCAACGAACCTCTCCGCCGCGACCGAACTGGGCGCGGGCTCGCGCCGAATGACACGAGGATCAGCAGGAATCCCGACGCGGCCACGGTGCCGAGCACGAGCCCCGTCGTTGCGCCGGAGGTCATGGCTGCACCCGGGGTGAGCCGAGCAGCGCATGAATGTCGTACCCATGCTCGGCGAATCGATCAGGCGCGTCGAAGAACCCGTCCGCGCGTGTCAGCCGCCCGTCACGATGCTCGAAAAGGCGCGTCATCTCGACGACTCCCTGCTCGACTCGACCAGACAGCGAGCAGATCTCGTGGACGCGGCGTCGACCCGCGGCGTCGATCTCGAGGTGGATGACGAGGTCGACACACCCGGCTACCGTCGGCACCACGAAATCCGCTGCGATGTTCTGGCCGGCGAGCAGCGGCAACGTGCACAGCTTCGTCACGGCCTCGCGAGCGCTGTTCGCGTGGATCGTCGCCATTGACGGCATCCCGCTGTTCATCGCCACGAGGAGGTCCAGGCATTCGGACTGCCGCACTTCACCGACGATGAGCCGGGTCGGTCGCATTCGCAGGGCCTCGCGGACCAGGCGGCGTAGCGGGATGTCACCGGTTCCCTCGAGACTGCAGTCGCGCGTCTGCATCGCTACCCAGTCGGGATGATCAAGGCCAAGCTCGAAGACCTCCTCGCAGCTGATGATCCGCTCCCGTCCGGGGACCGATCCGAGCAGCGCGCCGAGGAATGTGGTCTTCCCCGATTGGGTCCCGCCGGCGACGACGATGTTGAGGCCGGACACCACGGCGGCGTCGAGGAATGCGGCCGACTCCGCGGACAGCATGCGCCGCTGTACGAGGTCGGCCAGTGTCTTGGCCCGGACGACGAAGCGTCGAACGTTGACGGCCCAGTGCTTACGCGTGATGTCAGGAATGACGGCATGAAGTCGGCTCCCGTCCGGCAGCATCGCATCAACGAAGGGGCTGGACAGGTCCAAGCGACGACCAGACTGCCGAAGCATCCGCTCGACGAGATCGCGGACCTGCGCCGCATCGAGCACCAAGGTGGTGAGCTCGCTCGCGCCATCTCGCGCGACGAACACGCGTCCGGGCTCGTTGATCCACAGTTCTTCGATTTCGGGATCGTCGAAGTACTTCTGCAGTGGCCCGAATCCTGCGACGGCCGAGAACGCGTGCTGCGTCAGCGTCGCCGAGTCTGCCGGGAGGGCGTCATGATCAGTGGACCACTCCGACAGGACTTCAGCGACCGTCAGGTCGACGAGTTCGCGCACGGCCTGCGGATCTCGCTGCGGATCGAGACCGCGCAGCCGCACTTCATCGCGAACACGGTCCTCGACGAGCGCCATTGCGTCCACCAGTTCCCCCGATCGCGCGACTCAAACGGGGTGACCGTATGCCGCCAGCCATCGGGAGATCCATCATCGATTCGGCAGCTGTGGACAAACGAGCGCAGGACCTACCAGGGCAGGTGCGCCAGCTTTGCGCTGACGTCGGTCTGCTTGGGCGCAGCGAGTGTGACCTTGACCGGTCGAGTTGTGACGTCATCCAGTCGCGCCCGAATCCGGACTCGTTGTGGCTCTCGGCAGGACGGGATCTGAACACGCCCCGTCCGGGACCAGGTCGAGTCCGTCAGGACGACGGCGAGGCCGAACGGCTGCCAACGCCCTCCGGCCGGCCGGACTTCCAGGATCACTGGTCGACCCGTGGTGCTGCTGGTGCCCCGCACTCGAAGCGTTGCTACGCACTCAGTGATGCTGCCGTGCGCACGGCCGATCGCGACCGAGGAACTTGGGACCTTCTTTGCCGCTTCGGCGACGACGTTCTGACCGTCGTCAGTCCCGTCGAGTGCTGCGGTCACGACAAGGCGGCCGCCGTCCTTGATCACCCCCGAGCATGATCCGCGGCCTGCACGAATCTCTGCGCGACATGTCCTGACGTCGTTCACGCGGACGGTCGCCATGCCGTCAACCGTGGTGGCTACGGCGGCCGCCGCGCTCCTGGACTTGACGGTGTCGTCGATCGTGAGCTTGAAGTCGACGACCTGGCCGGGAACCACCTGCTCGGGCATCTCGATGCGCATCGTCAGCGACGAACCGCCCTGTGTGGTCGGCGTTGGCGTGGGCGTCGGCGATGGGGTGGGACTCGGCGTCACCGTCGGTGTTGCCGTGGGTGTCGGGGAGGGCGACGAACTTGGCGATGGCTCGGGCGTCGGAGTAGGCGTCGGAGTGGGTGTCGGCGTCGGGCTCGGGGTAGGCGTCGGCGTCGGAGTGGGTGTCGGCGTCGGACTCGGGGTAGGCGTCGGCGTCGGCGTCGGAGTGGGTGTCGGCGTCGGACTCGGGGTAGGCGTCGGACTCGGTGACGGGGTCGGGGTCGGGGTCGGTGACGGTGACGGAGTCGGCGTCGGTGACGGAGTCGGCGTCGGAGTCGGAGTCGGCGTCGGAGTCGGTGACGGAGTCGGCGTCGGAGTCGGTGACGGAGTCGGCGTCGGTGACGGAGTCGCACCGCACGTCAGCGGGTTGGACCGATCCCCCGTTCCGAGGACGTTGGTCGCCGCGACGCTGAACGAATAGGGAAAGTCAAAGAACTGGCACACGGATTGGGCAGGCGTGCATGACGTGCCCGCGGTAGTGCACACGACCACCCACAGGGATGAGTCGAGAGGGTCCTGCGCGTAGGCCGTGTAGCCGGTGATCGCCGAACCCCCGTCGTTCTCGGGAGGATCCCACGTGATCGTCACGCTCTCCGTGTCGCCGGTGACCGACGTCACGAAAGGCGCATAGGGAGGCCCAACGGTGGTCACAGGAGGCGTGGCGGACGAGGCGGCCCCGGGACCCGCGGCGTTCGTCGCGACCACGCTCACCGTGTATGAGATTCCCTGGGGAAGGTCATTGATGGTGCACGTGAGCATTGCGGTGGAGCAGCTTTGGCCGCCCGGGCTGGCGGTCGCCGTGAACAGCGTGATGGGTGAGTCCCCCTGGTCCGCAGGCTCGTCCCACGCGACCACGATGTTGTCGTGGTCCAGCGTTCCAGCGGTTACCGCCTGTGGGGCGCTGGGAAGGCCACTTGCGAGCGTCACCGGCGCGGAGGGATCCGAGGGGAAGGACGGCCCGGCGTCGTTCGTCGCGACCACGATGTACGTGTACGTGCCGGCCATCACGTCCGTGAACTGGCACTGGCGGGCGGGCTCGTTGGCGTGGCACACGGCCTCACCCGGGGACTGCGTGACCCGGTATGCCACGGGCGTGCCGAACTGAGGCCCGATCGGCTCGGTCCAGGACACCTCGACGGTCCCCGATCCCGCTGCTCCGGGGGTCCCCGACACTGCCGTGGGAGTCGCGGGGACCGTGCTCGCCGTGGGGGTGAAGGGCACGCCTGCACTCGTGGTCGATATGCCCGTCAGTCCGGTCAGTGGATTGGTCGCCCAGGCCCCCACGACGAACGTGTACTCGATTCCCACGCTCAGCCCAGGGACAACCGTGCCCGTGCTCACGGCATTGGGGACCTGGAACGGTCCGTAGGGACCGCCGTACACCATGAGGTCGTACGAGACGTCCGCGGCGGGCTGCGCCGGCTGCTGCCAGGTCACCACCACAGGATCGGACTGCGATCCCGAGCCGGACGCCTCGACGTCGAAGGCAGGAGCCAACGTGGTGATCTGCACGTAGCCGGTCGGCGCAAAACCGGTCGGGTTCGTTCCTGGATTGTCGCCGGGCTGGAACGCGGCATTCACGGGACCGTAACTGCCCCCGGCGCCCGCACCTCCGTCAGCACCGCCGCCGCCACCACCACCGCAGCCTTGTCCACCACCTCCACCGGCGTTGGTGACGCCCTGACCCCCCTCCCCTCCATTGCCACCCGTGCCCGTGGCGCCGTCAGAACCGGCGCCGCCGCCGGCCCCGAACTGGCAGGTGTCGCCGGTGGGCGTCACGGTGCTGGCCACGCCTGGTCCAATGCCGCCGGTCCCCCCGGCGCCGCCATCGTTGCTGTCGTTCTGCCCGTCCCCACCTACAGGGGTTCCGTTCGCCGCCCCTGAGCCGCCAGACGCGCCGTCCTGTGTGCCACCGGCACCACCGCCACCGGCCTCCACGACCGTCAGATTGCTGGAGAGGTCCACCACGCCGCTGGAGCCGCCGCCGTTGCCGCTGATCCCACCCGGCAGTTCGTCATGGCTCCCGAAACCCCGTCCATGGCCTCCCTGACCGCCGTACATGCCGACGCCCGGCACCTGGTTTGGCGATTCTCCGCCCGAGCCCACGTAGACCAACAGACCAGCGTCGGGCATCTCGACAATGGCGGTGACCAGGGCACCGGCACCGCCCGTGCTCACGTCGTACCGGGCTGAGGGCCAGTTTTGGAACGTACCCGGAGAGCCACCGCCTCCCAGGGCAACCACCTGGGCTGTCTGCACCCCCGTGGGGCTGTCGAAGACAACTCCAGTCGGCCCCCCAGTGGGGGTGTCGAAGACGGTGGTCCCACCGACGACCTCGACGGTCAGCGCGTTGGAAGTCTGCGTTCCGGCAGAGCCGGAGGCTGTCACGACGACGGTGTACGTCGAACCCACATCAAGGCCTGTGACCTCGCAGGTCAAGTCGGCAACCGTCGCGCACGAGGCTCCCCCGGGATCGGTCGTGACTTGGTATCCGGAGACCTCGCTGCCATCGGTCGGCGCGGTCCACGCGGCAGTGACCGCGTTCGGGCCTGAGTTCACCACCGTCACCAGCGTCGGTGCCGAAGCACCGTCCGCTCGAGCCATCGAGGGAACGACCACCATCACGGCCGCTGCCAAGGCGGTCGACATCACGAAGGAGACACGTCGCACGTTCGGTCGTTGCCGATAGGCCGCGTAGCCCATCCCCGCCCCCCGACTGAACAACGCACCGCAGCATGCACCGAGCTTGAGAGCGCAAAGCCGCACCCTGCTTCCGTTATCCCCGGTTCTACGCGGATCAAACCACAGGGATCCCTAGCCCAGGTCGAGGACGACCGTGCTGACCTTCTGACCGCTCGCGACGTACTCGAATGCCTGCCGGATCTCGTCGAGTGGATACGTCCGGTCGACGACTCCGCGGAACGCCCCTCGCTGCACGAGATCCCTGACGATCACCAGGGATGCCTGCGGATCCCGGGGAATCGGGAAGATGACGCGCTGACGTCCCGTCAGTTTCGTCGTCAACGGAAGCACGAGGTTCTCGCCCCGCGGACCCAACTCGGACGACAGGTACGCGCCACGCTCCGCAAGGATCGGACGACACCTGCTGAACCGGCTCTTTCCTACGGCGTCGAAGACAAAGTCGTAGGGCTCCGCGACCTTGAGGAAGTCCGTGCCTGCAGAGTCGAAGACCGCGGACGCGCCCAGTGACCTCACGAGCTCGCCGTGCTCTGCCGGACACACCGCATCGACATAGATCCCACGCGCAGCCAGGAGCTGGATCGACGCCGAACCGATCGCTCCGGTGCCGCCGATGACGAGGACGCGGTCTTGCGACTGGAGCCGGACCTTATTGAGGAAGTTGACCGCGTAGAACGCACCTTCCGTGCATGCGACGGCCTCCGCGAACGACTGGCCTTCGGGCATGTGCAGCGCCGTCTTCGTCGCGGAGACCGTGACGAACTGCGCGTGCGAACCCAGACCGGTGTCCTTGAGTCCGTAGACGCGATCGCCCGGGGCGAATCCCTCCACGGAGTCGCCCACCTCGACGACCTCACCGGCGAAGTCGCAGCCGGTCGCACTGAAGCGTGGCCGTGGGAACCCCGCGAAGAATCGGAAGATGAACGGCTTGCCGGTCAGAACACCGATGTCAGTGCGGTTGACGGATGCAGCGCGTACTCGAACGAGAAGCTCCCCGGCTTCGGGGCTCGGGATCGGCGCGTCCCTGATCGTCAACGACGACGTCGAGCCGTAACCCGGTCGATGGCTCGTGCGCACCTCTCCACGGTAGTGGGCGGATCGGCGGCGACAGCGGAATGGATCGACGATACGCCAATAGACTCCGGGCGTGCCGCACCTTCGCGAAGTCGTCCGCAGCGACGGCGCTCGCGCGATGGCACGCCTCGTGTTCATCGCTATCTACGCGCTGGCCTTCATCACCGCGGGCTTCGGCCACTGGGCCCCGGCGACGTCGCGGATCCTTTACGTGGTCGTGTCGGTGGTGTGGCTGCTGCTACTCGCGATGTACATCCACGATCTGGTCCGCACCTCCGAGCCGCTGCACAAGTACGTGTGGAAGCACCCTGCGATCCCCATGCTGCTGATCGCGCCGCTGTTCCTGGTGCTCAACTGGGACGCCGTCTGGTTCGTGCTCGTCATCGCCGCCTACATCCTCGAGCTACGTCAGCACTCGGCGGGCAACGCGTTCACGTTCTCCTTCTGCCTCATCATCTTCGTCGGCGTCCTCGCCGCTCTGGCGATGGCCGAGCTCGAGAATGACGTCGTCGGATCCCAGTTCCACGGCCCGGGCGATTCACTGCTGTGGGCGTTCGGCAGCCTGCTGAGAATCGACACCGGCAAGACGTTCTCGCCTGTGACCCAGGACGGCAAGTTCCTCGCTGTGGTCATCCAGGTCTCGGCAATTCTTGCCGCGAGCATGTTCACCGCGAAGCTGGTCGGCTGGGTGATGGGCACGTCCAAGCCCGGCACCGCCCCCAAGGACGATGACGACGACCAGCCCGACCCGATCGCCGACTCGATGCGGGCGGAGATCGCGGACCTTCGCGCGGCGATCGTCCGCCTGACCGAGTCCGTCGAGGGCAAGTCGACGAAGCCAGGCGACTCGTAGCGACGCGCTACGCGTCGGGAGCGAGTACCGGGGTGTCGTGCTTCAGCGTCTCTCCGCGGAAGAACTCCGGCTGCCTCCATTGCCACAGCACCATGAGCACGAACCCGAACGCCAGCGAGCCGACTCCGATGACGAACACCTGCCCGACGCCCCAGATGCTCGCGCCGGTGTAGTCGGGATTGAACATCTGGTACGCGCTGGCAACGAAAGCGAAGGCCAGCATCAATCCTCCGATCAGCGGCAGCAGGAAGACGAAGACGAACGAGTGCGCGCTGGAGAATGCAGTCCGCCGGAAGTACCACACGCATGAGAACGCGGTGAGCGCGTAGTAGAACGCGATCGCCAGCGAGATCGACAAGATCGTGCTCTGCAGAACCGAATCGGAGATCGCGGACATCACGACGTAATAGCTCAGCCCGATCGCGCAGGTCACGAACGTCGAGAAGCCGGGAGTCATGTACTTCGGGCTCACCCGCGCGAATCGATGAGGGAGCGCCTTGTACGTCGCCATGGACAACGTGCCGCGCGCGGTCGGCAGGATCGTCGTCTGCGCGGACGCCGCGGCCGATAGGAGGGTCACGATGAGGATGAACTGCGTGCCCCACGGCCCGACCAGCGGCAGCGCGACCGCGTGGAAGACGTCTTGCTGCACATCAGGGTTGTTGAGACCGGAGCCGGTGTCGCCGAGCCCGGCGTAGGCGACTGTTGCCGTCGTCACGGAGACATACCCCACCAGCAGGATGACCGTTGCGAGGACCGCCGCCCTCCCTGGTGTTCGCTTCGGGTCCTTCGTCTCCTCGTTGATCGCGAGGATCGCATCCCAGCCCCAGTAGATGAAGAAGCACAGCAGCGTCGCCTGGATGAAGTCGCCCATCGGCATGCCGAACGGGCTGAACCAGTCCAGCTGGGGCGTCAGCGAAGCGGGGTTGCTGTCGGTGAGATACACGGCCGCGAAGCACGCCGCAGCGAGCATCGCGAGTGCGACGTACTGCAGGATCACGAGCACCGTCTGCATCCACGCGGCGATGTCGATGCCGCGGTAGGCGATGTATGCCATGACGATGATGAACGTCACGCCCACCGACGCGACCGCGAACTGATTTCGCACGAGGTCGTCCCAGCCCAGGATCGTGAACAGGTACTGGCCCGTGACCTCAGCCGCATTTCCGAGGAACACGATCCCCGTCACCGCAACGGCCCAGCCGCCGATCCATCCGACGTGCGGGCCGAATGCCTTGGTGGCCCAGGTGAACGTCGTTCCGCAGTCAGGGACGGCTGAGTTGAGCGCTCGGTACGCGTATGCGCAGAACAGCATCGGCACGAAGGCGATGAGCATGCACGCCGGCGCCTTGACGCCCGCTACCGCTGCGACGAATCCGATCGTCACGGCGAGCGAGAAGACGGGTGCGGTGGACGCAAGGCCCATGACGGTCGCGCCGAGCATGCCGACGGAGCCCGCCGCCAGCCCCTTGCCCTGGACCGCCTCCGGCGCTGTCGCCCCGTCAGCAGGAACGGAATCGTCGCTCCCCACGGACGTACAGTAGGGAAGATCGGTGCGAGTACGGCCGTGATCGCCTGACGTGACGAGAACTGTGGAGGCGGCACCATGCGGAACACGATCAAGGCAATGGGCTTCGCAGTGACGGTCGCGGCGGCATCGCTTGCGATCGCCGGTGCGGCCGCCATGCCCGCACCATCAGCAACTCCGGCAAAGCCTCGTCCGCTGATTGGCAACGTCCTCGTCGCGCCGTACGTCGACATGGGGCTGTGGCCCACCGCGAATCTGCGTGCCATGTCTCGCGCAACCGGCATCGGAGCGTTCACCGCTGCCTTCATCGTCGAGCAGACGACGACGCCCTGCTCCCCCGCGTGGGGCGGCTATGCCGACTACGCCGTCGGAGGCGCGGGCGACTTCCTGCCGATCATCACGAAGTTCCAACGGTCTGGCGGAGTCGTGATCCCGTCTTTCGGCGGCGCGGCCGGCAGCGAGCTCGCCGAGAACTGCACGTCCGACTCCGCATTGCTCGATGCGTACTCGAAGGTCGTCGAACGGTTCTCCGTCTCGCGGATCGACTTCGACATCGAGGGCGCGGCGGTCGCGAACGCCGACGCCAACCAGCGGCGTGCTCGCGTCGTCGCGCAGTTGCAGCGGCAGCAGGCCGACAAGGGCCATCCGCTCGCGGTGTCTTTGACGCTTCCCGTCATGCCCTACGGCCTCGACGCGAACGGCCTGCGCACCTTGAGGGAATTCGCGGCTGCCGGCGTCGACATAGCCGCTGTCAACGTCATGGCGATGGACTACGGCGACTCGTATACGAGCATGGGCTCCTCAGCAATCAGCGCCGCCCGGCACACGGCCGCACAGATGAAGCGGATCCCCGCCTTCGCGAAGCTGACAACGGCTCAGCGGCTTGCGCGAATCGGGATCACGCCGATGATCGGCCAGAACGACGTCGCGTCTGAGGTGTTCAGCATCGCGAATGCGCAGGCTGTTGCCGCGTTTGCTCAGCGCACCGGGATCGGGATGCTCGCGTGGTGGGAGATGACTCGCGATCGCCCGTGCGCCGGTGCCGTATCGGGACTGTCGCTGTGCTCGGGTGTGGACGATCCGCAATGGGCATTCGCGAAGACCTTCGTGCGCAGCCTCAGCGGATAAAGCGCTCCCACGCCGCGGCGACGAACTCGGGGTGCTCCATCTGCGCGACGTGACCACTGTCGGGCAGCACTACTACGTGCGCGTTGGGGAAGTGCTTGGTCACTCGGTGCGCGCTGCGAGGATCAACGAGCGGGTCCTTGCGTCCGTAGATGACGAGGGTCGGGCAGGTCACCCGCTCGGCGAGCTTCCATGGACGATTCGGGCCGACGTCCATGTAGGTGCGCAGCAACCCGCGCAGGCTGCGCAGGAACGTGTCCGACGCGTACGTCAGGTGATCGCGCTCCTTGACCTCCTCCAGTGCCTCGGCCAGACGCACGTCGGAGACTCGCGTGGGATCGGCGAAGCAGAGGTCGACCGTGCCGCGCACCCGTGATACGGGATCGGTCTCCAGGTACTTCGGGACGAGCCGCTCGCCCACGCCGGGTACCGCGATGACCGGCAGGTGGATGTTCGACCGTGTCGCGAACACGGATGGCAGCGCCGGGGAGATCAGCGTGAGGCTGCGGACCAGGTCCGGGCGTCGGGCCGCGAGCTGCAGGGCGATGGCCCCGCCCATCGAGTTGCCGAACAGGTGGACCGGGCCGGTGCCCAGGTGATCGATGAGGTCCACGAGTCCACGAGCATGGCCCGATGGGGTCATGTTGCCGTCGCGCGGGGGCGGTGACTGCCCGAACCCGCCAAGGTCGACCGCCCAGCCGTCGACCTCGCCGCGCAGGCGGTCCATGAGGTCCGTCCAGTTCAGGGACGAGCCGCCGAGGCCGTGGGCGAACACGGCGGTGGGCAGGCCCGGCGTCAGGCCCTCAGCGTGACGAACGCTGAGCGTGCGGTTGGGCAGGAGGACATCCTCACGGGGCCACGGAATATCGACGCTCACAGGCCGAGCGTACGACGGTGGATCGCGCTCGCACGATCCCGCCTGCCTTCGAATACTGACGGGTAGTGTGCGGGCATGAGCACCCCTGACGGCGTCCGTGCCGCGCGCCTGCCACGCGAGCAGCGTCGTCAGCAGGTACTCGCCGCAGCCCTCGAAGTGTTCTCCACAGTCGGGTTCCACGCGGCATCGATGGACGACATCGCCGACCGCGCCGGTGTCTCCAAGCCGGTCCTCTACCAGCACTTCCCCGGCAAGCTCGACCTGTACCTCGCGCTCCTCGATGCCGGTATCGAGGAGCTCATGGCCGCGTCGAACGCCGCTCTCACCCGCACGACCGACAACCACCTGCGCGTCAGCGCGATGACCCGTGCGTACTTCGAGTTCATCGACGATCCGGCCGGTGCCTTCCGGCTCGTCTTCGAGAGCGATCTCGCCAACGAGCCTGCGGTCCGCGAGCGTGTCGACGCGGCCGACCAGGAGATCGCACGGCAGATCGCCCACGTCATCACCGAGGACACCGGTCTGAGCGACGAGCAGGCGCTGCTGCTGGCTTCGGGTCTGCAGGGCATGACGCAGGTTGCCGCTCGCCGCTGGCAGCGCGAGGAAGCCGCGGTCATCAGCCGAGCCGAGGCCGCGGACCTGATCAGCGGCCTGGGCTGGCGCGGCATCAGCGGCTTTCCGCTCTCGCACCCGCCAACCGACACCGACTGACCGGCATGTCCGCTCAGGGCGTGACGATCAGGCGACGTCTGAGTACGCATGCGGGGAATGTCCTGACACGATGGGCGTTCACCACAGAAGAACCGCAGTCACAAGACGACGAAGGAGCCACGCCGTGGACGTAAAGATCGGGATCCAGGACTCGCGCAGCGAGATCTCGCTGGAGAGTTCCGAGTCACAGGAAGCGGTCCTGGCAGCAGTCCAGACGGCGATTGCCGAGGGCGGGCTGCTCACGCTCACCGACGACCGCGGTCGCACGGTGCTCGTCGCTGGTTCGAAGATCACCTACGTCGAGGTCGGTGCCAGCAGCTCGCGCCGCGTGGGCTTCGGCTCGTAACTGCTCGAACTAGGCGGCCAGCCCGAGCGCGGCCATCCGGCGCGCGTGGTTGTCGGTGAGTCGGGCCAGCATGCGGCCGATCTCGGCGAGGTCGGTGCCGGGCCGGTCGACTCCGCCGACGAGCAGCGTCGACAGGGCGTCGCGCTCCGCCGCGACCCGCTGGGCCTGCGACAGCGCCTCCCCCACCAGCCGCCTGCCCCACAGGGCAAGGCGCCCTCCGACACGCGGATCCTCGTTGATCGCCGCGCGCACGCGGTCGACGATGAAGTCGGACTGGATCGGGTCCTCGCACACGCTCTCGACCAGCGCGCGACTGTCGTCGTCGACGTAGGTCGCGATCTCGCGATAGAAGTCGGTACCGATCCCGTCGCCCACGTAGGCCTTGACCAGGCCTTCGAGCCAGTCGCTGGGGGCGGTGTGGGCGTGGAACTCCTCGAGCGCCCGCCGAAACGGTGACATGGCCTCCTGCGGATCGACGCCGAGTTCCACCAGGCGGTCGCGCAGGAGCAGGAAATGCCGGAACTCCGCGGTCGCCATCCCGGCCAGCGCTGCCTTGTCGTCGATCGACGGGGCCATGGCGGCATCGGCGGCCAAGCGCTCGAATGCGGTCAATTCGCCGTAGGCGAGGACGCCGAACAGGTCGATGACGGCGGCTCGGTATTCGGGGTCGGTATCGAGCGCTGAGACGGGTGGGGCGTGATCGGTCATGGTGAGGCAAGGCTAGCCCGGCCCTCCCGGTACAGTTGCGGGATCGTCACAAGCGTGATGACCCAATAGCAGGAGATCCCCTGAGCAACGCAACTATGGACGAAACAGCACAGCCCGAAGCAGACACCAGCCGCGTAGACCCCACGTCCGCCCCCACGTTCCTCGAACTGGGCGCCGACCCGCAGATCGCCGAGGCGCTTGCCGCCGACGGCATCACCCACGCGTTCCCGATCCAGCAGCAGTGCATCCCGCTGGCCCTCGAGGGCCGCGACCTCATCGGCCAGGCCAAGACGGGCACGGGCAAGACCCTCGGATTCGGCATCCCGCTGCTTCAGCGCATCGCCATCCCCGGGTCCGACGAGTACAACGCGCTCCCCCCGGCCGCCCAGGGCAAGCCCCAGGCCCTGGTCATCTGCCCGACCCGTGAGCTCGGCCTCCAGGTCGCCACCGACATCGAGCGTGCCGGACGGATCAAGGGCGTCCGCGTCCTGGCGATCTACGGCGGGCGCGCGTACGAGCCGCAGATCGACGCTCTCAACAAGGGCATCGAGGTCGTGGTCGGCACCCCGGGTCGCGTCATCGACCTCGCCAACCGCCGTGACCTCGACCTGTCCCACGTGCGCGTGATGGTGCTCGACGAGGCCGACGAGATGCTCGACATGGGCTTCCTGCCCGATGTCGAGCGCATCGTCGCGATGATCCCGTCGCAGCGGCAGACGATGCTGTTCTCCGCCACGATGCCGGGGCAGATCGTCAACCTCGCCCGTCGCTACATGACGCAGCCGACGCACATTCGCGCCGCCGACATCGGCGACGAGAGCGCCACGGTCGACGCCATCGAGCAGCACGTGTGGCGCGTCCACCCGATGGACAAGATCGAACTGCTCGGCCGCATCCTCCAGGCGGAGGGTCGTCAGCTGGTCATGGTGTTCACGCGGACGAAGCGGCGCGCGCAGAAGGCATGCGACGAGCTCACCGAGCGCGGCTTCGCTGTCGGCACAGTCCACGGTGACCTCGGCCAGGGTGCCCGCGAGCAGGCGCTGCGCGCATTCCGTACCGGAAAGGTCGACGTGCTCGTCGCCACCGACGTCGCGGCACGAGGCATCGACGTTGACAACGTCACGCACGTCGTCAACTACGAGTGCCCGGACGACGAGAAGACCTACCTCCACCGCATCGGGCGCACAGGCCGAGCCGGCGCGTCCGGCGTCGCCGTCACGTTCGTCGACTGGGCAGACATCGCCCGTTGGCAGATGATCGACCGCGCGCTCAAACTCCCCTTCAAGGACCCGATCGAGACGTACTCCACGAGCGATCACGTCTACACCGGCCTCGGCATCCCCGCCGGCACGACCGGCACGCTGCCCAAGGCCTCTCGAACTCGTGAGGGTCTCGGCGCGGAGCAGATCGAGGACCTCGGCGAGACCGGGAAGAAGCCGCGCAGCGACGACCGCGCCCAGGGCGGACGCAGCCAGGACGCCCGGCGGTCTGAAGGTCGTCGGTCCGACGGCAAGCAGCACAGCAAGTCCGACGCTGGACATAAGAGCGAGCACAAGTCCTCGAACAAGCCGAAGACCGAGCACAAGGCCGAGTCCAAGCCCGATGCCGAGATGAAGACCGAGGCGTCGGAGTCCGACAAGCCCCGCCAGCGTCGGCAGCGCCGTCGCACCAAGGGCGGCGAGACCGCAGCAGCGGAGTAGTTCGCCCGATCCGCTAGGCGGGGATCGCCTCGGTGATCTCCGCGGCCAGCGTGCGGTAGTCGTTGGCCCCCTTGGACGCGCGCGACGTGGCGAGGATGCTGCGTCCCGCGGCAGGTGCCTCGGCGAATCTGATCGACCTGCTGATCGGTGAGAACACCCGCACGCCGTAGCGCGGACCGAGGTCGTTCAGCACGGCACGCGCGTGCATCGTGCGACCGTCGAAGAGCGTCGGCAGCACTCCGGCGATCCGCAGATCCGGGTTCGTCAGCCTCTGCACGTCGGCGATGGTCTCCAGGAGTTGGCCGACACCGCGGTGGGAGAGCGTCTCGCATTGCAGCGGGATGAGCACGGCGTCAGCCGCGGTCAGCGCGTTGATGGTGATGATGCCCAGAGAGGGCGAGCAGTCCAGCAGGATCCAGTCGTAGGCGTCGAGAACCGGCGCCATCGCGTCGCGCACCACGTACTCGCGGCCGACGACGCTCGCGAGCGCCCGATCCGCGCCGGCGAGGTCGATGGCCGAGGGCAGGAGGTCAACCCCATCATCGGTCCTCACCACCAGGCTGCGCACCGGCAGGGCTGGCTGGCGCGCCATGAACGCATCGGCGCCGGTGCGTTCCAGATCCTCGGGGTCCAGTCCCAGGGAGAAGGTCGCACACGCCTGGGCATCGAGGTCGACGACGAGGACCCGGGATCCGCCCTCGACCAGGGCTGCGGCGAGGTTGACGACCGTCGTCGTCTTGGCCACGCCGCCCTTCTGATTCGCCACGGCGAGGATGCGGGCCACGATGCGGACCCTACGGCGTGAACCGCACATCGACCCTCGCTAGGGGCCAAAATGAGGTTTGACTCCAAGGACCGGGGGTACCACGTGAGCATGCCCGTTCGGTGGAGCCTGCCCGACGATCACAGCGCGGCTCGGGTGGCCCGTCGGCACGTGGGCGATGAGCTGGCCACGTGGCCACAGGTCGAGGACATCGAACTGGTGGCGTCGGAGCTGACGACCAACGCCGTCGAGCACGGTCGAGCCCCGATCGAACTGGGCCTGGAACTCGTCGACGGCCGCCTGCGGGTCAGCGTGAGCAATCGTGGCGATGACCGCGAGCCACGACTGATCGATGCCGCGGACGACTCCGCCGACGGGCGAGGGCTGACGATCACCCGCGCGCTGGCCGACGACTGGGGCTGGGCCCGCGAGGACGAGCGGCTACGCGTCTGGGCCGATTTCACCCCACCGAATTGAACCGCCTCCCGGGTCAAATCGGGGTTTGTGGCCGTTCCGAGCGGGGATTCTGAGGATTTGAGCCGCCCGAGACGTGGCGCGACCCGGGGCGGTTCAATTCGGGATCCCGGGGCGGTTTAGCCGCTGGAAATGCGGATTTGACCCGGGAGGCGGTTCAATTCGGGATCGCGAGGGCGCCGGACGGGCAGCGGGCAACCACGGCGCGCAGGTGGTCGGCGAGCTCGGCGGTGTCGGCATGCTCGGGGTTGATCCACGGCTTGGCCGCGGTGTCGAAGACGGTAGGCATGCCGCGCACGCACTCCGCGGCGTGCTCGCAGATCGCCCCGTCGAAGGTCACGTCGATGATCGGGCCGGTGTAGGTGCGCCGGGTCACGGGGTCAGTCCTTGGCCGTCGACGGCGGCGAGCCGTAGACCAGCGAGACGTAGTCAGGGTGCCGGCCGATCCACGCCTTGATGAACGGACACAGCGGGAGCACCTCGCGGGTGCCGCCAGCGCGCACATCATCGAGCGCGAACTTCGCCAGGGCAGAGCCCACGCCCTGGCCCTCGTAAGCCGAGTCCACCTCGGTGTGCGTGAACACGATCAGCTCATCGGTCAACTGGAACTGGGCGAAGCCCGCGACCTCCCCGTCGATCCACGCCTCGTACCGGGCAGCATCGTCGTTGCGAATCATGTCGACCATGTAACGCAAACTACCAGCGTTGCAACGCATTCGCGCGTGCCCTAAATTCTGGCTTCCTCGGTAAGGTGTCCGGCGACGCTGGAACGACAGGAACGTTGGGGGCGATAGGACCGGTGCGGATCGACGAGGTCGTCTCCGCCGACGTGGTCGGCCGGCTCGGCGATGCATTGATTCTCATGACCACCGATGGCAGGTTCCTGGACGCCAATGCCGCGGCCCTCGACCTCTACGGCTACACGCGCGAGCAGATGCTCGAGCTCAGCGTTCCCGACATCAGGGCGCCCCGCTTTCGCGAGCACATCCCGGCCGCCTTCCGCGGAGTCACCGGCCGCGTGCGGACCTTCGAGACCGAGCACGTCCGCAGCGACGGCACGACCTTCCCCGCTGAGGTCCGCACCATCGAGGTGGCCGATGGCGACGGATCGGTCGTGCTGTGCGCGTCACGCGACATCACCCACCGCCACGAGGCGGAGACGTCCCTACGCATCAGCGACGTCCGCTTCAGCAACATCGCCGCGACCATCCCCGGAGTGCTGTACGAGTATGTGCCCAAAGGCACCGGACGCGGGCTGTTCACCTTCGTGGGACCCGGCAGCTGGGAACTGCTCGGCATCGAGGCGCACGAGATGCAGACGGACGACCAGGCGTTCTGGCGGCTCATCCACCCCGACGACGTCGACTGGGTCCTTGCCGAGGACGACTCGATCGAGGGGGAGGGTGTCACCTTCCGGATCGACTGCCGCATTGTCACCCCCGCGGGCGAGCTCAAGTGGATCTACATGGCATCGCGCCAGCTTCCCTCCCGACCCGACGTCCCCGACGCGTGGTGCGGGTTCATGCTGGACATCACCGAGCGCAAGCAGGCCGAGGAACGACTGCTCAGGCGCGATCAGGAGATGGCCCGCCTCAATGCGGAGCTGGCCCGAGTCGCCGCATCGGACGCGCTGACCGGCCTGGCGAGCCGGCGTCACTTCTACGACGTGCTCGATCGCGAGATCGCCGGGATCGACCGGCATGGCGGCCTGCTGAGCGTCGTCAGCTTCGACCTCGACGGCCTGAAGCGCGTCAATGACACCCGCGGTCACGGTGCGGGCGACGAGGTCCTGACGATCTTCGCGCGGATCCTGGAAGCCGAGTGCCTCTCCGGCTTCCTGTGCGGGCGCGTCGGCGGCGATGAGTTCTCCGTGATCCTGCCGGGCGAGGGCGCCGACTCGGGCCACGCCTTCGCCGAACGGGTCATCAAGGCGGTACGCAGCTGCTCGAATCTCTCCGCCGCGACGGTCACCGTCAGTGGCGGCGTCGCCCAGTGGATCCCGGACTCCGAGGCCGACGACCTGCTGCGTCGCGCCGACGCTGCGCTCTACTCCTCCAAGCGCGTCGGCGGGGACACCGTCAACCGCTGAGAATGCCCCACGTCGTCAACGCCTCGACGAGTCCCGGGCTGGTATCGAGGTGCGTGACCTCGTCCTCGGTGAACCAGCCCACGTCGAGGGCGTCGTCGCCCGCCCGCGGCGGAGTGGATCCATCCACAGTCATGAGGAAGTCACGGATGACGTAGACCCGACCGTCCGGCGCATCGCGTCGGACGTCTCCCACGTGCCTGTCGATGACGCCAACGAGGCCGGTCTCCTCGTGAAGCTCCCGGACGACCGCGGCCTCCCACGTCTCCCCCGGCTCCACCCGGCCACCGGCGAGCGACCACGTGCCCGCCGCGGGCGGGTTGGCCCTGCGGATGAGCAGCAGCCTGCCAGCCGCATCGCGGGCGATCGCGCCGACGCAGGGGACCTCTGCCGGCTTCACGTGCGTGTCTTGTATTCCTCGAGCAGTCGTCGGCCGATGATCATGCGCTGGATGTCGGCGGTGCCTTCGCCGATCAGGAGCATTGGTGCCTCGCGGTAGAGGCGCTCGATCTCGTATTCCTTGGAGTAGCCGTAGCCGCCGTGGATGCGGAAGGAGTCCTCGACGACCTCCTTGCAGTACTCGCTCGCGAGGTACTTGGCCATGCCGGCCTCGAGGTCGTTGCGCTCCCCTGAGTCCTTCTTGCGGGCGGCCATGACCATCATCTGGTGCGCGGCCTCGACCTTGACGGCCATGTCGGCCAGGCGGAACGAGACGGCCTGGTGCTCGATGATCGGCTTGCCGAAGGTGACGCGCTGCTGCGCGTATTCGATGCCGAGCTCGAACGCGCGGATCGACAGCCCGCAGGCGCGGGCGGCGACGTTCACGCGCCCGACCTCGACCCCGTCCATCATCTGGTAGAAGCCCTTGCCCGGTGCCCCGCCCAGAATCGCGTCAGCGCCGATGCGGAACCCGTCCATCACCAGCTCGGTGGTGTCCACTCCCTTGTAGCCCATCTTGTCGATCTTCCCGGGGATGGTCAGGCCCGGCAGGACCTCGCCGAAGCCGGAGGGCTTCTCGATCAGGAACGTGGTCATCTTCTTGTAGACCGACGCATCGTCGTCGACTTCGCCGGGGGTCAGCACCAGCACGGCGACCAGCGTGGACGACCCGCCGTTGGTCAGCCACATCTTCGCCCCGTTCAGCACGAAGTCATCCCCGTCGCGCACGGCCTTGGACGTGATCGCTGCGACATCGGACCCGCAGCCGGGCTCGGACATCGAGAACGCCCCACGCACCTCACCGGTGGCCATCCGCGGCAGGTAGTGCGCCTTCTGCTCGTCGGTGCCGTGCTGCATGAGCATCCACGCGACGATGAAGTGCGTGTTGATCACACCCGACACCGACATCCACCCGCGGGCGATCTCCTCGACCACCAGCGCGTACGTCAGCAGTGACTCCCCCAGACCCCCGAACTCCTCAGGGATCATCAGCCCGAACACCCCGAGCTCCTTCAGGCCATCCACGATCGCCTGCGGATACTCATCAGCATGCTCAAGACTCGTCGCGACCGGAATGATCTCCGCCTCGACGAAGTCGTGCACCGCCGCCAGGATGTCGCGCTGATCCTCGGTCAGACCCTCGGTCCGCGCCAGCCGGGTCATGCGGGGACCTGGAAGGTCTGGGTGCGGGTCATGCCGGCGGCTCGGCCTTTGGCGGAGATGACCAGGGCCATCTTGCGGGAGGCTTCGTCGATCATCTCGTCCCCCAGCATGACCGCGCCCTTGGCGCCGCCGGCGGCGGAGGTGTAGTAGTCGTAGGCGTCCAAGATGAGTTCGGAGTGGTCGTAGTCGGCCTGGGTCGGTGAGTAGACCTCGTTGGCGATGTCGACCTGCCCGGGGTGCAGGACCCATTTCCCGTCGAACCCCAGCGCCGCGGACCGTCCGGCGACCCGCTTGTAGCCGTCGAGGTCCTTGATCGCCAGGTAGGGCCCGTCGATGGCCTGCTTGTCGAACGCCCGAGCCGCCATCAAAATCCGCATGAGGATGTAGTGGTAGGCGTCGCCGGTGTCATACCCCGGCGGCTGCTCCCCGACCACCAGGGACTTCATGTTGATCGAGGCCATGAAGTCCGCCGGCCCGAAGATCAACGTCTCCACCCGCGGTGACGCCTGCGCGATCGCATCGATGTTGATCAGCCCCAGGGCGTTCTCGATCTGCGCCTCGATCCCGATCCGCCCCACCTCCAGCCCGATGCTCTTCTCCAGCTGGGTCAACAGCAGATCCAGCGCCACCACCTGGTCGGCGGTCTGCACCTTGGGCAACATGATGCAGTCCAGATTCGCCCCCGCACCGGTCACGACCTCAATCACATCCGCGAACGTCCACGCCGTCGTCCAGTCATTGACCCGGACCGACCGCACCTTGCCCTCATACCCGCCCTCATTCAGCGCCGCCACAATGTTCTTCCGCGCCTCAGGCTTAGCGATCGGCGCCACCGCATCCTCGATATCCATGAACACCTGATCCACCGCGAGACCACGCGCCTTGTCCAACATCTTCGGACTACTACCCGGCACCGCAAGATTCGACCGACGCGACCGCAACACACGAGACATCCAGGACTCCTGTTCATGAATGGGCGGGGTCAGTCTGCCGCTAGCCGAGAGGTCCGGCCAACCGGGACATTCCCCAATATTGTCGCCCTTCCAACTATAGGGTGTCCGAGTACCCGGCGGAGGGGATCTCATGACCACGGAACTGGCACGACAGGCACGAATCAGCGCGCTCACCATGTGCTCGCGCTCAGGCGCCTCGCACATTGGATCGGCGCTCTCGGTGATCGACATCCTGGCGGTGCTCTACGGCCAGGTGGCCGACGTGTCCCCGGACCGCCTCGACGACCCGGACCGCGACATCGTGCTGGTGTCCAAGGGGCATTCGGCGTCCGGCGTGTACGCCGTGCTCGCGCACGCCGGCTACTTCCCGCTTGAGTGGCTGGACGACTACTGCGCCGACGGGTCCCACCTGGGCGGCCACGTCACCGCGCACGGCATCCCCGGCGTCGAGTTGTCCACCGGTGCCCTCGGGCACGCGCTCCCCTTCGGCGTCGGCATCGCCCTGGCGAACCGGATCGATGGCGGACGACGCCGCGTGTTCGTGATCTTGTCCGACGGGGAGTGCGCCGAGGGAAGCAACTGGGAAGCGACGCTGCTCGCCGCGCATCATCGACTCGACAACGTCACCGTCATCGTCGATCGCAATCGACTGCAGATCCTCGGTGGCACCGAGGACGTTCTGAGCATGGAGCCCTTCGCGGACAAGTGGCGAGCCTTCGGATGGGAGGTCACCGAGGTCGACGGTCATGACCATCGAGAGCTGATCGCTGCACTCATCGCACCCGAGTCAACGCGCAACCCGCGGCCACGAGTGGTCATCGCAAACACCATCAAGGGCCGAGGGGTCGACTTCATGGAAGACAAGGTCGAGTGGCACACGCTGACCCCCAACGCTGAGCACCTGTCGCTCGCGCTCGAGCAGTTGGGATCACGCGCATGAGAGACGCATTCGTCAAGCGACTCGGCGAGCTCGCGGCCAACGACCCGCGCATCATGCTCATCGTCGGCGACATCGGCTTCGGTGTCGTCGCCGAGTTCGGCGAGAGATTCCCGAAGCAGTTCCTCAACGCCGGGGTAGCCGAGCAGTCGATGGTCGGCATCGCCGCCGGCATGGCATCGGCAGGCCGTAGGCCCTTCGTCTACTCGATCGCGAACTTCCCGACACTGCGCCCGCTCGAGCAGATCCGCAACGATGTCTGCTACCACGACCTGAGCGTCACCATCGTCTCCGTCGGAGCGGGCCTGGCCTACGGCTCGCTGGGCTACACCCATCATGCGGTCGAAGACATCGCAATCCTCCGCGCGCTGCCGAACATGCGCGTGTTCTCCCCCGCGGACGCACTCGAGGTCCGGGCGTCGGTCGATGTCGTCATGGGCACGCCAGGTCCCGCCTACATCCGACTGGGCAAGAACCGCGAGCCCGTCATCCATTCGAGCGAGCCCGACCTTTCCCAGGGCGTGCCGGTGCTCGTGCGCGACGGCACAGATGTCACCCTCCTCGCGACTGGCGCGATCATCGTCCAGGCGATCGAGGTCGCCGAGTCGCTCGCCGCGGACGGACTCTCCGTTCGCGTGCTCACCTGTCCGGTCATCAAGCCGCTGAATGCGGAGGCCATCCGCGAAGCCGCGGATGGCACGTCGGGCATCGTCACGCTCGAGGAGCACACGTTGCACGGAGGCATGGGCAGCGCAGTGCTCGAAGCCTTCGCCGTGCGGGGCTGGCGGATTCCGATCCTGCCCCTGGCCCTCAACGACGCCGCGACGTCGATCATCGGCGGACAGGAATGGCTGCGGGAGCGCGACGGCCTGAGCACCGAGTACGTACGCTCACGAGTCAGCGAGTTCGCACGCGCCAGCCATGCGGAACTGACCCACTAGTAGGAGGCTCACCATGTCCGACGACTACGAAACCCTGCTCTACGACGTCGCGGACGGGATCTTGACCCTCACGCTCAACCGCCCGGATAACCTCAACGCCTTCACCGTCACGATGGCGCAGGAGCTGATCTCGGCGTTCGACCGCGCGAGTGTCGACGACGAGGTCGGCGCGATCGTCGTCACGGGCAGCGGGCGCGCATTCTGCGCCGGCATGGACCTGTCGTCCGAGGGCAACGTATTCGGCCTCGACGAATCGCAGAGTCCGACGCTCGACGACACGATCGCGCGACTCGACGATCCGGTGATCGTCGACGGCGTCCGGGACACCGGCGGCCGGGTGGCGCTGTCCATCTATCGCTGCACCAAGCCGGTCATCGCCGCCATCAATGGCGCGGCCGTGGGCATCGGGGCCACCATGACACTGCCGATGGACGTGCGGATCGCGTCAGAGCGTGCGCGCATCGGATTCGTCTTCGGCCGACTCGGCATCGTCCCCGAGGCATGCTCCACGTGGTTCCTGCCTCGCATCGTGGGTATCAGCAGGGCACTCGAACTCGTGTACTCGGCCGACATCCTCGACGCGCAGCAGGCACTCGCGGTCGGCCTCATCCGCGAGGTCGTTCCCGAGGAGGAGTTGCTGCCTAGCGCGTACGCGCTCGCGGCGAGGTTCGTCGCCGGGAAGTCGCAGGTGGCTACAGCCCTCATGCGACAGATGATGTATCGCAACAGCGCCCAGCCCGACCCCCTCCAGGCGCACATCGTGGAGTCGTTGGCGATGTTCTACTCCAGCGTCGGTGAGGGCAAGGAGGGCGTCGCTGCCTTCGTCGGCAAGCGGCCAGCGGAGTTCAGGGGAACGGCTTCGGCCGACATGCCTCCGATCTATCCGTGGTGGCAATAGTGTTCCTGTAGTTCCCATTCAGTAAGTGCCCACGTACACGGAGGCGTCATGACGGACGGCCGCACTGCTGTCATCTCCGGCGGCGGAACGGGCATCGGCGCGGCGGCGGCAACGGCGCTCGCGGACACGTGCACGCGGCTCGTCCTCGTGGCCCGTCGCCCCGATCGCCTCGAGACAGTCGCCTCAGCGCTCGCCACGAGCCACCCGGACGTCCAGGTCGACTGCCGTCCCGTGGATCTCACTGACGTCGCCGCCGTGTCCGAGTTCGCAGCGTGGTCCGGCACGTCGCTCGGCACTGTCGACGTACTCGTGAGCAATGCGGGCTCGCCCCAGCCGAGGATCGAGGGCAGCCTGCAGTCGGTCGCCGATGCATGGGAGACGACGTGGCGCGGCAACACCCTCAGTGCCGTGCTGCTGATCGAGGCGCTCAAGCCGACTCTCGCCAGGCCAGGGGGCCGGATCATCATCGTCGGATCCGCCGCCAGCGCGCACGGGACGGGCAGCCCCGCGTACGCGGCGGCGAAAGGCGCCTTGGACGCGTACGCCATCACCCTCATGCGCGAACTGGGCTCCGAGGGCATCACGGCGAACGTCGTTGCCCCCGGCTACACGGCCGGCACCGAACTGCTCGAGGGCCGCATCTCCCCCGAGCGCCACGAGCGCCTCATTGCGGGAATTGCTGCAGGCCGACCCGCAACACCTGAGGAGATCGCATCGGTGATCGAGTTTCTCGCCTCCCCCGGGTCCTCCTTCGTCAACGGCCAATTCCTCCTCGCCAATGGCGGGGCCTACCTGCCCGCATAGGAACGCACCCAAGAAGGAGAACGATGTCCGAGTTCGACGAGACCGACCTTGCCCGCATTGAGGTGGCGACGGCCCTGTTCGCTGCGTGGTCCAGCGGCGACGTGGACGCTCCGCGCCAGTACCTCACCGACGACCCGGTCCTGTTCGACATCATCGGCGGCGAGCACGTCGGCTGGGACGCCATCCGCGCGTACTTCCAGCACGGACTCGACCGCTATCCCGATCTCGTCCTCGAGCCGACCGGCGACTTCTGGGCCCGCCCGGACGGCCTCGCCCTCCTGTGGCGCATGAGCGCGACCGTGCACGACGACTCGCTCGGCGCCGAGCACATCGGCAAGAAGTGGATAGCCGAAGGCCTGAGCTACATCATCTTCGACGGACTCAAGGTCGCGCGCGAAGCCGACTACCACGACAAGAGCTCCCGGCCGCGGTCACTTCTGGGCGAGAACCTGCTAAGCCGCCCAACGCTGTAGCAGCGTTGCGTGAAGGTCGTCGACCTGTCGCGCCGTGATCTTGACCTGCGTCACCAGCCGGCGGTACAGGAACGGCGCGACCAGATCCTCGACGCAATGCTGGACGTCAAGGGACGGGTCGATGAGCCCTTCCGCCTGAGCGCGTCGGACGATTGCGCCTGCGCGCGAGCGGGTCTGCGAGAAGGCGCGTCGGTGCACATCGGCGAACGCAGCGTCCCGAGTCGATCCGTCGATGAGGGCCACGAGCACCGCGATGTACGTGGGGTCGTTAAGGCGGCGCGCGTAGTCGGCGAGGTAGTCGCGCAGCGCGCGACTGCTGTCGCTGTCGAGGTCGATTGCATCTCGATGCATCAGCTCGTCGAACACCTCGCACGCGAGCGCCGACATGTCCGGCCAGTTGCGATAGATAGTGCTGCGAGAGATACCCGACTCGGCGGCCAGGCGATCGACGGACAGCCCGCTGACCCCCTCTGCGACCAGCACGGCGCAGACGGCCTCGTGCACGGCGTCCCGCGAGCGGCGCAGCCGCGCATCGATCATGCGCAGGTGATCTCGACGAGCTGCGCGAGGAATCGCAGGTGCACGGCGACCCCGATCGCCAGCTGATCTGCGGTCCGGGAGGCGCTGGACTCGAAGACGGTCCGCGCGGTCAGGTTCACGCACGCGCCGCGGAAGTGGTTGAACGCAAGCCAGGTGCGCCACTGCTCCTCGCTGAGTGACACTCCGCCCACTCGGCCCAGCCGCTCGCGCCATGCGGCGGCATCCATGATCCGACGGCCGCGAATGAGCGCCAGGTACACCCAGTCCTCTGCGGGATCCCCGACATGGGCGAACTCCCAGTCGAGCATGGTCAGTCCGTGATCGGGATGGAACAGCGCGTTGCCCGGACCCGCGTCACCGTGAACGACAACACTCGGCCCGGTTGGCTGCAGGTGAACGCGCAGCCAGGCGGCGCCGTGCTCGATGAGCGGGATGGCCACGGGTGAGTGCGCTCGATAGAGATCCAGCCACCCGTCGATATTGTCCGAAATGACCTGCTCGGCGGTACGCGCCCGCCCGTCGATGACGTCGGCCGGCACGAGGTGAAGTGCGACCACCGCTCGGATGATGTCGTCGAGCCCATCGTCGTCGAGGCGGACCTCGCCCGGCACCTCCTCCATGATGAGGAACGGCTCGCCGAGCACGTCTCCAGTCGGCTCGACCGCGACTATCGCCGGCACCGCGAATCCCGAGTCGAGCAGCGCGGTCATGGCGTCGACCTCTGAGGCCGTGTCGGTGCCGAACATCCCGCCCTGCTCGACCCGCACGATCAGCCTGCGCTCGATACCGCTGACGTCGATGCGCGTCCGCCACATCCGGCGTGAGAATCCCCCACCGATGACCGTGGCACCCACGACCTCAACAGGCTCGCCCCACAGCGCGCAGAGCCACGACCTGAGCGCCTCGCGATCAGCGTCGCCGACGTGCACGACCGCATGCTCGACGTCGGTGCCGTGCCCGGTGAAGACCGAGAGCAGAGGGGCCGCCGTGGCCACATCCTCCGCGAGCCACTCAACCAGGCGAGCGCGAAGGGGCGAGGGGGCAATATCGCCGGCGACCTCGCTGCTGATGGCTGCCATGCCGGCGACTACGTCGTCACCGCGGGACAGGCCTCGCAGTCGCTCGGGCCACGGATCGTCTCCGCGTCGAGCGGCATAGTCGGCCACTCCGATCCACTGGTCGGCCGAGCCCCCGCGGGCGAGCGCGTCACGAATGCCGGCCCACATGACCTCGTCGGCGACGCGCGTATCCATCATGCGTTCCGCAGTTCCCTGACCACCTGGGCCTCGAGCCCGAAGTCGTAGCCTGCGCCCCAGACCGGGTCTGCGTGCTGGTCGGGCGCATCGACGAGGGGTGAGTCCTGGAACCACTCGTACGTCTGCTCGTAGCCGAGGCGGAACCCGCGCTCGGCGGTGAGCCCGAAGTCTGCCGCCTTCTGCACGGACAGGATCCCGTGGTGGCGCACGCCGAACAGATGACCGTAGACGGGCTTGAGGTCGGTGAACCCGGTCGGCAGTTCGACGACGTCAGCCTCCACACCGACGATGGCCGCCAGCTCGTCGACGAACTGTCGTGCCGACGCGGCTCCTCCGGTGATGTTGAACACCTCACCAGCGGCGGCCTCGAGTTGGCACAGCTCCAGCAGGTTGACGCACAGGTCGTCGACATGGCCATAGGACGTGGTCACGAGCCCCTCGTGCGGAAGCAGCACCGGCAGGCCGCGGCGCAGCCGCAGGAACATCGCGGCCTCCATGTCCAAGATGTTGTTGTCCGGCCCGTAGATCGCGGCCGGTCGCGCGATGGAGCCGGGGAACCCGGTGCGCTCGTGACGACCCAGGATCGCCTGCTCGGCATAGGCCTTGAATCCGCCGTAGGTCGTCGCCGGGTCATCGCGGTAGGGCTGGTCCTCGGTCCATGGCATCAGGCCCGTCGGCGCATAGGCCATGATCGACGAGACGAATACATACGAGCCGACGCTGCCGTCGATGAGTTCCAGCAGGTCCTCGAACTGCGCGCCGCCGGCGGTCATGACGAAGCCGGAGATGTCGATGACGGCGTCCCACGAGGTCCCGTCCAACGCCTCGCGCATCGAGTCGGTGCTCGTGCGGTCTCCGACCAGACGGCTGACGCCGTCGGGCAGCGCGGACGTGGTCAGCCCGCGGTTGAGGACTGTCACGCCGTGCCCACTGGTGAGCAGCAGTTCGACGGTCCGTCGGCCCACGAAGGTGCTTCCGCCCAGAACGAGAATCTCCATGCTCGGATGTTATAGGACATTTCGTCTCATTACTAAGAAGAACGAGGTAATCTCCTGCCATGAGCGAAACGGCCCGACTGACGAGGATGGATGAGTACCCGCGCCACCAGGTGGGGGGCACCTTCGACTCGGTGGCGAGCGACTCAGTTCATTGGAATGACGGCTTCTACTTCACGCTCGGCGATGAGTCGACCGGCGCGACGCTCTTCTCGGCCATCAGACTGCACCCCAACACCGATGTGATCGACGGCTTCGCCTGCGTCACGGTGGACCAGAAGCAGCACAACCTGCGGTGGTCGCGCCGATTGCGTCCGCGGATCGACGACATCAGTGTGGGGCCACTGAGCCTTGAGATCATCGAGCCGTTGCAGACGCTGCGGCTTCGCTGCGAGGACAACGAGTACGGCATCTCCTTCGACCTGACCTGGCGTGGGCTGCACGAGCCATACCTGGAGGACCGCATCGTCAGGTACTCCGGCGGGCGCAAGGTCTACGACCGGTCGAACTACGACCAGTGCTGCGAGGTCACCGGGACCATCTACGTGGCGGACCAGGAGGTTCTCGTGACGCCAGACACCTGGGTCGGTGTGCGAGATCACTCCTGGGGTCACGGACGCACCGGCGGTGCCCCGTCTCCCGCGATCGCGCCGGACGCCTCGCGCGACCCTCGCCGGGGGTTCGCGATGCGACAGTGGACGATGATTCGCATGCCCGATCGGGTTATGTTCTGGCAGTTCCACGAACAGCCCGACGGCACATTCGATCCGTTCGAATCGATCGTCATTCCGAACGACACGAACGAAGCCCCGTGGTCGTACACGCCGATCTCGGTCGAACGGACCGAGGTCGAAGCCGAACACCGGGCCAAGACCATCCGCATGGCGATGGCGAGGCCCGACGGCACGGTCGATCGATTCGAACTGCGGGCGGTCGGCTCACCCGTCTACCTACAGGGCGGCGGCTATCACGATGGCTTCTCGGACCGGCTGGGCCGCGGCGTCTTCCGGGGTGAGGACCATGGCGAGGGCGAGGTCTGGGACGTCTCGCATCCGGTTGACGTGGGCGACGACGCCGGCTGGTTTCGCCAGCGGCCGGACGCCTGGGCCGAGCAGTTCGCGACGTGCACCAATCTCGATGACCCGACTGACCACGGCTTCGGCCATCTCGAATGTGTCATCTCCTCATGAACGTCGAGCGGTTCCAGGCATTCCTGGACGTCGTCGAGCCCGACCGAGGCGCGACCGTGCTGTCAGCGGTTCCCATCGCCGGCGGCTACAGCCGAGACACGGTAATTGCCGAGGTGCAATGGAGCGACGGATCGACAGAGAACTTCGTGCTGCGCGGCGACCCGCCGGAGGACATGAGTGTGTTCCGCAGCGATCGGGACCGGGAATGGGAGTTGCTGCAAGCGATAAAGGACCTGGAGAACTTCCGAATTCCTCGCCCCCGCTATTACGACTCGACGGGTGAGTACCTGGGCTGCAAGTGCATCGTGTCCGAGGCGATCGAATCGACGTCGATGCAGAAGTACCTCGACACCGGGCCTGACTTCGAGCAGTCGCGCGCTGACTTCGTTGACATCATCACCGCGGCGCATACGACGCCGCTCGATGAGATCGACCCTGGCATCACGCGTCCCGCGAGTTGGGCCGAGCACATCGAGGGTGTCTTCGCCATCTTCGACCGGCTGATTGCCAGCATGGGCGAGGCCGACCCAATCCTTCGCTACACGCTTCGCAAGATCCGCATGAATATCCCCACCGAAGTGCCGATGACTCTCGTGCACGGTGACCTTCAACCTGGAAACTTCCTGCTCTCCGAAGGTGTTGAACCCCACATCATCGACTGGGAGTTCGCGAAGATCGGCGACCCCCGGCTCGATATCGGGTACTACCTCCAGATTCCCATGCCACCGCACCTGTACTACCCGGACCCAGATGCCTTTCTTGAGCTCTACCGGTCGAAGACCGGCTTGACGGAGGATCAGCTCAACCCTGCGATCGCGGAGTACTTCCTTCCGCTCGGAACCATTCACCTGGTCGAGGACATCTTCGTCGGCGCAGAGGCGGTGGCACGTGGCGAGCATCGCGGGGTCATGGGCACATTCCTCATGCTCGCCGCAGCGCACTTCCACGACCTGTACCTCAACATCGCCCTCAAGTTGCCCACCCGGCAGGAGACAGCACAGTGATCACGCGCCCGTCGACCCCCAGAGTGCTCGAGGACGTCTGTGAGCAACTGGTCCGCGATGTCCTTCCCGAGATCACCGGGACCGCGGCCCGCCTCCGACTCGAGATGCTGATCGCTGTCCTGAATAACTGCGCGAACGCGAGCGGATCCGAGATCGCGTTGATGAAGGAGGAGACGACCCTCTATCTCGACTACGCGACCACCGTCTCGGCAGCCGTTACCAGCCCGAAGGCCGACGAGGCTCTCGCCGCAGTAATGCCGAGCGACTCACTCGTGCTCGCGGATGTCGCTGCCGAATACTCCCGGGCCAGCTCTGCGTTCTCCGAGGCGCTCGACGCAGCGATGGATCAGGGCCACGTGGAACTTCAGGCCCGCGGCGAGGACTTGCTTAAGCTGCGCCTGGCGAACGAACGCAAAGTGCTCAGCGGCAGTTCGTCACTGGGGCGTTCAGCCAGTTAGGCCTGCTCCTCGACCGGTGGGTAGAACTTCGCGGCCGCTGTGTTGGCGAGAACTTCCTTGCCCGCGTCGACGATCATGACGAAACCGTTGACGAACCGAGCCTCGTCGCTGGCGAGGTAGACCGCCGCGAGCGCGATATCGCGCGGCATCGGCGCCTGGCCACCGGGATACTTCGAGCCCAGCCGCACAGCAGCGGCGTCGAGGTTGTCGCGATCGCCCGTGACCACTCCGGCCGTCAGCGACGAGACAGTGGCGCCCGGGCAGATCACGTTCACCCGGATTCCGTATGGCGCCATCTCGACGGCAACAGACTTCGATAGGCCGATGACACCGTGCTTCGCCGCCGTGTAGACGTGCGGGCCGAGACCACCTTGTACGCCGGCGGTGCTCGACGTGTTGATGATGACCCCCGAGCCCTGCGCGATCATCACGGCAGCGGCCTTCTTGGTACCCAGGAACACGCTCGTCAGCAGGATCGCGTTCGTGCGATCCCAGTCCTCAAGGCTGGTGTCGGCGATGCGACCGAGGACGCCGACCACGCCCGCGTTGTTGATCATGATGTCGAGCGCGCCGAAGTCAGCGACGCAGGTCTCGACCGCAGCGTTGATATCAGCCTCGGAGGTCACGTCGGTCCTGACGAACCGGACGCTGTCACCGAGCTCAGTGGCCAGCCTCTCGCCAGCCTCGACATCGATGTCCGCGATCACACAGCGGGCACCCTCCTCGACGAAGAGCCTGACGATTCCCTCGCCGATCCCCCGAGCGCCGCCCGTGACAACTGCCGCGCGTCCCGCCAGCCGCCCCATCAGTGTCCGTCGCTCATCGTGAACCGATTGAGCATCGTCAGCGTGGACTCGTCGCGCCCCGCGGCACCGGCCGCCTTGATCTCGCGGGTCTGAAGCTTCCAGCCCTCGGCGCTTCTCCGCCACGAATCGACGTATCGCCCGTGCAGCGTCCACTCCTTGCCCTGCGCATCGCGATGCCAGGCGGTGATCAGGCTCTCGGCGTCGGCGAAGTCGTTGCCCGTGAATGTGATCGAGATGTTCGTGACCGCATGCGAGGTCTGCGCATAACGCACGAAGGCGTTGGCCAGCTTCACCCGCAGGTCGTCGATGCCCTCGATCCACGTGTCGCCGCTGAACCGCACGCGGCAGTCCGAATGGAAGGTCGACAACTGTGTGTCGACGTCGGCCATGTCGGCAGCCCTGGCGTACGTGTACATCAACTGCTCGATCTCGAAGCGGTCCGGGAATCGAAGCCCGTCCAGTCGCGCGCTGCTCATAGTGCCCTCATTCCCGGACGAGGCTTGCGGCCACGACCCTTGTGACGGAGTCGGCAATCTGGCGAGCCGACGTTGCCGCGTCCTGCGAACGCAGCACTGGGTTGATGATCTCCAAGGACAAGGAGGAGTCCGGGCGGTTCGCGGCACGTGCTCGCAGGAGTCCGACGAGGTCGAACTCGCCGTCACCCAGCAGGCGGCGATTGGCCAGGCAGTCGGCGTAAAGATCGGGATCCTCGGCCACGATCGTGCCGTCGTTGATCTGGACGGTCGTGATCACCGGCCACAGGCCGTCGAGGTGCGAAAGCGGCAGGCCCATCCGGTACAGGTGCCACACGTCCATGCACATGCCGACGTTGTCGCGCTCGGTCCGGATGATGATGTCGGCCGCGTCGGCCGGCGTCTGCACGTTCGTGAACGGCAGCGGCTCGAGCACGAGATCCACGTTCCATTCGGCGAAGCGATCGGCAACGCGACGGATCCGGACGACCGCGTCGTCGATGGTTCCGTCGTACGGTCCAATGCATTGGAGCCGGGCCGGTCGCAGGCGCTCGGCGAGCAGCGCCGCCACGTCCTCGAGCGGATCAGGCTCCGCGCGCATGACACGAATGGCCTCGAGTTCACCGACTCGCATTTCCGCCGCGTCGAGGGTGTCGACGAGTTCGTCGATGCTGTGGTCGGCCAGCCACAGGTTGGTCCAGCGGCAACTCAGACCGATCTCCGTGAAGCCCGCACCCTTGGCCGCATCGATCCGTTCTCCGAGGGTTCCCTCACCCAGGCAGTTGAATGCGAAGGTGAAGTCTGCGACGGAGAGCGGAGCGCTAGGCGCCAGCGAGGTCACGCGCGATGCCCTCGTCGATTGCCTTCTGCACCAGGCGATGGAAGAACGGGATCTTGCACTCGCGGTCGTTGAAGAAGTTCTGCTTGTAGTACGACGAGCGCGACGTCGCCGCGATGTCCTGCCACGTCCAGACATCCTCGCCGACGACGATCTTCAGGTGATCCCAATGGCGCTGAGTGCGATCGATGTAGGCCTGGTCGTCCGACTTGTACCAGAGTTCCCAGGTCTCAAAACGGGTCTTGTTGTACGCGATCGGGACGGACCTGAACAGCTGCAAGTGCTCGGGATTGTTGTTGAACACCCCGGTCGGGTAGATCGTGTAGTGGCAGATCGCTACCGACTGATGGTCCGGATTGGCCTGGAGCTTGGGCAGCGCACCCTTCAGCGGCACGACCATCATCGTGTGCCTGTCGAACTCGTGGATCCTCATCTCGCGGCCGTCCTTGACGTCCTGCAGCGGGATGTGATGCAACGCAGGGGCGTGGTAGAACTCGTTGAACGCGTCGACGACGACCTTCCAGTTGACGTCAACGTCCCAGGTGACCTTCTCCTTCAGGAACATGTCCTCCATGCGATACGCGCCGAGGTCGGCGATGATGTCCTCGCCGAGCCACTCCTTCAGCGGCGGCGCGACGCCCGGACCGTCAAGCACTCCCCAGACCCAGCCACCCCACTCGTCGAGCTCGACCTGCGGCGCGGCGAGGCCCTTCATGATCTCGGGATCGAAGTCATCTCGGTCGGGCACGCCGATGACGGTGCCCTCGTAGTCGTAGACCCAGTCGTGGAAGGGGCACTTGAAGCGACGTGCGCACTTGCCCGAGTCGCGAACAATCCGCGCGCCGCGGTGCTGGCAGACGTTGTGGAATCCGGCCAGCCCGCCGTCCTTGCGGCGGGTGATGACGATCGTCTCGCCGTGGCCCTCCCAGACGACGTGATCGCCGGCCTCGACCAGCTCCTCCGAGCGGCACATGATCTGCCAGCTCGGGTTGAGCACGTAGCGCCGCTCGAGCTCGAAGCGGTCCGGATCGGTGTAGACGCGGGCATCGAGAACCTCGGACCGGCCGGGCGTGTTCGGGATCTCGGCCGAGAACCGCACCGGGTTATCGCCTCGGGTGGGCGGGACGAAGGTGGTCATGGCCGGTCCTCTCGAGTATCGGGTGGAGCAGGTCCACCGTACACTTGTCTAGACAACTACGACAAGGTTCTTCGGCGCCGAATCGACTACATGTCCAGGACGAGTCGATCGCCCTTGCACCGCGACACGCACACCATCATGTAGACGTTCTCGTCGCGCTCCTCCTGGGAGAGCAGGGAGTCCCGGTGGGCGATTTCGCCGGAGATCACCTTGGTCTCGCACGTGCCGCATACGCCCTCGGTGCAGCTGGTCATGATCGGGATGTCGTTCTCGGAGAAGACCTCGATGATGGTCTTGTCCCGCGGGACGGTGTACTCCGCACCGGAGCTGTTCAGTACGACGGTGAACTCGTGGTCGCCGGGGTCGCCGGTGGTGTCGACCTCCTTGGCGGCGAACCGCTCGACATGCGGCTCGGTCCGGCCGAGCTTGGCGCACATCGCCTCCACCGCCGCGATCAGCGGTTCTGGCCCGCAGCAGTAGACCGCCGTGTCCGGCCCGCATTCGCCGATGATCTGCTCGAGCGGAAGGAGCCCCTTCTCATCCTCGGGCCAGATCACGGCGCCGAGGGCCTCGAGTCGATCGCGGAAGGCCATCGACGCTCGCGTGCGTCCGCCGTAGTAGAAGCGCCAGGGCACGGCCTTGTCGAAGAGCACCTCGCCGAGCATGGGAACCATCGGCGTCACGCCGATGCCGCCCCCGATGAAGAGGTAGTCGGGAGCGTCGACCAGGGGGAAGTGATTGCGCGGCCCGCGGGTCTTGACCATGTCGCCGACCTGGACGGACTCATGAATGTACGAGGAGCCGCCGCGACTGTTCGGCTCGCGGAGGACGGCCACGCGCCACGTGTCCGCGTGGAAGTGACTGCACAGCGAGTACTGCCGCTCGATCCCGTTGCCGACCTGCACATCGATGTGAGCACCCGGTTCCCATGCCGGCAGCTTCTCGCCGGAGGGCGCGCCGAGACGGATCGTGACGACGCCGTCCGCCTCCTCGACCCGCTCGATGACGACCAGGTCGCGGTATTCCTCGTAGACGTAGACCATGACTAGTAGCCGACCGCTCGCGCCACCGCATCGACGGTGACCGTGCCCGCCGTACCGTCGACGGTCAGTTCCATCCCATCGCGCAGTTGCGCGGTCCCGGTGGTGACCGACAGAACGCACGGAATTCCGAGTTCGCGACTGACGACGACGGCGTGACTGTTGAGGGCTCCCACATCGACGACGATAGCCCCGGCGATGAGGAAGAGGGGAGTCCAGGCCGCATCGGTGAACGGCGCGACCAGCACATCCCCGGGCTCGAGCTTGGCCATGTCCGAGGGATCGGCCAGGACGCACGCACGGCCGCTGTACCGCCCGGCCCCTCCCCCAAGGCCCGGCAGCACGTCGCCGTCGCGAAGCGCGGGCATCGACCGCTCCTTGCGACGCGCCCATTGCGAGAGCGGGGGCGGATCGGCCGAGATGATGAATGGCGGCTCCAGTTCGAACAAGAACTCGTAGTCCTGCAGTCGCTCCGCGATCAGCTGGCCGAAAGCGCTCGGGTCGTCCACGTACGCGTCAAGCTCGTGGTTCATGAGCATCATGACGTCCTCGGCCTTCGCGTACAGGCCACGCTCGACCCCGCGCCGACCGAGCTCGCGGATGGTCATGCGGACCTCGTTGACAACCGCAACGCACGTCGCCTTCGTCCGCTCGCGGGCCGGCACTGACAGCGAGGTCGAGGCAAGCGCCATGTCCAAGGTGGCACGCGCATCGTCATCGTCTCCGAGAGCGCCCCGCAGCCGGTCGGCAGCGGCAGCCCGGCGAGCCGCAAGACGCGCGTGTCGTGCGTCCGGAGAGTCCGCGTCCGAGGCCTTGCGAATGCCGTTGACCAGCTTGAGCGGCTGGATCGGCTCGGCCTCCCACGAGAGTGCGTGGATATCCCACTCGTTAGGTCCGCGAGACCCCGACTCGCGCATGAACTCCGCGAGCGAGTCCGCGAAGGCGCGCGTCTGCACGGTCTGCGGGTCACGCACTGCGGCGAGCACCGCCTCCGGCCCGATGTCGAACAGGGCGGTCATCTCGCTGGACGCGTTCGCCTCGCGGGACAGGGTCCACAGCCCCCTCGACGGAGACGCGGAGTCGACATCGCCGAGACCGGAGATGAGCTCCAGTTGCAACTGCGGCTGTCCGACGGACGCACACATGCCCGCCAGAATCGACGGGCCGATCGTCGACGCGAGGCTGGAGAAGTCGTGCTTGGCGAAGCCGTTGTCGAGCTCGGGGCCAAATGAGCGCGCCCGTGCGATGAGCTCGCGGTCACTGAGGAGGGTCAGGTCTGGGCGATCTTGGGCCAGCCTCGCCGTGCGGCGACGATCCTCATCGATGACGGGGAACGACGTCGAGGCGAGGATCTCCCCGATTGTCGCCGCCGCCTTTGCCGACAACTCGGGGTTGACGTCGTCAGGATGTGGCTCGTACGGCGGGGTATCCGGGTGCGAGCCGAGCAGGTCGGCGTCGAACTGGTCAAGGTCGGCTCCGAGGCGCAGCCCGAGCAGGCGCATGTGCGACAGGTTCAGGTAGAAGTACCCCCCGAAGATCCCAGCAACCGGGTACTTCGGACCGGAGAACTCGTCCGCACCGTAGATGCCGAACTCGACGAACCCGCGATACCAACCTGGCAGCAGCCCTTCCTCGAACACCAGGCTCCAGCCCAGCGGGCTGGCGGGATCGGGAAGGACTTCGCCAGCGTTGGCTCGCGTGTAGTACGGCAGCCGGTCGTGACGCTGCCAGTCGACAATCCAGGACTCAACCATTAGTACGGAGAGGTACCACCGTCGACATTGAACAGCGTGCCCGTCATGCCAACGCCGAGCGGGCCAGCGAGTAGCACGGCCATGCCGGCGACCTGCTCGACAGTGTTGAGCTTCTTGGTCAACGTGTCCTGCGCGAACTCGTCGAGGAACGCCTCGTAGCTGATGCCCGAGGCCTCAGCGACCTGAGCCCCGGCATCTTGCATCATCTCGGTCTCGATCGGCCCGGGGCAGATCGCGTTGCAGGTGATGCCCGTCTGCGCGTACTCCATGGCCGTCGCCTTCGTAAGACCATTCAGGGCGTGCTTGCCCATGATGTAGTGGCTCACGGCCACCTTCGAGGCCAGCTTGCCCTCGATCGACGACATGTTGATGATGCGGCCCGAGCCCTGCGGAACCATGGTCGCGAGCGCACGACGGGTACCCCAGAATGCGGAGCTGCAGTTCCAGTCGAAGGCCTTCTGCCAGGCCTCGTCGCTCAGTGAATCGATCATCGCCCAGCCATCGCAGCCGCCCGCGTTGTTGACCAGAATGTCGATGGTCCCGAAGTGCGAGACAGCCTTGTCGACGAACGCGTCGACCTCGGCGCGCACCAGTGCGTCGGTCTGAGTGAAGATCGCGCGATCTCCGGCATTGAGCCGCTCAAGTGCATTCGCGCCCTTCTCGGGCGACCTGCTGGCAATCACCACCGAAGCTCCCTCGGCGAGGAACGCCTTCGCAATCCCGAATCCGATACCAGTGCTGCCAGCGGTGATTGCAGCGACCTTGCCGTCGAGCGAGCCTGCCATGTGGGACTCCTTGCGAGTGGTGGATGCGGGAACGATCAGCGTCGTTCCGTCATCTCACACCAGTTACTTGAGTCCGTCAATCGAAACAGGGAAACCCGATCATTCAGTTCCCCGCGACACGCGGAAGCGGTGAGCCTTCCTCGTGGTTCTCCGTCATCAAACGGTTGATGGTCTTGTGCACGTGCTGCACACCAGGCTCGTTCCGCCCGAAGAGCTGGGTCCGGCCAGGTGTCACGGCGACGCCCTTCTGCACCCCGTATCCGGTGATGTAGTCCTCGTTGTACGTCACGTCGTAGAACCAGTCGCGCATGATCTCGAGTTCGTGCTGCTCCTCGCTGTTGGCGATGGGCTTGCGCACGAGGATCCGCTGCTCGGTAATGGACTCGTTCCGGTTCGTCGTCGGGAGCGGGAAGCCCACGCTCATGCGCTCACGCCAGCCGCCCGCAATCGACATGCCCGGGAACGTCCAGATGATCGAGCCGACATTCGCCGTGGGATCCCACGTCTCCTCGGGGTCCTCGAGGTGATTGAGGATGTTGCGCAGCGCGAACGCGACTCGCTCGTGCGGACCGAACGCGTCGAAGATCGCGGTGTTGCTGAGATTGGTCTTGAAGACGGTGTTCGCATGCAGCGAGGCGAAGTGGTAGCCCTCGAGGTATCCCTCGATCGCGACCTTCCAGTTCGGCCCGGGCATCATGCGCGAGGAGAACAACTCGCACTCGTCGAGCTTGAGGCTCTCGAGGACTTCCTTGAAGTCACCCAGCCACGAGTCGATGTCGATCTCCAGCCCCGGGGTCAGGCATACGAAGATCACTCCGGCCGTCTCCACGCACGGCAGCGCGACGAGGTTGCGCTCCGAGCGGTCGAAGTCACCGAAGGTCGATTCGCCGTACAGGCCGCGCAGTTCGCCGTCCATGCCGTACGTCCATGCGTGGTACGGGCAGGTCAGGGTGCGGGAGGTTCCGGTGCCGGCCTCGCAGATCAGGGCGCCGCGATGACGGCAGACGTTGAGCATCGCGTGCACAGCGCCGGTCGCATCACGCGTGATGACGACAGGCACGCCGACGACCTCGATCGCCTTGTAGGAGTTCTTGGCGGGCAGCTCGCACGAAACGGCCAGCGGGAGCGGAATGCGCTTGAAGATGAGGTTGATCTCGGCCTGGAACAGTTCCTCGTCGAGATAGTTGTCGACCGGCTCCTCCCAGACCGCATCGGCCTGGTCGGTGGTCTTGTCCTTGGTGTGCGCGACGAGCCGGCGCATCATGTTGACGGCTTCCTCACGCGCGGCGCCGTCGAGGATCTTGCTCGGGATGTACGCGGGCGCGGCCGCTTCGGCCACCTCATCGATGACGTCGGTCATGTCCGCTCCCATCCCTGAAGGTTGTATAGATAACTATGGATCTCAGGCTATCTGGTGTCAACGGTTCGTGGGCTCGTTGATGCTGATCAGCACGAAGCGTCCGTCCGGCCACACCTGGACCCGGGAGATCGAGGCATACCCGGGCAGGAAGAAGAACCGCCTGGGGCTGCCGACCACCTCCGCCAGGAAGGTGTTCGAGGCGCCCCCGTGGCTGACCGCGAGGATCCGCTGACCCAGGTGGGCGTGGCCGATGCGGCGCACCGTGGCGACCATGGTGGCCCGGAGTTCGTCGGCGTTGTGGGGAGGCAGGAACTCGTCCTCGAACCGGCCCTCGCGCACGGCGGCGACCCGACCCGGATCGGCGATGTTCTCCACCCCCACGTAGTTCGTGGCGTTGGAGATCCACTCGCGCAGGCCCTCGTCGACCGTGACCTCCAGTCCCCGATCGCGAGCGATCGGCTCGGCGGTCTGGACGGCACGCTTGAGGTGGCTGGCGTACACGGCATCGATCGACAAGCCGTCGAGATGCCGCGCCAGGGCCTCGGCCTGATCGCGGCCGACGACGCCAAGGCCCGGGTCCATCGACCCGTCGGGCTCGGGCAGGGCGTGCCGGACGAGCAGGACCTCGCAGGGAGCGTCCACCTAGACGTTGGGCACGAAGGCGCCGAGGTCGTCAGCGGACGGGAACTGGAGGCTGACGAGCTCGAAGTACTCGGCAAGGCCGTGATGGCCCAGTTCGCGACCCACTCCGGAGGCCTTGAAACCACCGAAGGGAGCGCGCGCATTGAAGCGGCCGCCGTTGATAGCGATCTGACCCGTACGCAGCCGCGACGCAATCCGCACTGCCTCGGGGATATCCGACGCCCACACCGCTCCGGACAGCCCGAATTCGCTGTCATTGGCGATCGCGATCCCCTGCTCGATGCCGTCGTAAGGAACGATCGACAGCACCGGGCCGAAGATCTCCTCCTGCACGACGCGGGCCTTCGGATTCAGTCGGCTGAAGACCGTCGGCTTGACGAAGTAGCCGCGATCGAGGCCGTCGACGGGGCCCGGGCCGCCCGCGACAAGCGTGCCCTCGGTCATGCCGATGTCGACGTAGTCCTTGACGGTGCGGAACTGGGCGGCCGACGCGACCGGCCCGAGATCCACCGCGGGATCCAGCGGGTTGCCGACGGTGAACGCGTTGACCGCCGCCGCGACGCGCTCCTCGACCTCGGCGAGCAACGACCTCGGGACGATGAGCCTGGTCGTAGCAGAGCAGGTCTGGCCGTTGTTGACGAAGCAGCCTCGCACCGCAGCGGCAATCGCGCCGTCGAGCTCGGCGCCCTCGGCGAGAAGGAAGGCCGACTTGCCGCCGAGCTCGAGCGCGACCTTCTTGATCGTCGGTGCTGCCGATTGGGCAACCTGAACGCCGGCCCCGGTGGACCCGGTGAGGCTGACCATGTCGACTTCGGCATGCGAGGACAGGAGGTCGCCGACCAGCGCGCCTCGACCGGAGACCAGGTTGAACGCCCCGGCCGGCAGTCCGAGTCCGTCGATGATGTCGGCGAGCACGAAGGTCGCCAGCGGTGCGACGCTGCTGGGCTTGACGACGATGGTGCAGCCGGCGGCAAGTGCAGGGCCGACCTTCGCGGCCAGTTGGTACAGCGGGTAGTTCCACGGCGTGATCGCGCCGACGACGCCAACGGCGGTGCGGACGATCAGGGAGTTGCCGATGCGCTCCTCAGCCGGGAGCTCCAGGGCCGCCTCGGCGATGGTCTCGAAGACGGTGGCGGCCAGACCCACCTGCACCCGGATAGAGCTGGCCATCGGCGTGCCGACCTCGCGAGCCATGATCTCGGCGAGTTCGGTCTCATTCGCGCGCAGGCCTTCAGCGATCGCCTGAACGACGGCCGCCCGCTCCGCGATCGGTGTGGTGCTCCAGCCCTCGAACGCGCGACGCGCGCCCATGATCGCCTGCTCGGCGTCCTCGACCGTTCCGGAGGGAACCGTGCCGATGACCTCCTCAGTTGCCGCCTCGTCGACGGTGATGACATCGCCACTCGACGGCGATACCCATCGCCCGTCGATGTACAGCTGCGAACGCTCGATCACGATTCCTCCGGTTCGATTTCTACTGCTGGTGTCAGGAGCTTCGCGCGCAGACGATCGATCGCCTCGTCGTCGATGTCGAGGGTGCTGATCCACTGCCGAAGGCCGCCGTACTCGACCGTGACTCGGGCGAGGAACATTTCCATCGCCGCACGCGGCGCACGGAGCAGCTCCTCGGTCTGGTTCATCATCGGATGGTTCTCGAAATCCTCGCGAGTGCGAAGGAAGTTCACAAGAGCCACGACCTCGTCGCCGCTGAGGGCGAAGTCGTCGGAGATGTCCTCGTCGCTCACGCCGAGCAGTGACAGGAGAACAGCGGCCACAAAGCCGGTGCGGTCCTTGCCCGCCATGCAGAAGAAGATCGCCGGGAGGGCGTCGCTTTGCGACAACTCGGTGATGATCGCCGGCACGGTGTCGGTGCCCATCTCGAGCATCTGCTGCTGCACCCACGCCAAGAACTCCACCGGGGGCAGCGCACGGTTCTCGTCGGAGGCGTGCCAGGTGTCGGGCAGCATCGACACGTGAGTGGCGTCGTCGATGAAGCCCGGAAGCGGGAAGGCGTCGCGCTCGCGCTGGTAGCGCAGGTCGATCACCGACGCTGCTCCGAACTCGCGCCAGGCCTCCTCGTCGTCGAGGCGATGCAGGCTCGACGCCCGGAACAGCAGTCCGCTCGCGACCATGCGGCCATCGTCGGTCGGATAGCCCCCGAGGTCGCGGACGTTGTAGACGCCACCGAGTTCCACCCGACGACCGCTCACCTGGTCCGCGCTCACGCGGGGTACCCGGGGAATCGCCCCGCGTAGTCGGGCAGTTCGGCCGCTGCGAGATCGCGGCCGGGCCAGCGCTTGCGAAGTTCGGATCCGAAGCCACCCGCGATGAGGTCGGGAAGCGGCATGCCGTACATGCTCAAGACGTGGCGCGATGCGAACCGCCACATTCCGTCCTCGCGACGGTAGTCGTCCAGGTAGCGGATCGAGGTGGCGATGGTGCAGTCCTGCTTGCCCAATTCGGCATAGCCGATCACCGTGCCTCGGGCGTTGTCCTCGTCGATCAGCTCGACGACGCTGCCGTGCGGGTCGTGCCAGGTGGCCGAGTACGGCGCGTGCTTGACCTTGAAGTTCTCGATGATGGCAGCGCGGCCCGTGGTCCTGCTGCTGGGCGAGGCGAATACCGCGTCCTCGGTCCACAGCTCGGCCAGCTCGTCCCACCTGGCGTCGTCCAGGAGAAGGGCGTACCGCACGATCAACTCGCCGATCTCCAGGCGGTCCTCGACCTTGCGAAGGCGGTCTTCCAGGTTGATGGTCACGAAGGCGATCGTACTGTAGTCAGACTATAGAAAGTACGCGGATCTGCTCCGGTGCATGCGTTCGGGCTCCACCCCCGATACGGTCCCGCCATGGGTGGAGTGCCTCTGTACGAGCGAGTGCGTCAGGCAATGGCGGCGTCTATCGCCGACGGCACCTACGCGCCGGGCGACAAACTCCCCAGTGAGTCACGCCTCGCCGAGGAGCTGGGGATCAACCGGCTGACCGTCCGCCGGGCGATCGAGGAGCTGGCCAGGGCCGGAGCGGTCGTGTCCAGACAGGGCTCGGGAACCTACGTCAGCGCGCCCATCGTGCGCCTGCCGCTGTCACAGCAGCTCTCGACCGATTCCCTCGTCGCGAGCATCACCCGGCAGATCGCCGAGCAGGGGTACACGTATGAGGACGTGCTGATGCGCGTCTCAAAGGTGAATTCGCCCCGGAACAACGACTCCCTGGAACTGCCGCCCGGCCCACTGTGGCGCGTTGACAATGCGCTCATGGTCAACGGTGAGGCGTGGATGTGGTCGAGTTCGTGGTTCTCGCGATCGGTCCTCGGTGATCCGGCGGCCAACTGGGACCCGGTAGCCGGTCTGTACGGCCAGCTGAACTCCGCCCTCAGCGTGCTCAACCCGATCTGGCGCGCGATCTCGGCAGATGTGGCCTCAGTCGACGACGCGGAGATCCTCGGCGTTCGCGCCGGTTCGCCGATCCTCGTGCGCGACGGCCTCACCGCCAACGCGGACGGCGAGCCCGTGCTGCGGGTGTGCCGCAGGGCTCGGATGGACCGCGTCAGCTACGTGCTGCAGTACGACCGCACCTGAGTTACCGGGCCAGCCACTCGTCGAGGATCTGGTGGTAGTGCCGGATCCGGTTCTCCTGGTACCGGGCCAGGGTGATCCCCGGCCGCCGCAGGGTCTTCAACCCCTCCTGGATGTAGGGCATGTTCGCCATGTCCTGGTCGAAGACCGGGCCGAGGAGGCCGATTTCCTTGATGTCGGAGAAGGTCTCGCCAGGCTGCAGCCAACGCGGCTCCGGGGGCTTGGGATGCGAGCCATCGGCAGGCTGCTGAGCGAGGAGGAACACCTCGGCGATGCATGAGTCGGGATCGTTGCCGTTCGGGCGGAACCGGTACACGGCGTTGGTACGTGGGCCAGCGAAGACGTAGAAGTTCGGGAACACGAAGTACTGGATGCCGTCGAGCAGCTCCGAGTCGGTCCACTCGTCGTTGCCCGTTCCGAACTGCGCGCTCAGCGCAGCACGCATCTGGGCCGCGAGCTCACGACGCGCGGTGGAGCCGTCCGGCACCTCGGGGGTCTCGCCATCAGCGGACGACAGGTCTCGCCCGGCACCGGCGGTGTAGAAGGCCCGGGTCTCGTAGTACGAGTCGAGCACCTCCTGCTCGCTGATGTGATTGGCGATCGTGGGGCTCGGTACTCCCTGCGGCACGATCTGCCGATTCCAGTTCTCCCCGAGGATGACGTCGTACTGGGTGTTCTCATCGCCCAGCCACTCCATCATCTGCGGATGGGTCGCAAGCGAGTGCCAGCCCTCGATGAAGGCCTCGCCAGCGACCTTCCAGTTGCACTTCACCACGCCGCCGAAGTGCGAGTACACGACGCGATCGGTGTAGTCCCAGCGCTCCCAGTCGTTGACCATCGTGCCGAGGAAGTCGAGCAGGGGCTCGGCGTTGGGGTCCATGTTGATGAAGACGAACCCGTTCCAGACCTCGCACTTGGCCTCGGGCAGGCTGAACTCCGCGGCCTCGACCTGCGGGAAGTCCCACGCACAGGGGAGGTTCTTCAGTGATCCGTCGATGTTCCATGAGAAGCCATGGAACGGGCACCGGATCTCGTTGACGCGGCCGCCCTCCTGCCGCAGCGCTCGGCCGCGGTGCAGGCAGGCGTTGAACAGGGCCTTGATCTCCCCGGTCTGCGTGCGCATGATGATGAGCTTGTCGTCGGCGATGTCGTAAGTGATGTGGTCGCCGGGCTCGGGGATGTGGTCGGTGCGGCACACGAACTGCCACGCCTTCTGCCACACCTTCTCGACCTCACGGTCGTGGAACTCCCGGGAGATGTAGCGGGTGACGTCCATATCCGCGGTGCCGAGGCTCTCGTTGATGTCGTAGCGCAGTACGGCCGGGACCGGACGTGCGTCGTTGTCGAGATACTCCTGCACACTCGTTCCCGGGGACCGCGGTGACGGCGGCTCGGTGGACACACGCTGTGGGGACACGACTTCGGTCATTGCGGGCGACTCCTCATGACGGTTGATCTGATTGTTCCCCACTAGATACTGGACGTCAAGTAAAGATACTGACGCAAACAGAAGGGCCCGGTCCTTGGGTACCGGGCCCTTCTGTTTCGTTAGCCGTTCAGGTCAGTTCAGACCTTCCAGAGCTTCGCGAACTGCTGCTTGTAGTCCTTGATGCCCAGGTAGTCACCCTGAGGGGTGAAGACCGCGGTGCCGACGTTCTTCTGGGTCAGGATCTGCGTGGGCAGATCCGCCTTGGCGAACGGAACTCCGGTCCACAGGCGAGCGAACGAGTCGATCACGCTGTAGCCGACGATCGGCAGGGAGTAGCCGGTCCAGGCATTCTCAACCTTGGACTTGAGCTGCTCGATGTTCCCCTTGCCGGCGGTCAGGCCACCGATCAGCGGTGCGGAGCCAGGCTTGGCGCCAACCGTGAACAGTGCCTGCGGGACGCCGGGGAAGAAGTCGCCGAGGTCAGAGGAGATGAAGTTGGTGCCCGGGTTCGCCTTGTAGACGTTGGCCACCTGTGCGGGGATGCCGGCGAAGTCAAGCTCGTTGAACTTCGTCGTGCAGGTCGGGCACAGCTTCTTCAGGTTCTTCGCGAACGACGTGTCGTAGCGCACGAGGACCGGGTAGATGCTGGTGCCGAACTGCTGCACCTTGGCCTTGCCATTGGTGTTCGCCACTGCGAAGGCCGCGATCATCTGGCCCCACAGGTCAAGGAGCTTGGCGTTGGCAATGTGCGAGTCAAGCAGGCCGCTGCCGGGTGCCGAGAGGCACGCCGAGCAGATGACTGCGATGCCCGCTGCTGCGGCCTTCTTGTAGAGGTCTCCGTAGGACTCAGTCTCCATGCCCGACACGGCAATGCCGTCGGGCTTCTTGGCGATGGCCTGCGTCAGCGTCGCGCGCTGTCCCTCGATGGTGCCCTCAGCCTGCAGCGACTCCATCTTCCAACCGAGCGACTTGCCACCCTCAACGATGTTGCGGTTGAGCGTGATGGCTGCGTCGGTCTCGTTGGTGATGGTGATGACGTACTTGCCCTTCGGCGGAGCCTTGGGCAGCGGCGTGAGGTTGCCGAGCGTCGTGGGGTTCTTGGAGTACTTGGCGACGATGGCCTTGGCGACCGTGACACCGTCGGCAGCGGGCCGAAGTGTGGGGGCCGATGAAGCGGCCGGCGCGATGCCGACCACGGCCAGTGAGGCAGCGGCCACGAGGGCGACTGCAGCGATGGACTTGCGCATGGATCTCTCTTCCAGTTGAGGGCCTAAGAAGCCGAGGTGGCAAAAGTACATTCACGTCCTAGGAATAGGAAGCGAATTTGATCACGTTCTGGTCACTTTCCGTATGCAATCACAAGGAACTACGTACATGGAGGCGAATTGAACAATTGAGAAACTGGAGTTCGCCTTGGGATAGTTGCTACCGGCCGGTAGCAACGGCGGGTTCCTACGAAATCCCCCACAGAGTGGCGAACTGGTCCTCGTAGTCGGCGATGCCGATGTAGTTGCCGTCGGCGTCGAGCGCTGCTTCCGCTGCGTTGGCTCCGGTGAGGAGCTGGCTTGGCAGCGGGCCGGTCTCGATCGCGTCACCACCAAGAATGCGGGCGAACTGGTCCATCACGCGCCATCCCATGACCGGGAACGGCAGCGCGATCCAGGCCTGCAGCGCGTTTGCCTGATCGACGTCGCGTCCGACGGTGGGGTCGACGGGCGCGGCGGACGGTGCCGTGGCCAGCGCGGCGAGCGCCGCGATGTCGGCCGCCGAGGGTGCGCGCCCAATTACCGTCACCGGCGCGAGGAGGGTCGGATCCTCCGCGAGTGCCGCAGCAGCCTCGCCACCGAGCGATCCCGCATCGAGAAGCGCCCAGGCGCCGAGGCTGATCGACATCTCGCTGCTGAGGAACTCCGCGATCGACGCCGGGTCGGTGAGGTCGGTGAACGTCGGGTCAACGACCGACTGCGAGGTCTGGCACTCGACGCAGAGGTCGACCAGTTTGGTGTCGAACTCGGAGTTGAAGTCGGCGATCGCGCCCCCGGGAAGGGTGAAGATCTGGACAGCAGCGTCCTCGTTCTCGTACTGGTTGTTGTCGACGTAGGTCGCCAGCACGTCGCCCCATTGGACGTTCTGCGTGGTGCCGTCGATGCTCGTGTCCGTGATTCCGCCCGTCGGCTCGCCCGAGCACCCGGTGCACACGACCGGGATGCCTGCGGTTTCCGCAGCAGGGAGGCTGGCGGCCAGCGAGTCCAGGAACTCACCGGTGATGTGAATGCCGCTTGGCTTCTTGCTCACGGCCTCGTCGAAGGCGGTCGCGGCGGCCGTCGGGTCAGCGGAGTCCACGGTCACCGTCTCGTGGGTCCAGCCCAGCGTCTTCGCGGCCGCATCCATCGAGGTACCTACGACCGCATCGAGCGGCCCGCTGTTGAGGATGCTGATGATGGTCGCGCCCTTGGCCGGCGGAGCGCTGAGCGGCGTGTCGACGCCGAGGGAGGTCGGCGCAAGGAGCAGGGTGTCGAGCGCGGCGGCATCCGCGGCCGCGGCCGACGCGGCAGCCGACGGATCATCGCCCGTGAGGGCAGCTTCCGCGTTGTAATTGGGGTCATCGGCGGGCATGGCGCACGAGGCGAGGGTCAGGGCCGCTGCAGTGAGCACGGCCACGACGATGGACTTGCGCATGGATCCGCCTTCCAGGCGATTCGGGACGAGAAGCAGGGGTCAATCTACATGAACGTCCTAGCGATTTTGGGAACTCAGAGAATCACACTTTGGTCACGGCGGTGAACTGCCTCGGCCACCCAAACCCGCTTCCCGCCCCATGCTCACTGAGGAATATCGTCGCATCGCCGCTATCGAGGGCACCCCAAACCGGCGCGCGGGCCAACCCTCGAGGACTAGGCTTACTGTTCGTGCACTAAGGAAAGACCACTGACGGAACGACCCACGGAGCCACATGCACCTGCCCATGCGCACCTTGGACGCAGCCGAACTCTCAGAGTTCCGTCAAAGCGTGCGCGCGGCCGTGTCCGCTGCCGACTACCCGGCCCGGGTCCGCGCCCTTGAAGACGCCGGCGACGGCATCGACGTGGATCTGTGGCGCCTGCTCGCCGAGGACATCGGGCTGGCCGGGCTCGGCCTACCCGAGGAAGTAGGGGGCCTGGGCGGGCTGGTCGAGCTACTGGGCATCGCCGAGGAACTCGGCGCGAGTCTTGCACCCGTGCCGTTCCTCGCCACAACCGTCCTGTGCGGGCAGATCCTCGGCTCGTGCGGCGAGCAGGCCGCGCCGTACCTCGAGCGGATCGTCGCGGGCGAGGTCGCCAGCGCGGCGATCACCGACGAAAAGGGGATCTGGAACCCCTCGAACGCCTCGCTCTGCACGTCGGACGGCACGACCGTGACCGGCGCGGTGCGGTTCGTCCCCTACGGCGCATCCGCCTCATTCTTTGTCGTCGCCGCGATGACAACGACGGGAATCGAGGTGTTCGCGGTCGAGGCTGCGGACGCCGAGGTGGAGAGCCTGCGATCGTTGGACTTCTCGAGGCCCTCGGCGACCGTGTCTTTCACCGCGGCCCCCGCCGTGGCGCTGACGCGCGGCGACGGTACGGCCGCGGTCGACGCTGGAGTCGTGATCGCCTTGCTCGCGACGGGTGCGGATCAGCTCGGCGGATCGCAGCAGTGCTTCGACATGACCTTGGACTACATCAAGTTGCGGCGGCAGTTCAATCGCGAGATCGGCAGCTTCCAGGCCGTCAAGCATCGGGTTGCCGATGCCCTCATGCTCGTCGAGATGTCCAGGTCAGGCATCGAGCGCGTGACATCCGGTGCGGCCGACGACCTGGCCCTCGAGGCATCGGTGGTCAAGGCATGGTCCTCGGACGCCTATCAGGCGATGACGGCCGAGACCATCCAGTTGCACGGCGGCGTCGGCTTCACCTGGGAGCACGACGCTCACCTGTTCTTTCGCAGGGCCAGATACGACGCGGCCTTCCTCGGTGACGCCACCTACCACCGCGAGCGCGTCGCGACGCTGCTCGACTGGTAGGCGCGCTCAGTTCTTGCTGAGCTCGGAGAACGGCGCCTTGTCCGCCCGGTACTCCGCGGGCAGTCCCAGCACGCGCTCGGCGATGATGTTGCGCTGGATCTCATCGGTGCCACCGGCAAGTCGGTAGCCAGGTGCCCCGAGCACATGCTCGGCCCAGGCGAACTGGCCCCACTCCCCCGTGTCGGCGACCATCGCGCCGCCGAGCAGGTGGGCTGCGGCGTTGCCGACGCGGACCATGTTGTCGGAGGCGAGCAGCTTGCCGAGCGAGCCCGCAGGTCCGGGCTTGTCTCCGGCCGCGTTCGCCCGCGCGACGCGCGCCACCATCGCCGCATGCAGTCGCGCGCGGATGAAGACATCAGCAAGTTCCTGACGCACGACCGGGTCCTTGCTGACTCCCAGGGCCTGCGCGAGCGCGATGACATCGGCCGCGGTGCCGCCCTTGCGGCGGTGTCCGGATCCGGAGGACGAGCGCTCGAAGCCGAGGGTGGCCTGCGCGACCTTCCAGCCGGCATCGACGTCACCGATCCGCAGCGAGTCCGGGATACGTGCCCCGTCGAGGAACACCTCGTTGAAGGTCGCTGGTCCGCTCATCTGCCGGATCGGCCGGATGTCCACCCCTGCCGCATCCATCGGGACGAGGAAGGCGGTGATTCCCGCCTGCTTCACGACGTCGGGGTTCGTGCGGGCGAGCAGGAAGCCGTAGTCGGAGAACTGCGCGTTGGAGCTCCAGATCTTCTGGCCGGTGATGAGCCAGTCGTCGCCGTCGCGTACCGCCTTCGTCGACAGCCCGGCCAGATCGGAGCCTGCGCCAGGCTCGCTGAACAACTGGCAGCACAACAGGTCCGTGCGCAGGAAGGGATCGGCGAACTTCTCGCGCTGCTCTGGCGTGCCGAACACGCTGACCGCCGCACCGACGAGCCCGGTGGTCACCGAGATGATCTCCGAGGAGGGCGGCACGGCAAACGCGCGCTCCTCATCGGCGAACGCAACGGCGTACACGCTCGGCAGACCGGAGCCGCCGAACTCCTCGGGCAGCGTGATCGCGCCGTAGCCCGCGTCGAAGCGCTGGCGCCGGTAGTCCCGAACACGATCGAGGTAGGCGGTCTCCTCCTCATGAGTCATCGACCGGAAGATCGCGAGCTCGGGATCACCCTCGCCCCACACGCGAACCTCCTCGCTGCGCGGTCGCGCCACGGAGGCGAGCCAGGCGCGGACGTCGGCCCGCCACGCCTCAAGGTGATCGAAGTCGACGTCGCTCACGACTTGCCTCCATCTGCGATGAGAACGGTGCACGCGCTGATGCCTGGGGCGCCATACACATGGGTGAAGCCGACGCGTGGGTCGCCGGGGACCTGCTGACCGGCGGCGCGGCCCTGCATTTGCCGCACGACCTCATGCACCTGGCGCAGACCCGAGGCTCCGACCGGCTCACCGTTCGCCAGGCACCCGCCATCGGTGTTGATCGGCAGCCGGCCGTCGACCTTGTAGTCGCCGCGCAGATATCCGGCCTCCTGGTCGCCGTGCGCGACCAGGCCCGTCTCACCGAGGTGGATGATCTCCGCGCCGCTGTCCGTGTCCTGCAACTGCGCGACCTGCACGTCCGAGGGCGCGATCCCGGCGAGTGCGAATGCAGCTGCGGCGGCGTCGATCGACGGACTGGTGCGCTGGCCCGGGGACAGCCATGGCGAGAAGACCTCGAAGGAGCCCGGAGTCCGGCCGCGCAATGCGACGGAGGCCAGTCGGATCGGCTTGTCGCACAGGTCGAACGCGCGCGCTCCGCGGGCGAGGATGAGCGAGACGGCTCCGGCATCGGGCGCGCAGAACATGAAGCGAGTGAGGGGGTCGTTGATCATGTCCGACTCCATCGCCTCATCGACGCTGACCGGCTTGCGCCGCCACGCGAGGGGATGCGCGGAGCCGTAGTCGAATGCCTTCTCCGACACGAACCCCAGCGTGCGCTTGTCGATCCCGTGCTCGTGCAGGTAGCGCTGGATCTTCAGCGCGAAGTACGAGGTGGTCACCATCATTCCGGTCTTGCCGTACCAGTCGCCTATTCCGTACCTGGCCGGAGAGACGTTGAACGCGCCTCGTGCGTGGTTGTCGTAGCCGACCACGCAGGCGATGTCTGAGGACTCGGCGATCAGGCCGTTGCGGGCGGTCATCAGCGCGACTCCGCCGGTCGCACACCCGTTCCGCACCGTGACGAACGGCAGACCGGTGAGCCCCATCCGCGCGACGAGGTTGTCCGGCTTGGTCTCGCCGTTAGTTCCGCCGACCGCGAAGTGCACGTCGTTCCACGACAGGCCGCAGTCGGCGAGCGCCGCGCGCACGGCAGTCTCGGCAAGGTCCTGGTCGAGACCATCGAAGCGGCCGAACGGGGTCATGCCCGCACCGACCACGTACACCTCGTCGTTCACTGGACCGACTCGAAACCGAAGGTATGAATGGGGCGGTCGCCGTCGGTCCACGCCTTGGCGAGCACCAGTCGCACGGGCTCACCGATCACCCACTGCGTCTTGCCCACCAGCCAGCCCTCGACGATGACATTGCCGAGGTCGACATAGCCGATGCTGAAGGGCGCAAACTCATCGGTGCGAAAGGGCGCCTTGGGAGCGAATTGCTGAGTCGTCCAGGACCAGACCGTGCCCTCGGTGGGCAACGTCACGTCGGTGACATCGACGCCCGAGCATGCCGGGCACGTCGCGAGGGCCGGAAACACCTGCGAGCCGCAGGCGGCGCACACCGAGCCGCGCAGCGCAACCGGGTCAACGGACGCGAACAGCGTGGGATCGACGACCTCGGTGGCCACGGTGTGCGACCCCCTAGTCCGACAGGCGGACGAGGGCCTTGCCCAGGTTCGCCCCCGAGAGCAGTCCTTCCAGACCGGCTCCCGCGTTCTCGATGCCTTCGTAGACCGTGGCGCGATCGACGAGTTCGCCGCTCGCCAGCCAGCCGGCAACCCGCTCCTCGAACTCAGGACGCAGATCCTCGAAGTCTCGCACGATGAAGCCCTGGATTGTCAGCCGACGAAGCACGGCCTCGATGAGAACAGCGGTGGATGGCTGATCCTGGGTGCCGAAGTTGGACACCGCGCCACACATGCTGATGCGGCCATGGATGCGCATGCTGTGCAGCGCCGCCGCGAACTGCCAGCCTCCGACATTGTCGAAGAACAGGTCGATCCCATCGGGGGCCGCGTCAGGAAGCTCGGACGCGAAATCCTCGTCGCGGTAGTTGATGACGTGATCGAAGCCGCAGTCGTCGCGAAGCCACGCGCACTTCTCCGCACCGCCGGCGCTGCCGATGACCCGCCCCGCTCCGAGGAGGCGGGCGAACTGGCCCACCATGCTGCCGACCGCGCCTCCCGCTCCGGACACGAGGACGGTCTCGCCGGCCGCGAGGTTGCCCACAGGAAGCAGGCCGGCGTATGCGGTGAATCCGGTCTGCCCCATCGAGCTCAGCCACGCGGTGGTGGGTGCCTTGTCGAGATCGCACACCGTGACAACGGACTCGTCGACGACCGCGAGCTCGCGCCAGCCGAGGCGATGGCGAACCGTGGCGCCGACGGGCAGCGCATCGGAGGCGCTCTCGACGACAACTCCGATCGCCGAGCCGTCAAGCGGCCCGCCGACCTCGAAGTTGGTCGTGTACTGCTTCTCGCCCGGATCCATCCGCCCTCGGGTTGAGGGGTCCAGGCTCATGTACTGGTTGCGCACCAGCGCGTGGCCCGCCGTGAGCTCGGGCAGGTCAATGGTGCCTACTGCCACATCACTGGCGACGAAGGTGCGTCCGGGGCGCTTGGCCAGGATGACGGCCGACGTCTGCCTCACGAGTTGGCCTCGCGCAGGGCTCGTGCTTCCGGCGTGCGGCCAACCCAGCCAAGGATCTGGAAGTCGACATCGCGCAACTCGCCCTCGTACCACGTGCCCTTGTCGTCGAACACTCCGTAGCGACCCGTTGCCGGATCGTCGACGCGGACCAGTCCGACGTCGTTGAGCGTGTAGACACAACCCGAGATCGGGTGATTGAAGACCTTCGCCATGACCACTCCTTGAGTCCCCGTCAGGGACACGTGATGACGGCCAAAGCCTACACAACTTGTCACTGAGTACAGTAACTTTGATCGCCTGAACTCGATGATCGGAGCGCTCGTGACCAACCCCGCGAATCCCATCCAGCCGCTGCTGCCTTCAGTGCTCATCCAGGTGGCCTTCAGGGTGGACGATCTCGAAGCCGCCTGTCTCGAGTGGGCGAGCAAGGTCGGAGCCGGGCCGTTCCTGATCCGCCAGCACATGAAAGTTCAGGCGATGCACAACGGTCAGCCCGCCGTGTACGACCACAGCGCGGCATTCGGCCAGTGGGGCTCGCTGATGCTGGAGTTGATCGAGGTGCACGAGTGCGAACCCGCTGGCATGAAGGCGGTTATGGAGCACGACTCACTCGGCCAGGTCAACCATTTCGCGTGCTACGCCGAGGACCTCGACGCGACCAGCGCAGCACTCGAAGCTGCCGGCTTCCCGCTGGCGATGGACCTGGTCTCATCCTCGGGCATGCCCGTGCGGTACCACGACGCACGCGCCCTTATCGGCGCCGTGCTCGAGGTGTACGCCCCAACCGAGCACATCGTGGAGCACTACGCCAATGTCGCGGCCCTCGCTGTTGGGTGGGACGGGTCCGACGTCATCCGCTACATGTAGATCCGGTTACTTACCCGACTCCATCTGGTGAAACTCGGTCAGGAGATGCGATGACAGCAACCGGAGTCCTCGCGACACTTGTCGCACCCGAGGGGCGCAGCGCCGAGACACTCAAGGCGCTTCAGGCACTCGAGCGCGCGGCCGCGGATGAGCCCGGGACCACGTTGTTCTCCATCCAGGAGCATCGCGATGAGCCCGGCACATTCTCGGTGTTCGAGCGCTACGAGGACGACGACGCGGTCTCCGCCCACCGCGGCAGCCAGGCGATGGCCGACTTCCGGGCCGCGCTCACCGAACTCGGTATCCGGCCGACGCTCGTCTTCCTGACGCCGATCGACAACTAGCGATTGGTGAGCAGCGCCCGATCAGCGAGAAAGTGCGCGTGATCGTTGAACGACAGGAGCGACAGACCTCGTTCACTTGCGGCCACCGTCGTGATCGATGCGTTGATGCTGACACGGTTGAGGTCGATCACCCCTGACGAGCCGGTGCCAAGCAATGCTGCGCACACCGCAGCGGTCACGCCTGACGACGTCGCGACGATCGCGGCTCGCCCGCTTGGCACCCGTCGGCCAAGGTCAGCAAGCGCCGCGGTGGTTCCGTCCCTGAAGACGCGCCAGTCTGCCGCGTCGCGGTCGATCCACGATCGCATCGCCGCGTCGAGGTGAACCTGGAACTCCGCCGACGTCAGGCCCGCGGAACTTCCATCTCCGCCGAGCCAGGCATCGACCAAACCGTGCGCCGGCATCTCGTCCCAGCGCGCATCGGGTACATCCAGCTCGGCGCCCAGCACTCGAGCGACGATCGCGGCTGTGTCCCGCTGTCGCTTCAGCGTGCCGCTGACCACGACTGGATTCACCACGCCGCGGCGTGAGAACTCCCGAGCAGCGACCTCGGCCTGCTGCTCACCGAGTGCAGAGAGGACGTCGTAGTCATCGCTGCCGAAGCTCGCCTGTCCGTGGCGGAGCAGGTAGATCGCGGGCACGCCGAACTACGCGACCAGGATGAGCGGTCGCGCAAGCAGCTCCGCGACGGTCTGCAGGTACTCCGCGGCGGGCGCCCCATCGACGGCGCGGTGATCGAAGGTCAGGCTCAACGTGAGCACCTGCGTCTTCACGAAGGCATCGCCCTCCCACTTGCCGGAATCGCGCAGGCGCCCGACACCGAGGATCCCCACGTTGCCGGGATTGATGACCGGCGTGAAGAAGTCGACGCCATACGTGCCGAGCGACGTGACCGCGAACGTGCCGCCGTCGAACTCGTCCAGGGAGATCGAGCCGGAACGGCAGCGATCGGCCACGTCCCTCGTCGCGTGCGCGAGTTCGGGGAGCGAGAGGCGGTCGGCGTCGCGGATCACAGGAACCATGAGTCCGCCGGGAACGGCGACCGCCAGACCCATATGGATATGCGATAGGAGGTGTATCTCATTGCCGGTGATCGTTGCGTTCAGGATCGGATGCTGCCGCAGCGCCATGGCCGCAGCGCGCACGACGAAGTCGTTCAGGCTCGGCACGGGAACACCGAGCGCGGTGTACTGCTGCTTCATCTCAGTGCGCAAGGCGACGACGGCGTCCATCGACACCTCGAAGCCATGCGTGAGCTGCGCCATCTCGGTCAGACTCTGCAGCATTCGGGCGGCGATGGTTCCGCGCATTCCCTTCAGGGGAATGATCGACGAAGTCTCCTGACCCGCGATTGCAACGGACGTGTTCGCGGGGGCTGTGGCTACGGCCGCGGACGCGTCGGCCTCTCGGGCCTTACGGCGCGCGAGCGGTGACGGCACCTTGCTGCTCGCCTCCGCCGAGACTGACGCCGGGCTGTTCTGCGCTGCGGCCTCCTCGACATCCTCGGACACAATGCGTCCATCAGGACCGCTGCCCACCAGGCCCGCGAGGTCCACGCCGAGTTCCTGCGCGACGCGACGCGCATTGGGCGAGACGAACGAACGCCCGTCCGACGACGCAGCCTGCACGTCGGATCGCTCATTCATGGTCGTGATGTCGGGGACGTCCACGGCCGGGGTCGGCTGTGCGGGGGCAGCGGCACCGCCCGACGGCGCTGACTCGCCGTTGGCGAGCAACCAGCCCAGAACCGCACCAGGTGCGAGGGTGGTGCCATCTCCTACCGCGCGAGCGAGGATGCCCTCCCCCTCGGCCTCGACGTCGACGTCGATCTTGTCGGTGGCCAGGCGCAGTAGCGGCATCCCCATGGTGACGACTGCGCCATCGGCAACCAGCCACTCATCGACGGTGCCTTCCTCCATCGTGAGGCCGAGTTTGGGAAGGCGGATCTCCAGAGCCATGCGCTACCTCCGCTCGAGGAGGCGAACGACCGCAGCATCGATGCGGGCGGCGTCGGGCACGTAGGCATTCTCCAGGATCGGTGCGTAGGGCACTGGAGCGAACGGCGCGGCCAGTCGCGAGACGGGCGCATCGAGATAGTCGAAGGCGGCCTCTTGGATCTGCGAGGAGATCTCCGCTCCGATCCCGCCGAACTGCACTGCCTCGTGAACGATGAGAACCCGGTTCGTCTTGCGCACCGACGTGACGATGGTGTCGATGTCGAGCGGCTGCACGCTGCGCGGATCGATCAACTCGACGGACACCCCGCGCTCCTCCAGGGCCTTGGCGGCCTTCGTGGCCTCGACGACCATCCGGCCGATCGCCACGATCGTGACGTCCGAGCCCTCCCGCACGATGTTGGCAACGCCGATCGGGACCGAGTAGATCTCCTCGGGAACATCGCCCTTGACGCCGAGCATCTTCTTGTTGAGCACGACGATCACCGGGTTGTCGTCGCGGATCGAGGCGACGATCAGCCCCTTGGCGTCGTAGGGGCTCGCCGGCAGCACGACCTTGAGCCCGGGCACGTGCGCGATCCACGCCTCCAGGCTCTGGCTGTGCTGAGCGGCGGCAGACATTCCGGCACCGCCGGCCGTGGTGATGGTCAAGGGCAGCGACACTGCGCCGCCGAACATGTACTTCATCTTCGCCGCCTGGTTCGCGACCTGGTCCATCGCGACGCCCAGGAAGTCCATGAACATCAGGTCGCACACCGGACGAAGACCGCGGGCCGCAGCACCGACGCCGAGGCCGATGATGGCCTGCTCCGCGATGGGCGTGTCCTTGACGCGCCTGTCGCCGAACGTCGTCAGCAGGCCGTCGAACATGTGGAACACGCCGCCGTACCCAGCGACGTCCTCGCCGACGAGGAACACATCGGGATCCTCAGCCATGATCTGGTGCATGCCCTCGTTGAAGGCCTTGACGTAGGTCAGTTGCCGGCTCACAGTCGTCCTCTTCAGATGGTGTAGACGTCGGCGAGCATGTCTGCCGGGTCGGGGTCAGGGCTCTGACGGGCGAACTCGATCCCATCGAGAATGTCGGCCTCGGTCTCGCGAACGATCTGCGCAAACTCGTCGGCGCTGGCCAGACCGCGCTCAACGCCGATCGTCTCGATCAGGGTGATTGCGTCGCGCGTGCGCCAGGCCTCGACCTCGGCAGGGTCGCGGTAGGGAATGCGCATGCCCTTGATGCCCTGGTGATCGAAGTATCGATAGGTCTTCGCCTCAATGAGGGTGGGGCCACCGCCGTTGCGCGCACGGTCGACGGCCTCGGCCGCGACCGCGCGGACCGCGAGGGCGTCCATTCCGTCGACGATCACGCCGGGGATGCCGTAAGACGCGGCCCGCTCGGCGATGTCCTCCAGCTTCATGTGCTTGTGCTGCGGGGTGAACTCCGCGTAGCCGTTGTTCTCGCAGACGAGAACGACCGGGAGGTTCATGACCGCGGCCATGTTGGCCGCTTCGTGGAAGGCGCCGATATTGGTGGCTCCGTCGCCGAAGAACGGGACGGCAACGGTGTCCTCGCCTCGGTACTGGCTGGCGAAGGCTGCGCCGATGGCGATCGGGATGCCGCCGCCGACGATGGCGTTCGCGCCGAGCATTCCGCGATTCATGTCGACGATGTGCATGCTGCCGCCGCGGCCCTTGCAGTAGCCGGTGATCTTTCCGTACAGCTCGGCGAACATCGGGCGGAACTCCGCGCCCTTGGCGATGGCGTGGCCGTGACCTCGGTGGGTCGACGTGATCTGGTCATCGTCGCGCAGCACCGACATCACACCGGCGGCGACGGCCTCCTGGCCGACGTACAGGTGCAGGAAGCCTGGCATGTCGCCGGACTCCACGAGCTTGCCAGCGGACTCCTCGAAGAGCCGGATTCGCACCATGCGCCTGTGCAGATCAAGGACGACGTCACGGGTGGCCGGGGTGACCTCGCCGAGCGCTTCGGTGGCTGTCGACATGTGCTGGACTCCGATTGTGTGGTCGAGTTCGCGGTGCACTTAGAGCATTGAGACTATAGTAACTAGGACGTCCATGTAAGTGATCGGCCCTATTCCCGCGATACGACGGAGCGGCCATGTCCAAGCGCATTCTCGTCCTCACCGGCGGCCACCGCGTGGCGATCACCGAGTTCCTCGAGGCAATCGCCGCGATCTGCGCCGAGCGCGACTGGGTGTGGGCACATTCCATCCAGCCGACCGCTCAAGCGTGGCTGACGCCCGAGCTCGCTGGGCAGTGGGATGCGATCGTGATGCACGACATCCCCGGACTGCGTCTCAAGCGCGGCACCGAGCCCGAGATCGAGGGACCTGACCCTCGCACCGCCAAGGACCTGGTCGACCTCCTGGACTTCGGGCAGGGGGTGGTCGTCCTGCATCACGCCATCTCCGGATGGCCTGGGTGGGAGGGCTGGGCCGAGGCCATCGGCGGTCGGTTCAACTATCGGCCCACACGTATGCGCGGTGTAGACCTGCCCTCGTCCGGTTATCGCATGGAGACCTTCACGGTCTCGGTTGCCGACGCCACACATCCCATCTGTGCTGGCATCACGGACTTCACCATCGACGACGAGCTGTACTTCGCGCCTGTTCTCACCGACCGCATCACCCCGCTGCTCGTCCACGACGCCGACATGGACGGCGCATTGTTCCAGGACACCTTCGATGAGGTCTCCAACGGCTCATCGACGGGTGTCACGTGCGCCGGACGCACGGCGGACGGCGACCTTCACGGCGGCAGCAATCTCATGGGCTGGACGACCACCGCTGGGAGCAGTCCGATAGCGACGCTGCTCATGGGCGACGGCCCGAGCACCTTTGCGAATCCGACGTTCCGACTCCTGCTCGGCAATGCTCTCGACTGGGTCTCCAGTGCGGATGCCCACGCTGCGGCAGCGGCCGACCCGGTGGCGATCTCACTGCCCTAGGTGCGCAACGTTAACTTCGTCGGCGAGCAGTGCGCGCGGCGAGTGCCATGGCCAAGATCAGTGCCGCGCCGTTGAAGAGGTCCGTCACGTAGGTGGGGGCGCCGGCGAGCTGGAGGCCGTTGACGCCGACCGCAAGGAGCAGGATCGCGACGAGGGTGCCCAGGACGTTGACGCGACCCGGCTTGATCTGGGTCGCGCCGAGGAACACTGCGGAGAAGGCGGGCAGCAGGTAACTCTCGCCGACCTTCGGTGCGGCGGTTGCCGTCGTCGACAGGTACACAATGCCGGCGAAGGCCGCGATCATGGCGCACACGATGAACGCGAACATCGTCACGCGGCCGATCTTCACGCCCGCCAGACGCGCGGCAACAGGGTTGCCTCCCGTCGCGTAAAGACGTCGACCGACCGGGGTGTACTCCATGAGCCACCACAGCACCGCGGCGAGGATCAGTGCGTAGAGCACGGAGATCTGGACCGTGTGGCCCTCCGGGCCGATCTCGGTGCGAGCGAAGTCCATGAACGGTGCGTAGCCAGCCTGCGGAAGCGGCTGCTGCGCACCGCTGCTGATCATGTAGGCGACCGCGAGCAGGATCGAGCTCATCGCCAGGGTGCCGATGAAGGAGTCGACCCTGAGCTTGACCACCACGAAGGTGTTCACCAGTCCGATCACGATCGCGATGACGAACGCACCGCCCACCGCGAACCACACACCTCGGTGGTCGAGCAGCGCCCACGCGACGAAGCACAGCGACACGGTCATCGTGCCGCCGAAGGTCAGGTCGAATGAACCGGCAGCGACAGGAAGAAGCAGTCCGAGGGCGAGCATGATCGAGATCGCCTGGAAGGTGAGGATCGCGCTCGCGTTGTCCCACGTACGGAAGTCGGGCAGCCAAATGGAGAAGATGATGATGATGACGCCGAGTACGTAGAGTCCGCTGAACCTGTCCAGGCCGATGTTGATTCGACGCCGCGGCTTTACTGCGTCTGGCGCGGGTGCGGTCTGCACGTCGGTCATGTCGGGCTCCGGTTCGTCGAGGATCGGTCGTGTCGGTTGCTGTGGTCAGGCTGCGGGCTCGGCCGCGTCGCGGCCGATGGTCGCCGCCGTGATGTTGTCGCCAGTGATCTGATCTCCGCGCAGCGTGTCGGCCACGCGCCCGCGGCGCATGATGATCACGCGATCACAGACGCGTACGAGTTCCTCGTGATCCGTCGAGCACACGAGTACGGCGGCACCCTGCGCCGCAGCCTCGTCGATCAACGTGTGGATGTCCGCCTTCGATCCGACATCGACGCCCTGCGTCGGCTCGTCGAGGATGAGTACCGAGGGTTCCTGCCGCAGCCAGCGCGCCAAGATCACCTTCTGCTGGTTTCCTCCGGAGAGCTGCAGCATGGTGAACTCGGTCTGCCCGGCCGGCTTCACCGTCAGGCGGTCCAGCCATACCGTCACGTCGGCCTTCTCCGCGTTGCGTCGAAGGATGCCCAGGCTCATGTGCCGACCCGGGTCGACGATCGTGATGTTCTCGCGCAGCGTGTGGTCCAGAAGCGCTGCGTTGGCATGACGTTCCGCGGGTACGAGCGCGATCCCGCGGTCGATTGAGATATCCGGCCGATTCTGCGGGAGTTCCTTGCCCTCGACCGTGACGGTGCCGGAACGCTCGTGACCGCCGAACACGAGAGAGGCGACCTCCTCGCGACCCGAGCCGGTGATGCCGGCGACACCGACAACCTCGCCTCGATGAACGGTCAGATCCATCGCGTGCACGCTATGGCCGCCCACGCCGGACAGCGTGAGGATCTCCACGCCGTGCTCTCTGGCCTCCGAGTCGCGGGGATGCTCCTCGAGCTTGCGGCCGACGACGAGTTCGATGAGGTCGTCCTCGGTCAGGCCGGCGACCGGTCGGGTCTGAATCAGCCTGGCGTCACGCAAGACCGTGACCGACTCGGCCATCTCGAACACCTCGTCGAAGTGGTGCGAGACGAACAGCACCGCAATCCCCGAGTCGGCTACGCGCCTAACCAGCTTGTACAGGCGCTGAGCCTCCGGGCCGGGCAGGTTAGCCGTGGGCTCGTCGAGGATGAGCATCTTCGGTGGCGTGCCGCGAACCGACATCGCCCGGGCGATCGCGACGGCGGTGCGCTCGCTCATCGCGAGTCCGCCGACTGGTGCGCGCACGTCGATCTCGTAGCCGAGGGACTTGAGCGCCTCGCGCGCCTCGGCGCGCTCCTTGCGCCAGCGGATCGTGCGCGAGAAGTTGGTGAGGTACCCCGAACTCATCGCGAGGTTGTCGACCGTGTCGAGATTTCCGACCAGGCCAAGGTCCTGATGGACGAACCGCAGTCCAAGGTCCTGGCTCGCGGTGGGATTGACGAACGGCAGTTCCTGACCGTCGACCAAAACCTCGGTGCCGGGCTCCGGCTCGTGGAAGCCCGCAAGGATCTTGATCAGCGTCGACTTCCCGCAGCCATTCTGGCCGACGAGGGCACGGACCTCCCCGGGCTCGACGTCGATGCTCACGTTGTCGAGCGCCACCTGCGCGCCGAAAATCTTCGATGCATTGCGCACCGACAGAGCAGCCGTCATCTCGCCTCCCTCATGGTCGCTAGAACATTAGTGCCCGGGACCATAAATGCAAGGCCTTCCAAGTATTTTGTTTCGGGACCGATGTCGATTCTCACTTCGGGTCCATCCCGGCGTGAGCCGCGGCCAGCCGGGCGAGGGGGATGCGCGCGGGTGAGCACGACACGTAATCGAGCTTCAGCCGTTCGCAGATGGCGATCGACGGCGGGTCGCCACCGTGCTCGCCGCAGATGCCGAGCTTGATGTCCGGCCGTACCGAGCGGGCCTTGTCCGCGGCCATCTCCATGAGGACGGACACGCCGAGATCGTCCAGCTCGGCGAAGGGGCTCGCGGTCAGCAGGCCCTTCTCCAAATAGGTGCCGAGCATGCGGCGCTCGACGTCGTCGCGGGAGAACCCGTAGGTCAACTGGGTGAGGTCGTTGGTGCCGAACGAGATGAACTCGGCCCACTGCGCGAGCTTGTCGGCCATCAGCGCGGCCCGCGGAGTCTCGACCATCGTGCCGAGTTTGAAGGGAACGAGGACGCCGGTTCGCGTGGCCACCTCCTGGTTCACGCGCCGGATCAGGCGCAGCACCATCACGAGTTCCTCAGGGATCGAGATAAGCGGGATCATGACCTCGAGCTCGGGCCGGACATCGTCGGATGAGACGACATCGACCCACGCGTTGAACAGGCCTTCGACCTGCGCGGGATACAGGCCCTCGTGCATCAGCGCCAGCCGGACGCCGCGAACGCCGAGCATCGGGTTCTCCTCGTGCATGTGCTCGAGCATCCGCGCCTGGTGCTCGTCCTCCGCATCGGCCGCGGACGCCGGCAGGAACTCGTGCATGGGCGCGTCGAGCAGGCGCACGGTGACCGGCCGGTCACCGACGGCGAGCAGCAACTCGCGGAAGTCCTCGCGCTGGGCCTGCGCGAGGGCCGCAAGCGCGGACTCCTCGGCGACGGCATCGTGGGACAAGATGACACGGCGGACGAGCGGCAGGCGCTCGCCCAGAAACTGGTGCTCGGTGCGACACAGCCCGATGCCCTCGGCGCCGGCGTCGATCGCGGTGGCCGCGTCGGCTCCGTTGTCGGCGTTGGCTCGCACGCCGAGCCGTCGCGCATTGTCCGCCCAGCCGAGCAGGGTCGTCAGGCTCGGTGAGGGGCTGGGTCGTTCGATCGTGAGCTCGCCTATGTAGGCGATTCCGGTGGCGCCGTCGATCGACAGCACGTCGCCCGCGGGCAGGGTGAGTTGGCCGGCGGAGATCGTCCCCGCCACCTTGTCGATGCGCAGGTCGGACGCCCCGCAGATTGCCGGTCGGCCCATGCCTCGGGCGACGACGGCCGCGTGCGAGGCCGAGCCACCGTTGATGGTCAGGATTCCCGTCGCAGCCATCATGCCCGGGAGATCGCCCGGAGTCGTCTCGCTCATGACGAGCAGGACGGACTCGCCGGCGTCCGTCATCTCGACGGCGTCCTCACTCGTGAGCGCGATGCGACCCACGGCAGCGCCGAGCGACGCCCCTAGGCCGGTGACGAAGGGGATCTCGTTGCCCGTGAGCCGCGGTTGCGGGTGCAGAAGTTCGAGAACCTGCTCGGGAACCGTGGTGCGCACCGCTTCGCGCTCGTCAGTGATTCCGCGGATCGCCAGGTCGACGGCAAGGCTGGTGGCGACGACTGCCGACGGGCGTCGCATCTCCTCGAGCCCAACGAGAGCCAGGCCCTCAGGGCCGTACTCGAAGTCCACGATGACCGCGCTGCGCAGGCGACCCTCAAGCTCGGCCAGCACACCGGTGAGCATCTCGACGCCGTCGGGAAGCGAGCCGAGTGGATGCCCGATCCGCTGGCGCTCGCCGCTCGCTCGGACCCCGTGCCGGAATGCGCCGTTCGGCGCGAACTGCCCGGACTCCAGGTCCCGCGAGAGAGCGTGCCCGTGACCCTCCTCGTCGTGGTCGGTGACCACCACGTTCTCCAGGTGCAGGGCCAGCGGCAGGTCATGCGGCAGGTTCTGCTTGCGCCGGGCGCGCGCCGCGCGCGGCGAGTTCCACCGAGCGAGCATCGCCGCCGCCCCGGCGGCGACCTGGTGGGATGGCTTGGTCGGGAAGGGCGAGTTGCCCAGGGCCTCGCATAGCGCCATCAACGGCTCCATGCGCGCCGCCGGGTCGTCGATGTCCATGGCGAGCGTGCCGATCTCGTCGGCCGGCACCTCGAGCGCGTTCTCGGCAATGAAGGAGGCCGCCTTCCACCAGGCCGAGGCCAGGTCAGCCACGACGGAGGGCGCCAGGCCCTCGGGAACAAGGGCGCCCTTGACGCCGATGCACACCAGGTCGGGAGGCAGCCCCGATGCGACGACCGGGGCACTCGCGCTGAGGCGGAGCAGGACGAGCCCGCCGGATTCGGTGGTGCTCCCGACCTTGCGGTGGGAGATGGACTCGAGCAGTCGGACGGCCGCCTTGGCTCGGTCAGGTGAGGTGAGGCCTGGCACGTTCGGGACCGGAATAGTCAGGCCGGCGCCCACCGGCAGGCCGAGGCCGGCGAGGGTCTCGAGCTGGATTCCGCGTGTGCACAGGGAGCGCTCGTCGAGCCCGCGCTCGAGTCCCCTGCCGAACGGAACGAGGCCGACATCGTCGACCGGTTGGGTCCATGGAGCTGGTGTCACGCGCCGCCACCCGAGACGAGCTGCTCTTCGAGCTCCTCGTCCTCCTTGCGGCTCATGCCGATCGTCAGCAGGAGTTGCTGATGCAGGTGCATCCAGACCGTGTGGTACGAGTCCACGAGCGGGGAGGCGAGCCATGCGTCGTCGCCGTCATCGAGCTTGGCCAAGGCAGCGGTCAGGCGCGCGCGGTAGTCGGCAATGCCGGGGATGTCCTCGCTGAACCGCTTCAGCAGGGGCGCGATCGCCTCATCGATGTCGTCGAGGCGGTCCCGGATGTCCGCGTCGTAGCCCTCATCGGCGTGATCGTTGACGCTGCCGTCGGGCCGCAACTGCCACGCCGTGCACAGGTCGCGAAGATCCCGGTTGATCGGCAGGAAGCGGCGGAAGGTCGCCATGATCCGCTCGCGCTCGGGTGCGTCATCGGGAAGGCGCAGCTTCGCGGCAACCAAGTCGGTGCCCGCGGGCGTGGGCATCATGATCGGACCCTTGATGAGGATGAACCCGGCGGCGGCGAGCGCTTGCTGCTCGGCCGAGGCCTCGCCTCGCGCCATGCCGCGAACAACCATGGCGACCAGAGAAGCTGTCTCCGCGTCACTCAGGTCGACGTCACTCATCGGTTCCTCCAGGTCCAGTCCGCAATCGCTAGGAAGTCCTACTATCGCAGACAACAGCATCTATTTGTAGATAAAGTCTAAAGAAACAGCGCCGTGGTTCACCGGCATTTACGATCCGATCATCACACGCGAGGAGACTCCATGAAGGCCGTACAGCTGGTTGCCTGGAAGACCGCCCCGGAGCTCGTGGAGGTGCCGATTCCGGCCGCGGGACCCGGGCAGGTCGTCATCAAGATCGCCGGCGCCGGACTGTGCCACAGCGACCTCCACCTGATCCACGACTTCGGCGACGGAATGTTCCCCTGGGGCCCGCCCTTCACCCTCGGCCACGAGAACGCCGGCTGGATTCACGAGCTGGGCACCGGGGTGGAGGGATTCGAGGTCGGTGAGGCGGTTGCCGTGTTCGGGCCGTGGGGCTGCGGGTCATGCGCAGCCTGCGCCGACGGCCAGGACACCTACTGCCACGCGCCGCTTGACGGCTACGGCTCGGCATTCGGCGGCGGTCTCGGCGTCGACGGCGGTCAGGCCGAGTTCATGCTCGTTCCCGACGCACGCCACCTCGTACGCATTCCGGACGGACTGGATCCCGTCGCTGCCGCGCCCGTCACCGATGCCGGCCTCACGCCGTATCACGCGATCAAGCTCTCCCTGCCCAAGCTCGTTCCCGGGTCCACCGCTCTGTGCATCGGAGTCGGCGGTCTGGGCCATCTCGGTGTGCAGATCCTCAAGGCGATGAGCGCGGCGAACGTCATCGCCATGGACCTCAAGGACGAGGCGCTCGCCCTCGCGACCGGCTGCGGCGCCGACCTCACGGTGCGCTCGGACGCCGACGACGCGGTCGCGCAGGTGCGCGACGCCACCGGCGGGCGCGGCGCCGACGTGGTCATCGACTTCGTGGGCATCGACTCAACCCTCGCGACCGCCGTGGCGTGCGCGAAAGTCCAGGGCGACATGACCATCGTCGGTGTCGGCGGCGGGACGTTCCCCATGGGACTGTTCGCCGCGCCCTACGAGTTGTGTGTGCGCTCGATCTACTGGGGCAAGCGCTCGGAACTCGGCGAGGTCCTCGCCCTCGCGGCGGGCGGCCACATCAAGCCCGAGTACACGACCTACTCACTCGACCATGCCCTCGACGCCTACGCCGCACTTGAGGCCGGGACGCTCAAGGGCCGCGCCGTCATCGTTCCTTAGTCCGTGACGCTCAGGGCGGCGCTTGAGCCGATCACCATCGGCACCATGCAGTTGAGCCACCGGCTCTTCGTCCCCACGCACGGAGGGGGCGCAGGATCGCTCACTGCCGATGATGCACGCTTCGAGGACCTGGTGCAGTACTGGCTGGCCCGCATCGACGACGGGTTCGAGTGGATCGGCGGGCCGACCGGCCACGTGAAGCACGTGCACATTCCCGGCTTCGAGCCGACCGGAGTCGGTGCGCTCGGCAAGGAGCCTGGCATCTTCAGGCACCCGAAGTTCCATGAGCGCATGAGCAGCTTCGCGGAGCGCGTTCACGCGAAGGGCGCGTACCTGGGCGTGCAACTCGTGCAGCAAGGTGGCATGCCGAGCGCGCCGTCGGCGACGTTCTCTGGCTATCTCGACCATCGCGGCATTCACGTGCTCAGCCACGCCGAGGTCACCTGGATCATCAGCGAGTACATCGCCTCCGCTGTGATGGCTGCCGACGCCGGCGTCGACTCGATCGAACTTCACGCCAATCACGACGACATGATCGAGTGGTTCTTGTCGCCACTGACGAACAAGCGCACCGACGAGTACGGCGGCTCGTACGACAATCGGCTTCGCTTCCTGCGCGAGATCGTCAACGGCATCCGAGCGAGCATCGACCGGCCGATCACGCTGGGCCTGCGGCTGACGATGGACCAGTACCTGGACGGCGGCTACGGACTCGACGACTGCATGCAGGTCATGCGCACGTTCGACGAGGACGGCACCGTCGACTACTTCAACCTTGACGTCGGCGGCAACTGGGGACCGGTCTCCTATATCCAGCACGGCATGTACCCCGAGGCCCACTGGGCCGAGCTGACCAAGAAGGCGAAGACGGCAACCTCACTTCCGGTGCTGTACGTCGGCCGCGTCGTGCACGCCGAGACTGCCGAGCGCGTGATCGCCGACGGACAGGCCGACATGGTGGGAATGGTTCGCGCGCTGATCGCCGACAGCCACTGGCTCAGGAAGGCGAGGGATGGTCGGGCCGACGAGATCAGGCCGTGCATCGCGCTTGGGGACTGCATTCACCGCTACACGCTCGAGGGCCTGAGCTTCGGATGCGGCATCAATGCCAGGGCCGGCCGGGAGTTGCGGACCGCCGTGTCGATCAGCCCGCGCCCGCAGTCGGTGCTCGTCGTCGGTGGCGGGCCTGCAGGTCTGGAGCTGGCCGCCTGCGCGGCTGAGCGCGGTCATCACGTGCAGCTATGGGAGGCGAGTCCCGAACTCGGCGGCCGCTTCGCGATCGCCGCCCGGCTTCGAGCAAACGCTCCGTACCAGGACTGGATCGACTGGTCTGTCGATCGCCTCCGCCGCCTGGACGTCGATGTCTATGCCGGACGCCGCGGAACCGTCCGCGACGTGCTCGCAGCGAACGCCGACGTTGTTGCATTCGCGACCGGCGCGCGCGGACGCCGGCCGGGTATTCCCGGAGAGTTCCTGCCGCATGTGATCGGTGGCGACGCTGCAGTGCTGGGCACTGGTCGGCCGCTCGGCAGGCGGGTCCTCGTCCTGGCGATCGACGACGGACCCGCGCCATTGAGCGTGTCCGACCACCTCGCGCACCTGGGCCACGAGGTGGTACTGGCATTCGAGACGCCGGGGCCGTCACCCCTGGTCGGCAAGTACTACGCGGGCGCGATGTTCGCGAGCCTCGACGCCGCGGGAGTCGAACTGGTGCAGATGGCCAGGGCGGTCGCGATTCACCAGTCACGCGTGGACTTCGCCCATGCGTACAGCGACCGGCGTTTCACCATCGAGGGAATCGACTCGGTCGTGCTCGTGACCGGAGGCATCGGAAACGATGCGCTGTATCGCGCCGTCTCCCATCACCATCCGCGAACCCACCTCCTCGGCGATGCGTTCGCGCCGCGGCGGATGACCTTCGCCACCCGCCAGGCCTTCGAACTGGCGCAGTTGCTCTAGCAGAGGCGAGGTCAGGAACTGAGGAAGGGCGTGGCCCTTGGGAGCCACGCCCTTCCTCAGTGCACTGCTTCGAGAACTAGCTGACGCGCCAGATCTTCTTGAACTGCGCCTGGAAGTCCTTCACCCCGAGGTAGTCACCCTGAGGAGTCATGACCGCGGTGCCGACGTTCTTCTGGGTCAGGATCTGCGTGGGCAGATCCGTCTTGGCGAACGGAACTCCGGTCCACAGGCGAGCGAACGAGTCGATCGCGCTGTAGCCGACGATCGGCAGGGAGTAGCCGGTCCAGGCATTCTCGACCTTGGACTTGAGCTGCTCGATGTTTCCCTTGCCGGCGGTCAGGCCACCGATCAGCGGTGCGGAGCCGGGCGTGGCGCCAACCGTGAACAGTGCCTGCGGGACGCCGGGGAAGAAGTCGCCGAGGTCAGATGAGATGAAGTTGGTGCCCGGGTTCGCCTTGTAGACGTTGGCCACCTGTGCGGGGATGCCGGCGAAGTCAAGCTCGTTGAACTTCGTCGTGCAGGTCGGGCACAGCTTCTTCAGGTTCTTCGCGAACGACGTGTCGTAGCGCACGAGGACCGGGTAGATGCTGGTGCCGAACTGCTGCACCTTGGCCTTGCCATTGGTGTTCGCCACTGCGAAGGCCGCGATCATCTGGCCCCACAGGTCAAGGAGCTTGGCGTTGGCAATGTGCGAGTCGACGAGACCGCCGCCAGCCGGGGAGAGGCACGCCGAGCAGACGACCACGATGCCCTGGTCTGCGGCCTTCTTGTAGAGATCTCCATAGGACTCACGTTCTAGACCGGACACCGCGATGCCGTCGGGCTTCTTCGCGATCGCCTGAGCCAGACCCTCTCGCTGAGCTTCGATGGTGGCGTCGACCGACAGCGTCTCCATGCGCCATCCCAACAGCTTGCCGGCCTCGGCCTGGTACTTGTTGAGAGTCACTCCGGCATCTGTATTGCTCGTGACGGCAATGACGTACTTGCCCTTCGGCGGAGCCTTGGGCAGCGGCGTGAAGTTGCCGATGCTGGTGGGGTTCTTGGAGTACTTGGCCACAATGGCCTTGGCGACTGAGATGCCGTCGGCGGATGGCCGAAGCGTGGGGGCCGATGAAGCGGCCGGCGCGATGCCGACCACGGCCAGTGAGGCAGCGGCCACGAGGGCGACTGCAGCGATGGACTTGCGCATGGATATCTCTTCCTGTTGAGGGCCTAGAAGCGGACCTGTGCGCCGCCCCGATACCCCTGGTAGGCCCGTCCCATCCCTCAACGACGACGGGCCCACCAGGAGCGATTCGCGAAAGCTGTTCAGAACCAACTGCATTTCGTGAATCGCATGCTGACTGTCATGTCACTGGAGTGCAGGGAAAAGTTCGTCTTCGTTACAGATCTGTGATAATCCCATGACGAGTGTCATGGGATAGCCCGCGGTAGGCGCCGACGTATGCGGCGGGTTAGTGCGACGAGCGGGCGTTGCTGAGTCCATATGCGGAGAGGAGGTCTCGGAGTAGTTGACGCTGCTCGCGCGGACTCGACGGTGTCTCTTCGAACGTCTCGGATGTGCCGATGCCCATGACGAACGCGAAGATGATGCGCGCCTGGAGCGACATGGCCCGGGTCGGCTTCGAGAGTCCTTGGGACTCGGCGATCACATGCTCGATTCGAGTTCGCGCGTGATGTACGTGCGCCCTCTGCATCGCAGCGAGTTCCTGATCGGCGGCGGCGGCCCCGTGAAATGCCAGGTAGACACGCCAAAAGCGCCGGCTCTCGCTGTCGAGCGGAAGCAGCGCCTCCAGGCAGTCCTGCAGGGACCCACCGGCGGCAAGTTCCACGTCCCAGCGCGTAGCCGCCCGTAGGGCTGTCTGCTGGTACGTCGCGATCAACAGGTCCCGCATGTTCTCGAAATACGTAGCGACGATTGCACGGCTCGTGCCAGCAGCCTCAGCGACGCTGCGCGTCGACAGCGCGCCCATGCCCTGCTCAGCGATCAGGTCTGCCGCCAACTCAGCGACCTGAGCACGGGTCTTGACGCGATCGACAAGAATCGCCATCAGACGACCTCGAGTACCTCGATCGTGCCCTTGGCGCCATCGACGCGAACCAGGTCGCCCGTGTTGAGGATCGTCGTCGCACCAGGCAGTCCAGCCACGCACGGAATGCCGAGTTCACGCGCGACGATCATCGCGTGCGAACCCATCGATCCGGTGTTGACGATGACGGCGGACGCGACCATGAACAGCGGTGTCCATGACGGATCGGTCTGCGGCGCGACCAGGATCTCCCCCGGCTCGAAGTCGCCGATCGCATCGGTGCCGAGAACCACGCGCACTCGACCTTCGGCAATGCCCTGCGACGCAGCCGCACCGTTGAGGGTCGTGCCGACAGTCGCCCGCGTCGTCGACGTCGAGCCCTTACGCGGCAGATCTGCAAGTGTGGGCATGGGCTTGGCGCTGTCGAGGAAGGTGGGAACCTCGAGCTCCTTGAGCGCGTTCCAGTCGGACTCCCGCTGGCGGAGGTCCGCAAGCAACGCAGTGGAGCCGAGCGCCAGTGCATCGAGCTCGGAGTCGAGGGCGATGAAGATCTGGCGCGAGTGGTCGAGCACACCTTCCGCTGCGAGCCGCTCGCCGAGTTCGATGAGTGCCATCCGCGCCTCGTTCATGATCTTGATGCAGCTCGCCTTGCCGCTCTCGCGCCAGCCTGCAAACCGTCGTGCCGAGCCGACGGCGCCGCGGAAGGCCGCCTCGGTTGCCGCGTCCATTCCCGCAGTCGCCTCGGCCATTGCTTTGTCCGTTGCCGCCGCATGCGCGGCCTGGCTCGCCGATGGCGCCTGAGCGTCGTCGAGTTGACGCATCTTGTCGATCAATGCGAGAGCCAGCGACGGCTTCGACTCCCAGGACTCGGTGCCGAGGTCCCATTCGCTCGGCCCGCGATAGCCGAACTCATCGAGGAAACTCGCGAAATCACTCCAGAAACTCCCAGCCGCCGTTGGCAGCTGGGCGACGACGTTGTCGACACCCGACACGAACAACGCGGTCAGTTCTGGGCTCTCACGCACCGTGCGTGACAGTGACCAGAGCGCATACGTCGGGGCGGCCGACTCCACGTCGCCGGCGAAACCGAGGATCGTGACCAGCAGGTGGGCCTTCTCCGCGCCGAGCATTGCCCCGGCGACCGCTGGTCCGACGGCAGCGTTCGACGACCCGATCTGCTCACTGCGCCAGGCCAGCCGCTCGAACGGCATGACGGAGCGGGCGCGGGCGACGAGTGCGCGATTGCTGAGCGCCTTGAGGTTGGGCCGCTCGGAGCGCAGTCGAGCCGCGATCGCCGCGTCCTCGTCACCGCTCTCGAACTTCGAGGTGGTCAGCACCCATCCAGCTCGCGCCGCACCGGCTGCGGACAGTGCCTCGTTCTGGTCGAGCGGGGACTCCGCGTGCGCGGGCGCGCCGGGCGAGTTGAAGAAGATCGAGTCGATCACCTCCCAGCCCATGCCCTTGCGGATGCCGAGAACGCGGACGTTGCTCTGGTTGATGTACAGGTACCCGTAGAAGAAGCCTCCGACCGAGGCCTCCTCCTGGAGTTCCTCGGAGGTGAAGCAGACGTCCTCGACGTATCCCGAGGCCCAGCCAGGCAGCACGTTCGGAATCCAGCACATCGTCGCACCCAGCGGCGTGATCGGGTCCGACATGACGTCGGCCGCATTCAGGCGGGTGTAGACCGTGAAGCGGGTGCTGGGCTCGGTATCGGTGAGCCAGGCCTTCTGCGACATGAGGGAGTCCATTCATTCTCGGGCGGGGTGTCTGAGGAAGTGTGCCACCCCTGACTTGTACTCACCACCGAGTTTATGGAGATGACCCCTACTAACCTCCGTGAACGGGCTCCCCGTCGAGCAGCCTGCGGACCGTCTCATGCGCGTGCTGCACCGCGATCTCATTGCGACCGATCGTCATGTATTGGTCGGCCATGGTCTCCAAGCCGTCCTGAACGAGAGCCTGCGCGGTGTAGTCCTCGTCCCGGAAGGCCGCGAAGAACCATTCAGCCGTCTTCGCGGCCTCGTCGATCTCCTCGTCTGTCTGCGGGGGGTTGCGGAGCAGCGTGGTCTGCCAGGTCATGCTCTCCCCCCACGAGTCGCCCGGAAGCATGATGGAGATGACGGTGCGCTCGCGCATGCCGCCCGCGATCGCCATGCCGGGGAAGATCCAGTACACGAGTCCCATCGCCGCGGCCGGGTCCCACTCCTCGCGAGGCAGGTCCAGCATCGCGTCGAGAGCCTTGAGCGCGAAGACGTTGCGGATATGCGGGCCGTAGGCATCGAAGGTCGCTCGATTGGTGTGGTTGGTCAGCGCCACGGTCGTCGCGTGCAGCGAGGAGAAGTGGTAACTCTCCAGATATCCGTCGAGAGTCACCTTCCAGTTCGGTCCGGCGAGTTCCTTCGTCGTGAAGTGCGAGCACTTGTCGAGCTCCAGCGCCTCGAGCCTGGGCAGGACGTCGCCGAGCCAGCCGTCGATGTCCATCGCCAGGCCCGCGGTCAGGCAGACGAACACGATGCCCGCGCGCTCTTCACAGGCAAGTCGAATGAGACCGTGGTCCTCGCGATCGACGGGTCCGAAGGTGTCCTCCCCCGGTACGCCGGTCAGCGTTCCGTCGGTGTCGTAGGTCCACGAGTGGTATCCGCACGTCAGGCGGCGAGCGCTGCCGCAACCCTCCGGAACGAGCTTCATCGATCGGTGACGACACACATTGAGCATCGCGTTGAGGCGACCGTCCTTGCCGCGGATAAGAAGAATCTCTCGACCCACCACGCGCATCGCCTTGTAGTCGCCTACGCCGGCAAGCTCGGCGGACGTCGCCACCGGAATCGGAATCTTGTAGAAGATCTCCTGAATCTCGCGCTGCCACCCGTCTCGATCCAGGTAGTACGACATCGGAATGCGCATCTGCTCGGGAGCCATGTCGGTCGTCTGGTTTCGCAGATGCGAGCCGAGCCGATCGAGGATCGACAGCGCCTCGTCACGGCTCATGGCGGTGTGCGTGCCGGCCAGATACTGCGGAACCGTGTCAGTCATCTATACAACCTAATTCGTCAGGATGCCGATGTGAAGGTGCTGGTGCTCATTTATCGAATGCACTCGCCTGATGTCCTCGTGGATGACCACCGTGCTAATGGAGCAGTGATGCGGAAGGAAGAACATGTCCTCCTCGATGCCCAAGATCGAGCCGAGCAGCGCATTGATGACTCCGCCGTGACTGATGAGCACGATGTGCTCGCCCTGATGCTCGTCGAGCAACGCGTCGATCGCGCCAAGGCAGCGAGCCCGGAAGTCAGCGGATGACTCCCCGAAGAACATGAGGTCCCAGCTCACCCAGCGCTGCCAGCGCTCCTCGTGGTCGGCCCACTCCGCCGGCGGCACGAGATCCTGAGGATTCGCGCCGTCAGGGATCTCGCGATACGAGTCGATCTCGCGCAACTCCGCACGTACCACCGGCTTCAGGCCGTGCGGAGACGCGATGATCTCGGCCGTCTCCATCGCGCGCTGCATGGTGCTGCACGCGATGACATCGACGTCCTCCTCGCCGAGGACCGCCGCCACCGCATGGGCCTGCACGCGACCCAGCCCGGACAGCGGCGGGTTGTCCCACAACGAGTGATCGAACTCGTCGCCCTCCGGATAGTCCTGCTGCGCGTGCCGGACCAAGGTCAGGCGCGTGACGTCCTTCCGCCCGATGAGAAACGGCGTGCGAACCGAGAACGGCGGCTCGGGAGGCGTCGGGGGAAGTTTGACGGTCACGCCGATTCAACGACCTTTACTGTTCCGGTGGACCCGTCGAGCTCAACCAGGGTCCCGGTGGGCAGTTTCGAACTCGCGTCCGCGAGCGAGACGACACACGGCACGCCAAGCTCGCGACTCACGATGACCGCATGGCTTCCCGGAGCGCCGATCTCGCAGATGACCGCACTCGCGATCATGAAGAGCGGGACCCATGACGGATCCGTGGTGGTGCAGACAAGCACCTCGCCGGGCTGCAGGTCGTCAGCATCGGCGATGTCCAGGATCACTCGAGTGCGAGCCGTGGCCGTGCCCGACGAAGCGGCCGTTCCCTGCAGTGCAGAGCCTGCCGCGGCAGCCACGCCCCCGGACTCGCGCTGTCGCTTCGGCCACTCGCTGAGCGGCGGAACGGGCTGCCCGTAGATGACGACATAGGGCGGCTCCAGCTCGGCAAGAGCCGCAAAATCCACGCTGCGCTGCGCGAGCGTGTCGCCCCACCCGGTGGGATCGGCCATGAAGCCGTCGAGTTCCTTGTCGAGCAGCATGAAAATATCCATCGGATCGTTGATCGCCCCGCGCTCGGCCATCCGACGACCCAGCTCGCGGAAGGCAAGCTTGGGCTCGTGGATGAGCATCACGGCGGCGTTCTTGCCACCTTCGCGAAGCCGGTACGAGGACTGCCCTGAAGCGATGCCCGCGGCCAACATGCCCGCCGTCGCCTCGTCGCCGGCGACCGCTGCGGTCAGCTCAGCGACAGCCGCATCACGCCGCGCCGCGGCCTCGGCCGCGCGGAGAGTCGGCGAGGCCTCGTCACCTTGACGGCGCACCCGATCGATCATCTGGTAGCCGAGCGTCGGGTTGATCTGCCACGTCTCGGCACTGATCTCCCACTCGTTGACTCCCCGATGGCCGAAGTCGGCGAGAAGCGAGTCGAATCCGGCGTTGAACTCGCTGGCGACAGGCAGCGCGGCGAGGCGGCCGGGCAGGCCTTCTACTCCAGCGTCGAACTCCGCGGCCAGCTCTGGCGAGTTCCGGACGAGGCGAGACAACTCCCACACTCGCTCGGGCACGCCCGCGGACGCCACATCACCGAGTGCGGAGAAGATCGGGATCGCGAGCTCGGACTTGCCGACTGCGTCCGCGATGCCCTGGACGATGGCTGGACCTATGGCAGCACCGACCACGACCTGCGTGTACACATCCCAGGTCGGCCGCTGCCACCTGGACGAGGCACGGCCGTACTCGATGAGTTCGGCGTCGCTGATCGTGCCGAGGTCAGGACGAGTGGATCGCCATTCGCTGGCTTGCTTGAGGAAGTCGGCGAGGAGCGCCTCGTGGGCTCCGCCGAGAATCGCCCCCATCGATTCGCCGAGCAGGGCCGAGCACTCCTCGTCGTCATCCCGCGGGTCAGCAACGTACGGAGGGACGGCGGGGTTGCTGCCGAAGAAGGACCTGTCGATGGCGTCGGGGCTGCCGCCGGGCAGCCGCTGTCCGAACACTCGACCCACCGAGACCTGGTTGTAGAAGTACCCACCCCACGAGCCGAAGGTCTCAATCTGCGTCCACAGGAACTCCTCTCGCTTGAAGGTCCCAAGCGAGATCCAGCCCTCTGCCGTGCCGGGGGCGATGCCCTGCTCCCACGTGAGGGTCCAGCTGAGGGGGCTGAACGGATCGGGCCCTACCTCGTCGGCGTTGCCCCTCGTGTAGATGGGGAAGCGCTCGGTGGGCTCCGTATCGGCGATCCAGGTCTCCATACTGCTCCTTCTGGGCGATGTGGTGGGAATGAGGTGTGAACTAGGACGATCGGACGATGACCTCGCGATCGCCCTCTGACCACATGCGGTCCAGGCGGCGCGTACGGAACTTCCAGCCATCGACTGTGCGGACGACGGTGTCCACATACTCGCCACCGATGAAGTAGTGCTTGGCACCTGGCGCCGACGAACGGATGTGCTGCGAGATCAGGTACGTGCGGACCGCAGCCGAATCACCGTCGAGTTCGATGATGCTGTTTCCCACCAGATGCTGGGTCGCATCAAGGCCCGCGAGAGTCGACGAGATGAGTCCGGCTATCGCTTTCGGTCCGCGCGGTGAGCCAAGCGTTCCATAGTCACACTCGGCGTCCTCGGTGAACAGCGGCAGCAGGTCATCGAACCGCTTGGAGTCGATCGCAATCGAATACCGAACGAGCAACTCCTGGATCTCAAAGCGGTCGGACATCTCCTGCAGATCGAGCACAGTGTCTCCTTCGGAACGTACGCAAGCGCGCCTGCTAGAAACTAGAGACTGTCTCCACTAATTGCAAGGATTTCCTAGAAATTGCCGACCTGCCGTGGGACGCTTACCGGCGACGATCGAAGGAGATGTTGTGTCGGAAGAGCAGGCGAAGGACTTCGAGGACGTGCGCTCGTACACCCTTGAGACCGACGACGAGGCTGAGCTTCTTGCCGCTCAGACGGAGTGCACGATGATCTGGGCCGGCAAGGAAGGCTGGCCGATGGGCGTCATCGTCAACTTCATCTTCCGAAACGACAGATTCTGGCTCACCGCAACCGAGCACCGTCCACGGATCGCATCGATCAGAGCCGATCCGCGCGTGAGCATCGCGATCTCCTCACGCGGATCGTCGGTCGCGCACCGCCGCTCGATCACCTACAAGTGCAGGGCGATCGTGCACACAGACGACGAGACGATGGCCTGGTTCATCCCAGAGTTCTCGGCAGCGATGCGCCCAGGCGAACCGGAGAAGGCAGCGGCGTTCGGTGAGTTCCTGAACTCGCCGGGCCGCGTCGTCCTCGAGTTCATTCCCGAGACCCGCATCGGGTTCGACTCGGCAAAGATGTGGCGCGCTGCCGAATCAGCTCGTCCAAGCGAAGTTCCCTCCGACTGACATTCCTGCCCGAGCAAAGGATTTTTTATGCGTTTCGAGAACAAGGTCATCCTCGTCACCGGCGGAGCGAGCGGCATCGGCCGTGCGACCGCAGAGCGGGTCGTCTCAGAGGGCGGGGTGGCCGCACTCGTTGACCTGGATCTCGACAAGGCCAAGGAGGTGGCGGCGACGCTCCCCGGATGCATCGGGCTGGCCGCGAACGTCGCCGACGAGGCCCAGGTCAAGGCCGCGGTGGATGCAACGGTGGCCCAACTCGGTGGCATTGACCTCGTACTCGCGGCGGCGGGGCATGCCGAGTTCGGACCGATCGACGAGTGGGATTCCGCCCGCTTCTCGAAGATGATGGAAGTCCACGTCGGTGGCACCTTCCTCACCTGCAAGTACGCCACTCCCGTGATGAAGTCCCGTGGCGGTGGCGCGATCGTCACGATCGCGTCGGTGGCCGCGCTCATCGCCAACAAGGTAAACGTCCCCTACGGTGCGGCCAAGGCGGCCATCGCCGGCTTCACCCGGCAGTTCGCCCTTGAGGCACTGCCCGACGTGCGCGTGAACTGCGTCGCGCCGGGCCGGATCATCACGGGCATGACCACGCCCCTCATGATCGCGCGCGGCGGCGATATGGAGAAGGGTGCGGAGATCTTCGGGCAGAACGTCCCGATGAAGCGGATGGGCACGGCCAGCGAACTCGCGGCCGCGGTCTGCTTCCTGCTCAGCGACGACGCGAGCTTCATCACCGGTCACACGCTCGTCGTCGACGGTGGAGAGACGATCACCTAGTCGCGCCCCACCGATGCCTCGTCACTCGTGGCGATTCCGCCACGGCGTGTCGTCGCCACGTCTGACGACCCATCGGTCAGGCGAGGAGGGACTCCCGGAGCGCTGCCACCGTTTCGGGCGACAGCCCCTTGGCCAGGGCCCAGTTCTCGGCGCTTCCGTAACGGACTTCGAGTTCGGCGAGGAACGACCGCATGGTCTGCGGCTCGGACTCGAAGATCCACTGCGGCGCAGCGGCCAGTCCGTTGTCTCGGTACACGGTCGCCGCCCGGATCCGATCGATGATGGGTGCCATGTTGACCGTCGTCACGTGATAGTCGGCGACGATGTCGTCGTCGTCGACGCCGAGGATCGACAGCAGCAGTGCAGTCACGATTCCGGTGCGGTCCTTGCCCGCGGTGCAGTGGATGATCACGGGCCGATTCGCCGGATCCGCGATCAGTTGCAGCGTGGCGACGATCGAGTCGGCGTTGACCTCGACCTGGCGCAGATAGTCGTCGACGAGATTGTCGGCTCCTCCTGCCGCGAGCTGCTCAGGAGTCGCTCCGGATTGGGGAGTCATCGGTCGCTTGAGGACCGACACCGTCGCATCACTCAATTCGTAACCGAGCGCGTCGGTCTCGCTGACCATGCGAAGGTCGACGACGGTCCGCGGGGCGACGAGCCGAATGAGGTCGGCTTCACCCTGGTCGGTGAGCCCGATGAGATTGTCGGAGCGAATGACCTGAACCGAACGCACGGTGCGTCCGTCCTTGGTCGGGTGACCACCGAGGTCACGAGCATTGTGCAGGCCGTCGATCGAGCCGAGATCGCTCACGTGTCGATGTCCCCCGCCGCTCGCCGCGCCGACGCGAGCATCGCCACCGCGAGGGCCAACGGATCCGCGGGGTCTGATTCGCCGGCCAGCGGGCACTCCACGCTGAGGACAACCTCGGGACCAAGGACGTCGATGAACTCGCTGACCGGCAGGTCGCCCTCGTCGGGCATGAGGCGAGCGTTGATCGCCTCGGTTCGCGCGGTCACCGCGTCGGGGGCAGCACCTGCACCGGATGCGCCGCACACCTGCGCGTACGGAAACAGGTGCGCCGGATACGAAGCGAGATCCGCCGGAGATCCGCCGGAACGGACCAGGTGAAGGACGTCGGCGAGAACGACTGCATTGTCGGCGCCCGACGCGGTGACGACGTCGACACAGTCCGCGAGATTCGGCGACGATGAGAAGAGCATGAACTCCACGGCGATGCCCGTGCCGTACTCGCCCGCGAGCGCCGCGAGGCGGGCGAGGCTGTCGACTCGCCGCTGTGGATCGGAGTCCTCGATCGTCGTGATGACGTACCGCGCGCCGAGCACCTGCGCGGCCTGGAGGAGGGGCCGCGGGTCCGCGAACGCGTCGGGCTCCTTCATGCGGAGCACTTCGAGGTCGAGGACCGCTATGCCTGCGTCGTCGACTGCGCGACGCAGGTTCGCGAGCTTCTTCGCGTCGCCGAGGACATCGTGATCGATGCCCGATGCCGTAGGAGTCAGGCGAAAGCCGGTGTACTCGTACCCCGCACCACTGGCCACCTCGACGAGCCTCAGCGGGGCCACGGCGATCATCGACAGATGAGCGAGCGCGTACCGGTGAGCGGTGCTCATGTGCCCGCCAGGGCTGCGACGATCGGTGCGAAGGCATCGAGGTGGGTGTTGCTCACCGTGATGTAGGAGAAGCCGTACGTCTCACGTCGACGGTTGAACTCCTCGCACACCGCCTCGACACTGCCGACCGCCGCGTGCGGAAAGGCCTGCAGTTCGGCCATCCCCAGACCTGTTCGGGCCATAACGGCGTCCGCGGTGATCTCGGACTTGCCCTCGATCGACACGAAGTAGGTGGAGATCTCCAGTTCGATCTCGTCGAAGCGCTCACCCGCACCAGCTTTGATCCACTCGATCTTCTTACGAGTCTCATCGTCCGTCGACGTAGCGATGCTCTGCGACCCGACGACCCCGGAACTGTTGTTGAAGTTCACGCTGACAATGTCCGCGAGCTCACCCGCGAGTCCGAGAACCTTCGGTGCACCGCCGCCGATCATGATCGGCGGACGCGGGCTTTGGATCGGTCTCGGATACGCGACGTAGCCGTGCGCGTTGACGAACTCCCCGCTGTACTCGACCTCGTCCTCGCTCGAGTACGCCAGCCTCATGAACTCCGCAGTCTCGCGCAGTCGCTGGATGCGGCGGCCGGCGGCCTCGAACGGAATGCCCATCGCCTCGTACTCGTTAGATAGCCACCCCGCGCCGAGTCCAATCTCGAGTCGACCCTCGGAGAGCACGTCGATCGTCGCCATCTCCGCCGTGAGGATTGTCGGCAGGTGGTAGCTCACGCACGCCATCCGCGACCCGATGCGCAGGGTCGACGTCGACATGGCCGCAGCGGTCATCGCGGGGATGAGCGACATGGTCTGGACGCGGTGGCCGGTGCCCTCGATCATGCTTCCTGGGCCGAGGTAGTGATCGGCGACGTGGAGGGCGGAGAAGCCCAGGTCCTCGACCTTCCGGGACAGATCCACCCACTCGGTGCGAGAGGTGGCGTTGAAGGCCTGGATGGCGAACCGGAACGGACGGGTCATTTGGGTGCCTTTCGTGCCCAGCGGAAGAACTGACCATGAGACGACGTGTAGCCGCCGTCGACGAACAGGACCTGGCCGGTGATCCACGAAGCCTCGTCGGAGCACAGCCAGCTGACCGCGTTGGAGATGTCGTCAGGCTCGCCCATCCGGGGGATCGGCAGGCACGCCGCGATTGCGGCGCGCGCCTCGTCCGAGCCGTAGTGCTCGGCCGTCCCCTCCGTCGCGACGGTCCCGGGGCCGACCGCGTTGCAGCGGACGCCGAGCCCACCGAACTCCACGGCCATGGCCTGAGTCAGCTGGTTCACGGCCGCTTTCGACGTCGGATAGAGCGAGGTGGAGCCCGCGTGCGCCTTCGACGTGATCGATGACAGGTTGACGATGCTGCCCCCGCCAGCAGCGGCCATGACAGGAACGAGGGCCTGCGCCATGAGGACCGGGCCGATCACGTTGACGTCGAGCACCAGTCGCATCTCCTCGCGCGTGGTGTGCAGCAGGTCCTGATACCGCTGGATCGCCGCGTTGTTGACAAGCGCCGTGCACTCCGGAGCCAGTCCGGCAAGCGCGGCGACGCCATCCACATCAGTGACATCGAGGGTGACGGTGCGGCAGCCGAGTTCCTGCGCAAGCGCGGCTAACGCGTCCGCGTTCGCGTCGACAGCGAGCACCTCATACCCGTCACTCTGCAGGCGCGCGGCGACTGCGCGGCCTATCCCCTGTCCGGCTCCCGTGACCACTGCAGTACCTCGGTCGCTCATGCCGCCTCCTCCACTGGACAACTGGACCACGCGTCTCCGTGCACTGCCCACGCCACGCTACGGCGCAGCACCTCGCGGTACTGGGCAGACTCCCACGCGACGCGGTCGATCACGCCGAGGTCGTCGATCCCCTGGTCGGCGAGATCAAAGCGGCCCCGACAGTGCCCGAGCGTCAGGTAGGTCACGGTGCCAGCGCCCTGGACGCGCGTGAACAGAACGGGAAGCCGGGCTGGCGGATCGACATCCTCCGCATCGAATCCGGGGCAGGCGCCGGAGAACTCGACATCAAGAAGCACGTCGAGGTCGTCGGACAGATCGCTGACGTAGATCTCGTCGGTCGTCACGAACTCCCCGACTCCAGCAACCAAGGGATGCTCGGGACGAACGACCTCGATGCGGTAGGGCTCGATCCGCGGGTGCGCGCGGAACCGGTTGCCGAGGAGGGCAGTGAACTCGGGCATCGCGTCGGGAGTTCGGAAGATCCGCTCAGCACCGACTGCCGGTGCATCGATCGCGGAATTGGTCGCGTGCAATGCGAGCAGCCGTCCGCCACGGTCGACCATGGACCGCAATGCGGCAGTCTCGGCAGCCGACGGGCGGACATCGCACGTGTAGGCGACGACGGCGTCAACTCCCTCGAATCGTCTGGAGTCGGAGAAGTCGTCGTGCACCGAGCACGTCACGGCGTCGTGCTCGCCGAGCAACGCGAGCAACTCGCGCCGCGCGAAGTCGATGTCGTGCCATCGTCCGCCGGCGACAAGTGCGATCTCCACCCGCCCCGACTCACAGCGCGCGCCGGAGCCAGTCACGATCCGATCAGTACTGGGTGCGGACGGTCATGCCGCCGTCGCACACGACGTTGGTGCCCACGCAGTAGCCGAGGGCCGGGCTGGCAAGGGCGACAATCGCTGCCGCAACCTCGTCAGGATTTCCCATGCGTCCGAGCGGAATCGAGCCCTTGACCTTGTCGTAGACCTCGGGACGGCCGGCCTTGATCTTGCCCCAGTCGCCGTCCTCGAAGTAGACCGGACCGGGCGACACGGTGTTGACGCGAATGCCCTTGGGGGCGAGTGCGTGAGCGGCAGCGGAGGCATGCCGGACGATTGCGGCCTTGAAGGCGCCGTAGGAGTTCGGCGAGCTCGGCCATACGTTGTCGAACCCGAAGGTCGACGACAGGGCCACGATGGAACCGCCGCCGTTCGCCTCCATGATCGGGGTCACCTCGTCGATCGCGTGGACCAGCGGCATGAGGTCGAGTTCGAGGCTCTGCTGCCACTGCTCGGGACCCTTGATCGAACCGCCGGTGACGTTCGAGACGTAGATGTCGACCCCGCCCAGCGCCTCGGCCGCGGCGCGGATGAACCCCTTGAGCTCGTCCTCCTTGCTCACGTCGATCGCCTGAGCGAAGACGGTCACGCCCTGGCCACGAAGCTCGGTCGCGAAGGCCTCGACCGCCTCGGCGTTTCGCGCGCAGAACGCGACCGAGGCGCCCTCAGCCGCGAGCAGCTCGACTGTGGCGCGACCGATGCCGCGGGTGCCACCGGTGACGACCGCACGCTTGCCCGAAAGACCAAGATCCATGATTCGCCAATCTCGTGAAAGGAGGGAGCCGATTCGGCTCGTCGTGAGGCTTGCATGTTACTAGCATCAGACTACGGTAAGTAACCCTTTGGGTAACAAAGTCGACGGGAGGACCGGATGGGCAAGGTGACCGTCCTTCCTCTGGCCCTCGAGCTCGAGGTGCCCCCCGGCGAGACCGTCATGGCCACCGCGAGGGCGGTGGGCTACGTCTGGCCCACTGTCTGCGACGCGAACGCCTCGTGCGGGACGTGCGTGAGCATCATCCGCGAGGGCGTCGAGAACTGCGGACCTATGCCCGATGACGAGCGGGAGACCCTCACGCGAACGCTGGGAATGGTCGACGGCAACCGGCGTCTGGCCTGCCGGCTCACCGTCACGGGTCCGGTCACGCTGACCAAGCGCGGCGTACATCGGATCGAGGAGGACTGATCGTGACTTCTGACGATGCGACCCTGGGCTCCATCCTCACCCGCCTCGAGCGCGCTGAGACTCTCGAGGCGGCGCGCGACGTTGTTGTCGCCTACGGGCGAGCGGTGGATGCCCGTGACTGGACAGCGCTCGGCGACGTGTTCGCTGAGTCGGCGGTCCTGCGGATGGGCGGTGCCGAGGTCTTCGGACGCGCGGCCATCGTCGATTCACTTCGCGCAATGCTTCCAGCAGGCCTGAGCACGATGCACGCGATGATCAGCCCCGCGGTCACGTGGCTGGAGCCGGGACTCGCCAGGGTCGAGACGACAATCCTCTACACGCACGCGTCCACCACGACGTCCGCTCTGGGTTGGGGTGCCTACGTGGATCTGGTCTCGATCGTCGACGGAACCGCCCGCATCACCGACAAGTCATTTACTCCTGCGGGACATGGCGAAGTGCGCCCGGGCTGGGGGCCGGCCGACGACGAGTCGTCGCGCCTCGAGCGGCTTGAGACGGCGGAACTGGCCCGGGAGGCGGGCTGGCGGTACGCCACCGCCGTCGACACGCAGGACTTCGACCTGCTGGCATCGGTGTTCACCTCGGATGCGGTGCTGACGACTCGACGCGGCTCTCGCCACGGACGCGACGAGATCATCGCCTACTACCGGCCGGCCTTGGCCGATCCGTTGGGCCGCAAGCACTTCATCGTCAACCAGAAGGTGACCTGGGTCGCGCCAGGCGAGGCACTGATGGAGTCCTATTTCCTGTACACCTACGCCGGCGATGACACCTCCATCATGGGATGGGGCAGTTATACGGACCGAGTGCGCGTGATTGACGACGTCGGCTACATCGAGGCCAAGCGGATCTCCATCGACGTGCAGGCTGACACTCGCGTCGGCTGGGCGACTGAGCCGACCGAATGAGCGACGCTATGGCAGGCAAGCGAGTCGCCGTCACCGGGGCGGCCCAGGGCATGGGCCGAGCAATTGCCATCGAGTGCGCGCGCCAAGGCGCTGAATCGGTCGCGGTCGTCGACATCAACGCCGACGAGGCCGAAGTCACGGCGGACCTGGTGCGGGGCGAAGGCGCGCGCTCGCTCGCCATCCGCACCGACCTCGCAGACAGCGCGGACACGCGCGCGATGATCGACGCGAGCGCGGCGTTCGCGGGCGGCCTCGACACGCTCATCAACAACGCCGGTGTGATCGACTCGATGTTCACCGAGAATGCGAGTCTGGAGACCATCGACGAACAGACGTGGGATCTGGTCATGGCGGTGAACCTCAAGGCCGTCTGGGTGGCGACCAAGCATGCTGCGACCTACCTGCGCGAGTCCGATCGCGGCCCGTCGATCGTGAACTCCGCCTCCGTCGCCGGTATCAACGGGACGCAGAGCGCGGTCGCGTATGGCGCGAGCAAGGCCGGGCTCATCCACCTGACGAAGTCCGCGGCGATTGCGCTTGCGCCGCTTGTGCGAGTGAACGTCTACCTCCCCGGCAGCATCGACTCCCCCATGGCGCAGGGCTTCCTCGACGCGTCGCCCGATAGGGCGTACACCGAGCAGCACATGACCGGCGCGCAACTGATTCCGCGGTTCGGCCGGGCCGACGAGGTGGCCCAGGTCGCCTGCTTCCTCGCCTCGGACGCCGCCTCATTCGTGACCGGGGGCGTCTACCCGGTCGACGGCGGGACCCTTGCCTGGCGCGGCCTGCGGGCCTAGCCCCGGCTACCTCTGCGCGGCCGCCAGCAGCGGGGCGAGTCGGGCTGGCACCGCGATCCAGTCGTCAACGGATTGAATCGACGGATCGAAGTTTGCGTCGACCGACACGGCAGCGACACCGGCTGCGGCGGCGGCCGCCACCTCGGTGCACAGTTCGTCGATTCTCAAGGGCCGCAGGTTCGCGACCTCGACCGGCGGGTGCGTGAACAGGTTCCAGCACATGGTCAGCGGCGCCAGATCCGCCGGGCGCATCTGGTTCAGCCGATCGAAGGTCTCAAGGTGCTGCCCGAGGGTCCCCGAAGCCGGATTCCAGATGTCGAATTTCTCAGCGGTGCGACGGAGTCCGGCTTCCGACCGCATGCCCGACATCAGCGGCGGATGCGGCTTCTGAACCGGCTTCGGACGCACGTCCGACTGGGGAATCGAGAAGAACTCGCCCTCGTACGAGACCGGGTCCGCACGCCAGCAGGCCTTGAGCGCATCGATGAGCTCGTCGACGCGCTTCCCTCGCGTCCTGGGGTCCACGTCGTACTGCGCGTGCTCCTCGTCTGACCACCCGACGCTGAAGCCGAACTCGGTGCGACCGCCCGAGAGCACGTCCAAGGTGGTGATGCGCTGGGCCAGGTCAACGGGCCGGTGGTAGCCGGCGACAAGAATGCTCGTGCCGACCACGATGTCCGAGGTCCAGCCGACGACTGCGGCGAGGAGTTCCATCGGCTGCAGCACCGAGCGGTAGGGCTCGGGAACCGCCAATCCCGGTCGCGCGGAGTAGCCGGACTTCACGTCATGCGGGAAGAACAGGTGCTGCTGCACGAACAGCGAGCCGAACCCCAGTTCCTCGGCACTCTCCGCGAAGCCGCGGACCGCGCGAGCATCGACGTGTGGTCCGAGCTGGGGCAGGCTGAGGCCGACGCGCATCGCTCCGGTCACGGGTAGAGCCCGCCACCGACGGTGACGACTTCGCCATGCATGTAGGGAACCTCGTCGCTCAGCAGCCACGCCACCGTCGCTGCGATCTCCTCCGCCTCGGCGTAGCGACCGAGGGGAACAGCTGCGGTCAGCGCCGCCTTCAGCCCGGGGCCGTCCAAGCCGGCCAGCGCACCGAGGCCCTCCTCGAGCGGGCGCATCATCCGGGTCTCGACCGGACCCGGCGCGACGATGTTGACGCGAATGCCGAGCGAGGCAGTCTCCTTGGCCAGTCCGCGAGCCATGCCGACGACGGCGTGCTTGCTGGCCGTGTACACCGTCACTCCCGCGTCGCTCTTGAGGCCGGCGATCGATGCGGTGAAGACGATCTTGCCCTTGTCGGGCTGAGTCATCATCTGGCGGACGGCCGCAGCAGCGCCGAGGAATGAGCCGCGGACGTTGATCGCGAACACTCGGTCGAAGTCCTCGATGTCGAACGCGGCGACCGGAATGACCTTGCTCTCGATTCCCGCGTTGGCATGGAACATGTCGACGGAGCCGAATCGCTCGACGGCCGCAGCGAAGAAGGCCTCGGTGTCTGACGCGCTGGTCACATCACCTGAAACCGCGAGCACCGAGTCGCCGAGTTCGGCAGCGAGCGAATCGATGCCTGCCGCGTTGATGTCGACGGCAACAACATTCGCGCCCTCGGCATGCAGTCGTCGCACGGTCGCGGAGCCGATTCCTCCCCCCGCTCCCGTGACCACCGCGGTGCGTCCGGAGATTCCCTTGAGCATGTCGATCCTCCTGCTAGCCGGCGATGGTGCGGTCGGAGTTCCAGAAAGGGCGACGAAGGGACTTCTTGTCGACCTTTTGCATCTCGTTGCGCGGGAGCTCACCGATGAACTCGTAGCGCCGCGGGATCTTGTAGGCGGAGATCCGCTCGCGACAGAAGGCCTCGAGGTCGCCGGGCTCCGGCGGGCTGGCGGCGTCGACCGGGACGACGAGCGCGAGAAGCTGCTCACCGAGATCCTCATGCGGGATGCCGATGACGGCGACATCAGCGACCCCCGGGTGCTCGCGAAGCGCCGCTTCGCTCTCCGAGGGATACAGGTTGACACCGCCAGAGACGACCATGTCCGACAGCCGGTCGGTGATGAACACGAAGCCCTCGGCATCGACGTATCCCATGTCGCCCAGAGTGAACGCGCCTGGACGCACGTAGGCCTTTGCCGTCTTCTCCTCGTCACGGTGGTACGTCACACCGAAGCCCTCGGGCGCCTCGAACGCCAGCAGCCCGACGTCGCCCTGGGCAAGCTCGGAGCCGTCCTCGTCGACGACGACGACGTGAAACGGCTCGACAGCCTTGCCCACGGAACCGGGGTGGACGAGCCAGTCGGGCGACGAGATGCGGCAGAGGGTTCCCGACTCGCTGCCGCCGTATGACTCGAGCAGGATCGGCCCGAACCAGTCGATCATCGCTCTCTTGACGTCAGGCGGGCAGGCAGAGCCGGTATGCGCGACGAGTTCCAGGCTGCTCACATCAGCGCTGGCCCGAACGTCGGGATCGACCGCGAGCAGCCGCTGGAAGTGTGTGGGCACCATCACCGATGACGTGACGTGGTACTGCTCGATCAGGCCCAGGACGGCCGCCGCGTCGAAGCGGCCGACGATGACCACTGGTCGGCCGAGCATGAGGTGACGGACTGCAGTGAGCGGGCCGTTGTGCTGGAGCGGCCCGACCACCATATGCACGCCATCGGGGAACTGCGCCCTGTCGCGCAGCCGGTCGACGTAGTCACGATGGGTCTGGACCGGCGCGAGAACCCACCGAGTCTGGGTGCCGCGCGCGCGACCGGTGGTTCCCGACGTGTAGACCATCGCCGGGCGGGGCGGGCGATCGGCGAAGTCCGAGGTTGGCGGCGCGCTTGCGATCCAGTCCCCCCAGTTCGTCACTCCTGGATGCGTCGACTCCGTGGTCGCGCCCGAGTGCAGCACGACGGTGCCGACCAACCCGGCGTCGAGCGCGGCCACCGCGGTACCAGCACCGCCGGGACCGGCAATCAAGCCGATCATCGTCGAGTCGTCGATCTGGTCCGACAGCTCCGGGAGCGTCAACTGACGGGAGACGGCCACGGTGCCCACGCCCGCGAGCAGGCCAGCGACGTGAGCGATCAGCGTCGGCGAGGCGTTGTCACCGAGGATCCCCCACCGCATCTCGGGATCTGGTGCGGCGGCCAGCATCGCCTCGGCCGCGGAGCGACACTCGGCCGCGACCTGTGACCACGTGCGGACGGTTCCGGAATCCACCAGCGCGACGCCGTCCGGACTTGCGGCAGCGGCGGCGGCGATCGGTCCTAGGGGCAGGTCAGCCACGGGGTCCTCGCGGTCGGTTCAGGGCGGCAGCCGATAGTTTCGTCCCGATCGGCACACGCGGAGGATACTCCCGTTACTAGAGTGTGAGTCAAGAAACCCACGAAACGGAGCGACTGATTATGGAGTTCGAGCCCAGCGCCAGAGTCGACGAGATGTCTGCCCGACTCTGGGACTTCCTCAACACTTCGGTGCTCCCCGCAGAGGCGGAGTACGACGCGTACCGCGCCGCGGCCGGACCTGACGATCACACGGTGCCACCCGTCATCGAGACGCTGAAGGTCAAGGCTCGCGAACTCGGGTTCTGGAACCTCTTCCTGCCCGACGTCGGCGGACTGACGAACCTCGAGTACGCGCACCTGGCGGAGATCTCGGGCTGGAGCGTCGACATCCTCCCCGAGGCGATGAACTGCCAGGCTCCCGATACGGGCAACATGGAGATCCTCCACATGTTCGGCACGCCAGAGCAGAAGGCGACCTGGCTCGATCCCCTGCTCGACGGCACGATCAGGTCGGCGTTCGCCATGACCGAGCCCCAGGTGGCGAGCAGCGACGCGACCAATATCGAGTGCTCGATCGTCCGTGACGGCGACGAATGGGTCATCAACGGCGTGAAGTGGTACATCACCGGGGCGAGCGATCCCCGCTGCAAGCTGCTCATCGTGATGGGCAAGTCCGATCCGGAGGGCCCAACTCATCGAAGTCAGTCGATGGTCCTCGTCCCGATCGACACCCCTGGTGTCGACGTCCAGCGGTCCCTCACCGTCTTCGGCCGTCAGGATCAGCATGGTCACGCGTGGATCACCCTGACCGACGTGCGGGTCCCGATCGCAAACATGCTGGGCGCGGAGGGTGACGGATTCGCGATCGCGCAGGCTCGCCTGGGTCCTGGCCGCATTCACCACTGCATGCGCTCAATCGGCGCCGCCGAGCGAGCGCTCCAGATGATGGTCGAGCGGGCAAAGAGCCGGATCGCGTTCGGCGGCCCCCTGTCCGATCAGGGCACGATCCAGCAGCAGATCGCCGAATCGCGTATCGAGATCGAGCAGGCCAGGCTCCTGACGCTGAAGGCGGCCTGGATGATCGACAAGGGCGGCGCGAAGTACGCGCGCACCGAGATTGCCGCGATCAAGGTCATCGCGCCTCGCGTTGCGTGCAACGTCATCGACCGGGCGATTCAGGTCCACGGCGGACTCGGCGTCAGTGACGATGTTCCGCTGGCTCGGATGTACGGATGGCAGCGGGCTCTGCGGATCTTCGACGGACCCGACGAGGTGCACCTGCGGTCGATCGCTCGCTATGAGATCAAGCGGGATCGGGTTGTGACGCTCCCATCATGATCGGCATGAGGATGTCCGCCAATGCCGACTCGACCTTCGCCACCGGCAGGCGACTGAGCGAGCCGTCCAGCCAGGCGCTCTGAGAGATCGGCAGCAAGGCGCCCAGGAAGTGGAAGCCGAGTAGTCGCATGGCGTACTGCTCACGCGCCTTTCTCGAACTGCGCGGCGGCCGCTCGTCCTCAGGCAGGTAGTCGAACGCGCGCTGCGCGTGTCGCTCCTGCCACGCCTCATACAGGCGACGCGAATGGGGTGTCGCGCCGTTGAGGTGGAGGGTCAAGAAGCGCGCCTCGACGGGGTGAGTACGCCACCACGCCCAGCCCGCGTAGATCACTTCCCGCAGCGCGACCTCGTTGAGTTCGTCGACGCTCGCCCGGACGCTGTCGATCATGGCGCTGAATCCCTGCAGGCAGGATTCGAAGGCCTGGTCGAACAGCTCCTCCTTGCCGCCGAAGTGGTAGTACACGGCAGTGGGCGCGACGCCGCACTCACTTGCGATGTCCTCGACCGTCGCCTCCGCGTAGGTCAGGCGCGAGAAGACGTTGGTTGCCGCGTAGACGATCTCGCTGCGACGGGACGGACGATGCGCCGGACGACCGGTTCCGCCCGAGGACGCCGCACTCGACTCGTCGACCACTGCTCCCCCTCGGCTCGATCACGGCTGGTGGTACATCCTGTCACCCCCTTACTAGGGGCGTCCTTGTGGAAGGATGCCCGGACAATGTCAAAGTCGCGCTCCTCGCGTCCCGCGAATCGGCCATCTCGCCGCCACGAGATCCTCGAGGCGGCCATCGACCTGCTGTCGGTGCAGCCTCCGGACGAGATCGCCGTCTCGGATATCGCTGCGCACTGCGGGATGACGCCGGCCGCGTACTACTACCACTTCGCATCGAAGGACGAGATCCTCGACGAGATCGTGGCGGACTTCGCCGCTCAGTGGAGCGACGGTGTCCAGGCCGCCTTGGCGGACATCTCCTCCGATGACGACGTCGCTGGCTGCGTGGACGCGGTGCTCACCTGGGTCGAGGATCACGAGCGTGCGGCTCGGGTCTACTTCGTGACATCCGTGGGGGCGACGAGCTCGTGCGAGGCCGTGCGACGCAAGACCAGGAATGACCTCGCCCGCCGAGCAGCACGCACGCTTCGCGAGATCGACCCGGCTCGCGACCGTGTGCGCGTAGCGATTGCGGGACTCGGACTGATCACTCTCCTGGAGATCGTGTGCCGGTCGCGGCTCCAACTCGATGCCAGCTATCGCACCCTGGGCCCGGTCCGATTCCGCGCCACCGCCGGCCATCTGGCCGAGTCACTTCTCGGCTGAACTGCACCCGTTGTGGAACTTCTCGAACTCTTCCCCGTCGAAAAGAACTTTGATATCCTAATATCTGCCATCCAGTAAGAGCGACCAATAAGGGAGTGCTCAGTGGTCGAGACCGTCCCGCAGAGCACCTCAGGTCCCCACAATCCGGTTCGACTGGTCACCGCCGCCAGCTTGTTCGACGGCCACGATGCCTCGATCAACATCATGCGTCGCATCCTGCAGGCCCAAGGCTGCGAGGTCATCCATCTTGGTCACGACCGCAGCGTCGAGCAGGTCCTGCGTGCCGCGATCCAGGAGGACGTCCAGGGCATCGCCGTCTCCTCTTATCAGGGCGGGCACGTCGAGTACTTCGCCTACCTTCGCGAACTGCTCGACGCGGCCGGCGCCGGCCACATCCGCATTTACGGTGGCGGCGGCGGCGTCATCGTCCCCGACGAGATCGCCTTCCTCGCCGAGCGCCGGGTCCGCATCTTCTCTCCCGAGGACGGCCAGCGCATGGGCCTGGTCGGCATGATCGCCTCGATGGTCACCGAATGCGACTTTCCCCTCGTCGACGACGCACCCGATCTCGACACCGTCATGTCCGGCAGCGATGCCAGCCTCGCCCACGCGGTCACTCTGCTCGAGCAGGGCTGCGCGCCCGAGGGCTGGATCGCGCAGATCCATGCCGCGGCCGGTCGCGGCTCGACGCCCGTGCTTGGTATCACGGGAACAGGCGGATCGGGCAAGTCGACACTGACCGACGAGTTGCTCCGGCGGTTCCGCAGTGACCAGGAAGGCAAGCTCAAGATCGCCGTCATCGCGATCGACCCCACGCGCAGCAAGGGCGGCGGAGCCCTCCTCGGCGATCGAATCCGCATGAACGCCGTCGATCTCGGCTCGGTCTTCTTCCGCTCCCTGGCGACCCGGCGCGCGGGCTCGGAGATCCCCGAGAACCTCGCGGACATCATCGCGCTGTGCAAGGCCACGCACGACCTGGTCATCGTCGAGACCCCCGGCATCGGCCAGGGCGACGCCGGCATCGTGCCGTTCGTCGACGCGTCGCTGTACGTGATGACCCCCGAGTTCGGTGCGGCCTCTCAGCTCGAGAAGATCGACATGCTCGACTTCGCCGACGCCGTGGCCATCAACAAGTTCGAGCGTCGTGGCGCCGAGGATGCGCGACGCGATGTGGCACGCCAGCTCGTGCGAAACCGCCAGGCCTTCGGTGTCTCGTGGGAGGACATGCCGGTGTTCGGCACGTCCGCAGCCCGCTTCGCCGACGATGGCGTCACCCACCTGTATCAATTCCTCGCCGACCTCCTGATCGAGCGCGGGCTCGCCATGGGCCCGGGGGTTCTCCCGCGACTGGAGGGCAAGGAGCCGACCGGACTGACCACGGTTGTTCCCGCGTCACGCGCTCGATACCTCGCGGAGATATCGCAGACCGTCCGCGACTACCACGCGACGACCGACGACCAGACGCGCGCAGCTCGGTCAGCACAGCACCTGCGCACGGCGGCAACGATGCTTGCCGCGAACGGTTCAGACGCTTCCGCAGTCGAGGAACTCCTCGTCAAGGAGCAGGACCGAGTCCGCCCGGACGTCGCCGCCGAACTTGCCGCCTGGCCAGCGGTGCGCGAGCAGTACAAGGCCGAGGAACTCGTCGTGCGCGTGCGTGAGCAGGAACTGCACACCTCGCTGTGGCGCGAGACGCTCTCGGGATCGCGCATTCCGCGAGTGGCTCTGCCTCGGACCGAGGACGACGGTGACCTGGTTCGCTACCTGCGCGAGGAGAACCTGCCCGGCAGCTTCCCCTTCACCTCCGGCGTCTTCGCGTTCAAGCGCGAGGGCGAGGCGCCCGCGCGAATGTTCGCGGGCGAGGGCGATCCGTTCCGCACCAACCGCCGCTTCCACCTGCTTGCCTCCGGGCAGCCGGCGAACCGGCTGTCGACCGCGTTCGACTCGGTGACGCTGTACGGGCGCGATCCGAACGAGGAGCCCGACGTCTACGGCAAGGTCGGCACCTCGGGCGTTTCCATCGCCACGCTCGATGACATGAAGGTGCTGTACTCGGGATTCGACCTGTGCGACCCGATGACCTCGGTGTCGATGACGATCAACGGACCGGCGCCGACGATCCTCGCAATGTTCATGAACACTGCGATCGACCAGCGCATCGACGCCTTCACCGAGACTGAGGGTCGCGAGCCGACGCCAGACGAGGCGGCGGAGATCCGCGCCTGGGTGCTCGCCAACGTCCGCGGCACCGTCCAAGCCGACATCCTCAAGGAGGATCAGGGCCAGAACACCTGCATCTTCTCCACCGAGTTCGCGTTGCGTTGCATGGGCGACGTGCAGCAGTGGTTCATCGAGAACAGGGTTCGCAACTTCTACTCGGTGTCGATCTCGGGCTACCACATCGCCGAGGCCGGCGCCAACCCTCTTTCGCAGCTGGCGTTCACGCTCGCCAACGCGTTCACCTACGTCGAGGCGTACCTCGCACGCGGCATGAAGGTCGACGAGTTCGCCCCGAGCTTCTCCTTCTTCTTCTCCAACGGCATCGACGCCGAGTACACGGTGCTCGGCCGCGTGGCCCGACGCATCTGGGCGATCGCCATGCGCGACCTCTACGGGGCCGACGACCGCAGCCAGAAGCTGAAGTACCACGTCCAGACATCGGGTCGTTCCCTCCACGCGCAGGAGATGGACTTCAACGACATCCGTACGACGCTGCAGGCCCTGTGCGCGATCAACGACAACTGCAACTCCCTGCACACCAATGCCTTCGACGAGGCCGTGACCACACCGAGTGCGCAGTCGGTTCGCCGGGCTCTCGCGATCCAGATGATCATCGACCAGGAATGGGGGCTGTCGAAGAACGAGAATCCCCTGCAGGGCTCCTACATCGTCGACGAGCTCACCTCCCTCGTCGAGGAGGCGATCCTCGTGGAGTTCGACCGCATTTCCGACCGCGGCGGCGTCCTCGGCGCCATGGAGACCGGGTACCAGCGTGGACGCATCCAGGACGAGTCGATGCTCTACGAGCACCGCAAGCACGACGGATCGTTGCCGATCATCGGCGTCAACACGTTCCTGAACACCGACAGCAACAAAGAGGTGCAGGTCGTCGAGCTGGCGCGCGCCAGCGAGGACGAGAAGAGACACCAAGTTGAACGTGTCCGCGCCTTCCAGGCGGCACATGCCGACGAGTCCGAGCTGGCGCTCGCCAGGTTGAAGGACGTCGCATCATCGGGAGGCAACACATTCTCAGTCCTAATGGACGCAGTTCGCGTATGCTCGCTCGGTCAGATCACCTCCGCGTTCTTCGAGGTGGGGGGCCAGTACCGCCGCAACGTGTGATGGCCGCGACACGACGTTCGAGGAGGAGAGTTCCGTGACCATCGGAAGGCTGCTGGACAGCGACCCCATCGACGAGGCTCGTCGGCAATGGATTGCGCACGGCTGGGGCGCTGCCGCCGACGGGATGGCCGCAGTCACGTCGATCGTGCGCGCGCAGCAGATCGTTCTCCAGCGCATCGACACGGTCCTGCGACCACTCGACCTCACCTTCGCGCGGTTCGAAATCCTCACGCTCTTGTCGTTCACCAAGCATGGCTCGCTTCCGATGACCCGCATGGGCGCCCTGCTCCAGGTGCATCCCACCAGCGTGACCAGTGCGGTCGACCGACTCGAGAGTCAGGGCTTCGTCGAACGACTGCCGCACCCCACAGATCGTCGCGCGGTGCTCGCGTCGATCACGGAGACCGGACGCTCGCGGGCGCTCGCCGCCACTGCGGCCCTGAACGGCCAGGTGTTCGAGCAACTCGGCATCACCGAGAATCAGACGAACCAACTCCACACCGTGCTGCGAGCACTTCGCGCGAACGCCGGCGACTTCTGAGATGAATCGTCTTGGTGTGGTGGGCTCCGGTGTCATGGGCTCGGGAATCGCAGAAGTGGGCGCCCGTGGCGGCTGCAGTGTCGTAGTAGTCGACGTCTCTGCCGAAGCGCTCGACGTTGCGCGAACGCGGATGATCTCCTCGCTGGCAAGGGCCGAGAAGTCAGGCAAGCTGTCCGAGCCGGTCGACGAAGTCATGGCGCGCGTGTCATTCAGTACTGACGTAGCCGCGCTCGCCGATCGTGAGATTGTCATCGAGGCGATCAGGGAGACCGTCGACGACAAGGTCACGCTGATTCAGCAGCTCGATGCCGTTCTCGCATCGACCGCAATCATTGCAACGAACACCTCATCCATACCCGTGGCGCAGATCGCAGCGGCGAGCAGCCATCCCGAGCGCGTTCTTGGCCTGCACTTCTTCAACCCAGTACCGGTCATGCCCCTCGTCGAAGTTGTCCCATGCCTGGTGACCGATCCCGCGATCGCCGACTCCGCCCATGAGTTCTGCACGACTGTTCTTGGCAAGAAGGCCATCCGCGCAGCTGACCGCTCCGGCTTCGTCGTCAACGCGATCCTGGTGCCATACCTGCTCTCGGCGATCCGCTCGCTGCAGAACGGCGTGGCATCGAAGGAGGACATCGACGAGGGCATGGTCGCAGGCTGCGGCATGCCCATGGGACCGCTGGTCCTGTGCGACATGATCGGTCTGGACACCATGCTTCTCGTGTCGCAGAGCCTCTACGCGGAGCACCTCGACGCCGCATTCGCTCCCCCTGCACTCCTCAAGCGCCACGTGGAGGCCGGGCTCCTTGGCCGCAAGTCGGGCCGCGGCTTCTACGACTACTCGACGTAGGCCTTAGCGCGACTGGCCGCGTCGGCACCCGCGAGCCAACCGAACGTCATGCCCGGTCCGAGGGTTCCGCCGTGGCCGCCATACGTCATGCCCATGGCTGACGACATGACGTTGCCCGCCGCGTAGAGCCCGTTGATCACGTCGCCGTCGACATTCTTGACGCGCCCCTCCGCGTCGGTCAGCGGTCCGCCCTTGGTACCCAGGCAACCGCTGTTCACGCGAACCGCGTAGAAGGGCGCGGTGTCGACCGGCCCGAGCGTCGTCTGCGGTGTCATGCCGAAGCGCGCGTCTCCCCAGAATCGATCATGGACGCTCACTCCGCGGCCGAAGTCAGGATCACTTCCCTGGGCGACGTTCGTATTCCAGCGCTCCACCGTTGCCTCGAGCGCCCCCGCGGGCACATCGATTGCTTCCGCCAGGTCGGCCAGAGTGGGAGCCGACACGACCCACGGCGGAACAGCGGTCGGATCCTTGTGGTGGGCGATCCCGTAGTGAGTGAGGTAATACGTGTCGAAGACCATCCATGCGGGGTGGTTGACGTACTCGAACTTCGCAACGTCGACGACGTGGAACGCACTGCCGATCGCGTTGTAGTTCGCCGCCTCGTCAGTGAACCGATTGCCAGCCCTGTTGACCATGATGGTGTGCGGTCGGGATCGCTCGCCATTCACCTGCCACGTCACCGTCCCCCAGCCCGGCACGTCGACATCGATGGTCGGCACCCACCATGCCTCGCGCATGTTGCCGAGCGCGGCGCCCAGGCGCATGGCCATCACGAGTCCATCGCCGGTGTTGGTGGGAACAGAAACGGTGCGGTTCAGCGGCCCGCGGATGAAGGACCGCTTGAGCTCCTCGTTCCACTCGAAGCCCCCCGTGGCAAGGACGACCCCCCCGCGAGCGTGTGCGGTGAACGTGTCGCCGTCGCTGGTCTCGATGACCACTCCGCGGACCCCGCGTCCATCAGCGACGAGTCGAACCCCACGCGCTCCGGTCTGCGGCTCCACGCCGAGGTCGAGGCAGGCCCTAAGCAGGTAGCCCGTGAGCGCCTGTCCCGCTCCCCGCTCATCAGTCTCGGCCCGCCTGGCAAGTTCTTCCGAGCTCGGGCCGCCGCCCGGCCGATCGCGCGCCATGGACGACTCGCTCATCATGTAGGCGCCTGAGATCTGATACCCACGCGTCACGCGATCGCGCCACTCCCCCAGCTCGTCAAAGGAGAACAGCGGGCACTCGAGGGCGCGTCCACCGCCGGGAAGCCCGCCGGGATGCTCAGGGTGATAGTCGGGGAATCCAGGAACCGCCTGGAACCGGAAGTCGGTGTTGGCCTCCAGCCACGCGACCATCTCGGGTCCATTGTCGACGAACGACTCGATCAGTTCGTCGAGCATCATCCCGTGGGACAAGCTGTTCAGGTAGGTGAGCGCCTGCTCGCGGCTGTCCCGCACTCCGATACCCGCCATGTGCGGGTTGTTCGGGATCCAGGCCATTCCGCCCGACCACGCGGTTGTCCCGCCCACGCGCTCGTCCTTCTCGAACAGGCCGACGCGGGCACCATCGAAGGCCGCACGAATCGCTGCGGTGAGGCCGGCAGCTCCGGTGCCCAGGACGACGACGTCGTAGTCGCGGTCCGCGCTCATCGCGACAGGTAGCCGCCGTCGACGGCAAGCGCATGACCGATAGTGAAGGCGGACGCACCGGAGCACAGCCACAGGGCCGCCGCGGCGATCTCCTCCGGTGTGCCGAATCTGCCGATCAACGACAGTCGGTTGGCGACCTCCTGCGGATCACGCCCCCGCTTGGCCATCGCGCCGCGCAGCATGGGGGTGTCGATCGAGCCCGGGCAGATCGCATTGATTCGCACGCCCTGCGGGGCGTAGTCGACCGCGGCCGACTTGGTGAGGCCGAGAACCCCGAACTTGCTTGCGGTGTATGCGGACTGATGCGCCTGGGGGCGGTAGGAGTTGGTCGACGCGATGTTGACTATCGCGCCACCGCTGCCGGCAAGCATCGCCTTGATCTCGTGCTTCATGCACAGGAAGACCGACTTGAGGTTGACGTCGAGCATGCGGTCCCAGTCCTCGTCGGCGAGGTCCGCGAGGTAGTCGACCTCGAACTCGATGGCCGCGGCGTTGACGGCGTAGTCGAGGCCGCCGTAGGCGGTGACCGCCGCCGCCACCATCGCCTTGACGTCGTCTGAGTCGGCGACATTCGCCTGGACGAACCGTGCCTCCCCGCCGGCCGCCCGCACCAACTCGACGGTCTCCTCGCCGCCGGCAACCGCCACGTCACTGACGATGACACGGCTGCCGGCGGCCGAGAAGGCCAGCGCGATTGCCCTGCCCATCCCTCCCGATCCGCCAGTGACGATCGTCGAGCGACCGTCGAACCACTGATCAAGATTTCCGAGATGGGACACGGGCAACGCCTTCCTGAAGGGTTCTGCTTAGTACGGAGCCGCGCCGCCGTCGACGTTGAACGAGCCGCCGGTGATGCCAGCTCCCTCGGTCGACGCCAGGAGGACGGCCATGGCGGCGACCTCCTCGGTCGTGTTCGGCCGCTTGATTGCCGTCGGGTTGTACATGATCGCCGCGAGGGCATCGAGATCCGGCAGGCCCATGGCCTCGACGGTCGCAGGGCCGGTCTCGTAGAACATGTCCGTGGCGACGAAGCCGGGGCAGATCGCGTTGACGGTTACGCCCGCGACGCCGACCTCATGAGCAGCAGCCTTCGAGAAGCCGATGATGGCGTGCTTGTTGGTGATGTAGCCGGCGACACCGGGAGTCGTGATCTTGCCGTACATCGAGGACATGTTGATGATGCGTCCGTACTGCTGCGGCACCATGTACTTCAGAGAACGACGGGTGCCCCAGAAGCAGTGGTTGAGGTTGAAGTTGAGCTCGTACTGCCACTCCTCGTCGGTGAAGTCGGCCACCATCGAGGTGTTGGCGACGCCACCCGCGTTGAACACCGAGATGTCGATGCGTCCGAAGTGCTCCACTGTCCCGTCGACGAGGGCCTCGACATCGGACTGCTTCGTCGCGTCGCAGGCGATGAAGTGGACGTTCTCGCCGCCCATCTCGGCAACAGCGGCCGCGCCCTTCTCAGCGCTGCGGCCGCTGACGACGACCTTGGCACCCTCTGCGAGGAACGCCTCGGCGATGCCCCGTCCGATGCTCCGCGTGCCAGCGGTGACGACCGCGACCCTGCCGTCCAACTTACCCATGTGCTGCTCCTTCTCGGGGATGGGTCCGGTGCGTTACGCAACCAGACATCAAGTAAGACGACGCTAGTACCGAACCGGCGAAATGTCTGGATATCCACACGATCGTGATATCAGGCTCCCGTGAACTCCGGGGGGCGCTTTGCCTGGAAGGCCGCCATCCCTTCGGCGAAGTCCGACGACTCCAACAAAGGCGCCTGACCGTCGCGCTCGGCCTGCAGTGTCCTGCCGAGGAGGTCCAAGGACGCGCCGTTGATGACCTTCTTCGTGGCCGCGAGTGCCAGCGGCGGACCTCCCGCGATCTGCGCCGCGAGCCGGCCGATCTCCGCGTCGAAGTCATCGTCGGCTACCACCCCGGCTATGAGGCCCCAGTCGGCAGCGTCGCGGGCACTGACCTTCTCCGCGAGCAGCGCCATGCGCAGAGCCCGGGCGCGTCCGACGGATGCTGCCACGAGCAGGGATGCGCCGCCGTCGGGCATGAGCCCGATCTTGGTGAATGCCAACATGAAAGCGGCGGATTCCTTGGCGATCGTGAGGTCAGCCGCCAACGCGATGGAGCACCCGAGTCCGGCGGCGATTCCGTTCACGGCCGCCACCACGATGAGCGGGGATTCGGCGATTGTCGTCGCGAGACGATTGCCGGCATCGAGCGTGTCCAGGCCCGGGGGGCGGCCGTCGGCGCCTACATCGGCGCCCGAGCTGAACGCCCTGCCGGCACCGCTGAGAACGATGACTCGGGCGCCCGAGGCCTGCGCGCTGTCAATCGCGTCCGACGTCGCGTTGACGATCTCGACGGACAGTGAATTGAGGCGCTCGGGGCGGTCGAACGTCAGGCTCAGCACGCCCGCGGTGATGTCCACGGACAGTCCGTCGATGGTCACAGGCACTCCTCGAATCCGGTCGCAGTGCTCGAACTATAGCGATAGATTCTTTACATGCCGTCCAGTATCAGCCATGACGTGGTCGTTCTCGGGACCGGCGCTGGCGGCCTGGCGGCCGCTCTCGCCGCGGCCCGGGCGGGTGCGTCCGTGGGCGTCTACGAGAAGGCAGATCTGGTCGGCGGCTCGACCGCGATCTCCGGGGGCGTGGTGTGGATCCCCCTGAACCACCATCAGGACGAGGACGGCATCGCGGACTCTCGCGAGGATGCCCTCGACTACCTGGGCTCCTTGTCCCTTGACCGCATGGATCCCGAGCTCGCCGCGACGTTCGTCGACAACGGCCGCGAGACCATCGAGTGGCTCGAGGACGTGACCTCGATCCGCTTCAGCATCCTCCCGGACTACCCCGACTACCAGCCCGAGAACCCGGGTGGACGCCCCGCCGGGGGCAGGTCCCTTGATCCCGGCCTGTTCGCCTTCCCGCGACTGGGCGAGTGGTCCGGGCGGATAGCGCGCAGCAGGCGCAGCGCCCACCTGACGATCGCTGACACGACCCTCGGCGGTGGCGCGGGCTTCCTCGACGACCAGACCGCCGCCTACCGCTCCGAGAACGACCTCCGCGGATGCGGGAACGCCCTGGTCGGTCCACTGCTCGAAGCCCTCCTCGCACTGGGCGTCGAACCCGTGCTCAACTCCCCGGCACGAGACCTGATCGTTGAGGACGGTCGTGTCGTCGGGGCGCGAATCCTCATCGATGGGATCGAGGAGACTGTGCTGGCCAGCCGGGGCGTTGTCCTGGCCACCGGCGGGTTCGAGTGGAACCCCGATCTGGTCAGGGAGTTCCTCCGCGGGCCGATGACTGCGCCGACCTCGGTGCCGACGAACACCGGCGACGGCCTGTTGATGGCCATGCGCACTGGCGCGCGACTGGCCAACATGGGACAGGCGTGGTGGGTGCCAGCGGTGCAGATCCCCGGAGACACGGCGTTCGGCACGCAACGGGCGAACCTCGTCAACCGTGAGCGCACGCTGCCGGGCTCGATCATGGTCAATGCGCGCGGGCGGCGCTTCACCAACGAGGCGAGCAACTACAACTCCCTCGGTGGAGCCTTCCATCAGATGGACTCCTCGGCTTTCGGGTACGCCAACCTGCCCGCCTGGCTCGTATTCGACGCCCACCATGCACGCGAGTACGGCTCGTTCGGCACGCCGGCCGGCGATCCGATCAGCGACTGGATCGAGCGCGCGCCGACGGTTCGCCAACTCGCGGATCTCGTGGGCATCGACCCATCGGGGCTCGAGGAGACGGTCAGCCGGTGGAATCGGTTCGTCGATGCAGGGCGCGACGAGGACTTTCATCGTGGCGAGAGCGCATACGACCTGTGGAGCGGCGACGGTCGGTATCGCTTCACGAAGGAGTCGACGCTCGGGCGGCTCGACGAAGGCCCCTACTACGCGGTCCCGATCCAGCCGGGTGCCCTCGGCACCAGCGGCGGACCGCGAACCGATGGCGAGGGGCGCGTGCTGGACACGAGGATGAACCCGATCCCGGGACTGTTCGCCGCGGGCAACGTCGCTGCTGCTCCGACGGCGATGGCGTATGGCGGCGCTGGCGGAACTCTCGGCCCGATCCTCGTCTTCGGTCGACGGGCTGGAGAGGCCGCCGCGAACTCAGGTCCCTAGCGTCCTGCCGTTGGCGGGGCGGTCCACGGATCCCGCGCGGAATCCCGACATGTCCCCAGCCATGGGCGCGTGCGCGATCGTGGTCGTTGCCTCGTGCACGCAGACTCGCGTGATGATTCGCCATTCGCCATCGCGACGCTCGTAGTGGTCGAGGTATCTGCCCAGCCAGACCGACCAGGGACCGTCGTCGCGCGGGATGAGGTAGGTGATGTTGTAGATCTCACCGCGAGCATGGTCGTCGTCGTCGAACTCGATGCTGTGGTTCATGTTGCAGTGCATCGTCGCGGCCCAGCGGTCGTGTGTGCCGACCACTCGCTCGACGAATTCCCAGCCATTGCCCACGAAGCGGCCATGGTCGTCGACCGCATCCGGCCAGTAGGCGCTGCGCATCAGATCAGCGTCGAGGCGATCGACACCGCGCGAGTACCGGAAGCAGACCTCGCGGATCGCCTCGCGGGCGTTAGTCGGACCGGGATCAGCAGACATGCTGCGCCGCCTGCGTTCCGGCGATACGCCCGAAGGTCACGCAGTTACCGTACGAGTTGCCGCTGCCGACGTACCGAGGCCCCACGATGCCGCCAGCGACCTCTCCCGCCGCATACAGGCCCGGAATCACCCGCCCGTCCTCGTCGAGGACCTGCGCATCCTGGTCGGTGCGCAAGCCGTAGGCCGTGAAGGCGCACGTCGCCGTGCGTACCTCCGCGGCATAGAACGGCCCCGAGGCGATGGGCTCCATGAACGTCCCAGATTTCAGGTAGTCGCGGTCCTCATGCAGCTCCGCGAGTTCGTTGATCCGTTCCACCGTCGCGACCAGGTGGCCGACGGGAAGTCCGGCGCGGACAGCCAGATCCTCGATCGAATCCGCCTTGTGCACCTTTCCCTCGGCCACCATCAGGTCGATGATGTCGAGGTTCCAGTGCGGACTCTGTTTCTTGGTCGACCCGGGGATGCTCTGCTTGTAGCGCGCGGTACCTAGATTCGTCGCGTCGACGAGGGTGCGGTGATCGAAGACTGCGTACGCCACATCGCCCTGCGCCTTCATCAGCCCGTCCATGATCCCGTACGGGGCCGTCTCGTCGCAGAACCGACGACCCTCGCGATTCACCAGCACCACCCACCCGGGCAGGTATGCCTCGTACATCTGGTCGAAGTTGCTGTGAACCAGACGCAGCCCGCGATCAAAACCCGTGAACTGAGCGCCGATGGCTCCCGCGAAGTCGATCGCATCACCCCGCGAGCCTTCCGCTCCGATGTAGAAGAACCACTCGGTAGCGAAGAGCGACGGGAAGTACTCCCGAAGCTTCGCGCGGTTGCGCCCGAAACCGCCCGTCGTCACGATCACTGCGCCGGCGCTTACCTCGTCGCTGCCCACTGCAACGCCGCACACCGCCCCCTGTGACGTCAGCAGTCGATCCACCCGCTGACCGAGCGCGAACTCGACTCCCTCAGCTCGGCAATGCCGGGACAGAACGTCGATGACCGCCTGCCCGCGGCCGATCGGGCAGTGCACCCGCGGCACCGTCTCGTCCCCGCCGAACACGAGATCGTCGTAGAACTCCACGCCCAGATCGCCGAGCCACTCCACCGTCTCGCCCGCGCGGTCGGTCAGCCGCTTCACCGGGGCGGGTTCGACCTGCCACTGGTTGAGGGTCATGTAGTCGTGGAAGAGAGCGTCCGGCGAGTCAGCAATTCCGCGCATTCGCTGGTAGCGAGTACCGGCGCCCATCATGAGACCGCCCGACAATCGCGAGGAGCCGCCGAGGGTCGCCTCGGCCTCCACCACGAGTACCCGAGCAGCGCCTGCCTGGCGCGCGCCCAACGCGGCCGTCAGTCCCGCGGCCCCCGAGCCGACGACCACGACATCGAAGTCGAGATCCGCACTGCTCATGCTCACAGCGCCTGAGCGGGCGGGAAGATCCCGACGTTCGCGGTGATGCCGCCGTCGCACATCAGCACTGCGCCAGTGATGAAGCTGGCTGCGTCGGAGGCCAGGAAGTAGATGGCCTCGGCCTGCTCCTCGGGACGCCCGAGTCGCTGCAGCGGGATATTCCTCGCGTACTCCGCAACACGGTCGGGAGCCAGAATCGGGGTCGAGGTCGGGCCCGGCGCAAGCACGTTGACGCGGACTCCACGAGTCGCCCAGTCCAATGCGGCAGCACGAGCAACGTTGATGGCCGCCGCCTTCGATGCGTTGTAGGCCCACCGCTGCGGGTCTGCGCGCACGCCCGACGTCGAGCCGATCACGACGATCGCACCGCCGCCACTACGCGCAATCGCAGGTGCCGCGGTCCTGATACCCAGAACCACACCGCGCGTATTGACTGCCATCACGCGATCAAAGATCTCCATCGCGTCGTCGTCCTCCCAGACTGCGCGACGAGCGATACCCGCGTTGAGCACGCATGCGTCCACGCGGCCGAAAGACGAGAGGGCCGTCTGGACCATCTCCACGTTCGACGACTCGTCGCTGACGTCTGTGATGACTGCGTGCGCCAGATCGACGTCGTCGGTCCACGCCAATGCCTCGCGGGAGATGTCCGCTGCGACGACGCCGTAACCACGCTGAAGGAACAGTTCGGCCGTCGCCCTTCCGATGCCGGCTCCGGCGCCCGTGACGATGGCGACCCGATCGGCACTCATCAACGCACCTCGAACATCGAGTAGACGATGGTGTCGCCGTCGTTGCGGCCCTGGCCGATCGCCTGGATCGCGTTGAGCCATCCGTAGCGCTCGTCGGCGGTCTCGAACGTAGGCGCAACCGTGTACGTACCGCGCGTTCGATCGCATCGGCCCTGGTAGGTGATGTACACCAGCGCATCGTCATCGGTGCGGACGAGTTGTCGAACGTCGAGCAGCATCAGCGAGTCCGACGACGGGATAGCCCAGTCTCCGCCCGGGGAGATGATGTCGCCGCTAAACCGCTCCCCCTCCCAACGACCCTGCGCGATCGCTCCGATAACGCGACGGTGGAACGGTGTCTCGCCCATCCGGTAGACGTCGCCACGCGTCACGCGCACAGTCGCGAGCGGGATGAGCTCGAAGGGCTGAGTCATCGCGGCCCGACCGACGAGGTCGTCGATCGGCTGCGCACCGGTTCGGTGACGCCGTCCCAGTTCTCGTGGGCGAGTCTGATCTGGGTGAACAACTCCTCGACGTCATCGTTGAGTCCATGCAGCTCGACGAAGAAGCCAAGGGCGCTCCGGCAATCCAGATACGCAACCGGCACGTAGGACTGCAGAGTCGACGCGACCTCGAATCCCGCCTCGACGAAGCGCGCCACCTCGTCGGCCATGTCCGCGGCCGGCACGAGGCAGGCGATGTGGTGGAAGCCCTCCTCGCCAGGAGCGAACATGTCGCGGTAGATCGACGGACCGTCGTCCTCGACCTGAATCAGCTGAATCTGAGCTGGCCCAGCCTGTCCGAACGCGTACGAGAAGACGGCGCCGTCGGCCTTGCCCCGATACGTGTGCTCGCGGCCATGGTGACGGCGACTGACGAAGAACGGCCCCGCGCCGAGCGTCTCGACCCAGTGGCGAATGCCCTCGTCAAGATCATTCACAACGTACGCGTACTGCACGATCGGGTAACGAATCAGCGGATCCCGCATCGACGGAGCTACGCGATCTCGTCGATGGTGACCGTGCCCGTCGAGCCGTCAACAGTCACGGTCGCCCCGTCAGGAATTCGGTTGACCGCCCCGCTGACGCCGGCGACGCACGGGATGCCTAGTTCACGACTGACGATCATCGCGTGGCTGTTCTGCGCCCCGACTCCAACCACAACCGCGCTGGCGACCACGAAGAGTGGAGTCCACGACGGATCGGTCTGCGGGGCAATGAGCACATCACCCGGCTCGAAGGCCGCGATCTGGGCCGGATCGACGATCACGCGTGCCCGCCCCGTGGCGCGTCCGGCCGCTGCCGGGACACCGGTGAGCACATCGCCTCGCGCTGCCGCGTCGAACTTCTCCTCCGCCAGCCGGGGAAGGTCGTTGACAGGGATGCGCGGTACGCGGGCATCGAGGAAGAGGGGCAGTTCGACGGTCGCGTACTCCTTCCAGTCACGTTCGCGCTGGCGGATGACCGCGGTGACCAACTGCGGGTCGAGGACCAGCAGGTCGAGTTCCTCGTCGAGTGCCATGAACACCTGGCCCTCGTGCTCGAGTTGGCCCTCGGTGACCAGCCGACGCCCGAGCTCACGCAGTGCCACCCGCGCCTCGTTGAGCACCTTGATGCAGTTCGCCTTGCCCAGTTCGCGCCACGCCGCAAACCGCCGGGCCGAGTCCGTGGCGACCCGCAGTGTTACCTGAGCCTCCTCGTTGTCGGCCAGGTGATTCATCACCGAGGCGAACGCGCGCTCGGCCGCCTCGGTCGCCTTCGTGCGCCGAAGCGCGGGCGAGTGCGAGTCGTCGAGGTGGCGCATGCGGTCGATTAGCGCGAGGGGCAGCGCCGGCCGGGTCTCCCACGAGTCGGCACCGAGGTCCCATTCCGACGGACCCCGATATCCGAAGTCGCGCAGGAACGCGAGGAAACGCTGGTAGAAGGTCGGGAAATGATCGTGCAGCCACGGCATCATTCCCTCCACACCGGCATCGAAGAGCTCGCCGAGCGCGCTGTCGGCGCGGACCTCGCGGGACAGGTCCCACAAGGCGTAAGGCGGAGCGGCGGAGATGACGTCGCCCGCAGGTCCGACGAGGTCGTAGGGGGTCATGCCGCTGTCCTCTGGCATGAGCGAGCCGATCACCGCAGGGCCGACCGCCGCCTGCGTTCCCGCGATCAGCTCCCCCCGCCAGGTGAGACGTTCGTACGGGATGAGGCTTCGGGCGTACGCAAGCAGCGCGCCGTTGGTCATGAGATCGAAGTCCGGTCGGGCCGCTCGCAGTCCGTCGGCGATCCGCGTCTCCTCATCGAGGTCCGGGTACGTCGATGTCGACAGGGTCCATGCGGTCCGTGCTGCGATCTTGGCGCTGACGGCCTCGTCGAAGTCGCTCGGCGACTCCTCGTGAGGCGGCGCATCGGGATGGTTGCCGAAGAACGACGAGTCGACCGCACGCCAGCCAAGTCCGCTACGGATTCCGACCAGACGAGCGACCGTGACGTTGACGTACAGATGCCCGTAGCGGAACGCAGCGGCCGGCCACGCACTCGGATCGGCGGCCGCCTCCGCCACGCTGATCGCACCGAGTTCGGCGTAGGCGAACGAGAACGCGGGAAGGATATGTGGCAGCCAGGCCATGCTCGCGCCGAGTGGCGTTATGGGCTCAGGCAGAACGTCGTTTGCATTGAATCTCGTGTACACCGGGAACCGCGTGTTCAACGCGGTGTCGATGCACCAGTCGTCGCTCAGCATCTAGGAAAGGCTTCCACCGGCGAACCAGCGACTCATCCGCTCCTCGTTGGCCTCCGCGACCGGCTCGAGGAGGAAACCGGAGGGTGACCGAACATACGTGAACGATCCGTAGCCCTCTTCGGGCGAGACCTGGCTGCAGACCAATGTCCAACCCTCGGCAAGCAATGTCTCGGTCAGCGCTGGCACGTTCGCCCACACACCGGCGTGATGCAGGTTCTCGAGGTCTCCCGCAAACCACGGGGTTCCGGGCATTCCCTGGATCAACTCCAGGTGCTGCGGACCTTCGGTCGAGTACACAAACTTCAGCGGAACAAAGCGCTGGCCCTCCTCGGGCGTCCACACACGCTGGTCCTCCCGGGTGACGACCTCGGTCCAGGTCAACCCGAGACCAGCGCCGAGCTCGATCATGGACGCATCGATGTCGTGCACCAGATGACCCATATGGAACATTCGCGACGTGTAGTCGAACATTTCGACCTCCCGCCGTGACGGTATCAAGGAGCGAGGAGCCGCACATCGAAGATGCTAGGAATTCCTGCTAATTTCGCTGCCGTGATGCCGCTCGACGAATCCTCGAAGGCTACGCACTCTGCATTTGCGACCTTGAGAACCTGCATAGCGAGCAGGTAGCCGTCGGGAGCGGGCTTGCCTCGCGGGACATCGTCGGCAGTGATGATCAGGTCGAAGAGTTCGGTGACACCCACGGCACTGAGCGACCCGAGGACGGATGCTCGCGGACCTCCCGACACCACCGCTATCGGCAGGCGCCCGTGGTAGTGGCGGGCGATGGCGACGACGTGCTCGAGCGGCTGCAGCAGATGTGTGGACTCGAGAAATAGAGCGACACCCTCGCTCGACAACTGCTCTCGCATGCGGTCATCGATGTCGGGCAGTGCCGCGCGAAGAAACGGCTCCATGCTGTGCCCCGACCACGTGTCGTACCACTCGTCGGTCATCTCGAATCCGTGCCGACCGAAGACCTGCCGCCAGCAGATCCGAAACAGCTCGAGCGTGTCGACGAGCGTGCCGTCGCAGTCGAACAGCACGGCCGCGGTACCCGCGGGCAGATTCATCGGATCGTCGACCTGCGCACTCGTCACGCGGACCACCCTGTCACAGGCCGTCTCGCGACTATTCAGGCAAGCGAGACTGTCGCGTCGCCGTCCTCCGGACGCAGCCCGGCGAAGACCGACCACGGCACTCGAAGCACACGTCCCGGAGACGCGGGCCATGGCAAAGTCCGCTTGCCGACGACGCGGTCACCCTGTGTGACGACCACCCGTGCCAGCCGCCGACGCTCCGTTGGCCACATCAGCACGCGACCGCGCGGCGGGATCAGTCCGTCGGCTCGCACCAGCCCAGGCGCGACCCACGCGAGTCCCGAGCCGGCGAGCAGTCGTACCGAACGTGTTTCGACTCGTCCGCCGGCGAGGTAGTCGCGAACGCTCACGGCGACATGCCGGCCATCGAGCGCTGCTACGTCGGCTGTGTCGACGGGATGCAGCAGATTTCCTGCGGCGAAGATGCCATCGGCAGTCGTCCGCAGCGCCGCGTCGACGAGAGGGGAAGTGCTGCCGCGATCGATGTCGAGTCCGCGCAGGCGCGCAAGCTCGTTGTCCGCGATCCAGTCACCGGTGAGAACGACGGTGTCGCACGGGACAAGCCGGCGTCGGCCAGTCTCGCTGTGCGTGACCTCCACAGCTTCGACGCGCTGGCGGCCGATGATCCTTGTGACGCGCGTACGTCGGGAGACGGGGACTCGCAGGATGGTCCGACCGGGAACTGAGAAGGCGGCGTACGACTCTGCACGGTCATGCTCGGTCGTCATCATGATGGTGGCGCAGCCGGCCTCGCGAAGGGTCAGGACGGCGGACCAGCTCACGAGCTCGGCTCCCACTACCACCGCGCGCGCTCCTATCGAATTGCTTGTGCCGCCCACAGCGCCATGCACGAGGTTCTGCAACTGGCCCGTCGTCATCACTCCTGACGGTCGATCTCCCGGGATCATCCGAGCGGTGCGCGGGCGCTCGCGGGCACCGGTAGCGAGCACGACCGCCAGCGCGTCGACTCGCAAGCGTCCCTCCGGGCCGGTGACAAGCACGGAGAGGTCGTCTACCCACTCGGTGACCATCGTTGCCGCGCGGATGTCTACCCGCCAGTCGCGGGCGAGCCTGACAAGGCGCTTTGCATATGCCGGCCCCGACATCACCGTGTGCAGGTCACGTATGCCGTAGCCGGTGTGGTCGCTGACGCGCGGTATCCCGCCCGCGTCCGACTCGCGCTCCAGTACGACGACGCCCTCGACGCCGAGCTTGCGCAGTTCGATAGCGGCACTCAGCCCGGCCGGGCCTCCCCCGATGATGACAACCGTCGCAGTAAGAGTGCCTCGCTCCGTCGTCATCGGCCCTGCCCGAGGAGCCGCTCGACCTCGGCACCGCAGAAGAAGCCCTGACACCGACCCATCACCGCGCGGGTGCGACGGCGCAGTCCGTCCAGATCGGTGGGCGGAATCGCAGAGGCCAGCGCGTCCCGGATCTCACCGCGCGAGACTCGCTCGCAGAAGCACACGATCGTGCCGTACTCGGGGTCGTGCTCAATGAGGTCGACGCGCTGGAAAGGCCTGGCGAACGCCTCACCGAGGTTCGGCATGCGCGGTGGCGGCGGGACGATCGCCCGCAGCGGCAACCGCTGGCCCGAGCGTTCGATGAGATCGCACGCGCGTTCGGCAAGGGCCATGGATGCGGTCAGGCCGGTCGACCTGATCCCGCCGAGCACCACGTAACGCTGGTCGGCATCGACATCGACCACGTAGTCCGCGTACTCGCTCGAGGCTCGCAGTCCGGCGTAGCTCGCGGTGACTTCCTCGTCGAGCAGGCTCGGCATTATCGTCGCCGCCTTCGATAGCAGGAACTCGAATCCTTGCTCCGTCGTGGAGGTGTCGCCGCGGTCGAGGAGGTTCTCCGAAGTCGGCCCGAGCATGACGTTCCCGAAGATCGTCGGACTGACGAGGACTCCCTTGCCCTTCGCGGTCGGCACCGGCAGCACGATTCGATCGACCAGGCTGCGCGCGAGCTTGTCGAACACCACGAGCTCTCCGCGACGTGGAACGACGGTGAAACGGTCGTGCCCCAGCATGCGGTCGATGATGTCCCCGCCCAGCCCTGCCGCGTTGACGATCCATCGGGCGCGAACCTCGCCCCGCGTCGTCGTGATCGACGTCGCTGAGTCGCCGACATCGATACCCGTGACCTCGTGGCCTAGGAGCAGATGCGCACCGCGCGCGAGCGCCTCGGTTGCATAGGCGAGGGTCGTGGTCCACGGGCAGATGATCGACTCATCCGGAACCACGAGGCCGCCCAATGCGCCGTCGGCCAACGTCGGGACCAACTCGTACACAGTCTCGGGGCCGACCAACTCGCATGCGTCGTAGCCATTGCGACGCGCCTTGTCGAGCAGACCGGGAAGGGCATCGAGCTCCTCGGCCCGCCACGCGACGAGCAGCGCTCCGGTGCGCTCGATCGGGATGCCGACCTCCTCGGCGTACGCGGACAGCAAGGCATAGCCGCGTGCCACGAGCATCGATTCGAGCGAACCCGGTGTCGCGTCGAACCCCGTGTGCAGGATCGCTGTGTTGGCCTTGCTTGTTGCGTCACCCACGTCATCTCGCGCATCCATGAGCGCGACGGTGACCTCTCGGCCCGCAAGCTCGCGCGCCACCGCGCAGCCCACGACACCTGCACCGATGACCGCGACGTCAACGTCGACTGACGTGGCCATCTCAGGCCTCGAGCCCCACGGCGACGGCAGCTTTCCATTGGTCCAGGAACTCGCCGGCCCGGTCCGCTGACCAATTCGGCTCGTAGACCGCGGCCGGCGTCCAGGGCCACACCGCTTCGGCCAGGCTCATGCTCGGCGTCAGGGCCAGGCGGGCAAGCGAGGCTGCGCCCAGCGCGGTCGCATCCGCCGACGCGTACACCTCGATGGGCGCCTGCAGCAGGTCTGCCTGCGCCTGCATGAGCACCGTGGAGTTCGTCAGCCCGCCGTCGACCCGCAATGCGCTGATGGACGTGCCGAGGTCCGCCTCGAACACGCCGACCAGCACAGCGATCTGGGCCGCGATGCCCTCGAGTACCGCACGGACCAGGGTGCCGCGCCCGCTCGCCAGACTGAGCCCGGAGAAGCTGGCCAGCGCATCGTCGCGCCAGTACGGAGCAGCGAGGCCGGCGAGCGCTGGCACGAACTGCACGCCCTCGCTGTCCGCAGCGGCCGCCGAGTCCAGGTCGGTCGACCCGGAGATCAGCCCGAGATCGTGGATCCAGCGGACGGCCGACGCGGCGGTGTAGACCTGCCCGTCGAGGCAGTACTGCGCCCCGCCTCGGGTGCGGGAGGCGACCGACGTCGTCAGCCCTCCGCGTGACCGAGTCGGCGTGGCGGCGGTGTTCGCGAGGATGAACGCTCCGGTTCCATACGTGCACTTGCTGGCACCGAACTCGACACAGCCCTCAGCGAGAAGCGCAGCCTGCTGATCGACCATGAGCCCGGCGACCGGCAGGTCGCCTCCGAAGGCAGATGTGGTTCCGACCACCTCATCGCAATCGACCAATCTCGGCAGGCGCTCGTCGGCGAGACCGAACAGTGCGAGCAGTGCGGGGTCCCAGGCAATCGAGTCGAGGTCGAGGACCAGGGAACGGCTTGCTGTCGTGACATCCGTGACGAACTCACCGGTGAGCTGGCGCACCAGCCATGAGTCGCTCGTCGTGACGACGCCCTTGCGGGTCACATGCTCGCGGAGCCACGTCATCTTCGGGGCGGAGAAGTACGGCGAGAGCACTAGTCCGGTGCGCTGCTCGATCTCCACCCGACTGCCGCTGAGCCGCTGGCAGATCGCCTCCGAGCGACGGCCCTGCCACACGATCGCCTGACTCAGCGGCTTGCCGGACGCCAGATCCCAGGCGAGCACCGTCTCGCCCTGATTGGCCATCGCCACCGCGTCGACGCTCACGCCCGCCGCAGCGATCGCGCCGCGGCCCGCCGTGAGGACCGAGTCGAGGAGCTCGTGGGGGTCCTGCTCGACCGATCCGCCCGCGCGATAGTCGGGCCGAACCTGCGCTTCTGCAGATCCGAGGATCGTGCCAGCCTCGTCGACGACGATCGCCTTCGTTCCCGATGTGCCCTGATCGATCGCGAGGACGGCCACAGCGACGAATCTAGACCGGCGAGGACTCCGTCGGCACCTCCTTGGACCCCGAGCGGATGACCAGAATGATGCCGACGAACATCAGGGCGACCGCTGGCAGCGTGCCCCACGGTGGCAACTGCCCGAGCGCCACCGCGGCGATGACAGTCGCTCCCGGCATCTCGAGGAGGATTGCCAGCGACACAACGGTCGCCGATGTCGTCGCGAGCACCTTGTTGATGAGGGTGTGCCCGAGCAGTTGCGCCCCGAGGGTCAGCAGGCCGATGAACACCCAGTCGCGCGCCGAGAAGCCGACCAGCGCCTGGCGCCCGACGACGCAGAGGACGAGAAGCATCAGTGCTGACGATGCGTATGCCGTCATCGTCATGGTCGACGTCGACACCGTGCGTCGCGCACTCTCCCCGACAGTGACGTAGGCCGCGGCGAGGATGCCACCCGCGAGTGCGAGAGCGTCACCGATCAGGTGACGCGGGTCCACGCTGACGTCGATCCCGGTGAGGATGACGACTCCGAGCAACGCGATGCCGATGCCCACCCAGGCCGGTCGCGGAATATGAACCCCCCGCTGTCGCGCGATGAGCGCGGCCCAGACCGGCTGGGTAGCGACGAGGGCTGTCGACGAGGCGACCGTCGTGAATCGCAGGGACGGAATCCACGTGGCGAAATGGGCGCCGAGCAGCAGCCCGGCCGCGATGAGCAGCCACCACTGGTGTCGGGTCATGGAGCGCAACTCCGCGCGCCGCCGGGCGAGCACCCACGGCGCCGTTGCGGCAGAGCCGAGAAAGCACCTCCAGAAGGCAATCGCCAGCGCCGGCGCCGCCATTGCGGCGATCAGCGGCCCCGAGGATGAAATGAACAGGACCGCGATGCCGAGCCAGACAAGGTCGGCAGCGGGCGGGCGCGCGAAGGCAGCGCGACCCGCAACAGGGTCCATCGGGGATGCCATGGCCTCCTGCTTCCTAGGGGTAGCCTTCGGGCGTGACGACCGGCGCAGCGACTCGAGTATTCCTCGCTCGCCTGGCCGGCATCGGGGTCTTCGATCCCAATGGCGACCAGGTGGGCAAGGTACGCGATGGCATCGTCGTCCTGCGGATCGGTGGCAACCCACCCCGCCTCACCGGCCTCGTGGTCGAAGTCGGCTCGCGCCGGCGCATCTTCGTGCCCATGACCAAGGTCACGGCGATCGACTCGGGTCAGGTCATCGTGACCGGCACCGTCAACCTCAGGCGCTTCGAGCAGCGCAGCAACGAGACGCTCGTGACTGCCGAGCTGCTGGACCGCGGAGTCGACCTCGTCGATTCTGGGCAGTCCGTCTCAATCCTCGATGTCGCAGTCGAGCAGTCTCGAAGCCGCGACTGGTACGTGACGCAGTTGTTCGTGCGCAAGCCGGGCGGCGGACTCCGGCGACGCGGCGAGACCCTCATCGTGGACTGGGACGACATCCGCGGACTGTCCCTGCCGGTCGACGACCAGCCCGCGGAGCAGCTGCTCTCCCGCCTCGACACGATGCGCGCAGCCGACATCGCGCATGTCATGCAGGAGCTCCCGCCCAAGCGACGCATGGAAGTGGCGCGCGGGCTCGACGACGAGCGCCTTGCCGACATCCTCGAGGAACTGCCAGAGGACGACCGGATCGAGATCGTCATGATGCTCGAGGCGGAGCGCGCCGCCGACGTGCTCGAGGAGATGGACCCCGACGATGCCGCCGACCTCATCTCCGAGCTTCCACCCGCCCAGGCTGCCGACCTGCTCGAGCGCATGGAGCCCGACGACGCCGAGGACATCAGGCGCCTGCTGTCGTACGACGAGTTCTCGGCCGGCGGAATGATGACCACTGAGCCGATCGTGCTGTCCCCCGACGCGACGGTCGCCGACGCACTCGCCCAGATCCGCAACCCTGAACTGTCTCCCGCCCTTGCCTCGCAGGTGTACGTCACCCGCGCGCCCACGGAGACTCCGACCGGGCGCTACCTGGGCGTGTGCCACTTCCAGCAACTGCTGCGCGAGCCCCCGGCCACTCTCGTCTCCGCACTCATCGACAAGAACCTCCAGCCGGTCGGCCCGCAAGCGCCGCTGGGCGAGGTGACACGGAACTTCGCGGCCTACAACCTGGTCGCGCTGCCTGTCGTCGACGAGAACAACCACCTCCTCGGGGCGGTGACGATCGACGACGTGATCGACCACATGCTCCCCGAGGACTGGCGCGAGACGGACGACGAGTCTGGGGGGCACGGTCGTGGCGACTGACCGCGTTCGCCGCTCCGCGAGTCTCGATACGCCCAAGGGCCGCTCACGGTCGCTTCGGCCCAGCGTCGACTCCGAGAGATTCGGCGCGATCTCCGAGTCCGTAGCGCGACACATTGGCTCGTGGGCCTTCATTCTGTGGATGACGATGTTCATCGTCTTCTGGGTGCTCCTCAACGTCTTCCTTCCCGAGGGCTCCCGACCTGACACGTTCCCGTTCATCTTCTTGACGCTGCTGCTGTCCTTGCAGGCCTCGTATGCGGCGCCCTTGATCCTGCTCGCGCAGAACCGTCAGACCGACCGTGACCGCATCCAGTTCCAGGAGGACCGCCTGCGAACTGAGCGACTGCTCGCGGACAGCGACTACCTGGCCCGCGAGATCGCCGCCCTGCGACTGGCCCTCGGAGAGGTCGCCACTCGCGACTACGTTCGCGGAGAGTTGCGCGACCTTCTTGAGAGCATCGAGGACAAGATCGACGACCAGGCGAAGGCGCAGCGCAAGGCCGAGAAGAAGGCCGAGAAGAAGGCAGATCGCAAGGCCGGCGACGCCGCGGACGACGATTCGGACGACGACTAGCATCGAGGCATGCCCACCGTAGAAGCCGTCACGGCCGTCCTGGCCACCGTCAACGACCCCGAGATCAACCGCCCGATCACCGAGCTGGGCATGGTCAAGTCCGTTGACGTCGCGGCCGACGGATCAGTGCGCGTTGCCGTCTACCTCACCGTCTCGGGCTGCCCCATGCGCGACACCATCACCGAGCGCGTCACGGCGGCCGTCTCCACGCTTGCGGGTGTCACCCGCGTCGATGTCGACCTCGACGTCATGAGCGACGAGCAGCGTCAGGCGATGAAGGCGACGCTCCGCGGGCACGGCGAGCGTGAGATCCCGTTCGCGCAGCCCGGGAACACGACCCGCGTATACGCCATCGCATCTGGCAAGGGAGGCGTAGGAAAGTCCTCCGTGACGGCGAACCTCGCGGTCTCGATGGCTCAGGACGGCCTCACGGTAGGGCTGGTCGACGCTGACGTCTACGGCCATTCCATCCCGCGGATGCTCAACGCGCTCGATGCGCCGACCATGGTCGAGGGAATGATCATGCCGCCCCAGTCCTACGGCGTTCGCGTCATCTCCATGCTGCCGTTCAAGCCGGGCGGCGTCTCTCAGCCGGTCGCGTTCCGCGGCCCGATGCTCCACCGCGCGCTGCAGCAGTTCCTCGCCGATGTGTGGTGGGGCGATCTCGACATCCTGCTGCTGGACCTGCCCCCGGGCACCGGCGATGTCGCGATCTCCACCGCGCAGTTGCTGCCGAACGCGGAGATCGTGGTGGTCACGACGCCCCAGCCAGCCGCCGCCGATGTGGCGGTGCGCGCAGGCACGCTCGCCGAGCAGACCCATCAGAAGGTCGCAGGCGTCGTTGAGAACATGAGCTCGTTCCCGTGCCCGCACTGCGGTGAGCCGCTGGACCTGTTCGGCTTCGGCGGCGGGGCCATCGTCGCCGAGACGATCTCCAAGCAACTCGGGACCGACGTGCCGCTGCTGGGCCAGATCCCGTTCGACGTGCGGTTGCGCGAGGGGGGCGACTCCGGTCAGCCCCTGGTGCTCAGCCATCCCGATGCGCCTGCATCGATCGCGTTGCGCTCGATTGCCCGCACCCTCGGCCAGCGCCCGCGCGGCCTGGCCGGATTGTCGCTCGGCATAACGCCGGCGAGCAAGGGAGCGTGACCGACTAGGTCGCGTCCGGGTCGAACGCGGGACCGGGCTTCGGCGGCGGGGCCTTGCGTACCTCGGGCTCGTCATCGCTGAGGAAGCTCGCCGCAAGTTTGCGCGGGTGGAACTCCTGCAGGGACTTGACCGTGTCTCCGAAGTCGATACCCGCGGAGTCCGCGAGATCCTTGCGCGCACCAGTGGCCATGGTCCGCATCTGCTTGATCCACTTCGCTGCGTCGGCGGCGGCGCGTGGCAGGCGTTCGGGCCCGAAGATGAGCAACCCGATGATCGCGACGATGACGATCTCGCCGATTCCGATGTCGAACATGACCGCCTCCTGCCTATCCGGCTGAGCTGTCGTCGACGAGGACCAAGGTTGCGGTCAGATCCTTGCCACCGCGTTCGTACGCGATCTCCAGAGTGTCACCCGGGGCGTGGTTTCGCACCTCAACCACCAGCTCGACCGCATCGTCAATGCTGCGTCCGTTGACGCTCCTGATGATGTCACCGGGCTGAAGCCCGGCCTCCTCGGAGGGACTTCCCGGATTGACGCTCCGCACCTTGGCGCCGCCATCGGTGTAGTCCATCACCAGTTGCACGCCCATCAGCGGCGTCCGCGAGTGACCGGTAGCGATGAGCTCCTCGGCGACCCGCTTGGCGGAGTTGATCGGGATCGCGAATCCGAGTCCGATGTTGCTCGCCTCGCCTCCGGTCGCCAGCGACGCGATCGCCGAGTTGATGCCGACGACCGCACCCGCGGCGTTCAGCAGCGGGCCGCCGGAGTTGCCCGGGTTGATGGCCGCATCAGTCTGGATCGCGTTGATGTACGAGAGCTCAGAACTCGTCTGGCCGGCGGTCACCGGTCGATCAAGGGCGCTGATGATTCCGGTCGTCACCGTGCCATCGAGTCCAAGTGGCGCTCCGATCGCGATCGCCGTGTCGCCGACCTCGACGTCGTCGGAGTTGCCGAGCGTCACGGTCGGGAGGTCTCGTCGATCCACCTTCACAACGGCGAGGTCGTACGAGGCGCTCGTGCCCACGACAGTCGCGTCGGCGCGGTCCCCGTCGTTGAAGACGACCGTCAAGGTGCCCCCGTCGGAGACGAGATCGACGACGTGATTGTTCGTGAGGATGTAGCCGTTGGGTCGGACGATGAAGCCCGAACCGCTTCCAGACTCCGTCGTGCCCTCGGCCAGGATCGAGACGACCGCAGGCAGCGTTCCTGCCGCGATCGCGGAGATCGACCCGGCGGGTCGCTCCTGCGATGCGGCAGCCGCCTGCGGCAGCACGACTGTCGCCGACGCTGATCCAGCGGAGTTGTCGACGTTGCGGCCGACGAGGTAGCCAGCGAGTCCGGCGAAGCCGCCGACGATCGCCGCGACAAGTGCCGCGATCAGCACCGTGCCCAGCACCCCCGGACCCCGTCGCTTCGCGGCCGGCGCGGGGGCGTAGATCGCCGGAGCGGTCGACACGACGTCGGGGTACTCGACGATCTGCGGAACGGGAGGGTCGTACGGCGCAGCGCCCTGTGGTGGGAACTGGTCGGACATGGAACCTCCACAGCCACCGCGACGGCGGCCTGTCGCTCGCGCCGGACCACTCGGTCCGCACCCCTACCGTAGTTCAGGCCCTACGCAAGTGGTTCAGGCTAGGCTGCCTCCGATCGCCGCTCGCCAAGCGACGAAGGCGTGCTTCACATACTCGGAGGTGCATCATCGCCAGCGCAGCCCCCCATGATCCCTACATGCCGACCCCGCAGTCGTGGGCGTACGTCGACGGCTGGGAGGACGACTCCGAGACGCTTCGCGAGGCACGGGCCCGCGCCGCAGAGCTGGGCTGCGTTCCGATCACCCGCCCCGCCGTCGCCCTTCTGCGGCTACTCGCCGCGGCAGTCAACGCCCAGGCCGTCGTCGAGGTCGGCACCGGCGCTGGAGTCTCCGGAGCCGCGCTCCTGTCGGGCATGACCTCGGCCGGGGTGCTCACGAGCATCGACATCGAGGCCGAGAATCAGCGGGTCGCACGCGAGACCTTCACCGCCTTGGGCTACGACCACGTCCACACCCGGCTGATCGCCGGTCGCGCCCTCGACGTGCTCCCCCGCCTGTCCGACGCGGCCTACGACATCGTGTTCGTCGACGGCGACAAGACCGAGTACCCCGCGATCCTCGTCCAGGCCAAGCGGCTGCTGCGCGTCGGCGGCCTCGCGATCTTCGACAATGTGCTGTGGAGCGGCCGGGTCGCCGATCCCGGCGAACGTGAAGCCGAGACGGTCGCACTGCGCGACGTCACCACTGCGGTCCGCACCGATGACGACTGGATGCCGGCCCTGCTCACCGTCGGCGACGGCCTCCTGGTGGCCTCGCTGCGCAATCGCAGCTAGCCCCCTCACGCGAAAGAAGCGCCCCGAGCCTTGCGGCTCGGGGCGCTTCTGCGTCTAGGTGGGGCGACTTAGGCGAACAGGACCAGCAGCTTCTCGCCAAGGTCCTTGGCCTCGTCGGCATTCAGCTCGACAACGAGCCGGCCGCCGCCCTCAAGAGGGACTCGCATGACATAGCCACGTCCCTCCTTGGTCACCTCGAGCGGGCCATCGCCCGTTCGCGGCTTCATCGCGGCCATGTGCGTCCCCTTTCCGTTCCTGAACTGGTTGCGCAAACGCCCACGGCCTGCGTGGGCGTCCGTCTATTATCGCGGATCGGCCCTCACAGGGAATCGGCGGGGGCCATGCGCGGCGCGACATTCGCGCACGCGAACTCACCGACGGTCAATGAGGCAGGACGCCCGACTCGACCAACCGTCCGAAGGTGCGCAGGGAGTGCCCGACACCGGCCCGCATCGCCGGCCGCACGAGGGGCCAACCCAGCCGACCAACCGTGCCCAAGGGCAGGTCGAGTTCCTCGCTCCACACGAACCGGCTGCGGCCAGCGGGCAGGGCGACAACCTCCATGATGCCCGTCCCGCGGACCACCTTGCCGGTGTGGAGCACATCCACCCGATAGGGCGGCTCCCACCGGGTGATCACCATCGTGTCCCAGAAGCCGACCGGACCTGCGCCGGTCCACGCGGCCAGTTCGGAGTCGAGCGAGGCACCGTCGCCCTTACGCACCTCGACCCGGGTCCCGATGATCCACAGGCCCTGCGCGGTCCACTCGGTGACCGCGGCGAACACCACGTCGACGGGGGCGTTGATGGCAACTGCGACGCGGAACGAGGCCGGTTCGCGGGCGCTCACGGGGTTAGCCAACTCTTCTCGTCGGGAGGCTCTGATGACGGCGCCTGAAGGCGCGCGATCTGCTCATTGAGGCGTGCGAGCTCCTCGTCGACCTCGTCCATCCGGTAGCCGCGCACGACCACGTCGAACTCCGCCTCGCCGTCAATGCGGTCAGGGCGCAGGTCAGGGTCGACCGGCGGCAGTTCCCCAAGCAGGCCGAGGCTGGCCACGAAGGCGCCCGCGATGACGATCACGGCGATAACGACGAAGAGCCAGGTCACGTGCACATTCCACCACGTAACTGTCAGGCGCACTCGCCCAACGCGTCGCCGATCACGTCGAGGGCATCAGTCACGTCTGTTGCCCAATGGACGTGATCCGCGGCGCCGGCCGAGACGAACCCTCGATCTCTCCACACGTCCACCTGCTGGCGAAGCAGCTCGAAGTCCCCCCACGGGTCGAGGATGACCACCGGCTTCTGGTGCATGTTGAGCGAGCGCGAGGTCCATGCCTCGACCAGTTCCTCAAGGGTGCCGATGCCGCCCGGCAGGGCCAGGAAGGCGTCGGACCGCTCATCCATGATGCCTTTGCGCTGACGCATGTCGCGGGTCACGATGAATTCGTCGGAGTCGTGATCGGCCACCTCGCGAGCCACGAGCGCATCGGGTATGACCCCGATCGTGTGCCCACCGGCCGCGCGGGCGGACCGGCCCAGCGCCCCCATCATCGAGATCGAGCCGGCGCCCGAGACAACCGTCCAGCCGCGTTTCGCGATCGCCGTGCCCACCTCGTCGGCGAGGGTCAGGTAGCGATCGTCAATGCGCAGGCTCGACGAGCAGAAGACACAGACGGCAGGCACGCCCGTCACCCTAGGCCTCCCCCGCCGACCTTGAGGTTCCGCCCACTTTCAGCGCCGAGATCCGGGCGGAACCTCAAGATCGAGGGAGGTTTGACACGGCCGTCGGATAGTTGTATCTTCAACTATAGGCAATTGAGAGTTCAATTAAACCTGTCACCCACTTCTCTGAGGAGCACGACATGAGCACCGAAACCACCACCAGCCAGACCCTGGCCGACGCGACGGGCACCTGGGTCATCGACCCCACCCACACCAACATCGGCTTCTCAGTGCGCCACGCCATGGTGTCGAAGGTCCGCGGCCACTTCAACGACTACACCGGCTCGTTCACGATCGACGGCGCGAACCTGGCCAACTCCATCGCCGAGCTGACCATCCAGTCCGCCAGCATCGAGACCAAGACTGCCGACCGCGACGCGCACCTGAAGTCCCCCGACTTCCTGGACGTCGAGAACTTCCCCACCTTGACCTTCGTCACGACCAGCGTTGCTCCCAAGGGCGACGATGAGGTTGTCGTCACCGGTGACCTCACCATCCACGGTGTCACCAAGTCGGTCGACGTGACCTACACGTTCCTCGGCCTCAGCACCGACCCGTACGGCAACAACAAGATCGGCTTCGAGGGCTCCGCGAAGATCAGCCGCAAGGACTTCGGCCTGACCTGGAACGCTGCGCTCGAGACCGGCGGCGTGATGATCGGTGACGACATCAAGCTCAACCTCGACGTCGAGGCCAACAAGCAGGTCTGACGCTCGACCGCACGACGTCGAATGGCTCCGGGCTCAGGCCCGGAGCCATTCGCGTATCCGGGCCTCGCACGACTCGATCTGGGAGACCGGCACGTGCTCATCGCGCGTGTGTGCCAGCGACGGATCACCGGGGCCGAAGTTGAGTGCGGGGATGCCGAGAGCCGAGAAGCGGGCGACGTCGGTCCAGCCGAACTTCGGCTGCGGCACCGCCCCGACCGCGGCGACAAACGCGGCGGCGGCCGGGCGATCGAGTCCAGGACGCGCGCCGGGTGCGGAGTCGACGACATCCACATCGAAGCCGTCGAAGATTCCGCGCACGTGCGCAGTCGCAGTGTCCTCACTCAGATCCGGCGCGAAGCGGAAGTTCACGGTGACAACGCACTCGTCGGGAATGACATTGCCCGCCACTCCCCCGCGGATGCCCACCGCATTGAGACCTTCGCGGTACTGAAGTCCGTCGACGATCGGCCGTCGAGGTTCGTACGCGGCAAGCCGATTGAGGATCTCGCCTGCCCCGTGGATCGCATTCACGCCCAGCCAGGCACGGGCGCTGTGGGCGCGCTCGCCGCGAGTCGTCACGTCGACGCGCAGCGTTCCCTGACAGCCGGCCTCGATCCCCGCGTTCGAGGGCTCCATCAAGATGGCCAGATCTGCGGCGAGCAGTTCTGGTGCATTGTCCGCGAGGTGCTGCAGGCCGTTGAAACGCGACTCCACTTCCTCGCCCTCGTAGAAGACGTACGTGACGTCACGTGACGGATCGGTGAGCGTGGCGGCCAGGATCAGTGCGACGGCAACGCCGCCCTTCATGTCGCACGAGCCCAGGCCGTAGAGCAGGTCGCCTTCGACACGGTGCGGCAAGTTGGAGTTCGCCGGCACGGTGTCCAGATGACCACCGATAAGCACGCGCTCGTCGCGTCCCAGCATCGTCCGAGCCACGATCGTGTTCCCCCGGCGCAGCACCTCGAGGTGCTCGAGCCCCGTCAGGGCGTTCTCGACAGCATCGGCAAGGGCCGTCTCGTGATGGGACTCGCTCGGCACATCAACGAGCTGCGCGGTCAGCGCGACGACGCCGGCCGCGAGGTCGAGGCTGATCGCGTCGCTCACGTCGCTACGGTAGCCGCATGAGCGACTCACCTGACGCGCGCCCGACGGTCACCGGCGGAGCTGCTGGACTCGGCCTGGCTACCTTCGCGGGCGATCTCATGCTCGACGTCTGGTACCCCGATCCGGCACTCGGCGTTCAACCACGCGATGTGCCGAGCCTGGACTCCGGCATCGACACCGATCCCGCTCGCGGCGTGACCGTCAAGTCCGTCGTCACGATCATCGAGGATCTGCAGGCCCCGCCAGCATCGACAGCCGACGCCTACCTGCGCCTGCACCTGCTGTCGCACCGGCTCGTCCAGCCGCGCACGATCAACCTCGACGGCATCTTCGGCGTCCTCCCGATCGTCGCGTGGACCGACGCGGGAGCTATCCCGGTCGACGGCGTCACGGCGGCCCGCCTCCATCTGCGGCGCAAGGGCCAGCACCTGACGATTCACGGCATTGACCGCTTCCCACGCATGGTCGACTACGTCGTCCCGTCAGGCGTGCGTATTGCCGATGCAGATCGAGTGCGACTCGGCGCGCACCTTGCACCAGGCACTGTCGTCATGCACGAGGGCTTCGTGAACTTCAACGCTGGCACGCTCGGCACGTCGATGGTCGAGGGCCGCATCTCTTCTGGAGTCGTTGTCGGCGATGGCTCCGATGTCGGCGGCGGGGCATCGATCATGGGAACCCTGTCAGGAGGCGGCACCCAGGTCGTGACGATCGGCAAGGGCTGCCTCATCGGGGCGAACGCTGGAGTCGGCCTGTCGCTGGGTGACAACTGCATCGTCGAGGCCGGCCTGTACGTAACCGCGGGATCCAAAGTCACTCTGCCCGACGGTGCGATCGTGAAGGCGCGCGAACTCTCAGGCGCGTCGGGCCTGCTGTTCCGGCGCAACTCGGTCAGTGGTGCAATCGAGGTCGTTCCCACGTCGGGCACCTGGACCGGCCTGAACGCCGCCCTGCATGCGTCCGACTAGCGGCTTAGCTCCTCGGCAAGACGGTTCAGGGTGACGCGCATGTTCGCCGCGTTGTGCTCGGCGCGGTTCCACACTCCGCTCGCGAGCAGCCCAGCGCATTTCACGATTACGCCACGTGCTCCGCGTCTGCCTTCACGCCACGTCTCGCGCACGAGCACACCACTGTCGATCGGCTCGAACTCGTAGCCCCAGCTCGCAACCGGCATGCCCGCCCATGACACGTCAAAGGCGAATGCGACGGGTGCATCCGCGCGAGTGACGGTGCAGTTGGTCGACCATTTACGCCAGCCGCGGCGGTTGCTGCCCGCGAAGGCGTCACCGGCGCGCAACGGTCGATCTGGCAGTGAGCGCCCACGACCCTCGGGACTCCACTCGCGCATGCGGTTGATATCACTGACCGCGTCATACGCAACCTCGGGCCGAACACCCTCGATAACCCGCTCGACCACAACCAAGGCCTTGGTCTGTTCGACCACTCGGGCATCGGCCACCGCGGACTACTCCGAGCGCGAGGTGATGGGGTGGTAGTCGCGCAGGACCTCGCCGATGTACACCTGGCGAGGGCGGCCGATCTTGGTGTCCGGGTCGTTGATCATCTCGCGCCACTGCGCGATCCAGCCGGGAAGACGGCCGAGTGCGAACAGCACGGTGAACATGCGCGTCGGGAAGCCCATGGCCTTGTAGATCAGGCCCGTGTAGAAGTCGACGTTCGGGTACAGCTTGCGCGAGATGAAGAAGTCATCGGCAAGCGCGACCTCCTCGAGGCGAAGCGCGATGTCGAGCAGGGGGTCGCTGACATTGAGCTCGGCGAACAACTCGTGCGCCGTCTTCTTGACGATCGCCGCGCGCGGGTCGTAGTTCTTGTAGACGCGGTGGCCGAAGCCCATGAGCTTCACGCCGTCCTCGCGGTCCTTGACCTGGCGGATGAACGTGTTCACGCCGCCGCCCTGCGCGTGGATGTTCTGGAGCATCTCCATGACGGCCTGATTGGCGCCGCCGTGCAGAGGGCCGAACAGCGCGTTGATGCCCGCAGAAACCGACGCGAATAGGTTCGCGTGGGAGGAGCCGACCATGCGGACCGTCGACGTCGAGCAGTTCTGCTCGTGATCGGCGTGCAGGAGCAGCAGTTGGTTCAGGGCCTTGGACATGATCGGGTTGACGTCGTAGTTCTCCGCAGGGACGCCGAAGGTCATCCGCAGGAAGTTGTCGATGAAGCCCAGCGAGTTGTCCGGGTACAGGTAGGGCTGGCCCACCGACTTCTTGTACGCGTACGCGGCGATTGTCGGCATCTTCGCGAGCAGGCGGATCGTCGAGATCTCGACCTGCTGCGGATCGAACGGGTCGAGCGAGTCCTGGTAGAACGTCGAGAGTGCCGAGACGGCGGACGACAGGACCGGCATGGGGTGCGCATCGCGCGGGAAGCCGTCGAAGAACCGTCGCAGGTCCTCGTGGAGCATCGTGTGCAGTCTGATCTGGGTCTTGAACTCATCGAGCTGGTCCGCGGTCGGCAGCTCGCCGTAGATCAGGAGGTAGGACGTCTCGAGGAAGGTCGACTGCTCGGCCAACTGCTCGATCGGGTACCCGCGGTAGCGCAGGATCCCGGCGTCGCCGTCGATATAGGTGATCGACGAGGTGCACGAAGCGGTGTTGACGAAGCCGTGGTCGAGGGTCACCCGCCCGGTCTCCTTGAGCAGCGGGGCGATGTTGATTCCCGACTCGCCCACCGTGCAGGGCACCTCGGTCAGGGCCAGTTCGCCCTCGGGGTACTTCAGGACCACATCAGTCACGTCAACCTCCTAGGGGGAGCGTACAGACCTGTGATCTACACAGGTCAGGCCCCCGTGAGGCGTCCGGGAACGGCGTCGATATGCGCGTCGGTTCCCGTCAGTGCGACCCGCACGTGGCGCTCGCCGGCCGCTCCGTAGAAGTCGCCAGGGGTGACGAGGATGCCGCGATCGGCAAACCATGCAACCGTCAGCCAGCACGGCTCGTCGCGCGTGATCCACAGGTACAGCCCCGCCTCGCCGTGGTCCACGCGGAAGCCCGCAGACTCGACGGCTGCGCGCAGCACGTCGCGGCGACGCGAGTACCGGGTGCGCTGTGCGGCGACGTGCTCATCGTCGTTCCACGCGGCGATCGCCGCCGCCTGGACGGGCGCCGGCACCATCATTCCCAAGTGTTTGCGGACGGCGAGCAGGTCGCTGACCAGTGACGGGTCGCCGGCAACGAAGCCGAAGCGGTACCCGGCCAGATTGGACCGCTTCGACAGCGAGTGGACCGCGAGAACGCTGTCCTGGCTGCCGCCGCAGACGTCCGGGTGCAGGATCGACGACGGCTGCGCCTCCCAGCCGAGCTCGATGTAGCACTCGTCGCTCGCGACGATGACGCCCGTCGCGCGTGCCCACTCGACGATCTCGGCCATGCGAGACGCGGGCAGGACGGCGCCGGTGGGGTTGCCCGGAGAGTTCAGCCACACGAGTGAGGCGCCCTCGACGTCCTCGGGCTCGTCCGTGGCGATCGGCTCGGCGCCGGCAAGCAGAGCACCGACCGCGTATGTGGGGTAGGCAATGCGCGGGACGACGACTCGGGACCCGGACGGGACGTTCAGCAGCCGCGGCAGGGAGGCGACGATCTCCTTGGAGCCGATCGCCGGGAGGATCGCCGAAGGCGCGATGTCGGCCCCGAGAGTGCGCTCGATCCAGGCCGAGCATGCCGCACGAAGGTCATCCCGGCCCGCGGTGGTCGGGTACCCGGGGGCGTCAGCAGCAGCGCTCAGCGCCTCTTGGATGAGTTGCGGGGTCGGATCGACGGGGGTACCCACCGACAGGTCGATGAGACCTCCGGGATGAGCCCGGGCGGTGTCGCCGAATGGTGCGAGGACGTCCCACGGGAAATCGGGTAGCCGATCGGCCAGCCGAGCCACGGTCAGTGCTCGTGCTCCTGCGGCGGCACGCTCGCGAGCAGCGGGGCATCGAAGTCGGAGGCTCCGAGCTTGGCCGCGCCGCCGGGCGAGCCGAGCTCGCCGAAGAACTCCGCGTTGGCCGCGGTGTAGTCCTTCCATTCGGCGGGGACGTCGTCCTCGTAGAAGATCGCCTCGACGGGGCAGACCGGCTCGCAGGCGCCGCAGTCGACGCACTCATCCGGCTGGATGTACAGCATGCGGTCGCCCTCGTAGATGCAGTCGACCGGACACTCCTCGATGCAGGCCTTGTCCTTCAGGTCCACACACGGGAATGTGATGACGTAGGTCACCTGAGCCTCCGAATCAGTCAGCCGGGCACGGCTGCGGTCGCCGACCCGGCACAACTTACACAACCGCCCTACTCTGGGCGCGTGCGCCTCTACGACACTCGCAAGAAGTCTGTCGTCGAGGTGTCCCCTGCCAGGAGTGGCGTCCTGAGCATCTACGCGTGCGGGCCCACGGTCTACCGCGATGCCCACGTCGGCAACATGCGCACCTTTCTCCTGACCGACCTCATCCGACGTACCGCCGAGCACGAGAAGCTGTCCACGATCGTGGTCCAGAACATCACCGACGTGGGTCACATGGCGGACGACACCGGCCTCGGCGATGTCGACGAGGGGCAGGGCGCCGGTGACGACAAGGTCCTGCGCCAGGCAGCGACCGAGGGCCGTTCCGCACTCGACATCGCACGCCACTACGAGGACCGCTTCCACCGCGACCTGTCGGCACTGAACATCCATCCGGCCGACCACTACCCGCGTGCGAGCGAGTCGATCGACCTGATGATCGATCTCATCAGCACCCTGATGGACACAGGTCATGCGTATGTCGGGGGCGACGGCTCGGTCTTCTTCGATGCGCGCAGTTTTGCGAGTTACGGAGAGCTCAGCGGCAACCGGCTCGACGAGCTGCGGCCTGGGCATCGGTTCGAGGGCGGCGTCGATCCCGCCAAGCGCTTCCACGCTGACTGGGCGCTGTGGAAGCGGGCGCAGGACACCAGAACGCAACTGGTGTGGGACACGCCTTGGGGGGTGGGCTTTCCCGGCTGGCATACCGAGTGCAGTGCCATGAGCCTGTCGCTGCTCGGCTCGAGCATCGACATCCACACCGGCGGGATCGACCTTCGCTTCCCGCACCACGAGGACGAGCGCGCGCAGAGCAACAGCGTTGCGGGCACCGACGTGGTGAAGCACTGGGTGCACGGCGAGCACCTGCTGTTCGAGGGCCGGAAGATGAGCAAGTCGTCCGGCAATGTCGTCCTCGTCTCCGATGTCGCTGACGAAGGCATGGATCCACTGGCGCTTCGCCTTGCCTTCATGCAGCACCGCTACCGCCAGCAGATGAACCTCACGTGGGACGGGCTGCGCGCCGCGGACGCGACCATCACTCGCTGGCGCGATCGCGTCGCAGAGTGGGCGACACACCGATCCGCGGCCATGCCGAACGCGGCGGTGGCGGAGGTCGGCAACGCCTTCAGCGACGACCTCGACACCCCGCGGGCAATCACGCTGCTCCGGGAACTCGAGAAGGACAGCGACGTGGCACCCGGCGCGAAGTTCGAGCTGTTCGCGCACGTGGACCGCCTGCTCGGACTTGATCTCGCGCGCATGGTCGGTCGCGAACCGGCACAGTCGCAGCCAGTGCCTACCCTCGTCAGCGCGTTGCTCGACCAACGAGCGGCCGCGCGCGCGGCGAAGGACTGGGCGGGTAGCGACCGAATTCGCGACGAACTGGCTGCGGCGGGCTACACCGTGATCGACACACCCGCGGGCCAGCAACTGCAGGCCTGATCGACTACGCGGGCTTGTTCGGCTTGCCCGGCTTCGTCGGCGACGGCGTGGCCGACGGATTCGAGAACGTGTCGTCGCTCGGCTTGGGCGTCGGCTTGGGGCTGGGCTTGCCTGTTGGCGAGGCGCTGGGCGATGCACCAGTCTCGTCGGGATTCTTGCCCGGCTTCTTGTCCGGCTTCTTGCCGCAGATCACTTCTGGTGCTGGCTTGTAGGTCGTCTTGATCGGCTCGCGCTTGACCTCCTTGCCATCCTGATAGAAGACCCGATCGACAACGATCGTGAATCCCTCGACCCCACCTTGGCCCAGGCACTTGTCGGACTTGTCGTAGATCGTGCTGAACTTCTTGATGTCGGTGCGGTTGCCGAACTCCGCCTCGATCTTGTCGTAGACCTTCGTTCCCCATAACGACACGGTGATCGAGGTGTTGGTTATCGACGACGTGATGAACACGGCATTCGGGGTGTCGTTGCGGAACTTCATGTCGAACAGGCCCCACGCGACCGTCGCCTCGAGTCCAGGCTGGTAACGGGAGATGTAGATCGAGTGCGCGATGTTCTGCACGCGCTCCATGCCCGAGAAGAATGCGGCAGTCCATGCGGTAGTCGCCGCTGTGGACACGCCACCGCCGAGCGCCTCGTCGAAGACGCCGCCCTCGCCGACGACGAAACCGACCGTGTAGCCGTTCTTCTCGGTGCGCTCCTTGATCGTGTCGTTGAGGGAGAACGTGTCTCCGGGCATCAACAGCGTGCCATTCATCCGACGGGCGGCCTCGCCGATGTTCTGCACGCGGTACGCGGCATACGGGAAGTTCTGCGTGAAGCCGCCGAGCTTCTCCGTCACGCCCAACTGCTTGGCCTGATCGGTCGTGAGCTTCGGCTCTCGCAACCCGACTGAGACAGTCACCGTTCTATCCGTCGCCGAGCCGTCGAGAACTGCCGACACCGCGCTCGCCAGTTCCTCGTCCGACACGCCCCGACCGACCTTGGACTTCACGACCTTCGGCTTGCCGCCCCGGATCTTGAAGGTCGCATTGCGACCCTTGATCTCGATGGGCTTGAGCTCCTTGCGGATCGCCTGATGCAAGATCGTGCCGTCGAGTGAAGGAACGAGGTTCCCGTCGACGGCCGTGTAACTGAGGGCGCGGCCTATTGCTGCGGCGGGGATCGTCGCCTTGACGGATTCGGCGTTGACCGTGACGGGGGCCGACACTGCTTCCTTCGCGGACGTCAGGGCTGCCTGCGCGGACTCCTCCGACACGGTCGGCTCGACCTTGACGACCGATGCCTGGATCGGCTTGCGGGGCAGCAGCAGGGCGTCCGTGAGCGCCATCGCGGTCGCGGCCTCGTCCAGAGCGCGACCCGCGATGCCGTCGGTCAGTTCGGGCTCGCCGTCGGTGACCGTGAGCACCGGCTCCACGGCCGCTACGTCGAGTGCATCGGCGATGAGCTGCACCTGGGCGCTGAGCGCTGCCTCGTCGACGGCCGCGATCGCTGGCCACTGACCACCGCCCAGCATGCGGCTCACGAGCGAGAATGGACTCCACGAGCGTCCATACGCCGGTTCCACCGAGGCGGCAGCGTCGAGCGAAAGACCGGCGTCGGCGGGCTTGACCACGAAGGTCTGGTCGAGGGCCGTGACGCGCAGCTTCTTGGACTCCCGCGGGCCCAGAGCCGTCGCGACCGCGGCCGCCGCCTCGTCCTGGGACATTCCGCCGATGTCGACGCCGCCGACCGTGGTCCCCGAGGCTGCGGTCGAGCCCGAACTCATCGCCATGAACAGATAGATGACGAACAGCAGGATCATCAGTGCGGCTGCCCCGACGATGATGCGGATGCGGAAAGCCGTCATGGAGTGGACGCTCCTGCCCGGCAGTTCACGCTCTCCCCGATCCCTCAGCGGCCGGGAGCGGCCGCAGTCCGATGGTATGCGGGCCTGCCCCTGAAAATCACGTCCGGACCGTCGGACGCGCGAGGGGAGCTACGGGTTCCGCGCCTGCGCGGGTTCCGCCCGGACGGGCAGCGTCGCGGCCGCGGAGCCCACGATCACGCCGCCGAGCAGGTAGGCCATCTGGCGACCGCCTCCCGACAGGGCCATGTCCCCCGACGGGGACTCGGCCGCCATGACGATGGTGAGGACCAGCCAGCCCGCCAGGACCGCCCAGCTGCCCCATCGGCTGTGGATCGCCCACGCGCCGCCCCGGATGACCGCGATCAGGACTACCCACACGAGGAGAAGCCCCCATGGAACAGTCACGTTCACCCAGAAGAAGTCCGCCTGACCGCGCTGAGCCTGAACGAAGGCCCCGACCAGGCCGATGAGCGCACCGACGAGGAACAGCCCTGCTGCACCAGCCCAGCGGCTCACTGCCGGGTCACTCGGCGATGCCCGCGAACAGGTCGGACTCGCGCGCCTGCCCGGCCTCACGGTGCGCGTGACCGCGGGCAAGTCGGTAGTACTCGACACCGAAGGCGTCGGCACCGACGGTCGACACGACGCCGAGGAATCCGTCGTCGGGCGTTACCTGCGTGCCGTGAGCGCGGAGAGCGTCGAACTTCTGCGTGACGAACTGGCTTGCCTCGACCTCAGTGGTCACCAGGTCGTCGTCGCAGGCGAACGGGAGATCGTTCGGATCCATGCGCGTGAACTCGTTGTCGAGGCCCTGGGCCTTCGCGGCGGCGATCCCGTCGACGATGACCTGCTTCGGGAACGCCGTCCAGTAGAGCTTGCTCACCGACCACGCCTCGCCGAGGTCGGGCCGGAAACTCGCGCTCTCGGCGAGAGCGACCGCGTAGTGGGTGACGCGGTGGGCCTGAATGTGGTCCGGATGGCCGTAGCCGCCGAAGTCGTCGTAGGTGACCACGACCTGCGGTCGGATCTCGCGGATCACCGACACGAGCTCCGTCGCCGACACGAGCAGGTCGGTGCGCCAGAAGCAGTCGGGGCGATCGTTCGGCGGGGTGCCGATCATGCCTGAGTCGCGAAACCGCCCCGGGCCGCCGAGCAGCCGTGAGTCCGTCACGCCGAGGATCGACATCGCCGCAGCAAGTTCCTCGCGACGATGGGTCCCGAGGGCGTCGTCCTTGTCGGAGGCCAAGTGCGACAACTCCGGGAGGAGAACCTCACCCTCCTCGCCGAGCGTGCACGTGACGAGAGTCACCTGTACGCCGTCTGCAACGTACTTGGCCATGGTCGCGCCGGTTCCGATGCACTCGTCATCGGGGTGGGCGTGGACGAAAAGGATGCGCTTGGTCACCGGCACAGGCTACCCACTCGTTACACCTAGCATTTGGGCATGACCTCCCCCGGAGACGAGCAGGCGATCAGTTACCCCCGGCAAGAAGCGCTCACCAGGCGGTTCCGGCTAGGCCAGCCGCGGGCGTTTCGCCTGTCCCCCGATGGCACCCGGGTCTGCTTCATCCGCAGCGCATCGGGCCGCGACGCGATTGGCAACCTGTGGTGCGCGGAGGTTGTCGACGGCGCGGTGGTCGAACGACAGGTCGTCGACGCGCGCGACCTGGTCGACAGCAGCGCCGATCTGCCCGCGGCCGAGAAGGCCCGCCGCGAGCGGATGCGCGAGACGACGTCGGGAATCACGGCGTACAGCGCCGACGAGAACCTGACGCGAGCGGTGTTCAGCCTTGATGGGCGGCCCTTCTCGATCGACCTCAGCCAGCGCGGGGCGATTGCCATCGAACTGCCGCATCCTGGGCCGATCGTCGACCCCCAGCTTGCACCCGACGGCGCCCACGTCGCGTACGTCAGTGACCGCTCGCTCTACGTCGTCCATGCCGACGGCTCGGGAGAACCCGTGCGCCTTGCGGAGCCGGCATCGCAGACGCAGAGCTGGGGCCTCGCGGACTTCATCGCCGCGGAGGAGCTGGACCGCGTGCGCGGCCTGTGGTGGCTGCCATCCAACAACGCACTTCTCGTGGAGTTCGTCGACGAGGCTCAGGTCGACGTGCGCTGGATCAGCGACCCGGCCCACCCCGAAAGGGAGCCTGTACCGCATCGCTACCCGTCCGCGGGCACCACGAATCCCGAGGCCCGCCTGTTCGTGATCGGGCTCAACGGAAGCCGGATCGAACTCACGTGGGACTACGAGGCCTACCCGTACCTCGCGACGATCGAGACCGACGACGACGGCGCAATCGTCAGCGTGCTGAGCCGCGACCAGCAGCGGCAGCTGATCATGGAGCTGGCAGGAACGCCGAGCGAACTGCGCCCACTGCGCGAGCGGGTGACATCCCCGTGGATCACCATGCAGCCAGGAGTGCCGCGCCGCGCATCGAACGGCGCCCTGCTCGAGATCGTCGCAAACCACGCCGACGACTGCTTCCAGCTGGTCGCCGACGATGTGCCCATCAGCCCTGCCGCGCTGAACATCGGCGGTCTGGTCGACTCGACGCCAGACGGCGTCGTCGTGGTCGGCACAAGAGACCCGATGGATCAGCATGTGTATCGCCTCGACTGGCAGGGAGGACTGCAGGAGGTCACGTCCGGCGCCTCGATCAACTCCGTCGCAGCTCGAGGCGATGCGATGGTGATCGCGACGGCATCGGCCGACCGCACAGGGACTCGATTCGAGGCCAGGCTGGTCGGCGCCAGCGGCCCGATACCGTCCAGGGCCGAGCTGCCCGTGATCGATCCGGCAGTCACCTTCCTACGACTCGGCGAGCGCGAGTTGGCAACGGCGGTGCTGTGGCCGACGGGTCATGTCAAGGGTTCGCGTCAGCTTCCGGTGATCCTCGCCCCGTACGGCGGGCCGCACCACGCTCGCGTCGTGCATGCTGCCGGCGCGTTCGTCGGCGACCAGTGGCTGGCAGACCAGGGATTCGTGGTCGTGGTCATCGACGGCGTCGGCACTCCAGGTCGCGGACCGGCGTGGGAGTTCGGCGTGCAGCGGGACCTCGCCAGCGGGGTTCTCTCCGACCAGGTTGCTGCTCTGCACGCGCTGGCGGAGATCGAGCAGGACGTCGACCTGACTCGCGTTGGCATCACCGGCTGGTCCTTCGGCGGGTTCCTCGCCGGGCTTGCCGTCCTCGAGCGTCCCGACGTGTTCCATGCCGCAATTGCCGGGGCGCCGGTTACCGACCAGCGGCTGTACGACACCGCCTACACCGAGCGCTATCTCGGCACGCCGCAGGACAATCCCGAGGTCTACGACGCGCACTCCCTGCTGCTGAAGGCACCGCAGCTGGAACGGCCGCTCCTCATCATTCACGGCCTGGCGGACGACAACGTGCTCGCCGCCAACACCCTGCAGTTCTCGGGCGCCCTGCTCGCCGCAGGAAAGACGCACTCCGTGCTTCCCCTGAGTGGTGTCACGCACATGACGCCCCAGGAGGTCGTCACGGAGAACCTCACTCGTCTCGAAGCGGAGTTCTTTACCACTCACCTTGCTTGAGGTGGTCCGGATCGCCCGCGTAGTCGATGTTCTCCGGTCGCGCCGAGCCCGCGGCTTCGACATCGGCGATGACCTCGCTTGGCGGTCGCACCGTCGGCGCGTCAAGCTCGACCAGGCCGGCATCGGCACCGCGAATGAGCTCGCTGCCAAGGCTCTCGGTGACCGGGAAGTGGCATGCCACCTGGTGACCGGGGGCGTACTCCGCCAGCGGGGGAACCTCCACGCGGCACAGATCCTGCACTCGGAAGCATCGGGTGCTGAAGACGCAGCCGCTCGGCAGGTTGATCGGGCTGGGCAGGTCGCCCTGCAGGACGATCCGCTCGCGAGCCTTCTCCACGCGCGGATCAGGTACCGGCACGGCCGACATCAGCGCGTGCGTGTACGGATGCAGCGGCTTGGCGAAAAGCGTTGCCCTGTCGGTGATCTCGACGATGTTGCCGAGGTACATGACTGCAACGCGATGCGACATCTGCCGCACTACCGACAGGTCGTGTGCGACGAATATGTAGGCCATGCCGAACTCGTCCTGCAGGTCCTGCAGGAGGTTGATGACCTGCGCCTGGATCGAGACGTCCAGCGCCGACACCGGTTCGTCGCAGATGACGACCTTCGGTCGCAGGGTGACCGCTCGTGCGATCCCGATGCGCTGACGCTGCCCGCCGGAGAACTCGTTCGGGTACCGGTTGTAGTGCTCAGGGTTGAGACCGACTCGTTCCATCGTCTCCTGCACAGCCCGCTTCACGCCGCCGGGAGGATCGATCTTCTGCACCTGGTAAGGGCCGGAGATGATCGAGCCGACCGTGTGACGCGGGTTGAGCGAGGAGTACGGGTCCTGGAAGATCATCTGCAGCTCGCGCCGCAGCGGGACCATCTCCTTCTTGCTCAGACCGGTGATGTCGCGACCGTTGTAGTGGATGGTCCCCGAGGTGGGTTCGAGGAGCTTGAGCAAAGTCCGTCCCGCAGTCGACTTGCCGCATCCGGACTCGCCGACCAGGCCGAGGGTCTCCCCAGGCGCGACCGACAACGAGATTCCGTTGACGGCACTGACAACGCCAACGGTCTTCTTGCGAAGAGCGCCCTTGGTGATCGGGAAGTGCTTGACCAGGGCATCCGTGCTGAGAATCGGCTCGGTCATTACGGCACCTCCGCGTTTCCGACGGCGGCCAGCGACTCCGCTGCGAAGCGGCGCCGATCCTCGACGGGTAGATGACAACGAACAGAGTGAGTCGACGACACGGGAAGCAGGTCCGGTCGCTCGGTCTTCGCCCTGTCGTCGGGAAGCATCGACGATGCGCGGCACCGCGGCTCGAATACGCAGCCAGGTGGCAGGTTGATGAGTGACGGAGGCTGGCCGCCAATGGGGGTCAGTCGCTCGCTCACGTCGTCCAGCCGGGGCACAGAGGACAGGAGTCCAACCGTGTACGGCATCTGCGGGTCGTAGAAGACGTCCTCGAGTGTGCCTCGCTCGACGAGGCGGCCCGCATACATGACAGCGACCTCGTCGGCGACGTCAGCGACGATGCCCAGGTCGTGCGTGATGAGGATGATCGCGGTGTTGTACTGCACCTGGAGCTCGGCGAGCAGTTCCATGATCTGCGCCTGCACGGTGACGTCGAGAGCCGTCGTCGGCTCGTCCGCGATCAGCAGTGACGGGCCGTTGATGAGCGCCATGGCGATCATCACGCGTTGGCGCATGCCGCCCGACAACTGGTGCGGGTAGTCATCGATGCGACGCTCCGGGTGCGGGATGCCGACTTTGGTGAGCATGTCGATGGCCTGCGCGCGCGCCTCGGACTTCGACACCTTCTGGTGGACCCGAACGGTCTCGACCAGTTGCGCGCCGATGCGGTAGAACGGGTGCAGCGACGCGAACGGATCCTGGAAGATCATCGACATCTCAGCCCCGCGAAGCTTGCGGAGGTCGTCGTCGGATGCCGCGATCAATTCCTTGTCGCCCACCCACGCACGGCCCTCGATCTGGGCGTTCCGGGTGTTCACCAGGCCCATGAGGGACATCGACGTAACACTCTTCCCGGAGCCAGACTCACCGACGATCGCGAGCGTCTTGCCGCGCTCCACGCTGAAGGTGACTCCATCTACGGCCCTGACGATGCCGTCCTCGGTCGGGAAGCTGACGCGAAGGTCCTCAACGCGCACGAATGCCTCGGTCATTTCAGCCTCACCCGCGGATCGATCACTGCGTATAGAAGGTCGACGACGATATTCGCGATCACGATGAACGAACCTGCCACGAGAACGGTTGCGGTGATGACCGGCAGGTCAGCGTCCAGCACTGAGCTGATGGCCAGTCGACCGATTCCGGGCAGGGTGAAGACACTCTCGGTGATGATCGCACCGCCGAGGAGGATGGCGAGGTCGAGGCCCGCAGCCGTGACGATCGGCGTCAGCGCGGCACGCAGAGCATGCTTGCCGTTGACGGTCCGTTCAGGAAGGCCCTTGGCGCGCGCCGTGCGGATGTAGTCCTCGTCGAGGGTGTCGAGCATCTGATTTCGAGTCAGACGTATGTAGAACGCGGCGTATACGACAGCCAGCGTGAGCCACGGCAGGATCATCGTCTGTAGGAACTGGACGGGGTTCTCGAACGGTGACACATAGTCCGGATAAGGCAGCAGCTGCCACTTGATCACGACGAAGTACAGCGCGAGAAGTCCGATGAAGAAGGTCGGGAACGAGTAGCCGACGAGCGCGAGTCCGGTGGTCGCACGCTCCTGCCAACGGCCGCGACGAAGTGCAGAGTAGATGCCGAGCGAGATGCCGCTGACGATCCAGATGATGAAGGCACCGACCGACAGGTAGATGGTGACGGGCAGGCGGGAGACGATCAGTTCGGTGACGCACTCGCCTCTGCGGAATGAGTAGCCCAGAGAGGGCGCCGGGCACGAGAACGCCACGGGGCCGTTGCCGTAGGTGCGGCCGACGAAGATGCCCTTGACGAACTCCCAGTACTGCTGCCACAGGGGCAGGTCCAGCCCGAGGCGGACTCGGTTTGCCTCGATGATCGCGGGCGTGCAGGACTTACCGCATGTCAGCGCCGCTGGGTCCGCGGGCAGTGCGTTGAACAGCAGGAACGTCAGCATGCTCAAGAGCACGAGGATGATCAGACCGGTCAATATGCGCCGGATTACATACGTCGACAAGGGGCCGCCTTCTACGTGAACGAGGAGGACTTCGGGTTGGGTCCCGCGAGACGTGCTCGCGGGACCCAACCGTCAGAGTGCTACTGATTCACCCAGAGGTTCGCGTACGGGATCGAGCCGTATGCGTCCCACATGAACGATCCGCCGACCTTCGAGCCCCAGATGTACTGGGTCTTGCCGAAGACCTCGGGAACGACCCAAGCGGACGACATTGCCGTCTTGTTGAGGTCGGCCCACGCTGCGGACTGCGTCGTGACATCGGTCATGGCCTTGGCGTCAGCGATCTTGGCCCAGTAGGCCTCGTCGCCGGCGAAGCCGAGGTTGAACGACTCACCCTTGCCCAGGAGCGGCGGGATGACGGTCGAGGCGTTCGGCCAGTCGGCCGCCCAACCCGAGCGCATGAGTGCCTCTGCCTTGGTCGAGTCCATGACGATCGAGTAGTACTCGCCGGGCTCGAGACCCTGAAGCGTGACCTCGATGCCGGCCTTGGCCAGCGCGCCCTGGATGGACACTGCCATCTTCTCGTCGACCGGGTTGGTCGGGTACTGGTACGTGATCGGCGGCATCGGCTCGCCGGACTCGGCGATCAGCTTCTTCGCGTACTCGGGGTCTCCCGTGTCCGGAATCGCCTGGCCGAATGCGTCGGTCCACATGCCACTGGGCTGGTACGAAGCACCGAGCGTCGGGCTGATGACGCCGTCGGCCAGTGTTCCAGCGAAGTCGCCGCCACGGATCTGGAGGATCTCCGCGCGGTTGAACGCCACGGCGATTGCCTGACGCTGCTTGAGGTTCGGCACCTTCTCGGTGTTGATGACCGCGTAGCGCGCGTAGGGATCCGGCGCGTTAACCGAGCGGTCCGCGAAGCGGGGGTCGCCACCGGCGAACACCGTTGCGAGGTTCTCCGGCTGCACGTTGGCCAGCGGAACTGCGGTCTGGTCCTCGCCCGAGTCGGCGATGATCCGCTGATCGATTGCTGACGCGTCGATCGCGAAGCTCACGACGATCTTGTCCGGCCACGCCTTGCGGATCGGGTCGGACGCCTGATCCCAGTTCGGGTTGCGGTCCATGACCAGCTTCTGACCCTTGGTGTACTCGGTGATCTGGTACGGGCCGGAGGAGACGACAGCATCGTCGTACTTCTCGCCCGTGTCCGAGGCCTTGGGGACCGGCGCGAACGCGGAGAGCGTCACGGCGTAGTTGAAGTCACCGACGGGCTGGTTCAGGTTGAAGGTGATCGTCTTGTTGTCCTCAGAGCAGGTGACTGCCTTGTCGAACGAGGCGACGTCGTTGGTTGCGTCGGTGTTGTACGGGCCCTTGTACATGCTGGCGCCGTCTGCATCGGTCGGGATGTCGAGCATCGTCAGGGCGTAGCCCGGACCATCAGTGATGACGTCGGTCGCGAAGGTGCGCGAGACGCCGTACTTGATGTCGGCGCACGTGATCGCAGTGCCGTCCTGGAACGACACGCCATCGCGCAGGGTGAATGCCCATGACGTCGCGTCGGCGTTCGGGGTACCCGTGTCGGTCGCCATGTCGGGGACCAGGGTGACGCCTGCGGCACCCGGCGCGAGCTGGTACTGGGTGAGCGTGCGGTTGAGGTACGCGCTGGCGAACGCCAGGTCGACACCCGTGTAGTTGCGCTGCGGGTCAAGGTGGTTGAACTGCTCGGACAGGGTCAGGATGTTGATGGTTCCACCCTTTTGTCCTTCGCCACCGGCAGCGGCGCTGCCGTCACTGCTGTCACTGCTACTGCTGCTACCGCAGGCCGCAAGGAGCAGCGCTCCCGCAGCGGCCACGGCAGCGAGCCGTATGCCGTTCTTGATGGGCGTACCCATGAGTTCCTCCTTATCAAGGGCCATGTTTGTTCACGACCCTGCTCCGATCAGGTAGATCGGACTCCCGACCTGGTTGGCGGGAAGTGTGTGGGGGTGGGACGTCGGCGCGCGTTCATCGCATCTTCCGTCCGGATCGCGGATCCAGGGCGTCGCGGACTGCGTCGCCGAAGACATTGAACGCGAACACCACTATGAAGAGCACCGTGCCGGGAATGAACAGGTAACTGGGCACGACGGTGAAGAAGCGCACCGAGTCGGCGAGCATGCGGCCCCACGACGGTGTCGGCTCCACGATGCCCACGCCGAGGTAGGCCAACGTCGCTTCGGCGGCGATGATCGTCGGCATCGAGATCGTCACGTACACGATGAGCGGCGCCCACAGGTTCGGCAGGATTTCCTTGAACAGGATGCGCCGCGTGGGCGCGCCGCTCGCCAGCGAGGCCTCGACGAACTCACGCTCGCGCAGGCTGAGGACCTGGCCCCGGACCAGTCGGGCGAGGTAGGGCCAGCCGAAGAAGACGAACACGATGATCAGGTACAAGATTCGGGCGTTCTCCGGGCCCAGGCCCATCGACTGGAGGCGCTGGGTGATGACCGGGCTCAGCGCGATCAGCATGAGAATCTGCGGGAAGGCGAGCAGCAGGTCCGTGCTACGGCCGATGATCGTGTCGAGCCAGCCGCCCTTGTAGCCGGCGGTGATGCCGACGATGGTGCCGATGATCGCGATGATCACGACCGAAGTCAGGGCGATGAACATGGACACGCGTGCGCCGTAAAGCAGGCGCGCGAAGATGTCACGACCCGTCAGCGGCTCCACGCCGAGCGGATGCTCCCACGAGATGCCGCCCCACGGCCCGGAGGGAAGGCTGCCCTGCGCCGGGTCGAGCGCCCCGCCGTCGAACTCGTACGGATCCACGCCGACCGCCGAGACGATCAGGGGTGTGAAGAGCGCCACCAGGAAGATGAAGATGAGGACGCCCATGGCGACCATCGCGAACTTGTCCCGCTTGAGGCGCCGCCAGGTGAGCTGACGAAGGGAGATGCCTGCCACGCCGGTGTCGACTGGAGAATCGACTGTCGGTTCAAGGGCAGTACTCACCAGCGCGTTCACCCTCCACTCGGATCGGCGTTAGCCGAATTTTGGACAAGTACCCCGATTAGCCTCGAATGAGTCCGCTCAGGTGGCTTGCCCCGGTGAGGCTAGCCGCATGAGATTACGACACGTTTACGCGCGAGTAACTACGGGATCCTGTTATCCGGACATACGTTCCCAAATCGTGACCTTCTCAAGGTCACAAACCGATCAGAATGGCCTGTTTCGGGAGAATATCCCGTCTTAGCCCTTGTTCTTGCCGCGTCCGGCCCGCTGACGGTCGGTTCCCAAGAGGATCACCTTGCGAATACGCACGGCGCCGGGGGTGACCTCCACGCACTCGTCCTCGCGACAGAACTCAAGGGCCTGCTCCAAGGACAGCTGCTTGTGCGGGATGAGCGGCACGAGGATGTCACCGGAGGACTGACGCATGTTCGTCAGCTTCTTCTCCTTGGTGGGGTTGACGTCCATGTCGTCAGAGCGCGAGTTCTCGCCGACGATCATGCCCTCGTACACCTCGGTGCCGGGGCCGACGAACATCGTCCCGCGATCCTGGAGGTTGGCGAGGGCGAAGCCTGTGGTCGCACCCGTACGGTCGGCCACCAAGGACCCGGTCGGCCTCGTGCGCAGCTCGCCGTGCCACGGCTCGTAACGGTCGAAGACGTGGTGGAGGAGTCCGGTTCCGCGAGTCTCCGTGAGGAACTCGGTGCGGAACCCGATGAGGCCGCGGGCCGGGACCAGGTACTCCATGCGGACCCAGCCGGTGCCGTGATTGACCATCTGCTCCATGCGGCCCTTGCGCAGCGCCATCAACTGGGTGACGACGCCGAGGTAGTCCTCGGGGATGTCGACCGACAGCCGCTCCATGGGCTCGTTGACCTTGCCGTCGATGATCTTCGTGACGACCTGCGGCTTGCCGACCGTGAGCTCGAAGGACTCACGGCGCATCAGTTCGACGAGGATGGCGAGCTGGAGTTCACCTCGGCCCTGGATCTCCCACGTGTCGGGACGCTCGGTGGGGAGCATGCGGATCGAGACGTTGCCGATGAGCTCGGCCTCAAGGCGCTGCTTGACCTGGTTCGCGGTGAGCTTCGTTCCGCTCTTGCCCGCCAAGGACGAGGTATTGATGCCGATCGTCATCGAGATCGACGGCTCGTCGACGGTGATGACCGGCAGCGCGACCGGGTTCTCGATGTCGGCGAGCGTCTCGCCGATGGTGATCTCCGGGATTCCGGCAACGGCGATGATGTCGCCGGGTCCGGCCTCGAGCACGGGCACGCGGTCCAGTGCCTCGGTCATGAGCAGTTCGACGATCTTCACGCGTTCGACACTGCCGTCGGCCTTCATCCACGCCACCTGCTGACCCTTGCGGATCGTGCCGTGGTGAACGCGGCACAAGGCGAGGCGACCGAGGTACGGCGAGGCGTCGAGGTTCGTGACGTGGGCCTGCAGGGGCATCTCCGGATCGAACTCAGGCGCCGGAACGGTCGTGAGCAGAGTGCGGAACAGCGGCTCGAGGTCTTCGGCGTCCGGCATGCCGCCGTCCTCGGGACGAGTCATGGACGCCCGGCCGGCCTTGGCGCTGGTGTAGACGATTGGGAAGTCGATCTGCTTCTCGGTCGCGTCGAGGTCGAGGAAGAGCTCGTAGGTCTCGTCGACGACGGCGCCGATGCGGGCGTCGTGGCGGTCCACCTTGTTGATGACAAGCACGACGGGCAGCTGCTTCTCGAGCGCCTTGCGGAGCACGAATCGGGTCTGCGGGAGCGGTCCCTCGGACGCATCGACGAGGAGGACGACCGCGTCGACCATCTCCAGGCCGCGCTCGACCTCGCCACCGAAGTCGGCGTGGCCGGGGGTGTCGATGATGTTGAACGTCACGCCGCCCTCGGGCGCTGCCGGTCCGACGTAACGAACCGAGGTGTTCTTCGCGAGGATCGTGATGCCCTTCTCGCGCTCAAGATCCATCGAGTCCATGACCCGGTCGTTCACGTCCTGGTTGGCACGAAATGCCCCGGACTGCCACAGCATGGCGTCGACGAGCGTGGTCTTCCCATGGTCGACGTGGGCGATGATGGCAATATTTCGGAGGTCTTCGCGGCGATTCACCCGTTGACTGTACGGGGCTGGGGCACCATGGCCCTAATCCGCGCGACCCCTCCCTGCCCCCTTCAGCACCCCATACGCGAGACGAGAACACCCTGATGAAGTTCTACTCCGACATCCCCGAGCGCAAGTTCCGTCAGTTGGCGGGAGACATCTGGCTGGTCGTCTGGACGGTCGGCTGGATCTGGGTCGGCGTCAAGCTGCACGAGATGATCATGAACCTCGCTGCGCCTGGCCAGGCGATCGCAGACGGCGCCAACAGTCTCGGCGAGAGCATCGACTCGGCGGCCGAGTCGATCGGTGGCCTGCCCATCATTGGCGGAGCTCTGGCAGCGCCCTTCAGCGGCATCAGCACTGCTGCATCGGCATTCGCATCGGCCGGTCAGGCCGAAGCGGACGCTGTGGCCAATCTCGCCATGTTCGTGTCCGTGACCCTGGTCATCCTGGCCTTCGCATCGTTCGCGGCCTACTGGCTGCCCATTCGATTCGCCTTCATCCAGCGCGCCAGCGCCGCCCAGCGCTACGTCAACGACAACTACGACCTCGATCTCTTCGCACTCAGGGCCCTGGCCCGGCAGCCGCTGCACGTGCTGGCCCGGATCAGCGACGATCCGGCTGGTGACTGGCGACGCGGGGACCGGCGGGCCATCGATCGACTAGCCGAGCTGGAGCTCGCCGACGAGGGCCTTCGCATGCCTCCGCGCTCCGCGACAAGCACCCCGGCAAGCAGTGCGAGAGACGACCGAGACGACACCGTCGTCGTCGCAGAGATCGTGGACATCGACGTGGTCGAGGTCATTGACCCGCGCCGAGACGATCGGCCGTGACGTCTGACGTACCCACCGTCGAGTACTGGCACGCCTGGACGGACCCCGACGGGATCAGCCGCCAAGAGCGCCGTCCGCTCGGCGAGTTCGCGCTCGCGCCGTTCACGTCCGGCCATGAGCCGATCTGGGTGCGACGCGACGACGCGACCCCGACCTCCGTGGTGTTCCTCACCCTCCCCGCGAGCCAGGTCATCCACTGGCACGAGAACCCCGTCCCGCAGTGGATCGTCGTGCTCTCGGGGCGCTGGTTCGTCGAGACGATGGACGGCACGCGCGTCGAGATGGGTCCGGGCGAGATCTCCTTCGGCGGCGACCAGGACACCGCTCCGACGCGCGAGCACCGAGGTCACCAGTCGGGCGCTCTCGACGGCAGGCCATGCTCGTTGATGCTGGTCCAGCTGGACGCCCCACGCCTTAACCCGCGAGTGGGCACTTGTCGGGGTGCGATGTCCGGTTTGCACCCCGACAAGTGCCCACTCGCGGAGGGTTGTTAGACCCGCTTGACGTCGATTCCGCCGAACACAGCCGCGCCCTTGATGATCAGCACCGGCGATCCGGCGGGCGCGTTCGTCTTCGGCAGGCTATGCCCGCCGAAGATCGCCGTGAGTCCCTCCGCCTGAACCTCGACGCCCTCGGGCACCTTGATCTCCAGACCTCCGAAGACACACACCGCGGTGATCGTCGTCGTCCTGCTGGTGAACACCGCAGTCGTCATGTCGAGCGCCCCACCGCCGAAGACGCAGGTCGCCTTCATCTCTGCCGGAACCGTCCACGCGCCCTTGCGCTCGAACCCTCCGAAGACCGCGAGCATGTTGCTGTTCGAGCCGCCGCCGCTGTCGCCCCTGACGACGACCCCTGGGCTCGACGACGGACTGATGGCCGACCCGGTGTCGCCTGGAACCGTGATCGTTCCGGGCGGGACTGGTAGGTCGGCGAGGATCGGGAGCAGTTCCGCGTACGTCGTTGCTCGGTAGACCTCCGACAGCCGCTCCTCGTGCTCGGCAAGCGACAGCCGCCCATCGGCATATGCGTCGCGCAGCGTCGCAGCCACCTTCTCGCGGTCCGCATCGGATGCCCGCATGCTCAGCGCGCGCGATACCTCCGCTGCAGCGGGGTCCGTCGGCTCGTCGCTGCTCATGGCGTGAGGCTACTCAACTCCCGGAGATATCCTCTCGCCGTGATCGACATTCACGTTGCGAACCCAGACGATCGTGAACTGCTGGCCAGCCTCAGTTCGCTGCTCGTCGACTGCGTGCGCGGCGGTGCGTCAGTTGAGTTCTTGTCGTCGGTGACCATCGACGATGCCGAGCGATATTGGACCGGAGCGCTCGCTCGCGTGTCGGCCGGACAGCAGGTCATGCTCGTCGCGAGCGACGAGGAGGTAGTGCTCGGCACCGTTTCGCTCGTCCTGCCCGGTCAGCAGAACCAGCAGCACCGCGGCGAGATCTCCAAACTGCTCGTCGATCCCGCGGCTCGCCGCCGCGGCATCGCGAACCGGCTCATGGACGCGGTCGAGGCGGAGGCGTGGTCGCGCGGGCGAACGCTTCTCGTGCTCGACACCGTGACCGGTTCAGAGGCATCACATCTATATGAGGCGCGCGGCTGGAACCGCGTCGGTGAGATCCCGGACTACGCCCTGAACCCGGCCGGCGAGATGTGCAGCACCACCTACTACTGGAAGTCGGCCCCGTGAGGCCATCGAGCAGCGCGGGTACTTAAAGGCTGCTGACTCCAATGACAAGTACGCCCTGAACCGATTCGCCGGAATCCTGGCTCCATGCGCAGTTCACCTTGTCCTCACAGGTGACGCGGAACCTTTCGCCGCCGGGCTGGGTGGCGACAAACCAGATCCGCCCCACGCGCGTGCCCTTCTCGTACACGTCGTAAGCAGCGCTGGCGGAGGTGGTGAAGCATGAGTTGTACAGGCCGTCTCGGGCGTAGAAGAGCGCAACGTAAGGCTGCTCTCCCGAACCGATCGTGTACTTGTCTCCCGCCCAGTTGACCGAGCATTCGGTGCTCCCGTCCTCCACCGGCGTCAAGGTGAGAGGGGTCTCCTGCTTGAGCGAGAATTTCACCCCGACGAAGAACCCGCCAGCGATGTTCCCTGGCGCGTTCTCGGGGTCATCAACGACGTCCTTCCCCGCGCCGCCGATGAAGCGGTCGTTCCCCGACCCTCCGGACATGACATCCCGGCCGGGACCGCCGATGAGAACGTCGTCGCCCCCAAGCCCGACGAGAACGTCCTTGCCACCGAGGCCGCAGATCACGTCATCTCCCGGTGTGCCTTTGAGCAGGTCAGGCCCCGTCGTGCCCGTGATGGTGCACTCGGGCTTAGGAGCGGGCTGAGTCGCGGACGCCGGCACCGCGAGTGCTGCGACACCAATGGTCGCGACGGCAGCGGCGGCGAGCAGGCGGATGACGTTGGTGCGACGACGCATGGTGTCCCCCCAGGGTTGTTAGCAAGAGTGTGCCCGAACTGGCGCTGTCCAAACATCGAGCCGGGCACCTCATGTGCAAGACGGCCTGAGCGCGACGTCGAGCGCATCGTGAGACCCGCAGCATTTCGCATTGCCAAAGGTAGTGGGATCTCACACGTTGAAGCGGAACTCCACGACGTCGCCGTCGGCCATCACGTAGTCCTTGCCCTCGATCCGCACCTTGCCCTTGGCCTTCGCCTCAGCCATCGAACCGGTCGCGACCAGGTCGTCGAACGAGACAACCTCGGCCTTGATGAAGCCCTTCTGGAAATCCGTGTGGATCACTCCCGCGGCCTCGGGCGCGGTCGCTCCCTTGGGGATCGTCCACGCGCGCGACTCCTTGGGGCCGGCGGTGAGATAGGTCTGCAGCCCTAGCGTCTTGAAGCCGACGCGGGCCAGCGCATTGAGCCCGCTCTCCTCCTGGCCGACCGACTGCAGGAGCTCGAGCGCTTCCTCCTCGGACAGCTCGACGAGCTCGGACTCGAGCTTGGCATCGAGGAACACTGCCTCGGCGGGAGCGACGAGCTCACGCATGGACTGCTTGAACGCCTCGTCCGCGAGCTCGGCCTCGTCGACATTGATCATGTAGAGGAACGGCTTGGCCGTGAGGAGAAAGAGCTCCTTCAGCGGGGCCGGGTCGACGCCTGACGCGAAGATCGTCGTGCCGTTGTTGAGCAGCTCGCGCGCCTCCTCGGTGGCGGTGAGGACGGCGACCTTGGACTTGTCGGTGCGCGCCTCCTTCTGCAGGCGGGGCAGCGCGCGGTCGATCGTCTGCAGGTCGGCGAGGATGAGCTCGGTGTTGATCGTCTCCATGTCCTCGGCGGGCGACACACGGCCCTCGACGTGGATCACGTCGTCGTCCGTAAAGGCGCGGAGCACCTGGCAGATCGCGTCGGACTCGCGGATGTTCGCGAGGAACTTGTTGCCGAGGCCAGCTCCCTCGCTCGCTCCCTTGACGATGCCGGCGATGTCGACGAAGACGACTGACGCGGGCAGGATCCGCTCGGAGCCGAAGATCCCCGCTAGCACCTCGAGCCGGGGATCGGGCACTCCCACGACTCCGGTGTTCGGCTCGATGGTGGCGAACGGGTAATTCGCCGCGAGCACGTCGTTCTTGGTCAGGGCGTTGAACAGGGTCGACTTGCCGACGTTCGGGAGTCCGACGATTGCGATGGTGAGGGCCACGGCGGACGATCCTAGTCGGGGCGGCGGGGCGCCGATTTCCCCGAATCACAGGTCCGTTGAGTACGGTACGGACGTGGTGACGCCCGAGGACGAGCCAGGCCGCGAGCCGGTGGACCCGGTGTATGCATCCTTGTTCCGTCCCGAGGACGTCGAGCACCCGGCGGACGAGCCCGGCATTGGCGACGTCGAGAAGCTCCCCCAGCCCGACTTCGACGAGGACATCGAGGCACAGCTCGCCCTGCCCGACTCGGTCGTGATCGACGAGCTCGACGCCGATGACGACATCGTCGATGCGGAGTTGGTCGACGTGCCTCCCCCACCCGCCCCCGCCACCACCGTCGACACCGGGCGGCTGTTCCGCAGCCAGGGCGTGTCTGACGCCGAAGCCGCGGTGCTGGCGCTCAACTCCGACCACGGCGGCAAGCTGCGCACGCTCGTCCGCGTCGACGAGGATCCGTCGGTTCCCGTCCGCGTGAACAGCGCGGTAGCCGCAACGGGAACCGGCATGGTCGTGGACGATCCGGAACTGCAGGACGATGTCCCCGTGAAGGAGACCCGCAGCGAGCGCCGCAAGCAGGCACCCCGTGAGATCACGCACCGATCGCCTGGGATCTCCGCGGGCGCGGTCTACCTCATCGTCATCGGCGCGACGGTGATCGTCGGCATGGTCAACGCCTGGCTAGGCAAGGGCGAGCTGGGCGCACCGACCGGAATAGCCCTGCTCGTCAGCAGCGTCTACTGCGCGTGGCGCGTTCGCCGCGAGGATGACGTCGTCGCGATCATCATTCCGCCAATCGCGTTCTTCATCGCCGCGATCACGGCCGGACAGCTGTTCCGCGGCACCACCAGTGGCGGGCTGCTCAATCGCGCGCAACTGGTCTTCTTCACCATGGCCTACAACTGGTACTGGGTGATCGGCACGACGGTGATCGTGGTCGTCCTGGTCCTCGTGCGCCGCCGGCGCGGCTAGGCCTGCGCCGCCTTCATGTCGCGTCGCAGTTCCGGCGGCAATGCGAACACCAGCGTCTCCTCGGCCGTCTGCACCGTCTCGACGTCGTCGAACCCGCGCTCCGCGAGCCACTCGAGAACCTCGTTGACGAGCAGCTCGGGCACTGAGGCTCCGCTCGTGAGACCGACCAGGGTCGCCCCGTCGAACCATGCGGGATCGAGTTCGCCCGCGTAGTCGACGCGATAGGACGCACGGGCACCCGCCTCGAGCGCGACTTCGACAAGCCGCACGGAGTTCGAGGAGTTGCCCGAACCGACGACGATGACGACGTCGCAGCCGGGAGCCATGGCCTTGACCGCTGACTGCCGGTTCGACGTGGCGTAGCAGATGTCGTCACTCGGCGGCGCGATCAACTGCGGGAAGCGCTCCTTGAGCACGTCGACCGTCTGCAGGGTCTCGTCGACGGACAAGGTGGTCTGGGAGAGCCAGATGAGCTTGTCGGAGTTGGGGATGTCCTGGGTCTTGGCGACGCTGGGATCCTCGACGAGAGTGACGACCTCGGGCGCCTCGCCCATCGTGCCTTCGACCTCCTCGTGACCCTCGTGGCCGATGAGCACGATCTGGTAGCCCTCGCTGGCGTAGCGCCGCACCTCGGCGTGGACCTTGGTCACGAGCGGGCAGGTGGCGTCGATGGTCTTCAGATTGCGGTCGCGCGACTGCTCATGCACGACCGGCGCGACACCGTGCGCGGAGAAGACGACCGTCGATCCCTCTGGGATCTCCTCGACCTCGTCGACGAAGATCGCGCCGCGAGCCTCAAGCGCCTGGACGACGTACTTGTTGTGCACGATCTGCTTGCGCACGTAGACCGGGGCGCCGTAGAGGTCCAGCGCCTTCTCCACCGTGACGACGGCCCGGTCGACTCCCGCGCAGTATCCGCGCGGGGCAGCCAGCAAGACCTTCTTAGGTTCGGGCATGCACCCATCGTAGGCTCCGGGTCATGCCCTTGGAGACCAGCGCGGAGTCGCCAGCGGCCGTACGCACGATCTCCCGCCTGCTCTCCGACTGGATCGGCCGGCTGGGGGCGATCTGGATCGACGGCCAGGTGGCCGAGTACCGGCCGCGGCCGGGGGCACGCAACCACTACCTGGTCCTGCGCGACACCGACGTGGACATGTCGCTGACCGTGGTCGCCGACTCGTCGATCATCGGCCGCCTCGATCCGCCGCTCGCCGAGGGCCAGCGGATCATCGTCCACGCACGTCCGGACTTCTGGGCTGCCCGCGGATCCCTGTCTCTGCGCGCGAAGGAAATCAGACCCGTGGGCCTGGGCGCACTGCTCGCCGAGCTCGAGCGGCTCAAGGCACTGCTCACCGCCGAGGGCCTCTTCGCGCCAGAGCGGAAGAAGGCTCTCCCGTTCATCCCCCAGCGCATCGGCCTGATCTGCGGGCGGGCCAGCGCCGCGATGGACGACGTACTCGTCAACGCCCGCGAGCGCTGGCCGTCGATCTCCTTTGAGGTGCGCGAGGTTCCGGTGCAGGGGGTACAGGCGGTCGCGGCCGTCACTGCGGCGCTCGCCGAACTCGATGGCATGCCCGAGGTCGACGTGATCATCCTTGCGCGCGGCGGCGGAAGCGTGGAGGACCTGCTGCCGTTCAGCAACGAGGCACTCGTCCGCGCCGTGGCGGCCTGCGTCACCCCCGTCGTCAGCGCGATCGGCCACGAGCAGGATGCCCCGCTCGTCGACTTCGTCGCGGACCTGCGCGCATCGACTCCAACGGACGCGGCGAAGCGAGTGGTGCCATCGCTGCGCGAGCAGATCGCGCTCGTCGAGGGCCTGCGCCGCCGCGGCTCCGTCGTCCTGCGACACCTGCTGGACCGCGAGCAGCAGGGGATGCGCCACCGGCGTGACCGGTCCCGAGCGATCGTGCTCAACCGGCTCGACGCGGCGAGCAACGACATCGGTCACCTCCACGCACGTGCGCGATCGCTCTCCCCCGCGGCCACGCTCGAGCGCGGGTACGCGATCGTCACGACCGCCGACGGCGCGATCGTTCGCAGCGGCGACGACGTGGTCGCAGGTGACGTGCTCGATATCCGGCTCAGCGAAGGCCGCCTGCGCGCGCAGGCTCTGGCCGTCGATGACGGAACCGGGAACTAGGCTCGCGCCATGGCCGAACCGACGTACGAGCAGGCACGCGATGAGCTGGCCACGGTTGTTGCGTCGCTTGAGAGCGGCGGCCTGACGCTGGAGGAGTCGCTCGCCCTGTGGGAGCGAAGCGAGGTGCTCGCGAAGATCTGCCAGACCTGGCTCGATGCCGCGCGCGCTCGAGTCGACGCTGCGGATTCCGAGGAATAGTCGCCCTAAGGAGCGGGCTCTGCGGCCGGCTCCAGCGACGACGCCAGCACGATCAACTCGTCCCATCCAGCGGTGCCCGACACGATCGTCGTCGTGCCGTCCGCGATGCGCACGAGTGAGTGGCGATCGCCGTGCTCCCAGCGCTGCCACGTCACATCCTCGACGGACTGGGTGCCGACCTCGATACCGTCGTCGGTCTGCTCCGCCGTGTACGGATCGGATGCGTTCGCGGACTGGCTCACCTGCGCGTACTCGTCGCCGGGGGTGACGTAGCCGATGTGCAGCACCGGATCGGGCTCCGACTTCGCGGTCGGCTCCCAACGAGCGCTCGTCGGTCGCCAGCCCTCGGCGAGGCCGGTGGGCACCTCGAGTTGGAAGTCCGCCTGGAGCGACGCCCGTGATATCGCCGCAGTCGGGTCGACGACCTTCACGGCCTCGGGCTGCGGACGCCACGTGACGATGAGCAGCACCGCGACGAAGGCAAGGACTACGAGCAGCGACCGCACCATGTCGCCGATCGTCTGACGCATGCGCGCATTGGGCCGACCGGTCGGCTGCGGCTGCTGAGTCCCCACGCGTCCATCATGGGCTATCCGCCCCGCTGGGCAATCGGGCAGGTGAGCGTCCCCGCTCGATCGATACGCTGCCGACATGACCAGCGCACCCGTACCCGAGGTTCCCGACCGCAACCTCGCCCTCGAACTGGTGCGGGTCACCGAGGCCGCGGCCATGGCCGCCGCTCGGTGGGTCGGCCGGGGGGACAAGAACGGCGCCGACGGGGCTGCGGTCAACGCAATGCGGCAACTGATCGGCACCGTCTCGATGAACGGTGTCGTCGTCATCGGCGAGGGCGAGAAGGACGACGCCCCGATGCTGTTCAACGGGGAGCGCGTCGGCGACGGATCGGGCGCCGAGGCCGATGTTGCGGTCGACCCGATCGACGGCACCACCTTGGCGGCGAAGGGCATGCCCAACGCCATTGCTGTCATCGCGGTCGCTGAGCGCGGGGCTATGTACGACCCCAGTGCCGTGTTCTACATGGAGAAGCTCGTGGTCGGTCCCGAGAGCGCGGACGTCGTCGACATCACAGCGCCCATCGCCTACAACCTGCAGCAGATCGCGCGAGCCAAGGGAGAGCACGTCGAGGACCTCACGGTGTGCATCCTCGACCGCCCACGTCACCAGGGCATCGTCGACGAGGTCCGCGCCGCGGGCGCCCGGATCAAGTTCATCGCCGACGGCGACGTCGCAGGCGCCATCATGGCCGCGCGCGAGGGCACCGGCATCGACATGCTGGCGGGCATAGGCGGAACCCCCGAGGGGATCATCGCGGCCTGTGCGATCACCTGTCTCGGCGGGACCATCCAGGCCAAGCTCTGGCCACGCGATGCCGACGAGCGTCGTCGCGCCCTCGACGCCGGTCACGACCTGGATCGGGTGCTGACGACCGGGGACCTCGTCACGGGAGACAACATCTTCTTCTGCGCCACCGGAATTACCGACGGGGAGATCATGGAGGGCGTCCGCTACACCGCAGACGGCCCCACGACGCATTCGATCGTCATGCGCAGCAAGAGCGGCACGATCCGCGATGTCCGCAGCGAGCACCGCCTGTCCAAACTGTCGACCTACTCGTCCGTCGACTTCGGCGGATCGGCCGGCTCCCGCACCAGCTGATCGGAAAGCCATGGCCGGTTCAGCGCACTCAAATCGCGACGGCGCGCTTGCGCATGCGCGCGAGGCACTCTCCGAAGCACTCGGTGCAGACCCCGACCGCGACACGCTCCTGGCTCGGTTCGACAGGTGGGCAGACGACCTCTGGGACGGCCTGACGGTCGTCTACGACGCGGAGGCGATCCTGCCTCGGCTTGTCGATGTCATGGTCGCGGTTCATCGCGATCGGTCCGCTCGGCTGCGGGCGCGGGACCTCGAACGCAGCCTGCGCGCGGACTGGTTCCAGGGTCCGGATGCCATCGGATACGTGGCCTACGCCGATCTTTTCGCGGGCGACCTGACCGGCATCCGCGCGCGCATCGACTACCTGCGCGACCTGGGCGTGACGTACTTGCATCTCATGCCGCTGCTCACGCCGCGACCCGGGGCGAATGACGGCGGGTACGCGGTCATGGACTACCGCTCGGTGCGCCCGGACCTCGGCACGATGAACGACCTCGCCGAGCTGGCGGCCGACCTGCACGCGTCCGGGATCGCGCTGACGTTGGACCTGGTCCTCAATCACGTCGCGCGCGAGCACGAGTGGGCGGCCCGGGCACGGGCGGGCGAGTCCCGCTACCGCGACTACTTCTACGTCTACCCGGACCGCGCCATGCCGGACGCGCTCGAGGAGGCGCTGCCGGAGATCTTTCCCGCCTTCGCGCCGGGCAACTTCACCTTCGATCCGGACCTGCAGGGCTGGGTGTGGACGACGTTCAACGAGTGGCAGTGGGACGTCAACTGGTCCAACCCGGAGGTGTTCGCGGAGTTCGTCGACGTTGTGGGATTCCTCGCGAACCAGGGAGCCGACTGCATCCGACTCGACGCGATCGCCTTCGTATGGAAGCGACTGGGCACGAACTGCCAGAACCAGCCCGAGGTCCACGCGATCACCCAGGCACTGCGCGCATGCGCTCGCATCATGGCCCCGGCGGTCATCTTCAAGGCCGAAGCGATCGTCGGCCCGCAGGACGTCGTCGCCTACTTGGGCCAGGACGAGCACGCGGGCAAGGTGTCCGACCTCGCGTACCACAACTCGTTGATGGTGCAGATCTGGTCCGCGCTCGCGACGCGCGACGGTCGACTGCTCGCCACGGCGCTCGGTGGCTTCGAGCCGATCCCGGTAACCGGAGCATGGGCCACCTACCTGCGCTGCCACGACGACATCGGCTGGGCGATCGACGATGCCGATGCGTCGAGCCTCGGGTGGGATGGCTTCGCGCACCGCGCCTTCCTCGCCGACTTCTACGCCGGCGACTTCGAGGGGAGCTTCGCCCGCGGGGTGCACTTCCAGACAAACGCCGAGACGGGTGACCGGCGAACGTCGGGCAGCGCAGCGAGCCTTGCCGGCGTGGAAGCGGCACTAGCAGCGAACGACGACGCGGCCCTCGATCTTGCGATCGACCGGCTCGTGTGCGCGTACTCCATGGTGTTCGGGTTCGGCGGGCTGCCCCTGCTCTACATGGGCGACGAGCTCGGCATGACGAACGACGAGTCCTACCTCGACGATGCGGCCAAGCGCACGGACAACAGGTGGACGCACCGACCCGCGATGGACTGGTCACTCACCACGAGCGCCCCCGGAACGGTGTCGCAGCGGATCTTCGCCGCCATTCGCCGGCTCATCCAGACGCGCCGATCGCTCGCAAGCCTGCATGCCGCGGTCAGCACGGAGTGCACGACCGGTTCCAGCCCCGCAGTCATCGTGTTCCGCCGACGGCACGCGGCCGGATCCATCGTTCAGGTCTACAACGTGTCCGAGTTCGCGCAGGACGTCCAACGCGCGGACCTCCTGCCGTTGGCGGGCGATCGGCTCCTCGAGCACCTGTCGGGTGATCTGGTCGATGCCGCGGCCCCTCTGCGCATCCCCGCCTACGGCACCTGGTGGCTCACGGACGTCTAGCGAATTGAACGCACCTCCCGGGCCAAATCCGGCTTTCAGCGCCGTTCTGGCACGCATTCGCGGGATTTGACCCGGGAGGTGCGTTCAATTCGGGAAAGGCCCGGGCAGGCGCGCGGACGGGCAAGTTCTAGTCTGAACCTGTGACCGACTTCCGCTATGCCGAGATGCTGCCCCTCCAGGACGACCACACTCCGTACCGCCTCATCACCACCGAAGGCGTCGAGGAGATCACGGTCGGCGACCGCACCTTCCTCTCGGTGAAGCCCGAGGCGTTGCGGCTCTTGGCATTCGAGGCGTTCAAGGACATCTCGCACCTGCTTCGGCCCGGCCACCTCGCCCAGCTCCAGCACATCCTCGAGGACCCCGAGGCCAGCCCCAACGACCGATTCGTGGCCCTCGACCTGCTCAAGAACGCGAACATCGCCGCCGGTGGCATCCTGCCGATGTGTCAGGACACCGGCACGTCGATCGTCATGGGCAAGCGCGGTCAGCACGTCCTGACCGAGGGCGACGACGAGCGCGATCTGTCGCACGGCATCTACGACGCGTTCCAGCAACTCAACCTGCGCTACTCCCAGCTGTCCCCGCTGTCGATGTGGGAGGAGCGCAACACCGGCTCGAACCTTCCGGCCCAGGTCGAGATCTACTCCGACACGCATCCCGGCCACGAGAACCAGTACGAGTTCTTGTTCATGGCCAAGGGCGGCGGCAGCGCCAACAAGAGCTACCTGTTCCAGGAGACCACCGCACTGCTCAACCCGACGTCCTTCAGGAACTTCCTCGACGAGAAGCTGCGCGCGATCGGCACCGCTGCCTGCCCGCCGTACCACCTCGCAATCGTCGTCGGCGGCACGAGCGCCGAGTACGCGCTGAAGACCGCCAAGTACGCGAGCGCCCGCTACCTCGACACGCTCCCGGTGCATGGCTCTGACGAGGGCCGCGCGTACCGAGACCTCGAGATGGAGGCAGAGGTCCTCACCATGACGCAGGGCTTCGGCATCGGCGCGCAGTTCGGCGGCAAGTACTTCTGTCACGACGTCCGCGTCATCCGCCTCCCGCGCCACGGCGCGTCCTGCCCCGTCGCGATCGCCGTGTCCTGCTCGGCTGACCGGCAGGCGAAGGCACGAATCACCGCAGAGGGAGTCTTCCTCGAGCAGCTCGAGCGTGAGCCCGCTCACTACCTGCCCGAGCTCACCGACGATCACTTCGACGATGACGTCGTCCACATCGACCTGTCCAGGCCGATGGACGAGATCCGCGCGCAGTTGTCAGCGCTTCCTATCAAGACGCGTGTGTCGCTGACCGGTCCGATGGTCGTCGCACGCGACCTGGCGCATGCCCGCATCAAGGGGATGCTCGAGCGCGGCGAACCACTGCCGCAGTACCTGAAGGACCACTGCGTTTACTACGCCGGCCCCGCGAAGACTCCCGCCGGCTACGCGTCGGGATCCTTCGGACCCACGACCGCCGGACGCATGGATGCCTACGTCGACATGTTCCAGAAGGCAGGCGGCTCGTTCGTCATGCTCGCGAAGGGCAATCGGAGCAAGGCCGTCACCCAGGCCTGCAAGGACAACGGCGGCTTCTACCTGGGCTCCATCGGCGGACCTGCAGCGCGCCTTGCGCAGGACAACATCCGCAAGGTGGAGGTTCTGGACTTCCCCGAGCTGGGGATGGAAGCGGTGTGGCGCATCGAGGTGGAGGACTTCCCCGCATTCGTCGTGGTCGACGACAAGGGCAATGACTTCTTCGCCGAGACGCTGCGGCCGATCACGGTCAACATCCCCGTTGGAGCACCTCGCTAGCAGCGAGCGCCGCCCCAGTGCTGGGCGCCGGCACCATTGCGCCAGATGGTCCAGAACGCTCGGTCCTGCCAGTAGCGATTCCACTTGTTCGGAGTCATGGTGCGTAGCAACTGGACGATCTTGACGCCCTCGTTACCGAACTCCTTCTTCACCTCGTCCTGCATCATCCAGGTCGCTCCGACGGCGAGCGCGGAGCTCATCTGGTACGCACCGAAGTACGTGCCATTCGACGCGCGATAGTTCGCGTGGCTCTCGCGCAGGACGATGCACCGACGCACGTCCTCCTTGCCCGGCATGAACCACTTGCCCAGGTACAGGCTCGGCATGAATCCCATCAGGTCGGCGGCCTCGCGGTCGCCGCGGATCAGTGCCATCTCGCGGTCGCCCTGGCTGCTCTGCGCCGCGTCGATGGCCGCGGCGTCCGTGCCGTCGCCGTCGCCGACCGGGGCCGGGTCCTCCGCGTGAACCGATGCGGGAACCTCGGCATGCGCGGCACCAGCGGCTACGCCGGTGACGGTCAGCAGAGCAGCGGTGGCGAAAGCCACGGCACCGATCTGTCGACGCATATGCGGACCCCCGGGGTATGTAGGCGGACGAACCAAAACGCCAATGTGGTTATACGGTGCCGAATATTCGGCGTTCTGTCACGCCAACAGCGAGTGGCCCATCTCACAGGTACACCGGACAAACCGGACATAGACGTCCTGGTGTCACACGGTCACGCGTAGTCACGCAAAATTGGATGTGACGGGCATCACATCGCTATCCACAGGGTTACATCTGGATGTCTTCGAGCATCTCCGTGACGAGGGCGGCGATCGGCGAGCGCTCGGATCGCGTGAGCGTCACGTGCGCGAAAAGCGGATGTCCCTTGAGCTTCTCCACCACCGCGACCACTCCGTCGTGTCGGCCGACGCGGAGGTTGTCGCGCTGCGCCACGTCATGCGTCAGCACGACCCTGCTGTCGCGACCGATGCGGGAGAGCACGGTGAGCAGCACGTTGCGCTCGAGCGACTGCGCCTCGTCGACGATGACGAATGCGTCGTGCAGCGAGCGTCCGCGAATGTGCGTGAGCGGCAGGACCTCGAGCATGCCCCGATCGACGATCTCCTCGACCACTTCCTGCGTGGTCACCGCGCCGAGGGTGTCGAACACCGCCTGGCCCCACGGCGACATCTTCTCCGACTCGGTCCCCGGCAGGTAGCCCAACTCCTGACCTCCGACCGCGAACAGCGGGCGGAACACGATCACCTTGCGGTGCTGCCTGCGCTCGAGCACGGCCTCGAGTCCGGCGCACAGAGCGAGCGCGCTCTTGCCGGTTCCGGCGCGTCCGCCGAGCGAGACGATGCCGATCTCCGGATCCAGCAGAAGGTCGAGCGCGATGCGCTGCTCGGCGCTGCGGCCATGGATTCCGAATGCCTCGCGATCGCCACGGACCAGGCGCACCCGCTTGTCAGCGGTGACGCGGCCGAGCGCGCTTCCGCGATCAGACAGCATGACCAGGCCTGTGTGGCAGGGCAGGTCGAGTGCCGCGACGTGCTCGATCACCTGCTCGTCGTAGAGACGATCGATGTCGTCGACGGACACGTCGATCTCGGTCATCCCGGTGAAGCCGGTCTCGACGACGAACTCGGCGCGGTACTCCTCCGCATCGAGGCCAACCGACGACGCCTTGACGCGCATCGGCAGGTCCTTGCTGACCAGGACGACCGACTTGCCCTCGAGCTCCAGATTGCGCGCGACGGCCAGGATTCGGGTGTCGTTGTCGCCGAGTTGCAGACCGCTCGGCAGAACGCTTACCTCGGTGTGGTTGAGCTCCACGCGCACGGTGCCACCGGACACACCGACGGTCATCGGCTCATCGAGCCGGCCGTTCTCTATTCGCAGGTCATCGAGCAGGCGCAATGCCTGCCTGGCGAAGTACCCGAGTTCGGGATGGCTGCGCTTGGCCTCGAGCTCCGTGACGACCACGATCGGTATGACGACGTCATGTTCGTCGAAGCGCATCAGCGCCCGAGGATCAGACAGCAGTACCGAGGTGTCGAGAACGTAGGTGCGGCGGCTGGCGGACTCGGGACGCGCAACGGGCACGTGGGCCTCCTGATGCGGGCCACCTGCCCGGTGACCCGGTGCTGTGTAGCGGTGAGCGGACGCCCACCGCTGTGTCTCAAACCGTACGGGGCTGTCCGTCCGTCGGGTCACTGACACGCCGCGAGATCACCGCGACTCCAATGACGACCGCCACGGCGCACCCGACCGAGAAGAGCCCGCCGAACGGCAGGACGGTCGCGGCTAGAGCGCCCAGGGTCCAAGCCAGTGGGAAGCCGGCGGCCCGCCACGCCTTCGCACGCCACACGGGAGTCTCCCGGCTCAGGACGGATGCCGTGCCGTATCGGACGGCGTCAACGTATGCATTGGTCGAGGCGAGGATCGGCGCACGCATCCCGCCGCCGCTGATGAACACCATCGCGAGGGCCGCGACCGAGGACGCCGAGAGCGCGACCGACACGGCCTGGCTCCACCAGTCGCTGGTCCACAGGGTGGCCGTCGCGACGGGATCGGGCGTCAGCACAGTCGCGATCGCGGCGGCACCCATGATCCCCACGGCCGCGGCGATGAGCAGAGCCCGCGATCCCGAGGGATGAGCCAGCCAGGGCCACTGCGCTCGAAGGATGACGACGAGCGCGACTCCGAGCCCGCACCCGAGGATCGAGGCGAGCGACAGGAGGGCGACTGAGGCGTCGTCCGGAAGTTCAGTCCACACAATCACCAGGTTCCCGGCCTGATTGGCGGTGAACACCCCGTACTGGGCGAAGCCGACAGCATCGAGCAGGCCAGCAACGAAGGTCAGCGCAAGGACAATCCGCCGCGGGTTGACGAACGCGGTCTCAGCGTCGACGTCAACGAAGGGGCGGTGGGGCATCGACCGGCGTTACGCGCCGAAGCGCCGCTGGCGATCGGCGTAGGCACGCAGCGCACGAAGGAAGTCGACGTGCCGGAAGTCCGGCCAGTAGGCCTCGCAGAAGTAGAACTCCGAGTGCGCGCTCTGCCACAGCAGGAACCCGGACAGGCGCTGCTCTCCGGAAGTGCGAATGACGAGGTCGGGGTCGGGCTGGCCCTTGGTGTAGAGGTGCTCGGTGATGTGCTCGACATCAAGGAGCATCGCGAGCTCATCAAGGGAGGTGCCCTGGCTTGCGTGCTCCTGCAGCAGGGAGCGCACCGCGTCGACTACCTCGCGGCGACCGCCGTAGCCCACCGCAATGTTGACCATCGACCCGTCGACGGTCGACGTCGCCTCCTCGGCCTCCTTGAGCAGGCGGGCCGTATGTGCGGGCAGGAGGTCCAGCGCTCCGACCGGGTGCAACTTCCACTTGCCCTGCTCGACCAACCCGGTGACGGTGTCCTCGATGATGCCGAGAAGCGCGTCGAGTTCGGGTTGCGGGCGGTTGAGGTTGTCCGTCGACAGCAGCCACAAGGTGACCAGTTCGACGCCGACCTCGTCGCACCAGCCGAGGAAGTCGACAATCTTCGCGGCACCCGCGCGGTGTCCGACAGAACTGGAGGAGCCCTGAGCCGTGGCCCATCGACGATTGCCGTCGAGGATGACGCCGACGTGGCGAGGACGACGGTCGGCCGGAATCTGCGCCTGAAGTCGCTTCTCGTATACGCCGTACAGCAGATCCGACAGACCCACTGACCCTCCTGCTCGTCGTCGCTCGATTGCAGGCTACTCCGTGGTCGACTCCCCACGTGCTCCAACGGCGACGACGAGTTCGGCCGCGCTTGTAGTGGGCGCGTCGCAGACGAATCCTCGGCACACGTAGGCCGTCGCCAGCCCGTCGACCGGTGGGCGGTCACGCAGCAGCGGGACGGAATCGAGTTCCACGCGTCCGTCGCCCAGGGCAACCACGGCGCCCGGGGATGTGCTCATGAGCGCGGCTCGGCGAAGGCTCGCGAACTCGTCGGAGTCCAGGTCGCCGACGACTGCGATCTCGAGCGGTCCGGCAACGAGTGCCGCTGCTGCTGCGAGGCCCCAGCCGACGGCGCGCGGGGCTCGTGCACCGAGCGTCGTGACGATCGCGAGCGCTCGCTCGGCCACCTCGCGGTATTCGGCCAGGCCGGTCAGCGCGGAGTACGTCACGCAGGCGTTCGCGATGGCGAGCCATCCCGACGGCTCCGCGTTGTCCGACGGATGGCGCGGCCGCTGGAACAGCGGGGGCGCGTCGTCCGCGGTGTCGTAGAAACCACCCTCGCCGTCGGCGAAGTGCTGGATCGCAACGTCGAGGCAGATGCCGGCGAACGCCAGCCATTCGTCATCCCCGGTGACTTGGTAGAGCTCGAGGAATCCCTCGGCGACGCATCCGTAGTCGTCGAGCACGCCGTCGTTGGAGCCGACAACGCCGTCACGCGACGTGCGACTGAGCCGGTCGTCGCCATTCGCGCCGAGGTGCACAGACACGAGCAGGTCCGCGGCGCCGATTGCTGCTTCCACCCACGCTGACTCGCCTAGCAGCGCACCGGCCTCTGCCAGCGCAGCGATCGCCAGGCCGTTCCACGACGCCACGACCTTGTCATCGCGACCTGGCCGCGGGCGTGCTGCGCGTGCGGTCGCGAGGGCGGCGCGAATGCGGTCCCACCTGTCACCGTCATCGGGATCGGAGCGCAGTTGCAGCGTCGACAGTCCGTGCTCGAACGTGCCTTGCTCCGTCACCGACAGGAGCCGCGCGGCCCACTCGCCGTCCTCGGTGCCGAGCAGTTCGGTCAGCTGCTGCGGTGACCACGAATAGAAGACGCCCTCCCCACCCTCGCTGTCCGCGTCGAGGGCAGAGGCAAAGCCACCCTGCGGCGTGAGGAGCTCGTCGAGGAGGAAGGCCGCCGTCTCGCGGACCACTCGCTCGGCGAGAGCCGAACCGGTCAGCCTCCACAGGTGCGTGTAGACGCGCAGTAGCAAAGCGTTGTCGTACAGCATCTTCTCGAAGTGCGGCACCACCCAGTCGGCATCCACCGAGTACCGCGCGAAGCCGCCGCCGACCTGGTCGTACATGCCGCCTCGGGCCATCGAGTCCATCGTCGCGACCGCCATCGGCAGCGCCGGCGAGTCCTCGACGAGAGACGCGTAGCGCAGCAGGAACTCCAGCACCATCGACGGCGGGAACTTCGGCGCTCCCCCGAACCCGCCGCGGTGCTCGTCGAAGTCCCTCGCGAGGGTGGTCACCGCAGCGCCAAGATCGTCCAGGCTCGGCCACGCTGCTCCAGCAGCGGGCAGGCTCTGCTCGGCGAGGCCGGCCGTGATGCGCGCACTCGCGGCGAGCACGTCGTCGCGACTGTCCTTCCACGTCTCCCTGATGCCGATGAGCAGTTGCGGGAATGAGGGCATGCCGTGGCGGGGCTCGGGCGGGAAGTAGGTGCCTGCGTAGAACGGTCGGGCGTCGTGGTCGAGGAAGACGGACATCGGCCATCCCCCGCTGCCGGTCAACCCGACGGTCGCCTGCATGTACACGGAGTCGACGTCGGGACGCTCCTCGCGATCAACCTTGATGCACACGAAGGACTCGTTCATCAGCGCGGCGATCTGCTCGTTCTCGAAGCACTCGTGTGCCATCACGTGGCACCAGTGGCACGCGGAGTAGCCGATCGACAAGAACACGGGCACGTCTCGTTCGCGCGCCTCCGCGAACGCCTCCTCGGACCACTCCTGCCAGTCGACCGGATTGTCGCGGTGCTGCAGGAGATAGGGCGACGTTGCGCCGCCGAGTCGATTGGCCACGAGGACCATCCTTCCAGCGACCGTGTGATTCCCTGTGCCCATGGGTTCCTATCACGGTCATTCGGCAATCGTCTTCGGTGCAACGAGCGGCATGGGTGCCGCGACCGCGCAGTTGCTCTCCGAGCGCGGCGCACACGTGACGCTCGTCGGCAGGCGCGCCGAACTCGGCGAGGAGGTCGCCGAAACCTGCAGCCGCGCGGGCGTCGCGTGCCATTTCGTGCAGGCCGACATCACGCAGGGCGAGGAGGTCGCTGCTGCAGTCGACTCCGCGGTGCAGACGTACGGCACGCTCACGATGGCTGCCAACGTCGCCGCCGTCGATGTGGCCAAGCCGATGCTCGACCTGACGGACGATGACTTCGACACTCTCTTCAACACCAACACGCGCGGCATCTGGCACTGCCTCAAGCACGAGATCGCCGCAATGCTCAAGACCGGCGGCGGCAGCATCGTCAACGTCAACTCCATCGGCAGCCACATCGCGATCGGGGGCAACTCGCTCTACGGGGCGAGCAAACGCGCGACGACCGCGCTGACGGAGTACGCGGCCTTCGAGTACGGCTCCGCGGGCATCCGCGTCAACCAGACCTCCCCCGGCGCTACCCGCACGGAGATGCTGCAGGCGTGGATCGACATGGCCGGTGCCTCGGGGATCACGATGCCGGACTTCGAGGCGACCGCGGTGCTGCGACGGCTGAGCGATCCCCGCGAGCAGGCGACGGTCATCGCCTTCCTGCTGTCCGACGAGGCCTCGTACGTCACCGGAGTGGATGTTCCCGTCGACGGCGGCACGATCCTGCTCAATCGCGGAATGCCCTCGGCGACCGGGGCGGCTCCACCGACCCCCGGAGATGTATTTCTGACTAAATAGTAAGCGGCATTGCCATATTGGTAGAAGTTGCTTACCATTGAGTCATGACAACCGACATGAGATCCCTCCTCAACCGTGTCGCGTCCGGCGAGCTCTCGCCCGAGGACGCCCAGGCCCTGCTCTCCGGGTCCCCTGCACACCTACCCGCACCCGTACCCGTGACCGAGGTGGTCATCCGCGCCAGCGCGGTGCGTCTGACCGTCATCGCGGATGCGTCCGTCGACACCGCCGTCGCCGAAGGCCCGCATCGAGTCGAGCACGACGGCGGTCGGCTCATCATCCACTCGGACCTCTCGCAGGGTCAGTACAGCGCAGACACCCCCCGCTCCGCCTTCATGAACTGGATAAATGCCGGACTGCGCGCCGGCGCGGTGCTGCGCGTGCGCGTCAACCCGAACCTTCCCCTCGAGGTGCTCAACGTCGCGGGTTCACTCGACCTCAGCGGCCACCAGGCGGCGTTGGCCGTCGGTGTCGAGGCCGGTTCGGCGAAGATCACCCGCGGTCGCGGCCCGCTGAAGCTCTCCGTATCGACAGGAAGCGCCGAGGTCGAGTGGCAGTTCATCGGAGAGTCGTCGGTGAGTTCGGAAATGGGCTCGGTCCAGGTTTCCGTGCTGCCCGGCTCGGACGTCCTCGTCACCGCTGACAGCTCAGCGGGATCCGTCCAGATCCGCGGACCTCAGGGCAACCAGAAGATTCCCGGGGCCGGATCGGCTTCCGCTGTGACCGTCGGCGCCGGAGCCGGACGACTGTCGGTCTCGGCGAAGCTGAGTTCGGCGTCGGTGCGCATCCTGTGAGCGCCACCTATCGCGCGCCGTCGACGTGCCCGGTCTGCTCGGACGACCTCATCACGCTGCGCGTCGGCTGCGCGACGTGTGGCACCGAGTTGTCCGGGCATTTCGAGCAGTGCCGCTACTGCCGCCTGGACGCGCGTGACCTTGAGGTTCTCGAGGTCTTCCTGCGCAGTCGCGGCAATCTGCGTGATGTTCAGGCCCACCTCGGGGTGTCGTATCCGACGGCACGCCAGCGGTTCAACGAACTCCTGAGTCGGCTCGGCTTCGGAGAGGAAGCTCCCGCCGCCGACGACTCGTCGAGCGTGCTCGCCGATCTGGCGGCCGGGCGCCTCACCGTCGACGAGGCCGAGGCGCTGCTCGGCGAGCACGACTAGATCGGCCGCGTCTCGCCTTCGTGGTCGCGGATGGCATGACGCGCCTCCTTGAAGTGCACGGCTTCGTAGGTCACGAGGATGACGAGCACCGCCGTGACGAGCGACAGTGAGGCGATCGACGGAAGCATGAGGCCGGCCGGAAGCAGCGCAAGGATGATGCCCGCGGCCACGAGCCGTTGACGATTGAGCGTGCCGACATTGCGCAGACGGAATGCGATGTGCGCCACCAGGTAGAGCGCGACCCCGCCGAACAGCGCCACCGCGGCTACCGCCTTCAGCGGGCTCTCGATATCGAGCAGGGTCTTCTTCAGCCCGAGCGCGACGAGCACGATGCCGAACACCAAGAACAGATGGATGTACGTGTAGGAGTCGCGGGCCATCGCCGTCTGCTGGGTTCCGCTCAGCGCGGTGAGCCGCTTCTCGGCAACCAACGCGACAACGTCGAAGTAGAGCCACCACATCGCCGACGTCACGACGACCCCGAGGAACGCCGCGATGACAACACCCGTCGTGAGGTCCTCACCCGCGGCGCTCACGCCGAGGGCGACGACGGACTCACCGAGCGCGATGATGATGATCAGCCCGTGCCGCTCGGTGAAGTGAGGTGCGTGCACCCGCCACCCCCGCGTGCCGGCGATGAGGAGTGAGCCGAAGTCGATCACGATCGCCGATGCCCACAGGGCTGCGCGGATAGGACCGGCGGGAACGAATCCCGCTGCCAGGATGAACAGCGGTGCGACGACCATTCCCGGCACCAGGCGCATCACCGCCCTGGACACTTCCTTGTCCTTGCGGGTCGAGACGACGTACAGCGTGACGTGCAGCAGCCGAACCAGCAGGTACGCGGCGCCGAACAGGATCGAATACGCACCGAAGGCCTGCGGCGCCGCCAGTCCGACGAGGAGCATGGCCGCCATGGCGAGGAGCATGACCAGCCGGGACGCGACGTCCGCGTCGATCCGGATCGTGTTGGTCAGCCACGCGTAGCCGCCCCAGGCCCACCAGATCACCGCCAGCACCGCGAAGCCCCTGAGCAAGCCGGCCCAGGTGAGGTCATCGGCCATCAAGGCGGTCACCTGGGTCAGGGCGAACACGAAGACCAGGTCGAAGAACAGCTCAAGAGGCGTGACCGGCCGTGCGTCCTCCCCGGACCCGGCCGTACTCCCGGACCCGGCCGCGCCGTCGGCCTCGTCGCTCATCCGCGCATTGTGGACGACCTACGCGCAGCCCGCTCGGCAGCGCCCCACAAGAACCCCGAATTGAACCGCCTCCCGGGTCAAATCCACGTTCTGGGTGGCCAAACCCCCGCGTTCTGCCGAATTGAACCGCCTTCACTCCAGGGCGGTTCAATTCGAACAAATACCGCCCAAAACGCCCAGCGAACCCGCATTTGACCCGGGAGGCGGTTCAATTCGGGGGGTTCTCGGCTACGGGGCGAAGATCATGCAGCTGGACGTGGCCGAGGCGAGGAGCTTGCCGTTCTGGTCGACGATCGTCCCCTCGGCCAGCGCGATCCGCGAGCCGCGATGCACGACGCGCCCGCGCGCCTGGACGCGGCCGGACTGCGTGGTCATCGGCCTGATGAACTTCACCGACAGGTCCAAGGACGTGTAGAGGACACCCGCCGGCAGGGTCGCGTGCACCGCGCACCCGCAGACGGTGTCGAGCAGCGTTGCCATGACTCCGCCGTGGACCATCCCGATCGGGTTGTAGTGGAACTCCTGGGCCGTGATCGACACGACGACCTCGCCTTCGTCGGTGAGCTCGAAGGTCTCGAAGTCCATCGTGCTCGCGATCGGCGGGTACGGCAGTTCGCCGGCGCCCATGGCCACCAGCGCATCGCGACCGCTGAGGCTCGCGGCATGCAGAAGAACCGCGGCCGGATCTGCCCACTCGTGAGTTCGGGTGCGGATGGCGGCGTCCACTGTGGTTGTCATGCGGGCAGCCTTGCTGACACATCTGGGTCTGTCAAGTAGACTCAGCCCATGACATCCTCGCCGACGATGCAGTGGTCAACGGAGAACTGCACGCTCGAACGCGCCGCCAGCATCTTCGGTGACCGCGCCTCCCTGCTCGTCCTGCGCGAGATCTCGCACGGAGTACGACGATTCGCGGACATCCTCGCCCGCACGGGAATTCCTCGGCAGGTGCTCACCGACCGGCTGACCAGGCTGGTCGACGACGCGATCCTCACGCGCGAGCCGTATCGCGAGGACGGTCAGCGCACCCGCTCGGAGTACCGGTTCACCGAGAAGGGACTCGCGCTGATCCCCGTACTCGTGGCATTGATGGACTGGGGCAACGCGTATGCGGCCGACGACGACGGGCCGCCGATCACTGTCTTCCATCACGAGTGCGGAGGCGAGGTGCATGCGGCGTTGGTCTGCGAGCACGGCCACGTCCTCGAGGGAAACCGGCAGACCCGAGTGCGTCCCGGCCCAGGAGCCCGGCCTCTGCGAGAATCCGTCGCATGAGTCAGGCGAGTCGTGCCGTGCTAGTCACGGGCGGCTCGCGTGGGATTGGCGCAGCAATCGCGCAGGCCTTCGCCGCGAACGGCGACCGCGTCGCCGTGCACTTCTCGAGTTCTCCGCAGGCAGCCGCGGAGGTTCTCGCCTCGCTGCCGGGTGACGGTCACGTGACCACCTGCGCCGACCTGCGCGATCCCGAAGCGATTCGTCGAATGGTCGACGATGCCGCGGCGGCACTCGGCGGCATCGACATCCTCGTCAACAACGCCGGCGTCTTCTACGCCCATCCGATCGAATCCGTGGACTACGACGAATGGCAGCAGGCATGGGCCGACATGATCGGGATCAACCTGATCGGCGCCGCCAACGTCACCTGGTGCGCGCTGCAGCACATGCCGCGCGGTGCGAACTCGAGAATCATCAACGTCGGCTCTCGAGGAGCGTTTCGCAGCGAGCCGAAGAATCCTGCGTACGGCGCGAGCAAGGCCGCCATCGCCGCGTTCGGCCAGTCCATCGCGAAGTCGCTCGGCTCGCTTGGGATCGCGGTCACCACGATCGCGCCCGGCTATGTCGACACCGACATGGCCAAGGAGACGCTCGCCGGTCCGCGCGGCGACGAGATCCGCGGGCAGAGCCCGTTCGATCGCGTCCCCACTCCCGACGAGGTCGCCGGCGCCGTGCTTTTCCTCGCCTCGCCCGCCGCCGAGTGGGCATCAGGCTCGGTGCTCGACTTCAACGGCGCCAGCTACTTCCGGCTGTGAGGCACGTCGAGATCCGAGCTATGACGGACGCCGACGTGGATGCGCTCACGGGGCCGCGCCTGCCACCGTGGGCCGTCGACTACCCGACCGAGCAGGACACCGAGATCGGCGGCTTCCTGACCTCGGGCCAGTTCAGTTACGCGACGCCGGCCGAGCCGTGGGGTCCGTGGGTCACGATCGTCGACGGACTGTCCGTCGGCGGCGCCGGGTTCCACGGGCCGCCGCGCGACGGTTCAGCCGAGATCGGCTACCACCTGTGCCCATCGCACCGCGGTCATGGCATTGCGACCAGCGTCGTTGCGCTCCTCGCCGACCTCGCGCGAAGCAGCGGAGCGACGGCACTCGTGGCCGGCACCGACCCGGAGAACCTGCCGAGCCAGCGAGTCCTCGGGCGTGCCGGCTTCATCCGCACGCCCGACGAGAGCGGCGAACTTCGCTGGCTGCTGCGACTGGCGACCTAGCGGCTGGTCGTCCTGCGGTAGCGACGAGTGGCGAGCGTGGCAAACACAGCGATCAGAACCGCGCACGAGAGCAGGGTGTACAGCTCGGCGTGGTGCAGAGGCCAGTAGTCCGGTTGCGGGCCGGTGGGATTGCCGAAGAGTTCTCGGGCCGACAGGACAACCGACGACACGGGGTTCCATGCGGCCACGGCTTGCAGCCAACCGGGCATCGACGTGATCGGCACGAAGGCGTTCGACAGGAAGGTCAACGGGAACAGCCACACCAGTCCGGCAGTGTTCGCTGTCTCCGGGTTCGGCATGTACAGGCCGATCCACGCACCGATCCAGGCAACGGTGTACGCGAAGAGGAGCAGAAGCGCGTAGGCCCAGATGGCATTGAGCAGGCCGTTGTCGATCCGCCAGCCAACGAGATAGCCGGTGACGCTGAGCACGAGGAGCACGAGGATCTGGCGCGCCGCGTCGGCAAGCGTGCGGCCCATGAGTACTGCGGGGGGCGACATCGGCAGCGCGCGGAAGCGGTCGATAAGTCCCTTGTGCATGTCCTCTGCCAGACCGACGGTGCTTGCCGCAGCGGCGAACGCGACCGTCTGGCCGAAGATGCCGGGCATGAGGTACTGCCGGTAGGCGTCGGCCGCCTGATCACCAGGGATCGGGATTGCGCCTCCGAACACGTACGCGAAGAGCAGCACGAAGATGACCGGCTGGACGAGGGAGAAGAAGAGAAGTTCGGGAACACGGATCGTCTGGATCAGGTTGCGGCGGGCGACGACGAGCCCGTCCTGGATCGTCCAGCCCCACAGCGGTCGGGTGCGGGCCTCGGGTCGGCTGACTGACAGGGTGCTCATGCGCTCTCCTCCTTGCGATTCTGCTTGCGTCCGCGACGCCCGCCCTCTGCGGGCGGCGCGCTCTCGACCTCGGCGACATGGCCGGTCAACGACAAGAACACGTCGTCGAGCGTCGGACGCCGCAGCACGATGTCGGACACCTCGATGCCCTCGGCGTCGAGCAGGCGAATGGCATCGACGAGGACCGTCGAGCCCCCAGAGACCGGCATGAGCAGGTGATCCTCGTCGATCGTCGCGTCCGCGGATCCGATCGGGCGCAGGACTTCAGCGGCGCGTCCGATTCTGCCGATGTCGGTAACCGTGATCGAGATGCGGTCGCCACCGATCTGGTCCTTCAGTACCTCGGCGGTGCCGTGCGCGATGACGCGACCGGCGTCGATGACCACGATGTCCTGTGCAAGCTGATCGGCCTCTTCCAGGTACTGCGTGGTGAGCAGGACGGTGGTGCCTTCATTGACGAGGTCCTGAATGACGCCCCACATACCCACGCGCGAGCGCGGATCCAGCCCCGTCGTGGGTTCATCGAGGAACAGGATGCTCGGCTTGGCGATCAGGCTCGACGCGAGGTCGAGGCGCCTGCGCATGCCGCCGGAGTACGTCCGTGCCGGACGGTCCGCCGCCTCGGTGAGATCGAACCACTCAAGCAGCTCCGCGCTTCGCTCCTTCACGTACTTCGCCGACAGGTGGTACAGGTCCCCGAACATGCGCAGGTTCTCGCGCCCGGTGAGGTACTCGTCAACCGCGGCGTACTGGCCGGTGAGGCCGATCGCCCGACGAACCTCGTCCGGCTTCTTGGACACATCGAACCCGGCCACCCGAGCGACGCCCGCCGTCGGCTGCAGGAGGGTCGACAGGATCCTGACGGTGGTGGTCTTTCCGGCGCCGTTAGGGCCGAGCAGGCCGACAACCTGTCCTCGCTCAACGGTGAGGTCGATGCCATCGAGGGCGACGACATCACCGAAATGCTTGACCAAGCCCTCGGCGACGACAGCTGCATCAGTAGTCATGACGCGAATGTAAAGGTGATCTGCCAATATGGCAAGTCATTTGCTCAATCAGGAAACTTTCGCCACCCTGTAGTGCGCGACGAGGTCGTGAAGAATCTCGGCCCACGGTGTGGGCTCGAGGCCGAATGCGTCTCGCGCCTGCGACTCGTCGAGTAGGTACGGGCGCTCGCGCTGGTAGTCGGTCTCCTTGAGCTCGCGCATGAAGGGGTTGACCAGTCCGATCGCCCACAGCAGTGGCTTCGGGATCGACGATGCCCTCACGGGAGCGACGCCAGCAGCCTCGACGATGTCCGCCACGACCTGGCGTTGCGTGCGCGGCGGGTTGCTCGGCACGTGCCAGGCCCTACCCCAGCCTCGCGGATCCGCCGCGACTGTGATCAGGGTCCGCGCTACATCGACGGGCGAGGTCCATGTGTGGGGCTGGTCCAGGTCCCCGAGCAGCTGCACTGACTTGCCGGCCAGGATCCGTGGGGTGACCCGATCCCCGAACATGCTCTGCGCGCCGGCGCAGACATAGTCCGAACCGCGTACCTCGGCAGCGCGGATCCGGCCAGCGTCGTGTGCCGCCTTGTCGTCGTGCCACATGCCTACCCGAACGCGCGCCTTGGTGCCGGTGGCCGCCAGCGGAAGGTCCTCAGTCATGGGCACCTCGACCGGTCCGTAGACGTACAGGTTCGAGCAGGTCGACAGCACCGCCCCCGTGCGCTCCGCGTAGTCGCGGAAGGCCTGAGCCATCGCCGGCCACTCCTCGCGCCACCGGTGGTAGGGCGGGTTCACGCAGTTGTAAATGACGACCGCCTCGGGGACGGCGGCCAGCAGGTTGTCGGCGCTGGACGCATCAACGGACACGCGACGGATCCCGGAGTGCTCTGGTCCACGTCCGCGCCGACTGGCGATGACCACGTCCACCCCGGCATCGGCCAGCAGGAGCGCGACGGCCGCGCCGACCTCTCCGGCGCCGACAACCAGGTGGGTTCCGCGCGCGGGCGCGACGGGCAATGTTGACATGGTCACTCCTTGATGTGATTACTGCTCTTGTTTAAGAGCACTGCTCACGTTAACCCTCGATGCGCGAGTCGTCAAGAGCACTGCTCTCGATTCTTGCCACTGCTCTCGAAATTGGGCACACTGGGCCCATGGCCGACACCAACGACGTCCCGCGCACTGCTCGCGAGCGGGCGAGGGTCGAGATCACCACTGAGATCCTGGACGCGGCGCGCGAACACTTAGCGCGGGACGGCGCCGCGACGCTCTCGCTGCGCGCGGTTGCTCGCGACGTCGGAATGGTCTCGTCGGCGGTCTACCGCTACGTGCCCAATCGCGACGCGCTCCTCACGATGCTGATCATCGACGCGTACGACAGCGTTGGGGTGGTCGTCGAGAAGGCCGAGCACCGCGTCGCTCGAGATGACTACCTAGGCCGCTACCTTGCCGCGTGCCACGCAGTGCGCGGGTGGGCCTTGGCGCACCCGCACGAGTATGCGCTGATCTACGGGTCACCTGTCCCCGGGTACGCAGCGCCAACCGACACAATCACCCCGGCCTCCCGCGTTCCGCTTGTTCTCATGACCGTCCTATTCGACCTGTCGGCAGCGGGACTCGCACCGGGGGATGCACCGGTCGCACCCCATGTCGAGACTGCGGTGGCGCCGATCCGGGAGTTCATCGGCGGGGCGATCAGCGACGATCTCCTCCTTCGCGGCCTCGCGGCGTGGAGCGGACTCTTCGGCTGCATCTCATTCGAGCTCTACGGCCACCTGCACAACGTGATCGCGTCAGGAGCCACCTCGCGCAAGTCCTACTTCGACCACCAGATGCGCCAGGTCGCAACCGGGCTGGGACTGGTCGGACCGGGATAGTGATCCACACGTGGCTCGGTGCAACGGTCGACGCGCTGGCTCCTCTCGCAGATCCCGCCCGCGCACTGCCGATGGCGCAGTACATGAAGGACGTCTCCGACTTCCTCGGTGTCCCGGCGCCCGACCGACGCAGGGCGCTCGCCACGGCGTGGACGCCGCTCTCACCGCTCGACGAGCAGTCGCTCGCCGCGGTGTGCGCAGCGCTGTGGGAACTGCCCGAGCGCGAGTACCAGTACGCGGCATGCGACCTCATCGCGAAGCGGTCGAGCACGCTGTCGGCAGGCTTCGTCCCCGAGGTGGCGCAGAAACTGTTGACGACCAAGCCGTGGTGGGACACCGTCGACTCACTCGGCAGCGCGGCCGTGACTCCACTCGTCGAGCGTCATCGTCTCGTCGAGCTGATGTGGTCGTGGCTGGACTCCGGTGACCGGTGGCTGGTACGTGCTGCCATCCAGCACCAGCGCGGACTGAAGGAACGTACAGACCTGGACCGCCTGTTCGCCATGTGCGACCGCGTCGCTGCCGAGCGGGAGTTCTTCATCGCCAAGGCCGTGGGCTGGGCACTGCGCGACACCACAGCACTCGCCCCCGCAGCGGTCCAATCATTCGTCGACGATCACCCGCGACTGAGCCCCGTCGCCCGACGCGAGGCAATCAGAGGGTTGGCCCGGTCAGCCCGTCCTTGAGCTTGGCCAGCGCGCCCGTGAGTTCGGCAGGGATGATCCAGACCTTGTTCGCGTCGCCACGCGCCACCTCGGGCAAAGCCTGCAGGTAGCGGTGTGCGAGTTCGTTCGGCTGCGGATTGGCAGTGCGCAGTCCCTCGTAGATCTTCGCCACGGCGATCGCCTCGGCCTCTGCGGAGATCACGCGAGCCTTCGCGGCACCGTCGGCACGCAGTACTGCGGCCTGGGCCTCGCCCTCGGCATTGAGGATCGCCGACTGCTTCGCGCCTTCGGCGGTGAGGATCGAGGCCTGCTTCTGTCCCTCTGCCGTGAGGATCGCGGCGCGCCGTTCGCGCTCGGCCTTGAGCTGCTTCTCCATCGCCTCCTGCACAGTGATGGGCGGATCGATGGCCTTGAGCTCGACCCGGTTCACGCGAATGCCCCACTTGCCAGTGGCCTCGTCGAGCACTCCGCGCAGTTGACCGTTGATCTGGTCGCGCGAGGTCAGCGCTTCTTCAAGGTCCATCGATCCGATGACGTTGCGCAGCGTGGTCACGGTGAGCTGCTCGATGCCCAGCAGGAAGTTGTTGATTTCGTAGGTGGCGGCCTTGGGCTCGGTCACCTGGAAGTAGATGACCGTGTCGATCGACACAACCAGGTTGTCCTCGGTGATCACCGGCTGCGGCGGGAACGAGGCGACCTGCTCGCGCATGTCGACGCGAGTGCGCACGCGGTCGATAACCGGAACGAGAATGCTCAGACCGGGCGACAGCGTGCGCTGGTAGCGGCCGAGTCGTTCGACGATCGCCGTGCTCGCCTGCTTGACGATCACGAACGTGCGAGTCAGCACGATCACCACGACAACAAATGCGATGACGACGGCTACAGCGGGGATCAATGCGTCCATGGCGCTCTCCTCAGCATGGTTGGGCGGGGGTCACAGGCGGGGGTCACAGGCGGGGGTCACACGCGTGGGTCGATCGGGTAGACCAGCGCGGTCGCGCCGTCGATGCGGGTGACGAGCACCGGCGTGCCCGGCTCGACGGGAACGGACGTGACGTCCGCGTCCAGACGCGCGGACCAGACCTCGCCGCGCAGCGTGATGCGGCCATCAATCGACGTCACCTCGCTGAGCGACCGGCCTTCCGCGCCGACGAGCGCGTCGACGCCGGTGCGCGTGGACGGGATCGAGCGGCGCAGGTGGCGCAAGGCGAACGGCCGAACGAACAGGATGCCCGCGAGCGCAACCCCGACGCCCAGCACGCCCTGCAGCCAGATCGGGGCACCGAGGGCCGCGGCGACGCCGGCCACGCCGGCACCGACCGCGATGAGGCCGAACGTGAGGTCGACCGTGACCACCTCGACGCCAATGGCGACGAGGGCCACGAGCATCCACGCCAGTGCCGCAGACATCCTGCCTCCTGTCTTCCACTGTAATCCCCGAGCCGGTTACTGGCCGATCGGTGGCTTGATCCGCATTTGCGGGATAGATTCACCACTTATGACGCAAATGCGGATCGGTGAGGCAGCCGCGCTGCTCGGAGTCAGCGACGACACCGTGCGGCGCTGGATCGACTCCGGACGGCTGGTCGCCGGATCCGGCGATGGTCCGCGAACCGTCGAGGCTGCGAGCGTCGGCACACTCATGGCCGAGCTCGCACCCGAGCCGACGACCACGGTGCAGCAGTCCGCGCGCAACCGCTTCCCGGGCATCGTCACCCGCGTCGAGCGCGACGGGGTCATGGCCCTCGTCGAGATCCAGGCCGGGCCGCACCGCGTCACGTCGCTGCTGTCCCGCGAATCGGCTGACGAGCTCGGACTCGAGCCGGGCGTCCGCGTCGCCGCCGTCATCAAGTCCACGAACGTGATCGTCGAACGCGAGGAGACGTCGTGAGAATCATCCGCATCGCGATCTCTGCTGCGGTCGTCGCGATCATCGCCATCGCACCTTCGGCTACCGCGGCGCCTGCCGCGACCGGACCCAGCGGGAACATCACTGTCTCTGCCGCCGCGTCGTTGACCGACGTGTTCCCGGTCATCGCCAAGGCGTTCGAGAGGCGCTTCCCCGGCGTGACCGTGAAGTTCAACTTCGCCGGCAGCTCGGCACTCGTGGAGCAGGTCATTGCCGGCGCGCCCGTCGACGTCATCGCCACGGCATCGGAGTCGACACTGTGGAAGGCAACGAACGCAGGCCTCACCGGTCGGCCGCTCCTGTTCGCCAAGAACACGATGGCGATCGCCCTGCCCCCCGGCAACCGGGCCGGCGTCACCCAGCTGAGCGATCTGCAAAGGCCCGGAGTTCTCGTCGCGGTGTGCCTGCCGACAGTGCCCTGTGGAACTGCGGCGAACCAGATCTTCGCCAAGAACTTCCTCAACGTGAAGCCGGTGACGCAGGAGCTCGATGTGCGCGGTGTCCTCAACAAGGTGGCGACGGGCGAGGTCGACGCGGGCATCGTCTACGTCACCGATGTCAAGGTTGCCGGCGACTCGGTCGCGTCGGTCGCAATACCCCGTGACCAGAACGTCTTCACGACGTACCCGATCGCGGCAGTAACGGACGCGCCGAATCCGGCTGCAGCTGCCGCCTTCGTCAGTTACATCCGCTACACGCCGTCAGCGCAGGGCATCCTCCGCGCGTACGGATTCGCCAAGCCCTGGTGAGCAGGCAGCGCGGCAGCAGGGCGCCATGGTTCCTGGTCGTCCCTGGCATCGTGGCCGTGGCGTTTCTCGTCATTCCGCTCGTCGGCCTGCTCAGCCAGGCTCCGTGGGGATCGTTCGTCGAGATCCTCAGGTCACCGCTCGCCCTCGAGGCCCTGCGGCTCTCGCTCATCACCTCGTTGGCGGCGGTCGCGTTCTCGGCCGTCGTCGGCATTCCGCTGGCCTGGCTGCTCGCCCGAGACATCCTTCCGTTCACGCGGCTATGGCGTGCCCTCGTCCTCGTGCCGCTGCTGCTGCCTCCCGTCGTCTCCGGCGTGGGTCTGCTGGTCGCGTTCGGCAGGCGCGGTCTGGTGGGGCAGTACCTGTACGACTGGTTCGGTATCCAGTTGCCGTTCACCACGGCCGGTGTCGTTCTGGCGGAGGCATTCGTCGCGATGCCGTTCCTCATCATCACGCTGGAGGGAGCGTTCCGAAGCCTCGATCGCCGGTACGAGGACGCAGCGGTGACTCTCGGCGCGTCGTCGTGGACCGTGTTCCGCCGCATCACCCTGCCGCTCGTCGCGCCGTCGCTGATCGCCGGCGCCGTGCTCTGCTGGGCGCGCGCACTCGGGGAGTTCGGCGCGACGATCACATTTGCCGGCAACTTCCCCAGTGCGACTCAGACGATGCCACTCGCGGTCTACACCGCTCTCGAGTCCGACAGGTCAGTCGCGATCGCGCTGAGCATCGTGCTGCTCGTCGTGTGCGTCGGTGTTCTCATCGCTCTCCGCGGACGCTACCTCAGGCCGACGGTCTCATGACGCCCGTCGAGATCGACATCATCGTTCGCCGTGGGGAGTTCGCTCTGGAGCTCGCCGTCACCCTCGAGCCGGGCACGGTGACCGCAGTGCTCGGACCGAATGGTGCGGGCAAGTCCACGCTCCTGCGCGCCCTCGCCGGACTGGAGTCGGTTGACCACGGGTCGATCTCGATCGATGGCCGCGTCGTCGACTCCGTAGAGGGAAGCTTCGTCGAGTCACGCGATCGATCGGTCGGTGTGGTCTTCCAGGACTATGCGCTGTTCCCCCACCTGAGCGTGCTCGAGAACGTCGCGTTCGGGCCGCGATCACGGGGAGACAGCAAGGCCACGGCGCGCGACCGCGCTCGGCGCGCGCTCGACACTCTCGGCGTTGGTGACCTCGCGCCCCGAAAGCCGAACGCCATCTCCGGCGGCCAGGCGCAGCGTGTAGCCCTCGCGCGCGCGTTGGCGACGGACCCGCAGGTACTGCTGCTCGACGAGCCGATGGCCGCGCTGGACGTCGAGACTCGGGAGTCCGTGCGGGTCGAACTCGATGCGCGTCTTGCCGAGTTCGCCGGCTGCGTGGTGCTCGTGACCCACGACCCGCTCGACGCGATGCTGCTCGCCGATCGAGTCATCGTTCTCGAAGGTGGTCGCGTGGTGCAGGACGGATCTCCCGCAGATCTCGCGCGGCGGCCTGCCACTGCATACGTTGCTGCTCTGATGGGCGTGACTCTGGTGCGCGCGACCGCGACCGGAGGGGTGCTCGACGTCGATGGCGGTGGGACGTTGCACGCCGCGGACACCACGATCAACGGCCGCGTTCTCGCCGTACTGCGACCGGAGTCGATCTCGATCCACAGGTCCGCGCCAGAGGGCAGCGCCCGAAACGTCTGGCAGGGCACTGTCGGGTCGCTCCAGCCATCGCACGACCGGGTTCGGGTCTTCGTCGACGGCCAGCCTTCCGTCGTGGCGGCCGTTACCCCTGCGGCCGTCGCTGAACTCGGCCTGACGAAAGGCACGGCGGTGTGGTTGAGCCTCAAGGCCGTGGACTTCGAGGTCTACCCAAGCCCTGCGCACTAGGTTGCTCCCGTGGCCAAGCCGGTAGAGGAACTCGTCCACCCGAGCTGGGCGCCAGCACTCATGCCGCACCAGCACACCCTGACGGAGATCGGCGAGTTCCTGCGCACAGAGTCGGCCGCCGGCCGCGCATGGGCGCCGGGCGGGGAGAGCATCCTGCGTGCGTTCGAGCAGCCGCTCGACGAGGTCCGTGTCCTCATCGTCGGCCAGGACCCGTACCCCACCCCGGGCCACGCCGTCGGCCTCTCGTTCTCCGTCGCTCCCGACGTTCGCCCTCTGCCGCGCAGCCTGCAGAACATCTACCGCGAACTGCACGATGATCTTGGGATTGCGGCGCCGCGAAACGGGGATCTCACGCCGTGGGCGCAGCACGGAGTCCTGCTTCTCAACAGGGTGCTCACGGTGCGCCTCGGGGAGCCGGGAAGTCATCGCGGCATCGGCTGGGAGACCATCACTGCGGCGGCCATCGCGGCCCTTGTCGCACGAACCGAGGAGCCGCTCGTCGCGATCCTGTGGGGTCGTGATGCGCAGACCCTCGAAGCGGACCTGATCGACGTGCCGATCATCGGCAGCGCGCACCCGAGCCCGATGTCAGCAGACCGAGGCTTCTTCGGATCGCGACCGTTCAGCCGTGCCAACGAACTGCTCGACGAGCTCGGTGCCGACGGCGTCGACTGGACGCTCGCCTAGTTCAGCTGGCCGGCACGTCGTCGAGCAGCCCTCGCGCCTTGATGTCCTTGTGGACGTAGTACTCGGCGACGAATGACATGAACGGGACCGTGCCCGCGATCAGGATGCCGATTGTGCGCACCACGCTGTAACGGACGCGGAAGGCCAGATCAACGCCGGTGATCAGGTACAGGAAGTACAGCCAGCCGTGCGCGATCCACATGTAGCCGTAAAGTCCCGGGCGCATCTCCGCATCGCCGTAATCCCAGAACAGTCGGCCCAGGACGAGCCACACGAACGCGGTGGCGAGCACCACGCCGGTGACGTACGCCATGACTCGGTACCGCAGGAATGCACCCTTCACTGCCAACCTCCAGGGACTTCACGTGCTCGAGGCGGATCCGCACCGGGCCGCTGACAGGTCATGCCGGCAACGGCGATGCCGAATCGCGCGGCAGCGCACACGTGCTCGCTGTTGGTCAGGTCCGCGCGGCCAAGACCCTGGTGCATCCAGTAGGCAAGGAAGCCGCCGCTGAAGGAATCGCCGGCACCGACCGTGTCGACCACCGGGACCTGCGGCACCTCGAGGACGACGAGTTCGCCAGCACCGAGAACCTGAACCGCTCGCGCTCCATCGGTGAACAGCACGACTGCTCCGGTGTCTGACTGCAGCGCACGTGCTGCGGCCAGCCCCTCGACCCCGGGGAACAGGAACTCCAGATCATCACCGCTCACCTTGACCACGTCGGCGCGACGGAGCACGGATTCAAGGGCCGTCCGGAACACCACGGAGTCCGACATCACGCTCGGCCTGCAGTTCGGATCGACCATGACCAGTTGGTCCGCGCTGGCCGCTGCAACGACCGCCACCGAGGCATCTGCCAGCGGCTGCATCACCAGGCCGAGAGTGCCCACATGCAGTGCGCGGCACTCGGACGAGAAATGGCCGAGCGCCATCTCGGGAGTCACGGCCGCAGCCGACGTCCCGTCCAGCATGAAGCGATAGGTCGCGGCGCCCGAGGAGTCCAAGGTTGCGATGGCAAGCGTCGTCGGCTCGTCGACCTGATGACCAAGAGCCAGGCTCACGCCGTCATCGTCTAGCAGGCGCATGATGCGCTCGCCGAATGCATCTACCGAGACGCCGCCGAGGAAAGTAGCAGGAACTCCGAGGCGGGCGACCGTGCGAGCGGTGTTCAGCGGTGCCCCGCCGATGACCGAGGTGACCTCGCCCTGGGTGTCGACAATGATGTCGACGAGGGCCTCGCCAATCACCGTGATCATGAGGCTCCACCGTAGTCGACGCTCCCGGCGCCCGATCCGAAGCCGGTCCCCTGCTTGGATGAGCCGATGACGTTCGACGTGATCATGGGACTGCCGGTCCACGCCCTCGTTGTCCACGCCGTTGTGGTGCTGCTGCCACTTTCCGCGCTGGGGCTCGTCGCGATCGTCCTCGTTCCCAGATGGCGCCCGATCTTCGGGTGGATCGTCTTGGCTGGCCTTGTCATCGGAACGGTTGCAGCGTTCGTGGCGAAGCAGTCCGGCCAGGCACTCGCCGACCGCGTGGGCCTTCCCCAGCAGCATTCGAGCCTTGGCGACAAGCTCCCGTGGCTGTGTGTGGCACTGCTAGTGGTCGCCGCCTTGTGGTTCTGGCTGCAGCGGCGATCCGCGAGCACCGAGCAGCGCTCTGGCGCTGTGCTTGTGCTCGGCGTGCTGTCGATCCTCCTTGCGTTGGGCAGCATCGCGCTGACCGTCGCCGTGGGACACACCGGTGCGCTCGCCGTCTGGGAGGGTCGCATCCCGTCCGCTACCCCGACGCCAGCCGTCGACTCCGCGTCTGCGGCACCGTCAGGAGCGGGGATGACGATGGCGGCTGTCGCGACCCATTCCACGTCGGCCGACTGCTGGGCTGTCGTCAACGGCACGGTGTACGACCTCACGTCGTGGATCAGCGAGCATCCCGGCGGCGCCGCAGTGATCGAGGCCATCTGCGGCACGGATGCGACCGCCGCGTTCGAGGCCCAGCACAAGGGCGAGGCCGAACCGGACGCAGAGCTTCAGGGATTCGAGATCGGCGCGCTGTCCTGATCTCGGCGCGCCTCGAGCCATAGCCAGCGACCGAACACGACGATCCCGAACAGCGCGAAGATCCACCACTGGAACGCGTAGACGAAGTTCTGCAGCGGAAACGGCACGTCCGCGGTCTGCACGGTTGGTTCGACCGGGATCGGTGCAGGCGATGTGCTCGGTGTCTGTGCGCTCAGTACGACGAAGCCCGGCAGGACCGGCTCACCCCACAACTGCGCAAGCGCGTCGTGGGAGATGGCGGACACCGTCCCGGGTGCGTTGTCCGCCCCCGCGTAGAAGGTCTCGTCCGGCTGCATGACGCCGGAGACGGACACCGGCCCATCGGGGGCAGCGAGGCCGGGTGCGTTCGCATCGGCGAGCCACCCGCGCAGGACGGCGACCACCTCGCCGGTGTCGAGCCGAAGCCCCGTGACGACCCACACGCCCGGCACTCCCGCGTGTTCCCGACTCGTCACAATCACCTGCTGTCCGGGCGCGTAGGAGCCGTCGGCAGTAACGGGCCTGCCGATGCTGTCTGGCGGCAGTGCGGTGCCACCGTCGGTAGGCATGGCTTCTGCAACAGGGATCGGTGCGGATGCAGCGGCGCGCTCGGCCGCGAGGATCGACTGGGTTCGATCCCATTGCCAGCGGCCCAGGAACGCGCCGCCGATCGCAAGAAGAATCACCAGACCCGCTGCGAGCAGCCAGCGCGGTGTCGCGGCCAGCCGAAGCAGCGCGCTAGGCCTTGGGCGACTCATCCGCTGCCGCGGCCGCGGCGTCTCCCCGCTCGAGGGCTTCCGCGGTCAGCGTCCGGTCGAACGCACGCTGTGCGTCCTCGGGGCCGGGCGCGAGCTCGGGGTCGATGCGCTTGAGCTGCTTGGTCATCGACCGCCACAGCAGGAACACCACGATGCCCAGGACGAGGACGAACAGTCCGGCCACGGGCCCGGCATCGTCGATGAGTTTCGACAAGACATCGGGATCCTCGGCGGCGTAAATGGCGAACGTGCCGATCATGTCTGGCTCCTCAGTCCGGCGAACAGGTCGTCTTCTGGCAGCTCGCTGTCAACCAGCGAGCGCGCCAGTTGGAAGTCCTCGGTGGGCCACACCCTCTTCTGGAAGTCCAGAGGCACGGCGAACCACATGCTGCCGGGATCGATCTGAGTCTGATGCGCGATAAGAGCGCGGTCGCGGACATCGAACCACTCGCCGACGGGCACCCGGGTAGTGAGGCGATCCGCGTCGTCTGGCTTGTCCTCCCAGTTCTTGAGCCAGTCGTGGTACGGCGAGTTGAGGTCCGCATCGATCATCGCGAGGTGCAGAGCCTCGACGCGACCCTTGCTGAACTGCATGTTGTAGTAGACCTTCGGAACGTCCCATGCTGGCCCGCCAAGGCCTGGCTGGTAGTCGGGATCGGCAGCGGCAGTGACGGCAGCCATCGTCGTCTCATGCGTGCGGACGTGATCGGGGTGCGGGTACCCGCCGTTCTCGTCGTAGGTCGTGACGACAAGCGGACGGAAACTGCGGATCAGGGCGACGAGCGGCGGCACCGTGTCCTCGAGCGGCAGGGCGGCGAAGCAGCCATCGGGTAAAGGCGGGAGCGGATCGCCCTCGGGATACCCCGAATCCTCGAATCCCAGCCACTCGTGACGAACTCCGAGGATGGCTGCCGCTGCCGCCATCTCCTCGCGCCGCACCTCACGAAGTCCACGTTCGTCGACGACGGCCTGCGCTGCAGGGTTGAGCACGTCGCCGCGCTCGCCCCCCGTGCACGTCACGACCATCACCTCAACGCCCTCAGCGACGTAGCGAGCCGTCGTCGCCGCACCCTTGCTGGATTCGTCGTCTGGGTGGGCGTGCACGGCCATGAGGCGAAGCGAAGACGTCACGGGTCTAGTGTCCACCACGTGCCTTCCCCCTTCACCCGGGACCAACTCAGCCCGGCGATGCGCGAGCGATATGGGCTCGCTCGACGACCCGTGGGGCGCTGGGTCACGGTGGGCATCGTCGTCATCGCCTTTGTGGGAATCCTCATCTGGGTGACGGTCGGCGTGAGCGCAGACAACGTGCAGACGCGGTTGATCTCGTGGGGCGTCGTGGGGCCGGACCGCGTCGACATCACCTATCAGGTGATCGCCGATCCGACCACTCCGATCGAGTGCGTGCTTCGAGCGCAGGATGAGAGCCGAATCGACGTCGGCTACGCCGAAGTCACTGTCCCGCCGCAGCCTGACGACGATGTGGTCATCTCGACGTTCGCACTGAGGACGCTCGCGCCGGCCTACACAGTCGAACTGCTCGGATGCGCGACCGGAACGGCGCCCAAGGTTCCGCCGCCGCAGTTCCCGCCGGGCGTCGTGCCGCCGGCCCAGCCGTTCTCCTGATTCCGCTACGCGCTGACACCGCTCGCGCTTTGTCGGCGATCGACGTACGGTCGGTCCGTGACCTCCCTTGCACCGCCCGTGCCTGCCCAGTTGCCCACGACCCTCGACGCCCTCCTCGCCGACGGCTACGAATCACGCTCGGTGAAGGACGAGATCCGGGCCAATGTGATCGAGCGCCTGAAGTCCGGCCAGCCGACCTTCCCCGGCATCGTCGGTTTTGAGGAGACGGTCGGCCCGCAACTCGAGCGGGCGCTCCTGGCCGGCCACGACATCGTCCTGCTCGGGGAGCGGGGACAGGGAAAGACGCGGCTGATCCGCTCGCTGACGAGCCTTCTGGACGAGTGGATCCCGGTCGTCGAGGGCTGCGAGATCAACGACGATCCGACCGAGCCGATCTGCGCGCGGTGCCGGCGTCTCGCGGTCGAGTTGGGTGGTTCCCTACCCGTCACGTGGCGCCATCGCAGCGAGCGGTTCGGCGAGAAGCTGGCCACTCCGGACACCTCCGTCGGGGACCTCGTCGGAGACGTCGACCCGGTCAAGGTTGCCGAGGGACGCAGTCTCGGTGACAGCGAGACGATCCACTACGGCCTCGTCCCGAGGACGAACCGCGGCATCTTCGCCATCAACGAGTTGCCCGACCTCGCCGAGCGCATCCAGGTAGCGCTTTTGAACGTGCTCGAGGAGCGCGACATCCAGGTGCGCGGCTATCAACTGCGACTTCCGCTCGACCTGTTGGTAGTCGCGAGCGCCAACCCCGAGGACTACACCAATCGCGGGCGCATCATCACCCCGCTGAAGGATCGATTCGGCGCGGAGGTCCGCACGCACTACCCGGTCAGTCTTGAAGCAGAGACCGAACTCATCCGGCAGGAAGCCCGAATCGATGCGGTCGTGCCACGCCACCTCCTCGACGTCGTCGCGCGGTTCACGCGAGAGGTCCGCACGTCGTCAGCCGTCGACCAGCGAAGCGGCGTGTCTGCGCGATTCGCGATCGCCTGCGTCGAGGCGCTGTCGGGAGCCGCGGTTCGTCGCGCGGCGCTCAGCGGCGAGTCCGACCCTGTTGCCCGCATCGGCGACTTGGCAGGAGTCGTCCCGACCCTGCGGGGGAAGGTCGAGTTCGACGTCAGCGAGGAGGGACGCGAGGAGGAGACACTGCAATTGCTGGCCCGACGCGCTACTGCCGAGGCCTGGCGCACGTCCTTGGGCGGAAATGAGGTCCGGCCAACCCTCACCGCCCTCGTCGCCTGGTTCGACGAGGGCAACTCGCTGATGTCCGGCGACACTGTTCCCGCAGCAACCCTGCTCACCGAGCTCGGACCCCTCGAGGGACTGGGCGCACTCGTGCGAACCCTCGAGTCCGACATGGCGGAATCGCCCGGGCTAGTGGCCGCGTGCGTGGAGTACGCGGTCGAGGGCCTGTGGCTCACGCGACGGATCGACAAGGACTCCATCGGCAGTGTCAGTCGCTACAGCAGTTCCTGAGCGGGGCGAGCGATGAGCGGCTTTCGCTATGGCGCGTTCCATGGAGGGCCCGATCCCCTCGCGGCGCCTGCCGACGCGGGCATCGGGGTCGACGAGCTCGCGGAGCGAATTCTCGGCGGGCAGTCGGTCAGCGAGGCCTTGCGCGATCTCATGCGCGAAGGGCCGCAGGGACGACGCGGCCTGCAGGAGATGGCCAGGCAGATTCGCGAGCGCCGACGCGAACTCGAGGAGTCCGGTCGGATGGACGGCCTCCTCGACGACCTTCGCGACCTTCTCGACGAGGCCCTCGATGCCGAGCGTGCTGCGTTGTTCCCCGATCCATCGGACGACGCGCGCTTCCGCGAGGCCATGCTCGACAACGTTCCCGACGACATCGGACGCGCCGTCCAGGAGCTTGCCGAGTACGACTGGAAGTCCCCGCAGGCGGCGCAGGCCTACCAGCAGATCAAGGACCGCCTCCAGCGCGATGTGATCGATCAGCAGTTCCGCGACCTCACCCACGGCATCGACAACATGTCATCGCCCGAGAGTCGCGCCGCGCTCAAGGAGATGATGAACGACCTCAATGCGCTGCTGGAGAAGCACCAACGCGGCGAAGACGTCAGCGAGGACTACAAGGAGTTCGTCGACAAGCACAGCGACTTCTTCCCGAACGCGCCGGACACGATCGAGGAGTTCATCGATGACCTCGCCCGTCGGGCCGCGGCGATGCAGCGGATGCTGCAGTCGCTCAGTCCCGAGCAGCGGGCCGAGCTCCAGGATGCGATGGACCAAGCGCTGGGCGACCTCGACCTCCAGTCGGAGATGAGCGCCCTTCAGGACAACCTCCGCAACCTGCGACCGGAGTTCTCGTGGCGAGGACGCCAGTCGATGGATGGGAATGAACGCCTCGGCCTCCCGCAGGCAACCGACGCACTCAACGAGCTTGCCGATCTCGAGCAGTTGTCGGACTCCCTAGGCGACAGCTACGCGCGAGCTGACCTCGACGACATCGACGAGGCGGCGATCGAGCGCGCGCTAGGCCGTGGGGCCCGAGACGATCTTGAGGCGATGCGCGCCCTGCAGCGCGAGCTGGAGCAGCAGGGCTACCTGCTGAATGACGGCGAGTCCCTGCAGTTGACCCCCAAGGCGGTCCGCCGCATCGGCCGCACCGCCCTGCGCACCGTGTTCGACTCCCTCGACGGCGCGACTCGCGGCAACCACGAGATCCGCCGGACCGGTGCCGCGGGCGAACTCACGGGGACGTCGCGGGCGTGGACGTTCGGCGACGAACAGCCTGTCGACGTCGTCCGCACGCTGCGCAACGCAGTAGCCCGACAAGTCATCAGCGGCGACGATCGCACCAGGCTGTCCGCGGAGGACTTCGAGGTGCACGAGACGGAGACGATCACGCGTGCCGCCGTGGTGCTGCTGATCGACCAGTCCTTCTCCATGGTCGCGAACGACACCTGGCGCGAAGCCAAGACGATGGCACTGGCGCTGCACTCCCTCGTTGCGAGCGCCTACCCGCTGGACGCCCTGGAGATCATCGCGTTCGCCAATGTCGCACGGGTCGTGCAGCCGCACGAACTGCCCAATCTCGAGGCGAGCTACGTGCAGGGCACGAACCTGCACCATGCACTCCTGCTCGCAGGGCAGTTCCTGGACAGGCACCCAGGCTCGCAGCGAATCGTCATGGTCGTCACCGATGGTGAGCCCACTGCGCACCTGACTCCCGAGGGAGACGGCTGGTTCACCTGGCCGCCATCCCCCGAGACGATCAGCGCCACCGTGGCCCAGGTCGACCGGATGACCAGGCGTCGGGTTCCGATCTCGTGGTTCCGCCTCGGCGACGACCCCGGCCTGGAGCGCTTCCTCGACGGCATGGCGCGCCGCAACTCCGGTCGCGTTCTGGGCGTCTCGGGCGGGCGGCTCGGTGACTACGTCGTGACCGATTACGTGCGATCGCGACGGTCAGCGCGCTAGCGCGGGCCGTCGACGGACTAACCTTCCCTGCTATGACCGAGATACCGATCACCTGGCTGACCCAGGAGGCATACGACCGCCTCCAGGAGGAACTCGCGCATCGCGAGGGACCGGGGCGACAGGAAATCAAGATGCGCATCTCGAACGCGCGCGACGAGGGCGACCTCAAGGAGAACGGCGGCTATCACGCCGCGCGCGAGGAGCAGGGCAAGAACGAGGCGCGCGTGCGACAGTTGAAGCAGTTGCTCGAGTACTCGCGAATCGGCGCACCCGAGTCCGAGTTGGACGAGGTCGCACCGGGCAAGGTCGTCACGGTGCGGTTCCCTGCATGGGACGAGGTCGAGACTTTCCTGCTCGGCTCACGCGAGGAGGCCGCGCATGCTTCCATCGAGGTGTACAGCCCAACCTCGCCGCTGGGCGCCGCTGTTCTCGGAAAGCGCGTCGGCGACACCGCCAGCTACCCGTTGAAGGACAAGGACATGATCGTCGAGATCCTCAAGGTCGAGGTCTACGTCCACTAGCAACGTCCGCCGACCTTGAGGTTTGGCACCCTCCCGCGCGCTGCGCGGGGTGCCAAACCTCAAGGTCGGCGTTAGGGGCGGATTCGGTAGCCGCGGGCCGCCAGGTCGTCGAGGACCAGCACGCAGTGCTCGGGGCCACGCGTTTCGACGTGAACGATGATGTCGACCTCGTCGACCCGAAGTCCCGGATCGACGCGATTGTGCTCGACGTCGACGACGTTCGCATGCATCGCCTGGATGTCGCCAAGCAGGTGCGCAAGGGTGCCGGGGTGATCGGCCATGCGTACGCCGATCGTCAGGAAGCGCCCGGCCGCCGACAGTCCGTGCCGGATGATGCGAAGCAGCAGCAGCGAGTCAACGTTGCCTCCGGAGATGATCACGGCGAGTGGAGGCTCGAACCTCTCCGGATGCGCCAGCACTGCGGCAACCGCCGCAGCACCGGCCGGTTCGACAACCAGCTTCGCGCGCTCCAGAAGAAGGAGCACGGCCCGCGAGATCTCCTCCTCGCTCACCGTCGTGATCTCGTCAACCAGTTCCTGCACGATCGCAAAGGTGATGTCACCAGGCTGCCCGACAGCGATGCCGTCGGCCATCGTCGCCATCTCATCGAGCAGAGTCGGCTCGCCTGCGGCAAGAGACGGCGGGTAGGCAGCGGCGCCTTCGGCCTGCACACCAACGACACGAACCGTCGGGTCAATCGACTTGACGGCGATCGCGACACCCGCGAGGAGCCCTCCCCCACCGGTGCACACGACGACAGTGCGCACGTCCGGGAACTTCGCCATGACCTCGAGCCCCAAGGTGCCCTGACCGGCCACCACGTCAGCGTGATCGAACGGATGGATCAGCACCGCGCCGGTCTCCGCGGCGAATGCGCGCGCGGCGACGAGCGCCTGTTCGATCGTGGTCCCGTGAAAGCGCACGTCGGCGCCGTACCCCAAGGTCGCCTGCACCTTCGGGATGGTCGCACCCTCGGGCATGAAGACCGTCGCGTTGACTCCGAGGATCTGCGCGGCGACAGCGACACCCTGCGCGTGATTGCCTGCGCTCGCGGCGACCACGCCCCGCGCGCGCTCGTCGTCGCTCAGTTTGGCGATCCGGTTGTAGGCACCGCGGATCTTGAACGAGCCAGCCCTCTGCAGGTTCTCGGTGACCAGTCGCACGGGACCGTTAACCCGCTGCTCGAGGAAATGCGCGCCGGCCAAGGGAAGGTCGCGAATAACCCCGCTGAGCGTGGCTGCTGCGGCCTCGATGTCGGTCAGGCTCACGTCGGTCACGCGACAAGTGTGTCACTCGGAACGGATGCCAGGTCCCTTGCTCGGCAGTTCCATCTGCGCCGCGAGACGCGCACGAGACGCTGCACTGCGACCGGCCTCGGCCGCGGACCCTGCCGGATTGCGCACCGCGCCCGAATAGCCACCCCACGCACCGCGAGCCTTGGACACCTGCGAATGGAATGAGTGGACCTCGGTGGCCTTGTGCCGCAGCACCATGGCGCCATCGACAGGCATCACCGCCGGGGCCTCCGGCCGCGCGATGCGCTCGAGCGCTTCACGGCGCGCGGTAGTCAGCCGTTCGGTGATGCGATCGACGTACGCGCGATAGAAGGAGGCCCGCGCCGTCTGCGCCGTATGCGGCCGTCGTTCGCCCCGGCGACGCGATGCGACGCGCGCAACGTAGGTCTCGGTGCGCCAGGTTCCCGCCGTGACATACCCCTGACCGGCGTGCACCATATGCACCGCAAGCGACCCGAACATCGTCTCGATGACATCGAGGTCGGCCGGCATTCCGTAGCCGATCACGTAGGTGCTGTTGGACGCGACATCCACCTGAGCGTCGTTCGCGTGCGCGATCGCGATGAACAGCGCGATCAGATGCGGGTTTGCGCGACGGCCCTTCTCACCGATCGTCGTCGTGCGCGACTCGGGCTGCTGCCGTGCCTCGCGCTTCGCCAGCCGCGCTCGCGCTACCGCGAGATCCACACTTGCCAGGGTCGCCAGCTGCTGCGCCTTCATCAGGTACGCATCGGCCTCTGCCTCATTGTCCGTGCGCTCGGCCTTGGCAAGCAGCGCGGCGATTCGATCCAGGCTCATGTCGGCTCCACCGTACGCAACCCCGCTTCCTCGTAACCGGCGCGAAGGAGCAGCGCGGCCTCAGCACCGAGGACGACCTGGGCCAGCAGGCACATCGCCTGACGAAAGCGCACCCCATGCCACTGGTGCCGAGTGGAGGACGACTCCTTGGAGCCGCCGACCAGATGGTGCGCCACCTCATGGAGGATCACCGACTCGCGGGCAGCCCACGTCGACTTCATCGGGATGGCGATCGTGGAGGTCTGCGCCTCGTAGTGCGCCCTGCTCTGTCCGGCCCGTTCGCGGACGACCACCTGGCCCGCGCCCGGGTATCTCGCGACGATCGCCGGCAGGGCAATGACCGCCTCGACGTAACGGCGGATCGAGTCGATATCGCCGAACCTGCGCTGGGCGGCCAGGTCGAGGCGGGACCCGAAGAAGTCCACCGAACCGCCCCTGTCGAGCACCGCGGACCACTGGTCCTCGGCGGCGTACACGGCGGAAGCAGGCACAGCCCGGAGGATAGAGTGCCGACGTGACACGCCCGGCCCCTCGCCCTCTACGGCCGTGAGCAAGGCGAAGCGGCTAGGCGGCGCGATCGGCCGCACTCCCCTGCTTGCGGGACTGCCACGCGAGGTCGCGGTCCTGTCGGCGGTGGCGTTCTGCGTGGCCCTGGGCTTCGGAATCCTGGCCCCCGCCCTCCCGGTCTTCGCTCGGTCCTTCGGGGTCAGCGCGCTCGAGGCGAGTTCGGTCATCTCGGCGTTCGCTCTCGTCCGGTTCATCACCTCGCCGCTGTCCGGTGCGCTCGTCGATCGACTGGGCGAGCGCATGGTCATGTCGACGGGCCTGATCATCGTCGCGGTCTCCAGCGCACTCGCCGGCTTCTCCCAGACTTTCGCGCACCTTCTGGTACTCCGGGGAATTGGCGGCCTGGGCTCGAGCATGTTCACGGTCTCCGCGATGGCCCTGCTCCTTCGTGTCGTCGACACCGATCAACGAGGCCGAGCAGCGGGCGCATTTCAGGGCGGCTTCCTCCTGGGCGGGGTGGCCGGGCCCGCTGTCGGCGGTCTTGTCGTCGCCTGGTCGATTCGTGCGCCGTTCTTCGTCTACGCCGCGACGCTCACTGCCGCCGCGATCGTCGCCATGGTCTTCATGGCGAAGTCCCGATTGCGCGAGCGCGAGGAGCAGGTGTCGGGCGGCCAGGCGAGCAAGCTCGAGGAGCTGCGATCGGCGCTCAAGGACCGCGCGTACCAGGCCGCGCTTGGCACGAACCTGGTAACCGGCTTCGTCCTGTTCGGCATGCGGGTCTCGGCCGTGCCGTTGTTCGTGACGGAGGGCATGGAACGAGGCGCGTCGCTGACCGGAATCGGATTCCTCGTATCGGCCGCGATCCAGGCGGTGCTCCTGCTGCCCGCCGGCCGCATCGCCGACACCCAGGGCCGACGCAAGGCCCTCATCGTCGGAACCCTGGGGACGACGGCCGGGATGGTGGTCCTGACGCTCACCGACGTGGCAACGAACGGCTGGGGAACCCAGGCGGTTGCGGGAACGATCCTGTTCCTCCTGGCCATGGCGATCCAGGGTGTTGCGTCCGCATTCCTTGGCTCGGCCCCGGCCGCCGTCGTCGGCGACGTCCTCGCCGGGCGGCGCGGTGGGATCGTGGTGGCGACCTTCCAGATGATGTCCGATGTCGGCGCCGTCCTCGGCCCGCTGGTGGCCGGTCTCCTCATAGATCAGTTCGATTTCGACTGGGCGTTCGCGGCGGGGGCGGCCCTGAGCGTCGTAGCGGTTATCTTGGTACTCGTTATGCCCGAGACATTGAACCGGAATCGAAGGACCGCCGACGCATGAGTGAGATCGACGTGCCGCGCCGCAGGCGCGCGATCGTCGGCGCGACGGCAGTCGTCACGGCCATTGCGACGATCGCTGCCCTCGGCATCCTCACGGCGGTGATCTCGTCCCCCTCGCAGGCGACCACCAGCAGCGCAGCGGTGGCCGCCGACGACGGATCGCTGCCTCTTGGACCTACCGCGTCAGGAGACCCGTCCGTGGCGGCTGGCGCTACCGGCTCGCTCGCCGACATCAAGAACGTCGTGTTCATCCTCGCCGACGACCTCGACTGGCAGCTGTTCAACGAGGTGCCACGCCTGGCGGCCCTCCAGAACGAGGGCATGACGTTCACCCATCACGTCGTCACCGACTCGCTCTGCTGCCCGTCGCGCACGTCCATCCTGCGCAGCCAGTACATCCACAACCACCTAGTCGTGTCGAACACCGCGGCGACGGGAGGCGGCTGGCCGACCTTCAAGGCTCGCGGCGAGGAGAACGACTGCCTGCCGGTGTGGCTGCAGGATTCCGGCGTCACTACCGCGCTATTCGGCAAGTACCTGAATGACTACCCCGCGACGACGGCGACCACGCGCAGTTCGCGCGAGATCCCGCCCGGCTGGTCCCAGTGGGCGGTCCCCGTGTCTCGCGGCGAGTCCTACAACGGCTACGACTACGTCCTCAACTCCGACGGGAAGCTCGAAAGGCACGGCGACAAGCCCGAGGACTTCCTCAACGACGTCATCACGACCCGCGCGGTGGACTTCATCGCGAATGCTCCCGACGGCTTCTTCCTCGAGTTGTCCACGTACAACCCGCACAAGCCCTCACCCGTCGCGACGCGTAACAAGACGACGCATCTGGACTCCGTGGCGCCACGCACGGCGAGCTACAACCTCGCGGGCACCAATGAGCCGACGTGGATGAAGAAGATCAAGCCCCTGACGACGTGGAAGCAGTGGCAGCTCGACCAGCTGTGGCGCCAGCGCGCGCAGTCCGCCGAGTCGGTCGCAGACTCGGTCGAGGCGATCCAGGCACAGCTTGTAGCGACCGGACACGTCGACGACACGCTGGTCGTCCTCACCTCGGACAACGGCTATCACGCGGGTGCGCACCGGCTGTCCAACGGCAAGCGGACCGCGTTCCACGAGGACACCGTCGTCCCGATGATCGTCATGGGACCTGGGATCACACCGGGCGCGCGCGTCGACGCGATGACCTCCACAGTCGACCTCGGCCCGACCTTCACGGAGCTGCTCGGCGCTCAGGCTCCTGACTGGGTCGACGGCCGATCGATCGTGCCGATCCTGCAGACGGGCACCGCGCCGCAGGGCTGGCGCACTGCCGCGCTCTCGGAAAGCATGGGCCGCTCGACTCCCGACGATCCCGACTACCAGGCTCAGGCTCCTCCGCCGTTCAGCGCTCTGCGCACCCAGCAGTGGCTGTTCGTCGTGTACCGCGACGGGGAGCGCGAACTGTACGACGTCGTGGCCGACCCCAACGAGATGAACAACATCGTCAGCACGGCCGATCCGACCCTGCTGGCCAACCTCAACTCGCAGTTGCAGGCGATGAGGTCGTGCGCGGGTCCGAGCTGCCGCACCGCCGACTCGATCGTGCTCACGACCGGCACACCGTAGACGAGCGGATTCACGCCCGACGGTAGGCGCCCGGAGTCATGCCGAGAACCGCGCGAAACTGCCGCGTGAACGAGCTCTGGTCGTAGAAGCCGCAGCGAGCCGCGACATGTCCGATCGTGTCCGATGTCGTCGTGATGAGCAGCACGGCGTGCTCGATGCGCAGGCGTTGAACCAAGCGCTGCGGTGACAGACCCAGGGTCGACCTAGCCAGTCGTTCGAGCTGCTTCGGCGACAGTCCCGCGATAACGGCGAGTTCGCCGACCCGCCACGGCCGTCCCACGTCGTTTCGAACCGCGTCGATCGCGCGCGCCAGTCCCGCGTGGCCGCTCAGCATCTGGGCGTGCAGGTCGAATGAGAGCACCGCGATCCCCCACGGCTCCCCCGAAATCTCACGCACGCACGACTTCGAGGTGACGTACCAGCCGATGTCGCCGTCGGTCCTGACGATGAGCTCCAGGTGCCGCTGCAACGGACGTCCGGTCGCCAGGACCCGTTCATCCTGTGCCGCATACGACCGCGCGAAGTCGGCAGGGAACAGATCCCCGACCGTACGGCCGACCACGCCGTCGACATCACGACCGACTCGCAGCGCAAATCCCGCGTTCGACCACGCGTAGGTGCCATCGCGGCGCTTGAGGCAGCCGAGAACCTGGGGTACTCCATCGACCAGCTCGACGAAGGAACGAGCGGCGGAGGGCAGGTCACTTTGTACTAATCGGACAGTCACATGCGGACTCTGGCACAAGACGGCCGTGGTGCGATAGGTACATGCCCGACGACGACGTACTCATCGACGAAACCCAGTCCCTCGCACTGCGCATCCTGGAGCGCTCGCTGGACACGACAACCAGGCGTGAGCGGAGTCGCTCGTCGCGCCTCAGCGGGCTGCTCGCCGACATCGCCGGGCGCGATCTGCTGCTTGACCTCACCGACCAGGTCCTGCGCATCCGCGAACCACGACGAGCCGCCCGGCGCCTGCGTGACCTGACTCGAAGCCGCGTTCCACATTCGCTGCCCATCATCGACAGGATCGGTCTCGCCGCCCTTGGCCGACTGGCACCGCTGGCTCCCCGGTCGGCCGAGCGTGCCGTTGACTGGCGCATCGACCGGGACACCTCGGGCGTGATCCTGCCCGCTGACGATCCGGCGTTCGCCGACTACGTACGAACACGGCGCGAGGAAGGCTTCCGCCTGAACATCAACGTCCTCGGAGAGTCGATCCTCGGTGATGACGAGGCTGCGGCTCGGTGCCAGAAGGTGCTCGAGCGGATACAGCGACCCGACGTCAACTACGTGTCGGTCAAGATCTCGGCGCTGTGCGCGAACCTCGACGTGCTCGCGGAGGAGGACTCACTTCGGCGCATCGCCGATCGCCTGCGCGTGCTGTATCGCGCCGCGTCGGCGACCAGCCCGCCGACCTTCGTCAACATGGACATGGAGGAGTACCGGGACCTCGAGCTGTCGGTCCGCTCCTTCATGGACGTCCTCGACGAGCCGGAGTTCCTCCACACGCCAGCAGGCATAGTGCTGCAGGCCTACATCCCCGATTCGCATGGAGCCCTCGAGCGACTGTGCCTGTGGGCGAATCGCCGGCACGCCGAAGGGGGCGCGGGTATCAAGATCCGCCTCGTCAAGGGCGCGAACCTGGCTATGGAACTGGTGGACGCCGAGCTTCACGACTGGACGCCGGCGACCTTCCCGACGAAGCTCGAGGTCGATGCCTCGTACAAGCGCATGCTCGAGAGCGCACTCGACCTCGGCAACCCGGGCGCCGTCAGCATCGGCGTTGCGAGCCACAACCTGTTCGAGGTCGCGTGGGCGATCACCGTGTGTCGTCATCGCGGGGAACTCGACCGCTTGGAGATCGAGATGCTCGAGGGGATGGCTCCGCCGCAGGCCCGAGCGGTGCGCGACGAAGTCGGATCCCTGCTGCTGTACTCCCCCGTGGTCGAGCGGGCAGACCGCGAGGCGTCGATCGCCTACCTGTCCCGTCGCCTGGACGAGAACTCGTCCCCTGACAACTTCCTCAACTCGCTGTTCGATCTGACGCCCGGATCGGCGGCCTGGGAACTCGAGGCCGATCGCTTCAGGCAGTCGGTGCGTTTGCGACACGAAGTCGTTGAGCCGACCTTCCGCACTCAGGACCGGTCCGCCGATGTGGCGCCGCCGCGGGACGACAAGCCCTTTGAGAACTCCGCCGACACTGACTTCACCGTCGAGGCAAACCGCACATGGGTCGCAGACGCACTCGCCTCGACCACCGTCGAGTCGCCCGAGCTCGTCGACACGGTCGCTCGAGTTGACGCACTCGTCGCACGAGCGGCCGACGCCCAGACGCGGTGGCGTGACACCTCGTGGGCGCATCGCCGCGAGGTCCTGTCCCGCGTGGCTGCTGGAATGGAGGCCGATCGCGGTCGGACGCTGGCGGTGATGGCGGCAACCGCGAGCAAGACCATCCCGGAGGGCGACGCGGAGGTATCCGAGGCGGTCGACTTCACCTGCTACGCCGCGCACCTGACCCATCAGCACGAGACCCTCATCGCGGACGGGATGACCTGGAGTCCGCATTCGGTCGTCGTCGTAGCCGGCCCGTGGAACTTCCCTTACGCCATTCCGGCAAGCGGCGTCGTCCACGCGTTGGCCGCAGGCTGCGCCGTCATCCTCAAGCCCGCGCCAGAGACCAGGGAGGTAGCGGCACTCCTGGTTGAGCAGTTGGTCCGCGCCGGGGTTCCCGACGGTCTCGTGCAGTTGGCATGCACGCCGGACAACGAGGTCGGGCGGCATTTGGTGACGCACGCCTCAGTCGATCTGATGGTGCTGACCGGGAGCCACGAGACCGCGTCAATGTTCCTGGGCTGGCGGCCGGACATGCGGCTGCACGCCGAGACCAGCGGCAAGAACGCGCTCATCATCACGGCGGCTGCAGACATCGACCAGGCGATCAAGGACCTGGTCCGCTCCGCCTTCGGCCACGCCGGCCAGAAGTGCTCGGCCGCGAGCCTGGCGATCGTCGAGGCATCGGTCTACGACGACCCCACGTTTGCGCCGCGTCTGGCCGATGCGGTGCGCAGCCTGCGCGTGGGCGACCCCCGCGATCTGGCCACCCGCGTGGGCCCTCTCATCACGGAACCGAGCACGTCGTTGCAGCGAGCACTGACCTCACTCGAGCCGGGAGAACGGTGGCTCGTCGAGCCGCGCCTGGTGTCAGCTGCCCAGAACCTGTGGAGCCCCGGCGTGCGCATGGGTGTGGCATCGGGGTCGTGGTTCCATCTGACCGAGTGCTTCGGTCCGGTGCTCGGAGTCATGCGTGCGGAAACGCTTGACGACGCCATCGGCATGCAGAACGCATCCGCCTACGGACTCACCGGCGGACTGCACAGCCTCGACCCGAGGGAGATCGACCATTGGCTCGCGCGAGTTGATGTCGGCAACGCCTACGTCAACCGGCACATCACCGGGGCCATCGTGCAGCGCCAGCCCTTCGGCGGCTGGAAGGCCTCGTCGATCGGGCCGGGCCACAAGCCCGGCGGACCCAACCACCTGCACGACTACGGCGACTGGGCATATGGCTCGGCGAACGACACGGATGGTTCCTTCCGTGCGGCGTGGTCATCGCACTTCTCACTCGAGAACGACGCGACCGGCCTCGACTGCGAGACCAACGTGCTTCGCTACCGGCCGCTGTCTGCAGTGGTGCTCGCTGGCGCCACGGAAGCGGACATCGCGACTGCCCGTCTGGCCGGACGCATCACCGGTACGGAGGTCATCGCTACGTCCGACGACGATGACACCATCGCTCGGGCCGGGGCAGCGGGTCCTCCTCACCTCGTGCGCGTGCGAGCACCGCACGGAGCGTCGCCCGAACTGCTCAAGGCAGCCCACGAGCTTGGCATATGCGTCGACCGGTCGCCCCTGACGACGAGGGGCGAGGTGGAGTTGACGCACTGGCTGCTTGAGCAGTCCGTGTCGCGCACGATGCAGCGATACGGGCGCCTACTGACGAGCTGACCCCACCGGGCGAGCCGTGCAGGGCATTGCACGCCGCACGGCCCACAATTCAGCCATGACCACGCCCACGGAATCGACCCTGTCCCCCCGAGGTGACGCATGGGTGGCCAGGACCCATGTCGCGCTCGACCTCCTCGCGATCGCATTCCTCATCACCTTCATCCTCCTGTGGTCATTCCCCGGAGCACCGTCGGGAGTCAAGCTGGCGCTGGACGCGGTCAGTTGGATCGTCTGGGGCGCATTTGTCATCGACTACTTCGTGCGGTTGAGCTGCTCGATGCCGAAGGGCGTGTTCGTTCGCACCCACAAGCTCGACCTGCTCATGGTCCTGGTCCCGATGCTCCGCCTGCTGCGCGTCTTCCTCGTCCTGCGCAAGGCACTGTCGTCGGTGAGCACGGAGAAGATCGCCGGTTCGATCGTCAGTCTCATCATCATCATCGTGTTCGGCAGTGCGTTCTTCGTCTGGCGCGTGGAGTACAACGCCCCCGGTGCGACGATCACCACGTTTCGCGATGCGGTGTGGTGGGCAATCGTGACGACCACCACCGTCGGCTACGGCGATTACACGCCCGTGACACCCGCCGGCAGGACCATCGCCATCGTCGTCATGATCGTCGGCGTCGGCCTCATCGGCACGGTCAGCGCCACCGTCGCGGCCTACTTCGTCAGCCGACGCAAGATCAACAAGTCGGAGGATCCGGAGACCGCTGAGACGACCACCCATGCGGAACTTCTCGCCCGTCTCGACGAACTCTCCGTCCAGCAGAACGATATCCGCGCAATGCTGGAGAAGCTGAGTAAGGATTCCTGACTATTTCGTCGCCGTCTTGGGTCGTGCCTCAAACGCGTTGTAGGCGTCGATGAGGTTTCCGTAGATGTGGTCGGCACCGATCCTCGAATCGATGCCGTACTTGCTGAGTGTCTGCAGCAGGCTGGTGTCGACGCGCGCCAGCACGGGCGTGACCTTCCGCGCGGCGAGCAGGTCGAGTAGCCCGTTGAGCGACGCGCCCGCCGAGTAGTCAACGTCATCGAGCGACGAGGCGTCGATGATCAACCATTCGACCGGATCCGGGGCAGACGTGATCAGCTTCTCCACATCGTCGACGAAGCTGTTCGCGTTCGCGTAGAACAACTCGGAGTCGTATCGGAAGATGATCAGGCCAGGTGCGCTCTGCGTTCCGGGCGTTGCCGGGAGGTACGTCGGCTCGCCCGCACTGGTCACGTCTACTACGTAGTCGCGCGGACGGTACTGGCGGCGGATGATGTTGAGGATCGACACGACGATCGCGAGGATGATGCCCTGTTCCACCCCGACCGCGCACACGACGATCGCGGTTATCACCGCGATGTAGAACTCGCTCTTGCGCACCTTCGCAATCAGCCGCAGTCCGGCGATGTCGACGAGATCGATGCCGATGAGGAACACGATGGCGCCGAGGACGGACTTCGGCATGTCGGCCAGTAGGCCCGTGAAGAACAGCACGACAAGAAGGACGATCAGCGACATCGTGAGGTTCGCGAGTTGAGTTCGGCCCTTCTGCTCGTCGAGGATCTGCGTCTTCGTCGGGCTGCCGTTGACGACGAACGTCCCGCTGAGCCCGGCGGCAAAGCTCGCTCCGGACAGGCCGACGATGTCGCGGTTGATGTCGACAGGCTGACCGTGCTTCATCGCGAAACTGCGAGAGGTCGCTGCGCTCTGGGCAATGATGAGGACGAAGCAGGAGAAGGCGATGGCGACCAGCGTCGCCATGTTGGCCGACACCCCGCTCATCGTGATTCCCTCGGGCAGGCCGATTGGGGGGAAGCCGCCCTGCACCGCGCCGACGATGGCGACTCCGTCGGCCTGCGCGTCGATCGCCCCCGAGATGATGATCGAGAGGACCACCGCGATGATCGCGCCAGGCACCTTCGGCATTCCACGCTTGAAGCCCAGGATGATTGCGAGCGTTCCTAGCGCGAATGCGAATGCCGTCCAGTTCAGATCGGTGATCGACGTGAGCATTGTCCACTGCTGCTCGAACCACGTGCCGGTTCCCTTAGGCACGCCGAGCATGTCCGGGATCTGTCCGGAGAACACCTGCACGCCGACACCGGTGAGGAATCCGACAAGCACCGAAGCGCTGAGGAAGTCGCCGAGGAAGCCGAGCTTGAAAATCCGCGCGATGATCAGGAGCCCACCGCACATGAGCGCGATCACGCTGCAGTAGCCCAGCCACTGCTGCGAGCCTGGCGTCACTCCCGGGATTGCGGCAGCCCCGAGACCCGCGGCGAGCAGCGCTGCCGTCGCGGAGTCCGCTCCGACGACGAGGAGGCGAGATGAGCCAAGAAGCACGAAGAGCATCGTCGGGAAGATCACGGTGTACAGCCCCGTGACGATCGGCGTCTGGGCAATGGACGTGTAGCCCATCGTCTCGGGAATGGCGACCGCAGCGAGTGTCGCGCCAGCAATGATGTCGCCCGCGAACCAGGACTTCTGGTACCCGCGCAGCGAAACAGGAGTCAGGTCTTTCACGAGGCTCATGCGCGGACGGTAGCGATTTTCCACGACCCGCGCTGTCACTCACTGAAGGACGTTGACCGCCCTGGCGATGACAAGCGCGGCTAAGGCCAGTGAGAGGAGGGACTCGGCGACCACCATCGCCTTGGCCCAGGGCTTCACCGCGGACACGTCGGTCGGGCTGAATGCGGTCGCAGTGGAGAACGAGAAGGCCAGATAGTCGACGAACCTCGGCAGCCAGTTGGGCGGCACATGCTCCGTGTGGGTCATCTCCGGAAAGACAAGCGCCGGAGACCGACCCGAGCCCGAGGCTCGGGCGGCCGCACCACCGCGATCCAGGTCCCAGAACCACAGGGCGAAGGTGATGACATTCGTCAGCCACACGATGGAGCCGCTGATGAGCAGTTCCTCCGGCTGCGTGAAGCTGGCGTTGTCGAGAATGCCCAGCACCAACTGGACTGCCGCATAGGCATTCGCCAGAGTGATCAGCCCGAAGAGCACGCCCGTGACGACTCGTATCCAGCCGTCGACTCTGTCGATGCGTCCGGGATCGCCGAGGATGATCACGATGAGGATCCCGATCACCACCCACAGCAGCCACGCGGCGCCCTGCACGCGAAGCTGCTCGGGTAGCAGAACGTGCAGTCCCGCTGCGACCAGGACGGCCAACGCCATCGGCCATCGGCGTTCTCCGCGCAGGTGCGCGGGCTGACCGGCCACGATCAGGACGATCCGGCGAGCGCCTGCTCGAGATCGGCAATGAGGTCGTCGACGGTCTCGATTCCGACGGAGAGCCGGACGAGATCGGCCGGGACCTCCAGAGGGCTGCCGGCTACAGACGCGTGTGTCATGCGTGCCGGATGCTCGATCAGCGACTCGACGCCGCCGAGGGACTCCGCGAGCGTGAACACTGTGGTGCGACCGCACAAGTCGACCGCCGCCTGCTCACCGGCCGCAACCTGGAACGACAGCATGCCGCCGAATCCCCGCATCTGGCGCGCGGCCACGTCATGCCCCGGATGGTTCGGCAATCCGGGCCAGCGGACCGTCGAGACCGCCGGGTGCTGGACCAGGAATTCAGCGATGGCTGCCGCGTTCTCGCAATGCCTGGCCATGCGCACCCCGAGCGTCTTGATGCCTCGCAGGGTGAGCCAGCTGTCGAAGGGTCCAGACACGGCACCCATCGCGTTCTGGTGGTACGCCAAGGACTCCGCAAGGCCGGCATCGGTAGTGACGAGAGCGCCACCGATGACGTCGCTGTGGCCGCCGAGGTACTTGGTCGTGCTGTGCACGACCACATCGGCACCCAGCAGCAGCGGCTGCTGCAGGTAGGGCGAGGCAAACGTGTTGTCGACGACCAGCAGGGCGCCTGCAGCATGCGCCACATCGGCGAGCGCGGCGATATCGGCGATGTTCATCAACGGATTGGTGGGCGTCTCGACCCAGACCAGCTTCGTGCGTCCGGGAATGATGGCGGCCGCCACGGCAAGCGGATCAGCCAGCGCGGCCGGCGTGTGGTCCAGACCCCAGGGACCGGCAACGCGGGAGAACAGGCGGTAGGTACCGCCATAGGCGTCGTCGGGAATCACCGCGTGATCGCCCGGGCGGCACAGCGCGCGGATGAGGGTGTCCTCCGCAGCCAGCCCCGAGGCGAAGGCCAGCCCGGCCGCGCCGTCGATGCCCGGCGCCTCGAGGGAGGCAAGGCATTCCTGGAGTGCCGTACGCGTCGGATTGGCGCTGCGCGAGTACTCGTACCCGCCGCGAAGCCCGCCGACGCCATCTTGCGCGTAGGTCGATACCTGGTAGATCGGCGGCACGACGGCGCCGGTCAGGGGGTCCGGCTCCTGCCCCGCGTGAATCGCGCGAGTGTCGAATCCGTCCATGTCACGTACCCTATGGCGATGGGCATCTTCGGATTCAGTAAGTCCCGCATGGTCGACGCCGACACCGCATTGCCGGGCCGGGCACAGCCCGTACTCCCCGCTCCCGCGGTGCACTCTGTGCTCGGCACCTCCCTCACGGGCCCGTGGCCCGAGGGAACGCAGGTCCTCTACGTGGCGATGGGCTGCTTCTGGGGGGCCGAGGAGATCTTCTGGCGCTTGCCGGGAGTTGTCACGACGAGCGTCGGCTACATGGGCGGATTCACGCCCAACCCGACGTACGAAGAGGTGTGCAGCGGCATGACCGGCCAGACGGAGACCGCGATGGTCGCCTACGACCCGTCAGTGATCTCCACGTACGACATCCTCAAGACCTTCTGGGAGAACCACGACCCAACCCAGGGCTACCGCCAGGGCAACGACACCGGTACCCAGTACCGCAGCGCGATCTATTACACGACCGACGAGCAGCGCGACCTCATCGAGCAGACCCGCACCGCGTACGCGGACGTGATCTCCAAGCGCGGATACCCGGACATCACGACGGAGATCGGGCCGGCCTCGGAGCGCACCTACTACCTGGCTGAGGACTACCACCAGCAGTACCTCTACAAGAACCCCAACGGCTACCGCTGCCACGCCAACACCGGCTTGGCTCTGCCCGCGCTAGCGTCCTAGGACTCGGCGAGCACCGGCAGCCGCACGACGAAGGTCGACCCTGCGCCGACCTCGCTGACGACCGAAACCGATCCGCTGTGCGCCTCGACGACTGATCGCACGATCGCCAGTCCAAGGCCGGTGCCACCGCGCACCCGCGACCGCGCGTCATCAGTGCGATAGAGCCGCTCGAACACCTGGCCGGCCTCGTCCTTGGTGAGCCCGACCCCGCGATCGGCGACCGCGATGGCGCACCATCCGGATTCGACCGCCACGGTGACATCCACGGGGTCCTCGGGTGCTGAGTAGCGCAGGGCGTTCGACAGCAGGTTGTCGAGGACTTGACGAAGCCGGTCACGATCACCGCTGACGACAACCGCGCCCACCACGGGCAGGACGATGTCGATACGCCGATCCGGCGAGCCGGCCAGAGCGCCCGACACGGCGTCACGCACCAGTTCCTGTACGTCAACGGGCTCCGCGACGAGGGGACGATGCTGATCGAGCCGAGCGAGCATCAGCAGGTCGTCGACGAGCAGTCCCATACGCGTGGCTTCACTTTGGATCCGCTCGACGGCGAGTTCACTGTCGGTGGCCGCACCCTCCTCGATCAGCTCTGCGTACCCGCGGATGGACGTCAGCGGGGTACGCAGTTCGTGGCTGGCATCGGCGACGAACTGGCGCATGCGCTCCTCCGAGGCGCGGGCCTGCACCTCGGACGCTCGCTGTGCGGCGAAGGACTCCTCGATCCTCATGACCATCGTGTTGAAGGAGGTCGCGAGCTGGTCGACCTCACCGCCGTCGCCGGACTCGGGCACCCGCAGGCTGAGATCACCGTCCGCGATCGTCTGCGCTGTGGACGACATCTCGTCGAGTGGACGCAGGCTTCGCCGGACGATCCAGTAGCCGACCACACCGGCGATGATCACCACGACCCCGCCGACGATCAACTGCAGCAGGACGAGCCGGCTGACCGTCGCCTGAACGTCGGCAAGGGAAGACGCGACGACAATCCAGCCGTCGCCTGCTGCGGTCGGCGTCACGACCACCCGCCACTCGGGGCCGGAATCAACAGAGCCCACAGTGAACGGCTGACCGGTCAGCGCCGAGAGTTCGGACACGTCGGGTATCGCGGGAACCTCGACACCTGTGGAGTCGGGAAGGGAGATGACGTCGGTGGCCTGGCCAGTTGAGTACACCGCCGCTATGTAGAACCGCGATGGCGGCCGAAAGTCCGCTGCTGTGGAACCCGCGCTGACTATTACTGAGGGAAAGGCCGGCTGTGCGGATGCGAACGGTCGCGAGCCTCCCTGAATCGATTCGTCCACTCGATCCGTGAGGTAGCCACGCAGCGCGGTAGTGGCGATGAGTGACGAGACGAACAACCCAACGGATAGGAGCAGCACCATCAGCAGGCTGATCTTCACGCGCAGCGGACGCCGCGCGATGGCGCGCATCATGATCGGGGCCTGCGCAGGACGTAGCCCACGCCGCGCACTGTATGAATGAGGTGCGGCTCCTCGATGTCTATCTTGCGGCGCAGGTACGAGATGTACGACTCGACCACGTTCATCTCACCACCGAAGTCGTACTGCCACACGGAGTCGAGGATCTGGGCCTTGCTGACCACCGTCTCGGCGTTCTCCATCAGGTAGCACAGCAGGCGAAACTCGGTCGGCGACAACGTGATCTCGCGATCCCCGCGACGGACGTCGTGAGCAGCCTCGTTCACGATCAGGTCCGCGTACGTCAGCATCTCGGGGACGATGTCGATGCGTCCGGTGCCGGAGCGCTTGAGTACCGTCCGGATCCGTGCGACGACCTCGCTGAGGCTGAAGGGCTTGACGATGTAGTCGTCGCCACCGATCGTCAGCCCCGTCACCCGATCGTCGACCGCGTCCTTCGCGGTGAGGAACAGCACCGGGAACTGATAACCGTCCGCCCGCAGGCTGCGCACGAGTTCGAAGCCATTGAGCCCGGGCATCATCACGTCGGTGACCATGAGGTCCGGCTTGATCGACTTCGCCAGGCTGAGGGCGGTCTTGCCGTCGCCGCAGGTCGTCACCTCGAAGCCGTGAAAGCGCAGGCTCGCCTCGAGCAGCTCGACGATGTTGGGCTCGTCGTCCACGACGAGGAGACGTGCTTCGGGCGAGCCTGACTTGACCATGCGAGCAGTGTGCTCCCCTCACCCGAACGCGATCTGTGTGAATCCTGTCAGTTTCCTGTGAAAGCCCCGCGCGTCCGGCCTGGACAACGTCACAGCCCTTCCACACGCGCTTGCCAGAGAACTCACAGACTCCGTAGGCACAGTGCCGGCATGAAGCGACGCATCGTCTGGATCAACATCACGCTCGCCCTCGTCCTCGTGGGCGCCGTCGTCGGCGGCTACTTCTGGCTGTTCCACTCGACGGCCGAGGCCACCACCGGCCGCACCGTCGCGGTGCAGTCGGGAACGGTGAGCGAGACGGTCACCGCGACCGGGTCGGTCGAGACGGCTGGCACTGTCGACCTGTCGTTTACGCAGAGCGGCACGGTCGACTCGCTGCGCGTCAAGGCGGGCGACGCTGTGGAGGCGGGCGAGCGACTGGCGACTCAGGACGACGCGTCAGCGAAGTCTGCACTGACGTCTGCGAAGCGCTCTTACGCCCAGGCAGTCACCGCGGCGAACCAGTCCTCGCTTTCGCTTCAGTCTGCGCAGCGATCGGTCACCGACGCTCAGAACACGGCCAAGCTCAACAAGAAGAGCAACCAGCTCACATTGGACAACGCGAAGCAGGATCTCGCCGATGCGAAGTCGTCGTGGTCAACAAGCTGCCTTGATCCCAACGGCTCGTGCCCGAGCACGGATGCATGGAGCCAGCTGCGATCAGCAGAGGCGGAGGTCACAAACGCGAAGACCGCATATGACCAAGCCGTCCAGACCGCGTCCGCAGACGAGACGACCAACAACCTCAAGGTCAACCAGTCAGCGACCAACGTTGCGAGCGCCCAGGCCAAGCAGACCAACGACTGCAACACCTACGGCTCCTCGTCCAGCCAGTGCACATCGGCCAATGACTCCCTGCGCAACGCGCAGCAGAGCTACGACAACACCGTCAACTCCCAGAAGGTCGCGGCCATTCAGAGCCAGCAGAGCCTCGTGAACGCCGACGCGCGCATCACTTCGGCGAATGTCTCACTCAAGAAGCTCCAGGCGAGCTTGGCCAAGCAGGCCCAGGACTCCATTGACGCCGCGCAGAAGTCCGTGGACGCCGCGCAGTTGGCCATGAAGAAGAGTTCCGCTTCGGATCAGGAGAGCATCGTCCGCGCGCAGGAGTCCCTCGCTTCCCTGCAGGCAGGGGCGGCAAGCGTGGACACGGGTGCTGGGTCGACGACGGCCGACGACGCGGCGATCGACGTGGCTCGCGAGGGAGTCAAGTCGGCCAATGCCGCGCTCGACGAGACCGTGCTGCGGGCACCGGTCTCCGGTGTTGTCGGCACGGTGACGATCGAGGACGGACAGGCCGCCGCAGCCGGCGCTCCCGTTCTCACCTTGATCCCCGATGCGAGCTACGAGGTGGTCGCCAACTTCTCCGAGGCTGATGCACTGAAGGTCGCCGTCGGCCAGCCCGCGACTGTCACCTTCGACGCCCTCTCTGGCGAAGATGCGACTGGGACGGTCACGGCCGTGGACATCCTGCCCACGACGGGAGGCGACGTCACCACCTACGGAGCGACGATCACCCTCGACGATGCTCCCGACGCGCTGCGCGATGGGATGAGCGCGAGTGTCGTCGTGACGGTCGACGAGGCCACTGGCGTCCTGTGGGCGCCGAGCGCGGCAGTCTCGACCGTCGGCGGCGTGAGCACCGTGACGGTACGCAAGGACGGCGTCGACTCGACCGTCGCGGTGACGACGGGCCTGGCCGGAGACTCCGGAACGGAGATCACCAGCGGAGTCGCCGAGGGCGACCAGTTGGTGATCTCGACTACCGACAGCAGCGGTGGCTTCGGCGGCTTCCCCGGTGGCGGTATCCCCGGTGGTGGCGGCGGCCTGGGTGGCGGCGCCGGTCCGGCCATCTCGATCCAGGGCGGTCCGTGATGGCTCCCGTTATCGCACTGACCGGCATCACCAAGTCCTACGGCCTGGGAGAGACCACGGTGCACGCCCTTCGCGGAGTCGATCTGACGGTCGAGCGAGGGGACTACCTGGCAATCATGGGTACGTCCGGCTCAGGCAAGTCGACCCTCATGAACATCATCGGCGCGCTCGACGGCTCGACTACCGGGCACTACGAACTGGACGGCATCAACATCGACTCCCTCGATGAGTCCGCGCTGTCGATCGTGCGTAACAGGAAGATCGGATTCATCTTCCAATCGTTCAACCTGATCCCTCGCACCACGGCCATCGCGAACGTCGAGCTGCCGCTGCTGTACCGAGGCGTCGGGCGCAAGGAGCGTCACTCCCGAGCTGCGGCAGCCCTTGCCTCCGTCGGACTGGCGGAGCGGATGCGGCACCAGCCCAACGAACTGTCGGGTGGCCAGCAGCAACGAGTCGCGGTCGCGCGAGCCCTCGTCGCCGAGCCCTCGCTGCTCCTCGCGGACGAGCCGACGGGAAACCTCGACAGCCAAGCCACCTCGGACGTGCTCGACCTCATGGACCAGATGCACGCGGAAGGTCGAACCATCGTCATGATCACCCACGAGGACGAGGTTGCCGATCGTGCGGATCGCGTCATAACCCTGGTCGATGGGCTGATCTCGGCCGAGCGGTGGAACCGAAAGTGAACCTCTTGGAGACCATTCGCATCGGGCTTCGCGGTGTTACCGCGAACCGACTCCGCTCCTCGCTCACCGTGCTCGGCATTCTCATCGGCGTTGCCGCGGTGATCGTGCTGGTCGCGGTCGGCAACGGGTCCTCGCAAGCGGTCACGAGCAGCATCGAGCAACTGGGCACCAACACCCTCACGGTCCGCCACGGAGCATTCGGTCCGGGCGGCGGGGGCGGGCGCACGCAGTTCAAGGACTTGACCGTGGACGATGCGATCGCCCTTGCCGACGACGTTCTCGCTCCGGACGTCAAGAGCGCCTCGCCCGTCGTCACGGCACAATCCGCGTGCACCTACGAGGGAACCAGCTACTCGACCAGCATCACCGGCACGTGGCCGTCCTACTTCGAGGCCTCGAACCTGACTTTGGACTCGGGCACCTACTTCACGAATGACGATGTGACGGGGTCTAAGCGCACCGTCGTCCTCGGCCAGACCGTCGTCGACGAACTGTTCGGCACTGTGGATCCGGTCGGCAAGGAGATCGTCTGCTCGGGGACCCCGTTCACTGTTGTCGGAACGCTGACCGAGAAGGGCAGCAGCGGATTCCAGGACTCCGACGACGTGATCGTCGCTCCGCTGACCACCGTGCAAGGGCACCTGACCGGCTACGGCAGCCTTGAGACCGTCCTTGTCCAAGCCGTCTCGGGCACGGCGACTGAGGACGCTCAGTCCGAGGTGGAATCGATCCTCGACGATCGGCATGGCACCACGGACACGTCCTCGCGGGACTACCAGGTCCTCAACCAGGCCAGCCTGCTGTCGACCGTCGCGGACACCAACCAGGTGTTCACCGTCCTGCTCGGAGCGGTCGCAGCGATCAGTCTGCTCGTCGGTGGCATCGGCATCACCAACATCATGCTCGTCACCGTCACTGAGCGAACACGCGAGATCGGCATCCGCAAGGCCATCGGTGCGAGCAAGTCCGCGATCATGGGCCAGTTCCTCGTGGAGGCAACTGTGCTCTCCATCATCGGAGGCGTCGCCGGAGTCGCGATTGCACTCGTGGTGACGCAGTTCCAGATAGCTGGTGTCACCCCGGTGATCATGCCGATCTCCGTCATCGGCGCCTTCGCGGTATCCGTGGCGCTCGGGCTGTTCTTCGGCAGTTATCCCGCAAACCGTGCCGCATCCCTACGACCAATCGAGGCGCTGAGACATGAGTGACACGACCGACGACGACTTGGCGACGCTTCTCGCCAAGCGCGAGCACGCGCGACCGAACCGACTCACCTGGGTGCTGCTCGTCCTCCTTGTGCTCGCGGTCGGCTTCGCCGGCGGAGCGTTCGTTGAGAAGCGGACCTCGTCGTCCGCGTCGGCAATTCCCGACTTTGCCGCGCTGAGCGGTGGCGGCGGATTCCCGGGCGGAGGCTCGTTCCCGGGCGGAGGCTCGTTCCCCGGTGGCGGCGCTGCTCCGGGTGGTGGCACCGCCGCGGACGCTGCGGGAGCCGTGACTACCGGCACCGTCAAGCTCGTCGACGGAACCACCTTGTACATCACCGATGCGACCGGGAACACGGTCAAGGTCGTGGTTCCCACCAGCGCTCCGGTGACGACCGAGTCGCCGACGTCGCTGGACGAACTAGCAGCCGGATCGACGGTCGTCATTCAAGGAACGACCGGCGACGACGGGACCGTGACCGCGACATCCGTGTCCGAAGGCGCAATTCCCGGCGCACCCTCCACGACAACACCGTCCAGCGAACCCTCACCTCAAGGAGATAACTCATGATCCGCCGTACCGCTTCGTTCACCGCCGCGATCGCAGGCGCACTGCTCTTGTTGTCCGCATGCGGCGGATCGTCATCCAGTGCCGACTCATCGACAGATGCCGCGGCTGCAGCGCCAACGGCCGCAGCGTCGGGAGCGGCCGCAGGCGGTGACTTCGCCGAGTACCGCCAGTGCATGTCGGACAACGGCGTCACGCTTCCGGACTTCGCCGGCGGCGGCAATGGCGGGCCGAGCGGCTTCCCGAGCGTCATGCCCAGTGGCATGCCGACCGACTTCCCCTCCGGGATGCCTACGGGCGCGCCGCCCAGTGGTGGACCCGGCGGCGGGGGTTTCCCCGGCGGCGGGCTTCCCGAAGGCGTCGACCAGCAGACGTACGACGCTGCGCAGACGGCGTGCGCGAGCCTCGCGCCCCAGGGTGGGTTCGGGCAGCGCGGCCCTGGTGGCGGAGCGCAGATCGACGAGACCGCCATCGCGGCTTACAAGAGCTGCCTGACCGACCACGACGTCACCGTCGCGGACGGGGACAACTGGCTGGGCACGCTGGACCAGACGGATTCGACCGTGCAGGCCGCGATGGAGACCTGCGCTCCGCTGCTGCCGACACCCGCTGGCGCGCCCGGCGCCAGTCCTAGCGCGACGGCAAGCCCCGCCGCGTAGCCCCGCACTCAGTGGGGCGGGGCTATCTGGAGAGGTAGCCGAGGACGTCCTGCCGGGTGATGACACCGGAGGGCTTGCCGTCGTCGACGACCACCACGGCATCGGAGCTCTGCAGCGCTTCCACCGCCGCGGAGACCGGCTCGCCGGCACCGACCATGGGCAGCGCCGCGGACATGTGCGCGTCGACTTTGTCGGCCAATTGGGCGCGGCCGTTGAACAGGTCGTCGAGCAGGTCGCGCTCGACGACCGAGCCGACGACCTCCGCGGCCATGATGGGCGGCTCGGCGCGAACGACCGGCATCTGCGATACGCCGAACTCCCGCAGGATGTCGATCGCGTCGCGGACCGTCTCCGTGGGATGCGTGTGAACGAACGGCGGCAGCTCGCCGGACTTGCCGCGGAGCACGTCGCCGACCGTGCGCTCGGTATCGGCCTGGAGGAATCCGTACTTGCTGAGCCACTCGTCGTTGAACACCTTGGACAAGTAGCCGCGTCCGCCGTCGGGAAGCAGCACCACGATCACGGCGTCGGGTCCGGCAGTCGCGGCGACCCGGAGTGCGGCAACGGCTGCCATTCCGCAGGAGCCGCCGACGAGCAGCCCCTCCTCGCGCGCGAGGCGGCGCGTCATCTCGAAGGAGTCCTTGTCGGACACCGCGATGATCTCGTCGGGAATGGCCGCGTCGTACGTCGTCGGCCAGAAGTCCTCGCCCACGCCCTCGACGAGGTACGGGCGCCCGCTGCCGCCGGAGTAGACCGAGCCCTCGGGGTCTGCAGCGATGACGCGCACCGCCCCGCCGCTGACCTCCTTGAGGTAGCGGCCCGCCCCGGAAATCGTTCCGCCCGTGCCTGCACCCGCGATGAAGTGCGTGATACGGCCGTCGGTCTGGCGCCACAGCTCGGGGCCAGTCGTCTCGTAGTGCGACAGCGGGTTGTTCGGGTTGGCGTACTGGTCGGGCTTCCAGGCGCCGGGGAGCTCGCGCGCGAGCCGGTCGCTGACGCTGTAGTACGAGCGCGGGTCTTCGGGGTCGACTGCCGTCGGGCACACCACGACCTCGGCGCCATACGCCTTCAGGACATTGCGCTTGTCCTCGCTCACCTTGTCGGGGCAGACGAAGACTGTCTTGTAACCGCGCTGCTGGGCGACGAGTGCCAGGCCGATGCCCGTGTTGCCGCTGGTCGGCTCGACGATCGTGCCGCCGGGAAGGAGGAGGCCGTCGCGCTCGGCCGCGTCGACCATGCGCACGGCAATGCGGTCCTTGACCGAGCCGCCGGGGTTGACGTACTCCACCTTGGCGAGGACCAGCGGCCCTGGTTCGCTGACGAACCCCTGCGTGACCCGGTTGAGGCGCACGAGCGGGGTGTTTCCGATGAGGTCGAGGACCGAGTCGTGTATCTCCACCTCACGACCATAGCGCCGTAGGGTGGCGCCATGAGCGCTCCGGCAGATCGGTGAGCATGGCGACCGCCGACGAGTTGCATGCCCTCGAGACCGAACTGGAGCGAGTGGTCGACCGCCTGAACGGGATGCCCCTGTATCGCGCCGCGACGGCCACCGACGCGTGCTACGCGGCTGCCGAGGAGCTCCTCGCACGCACGCGCGCCCTCGATAGACGAATGCCCGCCGACGTTGCGCTCCCCCGGCTCGCGCCGCACGGTCTCGGATCGCTGCTGGCGGTGATCGGGCGCGACTTCCTGAACGCGGCGAAGGCTGCGCCGCTGTCCGATGTCCAGCCCGTCACCGAGCGGCTGATCGAACTGCGGCGCAGCCTTCCGTAGCTGCGTTGTAGTGCTAGTTGCGCGTGATGATGGACAGCAGTCGCAAGAACTCCAGGTACAGCCAGATCAGCGTGACGAGCAGACCGAAGGCCATGCGCCACGACTCCCGCTCGGGTGCGCCCTGCTTGATGCCCTGGCTGATGGCCTCGAAGTCGAGCAGGAGGAAGAATGCCGCGATCAGCACGCCGAAGACGCAGATGAGCAGGCCAATTCCGTCGATCCCGTGGAAGCCCCAGCCGCCACCCACTCCGAACAGGGCCGCGACGAGAGAGGCGAGGCCAAGCACCAGGTACGAGACGAACGCGACCTTCATCACGCTCTTGAACTTCTCGGTGACCTTGATGATGCCGGTCAGGTACAGCGTCAGCATCACGCCGAACGTTGTCATCGTCGCGATGACTGCCTGGAGCACGATGCCCTGGTACTCGTTGGACAGCGCCAAGGTGTTGTAGAAGTTGCTGATGCCGCCGAGGAACACGCCCTGGAAGACCGCGTAGAGAAGGATCAGCGGCGGGGACGGCACCTTCTTGAAGGCGTTGACCAGGCCAAGGCCAAGGCCGCCCAGCAAGCCAACCCACATGAGCCACGGCATGGAGATGACGAGGTTCCACCCGATGACCGCGAAGATCACGGTGACGGCGAAAACGGCAAGGCACTTGACGATGACGTCGTTCATGGTCAGGCGGGCTCCGCCGCCTGCCGTGACCTGCTGGAACGCCGTATTGACGTCGGCCGCTCCGGCTCCGCCGGCGGCCGCCTGCGTGTAGGCGTTTACGCCTTCCGCATAGGCATAGCCGGACTTGTCGTTCTTCTCATAGCGCGTGAGGACGGGGTTCGATGACTGCATGCTTTCCACGTTAACCGATGGGATCGGTTTCGCCAATTACGTCGCCCTCTATGACGACGCGGCCTTCGGACAGCAGCCGGTCCCCAGGCGATGGGGTCGCAACGACCTGCTCATGCTGGCGGTCCAGATGCTCTCGTGCACGAGCGGCGGACGGGCTGTAGATCTCGTCGAAGACGCCGACGACGGACCCCGCACCTCTCGGCGAACTGCGACGCAACCACGACATAAGGCCCACCGCTGCCTCCTCTCGCCGTGCCCCCAGAGGGGATCGAACCCTCACTGTGCCGGGTTTAAGCCGGGTGTCTCTGCCAGTTGGACTACAGGGGCGCATGCCAACCCTAGGACCGAGCAAGGTCGACGGCGTTCGCGAACACGTCGTCGAGCATCGGCTCGGTCAGCCTTCTGGTGAACGTGTTCTGCTGGCTGGGGTGGTAAGACCCGAGTACCTGAACGGTTGTCGAGGCCAAAGAGATCGCGGTGAAGCGTGCCGCATGCCCGAAGGGCCGCCTTGGGCGCGGCAGGCTCCAGCCCTCCGACAGGAGAATGCGCTCGACGGATTTCCAGGCCAGCCCGCCGAGCGCGACGATCACCTTGACCGTCGGCCCGACGATCCGCAGCTCGGACGCCAACCATGTCGAGCAGTTCGCAAACTCGTCGGGGGTGGGCTTGTTGTCCGGGGGCGCGCAGTGCACGGCGGCCGTGATTCGAACGTCCGTCAACGTCAGGCCGTCGCCGCGGGCCGTCGACGTCGGCTGCGACGCAAGCCCGGTTCGGTACAACGACGCGAAGAGCCAGTCGCCGCTGCGGTCGCCGGTGAACATGCGCCCGGTCCGATTGGCTCCATGGGCAGCGGGCGCAAGCCCGACGATCCAGATCGACGGCTCGGACGCCCCGAAGCCTGGAACCGCCCGACCCCAATACTCCTGGTCCGCGAATGATGCGCGCTTGACCCGGGCCACCTCCTCGCGCCACTCGACCAGGCGCGGGCAGCGTCGGCATTCGCAGACGGCCGCGTCGAGCGCACGCAGGTCGGCCGGCGCGTGCACCTAGGGACGCAGGAAGTCGAGGATCCGCGTCCAGGCGAGTTCGGCGTTGTCCGCCTGGTAGACCTCAGGACGCGAGTCGTTGAAGAAGGCATGCACCCCGCCGGGGTAGTCGAACACCTCAGCGGATCCGCCGGCATCGGCGATCTCCGCTGCCAGGGCGGCGACCGCGGGAGCAGTGGCGGGGTTGTCGTGCTCGGCCAGGTGCACCTGCGCTGCCTTGCCTGCGTACCGACTCCAGTCGGGTGCGTAGTGCGGCCACGGCATGGCGGGGTACAGGGCGATGGACTTGGTGATCGCGTCTGAGACTGTCGGCGCCAGGAGGGCGAGTCCGCCGCCCATGCAGAAGCCGATGACGCTGACCTCGTCTCCGACGACCTCGTCACGGGCGAGCAGGACATCGGCAGCCGCGGCAAGATCGACGGCCACCTGCTCGATCGACAGTCCCATCATGAGCTTCCCGGCCTCGTCGGGCTCGGTCGTCTGCTCGCCGCGGTAGTGGTCGACGGCCATGGCCACGAAGCCAGCGGCGGCGAACCTGCGGACCAGGTCGTGCACGTGCGGGACCAGCCCCCACCACTCCTGGACCACGATGAGGCCCGGCCCGGTGCCCGAGTCGGGCACCGCAAAGAAGGTGGGCACTGCCTCGCCGCTGATGTCGATCGTCATGTCTGCCATGACCGCAGTATGCCTCGACTCAGGCGCGCGGCTGGGCCAGTTGCTCGCGGTACCAGTGCGCGCTGTCCTTTGGCGTGCGCTCGCCGGTGGCCGGGTCGACACGGACGATACCGAACTTCATCGTCCAGCCAGACGCCCACTCGAGGTTGTCGAGCAGGCTCCACGCGAAGTAGCCCCGGATATCGAAGCCGTTCTCCCGCGCACGCAGCAGCACGCGGATGTGGTCCTTGATGTACTCGGTGCGAATCGGGTCGTGGATTCCCGACTCGTCGGTGACCTCATCGACGGCCGCACCGTTCTCGCAGACCCACAGTGGCACGCCTGGCAGCGCATTCGTTGCCTGCCGCAGGGCCAGGTCGATGCCCTCGGGAAGAATCTCCCAGCCCATATGGGTCAGCGGTGCCCTCGGCGCAAAGCTCAACGGCGGACAGGCCGGGAACATGCGGGTCTCCTGGCCGATCGCGTCGACGTCGGCCGTGTTGGGCGGAGCGACGCGCATGACCGTGTAGTAGTTCTCACCGAGCCAGTCGATCTTCGTCGACATGACCGCGCGATCCGCGTCGTCGACGAAGGCCCAGTCGGTCACCGACGCGCACGACTCGACGAGGTCCTCGGGAATCCCGCGGCCGGCGAGCAGGTCGAGGAACAGCCGGTTCTGCAGCCCGTCGATGTGCTGGGCCGCCTTATCCATCTCCGGCGCCTCGCTGATGATCGGGATGAGGTTGAGCACCACGCCCAGGTTCTTCGCGCCGACAGCACGCAGGCGCTCGACGGCCAGGCCGTGCCCGAGGATCAGGTGGTAGGCCGCGGCCAGCGATGCGCCCGGCTCGGTGCGCCCCGGCGCGAAGTAGCCGGCGCAGTAGCCAAGGAACGCACTGCACCACGGCTCGTTGAGCGTCGCCCACCGGTCGACGCGGTCCGCGAAGTGGCGGCCCATCGCCTCGGCGTAGTCGGCGAAGTACTCGGCGGTGTCGCGGTTGGTCCAGCCGCCCTTGTCCTCCAGCACGCTCGGGAGGTCCCAGTGGAAGAGCGTCGCCACCGGCTTGATGCCACGCGCGAGCAGCCCGTCGACAAGCCGGTCGTAGAACGCCAGGCCGTCCGCCGACAGCGTGCCGGTGCCGTCGGGCATCACCCGCGGCCAGCTGATCGAGAAGCGGTAGGCATCGACGCCGAGCCAGGCCAGGAGGTCGAGGTCCTCGTCGAGACGATGCACGTGGTCGCACGCGGGCTCGCCCGTGCTCCCGTCGACGATCGCGCCCGGGATCAGCGCGAAGTCATCCCAGTTGCAGCGACCCCGGCCGGCAACGTCGCCCTCGATCTGCCATGACGAAGTGGCGACTCCGAGTTCGAAGTCGCGCGGGACAACCAGATCCATGAATACCTATCCCTTGACGGAGCCCGCGAGCAGTCCTCGCACGAAGAATCGCTGCAGCGAGAAGAACACGATGAGCGGAACGATGATCGCCACGAACGCGCCCGCGGTAACCAGATGGAGCTGGGATCCGTAGGACCCCTTGATATTGGCCAGATAGGCGGTGATGGGCGCGACGTTCGGGGTTCCCCCTGCGAACGTCAACGCGACAAGCAAGTCGTTCCACACCCACAGGAACTGGAAGATCGCGAACGATGCGATGGCCGGGACCGTCAGGGGCAGCACGAGCTTGCGGAAGATGAGGAAGTGGCTCGCGCCGTCGACGCGGGCGGCCTCGAAGAGTTCGCGAGGCAGCTGGTTGATGAAGTTGTGCAGCAGGAAGATCGCGAGCGGCAGCGCGAACATGGTGTGCGCGATCCACAGGGGTATGTAGGTGCCGACGAAGATCGACTGCTCGGTGCCCGGCTTGTTCAAGTCAGGGAAGAGCGGGATCGGCCCCAGGCTCCAGCCCTTGCTGAACATGGTGAGCAGCGGGAGCAGCGACATCTGCAGTGGGATGACCTGCAACGCGAAGATCGTGAAGAAGATGAACGTCGAGCCCTTGAACGGGATCCATGCGATCGCGTACGCAGCCATGCACGCAATAACCAGCGGGAAGATCGCGGCCGGGATGGCGATGGCGAACGAGTTGAAGAAGTAGGGGGCGATGCCGTTAGGGATCGTCGTGCCGCCGGTGATGACCTGGCTGTAGTTGTCCAGGGTCATGGTCGGATTCGTGAAGATCGTCCACCAGCCGGAGTTCTGCGCCTCGTACGAGGGACGCAGCGAGGTGACGAGCAGGCCGAAGGTCGGGATGGTCCACAGGATCGTGATGAGGATGACGACACCGGTCGCCCACGGGCTGCTCAGCTTGCGGCGCGCAGCCTGAGGGATCGTCTCCTCAGGAAGCTGTGCCTGCGGCATCGGGATGATCTCGTGCGCTTCGACGCTCATCGGATCGTGCGCTCCTTCCGCAGTTGAAGCACGTTGTAGACGATCAGTGGGACGACGCCGACGAACAGGACGACCGCCAGAGCGCTGCCGCGGCCCACGTCGAACTGAACGAACGACTGCGCGTACATCTCGTTCGCGACGACTTGCGTTCCGAAGTTGCCGTTGGTCATGACACGGACGATGTCGAAGACCTTCAGGACAGCGATGACGATGGTGGTCAGGACGACGATGAGCGTTCCGCGAACCATCGGGATGGTCACTCGGCTGAACAGCTTCCAGCCCGTCGCTCCGTCGAGTTCGGCGGCTTCCACGACGTCACCAGGGATGGCCTTGATCGCGGCCGACAGAACGACCATGGCGAAGCCGACCTGGATCCAGATCATGATGACCATGAGGAAGAAGTTGTTCCATGGCTGCCACAGCAGCCAGTTGGGCGGGTCGTCCATGCCGGCCCACTGCGCAAGCTGGCTCAGGAGACCGACCTGCGTGCCGGCGGGGTCGCGGTACTCGTAGACCAGTCCCCAGATGATGCCGGCGCCGACGAAGGAGATCGCCATGGGCATGAAGATCAGGGACTTGGAGATCGACTCGCGACGCATGCGGTCAAGCAGAAGGGCGAGGGTCAGGCCCAGGGACGTGGATACCAGCGGCGCAATGATGATCCACAGCACCGTGTTGATGAGGAACTTCCGGTTCTCCTCCGTCGTGAAGATCCAGGAGAAGTTCGAGAGGCCGACGAACTCGGTTCCGCTCGCGTTCTTGAAGCTGCCGACGGTGGTGAGGAACGCGGGGGCGATGAGGCCGTACGCGAGCAGCACGATCGCTGGGCCGAGGAAGACGATGATCGCCGCAGGGAACTGCAGCTTGCCCTTCGCCCGTGCGCCAATGAAGAAAACGATGAGAAGTAGGCCAAGGAAGATCGCTACCGCGGCCAGGCCGGTGCCGACTTTCGCTAGTCCGGAGGTGAGCTCCTCCACCGAACCTTCCTCTCTCGTTGTCTGAGCGTGAAACCAGGAGACTCTGGCCTCACATGATGAGGCCGGGGTCCGAAGATGTGTTTACACCCTGCGGACCCCGGCGCTCAGTCATTCCGAGCAACTAGCCGGTGCTCCCTTGATCAGGAAGCGGGCCACGCTGCATCGATCGCCTGCAGAACAGCCTGCGTCGGCTTGTCCTCAGCGAACCACGCCGTCATCTGCGTCCACTCCGCACCCGCACCGACAGCAGCCGGCATCAGGTCAGAAGCGTCGAAGCGGAAGACGCCGGTCGGATCGGTGAGGTACTTCGCCGACAGTGCTGCAATGGCGTCGGTGTAGGTGTCCAGCGGAACTCCGCTGTTCGCCGACACCCAGCCGCCGGGCTGTGCTGCACGGGCGGTTGCGTACTCAGCCGAGGACAGGTACGTCTGCACGGCCTGGACCTCGGGACGGTCGGAGAATGCGGTGGTGAACTCGCCGCCGCCGACGACCGGGTTGGGTGCAACAGCCTCGTCGATCTGGGGCAGGAAGAAGGCGAACACGTCGCCGTCCTCAGCCACGACCGCACCGGGCTTGAAGGACTCCCACTGGGCCGCGTAGAACGAGGCCTGCTGGAGCATGCCGCACTTGCCGTCGAGGATCGGCTTGCCCGCATCCTGGAAAGCAGTGGTGGCGATGGTCTGGACGTTGCCGAAGCCCGCGTTGACGTAGTCAGCGTTCTTCATCCAGCCAGCGAGGGTGTCCATGGCCTTGGTGATCTCAGGCGAGTCGAACTTGACGGTGTGCGCGACCCACTGGTCGTACACGTCGCCGCCCGACTGACGGAGAACAACCTGCTCGAGCCAGTCAGTGGCCGGCCAGCCGGTGGCTCCACCGGACTCGATGCCGCCACACCACGGCTTCACGCCGTCCTTGACCATCTGGTCGCTCAGCGCGAAGAGCTCGTCCCACGTGGTGGGGACGGTGTAGCCCTTCTCGGCGAACACCTTCGGCGAGTACCACACGAACGACTTCATGTTCGAGCTGTTCGGGGCGGCGTAGAAGGTGCCGTCAACCGTGCCGTAGGACTTCCACGCCGGGTTGAAGTACTTGTCGACGTTGTCCGCCACTGACTGCGGTGCCGGAACCGGTCCGCCTGCCTGGACGAGCTTGGCGAGGAGGCCAGGCTGCGGGATCCACGCGAGGTCGGGGGCGTTGCCACCGGCGATGCGGGTCGGCAGCTGTGCCTCGAACTGGTCGCTTCCTTCGTACACGATGTCGATACCCGTGCAGTCCTCGAAGGGCTTCCACGCGTCCTCGTAGCGCTGCTGCTCGGGCGGCAGAACTGAGGTGAACAGGGTCACACTGGTGCCCTCGTGACCGGTGTAGGCGGCGTACGCCTCGCAACCGGCCGGGACGGCAGCAGCACTGCTTGCCGGCGCTGCTTCGCTTGCTGTAGAGGCAGCAGCCTCGCTGCTGCTGCTATCGCTCGAGGAGCTTGACCCGCAGGCGGCGAGCAGCATGCTTGCTGCAACACCACCGACGAGGATCGCTGCCCCACGGCGCCGCAATGTTGCGGTCATGGATTCTCCTTGACTTCACGGATCGACGGGGAAGGTCCCCGGCGGGCGGCCGTTCAAGCGGACTCGAACGACGTAAACGCTGTCATCTTGTCCCTTCCCGGAGGCCTGTTGCAACCGCTTTGGGTGCAAGTAGCCGATGTAACCATCACAATTTGATATACGAGGGCAACGCGAATCTCTGCAACCGGCTTGCATGAGCGTTCTTCGCGACGGGCAGCCAACGCTTACTTCGGTCCGCTACCGTTCGGGCATCACTTCCACTACGGATCGTCCGGCACGTTCCTGCCGGTGAAGGGATCTCGCCATGACCAAGCAGGTTAAGTACGACGATGTCAGCCTCGTGTACCCCGGCGGCACCAAGCCGGCGGTGAGCCATCTCGACCTCACCATCGCCGAGGGAGAGTTCCTCGTCCTCGTCGGGCCGTCCGGCTGCGGCAAGTCCACCAGCCTTCGCATGTTGGCCGGTCTCGAGCCGATCTCCAGCGGTGCGATCTGGATCGGTGACCGCGACGTGACCCATGTTCCCGCCAAGGACCGCGACATCGCGATGGTGTTCCAGAACTACGCGCTGTACCCCCACATGTCGGTCGCGGAGAACATGGCATTCGCTCTGAAGATCCAGAAGGTCTCCAAGGAGGACATCACGCGACGCGTGAAGGACGCCGCCGCACTGCTGGACCTCACCGAGTACCTCGAGCGCAAGCCGAAGGCCCTGTCCGGTGGCCAGCGCCAGCGCGTCGCCATGGGTCGCGCGATCGTGCGCGAGCCCGAGGTGTTCTTGATGGACGAGCCGCTGTCCAATCTCGACGCCAAGCTGCGCGTGCAGACCCGTACCCAGATCGCTGCGCTGCAGCGCCGCCTGGGCACCACGACCGTCTACGTCACCCACGATCAGGTCGAGGCCATGACCATGGGCGATCGCGTTGCCGTGCTCAAGGACGGGATCCTGCAGCAGTGCGCGAGCCCCCGCGAGCTCTACGACAACCCCCGCAACGCCTTCGTGGGAACGTTCATCGGATCGCCGTCGATGAACCTCATCGCCGCACCGATCGTCGAGCGCGGTATCGACCTCAACGGATTCACCGTTCCGGTCGAGCGGTCCTTCCTCGATAAGGCCGCATCGGGAAAGGTCCTCGTCGGCGTTCGCCCCGAGGACCTGCACATCTCGACCGAGGGCGCCGACATGACGGTCACCCTCGTCGAGGAACTCGGCGCGGACACGTACGTCTACGGGACCTACAACGCATTCGACGGCACCGCCGTGGACCTGGTCGCCCGTGGCCAGGGCATGGTCGCCCCGAAGATCGGCGAGGTCGTCAAGGTCAACCCGCAGCGCACGTACATCTTCGACAGCGAGGGCGACCAGCTCCGCCTGTCCTAGCCCCTCGCGACCTTGAGGTTGGCGTGGGAATTCGGTGCCCGAATCCACGCCAACCTCAAGGTCGGCGGGTTTGGCTTCGAGCCTAGGTCTGGATCCAGGCGCCGGTGTCCGGAGGCAGCCTGACGACGCCGTTCTCCGCGTGCACCGACCCGTCGCTCGCCGTCAGGACGACGCCGCCGATCGGGCTGATGATCTCCTCGTCGGTGCAGTTCACGACGCAGGCGAACCCGCACGACCTGCGCATCGCGAATACGCCGGCCGGAACGTCCGGCCAGGTCACGTTGTCCAGGGCGACGAAGCCCGGGTGGGCATGACGCAGCCGGAGCATTGCCCGGTACTGCGCCAGCGTGCTGCTCGCATCTCGCGACTGCGACTCGACGGTGAACTCCGCCCACCCGGGAGGCGACGGGAGCCACAGCGCAGGAACGATCGCGTTCACGATCGTGTCGTGGAATCCGTACGGCGGCGCATCACCACGCCACGGCAACGGGACGCGGCCGCCGTCGCGGCCCTTCTGCTCGCCCTTGGTGCGGAACCAGACCGGATCGCGACGTGCCTCGTCGGGCATCTCCGCGTCCTCGAGCCCGAGTTCCTCGCCCTGGTACACGTACACCGATCCCGGCAGCGAGTGCGCGATCAGCGCCATGGCCCGCGCGCGCTGCCGCCCGAGCGGCCCGCCGCCGAGCCGGGTCACCACGCGAGCGGTGTCGTGGTTCGACAGCGCCCACGTCGGTGGTGCTCCGACATCGGCGAGGTCCGAGATCGTCCGTTGCACGATGTCCTTGATCTTGACCGCATCCCAGCCGACTGCCATGAAGTCGAAGTTGAAGATCTGGTTCAACGTGTCCGGGGCGACGTAACGCGCGGCTCGCTCCGGCGGCACCCACGCCTCAGCGACGGCCATCCGGTCGCCCGGGTAGGAGTCGAGCAGCGCTCGCCACTCGCGATAGATGTCCTGCACCTCGTCGCGATCGAGGATCGGACAGTTGGCGACTCGCAGGCGCCGGGCCTTCGCGTCATCGGACCCGTCGTCCAGATCCATTCGCAACGCGAGGACCAGCCCCTCGGGATCATCGACGTCTGGGTAGGTCATGTCCTTGGCCAGCCCGAGCGCGACGTCGACACGGAAGCCGTCGGCACCCATGTCGAGCCAGAACCGCAGCGTCTCGAGGCCGTCGAGGTGCACCTGGGGGTTGGCCCAGTTCAGGTCGGGCTGCGTGGGGTCGAACAGGTGCAGGTACCACTGCCCCGGCGTGCCGTCGACCTCGTGGATCCTGGTCCACGCGGATCCGCCGAACATGCTCATCCAGTTGTTCGGCGGCTCGTTTCCGTGCGGACCCCGCCCATCCCTGAAGTGGTAGCGCGCGCGCTCGGGACTGCCGGGAGCCGCCTGCAGTGCCTCCTTGAACCAGGGACGATCGCTGGACGAATGGTTGGGGACGATGTCGACGAGCACGCGCAGCCCGCGGAAGTGCGCCTGGTCGATCAGCTCCTGAGCATCGGCGAGCGTGCCGTACACCGGATCGACGGACCGAGGATCGACGACGTCGTAGCCGGAATCGTTCTGGGGGGACGAGTAGAACGGCGAGAGCCACAGGGCATCCACCGCAAGCCCGGCGATGTAGGGCAACTCGTGGATGACTCCGCGCAGGTCACCGGTTCCGTCACCGTCGAGGTCTCGGAAGGACCGCGGGTACACCTGGTAGACGGCCGCGCGCTGCCACCAGACGTGCTCGGATTTCACAGTGCTCATGATGCCGGAGCGCTGAGCGTTTTACGCGCGGTACGGGGACGTCGAGCCCCGCACTATCAACTGAGTTGGCAACCGGATCGAGTCGCCACCCAGGTGCGGGCTTGGCGAGCGCAACTGGAGCACCAGCGCCTCGGCCGCGATGCGGCCGAGATCCTGAACCGGCTGGACCACGGTCGTGAGATCGAGGAACTCGCTCATGTCGTGACCGTCGATGCCAACGAGTGAGATCTCCTTGCCCGGAGTGATGCCGTGCGCTCGCAGCGCCTTCATGGCCCCGAAGGCCATCTCGTCGGACATCGCGAACACAGCAGTGGGTGGCACCTTCTGCGTGAGGAGCGCGGTCATCGCCTGCTCTCCACCTGCGATGGTGAAGTACCCGTAGGCCTCGAGCATCGGATCGATGGTGAGCTCGGCTCCCTTCATCGCCTGCTCGTAACCCTTGTAGCGGTCGTTCTCCGCGGTGTACGGCGAGATGATCGGCGCACCGTTGATCACGCCGATTCGCGTGTGCCCGAGGTTGATCAGGTGCTGCGTGGCTATCTGCCCGGCCAGCACGTCGTCGACGCTGACGCTGGGAACCTCGGGCATCGTCAGGCCGATCAGGCTCGTTGGCATCTGCAGGCCGAGCACCTCGTGCAATTGCGCATCCTGCGGCGGGAGCGCAATGACGAGAACACCGTCAACACGTCGGCGCAGGCGAGGCGCGGGCGGCAGCCGATGCTGGCCGTCGGGTGTGCTGACGCTCATGAGGAGAAGGTCCATGCCCGCGTTCTGCAACACCGACTCCACACCGTGCAACACGGTGCTGAAGTACCAGCGCGCGATGTAAGGGGTGATCACCGCGATGCTTCCCGTGCGGCCGCTGGCCAGGCGCGAAGCACTCGGGGAGATCACGTAGTCGAGTTCGAGGGCGATGCGCTGGATCCGCTCACGCGTGCCGGTATCGACGTTGGGCAGACCGCGCAGGGCGCGCGAGACCGTCGCGGTGGACACGCCTGCAGCGTCCGCAACGTCCTTGATCGTGATGGCCACGTGATCCTCCTGACCGTCGAGTGTAGGGATGGGCGTGGTCGCCACACAAGCGGTTACATGAAAGATTGCAGGGGCAATAGGGGTCAGGATGACGTCAGGCTGTAAACGATGCCATCGAGGATGTCGGTTTCCGAGACGATGACCTCCTGGAAGCCGCCGGCGACCATCGCGGACCGCAGGATCATCGCGCCGGCGGCGATCACATCGACTCGACCCGGGTGCATGTACGGCAGTGCCGCGCGCTCTGCGCGTGTCATCGCCATGAGCGTGCTCGCCACGCGGTCGACGTCAGCGAGCGAGATGACGGACCCGTGGAGCAGCTCGGCGTCGTACCGATCGAGGTCGAGCGCCATGGCCGCGACCGTTGTCACCGATCCTGCCAGTCCGACGAAGCACGCCGCGTCCGCGATCGGAACAACCGCGGCAACCGTGGCAATCGCCGCATCGATGTCGAGTTGTGCCGCTGCGATCTCCGCAACTGTGGGCGGGTCCGACGCCAGGTGCCGCTCGGTCATCCGCACGCATCCGATGTCGACACTCAACGAGGCGAGCGGGTCGCGGGGGCCGAGTACGAACTCGGTCGAGCCTCCCCCAATGTCGACGACGAGCGCGGGATAGCTGACCAGGCCCGCCGGCAGGCCACGGTGCGCGCCGACGAAAGACAGCGCGGCCTCCTCGTCGCCGGTGATGACCTCTGGATCGACACCAAGACGGTCGCGCACTCCGTTGACGAAGGCCGCGCGGTTGGACACGTCGCGGCTCGCCGAGGTGGCCACGAACCGCACGCGCTCGGCGCCCTCCGCAGCGATGACCGACGCATACTCGTCGAGAGCACTGAACGTGCGATCCAGCGCGTCGGCCGAGAACTCCCCCGTATTGTCGACACCCTCACCGAGCCGGACGATCCGCATCAGGCGCGCCCGCTCGTTCAACCTCCCGTCGCCATCCATCGAGGCGACGAGCAACCGGACCGAGTTGGTACCGCAGTCGATACCCGCGACGACGGGCGACACGCTCATGAGTCCGCCGCGACCGCGCGCGCGGCCCGGCAGCCACCGGCGGCCCACCAGTCGCTCAGGGCGGCAAGCACTTCGTCTCCGAACGGATTGACACCGGGGCCTTCGGCCAAGGCGTGCCCGGCGAGTACGTGGAGGCACTTCACCCGGCTGGGCATGCCGCCAGCGCTGATTCCGTCGACCTCCGGCACGACCCCGACCTCTTGTCGTCGTTCGAGGTACGACTCGTGGGCGGCCGCATATGCGGCAGCGAGCTCCGCGTCCGTTCCCAATCGCGACTCCATCTCACGCATCAGCCCTGTGCTCTCGAGCGTGCCGATCGCGGCCGCGGCCGCGGGGCAGGTCAGGTAGTACAGAGTGGGAAAGGGAGTCCCGTCGGGCAGCCGAGGCGCGGTGGTGACGACGTCTGGATCCCCGCACGGACATCGATGGGCGACGTCGACGACGCCCCTGGGCGATCGGCCAAGCTGCCAGGTGACGGCGGCCGTGTCGTCGAGGCCGAGGCCGTCAGTTCGAGCCATGATCGTCGGCCTGCTGCAAGGAGCCCCACAGCGCCGTGTACCAGGGCGGTTGCACGCCATCGTCGGCCGCTGCGGCCGCGGCCGCGCTCCCCGAGCCGAGGGTGACGTAGCCGACCTCGCCGGGCAGGACGAAGTGCAGACGGCGCCTGGCCTCGGCGGCGACGAATGCCGGGTCTGCCCAGCGCTGCTTCTCGATCTGGAGCTCGGTGACCCGCTCCTGGGCGGCGTCGACGTCGGCCCGCAGGCCGGCGATCTGAGCGCGTTGGGCGAACCATGAGCGAACCGGGACCGCGAGCGTGAACAGCAGCGCCGCGGAGATCAATGCCAAGATCACGGCCCTGCTCGTGAACGATGCTCTCGCCGACGGCCCCGCTGCTCGCGACGGCCCGGATGAGCCTGTTACCGGGTCCGGGCTATCCCCGGAAGGCGGTTCGGTGCTGCTCACCTGGCGATCGTGTCACGAAACAGCGGACCGGTCAGCGACCGAAACGCGGGAACGCCCCAGCGCCGGCGTAGCGACCGGCGCCACCGAGCTCCTCCTCGATGCGCAGCAGCTGGTTGTACTTCGCCACGCGCTCGGATCGGGCCGGGGCGCCAGTCTTGATCTGCCCGCAGTCGGTTGCCACCGCCAGATCGGCGATCGTCGTGTCCTCGGTCTCGCCGGAACGGTGCGACATCATGCACCGGTAGCCGTTGCGGTGCGCGAGTGAGACGGCATCGAGCGTCTCGGTCAGCGAACCGATCTGGTTGACCTTGACGAGCAGCGCGTTGGCCGCGCCGTCGTCGATCCCGCGCTGCAGGCGCTCGGGGTTGGTGACGAACAGGTCGTCACCAACGAGCTGGACGCGGTCGCCGAGGGCATTGGTGAGATGGACCCATCCGGCCCAATCGTCCTCATCGAGCGGATCCTCGATCGATACAAGCGGGAAGTCGGTGACGAGGCTCTCGTAGTACGCGGTCATCCACTCGGCAGATCGCTCGGCGCCCTCGAAGGTGTAGGCGCCGTTCGAGCAGAACTCCGTGGCCGCGACGTCGAGTGCCAGGCCGATGTCGGTGCCGAGGACAAGGCCGGTTGCCTCGACCGCCGTGGCAATCAGTTCAAGCGCGGAGCGGTTGTTCGGCAGGGAGGGTGCGAAGCCGCCCTCGTCACCGAGCCCGGTCGAGTAGCCCTCCTTCTTCAGGACGGACTTGAGCGCGTGGTAGACCTCCGTGCCCTGGCGCAGCGCCTCCGCGAAGGTCGTCGCGCCGATGGGCGCGATCATGAACTCCTGGATGTCGACGTTCGAGTCCGCGTGCGCGCCGCCGTTGAGGATGTTCATCATCGGCACGGGCAGCACATGGGCGTTCGGGCCGCCGACGTAGCGGAACAGCGGCAGGCCGGCCGACTGCGCTGCCGCCTTCGACACCGCGAGCGAGACACCGAGGATCGCGTTGGCGCCGAGGCGTGCCTTGTTGGGCGTGCCGTCGAGGTCGATCATGATCTGGTCGATGAGGCGCTGGTCGGTCGCGTCGACGCCGAGGAGTTCAGGCGCAATGTCGTCCTCCACCGCAGCGACGGCCTCAAGGACGCCCTTGCCCCCGTATCGCTCGCCGCCGTCGCGGCGCTCGGATGCCTCGAAGGCGCCGGTCGAGGCACCGGACGGCACCGCTGCCCGCGCCACCGTGTCGTCGTCGAGGAGGATCTCGACCTCGACTGTCGGGTTGCCCCGGGAGTCGAGGATTTCGCGGGCAATGATCGATTCGATGTCAGCCATGCCGGAATCCTACGGGCTCGCGACCGATCGTTGCTCCCGCGTAGCAGCGAAGGACGGCCCCGGCCAGCGCCTTCGATAGTGTCCGTCCGTGCTGGCCGCTTCGCCCGATCTGGACGTCATGTCAAGTGAACTCGTGATCGCAGCGCCGGGCTCTGGCCCCGGCTTCTGGGCGGGAGGGCCGAGTGCGGCGCTCGGCGACGACGCGATCTACCTCGCGTATCGCCTTCGACGTCCGGTCGGTGAAGGCCGCGGCTACGCCAACGTCGTCGCCCGGTCCGCCGACGGCGTCTCGTTCGAGACGGTAGCCGTCGTGCACCGCGACGAGATGGTGTGCGCGTCCCTGGAACGCCCGGCTCTCGTACGCCGACCCGACGGAGGATGGCGGCTGTTCGTCAGCCTGTCGACACCCGGCTCCAAGCACTGGTGGATCGAGGCGCTCGATGCGGACAGGCCCGAGGAACTGTCCGCCGCCTCGCGATTCGTGACCTGGCCTGGCGATGAGGCGACCGCCGTGAAGGACCCGGTAGTCCTTGTCGATGCGCAGGGCGGGTGGCACGCATGGATCTGCTGTCACCCGCTCGATCTGGCCGGCGAGGAGGACCGGATGGCCACTCGCTATGCCCGCAGCGACGACGGGGTGGAGTGGACCTGGGGTGACGTCGTCCTGTCCCCCGACGCGGGTGGCTGGGATCGTCGAGGCCGTCGGGTCTCCGCGATCGTCCCCGGGCCTGACGGAACCGTCGTCGGGCACTACGACGGTCGCGCTGACGCTGCCGAGAACTGGTACGAGCGGACCGGCCTGCTTCACGGACCGTCGATAGGCGGCACGCTCACCGTCTCAGCGCCCGACACTCCGTTCGGCTCACCGCACGAGGGCCGGACACTGAGGTACGTCAGCATGATCGATCTCGGCGACGGCACGGGACGGGCCTACTACGAGGCAGCCGCAGCGGACGGATCCAACGAGATCCGCACCCAGGTGGTCATCCTTCCCACCGCTCGCTGAACTCTCCGCGGCCGGTCTCCGTGCCGCAGAGTCCGGTTACGTCGCTCCCACCGAGTTGCACGACTGACAGGCTGGCCCCATGGCCCCGCGCACCTTCCCCGCCAATCCGCGGTTCGAGGACGACTCCGAGCGCCTGGTGTGGGAAGCGCTGACAACACAGTTGCGCGACGACGACGTCCTCCTGCACGGCGTGCGCTTCACCGACGCGGAGGTCGGCGAAGTCGAGATCGACATCCTCGTCCTCATGCCGGAAAGCGGGGCTGCAGTAATCGAGGTGAAGGGCGGCCATGTCACCTTCGCAGACGGGCGGTGGAGACAGTCGGACAGGCGTGGAGCGCATGACATCGACCCGATCGCGCAGGCGAGGCGGGGCGTGTACGCCGTTCGACGGTTCCTGGAGAACGGACCGACGTGGTCGCGGGGGTCGGTGCGCGCGGCGTGGCTGCTCGCTCTTCCCTACGTCGACGTCGATGGAGCGATGGGACCCGAGGCTCGCCGCGATCTCATCATCGGGCAGCAGGATCTTGCTCTCGCCGCGGACAGCGTCTACACCCGACTGTGGGACCAGTCGATCCACGTTCCGGTGCCCGCGCACGGCTGGGTCGACTCCGCGCTGGCGGCGCTGCTCGGCACGCTCGACGACCCGGCCGACATCGCCGGACGCACGGCCGCACGACTTCGCCATGTCGACGATCTGACCTCAGCGCAGGCGGGGATCCTCGACGTCATTCGCACGAACCCGCGCTTCGAGGTCACCGGCTCCGCAGGAACCGGAAAGACGTGGTTGGCCATGGAGCAGGCTCGCCGTTGGTCCGAGGCCGGCGAACGAGTGTGCTTCGTCGCCTACGGACGCGGAGTTGTCGAGTACGTGCGCAACGCCATGAGTGACCTTCCCGACGCGAGCCGACCGGCATTCATCGGAACCTTCCATCAGCTCGGGGAGACGTGGGGGGCTCGTGCGCCCCGCGACGACGACCCCAACTTCTGGGAGATCGACGCGCCTGCACTGATGCTGTCCAGCGCGAGCACACTCGCCGCGAGCGATCGATTCACCGCCTTCGTCGTCGATGAGGCTCAGGACTTCGCCGACAGCTGGTGGCCGGCGCTGCTGGCCTCGGCGTCATCCGAGAAATTCCGACTGGCGGTGTTCCGCGATGATGAGCAGGCCGTGTTCAACGGTCGCAGCGGACGCCCCGACCTCGCGCTCGTCCCCCTCGTCCTCGATGAGAACCTGCGCAACGCGACTGAGGTGGTGGAGACCTTCCGCCCGCTCATCTCGGCACAGATCCAGGCTCGCGCAGGAGTGGGTTACCCGGTCGAGTACATCGACTGCGAGATCGATCAGGTGATCTCGCATGCTGACGATGTCGTCGAGTCCCTCGTCCAGGACCGCGGTTGGCTTCCGGAGAACGTCGCGCTGCTGACTACTGCCCACCGCCATCCGGTGCATGCGGAACGCGGCGCCGACCGAGGCGCTTACTGGGCAGACCTGTGGTCCACGGACGATGTCTTCTACTCGACGGTCGCCGGGTTCAAGGGACTCGAACGAGCGGTGATCGTGCTGGCTGTCGACGGCTTCCACGATGGCGTCCCGCCGAGGAGTGTCATGTATGCCGGCATGAGCCGGGCTCGCGAGCTGCTCATCGTCGTCGGCCCCTCGGGAATCCTCAAGCGTGCCATCGGTGACCGCACAATGCGGCGCCTCCACCGGGGCACGATCCCGTTCGCCACGCAGACCGACTAAGACCCCCCGCCGACCTTGAGGTTGGCGTGGAAATGCAGGCCCGAAATGCACGCCAACCTCAAGGTCGGCGAGAGGCTCGAGGGGTTATGGGCCGAGGACTCGGGTCAGGTAGTCGTTGCCGAATCGGCGATCGGGATCGACGCGATCACGAACCGCGACGAAGTCGCCGAAGTGCTCGTATGCGGGCTGCAGATCGGTCCGGGTGCGACCGTGCAGCTTGCCCCAATGCGGTCGTCCGTTGGCGGCGCGTGCGATCGCCTCGAATGCATCGAAGTACGCGCGATGATCCATGCGGTGGTACTGGTGCACCGCGACGTACGCCGAGTCCCGCCCGCTTGCCGTTGACATCCAGATGTCGTCGGCTGCGGCGAACCGGACCTCGACGGGGAATGGGACGCGGTGCTCATCCGCCATCGACTTGAGTTCAGCGAGCACGTCGACGATGCACTCGCGAGGGACCGCGTACTCCATCTCGCGGAAGCGCACATCACGGTGCGACGCGAACACCTGATGCGACGGCAGTGTGAACTCGCGCGAGGACAGCACCCGACTGGTCAGGGAGTTGATCCTCGGGACCCACGATGGCCGGACCGTGCTGACCCTGTTGATGCCCTCGAATACGCGGTTCGACAGCAGCTCGTCGTCCACCCACGCGCGCCATCGCGGGAGCGGCCGCGCGATCGAGTCGGCCGGCACCCTGGCGTTGCGCTTGAGCAGGACGTTGTCGGTATGCGGGAACCAGTAGAACTCGAAGTGATCGGTGCCGTCGACGAATTCGTCGAGCCGAGCCACCGTCTCCGAGAGAGTGCCTGGATCCTCCCGGGCGTTGAGCATGAAGGCGGGCACGCACTGGATGGTCAGTTCGGTGATGATGCCGAGTGCGCCGAGTCCGATCCGCGATGCCTGGAACAGATCGCGCTCGCGCTCGCTGTCGCAGTCGACGACGCGTCCGTCGGCAAGGACGATCCGTACGGCACGGACCGCTGCGGCCAGCCCCTGAAACTGCGCGCCGGTGCCATGCGTGCCGGTCGCGATGGCTCCGCTGACAGTCTGCCTGTCGATGTCGCCGAGGTTGATCATCGCCAGCCCACGTGCAGCAAGGGCGCTGTTGAGCGCGTGCAACGGTGTTCCGGCTCGCACGGTCACGAGTCCGGTGACCGAGTCGGCCGACACGATGCCGACCAGCCGATCGAGTTCGACGAGAACCCCGTCCGTGACCGCGATCGCGGTGAAGGAATGCCCGCTGCCGACCGCCTTCACGCGCAGCCCGCGATTGGCGGCGTCGATGACAACGGCGACGACCTCGTCGGTGCTCGCCGGATGCGCGATCAGGACCGGAGTCGTGCTGGCCGTGCCGGCCCAGTTGGTCCACGTCGATCCACGCTGAGCTACCCGAAGCACTGGCCCTCGCCGCGATACGTCGGAACGGCCGTGACGGTCGAGTCGATGTCCACCAGTTGAAGGGTGGCGAAGCGCTCGCACACCTCCCCCGCCTTCGGGTGCCGCCACCACACGCGATCCCCGACGTTGAGTGCTCTCGCGCTCTCGCCTCGAACCGGAGTCTGCACCTCGCCGACCCCCTCGCGGGGCAGCACGGCCAGTCCTTCCGGCAACCAGGGAGTGGGCTGACGGGACGCGGCGACCGGGCCTGACGCGACATAGCCGCCGCTGAACAGAGTCCGCACGTCCGCGGCCGGACGGCGCGTGACGGGCAGCGCGTAGGCAAAAGCCGGCTGTGGACTGAAGTCGCGATAGCCGTCGAACAATGTCGGCCCGTACAGGCCCGAGCCTGCAGCGACCTCGGTGAGGCAGGGGTCATCGGCCACGCGGTCGAGGCTTCCCGTTCCTCCGGCATTGACGAGCTCAAGCGTCGCGAACTCCGATACTGCGTCAACGATGCGCGGGCGCCGGTGCCGCAGTTCGCGGATCGACACCTTCTTCATCGCTCGGACGTCCGGGGACGAGTCGGGCAGCCCCGCTACCTGGGCGTCGTAGAACATGATCCCGACGAGACGAACCGAGGGCTCTGCAGCGATAAGGCGCGCGGCACTTCTCGCCTGGTCTACCGAATGAACCGAGGAGCGACGAGTACCGAGGTGAACTCGTCCGATCCTCAGTGACGCATCGACGTCGAGGCAGACTCGCACGGGCTCGGATCCGGGTGGGACCGCGTCGGCGATGATGCGCAGATGCTCCGGGTCGTCGACCATGATCGTGATCTGTGCACGTAACGACTCGTCGGACGCCAGCGCGTTGATCGCCAGCCGATCGACCGTCGGATACGCGACGAGGACGTCGGTCGCACCCTCACTGACGAGCCACATCGCCTCAGGCAGCGAATAGCCCATGAGTCCGGCGAACCCCGGACGTGCGAGGACGCGATCGAGAATCGTGCGGCACCGCACCGATTTCGTCGCGATGCGGATCGGCGTGCTGCCTGCCCGTCGCGCGAGGTCGGCCGCGTTGGCGTCGAGCGCGGCGAGGTCGACGGCCGCGAGCGGCGGCGGCATGTCGGCGGTCGCCTCGTTGATGCGCTCCCATGCGGTCATGACGCGAGCCTAGATCCCGATCAGGGTGCGCAGGTGCCGAGGAGCGGGCGACCCGTGAGCGAGCATGAGGTCGTGGACCTGGCGATCGGTCCAGTCAGGGTGCAGCACCCGCAGGTCCTGCGAGATGCTCGACATCGCGCGGTAGCCAACGTAATAGGTGGGCAGCTGGCCAGCGGTGAGGAGCGCCCGACGCCACTTGCCGACGGCCTCCCCCTCCTCCTGGAACCCGCGGTCGGTCATCAGCGCGAGGCCCTCGGTCTCGGTGAGGTCGTGCGCATGCACCAGGACGTCGAGCATCGCGTTGATCACGCCGCGGGCAAGCATCTTCAGCTGCTGCAGCTGCATCGCCAGCGCCGACCGCGGGTCGTCGTCCGGTGAGTAGCCGCGCGCGACCATCAGCTCCTCCGCGTAGACCGCCCAGCCCTCGATGAACACTCCGCTACGTCCGAAGCGACGGACCGGTGTGGGCAGATCGAGCTGCTGAGCGGCGGCCAGTTGCAGTACGTGACCTGGCATGGCCTCGTGGACTGTCAGGTTGTTGAGCTGCATGCCGTTGTACTCGCGATAGAAGGAGTCGACGCGTTCGGTGTCCCACGATGATGGCGCCGGAGCGACTGCGACGTACGTGGGCAGGATCGTCGTCTCCAGCGGTCCGGGGGCATCGCAGTAGGCGACCGCGACTCCGCGATGGATCTCGGGCATCTCGATCACCCGCACGTCCAGTTTCGGGATCTCGACCAGGTCATGCTCGCGCACGAACGCCGTCGTGCGAGCCAGTGCGGCCTCCATGAGCCCGAGGACCGTCGCGTCCGTGACTGGCGCCGTGCGGGCGATCTCGGCGAGGGCCGCGCGGACGGTGTCGTCATCGCCGCTCGCCACACCCAGGTACTTCGCAGCCGCCTCTCGCATGCTGTCGTTCACGACATCGAGGTGCTCCTGAGCGTCCTCAAGCAGGCTCTCTGCGGACGTGTCGTCATCGAGGCTGTGCCACAGGGTCGCTGCGTAGACAGGAGCACCAAGCCGTGGACTGCGCTGGGACTCCGGCAGGCGATCGGTAAGCCAGTCGGTGAAGTCACCGATGTGCGAGATCGCGCGATCGGTCAGGTCATCGTCGGCGGTAAGCTCTCGCACAGGTCCGTCGAGCAGGGCTCGCGTGCCCTCCAGCTGCGCGATCGCGGTCTCGACATGGATCCGCGACATCTCCTCCAGCTGACGCCTCGCCTCGTCGAGGTAGTCCGGGATGGCCGACAGTCGACCTCGTGCACTCTCGGCTCGGTCCGCGACGGGCGCGAACTCGCGCGACGTCAGCAGGTAGAGCGCGGTGCCGGGGTTCCACTGCATCGGATCCCACGCGTGTCCGCGCAGTTCACCCAGTTCGAATCGCGATCGGAGCAGCGCAGCGCGAAGTATCTCCAGGTCAACGAGGTCGGAGGTGCCAAGCTCGACGTCGTCGACGGCATCAAGTTCCGTGACGTGATCGTCGATGCGCGCGAGGATCGCGCCGACGTCTGACAGGTCTGGCAGCCGGTCGTCGAACCGGTGATCGCCGAGCCACGTCGCCGACACGGGATCGGCGGTGAGCAGGTCGTCGACGATGCGGCGCGCTAGTGCGTGAAACCCGGCGGCGACGCTCATTGCAATCCCTCGACGTGACGCGCGGCCTGGACGCGTCGCCTGGCCGCGCCGCGGACCGCGGACTCGGCGTCGAATCCGAGGTCCTTCGCCTGCGCGACGAGCGCCAGCAGCAGGTCGCCGAACTGCTCTGCGCTCTCAACGTCATCGAGCGCGAGGATTGCCAACGGCTGCGCGGGAAGTGGCTCGATGCGATCGGCCAGTCCCGCGGTGCGCGAGAGCACCTTGCCGGCGTAGACGAGTGCTGGCAGCGCCACGGGGATACCGTCGGTCACCGACTCCCGGCCCTTGTCGCGTGTCTTCTGCGCGTGCCAGTTCGCTTCGACCTGCTCTGGGGTCAGCGTGGCGTCGAACTCGAACGCAGGATCGAACACATGCGGATGACGGGCAACGAGCTTGTCGACGATGCCCTGCGCCACGTCGTCGATGTCCCAGCCCTCGCCTTCCGTGGCGATGCGCGCATGAAACACCACCTGCAGGAGAAGGTCGCCAAGTTCCTCGCGGAGCCCGGCACTGTCGTGGTCCTCGATGGCCTCGACCGCCTCATAGGCCTCCTCGACCAGGTACTCCACGAGCGACTCGTGAGTCTGGCGGGCATCCCATGGGCACCCGCCAGCGGACCGTAGCCGGTCCATGACGGCGACGAGGTCGAGTAGCCGCTCGCCCTGTCGGCCCGGGACGGCCGACTGCGTCACTGCTCGAGCGAAGGTGCGAGCGAAGGCGTGGTCGACAGGTCGTCGGGCACTGGCCCGACCTGCAAGGTCGCCGGATCCCACGTGCCGAAGCGAGGGCTCGTCGTGACCTCGAGTTCGTCGCTGAGGGCTGTCACCGCCGCGAACACTGCGGCGCCCTGCGATTCGGCGGTCCCTGACGGATCGAGTTTCACCCCGAGGTCCTGAGCCTGCAGGTTGAGGCGGATGACGCTCTCGATCTGTGACGGAGCAACACCCTGCTGTACGAATGTGGCCTCCATCGACGGCTGATCGCCGGCCTGAGCAATGTAGGAGGCGATCTGCTCATCGATTCGACCCTGCGTGATCACAATGCCTTGGTCTTCGGCCAGGGCGTCGACGAGGTCGATGACGATCATCCGGCCCAGCGTCGACGAGGTGAGGGTCGCGTCCGCGGTATCGACCGGCAGTCCCTGGGCGGTGAAGATCTCCTGCACCTGCGCCGTCAGCTGCTGCTCAGTGATGCGCGAGTCGCCAAGGGTGGCGGCGGAACCGGGCTGCTGGCCACCGCACGCGCTGAGCACCAGCACGGCACCCAGCACGGCTGCGACGAGGACTCGACGCGGGACTCCAGTCATCACGACTTCTCCTGAGGCGATGCGGGCAACAGGACGGCTTTCACGAGGTCAGTCGCCCAGGACAGCAGTTCGATGTCGCGAAGCGGGACACCCCCAAAGGATGCCGTCGCCGGACGCGGCACCACGATCGTACGGATCGCCGGTTTCACGAGCGTGCGCGGGTAGAGGCGGACGAGCCGCATCTGCCCGGATTCGGGGAGTTCCACCGGATGCATGTGGATCGTCGACCCCTTGAGGACGACTTCCTGGAGCCCGGCCGTCCGGGCCAGAACCCGGAAGCGGGCGACCGAGAGCAGCGACTCGACCGGAGTCGGCAGCGGTCCATACCTGTCCATGAGCTCGGCGGCCACCTCGTCGACGGCCGCGTCGGTGACAGCATCGGCGAGCCGCTTGTAGGCCTCAAGTCGCAGGCGCTCGTGGGGCACGTACTCGGCAGGAATATGCGCGTCGATCGGGAGTTCGACCTTGACGTCCATCGGGCCGGCGGCCGGTTCGTTGCGATGCTCGGCAAGCGCCTCGCCGACCAGGCGGACGTACAGGTCGAAGCCGACGTCGGCGATGTGTCCGCTCTGCTCCCCGCCGAGGAGGTTGCCCGCGCCTCTAATCTCCAGGTCCTTCATCGCAATGTGCATTCCCGAGCCAAGGTCGGTGTGCTGCGCGATGGTCGCGAGTCGGTCATGCGCGAGTTCGGTGAGCGGCTTGTCCGGCGCATACATGAAGTACGAGTACGCGCGCTCCCGCCCGCGTCCGACCCGGCCGCGCAGCTGATGCAACTGCGACAGGCCGAAGGTGTCAGCGCGGTCGACGATCAGCGTGTTCGCGTTGGCGATGTCGATACCCGACTCGACGATCGTGGTGCAGACGAGAACGTCGATCTGACGATCCCAGAAGTCGACGATGACCTGCTCGAGCGCCGACTCGTTCATCTGCCCGTGGGCGACCGCGATACGCGCGTCGGGCACGAGGTCGCCGATGCGGCGCGCGACGCGGTCGATCGACTCGACGCGGTTGTGGACGAAGAACACCTGACCCTCGCGCATGAGCTCGCGATTGATCGCCGCGGAGATCTGCTTGTCGTCGTAAGGACCGACGAAGGTGAGAACCGGGTGTCGCTCCTCGGGTGGAGTCTGGATGACGGACATCTCCCGGATTCCCGTGACGGCCATCTCCAGCGTGCGCGGGATAGGTGTGGCCGACATCGCGAGCACGTCGACGTTCGTACGCAAGGCCTTGAGGTGCTCCTTGTGCTCGACGCCGAACCGCTGCTCCTCGTCGATCACGACGAGGCCGAGGTCCTTGAAGCGAACACCGGACGTCAGGAGTCGATGCGTGCCGATGACGACGTCGACCGTGCCGTCGGCGACGCCAGCGAGAACCTCCTTCGCCTCCTTGTCGGTGTTGAACCGCGACAGGGCGGCGACCCTCACGGGGAAGGAGGCGTAGCGCTCGGCGAACGTGGACAGGTGCTGCTGCACGAGCAGAGTCGTCGGCACGAGCACGACCACCTGCTTGGCGTCCTGCACCGCCTTGAATGCCGCACGCACCGCGATCTCCGTCTTGCCGTACCCCACGTCGCCGCAGATCAGCCGGTCCATCGGAACGAGTCGTTCCATGTCGGCCTTGACCTCGTCGATGCACGCCACCTGGTCCGGCGTCTCCACATACGGGAACGCGTCCTCGAGCTCGCGCTGCCACGGAGTATCCGGTGAGAAGGCGAAGCCCTTGCTTGCCTGGCGTGCCGCGTACAGGCGGATCAGCTCGCCGGCGATCTGCTTGACCGCCTTGCGTGCGCGACCCTTCGCCTTCTGCCAGTCCGCGCCGCCGAGCCGATGCACGGTGGGTGCCTCGCCGCCGACGTAGCGCGTGATGAGATCGAGCTGGTCCATGGGGACGAACAGCCGGTCCGGTGGCTGGCCTCGCTTGCTCGACGCGTACTCGAGCACCAGGTACTCGCGTTCAGCTCCCGCCACGGCTCGCTGCACCATGTCGACGTACCTGCCGACTCCGTGCTGCTCGTGCACGACGAAGTCGCCGATCTTCAGCGTGAGCGGGTCGATCGCGCGACGGCGCCGCGAGGGAAGCCGGCGCATGTCCTTGGTGGACGTGCGCTGGCCGACGATGTCCGTCTCGGTTATGACCGTCAGGGCGCAGCCCGGAAGCGCGAAGCCGTGAAGCAGTCGGCCTCGCGTCACCGTGACGAGACTCGGATCGGGTGCTACGGACAGGTCCACCGATTCGACGACGGGGACGCCGGCGTCCGCGAGCTCCTCGACCAGACGCTGCACCGAGCCGTGGCCCTCGGCGAGGAGGACTACTCGCATCCCCGCCGCGGCCCACGCGCGCAGGTCGGTCATCGCCGCTGCCGAGTCGCCGCGGTAGGACTCGATTGACGTGCCCGGCACGCGAATCCGCTCGCCGGGCACGAGGTCGTCGTCAAGCTCGGCATCCGACAGCAACGGAGTGACGGCCCACCACGCGACGCCGCGACGGCCAGCGATCTCGCGCATGTCCGACAGTTCCAGGTAGCTCGCAGCCGCAAGGTCGATCGGAGTCGCGTTACCGACGGTGGCGTTGTGCCACGACGCCATGAGGAACTCCTGCGCGGTGCGGACGATGTCGTGCGCTCGACGGCGCACGCGCTCCGGCTCGACGATGATCACGCGCGCGGTGCCGGCTGCGAGTTCGAGTGGCGTCGTCATGCCGTCGGCCAGTACCGGGGCCAGCGCTTCCATGCCCTCGACCGAGATGCCCTGTGCGAGCTTGTCGCACATCTCCGCGACAGTGGGGTGCTCCTGGGCGAGCATCGCAGCGCGTTGTCGAACCTTCGGCGTCAGCAGCAGCTCTCGCACCGCGGGCGCCCACAGTCCGCGCTCGGCAAGCTCGAGCGAGCGTTGGTCTCCGATGGCGAAGGTGCGGACCTCCTCCACAGTGTCGCCCCAGAACTCCACCCGAAGCGGGTGCTCCTCGGTCGGCGGGAAGACGTCGAGGATCCCACCGCGCACCGCCAGTTGGCCGCGGCGCTCGACGAGATCGGTGCGTTCGTAGCCCAGGTCGACCAGACGCGCAACAAGATCGTGCAGCGGTGCCTCGTCGCCGACCACGAGGCGCAGGGGCTCGACGTCGCCGATGCCCTTGACGACCGGCTGCAGGAAGGCACGCACTGACGTGACGACCACGTCGATCGGCTGCGACATCGGGTCGGCGAGGTCGGGGTGCGCCAGGCGCCGCATCACCGCAACTCGTCGGCCCACCGTGTCGGACGACGGCGAGAGCCGCTCGTGGGGCAGGGTCTCCCATGACGGGAACACCACCACTCGCGCGTCGGGAAGCAGTCCTGGCAATGCGGCGGCGACATCCTCGGCCTCTCGCCCGGTGGCCGTGACCACGAACACAGGAGAGCCCGACGTCGTGTTCCGGACCACCTCGGCGACGACGACGGGATGCATCGGTGCAGTTGCCTCGACGACGGCACCGGTCCCGGCCACGGCCAGTTCGCGGACCAGGTCGAACGCAGGCTCCCCGTCGAGGCAGTCGAGTAGGGCGGACAGGTTCACAGGCCTGCGGCCTCCCGCAGCGCTTCGCGGAGTTCGTCAGCGAGGGCCGGATGGCTCACGATCAGGTCCGTCACGTAGGGCGGCATGTAGTTGAACGTGACAGGCGACCCGTCGACATGCGAGGGCACCAGTCCGTAGTGCGCCGCCACCCCGTAGGGAGCCGCGACGTCCCATTCAAAGAACCCGGTGTCGTGGACGTACGCCTCGGCTCGCCCGGAGATGAGTTCGTTGACCTTCGCGCCGACGGACCCGACATCGATGATCTCCACGCCCAGGTCGGTCACTCCCTTGGCGGCTAGTCGTTCGCTGAGGATCTCGACCGCGCGCGGCAGGGTCGCCGGCGGCCTGCTGCGCGAGGCGACGATGCGGATCGGCCGGTCGGTGGGCAGTGGTGTCGGGCCGTCGGTGACGTCGAGCACCGTGCGACTCAGTCCCTGCGCGGGCAGGTCGACGGTGGCGGCAGACAGCGTGGCAGTCGCCGGCTCCCACAGGGCGATGTGCACCGCGAAGTCCGCACGGCCCTGGCCGTACTCCCACGTCCCGTCGAGCGGGTCGACGATCCACACGCGCGATGCGGACAGGCGAAGGTCGTTGTCCTTGCCCTCCTCGCTGAGGATCGCGTCGCCAGGTCGCGCGGCCGTGAGCTCGGCCATGATCAGTTCGTGCGCGAGACGGTCGCCCTGCTTGCGCAGCGCGTTCGCGTCGTCGGCGTCGTCGATGACGAAGCCCTCGCGGAGCTCGAGCAGCAGTTGGCCGGCCAGGCGCGCGACGTCGCGCGAGAGTTCAGCATCAGATCTCGTGGGCATGCGTGCCTTCCTGAACTCAGGCGGGATCGCCGTTGTACAAATTCTGGGTGGTCTCGAGGCCGCTGCTGATCAGCGACGTGGCGGCGTCCGCTGCGCGCTGAATCACCTCGGGCAGTTCCTTGCGCTCGGTTGCGCCGAAGCCCTTCAGGACATACTCCGCGGGATCCTGCCTGCCCGTCGGACGGCCGATGCCCACGCGCACACGGAAGAAGTCGCCGGTGCCGATCGACTTGCGGATGCTCTTGAGCCCGTTGTGCCCGTTGTCCCCACCGCCGAGCTTCGCGCGGATCGCACCGAAGGCGATATCGAGCTCATCGTGGACGACCACCATGCGCTCGGGTCCGACCCCGTAGAAGTCCATGATGGCTTTCACCGGTCCGCCCGAATCGTTCATGAACGACAGCGGCTTCACAAGAACGACGTGCGGCCCGGGAACGGCGAACCGTCCCTCGCCGGCCTCCGCGTGACCGCGCTTGTGCCGCGCGAGCTTGATCCGGTGCTCCCCCGCGAGGACGTCGACCGCGAGGAAGCCCGCATTGTGGCGAGTGGATGCGTACTCCGGACCAGGGTTGCCAAGTCCGACGACGAGCCAGGGACCAGCCGAAATTCGACTACTCCGAAGCCGGGGTGTCCATGAGGTCCGGCGCGGATGCGACGGCCTCGGCAGCCTCTGCGGCGGCCTCATGCGCGTTGGCCTCGGTGTACTCCTCGGCCTTGTGCTCGGCGTCCGACACGGCGTGCTTGGCAGCCTCGGTCGGGTCCTCACCGAGTGCGACTGCGGCCTCGAGTGCCTGCACTGCCGATGCGGCGTCCATGCCGGCTTCCTCGGCAGCATCGGTGGCGGCCTTGATGGCGTCGGCCATCTCGCCGCGCTCGACGGCCTCTTCCTTGGTGATGATCACGAGGTCGATGTGCTCGAGGCTGCGCTTGACCGGGTCGCGCTGGATGTCACGCGGCTTGACGAGGACGGTGCTGCCGTCGAACGACACGGACAGGACGACGCGTGGCTTGCGGAGCGCGAGCGTGAGGTCGTGCTCGGGGAGCGCAACGTGGACGAGTTCGGTGCCCGAGCCGTAGATCACAGCGGGAATGTGGCCCTCGCGGCGGATCCGGCGGGCAGCGCCCTTGCCGAAATCGGAACGGGACACTGCGGTCATTGCTACGGTCGTCACTTCTCGAACTCCTCGTTGTCGGTCACCTCGGCAACGCTGGTGTGCGCCGACCACGTCGATCACGGTGCTGGAAGCACACCCTCGCCGAGGAGTGTCGTGAGTCTACCCCGTCTCGGGCGGTGCCCCGTCACGCACCCTCGCGCTACACGACCTGGACGGCGAGCGCCCCGAGGAAGCAACCAAAGGCCACGATCGCGGCCGAGGAGCGGAACACGTCGATCCGCTGCCACCGCCTCACGGTTTCCTTCCAGTCGGCGGGCGGATTGTCGATATCCCAGTCGATCACCTGAATGTTGATAGGGACGGTGCCGAGAAACGAGAACAGCACGAATGCGACGAGCGCGACCACTCCAGCAATTCTCAGCCCGAAGCCCGCACCTGTGCCGCCGACGATGAGTACGGCGATCGCGACAAGCACGGTCGGAACCATGATCGCCGGCACGACCACGCGCATTCTGCGCACGAGCGCCAGCCGAGCCTGAAGATGTGGCCGGTCCTCCATTGAGCTGAGCGCTGGATGCACTCCATACCTGACGATGAACTCCTCGCCCGCGAGGATGCCCGCGAGGAAGAGGCCGATCGCCTGCAGCACTAGTGCGACGAGGCTTCGGACTCGTTGGGGCCGTCCTCGAACATGCTCGTCACGGAACCGTCCGTGAAGACTTCGTGGATGGCGCCCGCGAGGATCGGGGCGATCGACAGGATCGTCAGCTTGTCGAACTGCCGCTCGACCGGGATCGGAAGCGTGTTGGTGACGATGACCTCGGAGATGTCCGAGGCGGCCAGTCGCTCCTTGGCCGGATCGCTGAGGATCGCATGCGTCGCCGCCACGATCACCTCCGCGGCGCCGTTCTCGAACAGCGTCTCGGCAGCCTTCACGATCGTCCCGCCGGTGTCGATCATGTCGTCGACCAGCACGCAAACCCTCCCGCGCACATCACCGACGACCTCGAGCACCCGCACCTGGTTCGGCACGTCGGGATCGCGCCTCTTGTGAATGATCGCCAGCGGGGCGCCCAGCACGTCCGTCCATCGCTCGGCGACGCGCACGCGGCCAGCATCCGGTGAGACGACGGTGATGCGATCGCGGGGAACCCGCGACGAGACGTGCTTGGCGAGCAGCGGCATCGCGAAGAGGTGGTCGACGGGCCCGTCGAAGAAGCCCTGGATCTGCGAGGTGTGCAGGTCGACAGTCATGAGGCGGTCAGCACCCGCGGTCTTGAACAGGTCTGCGATGAGACGCGCAGAGATGGGCTCGCGACCGCGGTGCTTCTTGTCCTGACGCGCGTATCCGTAGAACGGCATGATCACGGTGATGCGCTTCGCTGATGCGCGCTTCAGCGCGTCAACCATGATCAGCTGCTCCATGATCCACGTGTTGATCGGCGTCGTATGGCTCTGCAGAACGAACGCATCGGTGCCGCGGACCGACTCCTTGAAGCGGATGAAGATCTCCCCGTTGGCGAAGTCGTACGCCGTGAGCGGGGAGAGAGTGATGCCGAGCTCGGACGCCACCTCCTCCGCGAGTGCCGGGTAGGAGCGACCCGCAAGCAGGATCATCTTCTTCTGGGTCGGGACTGTCAGCTGGGTCACCAATGCTCCTATGCGTGCGGGTTGATGTTGTCGTCTGCCGTGTCGGTCAGTTCAGATGAGTCGTCCTGTGCTCGCGTCGCGGCCGCTGCTGCTGCCGACCCCGGACGCTTGCGGCCGACCCAGCCCTCGACGTTGCGCTGGCGCGCGCGGCCGACGGCCATCGCGCCGGGCGGGACGTCGTCGGTGATCACCGAGCCCGCTGCGGTGTAGGCGCCGTCGCCGATGGTCACCGGTGCGATCAGCATGCTGTCGCTGCCGATCCGGACGTGCTCGCCCACCACCGTGCGGTGCTTGGCAACTCCGTCGTAGTTGACGAAGACCGTCGCGGCGCCAATGTTGGTGCCCTGTCCTACGTCGGCGTCACCGACGTAGGACAGGTGCGGGACCTTCGCGCCATCGGCTATCGAGGAGTTCTTGATCTCGACGAAGGCGCCTGCCTTGGTCGAGCGGCCCAGGACCGTGCCAGGGCGCAGGTAGGTGAACGGGCCGACTCGGCTGCCCGGGCCGATGACGGCGAGCTCGGCCCAGGTGTGAATGACCTCGGCGCCCTCCCCCACCTCGCATGAGGTGAGCGTCGTTCCGGGTCCGATGATCGCGCCGGTGTCGACCGAGGTCGGACCGCGCAAGGTCACCTGCGGTCGGATCGTCACATCGGAGGCGAGCTCCACGTCGACGTCGAGCCAGACGCTCATCGGGTCAAGCATCGCGACCCCGCTGCGCATCCAGCCGTCATTGATCCGGTCGCGCATCAGGCCCGCGGCCTCGGCGAGCTGCACGCGGTCGTTCACGCCGAGGATCTCGGAGGGGTCCTGGCACAGCGAGGCGGAGACCACGACATTGTCGCCGCGCAGGATCCCCACCACATCGGTGAGGTACTCCTCGCCCTGCGCGTTGTCGGTGTTCAAGCCGGCGAGGGCGGTCACGAGGCGGCCCGCGTCGAATGCGTACATCCCGGAGTTGATCTCGTCGATCGCCAACTGCTCGCTGGTCGCGTCCTTGTGCTCGACGATGGCCGACACGTAACCGTCGACGTCGCGCACGATGCGTCCGTAGCCTGCAGGGTCGGCGAGCCTGGCCGTGAGCACCGTCGCTGCCGCGCTCGTACCAGCGTGCTCGACGAGCAGAGTTGTCAGCGTGGCGCCGGTGAGCAGCGGGGTGTCGGCGGTCAGCACGACAACCGGTCCGTCAACGAGCGAGATGCCGCGCCCGACGACGTCGTCGAGTGCGATGCGCACCGCGTGCCCCGTACCGCCCTGATGCTCCTGGACCACTGTCAGCGCCCACGGCGCGATCTCCGCGACGTGCGCGGCGACCTGCTCACGGCCGTGTCCGACGACGATCACCAGATGCTGCGGCTCGATGGAGCTCGCCGCTTCGATGACGTGTCCAAGAAGTGACCGGCCGGCCACGGTATGGAGAACCTTCGGGGTGGCGGACTTCATCCGCTTGCCCTCACCGGCCGCAAGGATCACGACGACGGACGGACGAACGCTGGTCACATCTGGTCCTCAGCGGGTCGGGCGTGGGAAGTCGTGCTCACCATATAGGCAGCCCTTCGGGCCAGGCACCCGCCTCCCGACCATCCCCTCCCGGTCCGAATTGAACGCACCTTCCGGGTCAAATCCCGAGAATCCGCCCCGGAACGGCGCGCAAAGCCCGATTTGGCCCGGGAGGCGGTTCAATTCGGGGTTTGCGTGGGGCTCCCGGGGAAGGGGTCGAACCTTCGTTGACGGATTCAAAGTCCGCTGTCCTGCCACTAGACGACCCGGGACCGCGCAGCAGGAGAACAGTAGTTGGCCCTCGTGAACACCTCGCGAACACTCTCGGCGAGGCTTGACGCGCTTTCCTACGGTACCGTAACCTACGGAAGCGTAAGTAACGTCGAAGTCGTCAGCGCCGCGAAGGAGTCCCATGACCGCAAGCCCCGAGGTCCAGTCCGTGGATCGTCCCGACGAGGTCCAGCTGAACGGCCTGGGGATGCGGATCACCATCGCCTACTTCGTGGCGATCCCCCTGATCGCGGTCGCGCTCGCGATCCCGGTCGCCTGGGGCGGGTGGCTGTCGTGGCTGGACATCGCTCTGGTCTTCATCATGTGGACGATCAGCGGCCTGGGCATCACCGTGGGCTACCACCGCTACTTCACCCACGGGTCGTTCAAGGCGAACCGCGCGGTCAAGATCGCGCTCGGCATCATGGGATCCCTCGCCCTGGAGGGCTCGCTTGACCAGTGGGTGGCCGACCACCGCAAGCACCACAAGTACTCCGACGAGGTCGGCGACCCGCACTCCCCGTGGCGGTTCGGCACGTCTCGTCGCCAGGTCGCTCGCGGCCTGTGGTTCGCGCACGTGGGCTGGTTCTTCGACAAGGACAACACCTCGATCGAGAAGTTCGCGCCCGACATCGCGGCCGACAAGGACCTGCGCAGGATGTCGCGCTACTTCCCCGTGATCGTCCTGACGACGCTGTTCCTTCCCGCGCTCATCGGCGGCCTGGTCACCTGGTCGTGGATGGGCGCTCTCACTGCGTTCTTCTGGGCGGGCCTGGTCCGCATCGCCCTCCTGCACCACGTCACCTGGTCGATCAACTCGATCTGCCATGTGTTCGGCAAGCGCCCCTTCGAGTCCCGCGACATGTCCAGCAACGTGGCCTGGCTCGCGATCCCGTCCATGGGTGAGTCCTGGCACAACCTGCACCACGTCGACCAGACCTCGGCCCGACACGGAGTGCTCCGGGGCCAGTTCGACCTCAGCGCCGAGATCATCCGCGGCCTGGAGAAGGTCAAGCTCGCTCGCGACGTGCGCTGGCCCAAGCCCGAGCGCGTCGCCGCCCGGCTCAAGGACCCGGCTATGCGCCGGCGCGTGCGGGGTCTGCAGAAGGATCCCGCATGACACCCGAGCCGGCGGAGGTCGACGACGCGGACTCGCTGCCGAGCAACGTGACGCCGATCGCGGCACCGCGGCGGGACGCGCGTCGTCCGGAGAACCGCGAGCGCGTGCGCATGAGCGGGCAGGAGCGACGCGAGCAACTGCTCGACGTGGGCCGACGCCTCTTCGCCGAGAAGGGCTTCGAGGCGGTCAGCGTCGAGGAGATCGCCGCGAAGGCCAACGTCTCCAAGCCCGTCGTCTACGAGCATTTCGGCGGCAAGGAGGGTCTCTACGCCGTTGTGGTCGATCGCGAGATGGCCTATCTCCTCGACTCCATGATCAAGGCTCTCGGCGCCCACGAGGGCGAGGATCAGGTCTCGGCCCGCGTCCTCCTCGAGCGCGCCGGTCTGGCCCTCTTCGACTACATCGAGCAGTACCCCGACGGCTTCCGGATCCTCGTGCGCGACACCCCCGCGGCGCGCAATCCCGACGCCGGCGGCGTCGGCTTCACCGGCACGTTCGCAACCGTCATCGTCGACGTTGCCGCGAAGGTCACCGACCTGCTCGAGGACCAGTTCCGGGCGCACAAACTCAACCCGAAATGGGCACCGCTGTACGCGCAGATGCTCGTCGGCATGGTCGCGCAGACCGGTCAGTGGTGGCTCGACGTGCGCAAGCCGAAGAAGGACGAGGTCGTCTCGCACCTGGTCAACCTGGCCTGGAACGGCCTGCAGAACATGGAGGCCAAGCCCAAGCTGATCGTCAAGGACAGCTAGCGAGGAGTGAGCGAAGCGAGCCCCGGAGCTAGCGGTCGATGGATTCGGACAGCTAGCGACTACTCCAGCTTGATGGTCGGCAGGACCTTGTCCAGCGGCTTCGGCAACCACCAGTTCGCCTTGCCGAACAGGCTCATGAGCGACGGCACGAGTACAAGCCGGACGATGAACGCGTCGATGATGACGGCGGAAGCAAGTGCAACGCCGAACAGCTTGATCGTGTCGAGCGGCGTCGGGACGAACGACAAGAACACGCTCGTCATGATGGTCGCCGCGACGACAACCACACGGCCGGACCCGGCGAGGCCGAGACGAACCGCGTCACTGTTGTCGTGAGTGTGCTCCCACTCCTCACGCATGCGCGTCACGAGGAACACCTGGTAGTCCATCGACAGCCCGAACAAGATCGCGAACACCATGATCGGCAGGAACGGCAGGATCGGTCCGGTGCCTGTGACTCCCAGCAGGGAATTCGCCACTCCGTTCTGGAACACCGCGACGGTCACTCCGAGGGCACCGGCGAATGAGAGCAGCGACGTCAGCGCCGCCGTCAGCGGGATCAGCAGCGAGTGGAACAGCAGCATGAGCGCGAGGAAGCCGAGTCCCACGACGAGCAGCAGGAACAGCGGCAGAGCACCCTGCAGGACGGTCGTGAAGTCCTCGGCGACCGCCTGCTGACCGCCGACGTAGATGATCGCCCCGCTGTCGGCCTCGATCTTCGGGGCCGTCTGGGACCTGATGCGGTCGAGCAGTTGGGTTGTCTCCTCGGCCGCCGGCGCCGTCGATGGATTGACGATGACGGACGTCACCGTCCCCCCGGCGCCGAACGCCTGCTTGTCCAGCTCCAGCAACGGCAGCATGCCAGTCGACGGCAGGGTCGACGCCACGCCCGGTGTCGCCTCGAGGGCGGAGATGACCGATGCCAGCGCGGTGTAGTCGTCCGGCTTCTGTGTCTGGACCGCGATGTAGAACGGGCCGTTGGTTCCCGGGCCGAAGCCGTCAGACAGCAGGTCGAAGCCAACACGCAGAGGCGATCCGACAGCCTCGGACGAGTTGTCGGGGAAGCCCAGTTCCATCTTGAGTGCGGGACTGGCCAGGAAGCCGACGAGCACGATCGCGAGAAGCGCAGGAATGATCGGCTTCTTCTGCAGCAGGGCGCCGTACTTGGCCCAGCGCGAGGTCTCGGGGTTCTCCGCCTTGGGATGGCGCGCCCACGGCATGCGCACCCCCAGGGCGTGCTTGCCCAGCAGTGACAAGAGAGCCGGCAGCATGATCAGCGCCGAGAGCATGACCATGAGCACTGCCGCGGCCGCTGCGACCGCGAGGCCGTTGAAGAAGGTGATCCGCAGGACGAACATGCCGAGCAGCGCCACGATGACTGTGCTGCCGGCGAAGGCGACCGCCTTGCCGGCAGTGCCCACCGACGCCAGCACGGCGTCCTTGGGAGCGAGGCCCTGGCGCACGCCCTGGTTGAACCTGTTCATGACGAACAGCGCGTAGTCGATGCCCACGCCAAGACCGATCATTCCCGCGAGGGTCGGTGCGAAGGTCGCGACGTCCATGAAGCGAGCAACGAATAGGACGAGCAGCTGACCCGCGACAAGGCCGGTCAGCGCCACGACGATCGGAAGCCCAGCGGCAATCAGCGAACCGAATGCGACGAGCAGGATGAGGATCGCGACCAGCAGGCCGATCGCCTCGGAGTTGTCCGGGCCGGATCCGGCGCTTTCGAGCCCCGCGCCGGACACGCCGACCGTGAGGGTGTCGGAGTTGGCCGACATGGCCACGTCGACGAACTTCGTGGCCTGAGCCGTCGATGGCGCGGTGCCGGACAGCGTGACGGTGGCGTAAGCGACCTTGCCGTCGGCCGACACCGCGGACGTCGCGGCCTGGGTGGCATCCGCTGCCTTGCCCAGCTTCTCGGTCTCCGCCTTGACCTCGGCCATGGCCTTCGTCGCCTTGGCGATGTCGCTCGGCAGCGCGGAGGCGAACGTCGCCAACTGGTCCGGACTCGCCTCGGCCAGCTGCTTCAGCGTGTCGGCCGGCAGGTCCGCGAACTTGCGCAGATCGCCGAACGCGGTGACAGCGGCATCGATGTCCTTCTTCGACAGTCCGACGAGGAAGGACAAGTTCTTGGGGGTGAGCTTGGCGAGCGCGTCGAGCGTCGACTTCGACGTCGAGGCCATGGATGCCAGTGCGGGCAGTGCCTTGGCGACCGCGGCCAGCTTTGCTGGGTCCTCCTTCGCGAGCGGCGCGATCTCGTGCAGGAGAGTCGCAGCCGAGCGAACCTGCTTCTTCGTCAGGCCGGTGGCCTTCGCCACAGCAGCGATGTCCTTCGCCAGGGCGGGATCGGCGGCCGTCGCGGAGTCGAGCGCGGCTACCACCTTGTTGAGGCCGGCGACATCGGCGGGCAGCTTCTCCGCGAAGGCGGCGAGGTCCGACTTGTTCGCGTCGGCCAGCGCCTTCAAGGTCGCCGGCGGGAGCGCGGCGAACTGCGCCAGGCCGCCGATCGCGTCCAGGCCGTTGGTGATGTCCTCGGCGTTCAAGCCCACGAGGAAGTTGAGGTCCTTCGGTGTGATCGCCGCGAGCGCGTCGAGATCTTCCTTGGGAGCCGAAGCCAGCTTGGCGATTTCCGGCAGTACGCGAGCGACCTCGGCGAGCTTCTTCGGGTCGGTCGTCTGCAGGGGAGCGAGCTGCTCGAGCAGCTCCGATGCCTGCACCAGTCGGTCTTCGGGGATTCCGGTCTTCTTCGCCAGCTCCGCGCGGACCTGCGCGAGCACGACCGCCTTGAGATCGGTCGGCGTGGCCTTGGGGCAGGTCTTCCCGTAGTTGACGCCGTACGGGCCGGCGACGCACTCGACGAAATCGAGGTCGGCGAGTTCCTTGAGCGTGGGCTCGATGGCCTGCTTCGTCGCGCCCTCCGTTGCACTCCCGGACGTGGGTGACCAGACAATCTGCACCGACGAGGTGTCGGTCGGTTTGCCCGCGAGCTTGGTGAGCAGGTCCTGGGCCGTCGTCGATTGCACCCCTGGCAGCGCGAAGGTGTCGTTGTACGTCCCGCCGAAGCCGACCGCGGCGAAGGCGATGCCCGCAATCACCCCGAACCAGACGACCAACGCAAGGATCGGGTGATGGACTGCCCAGCGACTCATGGGCTGAATGCTCTCGTTGTTTGCTCTCGATCGACAAGTTCCCTCTGAAACTTCTTTGCGACAAGGATTCTCGACGTCAAGATTCTTGACGTAGCATGGCGAGGTGACCGACTCCCTGCCCCTGGACGAGGTCGATCGCATCGCCCTCGCCTGGCAGCGTGAGCGTCCCGACCTCGACGTGGCCCCGCTTCAGGTGCTGTCCCGCGTCACGAGGCTCGCGCGGCACTTGGACCTCGCACGACGCCAGGCCTTCGGCAAGCACCGCCTGGAGACCTGGGAGTTCGACGTGCTCGCTGCCCTGCGGCGCGCCGGCGAGCCCTACTCCCTGTCCCCCGGGCAACTCGCCGGGGAGACGCTCGTGACCAGCGGGACGATGACCAATCGCATAGATCGCCTCGAGGGCGGCGGCTACGTCAGACGCGAGCCTGACCCCTCGGACCGCCGCGGCGTTCGCGTTGTGCTGACAGAGTCCGGACGCGTCGTGGTCGACGACACGATGAGCGACCTGCTGTCCCGCGAGCACGGCATCCTCGCGGTGCTCGACGACGACGAGCGCGATGAGCTCGCCGGCCTCCTGCGGGTGCTCGTTCAGTCCTTCGGCGACTAGCGGTCGAAGAACCGCTCGATCCCCGCGAACAGCCAGTCGGCGTATTGCCGCTGACCGCGAGCCGAGCTCATGCGTCGGGCATCCGACGCGTTGCGCATGTTGCCCACCTCGATGGTCGTCGTCGGCACGTTGCTCAGGTTCAGGGATGTCGTGTTCGACGAGAGCATCAACTGATTGCGGATGTAGTTCGACGGGACAGCACCGGCCTGCTTCATCCCGTCGATCATCGCGTTGGCGAGGCGCCGATCGACCTTGACGACATCGTCGGTCCAGCCCTTGATCCGGGTGGGCGCCATCGCGAAGAAGCCCTTGCTGCCGGACGACGCACCGTCCGCGTGGATGGAGATCATGGCGTCGGCGTTCAGCCTGTTCGCTAGTCCCGCACGGTCCCACACACACGGGCCCCAGTCGTCGTAGGAGTTCGTCGTTCGCGTGAGCACCACCTTTGCGCCCGCCGCCTCAAGGCGTGCCTTGAGGCGTTGCGCAACCTTCCACGTGAACGTCGACTCCGGCAGGCCGGAGTTCGTCGCCGTACCGGTGGTGTTGCAGCCCTTGACGATCGTGCCGTTGAACTTCGTCTGCTCCATCTGCTTGGCGAACTTCGGGTTCGAGTTGCCGAGCTGGTGGCCGGGATCGACGACGATGAGCTTGCCGGCCAGCGGCTTGTCGTTTGCCGTCGTGACGGCGGCGCGCGCCGGAGACAGCGCGAGTGCGCCGCATGCGGCGAGCATCACGCCAGCGACCGCGATGGTCCGGCGCATCACAGCGTGGCCAGCATTCGATGGTTGCCAAGAGTGTTGGGCTTGACCCGCTCCAGGCCGAGGAACTCCGCGACGCCCTCGTCGTAGGACTGCAGGAGCTGTGCGTACACCGCCGGATCGATCGGGGTGTCATCGATCTCGACGAAGCCATGCGCCTTGAAGAAACGCACCATGAACGTGAGGCAGAAGACCTTCTTCACGCCAAGATCTCGCGCACGGTCCATCAGTGCCGCCAGCAGGATCGAACCGATTCCCCTGCCCACCATCTTCGGGTCCACGGCGATCGTGCGAACCTCGGCGAGGTCCTCCCACATCACGTGGATCGCGCCACAGCCGACCACCTCACCGTCGAGCTCGGCAACGAGGAACTCGGGCACTGCCTCGAAGATCGTGACGGTCGCCTTCGACAGCAGTCGTCCGTCTGAGGAGTACTGATCGATGAACGAGCGAATAGCGCGAACGTCGGTCGTGCGCGCCGGCCGCACAAGGACGCGGTCCTTGATGTCGGCGTCGCTCACTGTCCCCGCTCCGGCTTCACGAGCGGGAACAAGATGGTCTCTCGGATCCCCTGACCGGTGAGCAGCATGAGGAGACGGTCGACGCCGACGCCGACGCCGCCCATGGGCGGCATGCCGAACTCCATGGCGCGCAGGAAGTCCTCGTCCAGTCGCATCGCCTCATCATCACCGCGATCAGCAAGGCTCGCCTGCTGCACAAGCCGCTCGCGCTGGATGACCGGGTCGATGAGCTCGGAGTAGCCAGTGCCGGACTCGGAACCGTTGATGTACAGGTCCCACTTCTCGACGACACCCGGCTTCGTACGGTGACCGCGCACGAGCGGCGAGGTGTCGACCGGGTAGTCCATGACGAAGGTGGGGCCGGTGAATCCGCTGATCACGTAATGCTCGAAGAGCTCCTCGACCAGCTTGCCGGCAACCCAGGTCGGCGCGACATCGATGCCCGCGATCGTGCACAGCTCGGCGAGCCGGTCGGTGGAGGTTTCCGGGGTGATGACCTCGTCGATTGCCGCCGAGAGCGACTCGTACAGGTCGACCTGCGGCCAGATGCCACCGAGGTCGTGCACCGATCCGTCGGCGTGCGTGACGACCACGGATCCGGTGGCCGCGATCGCCGCCTCCTGGATGAGCTCGCGGGTGACTGTGGCCATGACCTGGTAGTCCGCGTACGCCTCGTAGAACTCCAGCATCGTGAACTCCGGCGAGTGCGTGGAGTCCGCGCCCTCGTTGCGGAAGTTGCGGTTGATCTCGAACACGCGCTCGAGTCCGCCGACGACGGCTCGCTTGAGGAACAGTTCGGGCGCGATGCGCAAGAACACGTCGATGTCGAAGGCGTTCGCATGCGTGACGAACGGGCGCGCGGTCGCGCCGCCATGCTGCGTCTGCAGCATCGGAGTCTCGATCTCCAGATAGCCACGACTCGCGAGGCTCTCACGGAGCGATGCGACGGCGGCGACCCGCATTCGCGCCATGCGCTGCGCTTCCGGTCGCACCACAAGATCGACGTAGCGCTGCCGGACCCGGGTCTCCTCATTGAGCGGCTTGTGCGCGACAGGGAGCGGGCGGAGTGCCTTGGCGGCCATGCGCCACTCGTCGGCGAGTACGGAGAGCTCACCGCGCTTGGACGTGATGACCTCGCCTGAGACGAACACGTGGTCGCCGAGATCGACGAGCTCCTTCCATGCAGCGAGCTGCTCCTCACCGACATTCGACAGCGAGAGCATCGCCTGGATCTCCGTGCCGTCTCCCGCGCGCAGCGTCGCGAAGCACAGCTTGCCCGTGTTGCGAGCGAAGATCACGCGGCCGGCGATGCCAACCTTCTCGCCCGTCGACGTGTCAACCGGCAGGTCCGGGTACGCCTCGCGTACCGCGGCAATCGTCGTCGTGATCGGCAATCCGATCGCGTACGGCTCCATTCCGCGACGAGCAAGCGCGTCGCGCTTCTCGCGGCGGATGCGCATCTGCTCGGGTAGATCGTCTTCGGCAGGCAGCGCTGGATCGATTGTCACGTCGGCAAGGCTATTCGATGCCTCGTAGGCTGCCGACATGACCGACGCGCACGAGAACTGGCCGAAGCCTGGTCCGATCGAGGGCGTGATCTTCGACATCCACGCGACCCTGCTGGATCAGGGCGACGCCGATCACTGGCTCGACGCGGCACTGGCGATTGCCCCTCACGCGCTTTCCGCGGACGAACGGACCGAGCTCGTCGCGTTCCTCGATCGCATCTGGGAGGGCGCCCGGATCATCGACCCGCAGAGCACCCGGGATCTGTCCTTCGAGAATCACTCCAGGGTCTTCCACGAGTTGATCGACGCGGGGCCGAGTGTCGACCGCACACTGGCCGTCGCCCTGTACGACGTCATGCTCGACACCTGGCACGCGTACGAGGACGCGGTTCCGACTCTCACGCGGCTGCGGGAGGCGGGGATTCGCATCTGCCTGCTGTCCAACGCCGGTGTGCGCATCAGGTCCGTTCTTGATCGCGAAGGCCTGACCGGTCTCGTCGACGCGATGGTGCTGTCCTTTGAAGTCGGGTTCGTCAAGCCCGACCATCGCATCTTCCAGGCCGCGCTCGACGCGCTGGCTCTGCCTGCAGCGTCGGTTCTCATGGTCGGCGACAACGCCAACGACGACGGCGGCGGTGCGAGCCTCGGACTGCGAACCTTGATCCTGCCGCGCACCGAGGGTCGCGTACACGGACTCAATGCCGTCACCGCGCTCGTGGCCGGGGTCAACGCGAGCTAGGCGGAATCCACGTTCTTGTCGAAGACCAGCCGCAGGCCGACCAGGGTGAGGTCGGGCTCGTGATGCGTGATGCGACGCGATTCGGGAACGACAATCGGGGCCAGACCGCCGGTCGCGACGACTGCCGTCACCGCGCCGAGTTCGGCCGTGATGCGATCGACCAGTCCGTCGACCTGACCCGCGAAGCCATACAGTGCTCCGGACTGCAGCGACTCAACCGTGTTCTTGCCGATCGCCGACCGCGGCCGCACGAGTTCGACCTTGCGCAACTGGGCGGCTCGCGACGCCAGAGCCTCTAGGGAGATCTCGATGCCCGGTGCCAGCGCCCCGCCGAGGAACTCGCCCTTCGCGGAGACCACGTCGAAGTTCGTCGACGTGCCGAAGTCGACGACGATGCACGGCCCGCCGAACTGGTGATGCGCGGCAATGGTGTTGACGATGCGGTCGGAGCCGACTTCCTTGGGATTGTCCGTGAGGACGGGCACTCCGGTCTTGGTGCCCGGCTCGACGATGACCGTCGGCACGTCGTCGTAGTACCGCTCGAGCATCAGGCGCATCTCCCGCAGCACTGCGGGCACCGTGCTGCACAGGGCGATGCCGTCAATCGTCGGCTCGTCGGCGAGAAGTCCGCGATATGTCAGAGCCATCTCGTCTGCGGTCGATCGCGCATCGGTCTTGATCCGCCAGGAGCGCTGCAGCACAGCGTCATCGAACAGGCCGAGGACCGTGTTGGTATTGCCGATGTCGATCGCGAGCAGCACTTAGGCCTCCTGGCGAAGGTCCGCGCCGATGTCGAGCACGGGCGCGGAATGGGTGAGGGCTCCGACCGCAAGGTAGTCGACTCCCGTTGCCGCGACATCGGCGGCAACGGAAAGGGACAGGCCGCCGGAAGCTTCGAGCAGGGCTCGACCGTTGTTGCGGCGCACGGCTTCGGACATCTCCTCAACCGAGAAGTTGTCGAGCAGGACGAGATCAGCACCCGCGGACAGCACATCATCGAACTGCTCCAGCGAGTCGACTTCGACCTCCACAGCGATACCCGGGAACCGGTCGCGAACCGCGGCGAAAGCCTCGGCCACTCCACCTGCCGCGACGACATGGTTGTCCTTGACGAGCGCCGCGTCCGAGAGCGACATGCGGTGATTGACCCCTCCCCCGCATCGGACCGCGTACTTCTCCAGCCGTCGCATTCCGGGAGTCGTCTTACGAGTGTCGCGGATGGCGGCCGATGTCCCCGCAACAGCGTCGACCCACGCGCGGGTCAGCGTCGCGATGCCACTGAGGTGACCGAGCAGGTTGAGCGCAGGCCGCTCTGCCTGCAGAAGCGGATGGGTCGGCGCCGTGACGGAGACCAGTACATCTCCCGAGTTAACGGCCGAGCCATCGTCGACGAGCATCCGAACGGTGGCGTCGGCACCGCACACGTAGTCGAATACGGCGGCCGCGACCGGCACTCCGGCGGCGACGCCGCGGGTGCGAGCAACGAGATCGAGGGTCGACCGCTGGCCCAGCGGCACGGTGGCGACGGTCGTCACGTCGACGCCTCCGTCGAGGTCCTCGTCGACGGCTAGCGCGATCAGACGCTCGATCTGATCCGGATCCAGCCCAGCGTCGGACAGGAGAGAGCGCACGCCGGCCGAGATCCGCGATGACTCGTACGCGGTCATGACGTCGCTCCCGTGACGGCTTCCTCGCGGGTCACAAGTTCCCCGTCGTCGTTGACACTGCTGACCAGCCGCACGCGCCACCTCGCGTCGTCGCGATCGGGGAAGTCCTCACGCCAGTGCGAGCCGCGAGTCTCCTGGCGCATCAGCGCCTGGCGGACCAGAAGCGTGGAGATCTGGTGCAGGTTCGTCGTCTCCCAATCCTCCGTCGAGGGCTGAGCATCCGTGGCAACGCCGAACTCCGCGAGTTCCTTCGTAGCGTGCTCGAGGGAGTCGGCGCTGCGGAGCACGCCCGCATCGATCTCCATCACCTGCTGCATTGACCGACGAACCCTATGCGGGAGAAGTCCGCCGCTCGCGGGCAGCGGCAGGGGATCGCGGGACTCCGTCGCGTCCTCGCCGACGGCGGAGATGATTCGCCGGGCGAACACCAGGCCCTCCAGGAGCGAGTTGGACGCGAGGCGGTTCGCGCCGTGAACTCCCGTGCAGGCAACCTCGCCGCACGCGTACAAGCCGGGGATCGACGCGCGGCCCCATAGATCGGTCCGCACGCCGCCCGAGACATAGTGCTGCGCCGGCGCAACCGGGATGAGATCGGTGACCGGATCGATGCCGCGCGCGCGGCACGACTCGAGGATGGTCGGGAAGCGCTGCAACCACGTGTCGGCACCCAGCATCCGCCCGTCGAGCCAGACGTGCGGGCTGCCCTCCTCTCGCATGCGGCGCATGATCGCCTTGGCGACGACATCGCGGGGCGCGAGGTCGGCGAGCTCATGCTGGTCGAGCATGAACCGCCTGCCATCGCCGTCGAGCAGCACCGCGCCCTCACCGCGCACGGCCTCCGACACGAGCGGTTGCTGGCCCTGGGCGAGCGGGCCCAGCCACATGACCGTCGGGTGGAACTGCACGAACTCCAGGTCTGCGACATCCGCGCCGGCGCGAAGGGCGAGCGCGACACCGTCGCCGGTGGAGACGTACGGATTCGTAGTCTGCCCGAAGACCTGGCCGAATCCCCCGGTCGCCAGGATGACGGTCGGCGCGAGAGCGGCCCCGACACCGTCGCGCTGGCCCGAGCCCATGACGTGAAGGGTGACTCCCTGCGCTGCACCCCGGTCGTCGCGGAGCAGGTCGATGGCAAGGGCGTTCTCGACGACCTCGATGCCCGAGTCCTCGCGCACGGCCGCAACCAGCGCCCGGGAGATTTCTGCGCCAGTGGCATCGCCGCCCGCATGCGCGATGCGATCGCGGTGGTGCCCGCCTTCGCGACCGAGGGCGATCGCCCCGCTCGCATCGCGATCGAAGCGTGCACCGGTCTGGATGAGTTCGCGCACGGCCGACGGACCCTCGGTCACCAGAATCCGGACAGCCTCCTCGTCGCACAGTCCAACGCCCGCGATCAGCGTGTCCTGCAGGTGCTCCTCCGGGGAGTCGTCCTCCGCGAGCGCAGCAGCGATACCACCCTGGGCCCAGCGCGTGGATCCTTCGTTTACCTGCGCCTTGGTGACGAGAAGCACCGTGCGTCCAATGGCTCGCGCACGAAGCGCTGCGGTGAGACCGGCCACGCCGGATCCGACGACGATGACGTCGGCTCGGGCGGTCCAGCCCGGAGCGGCGGCCCATAGCTTTCGCGCAAACACGGTCACTGGGCACCGACCCAGCAGGGCACGTTGTCGATCAGGCGAGTCGATCCGATGCGCACGGCGATCAGTGCCCGGGCCGGACCGGTCTCGGGAGCCGGCCCGAGGTCGGGATCGGTGACCTCGAGGTAGTCAAGGGCAATGCCGGCTGTCGCCGCGACGACCTCGCGTCCAGCGGCGACGGCGATGTCGGTCCCGTCGGACAGCGACGCGGCCACCGTCTCGAGCGCGTGCGGGATGGTGGTGGCAATCGCACGCTCCTCGCTGGTGAGGTACCTGTTGCGACTGCTACGCGCCAGGCCGTCGGCCTCTCTCACCGTCGGCACGCCCTCGATGCGGACGGCCATATTGAGGTCCTGCACCATCCGCCTGATGAGCACCAACTGCTGGTAATCCTTCTCGCCGAAATACGCGGAGTCGGGCGCGGTCATGGCAAGGAACTTATGCACCACCGTGAGCACGCCCGCGAAGTGCCCCTTCCGCGTGATCCCCTCGAGGATGTCGCCGAGAGGGCCGGGATTGACCGTGACCGCATCGGCAGGCATGCCGTCGGGTGCGCCGTAGACCTCGCTGACGGTCGGGGTGAAGACAAGGTCGACCCCGGAGTCGGCGCAGATCGCGACGTCATCGTCGAGTGTGCGCGGGTAGCGATCGAAGTCCTCCCCCGGCGCGAACTGCGAGGGGTTGACGAAGATCGTCGCGATCACCGTCCCGTCGGCGCCGACCGCACGGCGCGCGGCGCGCATCAGCTCGGCGTGCCCGTCGTGCAATGCGCCCATGGTCATGACGACGGCCGAGTCGCCTTCGCCTCGCTCGGCCGCAGTCAGCTCCGGAGCCGACGTGACGACCCTCATCGGTCTCCCCCTCGGGCCACCGGTGACAGCACGGCGAGCAGCTCCCCCGCTGCGTCGAGATCGATGAGTCCAGCAGACAGCGCGCGGTCAGCGGTCAGTCGCGCGAGCGCCTGGTATCCCGAGGCGGCTGCCGGCGACACCAGTTCGATTCGGCGTAAGTGCTCGGCAACCGTGCTCGCGTCGCCGCGGGCCACCGGTCCGGTGAGCGCCGCGTCGCCGTGGCGAAGCGCGTTGTCGAGGGAGGCGCTGAGTAGCGGAGCCATGAGACGTTCGGGCTCGGACATCCCCGCATCGCGCAGCAGCTCAAGAGACTGCAGGACCACGGTCATCAGGAAGTTCGCGCCGAATGCGACGCCTGCGTGATACAGCCCGCGTGCTTCCGCCGGAACCCACACCGGATCGCCGCCCATCTCCACGACGAGTGCCTCAGCCACCGGCCGTACCGCGTCCGGCGCGGTTACCCCGAACGGGCAGTCAGCCAGCCGTGCGAGATCCACGCTCGTGCCGGTGAAGGTCATCACCGGATGGATTGCCATGCCAAGGGCGCCGACGAGGGTCGCCGGCTCCAGGACGTCGGTGCCGAACCTGCCGGAGGGATGCGCGACGAACTGGCCCGCGTGAAGAGCTCCCGCCTCGACCATCCCCGACACCAGGGCGGGCAGGACATCGTCGGGCACGGCGAGCAGTACGAGGTCGGCGTCGACCGCGACCTCGGTCACGGGACGAATAGGCACTCCGGGCAGCAGTGCGTCAGCGCGGAGCCGCGACAGGTCGGACACGGCTGAGACCGCGACAACCTCGTGGCCGGCTCGCCGCAGCGCTGCACCGAGAACGGCGCCGACTCGTCCGGCGCCGACGACGCCGACGCGCAGCCTCGGGGGTCCCGATGTGCTCACCTGACGGAGCGTAGACCGCAGTAGCGTGACCGATCGTGGGGGATGACGCGGTTGCCTGGTCAGTGGCCTGGCGCCATGCCGCGTACGGTCCCGACGGCTTCTACCGGTCGGAGGGCGGCCACGCCGAGGACCACTTCGTCACGGCGGTGATGGAGGCAGAGGAGACGGCGCACCGGGTGTGGTCAATCGCCGCCGAGTCGATGCTCGAACTCGCCTCTGCAGGCGAACACATCACGGTCACCGATGTCGGCGCCGCGGACGGGGTCCTGCTGCGGCAATTGCGCAGCATCTGGCCCGAGCGGCTGCGAGCCGTCACCGAGTGGCGCGGAATCGACCTGCGGCAACGCCCGCCAGATCTGGATGTCGACATCGCGTGGATCACTGGTGACGTGGTCGACGTCGCCCCGCGGTTGGGCGCGGTTCCCGGGCTCGTCGTCGCACACGAACTCCTCGACGATGTGCCATGCGACGTCGTCGAGCCGGATGACGGGGGTCTGTTGCGCATGATCCTCGTCGACCCGACCTCGGGGCGCGAGTCGATCGGGCCGGTTGTCACCGGAGCCGTCCAGGACTGGTGCCGGGACTGGTGGCCCCGTACCGAGCCGGCCGCTCGAATCGAGGTCGGAATCCAGCGCGACGAGGCGTGGCGCGCGATCCGATCGCTTGTCACCGACGGGCTGGCCATCGCAGTCGACTACGGCCATGTCCTCTCCGAGCGCGCAGCCGGTCGCTGGGACGGAGGGACGCTGACGGCTTATGTCGACGGGCGCGCCGTGCGCGCGATACCGGACGGCTCGCGCAACATCACCGCCCATGTGGCGCTCGACGCATGTGCCGCCGCGGCACCTCGAGCACACACCTCGCTCACACATTCGGGAGCCGGCAACGACTTCTGGTGGCTCGTGCAGTCGACGATGCGCAAGGTTGAAGAATGACCCCGTGACCGGCTCAGAGAACATCCTCTTCGGAGTCGGAGTGGCCGCTCACCTGGACTGCGACCGGGTCTTAACGCTCAACGACTACCACCCGTCCGCCCAGCCGGGCTTCCAGCTCCGCGTGAGCGTGATCGACGAGGTCATCGCCGAAGCCGATGTCCGCGTCGGGCTGATGCACCGCGGCGCCGAGAAGCTGTTCGAGGCGCGCGACTACCGCCAGATCATGATGCTCGCGAACCGCCACGACTGGCTCTCGGCCTTCTCCTCCGAGCTCGGCATCGCCCTCGCCGTCGAGGCGGCCACCGGCATCACCCCTCCCGAGCGCGCGACCTGGATCCGGACGCTGCTCGCCGAGGCAAACCGGGTTTCCGTCGCGCTCGCCTTCCTCGCGCCCGTCGCACCCGGCCAGGGCGCGCGCTCGGTCCTCTTCGACGCCCGTGAGCAGGTCACCGCGTTCCAGGAGCGGGCCACGGGCGGTCGCGTGCACCCGATGTTCACCCGCATAGGCGGGGTGGCCGCTCCTGTCTCAGCCGAGCGGCTAGACGACTGCGCTGCGCTGATCGCCGTGCTGACGAGCTCCGCCCGGACGGCCGTCGAGGTCGCGGAGTCCCTGCGGGAGACGCACGCCGGCCTCGCCGTACTCAGCCGGGCCGACGCGGTGGCGATGGGGACGAGCGGACCCGTCGCACGGGCGAGCGGGCTTGACCTCGACCTGCGTCGGGATGACCCGTATGCCGCGTACGGCGAACTCGGCGAGCTGATCCGGGTGCCCCTGCTCCAGGCCGGCGATGCGGCGGCGCGCTACGAGGTATTGGCCGGGCAACTGCCGGTCAGCCTCGCGCTCATGTCCGAGTGCGTCGAGCGGCTGCGCGGGCTCGGCGACGGGCCGATCGACGTCCTGCTGCCGAAGGCCGTGCGGGTGCCCGAAGGCGTCACCCACGCGTGGATGGAAGGGCCGCTCGGGATCGCCGGCTACTTGCTGGCGAGCATGGGCGAGAAGACACCGTGGCGGCTGAAGGTCCGATCCGCCTCGTTCAACAACGTGCAGGCGATGGCCCCGGCGCTGGTCGGCGTCCGGCTCGACCGGCTCGCCGATGCGGTGATGTCGTTCATGTTCGTCGTCGGCGACATCGACCGCTAAGCCAACGCCCCTCGTCGTGGGGTTAGGACTCGCCGTGCTCGCGGAGGTACGTGGCGAACCGGGCACGCAGGAGGGCCTCGGTGGTCGGATCGAGGTCATGCTTCTCGCCGAACATCTCCCGTACGGCGCGGACGGTCTCGATGAACGTGCCGCCGACCGCACCGAGGTCGCCGCCCTCGCCCTCGATGGCCACCATGCCGGGCATGTGGCCGAACAGGTCGGTGAAGAACCCCAAGTCCATGTGGCGCTCGGCCACGTGGAACGCCTTGTGGCGCAGTTCATCGAACGGCAGGTCCTCGAGGGCGGTCTCACTCATGCCTGAACCCTATCTCGGGGTGTTGTTGCGATCCCGGAAGCGATCGTCGGGGCCGATGGGCAGCCTGCATACGTGTTCGAGCCACAGCGCGGCGGCGATAAGCGCCAGGGCGCCGAGCACGGCGAACGTGGCGGACCAGAACGTGGAGGCGCCCGTGGGAACACCAATCGATGGCACCATCGCGATCGCTACGCCCGCATAGAAGCCGCCGACGAGCGCCCCGCCCCGCGAGGCCGCCATCGCCAGCGCCGCCGTGCGCGCCGCGACGATCGGGGGCATCGGCTTCGCACCAGGCTTGCCCTGTAGCCGCGGCCGGCTGGCCACTGCCCAGTACAGGGTTGCGGCCGCGAGCAGCCACACCGCGGCCGCAGCGAGCCACGGCACGGGCAGCAGCCGGCCGGTCCACGCGTCGACGATCTGCACGAGTCCCCAGCCGACGGCGCCGGCAATAACCGCGAGAGCGAGAAGGGTCCGAGTCCGCGTCGGCGTCATTGGGTTCACGGACGCGACGCCTGGCCCGCGCCGACGGTGAGAGTGCGCTCGGTGCGGCGGACCCCCGACGTGTCGAGTTCGCTGACAAGGCCTGCCACGGAGCCCCGCCCGACGATGCGCGCGTCGGGATCGACATCGAGCCAGGGAACGAGGACGAACCCCCGCTCATGCGCGAGCGGATGGGGAAGGGTCAATCGCGGGTCGTCGGAGACCTCGTCGTCGATCGCGAGGACGTCGACGTCCAGCGTGCGCGGGCCCCAGCGCACCTCCCGTACACGGTGCCACTGCTGCTCGACCGACTGCGCGGCCGCCAGTACCTCGTCGTTGTCCAGACTCGTGCGCCCGAGCAGGACCGCGTTGAGGAAGACTCCCTGCTCGGGACCTCCGATGGGGTCGGTCTCGTAGACCGCGGACGCCGCGGAGATCTCGAGCCCGTCGATCGCGTCGAGGTCATTAGCGGCGCCCTGCAGGATCGCTGCGGAGTCGCCGAGATTCGAGCCGATGCCGAAGACGACGCTACGCATGCCGGGTCCTGGTGATCCGCACCTCGACATCGTCGAACGGCACGGCGATAGGCGCCTGCGGCTTGTGGACCCGGACCTCGACCGCGAGTACGCCCGGATGCGCCAGACAGGACGCGGCAATGCGCTCGGCCAGCTTCTCGATGAGGTCGACCGGCTCGCCGGTGATCAGTGCGTGCACCTGGTCCGCAACAACTCCATAGTCGACGGTGTCCGCGAGATCATCGGAGCCCGCAGCGGCCTCGGTATTGACGTCGAGCGTCACGTCGACGATGAACTCCTGGCCGTCGATGCGCTCATGCTCGAACACGCCGTGATTGCCGATGCCGCGAATCCCGCGGATGCGGATCTGATCAGCCACTCTCGCCTCCCCCTCGAGTCCATGCAGACGCGACTCGCACAGCATCCTTGCTGCCGCGCACATCGTGCACTCTGACCGCCCAGACCCCGTGCGTTGCCGCGATCGCCGTGACGGCGTCGGTGGCAGCATCCCGTTGATCCGTCGGTCTCGGCTCGTCTGCTCCGTCGGCGAGCAGCGCGCCGAGGAACCGCTTACGGGAGGCTCCGAGTAGTACCGGGAGTCCGAGGGCCATGATCTGGTCGAGCGCCTGCAGGAGCAGCCAGTTGTGATGCGACTCCTTTGCGAAGCCCAGTCCCGGGTCGATGACGATCGACTCGCGAGCCACGCCCGCCGCCACCGCATTGTCGACGCGCTGGGTCAGCTCTGCAATGACGTCGCTGACGACGTCGCCGTAGGTCGTCAGCTCATTCATCCGGTCGCTGTGACCTCGCCAGTGCATCGCGACGTACGGGACGCCGAGCGATGCGACCTGGGCATACATGTCAGCATCGGCGAGTCCGCCGCTGACGTCGTTGACCATGCACGCGCCCGCCGCGACGGCTTGCGCGGCCGTGCGCGGACGCATCGTGTCGATGCTCACGGGAACTCCGGCCGCGACCAGTCCGGCAACGACTGGAAGCACCCGATCGCACTCCTCGTCGACCGGCACCCGAGTGGCGCCAGGCCGCGTCGATTCTCCGCCGACGTCGATGATGTCCGCACCGTCGCGCCACAGGCTGATGCCATGCGCGACCGCCGCGTCGGGATCGAGGTAGCGACCACCGTCGGAGAACGAGTCTGGGGTGACGTTGAGGACGCCGATGACGAGAGTGCGATCAAGCCCGGCGATGCCGGCGGGCAGCCCGACGGGCCGCGGGTTCATCGACTCAGGATCAGCGACATGGCCTCGGCCCGCGTCGCGGGGGCCAGCAGGCTGCCGCGGACGGCACTCGTGACGGTGCGTGCTCCGGGCTTGCGAACTCCGCGCATCGACATGCACAGGTGCTCCGCCTCGAGCACGACAATCGCACCGCGCGGCTCGAGGATCCGCATGAGCGCATCGGCAACCTGCGTGGTCAGTCGCTCCTGGACCTGTGGCCGCTTGGCGAACACGTCGACGAGACGGGCGATCTTCGACAGTCCGGTGATTCGTCCGTTGTCGCTCGGGATGTAGCCGACATGGGCGACTCCGTGGAACGGCACGAGGTGGTGCTCACAAGTGCTGTAGAGCTCGATGTCCTTCACGAGGACCATCTCGTCGTGGCCGAGGTCGAAGGTTGTGGTGAGCACCTCGTCGGCGGTCATGTGGAGGCCGCGGAACATCTCCGCATAGGCGCGGGCGACGCGAGCGGGCGTGTCGCGCAGGCCGTCGCGATCGGGATCCTCTCCGATGGCAATGAGCAACTGCCGCACCGCGCTCTCGGCAGACTCGGCATCAAACGGCTGCACCGGGCGATCCTCGCTCAAGGACACCTCGTTGATGCCCGTCATGCGAGGTCACTCACCTCGGCGGAGTCGTCGGCGACGTGCCCGTTGGAAGTTCCGTGGCCGTTCGATGAGCCGTTGCTCGAACCGTTGCTCGCCGCCTTGACCGGGGTGAGGACCGGACCGCGCTCATCGGGGCGACGGCGCGCCGAGCCGGTCCACGCGGGACGGATCTCGCGCAGCTGAAGTTCGGCGAAGATCTCCTCGATCTCGCCCTTGTCGAGGGTCTCCCGCTCGAGCAGGGCGAGCACCATGGCATCGAGGATGTCGCGATTCGCGACGAGGACGTCGTACGCCTCCTGGTGAGCAGCCTCGATGAACGCGCGAACCTCCTCGTCGATCGCTGCCGCGACCTCCTCGGAGTAGTCACGGACATGGCCCATGTCGCGGCCGAGGAAGGGCTCGCTGGCGTCCTTGCCGTACTGGATCGCACCGAGCCGCTCGGTCATGCCGAACTGCGTGACCATGGCGCGCGCGACAGCAGTGGCCTTCTCGATGTCGTTCGATGCGCCGGTGGTGGGATCGTGGAAGATCAGTTCCTCTGCCGCACGGCCACCGAGCATGTACGCGAGCTGGTTCAGCATCTGGCTGCGGGTCGTGGAGTAGCGGTCCGCGTCGGGCAGCACCATCGTGTATCCGAGCGCGCGCCCGCGGGGCATGATCGTGATCTTGTGTACCGGGTCGTTGCCCGGCAGCGCTGCCGCGACGAGTGCGTGACCGGCTTCGTGATACGCGGTGATCTTCTTCTCGAGGTCGTCCATGAGGCGCGTGCGCTTCTGCGGCCCGGCGATGACACGGTCGATCGCCTCGTCCAGCGCGATGTCGTCGATCACCTGGTGATCGCCACGCGCGGTGAGCAGCGCTGCCTCGTTCAGGACGTTGGCGAGATCGGCTCCTGTGAAGCCCGGGGTGCGGCGCGCTACGGCGAGCAGGTCGACGTGATCGGCCATCGGCTTGCCCTTGGCATGCACCTTGAGGATCTCGAACCGGCCGTTGAGGTCGGGGCGTTCGACAGCGATCTGTCGGTCGAATCGGCCAGGACGCAGCAGTGCGGGGTCGAGGATGTCGGGCCGGTTCGTCGCGGCGATGAGGATGACGTTGGCGTTCACGTCGAACCCGTCCATCTCGACGAGCATCTGGTTGAGCGTCTGCTCGCGCTCGTCGTGGCCGCCACCCATGCCGGCACCACGATGACGTCCGACGGCGTCGATCTCGTCAATGAAGATAATCGCTGGGGCGCTCTCCTTGGCCTGTCCGAACAAGTCGCGGACGCGACTGGCACCGACGCCGACGAACATCTCGACGAAGTCCGAACCGGAGATGGAGAAGAACGGAACGCCCGCCTCGCCCGCGACCGCACGTGCGAGCAGCGTCTTGCCGGTTCCAGGCGGGCCGTAGAGAAGGACGCCCTTGGGGATCTTCGCGCCGACGGCCTGGAACTTCGCGGGATCGGCGAGGAAGTCCTTGATCTCCTCGAGCTCCTCGACCGCCTCCTCAGCGCCGGCGACATCGGCGAACGTGGTCTGCGGCATGTCCTTGTTGACGAGCTTGGCCTTCGACTTGCCGAACTGCATGACCTTCGAGCCGCCGCCTTGCATCTGGCTCATGAGGAAGAAGAAGAGCAGCACGATCAGCGCGATGGGCAGGAGCGAGATCAGGAGCGTGACGAGGACGCTCTCGGTCGGCACGACGATGTTGTAGCCACCAGGCAACTGTCCGGCGTCGGCCTTCGCCTGCAGCATCTCCTGCAGATTGACGCCCTGTCCGGCCACGTACGAGGAGCGGACCTTCGATCCGTCCTTCAAGGTGAGCTCGAGTACCTGGTCGCGGTCGATGATCGTCGCGGTATCGACGTTGCCGGCCTGGATGTCGGAGATCGCCTGGCTGGTGTCGACCTGGCTCGGCGCGCCGATGCCCGAGATGAAGCTCGAGCCGATGAGAACGAACAACACGGCGATCGCGATCCAGAAGATCGGGCCGCGCAGAATTTTCCTCAGGTCCACCACATCACGGTACTACGAGGGCGAGGGGTGGACGACTTCGCTAAGCGGCGGAGGGCTTACGCCAGCCGCGAAAGGGTGAGGGCGGTCAGCCGCCGTACACATGAGGGGCGAGCGTGCCCACGCACCGCAGATTGCGATATCGCTCGGCAAAGTCCAGTCCGTACCCGACGACGAACTCGTTGGGGATGTCGAAGCCGACGTAACGGGGCGCAACATTGACCTTCTGCGCGTCCGGCTTCCGGAGCAGGGTGAAGACCTCCACCGACGCGGGGTTCCGCGAGGTGAGGTTCTTCAGCAGCCACGACAGCGTCAGTCCGGAGTCGAGGATGTCCTCGACGACGAGCACGTTGCGGCCGTTGAGGTCGGCGTCGAGGTCCTTGAGGATGCGGACAACTCCGCTGGAGGTCGTACCCGATCCGTACGACGAGACGGCCATCCAGTCCATGTCGACGGACCGCGAGAGTGAGCGGGCCAGGTCCGCCATGACCATCACAGCGCCCTTGAGCACTCCGACGAGCAGCAGGTCCTTGCCTGCGTAGTCGGCGTCGATCTGCGCACCGATCTCCGTCAGGCGATCGCGGATCTGGGTTTCGGTCAGCAGCACGTGCTCGAGTTCCGAGGAGATGTGCTCGGGGTCCACTCGACACTCCTGTCTGGGTGATAGTCGCTACGGGAGGACGTCGGACGGTGGGTCGAGAGTGCTGCGCAGCGACAGCCTCCCATACGCGCGACTGGCCGCGACACGCCCCGGCAGGCGGAGCTCGCCCTGGCCGTGCCAGTCGACCACGAGCGCCTGGATCTCCAGCACCCGCTCGAATCCCAACTCCTGAGACGGGCATCCTGCGCGGAGCCCCATCAGTCGGATCACCCGGGTGCGCAACGCGCGGGGGAGGTCGCTGAGGGCCCCGACGTCGGCGCTGACCTCGGCGTCGGTCGCGACGACCTGTGCGGCGAACGCCGCTTCTGCCTGCGCATCCAGCGCATCGGCGTCGTCACGCAGGAGATCCGCAGACCGGCTCAGGCCGAGCCCAACCCCGGGACCCAGTGCCTCCCCCAGGTTCTCGAGCAGGCTGCGCACCCTGACCCGGGCATACGCGACATCGCGGTTGTGCGGATCCCGCCACGGCTCACGGCCGAGCGGGCCGAGCAACTCTGCCGCCACCGCGTGCACATCGGACCTGGACAGACCCAGGAATGGTCGGCGCCACGGATCGTTGCGGGCGCGCATCGCAGACAAGGCACGTGCACCCGAGCCGCGTGCCAGCCGAAGCAGGACGGTCTCCGCCTGGTCGTCGCGGGTGTGCCCGAGCAGCACTGCCGCAGTGGCAGAGCGCTCAGCGGCTGCAGACAACGCGGCGTAGCGCGCGGTGCGGGCAGCCGCCTCGGGGCCGCCGTCCGAGCCGACCTCGACCCCGATCACCTCCGCGCCCGCAACACCGAGTTCCAGGCAGGTCTGTGCAGCAGTCGCCGCGACCTCGCGAGAGCCCCTCTGCAGTCCGTGATCGATGACGACCGCATTCACGGTCACACCGCGACGCGGACCCACCCACGCCGCAACCCCCGCGAGGGCGAGCGAGTCTGGACCGCCAGAGCAGGCCACGGTCACGCACGCGCCCTCGGGCAGGTCCGCAATGGACGCGTCGACCGCGACGCGTGCCGCCATCAGCGGATCCGATGCGGCACGCACGCTCACGTCGTCGCGATCCGACTCAACCAGGCATCAGGATCGTGCAGTTCGGTGCGCGACGGCAGGTGGTCAGGGGATTGCCAGACGGCGTTGAATCCCGGCATGCCAGTGCGCTCGACAACATGCCTGACGAACGCTGCGCCGTCGCTGTACTGACGGAGCTTGGCGTCCATGCCCAACGCCTTGCGTGCGAGCGAGTCCAACGTGCCCGGCTGCTCGCGCCGCTGCGTGAACCGCTCGCGAATCAAGGCCACCGACGGGATCACCTGCGGCCCCACGTCGTCCATCACGACGTCGGCGTGACCCTCGAGCAAGGACATCAACGCGGTCAGCTCGTCGAAGATCACCTTCTGCTCCGGCGTCTGGATCGCCTCGACCACGGAGACGTCGGACTCCGAGCGCAGTGATCTCACGAGTGCATAGACGAAGGCCACGAGTCGTTGGAGCGTCTCGCGGGCACTCAGGTCGGATGCGTCGAGAAGCGCCGAGAGCCGGTCGGCGAGGTACTCGCTGAGCCACGGCACCGCACCGAACTGCACCCGATGGGTCTCCTCGTGCAAGCAGACCCAGAACCGGAAGTCACGTGACGGCACGTCGAGAACGCGCTCGACGTTCGCGATGGTCGGCGCAACGAGGAGCAGACGGCCCGGCTCCCCCGGCTCAGTGAACGCCTCAAACTGCCCGAGCACCTTGCCGGACATCCACCCGAGAACCGCGCCGAGTTGGAGAGCGGACCCGCGCGAGCCAAGACTGCGCATCACGGCGGGCGCACTGTCGGTGCGCTCGGCAAGTTCCTCCCAGCGCGACAGCACGATCCGCATGCCGTTGACGTTCGAGGCAATCCAGCCCGGCCGATCGACGACGACGGCCGGCGACGTCTCGGGAGCGATGAGGCCGGTGACCTCGCGTACGGGCGCGACAGCTTCCCTGGCGAGTTCGCGGAGCATGCGGACAGCCCCGTACGCGTCCTCGGGAGACAGGTCCGGCCCCTTGGGTGCGAGCCGGCTGGCCGTCGCAACGGCAAGGTCCCAGTCGATCGGCTCGGTCATCGCACTCCGAGCGGTGCGTTCGCCGCGGGCGGGCGGCATACGACCCCGGTGGCGGCTTCGCGATCGCCGCGCGAATGAACGGTGAAGCCACCCGTCGAATAGGGAACCAGGACCGCGTCGCCGCGGGCTACTTCGATGGAGCCCGCGGCACTGGCCAGCACACCGTGGCCGGTGAGCACGAGGACCACCGCGAAGCCGGCTGGCACGTCGACGGCCCCGTGGGACGAGTCGAACCGGTGCGCGCGGAAGTAGCCATCCGCCGCTGCTGGCAGCACCGAGTTCAGACCCGCGCCGGAGATCTGCTCGCGAGTGACGACCAGGTGCTCGAGGTCGCTCGCGGAGACTGCCGACAGATCGACAGCCTCAAGCGCCAGATCGAAGCCGAGGTCGAGGTGACCGTCCTTCGAACCGTCGACCGCGAACCCCTGCCACTCGAGCAGGATCGACAGATCCGTGGGCTCCTGCAGTTCCAGGACGAACACTCCGGCCGCAACGGTGTGCGGAAGGCCCGCGGGAACGAGCATCGCATCGCCGGGTCGAACCACCCTCGTCTGCAATGCGCCGAGCAGTGCGTCGCTGTCGCCCGCGTCGACCCATGCGGCCACCTGTGCCAGCGACATCTGCTCACGGAAACCGACACCGACCTCGGCGCCCTCCGGCGCGTCGATGACGAACCAGGCCTCGGTCTTGCCGTGCGCCAGGCCCAGATGCGTGCGCGCGAACTCCCGGTTCGGATGCAGGTGCACGGGCAGGCGCTGGTCGAGGTCGAGCAGCTTGATCAACACCTCTGTGCTTGCCCCGTAGCGCTCGACGTGGTCAGAACCCAGCCACGCCAACGGGTCGGCCTGCACCAGCTCGATGAGGAGCCGGCCATCAGGCATGACGCTAAGGCCCTGCGGAGCCTGCCCGAACCGAGCGGTCGTCGATGCGATCCACTCCTCGGGGCGCTGGGGGCCGCCCGGACCGTGACGCAGTTCACCGATGCGGCCGCCGCCCCGGTAGAAGTGATCGAACTGATTCACGGGCACCAGCGTGGGCATCATCGGACCCGACCTCCGCTCGGCATCAGTTGCAGCCGCAGGTGGCGAGGCGACTGGCAATGCGATCCATAGTGTCGCGCGCGCTCGCCAGTGACTTCACGTTGTTCGCCATCAGCGCGAAGACGAGAACGCGTCCGTCGACGTCGAGCACCGTGCCTGCGAGGCTGGTGACTCCTGTAAGGGTGCCGGTCTTCGCGTGCACGACACCGCGGCCCGGACGCGTGGCCGCGGTGTTGAACCGGCCCGCGAGAGTTCCGGTCAGCCCGGCGACGGCCAGCCCAGGGCCGATGGGAGCCAGGTCTGGATCAACAGCCATGACGACGTCGGACAGCACAGCGGCCAGCAGCCGTGCAGGAACCTTGTTCTGACCGGACAGTCCGCTTCCGTCGGCGAGCGAGAGTCCGGAGACGTCGATCCCGAGGTCGGCGAGTTCCTTCTCCGTGGCCTCCGCGCCACCCTCGAACGTCGGCTTGTTCAGGAGCTTGGCGCCCGTCAGGTGCGCCATCGCCTCAGCGAAGTTGTTCTCCGACTCGGTGAGCATGCGCTGCACGATGTCGGCTACCGGAGGCGACTCGACACGGGCAACCTCCGTCGCCTTCTCATGCAGCGGACCGGGCCGCACGGACGCGACGTCAAGGCCTTGGGAACGCAGGTAGCCGGCAAAGACCGACGCCGCCTGCTTCGCCGGGTCGCTCACCCGCGAGTTGGCTCCTGGCCGAACGCGACCGCCATCGACGACAAGCGCGGTTACGGGTGCCGCGACGCCAGCCGACGGGAAGGACCGCGACCAGCCCGGCCCCAGTCGCGGACCGGTGAAAGCCGACGAGTCGTAGACGAGTCGGACGGTCGAGTTGGCGGTGAACCCGGTGACCGAGGACTTCGCAAGATCACGCAACGACGCACTGCCGCCCGCGAGCGGATTGCCTCCGCCTGCGCGAACCAGGGTCGGGTCTCCGCCACCGACGAGATAGACCGTGTCGCCGAACCGGTACGCGATCGTGGGGATCCGGGTTGTCGTGCCGAGGACGTTGAGCGCCGCCGCAGCCGTCGCGAGTTTCGCGGTCGACGCAGGGATCCGCGGCCGGTCGGGCAGTTGCGAGAACAGAACAGTGCCGGTCACCGGATCGACGACGATCACAGATCCGCCCTTGAGCGACCGCGCCGCCAACGACCCGATAGCCGACGACACGCCACCGGTTGTCGGAGGAGTGCCTGCCGACAGGTCGATCGGAGCAAGCACCTCGGGTGCGGGCGCAGCAGGTGGCCCACCGCTCTCCGCGCTGGCGGATGCGGCGCCGAGCAGCGCGCTCGCGAGCGCGGCGGTGGCAACGAGTGCCGTCCAGCGCTTCGGCGGTCTGCGCATCACGTCTCCCTTGGCACCGAACCTGCGAAACACTAGGACACTACGCTGCGTGTCCTAGTGTCTAAGGATGCGGCGTCGCCGCAGCGACCAAGGAGGCCGGAGTGGAACCGCTTGACTTCGATGTCACGATCGAGATCCCGGCTGGCAGTCGAAACAAGTACGAGATGGACCATACGACCGGCCGCATCCGTCTGGATCGCATGCTCTTCACGTCCACGCGCTACCCGCATGACTACGGCTTCATCGAGGACACTCTCGGCCAGGACGGCGACCCACTCGATGCGCTGGTTCTCACCGCCGAGCCGACGTTTCCCGGTGTCCTGATCCGTTGCCGCGCCGTCGGCATGTTCCGCATGACCGACGAGGCGGGCGGCGACGACAAGGTGCTGTGCGTGCCGGCAGGAGACCCGAGGCAGGAGCACCTGCGCGACATCTTTCACGTCTCGGAGTTCGATCGGCTCGAGATCCAGCACTTCTTCGAGGTCTACAAGGACCTCGAGCCGGGCAAGAGCGTCGAGGGCGCAAGCTGGGTCGGTCGGACCGAGGCCGAGCAGGAGATCCTCGACTCCTACCAGCGCCTGATCGACCACGGCGGCCTGCACTGACGAAGTCAGCCTCGCGGTAGCTCGGCGTGCACGGCCGCGAGTTCGTCCTCCGCATAACTGACGAACGGGTAAGCGGCCCACCCCGCACTCGTGTCGGGATGCACGGCGCGGAAGGTCAACTCGCCCCCAGCCAGCGTCTTCGCATCCGGCCAGCCGCTCTGCACGAGGATCCGCTGCGCAAGATACGAACGGAAACCCGAGCGGCAATACACGAAGATCGGGGCACCGGCCGGCAGCTCGTCGAGCCGCGAGCGCAGTTCCTTGAGAGGTATCAGCACCGACCTCGGAATCGCCCAAGCAGAATGCTCGGCCTCACTGCGCACGTCGAGGACGACCGCGCCCTCGGGAAGGTCGGGACACTGCTCGGAATACCAGAGTGCAACATCGCCGCGAAGCAGGTTGCTGCCCACGAATCCCGCCATGTTGATCGGGTCCTTCGCCGAGCCGTACGGCGGTGCGTACGCCAGTTCCAGCGTTTCGAGATCCTCAATCGTCATACCGGCCCGGATGGCGACCGCCATGACATCGATGCGCTTGTCAACGCCGTCCACCCCGACTGCCTGCGCACCAAGCAGAAGGCCGCTCTCCGGATCGAACAGGACCTTCAAATGCATGGCGAATGTGCCGGGGTAGTACGAGGCGTGACCATTGGGATGCACGTGGACCTTGAGAAACGGCCGACCCAGCCTCGACAGAGTTCGCTCCGTGGCACCGGTCATCCCGGCCGTCAGTTGAAACAGCTTGACGATGCCGGTTCCCTGCGTCGTGGTGTATTTGGTCGGACGCCCAGCGATGTTGTCCGCGGCGATTCGGCCCTGACGATTTGCCGGACCCGCGAGCGGGACGACGACTGCCTCGCCCGTGACAGTGTCGGTGACCTGAACCGAATCACCGACCGCATAGACGTCGGGGTCGGAGGTGCGCATGTGGTGATCGACGATCACCGCACCGCGTTCCGAAAGTTCCAGGCCCGCGGCACGGGCCAGTGAACTCTCGGGACGCACGCCGACCGCGAGGATGACGAGATCCGAAGTGATGTCCTCGTCATCAAGGTGGACGATGACCCGACCATCGTCATCCGAGAATCCGGTGGCGCGACTGGACAGCAGCACTCGAACGCCGTTGTTGATCAGGTGGTGTTCCAGGTGGATGGCCATCTCGCGGTCGAGAACCGTCATGACCTGATCGGTCGACTCCACGAGCGTCACCTCGATGCCGCGTTGGTGCAGCGCCTCGACCATTTCCAGTCCGATGTATCCGCCACCGACAACGACAGCCGACCGCACGCCACCATCAATGATCTCGAGGATGGCGTCCATGTCCGGAATATTGCGCAACGTTCGAATGCGCGGGTGGCCGATGCCCTCCAACGCCGGCCGCAACGGAGTTGCTCCCGTCGCGAGTACCAAGGTGTCGTATGCCTCGGTCACCGATGTCCCAGCGAGGTCACGCACCGTGACCGTGTGTGCGACGCGGTCGATGCTGGTCACCTCGTGGCCGACGCGCACATCGAGGTTCAAGGAATCCGACAGGCTCTGCGGAGTCTGCAGCAGCAGCGCTTCGCGAGTCTCGATGTCACCGCCGATGTGGTACGGCAGGCCGCAGTTCGCGAACGACACGTAGTCGTCGCGCTCGAACACCACGATCTCTGCTGCCTCGTCCAGCCGGCGCAGCCTCGCGGCAGCCGACATTCCCCCGGCGACTCCACCCACCACGATGACTCTCACGACTGCCTACTTTCATTTCCGGATACCCCCGGGGGTATATGATACCGCATCGGGGACAAGGAGTCGCGACGAACGGAGCACACCAACATGTGTCACAAGACCACATGCAAGGCCTGCGGCAAGCCGACCTGGGCGGGCTGCGGTCAGCACATCGAGTCGGCCCTCAAGGGCGTCCCTAAGGACCAGCGGTGCACGTGCCCAGCTGCCGAGAGATCTACCGGATCATTCCTCGGTCGCCTTTTCGGCCGTTGAGTCTCCGACATCAGTGAGTTGGTTCTCCACGACCTCATTGCGGTTGATGTACGAGCCCGCGAATGCCTTGACTGTGGCAGCGAAGGGAAGCGCGAGCAATGCGCCGATCGGCCCGAGGATCGCTGCGCCGGCGAGCACCGACAGGAATGACACGGCGGTATTGAGTTCCATCGCCTTGGCCGAGATCCGCGGCTCCAGCGTGAGGTTCTCGATCTGCTGGTAGGCGAGGATGAAGACGAGTGTCGCGATGCCTTGACCAGGGGACGACGCGAAGGCCACGACCACCGGGACGATACCGGCAATATAGGTGCCGATGGTCGGCACGAACTGCGAGACGATGCCAGTGAACATTCCCAGCGGCAGGGCGTACGGCACCTGCGCAATCAGGAGGAAAATCGACGTGAATGTGGCACAGACGCCCGCGAGGATGGCGCGCGAAACCAGATAACTCGACGTCTTGTCGATCGCGAGCTCCCAGATCCTCAGGATTTCCGTCTGCGTCGATGCGGGAAAAGCCGAGCAGATCGTGCGACGGAAGCGCGGGCCGTCGGCAACGAGGTAGAACGTGACGAGCAATACGGTCAACGCGCCGAAGATGACGACGAGCAACTGACTGGCGATCCCGAGCGCGTTGTTGGCAACGAGCGCGAGCGCGTCGTTCAGGTACGTGTCCATCAGATCGTCAGGCTCGGGGATCGTCACGTGGAAGGTCGTGTCGAGATAGGTCCGCAACTGGTCATACAGGTCGGGTATCGCCGAGATCAGGCCGATCGTCTGGTCGATGAGCAAGCGGCCGAAGAGCACGAGGAACAAGGCGATCGCGGCGAGGCCGACGACGTAGACGAGCAACGTCGCCCGCACGCGGCTCCACCCCCTCGCGGCAAGCCGGTTCACCGTCGGCTCGATCGCGAACGCGAGGAAGAAGCAGATCGCGACCGTGATCATCAGATCCGTGAGCCTCGAGGCGACGTACCAGATGCAGATCGCGACGAAGACTGCGAAGAGCGCGTACCAGACGGCCTTGATGTACCAACGCGGAAGGCGAGTGCTCGGGGCTTGCGCCTCGTCGTCGGCTTCGCTCACGGGCACACGCTAGGGCATGAGATCAGCCTTCGGACGGCGCCGGCTCGGCAGATGCCGACTCGGCGGGCAGCGTTGCCACCGAAGCACCGTCGGCCGGCACACTGGCCGCGACCTTCAGAGGCGCAAAGGTCTGCACGCGGATCGGCTCGGGCAGCGGCGTGACGCCGTAGGTCTCAAGGGCACCCTGGCCGGCCAGCCGTACTGCGTACTGCGCGACGGACAGGGGAAGCGGATCGGACGGGTCGTCGCAGATCATCATGTGCGCGATGCCCATGATCGGCCAGCCCACGAGCGGCTGCCCCTCCGCGAGCACGATCTTCGATGAGGCCAGGTCGAAGTTGCCCTCGGTCGGCACTCCGCCGATGGCTGGCGTCGCGAGCACGTTGCCGTTCGCCTCGGTCGTGACCGTCGTTGCGGCAACGCCGACCTTCAGCAGTTGGGTGTCATCCGGGCTGATGATCAGGTCCTTGACCGGAACGGATGCCACCGGCATGCCATTGGCTACGGCGGTGAAGGCGGGAAGGACGGCAACGGTGCCTTCGGTAGCGGTCAGTTCGCCGACCAGGTCGAGTGAAGTCGGGAACTGCGTTCCAGCGGAAATGGTGCTGACGGTGCCGCCTGTCCACGCCTCCGGCGCGGTAGCCGCGAGCCAGGCGCTCATCGCCTCAACCGCGCCCTGCGGTGCGTCTACCGACAGAACCGAGATGTCCGGCAGGCCGGTGAGGTCGTAGTCGGCGTTCGCATCGGTGATCAGGGGATCCTCCCAGGACGTGACGGTGCCCTGCAGGATGCCCGCGATGGCCTGGGGAGTGAGGACTAGGCCCTCGAGGCCGATGATGTCGAAGGACAGGGCCACCGCGTAGCCGAATGCCGGCACGATGATGACCGACCCGGTCGGGCACGTCTGCGTGAATGCGGCCTGTTCCTCTGCTGTCGGCGAGTGATCGACGAGCTGCAACTTCGCGCCCGCGTCGGGAGCGACCTCGGTCACCGTCTGGTCGGCACACACGCCAGCCAGCCCGTCGCCCACCGCGACCATCGCCCCAGCGAAGTCCTCAGGTACGCCAACGTCGACATTGCCCTTTTGGCAGGCGATGTTCTGCTCGGCCTGGGCGGCAAGCACGTCTGGCGGCAGCGGTGGGGTGCATGCGACCACCAAAGCTCCTACGGCGCAGACGAGGACGATGCCCCGGATCATGTGTGACTTCCGGGGCATCGTCCTCATCCTTACCGAGCGTTGTCGCGATGGTTGTTGCTAGTGGTGCGGACTACGCGATCTTGGCGACCAGAGCCTTCGCTGCTGCGAGGACCTTGCCACCGACCGGGACGTATCCCAGCGAGGCGGCTCGTGACGGTCCGCACTTCTGCAGCACGTAGTCAGCGAACTGACGAACACCCAGGCCGTTCGGGCCCTTGCCATCGGTGCGAGCGAGCATGTAGCTGAAGATCGCCAGCGGGTAAGCGCCCTTGACCATGCTCTTGTAGTTCAGTGCGACGAGGCCGTTGGATCCGACGTTCGTCTGGTTGGCCAGGTTCTTGGCCGCGGAGACTGCCGACGGTGCGATGAACTCGCCGCTGGCGTTCTGGATGCGTGCAACGGGGTAGCCCTTGGCATCGCCGAAGTCGACGTAGCCGATGGAGCCTTCCTTGCCATTGATGAGCGACAGCACCGTGGCGTTGTCCTTGCCCGCGATCGAGTTTGATGGCGGGGTGCCTCCCGGGAACGCGGTCGAGAAGTCGTCTTGGACCTTGGTCCAGATCGACGGCGCGAAAGCGTTCAGGTACTGCAGGGTGTTGTTCGACGTTCCCGAGTTACCGGAGCGGTAGGCCACGGTGACCGGAACGTTGGGGATGCCTGCAGCGATGCGCGGGTTGTCCTTGAGGATCTCCGGTGCGCGCCACGTGGTGAGCACGCCGGACATGAGCTTGGCGAGCGTCGACTGCTTGAGCTGGATCGACGATCCGAGCGAGCGGCCGGTCTTGGTGTTCTTCAGGTTGATCGGGAACGCGATAGCTCCACCGATATTGGGGATGTACTCCCAGTCGAAGGTGGGCTGGCCCGAGGTGTAGGCGCTATCGGTCTGCGCGTACACGAACTGGCCCTTGGTGAAGTTCGACTTGCCGGTACCGGAGCCGGTCGACGTGTACTGGATGTCAAAGTTGCTCTGCGAGGCGTTGAAGTCCGCCGCGCACTGAGACAGGAACGGGTACGGGAACGAGGCTCCGCCTCCGCTGATGGTGTTTGCTGCGTGGGCAGGTGCAGCGATAGCGACCGTCGAGGCGGCAATCGCAGCGCTTGCCAGAATCGCGAGAGTGCGACGCACTGGTTTCTCCTTCGTAGATGTTGTGTTCCAACACCTGAAAGTTAGGTACCTCGGGTGTCGCAATGGTGGGCACCGAGTAGCCAGTTCCCGACGTCTGAGTGAACAGTCAGTGGCTAGATGAACGGAGGGTTAACCGAAGCGTCCGTTCACGTAGTCGAGCGTGCGCTGATCCTGCGGGTTTCCGAAGATCTCTGTGGTCGGACCCTGCTCGACCACATGTCCGGGGTTGCCGTCGGTCGCCAGGAAGAAGGCAGTCTGGTCGGCAACACGCACAGCCTGCTGCATGTTGTGCGTGACGATGATGATGGTGATGTCCTTCGACAACTGACGGATCGTCTCTTCGATCTTCAGCGTCGAACCGGGATCAAGCGCGGAGCATGGCTCATCCATCAGGAGGACGTGCGGGTTCACCGCGAGTGACCGTGCGATGACGAGGCGCTGCTGCTGGCCACCGGACAGGTCGCCTGCGGCGGCGTTGAGCCGATCCTTGACCTCGAGCCACAGGCCAGCGGCCGTCAGCGTCTGCTCGACGATGTCGTCGTGGTTGGGGCGCTTCATGCCGGACAGTTTCAGGCCCGAGAGCACGTTGCCCCGAATGGTCATGCTGGGGAACGGGTTCGGCTTCTGGAAGACCATGCCGATCGACAGCCGGATCTGGACCGGGTCGATCTCTGGCGCGTAGATGTCCTTGCCTTCGTACAGGACGCTTCCCGCAAGCGCGGCGCTAGGGATCAGCTCGTGCAGGCGGTTCAGGGTCCGGATGAAGGTCGACTTGCCGCAGCCCGACGGCCCGATCAGCGCCGTGACGGTGTTCTTGCGGAACTCGATGTTCACGCCCTCGAGTACCTTGCGCTTGCCGAACCACACGCTGACGTCGCGTGCCTCCATCTCGACTGGGCTCAGGGAGCCTGACGTTGGCATAGCGAGTTCCTGCTCTAGCACGGCGACCTCATCAAATTCGGCGGACATGTTGGCTATCTCCCTCTATTGGCTAACGCTTGGCACTGAACAGGCGAGTCAGGGTGAAGAGAACGGCGACGATGATCATCAAGGTCAGAGCTGCACCCCACGCGCGAAGCACTGCGTCCGGGTAAGGCTGCGCGACGTTGTTGAAGATGTAGGTCGGCAACGCCGCGATCGGCTCCGTGAACGGGTTGAGCACCGTCTTGTCGTTGTTGAGCGCGGTGAGCAGCAACGGAGCAGTCTCGCCGACCACGCGGGCGATCCCCAGGATGCCGGCGGTGATGATGCCGGTCTTCGCGGCGGGGATCACGACGCGCATGACGACGCGGGCGCGAGTGGATCCGAGCGCAAGGGCTCCGGTGCGCAGATCGTCAGGCACGAGCTTGAGGACTTCCTCAGCGGTGCGCGCAACAGTCGGGAGCATGAGGATCGCGTATGCCAGACCGCCAGCGAACGCGCTCTTGCTGATCACGCCGGAGAGGATGAACACGGTGAGGATGAACAGGCCGGCGACGACGGAGGGAACGCCGCTCATCGCCTGGACGAAGAAGCGCACGTACGGAACGGCCTTGCCCCGAACCTCGGTGATGTAAACAGCGGTCATCACGCCGAGCGGAACCGCGATGATCGCCGAGATCGCGACGATGAGCACCGTGCCGAGGATCGCGTGGCCGATACCGCCGTAGCCCAGCGGCGTGGACGGGCTGATGTACTCGTTGTTCTGGGTGATGAACGCACCGCTGAGCGCCTGCAGTCCCTTGGAAACAATCGACCACAGCACCGAGACCAGCACGACCATGCTGAAGATCGTCGCGCCGATCGCCGACACGATGATCACGGCGTCGGCCGCTGCCTTCGTGCCTCGCACGGAGATCGCCGCGAGCATCGCTGCGACGAGCTGCAGGGGGAGGTAGATCGCGATCATGATGATCGGCCCGGGAATGCTGGAGAACCAGAACAGGATCGTCACGATCGCGGCGGGGATGAAGACCGCGAGGATCACGACTGTTCGGAACTTCGACGTGCGTCGACCCCAGGGCGCCTCGGGCTTCTGCTGCTGGAGCCCGGGGAGAGTTGCGTCGTCAAACGTGATCGTGGCGCTCATGACTTAAGCCGTCCCGTTCGGTTGACGATGAGGTTCGCAATGGCATTGACGAGCAGAGTGCCGAGGAAGAGGAAGAAGCCGGCAGCGAGGAGCAACTGGGTCTCGTAGGGGCCCGACGCCTCCCCGAACTTCGACACGATCAAGGTCGCTACCGAGCCGCCGCCAGAGTCGATGATCTTGTAGTAGTTGACCGGGTCGAAGATGAGCTTGAGTACGAAGAAGACTGCGATCGTCTCGCCAAGCGCGCGGCCAAGTCCCAGCATGACTCCACCGACGAGCCCGCCCCGGCCGTACGGAAGGGCGACGTAGCGGAGCATCGTCCACAGCGAGCAGCCCAGCGCCTCAGACGCATTGATCAGCTCAGGTGGCGTGCGACCGAGTACCTCGCGCGTCACCGACGTCACGATCGGGATCATCATGATCGCCAGGATGAAGCCGGCGGTGAATGGCGTACCGCTGAAGTTGCCGCTCTCGTTCTGGAAGATCGGTATCCAACCGAGGTACTGGTTGAGCAACTGCTGCCACTGCTCGGAAACCGGCGCGAGCACGTAGAAGGCCCACAGGCCGAGGATGACGCTCGGGATCGCGGCCATCAGGTCGACGAGGTTGGTGAGTACCTTCGCGACCGACTTCGGCGCGAGGAACACCATGAACACCGAGAGCAGCAGCGACGCTGGCACGGCGATGACGAGGGCTATGACGGCGAGCAGAACCGAGCCGTAGAGCATGCCCCAGATGCCGTAGTTCGGCGGATCCCAGATCGAGGTGGTCAGGAAGTCCAGTCCCTGGGTCTGCAGGACCGGCACCGCCTGGGCGCCGAGGAAGATGGTGATGCCGGCAAGGACGATGAGAGCGACGAACGCAGCCCCGGTGATGATCCGGTTGAACACGCGGTCACCGCGGTGGCTGAGAGCGGCGGCACCGAGGTCACGCCGCTCTTCCACGACTGGTTCTGTCATGCACGGAGTCTGTTTGCCCCGCATGGACGGCAGGGATGCGGAAACCAAAAGGCCGAGAAACGCGAAGTGAACAGCGGGTTAACCCGTTACTTCTCCACTGCTGCGTGGCCTTGAAGGTGCGGTTCGCCGGGCAAAGGCTCCGCGAGAGCCGCCTCGGTGGGGATCTCCGCCTCAACGTCCTTGGCGTGAATGGTGTGCATCATGGCCCAGATCGCCCACGAGCCGAACGCGATGACGCAGGCGCCGACGGTAACCACGGCCATCGCGGTGGGCAGTTGAGTCAGGTGGAACATCGCGAACGCGACGATGCCGGCCGCGGGGATCGTGAAGACCCAGGCGATGAGCATGTTGCCCACCACCCGCCAGTTGGCGCCCTTGCCTGACCCGACACCCGCGCCGACGATCGACGAGGCGGCGGCGTGGGTGGTCGAGATCGGCATGCCCACCGCAGTGGCGCCGAAGATCGCGGTCGTGGCACCGATGTTTGCAGCCAGGCCCGAGTTCGCGTGCAGCAGCGTGATGCGAAGGCCCATCGTCTCGATGATCTTCCAGCCGCCCCACAGCGTGCCGAGCGCGATTGCCGAGTACGCGGACAGGGCGGCCCACTCGGGAACCTCCACCGTCTTGCCGTCGGCGCCCATCTCCGTATAGCCGGCGCCGAGCAGGAGTGCGGCGATAACGCCCATCGTCTTCTGCGCATCGTTGGCGCCATGACCGAAGGACACGCCGGCCGCCGACACGAGCTGCAGTCCCTTGAACACCGGATGGTCATCGTGCAGCTTGGTCAGCCGCTGGATCCCGAGGACCAGGTACATCGCGCCGAACGCGATCGCGAAGGCGACCGCCGGCGACAAGATGATGCCGATTCCGGCCTTCTCGACGCTGGACCAGTCGATCGCGTTGAGGCCACCGGCCGCGATGCCCGCTCCGACGAGGCCGCCGATGATTGCGTGGCTGGAGGAGGAGGGCATGCCGAAGCGCCAGGTCACGTAGTTCCAGGCGATCGCGGCGAAGAGAGCGGCGAAGGCCAGCGCGACTCCCCCGTACTCCGCCTTGACTGTCTTGGCGATGGTGTTCGCGACCGCAGTTCCGACGACGAAGTAGGCAAGGAAGTTGAAGGCGGCCGAGAAGGCGGGGGCCCAGCGGGCCGGGAGGGCCCGGGTGGCGACGACCGTCGCTACCGAGTTCGCGGCGTCGTGGAAGCCGTTCGTGAAGTCGAAGATGAGGGCGATGACGATGACAGCGACAACGGAGATGAGGAGGATGTCCACCGCTCTCGTTCCTCCTTCATCGCCGCTCAGGTGGCCTGCAGGTGAACGGAAGTTGTCCGTCACCCTTCAATGAGATGAGTGTGTGGGGGAACGGTTTACTGCGGAGGATTCTTCGGTGACGGATTGAGGAACTAAAGATGAACAGAAGGTGAATGAACCGGCCCGGGCAGGTCGAGGGGCTCGGCCTGGCCTCGCCGCGGATAGAGGAACTCGATGAGGAGCGCCCCCACGGCCGCGCCGACAACCTGGAAGCCGATGAACGCGGGCACGCTAGCGGGCGCGATCCCCGAGAAGGTGTCGGTCAGGCTTCGCCCGATCGTCACCGCTGGATTCGCGAAGGACGTCGACGACGTGAAGAAGTACGCAGCGCCGATCCAGGCTGGCACGGCGACGGGTCCCAACGCCCCCTTTCCCGTCCGGGTCAGTGCGCCGATAACGAGGAGCAGCCCCGCGGTGGCGATGATCTCGCCCAGCCAGATCGGGAACCCGGTCCGGACGTGCGTCGACGCCTGCCAGGCCGGTAGGTCGAACATGAGGTTCGCCAGCGCGACTCCGGCAAGGGCGCCAGCCACCTGCGCGACGAGGTAGAGCGCCCCTTCGGCTACGCGCATCTCGCGGCGGACCATCTCCACGCCCGTGACGACCGGATTGAAATGAGCACCTGAGATCGGGCCTAGCACGAGGATCAGGACGCCGAGCGCCGCCACCGTCGCGACCGCGTTGATGAGCAAGGTAACCGCGAGGTTGTCCGAGAGCGCCGTCCCCATGATTCCCGATCCCACAACCGTGGCGACAAGCAGACCTGTTCCGAGGAACTCGGCGACCAGCCGCCTGACCACGCTCACGTTAGGTCGAGGATCAGCGCCTCGATCCGCCGACGAATCTCGTCCCGGATCGGACGAACCTCCTCGACGCCCTGCCCGGCCGGGTCGTCGAGTACCCAGTCCTCGTATCTCTTGCCAGGAAAGATAGGGCAGACATCTCCGCATCCCATCGTGATCACGACGTCCGACTCGCGAACCGCATCAACCGTCAGGACCTTGGGCACCTCGTTGGCGATATCGATGCCCTCCTCGCGCATCGCCGCCACAACGGCAGCATTAACGGCGTTTGCGGGCTCCGAGCCTGCCGACCGAACCTCGATCCGTTCGCCAGCGAGGTGGGTCAGATACGCCGCGGCCATCTGTGAGCGACCGGCGTTGTGCACGCAGACGAACAGAACCGAGGGCTTGGACATCAGCAGCAGACCGTCGCTCTGTCGGGCACCGCGACATCGCCTGCGGACTCAGTCGTGCAGCATGCGCCGTCGCCGCCGATGAGTTGCAACCCATCCGGGGTGTCGTCCTTGACTGTGTAGATCTCCCACGGGGCCCCTGCCGGGTCGTGGACCCAGACCTTGTCCTGAAGTGCGTAGCAGCAGGTCGTGTCCTTCTCGTCCATCGTGGCCAGGCCACCCACGCGCAATCGATCAGCGTGCGCCTCAACGGTCTGGGCATCGGGCACTTCCACGCCGAGGTGGTTGAGCGCGCCCGCCGTGCCCGTGCCTCGCTCGTCCGGGCTGACCTCGATCAGCACCAGTTTGAGTGCAGGCTCGTAGATCGCGAAGTTGGCGTAACCGGGGCGACGCTTGTGCGGCTCTACCCCGAAGAGGGTGGAGTAGAAGGCGACGGACGCCTCCAGATCCGAGACATTCAGTGCCAACTGAACGCGAGACATGACTGCTCCTCTGCTACATTGATGACTGTCGATGTTTGAGCATGCCGGCTGCATCGACGGTTGTCAATATAAGGAGGGTCCGTGTCCATCCCCGTGCTTGACGTGTCGGCGTGCTGCCCGGCCGGACTGGCAACCCCGCTCGACCGTCAGACGGCCGAGGACCTCGCGCATGTGCTCAAGGCGGTGGCCGACCCCACTCGGCTCCAGTTGCTGTCCCTCATCAAGTCCAGCCCGAACGCCGAGGCCTGCGTGTGCGACCTCACCGCGCCGTTGTCGTTGTCGCAGCCGACCGTCAGCCACCATCTGCGGGTGCTCACCGAGGCTGGACTTATCAGCCGGGAGACCCGCGGCACGTGGGCCTGGTACTCGATCAACGACGATCGGCTCGAGGAACTCGCGTCGGTACTGCGCTAGGAGGCCCTAGTTGATACGCAGGTCGATGACCGTCACGGTCTCGCCCGCCTCGATTCTGGTGATGTCCTCGGGGATGACGATGAGCCCTTCCGCATGCGCCAGGCCGCCCATCACGTGCGAGCCCTGCCCGGTGCCCGTCGGCACGACGGCGCCCGAGGGAAGGAATCGGGCTCGCGCGAACTGCCTCTTGCCCGAAGGCGAGGTGAGGGCTTCGCCGCACTGGGCCTGCAGCTCAGGTCGCATGATGTCGGTGATACCGCGCATGCGACGGATGACCGGCCGAACGAAGTTCTCGAACGAGATGTAGCTGCTGACCGGATTGCCGGGCAGCGTGATGATCGGCACGCGCTCCTCGCCGACGAACCCGTGGCCCTGCGGCATCCCGGGATTCATCGCGACCTTGACGAACTCGACCGTGCCCAGCGTGCTGAGGACGGTCTTCACCGTGTCGTAGGCACCCATGCTCACTCCCCCGCTGGTGAGGATCAGGTCGCAGCGATGGATCTGGTCCTCCACGGTCTCCATGAACAGTCGTTCGTCATCCATGATCGGGCCCACGCGGTATGCGTCGGCGCCAGCCTCGCGCGCAGCGGCGACCAGGAGGTAACTGTTGCTGTCGCTGATGAGGCCGTGCCGCAGGGGCAGCCCTGGCTCGACGAGCTCGGAGCCGGTGGAGATGACGGCGATCCGCGGGCGCGGGTGGACGAAGACGAGGCCGCACCCGACTGCCGCCAGAATTGCCAGCTGACGCGCACCGATCAACGTGCCCTCCTCGAGCACGATCTCTCCGGCGACCACGTCCTCGGCTGCCCGCCGGATGTAGCCGCCGCGATCGACCGGCTGGCTGACGACGACGACATCCGTGCCGCCGTCCGTGCGCTCCACGGGCACGACGGCATCGGCACCCTCGGGCATGGGTGCGCCCGTCATGATGCGAACGGCCGTGCCTGAGGCCACCACCTCGGTGGAGCGAAATCCGGCGGGAACGTCGTCGATGACCGTCAGGGTGACCGGGTTCGTTTCCGACGCGTTCGCGATATCCGACGCGACGACCGCGTAGCCGTCCATGGATGAGTTGTCGAAGGATGGCAACGGCCACGGCGCGGCAACATCGGCCGCGAGAACACAGCCGTGCGCCGACGACAGCGGCACTTCGATCGGCGACAGCACGCCAATTCCGGCGAGAATCCCGTCGCGGTAGTCATCGACGCTCAGCACCCGAGCGACTCTAGGGCAAGGGTTACGGTGCGCGCTCGACCGAGTTCTTGACGCCCTTGGCACCCATGTTCACCACGAGCACCCGCACCGTGGTGTCGCCCTTGTTCGTCCCGTTGTGGAAGACGCCCTGAGCCTCCATCAGCGCGGTGCCCGCGGGGTACTCCTTCGTCACGCCGGCGTCGTACTCCACCGTGAGCGTGCCTTCGAGTATGTAGGCGTACATCGGCGCCCCGTGCTTGTGGAATCCGGTCTCCTGACCGGGCTCCAGTGACACGATTGAACTGGAGATCTGGGCCGGCTTCTTCTTCGGGTACGTGATCGGCTGGTCGAGGATCGTGACCTGCTGCTTGTCGAGCAGCACCTGACTGCCCGCTGGCCCCGTGCTCCCCGATGGAGCCGGCCCGCTGCTCGATGCGTCCGACCCGCCTCCGCATCCTGCAAGAAGGACGGTGGCCAGGCCCACCGCCACCGCCAGGCTGGCCCGCCGCTTCGTCGTGATCATTTCGTAACAATACGTCGTGAACGGCGCCTGAACAGCGGATTGCGATGCACTGCTCGTAGGGCAGACTGCGCGGAGTGTCGGATCGCCTGAGTTTCCTGCGTCCCTCACGCACCGTGCCCGTCACCCGCTGGCGATCACAGTCGCGCTGGCGCACGCGGCCCACGACCTTCCTCATCCTCATCACGGGACTGTGGATCTTCGGCACGGGCGAGGCGATGCTCGTTGCGGCCGACCTTGGCGTCAGCCCGTGGACGGTCTTCGCGCAGGGACTGAGCGTCAAGCTCCCGATCACGATCGGCGAGGCGACGTTCCTCTTGAGCGCCGTGGTTCTACTGCTGTGGATCCCGCTACGAGAGCGACCGGGACTCGGCACCATCAGCAACGCGATACTCATCGCGCTGTCGCTCCAGGTCATGGTCACCGTGCTCCCGGAGCCGAGCAATGTGATCGTGCGGGTCGTCATGATGTTCGCCGGCATCGCGCTGATCGGCCTCGGTAGTGGGCTTTACCTCACCACGAACCTCGGCCCCGGTCCGCGTGATGGGTGGATGACGGGCATTCACATCAAGACCGGCTGGCCCATCGCTGTCGTGCGGCTGGGGATCGAGGCGGTCGTGCTCGTCATCGGCTGGTCGATCGGCGGAACGGTCGGTATCGGCACTGTCGCGTTCGCACTGCTGATCGGGCCTTCGGTCGGTTACGGACTGCGACTGGTCGGCCGCGTCGGCGGAGGCGCGCAACCAGCCGCCGTCAGCGACGAAGAGTTCCCCGAACTCGAGGCGTAGTCAGTCCTTCTTCGGTTCGCCCCGGTACGTGCCGAAGGACCACAGGTTGCCCTCGGGGTCGCGGAACGTGAAGTCCCGGCCGCCGTGGTCGGTGTCCTGCAGCGGCTTGAGGATCTCGGCGCCAGCGGCAACCACGCGCGCGAACAACTGGTCCGCATCGTCGGTCACGACATACGCGGCCGACTGCCCCGGAGACTGCGGCCACGCATCCGAGTTCTCGCGAACTGAGCCCAGCATGACGCCGCCACCCAGTGGCCAGTCCAGCTGAGCGTGGTCGACGACATCGCCGTCACCGAACACCGCAGTCTCCGCAAAGCCCACGACGTCAACGAGAAAGCGAATCAGCGCACGCGCATTGGTAGCGCGAATGGACAGCCACACCTGTGGCGGGGGAACTGAGGTCATTCGACCAAGTTAGCGACTTTGGTGCTTGCGGGGCGCCGAGTTGCGACGCGGCTTGAAGTTCGACGACGGACGCTTGCCGTACGTCGCACCACGCGAGGCGGATGCGGAGACCGGTGCGATCCACGGGACACCGGAAGGCTCGCGCGCGCCGGTGACATCGCTCAGCGTCTGATCGCCGGGGCGAACTCGCGCGACGCTCGGGTCGACGCCCGCGCGCTTGGTGAGCGAGGAGACCATGCGCTGCTGCTTCGGTGACGCGAGTGTGACCACCGTGCCGGACTCGCCCGCACGTGCGGTGCGACCAGCGCGGTGCAGGTAGTCCTTGGGGTCAGTCGGTGAGTCGACGTGGACGACGAGGCTGACGCCATCGACGTGGATGCCGCGGGCGGCGACGTCGGTGGCGACGAGCGCAGGGGTGTCGCCCTTGCGGAATGCGTCGAGGGTCCGCGTGCGGACCGCCTGCGTCTTGCCGCCGTGCAGAGCACCGACCGCGACGCCTTGGGCGGCGAGTTGACCGGCGAGGCGATCGACGCCGGCCTGGGTGCGCATGAAGAACAGTGTGCGTCCGTCGCGCGCGGCGATCTGCGCGGTGACGATGTCCTTGTCGGCGGGGTGCACGAGAAGAACGTGGTGATCCATGGTCGACACCTGCGCGTTGACCGGGTCGAGCGAGTGGGTCGCGGGGTTGCGCAGGTACATGCGCACCAGTGCGTCGACGTCGCCATCAAGGGTCGCACTGAACAGCAGGCGCTGACCCTTGGGCTTGGTCATGTCGAGGATCTCGCGGACGATCGGCATGAATCCCATGTCGGCCATCTGGTCGGCCTCGTCGAGAACGGTGATCGACACGTCAGACAGGTCGAGGTCACCGCGATTGACCAGGTCAACGAGGCGGCCGGGCGTCGCGACGACGACCGTGACGCCACGCTCCAGGCTGCGGATCTGCTTGGAGTAGGGCATTCCGCCGGCGATGAGGCGAACGTTGAGGTTCAGCGCGTGCGCGAGCGGGCTCAGCGCGTCGCTGACCTGCATCGCGAGTTCACGCGTGGGCACGAGGACCAGGCCGAGCGGACGCTTGGGCATGGCACGACGACCATCAAGGCGGGTCAGGAGCGCCAGGCCGAAAGCCAGGGTCTTGCCCGAGCCGGTCTGGCCGCGGCCGAGGATGTCGCGCCCGGCGATGGCGTCGGGAAGGGTCGCCACCTGGATCGGGAACGGCGAATCGATGCCGGCACGCTTCAGCGCGGGCACGAGGTTCGGGGAGATGCCCAGATCGCTGAACGAGAGGTCGGCGTCGGGCTGGGTGGTGGAGACGGCATGCATCGTTAGACATCCATTCATGACGACTAGCGCGCCTTGAATGAGTGACCCGATATCGACCACGGAAGAAGCAAGACTCGCAAGCAGCGCATCAGCGCCTGATGATTGCCACTACGACGTAGCGACAGGTGAAGTGTACGGGCTTGTGCATGTTTTCACGAAATCGCCGTCGCCCACCCGAATAGAACCGCCTCCCGGGTCAAATCGGGGTTTGGTGGCCGTTCCGGGCGTTGTTCTGCGGATTTGACCCGGGAGGCGGTTCAATTCGGCGCCTAGAGTGCGTGGATGGCGACACCAATTGCGCAGAAGAAGCGCAGTCGTCGGACGACCATCATCGCCCTGATCGTCGGGGTCGCGGTGATGGCCGCGGTCTTCTTCTTCCTGTTCCCGCAGCTGGGCAACTACGAGCAGGCCTTCGAGCAACTCTCCCAGATTCCACTGCCGTGGATCACCGCCATCGTTGCGGCGGGCGTGCTGAACATTGCCGTCTATCCGTTCACCGCGATCGCCGCAATTCCCGGGCTCGCCTACCGCCACGCGTTCGTCGACCGTCAGGTCGGCTTCCTCATCAGCAATGTCATTCCCGGTGGCGGCGCGGTCGCGGTCGGCACGCAGTACTCGATCCTGTCGCGCTACGGCGTGTCTGCAGCAGCGGCTGCCGCCGCGGTCTCGGCAGATGCGATCTGGACCTACCTGATGGTCCTCGGAACACCGGCGATCGCGGTACTACTGCTGTTCAGCATTGGTCGTTCGGCCGAGGGATACACGGTGACGGCGATCATCGGCCTGATCGTGGTCGCGATCTCGCTCCTCGGAATTTTCGCGGTGCTGCGCAGCCCGGAGTCCGCCGGACGAATCGGCGTCCGGCTGCAGCGTCCGGCAAACTGGCTCTGGCGACGACTGCGGCGCACACCTCCCGACGTCGAGGCCATGTTCCGGCAGTTCAACCTTCAGGCCAGCGCACTGGTCGCGACCAGGTGGCGAAGCCTGACGGCCACGAATGTCGCCGCGCAGATGGCTCCGTACGTCGTTCTCGTCGCCGCGCTCGCCGGTCTCGGAGCCTTCCCCGATGACGTCGGCTGGATCGAGGTGTTCGCCGCATACTCCATTGCCCTGATTCTCACCAGCTTTCCGATCACTCCTGGCGGCCTCGGCACCGTCGATGCGGTGCTCGTCCTGCTCCTCACCAGATTCGGCGTCGACTCGTCAACGGCTATCGCTGCCGACCTCATCTGGCGACTCGTGTGGTTCCTGCCACAACTGCTCGCCGGACTTGTCGCCCTCGGTATCTTCACCTTCGACCAACGGAAGGGAAGGCGCGCATGAGTTCGTCGCGCATCTGGCTGATCCGCCACGGCGAGACCGAGTGGAGTCGCGACGGCCGGCACACCGGCAGCACCGACCTTCCGCTCACGACGCGGGGCGAGGCCGAGGCCGACGCGGTTCGTGCGGAACTCACCGGCGTCGATCCTGGGCTCGTGCTGTGCAGTCCGCTGCTGCGTGCGCGCGACACCGCTGCGCGCGCCGGACTTGTTCCTGACGACTTCACTCCTGATCTCCTCGAGTGGGACTACGGACTGTGGGAAGGGCGCACGACCGCGCAGATCCGGGCCGACCTGCAGAACCCGACGTGGCTGATCTGGGACTTCCCCATTCCTCCGGGCGCAACTCCGGGAGAACAGCTCGACGACGTCGCCACTCGCGTCGACCGCGTGATCGCGCGCTGCCAGCCGGTGCTCGACAGCGGACGTGACTGCGTGCTCGTCGCGCACGGCCACGTGCTGCGCATACTCACCGCGAGGTGGCTGGGTCAGCCTCCTATCGACGGCCGCCTCTACGCCCTGGACCCCGCGCGGCTGTCGGCCCTCGGATACGAGCACGAGACAAGGGTCATCCAGTACTGGAATGCCACCAGCGCGGAGCGAGCGATCTAGGCCCAGAGCGCACGCGTTGCCTCGCGGCGCAGTAGCTCGGTGCGGGCGAGCTGATCGCTGTCGGCACCGAGCAGCGGAGCGGCCCATCGCGCAACCGCCGCGATCTCGTCTGCCGTGATACCGCCGAGCGATCCGATGGTCATCCGCCGATCGATGAGATCCGACATCGTGCGCGCACCCTCCGCCTCGATCCCCCAGACGATCTGTGCGGCGATGTCGTAGACGCCCGGCCGGTCCGAGATGCGCGCGCCCAGAGCGGGTTCGCCGGCGACCAGCTGCAGGACATCCTCGGCGCGCGTTCCGTAGATCATGAGCAGCGACCTGACCACGTCGTCGGCGAGTCCGAGCGGGGACCACGTGCGCACGGCCGCGTCGATGAACGGGTCGGGATCGTCCGCCCATGCCCACGCCGAACTCACGGCCCCGTGGCGAGTGGATACGAGCGCACGCTCGCCGATGCGCCCGCCGCGTTCGAGCAGCCGCATCAAGTGCTCGGCCGTCGCGCGACCGGTCGTCCACTTGCCGCCGAGGATCGAGAACAGCCCGTCGTATCCCTCTGGTGCGTGGTCGTGGATCTCGTGGCGTCGGCTTGCCCCGTAGGTATCGCCGGTACCCGCGGCAATGAGCGGCCGGACTCCGACCGTCGTGCCGATGACGTCGTCGACACTCACCGGCGCGATGCCGCTGGCAAGAGTCGCGTTGAGCGTGTCCAGGACTAGGCCGACGTCCGAGCGTGTCACGCGCGCATTGTCGACGGACTCGGTCATCGGAGTGTCTGTCGGGCCGACGAGAAGGCGGCCCATCCATGGCGAGACGATCACGTGACCGCCCGATGGTGCGCGCGCGAACACGGCATCGGCCTGCCTCATCCCATCGATCGACGACAGCAGCACGTGCACGCCCTTGGACCGCAGGACGCGCACCGTGGAACGGATTCCCGCGAGCACCTCATCCACCCATGGCCCCGCCGCGTTGACGACGAGCGGCGCATTGACGGTCCGCGTGAAGCCATTCAGCATGTCGACCAGTCGGACGCCGGTCACAGGTCGGCCGCCGTCCTCACGCGTCTCGCCGAATTCCAGTCCGGTCGCGCGGCAGTAGTTGATCGCGGTCGCATCGGCCTCGATCGCCGTGAACAAGAACTCGAGCAGCAACCGTTCGGGGAAGAGATTCAACGTGTCGTAGTACGCCCACGCGCCGCGCAACCCGTCCGTGTTCAACCACGGCACATCCCGCGAGACGACCGACTTCGACAGCCAGCCCGATCTCGGAATCCGCAGGGACGTGGGCACATCGCGATTGCGGTCGTACGCAAGGCTGCCGTACAGCCCGACGCCGAGTCCGAGAACTGGAGCGCCTGGTTTGCTCCATTCCCAGGCCGGCATGAGGAATCGCTGCTGACGGACCAGGTGCGGCGCCGCGAGCGCGAGGATCCGCCGCTCCCTCAGGCTTTCGCGGACGACCGCGACCTCGAGGTTCTCCAGATAGCGGATGCCGCCGTGGATGTACTTGGTCGTTGCGGACGACGTGCCCGAGCCGAAGTCACCCTTGTCGACGAGAAGGACGGACATGCCCGCGGCGCTGGCCTCGCGGGCGACGCACACTCCGGTGATGCCCCCGCCGATCACGATCATGTCGAAGGCGGTCTCATCGAGGACGGCCAGTTCTCGCACGCCTCCCACGGTGTGCATGCCGGCATCACTCCTCCCCGCCAGTCTAGGTCGGTGGGAGGATCCGGTCATGAACGACGAAGCCACCCGCCGGCAGCTGCGGTTCTCCCTCTTCCTCCAGAGTTTCGCGATCGTGATGCTGGGCGCCGCGGCGGGAGTGCGCCTCTTCGCCTTCGGCTTCGACGCGGTGACTGCCGTACTCCTCGTTGCCCTGCTCGTCGTCATCGCGGCGACGGGATACACGTGGACGAAGATGCGGTCGATTCAGATTAGCGAATAGGGATTTTCTACTGTCTGTTACCCTCTGGACAGTAGAAAATCCCTAAATCGGAGTAGAGATGCGTCCGCTTGCCCGCGTACTGGTCGACGAGTCCCATCGCCAGGCCTGGTCCACGCGCCCGGACGTCGCGGCGCGGATGAACCCGGTCAACCCGGCCGACGCCTCCTACGCGTTCGCCGCGCAGTCGGCGGTGCGAGGTGGGTTCGCGGTAGCCGTGCACGCGCAGGGTCCCATTGACGACGCGGCACTCGCCGATGCTGACGTCCTGGTTCTGCCCCACTGCGCTGACGATGCCTGGGAGCACACGACCGGCGTCGGCAGCCCGATGCTCACCGACGCGGAGCTCGACGCGGTCGCGCGATTCGTCTCGGCCGGCGGTGGCTTGGTGATCCTCGCGGAGACCGAGCAGGCGAAGTACGGCAACAACCTCGCTGCGCTCTCCGCTCGCTTCGGGATCGTGATCGACAGCACGACCGCTCAGGATCCGGCCCATTGCTACAAGCAGGTGCCGACCTGGGTGCTGGGCACCCTGCAGCGCGGCGTTCGACATGACCTCACCGCGCAGGTCGGCGAGGCAGCGTTCTACCGGGCCGGAACCATGCGATCCGGCAGTGACGATGCCAACGTCGTCGAGTTCATCGCGCAGACATCCTCATCAGCCGACCCGGCACTGGCGGGACTGCTGATGACGAGCACCGCCGCTGGCCGGGGGCGCGTTGTTGTCGCGTCGGACTCGGACCTGTTCGGTGACGACTCGATCGGCGACCTGGGCCATCGGCAGCTGTGGGTCAACGTCATCACCTGGGCGGCCGGCGGCCGCGCCGCCCTCGCGAGTTCCGAGGTGCGCAAGCCCACCGCCTCGTGGCTCGACGGCGACCCCGCATGGATTCGGCTGGTCGGGTCGGTCGAGGCCCTTCGGCCACTGCAGGTCAAGGACGGCTCCGTTCCGGCAGAGCATCGGGCCGAGGCTCGGTCGGCTGTTACCGCGATCATCGACGCCGTCGGAGATCTCGCGCCATCGTTCCCTCACCAGCACGAGCACCTCGCGGCGACTCAGGTCGATCTCGCCCGCTGGTCCGACAACGACTTCGGCGTACCCGACTTCCTCGACTCGCTACTGCTCTTTCGGCCCGACCTCAACCGCACGCACGGTGTGGAGCACTTGGTCGTCTTCCCGATGTATACCCAGAACGGGAACCCGAACCGCAACGTCGAGGCAGTGGTCACGCGCACCTATTGGCCCGATTGGCTTGCCGAGCAGGAGCGCACCTACGACAACCCCGCATTCGTGCCGATCGAGTTCGTGGGCTTCACCAAGGGCTACGACACGCATTCGGCAGTCCTCTTCCCGGAGACAGTCGCGACTCGCGAGACGGCAACCTTCAACTGGGGCGGAATCTTCTGCGATCGCGAGGCGGCGCGCTTCAGGGCTGTGTCACGAGCAGCGACCGAGACCCTTCGCCTGTCTCTTCCCCCGGACATCGATCTGCTGCTGAACGACCAGGAACTCGCGCAGGAGACCTTCGTCCTCTGGGACCTCATCCACGACCGCACCCACAGCCACGGCGACCTGCCGTTCGACCCGTTCATGATCAAGCAGCGCATGCCGTTTTGGATGTACGCACTCGAGGAGCTGCGCTGCGACCTGAACACCTTCCGCGAGACGCTCACGCTCGACGGCGGCGATATCCACCTCGGCCGTTTCATCCGCCACGCCATCGTCTTCGATCGGCTCTTCCGGTTCACGATCACGGGCAACCGGGTTCGCAACTACGACGGGCTGGGCGGCCAGATCATCTTCGCCTGGCTGCACCGCGACGAGGTCGTGCGGTGGACGGACAACAAGCTGACGATCGACTGGGACCGGCTCACGGACTCCGTGATCGCGCTGTGCGTGGAAGTCGAGGAGCTGTACCGGGGAGGAATCGACCGCTCCCGGCTTGCCCAGTGGATCGCCGCGCACCAGTATGTGAGCGGGCTCGTCGAGCCTCACCCCGCCTCGGTCTGGGCGCAGGGACCATCGGCCCTCCCGCTCAGCGGGGAGAACAAGGAGACAGTGGACGTGGTCCTTCCTGACGAGTTCCCTCTCAATGTCTTCTTCGACTCATTGCAGCGCAAACTCGAGCCGACTATCACCGCAACCGCCGGAATCACGGCATGACCGCCGTCGCGCTCGTCGCTGGCGCGGGCGGCGCGGGTGCAGCCGTTGCCGTCGAGTTCGCCAACCGCGGCTTCCATGTGGTCGTCGTTGACTCCAGGGCCGAGGCCGCCGACGCTGCCGTCGGCCCGCTGATCGCGGAGGGCATGTCAGCCGAGTCACACGGACTCGATCTCCTCGATCTCGATGCTGTCACGGCACTACGCGATGACCTCGTCGCACGACTCGGCGGCGTTGACGTTGTTGTCCATCTCGTGGGCGGATTCAAGAGCTCGCCCACGCTCGGACTCGAGTCGGTTGCCAACTGGCGCGCGCTCGAGCCGCCCGTCGTGGGCACCCTGGTCACCCTGACAGCTGTATTCGGCGAGACCGTCCAGGCCAGTGCCGACGGCCGCGTCTTCATGGTCACGAGCACCGCGGCCGCGCGGCCGACCGCGAGCAGCATCGCCTACGCGGCGGCCAAGTCCGCGGCGGAGGCATGGATGGCCGGCGTCGCCGACTCATTCGCTGCGGGCAACGCCCGGGCAGTCACGGTTGCCGTCAAGGCGCTGCTCACTGACCAGATGATCGCTGCCGATCCGGAGAAGACGTGGCCCGGATTCACGCACGTACGCACCTTGGCGTCCGCAATCGCCGATGCGTCGACCGGTCCCGTTGCGAACGGCCAGCGACTCGACCTCACCTCTCCGGAATACTCCGGAGCATGACGACAGCCCCGTGGCGCGGATTTGCCAGTGACAACTACGCCGGTGTGCACCCGGACGTCCTCGAGGCGATCACGCGCGCCAGTTCCGGCCACGAGGTCGCGTACGGCGACGATGAGATCACCGCGCGACTGAGCGACGCGGTGAAGGATCACTTCGGCTCTCAGGCCGAGGTGTTCCCCGTGTTCAACGGCACAGGCGCCAATGTCGTGTCCCTGCAAGCGATGACGAAGCGCTGGGAGGCAGTGGTCTGCGCGGCATCTGCTCACGTCAACGTCGACGAGGGCGGCGCACCCGAGCATGGCGCGGGGCTGAAACTGTGGACCGTCCCGACGCCCGATGGCAAGCTCACGCCCGCGCTGATCGACACGCAGGCATGGGGCTTCGGCGATGTGCATCGGGCGCAGCCCGGCGCAGTGACCATCACGCAGTCGACCGAACTCGGCACCCTGTACACCGCCGAGGAGATCGGGGCGATCGCCGAGCACGCGCACGGCAACGGCATGGGCCTACATGTGGACGGAGCCAGGCTCGCCAACGCGGCCGCCTCACTCGGCTCGCCGTTCCGCTCCTTCACGACCGATGCCGGTGTCGACGTCGTGTCCTTCGGCGGCACGAAGAACGGCATCATGCTCGGCGAGGCCGTGATCGTTCTCAACCCGGACTCCGCGCCGGGCGTTGACTACCTGCGCAAGTCGTCGATGCAACTGGCCAGCAAGATGAGGTTCATCAGCGCGCAGTTGCTCGCACTCCTCACCGACGAACTGTGGCTGCGTAACGCACAGCACTCGAATGCGATGGCGCAACTACTCGAGGCACGAGTCGGGGTGATCAGCGGTGTGAGGATCATGCGCCCGGTGCAGGCCAACGCGGTCTTCGCCGTGCTGCCCGCCGATGTCACCGAGCGCCTGCAGAAGCAGTTCCGCTTCTACACGTGGGATCAGGCCACCGGCGAGGTGCGGTGGATGTGCTCGTGGGACACCACCGAGGACGACGTGGAAACCTTCGCCGCAGCCATCGCCGCGGAGTTCGCGCACAACTAGCTGTCCGCCTGGGGCAGGTCGTCAAGCTGTCCCGCTGCCCAGCGGGTACTGCGGTCCGCGGCCCGGCCGCGCTCTGCGCGCACCGACTGCGCGTCAACCACCTCCCGCGCGGTCATCGCGTCCAGATGGAGCGCCATGACCTTCACCGGGCCCGGCGTGGAGTCGACGTGAACGGTGGCGAGGTCGAGTGCGCGTTCCCACGGACCCTGGGTCAGTCGAACGGACTGGGTGCGCACGTGCGGGATCACCATGATGCGACGAGTGATGCGACCGCGGCGCGAGACAAAGACCGCGTCGTCCCAGGCCACCGCGAGATTGCGCCACTGAATCGGTGAACGGCGCCGACTGCGCCGCGGAGCGTCATGCCAGTCCATGGCCGCCAGGTCGAGGCCCGGCAGGATCCTGCTGACGATGTCGTCGGCGACGTCGCGCGTGGCGACCGGAATCAGCAGGGTCTCCTGCTGATTGCCGTTCGAGTCCGTGCCGCCGACGCCGGCTATGTTCACGCGAAGCCGCACCCAACGCCAGCGCCTCCACAACAACGGCTCCACGAACTCGATCGCCTGCACGCGGCCCGGCGGGATTGTCCGCGTCTCCGTCTTCGCCAGACCGAATCGTGTCCGCAGGCCGTCCGGAGACTGGCTGACGGTGAAGTTGAAGTTCCTCATGAACTCTGTGACAACCATGAGGATCGGCAGGCCGCCGGTGAACATGGCGAGGACCAGTCCGCCCCAGCCGCTCATGAGCACGGTGATGACAACGATGAAGGCCGTCAGCAGGAGCAGGCCGGCGGTCACGCTGCGCAGGAGCAGTGAGATCGCGAGTTCTCGTGGTGCGACGCTGGCGATCGGTGCCTCAGGCGCCTCGCCTACGTCGTGCTGCAGGCCGGCAGATCGCGCGAGAAGCTCGCTGCGAAGATCGCGCGCGTCGGCTAGTGGCAGGAAGCGCACTTTCACGCGCGAGTCATTCGAGCCCGCTACCTCGACCGTCAGCTCAGCCATCGAGAACAGCCGGGCGATGAGTGGCTGCGCGACGTCGACGGACTGCAGCCGACTGAGCTGGAGCCGGCGCTGCTTCTTGGTGAGGATGCCGGAGTCAACCCGGAAGTCGCCATCGGCATCGAACCAGAACCACAGGTTCCGCCAGGACAGGTACGCGAGAGCTCCCACGATCACGGGTAGCAAGAGCAGCACGATCACCGCGATGATGAGCGTTCGCGCGCCAAAGCTGACCGCGCCGCCGATCGACAAGGTGAAGAGCAGCAGCACGGCGGCAGGAAGCGCGCTGACCGCGTGAACCAGCGGAGTGATGGGGTGAACTCGCCGGCGACCGGACGCATCGACCGTTCCGCGGCCCGGCAGCTGAATTCCCAGGCCCAGATCGTCACCGACCGCCGAGGGCGTCGGTGCTGGTTGATCGTCGGGTGTGGTCACAGGCCCGTGGAGCGCTGCTCGCCCCGCTGCGCGAGTCGATCACGGAGCGCCGCCGCGATATCCGGGACGAGGCCCGGGATCTTGGCGTCGGTCGTAGCAGCCGCCGTGTGCAGCTGAACGGTGGTCAGGCCGAACCAACGGTCGATCGGCCCGGCCTTGACATCGACCAACTGCATGCGCCCATAAGGCACGATGACCAGGCGCCGGAACATGATTCCGCTCGTGACGAGCAGATCGTCACCACGCTCGCTGTAGCCGAATGACCGAACCCGTCGGCCGACCAGCCACCACAGCCACACATACGTGACGACGGCGGCGGCGGCGCATGCGATGCCTACCGGCTTCGGAACGCGGGGAATGAGCAGCAGCGCGACGACTACGCCGACGACGATCACGTACGCGAGGCTGATCGAGACGCGGCGGGCGGTGATGAGGCGCGGCGATACCGGAGTCCACGAGTCAGGAGAGGTGAAGGCGTCGTGCGTGCGATCGGCCATTCACCAAGGCTATCGGCGGCTCAGGGGATGAGCGGTGGCCTGTTCTCGTAGGAGGTGGACAAGACGATCGTCGTCTGCGTGGAAACGTTGGCTATGGCCCTGATCCGCGCGAGCAGTTCCTCGAGGTCCGCGGGCTCGACGACGCGAACCTTGAGGATGTACGACTCGGCGCCAGCCACCGACCAGCACGCCTCGATCTCCGCAATCGGCGCGAGTCGATCGGGTACGTCGTCGGGTGTTGCCGGATCAAGCGGAGTGAGTGAGACGAAGGCGGTCAGCGGCAGCCCGACGGCCCGGTAGTCGACCTCTGCGCGGTAGCCGGTGATCAGGCCGCGCTGCTCGAGGCGCCTGACGCGCTGGTGCAAGGCCGAGGTCGACAGCCCGGTCTCGCGCGCGATGTCGGCGAGCGACATGCGCCCGTCAGCGCACAACAGGCTGATGATCTGACGATCGATGGCCTCCATGGCCGACAGCCTGTCAGAGACCACCCACACCACAAAAATGGAAGCCGCGCTAACCTGACCCTCAGCAGGGGAGCTCGCGAGATCGGCGGGCTGAGAGGGTGGCCGCTCCCACCGACCCATCAACCTGATCTGGGTAATGCCAGCGGAGGGATAGGCCATGCGTATTCAGCGATCAATCGGACCTGTTGCAGTCGCTATCGCGGCTGCGGTGACTCTTGCCGCATGCGGTTCGAGCGGGACGACGTCCAGCGAGTCGAGCGCGAGTGCGTCGTCACGCGATGTGTCGACGGCGCCAGCGTCGCCGAGCCACGTCACGCTGCTGACGCACGACTCGTTCGTCGTCAGCGACGCCGTGAAGGAGGAGTTCACCGCGCGCACGGGCATCACGCTCGACATCGTCACGGCGGGCGATGCGGGCACCATGGTTGCGGGCGCGATCCTCGCCGCGGGCTCGCCCACTGCCGACGTCATGTTCGGCGTCGACAACACCCTCGAGTCCCGCGCCATCGCGGGCGGAGTGTTCGAGCCCTACACGGCGACCGACGCGGCGAATCTTCGACCCGAGCTCGCGACGGACACGGCAGACGGAATGCTGACTCCGATCGACTTCGGCGACGTCTGCGTGAATATCGACGACGCCTACTTCGCGAAGGCCGGAATCCCTGAGCCGACGTCTCTCGACGACCTCATCAAGCCGGAGTACCGGGACCTTCTGGTCGTCGAGGATCCAGGCACCTCGTCGCCCGGGCTGGCGTTCATGCTCGCCACGATCGCTCGATACCCCGATACATGGCAGGACTTCTGGCAGAAGCTGAGTGACAACGGCGTCTCAGTGGCCGGTTCGTGGACCGATGCGTACACGGGACAGTTCACCGCTGGCGGCGGGAAGGGGGACCGACCCCTCGTGGTGTCGTACGCGACCAGCCCGCCAGCCGAGATCGTCTACGCGAGTGATCCGAAGCCGACGAAGCCCAGCACGTCGGTCATGACTGATGGCTGCTACCGCCAGGTCGAGTACGCGGGAGTCCTCGCGGGGACGGAGAACCCGGAAGGAGCCGGCGCCGTGGTCGACTGGCTGCTGTCCCCCGAGGTCCAGGCCGACCTGCCGCTGTCGATGTTCGTCTTCCCGGCGCGTGCCGACGTTGCGCTCCCCGATGTGTTCACGAAGTTCGCCGCGACCGTCGCGAACCCGCTGCAGCTGGAACCGCAGAAGGTCGCCGACGGGATCTCCGGATGGCTGGCCGACTGGGGAACGGTGATGGGTCGCTGAACGCTCCCCGGTGGCTGCGGTGGGCGTGGGTCGTTCCGGCCGCGTTCCTCGGAGCCTTCCTGCTCTACCCGCTCCTGACCTTGGGGATCAGGGTCGGGACGGACGGCGGGCTCGCCGGCCTGGGAGCGGCAGCCACCTGGCGCGTCGCCGGGCTGGCCGCGGTGCAGGCGGCGGTGAGCACGTTGCTCGCGCTCGCGCTGGGCCTGCCGATCGCCAACGTGGTCTCGCGCTACCGGTTTCGCGGTCGCGCACTGACGCAGGCAATGGTGACCGTTCCGTTCGTGCTTCCGACCGTGGTCGTCGCGCTCGCCTTTCGCAGCCTCCTCGGGTCGGGACTCCCGCAGGGCTTTGCTCTCGTGGTGATCGCGCACGCATACGTGAACCTCGCGGTGGTCGCTCGCATCGTCGGCGCACAGTGGGTCCAACTCAACGACGACTACGAGAATGTCGCGCGCACGCTCGGTGCGACGCGGTGGCGAGCCTTCGTCAGCGTGACACTGCCGAGCCTGCGCGGAGCGATTGCCTCCAGCGCGGCAGTGGTGTTCGTCTTCTCGTTCACCTCGTTGGGGATCGTGCTACTGCTAGGCGACGCGAGCACTCGCACGCTCGAGTCCCAGATCCTGCGTCAGACGTCGGTCCTCCTCGACTTTCCGGGAGCGGCAGCTACGGCCGTGATCCAGCTGGTGCTCGTGAGCGTCGTGCTCATCGGCGGCGCACTGGCAAGTCGTAAGTCGCCGCGGCGGGTCATGCGGCCGCAGCAGTTGCGGGCCATCCCGCGCGACGGCATGGGCATGGCGATTCGCGTCGTTGTCGCGCTCACCGTCATCGTCGTCGCGGCGCCGATCGTTGCGCTTGTCGTCGACTCCCTTCGCGCCCACGGCACGTGGACGTTCGCATGGTGGTCGGCGATGGGCTCGGTCGACTCGGGCACCACGCGGATCGGCTCGCCCCTGTCCGCGTTGGGCATGTCGCTCGGCTACGCCCTGGTTGCCGGGTTGATCGCCAGCGTCGTCGGCGGACTCGCCGCCGTCGCGGTCCTGAGCGCGGGCCGAACCCGCGTCATCGCGCTCGTGGCAGTCATCCCGCTCGGCGTCTCCGCGGCCACGCTGGGACTTGGAACCCTCCTCGCCTTCGGACGTTCACCACTCGACCTTCGCGGCACTGGACTGCTCGTCCCGATCGCGCACTCCCTCGTTGCCGTGCCGCTCGTGGTCGCCGTCGTCGCCCCTGCTCTGCGCGGCACCGACGCCCGACGCCTGGCCGTCGCCGCATCCCTCGGTGCGAAGCCGACGCGAGCCTTCATCACCACGTATGGCACCGTCCTGAGAGTGGTGATGCTTGCTTCAGCGGCATTGGCGGGCGCCGTCTCACTCGGTGAGTTCGGTGCGGCCTCGTTCCTCGCACGCGCGGGCAGTCCCACCGTTCCCGTCCAGATCGTCCGTCTGCTCAGCCGGCCCGGAGAGCAGTCCTACGGTGTCGCGGCGGCCCTCGCGGTTGTCCTCGTCCTGCTTACGCTCGCGATGGTGCTCGCGATCGATCGGCTCGGCGTGAACAGGCCGCGCACAGCAGGGCGTGCGACATGACTGTGCGCCTGGACGTCACCGACCTGTCGATCGGATATGGCTCGACGATCCTCGCGAGCGGCATCAACCTTGCTGTGGGGCAACGCGAGATCGTCGCCATCGTCGGGCCGAGCGGGAGTGGGAAGTCGACTCTTCTAGCCACTCTCGCCGGAGTCACGCCAGCGCTGGGTGGCCGGATCGCTGTGGACGGGGTCGACGTAACGAACATGCCGATTCATCGACGCGGCATCGGCCTGATCTTCCAGGAGCCGCTCCTCTTCCCGCATCTGGACGTTGGGGAGAACGTCGCCTACGGCCTGCGTCGGCACCAACTTCCTCGCCGCGAGGCGCGGGCTAGAGCCGTCGAGTTGCTCGACTGGCTCGGGCTGTCCGGATACGAGGGCCGCCCGGTGGAGGAACTCAGCGGCGGCCAGGCGCAACGGGTCGCCCTGGCCCGGGCGCTTGCTCCCAAGCCCGCCGTCCTCCTGCTCGATGAGCCCTTCAGTGCGCTCGACGCGGACCTTCGGCAGCGCCTGGCACTCGAGGTGGCGGCAGCCCTCAGGCACGAGGGAACGGCAGCGCTGCACGTAACCCACGACGCCGCCGAGGCCGAGGCAATGGCCGACAGCGTCATTACGCTGCCACAGGCAGGGAAATAGAACCCCGTCGTGCTTGTTAGGGTTCCGCGGTGACCCAGACCTCGGCAGTTACCAGCCCAGTGCCCGCGTATCGCCGGGTGCTGACCGGTCGTTGGCGCCTCATGGCGGCCAGCGCGCTCATGCTGTTCGTCCAACTGGCACTCATCCGATGGACCGGCGCGAACCTGCTGCACCTGTCGTATTTCTCCAATCTCATCCTGCTCGCGTCCTTCCTCGGCATCGGCCTGGGCTTCCTACGCTCGCGCACATCGCGCGACATGGGCCGCTACGTCCCGCTCGGGCTGTTGTTCCTCGTGGGCTTCATTTCCTTCTTCCCCGCGAAGCTCGACGGGTCGTCGACCGATCTCATCTACTTCACGACGGTGCAGCCGACCGGCCTGCCGATGTGGGTCTCGCTGCCACTGGTCTTCATCGTTGTCGCGATCACGATGACGATGTTCGGCGAGATCACCGGACGCGCGTTCCGCGAGTTCAAGGCGCTCGACGCCTACCGCTGGGACATCATCGGGTCGATCGCCGGGACGCTGGCCTTCACGCTGATCGCCTTTCTGCGTGCGCCCTCGTGGATCTGGCCCCTCGTCACACTCGTCGTGCTGTGGGCGCTGTACGGGTTCGCGCTGCCATGGGTCAGCCGCATCGCGATGCTGGTCATCATCGGTGCGCTCGTGTTCGAATCGCTAGCCGCCGGAGTCTCGTGGTCTCCGTATTACAAGGTGACGACGGAGACCTACAACGAGGGAACGTCGCAGGAGTTCACCAAGATCCAGGTGAACGGCATTCCCCATCAGAACGTGATGGACGTCCAGGAGCGGCTCAAGGTCGAGCCCATGTACGGACGGCCCTACGAGCGCGCGATCGGCAACCCGCTCAACAACGTCCTGATCGTCGGCGCCGGAACCGGGACGGACGTCGCCCTCGCCCTGGCAAATGGCGCCAAGCACGTGGACGCGGTCGAGATCGATCCCCGCATCCAGCAGATCGGGGTGGAGCTCAACCCCAACCATCCGTACAACGACCCGCGGGTCAGCGTCCACATTGACGACGGGCGCGCGTTCTTGTCGCGAAGCGACGACAAGTACGACCTCATCCTCTTCGCCCTGCCCGACTCCCTGACCCTGGTCTCCGGTGCCTCGCAACTGCGGCTGGAGTCCTACCTGTTCACCGAGCAGTCAATGGCGGCGGCGCGCGATCACCTCACCGACGACGGCGTCTTCGCGATGTACAACTACTACCGCGAGCCGTGGCTGATCAACCGGCTCGCCGGCACCGTCGACGAGGTCTACGGCCACGCACCGTGCCTCGACACGTTCACCGCGATGCAGTCGGTGGCCGCCGTGACGATCGGCAAGAACGCGGACAGCGCGGTCTGCGCTCCCGGTGCGACGTGGGATCGAGCAGCAGTCCTTGCCTCGGGCCAGGAGATCCCGCCGCCGGCCACCGACGATCACCCGTTCCTCTACCTCAAGGAGCGCACGATCCCCTCGCTGTACCTGCTGATCATCGGCCTGATCATCGGCGCCTCGCTGATCGGGGTCCGGATCTTCGGGGGCCCGCTGCGGAACATGCGCGGCTACGGCGACCTCTTCTTCATGGGTGCGGCGTTCCTCCTCCTTGAGACCCGATCGATCACCACGTTCGCGCTGCTGTTCGGCACCACCTGGCTTGTCAACGCCCTGGTGTTCACCGGCGTCCTGCTGGCCGTGCTCGCCGCGATCGAGGTCACCCGCAGGTCGAAACGGGATATTCCGAGGCCGTTCATCGTGACCGCGCTGTTCGGATCTCTCCTGCTGGCGTTCCTCATACCGAACGCATCACTTCTGGCGCTCCCGGTTCCCGCGCGGCTCACGGTCGCCGTGATCCTCGCGTTCATGCCGGTGTTCTTCGCCAACCTCCTGTTCACGTCGAGATTCAAGGACTCGACCAACCCCACGGCCGCCTTCGCCGCGAACCTGTTCGGCGCAATGGTCGGTGGCTGCCTGGAATACCTCTCACTCCTCCTCGGCTACCAGTTGCTGCTCGTTGTTGCGGCCGGCCTGTACCTGGCAGCCGTACTTCTCGGGCAACGACAGCTGTCGAAGCAGCGGGCGACAGCGGCCGTCTAGCTCCCGTCGACCGTCGATAGGGTCAACGCGTGCGCCCTCACCGTGACCGATTCACGGGGTCCGCGCGTGCCCTGCGCGGTGGGATTCTCGGCCTGGCAGTCCTGCTGATAACGGTGGCCGGCCATGCTGCCGGCCACGGCGGCAGCCTGCCTGACGCATCCGCGATCCTGGTGATGCTTCCCCTGTTCGCCGTGCTGAGCATCGCTCTCGCCGACCGTCGCCGGTCCGCGCCGGCCCTGCTCGGCTACCTGATCAGCACGCAGGTGTTCGCGCACGTTCTGCTCGTCGTGGGCTTCGGCCACAGCGGACACACGGGCGGGTCAGCGCCTCTCGTGCCCGGGCCACGCATGATGCTCGGTCACGCGGTTGCGCTCATCCTCGTGCTTGTCATCCTCATCTACGGCGAGGACGCTCTGCACCGCTGGCTGAGGTTCCTCGCAGACCTCGCGCGCACGTGGAGCCTCCCGTTCACGCCCATCGCCGAGGGTCAGATGCGGTCTTGGTCGGCCTCGGCCGAGCCGGCAGTGGCGTGGGAGTTCGCGGCATCGGTGCAGCGTCGCGGTCCACCGACCGCGTAGCACCGCGAGCCTCTCCCCCATTTCTCCCTGACCACTGAAGGGTTTCTTCATGCATGCATATTTCAGTTCCCGTCGACTTCGCCTCGGCCTCGCTACCGCGATTGCCGGAACAGCCGTATTGACGGCGATAGCAGTACCAGCAGGCGCGCACATGGGCATCGACCTCGGTGGCGGCACCCCCACTGCCGGGAGCAGCAGTGCGTTCTGGTTCCGGCCGGGCCATGGCTGCGACGGCGACGCGACGAACACCCTCACGGTCACCGTCCCCGACGGCGTCACCAGCGTGAAGGCGCAGCCGAAGGCCGGGTGGACGCTGACGTCCGACGGCAAGACCATCATCTGGTCACGTGGTTCCTTGCCGGACGATCAGTTCGACGACTTCGGAATTCGACTCACCTGGCCGAAGCTGGCGCCGGGCGTCGCGTCGCAGAAGTTCTACTTCCAGTCCGTGCAGGTCTGCAACGCGGAATTGAAGGTCGCGCGCACGGGCAAGGCCGCCACCGTGAGCGGCCTCCTGCCCGGGTACGCGGGCAAGGAGGTCGCGCTGTTCGTCGACGACGTCCCGCTGACTGTCCACCCGGTGCTGGTCGGTGCGGACGGGAAGTTCACCGTGACGACGGCCTCTGCGAAGGTGCCGGAGGGCAGTGACGTGCAGGCCAAGATCGGTGATCGCACCGTCGGTAACTCCATCGCCGGTACCGAGGCCTGGGTCGAGATCCCTGCGCCCGGATCGACTGCGACGCTGGCCATGCCGGCTCCGTCGGTCACCGTCGTCGCCCCGGTCGTGAAGTAGACCGATGCGCCGAGCCCTTGGGGCCGTGCTGCTGGGCTCACTCATCCTCCTGGTGAGCCCAGCAGTCGCGCACGCCCACGCAGACGTCACAAGCAGCATCCCGCGCAATGGTGCCGTGGTTACCACCGCACCGGCGACTATCACCGTGACCTTCGGTGAACCCGTCACTCTCGACACGCAGAAGCCTGCCATCGTCAACGGTGCCGGAGTCTCACTCGAGTCGACGGCGACCATGTCAGGAACGAGATTGATAATCACGCCATCCCGCGCACTCTCGCAAGGCAACTACGCGGTCACGTGGCACGTCGTCTCCGACGACGGACACCCCGTTGCCGGGGCAATCTCCTTCACGGTGGGCAAGCCCGGACCCCGCGGCGCGAAGGTCGCGATCACGACGACTCCAGCCGTCGGCACGGTCCTCAACGGGCGACGCACCGGCCCACTCACTGTCACGTTCGCGCGCGCGGCAACCTCAGGTGAAGTGGTGTGGACGAACCCGGCACTGCCTGAGCCGATCATCTGGAAGGTCACTGGCTCAGGTCGCACCGCCTCCGCGACGGGCGTCCTGCCGGTCGCGGGCACCTGGACCATGACAGCCGACCTCGTCGGCAAGGACTACTCCATCGTGGTCGTCAAAGGCTCGGTTGCCATCCGATGACAGCGATCACGAGTAGGCGAGTTGCCGTACGCGCGGCAGCCGCCGCGGTCGCCTTCGGGCTTCTCGCGCTCCTGTCTATCGGCCCGATGATCGCGCCGGCGAGCGCTCATTCCAAGCTCGTATCGAGCAGCCCCAGCGAAGGCGCGGTCCGCGACGCTCCGCCGAGCCAGGTGGAGTTCACCTTCGACGAGGAGCTCCTCCAAGGAACGACGGTCATCTCCATCAACGACGATCAGGGAAACTCGATCGCGACGACCCCTGTCGAGCCGATCGGCAAAACGATCTCCGCGCCGTGGCCCAATGGAGCAGCCGCAGGGTCGTACCAGGTTGCCTACCGAATCGTCTCGGCCGACGGCCATCCCGTGACGGGAGCAGTCACCTTCTCGGTCGCTGGCGCGCAGCCTGCGGCCACGCTCGAACCGGCTGCCGCACCTGCATCGGCTAGAACGCCGGAGAGTCCACCGCCGACGGCCAACGTCGGCGTGGGGCGGACGGTGATCATCGGGATCTTCGTGCTGGTCGCCGTCGCGGGAGCTGTTGTCATCATCGCGACCCGTCGTAGACGGGAGAGATAGCCTCCATCACAGGCCCCTAGTGCCTGATACGCATTGGAGACAGGATGGACGAGTCGACGTACACCAGCGTGATGCTCCAAGTCGCCCAGGGATTCGAGATTGTTGCGGCGATCACGCTCATCATCGGCCTCGTTTTCGCGTTCGTCCTGTCCCTGCGCACGTACCTGCGTACGCGCGACGGGACCGGGTCCTACCGAATTCTGCGCCAGACATTCGGCGGGGTGATCCTTCTCGGACTCGAGATCCTCGTCGCCGGGGATCTCATTCGCACTGTCGCCGTTGAGCCGACATTCGAGAACGTCGCGGTGCTCGGCATCATCGTTCTCATCCGGACGTTCCTCAGTTTCAGCCTGGAGATTGAGATCGATGGCGTCCCACCATGGCGGCGCGGCCTGGTCAGCGGTGCGACAGTGGTCCGTAACGCGGCACGCAACGCGGCTGACCAGTCGCCCGAGAGCAGGGAGACACCGTGACGGAGCCGGGCAACACGCGCGACCTCGAGCAGGGAGTCCAGCGGGACTTCAGGCAGGCGATGTCCTACAGCGAGTACCTGAGGCTTGATCTGGTCCTGTCCGCGCAGCAGCCGCTCAGCTCGCCGCCGCGCCATGACGAACTGCTGTTCATCATCCAGCACCAGACGTCAGAACTGTGGTTGAAGTTGCTGCTGCACGAACTTCGGGAAGCGCGCGCACGGCTCCGGGCCGACGACCTGTCGCCGGCACTGAAAGGTCTGGCGCGCGTCAAGCACATTCAGCACACGCTCATCGAGCAGTGGGGTGTGCTGACCACCCTCACTCCGAGTGAGTACAGCGAGTTCCGGTCGTTCCTGCAGAGCTCGTCGGGCTTCCAATCGTGGCAGTACCGAGCCGTCGAGTTCATCCTCGGCAACAAGAGCGCCGACATGCTCCAGGTGTTCGATCACGATCCGCACGTCCACACCATCCTCGTCGAACTGCTCGAGGAGCCGAGCCTGTACGACGAGTTCCTGGGATTCCTTGATCGCCGCGGCCACGAGATTCCGTCCGAGATCCTCGACAGGGATGTGCGCGAGGCCTGGACTCTTCAGCCGGACCTGGTCCCCGTCTTCGCCCGGATCTATGAGCACTCCCATGAGTTCTGGCAGGAGTACGAGGGGTGCGAGGCGCTCGTCGACGTCGAGGACAACTTCCAGCTCTGGCGATTCCGCCACCTGAAGACGGTCGAGCGCATCATCGGCTCCAAGAGCGGGACCGGCGGATCCAGCGGAGTGCCCTTCCTCCGCCGCGCGCTCGACCTGACGTTCTTCCCCGAGCTGTACGCGGTGCGAGCCGAGATCGGCGACTAGACGCTTCGCGTCAGCTCCTCGGCGAGCATGACGATGATGCCGCTGGGACCGCGTACGTATGTGAGCTTGTAGATGTCCTCGTACGTCGCCACCCCGCGGAGTGGATGGCATCCGTGCCGCGCGGCAATCTCCAGTGCTTCGTCGATGTCATCGACGGAGAAGGCGACGCGGTGCATGCCGATCTCATTGGGACGAGTGGGCTGAGTCTCGATCGCCTCGGGGCTGATGTACTCGAAGAGCTCGAGGTGGCCGTTGCCGTCCGGCGTCTTCAGCATCGCGATCGTGGCGTGGTTGCCGTCAAGGCCTACGGCCATATCGGTCCACTCGCCGCTGACCGTGTCACGTCCGACCACCTCGAGCCCGAGGTCGGTGAAGAAGGCAACTGCCGCCTCGATGTCGCGAACGGCGATGCCAACATTCTCGAGTTTTATAGCCATGGCTTGCAGACTACAGAGGGTGGCGGTCAGCCCCACTGCAGGAGAACGTCGGGTTCGCGCTCCTCGTTTCCGCGTCCATCCGTCCGCTCAACCTCAACGAAGCCGTGACCGGCGTAGAAGGCGCGGGCGCGCTCATTGCGCAGGAACGTCCACAGTCGAACGCCGGGACCAATAGCGCCGACAGCCTCGGCGAGGAGCGCGCTTCCCACTCCCGCGCCCTGTGAGTCGGGATCGACGTAGAGATGGTTCAGCCGTTCGTTGCGAGCGAGCGCGAAGCCGATCACGCAGTCGGATTCGACTGCCACCCAACCGAGGGACGACCCGATCTCGCTCGCGAAGAACGCCAGATCCTCGTCGGGCGTGTGAAGGTCCGGCAGCCACGGCATCGCCTGCTCGCGGCTGCGGCGGCTCAGCCTGGCCACCTGCGCGTCATCAGACCGCTGCACCGATCGAAGGGACCACGTCACCCGCTGAGTCAACACCCGATGAGGCACGATTGCGCCTATGACGGCAACGATCGACGGCCTCGGCTCCGTGTCCCTTCGTCCCATCGACGATGACCACCCGCGACCAGAGTCGCCGAGCGAATGGGGCGACTGGGGACCGGTCTCCCCCGACGTCAAGGGCATGAAACTCGACCGTTGGCTCGTGGAGTTGACCGGCGCTGACGGAACCACGGCCGTCGTTGGAGACATGTCCGCGCACGCGGTCTGGTACGGGCCGACGGCCGGCTCCCGGGCGATGAACATTGGGGTCGCCCTCGTCGTCGACTACCGCGGCAAGGGCATCGGCTCGATCGCCCAACGGCTGCTGGCCGAGGAGCTGCATCGCCGGGGCAATGTTCGAGTCGAGGCCTCTACCGACGTCATGAACATCGGCGAACAACGGGCCCTTGAGCGGGCCGGCTTCACCTACGAGGGAACGCTGCGGCTGGCACAGCAACGAGCCGATGGACTGCACGACCTGCAGGTCTGGTCGCACCTTGATCCTCAGGCGGGCTGACGTTCCGCAGGCCCGCGCAGCATGAAGAAGGCCACCATCAGTACGGCGGCGGGGACGGCATTCCACCGTGAGTCGTTCGACGGAGAGATCGCACTGAGCACGGTGCTGAAGACGTACAGCAGGACGAGCAGCATGCTGACCACTGCGCTGACCGGCGACCATGCCCCGCCGCGCTCGAGCAACTGCCAGGCGAGCGCAACCTGCGCGATGGTCAGGATGGCGCCGATGAGGCATGCGATCCGCCATTCGGCCGGAAGCGACTCGAACTGGCCGTTCGCAATTCGCGAGGCCACCCATTCGAGGTTGAGTGCGGCCGATGCCAGGACCACCAGGTTCACGGCGGACATGACGACGATGAGCGCGAACCACAGCAGTCGCATTCGCACGGTCACATGCCGAAACTAGTGCCCGCCACGACCAAGCACTGAGTTCAGCACGTCCTCGGCGTGGTCGACGAGCAGGAAGTGACCGGCTCCCGGCACGACGTGCAGCTGTGCTGAAGGCAGGGACTGCGCCAGCCGCTGTGACCATTCCATGGGAACGAGGTGATCCTCAGTCCCCTGCCAGACCTCAACCTGCGTCGAGATGTCTGCGAGCGCGAATCCCCACGGCAGCGCCCAGGCCCGATACTCCTCGACGATGCCCGCCGGCAGCGTCGTCGCATCGTGCGCGGACGCCGCGAGCTCCGAGGCGGCTTCGCGGACCGCGTGCTCGTCCTCAACGCCCTCGCCGTGAGCGGCGGCCCTCGCCCACAGTCGCGGCGAGAACGACGCAAGGCCGCCCCACGCGGATGCGATAGCGCCAAGCGCCCTGACGTGGTCGCTCGCCATGCTCGTGAAACGACGATCCATCGCGTTCAACTCGGCGAGCGTGGACGGGTCGTCGAGGGGCAGGCTCCCGGCGACTATTGCCGCGCGTACGACACGGTCCGCCAGGCGGTGGGTGGTCGCGAGGGCGTACGGGCCACCCATCGACCAGCCGGAGACACACACCTCTCCGGCTCCGAGCCGGTCGAGCAGTTCCTCCGCGTCGCGGGCACCGCCTTGAATTGTTCGTCCGGGATCAGGCGTCGATCCGCCTACGCCCGGGCGGTCGAACGACACCCACCGCACGCCCGCCTTTCGTGCCGCGTCGGCCGATGGGGCGATGTCCGTGGCGCTGACGAGTCCGCCGTGGTGGTGCAGCACGAACGTTCCGTCAGGGTCACCGAATTCGACGTAGGTCAGCTCACGCCCGTCTGCGAGCGTGCAAGAGGAGCGTTCGGCGACGCCAGGCATGAGGGCACAGTAGACGCTTAGACTCGCGGAATGCTCTCACTCTCGGACTTGGCCGCCCTCGCCGAGTTGCACAGAGGTGATCTGGGAGTCGACGTCGCACCACTTCGGATCGGCGATCGTGTTATCGATACGAACGCGGCGCCGTCGATCATGGGATGCGTCAACCTCTCCCGCGATTCCACCTACCGAGAGAGCATCGCAATCTCGACGGATGCAGCCGTGCGCATGGCCCGCGTCATCTCCGCGCAGGGCGCGGACCTGGTCGACATCGGCGCGGAGTCGAGCACGGCACGCGCGGCTCGAGTGAGCCCGGAGGACCAGATCTCCCGCCTCAGTCCGGTCATCGAACGACTGAGCGATGAAGGTATCGCCGTGTCCGTCGAGACGTACGACGTCAGCGTCGTGCGTGCATGCCTTAAAGCGGGTGCACAGGTCCTCAACCTGACCGGCACCGCTGATCAGGATGCGATCCTCGACCTCGCGGCGGAGCATGAGGCGACCGTCGTGCTCTGTTACGTCGCTGGCGCGAATGTCCGCGACATCACCGACGTATCGGCCGATGCCGATCCGATTCCTGCCCTGCTCGACCACTTCGCGGCTCGAGTAGAGTTTGCCCAGTCGCATGGCGTCGATCGCCTGGTCATCGATCCCGGCATGGGCTTCTATTACGGGAACCTCGTCGAGCCGGTCGTACGTGCCCGGCACCAGGCGACGGTGCTGCTCCAGTCCTTTCGGCTGAGGGTTCTCGGACAGCCGATCTGCAACGCACTTCCTCACGCCTTCGACGTCTTCGGTGATCAGTTCAGAACCGCCGAGGGGTTCTTCGCCGTCCTCGCGGCGATGGGTGGTACTAGCGTGTTCCGTACGCACGAAGTCGCGCACGTCCGCGCGGTCCTCGACACGATTGGCACGCTGAACAGTCCGAACTAGGCACCAAGGCAGGAGAGTTCCCATGTCGCTCACCACCCGTCTGCTCACCACGTCCGCCCTTACCGGCGCGCTGATTCTGGGTTCCCAGGCGGCGGCCCACGCAGATACCAATCTCGCCGGCCACTGGAACTCGGCATCACTGCGTCAGGACGGACTCGGCTACAGCCTCAGCCTCGTCGCCACGTCGAGTCCTGACAATGCGTACAACGGGGTGCTGGTGATGCACTTCCAAGACGGCCGGCTCGGCAAGCGCATCAAGGTCGGGCTCGTGGAGAAGGGCGACAAGGTCACGCTCGTCATGCCCGGTGGCTCTTTGGCGTCGGAGCGCAAGACCCTCGCCGGCACGATCGGCCAGGACGGGAGCCTGTTCTTCAACAACTGCCAGAAGGAATTCGCCTACGTGACGAAGGCGACAGCGCCCCAGATGTGCATGTTCGAGGAGTTCGCCCTGCGTTAGCCCTTGGCGTAGGTGAGGACTTCCTGCTCGCCCGCGAAGAGTTCCAGGACGTCGCCCGCGACCGTGTAGCCGGTGACAGTCTCCAGTGATGCCAGGTATGCCTGCTCCGCCTGCATCGCCTCGTCCGAGCCCGCCATCTTGGTCGACGCGATCTCGCCGAAGTCGAGGTCACCGTCCGGTCCTGACGTGAACGTGGTGTTGTACTGATTCACGCCGCCGAAACCCGACGCGGTCGAGTCGGTGAACGTGATCGTGATACCGAAGTCGGAGAGCGGCGCAGAGTCGACCGCTGCGGCCGTCAGAGACCACGACGCCACCAGACCCGCGCCGCCGCGCGGGCCACCGGCCGTCGCAGTGCTGTCGGCAGGACCGGTGTCGTCCGAGGCGCACGCGGCGAGCACAGGAATCAGAAGTGCGACAGCGAGGGCAAGGGCAATCCGCCTGGTCCTCATGATCGTGCAATGACGACGATGCTGTCGCCGTCGGCGAGAGTGACTCGGTGATCCTTCGGAGCGTTCACGCGCAGACCGCCTCCCAGGTTTCCGGCCTGCCCCGCCGCGGAGGCGGAGCGGTAGCCGATCGCCACGGTACCCCAGTCGCGTGCTGCCGCAACGATTTCCCCGAACGTGGTCTCGCCAAGTGGCACGTAGCGCTGGGCCGGGTGCAAGGCCACGACGGCGCCATCGGAATCGAACAGATCCGAGAACACGGGTGCCAGATGAGGGCTTTCGCTGAGCTGGGACATCAGCAGACTGATGAGCTTCTGGCTGACGATGAAGTCGTGGTTGTCGGACGTTCCGCCGAGCTCGACATCGTGCGGGTCGAGCAACTCCGCAACGACATTCTCCTCGTGCGGCGTCGTCTCGGCGACCCCGCGCACATGCATCAAGGTCAGCAAGGTCCGCGCGTCGGCCTCGTCAGTCGAGAACTGCTCACGCTCCGACAACAGCATGATGTGGTCGAACGGACCCTCGTCCATCACGCGCACGATCGCCGAACGATCGATCGGATCGCCCTCATGAATGATCAGCGACTGCTGCGTGAGGCTCATCGACTGGCCGACCCTGCTGACATCGTGCAGGTCCTCGTTGACCATGACGTGCAGTTCCGAGCCCGGCGCGACGTGAATCTCGATCTCGTGCGCAATCAGCGGAGCAAGGTCGCTCCACCCGACTATGAGAGTCCGCTCCTGGGCCTTCTCAACCGGATCAAGGCGTCGCTCCCCGGTCGGCTGCCACGACACGGGCGCCCGATCGAAGACGAAGGTCGAGTCGTCCTCGGCGATGCCGATGACGAAGTCGCCCGCGGCGAGAAGGGTGGCCGGCGGCGGGCTGAGTTCAACCGAGCCGTCGGCATGTCGAAGTCCCATGACCGTCGCATTCGACGCCCCGAGGAGCAACTCTCCGAAGTTGCGTCCGACCCATGCGGAACCCACCTCCGTCGTGTACATCTCGTCACCGTCGAAGTCGAGCAGCTCCTGGTAGATGGCGCCGAGCCCGGCGGCCCTCGATACCTGCGCGCCGATTCGGGCTATGACATCCATCGGAGTCACCGTGATGAGCGAAGGTCCGACGGCCTGCTTCAGCGCGTCGGCAGTGTGGGCGTTGTCGATCTCGGCGACTACGGTCAGACCCTCGAGGCCCGGCACGAGCCGGGTTAGGGCCAGTACGGTCTTGACGACCTGCGCATCCGACCCATCGGCGCTGCGCAGCACGATGACCGACTTCGCATCCTGCGGGTTTCCCTGCGCAAGGTCATGAACGCGCGTGGGCATGCCGCTGCGAACAACCAGACGTGATGTCTTGAGATCGGTCACGACGGCGCGAATGTCCTCCGTGACCTCCACCGTGTCTTCCGCGGTGAGGACCACGATGGCGCGCCCGCGCTCACTGGCATTGGCCTCGACCAGCTCGGAGACGATCGTGGGCAGCTTGTCGCTCCAGCCGACAATGAGCGTGTGTCCGGTCTCGATCACCAGTGACTTGCCGCGGCGGAGTGAATCCACGCGGCTGTCGATGGACGACGAGACCAAACCGATGATCGTGGCGGCGAGGAAGATTCCGGCAAATGTCACGAACAGCATGATGAGCCGGAAGTGGCTGCCATCGTCGCCCGAGAACGTGCCCGGATCCAGCGAACGGGTCAGGGCCAGCCAGAGGCCGTCGGCGAAGCTGGTGCTCTCATCGCCCGGGCCGACTCCTGACAGCCTGATGATGAAGGCGATGAGCAGGAAGAAGCACGCGGCGATGATGCCCAGCCAGATGAGAACTGCCCACAGGCCGCGCGACAGAGTGTTGTCGAAGCGATACCGCAGCCGTTGACGCAGCGTGAAGTTGCCGCTCACTTGTTCCACCGATCCCGTGTGCCGACGCGTGCCGTCGACGAGTGTGCAGCGTACTCAGCGGCGCTCGTCCGCGATACTGCGTGCATGTCCACGCCTTCGGCCGACGAGTCTGCCGAGGAGAGCCGCAGATCCGGCCCCACAGTCAGCTGGTTCGAGCTCTTCTACGACCTTGTCGTCGTAGCCGCCGTCAGCCTCTGCAACGACGCCTACCTGGAGAAGCCGTCCTGGGAAACCGCGATAGCCGCACTACTCAGCATCGCGGCCCTGTCATGGGTGTGGCTCATGACCACCGTGCTCAACAATGTTTTCCCCCGCGACGATCTCCTGCGCCGACTGCTCCTGCTGGCGCAGATGGCCTTCATCGTCATCGCTGCCCTGGCCGTAGACCAGGCGGGCCTGCAGAACTCGATCGGGCTTGCTGCCTACGGAGCGTCGATCCTCGTCATCGGAATACTCGTGATCCGCGAACGCGGCGGCCTCGACCGGGCTCGTGTCATCAGGGGCGGGCTGATCTCGCTCGGGGTGTCGTCGGGCATCTGCTTCGTCGGCGCCCTGTTCTTCAGCTCGCACGCTGCCCTCGTCTTGTCGCTGGCTCTGGGGATCAGCGTCGGATCGGCCCTGACCGCGCGGCTCGAAACGCCCGGCTCGGGGACTCTCCTTCGAGTCGACCATCTGCGCGAGCGCCGCGGGCTGTTCATCCTCATCATCCTGGGCGAGGGGTTTGCCGAGCTCGTGCACGAACTGCACAGCCACGGCTCCATCCCCCGCGGCGGCATCTTCGTGCTCACCTTCCTGCTGAGCTTCGCGCTGTGGTGGATCTACTTCGACGGAACGTTCTCCGAGCGCCTGGACCGAGTTCTCGTGCACTGGCGGCTATCGCTGCTTGGACATCTGCTTCTCATCTACGGGATGGCCGGGACCCTCGACCTCCTCGTGCTGGTCACCGCGCAGGAGGAAGAGGTCCTCGGCGATGCCAGCCTCCTGTACTTCGGCATCTCGCTCGCGACGGTGTTCTTCGCGTTCGCGCTGCTGGGCTGGACCGTCCGCGGACGGGTCGGCGCGCCCGGGTGGGTGCAGATCATCTCCGGGCTGGTCGTCATCGGAATCGGCCTTGCCGGCACCGCCGGCGAGGATCGCTCCGTCAACGCCGTAATGATCACGACGTCCGTGCTCGTCATCGCGAACGCGCTGTTCGCCGTATGGGTCGATCGGCGAGAGGTCGCACCCGGCTGGCGGAACACGCTCAAGGCGGTCATCGGCGGAGAGAACTCGCAGGACGAAATTCTGGACTAGCGTGACGGCATGCCCACCATCTCGCTGGTCTTCGCCGGGCTTGCTGCCCTCTTGCACGTGTACTTCTTCTTCCTGGAGTCGGTGGCTTTCCGCAAGCCGTTCGCCCATCGCACGTTCGGCGTGAGCGACCCCGCAGAGGTGGAGCTGCTCGCCTTCCCGATGCTCAACCAGGGTTTCTACAACCTGTTCCTCGCCATCGGCACCGCGGTTGGCGTCGTCGGCGTCGCCCGTGACTGGGAGCCGCAGGGAACCACCCTCGTCGTGTTCGGCTGCCTGTTCATGATCGGCGCCGCGCTCGTGCTCGTCGTCGCTCGTCCGCGGATGGCTCGTGCCGCGGCCATTCAGGGGGTGCTTCCTCTACTCGCCCTGTTGGCCGCGCTGATCTGGTGACCGTCTCACTGCGCAAGGCGACGATCGACGATGTCGCCCTGCTCACCTACTGGGACTCCAAGGCTCACGTCATCGCAGCCACCGGCTCGGACGACGCCGAGGACTGGGCGAAGGCGATCGCCACAGATCCCGAGTGGGCGTACTACCTCATCGCCGAGAGCGACGGCCGTCCAGTCGGGATGGTGCAGATCATCGATCCGCTTCTGGAGGAGTCGCACTACTGGGGCGAGATCGAGCCGAACCTGCGCGCGATCGACATCTGGATCGGCGAGGAGTCCGATCTCGGCAACGGACTGGGCACGGTGATGATGAGCCAGGCGTTGGACCTGTGCTTCGCCGAACCTGCGGTCACGGCAGTCGTCATCGACCCGCTCGCGAGCAACACCGGCGCGCGACGCTTCTACGAGCGAATGGGCTTCTCGGCGGTCGGGCCTCGCCGCTTTGGGGCCGACGACTGCGTCGTCTACCGAATCGACCGGCACCGGTGGGTGGGAGGCCCAGCATGACCGATGACGACTGGGCACGGCTGCCGATCGGTGAGCCCGCGCGACGAGCTCTGCGCAATGCGGGCTACGCCGAAGTCATCGACCTGCGGCACGTGTCGCGCAACGAGGTTGCGGAATTGCACGGCATGGGCCCGAAAGCCATGGGGATCCTCGACGCGGAACTCGCGTCACGGGGAATGGGCTTTCGTACGACCTGATCAGGACATCAGGTCGATGCCGCAATCGGCGAGCACCTCGGGACCGAGCGCCGCGATCTGCGTGAATGCCTGGTTGACCTCGTCCGACGTCATCTGGTCGGGCAGGGCATTGAATCGCGCGACGAGCGCGAACAGGTCGTACAGGTCGTCGCGACCGTCGGCCTGGGCCGCAACGGCTGCCGGCTCGAGCGCATCAGCAAACGCCTGCAGCTCCTCGTCGGTGGCCACCGATCCCGACGCTGGCTTGATCGCGTACGCGGCCTGCAGCGGCTCGCAGTACGTCGCTGTCGAGCCGGAGTTGTCGTCGATGCCCTCGGACGCGAGTGCCGATGCACTGGCCGATGCCATCGTCGATTCCGCGGCCGCGGGAGCGGACGTGGATGACGACGCAGAGGACGAGCCGCCGCACGCGGCGAGCGACAGTGCCGCCAAGGACAGCGTCGAGGCGAGGAGGACTGCACGAGTGCGGGTCGCGATCATCCGCACATCTTCTACCCCGGGCAGATGCGGTGGACGAGCGGCTCGGGGTTGACCGCATCAGACTCCCCGCCGCTGCGCCAGAACTCGAAGTGCAGGTGGACGGTGCCTGGAGATCCGGTGTCGCCCATGAGACCGATGACATCGCCGGCCTTCACCCGCTGCCCGCCTTTGACGAGGACCTCGTCCATGTGGCCGTAGTAGAACTTCGCGCCACTCGCCCCACGCATGACGATCTGCAGCGCACCGTTGTCCTGGAGCTTGGTGCGATCGATCACGCCGTCCTCGACAGCCCGGATCCGAGTGCCACGATCGGCGTGCATGTCGATGCCCGTGTGCTTGCGCTCACCGCGGTCAACCCCCCAACCGTCACCGTAGGTGAAGTCACGCGTGGGGCACACCCGCTTGCCGCCCTGTGGTCCGGCCTGCGCGGCCGGGGCAATCAGCGCGGCCGCGAGCAGGAGGACCGTCGCCGTCGCTGCCGATCGTCGCATCGAAATACCCTCTCACGCGCGAATACTCAAGCATTCACTTGACATAGTGGGCGGCCGAATCAATACTCAAGTACATGCTTGACCTTGATCGCGTCCTCAGTGCCCTCGCCGACCCCACCCGGCGCAACCTGGTCGAGCAGATCGGTCGCGCGGAGGTGACCTCCGCGGCCCGCCTCGCCGAGCCGCTGGACATCAGCCTGGCGGCTGTCGTCCAGCACCTGAAGATCCTCGAGGAGTGCGGGGTGATCCGAACCGAGAAGGTCGGGCGCGTGCGCAGTTGCCGCCTGGAACCGGAGGCATTCAGCATGATCGAGAACTGGATTCATGACCGTCGCGCTCTCTGGGAGAGCCGATTCGACCGCCTCGGGGCGCTGCTCGCCCAGGAATCGAACCCATCGAAGGAAGGACACGCCCCATGACGGGCTCACCCATCACGCACCACACCTTCACCATCGACCGGCTCTACCCGGTAGCGCCCGCTGCGGTGTTCCGCGCGAATTCGGAGTACGACGCGAAGCGCCGCTGGTTCGCCGAGGGTGAGGGATTCACGGTGCTCGAGTACCACCTCGACTTCCGCGAGGGCGGCAACGAGTCCGCGCGATTCGTCGCACCCGGCGGGGTGCACATCACCTACGACGCGACCTTCCACCACATCGAGCCCGACAGGCGCATCGTCGCGGCCTACGAGATGAGCGTCGAAGGAATACGAATCTCGGTGTCGCTTGCGACGACCGAGCTAGAGGAGGTCGACGGCGGCACGCGACTCGTCTTCACCGAGCAGGGCTCCTACATCGGTGAGGAGGATCAGACAGCGTCGCGCGAGGAGGGCAGCCGCAGCCTGCTCGAAGCCCTCGCGTTGGAACTGTCGCGCTAGGCCTCGATCTGTTCCTCGGCGGGGGCCGTCGAGCCCGGTGCATCAGCCGGCAGTCGGCCGGTGAAGAACAGTGCGGCGATGGTGAGCAGAGCGGCGAGCGCGAAAGCAGCCCTGAGCCCGTCGAGGCGGGCCTGAGTGTTGACGTCGACGATCGCCTCCGCGTCGGTGCCCGTGATGCCGGCGTCCGTCAGCGCTGTGGTGAGCTGCGCATCCGAGATGAATGGGACCGATCCGACAAGGCTGGTGCTCGCCTGCGTCTTGACCGAGTCGGGCACGTCCGGATTGGTCTGAATACCGGTGATGACCGACGCGGTCAGTGTCGCAATGAGCACCGAGCCGATCAAGGCCGTCCCCAGCGAGGCGCCGAGGTTGGTCGCCGTGTTCTGCAGGCCACCGACCTCGCCGCTCTGCTCGTCCGGTACCGCAGACACGGTCACAGCACCGAGCTGCGAGGACAGCGCACCGAGCCCCAGGCCCATGAGCAGCATCGGAATGAACACCACCGCGGCATTCGCGCCCGGGCTCATTCCTGCGACCAGGAACAGTATTCCCGCGAGCATCGAGCACAGGCCGAGTCGAACGGTGCGTCGCGGATTCGCACGCGGCCACATCTTGGGGATGCCGATCGCGGCGACGAGAAGTGCGGCCGACAGCGGCAGGATCCGGATGCCCGTCTCAAGTGCCGTCAGGCCTAGCACGACGGACAAGAAGAGGGGCACGGCGAAGAACACGCCCGCCTGCACCATGAACTGTGCGAAGAACATGGTCAGCCCGCCGGACAGTTGCCGGATCCTCAGCATCGCGGGATCCATCAGTGGCTCGCCGCCCGTCTCCTGAAGGTGCGTCTCCCAACGCAGGAAGCAGTACACGACAAGCCCACCAAGCAGGATCAGCCAGATTGTTGGCGAGGCGCCGAGGATGGTCGGGGCACCGGGAATCGGAATCACCCAGCCCCACTCGCCGGAGCGCAGCACGCCGAATACGAAGGCGCCGAGTCCGACGACCGACAGAGCGGAGCCGATTAGATCAAGTTTCGCGCGCACCGGCGCGACGTCAGCGATCTTGCGGAGGAACAGCAAGATGATCCCGACGATGACGACCTCGCCGATGAACACGTAGCGCCACGAGGCGTACGTCGTAACCGCCCCGCCGATGAGCGGACCGGCCGCCACCGCCATGGCCCCCGCGGCGGCGACGAGCCCATACGCGCTCGAGCGCCTGTCGGCCGGGAAGTTGGCCGCGACGAGCGCGACGATCGCCGGCATGATGAGCGCGGCACCGAGTCCTTCGAGCAGAGACCAGCCGATGAGCAGGACCTCGAGATTCGGGGCGATCGCGGTGACGAAGGATCCCAGGCCGTAGACGACGAGACCGATGGCGAATGCACGCCGGCGACCAATGATCGTTCCGATCTTGCCGCCGGTGATCATCATTGTGGCCATGACGAGTGTGTAGAGCGTGATCGCGGTCTGGATGCCGGTGATCGACGTTCCAAGGTCAGCGGCTACCTGCGGCATCGAGACGTTCATGACGGTGCTGTCGAGAGTCATGAGGAACTGGCTCGACGCCAGGACGGCGAGTACCAGTCCGGCGGCCCCGCGCTTCCCCGTCATGCGCGTGATCTTGGCACGTCAGATGAGTCGACGCGCCGATGCCCACTTAGCCAGTTCGTGGCGGTCCGACAACTGCAGCTTGCGCAGGACGGCCGACACGTGACTCTCGACGGTCTTGATCGAGAGCACGAGTTCGCTCGCGACCTCTCGGTAGGTGTAGCCACGAGCGATCAGTCGCATGACCTCCCGCTCACGCGGGGTGAGTCGATCGAGTTCGTCATCGTCCTCGGCCGATCCACCGGCGAATGCGTCGAGCACAAATCCGGCGAGACGCGGGGAGAAGACGGCATCGCCCTCCGCTATCCGCCTGATCGACTCCAGCAGCTCTGGCCCGGTGATCGCCTTCATGACGTATCCCCGGGCGCCGCCGCGCACGATGTCGACGACATCGGCGGGTGCGTCACTGACCGACAGGGCCAGGAACTTGGTGTCCGGGACCTGCTCGACGCAGGCGTCGAGCACCGCGCGGCCGTCGCCTCCCGGTAGATGCACATCAAGTAGGACGACGTCGGGTCTGGTCGCCAGGATCACGCTTACCGCATCCGCCACGTCGCCCGCCTCGCCGACGATGTCGACATCCGAGCCGATCTCCGCACGTACGCCGGACCGGACCATCGCGTGATCATCGACGAGTACGACTCGCAGCTTGCTCGCGATCACGACGCGGCCTGTGATCGAGCGATGCGCAGGCGGATCTCCGTGCCCGAGCCCGAGGCACTCACAACCTCAGCCGAGCCGCCGGCGCGCTCCATCCGACCGATGACCGAATCGCGCAGTCCGTGTCGGTCCTCGGGCACCGTCGCCAGGTCAAAGCCGGCGCCGCGATCTCGGATGAACACCTCTGCAGTCTCGTCGCCGACCTCTGCGTACACCGACGCGGCCCCGCCCCCGTGCTTCGCGGCATTGATCATCGACTCGCGCGTGGCGGCGAGCAGCGCTGCGATACGAGTGTCGATATCCGCGTCTCCGACCGTCACGACGTCCAGCGTTGCCGCGTAGGCCGCCTCGACCTCTGCCGCATCCCGCTGCAGCCGGGCGGCGAAGGTGCGCGTCGGATCTCCTTCCGGCGCGTACAGCCACGAGCGCAGTGCCCGCTCCTCCGAGCGAGCGAGCCTGGTCACTTCGCGCGAGTCAGAAGCATTCCGCTGGATAAGGGTGAGCGTCTGGAGCACGGAGTCATGGACGTGCACCGCAATGTCGGCGCGCTCCTCGCTGCGGATCAGGGCCCGTCGCTGCTCGGCCTGATCGCGCCAACGCCGATAGAACCATGGGAAGACCACGAGTCCGACGCCGCCGACGAGGAGGACGGCCGTCGCGAGCGCCTGCACTGCGGCGATGACCCCGGTGCGATTCACGAGCACACCCACCAGCCCGAGGACGACGAGTCCGATCCCGGCGACGATCCGCCATCGACCGGCCTGCGCGGTGGATCCTGCCGTCTGGCGTGCGGCACGGGTAGCAGTCGATGACCATTCCGCCCTCTGGTCGGCGTCTGCCTGCTGCCAGACCAGTGCCGCCCCGATGATCGCAACGATCACCGGTAGCGCTACCCCACCGACAATGTTGAAGCCGAATGCCGCAAGCAGCAGACCGACTCCCAGGACCAGCGCCGCGAGCGCGAGCAGCCTCGTGAGGTCAGCGCCCCGACTCTCGACGTCCTGGTCGTCGCCATCGCTGTCGCGGGAAAGGGGGAGGACGGCCCAGAAGATCGCGTACAGGACGACGCCAATGCCGCCAGCCACCGTCAGGACAACAAAGGCGACACGGACGAGCCACACGGGCAGACGCACATGCTCGGCCAGGCCACGCGCGACGCCCGCGAGAACTCGACCGCGACTGGATCGCGTGGCCCGCGGAGCATCAATGGCGGTGGTCACTCCCCGATCATCCCGGCTTCGCGAGCGAGAGCGCATCAGGGATGACCCCCGATATTCTCGGGGTGAAGATCGGGGGTGCTTCAGGGTCCATCCCCGATGTGCCCACTCACGACGGCGAGCAGGCTGGAGTCATGACAGAAAACCCAGACCCTGCACCCGGCGCGACCTTCGCGCCACCCCCGCCCTCGTACGCGCCACGTGTGCTGCGCAGGACCCGCGATGACCGGGTCATCGGAGGCGTCGCTGCCGGATTCGGCCGCTGGCTCGGCGTCGACCCCGTTGTCGTGCGCGTCGTTCTCGTCGTCCTCGCCATCTTCGGCGGCAGCGGGCTGCTTCTGTATGCGGCCGGCTGGCTCTTCATTCCCGAGGAGGGGGCGCCTGCGAATGAGGCGCAGAGATTCATCGAAAGCACCGGCAAGCCGGGCTCAACCGGGCGAATCGCCTTCATTGTGGTCGCCGGAGGATTGGGAATCATCGTGCTGTCCGCCGTGTTCGGAGGCGGACCGTGGCACGGTTTCTGGTTCTTCGGGGGCGGCGGATCGGTGCTCCTCCTCGCCGCCACGGGCGCCCTGGTTCTCTGGCTGCTGAACAAGGACAAGACCCCGCAAGCGGCCAGCGTGGCCGCGATGTCGACGACGGTGGTCGCGCCCACGCCCGAGGCGACCGGATACAGCTACGGCGGCTACGGCGACTACCCCGGCTACGTGCCGCCGACGCCAACACCTGTTCCGCCGCCCACGCCGAAACCTCGTTCGTATCTCGGCGCGGCGACGTTGAGCGTTGCACTAGTCGCCGTCGGCGCACTCGTGACGCTCAACGTGACGGGCGCTGCAGACATCCCCGCGGTCGTTGTCCTGGCGACGGGACTCGGCGTGCTCGGCATCGGGATGCTCGTCGGCACCGTGTTCGGTCGAGCGCGCTGGCTCCTGGCCATCGCCATCCCTCTGCTGTTCTGCACGATGATCGCATCGATCATCCCGTCCGACTTGAGACTGGGCACCGAGATCGGCGACCGCACGTGGCGGCCGATCACCATCTCGTCGACGTCGGACGAGTTCCGGCTGGACATCGGCCAGGCGCAGGTCGACCTCACAAAGCTAGTGATCCCTGCCGGCACGACGTCTGTACCAATATCCGCATCTGTCGGGGTCGGGGAACTCGCGGTGATCGTGCCCGAGGGGGTGCGTGTCATCGTCGACGCGAGTGTCGGCGGCGGCCGCATCTGGATCCAGGGACTTCCTGAGGTGAGCGGCACCACCGCGTCGATGAATGACGAAGTCCCCGGGGTGGTCCCCCCGAACGCCCCCACCATCACGCTGACCGCTGAGGTCGGACTCGGAAATCTGGAGGTCTACCGTGCGCAAGCATCCAATTGATCTGCTCTCGCTCGTCGCGGGCGTGCTGTTCATTGCACTCGCGACCGGTTACATCGTGGGCAACTACACCGACGTCGAGGTCAACCCGCGACTGGTGCTGCCTGTCACCCTCGTCGCACTCGGCGTGGCGGGCCTCGCGGGATCAGTACTCGCGCAGCGCCGCTCCGATAAGCAGCAGGCCGATCACTAGCAGGACGACAGCGACCACGACGGAGTGATTGCGGGTGAGCCAGCGACCCCAGCGCTCAAGCGTGACCGACGCGCGCGCGCCCAAGGCGAAGTACACGACCAGCGGCGCGGCAACGCCGATCGACGCGAGGATGACGTAGGCGGCCAAGGAGGCGACCTCGCTGCCGAGTGCCATCCCGGACTCGCTGATCGTCGTTGCCGCAGCGAGGGTCAGGACCAGGTTCTTGGGCTTGATCGCGGCAAAGGTCCAGCCCAGTCCGAACGCCTTCATCGGGGTGAAGGTGGCCAGCGCCGACATCCATTTCGGCGCGTCGCCATCCTCACCTTCTCGAGTGCGTCCTCGCCACTGCAGAGCGGCGAGGACGACCAGCGCAGCACCGAGAACCGCCTTCAGGGAGCGAACAACAGCACCACTCCCCTGGCTCCCGAACACGGACGTCTCGTTGAGGATGAGAATCCCGATCAGGCCGATCGACACCAGGCCGACGAGCCAGCTGGCCACGAATACGGCGCCAGTCACGCGCGCGCGCTCGCCGAGGAGCAGGACGACGACGGCCATGATCGGCAGCGGACTGGCGAGCACGCCCAGCGCGAGCGGCAGCAGTTGTGCGAGCGTCGTGGCCATCAGAGGATGCGGCGCTAGGCCAGCGGGAGGACGAGCAGGCCGAACAGCCGTTCGGTCTCGGCTCCAGGGTCGCGCGTCAGGCCGGTGTGCACCGGCCCCGGCTGGACAACGGTGCTGCGCGGCGCGGTCAGCCAGCGAAAGCGGCGGCCTCGATCGTCATCGCCGCGAAGGACGCAGTCCGCCGCCGCGTCGAGTGCGCTCGCTACGGCATCAGGGTCAGCCTGCGGATCGAGCGCGGCGAGTCGGTCCCGGTCAAGCAGCACGCGAGCGCCGAGGTAGTCGAGCGGCTTGCAGTACAAGATCACGCCCGCGTTCATCGCCTCACCCCGCTCCACTCGAGGCACCACGCGAAGGACGGCGTACTCGAACGCCGAGCGCTGCTCGGTCATGTCGCCTCCCCCACCTGCGGAAGCCACGACTCGCGTGCCGCGAGCCTGCCGCTGATGCGCTCAATGTAGGCGGCACGGAGATCATCGGCAGACGAGAAACCCGGCTCATCGACGAGCCATTCCTCCGGAACGTCCGCTACGGAGTTCGCGATCAGGTCCGCAGTAACGCGCGGAGCGAGCTCCGAGTCTGCCCCTGCGACGTCCGGGCGCGAGCCGTTGAGGACGTGATCGGACCAGTCATAGGGACGAGTGTCGAAGTCGGCCGCGGCCGTCCACCGGTGATGGAAGGACAGGCACGCGCCGTGGTCGATCAGCCACAGACCACGCCACTGCAGGAGATTCGGGTTCCGATGTGACCGATCGACATTGGCAACGAAGGCGTCGAACCACAGCACGCGACCTGCCAGCACCGAGTCGACGGGAAATGCCTTTGGGTCGAAGTCCAAGGCGCCAGGAAGGAAGTCGACGCCGAGGTTCAGGCCCGCGCTGGCGCGCAGCAGGTCCTGGACCTCCTGATCCGGTTCGCCAGACGCGAGAGCCGGATCGACCTGAACGGTGACGAGATCGGGAACGGGCAGGTCAAGCCCGCGCGCAATACCGGCGGAGATGACCTCGGCGATGAGAGCGCTCCTGCCCTGGCCGGCCCCGCGGAACTTCACGACGTACGTACCCAGGTCGTCGGCTTCCATCAGACCCGGCAGCGAGCCTCCCTCACGCAGCGGCGTGACGTAACGCGTCGCGTTCACATGGGCGAGCACGATGCGCGAGCCTACCCGGGGTGCGGACGGTCAGGGATCAAGGCGATACCCGAGTCCCGGTTCAGTGATCAGGTGGACGGGAGCCGCCGGGTCCGCCTCGAGCTTGCGACGCAGTTGAGCCATGTAGACGCGCAGGTAGTGGCTCTCCTTCTCGTAGCCCGGCCCCCACACCTCCAGCAGGAGGCGCTGCTGCGGCACCAGTCTCCCTGGCTGTCGCGCCAGGACTTCCAGCAGGTGATACTCAGTCGGCGTCAGCCGCACCTGCTCCCCGCCTCGCGTGACGACCGCAGACGCGAGGTCGATCTCGAACGTCGACGTGACGACGACATGCGGCGCGGCGTCATCACCCACGAACTGCCCGCGACGCAGCGCAGCTCGGACCCGAGCGAGCAACTCGTTCATCTCGAATGGCTTGGTGATGTAGTCGTCGGCGCCAGCGTCCAGCGCTTCAACCTTCTCGTCGCTCGTCGATCGCGCGGACAGCACGACAACGGGAACGCGATTCCATCCGCGGATTCCGTGCAGCACCTCAATGCCGTCGAGATCCGGAAGGCCGAGGTCGAGGATCACCACATCGGGGTGAAACCGCGCCACCTGGTCGAGGGCGACCTGGCCCGTCGTCGCAAGCTGCACGTCGAATCCGCGAGCACGCATGTTGATCGCCAGCGCGCGGCCGAGCGCAGCGTCATCGTCGACGAGAAGGACGCGAGTCACAGCAGTGCCAACGGCACGGACACGACCATCGTCAGGCCACCCCCGGGAGTGTCCTCAGCCTCGAGCGTCGCACCGACGGCCTCGGTGAGGCCGCGCGCGACCGCTAGCCCGAGCCCCACTCCCGAGCCGGCGGGCACATCGCCCAGCCGCTGGAACGGCTTGAACATCGTCTCGCGATCCTCGGCCGCGACGCCAGGACCTCGGTCGATGACCCGGATCTGCAACATGCGGCCAGGAACCACGGCTGCCGAGAGTCGAACGGGACGATCCCCCGGCGAGTAGCGGACCGCGTTCTCCACCAGGTTGGCCACGGCGCGCTCGAGCAGGCCGGCATCAGTCAGGACCAACGGCAGGTCATCGTCAGTCTCGTCTTCCACCGCCAGTTCGGGGACGCCGCGGAGCGCCTGCTGGATGATCTCGTCGACCGACACGGGCTCAAGTATCGGCCGGACGGCACCGGTCTGGATGCGGCTCAGGTCCAGCAGATTCGACAACAGCGAGTCGAGTCGATCGGCCGACTCCTCCGCACTCTCCAGCAACGCGGCCCGGTCCGACTCATCGAGCTGGATCGTGTCATCGCGCAGCGTGGAGATCGAGGCCTTGATTCCTGCGAGCGGGGTGCGCAGATCATGCGAGACCGCTGCCAGCAGGGCCGTGCGAACGGCGTCCGACTCTCGCAGCCGCGTTGCATCGGCAGCACGTGCGGACAGTCGATTTCGCTCGAGGACTGCTGCGGCCTGCGCCGCAAACGCATCGAGCATTCGCCTGTCGGACGCAGGCAACGGTGCACCCGAGAGCGCCATGACGAGACCCGGGCCCGCATCGACGGCGACGTCTGCCGCATCCACCGACGACGGCGGCACCTCGCCTGATACTTCGACCACGCGGTACTCACGACCGTCTGCCGTCTCCTCGAACAGTGCGGCGCTGCGCATGCCGAACGTCTCGCACGCCTGCTCGAGCAGCGCGCGAACCCCGTTGCCGCGACCGAGCACGCCCACCGACAGCGACGCGAGCACGTTGGACTCTGCGCGTCGCTGCGCCGCCTCCTGTGCACGGGCTGCACTTCGATCCACGATAGTCGCGACGACGGACCCGACGATGATGAAGGCGAGGATCGCGAAGACGTTCTCCGGCTCCGAGATCGTGAGAGTGCCCACGGGCGACACGAAGAAGAAGTTGGCGAAGACGCCTGCGATCACTGCGGTCACCACCGCCGGTAAGAGCCCGCCGACCAGCGACACCGCGACCACGCCGAGCACGTAGGTGAGCAGAACCGTCGACAGGCTCAGCGAGTCGCGGAACGGCACGAGCGCGAGCGTGAGAAGTACGGGGATTACCGGGGTCAGCGCCCACGCCCACAGCCGTCGCGATCCTGCCGGTCGTCTCCTGCGCGTCGTGGCACGAAGACCACCCGCGGCCTCATGACTGACGACGTGCACGTCGATGTCACCCGACTCCCGCACGATGAGGTCTGCGGTGCTCGGCCGAAGCGCGGTGTGGATGCGTCCGCGCCGCGATGCGCCGACGACCACCTGCGTTCCGTTGACGGAGCGGGCAAACTCCAGGACGGAGGCCGCGACGTCCTCGCCGACCACTGTGTGGAACGTCCCACCCAGGTCCTCTGTGAGCTGCCGGAGTCGAGCAACGTCGTCGGGGCGCGCGCCGACGCTGCCATCGCCCCGAACCACATGCACGCCCACGAGAGCGCGGCCCGCGCTGCGACCGGAGATCAGCGAGCCCCGCCGCAGCAGTGTCTCCCCCTCGACGCCTCCGGTGAGCGCCACGACGATTCGGGTCCGCGCTGCCCAGGTCTCCTGGATTCCGTGATCGGCTCGGTATCGCTCGAGACCCTCGTCGACGCGGTCTGCTACCCACAGCAGCGCAAGTTCCCGCAATGCGGTGAGGTTGCCCACTCGGAAGTAGTTACCCAGCGCCGCATCGACCTTCTCAGGTGCGTAGACGTTCCCGTGCGCGAGCCTGCGACGCAATGACTCCGGGCTCATGTCGACGAGTTCGATCTGATCAGCAGCTCGAACGACAGCGTCGGGGACAGTCTCGCGCTGCTTGACTCCGGTAATGGACTCCACAACGTCGTTGAGCGATTCCAGATGCTGGATGTTCACGGTGGAGACCACATCGATGCCGGTCTCGAGCAGCTCGTCGATGTCCTGCCATCGCTTCTCGTTGCGCGATCCCGGCACGTTCGTATGCGCCAGCTCGTCGACCAGGACCACCTGCGGTCGACGCGCCAGCAGCGCATCGATATCCATCTCCTCGAACTGCGCCCCGCGATACTCGCGTGCGACGCGGGGCACGACATCGAGTCCGGCAAGCATCATCGCGGTGTGCGGCCGGCCGTGGGTCTCGACTACTCCGACAACGACGTCAGTACCTCGCTCGATTCGCCGGTGCGCCTCGCCGAGCATCGCGTAGGTCTTGCCCACACCAGGGGCCGCGCCGAGGTAGATGCGCAGACGGCCACGAGTCACGTCACCATTGTGGCCCGCGGCAACTCCGGACGCTGTCACCCCAGATTCTCCAGGGCGATATTGAGTTGCAGCACATTGACTCGTGGCTCGCCAATGAATCCGAGCGTCCGACCCTGAACCATGCTCTCGACGAGCGCGCTGACTGCTGCGGGATCAAGTCCGCGCGCGGTAGCGACGCGTGCCGCCTGCTGCCTGGCGTACTCCGGGCTGATGTCCGGGTCGAGGCCGCTTCCGCTAGCCGTCACCGCGTCGGCGGGAACTGCGTCGGGAGCAACACCGTTCGCCACGGCCGCCGCAGCCTGTCGCTCGACGACAGCAGAGACGAGATCGGGATTGTTCGGTCCCAGGTTCGAACCGCTGCTGCTGAGCGCGTCGTAGCCCGCGCCAGCGGCCGAAGGCCGCGGCTGGAACCACTGGTCGCCGTCGAATGCCTGACCGATCAGTGACGAGCCGACTACGGCGCCGCTCGCGTCGCTGACGTAGGAGCCGTTGCTGGCACTCGGGATGATCCGACCAACCGCGAACACCGCGAGCGGATAGATCACCCCAAGGACCACGGTCATGACAATGAGCAGGCGGACACTGATCCAGGCCTGACGCATGGTGAGGTTCATGGCGGTTACCCGATTCCTGGGATAGGTGAGATGAGAAGGTCGATGAGCTTGATGCCGATGAACGGCACGATGATGCCGCCAAGGCCGTAGATCCACAGGTTGCGGCTGAGGAGCTTGGACGCACTGGCAGGGGTGTACCGCACTCCCCTCAGCGCGAGCGGGATCAACGCAACGATGACGAGCGCGTTGAAGATCACCGCGGCAAGAATCGCCGACTGAGGACTGGACAACCGCATGATGTTCAGCGCCTCAAGTTGGGGGAACGCGAGGATGAACATCGCCGGGATGATCGCGAAGTACTTCGCGATGTCATTGGCCACTGAGAAGGTCGTCAGCGCCCCGCGAGTGATGAGGAGCTGCTTGCCGATCTCGACGATATCGATGAGCTTCGTCGGATTTGAATCGAGATCGACCATGTTGCCGGCCTCCTTCGCCGCCGACGTGCCGGTGTTCATGGCCACTCCAACGTCGGCCTGAGCAAGGGCTGGCGCATCGTTGGTGCCGTCGCCGGTCATCGCGACGAGCCGGCCCCCCTCCTGCTCTCGCTTGATGAGTGCCATCTTGTCCTCCGGAGTCGCCTCGGCGAGGAAGTCATCCACGCCCGCCTCCTCCGCAATGGCCTTCGCGGTCATCGGGTTGTCACCGGTGATCATCACCGTCCGGATACCCATGCGGCGCAGCTCGTCGAACCTCTCGCGGATGCCGGCTTTCACGACGTCCTTCAGGTGCACGACACCGAGAACTTCGGTCCCTTCCGCCACCACAAGTGGAGTGCCGCCCGCTGATGAGATCGCATCGACGGTCGTGGTCACTTCTGTCGGTGTCCTGCCTCCGATGGAAGCGATATAGGTGAGCACCGAGCCCGCCGCGCCCTTGCGGACACTGCGCCCGTCGACATCCACTCCACTCATGCGCGTTTGCGCGGTGAAAGGAACCCACGTCGCGTGCAGGAGAGTGCCCTCTTCGCGCGCCCTCATGCCGTATCGCTCCTTGCACAGCACCACGATCGAGCGGCCTTCGGGCGTCTCGTCGGCAAGGCTGCTCAACTGAGCTGCGTCCGCCAGTTGCTCGATAGTCACGCCAGGGGCAGGAAGCAACTCGACCGCCTGCCGGTTTCCCAGCGTGATCGTTCCGGTCTTGTCCAGCAGGAGCGTGGATACGTCACCTGCCGCCTCCACGGCTCGGCCCGACATGGCGAGCACGTTCTTCTGCACCAACCGGTCCATACCTGCGATGCCGATCGCGGAGAGCAGCGCACCGATCGTGGTCGGAATCAGGCAGACCAAGAGTGCGACGAGAACGATCACGCTCTGTGCTGCGCCCGAGTAGTCGGCGAGCGGCTGCAACGTCATCACGACGAGGAGGAACACAATCGTCAGTGACGACAGCAGGATGTTGAGGGCCACCTCGTTTGGTGTCTTCTGCCGGCTGGCCCCCTCGACGAGCGCGATCATCCGGTCGATGAACGTGTGCCCGGGTGCGGCTGTGATCTTGATGACGATGCGATCGGACAGGACCTTCGTTCCGCCGGTCACCGCGCTGCGGTCACCTCCGCTTTCGCGGATTACCGGTGCAGACTCGCCAGTGATCGCTGACTCGTCGACACTCGCGACTCCATCGACAACGTCGCCGTCGCCCGGGATCACGTCGCCTGCCTCGCAGACGACGAGGTCGCCAAGCTTGAGAGTGGTCGCAGAGATGAGCGTCTCGGTCCCGTCCTCGCCAAGCAGTCGCGCCATCGAGTCACGGCGGGTCGCACGGAGGGTTGCAGCCTGGGCACGGCCCCGACCTTCGGCCACGGCTTCCGCGAGGTTCGCGAAGATGACTGTGAGCCACAGCCATACGGTGATCGACCAGGCAAAGACGCTCGGTTCGACGATGGCCGCGAGGGTGGTCAGCAGTGCGCCGATCATCACCACGAACATCACCGGTTGACGCCACATCAGCCGAGGGTCGAGCTTGCGCAATGCCTCCGGCAGCGAGACGAGCAGTGATCGCGGCTGGAAGACGCCCGATCCGACTCTTGCGTGCGGCGTGGCCTCGGGGGTGGTGGTGGTCATGACAGTCCTTCCGCGATAGGTCCAAGCGCGAGGGCAGGTACGAAGGTGAGCCCGGCAACGATGACCACCACGCCGACGACCAGGACGACGAACAGCGGTCGATGGGTCGGCAGGGTTCCGGCGGACTCGGGGACCTTGCCCTGCTGAGCCAAGGATCCGGCCAGGGCGAGCACAAGGCAGATCGGCACGAGCCGCCCGAGGAACATCGCTACCGCGAGCGCGACGTTGTAGAAGTCGGTATTCGCGCCGAGGCCGCCGAATGCCGATCCGTTGTTGTTGGCCGCAGACGCGAAGGCGTAGAACACCTCCGAGAGCCCGTGCGAACCGGTGTTGAAGATCGACGCCCGCCCCGTCTCGGTGGCCATGGCGGCCCCCAGTCCGAGCAGCACCAGTGCTGGCGTGAACAGGATGTAGAGGGAGACGAGCTTCATCTCCCGCGCGCGGATCTTCTTGCCGAGGTACTCGGGTGTGCGCCCGACCATGAGCCCGGCGATGAACACAGCGACGATGGCGGCGATGAGGATGCCGTACAGGCCAGAGCCCGTTCCGCCCGGCGACACCTCCCCCAGCGTCATGTTGAAGATCGTCAGGCCTCCGCCGTAGGGAGTCAGCGAGTCGTGCATCGCGTTGACCGCGCCTGTTGACGTGCCCGTCGTCGCTGATGCGAATACGGCTGACATCGGCACGCCGAAGCGCACCTCCTTGCCCTCCATTGCCGAGCCGGCGAGCTGAAGGGCGGTGCCGCCGTGGTTGACCTCCGCCCAGACAAGCAGGGCGGTGATCGATCCCCACAGCGTGACCATCGCGGCAAGGACCGCGTAGCCCTGACGGACATCGCCGACAAGACGGCCGAAGGTGCGGGTCAGGCTGAACGGGATCACGAGGAGCAGGAAGATCTCGATGAGGTTCGTGACCCCGGTGGGGTTCTCGAACGGGTGCGCGGAATTTGCGTTGAAGAACCCGCCGCCGTTCGTGCCGAGCTCCTTGATCGCCTCCTGGCTTGCCACCGGGCCGCCGGGGATCGTTTGCGTCCCACCCGTCAGCGTCGTGATCGTGGTGTCGCCGCCGAAGTTCTGGATGACCCCGAGCAAGAGCAGCACGATCGCCGCGATGACCGCGATCGGGAGCAGTATCCGCAGGACGATCCTCGTGAGATCGACCCAGAAGTTGCCGAGTCGGTCCGTGTTGCGACGGGCAAGGCCGCGGATCAGTGCGACGGCCACCGCGATGCCAACTGCTGCGGACATAAAGTTCTGAACCGCCAGGCCCGCCATCTGCGCCGTGTAGCCGAGTGCGGCCTCGCCCGAGTACGACTGCCAGTTGGTGTTGGTGACGAAACTGACCGCAGTGTTCAGTGACTGCAACGACGGCATCCCCTCTCTGCCCAAGGAGTACGGCAGATAGGCCTGCAGCCGCAGGAGCGCGAACAAGATGACGACGGAGACGATCGAGAATGCGAGCACGGACCGCAGGTAGATGGTCCAGCGCTGGTCAGCAGACGCGTCGACACCGATGACGCGGTAGATGCCCCGCTCGACCTTCGAGTGCCGGGGCGACTCGAGGACGCGCGCCATGTAATCGCCGAGTGGCCGGTACACGACCGCAAGAGCGACGACGAGGAGGGCGACCTGGAGCACGGCAGCGACTGTGGGATTCATCGCCGCCTCAGAACTTCTCGGCGCGCACGAGCGACACCACGAGATAGACGAGCACCGCGGCACCGACGATCAGGGCCAGCGGCCCCAGCCACGTCACAGCTTCTCCAACGAGAACGCGACGGTCAGCACGATGACTGCCAGCGCGACGATGACGCCGATGGCAGCGAGATCAGCCATGGATTCTTCCTCCTGGGATAGCGCGCGAACGATGCGCGTGATGTGGGCGATGCACGACAGACGCCGAAAGTGCGAGCGAGACCAGCGCGAGCAGGAGCAGGGCGTCGATCTCCCCGTCCCATGTGAGTGCGCCCTCCTGTCCGAAGACGAAGCCGCTGACGAACAGGAAGGCGACGAGCCCGACCGTGACGGCCGCCCCCGGTGTGGACCACCACGAGATAACGGCCACGGCGGCGGCGATCACGGCGATCTCGGTGGTCGTGCCAAGCGGAGCGACGGAGAAGAGCGCCGCGAGGACGAGGAGCACGGCGAAGGCCGAGCCCATCGCCACCGAGAAGGACAGCCTTCGTCGTTCGAACGTCATGAATCAATCAGACACCTGCGGCACCCGCCGTTGCTCACCTCTGACGGCCCCCTTACGCACGGGGCGGCGATCTTGTCGCGTTCCTTACGCCCCCCGCCCGTCCCCGGGGCATGTAGGCGAGTTTGTCGATGGTTTTACTACTCAAACGAGCCATTCCCCTCTTAATGCGGGGAATTCGCAAGTGGCGAGGGCGGCGTGGACGCCGTGTCGGCAAGTCGGGTACGGTCCCCCTCATGAACGCGTCTTCGATGCTGCTCACCCGACGGGTGCACGTCGACCTCCAGCGCGTCTCATCGATGGTCTGTCTCTAGTCGACACCCGGTCCCTATGGACCACCCGCGACCCCTTCGTCGCATCCAGCCGACCAGATCAGACCGACAGGACTTCCCATGACCACCACCCCTCCCGCGAGCGGAACACCCGCCCGTCCCGCTCGCGAGGTCAAGAGCAATGGCCAGTGGCTTGTCGACGGCAAGACTCCGCTGAACCCGAACGAGATCCTCAAGCAGGAGGACGACGGGCTGAACGTGCGCGAGCGCGTCGAGACCATCTACGCCCGCGACGGCTTCGGGTCGATCCCGCGCTCTGACCTGACCGGGCGGCTTCGCTGGTGGGGCCTGTACACGCAGCGCAAGCCGGGTATCGACGGCGGCAAGACCGCAACGCTCGAACCCGAAGAACTCGAGGACGAGTACTTCATGATGCGGGTGCGTTCGGACGGCGGCCGCCTGTCGTTGGAGCAGCTGCGCACGGTGGCCACGATCTCGACAGAGTTCGGCCGCGACACCGCCGACGTCTCGGACCGACAGAACATCCAGCTGCACTGGATCCGCATCGAGGACGTCCCCGAGATCTGGCGGCGCCTCGAGGCCGTCGGACTGTCATCGGCCGAGGCGTGTGGCGACGTGCCTCGCGTCATCCTCGGCTCGCCGGTTGCCGGCGTCGCGACCGACGAGATCATCGATGGCACTCCCGCGATCGACGAGATCCTCAAGCGCCACCTGCTCGACCCGGCGTACTCGAATCTGCCGCGGAAGTTCAAGACGGCGATCAGCGGCTCGCCTCGCCTGGACGTCGCGCATGAGATCAACGACATCTCCTTCGTCGGTGTCGTGCATCCCGAGCACGGCCCCGGCTTCGACGTGTGGGTCGGCGGCGGACTCTCGACGAACCCGCACCTGGCCGTCCGGCTCGGTGCCTGGGTGCCGCTCGAGGACGTCCCGGACGTGTGGGCAGGAGTCATCGGAATCTTCCGTGACTACGGCTACCGCCGACTGCGCACCAAGGCCCGCCTGAAGTTCCTCGTGAAGGACTGGGGCGCGGAGAAGTTCCGCAAGGTTCTCGAGGACGACTACCTCGGGCGTCCGCTGATCGACGGACCGGCACCGAGCGGGCCCGTCGACGGCCGCCGCGATCACATCGGCATCCATCCGCAGAACAACGGCCGCCTCTACGTCGGCGCTGCCCCTGCAGTGGGCCGGCTGTCCGGCACTCGCCTCACCGCGCTCGCGGACCTGGCCGAAGCGGCTGGGTCCGGTCGCGTGACGCTGACCCCCGAGCAGAAGATCGTCGTCCTCGATGTCGATCCCGACCTGGTCGATGACCTCATCCTCGGCCTCACCGAGATCGACCTGCTCGTCGGCGACGTCTCGCCGTTCCGCCGGAACACCATGGCGTGCACCGGCGTCGAGTTCTGCAAGCTCGCGATCGTCGAGACGAAGGGCCGCGCCGTGGCGCTGATCAGCGAGCTCGAGGCGCGGCTGCCCGAGTTCAAGCTGCCGCTCGCCATTCACGTCAATGGTTGCCCCAACTCCTGCGCGCGAATCCAGGTTGCGGACATCGGCCTGAAGGGCATCCGCGCCCTCGACGCCGACGGCAACGACGTCGAGGGCTTCCAGGTGCATCTCGGCGGCCGCATCGGCCAGGACGCCAACTTCGGGCGCACTGTCAAGGGCCTCCGGCTACCGGCCGACGAACTGCCCGACTACGTCGAACGGCTCACCCGTCGGTTCGTGGACGAGCGCGAGGGCGACGAGACGTTCAGCGAATGGGCCATCCGCACCGATGAGACGGCGCTCGCATGACCGCCTGGCCGGGGATCCGGCGCCCGCAGGCGCGGTACGAGGCAGAGGAACTGCGCCAGCTCGCTCGCTACGCCGCTGTCGACCTCAGCGGTGCGCGCGCGCAGGAGATCATCCGCTGGGCATGGGACACGTTCGGCGACCACGTCGTGGTCAGCCAGTCGATGGCCAACACCGCGCTCGCGCACCTGATCAACAGCGTGGCTCCCGGAATTCCGGTCGCGTTCCTCGAGACCGGCTACCACTTCGAGGAGACCCTCGCCACGCGCGATGCCCTGGCAGGCCGCACCAACCTCACGATCATCAACGTCACCCCTCGCCAGACCGTGGCAGAGCAGGACGCGGAGTTCGGGCCCGATCTGTACAAGCGCGATCCCGACCTGTGCTGCAAGATGCGCAAGGTCGAGCCGATGGAGGAACTGCTCCTCGGGTTCGATGCGTGGATCACCGGCCTGCGCGTCGCGGCCGCCCCGCATCGTGCCGATACACCGGTCGTGCAATTCGACGAGCGACGCGGCGTCCTGAAGATCTCGCCGATCCTCCACTGGAGCGACGCCCAGCTTCTCCGCTACACGATGGAGAACGACGTGCCCGTCAATCCGCTCATGTACGAGGGCTACCCCTCGATCGGCTGCTCGACGTGCACGCACCCCGTCACGTCCGGCGATGATCCCCGCGCCGGCCGGTGGCAAGGTCTCGGCAAGACCGAGTGTGGCCTGCACATATGAGCTATCCGCTCCACCTGGAACTCAGGGACAGGAGAGTGCTCGTGGTCGGCGGCGGGAACGTGGCCTCGCGACGCGTTCTGAGCCTGCTCGATGCGGGTGCGGTCGTCGTCGTCGTTGCGCCCGAGGCAAGTGCCGACATCGCCGCACTCGCCGACGAGGGTCGCCTGACCTGGCGACCGCGCGAGTTCGACCTCAGCGACATCAGCGGCGCGTGGCTGGTTCACGCCGCGACGAACTCTGCCGAGGTCAACGCCCGGGTCGTGGACGAGGCGCGACGGCGAACGGTGTGGTCAGTCCGCGCCGACGATGCGAGCGGCTCTGACGCAACGACGCCCGCTGTCGCTCGCGCCTCCGGCGCTGTCATCTCCGTCACCACGGGCGACCCCGGCCGCAGCATCGAACTTCGCAATGCGATCCAGAGCGGGCTGACCGACGGCTCGCTCGCGGCCCCCACCCGGCGCGCGCGCGAGCGCGGCAGCGTCGTCCTCATTGGCGGCGGACCGGGTGCGTCCGACCTGATCACCGTTCGCGGTCGCCGCGAGCTCCTGAACGCAGACGTGGTCGTCTACGACCGGCTCGCGCCCACCGAGCTACTCGAGGTGCTCGGCGACGGAGTGGAGGTCATCGACGCCGGGAAGGCGCCAGGTCGTCACGCCCTCACGCAGGACGAGATCAACGACGTCATCGTCGATCGTGCGCGCGCGGGGCGGCGTGTGGCCCGCCTGAAGGGTGGCGATCCGTTCGTCCTTGGGCGCGGATCGGAGGAGGTCCTCGCGTGCGCCGCCGCCGGCATCCCGGTCGAGGTCGTGCCGGGCGTCACCAGTGCGATCGCTGCGCCAGCAGCGGCGGGTATTCCCGTGACGCACCGGGGAGTCAGCACCGGCTTCGTCGTCATCAGCGGGCATGTGATCGAGGACCTGTCCGCCGTGGCGCGAACAGGGCTGACCGTCGTGGTGCTCATGGGCGTTGCGACCCTCCCCCTACTGGTCAAGCAGTTTGTCGACGCGGAGCGCGCGAGTACTACACCGATTGCCGTGATCCACCGCGCCTTCGACCCGGAGCAGCAGGTGGTCGTCGGCACCCTGGCCGACATCGAGCAGCGTGTTGCCGCCGCCGGAGTGTCGAACCCGTCGGTAATCGTCATCGGCGACGTCGTGTCGGTCGTCCCCGCGCTTGCTGCCGACGGCATCCGCGTCACCGGAGTTGCATCGTGACCGCGGTCATTCTCCTCGCCCACGGCAGCCCCGACTCGCGGTCTAGCGACGCGACGCATGCGCTCGCCGCCACATTGCAGAGCCGCACTTTCGGAACGACGGTCCGGGCAGCGTTCATCCAGCACGACGAGCCGGATCTCACGACCGCTGTGAACGAACTGACCGCCGAGGGACATGCCGACATCATCGTCGTGCCCGCATTCCTCAGTGGCGCGTCGCATGTGAAGCGCGACGTGCCCGCAGCCGTCGACGCTACGGAGAGCGCGACAGGGCTGAACCTCCACGTAACCGACCCGATCGGTCCTGACGGCATGCTGCTCGCCGCCCTCGACCGGCTGCTTCCCTCCGGGCCTGCCGTGCTCGCGACGGCCGGTTCGACCGACCCGGAGTCGCATCGCGCGTTGGCGCGCATTGCCGCGACGTGGGCCGAACAGCGACAGGCGCCCGTGATCGTCGCCTACGCCTCTCAGGCTGAGCCCGACGTCGCCACGGCCGTGCGCCTCCTGGAGGAGGAGAGCGCCGACATCGCGGTCGTCGGCTCGTTCGTGCTCTTTCCCGGCGTGCTGCCCGATCGCATCGCCGAGGGTGCCGGAGACCGCGCGGTGTCTGCACCGTTGTACAGCGCGCTGGAAACCGTGATGCTCATCGAGTCGCGGATCGCCAATGCCATGCGACGGGTTGCCTGATGCACGTCTTCACCGTCAGCCATGCCACGGTCGACACGAGCGAGATCGCCTCCCTCGGACGACGCTGCGCCGCGATCTACGAACGCTTGCAGGCCGAGCCTTCTGTGCGAGGGGTCATCGTGCTTGCGACATGTGCTCGGGTGGAAGCCTATGTCGATGCGTCGTCGTTCCACGGTCCGCAACGCGCATTCGTCGACGTGCTCGGCGTCGACCCCGCCCTCGTCGACAGCCACCGCGGACGCGATGGCCTGGAGCACCTGTTCCGAGTCGCCTCGGGACTCGAGTCGGCTGTCGTCGGTGAAGGACAGGTGTCCGGACAGGTGCGTGACGCACTCCTTGCCTCGCGTGCGCGCGGCATGTCCACACGCACCCTCGACCTCGCCTTCGAGAACGCCCTGCGCGTCTCGCGTAAGGCACGAGCACTCCTTGCGAATGAGCCATCGATCGCCGGCGTCGCACTCGATGCACTCAGGGTGAACGAGCCGGCGCTTGGCACCGCGCTGGTCATCGGCACTGGGGCGTTCGCGGAGACGTGCATCGCCGAATTGCGGGCCCGGGGCTCACACACGGTCTGGGCGCACTCACCTTCGGGCAGAGACTTCCTTCCCGAGGGCGCAGATCACCTGGTCGGAGTTGACGAACTCGCCTCGGCAATCGCGCTGAGCGACGTGACCGTTACCGCGAGCGGGCACGGCCCCGACGTGATCACGCGATCCGTCGCGAGGTCTGCGCTATCGATGGGCGCCTCGCCTCTCGTTCTCGTGGATCTCGCCGGATCAGGCGATGTCGCCGTCGAGCTCGGCGAGGATCCGGACGTGCGGATCCTGCGGATCGCGGACATTTCCCAGAACGGCACGGGCTCACACGCCGCAAGCAGGCTCGTCCAGGACGAGGCACGGGTGCTGTACCCCCGTATCGAGGGAGGCGAACTCGACGAGCTGATCGTGCGGCTGCGCTCCCACGTCCACGACGTCGCCCGGGCCGAACTCGGTGACACTGCTGACCCGGCTGCCGTCGAGGCGATTCGCCGAGTGACTCAGGCGCTCCTGCACGACCCCACGCAGCGCGCTCGTGAAGCGGCCGCAAACGGTCATCTGGACCGTTATCGCTCCGCCCTTGAGACCGTGTTCGGACTCTCGCAGGTTGCGGTCGACGCGGAGGGAAGCGCGGCGTGAGCACCTCACTGCGGCTGGGGACCCGAGCCAGCGCTCTCGCGATGGCACAGTCCGGTCAGATCGCGACCGACCTGAGCGCCCTGGGGATCGATGTCCGACTTGTCCCGCTGGAAACGCCGGGCGACCGCGATTCCAGCCCGCTGCCAGGGCGCGCCCACGAGGGGATCTTCGTGTCGTCCGTGCGCGACGCCCTGATCGACGGATCCATCGACGTTGCCGTCCACTCGTTCAAGGATCTTCCGACCGACCAGACCCCAGGTGTGGTTGTCGCGGCGGTTCCGCGTCGCGAGGATCCTCGCGACGTCCTCATCTCCCGCCCGGAGTTCGCAGCTCTCGGCCAAGGCCTGAATGCGCTGCCTGCGGGAGGGCGCGTTGGCACGTGCTCGGCGCGCAGGGAGGCGTGGGTTCATCGGCATCGCCTGGACCTCGACGTCGTACCGATCCGAGGAAACATCGATGCTCGAATCGCACGCGTCGTCACCGGCGAGTACGACGCGATCATCCTCGCGGCAGCCGGGCTGAATCGTCTGCGCTGCTCGTCCCCACGGCAGCACATCATTGACATCGATGACCTGGTGCCCGCTCCGGCGCAAGGAGCTCTGGCGCTCGAGTGCCGCGTCACCGATGCCACCACACGCAGGCTCGTCCAGTCGCTGGACCACGTCGGCACCCACGCCTGCGCTCTTGCAGAGCGCGAAGTCCTCTCCGCTATCGACCCTACGGATCGCGTACCCGTCGGAGCAGTCGCGACATTGCGCGGTGGTGTGCTGAGGCTCCTCGTTGACATCAGCGACGCGGACGGCCGCAACCGCACGATCCTGCGCACTGCAGCGAGCACCGACGGTGACGCGAAGGCGCGGGCAATCGCGCTCGGGCGGACGGCCGCGATCACGCTGATGGACTCGCATGCACGGACGAGGCAGGCACTCGCGTCATGAGGGTGCTACTCGTCCGCGCGGACGGCACACCGGATCTCGATGCGCGAGCCCTGGCCGCGCGCGGCGCGGACGTTACCTCCGAGGCCTTCATCCGGGTTCGGACGTGCACCGACTCCGAGGCGGCGCAGCGCGCACGCGACATCACCCATTCGCTGGGGGCACCGGGCTCGTGGCTCGTTCTCACCTCGGCGGCGGGTATCCGTGCGCTGGACGCCCTGATTCACAACGTCGGGCAGCAGCTGCGTGCTGCACAGACGACGGGCGCGGGGTTTGCCGCCGTCGGACCCACGTCCGCTCGCGCGCTGCACGCGCTCGGAGTCACAGACGTGCTGGTGCCGTCGACCTCTCACACCGCGTCCGGACTTCTCGACGCGTTCTCGGACATCCCGCCCGGCGTAGCCGTGATGCCTCGGAGCAACGTGGGCGACGGCCATATTGCCGACACGCTGGAGGCCCGCGGCTGGACGATCATCTCGCGGATCGTCTACGAGACGACGACGGTGGCCGAGCGTCCCGAGGCCGCCGATCACCTGGCCGCAGGTGCGTTCGATGCACTCGTACTCCGCTCTCCGTCAGCCGCGCGTGCTGTCGCTCACTTCGGCGGGGTGGCGCCTTCTACTGCAATCGTCGCGGGCGGGCCGACGACTGCACTCGCGGCGTCGCGGCTTGGGCTGCGCATCAGCGCCGTGTCCGTCGACTCCCAAGCCGAGAGCATCGCGGCAGCCGTCATGTCCACGGCGCACTAGCGTTATCCCATGAGCGACCGCCGATTCCTGACCGAGCGGCCGCGCCGACTCCGGCGCACGCCCGGCGTTCGACGTCTCGTGCAGGAGACGGCCATCAGGCCCGCTGGCCTCGTACTTCCGGTGTTCGTCAAGGAAGGACTGACATCGCCGCTACCTATTGCGTCGATGCCCGGAATCGTTCAGCACTCGGAGTCATCGTTCCGCGCGGCGGTCAGCGAGGCGGCTGAGGCGGGTCTCGGTGGACTGATGATCTTCGGCGTTCCCGATCATCGCGACGCCTATGGGGACGCCGCATGCGAGGAGACGAGCATCCTGGCGACTGCGGTCCGCTGGGCCAAGGCGGAGGTCGGCGACGCGCTGCCCGTGATCGCGGACCTGTGTCTGGACGAGTTCACCTCCCACGGTCACTGCGGAGTCCTCGACGAGGATGGCAACATCGACAACGATGCGACGCTCGCGGTGTACGAGCGGATGGCCGTCGTCCTCGCCGATGCCGGCTCGGACATCCTCGGACTCAGCGGGATGATGGACGGGCAGGTTGGCGCCGTTCGCGCGGCCCTGGATAACGCCGATCACTCCGACATCACGATCCTCGCGTACGCGGCGAAGTTCGCCTCGGCGTTCTACGGACCATTCCGCGACGCCGTCGAGTCCCAGCTCGATGGGGACCGACGCACCTACCAGCAGGATCCGGCGAATGGCCGAGAGGCGCTGCGTGAGGTTCGCCTCGACGTGGCCGAGGGCGCCGACATCGTGATGGTGAAGCCGGCGCTCGCCTACCTCGACGTCATCGCCGAGGTTCGCGCATACGTCGACGTGCCGGTGGCCGCCTATGTGGTCTCGGGCGAGTTCGCGATGGTCGAAGCAGCCGCCGCTGCGGGGATGATCGATCGCGAGCGAGCGATCCTCGAGATCCTGACGTCGGTGACGCGAGCCGGAGCGGGCATCATCGCCACCTACTGGGCGACCGAGGCAGCCCGCGCGTTGCGATGACCGCGTCGAAGGAGTGGTTCGCCCGCGCCCAACAGGTCATGCCCGGCGGAGTCAGCTCGCCGGTCCGCGCGTTCGGCTCGGTCGGCGGCACCCCTCGATACATTGCCAAGGCTCACGGATCGCGCATCACCGACGCGGACGGGCGCGACTACGTCGACCTCGTCGGCGCTTGGGGTCCGATGATTCTCGGACACGCGCACCCTGCAGTCGTCGAGGCGATCAGCATCGCGGCGGCGAACTCGCCGTCCTTCGGCGCGCCGTGCATCGATGAGGTCCTCCTCGCCGAGGAGATCACCTCGCGGATCGCGCCCGTCGAGCGGGTGCGCTTCACCAGTTCGGGAACCGAGGCGGTCATGACCGCCCTGCGTCTGGCGCGCGCAGCGACCGAGCGAACAACGGTCATCAAGTTCTCCGGGTGCTACCACGGGCACGCAGACTCGATGCTGGTCGCGGCTGGGTCCGCAGTCGCGACTCTTGGCCTGACCGACTCACCAGGCGTTCCTGCGTCGACGGCCGCAGACACGATCGTCGTGCCGTACGGAGACCTGCAGTCAGTTGAGCGTGCCCTCGCGGAGAATGACATTGCCGCAATCATCACCGAGGCCGCGCCCGCCAACATGGGGGTCGTGCCTCCCCCAGCGGGCTTCAACCAGCGGCTTTCCCAACTCGCCGCCGACAATGGAGCGCTGCTCATCCTCGATGAGGTGCTCACCGGCTTCCGGGTGTCTGAAGGCGGGTGGTGGGGGATCGAGGGACGGGTCGAAGGCTGGGAGCCAGACCTCATGACCTTCGGCAAGGTCATCGGAGGCGGGCTGCCATTGGCGGCCGTCGGTGGGCCTGCCGCCATCATGGATCTGCTCGCCCCGACCGGCCCCGTCTACCAAGCGGGCACGCTGAGCGGCAATCCGGCCGCCACCGCTGCTGGTCTCGCGACGTTGGTCCATTGCACACCCGACACCTACGCGACGCTCGACGAGAACGCGCGGCTCGTCTCCGCGATGGTGGGACGAGCGCTGGCTGCGGCCGGAGTGCCGCATACCGTCCAGTCCGCAGGCAACCTGTTCACCGTGTTCTTCACGGACACTCCGGTCACGAACTTCGCCGAGGCGAAGGGCCAGGACACCGCGGCGTTCGCGCGCTTCTTCCACTCGATGCTCGACCACGGAGTGTGGTTGCCGCCGTCCGCCTTCGAGGCCTGGTTCGTGTCCAGTGCCATGACGTCGGCAGATCTCGAGACCATCGAATCCGCGGTGGCCACGGCAGCGCTGGCGGCCGCGACCACCGGATAACGTGTCTAGGCATGACGGCGATCCCCCGCGCTACCGACGAACCGAATCGCTCTGGACGGCTGGCGAGGCTAGTCGATGCTGAGCGCTTCAACCTCGCTATCTCCGCTGTCATCGTCGCAAACGCGGTCGTTCTCGGCCTCGAGACATTCCCGCGAGTCGTCGAGTCCTACGGGTCGACGCTCACCCTGCTGAACGAGGCCTTCTACGTCGTCTTTGTCGTTGAGCTCGTGCTGCGTCTCGTGTCGTATGGACGTCGACCGCAGGACTTCTTCAAGAACCCGTGGAACGTGTTCGACTTCATCATCATCGGGGGCGTGCTGATCCCCGCGGTCCGAGAGCAGGCGCAGCTCCTGCGATTGCTCCGACTCCTGCGCATCGTCCGCCTCATTCGCTTCCTGCCGGACGCGCGTGTCCTCCTGCTCACTGTGGTCAAGTCCCTCCCGTCGATGATCAGCATGATCGTGCTGACGGTGCTGCTGCTGTTCCTCTACGGAATGATCGGCTGGTCCATGTTCGGTGCCGCTCTTCCCGAGACCTGGGGAACGATCGGCAAGGCGATGCTCACGCTGTTCATCCTGCTCACGCTGGAGAACTTCCCCACGTACCTTGATGAGGCCAAGGCCGTGACGCCCTGGGCGATTGTGTTCTTCGTGTCCTACGTGCTTGTCGCGGCGTTCCTGGTCTTCAACCTTCTCATTGGAATCGTCATCGGCTCGATGGAGAAGGCGCGTGAGCACGAGGCTGAGATCGATCGAACCCAAGAGGACTCCGATCTGCTGCAACGGATCGCGATGCTCCAGGACTCACTGACGCAGTTACAGGCCGACATCAGGCGACGAGAACGCGAGCAGCACAGCAGGTGACTTCAGGCGTCAGAAGAACGCAACGCCCGTCGAACGCCATCCATTGACAGCACTCCAGCATCGCCCACACGCACCCGCCCCGACGACGACTCAAGAAGCACGGCCAGTGCGTCTCTCAGCGTTGCCGTCTCCGGTATCTGCGCGAGTGATGCGTCGTCTGCGGTAGTCGGCTCGAGCACGTCGCGATCGACAGCGGTTACCGCAAGCAGCTTGACGGTGCGATCGGTCCCGACGAAGTCAGCGACGAACTCCGAAGCCGGACGGGCGAGTATCTCGACAGGTGACGCGTATTGCTCGAGGTAGCCGCCCTGGCGCATGACGGCGATACGGTCGCCGAGCCTGACCGCCTCGTCGATGTCGTGCGTCACGAACACAACCGTCTTGTTCACTGTGGCGAGGAGGCGGAGCATCTCCTCCTGCAGGCGGTCGCGCTCAATGGGATCGACCGCGCCGAAGGGCTCGTCCATCAAGAGCACGGGCGGGTCGACCGCGAGGGCGCGGGCCACACCAACTCGCTGGCGTTGGCCTCCGGACAGCTGCTGGGGGTAGCGCTCTCCGTAGATTTCAGGGTCCAGGCCGACGAGCGCGAGCATCTCGTCGACTCTGGTGCGGATTCGCTTCTTGTCCCACCCGGACAGGCTCGGCACGGTCGCGACGTTCTTGCGCACCGTCTGGTGGGGGAACAGTCCGACCTGCTGGATGACGTAGCCGATCGACCGCCGCAGTTCGACCGCATCGACCGTCGAGACATCCCGGCCGTCGACGTAGATGCGTCCTGACGAGGGCTCCACGAGCCGATTGATCATCCGCATCGTGGTCGTCTTGCCGCACCCGGACGGCCCGACAAGGGCCGCGAGCTCCCCAGGAAACACGTCGAGCGAGAGCTCGTTGACGGCCATCGTGCCGTCGGGATAGCGCTTGGCCACGCTCTCAAGGCGGATCATCGGTTCGCGTGTCATGGGGTACTTTCTACTTTGCCGATAGATTTACTATACAATCTCATCAACGTAGAGCCGCGAGTGAAGGAGCTTCCCCGATGACAACGACGACGTCGACCGACCACGACCTCGAGCGTAGGGCCCGCGAACTCGCGGCAGACCCGCAGTTGTGGCTGCGTCACGTGCATTTCGGTACCCCGCGAGTCTGCGTGCCTATCGATGTCGGCACCGATGTCGAGGTCTGGCTGCTGATGTGGGCGCCCGGCCAAGGAACCGGCCTGCATGACCACGGCGGCTCCAGCGGCTGCTTCACGGTCCTCCACGGCTCTATCTCCGAACTGGTCATCGACGCTGACGGTCAACCTCGGCTGGACAGCTACTCCGAGGGTGATGTCCGCATGTTCGACGCGGACATCGTTCACGACGTGTTCAACGACGGTACTGAAGGCGCGATCACTCTGCACGTCTACCGACCGGTTCTCGACACGATGACCCACTACTCGTGGGACGAGAACGGTCTCCAGGCGACGGACACTCGACGCTCGGGTCGCGACTGGTGAACGCGCCAGCAGGCTCGGTCGGCATCGATGATCTTCTCGCCGATGCGCGCACCCGAATCTCCCGCTACTCCCCCACCGGTGCCGCTCGCGCGCTGGCGGACGGAGCGGTGCTCGTGGACATCCGGCCCAGTGCGCAGCGCCAGGAGTTCGGTGAGATTCCCGGCGCGGTGATCATCGAGCGGAACGTCCTCGAATGGCGCCTTGATCCACGCAGTGATGCCCGCCTGGTGGAGATCGCGCACTTCGACAGTGTGATCATCGTGTTCTGTCAGGAGGGCTACACCTCGAGCCTCGCCGCGGATGCGTTGCGGCAACTGGGGATTTCCGCGAGCGGAGACCTCAATGGCGGCTACGCCGCATGGCGCGATGCGGGACTCCCCACTAGCGTGTGACGGTGTCCGTTTCAGCCGAGTCGGCGCCGAACCCGTGGTTCAGCTGGGCCTACTTCGAGAACAACACTGACGACCTGCTGAGGGCTGGCCGTGAGCACATCATCATCACGATCGCCGCGATGGCCCTGGCGATCGCCATCGCCATTCCGTTGACCCTCCTCATTCGTCGCTACCCGCGCCTCCAGGTGCCCGTCCTGGCCGGCTCCGGCATCATCTACACGATCCCCTCGCTCGCGCTCATTGCGGGACTGTGGCCGATCCTCGGCCTCACCCCGTGGACTGTGATCGTCGCCCTCGCGCTCTACGCCCTGCTCGTGGTGCTCCGCAATATGGTTGTCGGTCTTGAGGCGGTATCGGAGAACGTCGTCGACGCTGCGCGCGGAGTCGGATACAGCGGTTCGCAACTGTTATGGCGAGTTCAGGTTCCGTTGGCGACACCGACAATTCTCGCGGGTGTGCGCATTGCGACGGTCTCCACGGTGGGACTCGTCACGATCGGATCTCTCGTCGGCCACGGCGGCTTTGGCAGCGTGATCCTCGGCGGCTTCGTCAACAACTTCTACCACGCGCAGATCCTTGCTGGCACTATCGCCGTGGTCATTCTCGCGCTTGCGCTCGAAGGCGTGCTGATACTTCTTGAGCGAGCCCTCACACCGTGGCTTCGCGTCGAAGGATCGTGGTGACCGCGATGACCTCGATCTGGGACTGGTTCCTCAATGCCGACAACTGGACCGGCTCTTCGGGAGTGCCCGCACGAGTCGTCGAGCACCTGTGGATCAGCGCACGCGCACTGATCATCGCGTTCGCGATCGCCCTGCCGTTGGGTGTCTGGCTGGGACACAAGGGCAAGTACGGGACCCTGGTGACGACCATCGGAAACCTCGGTCGAGCCATTCCGACCTTCGCACTGCTGATCATCCTGGCGTCGTGGGAGACGGTCGGGGTAAGCGACCTGGCGGCGATCATCGCACTCGCCATCTTCGCCATTCCCCCTGTTCTCACGAACGCATTCGTCGGCGTACGCGACACCGATCGAACCGCAAGGGAAAGCGCTCGCGGAATGGGCATGACCGGATCGCAGGTGCTGTGGCGGGTCGAACTGCCCCTGTCGGTCCCGGTCGTCGCGGCCGGAATCCGGACCTCCACGGTGCAGGTTGTGGCAACGGCAACACTCGCGGCCCTCGTGGGTGGCGGCGGCCTGGGACGGTTCGTCGTCGACGGGTTCGGCCGCCAGGACACCACCTTGATGCTGGCCGGGGTCATCCTCGTGGCGATTGTCTGCGTGACGATCGAACTCGTGCTCGGCAGGGTACAGAAGGTCCTGACGCCGCGACCGCTGCGTGGCAGCAGGATCCGAAGTGCCTTCTAGCGGGGAGAGTGACAGACTTCCCATGCGCGGATGCTAGGGTTCTACTCCTTCCCTATTGACTTAATAGGTTATCTACAGCTTGGGAGAGAGACAGTGCGCGTGCAGTACTTCCGTCTCTCGCACTTGAACCACGAGTTCGCCGACGCCGACTGTCGGTCCTCGTCCCCATACTGACCACCACCCCTGTCTTCGAAAGGAACCTCATGCTCAGCACCCGATTCACGCGACGAGGACTGGCCGTCGTGGCCGTCGGCGCCGCGCTCGCCCTGTCTGCCTGCGGCAGTTCATCGTCATCCTCGTCCTCCTCCGCCACCGCCTCGGTGCCCGACGCCGCGTCATCAGCACCCGCTGCGTCCAGCGCACCAGCGTCCGCCGAGGCGGTTGCCGGCGGGCCGATCACCATCGGCGCCTTCGGCTTCGGTGAGAGCAAGATCATCGCCAACCTCTATGCGGATGTGCTCGCGCAGGCAGGATTCGAGCCGACCGTCACCGAGCTCACCAACCGTGAGGTCGTCGAGCCGGCACTGGAGAGCGGCGAGGTCCAGGTCGTGCCCGAGTACCTCGGAACCCTCACCGAGTTCCTCAACGCGAAAGCGAACGGGCCCGATGCCACTCCGCTCGCATCCGGCGACGTCGACGCCACTCTTGCCGAAGCCCAGAAGCTTGCGAACGCGGTTGGCATCACGCTGCTCACCCCATCGCCAGCAGCCGACCAGAACGCGTTCGCGGTAACCCGCGAGTTCGCGGAAGCCAATGGCATCGCCTCGCTGTCCGACCTGGCCGCGTACTCGGCGACAAACGACGTCCGCCTCGGCGGACCTCCGGAGTGCCCGACCCGCGCGTTCTGCCAGCCGGGCCTTGAGGAGACCTACGGGCTGAAGGTGGCTGAGTTCGTCTCGCTCGACGCCGGTGGCCCGCTCACCAAGCAGGCCCTCTCGCAGGGCAAGATCGATGTGGGCCTGGTGTTCTCCTCCGACGGCGGTGTGGCTGCCAACGATCTGGTCGTCCTCACCGACGACAAGTCGCTGCAGACCGTCGACAACATCGTCGCCGCGGTCAACACCGCTTCGCTCACCCCGACGCTCCAGACCGCACTCGATGCGGTGGCCGCAGCGCTGACGACCGAAGAGCTCGTGCAGCTGAACAAGGCGGTGGACATCGATCGCGCAGACCCGGCGACCGTTGCCCACGACTGGCTCGTGTCCAAGGGCCTGTCCTCCTAGGCAGCGCCACGACGAAAGCGGCGGCCGCGAGGATCAAACCTCCGCGGCCGCCGCTTTCGGCATCTACGCTCGCGGGATGAGCGAAACTCTTCATCGCACGTGCCCACTGTGCGAGGCGACGTGTGGGCTCACCGTGACGATCGACGCGGGAATGGTCACCTCGGTTCGAGGCGACGACAAGGACGTCTTCTCCAAGGGCTACATCTGCCCCAAGGGAGTCTCGATCGGAGAACTGCACCACGACCCGGCGCGGCTGCGCTACCCGCTCATCAAGGGCGCCGACGGCGTGCATCGTCGAGCGACCTGGGACGAGGCCTGGGCAGAGATCACACGCCTGCTCACCCCCATCCGCGCTGAGCACGGCAATGACGCCGTCGGCGTGTACTTCGGCAATCCAAACGTGCACAACGTCTCGTCGGCCCTGTATGCGCCCGCACTGATGCGCGCACTCGACACCAAGTACTACTTCAGCGCCAGCACGGTCGACCAGATGCCGCAGCAGGTGGCAGTCGGGCTGATGTTCGGCACGGGCCTGTCTGTTCCGGTCCCCGACATCGACCGCACCGACTACCTGCTGATCCTGGGCGCCAATCCGATCGTGTCGAACGGCTCGATGTGGACTGCTCCAGACCTTCCCGGTCGATTCCGCGATCTCAAGGCGCGCGGTGGACAACTGGTCGTCATCGACCCCATTCGCACGCGAACCGCCCAGGCGGCAACCGAGCACCTGCGAATCCGTCCGGGCACCGACGGGTTCCTCGTCGCCGCAATCGCCCACACCCTCTTCGCGGAGGACCTGGTTGACGTGCGCGGCTGCTCGCAACACCTCGCCGACGGCGCACTCGATGCGATCCGCCAGGCAGCCGCTGCGTTCGCACCCGCCGAGGTGGCTGCCCTCACCGGCATCCCGGCTCAGACCATCGTCAGGCTGGCTCGCGAGTTCGCTGCCGCGCCTGCGGCCGCCATCTACGGGCGCATGGGGACCTCGACCGCAGGACTCACTGTCGATGGCAGCGGACCGCAGTCCTTTGGGACCGCAACGTCGTGGTGGATCGCGGTGGTCAACCTGCTCGGCGGCAACCTCGACCGCGAGGGCGGGGTGATGTGGCCGCTGCCTGCGGCGGGAGGCCCGTCGACGTCGGGCAAGTCGGGATCAGGTCGCGGGATTCGCATACCGGGTTCGACCCGCACTCGGGTCCGCGATCTGCCGAGCGTTCTCGGCGAGTTCCCCGCCGCGGTGATGGCCGAGGAGATCGACACTCCATCGGACGATGGCACGCGCCTGCGGGGCCTCATCACCATCGCGGGCAATCCGGTGGTGTCGACGCCGGACGGGTCGCGACTGGACGCGGCCCTCGCGACTCTCGAGGTGATGATCAGCGTCGATGCCTACCTCACCGAGACCAGTCGCCACGCGCACGTGGTCCTGCCTGCGCCGTCACCATTGTCGCGGGGGCACTTCGACCTGGCGTTCTCGAATCTGTCCGTGCGCAATGTCGCGCATTGGTCGGCTCCGTCGATACCCCTTCGTCGCGATGACGACGCCGACGAACTCGATGAGGGCGAGATACTGCTCCGGCTCGCGTGCGTCGTTCTCGGCGACACGCTCGACGTCGATGAGATGGACGACCTCGTCGCAGGTGAGCTGGCAGCTCGCGCGTGCAAGTCCGAGGCCTCCCGAGTCCACGGTCGCGATCCCGCAGAACTCCTCGCCCTGCTGGCTCCGCGCCGGCGTCAGGAGCGTCTGCTCGACCTGATGCTGCGGTCCGGTCCGTACGGTGATGGCTTCGGCGCGTACCCCGGCGGGCTCAACTTCGACGTCGTAGCGGCACAGCCGCACGGTGTAGACCTCGGCCCGTTGAAACCGCGCCTCCCGGAGGTTCTCCGCACTCCGTCTGGTCGCATCGAGGCGGCACCAGCGCAATTACTGGAGGAGGCCCAGCGCATGGCGCGCGCGCTCGCCATTGCGACGGCCGCGGGGCCACGCGACGAACTGGTGCTCGTCGGCAGGCGTGGGCTTCGCAGCAACAACTCGTGGATGCACAACGTTCCGCTGCTCGCGAAGGGGTCGAACACGTGCACGCTGTGGCTGCATCCCGACGACGCTGCACGGCTCGGGGTGATCGACGGCAGCCAGGCCGACGTCACCAACGCGGTCGGGACAGTTCGGGTGGCCGTCGAGGTCACCGATGTCGTCGCACCCGGCGTCGTCTGCCTCCCGCACGGCTGGGGTCATACCGACGCGCGGACCTGGGGATCCGTCGCCGTCGCTAATCCCGGCGTGAACTCCAACGTGCTCACGGCCTCGTCGGGGCTCGATGACCTTGCCGGAACCGCAGTGCTCAACGGGATTCCGGTGACGGTGAGCGCCGCCTAGGGCGCGGCGACGAGTGCGCCAAGCTCGTCGAACAGCTGCGAGTTGGCGCGATAGGCCACCTTGCACTCCTCGATGAACAGCGCCTTGCCCTCGTCGGTCCACGGCGCCTCGTCAAGATTCACCTTGTACTGCTTGCGGTATGCGTGCACGTCCTCGAGTCCACTGAAGTCGTAGTAGGTCAGCGCCGAGGGGTCGATCCCGTATTCGCTGCGAAGTCGGCTGGCGATGACCCGGCCGCCGGCCATGTCACCGAGGTAGCGCGTGTAGTGGTGGGCGAGCATGCGCTGCGGGCTGACCGCCGCCTCCCGAATGGCGCGCACATAGGCACGGCTGGCGGGCAGCTGCTCGGCGGCGTCGGGCTCCTGGCCGAGAGTGCGGAGGTCCGCGGCGATTCTGGCGCGGCGGTCCAGCCGACGATCATCGAACAGAGCGATCGATGGCTCCTGGCTTTGGACAAGGAGCAGCTGCTCGAGCGCCTGGTAGACCGGGAGCAGCGAGCGGAGCAGCTCGACGTGCGCACGCTCGTCGAGCTCACCCGCCAGCAGACGGACGATGAACGCACTGCGTTCGGCACGCTCGTGGTCGATCCGAGTGTCGAGTCGGACCGTGTCCGCGAATGCCATGGTTCCTCCGATGTCAGGGCAGCCCGGCGGCTGTTTCCGACACAGTGTCGCATAGTTTCGCGAATAAGGCGAGGCTAACCTAATAAAAGGCCGCGGGCGATCAGACCCGGCCCACGCCTAGACTTCCCGGACATCACGATCCGGCCCGGGGGTGCACCGGTGGACACAGGCGAGCCCGGCGGTGGCGACAACCGCGGTGGCACCGTTGCCTCAGACCTCGGTGTGCTGCACCGCTTTCTGCTCGCGGTCAGCGCCGTCCTCGTCGTCATCGTGGGCGCCGGGCGGATCTTCGGATGGAGCGCCGTCACGCAGGGTCGGTCCGAATGGCCGACGATCTACCCCTACACCGTCGCTGGGCTGGCCGCGCTCGTCATCGCGATGGTCCTGTTCGACCGAGGCGGCAAGGGCGGCCGCATCATCGGACGCCTCCTGGCAGGCGTCGTCGTTCTGTTCGGCGCAACGATCGACACCGCGGTCAATCACGGCTGGATTCCCAGCAGCGACCCGGCGATTGGCAACGCCACATGGACGACGGCCATTCCCTCATTCGCGACTGTGGCCATCGGTCTCTCGGTGATGATGCTCGGCCTGCCGAGGGACCGCTGGCCGCGGGTCAGGTTCTGGCTGGCGATCTTCGCAGGCGTGTGCACCCTGCTGGGACTGCTGTCGTACGTCTACGGATCGGCGTCGCTCTTCCATGGCCTCGGCCTCACCGGCACATCGATCGTCACGACGATCGTCGGCCTCGTCGTCATCGGCGCGGCCATCACGGCGCGGCCCGATCGACCCCCGCTCGTCTCACTCGACGAGAGATACGACAACGAACTGCTCCGTTACGTCGTGCCTCCCCTGCTCGCGGTGCCGTTCCTGCCTGCCGTCATCTCCTGGCTCGTCGGCACGTTCGAACCGAACCCCGAGTCGGCCGCCGCGATAACCCAGCTGATCACCATCGTGATCCTGTTCGTCATCATCATCGCTGCCGGTGGTGGCCAGAGCCGGGCGCGCCGAGCACTCGCATCCGAGCGGCAGCGCGTCTGGGACGCATTCACGAGCACTCCCGCAGCGACGGCGATGCTCCACCTCGACGGCCGGCTGCTGCGCGCCAACACAGCGATGGGACGACTACTGGGCACGACGGAGACACGGCTCGTCGGCCAACCTCTGATCGGCTTCGTGGCCGAGCAGGATCAGGCGACTGTCGCCGAAGGTATCTCCACGGTCGTGTCCGGGCTCGACTCTGTGCGTCTGGACATTCAGGTGCGGCGAAGCGATGGCGGCACGGTGTGGGTTGATCTCGGCGCCGCTCCAGTTCGCGACATCTCCGGGCGGGTCACCTTGCTCGTCGTCCAGCTCAACGACCTCACCGACCACAAGCACCTGGAGCGGGTGCTCTCCGATCAGGCGACGCGTGACCCGCTGACCGGACTGCTGAATCGTGAGGGACTGACCCGGCAGCTGCGCCAGCTGAGCAGCGAACTCCCACGCGGGTTCGTCACGACGGTCGTCTACGCGGACGTCGACGGACTGAAGGCCGTCAACGACACGATCGGCCATGCGGCCGGTGATGACATGCTCCGCGAGGTGGCTCGCCGCCTGTCGGCGTCAACACGTGATGGCGACATCGTCGCCCGCGTGGGCGGCGATGAGTTCCTCGTCATCACGACGATGTCGGCAACCGGGCAGGACCCGGCGGACACCGTCGTCTCGCGGCTCCGGCTCGCGCTCAACGGTCCCGTTTCCGCAGGCACCGAGGTGATCAGCATGTCCGTGTCACTGGGTGCGGCAGTACTCGAAGGCGACGTGTCTACGGCCGTCGCCCACGCGGATGAGGCCATGTACAACGACAAGCGGCGACGCCGCCTTCCTGAGACGAGGTAGAACCCACGTGCAAGACGTCAGTTCGTTCATTGCCGGCCTGCCCAAGGCTGAGCTCCACGTCCATCTGCAAGGCGCTGCATCGGTTCCGACCGTCCTCGAACTCGCCAGGCGTCATCCCTCCGCGGGAGTGCCGACGGAAGAGGATGCCCTCCGAGCGTTCTATGACTTCACCGACTTCGCTCACTTCATCGAGGTGTACATAAGCGTCAACAATCTCGTTCGGACCGCCGACGATGTGCGCTCGCTCGTCGTCGGGCTCGGCCGGGACCTCGCCGACGTCGGCGTTCGGTATGCCGAGGTCACCGTCACCCCCGATAGCCACCTGCTCATGGGCATCGAGCCTGACGGCCTCGCCGAGGCCCTGGAGCGGGGACGGCGCACGGTCCTTGAGACCTACGACATCGAGCTCGGCTGGGTGTTCGACATCCCCGGGGAGCTCGGCCTTGAGTCCGGTCAGCGCACGATCGCGTGGGCGGAGGCGTACCTGCCACCGCACAGCGTCGGCTTCGGCCTCGGCGGTCCCGAGGCCGGGGTGCCACGCGACCAGTTCGCCGAGGTGTTCCGCCGAGCCACAGACCTGGGCCTTCGCAGCGTTCCGCACGCCGGCGAGACGACTGGTCCACAGACTGTCCGGGACGCCCTGAACATCCTCGGTGCGGTGCGCATCGGCCACGGCATCTCTGCCGCGCAGGATGCGAGCCTCATGGCCGAGCTGGTCGATCGCGACATCGTCCTCGAGGTATGCCCGACGTCGAACATCTGCACCCGCGCCGTGAGCTCTCTCGACGAGCACCCGTTCGTGACCCTGCGCAATGCGGGCGTGCGCGTGACCATCAACACCGATGACCCCGGCATGTTCGACACCAACTTGAACCGCGAGTACCAGGTTGCACACGACCACTTCGGGCTCGGTCGGGAGGACCTGGTGGACCTGGCCAGGGAATCGATACGAGCCTCGTTCGCGCCGCAGGAGACGCGCGATCGAATTCTCGGTGACATCGACGCCTACGCGCGCGCATCGCGATAATCGGCGCATGGCACTGCTATCTCGCGGGTGGCTCACCCGGTGGGCGACCGAAGCACCCGTCCAGGCCGGCATTGCCGGCGCCTCGTGGTCGATCTCCGGGACCTTCGCCAGGGGTCTGCTGCCGCGGAGCGCGAGCCAGCAGGCAATCACGACCGGGGTTGTCGCCGTCACCCACTACCAGCTGACCGCTACCGCGTGGGCGACCCTGCAGGCGTTAGGCGCCAAGCCCGGCACACGGCCCGGTACGCGCGCGAATCTGATCCTGTCCGGCATCGGCATCGTCGGCGGACTGGGCGTCGCCGCCGCGACAAGCAGGCATGCCGACCGATCGATGCCCGCTGCAGTTGCCGCCACCGCCGGGCGCATCACCGCGTTCGCCGCGCTTGCCGGCGGTGCGTCGTCGACGTGGGACTCCGTGCTGCACAAGAGGCTGGGCCTAAGACCTGGACTGGACACCACCCTCATCCCCGCGATTGCCACGGGCGCCGCAGTGGTTGCGGCAAGCACCCTCAATCGCAGCAGGAGGGCATCGAAGTACGGCATCGTCGCGCCGGAGCGACGCGCCGTTGCTCACGTGGGCGCGAAGGCCGCGGCCAAGTCCGTAGCCCTCGGTGCCGCGTCCGGAGTGGGTCTCGCCGCCGCGACCGGGGGCGAGCAGGTGCTCGCCAAAGGCCTCGAGAAGGTCATGGCGCGGGTACTGGGTCGCGACCCGGGCGCCCTCGGATCGCTCGTTGCCCACGGAGTCATCCTCACGACGATGTCCGTAAGCGGTGTCGTCGCACTCAACGCCGTCACCGGGCGCGTGCAGCGCCGAGACGACATCGTCGAGCCCGCGTATCCGACGCCGCCCACGTCTCGACACGTGTCCTCAGGTCCGGCCAGTTCCATGCCATTCGATGCTCTCGGCAAGGAGGGCAGGCGCTTCGTACTCATGGCCCTTCGCGCGCAGGACATCGAGGCGGTCATGGGCACCACGGCGATCGATCCCGTTCGAGTAGTCGGGGGCTATGAGAGTTCGGACGACGTAGTCGAACGGGCGCGGTTGACGCTGCAGGACATGGAGGATTGCGGCGCGTACGAGCGGTCATTCATCTGCGTCGGGTCACCGACCGGCGTCGGGTACTTCAACTACTCGATCGCCGAGGCCCTGGAGTACCTCACGCGTGGTGACTGCGCGATCGTGGTTCCGCAGTATGCGCTCGTTCCCTCCGCACTTGCCCTGACTCGAACTGGCGAGGCTGAACGGCTCACCCGCATTGTCCTTGAGGGAGTGCGGGATCGACTGGCCCTGATGCCGGCCGATCGTCGGCCCCGAGTGGTCCTCATCGGCGAGAGCCTGGGGGCGAACGTCGCGCTCGACCTGCCGGTCGGCGACCGACCCTTCCTTCCCGACTTCAATCCCCTGGGCGTCGCAGGCGGCCTCTATCTGGGCGTGCCGTTCCGCACCCGCCTGTGGAACGCATGGCGCACGGATCCGGCCTCGGTCGACCCTGAGGGGCGACTCCTCCTGGTGAGCGAGCCGGATCACGCCGACCCCCTGCCGTCCGGGCAGTCGCGGCACTTGATGGTGATTCATCACGACGATCCGGTGAATAAGTACAGCTTCGCGATGATCCTGCAGCCGCCATGGTGGATGGGACCGCCAACCGAGCGGCCACCGCTTGTTCCTCGAGAAGTGAAGTTCCGGCCGATCACGTCCTTCGCGCTGGCCACGGTCGACCTGCTCAACGGAATGCAGTCGAAGCCGGGCACCTTCGTGCGACGAGGGCACGATTACCGCATCGACATCCGCAGCGGACTCGAGCGAGCCTTCGGACTCCAGTCCAGCCCCGAGCAGGCAGCGGCTATCGAGGACGCGCTGCGCCGCCGCGAGCAGGAGTGGGCGACACGGCGCATGGTGGCGCGCAAGCTCGACAAGGCCAGGCGCGCGATTCAGCAGCAACTGGCCGAATGGGGATCGCCGACCATCGATGTAGCGGACTTGGATCCCGCCAACAGTGACACCGCGTCACTGCTCAGCAGGATCGGCGTCATCAGCGGTCCGCCTGGCGCGTAGTCAGGCGCGAATGCGCAGGTTCTCGGGGTCGTACATCGGCCGCAGCGAGACCCTGGCCGGGAAGCGATCGGCAGCAATGACGACCTCCCAGGAACCGGAGGCGATCCACTCCGCGGTCAGGGGCTCCCCCGCATCGACCATCGCCAGCCCGACGGCGCCGCCGAGCGTGTGACCATAACTTGCCGCGCGAATGTAGCCAACAGCTTTGCCATCGCGGAGCACGATCTCGGCGTGGTGCATGAGCGGCTCGGGATCCAGGACCAGCACCTGGAGCAGGCGGCGTCGCGGAATACCGAGGGCCTTACTGGCAACAACTGCGTCGCGGCCGACAAAACCTCCCGGCTTGTCGAGTGCGACCGCGAAGCCGAGTCCGGCCTCGATCACGGAGTCGGTGTTATCGATGTCATGGCCATAGTCGCGATACGCCTTCTCCAGACGCAGGCTCGACAGCGCCTTCAGTCCGACGTGCCGAATACCGAACGACGAGCCTGCCTGAAGGAGCTGCTCGTAGGCATGCACAGCCTGCTCGGCTGGCACGTACAACTCGTAGCCGAGTTCACCGAGGTAGGTGATGCGCACGCAGAGCGCGCGGGCGAAGCCGAGGTCGATATAGCGAGCGGCCCGGAACGGGAACTCCGCATTCGAGAGGTCGATCGATGTCGTTGCCTGCAGAACCTCCCGTGCCATCGGGCCTTGCACATTGATCTGCGCGAATGCCGATGTGACATCGGTGGCGAACGCGTGTTGTCCGTCCAGATGCCGGCGCAGTCGCGCCTGCACATGGCCGTGCGCGTTGTCGGAGGCGACGACCATGAACGACTGCTCATCGAGCTTCGTCACCGTGACGTCGGCTTCTATTGTTCCGCGGTCGTTGAGCCACTGGGTGTAGGTGATGAATCCAGGGTCCCGGTCGACCGCGTTCGCCGACAGGCGATCCAGCGATCTGCCGGCATCGCGGCCTTGGACAAGGAACTTCGACATGAACGACATGTCCATGATGCCGACGCCATTGCGTACTGCCTGATGCTCTCCGGCCCAGTGCTCGAACCAGTTCTGCCTCCCCCAGGACAGCTCCTCGACGTGGGGGACGACGCCAGCGGGCGCGAACCAGTCGGCTCCCTCCCATCCACTGACATCCTTGAAGAACGCGCCCGCGTCTGCCAACTGCGCGTGGATCGGCGATCTCTTGACTCCACGGGCGGTCGACATCGATCGCCCGGGGAAATGCGTCTGGTAGACCATGCCGAGCGTCTCTACCGTCCGCTCAGCGCGGTATCGCGGATTGAGCTGATACGACTGCATGCGATCGATGTTGAAGCCCGTGACATCAACGTCGGGCTGACCGTCGACGATCCACTGCGCCAGGATGCGTCCGAGACCGCCGCCGGTGAGGATGCCGACCGAGTTCATTCCTGCGGCCACGAAATAGTTGTCCAGATCGGGGGCCTCGCCCACGATCGGCGCAAGGTCGGGCGTGAATGACTCGGGCCCGCAGAAGAAGGTGCGAATCCCAGCCTCCAAGGTCACCGGCACGCGCTGCATCGCTCGCTCGAGGTAGGGACCCATGCGTTCCCAGTCAGGGGCAATCTCGCCGAATGAGAAGTCGGCCGGGATGCCTGCCACGTTCCACGGTGCGCAGACCGGCTCGAACAGGCCGACCATGAGGCCGCCGCCCTCCTCGCGGTAGTAGCCGTGCCGCGACGGATCCTCGAGCACCGGCCACAGCGGATCCACGTCGGCGAGGGGCTCGGTGATCAGGTAGTAGTGCTCGGCCGCCTGCAGGGGAATGGTCACCCCATTGCGCTCGCCGAGTTCGCGCGCCCACATTCCCGCGCAGTTGACCACGTACTCGCACTCCACGTCGCCGGCGGACGTTGCCACGCCCACCACGCGTCCTCGATCGGTGAGCACGTGGCTTACCGAGATCCCCTCGACGATGCGCACGCCCCGCATGCGCGCCCCCTTGGCCAGTGACATCGTCACGTCGACGGGGTTCACTCGGCCGTCCGCCGGGACGTAGAAGCCCGACAGGAGGTCGCTCGTATCGGCCAGGGGGAACAGTTCGCCGATCTCCCCTGGACCTATCTCGTGCACATCGAGACCGACGTGACGGTTGAATGCGGCGACTCGGCGAAACTCCTCAAGCCGACCGAGGTCGGCCGCTGCCTCGATGAAGCCGACCGGCCGGAAGCCGGTCGACAGTCCGGTCTCGGCCTCCAGCGTTCGATACAGCTCGCGTGTGTACTGCCGCATCGTCATCGATGTCTCGGAGAGCGATCCGAAGCAGGTCATGAGCCCGGCTGCGTGCCACGTGGTTCCCGAGGTCAGCCGATCACGCTCGAGCAGGACCACATCGGACCAGCCGAGGAGGCCCAGGTGGTAGGCGATCGAGGTGCCGATCACTCCGCCGCCTATGACGACTACGCGGGCCCTGGCCGGCAGGACGGCAGTCGACGTGCTCATCAATCAAGACTAGTGAGGCGTTGGGCAGGGACGCGGCCCCGTCGTTACTTGTACCCTCCTGTGCAGGAGCCCGTATGAGGGGCAGCGTAAGGGGGTGCGGGGTGAACGTTTTTGCCGCCACGCAGTCCGCGAACCGGTCCGTCGTGCGTGATCTTGGGCGCGTCTCCTGGGTCTACCTCCTCGTCATGGGCGCCTTGGGCCTCACCCTCGGCCTGATCAACGGCGGCTCACCGAACGAGACCGGCCTGTTCCTGGGAATGGTCGTCTTCTTCGGCCTCATCTTCGCCCGCCTGATCGCCGCGATGGTCCGCTGGCCCGAGCGCCGGGTCGCGCTCGGTTCGCTCACGGCTGCCGTCGCGCTGTGGGCCGCTGGCTCGATGGCGATCAGCGGCGCGGGCACCACTGAGAACGCGTCGTTCCCTTCGCCGGGGGAGTTCTTGTTCCTGTCCTCCTACATCGGCTTCGCGGCGTTCGTCGTCCTGGATGCGGGACATCGCCGTGGCGGGACCGCGACCGCGTGGCTTGACGCGCTCATCGTGTGCGGCAGCGGTGGCGCCCTTGCCGCTGTTCTACTCCTCACCCCCTTCACTCGGTCGTTCCCCGAGGGCGGCGTCACGCTTCTCGCAGCGCTGATCTACCCGGTTCTTGATCTGTGCCTCGCCCTCGTCGTCGTCGGTCAGTGGGCACTGGCCTCGCGGAGCCTGTCTCGTCGTGCCATCGCCCTGATTGCCGGATTCGTGGTGATGGCAGTCGCGGACTCCAGCCTCGTACTGAAGCTATCGACCGGTCCCTACAACTTCACGATGACGCTGATCGTCCTGTGGGGAAGTGCGCTGCTCCTGATCACCGGCGCCGCGTGCACCCCTCGACTGCCCACCGCAACCCTTGGCCGCCGGTTGCCCGAGTGGTTCCTGGTCGCCAGCTTCCTGCTCGCAGTCCTGCTGCTCGTGGCGCGCCCGGAGGGCGCCATGGGGTACGCGGTCGCGATCCCCGCAGTCATGACACTGCTCGCCACGAGCGCGCGTTTGACGATTGCCCTGCGCGATTCGCGCGCGGCCGCCGAGGCATTCCGCCTCGCGGTGACCGACGACCTCACCGGCCTGCCGAACCGCCGCGCGATCTTCCGAGAGCTCGACACCCGAATCCACGCCCAAGGCCCGCTGGCCCTCCTGCTCCTTGACCTTGACGGGTTCAAGGAGGTCAACGACACGCTCGGCCATAGCGCGGGCGACACCCTCCTTGAGCTCGTCGCACTGCGTGTGCGCGAGTCTCTACCCCCCCACGTCATGCTGGCGCGCGTCGGCGGTGACGAGTTCGCGGTGGTCTACGACACCGAGGACCCGATCCAGTTACTCGAGTACGCGCAGGCCATCCGGCAGACGCTCCTCGCGCGCGCACGAATCGATGGCCTCGACCTCGCGATGGACGCATCGATGGGAATCACCGTGCGCGAGGCCGGCGATACCGAGGCAGCAGACCTGCTGCGACGTGCAGACGTGGCGATGTACGAGTCGAAGGCGAACCGTGCAGGTGCGCAGTTGTACAACGTTGAGCGCGATGAGTTCTCTCGCCAGCGATTGCAGATGGGCGACGAGCTTCGTCGCGCGCTGAACAAGGGGCAGATCAAGGCCTGGTATCAGCCGAAGGTCGACTCCGCCACGCAGCAGCTGGTGGGGGTGGAGGCACTGGTCCGCTGGGAGCATCCCGATCGCGGCATGGTGCTCCCGATGCTGTTCTTGCCAGTTGCCCGTCGCGCAGGACTCATGCAGCAACTGTCTGAGGTCGTCGTCACGCAGGCCATCAGCGACGCGGCGCGCTGGCGCCGGTCCGGGCTGCACCTGAATGTCTCGATCAACATTGCTCCTCCCGAACTCCTGAGCGGCGGCTTGATGCCGTTCATCTACAAGGCGCTCTCCCGCACGTCCGTCCCCCGCGACGACATCACGATCGAGGTCACCGAGGACACCTTCATCGCCGATCCCGAGCGCGCCCGAGAGCTCCTGCTCGACATCCGCCGGCATGGGTTGCGCACGTCGATCGATGACTACGGGACAGGCTTCTCCTCGCTGTCCTACCTCCGCGACCTGCCGCTCAGTGAGCTGAAGATGGACCGCAGCTTCGTGGCATCCGTCCATTCCGACCCACGCAGCCGCCTCATCGTCGCGTCCACCATCAGCATGGCGCACGCACTCGACGTCCGCGTCGTGGCGGAAGGTGTCGAGTCCGAGGAAGTCGCAGCCGAGGTGACGGCATTGGGAGTGGACCTGCTCCAGGGCTACTACATCGCGCCGCCCATGCCCGCCGAGGATGTCGAGGAGTGGGCGGCGGATTGGGGCCGCCCACTCCCCACGATGCACATCGTTCCTCCAGCGCTGGACCAGCCAGACTCCGCGTGACCCGTCACGCGGCGACCTCGCGGCTGGGACGCACCGGCGCCGACGAAGGCAACAGCCACGCCGAGTCGTCGGGAATGACCATTCCCTCAAGGCCCTTGCCCTGAACAACCATGCGGAATGATTCCGGGTTCTCCCGACGCGAGACATCCAGCATGCTTCCGTGGAAGTAGACCGGAGTGCTCGACTTCGACCCGAGGTACGGCGCCGACGACGTACCGGGCAGGGTCAGGTGGGTGAGGTCCAACGCCGCGAGGACCCGCCGCGCCTGCTCGTCGAGAATCGAGACGAGCGTGCGAATGTCGTTCGCCCTGCCCGCGCGCAGAATGCCGTGGTACAGCGCCATGGCGACCTGAACCTTGCTGCCGCGCGCGCTGTCACGCACGCCGAGCGTTGCGACGTCCCATGTGGCAGACAAGTCCGCGCCCGCCGCACGAGCCGACCGCTCACCATCGATGTTCCACGGTGCGCCCTTGACGTCATTGAGGGACTTGAATCCCGCAGGACCCGGCGTGATGATTCGGCATGCGCCGAGCACGTGCTCGTCACTGTCGGACACGGTGAGGAAGATCGACTGATCGTCGTACTGACTGTATTCGGCATCGAGCTGCTCTCGGGTATTGCCGAACGCCTTGAGGAACACATCCTCCTCGCACTGCCGAGCCGCGTCGAGCAGCGCGCCCGTGACATTGAAGTTGAGGTGCAGCATGGAGGCGACGCCTGTGGTCCGGGCCTGCGGCCGGACGAGAGTGTCAGAACGCACGGGACACCACCTGACGGGCGTTGAAGAACTCGCGGGTGAACTCCACGGCTTCCTCGTTGGAGAACCACTTGCAGGTGTACATATCGACGCTGAAGAACAGCCGCGGTCGATCCCAGGCGTAGAAGTGCGCACCTGACGTCTCCCAGTGAATCCAGCCGGCCCAGCCGTACAGGTCGGACTCGTGGGTGACTGGCTCGAGGACGGTGATCATGTCGAGCACTTTTGACAACTGCGAGAGGTACGCGACGATCTCGTGACGCTCGATCGGCCGGTCGACCAGGCCCTCGACGACCAGTCGCTGACGGTAGATCTCAGGTGCCAGATCGACCATCTCGGCCGACGTGACTGACGATCCGACGATTGCCGGGTTGTCTGCGGTAATTGTCATTGCAGTGTTCCTCCATCGTGGGGTGGTGTCCCTCGACGGACGTCATGCCCATCGGGCCGAATGAATCAGCCACACCGAAATTGGGTAGGGACGCACCACAGGGTAGGGCGACGACGAGGCGCTGACCTAACTCACGGATAGGCCGCCGATCGCCGAAATGGAGTAGCCGGGATAAGCCACCTGCCCCCCTCGACGGCAGGCAGACTGCTCCCCATGCCAGTCGAGGATGCACTGCCCGGAGCCAAGGCCAAAACAGCGGTCGTCACCGGTGGGGCTCGCGGAATCGGCGCGGCAACAGCACGCCGTCTTGCCCGCGACGGGTTCGCGGTTGCCGTCGTCGACCTCGACGAATCGGCCTGCGGCGCGGTCGTCGCCGAGATCACCGGTGCGGGAGGTCACGCGCTCGCGGTGGGTGCCGACGTGACCTCCGAGGCGGACGTCACCAGCGCGGTCGATCGCATCGCAACGGATCTGGGAGCACCAACCGTTGTCGTCAACAATGCCGGCATCACGCGGGACAACCTGCTGTTCAAGATGAGCCTCGCCGACTGGGACTCAGTCATGTCGGTTCACCTGCGCGGAGCCTTCCTCGTGACCAGGGCTGCCCAAAAGCACATGGTCGACGCCAAGTGGGGGCGCGTCGTCAGCCTCTCGAGCATCTCGGCTCTCGGAAATCGCGGTCAGGTCAACTACTCCGCCGCGAAGGCCGGACTGCAGGGGTTCACCAAGGCGGTCGCTCTGGAACTTGGACCCTTCGGCGTCACCGCGAACGCCATCGCTCCCGGCTTCATCGCCACCGACATGACCGCGCAGACCGCTGAGCGCATGGGCATCTCGTTTGATGATTTCAAGGCGGGGGCGGCAGCGACGATCGCCGTACGACGAGTGGGCGAGCCTGAGGACATCGCCGGCACCGTGTCGTTTCTGTGCTCCGACGACGCATCGTTCATCTCCGGACAGGTGATCTACGTCGCCGGTGGTCCGACGAACTAGCGAGAGGTCGACGCATGCGCACCTTCGACGACATCACCCACTTCCGTTCCGCGGTAGGCGAGCACCTCGGCGACAGCCCGTGGCTGACAATCGATCAATCGCGGATCGACCTCTTCGCCGAGGCGACCGGGGATCACCAATGGATTCATGTGGATCCTGTGCGCGCGGCCGAAGGCCCGTTCGGCACGACAATCGCCCACGGATTCCTCACGCTGAGTGTCGTCCCGGTGCTCCTAGCCGAAGTCCTGGAGATCAAGAAGCTCGCCGCATTCGTCAACTACGGCACGGACAAGGTTCGCTTCCTGCGTCCTGTGCCGGTCGGCTCTCGCGTTCAGGCAGCCGTGACGCTGCAATCCGTGGAGGATTCGGCGACGGGCGTGCGCGCCGTGCTCAACGTCGAGGTGCGCCTCGACGACGGCGGCAAGCCGGCATGCGTGGCTGAACTGATCACCGTGCTGGTGGGCGAGTGAGTCACACGCCCGATTCCGCATTGGCGCTCGCGCAGGAGTTCCTCGCGGACTGGAACCCGAACTCGCCGCGCCTGGATTCCCTGCGCTCGCGTTTCGATGCTGGCCTGGCGTGGGTCTCTCGACCAGTGGGCCTGGGTGGCCTGGGCCTGTCGCCCGCGGATCAGCGACCCATCGAAGAACTCTTCACGAAGGCGGGCTTCCCCGACAACAGCCCGCAGCGCAACGGCATCGGCCTGGGCATGGCCGCGCCGACGATTCTCGCGGTCGGCACGCAGCAGCAGAAGGAGCGCTACCTGCGGCCACTGTGGACCGGCGAGGAGATCTGGTGCCAGCTGTTCAGCGAACCCGGGGCTGGATCAGATCTCGCAAACGTGGCGACGAAAGCCGTGAGAACCGAGGGCGGCTGGATCGTCAACGGCCAGAAAGTCTGGACAAGCAGTGCGCATAACGCCGTGTGGGCGCTGCTGCTCACGCGGACTGATCCTGATGTGCCCAAGCACAAGGGTCTCACCTACTTCGTGTGCGACATGCGCGCGCCAGGCGTCGAGGTGCGACCCTTGCGCCAACTGACCGGCGAAGCGGAGTTCAACGAGGTCTTCCTCACCGACGTCTTCGTGCCCGACGTGAACCTGCTGGGCGAGGTCAATGGCGGCTGGCTCGTCGCCATGACGACCCTGTCCTCCGAACGGGTCGCAATCGGCAACAGCGATGCAGAGGTCGGCGAGACGATGCTCGACGTCGTCGAGCGAACGTGGCGCGCTGCCCCGGAGCACCTCCGCGATCTCAACCGTGATCGCTTCCTTCGGCTCTGGGTCGAGGCGCACGTCGCGGAACTGGCCGCGTCGAAGATGAAGCAGGAGTTGGCAGCGGGCCGGCCCGGGCCCGAGGGATCGGCGATGAAGGTCACCTTCGCGCGTCTGGCCCAGGAACTGAGTGGGCTGGAGATCGAGTTGCTCGGCGACGAGGGCCTGGCCTATGGGCAGTGGGAGATGGTCCGACCTGAGATCGTCGAGTTCACCGGTCGCGATGCCGCCTACCGGTACCTGCGCGCCAAAGGCAACTCGATCGAGGGCGGTACGACGGAGATTCTGCTCAACATCCTGGCGGAGCAGGTCCTTGGCCTCCCGCAGGAGCAACGGTTCGACAAGGCCGTCGCGTGGAAGGACTCCCCGCGATGACTGTCGACCTCACCTACAGCGACACCGAGGACGCGCTCCGCGAGAGCCTGCGCTCCCTGCTTGCATCGCATTGCGTGCCCGCACGCGTGGGCGCCGTCTATGACGGCGACGACACCGTTGTCGCGGAGTTGTGGCAGACCGTGAGCAGGGCGATGGAGTTGCCGGGGCTGGGAATCGCGGACTTGCTAGGTGGTGGCGCGGCGACCTCGCGCGAGGTCGCGATTGCTGCGGAGGAACTCGGCCGGTTCGTCGCGCCCATCCCGTTCCTGACATCGTCGGTGATTGCGACCCGTGTCCTGACCTCGTGCTCTGCCGACGATCTGGCCCGCAGTCTTGTCGACGGGTCTCACGTCGCGGTGCTCGCCGCCCCATGGTCGAGCCTGAGTCTGCCCGGGGTCGGGCTGCCGCGCATCGATGCGGATTCCCGACTCGAGGGAGGCGTTCGCGCAACTGCAGATGCGCACCTGGCAACCGTCCTCCTCGTGCCGGCCACGCGTGACGGCATCCTCACCTTGTGTGCAGTGGAACGTGGCGATGGCGTGCAGATCAACCGGCGTAGTTGCCTGGACATGACCCGACAGCTGTCGGACGTCGAGTTGAGTGGTGCCGTTGGCATCGAACTGGCCCGCGGACAGGCGGCTGCCGAGGCGATCCAGTCGGGCCTGCTGCACGGCGCCGCGATGCTGGCCTCAGAACAAGTGGGGTTGGCGGAGTGGTGCCTGGAGCAGACGGTTGAGTACGCGAAGCAACGGCACCAGTTCGGACGGGCCATCGGCAGCTTCCAGTCGATCAAGCATCGGCTCGCGCGCTTGTGGATCGCGGTCGGCTCGGCGCGAGCTGCAGCCCGCAACGCCGCAGTCCTCATCGACGGCCGGGGCCGCGAAGCCGTGGAGGCGGTCGCGCTGGCCCAGTCGTACTGCTCCGACGTCGCCGTCCTCGCCGCCGAGGAATGCATCCAGATTCACGGAGGTATCGGAATGACGTGGGAGCACCCCGCCCATCTGTATCTCAAGCGCGCCAAGGCGGATCAGGTGGCGCTGGGCTCGCCGGCGCATCATCGGGCGGTTCTCGCGCAGTTGCAAAGGCTCTAGCGAGGCGCCTGAACGTGGATGTCCTATTTGTTTGCTATGTTCACGTCTTGTCGTGAAGGCGGCGCAGTGAAAGGGGGTTCAGACGATGGCAGTCCGTTCGCAGGCTAAGGCTCTGAGTGCTCCGATTCCCCGCGAGGAGCTCACTCGCCTGCGCATGACACTTGGACGACTTGGCAGAGTCCTGAGGCAGCAGACCGACGATGACCTCTCGTACGCGCTGACCTCACTCCTGTTCACCATCGGGCGCACCGAACCGGCGACGGCGAGCGAGTTGGCCGAGAGCGAGAAGGTCACTCCGCCGTCGGTCAGCCGCTCCCTGAATCGTCTCGAGGCACTCAAGCTCATCGACCGCACTCCCGATACCCAGGACGGCCGTGTCACGCGCATCAAGCTCACCGCGGCGGGTCGCAAGGAGCGGGAGTTCATCCTGCGCTCGCGCGACGTATGGCTGAGCGAGCACCTCAAGCAGCTCAGCGAGGACGAGATCGGACTGCTGATCTCCGCGCTGCCGGCGCTTGAACGCCTGTGCGATCCGCAACTGCCGCTTTCCTCGTAAAAACTCATCAAAACCCTTGTACCGCCCGCATCCCGGCCAGATATTGTACATAGTTAACTACTGGTGGAAGATGAACGGAGCGTCGTGGGCGGAGTGGTCATTGTCGGCGCATCTGCCGCCGGCTGGTCGACCGCGGAGTCCCTACGTCGCTTTGGCTACGACGGAAGCGTGACGATCGTGGGTGCGGAGTCGATCCCCGCCTATGACCGCCCTCCCCTGTCGAAGCAGCTTCTCACCGGGGAGTGGGACCACGATCGCGCTGTACTCATCCCCGCCACGCGGATGGACAAGGTCGATGCGCGGGTGATGCTGGGCACGCGCGCCCTGCACCTCGCCGTCGCGGAACGACACGTCGAGCTCAGCAGTGGCGAGCGACTCGCCTTCGACGACATTGTCATTGCCACCGGCGTGCGTCCGCGGACTCTCGAGGTGCTGCCAGACGCCGTCGTCCTTCGTACATTGACGGATTGCATTGCGCTGCGGGAGCGATTGCTCTCGCAGCCAGAACTGGTCATCGTCGGGGCCGGATTCATCGGACTGGAGGTCGCAGCGTCCGCGCGAAAGATGGGTGCACGCGTCACCGTGGTCGAGCCCATGGCTGACCCTCTCGCGTCACGCATCGGCTCAGCCATCGCCGACAAGTTGATCGCTTTGCATCGTGCGGCCGGTGTCGATCTTCACCTTGGCGTCGGAGTGACGGCGGCGGACACCGATACCCACGGCAATCGCCGTGTGGTTCTCAGCGACGGCACGCAGGTGCCAGGCGACCTCGTCCTCGCGGCGATCGGTTGTGCTCCGGTCACTGAGTGGCTCGCCGGCACCGAGCTCGACACGAGCGACGGCGTCCTGTGCGACGAGTACGGGAGGGCAGCGCCGGGAGTGTGGGCCGCGGGCGACGTCGCCCGCTGGCAGCACCCGGGGTATGGCCTGCCCGTGCGCGTTGAGCACAGGCAGAACGCCGCCGAGCAGGGCAGTCTCGTTGCGCGCAGCATCACCGGGCCGTTGGCACCGCTCGCGACGGTGCCGTACTTCTGGACCGACCAGTACGACGCCAAGATCCAGGTGGCCGGGCGAATAACGCCGACGTCAACGCCGACGATCGTGGAGGGCTCTATCGACGACGAGTCGCTCGTCATGCTGTTCGAGGATGCCGGGCGACCGTCAGCGGTCCTCGGCTGGAACGCCGCGAAGGCGATGCTCCCGTACCGTCGTGAACTCGCGGCGGCCGCGTGAAGTGTCCACCCGTTTCCCATCAATGAAGTCCGACTAAGGAGTGAACATGAAGGTGCTCGTCGAGCAGGGGTACTGCATCGGCAGCGGTAGCTGCGTACTCGAAAGTCCGGAGGTGTTCGATCAGGATGACGACGGCCTGGTCGTCCTGCTGACCGACAGCCCCGCGCCGGAGCTCTACGAGAAGGTCCGCAATGCCGCTGGCGCATGCCCCGCAGCCGTGATCACAATCGAAGAGGACGAGTAGCCGCGACCGGTCCGCGCAACAGCGCCAGACCGGCGAGCAGGGCGGCAAAGCATGCTCCCGCGCATACGAGGAACGCGAGTTGGAAACCACCCCACGAGGGGTAGTCGGCATCTACTGTCACGTGTGCACCCAGCGCGGCCGCTGTCAGGGCGCTGCCGATCGTCCCGCCCACGGTGCGCAGCAGCAGATTGAAGCTCATGGCGCTTCCGGTCTCTTCGCCAGCGACAGCGGCAATGATCAGTGCGGGCATCGCGCCGAACGTGGCGCCCGCACCTACGGCCGTCAGCGACATGGCGAGCACGAGAATGAGGACCGACACGTGGGTGAAGACGATGAGCAACGTGCCGCTCATGGCCAGCAGGCTGCCGAGCGCCAGTGAGAACCGTGCACCTCCGAGCCGATCAGCCCACAGGGTGATCCGGCTGCCCAGCAGATTCCCGACTGCTATCGGGATCATGATCGCCCCGGCAGCCGTCAGACTGAGTCCGGCACCGTAGCCCGTCGATGACGGCATCTGAGCCAGGCGGCTGACGAGCACTGGCGCGCTGTACAGCGACATGCCCATGAACAGCGCCACGGCTGCAGCAGCCAGGACGCGCCTGTCGGCGAGCAGGGGAAGCCGGACGAGCGGATAGTCGATGTGCAGTTCCCACGCCACCCATCCCGCGACGATGAGCGTTCCCACCAAACCGAGGCCAAGCACCGCTGGCGACATCCATCCCCAGGAGTTCCCGTGGGTGATGGCGAGCAGGTACGCCGTCACCCCGCTGGCGAGAAGGAGTGCACCGACCACATCCGGCCTGTGCGCCGTGCCCTCGAACGCAGATGGCAGTCGAAGGACGACGAGCAGGCCGACGATTGCGGCGAATGCCGCGGCGAGAGCGAATGCCGCAGACATCCCGAAGTGGTCGGCGACCGCGGTCGTGAGCGGATAGCTGATGCCTGCGCCCAACGCGGTCGTGATCGATAGAAGAGCGACCGTCGAGCGTGCATTGCGCGGCGGTAGATACGCGCGAGCCGCGGCGATTGTCATGGCAACCAGCGACACACCCAGGCCCTGAAGACCTCGACCGACGAGAAGCATCGCGAACGTATCCGCCACCGCCGCAATCACGCAGCCGAGCGCGACCAGTCCGCACACGAGGGCGGTCACCGCGCGGCGGTGTCGTCCATCGGCCAGCCGTCCGAAGATCGGCGTACATGCCGCGGCGACGAGCAGCGTGATCGTGTACGACCACTGCGCCTGCTCCTCGGAGATGGCGAAGCCCTGCTGGATCAGTGGGATGAGCGGAGCGCCGAGGGTGACAATCACCGCGGAGATCAGTGCGGCCGAGACCAGCACGGGCGCCAGCGGGAGCCAGGAGTCGATTCGGCCGCGGGAGCGCAGATCCGGGCTGGTCAAGCGACCTCCTTCATGACGTTTTACTAGCCTAACCGTTTGCGCGACGTTATTGTTCGTCATGTTAAGTAAAGGTCGGGAGCAGTTCCGGCCATGAGGGAGCGGGCATGGAACTGGCCAATACGAGCGCGATCGTCACCGGAGGCGCCTCCGGCCTGGGCGCGGCGACCGCTGCCGCCCTGGCCCGTCAGGGAGTGTCCGTCCACGCCTTTGACCTCACGGCGCCGAGCGCGGATCAGCCGGGCGTCAGGTTCGTATCCGTGGACGTCACCAACGGCGATGACGTGCAGCAGGCGATTGACGACGTGGTCCGGTCCGGGCCACCGCTTCGCGTCGTGGTCAACTGCGCGGGAATCGCTCCCTCGATGCGGATCCTCGGCAGGAAGGGACCGCACGACCTCGGTCTGTTCGCCAAGGTGATCGAGGTGAACCTCGTCGGCACCTTCACCGTGCTCACGCTGGCGGCGCAGCGCATCTCCGAGACGAGCCCAGATGAGTACGGCCAGCGCGGAGTCATCATCAACACCGCGTCGATCGCGGCGTTCGAGGGCCAGGTCGGGCAGGCGGCCTACGCCGCGTCGAAGGGTGGCATCGCGGCACTCACGTTGCAGGCTGCCCGCGACCTCGCCGAGTTCGGAATCCGCGTGTGCACCATCGCTCCCGGGATCGTCGACTCCCCCATGCTGGCCACCATCTCCGACGAGTTCCGCGCTGGCCTCGCTGCGAGTGTCCCGTTCCCCGCTCGGCTCGGGCGTCCCAACGAATACGCGCAGCTCGCCTTGTCGATCATCGACCACGACTACCTCAATGGCGAGACGATTCGCATGGACGGCGCACTTCGTATGGCTCCGCGCTAAGACAAGAAGGGCTTCACATGAATCCGAACGCTCCGCTCGAGGATCGGGTCTCCGCCTTGCTTGCTGGCGACCCCGAGCTGATGGCAGATCCGTTCCCCACCTGGAACGAACTGCGCGACACCCGCCCCGTCCTTCGAGTACCCGGAGCAGTCGTCATCTCCCGGCATCGCGACGTCCGCGAGCTCCTCGGTGACAACTACGTGCTCTACAGCAGGCAGCAGAACCGCCACGCGCCCCGATTCGAGACGGCTCGACAGACCTTCAGCCCGAAGGCCCGGGAGTCATTCGACTACGTGATGGACCAGGAGTACGGCCAGCTGGTGCGCATGGACCCACCGGATCATCCGCGAGTGCGCAAGGTTCTCGTGCCTGCGTTCGCCGCCCGGAGCCTCGCCCGGGAGATGGAGGACAAGGTCCGAGCACGGGTTGCGCAGAACCTCGACGCATTCGCGGCACTCGGAGCCGAGAACGGCTCTGTCGATTTCAAGCAGTTCGCCTACACGTTCCCGCTCGAAGTACTCGGCGACCTCCTCGGCATCCCCCTGGACGATCTCGAGTCGATCCACGGGTGGGCCAAGGTGATCGCGGAGAACAAGCTGAATGCGGACTCCGAGGAGGCGGCGATCAGCGCCGACGCCGCCTATCACGGTCTGCTCGCGTACGTCGACGAGCTCATCGTGCGCCAGCAACGGTCCGGGCTCACCACCGGAGTGGTCGCGGCCCTCCTGGCGGCCGTGGACTCCGAGCAGATCAGTCACGACGAGGCCCGCCAGATGCTGGCCCTCATGATCTTCGCCGGCCACGAAACCACGAGCAATCTGCTGGCCATCGGGATGATGGAACTGCTGCGCAATCCCGGCCAATGGCGGCTGCTCTGCGAGGCTCCGGAAGAGCGGACTCCCGCCGCGGTCGAGGAGCTACTGCGGTACGTGACGCCGGCGAACTTCACGCAGTACGTGACGGCCAAGCCGCTCGAGCTCGACGGAGTCGTGCTCGAGAAGGGCGAGGCGGTTATGGGAATCTCGGCGTCGGCGAACCGGGACCCCGAGGTGTTCGAGCGACCCGATGAGCTGGACATCCTCAGATCGGATTCGCGAAATCACGTGTCGCTCGGCCTGGGCCCGCACTTCTGCCTTGGCGCAGGGCTGGCGCGCATGGAAGCCAACATGATGTTCAGCGCCATCGCCGAGCGATTCCCGAACGCACAGTTGACCGACGATCCGATCACGTGGGGTGGACGCTCCTTGCGAACGCCGCTGACCTTGCCTCTCGTCCTGAATCCCTGACGCCCTGGCCCCTAGGAGGCCACGCGCCCGCCGTCGACGTTGATGATCTCGCCAACCACGTAGGACGACAGGTCGCTGCAGAGGAATGCCGCCGCGCCGCCGATCTCCTCGGGCATCCCCACGCGGCCAATGGGCGCAAGGGCGGTGGCGTGTCCCCCGAACACTCCCGACGACCGACGACTCATGGGTGTGTCGATCACCCCGGGGGCAATGCCGTTGACGCGCACTCCGTATGCAGCCGCCTCCTTCGCGGTCGATCGAATGAGAGCGTGGACGCCGCCCTTCGACGCCGCGTAGTGCGCCAGGCCCGCGAGTCCGCGCACGCCGACCTCCGAACCGATGAGGACTATCGACCCGGACGCCTGCTTGCGCATGATTCGGAGCGCAGCGCGAAGCACGAAGAAGCTGCCGTCGAGGTTGACCGAGATCATGCGGTGCCACTGCTCATCAGTGAGGTCAGCGACCGTGTCCACGGTCTGGCCTGCCTCGGTCTGCCTCGCGACAAGTGCCTTGGTTGCGGGGTCGTCAATGCCTGCCGCATGGACGACCCCGTCGATACGGCCGAAGTGCTCGAGTGACTGCGCGAATGCAGCATCGACACTGGACGCCTCCGACACATCGGCGACGACCGCGAGAGCCTCGGGCATCTCCTCGGCAATCTCGGTGAGCCCCGGCTCGCTCAGGCTCAGCAGCACCAGGCGTGCGCCATGCTCGGCGAGAACTCGAGCGGTGGCGGCACCGATGCCCGAGCCTGCTCCTGTCACGATGATCGTCTTTCCCTCAAGCAGCGACATATTCCGTCTCCATTACCTTTCGAATTCGTTCGACCTCGCCATTCGCGCTGTCGTGGATCGACCACACCGTGGGACGCACGGAACGCTCGATGAGCATTCCGCGCACACTCAGCCAGCGCAGGTGCGCGGCAGTCTCCGCAAGAGCGAGCCGCCGAAGCGGTCCCACCGTCTCGTCCCATCCACGAGACCACGACACGTAGGAGGCCACATCCCACGTCGTGCCCGCGGCCATCGTCGCGACCGCGTCGTACACCTGGACAAGGCGCTCGGCATGGTGCTCGATTGCCGTGCGCACCCGCCGGTCGACGCCCCTGAACCGGTACTCGTGGCCGGGCAGGACCTCGGGATCACCGTCGCGGTCGGCAAGGTCCGCGAGCGAGCGGAGATAGTCGCCGAGAGCATCCGTGTCATCGACGGCGTAGCCACCGACATGCGAGGAGATCCGCGGTAGAAGGTGGTCTCCTCCGATCAGCACATCATCGTCAGGGAGCGCAAAGCACAGATGGCCCGGAGTGTGGCCGGGTGTCCAGATCGCAGTGACGGACCGACCCGGGATGAAACCCTCGTCGTGGTCCGCGATGAGCCGGTCGGGAATCATGTCGCACGCCAGGCGCATGCGATCCGCGTCCATCTCGATACCGTGCTCGCGTTCGGTGTCGGGAACACCGGACGCCACCAGCCAGTCGAGATTGCATGAATCGACCAACGACCCGTCGGCGTAGCCGCGCAGGATGCGGGCGTCTGCCTCGTGCATGCCGATCCAGCAGCCTGAGGCCTCCCGCACGCGTGCGGACTGGCCCTGATGATCGGTATGCGCGTGAGTGACCAGCACGCCGTGGACATCGTCGACGGCCCAGCCACCCGCAGCGAGACCTTCGGTCAACGCCGCCCAGCCTGCATCGCCGGGCCACCCCGGATCGACGATCACGGGACCCAGTGGAGTGGTGATCGCGTAGCTGAGGACATAGCGCAGCGGGCTACCGGGAATCGGGACGGGGATCGACCAGATTCCCGCCTCGAGTTCCTCGACGGGCGGAAATGACTTCTCGGCCCACGCACGCTTCTGCGCAAGTCCCGTCACCGTGACTGCTGACGGGTGATGAAGGTCGACGAGCACCGCTCTCGGGCTAGGAGACCAGTTGACGTGCTGGTTCGAGGACCACGTTGAGCGGGCTGAACGAGCGAGGCATGTAACCACGGAACTGTGCAGGCTCCGCATCCTCGTCCCAGCGCATCGACTCGTAGCGTTCGAGCAACTGCTTGAACACCTCGATCTCCTCGCCCCGGGAGAGGGCGGCCCCGACGCAGTACCTCGGCCCGACGTTGAATGCCACGTGGTCCTTGACATTGCCACGGTGAGGGTCGAAATCGTCCGCACGCTCGTAGTGATGGGGGTCGCGGTTCGCGGCGGCGTTGACCGGGTGCACGCGGTCACCCTTGCGGATCAGTTGGCCGCCGATCTCGACGTCCTGCGTCGCGACGCGCACGCGGAACTGCACGGGCGCGATGAACCGCAGGGACTCCTCACCGAAGTCGACGATCTTCGCCTCGTCGCCACGAAGCTGGTCCTGATACTCCGGATACTGCAGGAGCAGGTACAGGGTGTTCTTGAGGAAGTGCGCCGTCGTGTCGGTTCCGGCGAAGAACAGCACGCGCGCCTGGGCGAGAACCTCGTCCTCTCCCCAGGTGTCGAGCAGACCGGTGCCCTGGTGGTACAGGATCGAGATCAGGTCGTCCTTGGCTTCGAGACGACGCTCGCGGATGACCGGACGCAGGACGTCATTGAGCTGCGCAGCTGCGTCGCGCGCCGCAATGTACGCCTCCTCGTCCTCTCCGAAGGTCTCGGTCCAGCGGAACATCGTCTTGTTCCAGATGCGGCACTTGGCCATCAGCTCCTTGTCCTGCCAATCCAGGCCGAGCATTGCCGCAATCACATCGCTGGGCACCACGTCGAGGAGCTCAGTGGCCATATCCACGTGAGTACGGCCTTCGATCGCGTCGAGGCGGCGCGCGATGAGATCGGCCATGAAGGACGTGCGGTACCCGTTGACGCGCATCGGGGTGAAGTGCTTGAGCAGGAAATTGTGGACGGAGTGGTGCTGCTCGCCTTGAAGCAGAAGCACGCCGCTCGGACCGCCGTAGACATCGGCCGCACCCGCCAACTGCGCATACGGGTGGGCGAACTGCTCCTCGTGCAACTGCACGTACCGCGACTCGTCGTAGCCGACGACCAGCCACGCGTTCATGCCTTCATCCCAGCTGACCGGACCCCTGGCAAGCCTTTCTTCGAAGAAGGGATACGGATCCTTCTCCTTGACGTCCTTCAGGCTGTCCATGCCAGTCCCCTCATCGAGTGATCACGCGTTCACCACAGCGGCTTGACCATTTAGTTAGCCATGTTATGAACCATGTGTCAAGGGATTTGGCCAGTCCGTTATGCAATTCCGGCCGCGTGCATAACCGCCCTGGTCCCCGATGCAGCGCGCTCGGCAATCTCCGGCGACGTCGACTGTTCAAGCGCGAGGGAGTACACCTCGACTGAGAGTGGCAGGTCCACACCCGCTGCCCACAGCGCGGCGAGGAACTCGGCCACCGGCAAGTCACCCTCGCCCGGGCATACCCGATTCGACACGGCGTCGAACATCCGATTCGCGCTCGTCGGTACGGTCGGCCCGTCATTGACCTGGACCATCTTGACGAGGTCGGCATCAATGGACGTCAGAGCACTGACGTCGAAGCCGCCTCGGAAGAAGTGCCACGTATCGATGCACAGACCGCCGTTCGGCCGATTCGCGTCGACCACAATCTCGCGAGCAGTGTCGAGGTTCGGGATGCTCGTGTAGGGAACGAACTCGAGGGCGACGTCGAGGCCGTGCGGCGCCGCGCGGTCGCACAGTGCCGCGAACGCCTCTGCGACCTCTGGCCCAAGCTCCCTCGAGTCGAAGGTACCGACGGCCTGCATCACGCTGACGCCGAACTCGTCGGCCATGCGGAACAGCGCTTGCTCCGCGACGGGGTCGGCGTAGACGAGGGCTGGGCGCTCAGGGAGACCGGCGGGACCGGGTTCCGCCCAGAACCCGACGATGTACTCCGCCTCGGCGATCGTGATCCCGAAGCGATCGAGCGTCCGGCGAATCAGCTCGTCCGTCCAGCCGACGGCCTGCAGGTTGAGGTACTCCACCGTCGTCAGCCCGATGGACCGGAAGCCGGCGGCGGCAGCCGCGGACACGCGATCGGGGAAGGCAGCGCGCCGCAGAGTTCCGTACGAGGCGATGAGCGCGGGGACAGTCACGATTCCTCCGGTGGGTTGGTTGCGTCGCTGACGATCCGCCGCGCTCGCTCAAGCACTGGACGGTCGATCATCTCCCCGTCGAGGCGGGCGGCTCCATCGCCGCTGGAAGCCCCGAGGACGCGTTCAGCCCACGCGATGTCCATGGCGCTGGGCATGAAAGCGGCGACCGTCGCGGCGAGTTGCTTCGGGTGAATACAGAGCTTTCCGCGAAAACCGAGCGAACGTGAGTAGCGCGCATCGTCGGAGATGACGTCGAGGTCATCGAGAACGGTCGTCACTCCGTCGACCGGCGCGGCGATGCCGGCGGATCGTGAGGCGAGCACAAGGGTGGATCGCGCGAGCAGCAGGGCGTCTCGGGTGTGGTCGCAGCCCAGGTCCGCCGCGAGATCGATCGAACCGAAGGCCAGACGAGTCACACCGTCGGCCGCCGCGATGCGATCTGCAGTGCTGATACCGCGTGCGCTCTCGACCAGGGCGATGATGCCCACTGTCGGACCGAACAACTGCGACAGCTCGGTCAACTCCGACGCATCCTCGGCCTTCGGCACCATGACGGCGTCGAGGCCGGGAAGACCGACGAGTGCCGCGCAGTCGGCCTCGAACCAGGGCGACGCCGATGCATTGATGCGGACCACCCCGCGACCGGAAGAGGCCAGCCAGGACCGAGCCTGCTCGCGGGCGACCACCTTCGACGCGGGGTCGACAGCGTCCTCGAGATCGACGATCACCTGCTCAGTCCCGCTCCCCGCGGCGCGCTCGAATCGATCGGGTCGGTCACCAGGCACGAAGAGGAAGGTGCGGGCGACATCGGGGCCGCGAAGGCTCGCGACGGTCATCGGTAATCCGGGAGAACGCGTCGATCCACCAGTACAGCGAATGCATCGCGGAAGGTCTGCTCCGTGTCCATCGTCTCGGTGAAGCCCGCCTGCTTGATCTTGATGGTGCTCACGAGCGCGGGCGGAGGAACACCCGGGAATCCGTACCCGAACGTGTAGTCGGCATACATGTGCGAGGCGCCGATGAGATCCTCGATCGACAGCGGTCGCAGGCCGTGCTGCTCAGTGATCGCACGCCATTCCTCAGCTCGCGACGGGAGGAACTGCGCCATGCTTACCGGCTCGATCTCCTCGCACGGCAGGCTCAGGGCGTCAGCGAGAACGGGCCAGATGTCACGCCAGGTGAAGACCTCGCCGTTGGTCACATTGAAATGCTCACCACGCGCCTTGGGTTCGGTGGCCGCCCAGACGGTCGCGCGCGCGAGGAGGCGCACGTCGACGACCTGCTTGACCACCTGGAACGGACCGCCGGGGAAGCCGAACGGCTCCCCCGCCTCGTGGCACAGTGCTCCGAAGGCGCCGATGATCGGCGGCGTGCTGTAGGCCACGCCGTATGCCGGCCCGACCACGTGCACGGGACGCAGGATCGTCCATTCGACGTCGGACCGCTCAGAGACGGACTTGATGTAGTCCTCCTGCAGCCAGTAGAAGTTCTGGTGGTCATCACGGGGGTACCGCTCGCGGGCCGGCACCGGAATCGCATGCAGGTGGACTCCGTACGCCTTGGTCCCCTGCATCAACGTCACGTGCTCGAGCGAGCCTCGCGCGGCGAACGGCTCGACCACATTCGTGAGCATCGCCAGGTTCGTGGCCATCTGCTCCGGATCGGACCAGCCCGAAACGAGACTGGCTCGCTCGTAGGACGCCGCGTACACGATGTGCGAGACATCTGGCATCTGTGCGAACGCCGCCGCGCTCGCCACCGGATCCATGAGATCGACGGACGCGTGCGTGATCCGTGGCGACTCGGCGATCTCTGGACGGCGCCGCGCCACGGCGATCACGTCCCAGCCAGCATTGGCGAAGGCCTCGGTGGCAGCCGTGCCGATCAGCCCGCTCGCGCCGGCAACCAGCACCGTTCGACGACTCATGCCGGGGGCGCCAGTTCAGCCACGGCCGTGACGGTACCGCTCGCGTCCCTTACCTCGGCCCAGCCGCCACGGCTCCCGCGGACCGCGAGGCGCTGGGCTCCGATTGCCGGAGCCTGCAGTCGATAGCTGAACTGCCGGCCATCGAAGGGCAGGCCCAGTTGCCGGAGGACTCCAGCCATGAGCACGATCTGCAGAGGGCCATGCACGACGAGGTCGGGGTAGCCCTCAACCGCGGCGTACGGAAGGTCGTAGTGAATTCGATGCGCATTGCGGGTGACTGACGAGAATCGGAACAGCACGACCGGGTCCACGTCGAAGTCGAACTCCAGGTCGGCCGCGCGAGCCGGCTCAGGAGCAGGCGTCACTACCGAACCGGCCGGCGAGGGAGCCCGGTACACGATGTCCTGCTCCTCGGTGACGCACAACTGGCCCATCTGCTCGATCTCGTGGCGCACCGTGACGAAGGTCAGAACCCCCGACCGCCCGGTCTTCTCCGTTGTGGACACCACGGAGGACGACTTGCGGGCGGGTGGGCCGATCACGAGACGGTTGTGGTGCGTCGTGCGTCCGCCCGCGAACATTCGACGCTGGCCCGGTGCCGGCGGAGCGGGCAGCCCAGCCGTCGGGTGTCCGTCGATGCCGAGGTCGCTCTGCCGCCACTCGGGCAGCAGGTAAGCCCAGTGCCACATGGGCGGCAGCGACGCCTCGAGTGTCAGCCCGGACTCGACCTGGTCCATGAGGGCAAGCAGCGTCCGGGCCGGTGACTCGTCCAACGTGCCGGAGATGACAACAGGACCCACGTCTACAGCACCACTCGCACCTCTGCCGGCGCACGCATCTTCAGTCCGCGCTCCCGGGGAACGAAGTCGTCGACAAGGCGCATGTTCGGGAACCGGTCGAGCACCGCGTTCGTGGCCGTCTCGAGCTCGGACTTGGCGAGCAGCGCGCCGAGGCAGAAGTGCCGTCCGTACCCGAATGCGAAATGCTCGCCCGCGGCCGAGAACGCCTTCGAGTGATCCATATCCGTACGGAACATGTCATACGACTCGGAGTCGGCAAACCTCAACTCGTCGCGATTGGCCGAGGCCATGATCATGTTGACCCAGGAGCCCGCGGGCACGACTTGACCCTCAATCTCCACGTCCTCAGACAGGATCCGTCCATTCATCTGCGAGGGAGGGGTCAGGCGCAAGGTCTCGCCGATCGCGGCGGTGACGAGCGAGCGGTCATCTCTGACTGCTTCAAAGCGCGACCGATCGGTCAGCAGGTGACTGAACAGGTTGGCGACCGTGTTGTCCGTCGTCTCCGAGCCGGCCACGAGGATCTGCGTGCAGTGCGTGCCGATCTCCTCGTCGTCCAGATGCTCGCCCTCCACCTCGGCGACGACCAGCGCCGAGATGAGGTCCTCTCCGGGGTTGGCGCGGCGGGCGGCGATGATCGGCTTGAGGTACGCGCGGAGCTCGTCGTGGGCATTCAGCCCGCGCTGGTGCACCTCGGGATCCTTCTTGAGGTTGGACAAGAACGCGATGATCGCCGTGTACCAGTTCCAGAACTTCTGATGGTCGGACTTGGGCAGGTCAAGCGTGTCGGCGATGACGTAGACCGGAAGGTAGTTTGCGAAGTCCGCGACCAGGTCGACGTCCGACCTGCCCTCGAGCCCGTCGACTAGCTGGTTGACATTCTTCTCAATGAGCGTGTCGAGGATCACGGCGACATTGCCCATGATCGCCGGCATCCATTTGTCCAAGCCCTTGCCGCGGAAGTACGGGCTGACGAGGGCACGTTTGCGCGCGTGCTCGGATGACTCCATCTGCAGTAGCGTCCGCCCGAAGACGGGCTCCATCTGCCACTCGTAGTTCTTGGTCGTGAACGCCGGGTGCCGGTAGCCCGCACTCACCGCGGCATGCCGGGTGATCAGGTACGACTGGGTGCTCTCGTCGAAGTGCAGCGGCTCCTCGGCCCGCAGGCGCCGGTAGAAGGCGTACGGGTCTGCTGCGACCTCATCGGACAGCAGTTGGGGCAAGGGGGATGACATGTGGCTCCGGTGCTCTACGCGGGTGGGGGAAGGGGAATGTCCTGCGGGGTGCTGACGAACCAACGCTGGGTCAGGCGACGCGTGAACTTCCACTCGCCGTTGCGGCGCTCGTAGACATCCTCGTACGTCGCCGAGACGAGGCACGTGCCGGCGTCCTCGTGCTTCTCGCAGATGGCGAACACATCCGATCGGCCCGTGGCGTGGTCGGCATCCTGGAAGGAGACGGTGTGGTTCGACGTCCAGTGCCAGGTGCGAGCCCACGCACCCGCGATCACGACGAGGGACTGGCGGATGCCATCCATGCCGTAGAAGTTGCCGCGGCCGCCGGGGATGAGGTACTCGGCCTCCTCGTGCCACAGACCCAGGAAGCGCGCGTCGTTCTTCTGGTCGACGCCTTCGCAGTAGCCGGCGATCAGGTCCGCGATCGCGGCCCGCGACTCCAACTCATCAACCCGAGCCTCCAACGAACGATCACCCATCAGACAGCGACCTTCGAGGACTTACGCAGACGATCGGGATAGTTCGCCGGCAGATCCGACTCCGGCAACGGCACGATCTTGTGCGCCAGCACGCACCGATCCTCACTGGCCAGGTCATTGTCATCGAAGTCCCAGAACACCACCGTCCGCGCGGTCAGCATGTAGAAATCCGACGACTCATCCGACGGCTCCACAAACCCCATCGCCTTGGCCACCTCAGACGTCAAGATCTGACGAAACGTGCCCTCCGTGACAATCTCCTCATCAGAGACCACCACCCGAAGCTTCTTGGACTCGATCACATACGAACCACAACGCACCATCTCGTCATAATTCGCCTTCACCGCATCAATCCCCTTCGGGCCGGTGTCCTCAATCGTGTTCCCGAACACCCCATACTCGTGATACTGCGGATCGGGCATCAACGTCGGCAACACCGCCGCAATATCGGCCTCCACCTCACCACGCGAATGCCGCACCACCGACGCCAACCGCTTCTTCTGACGCTCCGTCTTCGCCTTATGCATATGCGGCTCAAAACTCGTCCACGTCAACGCCGCATCAAAATCCGACAAATCCATCAGACCCACACCCCAATCCTGTAGTGAAGGCCGTCCTAGAGGACGACCTGAATCTCCCGTGGCGCGCGCATCTTCATTCCCACGTCCACCGGCACGAAGCCATCGGCCAGACGCATGTTCGGGAAGCGGTCCAGCAGCGCGTTGATCATGATCTCCAGCTCCATCTTCGCCAGCTGCGAGCCAAGGCAGAAGTGCCGGCCGAAGCCGAAGGCGAAGTGCTCCCCGGTGGCCTGGAACACCTTGGTGTGGTCGATATCCGTGCGGTACATGTCGAACTTGTCGGCGTTCTCGAACCGAGCCTCGTCGCGGTTGGCGGACGCGATGATCAACTGCACCCAGGAACCTTCCGGCAGCAACTGACCTTGAATCTCGACCGGCTCGGACAGGATCCGGCCGTTCGACTGCGAGGGCGGGGTGACGCGCAGCGTCTCGCCGATGGCGTGCACCACCAGGTCGCGATCGTCTCGAACGGCCTCGTAGTTCGACCGGTCGACGAGCAGGTGCTTGATCAGATTTCCTACGGTGTTATCCGTCGTGTCAGATCCCGCGACGAGCAGGATCGAGATGTTCGCAAGCACCTCGTCGTCGTCCAACTGCTCGCCGTCGACCTCGGCGGTGAGCAGTGCCGAGATGAGGTCCTCGCCCGGGTTCTGGCGCCTGTCAACGATGAAGGGCCGAAGGTAGGCGCGAAGCTCGGCAGTTGCCTGCAACCCCAGGTCGTGAACGACCGGATCCTTGATGTGGTTGCCATGGAAACCCATGATTGCCTTGTACCAGTTGTAGAAGTTGTCGAAGTCGGACTTCGGCAGCCCCAGGACATCGGCCATCGTGTAGACGGAGACGTAGTGGCCGAACGCCTCCATGATGTCGACCTGCGTGCCGGGCCGGAAGTCGCCGAGGCCCTCGTCGAGGTTTGCCTGGACCAGGTTCTTCAGCAGGCTGGCGATGTTCGTCTGCACCGGCTCGACCCAGTTCTCCAGCCCCTTGCCGCGGAAGTACGGGCTCACCAGGGCGCGCTTGCGCGCGTGCTCGGTTCCCTCGAACTGCAGGACGGTCTTGCCCAGAACCGGCTCGAGCTGCCACTCGTAGTTCTTCGTGGTGAACGCCGGGTTCCGGTAAGCCATAGACAGATCGGCGTGCTTGGTCACCAGGTACGAACCGGTGGCCTCGTCGAAGTGCAAGGGGTCCTCAGCCCGCAGGCGCGCATAGAACGCGTAGGGGTCGGCCTCGACCTCGGCCGAGATCCAGGCGGGATAGGTAGCGGTGACCGTCATCCTTCGTGCCTCCCATTTTCAGTAAGGAGTCCGCTGCGCGACGTGCTGAGCGCCTCGGACTCGCCATTGCGGCGGATCTCGGCGAGGAAGTTGAACTCGCCTGGCTGGAAGTGGATATTGCTGAGCGACGCGGCGACAACGGTCGTGGCGGCGAACGAGTGTCCGATCCCCATCTTCTCAAGCGAGGCGAAGACGGCGTACTTCTCCGTGACGATTCCGTCACGCATGATCGAGGCGCACATGCCGGCGATCTCCTCGGACTTCGCCGCGAGCTCGTCGTTGGGCACGACCCAGTCGATCAGCCCGTAGGCCAGAGCCTGCTGTCCGGTCCACGGCGTGGTCGTGAACATCAGGTCCTTGGCGCGCTTCAGGCCGACGGCAGCGATGAGCAGGGACAGATCGCCATCTGCCGCGAGGGTGGTCCAACGAGGGCAGGCGAAGCGAGTCGTCTGCGATCCGATCACGAGATCGCAGCACAGAGCGAAAAACAGGCCAGTCTCCAGGCAGTCGCCCTGTGCCTCGAGGATCGTCACCTTCCGGCAGTGCAGCAGTCGCGTATAGATGCCGCGCGGCCCCCACCAGTTGTCGGCCTGTGCGATGAAGCGGGCTCGCTGGCTCGGGTGCTTCTTGACGCTTCCGCCTGGGGCATCGGCATACATGCTCCAGAGCTCGGCAACATCCCAGCCCGTCGACAGGTGCTCGCCCTCTCCGGAGATGACGACCGCCTTGACGTCGTCGTTGTCGTCGATCTCGTCGAGGAACTCGCTGATGCGGGCCGCCATCGCACCGGTGATCATGTTGCCGCGCTCGGCTCGCGTGATGGTGATGCGAGCGATGTGCGCCTCGACGTCGATCGTCAACGTCACTGGGGCCTCGGTCACGACGTCACCTGTCCTGAGTTCCACAGCGCATTGGCGTAGAGGTCGGCCATGTCGAATTCGCGTCCGACCCCGTGGCCGTCCAGCACCGCTTGAAGCAGCATCTTGGACATCACGATTCCGTCGAGCGGGGTTCGCGTGATGGACTCGGCAAACCTCGCAGTCGTGGCCCTCAGGCCGGCGCGATCGACAACTTCATTGACGAGGCCGATCTCGTGGGCATGCGCTGCTGGAATGACAGTGTCGCGAAGCATCCACGCCTTCGCGCGATTGAGTCGGATCGTCAGTGCCGCTAGCACGAAGTTCGACTCGGGTATGGCGGTGAACGGCGACCCGTAGGACGCGTCCGCGCTCGACACGGTCAGATCGGTCGCCAGCACGAGCATGCTCCCGGCGCCGAAGCAGGATCCGGCGACCTCCGTGATGGTCACCTTCTTGGAGAAGCACAGCGCCTGATAGATCGCGTTCGATGCAGAGAAGTCGCGCTCCCACGTGGTCAGGGTGTCGGCCAGGTTGTGTGCGGCGGCCGGCGGGGTCGCGGGGGCGAAGTCAGCACCGGCGGCGCGCAGCACAATCACCTTCACGTAGTCATCGTCAGAGAGGTCGATGACGGCCTCCGACAGCTCGCGAGCGAAGTCGGCATCGTGGATGCTGAGTGGCGAGAAGTCCGGCACGGTGATCGTCGCGCAGCCGTCTGAGCTGCTGATGTCGATCATGTGGTTGCTCCCGCCGGGTTTGTGGCGCGCGGATCCACGGCGCCCTTGCGCTGCTTGTCCGCATTCAGTGCGCCACCGACGCCGACTTCCTTTGCCGTCTTCCAGAAGTCCATCTCGTCACCGGACGCCTGCAGGTGATGGGAGATCAGCAGGCCTGTGATCGACGGGACGCTGGTGTCCATCAGCCCCTCGGCCGCCCGCAGACGTGCCTTCAGGTACAGCAACTCGTTCGCCGGGCGCGACGCGATCGCCTCGGCAGCAGCCTTTGCGGCCTCGGGCAACGCCTCGGCCGTCGCACACTCGTCGACCAGGCCGAGCTTCTGCGCTTCCAGACCGGACATCGGCAGGGCCGTGAATCCCGTGCGTCTGGCGGCCTTCATCCCGATGATGCGGTTGATGTGAACGCTGGCTGCTGCTCCCGCCGGCCCAAGGAAACGGGCCTCGAGAGCGCCGATCTTCGTGTCCTCCGCGGCGATGACGACGTCGACCTTGCAGGCGATCATGAAGTAGGCAGCAGCGGCGCAGTAGCCGTGGACCTGCGCGACGGTCACCTTCGGCGATCGCGAGATCGCCTGGCTGAAACTCAGTCGCCCCCAAGCCATGTCGGCGATATAGCGGAAGCCGACGTTCAGGGTGCGGCGGCGCTCGTGCTCCCTGCGCTGCCCCCACTCCTCGTTGATCTCGTTGCCGCTGCTGAACGACTTTCCGTTCGCGCGAAACAGAATCACCCGGACATCGGGATCAACATTCGCGACACGGATGAGGTCGGTGATCCGATAACGCATCGGCACGCTGAGTGCATTGTGCTTCTCGGGCCGGTTCAACGTTATGTACGCGACGCCCGCGTCGCGATCCACCTCGTACAGCACCTGATCGAGCGCCGCCGCCGTGCTTTCGGGCGTTCCGTAGCTCGTCACGGCGACTTCTCCTCGAACGCCTCAACGACACCCGCGGCGAGCAGCTCGTCGATCTCCGCCTGGCTCAGCCCGACGGCGAGCAGCTCGGCGACGGTGTCCTCGCCGAGCTCAGGGGTCCAGTCGGGCACAATCGCCGGGCTGACGCTCATGTGGAAGGGATGCCCGACCATCTTGATCGGGCCCCAGGTGCGGTCGACCTGGTCGACGATGTACTCGTTCGCGATCACGTCGGGATCTTCTGCTGCTTCGATCCAGGTGTTGACCGGCGCCACGGGAACGTCGTTCTCCTGCAGCCGCGCTATCCATTCATCGCGATCGCGGGTGAGGAAGGTCTCCTCGAGCATCGGCTCGATCTCTGCACGGTTCTGCTCGCGTACGCGACTCTTGCTGAAGCGCTCGTCGTCGAAGAGATCCTCGCGACCCAGGGCGACCGTGAGGCCGCGCCAGACCTTCTGGTCTGTCGCGCCGATCACCAGCCAGCGACCGTCACCGCACACGAATGCACCCGAGGTCGAGGTGACCCGGCCGTGCGTCCGCTTGATGTCGTTCTCGTGCAGGGAGATGGTCACTTCGGCAGGGTGCAGGGCGATTGCCGCACCGACGAGGGAGGCGTCGACGCGCTGTCCGACTCCTGTGTGCTCGCGCACGTACAGCGCAGAGACGACCGCCATCGCGAGGAACACCCCTCCCGCAGAGTCGGCGAGCCCGCGACTGGCAAGGCGCGGCTTGCCATCCTCGCCGCTCACGAAGTCCGACAGCCCCGAGACGGCCTGCGCCACCATGTCGTACATCGGCTCCGCCGATCGGGGCCCGTTCGGACCGTAACCGGAACCGGCGGCGTAGATGATGCGCGGGTTCACCGCACGAAGGTCCTCGTACCCCAGGCCGAGCCGCTCCATGACCCCTGGTCGGAAGTTCTCGACGACGACGTCGCACTCGGCAGCCAGCTTGAGGACGAGAGCCTTGCCCTCGTCGGTAGCCAGGTCGATTGCCACAGAGCGCTTTCCCCTGTTGAGGCTGTGGAAGAAGCCGCCGAACCCGTCGGGCGCGAGGCGGAGGCGTCGATCCCACTCGCCACCGGGCCGCTCGACCTTGACCACGGTGGCGCCCATGTTGGCGAGCAGGCGCGTGGCGATCGGACCCTGCATGAATCGAGTGAAGTCGAGGACGCGGATGCCGTGCAGCGCGCCCGCGACTTCACTCTCGACCGGCAGGCCCTCACCCACCGTCCGTGCTCCTCGTACTGACGAGGACATCGAGCGCCTCGATGCGGCCATCGGTGATCCGCAACGGGTTGACTTCCAAGGTCTCAAGCTGATCGCCGAGGGACAGGGCTGCCGCGGTGATCGCCACGACCGCCTCGGCGAGTGCAGGAATGTCGATCGGCTTCGCGCCTCGAGCGCCCTTAAGGAGAGCGGCACCCTTGAGCTCGTTGATCATCTGCTCGACCTCACGGGCAGCGATCGGGAGGACGCGAAGACTCGAGTCATGCAGGATCTCGACCCAGATGCCACCCAGTCCCACCGCAACCACGGGTCCGAAGGTCGGATCCACGGTGATGCCGACCAGCATCTCAAGTCCTGGCTCTCGCATCGGAGACACCAGCACTCCGCGAATGACCGCATTGGGAACGTTCGCCGAGCAGACCGTCATGATCTGCTCGAAGGCGGTACGGGCCGCGTCCTCGTTCGCGATGTTCAAGATGACACCGCCAACGTCCGACTTGTGTGCGATGTCGCGCGAGCAGACCTTCATCACGACAGGGAAGCCAATCGTGCGCGCGGCCGCAATCGCATCCTCCGCAGAGGTGACCAGCTCTGACGGGACCATCGCTACGCCGGCACTGGTGAGCAGGTCTCGGCCCTCGTCCTCGGCCCACACGCCCGGCAGGACATCATCGCGATGCACAGTCTCGATCGGCGCCACCGGCTCGATCTCCGAGAGGCGCTCGCGCTGGTCGACCCAGCGGGCCATGCTGCCGATGGAGCGCATCGCGAGATCGGCTCCGGGCAGCAGGAAGAGGTCGTTGTCGGAGAGCAGGCTCTGCGGGTAGTCGTCGATGTCCAGGCAGGTGTTCGACGACAAAAGGATGGGAACCGGCGAGGCCTTGACGATCTCGCCGATGATCTTCATCCGACTCTCGATCCACGTCGGGTCGTCCGGGCGAACAGACGGAAGCGGCGTCATCATCGTGTAGATGAAGTCGATGCCGGGGTCGTCCATGGCCATTTCCATGAGGTCGTCTTCGGCCTTCGTCGGCCGCGGTCGCGCGCGTGCGTGGCCGAACCCGGTCGTGTCCAGCGGGTTCAGCACATGCGCGAACGGCGGCAACAGGGTCCGAAGGCGGGTGACCGTCTCGTCCTGCCAGGGCGGCAAGGTCAGGCCCTCGTGGCTGGCCAGGTCGGCGATGATGTTGCAGCCGCCGCCCGATGACGTCACGACGCCCATGCGGCGCCCCTTGGGCAGCTTCTTGGTGTAACCGAGCAGGCCTGCGGTGGAGATCAGCTCCTCGACGCTCTCGACGCGGACGATGCCCGACTGCCGGAACGCTGCATCGACGACCGCGTCGTTCGTGGCCATGGCTCCGGTGTGTGCCATCGCAGAACGCGCGCCCTCCTCGCTGCGGCCCGCCTTGAACGCGACGACGGGCTTGCCCGCGACCATCGCTCGCCGAGCGAGTTCCATGAACCGCGCTGGCTCGCGAACGGTTTCGAGGAACAGGGCGATCGATCGGGTCTCGTCGTCCTCGATCAGGTACTCGAGCACATCGAGGCTGTTGACGACCGCGGAGTTGCCGACGGATGCCCACAGGCTGGTGCCAATTCCGTGCGCCTGCGCGAACTCGTACGTGGCGCGCGCCATGGAACCGGACTCGAAGACGGCGCTGACCGGTCCGCGCAGCGGTGCACGATGGGAGGCCACCGCCCAAGGAGAGATCCCCGCGGCGGCATTGATGAAGCCGATCGTGTTGGGTCCCAGGATCGTGACGTCGAGATCTATCGCGCAGCCGACCAGGCGGTCCTGGAGAATCCGGCCCTCGTCACCAAGCTCGCCGTACCCCGCGGCGAGGACTACCGCACTGTGCACGTCCGCGACTGCAGCATCGGCGAGCACGCCTTCCACCCGGCTCGGACCGACCATGACGAAGGCGAGGTCGACCGGGTGATCCAAGTCGCGAAGGGACGGGATCGTGGACTGGCCGAAGAGGGTGTCGTACTTGGGGTGGACGAAGGTGACCTCCTTGATACCGCCCCCGTACTCCATGCTGCCGAGGAGGTTGTTCGCCCAGCTCGAGGTCTCCGAAGCGCCGACGATGGCGATGCTGCGGGACCCGAACAGGGCGCCGAGCCGTGCAGGGGTCGTCAGACTCCGCCGGTCCGCGAGTACTTCATTCGACATCAGGTGCGCTCCGGGGTCAAGGCGTCGCCACAGCGGCGACAGAGATAGTTAACTATGTTTAGTAGTTGGGCACAAGGCGCTTTCGCGAATCAGTTTTCGGTGCCTGGTGGTCCGACGTGCGATGACGCACCCGGTTCGTTTGTGCCGAGGCCATCGAGCCGTTCGAAGGCGTCCTCGGGTTGGGTGTCGTCTTTCGCCTTGCGCTTGCCGCCCTTGGACAGCCTGCGCTCGCGACCGACGGCGAGGGCGACGGCGGCGATGAGCGCGACGCCGTTGAACATCTGCGCGACCCACGTCACGCCCGTGACGAGTTGGAGACCCTGGACGCCGGTGGCCAGGACGAAGATCGCGATGAGCGTGCCCCAGACGTTCATCTTGCCCGGGGACAGCTGAGTGGATCCCAGGAAGACGGCGGCGAATGCGGGCAGCAGGAACGATGCGCCGAAGATCAGCGATGGTCCGGTGAGGGACACGAACAGCACGCCGGCGAAGGCCGCGATCGCGCCGGAGGCGATCAGGGAGATCCACGACCACATGTCCACGCGGATGCCGGTCAGGCGCGCTGCCTCGGGGTTGCCACCGGTGGCGCGCATGTAGCGGCCGGCCGGGGTGCGCTCGAGGACCCACCACACGATCAGGGCGATGACGATGAGGTAGATGAACACGGACTGGAACCCGAAGATCTGGGTCTGGGTCAGGTTCCCGAAGAAGCCGGGCTCGACCGGGATGACGTCGCGGTTGCCGCTGATGATGATCAGCGCGGCTTCCAGGATTGAGGTCATGCCCAGGGTCGCGATGAAGGAATTGACTCGCAGCTTCACGACGACGAATCCGTTGACGAATCCGATGAACGCGCCGATGAGCACCGCGGTGATCACCGCGGACATGGGGCTCATCCAGCCCTTTGTCTGCAGCAGGATCGCGCTGATGCCCGCGAGGTTGGCGTTGGCACCTATCGACAGGTCGAACTGCCCGGTGACCATCGGCACCAGGAGCGCGAGCGCGGCGATGGCCGCGATCGACTGGGTCGAGGCGAGGATGTGGACCGTGTCGATAGTCGGGAAGGTCGCCGGCGCGAGCACCCAGAAGACCGCGATGAACAGGCCCAGCAGGTACAGCCCGCTGAATCGGTCGAGGCCGAGGTTGAATCTCATGAGCTGGTCGTCTCCGGGTTCGTAGTCGCACTGCTGGGGGTGTCATCGGCGCCGAGGAATCGGCGGTTGATCTCTGTCTCGTTCACGGCGTCGCCGACGAGCTCGGAGGCGATGGTGCCGTTGCGCATGATCAGGACGCGGTCGCACAAGGTGGCGAGTTCCTCGACGTCGGTCGAGGAGACGATCACGACGGCTCCGTCGTCGGAGGCCTCCATGATCACGCGATGCAGCTGGGCCTTGGCCCCGACGTCGACGCCCTGGGTCGGCTCGTCCAGCAGCAGGACCTTCGGGGCCACGCGCAGCCACTTGCCCAGCACGATCTTCTGCTGGTTGCCTCCGGAGAAGCTCGCGAGCACCTGCCTGATCCCGTCGCGCGGGCTGACCTGCAGCCGCTCGAACCAGCGCTTGGCCTCGTTGTCCTCAAGCTTGCCGCGCAGGAACCCGCCCTTCCAGAACGGGCGCACGTTGACGGCGGTGAGGTTCTCGGTGGCGTTCAGCTGCATGAAGCCGCCGGAGATCTTGCGGTCGGGGGTCAGGTAGCCGATGCCGTTGGCGATCGCGGCGGGCGGGCGGAACGCCGGGACGAGGTCGTCGTTGACGCGGACCTCTCCGGACTCGCGAGGCAATGCTCCGTACACCGAGCCCAGCAACGACTCCCGGCCCGAGCCGGTGAGCCCGTACACGCCCAGGATCTCCCCCGAGCGCGCGGTGATCGACACGCCCTTGATGACCTCGGTGCGCAGGTCGGAGATGGTGAACACCGTGCCGGTCGCCTTGCCTGCGGCCGAGCCCTTGCGCGACCGGTGGACAGCCTCGAGCTCACTGCCCACCAGACGGTGCACCAGCGTCGCGTGATTGATGTCCTCGACCCGAGATGACTCCACCAGGTAGCCATCGCGCAGGACGGAGACCTGGTTGGCGAGCTGGAACACCTCGTCGAGGTGGTGGGTGACGTACAGGATGCCGACGCCCTCGGCGGCGGTGCGCCGGAGCATGGAGTGCAGGTGCTCGACCTCTTCGGTCGGCAGCGTGGCGGTCGGCTCGTCGAGCACCAGGACCGCGGCCGAGCCCTCGTCCTGGTACACCGCGCGCGCCACCGCAAGACCGGTGCGCTGCGCGGGTGTCAACGTCGCGACCAGGGCCTTCGGGCTCACGTTCAGGTCGACGATCTCCAGGGCTCGCTTCGCGCGAGCGAGCTCGTCCTTGCCGCGGATCGAGCCGAACGTCGTGGCGTATCCACGCGTGAACGCCAGGTTGTCCAGAACCGACGACGATGCGATCAGGCCTAGGTCCTGATGCACGAACCGCAGGCCCATCTTGGTCGACGTCGCCGGGTTGCCGAACTCCAGCGGCTCTCCCAGCACGTAGCACGCGCCGCCCTCGTCGGGAACGTGAAAGCCCGACAGGATCTTGATCAGGGTCGACTTGCCGGATCCGTTCTGGCCGAGCAGGGCATGGATCTCGCCCTTGGCGATCCGCAACTCGAACGGCTGGAGCACCGTTCGAGTCCCGAACGTCTTTGCCAGGCCATCAGTGAACAGAGCCGGCACCGCCAGGGTGGTGGCGCCACTGGCGCCACCACCCTGCGCGCCGGCACTTGGGGATGCCGGGTCGTTGCTAGTCGTACTCAACGGACAACTGTCCTTTCGGTCTTGCTATCGAGCCGTGTGGGTCGCCGTCAGCGCAATGCTGACTACGCGACCTTCCACAGCTTCTTGTACTGCGCGAGTGCCGTCTCGGGAGCCACGTACGGGAGCTCAACCGAGCCCGCGTTGACCGTGGTGACCAGCTGGAACGGGATGGCGCTGTTCTTGGTGATACCGGTCGACTTCGTCAGCACTCGCAGCAGCGAGTCCATGTCCGCGTAGCCGTACACCTTGAACGAGTTGGCGCTCCAGACGACGTTCTGCTTGTTCTTCAGGTTCGCAAGCGTGTTGTCGTCGATGGCCTGGCCGCCGACCTTCACCTTGCTGAGCAGGCCAGCAGCGTCGAGTGCCGGCAGGATGCCGCGCGACCACGCCGAGTTGTCGAAGAACAGGTAGGTGATCTCCGGGTTGGCGCGCAGCGTGCTGACGAGAGCCGAGGGGATCTGGCCCGCGGCGAACTGGCCGAGGGTGGTCTCCTGGACCTTCACCGTGCAGCCCGGGCACTTCGCCTTGACCTCGGCGAGGAACGCGTCGCGCCACACGATGTACACGTTGTAGATGGGCATGTTCTGGAGCAGGATGCTGCCCTTGCCGCCCGAGTCAGCGATGAACCAGTCGGCGAGTGCCTTGCCGATGGGGCCGTTGTTGGCGCAGGTGCTGCCGCCGGCGAAGATCGAGCCGACCTGGTTCACCGGACAGGTGGAACCGGCGATGATCGGGACCTTGGCTGCTGCGTAGGCGGCCGTGACAGCGTCGCCCCACTTGCCCGGATCCTCACCTGCGAGCGCGACGCCCGCGGGGTTCTTCTGCAGGGCGTTCATCATGGCCTGCTGGAGGGTGGCCGGGTTGGCGGAGTTGTATGCGATCGACTCGTAGCTCCAGCCGAGTGCCTGAGCGGCCTCCTGCACGCCAGCCGCGATGAGCACGGTGGAGGCGTTGCCGTTGTTGAGGAAGATGACCGACTTGCCCTTGGGGGCCGGGGTCTTCAGCGGGATCGTCTGGTAGATCTTGGTGGGTGCAGTCATCTTCGCCTGGGCGGCGATGAGTGCCTGCTTGACCGGGTCAGGCGCGGGCGCCGCACCGGCGACACCGGCAACCGAGACCAAAGAGATGCTGACTGCGGCGGCTGCCACAATCAGACGCTTCGTGGATTTCATTCAAGCTCCTATCGAGGATTGGTGGCGACCGCGTCTAACCGTTAACGCTGTTAACCATGTGGACAGATCATCGGTCACATCGGCGTTCACGGATAGGGCAAAACAGAACGGTTATCATTTCGTTATATTTCACAGGGTTATCTATCCCACTGCCGGGCACGGTGAACCCACGATCACTCGATGTCGATCTGCTACAAATGGCGCGCATTACTTAACAACGTGTATTAGTTTGAGCCGGTAACCGCGCAGCGATCTCCTGGAGGAAGTCATGGCTCGCAAGCCGAAGATGCACCTGTACCACACGGGGATCATCGTCGATAACCTCCACGAGGCGATGGAGACGTGGAGCGAGGCGCTGGACCTCAAGTGGGCTCCGCCGAAGCAGGCGACCAGTCCGATGCTGTGCCCCGACGGCATCCTCGAGCGCGACGTGACGTTCACCTACTCGCTGCAGGGCCCGCATTTCATCGAACTGCTCGAGCAGGTGAACCCCGCGCCGTACATCAACCTCACCGGTGGCCGGTACGTGCATCACCTGGGCTACTACACCGACGATCTTGAGCGCAGTTCGCGCGAACTCGAAGAGCGCGGGTTCCGCAGGGAGTTGTCCGGGGTTGACCATGACGGCAATATCGCCCGCGCCGCATTCCACTACAGCCCCGAGTCGCCGGGGATGTGGATCGAACTCGTCGCTGGCGAGATCGCCAGCGAGATCGGCGGCTGGATCGCCGATGCCGCGGCCGCGCACGGGATTCCGTACCAGTCCCCCTTCGAATAGGCCTGCCCATGACCTCCGCGACTAAACCGCTCAGCGGCCTGCACATCGTTGACATCTCGACCTACGTCGCCGGCCCGTCGGCGACCATGACGCTCGCGCAACTCGGTGCCGATGTTGTGCGCGTCGATCCGCCGGGTGGCGCGACCGACACCAAGCGTCTGCCGATCGGTCCCGACGGCACCAGCCTGTACTGGGTTGGGCTCAACAAGGGCAAGCGCTCGATCGCGATCGACACCCGCCAGGACGCTGGTCGAAAGATCGTGCAAGACCTCATTGCCGTTCCAGGTGACGGACACGGCATCGTCGTGACCAACTCCGTCGCGCACGAGTGGATCAGCTACGAGGCGCTACGCGCCGTTCGTCCTGACGTGATCCACGTGCACATCTTCGGGCGCGCGGACGGCAAGCCCGCGGTCGACTACACCATCAACCCGGAGGTCGGCCTTCCCTGGCTAACGGGGCCGACGAACTCCGCGACGCCGGTCAACCACGTGCTGCCGGCATGGGATCTGCTCGCGGGCCTGCATGCTGCGATGGCCGTGCTCGTCGCCGAACGCACGCGACGCGAAACGGGCGAGGGCCAGTCCATCCAGCTCAGCCTCGATTCGGTCGCGACCTCGGTCATGGGCCACCTGGGGTTCGTCGCCGACGTCGCGCTGAACGGAAACGAGCGACTCCGTGACGGCAACCACCTGTTCGGCAGCTTCGGCTGCGACTTTCCCACGGCCGATGGAAAGCGGGTCATGGTTGTCGCCCTCACATCACGGCACTGGCGGAGCATGGTCGACCTCACCGGATCTCGCGATGTGGTCTCGGCTCTTGAGAAGGCGCTCGACGTCGACTTCACCCGAGAGCAGATGCGCTACGAGCACCGCGATCTCCTCACCGCCCTCCTCGCACCGTGGTTCGCGCGTCACTCTCGCGACCAGGTCGCCGAAGCGCTCGACGCGGGCCAGGTGCTGTGGGGTGACTACCGCACGGTCACCGAGATGGTCACCGCGCCCGATGGCCTGATCAGGACCGGCGACCTCTTCCAGGACGTCATGCAGCCCGGGGTCGGCACCTTCCCCGTCCCCGGTCCGGTCGCCCGCACCACGCAGTGGGAGCCCGGCGTGCCCGAGCCCGCCCCGTCAATCGGCCAGCACACCGACACTGTTCTCGCCGACTGGCTGGAGATCTCCCCCGAGACGTTGTCGGAGCTCCGCGCTTCCAACGTCATCGCCTGACCGTACGGACCTGGAGCAACGACGTGACTGACGAGCGAGCATTCCTGACACTGACTCACTTGGCGGACCAGACCCGCCACGCGGAGTACAACGAGTGGCACCAGCTCGATCACCTGCCCGAGAACATGCTGCTCAAGGGCGTGGCCTGGGGCAATCGATGGGTGCGAACGCCCGAATGCATCGGCGTCAGTTACGCGCCTGACGAGACGCTCGCCACGTCGCAGTACGCGGTCATGTACGCGTTCCGCTCGCCGGCCAACCGGTCGGTCCAGGAATGGACCGACTTGAATCAGCGGGCGATCTGGTGGGGCAGGCGTCCGGAGCTGGAATGGACACTGCGCAACCCGCTGGGCTTCTTCGAGACGGTGAAGGCATATGCGGCACCGCGAGTGCTCGTCTCCGCCGATGCGATCCCGCATCGACCCCACCGCGGAATTCACCTGACCGTGTCGCGTATCGCTGAGCCGGAGTCGCCCGCATCGGTGCAACTCATGCGCGACTACGACCGGGAGTTCATCCCGTACCTGCTCGAGGTCGATGGCGTGGCAGGCGTGCAGACCTACCGGTTCGGGGGCGGTGCGGCCGCCTTCGGCGGCGCTAGCGCCGAGGCGGCCGAGGCGAGCGGCCTACTTGTGCGGCTGGCCTTCCTCGATGGCGATCCGATCGCGACGACCGAGGCCATCTACGAGCAGCAGCCGTTGTGGATTCGCGGCAACGAGAGCGCGGACGCCGCGGAGCAGGTGCTGCTCAGCGCGCCGTTCGAATCGATCAGTCCGTGGCAGTGGGACTGGTTCGACGACGCCCGCTAGTCACCAGGGGTTGTCGCCCCGCAGGATGGCCTCACTGCCACCGTCGATGAAAATGACCTGGCCGCACATGTGCGAGTTCTCCTCGCTCACCAGCCACGCGAGCAGGCTCGCAGGTGCCGCCGGCGGCGCGAAGCCGTTGAGCGGCATCGGCGCACCACTCATCAACGCTGCTGTCCCGGCATCCGTGGACAGCAGCGGCTGGGTGATTCCGGTAGTTGCCACCACTGCAGGTGCCACCGCGTTCAGCGCGATTCCTGCACCGGCCCACTCCTGTGTTGGCGCCACGCGGCGGAGCCATCTGGCGAACGCCTTCTTGGTCGACGCGTAGATGATCGCGCCGGCCCCCTGTTCGACAAGCGCTGCGGCGCGCGCCAACGCGCCCGATTCATCGCCGGCAAGCATGAGGTCGACGAGCGCTTCGTCGACGTCGTACAGGACCGCGCGGGATGCGACGCCTGCTGCGCGGCCGGTCTCAGACTCGGCCAGAAGAGGACGCAGGTCGGCGAGAGTGGCGACCATGCCGAAGTAGTTCACCGCGACCGTCGCAGGGATCGGAGCGGCGATGCCCGCGATCGCGAGTACGGCATCGACACGGCCTCCGCTGAGGCTACTTACCTCATCGACCATCCGGCGGCGCCCGTCCGCTGTCGTGAGGTCGACGTTGACCTGAGCATCGCGGAGGTCAACGCCGATCACCGTCTCGCCCCTGCTCTCCAGCAGGTCCTTGGTCGCCTTCCCGATTCCCGAGGAGGAACCGGTGACGACGTTGATTCGGGTCATGATGTGCCTCCTAGGCGCGGCGGTGGCTGTCCATGTCGCCGACCAGGCGACGGGTGATCTCGCGGGACCTGAATCGCCACTCACCATCCACCTTGGCGAACGTGTCGTCGTAGAAGTTTGCCGTGATGATGGTTGGCGGATCCTCGGCCCGAATCTGCTGGATGACCGTGATGTAGCTGTGCGCCGTCGCTGAGTCGCCGTCCGGCAGCACTGACACGTCCACGTTTGTGACAACGTGTTGAGTGCGGGGGCTTCCGTCGTAGAGGATCACTCGCGTCTGGAACCACTCGAGCACGCGGTCGTAACCGTCCTGCCCGAACCACGTGGCCTCGCGAAAGAGCTCAGCGACCTCGGTGAAGTGCGCGGAGTCGATCAACCGCGCGTATTCGAAGATGAGATGCTCGATGGCACGGGTGTCGTCGCAAGTCGTGCACATCGCAGCCTGCCTAGGTTGCATTCGGAGCGGCCGCAGCGCCACTTCCCGAGTTCGGCATCAGCGTCAACGAGAGGCCACCGTCGACGACCAGGTCGATGCCGGTGATCTGCGACGCCCTCGGCCCGGCGAGGAACAGGATCGCGTTGGCAACATCCTCGGCCTGACCGATCTTGCGCAGGGGAATCATCGACTCGCGACGTTCGCGGTTAGCGCGCTGTTCTGGGCTGTCACCGCCGAAGGCGTTGAAGGTCATGCCGGTAATCGTCGGTCCGGGCGACACCGTGTTGGCGCGGATGCCATCAGGACCCCACTCGAGCGCCATCTGCTTGACGAGCATCATCACGGCCGCCTTGGCGGCACTATAGGAGCCCATCGGCGGGGTCGCGTGGGTGCCAGAGACCGACGCGGTCGCGACGATCGAGCCGCGAGCGGCTTTCAGGAGCGGGTGCATCGCCTTGCCCAGTAGCCACGTGACGCGGGCGTCGACGTTCATGACGATCTCGTAGTCGTCGAGCGACAACTCGGTCAACGCGCCGGCGCGCCCGATCCCCGCGTTGCTGATGAGTGCATCAAGCCCACCTAGAGTCTCCGCGACCCGCGCGGCGAGCGCAGCCGGAACGTCCGGATCACTGAGGTCGACCACGGCAACAGAGCTTGTAGCACCCAGCGCGGTGACCTCGGCTGAGACTGCGGCCAGCGCATCCGCATTCTGGTCGACGAGTAACAACTCGACAGGGCTGTCCGTGCTTGCTTGTCGTGCGGCACCCAACGCCACGGCGCGGCCGATGCCGCTGCCAGCACCCGTGATGAGCATCTTCATGTTGTCTCCAGACCTACGCGGGCGGTGGAAGCGGAATGTGCAGCGGCGGACTCACGAACCAGCGCTGAGTAGTGCGGCTCGCGAACTTCCACTCGCCAGAACGTCGTTCGTAGACGTCGAAATAGGTCGAGCCGACCCAGCACACGCCGCTGCCGTCGAGCTTCTCCTGGAACGCGAACACGTCTACTCGCCCTAGCGCTCGATCCGGGCTGGTGAACGTCACTGCCTTCGTGGCCGTCCAGTGGAAGGTGCGCGACCAGTTGTCGAAGATGACGCCGTACGCGTCGCGAATGCGTTCGATCCCGAAGTAGTCATCCCGTGCGGGAATCAGGTACTCCGCATCGGGGTGCCACAGGGCCATGAACGTGTCGGCATTCTCGTTCGACAGGAGGCCGACGCAATAGCCTGCAACGAGGGCATCGATGGCGAAACGGGACTCCGCCTCGTCGACTCGTTGCTCGAGCGCCCGTTCCGTCACTAGGACGGTGGGGGAAGCGGAATGTCTTGCGCGGGAGTCACGAACCAACGATTGATCGCACGCTTGGCGAACTTCCACTCACCATTGCGACGCTCGTAGGAATCGAAGTAGGTGCCACCGACCAGGCAGGTGCCGCCGTCGTTGTGATGCTCACACACGGCGAAGACATCGGAGCGGCCGGTCGCGTGGTCGGCATCCTGGAAGGTTGCCGTGTGGTTCGACGTCCAGTGCCAGGTACGGGCCCACGCCTTCGCGACGCCAGCCTGCGAATCGCGCAGTCGATCGGTGCCTTGGAAGTCTCCACGGCCACCATCGATCGACAACTGCGAATCGTCGTGCCACAGGCCCATGAAGCGGTCCATGTCGCGGTGGTCGACGCCTTCGCAGTAGCCGGCGATCAGGTCCGCGATCGCGGCCCGCGACTCCAACTCATCAACCCGAGCCTCCAACGAACGATCACCCATCAGACAGCAACCTTCGAGGACTTACGCAGACGATCGGGATAGTTCGCCGGCAGATCCGACTCCGGCAACGGCACGATCTTGTGCGCCAGCACGCACCGATCCTCACTGGCCAGGTCATTGTCATCGAAGTCCCAGAACACCACCGTCCGCGCGGTCAGCATGTAGAAATCCGACGACTCATCCGACGGCTCCACAAACCCCATCGCCTTGGCCACCTCAGACGTCAAGATCTGACGAAACGTGCCCTCCGTGACAATCTCCTCATCAGAGACCACCACCCGAAGCTTCTTGCTCTCGATCACATACGAACCACAACGCACCATCTCGTCATAATTCGCCTTCACCGCATCAATCCCCTTCGGGCCGGTGTCCTCAATCGTGTTCCCGAACACCCCATACTCGTGATACTGCGGATCGGGCATCAACGTCGGCAACACCGCCGCAATATCGGCCTCCACCTCACCACGCGAATGCCGCACCACCGACGCCAACCGCTTCTTCTGACGCTCCGTCTTCGCCTTATGCATATGCGGCTCAAAACTCGTCCACGTCAACGCCGCATCAAAATCCGACAAATCCATCAGACCCACACCCCAATTCACGCCGATGACCGGACGACGCCGATCTACAATCGATAACTACGTAAACTAATCTGCTTCCCACACCCGCGCAACCGAATCTCGGCAATTGGAAGGCTGGTGTACCGAATCGTGATCGTCACTGGAGTCGCCCAGCGTGACGCCTGGATCGACGGGACTCAGCCTCCGATCGAGGTCGTACGCGACGGCCTCTGGTCGATCCCCGTGCCGATCCCGGACAACCCGCTTCGATACACCCTGGCCTACGTATTCGACGGCGGTAGGGGGCAGCTCGTCGTCGTCGATCCCGGCTGGGACACCGTGCAGAGTTGGGACGCGCTGCTCGCGGGCATGGCCTCGTTGGGCGCCGCTCCGGGCGACGTAGCGGGCGTTGTCGTCACGCATGCACACGCAGATCATCTGGGCCTGGCTGGACGACTGCGTCAGGCTTCCGGGGCATGGATTGCCATGCACCCTGCCGAAGAGCAGACCCTGCCCTCTCGGGTATGGGACGAGGAGACCGGCGAGTCGAACGACCAGGCGTGGCTGACAATGTGCGGGTTCCCGACACGGAAGTCCACGCACTGCTGCTGAATCCCCGGCGGATGCAGCCCTTCTTGACACTTGCCAGCCCGGACATCCTGCTCGAGGACGGCGACCTGGTGCCCGTGACCGGCAGGCGGGTGCGGGCGGTGTGGACGCCCGGGCACACGCCGGGCCACCTGTGCTTCTACGACGAGGACAACGACCTACTGCTCACTGGCGACCACGTCCTTCCGCGCATCAGCCCGAACATCGCGGTCGAGCACTACGACATCGATCCACCGCTGGGGTCCTACCTCGCCTCACTCGAGCGCGTCGCCCAGTTCGACAGCGCCGAGGCACTACCCGCCCATGAGTACCGCTTCCGCGGTCTGCGGGCGCGATCGCGATCGCGAATGCTCATCGCTCACCACGAGCGCAGGTGCGACGAAGTCGCGGCGATACTGGACAACAGCGGTGAGTCGACGGTGTGGAACGTTGCCCGAGAGCTGCGGTGGTCGCGCGGCTGGCCAGCCGTTACCGGCTTGATGAGGCGCGCCGCAGTCGCGGAGGCGCACGCCCACCTGCAGTACATGACCGACCTGGGCACCGTCGCCCAGATCGGTCGCGATCCCCTGACCTACTCGGGCGACCTGTTCATCAGCACGTCGAACTCCTCGAGCGCGAAGCCCTCGGATCCGGCGAGCTGATCCTTCGCTGCGGCGAGTGACTCCACAGTCCACGCGGAAGTGCCCCGGACCTCGGTCAGCGGCGCCCACACGGCCAGGCGCGTGATCGTGGCGCCATGGACGACGAACACCTGACCGGTGATGTCGTCCGCGTGCGGGCCGGCGAGGAACGTCGCAGCAGTGCCGATCGCCAGCGGATCCCAGTCGTCGATGCCGTCCACCTTGACATCCATATCCGGCACCACTCCGGCGGTCATCGCCGTGCGGGCACGCGGGCAGATGGAGTTGGCCTTCACGCCGAACTGGGCAAGCTCGCGTGCCGCGACGAGCGTCATGCTGACGATGCCGGCCTTGGCGGTCGAGTAGTTGACCTGGCCGAAGTGGCCGTATAGCCCGGCTTCCGACGAGGTCGTGATCACGCGAGCGTCGACCGCCTCGCCCGCGCGCGAGCGATCGCGCCAGTGCTCAGCGGCGAAGTGCAGCGGCGCGAAATGCCCCTTCAGGTGCACCTTGATGACCGCGTCCCACTCCTCCTCCGACATCTTGACCAGCGTCCGGTCGCGGAGGTTTCCCGCGTTGCAGACGAGGATGTCCAGGTGACCGTCAACGGCCACCGCCTGAGCAATGAGGCGCCCGGCGCCCGCCCAGTCACTGATGTCATCGTGGTTCACCTCGGCAGTGCCACCAGCAGCCACGATCTCGGCCACCGCACTCTCCGCCGTCTCGGTCTGGTCGGGTGCGGAGATCAGGTCGTTGATCACGACGTGGCACCCCTCCGACGCGAGTGCGATTGCCTCGGACCGTCCGATGCCCCGGGCTGCTCCCGTGACGATCGCGACCTTTCCTGCCAACGTGCCGGTCATGCGTACTCCTCTTGTGGTGGTCAGAAGGATCGAGGAAGTCCGTGGGACTCCGCGATCATGTTCTTTGCCATTTCGGTCGTGATGGGCGCGATCCGGTAGAGCCGGCTGTCGCGCCAGTACCTCTGCATGTCGGTCTCCATGGAGTAGCCCATGCCACCCAGCAGTTGGATGCCGATATCCGCGGCCTGGCTCGCGTACTCGGCCGAGACGGAGTGGGCGAGGGTCGCCTCAAGGCCATTCGGCCGGCCCTTGGACTCCAGCCACGCGGCGCGGAAGGTGAGGAGCTCGGACTGAGCCCGCCACGCCGTGATGTCCGCGATCTTGTGCTGCAGCGCCTGGAACTGGCCGATCGGCTTGCCGAAGGCCTCGCGCTCCTTCAGGTAGACAACCGCGTCCTCCAGCACGCCGTCGAGCACGCCCAGCGACGATGACGCCGTGATGATCCGCTCGTTGTTGAGCGTGTACAGCAGCTGGCGGAAGCCATTGCCCGCCTCGCCGATCAGCAGATCGTCGGGCACGAACACGTTGTCGAGGAACACCTCGCAGGATGCGAGCGCCCTGATCCCGAGCTTGGGGATCTTGCGGATCGTCACGCCCTCCGCGTTGGTCGGCACCAGAACCGTTGTCGTGTTCGAGCGCGACTGCGGGTCCTCGGCGTTGCGGGCGAGCACGAGCAGATAGTCCGCCGCGGCGGCACCAGAGGACCACACCTTCTGGCCACTGAGCCGGAAGCCGCCATCGACCTTGGTGATCTTGCTCTTCATCCCGCCGAGCAGGTCGGTGCCGCCTGAGGGCTCGGTGATCGCGATCGAGAAGCGCACCTTGCCCTCGGTCAACGGAGGAAGGAACCGCTCCTTCTGCTCCGGCGTACCGAACAGCCCGAGGGTCTTGGCCCCGGCAAAGGAGGACACTCCCCACACACCCGACAGACCGGACAGGTTCCGGGTGAGCTCCCTGGACAAGATGACCTGGGTGATCGCGTCACCGCCCTGGCCGCCGTACTCCTCGCTGATGCCGATGCCGTGGAAGCCGGCGTCGGCCATGTCGCGCCACAGGCCGTCGGGATAGGTCTCCTCGTCCTTCTCCAGTTCGCGTGCGACGTGCTTGGGGTAGAACTTGTCCACCCAGGCACGCACGCTGTCCCTGAAGTCCGACTGGTCCTCGGTCAGGTCAAAGTCCACTGACAAGCTCCTCAAGCTGGTTGATGGTGCGGTGCCCGCGCCGACTCGCGCAGGGATCCCGAACCGACTGTCCGCACAGCATTGACGCTGCGTGTGCAACACGTTATACATGGCTAACTAATTCGGCAAGCACTTGGCGGATCTCGATTGCCGGGATGTCGCGCTTGCCGAACGCCTCTGTCGCCACAGGAGTGAGGACCGCATCGTGATCAACCTGGATGACGCTTCAGCGCGCGCGGACTACTACCGCGCCCATGGACTGTGGACCGATGAGCGGCTGGGCTGGGTTGTCTCCGACGTGGCAGCGCACACACCGGACCGCGAGTTCATCGTGATCGGTGACGACCGATACACCTACGGTGAGTTCTCCCGTTGGGCCGAGGAGGTCGGTCGGGACCTGGTCGCGGCAGGCATCAAGCGCGGCGATCGAATCCTCATCCAACTGCCCAACCAGGTCGAGGCGCTCGTCGCGCAGGCGGCGGCCTTTCGCATCGGCGCCGTCAACGTGCCGGTCGTGCCGATCTACCGCGAGCACGAGCTCTCCTACATCACCCGCGACTGCCGGCCCGCTGCGATCATTGCCGTCGGCGAGAACCGTGGACGTATCCCGACGGCGGAGTTCGACGAGCTCCTGGCTGGCACGGATATCGAACCGCTGCGCTACTGCGTTGGGGAGGACGCGCCGAAGGGATGGCGTCAGTTCCCGGCCCAACCGGCCGCTGACGCCGAGCCAGTCACCGGCCTGCCCGACCCGCTCGAGGCGGACAAGTGCGCGATCATGCTCTACACGTCCGGGACGACCTCCAACCCCAAGGGCGTGCAGCTCACCTCCCGCGCGTTCATCTCCAACGCTCGCGCGCTCCGCACGGCGCTCGGCTTCGGTTCGGACACCACGTTCTTCGTGTGCTCGCCCTTGTCACACCTCGCGGGCTTCGTCTCCGGGGTCCTGTGGCCGAGCTCAGTCGGCTCGAAGGTCGTCGTCATGCCGAAGTGGAACGGCGAGGAGGCCGCCGCGGTCATCGAGCGGGAGAAGGTGAACTTCACGACGGCTGCAGCCGTCTTCCTCCACGACCTCGTCGCCGTCTACCGGGAGGGCCGCTACACCGACCACCGCATCACCTACTTCATGAGCGGCGGAGCGGCGACGCCACCGGCGCTCATCCGCGAGGCCAACGAGCTTGGCGTCATGGCGTGGCGCGGCTACGGCATGACCGAGACCGGCGGTGGGGTCTGCTGGGGCAGCCCTCACGAGACCCTCGAGGTCAAGGCCGAGACAGACGGCCGGGTGATTCCGGGAACAGAGATCCAGGCAGTCGACCAGGATCGCAACCCACTGCCCCCCGGAGGTGAAGGCGAGATCCGCGTTCGTAGTCCGCAGTCGATGACCGGCTACACGGTCGACGAGGTCACGCGTGCCCAGATGGACGCGGCCGGATGGACCTACACCGGAGATGTCGGCACGGTCGACGCGAGCGGGCTCGTGCGCATCACCGGAAGGATCAAGGACATCATCAACCGGGCCGGGGAGAAGTTCTCCACTCGTGAGATCGAGGAACTCATTTTGTCCCATCCGTCCGTCGCGGCCGTCGCGGTTGTCGGGCTGCCCGACCCCAGGCTCGGCGAGAAGGTGGGTGCCTTCGTGACGCTCGCGCCCGACGCGGTTTGGACGGACGGCTCCGACCTCGAGGCCTACCTCAAGGAACAGCGCCTCACCCTGCAGAAGATCCCCACGACGTGGACCGTCGTCGAGGGCCTGCCGTTCACCGCATCCGGCAAGGTCCAAAAGCACCTGCTCGTCGATCTCGTTCGCTAGTAGTTCCAAACCCAGATTGGTGGATGAATGCCCAGCCCCTCCCGCACGCCCGTAATCGTCGGCATCGGCCTGTCCGATGCACCCAAGGCCCCGCACCTGGACGTGCGCAGTCATCAGGCGCAAGCGCTGCATCGTGCGCTCGAGGACAGCGGTCTGGAGAAGCGCGAGATCGACGGGTACGGCAGCGCCGAGTCCTACATCCCCGGCGTTCCCGGTGCCGAACTCGCGGAGATGATCGAGTACCTCGGCCTCAACCCGCGCTGGATCGACGGGACCTATACAGGCGGCTCGGCTTACGAGTTCCAACTCCTGCATGCCGAACGCGCGATTCGCGATGGCTCCGCCGACGTCATCGCCCTCACCTACGGCCACGACCTGCTGACCCGCATGGGCCGGACGCTGGGCACCGGATACTCCCGTCAGCCAGTGTCGGCGTCTCAGTACGAGGAGCCCTACGGCAAGACCACGGTGTCCTCGTACGCGATGGCCGCGAAGCGCCATATGTACCAGTACGGCACGACGTCGGCACAGCTCGCGGAGATCGCGGTCGGCATCCGGGAGATGGCCTCGCACAATCCGAATGCGATCTACCGCGATCTCATCACTGTCGACGACGTGCTCAACTCGCGGATGATCGCCGATCCGCTCCACAAGCTGGACTGCTGCGCCATCACCGATGGCGGCGGCGCGGTCATCGTCACGACCGAGGAGCGCGCTCGTGACTTGAAGAAGATCCCGATCAGCATCCTGGGAACTGCGGGCCGCCAGTCGCACTGGAACATCTGCCAGGCACCTGATCTCGCGACGACTGCGGGGGCGCAGGCCGGTCCGGATGCCTTCGCGCGTGCCGGACTCACGCCCGCCGATGTCGATATGGCGATGCTCTACGACAGCTTCACCATCACCGTTCTGCTTCTCCTGGAGAGCCTGGGCTTCGTCAAGCCGGGTGAGGGCGGTCCATTCGCCGCCGAAGGCAACCTCAAGATGGGCGGGTCACTGCCCATCAACACCGATGGCGGCGGCATGTCCGCCTGCCACCCCGGACTGCGCGGCATCTTCTTGATCATCGAGGCCGTGCGGCAGTTGCGCGGCGAGGCGGGAGCGACACAGGTTCCCAATTGCGAGGTCGCGCTTGCCGCGGGCTCGGGCGGATGGCTGTCCGCCATCGGCGTCAACATCTTGGGACGAGGAGTGCGGTGATGTCGGAGGCGACGAGCATGGAGCATGCACGACTTGACGTGGTTGATCCGGCGACCCCCTGGGTGAAGCCGGTTCCCGGACTCGACCCGCTGTCGACCGTCTACTTCACCGAAGCCGCGAATGGCCGCCTGCTTATCGAGCGCTGCCCGAAGTGCGGACGCGCCCAGCATTATCCGCGCGGCTGGTGCGTGGACTGCGGGCACCAGGTGGAGTGGGAGGACGCGAGCGGACTCGGGACCATCTACACGTTCACCGTGATCCGGCAGAGCGGAGTGGCGGGCTTCCGCGAGGAGGTGCCGTTCGTCACCGCACTGATCGATCTCGATGAGGGTCCGCGGGTTCTCGGCACAGTCACCGACGTCGACGTCGACGCTGTCGAGATCGGCGACCGCGTTCAGGCCTATGTCGTGCGCATGACTCCCGAACTGGGACTGCCCATGTGGCGGCCCGCCGAAGCCGGCTGAGGTGCGGACTTTCGCCTCGGTCGATGAGCTGGCCGCTTCCGTCAGCGAGGACATCGGAGTCAGCTCCTGGATCCTCGTCGACCAGAAGCGGATCGACACCTTTGCCGAGGCAACGGGCGACTTCCAGTGGCTCCACGTGGACCCCGAGCGCGCTGCTACCGGACCGTTCGGCGGCACCATCGCGCACGGCTTCCTCACTCTCAGCCTGCTTGCGGCGATGATTCCTGAGGTCTTCACGATCGAGGGCAATCCGACCGCCGTGAACTACGGCCTGGACAAGGTCCGTTTCCTGCGCCCGGTCCCTTCCGGCTCGCGGGTCAGGGGGACCATCTCGCTGGCGTCCGCTGAGAACACTTCCCAAGGCCTGCGGGCCGTGCTTAAGGTGACCATCGAGATCGACGGTGATGACAAGCCCGCGTGCATCGCCGAGATGATCAGTTTCTATCTGAGCCCTGGGACGGCGACATGAGAACTCATCGCGCCAGCACGGCACTTCTCGCAGCAGGCTTCGCTGCCTCTCTCGTCGGCCTCACGGCCGCTCCGGGCGCCGCCGCCGTGATCGACCGAAAGGCCAGTCTGCTGGCAACGGCACGGACAAGCCTGGGCACGATCGTTGTCGATGCCAAGGGTCGAACCGTCTACGAGTTTGCTGCGGACTCGAAAGGTCACTCAGCGTGCACCGGTGCCTGCCTCAAGGCGTGGCCGGCAGTGGCAGCACCGGCGAAGCTCCCGTCGTCCGTACCCGGGATATCCGGCAAGGTCGGCGTGCTCAAGCGGCCGGACGGCATACGCCAGCTCACGCTGAACGGCTTCCCGCTCTACACGTTCGCGGGTGACAGTTCTGCAGGCACGACTGCTGGCCAGGGCGTGAACGCCTCCGGCGGCAGATGGTGGGTCGTAACCCCGGCGGGGGCGAGGATCACGACGACGCCGAACGCGAGCACGCCAACGACGCCCACCGAGCCCGGTCCGGGATACGACTACTGACCGTCCCTCAGCAATGACAAAGCCCGGCGCGGATTGCGCCGGGCTTTGTCATTGCCTGTCGCTTTAGGAGATGCCGTACTTCGTGCAGGCGGCCTTGAGCTCCTCGGTGGTGCAGATCTTGTCTGCGGTGGTGTAGCCGTCGGCGATGACGTCTGCGACGTTCTCCGGGAAGATCGACTGCGGCTCCAGCAGGACGCTGGGGACCTCCGCGGTGGTCTCGGTATCGATGGTGATGCCGGTGGCCAGCGAGTCTGCCGTGCCGAAGTCGCCATTGATCAACGCGACCGCGAGGTCGGCTGCTGCCTGCGCCTCGGCGCCGACTGCCTTGTAGACGGTCATGCACTGGGTGCCCAGGAGCACGCGCTGCAGGCCCTCGTCGGTGGCGTCCTGCCCGGTCACCGGGATGGTCCCGGCCTGGCCGTTGCGGTCCAGGACCGCGATCGCCGCGCCACCCAGACCGTCGTTGGCTGCCGCGACGCCCACGAAGTCGCCGTTGGCCTTGGTGTACATCTGCTCGAAGATCGTCCCGGCCTTGGTGTTATCCCAGTCGGGCACGGCCTGGTCGCCGGAGATGTCGTAGCCGGCCTTCTTGATGGCCTTCTCGTAACCCTCCTTGAACAAGGTGGCGTTGTTGTCGGTGGGTGATCCGTTCAGCAGCGCGACCGGACCGTCCTTGTCGCCGTTGGCCTGCATGCACTGCACCAGGCCCTCGCCGATCGCCGTGCCCACCGCGACATTGTCGAAGGACACGTAGTACGAGGCGCCGCCGCCAAGAGTCAGACGGTCGTAGTCGATGACCGGCACACCCTGAGCATCAGCCTTGGAGATCACTGCCGCCGCCGAGGGACTGTCCAGGTTCACGATCAGCAGGACCGCGCAGCCACTGGCCAGCATCCCGTCAGCAATCGTGGCGAACTTCGCCTTGTCACCATTGGCGTTCTGGATATCGGTGGCCACGCCAGCTGCCTCGAAAGCAGCCTCCAGGAACGGACGGTCAGCGGTCTCCCAGCGCGCCGACGATGCGGCATCGGGAAGGATCACGCACGCCTCACCCGACGGCGGCGCCGGCTGAGTATCGACCACCGGCTCTCCCGAGGAGTCCACGGCAGCTCCCCCACCCTCCTGCGCGGCCTGGCCGCCCTGCGACACGTCGATTCCCGTTCCGCACGCGGACACCAACAGCCCAGCCGCGCCAAGAACAGCAGCTGCTCCGAACAATTTCCTGGACATGCGATGCAGTCCCTTCCCCGCAGGAAACTCCTACGAATGTTGTGAGATGAAGCCATGCCCACGTAGCTCGCGAGCCGAAGCGTGACCTACACACTAACCTCCGGCAGCCCGAATTGTTTGCCTGGTGAACATAACGATTGAGTCACTCACAGGACGATCTTCAGCGACACCGGTGAGCGCATCTTGATGCCGCGGCTGACCGGGGTGAAGCCCTCGGCGAGGCGCATGTCCGGGAAGCGATCGAGGAACACGTTGAGGCTGGTCTCCAGCTCCTTCTGGGCCACCATGGCGCCCAGGCAGAAGTGGCGTCCGTAGCCGAACGCGAAGTGCTCACCCGTGCTCGTGAAGGCCTTGTCGTGATTCAGATCGGTCCGATGCATGTCCCACGTGTCCGGATCCGAGAACCGCCGATCGTCGCGGTTCGCCGACGCCATGATCAGCATGACCAAGGAGCCGGCCGGAACGTGGACTCCGCGAATCTCGACATCCTCGGTCGTCACGCGGCCGTTCATCTGCGACGGCGGGGTGAGGCGCAGGGTCTCGCTGATTGCCGCAGTCACCAGTGACCGGTCTGCACGTACCTCCTCGAAACGCTCGCGCTTGACGAGCAGGTGGGTGAAGAGGTTCGCCAACGTGCGATCCGTGGTCTCGGACCCGGCGTTCAGCAGATGCGTGGCGTGCGTCATCACCTCTTCGTCCGTCAGCGGCACACCGTCGACATCGGCGGCCGTGAGCATGGAGATGAAGTCCTCCTGCGGATTCCGACGCCTTTCGGCGACGAGTGGTGCGAGATATCCGCGCAGGTCGTCCATCGCGACGAGGCCGGCCGCCTCCACCTGAGGATCGCGGGCGAGGTTGGACAAGAAGGCGCTCTGCGCGGTGTACCAGCCGTAGAAGCGTCCGTGATCGGATTTCGGCAGGCCCAGGATGTCGGCAATGACGTAGACAGGAAAGTACCGCGCGAAGTCGGCAACCAGGTCGATCTCGTCTCCTGGACGAAACGAGCGAGTCAGGCCATCGAGGGTCTGCCCCACCGTCGAGTCGAGGATTCCGGCGACATTCCGCTCGATGGGCCCCAGCCATCCGTTCAAGCCGTGCCCACGAAACGACGGGCCCATGAGGCCACGCACCTTAGCGTGCTCGGGTCCGTGCATCTGAAGGATCGTGCGGCCCATGACCGGTTCCAGCTGCCACGCGTAGTTCTGGGTCGTGAAGATCGGGTTGCGGTACGCGGCACTCACGTCCTCGTGCCGAACCAGGAGGAAGGCACCCGCACTCTCGTCGTAGCGAATCGTGTCGAGTTCCCGCAACTTCGCGTAGAAGGCGGCCGGGTCGTCCTCCACCTCGGGAGCGAGCAACTGCGGGAGGGACTCCGCGATCAACGTGGTTCCCATCGGTTCGCTCCTAGGCTCGGCTTTTAATTCACCTTGTTAACGAACCTATTAATCCATGCCCAAGGGGTCCCGTCAACGCTTTTGGCGTTACGCGGTCACATAGCGGTTGAAGAGATAGCCGTCCTCGGCAATCGAGTGCGCCAGCCGGAACCGGTCAGGTTCGAACATCGGTGTGCCGGTCACCTTCTGCCCGCCGCCGACAATGAGGGGCGCCACGGTGATGTCGGCCTCGTCGATGACCTTGGCGTGAGACATCTCCGACAGCAGGTGTGGTCCGCCCTCGCAGACGATCCGAAGTAGACCCCGAGCGCGCAAGTGGTCAAGCACGACGACCGGGTCGACCCGGGTGCCGGGGAGCACGGCCACGTCCGCATGCTGATGCGCGGTGGCCAGCGCCGCGCCATCGCAGTTCTCCACGGTCAGCACGAGAGGGCGGATGGCCGACTCGGAGAAGACTGGATCAGACCAGGGCAGATGGAGTGAGGCACTGACGATCACAAGGAGCGGAGCGACGTCCAGACCGAGGGACGCACGCTCGGCAGCGGCCTCAGGCTTGGCACGAAAGGGCTTGTAGTGCTCCGCGCGGATCGTGCCGGCTCCCACGAGCACGACGTCACTGAGGCGGCGAGTTTCGGCGAATACCTTTTTGTCACCCGCGGAGGAGATGGACCCGCTCAGCCCGTCCGCGCCCGTTGAGGCGCCGTCGAGCGTGAGCACCATCATCGCGCGCACCCACGTCTGGCCGACCGGCCATGGGTATGCCGCGGCTAGGTCATCTGGCGACATCGGTCCGGAGTGCGAACCCAGCAGCATGTCCATGATCAGGAGTTCTCCTTGACGAAGTCGTCCGGGTCGACGTCGTCGCCGGAGATGCCGCGGGCTCCGGCGTGTTGCTTTCCGAAGTCGATCCATGCCTCGCCGAGCGCCCCTCGGAGTGTTGCATCACTGTGCTCGCGGAAGTCGGGTATGACGTCGCGCTCCTCCTCGGCGAGATGTTCGTCATTCGCCTTGCGGCACGCCAACACCGCATCCCACCAGGCCGAACTGCTCGGTTCGTGCCGAGCCGCTTCGCGGACTGCATCCCGGATCTCGTTGTGATCGCCCACGGCATCAAGGGTTTCCTCAGGGGCGTCGTCGCCACCCTTCTTGAGCAGGACGGGATACAGGATCTCTTCCTCAGCGCTGGCGTGCACCTCGAGCAGGTCCGCGAGCTCTCGCCATGCAGCACCCAGCCGCTGCACGTCGCCGCCGGGGCGCAGGTCCCAGAGGTCGACAAAGCGACGGCGAAAATCCTCATGCTGGCTCAGGATGAGCTCGGTGATGTCGTCACCCGTAGCGCGGGACAATCGAAGTTACCTCCAGCATCCGGTTATGGTCGCGGCCAGCCCGTCGAGGGCTCGCCTCGTCGTGAGTTTCGAGTAGCCGGTCGGCCTGCTGTTGACGATCATGGAGAACAGCAGACGCTTGCCGCCAACCGTCTTCGCCACTCCAGACAGGGCAATCACATCGTAGAGAGTGCCCGTCTTGGCCTGCACTAGTCCGGCCGCGCAGCGAGACGGCCGCGTGTCGTAACGCCCGTATGGCGTATCAAGCGTTCCCGTCCGGCCAGCGATAGGCATGGCGGAAGGCTTGAACATGGCTGCGAAGCGCGGGCCCTGCAACTCCTTGGCAGTGCGTAGGAGATCGACCAGGAACCTCGGCGTCAGTCGGTCCTTTCGCGAGAGACCGCTGCCGTCGTAGATTCGCACGTTGCTGCTGTCCACGCCGATCGAATCCAGCGCGCGCTTCGTGGCAGAGATGCCGCCGACCCAGGTCGCGGGCAGTCCGGATGCCACTGCCACCTGTCGGAACAGCACTTCGGCCACATTGCTCTCCGACTGGCTCAGCATCACGCCTACCGCCTGCGACACGGTATGTCCGGTTGTGCGCGCGATGGTGCGAGCCCCTGGCGCGGCATCCTCGTTCCGTCCTATCCGAGCATTGATGCCCTTGTCCCGCAGCCGCGAGGTGAACACCCGAGCAGCGTTGAGCGCCGGCCGATGGGAGTGATCTCCGAACATGGCGAGGGCCTGCACGTCGGCAATGAGGTAGTTGCTGTACCCGGGCGTCCACCCAGGACCGCGCCGATGCGGCGCGAACAGGTCGCCATCCACATGCACAATGACGCGCGATCCGCGCTTCAGCGTCTTGGCGGTGCGGTCGGCGAGGGCGGCAACCTGGCTTCGATACAGCAGCGGGTCTCCTCCGCCCTCGAGGATCAGGTCGGCGCCATTCGCAGCGGATCGCACGCGCGTGACGAACCGCTTGCTCGGACCCATCGTGGCCAGCGATGTCACGGCAGTCACGATCTTCATGTTCGACGCGGCGCGCTGCTGATTGTCAGGATCGTGGGACCACACGATGTCACCGGTTGCCGCGTCGGTCACCATCATCGCGAAATTGTCGCCAATACGGGGATCGTGGATCCGACGCTCAAGAAGTCGAACCAACGCTGCAGTCTTGGAACTCGAGTCCGCCGGGATCTGCACGGGTCGGGCGGAAGCGGGCTCGACGAGCCCGAAGAACAGCAGGGCGGCAACAGGCACGGCGAGCCCAGCGCGAAAGCGCGTTGACTTCATCGTGGCTCCCCCATTCCCTCCATCGTGACCGACGCAGCCTCAATTAGCCAACGAGGCCCTCCGGGGGCAGCGGGGTCCATGCTGCCTGCTGCCCGCAGCGCAGACAGACGTCGTAATCCTCGCGCTCGTCGTTTCGCTTCGTCACCCAGTCATGCACGCCAAACGAGCACGGGTCGGGCAGATCGTTCGACTGCGGCATAGGCACGGACACGTGGCCCCCCTCTTGTAGTGCGCATGTGTGTACTCATGGGTACCCGGGGCGGATCGCGCTGAAACGGAGCTGTCAGCCCTCCCGGACCCCCCGGGGCCAAGCTAGTGACGCAGTGCCAGTCGATTCAGATTCGAGACCGGAGGGTAATCCGTGCGCAGCAGCGACCACGCTGAACACGACTAGGAGTGAACATGTCCGCTTGGTTGATCCTTCTCATCGCCGCCCTCGTGGCCGCTCTCATTGGATTCGGGACGGCCGCGAAGTGGCTGTTCATCATCGCGATCATCCTGCTCGTCGTGGGCCTGATCGGCCTCGTCGCCGGCCGGGGGCGCGGTGGGGGTATCTAGCGGAACCCGCAGCACGAGCGCAAGAGGCCCCCACCGCCTGCGGTGGGGGCCTCTTGCGTGCAGGTAAAATTCGGCCTAAATCTGTCGCGAGACACGCCGACCGACTTGCAAACCGTTGCCCGAACCTGACAGATTGATCTCAGTACCGGTTAAACAAATAGCCGGATCGACGCTTTCCCGTACCAGGGAGATTCTCGTGGATCCCGTTATTTCTATTGCCCCCAACCATGTCCAGGCAGATCCCAGGCTCGTTCGCCTTGCCGGATCTGACCTCACCCAGACCGAGCGCTCGCAGCTTGAGGACTCGGTCACTAGGACGCATCTGCCGATGGCGCGCCGCCTGGCGTCGCGCTTCACACGCACCGGAGCCGACTTCGACGACCTCACGCAGGTGGCGAGCCTCGCGCTGGTGAAGGCGATCCGTCGCTTCAACCCCGAGCGTGGCGAGTTCGAGAAGTACGCGCACGCGACCATCAACGGCGAACTGAAGAAGTACCTGCGCGATCAGTGCTGGAGCGTCCGCCCGCCCCGGCGCGTTCAGGAATTGCACTCTCAGGTCGGTATTGCGACCGAGTCACTCGCGCAGGCGACCGGCGAGATGCCGAACGTGAGCACGCTCGCCAAGGAACTCGACGCGGGTACATCGGACATCAGCGAGGCCATTACCGCGCGTTCGTGCTTCCGGGCGGTGTCTCTTGACCAGCCGATCGATCCTTCCGGCCACTCACTCGGTGACGTGCTGCCAGGCGAGTGCCTCGACTTCGACGCGGTCAACGACTCTCTGGAGCTCGCGGACCTGCTCAAGGATCTCAACCAGCACGAGCGCAGGATGCTGTGGCTGCGCTTCGTCGACGGCCGCACTCAGCGCGAGATCGCTGAGGTCCTCGGCATGAGCCAGATGATGGTGTCACGTCGCCTTGCCGTCCTGGTGGGCGAATTGCGCACGCGCGCGAGCCGCCCCGAGGTCGCCTGAGGTGGCCGGCCCGGACCACGGCATGCGGTCGATGTGGACCGGGGCTGTCACCTTCGGGCTGGTCAACGTGCCGGTCAAGTTGTACAGCGCCACCAAGCAGCACGACGTGGAGCTTCATCAGGTCCACGATGAGGACGGCGGCCGGATCCGGTACCAGCGTCGGTGCGAGGTCTGCGGCGAGGTAATCGCCTACGACCACGTGGACCGCGCGTTCGAGGATGGCGGCAAAACCGTCGTCCTCAGCGATGAGGACCTCGCCACGCTGCCTGCCGAGAAGAGCCGGGAGATCGAGGTCGTCGAGTTCGTGCCGAGCGGCGATATCGACCCGATTCGGTTCGATCGCAGCTACTTCCTGGAGCCTGCTGCCTCCTCACCCAAGGCGTACATACTCCTTCGCCGGACCCTCGAGCAGACCGACCGCACGGCGATCGTGCGGTTCTCGATGCGTCAGCGTTCCAGGCTCGCTGCAATGCGCCCCTACGGAGACGTGTTGATGCTGCAGACACTGCTGTGGAGTGATGAGGTGCGCGAGCCGGCCTTCCCTTCCGTCGACAGCGAGGTAAAGATCTCCAAGCAGGAGCTGGAGATGTCCGCGCAACTTGTCGAGTCCCTCTCGGCAGATTTCGACGCCGATGCGTTCGCCGATGACTATCACCGCCAACTTCAGGACCTGATCGAGGCGAAGTTGAAGGACGGTGACGCAGTCTCGACACCGGACACGGATGACGAGACCAACACCGCTACGGATGGCGATGTCATCGACCTCATGGAGGCGCTTAGGCGAAGCGTTGAGCAGACCCGGACGCCGGCGAAGAAGGTGGCGAAGCGCGCGCCACGCAGTACCGCCAAGAAGGCCCCGAGCAAGAAGGCCAGCTAGGACGAGGGCGGGCTCTTGTCGACACGCCAGCCACGCCACACCGGGTGGCGCAGGAGCCCCCCGGATGTCCAGCCCGAGAATGCGACCTCGCAGACGAGGTCCGGGGTGACCCAGTTGGCCGATCGCCCAATCGTGGCGGGGACATCGGTGAAAGGCGAAGACGTCGCCGCGATCGAGGCAAACAGCGATCGCGCGCGTCGGAGTTCAGACTCGTCGAATCCGGTGCCCACACGTCCGACATAGCGAAGTGCACCGGCGCCGTCGGGCGTGCCGACAAGCAGCGAGCCGATGGTGTCGGCACGCCTTCCCGCGCCAGGGGACCAGCCGCCGACAACGACCTCCTCGTGAAGTTCGTGCTTGACCTTGATCCACGATGTCGACCTCTTACCTGGGACGTAGGGCGCATCGACGCGCTTGGCCACGATCCCCTCGAGTCCGTGGCTGAGGCTTTGAGCAAGTGCTGTCTCCGCGTCGCTCTCGAACGCTGGAGGTACGTGCACGGACTGGCTCTCGGTCATAGTGCGTTCGAGGAGATCCCTGCGTTCGCGATACGGAAGCTTGATCACCGGGTGCCCGTCAAGGCGCAGGATGTCGAACACCATCAGGTGCACGGGAACGGACTTCGACAACCGCTGCACGGCGTTCGGCGCTGTTACACCAAGTCGCTGCTGGAGCAGGCCGAAGTCCGGACGTCCCTTCGCATCGAAGGCGACGACCTCTCCGTCGAGCACCGTCCCGGAATCGACGGCGATGCGCTCACCGAGATCGGCGAAAGTCTCCGTGAGGTCAAGGCCGTTGCGACTCCACAGGCGAACGCCGTCGTCCGTGCAGTCGACTATCACGCGCACGCCGTCCCACTTCATCTCGTGCACCCAGTCAGCGCCGGACACATCGCCGACCGATCCGGCGGTCGCGAGCATGGGCGAAAAGGGGATTCCCTGACTGCGGCTCACGAGATCCCTGCCGACGCCAGCGAATCGCCAACGTCCTTCACCCGAGTCAGCACCTCCGTCGCCGTGAGCTGGCGTAGTCCTGGCCGCTCAAGTTCGGCCCACGTCCGAGGTGCGGCCACCGTCGGCAGGCTCCGCCCACGCAGCGAGTAGGGAGCGACCGTGGTCTTCGCGCCGTTGTTCTGACTCCAGTCGATGAACACCTTGCCTCGACGTAAGGCTCGCGCCATTCCACTGACGACCAGGTCACGGTGCTCAGCCTCGATCTGCCTCGCGAGTTGATGGGCCAGATCCGAGGCAGCATCCGACGTCAGGTCGCCGACCAGTTCGGCGTAGAGGTGAATGCCCTTGCTGCCGCTGGTGACAGGCACCGCATGCAGTCCCAACTCCTCAAGGGCTGCGCGGACCCACAGCGCGACCTGGGCGCAGCCCTCAAGGTCAACACCATCGCCTGGATCGAGGTCAAGCACGATGCGGTCGGGATTCATGCGTCGCCCGTCCTCATCGAATCGCCACTGCGGCACGTGGATCTCCAGGGCAGACAGTTGCGCCAGCCACACGAGCGTCGCGACATCATTCACAAGAGGGTAGACATTCGTGCGGTCGGAGTGCTCGATCGCAAAACGAGAGATCCACTCCGGAGCGCCGGGTTCGAGATTCTTCTGGAAGAAGGATTCCCCGGGGCTGGCTGCCGTCCCGACCCCGTGGACGAACCGCTTCCTCGTGGCCGGGCGCCACTGTGCATGTGAGATCAGGTACGGCGCTATCTCGGCGTAGTAACCCAGAACATCGGCTTTCGTGGTTCCGGAGTCGGGGTACAGCACCTTGTCGAGATTGGTCACCTGCATGGTGCGTCCACCCACCGCAACGGTCGTCTTCTGCGCCACACCTCAAAGTACCCGTGCGGCGGGGCGTGCAAGCGGAGCCGTTATGACAAATGTCGCCCGGGGTACACAGGGCCAAGACGGCGACCGGCCCACGGAGGCGATTCAGATGGCAGCTCAGACGATCCCGACCACGAACTCGTGCACCATTGGCGCACATAAATGGACCACCCAGCGCAGCGACGAGGGTGACAGATATGAGCTGTGCCTGTCCTGTGGCAGACGAGCGAGCTGGGTACCGCTCTGGGCGAACGACTGACGCGCTAAGCCTGTGCGACTTCGACGATCCGACCTCGCAGAACCCGGGTTCACGCGCAAGGGTCGCCGGCTCCTCGACGTGTCCGGAACCGCGCTCCGGGCGCCGGAGGCCCTCGAGCGGATCCAGGCGCTCGCCATCCCGCCCGCCTGGGTTGACGTATGGATCTGCCCCGATGACAAGGGCCACATCCAAGCGGCGGGGACCGACGCAGCAGGACGACGCCAGTACATCTATCACCGAACATGGCGAGAGCAGCGCGACGCCGCGAAGCACTCGCGAACGCTGGCACTCGCCACGTCCCTGCCGCGCGCACGGCGGAAGACGAGCGCCGCACTCCGAGGCCGAGACCTCAGTTACGAGCGCGTCATGGCTACAGCGTTCCGCGTTCTCGATGTCGCCTCGATCCGGATCGGATCGGAGTCCTACGCCGCGGAGCACGAGACCTACGGGTTGGCCACGCTCCAGCGACGAGACGTGACGGTGACCAACTCCGTCGTCGAGTTCCAGTTCGTGGGCAAGGGCGGCATCCCACAGCAGTTCTCGTTCCGCAACGCGGCGCTGGCCCGTGCGATCAGCGACCTGATCGAGCGTGATGATCCGAACTCTGAACTGTTCGGCTGGCAGCAGAGCGATGGCTGGCGTGACGTGCGAAGTACCGACATCAACTCCTACATCAAGGACGTGACGCGAGGCGACTTCACCGCCAAGGACTTCCGCACCTGGAACGCGACCGTTCTGATGGCGCAGGTACTGGCGATCGCCGGACCCGTGGAGGCCGAGCGGGCAAGGAAGCGGACGATCGCGAACTCGTACGCGGTAGTCGCCGAGTACCTCGGCAACACCCCGGCGATCGCCCGCTCTTCATACGTGGACTCGCGAATCGTCGACCTGTACTCCGACGGGGTCGTCCTCCCTGCGACGGTCCTGCCGAAGTCCGATCGGCGGCTACCTGTGCATGGTCGCGTGGAGCGCGCGGTGCTGTCGATGCTGGCCAACCGGTCGCACTGAGTTCCGTGGTTCGGCTATGCCCGCTCCGGGTACGGAACAGGCATGCCTACCCCACCCGTGTCCGACGAGGACAGCGAAGTCGGTCCCTCCACTACCGCCGAAGAGGCCATGGAGAAGGAGGGACAAGTTGACGGACACGTCTCAGAGTCCTCCTACGCTCCGACCGAGACCGGAGTCGACGACGAGGACTGACAAACCTATTTGTCGCTCAGGCCCGCAATGACATTGATGGTCACGGCGATGATGATCGCCGCGTACGTGAACGAGACGAGTGCCTGGCGCAGGACGGTCGATCGGATCGCGGACTGCGTGATCTCGGTGTCCGACACCTGGAATGTCATACCGACCGTGAACGCAACGTAGGCGAAATCGCGGAATGTCGGATCGCCCTCCTGGTTGAAGTCGATCCCACCCCGTGGTGCCGAGTAGAACAGGCGGGCGTACTTCAGCATAAAGATCGTGTGCACGACCGCCCACGACACCGCGATGCAGGCGACACCCATGGCAATCAGCGGCCAGTCCGCGCTTCCCGCCGGGATGATCACGAGAGCAACCGAGAGAACACTCACCGCCGAGCCCGCCAGAAGGATGATGTCCCGCAGCGCTCGCCCTGGATCCTGTCGCTGCGCGAGCTGGGCGGTGCCCTTGTCGTCGACGGACCAGATCGGCGGCCACGTCAGTACGAGGAAGGTCGCCGCCGCCGCCGTCCATGCCACCATCAGTCCGGCCGACCACGCGAACACGAGCGCAACCAGGACGCCGGCAACCAGTCCTACGAGGCCCGCGACGACAAGGTGAGTCCTGGCCGTGGCGTGCTGCCAGACGGTCATACCGACAGCGCGCCCGTGAACACCACGTCGTCCGCGACATCGCGAAGCTTCCGATTGCTTGTCTGGCTGGCCTCGCGCAACCGAACGAACGCCTCGTCTGCGGAGATCCGCTCGTGGGCCATGAGAATGCCGAGTGCGGTGCCGATCACGCGGTTGCTGCCGAGTGCACGTTGCAGGTTCGCCGCGCGATTGTCAGCCTCGTCAAGTACCACCTTTCGCAGCAGAGACAGCTCCAGGTGCGTGCCCACACGGGCAATCAGTTCCTCGGGATCGAATGGCTTGCTGATGAAGTCATCGGCACCGGCGTGCAGCCCGGCGATGATGGACTCACGATCGGCTCTCGCGGTGAGCAGGATCACCGGCGTCCACCGCAGAGCCTCATCGCGGCGCACCCATCGCGCGAGTTCAAGCCCATCGATGCCAGGAAGCATCACGTCACTGAGAAGCAGATCGTGGTCGATGAGCAGTGGTTGCGCGGCCTCTGCGTCGCCCACGTCGGTGACGAGCCAGCCAGCCTCGCTCAGCAGCCGGGTGATGTAGCCACGAAGATCCTCGTGATCCTCCACAAGGAGGATCCGCCCCTGCTGGACCTCGGGGGTGCCCTCGATCTCGTCGTCCGCAGGCGCGGGCGCCGGTTCCATCGCGCCAAGCCATTGCGTCTGCGTCGTGGCCGTCGCGGTCGCCGCTGCCACCGGGGTTGCCGGACCGACACATCGCTCGGCTGGCATTCGCACCGTGAATGACGTGCCGAGTCCCTCGGTGGTCTCGACGCTGATGGCGCCGCCCACCGCCCGCACGAGCTCGGCGACGAGGGCCAGACCGAGCCCGGAGCCTGCCTGCCCGCGGACGGGTTGATTCCGCGCCTGCTGGAAGCGCTCGAAGATGTGGGGGAGGTCCTCCTCGGCGATACCCACGCCGCTGTCGGACACGCGGAGCTCGACGAACGTGCCGTCGTGACGCATATGGACGGCAACCTCGCCGTCCTTCGTGAACTTCACCGCGTTCGACACGAGGTTGAGCAGGACCTTCAGCCACAGGTCCCGGTCAATGCGCACGAACGGTGGGAATCCCGGGCTCGACACCGTGAGCGCAAGTCCAGCCTGCTCAGCGCTGGAACGGAACATCGCCACCGCGTCGCTGGTGAGCGCAGCCAGGTCAGTCGGCTCCTCCTCGACGACAAGCGCACCGGCTTGGCCACGCGCCACGTCGAGCAGGCCGTCGACGAGGCGCTGCAGGCTGTCAGCTGCGCGCGCGGCGGCCTCGAGGTCCGCGCGCTGCTCCGCTGTCAGATTGCGTGAACGTTCGCCGCGAAGCAGCCCGTGCAGCGGAGCCTGGATGACCGCAATCGGAGTACGCAGCTCATGGCTGATGTTCTGGAACAGGCGCGATTTCGCGTCGTCGAGGCTGGCGAGCTGCTGCAGGCGCTCGGACTCCATCTCCGCGAGCATGCGATATTCCTGCTCGGACGCGATTAGCGCCTGCTCAGCCGCGATGCGTGTGGAGACATCGCGCATCGTGCCGACCGCGCCTCCTCGTCCCTTCTCGCCGTAGGGCTTGAACGAGACCTCGATCCAGGTGTAGTCGTGGTCATGGGTGAGGAATCTGAAGACTCCCAGCCCGGAGGTCCCGCCATACGCCGCATCACGAAGGGCGACAGCTGCGTCGTGGTCCTCGGGGTGCCACAGCCGGTGGATACTCGTGCCGATGAGCTCGTCGGGAGTCCAGCCGAGAACCTGCGTCACCGACGGCGAGATCCACTGGACCACTCCTTCGTCACTGTGGAAGATGACTTCGGCCGCGTTGTCGACAATCAGGCGATAGCGGCGTTCGGTCTCCCGCAGGCCACTCATGATGAGCGCTGCCAACAGCACGCTGATCACCACGAGGACTACCAGGAACGGTCCGATGATGTGCGAGTTGAGTACCAGCGCTACGCCGTAGGTGCCGACCATGAGGACGACCTGGACGAAGGCCCTGCCGCGAGGCAGAAAGTAGACGATGTAGACCGCCAGGACGACTACCGACAGTCCGAGCACGATCTGGCCTTGGCCGGTGGCCCGCGTCAGCGTCAGGCCGGCAATCAACAGCCACGTCCCGACAATCGACGCCTCGAGCCCCCACCATGGCAGCCGCGGGGCGACCAGCACCGTGTACCCCACGATCAGGAGCGCGACGATGATGAGCCAGCGGTCCGCGTCGACCGGACTCTCGGGCACGGGCGGCCACAGGGAGTACGCGACGACGGTCAGGAGCAGGAGGGTCTGGATTGCCGCGAGTGCCAGGTACTGCCGCGAAGGCCACCGGCGGTTCATCGTCCAACCCCCCTCGTCCGTTCCGAAGCGCAAATAATCGACACATTGTGGTCACTACGCAAGTGGAGACGCTCGGATATTCCTGGACCAGCCCCCGACGTGTTGGCGACACCGCGTCGGTTACAGGCCGTACGCCTCGAGCAGGCGCAGCCACACCTCGCTGACGGTGGGGTACGAGGGCACCGCATGCCACAGCCGCGCCAGCGGTACCCGGCCCACGATCGCCACCGTCGCGGAGTGCAGGAGTTCTTGGACATCGGGTCCAGTGAACGTCGCGCCGACGATGACGCCTGCGGCCTCATCCACCACGATCTGGGCGGTTCCCGTGATGCCCTTGCCGAGCACGCTCGCACCGCCGACGTCGCCAACGCCGTACGACACCACGCGCACGTCGATCCCGCGCTCACGAGCCTGCGCCTCGGTCAGGCCAACGGCGCACACCTGAGGATCGGTGAAGGTCACCCGCGGCACCGCATCACGGCTGACCTCGTCCCGCGCATCCTTTCCGAGGATGACGTCGCCGGCGATCCGCGCCTGGTACTTGCCGACGTGGGTCAGAAGGGCCAGACCATTGCAATCGCCGACCGCATAGAGCCAGCCACCGTCGACACCGCTCGCCCGGAGTTGGTGGTCGACATCTACGGGGCGACCCGGCTCCAGTCCGACCACTTCGAGGCCGAGATCGGCGGTCGCCGACTTCCTGCCGACCGCGACGAGGATCTCATCGGCTTCGACGGACCGGCCATCGGCCAGGGTGATGGTCAGCGGTCCGTCATCCGGGGCGCGCTCGACTCGCGTGACCGTCACGCCGGTGTGGACCACGATGCCCTCGGCCTCGAAAGCCTCGCGAAGTTCGGTGCCCGCGAACGGCTCCTCCCGCGGTACGAGCCGCTCACCGCCTTCGACAACCGTGACCTCCGCGCTGCCTAGGCGTCGGAACGCCTGAGCCATCTCGGCTCCAATCGCTCCTCCCCCGAGCACCAGCAATCGCCTCGGAACGGTGGTCGCTGCCGTCACCGCGCGGTTGTCCCACGGCCGCGAGTCCGCGAGTCCCTCGATCGGCGGCATCGCTGCCCGCGTGCCGGTGGCCAGAACCACGGCGACGTTGGCGGTGAGGTGGCGAACGTTGCCGTTCGCGTCGGTCACGTCGACCGCCCTGACCCCGACCAACCTGCCGATGCCGCGAGCGAGGGCAATGTTCTTGGACTCCAGCCACGGAACCGACGAGGTGTCGTCCCAATTGCTCGTGATCTCATCGCGCCGCGCGAACACGGCTGCGACGTCCAAGGGCCCGGTCGTCACGCCCGGCACTCGCTCGGCGGCCGCGATCACGTCGCCGGGCCTGATGAGAACCTTGCTCGGCATGCATCCCCAGTACGAGCACTCGCCTCCCACGAGTTCGCGTTCGACGATGACCGCCGTCATCCCCCCGTCGCTCACGCGCCCCGCGACGTTCTCACCAGCAGGTCCTGCTCCAATGACGATGACGTCGAAACTGTCGGTCGCGGACATCTGGCCTCCTGGCTGTGCGAACGTGACTTCCCTCACCGGGACGTTACCTGAAGTCTGGGTACAGTCAGGTGGTGACAGATACCAGTCAGGACCCCGGCGTGAGCGATGCCGCCGATCTCGTGGTGGTCGCCAACCGCCTGCCAGTGGAGCTGTCCGGGAGCGGGGCCGAGGCGGTCTGGCGACGAGCGCCTGGTGGACTGGTCAGCGCCCTCGAGCCGGCCCTGAGGGGCCGCAAGGCAACGTGGATCGGCTGGAGCGGTCATACAGCCAACGAGGCTGACTCCCCTCCCCTGCCTGACCAGATCGACGGCCTCGGCATCGTCGGCGTGCCACTGACCGCCGAGCAGGTCGAGCAGTTCTACGAGGGGTTCTCCAACGGCGCGCTATGGCCGCTGTACCACGACTCCGTCGCCAACCCCGCGTACCACCGCCCCGAGTTCGAGACGTACTACGACGTCAATCTCGTGTTCGCGACAAAGATCAGCGAGCAGGCACCAGAAGGCGGCACCGTCTGGGTGCACGACTACCAGTTGCAGCTGGTGCCCCGAATGCTCCGCGAATTGCGGCCGGACCTGCGGATCGGCTTCTTCCTGCACATCCCTTTCCCGCCGGTCGAGCTGTTCGCGCAGCTCCCGTGGCGACGCCAGATCCTTGAGGGTCTTCTCGGTGCAGACCTCATCGGATTCCAGACTCACGATGGCGCGCTCAACTTCCTTGCGGCGACTCGTCGGCTCCTCGCGCTCGATCCCGGCGGCGATCGCGTCGATGTGCCGCTCGAAGCCGGCTACCGCAGCGTGCGCGTTGATGCGTTCCCGATCGGGATTGACGCGGCCTCCTTCGACGCGCTCGCTCGGACCCCGGAGGTCCAGGAGCGCGCGCGGGAGATGCGCGCGGAGATGGGCGGGTTTCGCATCCTGTTCCTCGGGGTCGATCGCCTCGACTACACGAAGGGCATCGACGTCCGGCTGCGTGCATTCTCCGAGGCACTCGTCGAGGGTCTGCTCGACATGACCGAGGTCACCATGCTCCAGCTGGCGATCCCGAGCCGCGAGAACGTCGACGAGTACCGGCGGATCCGCGACGACGTCGAACTTCTCGTGGGTCGCGTCAACGGCGATCTCGGACGCGTGGGCGATCCGGCTATCCACTACCTGCACCAGTCGGTCTCTCGGGAGGAACTCGTGGCGATGTACGTCGCCGCCGACGTCCTGCTCGTCACGCCGCTTCGCGATGGCATGAACCTGGTTGCGAAGGAGTACGTGGCATCGCGGACTGACGACACGGGGGCCGTGATCCTCAGCGAGTTCACCGGTGCGGCGAGCCAGCTCCGCGAGGCCTTCATCGTGAACCCTTACGACATCGACGCGGTCAAGCGCGCACTCGCCGCGGTTGCGCAGTCCACGCCCGAAGAGTTGACCAGGCGTATGCAGATGCTCCGCGCGAACGTCTTCGAGGACGACGTGGACCGCTGGGTGCGCACGTTCTTGGCGACGCTCGAAGGCACCGTTCCGTGACCGAAGGCCCATCGACCGCATCACTGTTCGAAGCAGCGGTCCTCGATCTCGCCGCAACACCGCGCCTGCTCGTGTGCTGTGACTTCGATGGCACCATCTCCACGCTCGCCGAGGATCCGGCGGCCGCCCGTCCGGTCGACGGTGCGGTGGCGGCACTCGATGCTCTCGCCGCCCTGCCGAACACCTGGGCCGCAGTCGTCTCAGGTCGCGCGCTGATCGACCTCACCCAGTTGTCCGGGATGCCCGAGAGCGTCCACCTCGTCGGCAGCCACGGCGCCGAGTTCGAGGTCGGGGCGATCATCGCCGTAAGCCCGACCGAGACCGCCCTGCTGGAAACCGTGATCGCTCAGTGCCATGCCCTCTCGATCGGGGTCGAGGGCGTCGTCGTCGAGGTGAAGCCGGCTAGCGTGGCGGTCCACGTTCGCCAGTCCAGTCGGGCCGACGCGGAGCGGCTCCTGACAGCCGTGCGGGCCGGACCTGGCTCGCTTCCCGGGGTCCACATTCTCGAAGGCAAGGAGGTGGTCGAGCTCGCCGTCTTTCCCGGTGCGAAGGGCGACGGAGTCTCCGTCCTGCAGAACCGCTGGGACATCACCGGCACCATCTTCGTGGGCGACGACGTCACCGACGAGTCCGCCTTCGCCGTGCTCACGGCCGGCGACATGGGCGTGAAGGTGGGCGATGGAGAGTCGCTCGCTGCCTGGCGGCTGCCGGACCCCGGCTCGGTAGTCAGCCTGCTCGCGAGAATCGCCGAGCTACGCGGAGCGGCGACGGGCTGACGGGGGTGGACCCGTCGAGTCGCGAACGACCAGTTCGGCGCTGATCCTCGGTGAATGCACGGCCTTGCCCGCAATCAGCGCGAGTGCGATTCGGGCCGCGTGCACGCCCTGTTCGTAGAGGGACTGCTCGACCGTCGTCAGCGTCGGGAGGCTCTGGCCGGCAGCGACGATGTCGTCGAAGCCCGCGATGGACAGCATGGCCGGCACTGCCCGCTGCGCAGACTGCGCGGCGGCAAGGACTCCGAGCGCGAGCACATCGGTGACGCCGAAGATCGCCGTAGGGCGCGAGCGCTCCGCCCCAGCAAGTAATGCCGCTGCGGCGGCCGCACCCGCCTCCTGGGTGTTTGCGTCCGCGGAGACCACCGTTATGGCCGACTCCGGAAGACCCGCCTCTCGGACCGCACTCGTGAAACCGTCGACTCGCTGACGCAGTCCGATCCGGGGAGCGCTGCCCCGCCACGTCCCGGACGGATCCTCGCGTCCAGGACGCGTGACGATCCCGAAGCGTCGGTGACCCAGGTCCAGCAGGTGGCGCGCAACGAGCGCACCCCCCGCACGATTGTCGATACCGACGAACGGGACCCCGGTGATCCGGGGACTGCCAGCGCTCACGACCGGAAGCCGCCGGGCCATGACCGCCGCCACAGCAGGATCGCTGTCGTCTACAGCACAGATGATGAAGGCGTCGACGATCGCACTGCGCACCAGAGCGCCGTCGCGATCGGCATCTGGGGGCAGGAGGAGCATGGCCATGCCGCCCGCGCCGAGTTCGCTCGCCAGCCCGCTCATGAACGCGACAAGTCCGGGATCGGTGAACGCATTGGAGAGGTCCTCGGACATCAGGACTCCTACGGCCCCGGACTGCCGGCGGCGCAGGGACCGCCCGGCTGGATCAGGTCCACCGTAGCCGAGTGCATCGGCAGCGGCGAGGACACGGGCCCGCGTTGCCGCCGACAGCTGGTCGGGGCGGTTGTAGGCGTTGGAGACGGTCATCCGTGACACGCCCGCCGCCTGGGCCACGGTGTCGAGGGTGGGGCGCCCGTCTGTCGTCATGAGACCCCCACTGTACTGATCGCGAACGGTGGCTGTATCGTTACAGTCTGTATCAATACAGAAATAGTCGAGGAAGCCGTGGATCTGCATTCATTCGCCATGCCGCTCGCGTACCTGGGCGCCCTGCTCAGCTTCGCGATGGTCGTCCCCCAGCTCGCCAGGACGATTCGCAACCCAACGTTGCCCGGTGTCTCACCGAGTTCATGGGCAATCACCGCGATCGCCTGCCTGGGCTGGCTCATCTACGGCCTTCGCGCTGACGTGATGCCACAGGTGCCGGGCAACGTGCTGCTCATCATCGGCTCGGTGGCCCTGGTCCTGCTGGTCCCGAGCCCATGGTCCATGCAGCGTCGCGCGACCCTTCTCGGTGCAGCAGGGCTCGCGATCGTCGTGACGTCCGTAATCATCACCCCGGTCGCGGTCGGCTACCTCGCGTTCGGCATCGGCCTCTTCGCGGGGTGGCCCCAACTCGTCGACTCGTACGCGAACTGGCGCAACGGCATCGAGTCCGGCGTCTCATTGCCGACCTGGTGGGTCAAGCTCGGCGCGACGACCTGCTGGCTGTCGTACTCGGTCATAAACGTGGACGTGCCCGTACTCATCGCGTCAGTACTGGGTGCGGCGACGATCGTCGCCGTCTTCCTGCTCGAGGCATCCGCCCGCCAGGCGGCCGGCCAGGCTGCGGCCGTACCGGAGTTCGTGCACGCCTGAGGCTAGGCGGGGCCGGATCCCGCCTCGACCTGCTGGGCGAGATAGCCGCCGATGCCAATGGCCTTGACCGCCTGCAACTGCGACTCGAACCAGTCGGCGTGACCCTCCTCATCGAGCACCATGGCATCGAAGACCGAGGCGGTGCCCTGGTCACCGAGCTCACGGCACTCACGAGCTGCGCTGTTGAACTGCTCGATGACCTTGAGCTCGCCGGTGTAGGCCAGGTTCAGCATCTCTTCCGCGTCCTCGCCGACTGAGATCGGCAGCAGCTTCTGCACGTTGGGATGGCCGTCGAACATCAAGATGCGCTGAATCAGCGAGTCCGCGTCGCGCATCTCGCCGATGGACAGGTCGTAGAAGACCTTGCCGAGCTTGCTGAATCCCCACGAGTCAAGGATCCGTGCGTGGAGAAAGTAGGTGTTGACAACGGTGAGTTCGGCCGCGAGGGCATCGTTCAGGAGTTCAACGATGCGCGGACTGCGTGGCTGCATGGGAGACCATGTCCCTTTCGTCAGTGACCAGATGCTGGACGAGCAACTGCTTTAACGACCCGACGCACGATCCGCAGCTGGTTCCTGCACCGGTTTCCCGGCACAGGTCCTGCACGGACGTGCATCCAGCGCGGATGCAGCGTTCGACCTGGCGGTCGCTGACGCGTTCACAATGGCAGACGATCACGAGGCCGCCCCCAGCGTATCGAAAAGGGTCTCGCCGATGTAGCCGCCGACAGAAGGCACTCCCGGGGGAACGGCGAAGGCCGCCGAGGCGATGTAGCGCACGTACTCATTCATGCGGTCAGAGCGGGACAACTGCATCTGCAGGGGGATGAACTGCTTGTCGAGGTCACGGGCGAAGGCGAGGTAGAACAGGCCGGCATCGAGTCTCCCGAGCCCGTCGCTTCCATCGGTGTAGTTGTATGCCCGCCGCAGCACCCGGACGCCGCCGTTGTTAACCGGGTTTGCCAGTGCCACGTGCGAATCGATCGGGATCAAGGGGTCGCCCTCGCGGCCGACGGCCTTGAAGTCGGGAGTCGTGGTCTCGGTCCCGCCGGACAAGGGAGCGCCCTCAAGCTTCGACCGCCCGAAGACGTTCTCCTGCTCGCGCAGCGAGGTGCGGTCCCACGTCTCGATCGTCATGCGGATCTTTCGCACGGCCAGGTAGGTACCGCCGACCATCCACGCCGGAGGGTCACCTGCTTGTGTCCAGACGAAGCTCTCGAGCGCGGCAGTATCCGAGTTGACGATGTTGTTCGTGCCGTCCTTGAAGCCGAACAGGTTGCGTGGCGTCGGGGTGTCGTGCGAGGTCGCCGAACTCTTGCCGAACCCCAGTTGCGACCAGCGGACCGCCGCCGTTCCGAACGCCATCCGGACCAGGTTGCGGACCGCATGGACTGCCACCTGCGCATCGTTGGCGCACGCCTGGATGCACAGGTCGCCACCGCTGATCTCGGGCCTGGTCATGTCGCCGGGGAAGTGCGGAAGGGGTCGAAGTCCCGCGGGCTGCTGGTCGGCAATGCCGAAGCGATCGACGCCCTCGGCAGTCCTGAACAGCGTGGGCCCGAAGCCGAACGTGATCGTCAGGCCTGCGGCGGGCAGGTCGAGCGCCTCGCCGGTGTCCTGCGGCGGTGCGTCGTAAGGGCCGTTGACCGCGCCGAACTGACCGATCGGATCACCGCTCATCATTGCCGCCGCCGCAGCGGTCCACTGCTGCAGGAGTGCAATGAGAGCGTCGCGCGAGTCTGTAGTGAGGTCGAGGGCCGCGAAGTGCAATTGATCCTGCATCGGCGTGGTGATGCCGCTTTGGTGAGGCCCGTAGAAGTCGTAGCGAAGACCGTCAGCCGAATCGGGCTCAGCCTCGGCGTTGCGCACCACGGCGGCCGCCGTTCCGATACCCGCAACCGTGACGGCTCCGGCCCCGAACGCGCCAAGCAGCGCGCGGCGGGAAAGCCGCGCGCTGCTCGAAGACTCGGGTGCCGTTGTCATCAGCGGTTCACGCTCACAGAAGCACCGTCGACGTCAGGCGGGAGAGGGGCTCGCCGAGCGCATCGACGGCGTTGGCGAGCTCCTTGATCTGGTCGGGCGTCAGGTCGGTGTAGTACTTCCAGCCGTCGCCGACCTTGTACTTGTCGAGCAGCGTCTGCACATTGGCGAACTCGGTGTCGAGCGTCTTGGCGAGCGCGGCATCCTTCTGCTCTACGACCGGCTTGAGCCCGGCGTACATGACCTTGGCCCCATCGAGATTCGCCTGGAAGTCCCACAGGTCGGTGTGCGACCAGAACTCCTCCTCGCCGGTGATCTTCCCGGTGGCGACCTCGTCGAGCAGTTCCTTCGCGCCGTTGCCCATCTGCGAGGCGGTGAACTGGAGGCCGCGGCTTCGGTCGTACAACTCCTGCGTGTCCGACACGAGCAGGTCTGCAAGCTTCGTGCGCTCATCAGGGGTCAGCGCGGTGTAGTCCGCCGGCGGCCACAGGTCTTTCTCAATGCGGTGCCAGCCGGTCCACTCCTGGCCCGGCTCCAAGTCGGCCTCTCGCGCATCGGTACGCGGATCCAGGTCGCCGAATGACTCGGCGACGGGCTCGATGCCTTCCCAGTGCATACGCGTTGTCGCGTAGAGCGCGCGGGCCTTCTCGTCATCACCAGCCTTGTAGGCGTCGGCGAACTCCTTGGTGTCGGTGATCAACTGCTCCGTCTGGTCCTTGACGTACGAGGCGTACGCAACCGTCGCGGCATTCAGCAGGTCGCCCACCGATCCGGTCGGGACCACGTCGGTGCCCGAGTCCGTGACCGTGAACGCGGAGCGCAGCCCGTCGCCGACCATGCCGGGCTTGCACGCAACCTGGTACGTGCCGGGCGCAGCCTGCACGACGAGGTCACGGGTCAGGCCTGGGCCGATGTTCTCGACCTCGCCAACGACCTGAAGCCCGTCAGCAGCGAGGAGATAGAACTCCGTCACCTGCGAGCCGGTGTTCTCCACCTTGAACTGCACTACTCCCGATGGTGCTTCGGCCGAGCCCACGTCGCACTTGTCGTCCGAACTCGACACTGCGATTGCGCCGCCGTCGGCGGTTGGCGTGGTCGAGGTGCACGCGGCAAGCAACGTCGACGACGCAATGCCGGCGGCGATCAGAGTTGCAGCGGTGCGATTACGCGGACGGAACTTCAACGGGTGTCTCCTGTTGTGATCGGGGTGCGGGTTGCTTCCGGAGCATGCGGATGTACAAGAACATCGTGGGAACCACGTACGCCCACCACGCCACGAACTCGAGCCAGGTCGTGGCCGGTGAGAAGTTGAAGACACCCTTGAGCAGCGTTCCGTACCAGCTGCCGGGAGGGATCTGAGCGCTGACGTCGAACGCGAGGTTGTTCAGGCCGGGGAGGATGGCGGCTTCCTGCAGATCGTGCAGCCCATAGGCGAGCACTCCGGCCGCCACGATGATCAGGCCAGCTCCCGTCCATGCGAATAGCTTCTGCATGTTCAGGCGAACGGCGCCCTTGTAGACGATGAAGCCGAGGACGACCGCGGTGGCGAGTCCGAGCACCGCACCGACAATCGGCTCGACCGTCTCTCCGCTGGCGGTGATGCCCGCCCACAAGAACAGCGCCGTCTCCAGCCCCTCACGCCCGACCGACACGAAGGCCACGATTGTCAGGGTCCATGCGCCACCGAGCAGGGCCTTGTCGATCTCGCCGTGCAGGTGGGCGCGGATGCCCTTCGCGTGCGAGGCCATCCAGAAGATCATCCAGGTGATCAGGCCGACGGCCAGCAGGCTCATGAATCCGCCGAAGGCCTCCTGTGCCTGGAACGTCAGCGTCTGGCTGGTCAGTTGGAGGAAGGCACCGACACCCAAGGACAGCAAGATGGCCAGGCCGACGCCGGCCCAGAGCCGGGGCAGCATGCTGCGGCGCTCGAGCTTGACGATGTAGGCGACGAGCATGGCGACGACCAGTGATGCCTCGAGCCCCTCGCGGAGTCCGATCAGGTAGTTCGCCAGCATGAGGCCCTCAGCAGTCGGGAAGTGTTAAGGCAAGGCTGCCCTAATATAGCGGAGGATTTTCCCGTCGCATTCCTCCGGCCGCCCAGCATGGTCACAATCTGGCGTCACCCCAGCCGCCCCCATAGGGGCTAAGGTCCCGGGATCGGCATCCCAGACGCGGGAGAGGCGGAGACGAATGAACAGCCCGGTCCTCGTCGGCATCCTGCTCATCGTGGTGCCGGTCGCCTTCAATGTGGCGTTTGCCGCCCTCTCGGCGACCTTCGGCTATCCGGACATCCTGCGGCGGCCCACCGAGGAGGTCCTGGCTCGTTTCCGGCAGGGTGGCACGCGCCTGGTCGTGCTCTGGTGGGTCTTCGCCATGACGGCAGTCGTCGTCGCGCCGCTCGCGGTGCTGCTGTCGATCGCGCTGGTCGGCGGAAGCGGCACGGTCCGCACGCTCGCGGCCGCGTTGGGAATCATCGCCGCGACGGTCCAGTTCCTCGGTCTCATCCGCTGGCCCTTCCTCGTCCCCTACCTCGCGCGAGTGTCGGCAGAGCCCGACCTGAGCCCCGCTCGACGCGAGGCCGTCGACATCGTGTTCCAGTCCTTCAACCGGTATCTGGGCGTCGCGGTTGGAGAGCACCTCGGCTATCTGTTCACCGGGGCGTGGAGCGCCCTCGTCGGCGTCGCGATCACGCAGTCCTCGGTTGTTCCTGGCTGGCTCGGCGTCGTCGGGATCGTCGTAGGACTTCTGCTCATCGTGTGCTGCTTCGAGTTCGTCGGACCGTTCGAGCCGTCCGGGTGGAAACTCGCCGGGACGCTCACCCCTATTACTTACGTGGTGTGGTCAGTGTGGCTCGTCGCGGTGGGCGTCGCGCTACTCCTTTGAGATGACGTAGTTCAGCATCAGACCCCGCGTCGTGATCACATCCCGGAGACGATTCGCTGCGGATTCACCGCGAACAGTCCGTCCAACTCCGGCTCGGAGAACCCACGGGACCGGAGTTCGTTTGCGAACGATCCGTGTGTGTACGCATAGCCGGGCCCACCGTATGACTCAAGGTCTCCAAGCACGCAGCAATCCGTGCTCAGCAGAATACGGTCCAAGTAGCCCATGTCCTTGGCACGCAGAGCGAGACTCACCCGTCGTTGTACCTCCCACGGCCGTAGTTGGTGAACGAGATCCCAACCCTGAATTCGGTCGTAAGAAAGCCACACGCCAAGGGATCTCGCGGCATCGTGGGCGTCCAGATCGTTGAGCGAGTCCATGTGGCAGAACACCACGCGGTCCGGGTTCACCCCTTCCTCCATCAGGATCTCAAGCGCCGCAGGACCCGAGAACACGCGTTGCTGATGGATGAAGATCGGCAGTCCGCTAGCGCCGTGCGCGCGGGCGGCTGCGCGGAGCACACGCTCCTCCCGCGCCTCGACCGTGACTCCTGCGAGACCTATCTCGCCGATGACTCCCGGGCGGATCCCGTCAACTCCCACTTCAATGTCTCGAAGAAGTTCCTCTGCGAGCTGCGCTGTCGACGTCAGCGCTATGGACTCGGGGTACGTCTTGTGGATGTACCAGCCGGTGCCCATCACGATGTTGATTTCAGACTCAGTTGACAGGCGCCTAAGCGCAGCGGGATTCCGTCCCAGGTCGAACGTCGTCAGGTCGATAACCGTTCTTGTTCCGACGTCCCGCGCGGCGACGAGTTCGCGCAATGCCACCTCGGGATCGGAGAGGTACATGCCGGGCGCGTCATAGGTCATCGTGAAGAAGTGCTCGTGCGCGAGAGTCCACCCCATCTGCGATACGGGAATCGCCCCGTTGACCGTCTGAACGCGCGCCGACTGCTGTGGATCCGACGTCGTCATTCAGCCACCAAACATGTTGGACATTAAATGTATGTTTCAGAGCGAAACAATCGAGTAACCATTCTTGACTTTGTTATCCAACCTAGTATCGGATGACGTCATGACGGGACTCTTCGACGAATTCACCGGTGCTGCGCACGAACTTTGGGACGGATACATCCACCATCCTTTTATGGGCGGTGTGCACGATGGGACGTTGAGCCGGGATCAATTCGCCTTCTTCCTGGTCAACGACATGCCATACCAACGTGATTTCCTCAACGCGCTCCTCCTCGCCGCCACTCGCGAAGTTGAGCCAGACTCGCTACTGCGGATGCGGTCGTTCATCGAGGACGAAGTTGAGTTCGAGATCGGACTGCTGGCGGAGCTCGGCGCGGACTGGACCTTCGACCGCTGGGCAGCGGGACCAGCGCGTGAGGGGTACATGAACCACCTCACTCGGGTTGCCCATGAAGGCTCGCTCGGTGAGGTCTGCGCATCGTTGCTCCCCTGCGCGGCGGGGTTCACGGGCGCCATGGCGGAACCTGCTCCGAAGGAGGGCCTCCCGCCGATCTACCAGCGATGGCTTGAGTTCTACGAGCGCCCCGAGCAGTTCGAATTCTCAAGCGAACTGGTCGGAACCTTCGAGTCGGCGATGTCAAGTGCCAGCAGTGACGAGGTGGAGCGAGCACGAATGATCTTCACTCGGAGTGTGCAGCACCAGTTAGCCGTGCTCGACGCTGCATTTCGAGTTGCGGACAACTGGTAACCGTCACTGCACGACGCTGAGAATCGACAGCGCGGTCACGATGATTGCCATACCCGCAACTTGTCCCTTGCCAAGCCGTTCACGGAACAAGATCAGGGCGAGCAGAGCCGCAATTGGTGCCATCTGAGACGAGACAACAGCTGTCACGGCGAGGTTCACTTCGGCACCGATCGCATAGAAGCCGACGCCCAATAGGTCGCAGAGCCCCATCAGCACCAACAGCGGCGCGGATGAACGCGTGATGCGGAGTCGGCCCAGTAGTGCTAGCGGAATCAGGAGTCCGACGAGCGCGATCACTCGGCCGGGCAAAAGCAGCCAAGGCAGCGGCACCTCACCGCTCAGCACCCCGACGACGAAGAGATTGATCCCGAAAAAGACCGCACCTAGGCTCGCCAGCAGCGCAGCTCGTGCTGGGCGCTCGTTTGCGAAGGGAAGCGGGTCATGCGATCGGGTGGCGATGATGATCCCCAGGACGACCACGATAAGCAGAAATCCGATCACGGGCTCGAGCGAAGCCCCTGTGACAGTCGCGAGCACCGCTGCCACTGCACCCTCGGTCGCAACGATCGGGGCTACTAGGCCCACCTTGCCGACTGCGAATGCGGCAAACACCGTGAGGAATCCAAAGAGGTTCGCTACTGCCCCGAAGAGGACCAAGGCGATCTGGCCCCCCGTGACGCCTTGCGGGATGCCGCTGGCGAAAACGAACGGCACGAGTATCAGCAGGCCGAATGTCGACGCCCAGGCGACGCTAAGAACCGGGCCGAGGGTGCGACTCGCACGAGCGGAAGCCAGGGTTCCGACTGCAAATGCGAGTGCGGCGGCCAGGCCGAAGATGAGGCTCGTCATTGCACGGTCGCGCTAGCGACCGATGTCCTCAAACCACACGTGCGGATTGGCCCGCGTCCAAGCATCGAACATCTCTATCGTCGAATCATCGTGGAGGTGATGCACTCGGACACCTCGCTCGACGAGCAAGTCTTCGCTCTCACTGAAGGTTCGATTCTCTCCGATGACGATGTCGGAGATGCCGTAAATCATCGACGCGCCAGCGCACATGTAGCACGGCGACAATGTGGTGAAGAGTGTCATGCGCCCCCTCCATGCCGGGTCAGGACGGCCGGCGTTGCTCAGGCAGTCGATCTCTCCGTGGAGGATGGGGCTGGACTTCTGGACGCGCTGGTTGTGGCCGGTCGCGACGAGCTCGTCGCCCGCGTAGAGCGCGGCACCAATCGGGATTCCTCCCTCCGCAAGTCCCTTGAGGGCCGCCTGCAGAGCTGCTTGGTAGCGGTCTTCAAGATCGTGCACAGCGAAACCCCGGCCCTCCTGCGAGCTCGTACCCGGAAAAGTCTGGGAGGGCGCCGCGCCGGAAACTGCACCGGGCGAACTCGTTCGTGTAGAACCACGACCCTCCGCGCAGGACCTTGCAACTGCCAGAGGCAGATGGCGACGAGGCGCTGCTACCGGGATATGGCTGGAGCGTGTCCTCCACCCACTCCTCGACATTCCCGACCATGTCGATGCACCCGAATGGGCTGACATTTCCTGGCAGGCTCCCGTTGGGAATCGTTGTGCGATCCAAGGCTTTCGCCGAGTCCCAGATGTTGGCATTGCGCTCGATAAGAGTGTCGCCCCACGGCCACAAACGGCCATCCGTGCCTCTCGCCGCCTTCTCCCATTCCGCCTCCGACGGCAGACGCGCGTCACGCCAATCGGCATACGCGCGGGCCTCATGCCAAGTGACGCGCTCGACTGGGTGGTCTAGCAGTGACGGCAATGGACCTTCCTGAGGCCAGTCGGGGACCCAGTTGGCGGAGGTCGCCTTCACGTACTCGTAGAACTGCGCATTCGTCACGGGGTAGCGGTCGATCCAGTACCCATCGACTGAGACCAGGCGGACCGGGGCCTCGATGTCGAACCATTCGCTCCCCATGGTGAATTCGCCCGCAGGGATCCACACCATGTCGGTGACGACAGAAGTGACGCTCATGCCGATGCCCCGCTCGTCACGCAGCGAAACCCCGGACCGCCGAGCTGGCCGAACCCCGTGGTGTCCAGGTCAGGCGACTCGAAACACCGATAAGAACACCGAGCGTGCGTCTGCGGGAAGATCCACGATCCCCCACGCAGCACCCTCATGCCGATGCCATAGCCAGCACTGGAATATGCCGATCCCGGGTAGGCGCCGTACTCGTCTTCGCACCATTCCTCGCACAGCCCGACCATCTGCTCGCAGCCGTACGGGCTCGCTCCTTGAGGCCTCGCTCGCACGGACTCCGAATAGGCCCCCGTCACTGCGGCGGTCTCCCATGTCAGAGCGCAGTCCGCGTCAAATGAGTCGCCCCAGGGAAAGGAGCGCCGATCCGTGCCGCGTGCCGCCTTCTCCCACTCGGTCTCCCACGGAAGTCGCTTGCCTACAGATCGGGCGTACGCGGCGGCCTGCTCCCAGTTGACCTCTACAGGGTGGTCGTCCTTGCCGTCGGGAAAGGTTTCGTCGGCCCAATGTGCCGGGAGCGCAATACCGTCTGCGCTCGCGACGGCGAGGAACTGGGCATTCGTCACCAGGAACCGGTCGATCCAGAAGTCGTCGACCCACACTTCGCGCTCCGGGGTCTCGCGATCGAACCTCTCGTCGCCCATGATGAACACACCTGCGGGAACGTGCACCATGTGATCAAGGATGGCGGTCGCGCCGCCATGAATCTGCGCAGTCACTTCTACCTCACGTCAACAGAAGAATGCCAAGGGACGAATTTCCGCTCGGCGAGAGTTACCAATCCGTAGAAGATCAATGCGATGCTCGCCGAGACTGCGACCGCCGCCCAGATTTTCGCCGTGTTGTTGGTGTAAGCAGCAGTCAGGATCAGGTAGCCGATTCCCGCATTCGACTGAATGAACTCTGCGACCACCGCAGCGAGAACGGATGCGGCAGACGCGACGCGTAACGCTGCGAAGAAGAACGGGAGCGACGAGGGCATCCTGAGCTTGAAGAGTTCCTGGAAGCGGTTGGCGCTCATGACGCTGAAGAGGTCGACCTCGCGTCGATCTGCGGCCTTGAGTCCCTTCAGTGTGTAGATCACAACAGGGAAGAAAGTCAGGATCGCGGCGACGACGATCTTGGATGCCATCCCGAAGCCGAACCAGATGATCACCGCAGGCGCAATCGCGACGATTGGCACGTTGAGTCCCACTACGAGGAATGGAGACATTCCCTTTTCCAGGAAACGCCATGAGTCGATCACCAGGGCGCAGAACACCGCGAGGACAACGCCAACCGTGAATCCGGCCAACGCCTCGACGAAAGTGATCCAGCCATTCCTCAAGAGAGAGGACGGATTCTTCATCGCTTCCGTGACGATTGCCTCGGGAGAGGGAAGGATGTACTTGGGCAGGCCGAACACGTTGACAGCCACGTACCAGATTGCGACGACGATCAGTCCCACAAGCAGAGCGGGCCACATGTGGCCTGCGGTCGTCTTGACCCTTGAGTTCACAGCGCACCTCGAGCCAGATCCGACGACGCGCCGTAGAGCGCATGCTCAGCGTCCAACCGGAGCGCGTTGAACTCATCGGAGAACATCTGTTCGTTGGTTCGTGGTCGAGGCAGGCCCACCGGGAACTCCTGGACGATTCGCCCCGGTCTTGCGGCCATGACTACGACCCGGTCGGAAAGCATGATCGCCTCCCGGATGTTGTGCGTCACAAAGAGGATCGTCGTGTTGCTGTTCGCGAAGACCTCGAGCAGCCAGCGATTCATAGAGTCTCTGGTGATCTCATCGAGTGCGGCAAACGGCTCGTCCATCAAGATGATGTCGGGCTCCATAACGAGGGCCCTCGCGATTGCCACGCGCTGCTGCATCCCGCCAGAGAGTTGACGCGGAAAGTGCTCCTTGAAGTCGGTGAGGCCCACACGCTCGATCATCGCCTCGGCTCGCGCCCGCGCAACGTCCTTCTTGACCCCGGAGATCTCCATCGGCAGGAGCGTGTTCTTCATCACCGAACGCCATTCCAGCAGCGTCGCTGACTGGAAGACATAGGCAATGTGACGCTTGGCGATCGCCTCCTTCGGACTCAGTCCATTCACTGTCACTGACCCCGCCGAAGGCTGAATCAGATTGGCCACACAACGAAGCACGGTGGTCTTTCCACAGCCCGAAGGCCCGATTAAAGAGACGAACTCGTTCTTCTTGACGGTGAGGTTCACCGCCTCGAGCGCTTGGAACTTCCCGCTACCTGACGTAAACGTCACGCCGAGATCTTGGGCGACGACTGCGGCTGTCATTTCGATCCTCCACGACGTTGCCTGCTCAGTACTTGCCGAACATTCCTATGACTTTGCACCATCGCCTCGCAGGCTGTGAGGAGGGAACTGGGAAGGCTGCTCGGCATCGAGATGCGAGCAGCCTTCCCAGGTCTTTCACGACCCATCGAGGAGGGACGGCGGCCGAGCTACCAGGTGATTTTCTTGTAGTCGGCCGGAACCGCATTGACGAACTGATCGGTGAACGAGCTAGCCACATCGGCAGGTGCCTCCAGCTGCCCTGCGGACAGTGCCGCATCCGCAGACGACTGCCAGCTCTCTGTCGCAAGAACTCCGATGGATCCGGCGTCCGCGGCCGGGCCCTGGGCAATGAGCGCGCACATCTCCTGGACCTGGATTACCTGCAGGCCCAAGTCGAGATCGGGTGCCATGTCGACCGTGTACTGCGCGGCCTTGTTCTGGTTCTCAGGGCTCGAGCAGGTCCACTGCCAACCGCGCAGCGTTCCGGAGACGACACCCTGAACCACCTCGGGGCGCTCACTGATCGTGCTCTCGAGAGTTGCGATCGAGTCACCCGGAAGGAAGATGCCCACATCCGCCGTCCGTAGCTCGTTCACGGTCTCGCCGGGCTTGTAGCCCTCGTTGTAAACGATGTGCTTCTCGTTCCACTCCATCGCACTCGCGCAGTCGAACTGGTCTTGGAAGAACTCCTCCATCGAGAACTTCTGCGGCAGCCACTCAACCTCGTCAACCGGGACACCCGCCTGAACGGCTGCCGCCTGAACGCCAGCCTCTCCGCCGCCAACCCAGACGCCGACCTTCTTACCCTCGAGGTCGCCGAAGGACTTGATGCCCGTGGATGTCTTGCACATGAGGATGAGGCCGTCGGCCTGGTTGATTCCGCCGACACCCACGATCGGAATGTCCTGGACACGGTTCGTGTAGACCCCGGCCGGGCTCAGGATCGCGAAGTCTGCCGAACCGGACGCCAGCAGCGCGCCGGCGCGGACATCTGGACCGCCCGGCACGATCTCCACGTCGAGACCTTCGTCGGCGTAGAAGCCCTCGCGTACTGCGGCGATCTGGCCGGCTTCCTCACCTTGGATGACCCAAGGCTGGACCATCGTCACCTTCGTCAGTTCAGCGGGAGCTGCTGACTCGGCCGGAGCCTCCGATGCTGCTGCCGATGAATCAGCGGCTGGTGCGGACGAGGACTCCGAGGAGCTCGAACCCCCGCAGGCCGCGACGAGCGCGAGCGTCAAGCCGAGGCCGACGGCCAAGCCCAACGGTCGTTTCGCAAGATTGACTGCGCTTCTCACTAGAACCCCTTCCAAGACTCTCTGGGTCCCGAGCACCTCCGAAGGGGCGATCAGGTTGGGCAGCGATCCGCGCCAGCCGTCCCGTATTCGCATACGACACCAGGCCAGTAACAAAGTCAAGCATGTTTATACGATTGTTCCTCGACGAAACATACATTTAATGTCCGACACGAAACTAGCCTTGGTTCGCAACGGAAATCGGCTCTGCGTCGTAAAGCACACTCGCTGCTGAACCGAGCACACGGGCTGCATCGTCGGCATCGAATGCTTCGTTGATCGCGTCAATACATGCGACCGGATCCGAGATCGAGAACGGATGGTCGGTACCAAACATCAGGTGCTCCGTTCCGACCAGATCGGCCGCTGCCTGGAGCGCGCGAGGGTGGTAAAGCACAGCATCGAGATACAACCTGTCGAGTACTTCGCTCGGCTGGGTAGGCATGCGCTCGGCCAGAGCAGGGTCCGACCGCCAGCCCGCGTCCAGACGTCCGGCGAGGTACGGGATCGTCCCGCCACCGTGTGATCCGATGATCTTGACCTTGGGGTAACGGTTCAACACGCCCGCGAAGATCAACCGACACAGGGAGATCGTCGTCTCAAGAGGGAAGCCGACAGCAACAGGCATCGCATGCCCGAAACCCTCGAGTTCGTTCATCGCCGAACCGTGGTGCGGGTGAACGAGCAACGGGAGGCCCGTCTCGTCGAGCGCCTCCCAGACTGGGTCAAGCTCCGGGTGGTCGAACGTGAGACCCGCCAGTCGTGTACCTGTGATCGCGCCAAAGAGGTTGGCTGTGCTGGCGATTTCATGAATCACCGTGACGACACCCTCGACACCCTGACCCGGAAGCACGCCCATGCCGAGGATGCGGCCCCCAGTCTTTTCGCGAAGACCCGCGAAGTCTTCGTTGAATCTCCGTGCGATCTCGAGACCTGTCGGCGCATCCCACGCATCGAGCCAAGGATTGCCCAGAGACAGGATCGTCTGACTGATGTTGAACCGATCCATGAACTCGAGCTTTGCTTCCACTGACCAGAAGTCCTCGGAGATCGGGCGCCCGCCATCCGGCACAGACTCCTCTTCGGGGAAGATCACGAACTTCTCACCGTCCGCATCTTCACTTACTCGAGGGATCTCAGTTCGTGACTTCAGCAGGTCGATGTACCACCGCGGATACAAGTGCGAGTGGATGTCGATGATAGAAACCTCTTGCTGCGGCACTGCTCGTCCTCTCCTCGGGAGTAGCACTGTTGCACGTGTGAATGTTCAGCATGTTTCTGCGGTGTCGATACATGCGGAGGGCCAAAAGCCTTTGACCTGCTTGATGTTTTGACTATAGCCTCCAAACTTCAAGTGCCTGCAGTGAATCTAGTTTGTGTGCTTCAACCGACGACGAGAGAGCAGAAGTGACAGCGTGAAACGTGTTCGTAACGAAGCAGTCCGCACGTTCCTTTCCGGTTCGCCGCTTCCAATGTCGATCGGTGGTAGCTGGTCGCACGGTGCGTCGTCGTTCGACGTGATTGATCCCGCTTCGGGTGACGTGCTGTGCGAAGTTTCTGCAGCGGGTCAGGCCGACGTTGACAATGTTGTGGCATCGGCGAGGGACGTATTCCGCGAAGGGCGCTGGTCCGGTATTCGGCCCGATGAGCGTGCACGTGCGATGGAGCGATGGGCGGACCTCATCGACAGGGACTCGGAGGTTCTGTCAGAGATCGAGAGTCTGCAGACAGGCAAGCCGATTCGTGAGGCGCGGGGTGACATCGCACGAGCCCTCGATGGCATTCGGTTCTACTCAGGAGTTGCGCGCAACATTCGTGGCGAAGTCATCGATGTCAGTGCCCGCCACCATTCGTACGTTGTCCGCGAACCGATCGGTATCGTCGCGACGATCGTCCCATGGAACGTCCCCATGGTTCTTACCGTCTCGAAGGTTGCGCCCGCGATCGCCGGCGGCAACGTCGTAATCGTCAAGCCGAGCCAGGCGACGCCACTCACGGCGCTCTACCTCGCGAGGCTCTGGGAGGAAGCCGGACTCCCGTCCGGCGTACTCAACGTCATCAATGGTTCGGGTTCCGGCGTCGGGGAAGCATTGTGCCTTCACCCCGATGTCACGGGAATCACGTTCACCGGCAGCACTGAGACCGGGTTGCATCTCGGGGCGCTGGCAGCCCGACAGAACAAGCGAATCATGCTCGAACTCGGCGGCAAGTCTCCGAACATCATCCTGCGCGATGCAGACCTCACCCGGGCTATCCCGGCCGCAGCGAACGCCATCTTCTACGGGCAGGGTCAGATCTGCGCGGCAGGGTCTCGGCTTCTCGTTCACACCGACGTCTACGACGAGGTAGTCGATGGAGTTGTTGCGGAGGCTGCACGCCTCAAGATCGGGGACCCCCTTGATCCGGAAACGGACTTCGGCGCGCTCGCGTCGGTTCGGCACCGAGACGACGTACTGGCATGGGTCGACCGCGCGACACTCGACGGAGCCAAGGTCGCCGCGGGTGGGCGCATCCACTCCGTCGACGGGCTGGCGGGCGGCGCGTTCATGGAGCCGACAGTGCTCATCGATGCCGCGGAGGATGACGCTGTGGCCCGCGAAGAGGTGTTCGGTCCCGTACTCGTCGTGCAGCGCGTCACGGACACGGACGACGCAATTCGCCTGGCGAACAAGTCTCAGTTCGGCCTGAGCGCGGGCGTGTGGACGCGCAATGCTGGCGAGGGACGCCGTGTCGCTGCCCGACTAGAGGCCGGCGTGGTCTGGATCAACGACTACGGTCAGTTCAACCCGGCGATGCCCTTCGGGGGCGTGAAGCTGAGCGGCAGCTCGCACCGTGAGTGGAGCCACCTCGCCGTGGACGCGTTCCTTGAGCACAAGTCGATTTGGGAGTGGAACGCATGACAACATTCGACGGACGCGTAGTGCTGATAACAGGCGCGGCGCAAGGGATCGGCTTGGCCTACGCTCGTGCGTTCGCGAGAGACGGAGCGCATGTTGTCCTGGCCGATCTAGCAGACACCGGGGATGTCGTCGCTCAGTTGACCGCCGAAGGATCCAGTTGCGTTGGCGTGCGGACGGATGTGACCAGCGAGGCCGACACGCGCAAAGCCGTCGACCTCGCCGTCTCCACGTTTGGCCGACTCGACGTGCTCGTCAACAATGCCGCCTACTACGCGGGGCTGTCGCTTGCACCCTTCGATGAAGTATCAGTCGCGGACTGGGATCGGTCCATGAACGTGAACGTCAAGGGCGTATGGCTGATGTGTCGGGCCGCGGCCGCCCCGATGCGCAGCCAAGGATACGGGCGGATCATCAACATCTCTAGCAACGTCGTATTCATGGGAAAGCAAAACTTCATCCACTATGTCGCCTCCAAGGGGGCGGTGTGGGCGTTGACGAACTCACTCTCCCGCGAGCTCGCGGGAACCGGAATCACCGTGAATTGCGTGGCGCCTGGATACACGGCGACTCCTGCGACTCTCGAGATGGGAACAGCCCAAGAGGTAGCCGACCTCGAACTGCAGATCATTGCAGCGCAAAGCGTCAAGCGAGTCCTCGCGCCTGAGGACATGGTTGGCGCCGTTCAGTACCTCGCATCCGAGTCAGCGTCGATGGTTACCGGCCAGACGATCGTCGTCGACGGTGGCGTAATCGTCGGCTAATCACGCAAACGGTAGAGCCGCTGCGCGGAGTCAGTGGCAGCTGTGGCTACTGCCGACTCGTCAATAGCCACCACGCTGCCCTTGCTCACGACCGTTCGCCCGCCAACCACTAGGTCCCGAACTCGCCCGCCCGAGTACGTCCTGAACAGGAAGCCGGCGGGGTCGTCCAGGGCGGAGTCGGGCGCTCCCGCGAACTCAAGTTCTGTCAGGTCAAGCGTGCAGAAGTCGGCAGGTCCTCCGGGAACCAATCGGCCGAGCTCAGGCCATCCGATCGCGCGCGCGCCACCCGTAGTTGCCATCTCGAGAACCTTTGCTGGGCCGATGGCCTCCGCTTGACTATCGCGTCGTGCGCGCTGCAAGTGCCAGGCAAGCTGAGCCTCCGCGATCATCGAGCCGCGATCGTTCGATGCAGCGCCGTCGACGCTCACCGCTACCCGATCGTTGCCGTGACGCCACGCCGAGAGGTCGGGTATCTGATACCCGAGGAGCACGCTGCAACTCGGATTGTGAACAAGTCCCACTCCGCTGGCACCTAATGACTCGACGTCGGCGACGCTCAGTCGTGACCCGTGTGCGAACCAGTTGCCCTCGCGTACCAGGCCCACCCTGTGAGCGAGGTCCGCAGCCGTCTCGTCGGTCCCCGCCGAACCTGAGAGCGGATGAAAGTGGGTGTGAAGTCCGGAACCGTGCGTGTCCGCGACGCGCGTCAACTGGCGGTGGAAGGCGCCCTCGTCATCGAGAACCGGGGTCGTGGGGCCGCATGCCCAGCGAAGGCTGCCTGAGCCGGCACTGCTCAGGACCTCCGTAGTGCGCGCGAGGGCTAGGGCCTCCGGTTCGATTAGGCGGCTGACGTCGACTCCAGCCGAAGCCAGTTCCTGCGCGAGCGGACCTTCCAAGCGGGGAGAGCAGCCGCGAACATAGAGCAGCCTCACGCCTACGTCCCGGGCCGCAGCAACGACCGGACTGACGAAGTCAGAATCAGATGGATGCAGGTACTCGAACGCGGCCACGGTCGTGCATCCGCCCAGAGCAAGCTGCGCGAGAGAAGCGGTTGCCGCAGCGCGAACGTCTTCCTCGGTCATCCGAGACCAAGCGCGATAGTGGATCGATAGCCAGCCCAGCAGGCCACCGGAGGCGGTTACGCCTCGAGATGATCCCTGGTAAAGGTGATGGTGCGCAGCGACAAACCCCGGCATCACGATGCAGCCAGTCGCATCGAGGTGGTTGACAGCGTCCGGTGGGATCCCTGTGCCGACTTCAACTACGGCGCCATCATCGATCGCGAGCCACCCGTTACGTACGGGCTTGTCGGCCCAGTCGGTGACGATCAGCCTCGAACCTAGGACAACTGTGTCGATCAGGAGACACCGCCGCGAGCCGTCGGTTGAGCCGCCGCCGCGATTGCGATCTGTCCGGCGACGCGGTCGATTTCCTCAGGATCATCTGGCAACAGGCCGGCAGTGATCCGCAAATGATCCGAGCCGGTCGAGTGGATGAGGAACGGTCCGCCTGGTGCGACCCGGATGCCCATGGCAGCCAACGTCAGCATCGCGGATCGTTCATCCACCACGTCGATCCAGACATTCACTCCATCGCCGGGGCTGCACGGCACTCCGCGACTCAGCAGAGCAGCTCGCAGCGTCTTCGAACGGTGGTCGTACGCCGAGCGCGCGAGCTCGACCGCCTTCTGCGCCGTCGGATCCGAGAGCATCTGCACGAGGATCGCCTGCAGAATCCGGCTGGTCCACCCCGGCCCCAACATCCTTCGCGACATGATCGGGTCTATGACCTCCGCTGGTCCACTGAGCGCCGCGATTCTCAAGTCAGGTCCGTGGGACTTCGAGTAGCTCCGAATTCGGATAGTGCGCTCGGGAAGATGCGAACCGAGGCTCAACTCAGGAGCGCGCGCGATTGATCCCGAGTGATCGGCTTCGACGATCCACGCCGATCGGCGAGAAAGTACCTTCGCGAGTTGCTTGACCCTCAGTTGCGAGACGCTCGCGCCAGTGGGGTTCTGCGCGCGTGGCTGGAGGAACACAGCGACGGGGTCCAATGCTAGGCATTCCGCCAAGGAGGTTGGGATAACTCCCTCCTCGTCTAGTTCGACAGGGATGATCTCCGCTCCGCAGGCATCGAGAAGATCCAGGAGCGCAGGGAACCCAGGGCTTTCCATCACGACGCGATCGCCGAGATGCACGACCTGTTCGGCCACGCGGGAAAGCGCGTCGAGCGCGCCGTCGACGACGACCATGCGCTCCGGCGCAAAAGGCCAGTCAGCGCGAAGCAGTTCCTCGAGTTGCGGAAGGACAGGGTTGTCGAGGTAGCTGGTCGTCCAGACCAGCGACGGACCACCAATTGACCGCAACGCTGCTTCGGTCAATGGCAGTAGGTCAGGGTCGGGCATGCTCGTCGACAAGTCGCTGCTCGCCGTCAGCGGAGCGACACCTACTCCTAGGTAGCGAACTGGCCGACTTGGATCCGACGTGCTGCGGATGAAGGTTCCTGATCGTCCACGCGACTCGATCGTTCCCGCCCGGTTGAGTGCCTGCCATGCCTCGCTCACGGTCGCCGGGCTCACGCCCAGTCGCTTGGCTAGACCGCGAACCGTGGGCAGCCGATCGGCAGTCTTGAGCCGACCCGAACGCACGAGCCGGTTGACCGCAGCCGCAATTCCCTTCGGGGAGTTGTCAGTGATTGCCGATATCAGCAGATCGGTCATCAGGGGGTCGAGTTCACCGGGCTTCGGCTGGCTGGCCGAGGCCCAGACGTCGAAGCTGTTCGCTGCCTCGTGTCGACTGACCGTGCTGCGGGGACTCGCCATCGGCATCACTTCCTGCTACCAAAGGTTCAACACAAACAGCAATTAGTTGCGACGGTTATGTTACTCAGAACGCAAACCGTTTTGTCTACCCGTTCCGGTCACAATTAACAGGCCGGACATATAGCAGTGCGGAGGTGTGCGATGGCGCGTCTCGGAGTAGCCCAGGCGTTCGTCGACGGAGTGCTCGTACCCGGCGACGTTCGCGTGACGGACGGAGTCCTCACCGAGATCGGGCTCCCGCCCGCTCGGTCCGGAACCGCGATTGCCGGTCTTGTCGACCTCCACGTAAACGGGTACGCGGGCGTCGACTTTCTCTCCAATGGCGCCGATGGCTGGCGCTTCGCGGCCGCGGCGCTCGCGGCAAACGGCACCACGTCCTACGTCGCGTCGATTATCACCAGCTCGGAACGTGATCGCGTGTCTGCCCTTCGCGCGGCGCAGCAAATTCTTCACGAACCGAGAGGCACGAGCGCACGTCTCCTGGGCATGCACCTGGAAGGACCCTTCCTCTCCCCGGACCGAGCGGGAGTTCATCCCGTCGCTCATCTTGAATCTCCGGACTCTGCCTCCGTAGACCGTTGGCTGAGCTCCGGTCCGCTTGTGGCTATGACGATCGCGCCCGAACTTCCCGGTGCGATCGCTCTCATCGCGGACCTCTCTAGCCGCGGGATGCTGCTGTCCCTGGGTCACAGCACAGCCACGGCAGACGAGGCTCACGTCGGCTTCGACGCCGGCGCGCGATCAGTGACGCACATCTTCAACGCCATGAGCGGTCCACAGTCGCGGGATGCCGGGCTGGCTGGAGTCTCGCTTGTGCGCAATGACGTAACAGTGATGATGATCTGCGACGGAGTACACCTGTCTGACGACGTTGCAAGGCTTGTCCTGTCCTCGTGCGCCGGACGGGTCGTGTTTGTCTCCGACTCAGTCGCGGGGGCAGGCCGCGCATCAGGCCGCTCCAATCTGGGCGGGACGATCGTCGATGTTGTCAACGGCCGGGCGACGCGAGAAGACGGAACACTGGCCGGCGGCGTCACCGCGCTTGCGGCATCGCTCAAGCACGCAACGCGACTGGGCGCGACCCTGGAAGACGCCATCGCAGCCGTGACCGAGCGGCCGGCGAGGCTGGTGGGACGCGCGGATGTGGGCGTGCTACGACGCGGCCACACTTGCGACATCGTGGTTCTCGACGACGACCTCGATGTACGGGACGTTCACCTCTTCGGCCGTTAGTCGTGACAAACCACGAGAGGTCTAGTTCGCGGAGATCGATACCTCGGCCCACTGGCCCCCGCCAGGACCGCCCTTGGTGGGTTGCAGGTGTTGCGCATTCTTGTTACTCACGCCCTGAATGAACGACGGGCATGAGGAGATCGGGTAGCTCTGCGTGATCGAGTCGCGACGTTGGCCGTTCTTCATCCGACGGTTGTCGTCGACCAGAGTCACGGTGCCGACGGTGCCGACCTGACAGTCAACCGGATCGTTGCTCGCCGTGACCTTGACGTCGAGCGTGAGCACCTGGGGACCGTTGTGCGGCGCCGCGCTGTAGCTCCACCCGATGATCTGAGTCTGCATCGTCGCCTCGGGATACTCCAGATAGGCGTTCCGCGTTGATGTCCCGCCGCTCATCGCGCCACCCTTCTGGATCGTCCCTCGGCCATCGAGGTACACCTGGCCGAGCTGGTAGCGCGGGACATCCCGGGCGAGGTTGGCGTAGCCGCTCATCGTGAACGAGATGGACGTGATCGCGAGCGGAGTCGCACGATTCTCATCAGCTGCCACCGAGCCGGCGCCAGCCAGTCCAAGCACAACCGCGATCGGAGCCGAAACAGCAATTCCTCGCATGGTTACTCCTCGTGGCCGGCGCTGACGATGCGATAGCCCATGTCTAGTGCCTCTGCCCCGAGCACGTGGCCGTATCGCGCGTTCCACTCGCCAGATCGGAGGTCCTCGTCTAGGCGGCGGATCGCGGCAGACACGAGGGACGCATCCGTGAGTGCGATGGCACTGATGCCCGCGCGAACATGCGGGTCGAGATACGCATGCGGGCGCGCCCAGTAGGCGGCATAGAAGCCGTCCGTGCAGTCCGGCGGGACGAGAGCGGTTCTCACCACAGCGGTGTCGCCGAGACGCTCGGCAATGCCATCGACGGTGACGAGGCTGCCTTCTCGAACGGAGGCCTCGGGCAGATAGTCGCGCGCGAACCAGAACTGCTCCGCGACGACTTGCGGATCCCACGTGAGCACGACCTGCCGACGGCTGACCCGCTGCAACTCCGCGAGGCCGGCGTCGGCGTCGCGCCAGTGGTGGATGGTCAGCACGGCAAGTCCGACATCGAATTGCCCATCCGCGAACGGCAGGCCCTCCGCCACGGCCTGAACCGCGGGAGCCGCAGACGACGAGCGCTGCGCGAGCATGACTTCGGACGGTTCGACTGCGACCACTGTCGAGATGTCGTCCGGTTCGTACGAGCCTGCCCCCGCTCCGACGTTGACCACTGAAGTGGCCCGCCCGATCGCGGCGCGAAGATCGGCGGCTATCCGCGGGTCCGGGCGACGCACGGCCGCGTACCCGATACCCAGCCGGTCGTAGCGCGCACCGCTCATCGCCGAATGCTCGCAGACGCAGTTGGGTTCGAGGCCGTTGCCGGCCCCGAACCCAACTCGTCATCCCAGCGGCGGGAGGCTCCTCAGGCTGACGGAAACGTCTGCCGAGGTCGTGCCCGAGCGGACCGTGACACGCGGGGCGTTCCGCCCCACCCACGCCGGTGCCTCCTCGACGACGGCGCGATCGCCGCCGGTGCGCAGGCACGCGGCGAGAACCAGACCGATCGCCACGAAGGCCCCGACAGAGGCCAACTGCACGAGACTTCCGTGACTCGGCGTCAGTGCGTCGACGACCGGCACCGCGACGAGCAGCACCGGCACGAACCGCGGAACCCAGGCGAGGCGCCACAGGCCGACCGCGAACGCGGTGAACCCAATCGCCTCGACCGCCAACAGCAGCCAGCCGTCGGACACCTCCTGCACGAGGGTGACCTGGACGGTCACCGCCACCAGACCTGTCCACGCCGCGGCGGGCGCAGTGGTCCGGATGACCAGGAACAGCGCGGCCGCCCACGCGAGCATGAGCGGAACCGCGAGGCGGTTCAGCGCTGCCTCCGCGTTGGAGGTCGCCTGCAGGTTCGCAGCCAGTTGAGCGCCCAGTAGGGCGATCGGCCCAGCGACGAAGAGTGCCTGCGCCGCTGTTGCTCCCCGACCTGAGAGATCGGGAAGCATCGAGGTCCGGTAGGACTTCGAGCTTTCCATGATGTCTCCATTCAGACATGCGTGATCGACGCACGTCGGGATGAGGTGTGAGAAATGAATGGCGACGCCGCTGCCGACCGACGAGTCGGGAAATGGAAGGAACGTCACGAGCAGTTGCGGGAAGTGCAACGTGATCCGGTGCCGAAGCTAAACCGGGGCGCTAGTCCGAAAACGGACACACACAGCTAGGGGCTGGACGACCTAAAAGGTCTTCGTATCCTTCATGTTCTGTCCCCTGTCAGCCGGTGATGCGATGCAGTAACCATCGCGAGTTCGTGACATTAGCGGCTCGGCAACGTCGTGTCCAGTCTCGCGCGAGCGAGTGTTGCGAAGTCGTGACATAGGGTGCAGAAGTGTTGACCGGATGGGTCGCGGACGCCGTTCTTCGAGTGCTGCCGATCCTTGTATTCCTCACCGGAATCACCATCGTCGCCGAGCTCGCGGACCGCGCGGGAGTGTTCACGTCGGCGAGCGGGCTCGCTGCTCGCGCGGGGCGCGGATCGGTCCGGCGACTATGGATAGTCGTCGTCCTTCTTGCATCGCTGACGACGATCCTGCTGTCGCTCGATACGACCGCCGTGCTCCTCACTCCGGTAGTCCTCGTGCTGGCGAGGCGACTCGGCGTATCGCCTTGGCCGTTCGCGCTCGCCACCGTCTGGCTGGCGAACACCGCGTCACTCCTCCTGCCCGTCTCCAACCTCACAAACCTGCTGCTCGTCGATCAGTTGCGATGGAGCGTGACTGAGTACACGTCCCGCATGTGGCTGCCGGCGCTCGCCGCGATCCTCGTGTCCGTGCTCGTGCTCGGCCTGCTGATGCGCGGCTCGCTTCGCGGGCACTACACCGCATCTCCCCCGCCGTCCCCGCATGACGTCGTCCTCTTTCGCGCGGCCGTCACGGTGTGCGCACTGATCGGACCGCTCGTCGTGGTCGGTGTGCCCCCGTGGATCGTCTCGGTCGCAGGCGCCGCGGCCCTCACCCCGTTGTTCGTCTGGAGGCGTCGAGATCAACTGACCTGGGATCTCCTGCCGTGGCGGCTCGTGGCGATCACCTTGGCGCTGTTCATCGCGGTCGGGTTCCTGCAGCAGCACGGGCTCACGAACTGGCTGGGAAGTGTGGCCGGGCAGGGCCAGGACCTCGCGGGACTGCTCCGCATGTCCGCGAGCGGTGCGATCGGCAGCAACCTCATAAACAACCTGCCCGCCTACGTGGCTCTCGAACCCGTCGCATCATCGTCGCCCGACCGAATGCTCGCATTGCTCGTCGGGACGAACCTCGGCCCACTCATCACACTGTGGGGGTCGCTCGCCACACTGCTGTGGCGCGAGCGGTGTCGAAGCGCGGAGGTCACCGTGTCCGCGCAGAAGTTCGCGCTCACCGGAGTCGTCGGAGTCCCTCTGCTGATCGTCGTCAGCACGACGCTGGTCTGGCTGACCTGACGCTGAACTCTCCCGTGGTCCAGCGTCAGGCCAAGGCCTCGTGGTGGACACGATGCCCAGGCAATATGACGAACGGGTCTCGTGTTGGTGACTACAACGAAAACTCCCGCGAGCGCGGTGGCGCCTACCGCCTTGCTAAGCCAGTTCCGAGCGAGAGGTAGGCAGCAGCCGAATGGTGAGCGCGTCGGCATCGGCGGGTATGGCGTCTACCGACGCGTAGCGTCGGACTGTGACGGCGACATCCTCGCCCTCACGAATGGGCAGACGCGGATAGGTGTTCTCGGACGGCTCGGTAACCAGGTCCGCGACTAGGTCGCCGTCGACCTCGCCGAGGTGAGAGATCGCGTCCCGCGGACGTACGGTGATCGCGTACGCGTGGCTCGTCGTCGCCACGTCTTCTCGCGATCGTGCTGGCGGGTGAGTGAACCCGGATCCCGGAACTGCTGGCCGGAGCAGCAGCACGTTGTCGGAGTCGATCATCGTCTCGTTCGCCGCATCCTTGTGTGCGTCCCAGACCGGACCGCTGTAGAAAGCTGTCAGCGATGCCAGCCGCGACTCCATGTCGGGGAAGCCGCGCAGCCACACGAATCGATCCGGTCGATCGACGTCGCGGAACTGCGCGATCACGTGAATGCCGAGTGCCTCCTGCGTCTCGACGAACTCGCGGTCGAAGAGATCAATGAGGTCCTCTCGCGCACCGGGGTGCAGCGTGTACTCGCGCAGTTCGACGATCGAGCAGCACTGCGGGCCATGGTCCATGCCACCATTGTCGTGAACCGGTGTGACACGGCGATCACCACGAGAGCTCAGAACGACGGCGTCGCGGAGTCCTCAGACTCGAGCCAGTCGTCGAAGGTTGGGCCGATGACGCGAACTCCGTCGGCGGGCAGGAGAGCGCCACCGCGGAATGCACGGCCGGCCTCCCCGGGCAGGCGGACCGGGACGATCCGCACTCGTCGGTGCCGGTGGCGAACCAGGCGGCGAGCCATAAGCACCACATCCTCGGGCTGAGGTCCCGAGAATTCGATCATCGTCTCGCCTGGTGGGGACGTCGCGACCTCGACGAGGACCTGCCCGACCGTACGGGCGGCAAGCGGTTGCGATCGCATCACCGGCACGAACGCGACGGACGCCGCCTTCGTCTGGGCGATCATCTGCCCGGCGAACTCGTGGAACTGCGTGGTCCTGACGATGGTGCTCGTGAGTGGGCCTCTGGTCGCGGCGGCCTCCTGGCGAAGCTTTGCCGCGTAGTACCCGAAAGACGAAGCTCGGTCGATTCCGACGATCGACAAGGTCACGAGCCGGGCCACTCCGGACGCGCTTCCCACCCTCTGCAGTCGCTCGCTGACCGACTCGAAGAAGGCAGCCGCCTTCGCTCCGTCGCGTGTCGATATGTTCGTCGCATCGACGATGACATCGACTCCAGCCAGCACCGAGGAGAGTCCGTCGTCAGCAAGGAGATCCACGCCATTAGCTCGGCTCAGCACGACCACGTCGTGCCCTGCTGCCCGCGCTGCGTACACGGCATACGAGCCCGAGAGGCCGCTACCCCCGGCTACCGCGATGCGCATACGCGGACCGTATCGAGGTTGCGACCACGAGCGGCCACAGATTCAGCAGGAGAGCGTCGACTCGCTCGACGAGGCCGACGTTCGCGCTCTCCGTGAGGACTCCTCGGAAGAACCACGCTGTCGCAGCAACCAGCCCTGCACCCGCCGCGATCGCGACTCCGCGCCGCAGGGCCCACGGCACCTCGTCGCCCGATCGCCAGCTCACGAACGGCCACAGCGCGAGCGCTCCGAAGGAACCGGCGGCCACCACGGCGTGGGCGGTTGATCCCTCCCCACCCGCTGGCAGCGGATTCAACGCGATCAGGATCGTGAACACCCCGCCCGTCGCCAGGAGTAATCGTCCGGGCCCGGGGACGGGGCGCAAGGAGATCGCGGTGGCGATCTGCGCCACGCCCGTGCCAATGATCGCGGCCGTCATCACCCACTGGTCAGTGGCGTCGTCTGCGGCGAGCTCGCTGATCGTCTGGGACACCGGATCGAATCCGTCCGGCTGCAGGCGTGCGGCGATGGTCCAGCCCGCGGCCAGCAGGACCGGCGCGGCTACTGCTGTCACTACGCCCCATCGGGGCATTCGGCTCACGTCAGCACACTAGGCCCGATCGTGGGACGCTCGCGCTATGAACTGGATCGCACCCTTACCCACGGCCACCCCGGACGGTCCCCTCGTGGGAGCCGACCGCCCGATCCTCGAGGGGTTCCTCGGGTGGGAGCGCGCCACCTTGCTGAACATCTGCGGCGGGCTGACCGGTGAGCAGTTGGCAACCCACGCGGTCCCTGCTTCGAACCTGACGCTGCTGGGGATCGTGCGCCACATGGCGAAGGTCGAACGGACCTGGTTTCGCACGCGCGCGGGCGGGCAGAGCCTGCCGTCGATGTACGACATCGACCTCGGCAAGGACGCAGACTTCAACGACCTGTCCCCCGAGCGGGCAGCGGCCGACTTCGCTCGGTACAACGAGGAATGTCGCCTCGCAGATGCCGCGGTGGCCGCCATCGACCTCGACGAGGAGTTCGACGTACACGGCAAGCCCCACTCGCTCCGGCTGATCTACGTGCACATGATCGCCGAGTACGCCCGGCACAACGGGCATGCGGACCTGCTCCGCGAAGCCACGGACGGAATCGCGGGCAGGTAGCGATCCGGCTAAGGAATTCCTGAGACGCGAACTAGACGCGCGGATCCATCGTCACGGAGCCGACAATCTCGAACCGGTTACGCCCGCCGGACTTGGCTCGGTACATCGCGGTATCGGCGACCTGGAGCAGGTCCATCGCGTTCGCCTGGGAGTTGTCGGTCACAACCGCACCCACACTCGCAGAGAGAGGAAACGACAAATTGCCATCTTCGTAGGGCTCGGCCAGCGCATGCACGACTCGGTCGGCGAGGGTGCTGATGTCGAGGGTTGCGTGATCGCACAGCAGCACGAACTCATCGCCACCGAGCCGGGCGACCGTGTCCTCGCGGCGAGCCACCCGCTCGAGGCGACGCGCGACGTCGACAAGCACTCGATCGCCGACTTCGTGACCGTAGGTGTCATTGACGTCCTTGAGCTGGTCGACATCGATGAAGAGAAGCGCGAGCAGCCCGGGCTGCCTGTCCAGCCGAACGAGCGCCTCCCCTAGCCGGTCCATGAGCCGGTAGCGGTTCGCCAGGCCGGTGAGCGGATCGTGCAGCGCCTGCAGAGTGAGGGCGCGCTGCGCGCGCTTGAGTTCGGAGATGTCACGCATCGACGCGAGCACTCCGTCTGCTTCGCCTTCGGCATTAAGGACGGGCGCAATCGAGATGTGAAACCACCGCTCCACGTCATCACGCGTGAAGTTCAGTTCGATCTCCTCGTGAACTCCGGATGCCCGCACGCGCTCCAGCGCAGCGACATAGGACTCCAGGACCGCCGACTGACCCCCCACCTCGTAATCGGTACGACCGATCAGGTCGACCAGCGCGATGCGGCGCATCTCCTCACCGGCACGGTTCAGGAATTGGTATCGCAGGTGCCGGTCGTAGCGAGCGATCGCGTCGGTGGACGCGTCAAGCACCGCACGGAGCTCGGCCTCCACCGATGCGAGCCGGCGCTCAGCGAGTTCCCACCGAGTCACGTCACGGGAGTAGCCGAACGTCCCGATGATGGTTCCGTCGTCGTCGCGCAGGGGGAACTTGCTGGTCTCGACCCATGTTCCGGGCTGATTTGCGAGGCGATCGGCCTCCTCCTTGTCGATCAGAGGCAGACCCGTCCTGATCACCATCTGCTCGTCCTCGTGCAGCTCCGCTGCATGCGCGGCATCGGTGAGGTCACGATCACTGAGTCCGACCATCTCGTCGGGGGTTCGGTTCGTCAGACGGGCGCAGTCGACGCTGACCTTGAGGAAACGTCCCTCGATGTCCTTGAAGAAGAAGATGCCTGCGGGAGTATCGAGCAGGTTGCGCAGGCAGATCTCATCGATCCGTGAACGTTCATCCTGCGTCACGCGTTCGATCCTATGGCGAGCCGAGGGAATAGGACCCGACTCCGTGTGGTCGAATTCCCACGTGAGTACCGGGGACGAGGGACTGCCTAAGGACCGTCCCCGAGGCGTCCTGCACAAGATCTGGTCAGGGTTCCTGTCCTACGGCGTCGTCGTCATCTGCCTGGTGTTCCTGTTCACCAAGCTCGACGGCGCTGAGGACATGGGTGCGGCGTTCGCGATGATCACCGCTCCCCAGGTCGTCATCATCTGCCTGCTTGGGGTCGTGAACCTCGGAACCAACCTGCCGCCGTTCGTCGTGACCCTGCCCGGGCTGAAGTTCCGCGAGGCCGCCGTCACGAACACTGCGTCTGCCGCCTTGTCCAACACGGTGCCCGAAGGCGGCGCGATCGCGACAGGGCTCAACTACGCGATGCTGCGCTCCTGGGGCTTCGCGCTGGACGACATCACCTCCGAGGTCATCATCACCGGCACCTGGTCGCAGATGACGAAGTTCTCGCTCTTCGCGCTGTCCCTTCTCGCAGTCTCGGCCCTTGACTCACCGCCGAGCGGAACGATCTGGTTCGGACTGCTGCTCACCGTGCTCGTGATCGTCGCCGCCGTCCTCCTCGCGCTGATCCTGCGCAGCGAGAAGTTCGCCATGCATCTTGGCCGCTGGCTGGACGATCTCGTGCGAGGCATCAAACACGTCGTCAAGCGACTGGCCGTGCCGTCGATGGCTGCAGAGATCCCCAAGTTCCGCGGACAGATGGTCGACCGTGTTGCGGAGTGCTGGGGCCGCCTGACCATCACGATGGTGCTGTCGCAGTTGACCGCATGCTTCGTGCTCGGCGTCGCATGCCGCATGCAGGGCCTCGACCAGTCGACGATCGGCTGGTCGATCATCGTCCTCGCCTACAGCGCTGTGACCTTCGCCTCGCTGCTGATTCCGACTCCCGGCGGACTGGGAGTTGCGGAGGTCGTACTCGTTGCGGTCCTGAGCTACGGCCTGCCCGCCTCCGATCAGGCAGCAGTGCTCGCCGCAGTGATCCTCTACCGGATCGCGACCTTCCTCGTGCCGATTCCCATCGGCCTCGTCACGTACATGTACTGGCGCCGCTCGACAAAGTGGCGCCAGCCCGTCGACTCCCGCCGGGTGGTCGCCGCGCGTTAGTGTCGACAGACTTCTTACCTGCGTTCGGAGGACACCTTCAGGATCGCCGTGCTGTCATCGATCGCGCACCGCACGCCTCCGCTCGCGTACGGGCCGTGGGAACAGGTGTCGTCAACGATCGCCGAAGGCCTGGTTGCGCGAGGCCATGAGGTAACGCTCTTCGCCACCGCCGACTCGATCACCAGTGCGCGTCTGAGTGCGGTGGCCCCGCTTGGCTACGAGGAGTCGCCGGGCCAGGACGTCAAAGTCCTCGGGTCACTTCATATCGCGTCGGTATTCGAGCATGCCGACGAGTTCGACCTGATCTCCAACCAGTTCGACTTCCTCCCGCTGACGTACAGCCGCCTGACGGCCACTCCCGTCGTGACGACGATTCACGGCTTCTCCTCCAACGCGATCGTTCCCGTCTACGAGCAGTACGACGACATTGCCCACGATGTCGCCATCAGCGACGCCAATCGTCACCCCGCGTTGTCGTACGCGGCGACCATCCATCACGGGATCGACGTGGAGTCGTTCACGCTCGGGGATGGCGCAGGGGGCTACCTGCTGTTCCTCGGACGCATACATCCAGACAAGGGGACACGCACGGCGATCGACGTCGCTCGCCGGGCACGGTGGCCAATCGTCATCGCCGGAATCATCCAGGATGCCGACTACTTCCGCGATCTCATAGAACCGATGATCGACGGGGTCTCGGTCACCTACCTCGGTGCGATCGGGCCGGAGGAGCGCAATCGCGTTCTCGGCGACGCCGCTGCCCTGCTTCATCTCATTGACTTCGACGAGCCATTCGGACTGTCGGTGATCGAGTCGTTGGCCGCAGGGACTCCGGTCATCGCCACCCCTCGCGGGTCCCTTCCCGAACTCATCGCTGAGGGAGTAACCGGGTACCTCGTCGACGACGTCGACGCCGCGGTCGACGCAGTCGCCAAGCTGGGGGTGCTGGACCGCGCGGCTTGCCGCAACGCAGCACAGTTGCGGTTCAGTTCACAACGCATGGTCGACGAGTACGAACGGCTGTTCCTACGAATTGCTGGCAGTCAACCGCCTACACCGCGATCGCGACGAACCTGAGTCGGCAGTAGTCGGCCACCCAGCCGTCGGCGGTGAGCAGCCCCGCGTCAGCCGCGCGCGAATTGACCTGGCTCGTCAGTAGATCCTGTTCCGAGAGCGGAACGAGAGCCCACGTCGCCGCGCGGAAATGCCTAGTCCAGTCCGCGGCGGTCGTTCCCTCCTCCAACAGCGTGGGGCGACGGAACCACGTGGCAAGTTCGACGCGGAATCCGGCCGCCTCAAGCCGCGACGACTGCTCACCGATTGTCGGGAAGTAGTTCGCGGCAACCGGTATCGCGTCGAGGCCGAGGTAGTGCAGCGCACCACGAAGCGACGCGTCGAGCGCGGCGATGTTCTCCGCGCCACCCATCTCCGCGACGAAACGTCCGGAGGCCACCAGAACCGAACGGACGTTGCGAAGCACGGCGTCCTGGGGAGTCATCCAATGCAGCGCCGCGTTGCTGAAGCAGGCGTCGAAGGAAGCCGCGACGCCGAGGTCGGCCAACGCGAAGGAGGTCGCGTTGCCAGCGACGAAGGCAACGTCAGGGTGATCGGTGCGTGCCTTGCTGAGCATGTCGGGGTCGGCGTCGAGGCCGACTACGGTGGCTCCGCCCGCGCTGATCTGCGCGGCATGACGACCGGTGCCGCAACCCAGGTCGAGGATCGACTCGCCCGGGACTGGCGCGAGAAGCTCGACAAGGTCATCCCCGTACCGGCCGACGAAGCCGAACTGGGTGTCGTACGACGCTGCGTCCCATCGGTTAGCGGTCATGACGGATACGTCACGCTTTCCGGCCGAGCAGGCGGCGGATCCGCGCCCTGATCCCGGTCGGTGAGGTCGCCGTCGAGGTCCTGGTTCGCATGCCGTGCACGATCGAGTCATAGGTGGGTCTCGGCAGGATCGCACCCTCCCGGCGCACCGCCGAAGGAGCGACGGCGAGCAGGCGGTCGCGTCGGACCCAGCTGTTGCGACCCTCCCCGTCCCACGGGCCAGGTCCAACCGCCGTCCAGTTCGACTGCCCGTCGTGGTTGCGACTGGACAACATCAGCGCCACAAGGCGGTGATCGTCGGTCCGGCCCACTACTGCCACGGGGCGGTCCTTGCCGACGGATGGGTCGTCCTCGAACGCAACCCAGGTCCACACGACCTCACCGGGATCGGCATCGCGGTCCAGGTGCGGGCTGTATTCCCAGTGCACCGTTCCCGAGTACGTGTACGCGCCGCCGCGTGCGGGAGCAGGATCACCTGGCGCATCGACAGTGGACATGAAGCGGACGCTACAACGCGCCGCTACATGCCGGGGAAGACGCGACGCAGCTGGTCGAGGGTCACGCCAGCCCCGGACACGGCGACATCCGCCGGCGTGTGCTCGGCATCCAGACGCCCGACGAGGAGGCGAACGAACGCGTCCGTCGGACCCGAGAACGTCGCGTCGGCATTGTCTGGCGCACCCGTGATGGCCACCGAGTCGGACAGGGCAACGCCGAGGGTGCCATCGGGGACATCCACCGCGACCACGACCGTGGCACCGTCGAGCGCCTCCGGCTTGCCCAGGAATCCGACCATGAAGCCCAGCGGTCCGGCGTACTGGTCGAAGAGCACTCCTGCCTCATCCGCCGACAGGGCTGCGGCAGCGTCGAACGCCACTCGCACGTCCCACGCGTGGTTGGCCGCCTCGTTAAGTCGCATGCCCGTCAGCAATGCGAGGTCCGCGGGAAAGGGGAGGAAGGACAACTGAACGCGCAGATCAGTGCGTGTTGTCGCATCCAGTGCCTCAAGCGCGGCGACCAGCCGCTCGCTGGACTCAAGCCAGTTCTCGGACTTCTCCTGCTGGCTCATGGCATTCCAGCGGTCCCAGACCGAGACGTTGAAGTCCTGCTCGGGCGGGCCCTCCCCGGCGATACCGCCGTTCAGGTTCGCGAGCATGATCTCCGCGCCGCTGCCGAGGTGGCTGAGCACCTGTGCGACGTCCCACTCCGAGGAGCCCGACTGCCGGTCCAGGTCCGCCGGAGAAATGCCCCGCACCTGCTCGGCGAGTTCATCGTGATTTGCGCGGAGGGTGCTTATGGACCGGTCGGCGAGGGTGCTCATGATGACCTCTTCAGATAGTTGTTGATTCAACAATAGCCTGTCAGCGAACTGTGCGGGCTCGGTCAGCGACCCTCCCCATCCTTGCCGCATGACCTACACGATTGAGACAGAACAACTCGTCAAGCACTACGGCGAGACCAAGGCCCTCGATGGCATCGATCTCCACGTCGCCGAGGGCACCGTCCTCGGCGTGCTCGGACCCAACGGCGCGGGCAAGACCACGGCCGTGCGCGTCCTCGCCACCTTGATCAAGCCCGATTCGGGCATGGCGCGAGTGTGCGGGATCGACGTCGTGAAGCAGCCGGACCGTGTGCGGCAGCTGATCGGCCTCACCGGCCAGTACGCCTCGGTCGACGAGGACCTCACCGGCCGCGAGAACCTGGTGCTCATCGGCCAGCTCATGGACCTCACGCGCAAGGATGGTCGTGCCCGCGCCGCGGAACTGCTTGAGCAGTTCGGCCTCACCGAGTCCGGTGACCGCCTAGCGAAGACCTATTCCGGCGGCATGCGTCGGCGCCTGGACCTCGGCGCCAGCCTCGTCGGCCGTCCGCAGGTGATCTTCCTCGACGAGCCGACCACGGGGCTCGACCCGGCCAAGCGCGATGACGTCTGGCAGATGGTGCGCAAACTCTCCGACGAGGGCACGACGGTGCTCCTCACCACGCAGTACCTCGACGAGGCCGAGGCCCTCGCTCACGAGCTCTCGGTCATCGACAAGGGTCGAGTGATCGCGGAGGGAACTCCAAACGAGCTCAAGCAGCGAATCGGCGAGCAGACCCTCGAGGTCAGGCCCGTCGATCAATCCCGGCTTCCCGAGGTGTCGGCGATGCTCGCCGAGATCTCCGGCCGCACGGTCGAGTCGCCGAGCCGAGGTCAGCTCAGTGCCGCGGTCGACAGCGACGACGCGCTCACCGCGCTCGTCGCACGGCTTGGCACCGCAGGCATCGCCGTGACCGAGCTCGCGTTGCGCCTGCCCAGCCTTGACGAAGTGTTCGTCGCTCTCACCGGCCACCGCGCCACCACTGACGAAGAAGAGGTAGCAGCATGACCATGACCATCGACGAGACCCTGGCGCCGCAGACAGCGGTCGCCACCGGATCGCGCCCCTTCCCGCTGATCCGCCACAGCCTCACGCTCGCCAAGCGCAGCGTCGTGAAGATCCGCCGCACTCCCGAGCAGCTTCTCGACGTGACGTTGCAGCCGATGATCTTCGTGCTGCTGTTCGTCTACATCTTCGGCGGCGCGATCGCCGGCAACACGCACGACTACCTGGAGTACGTCCTGCCCGCGATCATGGTGCAGACGCTCGCGTTCTCATCCGTCGCGATCGGCGTCAATCTCAACACCGACATCAGCAAGGGCGTGTTCGACAGGTTCAGGAGCCTGCCGATTCCCAGGCCCGCGCCTCTCGTCGGCGCGGTTCTCGGCGACATCGTGCGGTACTGCGTGTCGGTGATCGTGCTGATGGCGTTCGGCTATCTGCTCGGCTTCCGGATCCAGACCAACGTATTCTCGGCCACGCTCGCCTGCCTGATCGTCATCGGCTTCTCGCTGTGCCTGTCGTGGATCTCGGTGTTCGTCGGCATGGTCCTGCGATCACCCGGAGCCGTGCAGGGAGTCGGCTTCCTGCTGATCTTCCCGCTGACGTTCGGCAGCAACCTGTTCGTGCCCACCGACACCTTGCCCAGTTGGCTGCAAACGTGGGTCCACATCAACCCGGTGACCTACCTGGTCGACACCACACGGGCACTGATGCTCGGCGGCGAGGTCCTCAGTCCGCTACTGAAGACCATTGCCAGCGCGCTCGTCATCCTCGTCATCTTCGCTCCCCTGGCGGTACGTGCCTATCGGCGCAAGGCCTGACGCGCCCGGCGTCCATCCAGGCAGCAGCGCGAGCGCTTCGGGGTTCGCCAGGCAGGACCCGGACTCGTACGCTCTCGCGAACTCGGCTTCCCCCATATCGCCGATGAGTACTGCAGTCAGGCGAGCGAAGTCAGGGTCCCCCGCGTCGGGCATGCCGCGCAGCGCCTCCGAAGTCCCGAGGAGCTGCGCGGCTCGTTTCGGGTCGTCGCGAGCTATCGCGAGCTCGGCTGTTGCGAGAGCGACGAGAGCGGCAATTGGCATCTCATGCCCGTCCATCGCATGTCCGAAGGCGATTGCCAGTTCGATTTCCCCTGCTTCAAGGTCTCCGTCAGCGATAAGGAGCCGCGCAGCAAGAAGCCGCGCCCACGCCTTCACCTGCGGTGCTCCCGTCAGCCGTCCGACATCGAGCAGGACGTCGTTGCACAGCAACCGCGCCAAGGCCAGATCTCCTTCGAGCCGCGCGAGATCAGCGAGGGCGGTGAGCGCGAACGCGCGCTGCTCCATGGCACCGGTCTTCTCGGTGCTCGCCATCACCTCGAGTAACTCGGCGCGTGCGCCGTCGGTGTCGCCATTGCGCAGCCGGGCCTGAGCGATCCGGATTCGCATGAAGGCGAGGTCGTCCGACGCGTCGATCTCGATGAGCAGATCGTGGGCCTCCTCGTAGGCGGCGAGAGCCTCGTCGACGTCGCCCTCCGTCACCATGACGCCGGCCAGGCCCGCGAGCGTCGTCGCGCGTCCCCACCGTTCGCCCAGCGCCGTGAACTCCTCAAGCGCAAGCGTGAGGTCGGCGCGAAGCGTCGCGGGATCACCGGCGTTCTCACTGAACAGTCCGCGCAGCATGCGGACGGCGGCCCTGATCCACGGATCCTCGTTGCGCAGGCCCTCGTCTATCCCCTGCATCGCCGAGACGATGTCGCCGCTCATGAGTTGCACGAGCGGAAGTGCGAGCGCGGCCAGCCCCCTCGCGATCGGAGCGCTCGAGTCGCGTGCGCGCTCAAGGACCTCGATCGTGCGCTCCGCCTGCACCATTCCCTCGGTGCCGACCAGACTGCCGAACGCATTGAGCGCCTCCACCACCACGCGCGCATCCGGGTCGCTGTCACCAGGCACGTCGAGCACCGCGCCGAGCCAATCGGACGCCTCTGAGTGAGATCCCCTGAGCATCCAGTACATACCCATTGCGGCAGCTGTCCGGATGGCCGTATCGGCGTCGCCGCTGTCGATCATGAAGCGCAGGGCCGCGAGCATGTTGTCCCGCTCGTGGGCGAGCAACCGGAACCACGGAACCTGTCCAGCGGTCATCAGGTGCGGTGCCGCGGCCTCCGCAACATCGCGGAAGTAGCGCGCGTGCAACCGGCGGATCTCCGCGATCTGGCCCGCATCGACGAGACGCTCCGTGCCGTACTCGCGAATCGTCTCGAGCATCCGGTAGCGCGTCTCGGCGTCGTTCGTCAGAGTGAGGATCGACTTGTCGACGAGGGTGGCGAGCACGTCGTCGACACGAGTCTGCGTCCACGCTCCGTCGACCACAGCAGCCGCGCTTGCCGGCGTCGAGCCGCCGGGAAACACCGATAGACGATCGGCGAGGAGTACCTCGTCCTCCGAGAGGAGGTCCCAGCTCCACTCGACCACCGCGCGCAGTGTTCGGTGACGAGGCATCGCGGTTCGGCTGCCGCCGGTGAGGAGACGGAACCGATCGTCGAGCCGGACTGCGATCTCCTCCACCGGCAGCGAGCGCGTGCGCGCCGCGGCGAGTTCGATCGCCAGTGGCAGGCCGTCAAGTCGGCGGCAGATCTCCACTACTGCGGCCACGTTGCTGTCGTCGACAACGAAGCCCCCATGAAGCGATCCCGCGCGATCCGCGAAGAGGCGAACCGCGTCGAACGCGAGCGCTTCCTCGACGCTCGCGTCGGCGGCGGGCATGCCGAGCGGCGGGACGGCGAACAGCTCCTCCCCGGAGATGCCGAGCGCCTCCCGTGACGTGGCGAGGATGCGTACTCCGGGGCAACGCGTGAGGATCAGGTCGGCAAGTTCTGCAGAGGCAGCAATGAGGTGCTCGCAGTTGTCGAACAGGATGAGTGCTCGGCTGTCGACGAGCGTGTCCAGCAAGCGCGTGCGTACGTCGCGCTCGCCCGGAGGAGCAACAGGGTCGAGAAGTCCCGAGCCGCGTCGACCGAGAGCGGTGAGCACGGTCAGCGGGAGGTCGTCGGGATCGGTCACCGACGCCAGTTCAGCGATCCAGACGCCCTGCGGAAGATCGTCGATGAGACCCGCGGCAGACTCCCCCGCCAGCCGCGTCTTTCCCGCTCCGCCCGGGCCGACCAGAGTGACCAGCCTGCTGCGCATGACCAGGTCCTGCACGCGCTCGACCTCCGCCGACCGTCCGACGAAAGTGCTGACCCGACTGCGCAGGTTCGAGTTCACCGGCGGCAGACCCGGCGGCGACGGGCGAACGGGAGCATCGCCGCGCAGGACCGCGAGATACGCGGCCTGCAGCTGCGGTCCGGGATCCACGCCGAGTTCGTCAGCGAGCAACCGACGCGTCTTCTCGTAGCGGGCAAGGCCGTCGGCCTGCCGTCCGGCGGCCGTCAGCGCGGTGATCGCCACCGCCTGGAGTCGCTCGCGCATCGGGAAGTCGACGGCGAGCGCCGCGACGTCCGAAGGCTGCACGTGCTGACCGAGCGCGAGTTGTACCTCGAAACGGTCCTCGACTGCCGAGAGCCTGATCTCGTCAAGTCGCGCGACTGCCGCGTCGACCCAGTCGGCGTCGATGAGATCCACGAACGGAGATCCACGCCACAGGTCCAAGCCAGCGAGCAGGCACGGCAGCGCGGCTTCGGGTCTCCCCGCGGCCCACTCCTCGCGGCCACGTGCCGCGAGCTCCTCGAACACCAGCACATCGACCTCGCCACGATCGATGTCGAGCCGATAGCCGGAGGCAGTCGACTCAAGGCGAGATGCTGCGGCGCCCAGTTGGCGGCGCAGGCGAGACACCTGGGTCTGCAGGGCGTTCGCCGCGCCTGTGGGCTGATCGTCGGACCACAGCGCGTCCTGGAGGACGATCGCGGGAACGGTGGTGCCCGCATCAAGAGCGAGTCGGACGAGCAGTGCTCGCACTAACGGCCCGCCGACAGGTAGCAGCGCGCCGTTCACCTCTACTTCGAGAGATCCGAGAGCGCGCAGGTGCATGCCGCGAGTCTTGCACCCCTCGTTCGTGCCTACGATTCAGGAATGGCCACCGCTGATCAGATCCTTGCCCCCGTTCGCGCCCTCGGCACGACAGATGTACTCGTCTCGCCACTGTGCCTGGGCGGAAACGTCTTCGGCTGGACGGCCAACGTCGAGGAGTCTGAGGTCGTCCTCGACGCGTACGCCGACCTCGGAGGCAACTTCATCGACACCGCCGACGGATACTCCGACTTCGTAGCGGGCAACGTCGGCGGCGAGTCCGAGCGCATCCTCGGCGACTGGATGCACGCACGCGGGAATCGCAGCGACATCGTCATAGCCACCAAGGTCGCGAAGAAGCAGACACACCGCGGTCTTACGCCAGCGAACATCAGATCGGCGGCCGACGAGTCGCTGAAGCGCCTGCGTACCGACTACATCGACCTGTACTACGCGCACGAGGACGACCCGACAGTTCCCATGGAGGAGACGCTTGGCGCTTTCGACGAACTCGTGAACTCCGGGAAGGTCCGACATATCGCGGCGTCGAACTTCAGCGCAGCGCGGCTCACCGAAGCGCTCGGGATCTCAGCGGAGAATGGCTTCGCGTCGTACATCGCGATTCAGAACCAGTACAACCTCATGGAGCGCACGGCGTACGAGACCGAGATCGAGCCGGTCGTTATCGAGCACGGGCTTTCATCGCTGCCGTACTACTCGCTCGCGCGCGGCTTCCTCACCGGCAAGTACCGCCCAGGCGTGACGATCGACAGCCCGCGCGCCAAGGGAGCCTCGCCGTACATCGGCGAGCGAGGCGACCGCGTGCTCACCGCGCTTGCGGAGATCGCCACCAGCCACGAGACGACGATGCCTGCAGTCGCGCTCGCGTGGCTGCTGTCCCGACCCGGGGTGTGCTGCCCGCTGGCAAGCGCACGAAACGTCGAGCAGTTGTCCGGCCTGGTGCCGATGGCCGCGGTCGACCTCAGCGCGGACGAGCTCGCCGCACTGGACTCCGCCTCGGCTTAGTTCACTCCGCCGAACTGAAGGCCGCATCGAAGGCGGCCTCGGGTGCATCGAACGCGTACTTGCGCACGAACGCGAGCGCGTCGGGCGCGCCTACCAGCCGGTCCATGCCGGCGTCCTCCCACTCGACCGAGATCGGGCCGGTGTAGCCGATGGTGTTGAGCATGCGGAAGCACGCCTCCCACGGGACATCGCCATGGCCGGTCGAGACGAAGTCCCAGCCGCGGCGGGGGTCGGCCCAGGGCAGGTGCGAACCCAGCCGGCCATTGCGGCCATTGCCGACCTGACGCTTCGCGTCCTTGCAATCGACGTGATAGATCAGGTCGCGGAAGTCCCACATGAAGCCGACGGGGTCGAGGTCCTGCCACACGAAGTGGCTCGGGTCCCAGTTGAGCCCAAACGCGGGCCGATGATCGATGGCTTCCAGCGTGCGGACCGTCGTCCAGTAGTCATAGGCGATCTCCGACGGATGCACCTCGTGGGCGAACCGCACGCCGACCTCGTCGAACACGTCGAGGATCGGGTTCCACCGGTCGGCGAAGTCCCGGTAGCCCGCGTCGACCATCTCCGCAGTGACAGGAGGGAACATGGCGACGTACTTCCACACCGACGAGCCGGTGAAGCCGACAACCGTGTCGACGCCAAGTCGACGAGCTGTGCGCGCCGTCAGTTCCATCTCCTGCGCGGCTCGACGGCGCACACCCTCGGGATCACCGTCACCCCAGATTCGCGGACTGACAATGCCCTGATGTCTCGCATCGATCGGGTCGTCGCACACCGCCTGCCCGGCGAGGTGGTTCGAGATCGCCCAGACCTTCAGGCCGTACTTGTCGAGGATGTCGAGGCGACCTTGTATGTAGGCGTCGTCCTCGGCACCCCGCTGAACGTCGAGGTGATCACCCCAGCAGGCGATCTCGAGCCCGTCGTAACCCCACTCCGATGCCAGTCGCGCAACCTCCTCGAAGGGAAGGTCCGCCCATTGGCCGGTGAAGAGAGTGACGGGTCGAGTCATCGCCTGCGCCTTTCGGTAAGGGTGTGCGCTCTCTAGCGCACGCCGTAGAGATGCTCGAGTGCGAGCTGGTCGAGGTGCTCGAAGTGCATGCCGCGCTTCGCGAGGCCATCGATGTCGTACGTCGCCGCACGGAGATCGGCCAATGTCTCGCCCGGTCCGATCGTCGGCTCCCACAGCTCCATGACGCGCGAGTCCGCGACGGCAGCCTGCACCTCGGGATCGGCGCGGAAGGCGCGGACCTTGTCGCGAAGGATCAGGTAGTTCCGCATGTTGGAACGCGCGGTGCCCCACACGTCCTGGATGTCCTCGGTACGCGGGGGCTTGTAGTCGAAGTGCACGAAGCCGTCGTAGCGCGGAGACCTGCCGCCAGCGCCTTCGAGGACGTCGACCGTCCAGAACGCGCCGCGGGCGTTGCCAGCGCCGAAGCGCAGGTCCTGGTCGAAGCGCGGACCGTTCTGCCCGTTCAGATCAATGTGGTACAGCTTGCCGTTCCACATTGCCTGCGCGATGCCGGCCGCGTAGTTCAGCCCGGCCATCTCCTCGTGGCCGACCTCGGGGTTGAGGCCGACGCGATCGGGCTCATCGAGTTCGTGGATGAACGCGATGGCATGGCCGATCGTCGGCAGCAGGATGTCGCCGCGGGGCTCGTTCGGCTTCGGCTCGAGCGCGAAGCGGATGTCGTATCCCTGGTCACACACGTACTCGCAGAGCGTGTCGAGGCCTTCCTTCATGCGATCCAACGCGGCGTGAATGTCTTTGGCTGCACCGGATTCCGCGCCTTCGCGCCCGCCCCAGAACACGTACGTGCTGGCTCCCAGCTCGGCCGCGAGATCAATATTTCGGGCCGCCTTCGACAGTGCATAGCGACGTACCTCGCGGTCGTTCGACGTGAAGGCGCCGTCCTTGAAGACTGCCGCGGAGAACAGGTTCGTCGTTGCCATCTCCACGACCATGCCGGTCGACGCCAGCGCCGCCTTGAACCGAGTCAGTGTCTCCTCGCGGTTCGCCTCCTCCGGGACGAGGTCATCGTCATGGAAGCTGATGCCTGCAGCACCGAGGGCCGACAGTTGCTCCACCGCTTCGACTGGATCCAGCGCATCGCGCACTGCTCCGCCGAAGACGTCGACACCACGCCATCCGACCGTCCACATCCCAAACGAGAGCTTGTCTGCGGGAACCGGCTGCCACTGATCAGTCATGAGAAATCTCCATCCAGGCGCTGTGAGCTGCTGAGCTCTTCTCGACGGCGTCGAGCACTCTCTGAACCTTAAGACCGTCGGCAAATGACGGACTCGGGTTCCGGCCAACAGCGATGTCCTCGACGAGATCGACGACCTGATGGGTGAAGGCGTGCTCGTAGCCGATGAGGTGGCCCGGTGGCCACCACGCCTTGACGTACGGGTGCACTGGCTCGGTCACGAGGATGCGGCGGAAGCCAGCGATCTGCGGGTCGTCGTTGTTGTCGAGGAAGTGCAGCAGGTTCATGTCCTCGAAGTCGAAGGCAAGGCTGCCCTCAGATCCGTTGACCTCGATTCGGATCGCGTTCTTCCGGCCCGTCGCGAAGCGGGTCGCCTCGAACGTCGCGAGCGCTCCCCCACTCAGCCTGCTGATGAAGATGGCCGAGTCGTCGACGGTCACCGTGGCCAGGTCTGCGCCGCCGACGGCCGTCAGCCCGCTGCCTGCCTCATAGACCGGTCGCTGTGAGATGAAGGTCTCGGTCAGGGCGCTGAGTCCCACGATCGACTCACTGGTTATGTACTGAACGAGGTCGATGATGTGCGCGCCGATGTCGCCAAGAGCTCCCGATCCGGCGATCTCTCGTTGGAGACGCCACGACAACGGTGCACTCGGATCGACGAGCCAGTCCTGCAGGTACTGCGCCCGAACATTGCGGATGGTGCCGATACGGCCCTGCTCGACGAGCTGGCGGGCGAGGCCGATCGCGGGCACGCGGCGATAGGTGAAGCCGACCATCGAGCGCACCCCGCTGCGCGCGGCGCGCTCCGCCGCTTCGGTCATTGCCTCGGCCTCGGCGACGCTATTCGCCAGCGGCTTCTCGCACAGCACGTGCTTTCCCGCTTCGAGCGCGGCGATGGCGATCTCCGCGTGAGTGTTCCCCGGAGAGCAGATGTCGATGAGGTCGACGTCATCGCGCACGATCAGCCTCCTCCAGTCCGTCTCCACGGAGTTCCAGCCGAACCGGCCCGCCAGGGCGGATGCCGCCTCCCGGTCGCGGCCACAGACGGCGACGCGTTCCGGAGTCGCGCTGAGCTCGAAGAAGCTCGGCGCGTTGCGCCATGCCTGCGAGTGGGCAACGCCCATGAAGGCGTAGCCGATCATGCCGATCCCCAGGGATCGACCTTGTGCTGATGTCATTGCTGATTCCTCAGGGCTGATTGCGCTGTGCGGTGGGTCCCGGCGGGGGCGAGCCTCGCCCCCGCCGGGATGCTGGTCAGGACTCGAATGCCGTCGGCAGGTACTGGTCGACGTTGTCCTTCGTTACCACCGGTGCGTACAGCTTGATCTCGCGAGGAGTCTCGACCTCGACGAGATCGCCGAGAGCCTTGCCCTGCACGATCATGCGAGCAAGGTCGACGCCATCGGCTGCCTGAGTCGACGGGTAGATGACCGTCGCCTTGAGCACCGTGTTGTCGGCCTGGATGTCGCGCATGACGTTCGCGGAGCCCGCGCCGCCGACCATGATCATTTCGTCGCGCCCGGCCGCGTTGATTGCCGCCAGCACTCCGACACCCTGGTCGTCATCGTGGTTCCACAGGCCATCGATCTTCGGCGCTGCCTGCAGCAGGTTCGATGCAGCCTTCTCGCCCGACTCCACCGTGAACTCAGCGGCCACTCGGTTGGAAACCTTCAGGCCGCATCCGGCGAGTGCGTCTGCGAAGCCCTTGCTGCGATCCTGCGTCAGCGGGAGGGAGTCGATGCCCGCGATCTCCGCGATGACAGCGTCAGGGTTGTCGCCGAACTGCTCGCACATGTAGGTGCCAGCGGAGACGCCCATGCCGTAGTTGTCACCGAGAACCGTCGACCGAGCCGCGAAGGGGCTGCTGAACTCGCGGTCCACGTTGATGACGGTGATGCCCGCCTCCATCGCCTTGGTTGCGACGTCAGTCAGCGCAGCGCCGTCGAACGGCAGCATGACGATGGCATCTACGCCATCGTTGATGAATGTCTCGATCTGGCTGATCTGGAGGTTGACGTCATTGGTGCCCTCGGCGACGATCAGGTCCACATCGCCAAGCCGCTCCGCCTCGGCGATGGCACCCTTGGTGATCGCGCCCATCCATCCGTGGTCGGCTGCCGGAGCCGAGAAGCCGATCTTGATCTTCTCGCCGGAAGCCGGGCTCGCGGCCTCGCTCGCGGCGTCGGTTGCTGGCGCAGAGCTTGCCTCGGCTGCCGCGCTGGTTGAATCCGAGGACGTGCTGTTGCCCGTGCAGCCGGCGACGAGCGCGCCGACCGCAATCACGACACCCGCCGTGGTGGCGAGCCTTGTCATCCGTGCTCTCATGGAATTCCTCTCTCAGGTGGATGCCCGCCGTTGATTCGGCTGGGCGGGTGCAACGCTCAGGTGCCCGCTCTACTGCGGTCGGCGATGCGCTGCTGAAGCAGCACAGCGATGACGATGATCACCCCCTTGGCGATCGCCTGCGCGGAGATGGACAGGTTGTTGAGGGTGAAGATGTTGTTGAGAATCGTGAAGATCAGGACACCGATGACGGTGCCGACGATGGTGCCGCGGCCGCCCGATAAGAGGGTGCCGCCGATGACGACCGCAGCGATCGCATCGAGTTCCCAGAGCATGCCGTGAGTGGAACTGCCCGTCGTCGTGCGCGCCATGATCATCACTGCCGCAATGCCACAGGTCGTGCCCAGCAGTGCGTAGAGCCACAGGGTGTGTCGCTTGACCTTGATTCCCGAGAGGCGTGCGGCCTCCGGATTGCCACCGACTGCAAACGTGCGGCGACCAAACGTGGTGCGATTGAGAAGGACCCAACCCATCACTGACACCGCGGCGAAGATGATCACGAGCGCGGGAATGCCGAGGACGTCTCCGCCAAAGAACTCCAGGAAGGACTTCACGTTGATGATCTGTGTCTTGCGATCCGCGATGATCTCCGCGAGCCCTCGGGCGGCAGCCAGCATGGCCAGAGTCGCGATGAACGGAGCTATACGGCCGTATGCGATCAGCAGGCCGTTGACGATGCCAACGCAGGTCGAGACAGCAATCGCGCAGAAGACCATGACGATCCAGTGGAAGTCGCTGCCGAGCGTCTGCGTCGCGACAGTCGTGGCCCACACAGAAGCCAGCGCGACGTTGGCGCCGACAGACAGGTCGATGCCCCCGCCGATGATCACGAACGTCATGCCGATGCTCACGACCCCGACGGTCGAGGCGAGCCGAAGGATCGTCAGAGTGTTGTCGACGCTGGCGAATCGCTCGCCGCCCGTGATCACGCCGACGATGATCAGCAAGGTCAGCGCGACGACGAGACCGAGATTCCGACCGACGGAGCCGCTGAATATCTGACGAGCGCGAGAGGGCGGCTGGCCGCCATCTCGTACTGCCGTGTCAGTCGTTGTCGACTCGCTCACTGCGAACTCCCCTCCATGACAAGCCCGAGCACGTCGGACTCGTCGATCTCCTGTGCAGGACCGTCGTGAACGACGACGCCGTCGCGCAGCACCAGCACGCGATCAGACAGCCCGAGAACCTCGGGCACTTCGCTGCTGACGAGGATGACCGCGACACCGGAGTCGGCGAGTTGGCGGACGAGCGCGTACAACTCGCTCCGCGCACCCACGTCGACACCCCGGGTGGGTTCGTCAAGCAGGAGGACGCGGCAGCCCTTCATCAGCCAGCGCGCGAGGACGACCTTTTGTTGGTTGCCACCGGAGAACGTCCGCACATCACGCTCCGGGTCTGCCGGGCGGACGTCGAGCGCGGCAATCTGCGCACGCGTTGCGCGAGACTCGCTGCGGTTGCGGAGGAAGGGCCCGGTCGCGAACTTGCGCAGCGAGGCGAGGGTCACGTTGCTCGTGACGGTCTGGTCGAGGAGGAGGGCCTGGCTCTTGCGCTCCTCCGGACACAGCCCGACTCCGGATGCAACGCTGGCGGCAACCGATCCGGCCCGCATCGCCTTGCCGTCGATCCTGACCTCGCCTGAGTCGGACTTGCGTGCTCCGTACACGGTCTCGAGAACCTCGGACCGGCCCGATCCCACGAGGCCGGCCAGCCCGACGACCTCGCCCGCGTGCACCTGGAAGCTGACATCGGTGAATTCGCCGGTGCGTGACAGGCCGGAGACCTCGACCATGGGAGCGCCCGTGAACTTCTCGCCGCTGCGCGGCGGGAAGACGAACTCGATACTGCGGCCGGTCATGAGCCTGATGACATCGACGGTCGCCGTAGTCTTCGCGGGCAAGCCGGTCGCAACAGTGCGGCCGTCCTTCAGGACCGTCACGCGGTCACCGATCGCACGGATCTCGTCGAGCCGATGGGAGATGTAGATGACCGCGACTCCCTCGGAGGTGAGATCACGGATGACGCCGAACAACCTGTTGACCTCACCTTGGTCAAGCACCGCGGAGGGCTCGTCCATGACGATCAACTTCACGTCCTGCGAGAGCGCGCGAGCCATGCTCACTATCTGCTTGACCGCGGCGGGCAGATTTCCGACGACTGCGTCGGTTCGGATCTCCGGGTGACCCAGCCGGGCGAGCAGGGCTGCTGCGGTGGCGCGCTCGACGCGCCGCCGATCGAAGCCGAAGGTGTGGGGCTGCCTGCCCAGGCTGATGTTCTGAGCAACCGTCAGGTCATCGACCAGGTCCAGTTCCTGATAGATCGTGGCGATTCCCAGCCGCATTGCGGCCGTGGGGTCTACCAGGCGCACGATCTCGCCGTTCCACGTGATCGTGCCCTCGTCGGGCTGATGAGCACCGGCCAGCACCTTGATGAGCGTCGACTTCCCGGCACCGTTCTGGCCGAGCAGGCAGTGGACCTCACCTCGACGAACGTCGAGGTCGACCCCGTCCAGCGCCCGCACCCCGGGGAACACCTTGACGATGCCGGACATGTCCAACAGGACAGTCTCCGACTCGGGATCGGGCATTCTCACCTCGTTTCCTGCCAAAAATGTGACCCAGGACTCAGTCGAGTGCATTCTTATGCATGCTTTGTACATAAGGCAACCGATTTGGAGCAAATCTCGGTCCTTTTCGATAACAAATGCGTAACCTCGGTGACCTAAGATGCCGACGGCGCGAACGGGCACCTGCCGCGCGAAGGGCGAAGGGAGCGCAGTGACTGGGCTCGGCTCGACCGCTGATTACCTCGTCCCGGTCCTGGATCTCATCCGCTTCGGCCGTGCGAACACTCGCCCCGACCTCAGCCGGGTCACGGGCCTGGGACGGACCGTCGTCGCCCAGCGTGTCTCCGCGCTGATCGACTCGGGCCTGGTCACCGAGGGTTCCCTGGCTGGATCCACCGGGGGACGCCCGTCACGGAGCCTGGAGTTCAACTCCTCGGCCGGGTCGGTGCTGGTTGCGGAGCTGGGCGCAACGGCCATCAATGCTGCGATCACCGATCTTGCCGGCAACATTCTCGTTCGGCATCACGACGACATCGACATCGCTGAGGGACCCGATGTCGTGCTCGGCACTGTCGAGCGGATCTTCGACTCACTGCTGTCCCAGCACGAGACGTCACAGATCTGGGGCGTCGGCATCGGCCTTCCAGGCCCGGTGGAGTTCCGCATCGGCACTCCGACCTCGCCCCCGATCATGCCGGGATGGGACAGGTATCCAGTCCGCATCCGCATGTCGCAGTACTTCGATGCACCGACGTGGATCGACAACGACGTCAACATGCTGGCGATCGGCGAACTCCGGCGCGGGCTCGCCGTCGGCGTCTCCGACGCGATCTTCGTCAAGATCGGCACCGGCATAGGAGCAGGTCTCATCTCGGACGGACGCCTGCATCGCGGTGCGCAGGGTGCGGCCGGAGACATCGGGCATGTGTCCATCACTGACAACACCGACCAGGTCTGTCGATGCGGAAAGGTGGGTTGCCTCGAAGCCATGGCTGGTGGGCAGGCGATCGCCCTGCAAGGGCTCGACGCCGCCCGGTCCCAGGCCAGTCCTTATCTATCCCGGTGGCTGGCTGATGGCCATGCCATCACCGCGAAGGATGTGGCGACCGCGGCGGTGCATGGTGATCGCGAGGCCAACGACATCCTCAATCGAGCGGGGCGCCTGATCGGCGAGACGATCGCGGCAATGGTGAACTTCTACAATCCGTCCCTCGTCATCATCGGAGGCGGTGTCTCCAATGCGGGAGACACGTTCTTGGCGTCGATCCGGCAGAGTGTCTACGAGCGATCCCTCCCCCTGGCCACCCGGGACCTTCGAATCTCCCGTTCCGAACTCGGTGACCTGGCCGGTATCTACGGCTCCGCCGCACTCGTGTGCGACCAGCTGATGTCGCGGCAGCTGCTTCCGCATTGGATCGAGCGAGGACATACCGACGGCATGCCCGAGCTTCCGCTACTTGGCTCCCCCACTGGACGCGATCGATGAGCGCGCTGAGACGCCTCAAGTCACGGCCGACGCAGTCCGAGGCAACGCGCCGAGCGTTGCTCTCGCAGCTGTCCGCTCCCCTTCGCGAGTTCCTGCGAACCGAGTCCGGCAGCGCAGGGCTGCTCCTTGCCGCGGCGATCCTGGCCCTCCTCTGGGCGAACTCGCCATGGTCCACCAGCTACTTCGAACTGTGGTCCACTCACATCTCCCTCGACGTCGGCTCGATGCACCTGTCGACTTCTCTCGGCCACGTCGTCAGCGACGGACTCATGGCCCTGTTCTTCCTGGTCATCGGCCTGGAGGTCCGCCGCGAGTTCTCGATGGGCGAACTCACCGACCGACGACGGGCGATCATCCCGCTGGTCGCGGGCGTCGTCGGCATGCTCATTCCCGCGCTGCTCTACCTGTCCCTCAATCACTCAGGCCCGGCCGCCAGCGGCTGGGGAATCGTCATCGGTACCGACACCGCGTTCCTGCTCGGCGCGCTGGCGCTAATCGGTCCGCGGTTCTCGACGCAACTGCGGATCTTCCTGCTCACCCTCACGGTGATCGACGACATCGTCGCGGTAAGCGTCATCGGCATTGCCTACTCAGGTGCGCTGCAGGTAGGACCACTTGTCGTCATGGTGATCGCGGCGATTGCACTTGCGCTGCTCAGCCGATCGGGCGCGTGGCGGGCCTGGCCGTATGTCGCTCTCCTGCTCATCCTGTGGGCCGCGACGGTGGGCGCCGGACTCCACGCGGCGATCGCCGGGATGCTCGGTGGCCTACTGATTGCCGCCCGCGAGCCCAAGCGCGAAGCGGTCGAGGGCGCTGCGACGCGATTCCGCGCGTTCCGCCAGTCGCCGATGGCCAGCGTGAGCCAGACCGCGAAGCGTGGCCTGCAGCAGGCCATCTCCGTCAACGAGAGATTCATGGTCAGCCTCCACCCGTGGACCAGTTTCGTGATCGTCCCCCTGTTCGCCCTGGCCAATGCCGGCGTCGATCTGCGCGATGGAGTTCTGTCGAATGCCCTGACGAGCCCGCTCACGTGGGGCGTCGCCCTTGGCCTCGTCGGCGGCAAGTTCATCGGAATCTCGGCTGGCACCTGGATCGGCGTGCGCTTAGGCATCGGCCGCCTGCCGCAGGGGGTCGCCGGCAGTCACATCCTCGGTGGGGCGGCGCTGTCGGGCATCGGGTTCACCGTCTCCCTGCTCATCATCGGCTTGGCGTTCGACGACAAGACGATGCGCGACCAGGCGATCGTGGGTGTGCTGATCGCGCTCGTGCTCGCCACCCTGCTCGGCTGGCTCATCTTCTGGTTCGCCGCGACCTTCCGCGGAGAGCGAGATGCGGACCTGCCGCGCTTCCTTGACCGTCCGGTGGACCCGGCGGTCGATCACATTCGCGGGCCGGTCGACGCGCCGATGACGCTCGTCGAGTACGGCGACTTCGAGTGCCCGTTCTGCGCCAAGGCGACCGGTGCGGCCCGCGAACTACGGGTGCGGTTCGGCGACGACCTGCGGTACGTGTTCAGGCATCTTCCGCTCGCCGACGTGCACCCGCACGCCGAACTGGCGGCGCGCGCGGCCGTGGCCGCCGACAAGCAGGGGCGCTTCTGGGACATGCACGATGCGCTGTTCGCACACCAAGATGAGCTCGAGCTTGCCGACCTCATCACTCGCGCTGCCGATCTCGACCTCGACATGGAGCGGTTCCTTCACGATCTCGACTCGGCCGAGACCGTGTGGCGGGTTCGCAGCGACGTCGCCAGTGCCGAGGCGAGTGGGGCGCGCGGAACGCCAACTTTCTTCGTCGGCGACAAGCGGCACACCGGTCCGCACGATGCGGAGAGCCTTGCAGCAGAACTCGAGGCAAGCCGGGCGACTACTCCGGGATAAGTGCCTCAGCGATAGCCCTGGCAGTCTTCGCAGCGCGGGGATCACGGTCCATGCGACCACCGACCGCCGCGCCGTCGAACAGCAGCACGACGACGCCCGCGACATAGTCGGGGTCGGGAACCGAGGCCTCAACCGCGAGCTGGCGGAAGAACTCTCGACGGCCCGCGCGCGCGACGTCGGAGGCCTGCTCGACCACGCCGCCGGGCTGCGCTTCCGCGCTCGCGTTCACGAAGGCGCAGCCGCGGTACCCGGGCTTCGCCGTGGACTCGCCCAGCACGTCGAACACCCCAAGGAGCCGGTCCCGCGGGTTGTCGAATCGCTCAAGGCCGGCGACCATCCGCTCCCGCCATGCCGCCTGCCGCACGCCGAGGTAGGCGCGCACCAGCTCGTCCTTGCTGCCGAACGTGGAGTACAGCGTGGCCTTCGCGACGTCGGCTCGCTCGATGATCCGGTCGATGCCCACGCTGTGGATGCCCTCGTCATAGAACAGGTCGTCGGCAGCCTGAAGCAGGCGCTCGCGTGCCGACGGCCGAGCTGTCGGCGGGGCTGCGGTCGGGGACATGGTTTGACAATAACAGACAGGTCTGTCTAGTGTCACCAGATCAGACAGACCTGTCTAGTCGGATTTCTGGAGCAGTCATGAGTGTCGAGATCAGCGAGCACACCGAGGCCACCACGTCAGCACAGGCCCGCCCGCGCTGGCGACTGCCGCACACCGCGGCGTTCGCACTTCAGGTGTCGATGCTCCTCGTCTTCCTCGCTGCGTCGATGGCGCCGACTCCGCTTTATGCGACGTACCAGGCGCAATGGGGATTCACCCCGACGGTGACGACTGAGATCTTCGCCGTCTACGCGCTTGCGGTTCTCGCGACGCTCCTGACCGTCGGCGGACTCTCCGACCATGTCGGGCGTCGCCCAGTGCTCATCGCAGCTGTCGTCGCCCAGGTTGCCGCGCTCGTGGTCTTTCTGACTGCCACTGGAGTCGCGTCGCTGATGATCGCGCGCGTACTCCAGGGGGTGGCTGCCGGTGCCGCACTCGGCGCGTTGGGCGCTGGGCTCCTGGATCTGGACAAGGTGAAGGGAACCGTCGCCAATGGCGTCGGTGCGATGGCGGGCACCGCGATCGGCGCGCTGATCGCCGGCGTGTTCGTCCAGCTCCTGCCGGCACCCACGCATCTGGTCTACGTCCTCCTCCTCGCGATCATCATTGCGCAGGGAGTCGGAGTGCTGCTGATGAGGGAGACCGCCTCGCCTCGACCAGGTGCGCTTGCATCGCTCTGGCCGCGACTTGGGGTGCCGGGCAGAGCACGCGCCGCATTCCTCATCGGGGTTCCCGTCTTTGTCGCGACCTGGTCCCTCACCGGGCTGTACGGCGCGCTCGGCCCCGCGCTGACGCGTCAGGTTGCCGGCTCATCTTCGGCGATCCTCGGTGGACTGTCGCTCTTCATCCTCGCCGGCGCGGGATCGGTGACCGTTCTCGTCACTCGCAACGGCGATGCCAGAAGGCTGCAGGTGTGGGGAGCGTTCGCCCTGATCGCGGGCGTGGGTATAACCCAAGTCGCACTGGTCGCCTCCTCCGTATTCGTCTTGTTCCTGGGAACTGCCATTGCCGGCGTGGGATTCGGCACCGCGTTCCAGGGCGCGCTCCGGACGGTTCTTCCCCTGGCAGAGGTGCATGAGCGCGCAGGACTGCTGTCGACGATCTTCGTGGTCTGCTACCTGTCGATGGGTATTCCGGCGGTCATCGCCGGCGTACTCGTCACCCGCGGGGACCTCGTCACCACCGCGCACGAGTACGGGTTCGTCGTCATGGCCCTTGCCACCGTCCCGTTGATCGCCATGCTCGCGCGCGGCTCCTCTGCACGGCGACGCGTCACTGCCTAGACCCGCAGTTCCTTTCGCCACACCAGCTTCAGTCCCGACCAGTCGTTGTCGATCGCGGCTACCTTGACGTCGACGAGGCCCAGCGGAAGTGCGCGCTCGCGGATCAAGTTCTCGTTCACGTCGCTGACGTGTCCGGCGGCCTTCCGTGGCCAGGCAATCCAGACAGAGCCCGCCGGAAAGATGCGTGCGCCCCAGGTCGGCAGCGCGTCGAAGTGCTCGGGCCGGGCCACGAACGCAAGGAGGACGTCGACCGCGGACTTCGCGCGATCCCCCCGAATGTCGACGGAGTCCGGCAACTCCTCGGCGAATGTCCAGCCCGCCGGCCGGCGCACCACGGCGAGCGTCGTGGCGTGCACGATCCCAAGCTTGCGGAGCTGCGGGGTTCCCGAGTAGCCGGCGGTGTCGGACATGCAGGTCACGACCCCGGGCAGTAGATCCGGTTGGTTGTCGGGGTGCGCTCGATCAAGTGATCGTCGAACGGGTTCCCGCACTGGGGGCACAGCCGCTGGCCGTGGCCGGAGGTATCGACCGGCTCGGTCTCCATCGGAGAGGAGTCTGCCGGGCCGAGGAAGTACCGCAGGGTGCGGATGAATCGATTCTGCGACGTTGTTGCCATGACGCTCCTCAGGTCCGGTAGCTGGCGTACACGACGCCGTTGGCAAATGTCCGATGACCGATCAGCGTCAGATCGAGACGCAGGGCCGGTGGCATCGCCCGCGTTCCGCCGCCGACAAGCACCGGGGAGATGAAGAAGTTGCACTCGTCGACGAGGCCGGCACGCAGCATCTGGCCGGCAAGCTCGGGCCCACCCACGCTGAGGTCCGCATCGGCTTCCTTCTTCAGTGTCGCGACGTCGGCGGGGTCAAACACGCGCTCGAGGCGGGTCCTGGCCGTCGCCACCGATTCGAGCGTCGTCGAGTAGACGACCTTCTGCGCCGCCTGCCAGATCCGGGCGTAGTCGGAGATCACGGGAGGCTGGTCGATGACCATGTCGGTCGACTCCCACGCGGACATGACCGCGTACATCCGACGCCCGTACAGATACGTCCCGATCGGGCGCTCGCACTCGTTGACGAACGCGTGCACCTCGTCGTCCGGTGCAGCCCAGTCGAAGTTGCCGGACTCGTCCGCGGTGAACCCGTCGAGGGACATGATCGACGAGTAGATCAGTTTGGACACGAATGAAGTCTCCCACGCGTGCCCCCGCCGTCAGCGGGCAGCGCAGGACGGGATGCCACGGTGATCGCGCGGCGCTAGTGTGCGAATGCGACGGGACGTCGTCCGGTTCGCAGGCGCGTGTTGGGGGTAATTCCCCGGCACGACCCAACATGACGACAGGAGATGGCAATGAGCGAGGACGAGACCACTCAGCAAGGCCCCGCCGATGGTGGCGCGGGCGTGGGACACGACGGTGGAGCAGATGGCGGCGCAGATCATGGCGCGGCTGACGGCGGCGCCGGCACGGGTCACGATGGCGGCGCCGACGGCGGAGCCGATGGCGGCGCTGACGGCGGAGCCGATGGCGGCGCTGACGGTGGAGCCGATGGCGGCGCTGATGGTGGCGCTGACGGTGGAGCCGACGGCGCCGCATAGCCCATGAGCGAACGGGCACAGGCCCGGTCGCCGCTGGCCGCATTACTCGGACAGACCTCCGTCGCGACGTTCGCGGCGGAGGTCTGGTCCCGAGACCTGCTGATGCACCGAGCAGGCGCCGATGCCGAACTCGCCGACCTATTCACCCTTGACGACGCCGATGAGCTTCTCGGCAGTCGGGCACTGCGCACGCCCTTTCTTCGCATTGCGAAGGACGGAGTAGTCGCTCCCGCGTCCTCGTTCACCCGCTCCGGCGGTGTGGGGGCGACGGTGAGCGACCAGATCGATGCGGACCGCGTGGCCGCTCTCCTCGTTGACGGTCACACCGTCGTCTTTCAAGGCATGCATCGCTCCTGGCCCGCCATCCAGGACTTCAGCTACCGCCTGGCCCTCGAACTCGGCCATCCCGTGCAGGTGAACGGGTACCTCACGCCGTCTACCGCCCGCGGCTTCGCTGCCCACTACGACACGCACGACGTCTTCGTCGTCCAGATCGCAGGCACCAAGCACTGGACCGTTCATCGGCCGGCCGTCGACGTAGAGGCCGGGCTCGCCGAGTGGACCCAGCACCGAGACGCGGTCTCGGCTGCAACGGCTGCTCCGCCCGAGTTCGACGCGACGCTTGCGCCCGGAGATGTGCTGTACCTACCACGCGGCTGGATTCATTCCGCACAGGCCGGCGCGGAGACCTCCCTGCACCTGACGTTGGGGATCCATCCCTACACGCCGCGCGACGTGCTCGATGCGGTCATCTCCGAGGCCGTGGAAGGCATGCGGGTGAACGGCTCGCTGCCTCTGGGCATCGACATAGCCGATCCCGATGCCATCACGTCGCTCATCGAGGACCTGCGGCGCTCGTTGTCCGATGCGCTCGACCGAACGAAAGCTGAGGACGTCTCCTCGCGCCTGGCCCGCAGGCGTGGCCGCGACATGCGGCCTGAGCCCATTCGACCCGTGGCCCAGGCGCACGCGGTCGCCTCGCTTGGCGGTGACCAGCCCGCGGACGTCGTCCTGCGCAAGGGATTCCGGCCGCACGTCGACGAGGGCCCGACTGGCACGATCGTGAACGTCGAGGGGGTAGAGCACGCGTTCCCCGCTGATCACGCCGCTGCATTGCGTGAGATCACGAGCGGAGCGATTATCGGCGCATCCACGCTGCCCGGCCTCGATGAATCGGCTGCCCGAGCGCTCCTGCGGGCACTGCTCATCGCCGGAGTGGTAGTTCCGGTGCACCGTGACTGACGAGCCGCTCCCGAAACCGGATCGCTGCTCCATTCGATCGCGGGCGCGCGGTGATGTACTCGCCGGAACAGCCCTGCCGACGCGTCGCTTCCTGCTCATCGAAGAGCCCGGTCCGTGGGGACCGCAGGCACATCCCACCGGGTCTCTTCCGCTGGATGTCGTGTCAGTCGTGCACTCCGTCGCCAACGAACTGTCCGCGCGCATGCTGCTGATCCGGCGCCCCGGTCGCCATCCGGAATCCGAGCAGCGGTCGTGGGCGATCGCTGACATCGACCTCGGGGAGATCAGGTGGGGCACCGCTCCCAGCGTTGCTGCACTCGCCGACGTCGACTTCTTCGCCGACGGTGTGTCCACTGCCGCACCCGCATACCTGGTGTGCGCGCAGGGTCGTCACGACGTCTGCTGCGCGACCGAGGGACGACCGGTTGCAGCCCAGTTCGCGGTTCGTGTGCCCGAATCAACGTGGGAGTGCAGTCACGTCGGCGGCGACCGGTTTGCCGCCAATGTGCTCGTGCTGCCGACCGGACTCGTCTACGGCCGCGTCGCAACCACTGATGTCGACCGCCTGCTGTCGGCACAGCAATCAGATCTGGTCGTACCGGACCTCCTGCGTGGGCGCTGCGGAGTCGCGCCCGTGGCCCAGGTCGCAGAGGCCTACGTCCGCGACGCCTGGCTCGAGTTCGGGAGCGACGCAATCGACATCACCGGCGTCTCACATTTGGGGCACGACGTGTGGCGGGTCAGCGGTCGGCACGCCGGCGACGGACGGCACTTCATCGCCGAACTCCACGAAGCCCACACCCCCGTTGACTCGGGTCTCACCTGCGCGGCGGTCGGGCCGGGGCTGATGCGCACCTGGACTATCACGCTCCTGGACGTCGGAGCCCCCGTCTAGGTTTCTGAACATGCCTGCATGGGACGAGATCCTCGCAGCCGTCGGGCTGTGGCTTAACGGCGATCGCACGGCAGGCCGGGGCCAGCTGCTCGACTGCTGGGACGCAACCGCGGCTGCAGACCACGCGGAGCGCTGCGTGCTCGCGCACTACCTCGCCGACACCGAGTCCGAGCTTGACGCGGAGATCGCGTGGGATGAGCAGGCGCTCGCCGAGTACTCCCACGTGGGCGAGACGGATCTGTTGTCCATCGGTATTCCCTCCGCGCTGGCGATGGCGCCGTCGCTGCACCTCAACCTCGGCGACGGCTACCTGCGCGCCAGACGCGTCGAGGAGGCGTGCGCGCAGGCCGATCGCGGAACAGTTGCGGCGGCAGTGCTCGGTGCCGGCGGCTATGAAGATCTCATCCGCGCCGGCCTCGAACGACTTCGCGCCCGCATTGATGAACCGCAATGACGTTTGGTTGACTAGCAAAATGCCGTCTTTGACGCTGGACCGACTGAACAAGAGCTTCGGAACCGTGCGTGCGCTCACCGACCTGTCCTTCAGCGTCGCCGGAGGGGAGATCTTCGGCTTCGTCGGCTCGAACGGTGCCGGCAAGTCGACCGCGATGCGCATCATCCTTGGCGTCCTCGCGGCAGATTCCGGGGAGGTGAGCTGGGACGGCGCAGCTATCGACATCCGCACGCGCCGCAGCATCGGCTACATGCCCGAGGAGCGAGGCCTCTACCCGCGGATGAAAGTCGGCGAGCAGCTTGTCTATCTGGCCAAGCTGCACGGCATGGATGCCAACGCAGCGCGTCGCTCGATGGAGCACTGGACCGAGGTACTCGGTATCGATGGTCGGCGAGGCGACGAAGTGCTCAAGCTCTCGCTCGGAAACCAGCAGCGCGTCCAGCTCGCCGCGGCACTGGTGCACGAGCCGGTGATCCTCGTACTCGACGAGCCCTTCTCCGGGCTCGATCCGGTCGCGGTCGACGTCATGAGCGGCGTACTGCGCGATCAGGCGAAGGGGGGCGTGCCGGTGATGTTCTCCTCGCACCAGCTCGAGCTCGTCGAACGACTCTGCGATCGCGTCGGCATCATCAAGTCCGGCGCGATGGTCGCTATCGGCGGCATCGACGAACTCCGCGAGACCGACAACCGCCGCTGGCTCGTCGACGGTGCGCCGTCGTCCGCGTGGATCGGCGGTGTTGCCGGGGCACGTGTCGTCGAGTCAGAGGGTTCACGCACGATCGTCGAGGTGTCCGATCGATCCGACAATGACATCGACCAGGTCATGCTCGCCGCCGCGCTTGCCGCCGGCCCGGTGCGGGAGTTCTCCCGGCAGCGGCCGTCGCTGACCGACCTGTACCGCGACGTCGTCGCCGTCCCGCACGACGAGGAGGTCTCCGCATGACCGCGCAAGGCCTCAGCTCCAGCAAGGCAATCCAGCTCATCGCGACCCGGGAGATCCGGGTACGCCTCGCGTCCAAGGCGTTCATGTGGACGACCATCGCGTTCGTCGTGGCCGTCGTCGCCGGCGGCGTCCTGCTCAACCTCATCGGATCGAGCCAGAGCGCCAAGCACGTCGGCTACACGCCGGCAGCGGCCGGGATCACGGCGTCGCTCGACGCGAGCGCCGCGGCGAGCGGGCTGAGTGTCGACATGACGGCCGTACCTTCGGAGTCCGCCGGCGAGGACCTGCTGCGCTCCGGAGACATCGAGGCACTCATCACGGCGGTCTCGCCCCAGCTGACGGTCATCGTCAAGGAGAAGCTCGACGACTCGCTCGCTCCCCTGCTGACCTCGCTCGCGCAGCAGGGCGCCCTCACCGATGCGGTCACATCACTGGGCGGAGATCCCGCTGCCGTGACAACTCAGATCGCGCAGGCGACGCCCGATGTCACGTCGCTTGAGCCTGCCCCGCAGGTCGACGGCGGCCAGATCGTCGCGGGCTTCGTAGCCGGGATTCTGCTCTTCATCGCACTCATGACTGCCGGACAGCTCGTCGCTCAGGGCGTGGTCGAGGAGAAGACCAGCAGAGTGGTCGAGCTCCTGCTCGCCACGGTTCGCCCGTGGCAGCTGATGGCCGGCAAGGTCCTCGGCATCGGCATCGTGGGACTCATCCAGGTCGTCTCGGTCGTCGGAGCCGGAATCATCACGGCCCTGGCGCTAGGACTGCTCGACACATCCATGGTGAATCTCGGCAGCACTGCTGCCTGGGCCATCGTGTGGTTCGTCATCGGATTCGCGTCGTATGCGCTCGTCCTTGCGGCCCTCGGCGCGCTCGTATCGCGCCAAGAGGACGTCGGCTCCGTCATCGGGCCGGTCACCGCGCTGATGATCATCCCATATGTCATCGGCATCAGCATCGCGCCGTGGGCACCCGACAGTCCGCTCGTGGTGTGGCTGTCCTACGTGCCGTTCTGCTCCCCGCTGATCATGCCGATCCGCATCGCGCTCGGAGCAGTCGACACGTGGGAGATCCTGCTGTCGGTCGGACTGTCGTTGGCCGTGATTCCCCTCCTGGTCTGGTTCGCCGGCCGCGTGTACTCGAACGCCGTTCTCCACTCAGGCGGACGCGTTCGGCTCAAGGACGCGCTTCGCAAAGACTGATCGCCGCAGCACCCACGGGAGCTGCCCCCTGGCGCAGGGGCGATTGATTCCACAACGCGATGGGTAATCCCAAGTCGCGCGCACGTCACCTCGACGCGTGCGCTTGAGTCGAGGAGGACTCCATGGGAATCGTCTTGAGCCTGTTGCTGATCGCCGTAGGAGCCATCTTGAAGTTTGCCGTCACGGCGGATGCCGATGGCATCAATCTGGGTACCGCGGGCGTGATCCTCATGATCGTCGGCGGCGTCGGCGTCGTGCTCTCGCTGATCTTCTGGGCTTCGTGGGGAGGCTTCGGTCGACGCACGACGGTCGTCGAATCCGCACCTGCTTCAGCGCCTGTCGGCACGACGGCCACAACGGTGACTCGACAGGAGCCGTAGCACCTGCATTACTCTCAATTGCAGTGACCCAAGCCCAACGCAGGTCCCTCCGCGCTGCAGTAGCGCTCGGCGTCGCTTCATGCGCGCTGGCCTCGTGCAGTTCGGCCCCGCAGTTCGAGACGTCGACGCGGTCGGTGCCACCCTCGCCGGTGGCGCCGACCGCGTCAATCGCCGTGTCGCCCACTGCGTCGGTGCCCGTAGCGCCCAGCCCGACACCAACGCCAACGCCAACCAAGACGAAGCCGGCAAAGCCACAGGCCAGCCCGGTGATCACGCCAATCGGCAACCCGCAGTGGGACCGCATCGTCCATGAGGGTGTCTGGCGTCCGGGATGTCCTGCAGGTCGCGAGGACCTGCGCCGGCTGGACGTCAACTACGTGGACTTCGACGGCAAGGTCGATCGCGGCTCCCTCATCGCCAATCGTGACGTCATCGATGACCTCGCGGAGATCTTCACCGAACTCTTCAATGCCGAGTTCCCGATCTCCCAGATGCAGCCCGTGGAGAACTTCGGGGGTGACGTCGTAGGCAGCCTGGAGGCCAACAACACCTCGGCCTTCAACTGCCGCAGGCCCGATCAGATCAACGCGCCAGTTCCGGACTCACCCCACGCAAACGGTCGCGCCATCGACATCAACCCGTACCAGAACCCGTGGACCGATCCTCGATGCCATTGCTGGGTTCCCTCAGATGACTTCTCCGAGGTTCGCATCGGCCCAGGTGTCATCACGGAGGGCAGTCTTCCGTGGGAGCTTTTCACCACCCGCAGTTGGATCTGGCAGGACATCAAGGTGCCGGACTACATGCACTTCGACACCGGATTCCCGTCAATTCCCCGCGTTCCCTCGTCGGGCTGAGTAGCTATTCGGCGAGGATCGCGTCGATCTGACCCATCGCCGCGGTCATGCCCTCTTCCATGCCCATAGCGGCCATCTGATGCATGGCCTCGAGGGTCGGGAAGGTGGTCTCGATCGACATCGATGAGCCCCCGTCCGGCATCTCCTCGAAGGTCACGAGCATCACCATGGCGGGCAGGCCGTCGACCGGTTGGCCCGAGGCGTCCGCGAATCCGTCCTCCAGCTTGATCCGCCGGGGAGGCTCCACCTCCAGGATCCGCCACCATCCGTGGTGCTGGTCGCCCTCGGGGCCAGTCATGTAGTAGCTGACCGCCCCTCCCGGGGTGAGGTCGTGGTCGACAAAGGTCGCCGGGTAGGTCGGCGGTCCCCACCACCGCTCGAGCAGGCGCGGGTCCTGCCACAGTTGCCACGTCCGGTCGATCGGTGCCGTGAACTCGGCACTGATCGTCATGGTGAGTCGGTCGGTGTCCTTGTGGACATTGGTGACGGTCACGCGGATTCTCCTTCAGGATCGGTGAGCAGGTCGCTCATGCGGTCGAAGCGGTCGCGCCAGAGCTGCTCGAAGCCGTCGAGCAGCCGCTGGGCCTCGTGGACGGCGTCCACCTGGCCCAGAACGCGCTGCTCACGCCCTCGCCGTTCCTTGGCCACCAGGCCCGCCTCCTCCAGCACGTTCACGTGCTTCTGCACGGCGGTCATGCTCATCGGATACAGCCGGGCCAGGTCGGAGATCGAGTACTCGCTATCGAGCACCCGGCGGACGATGTCCCGCCGGGTGGCGTCGGCCAGCGCGTGGAAGAGCCGATCCACGTGCTGGTCCGAAAGCTGATCTACAACCATTTGGTGTTAGTTAAGCACCGACCGCCGACGCAGTCAACGCTCGTCGTTGCCGATCTCGCCGCGCCAGGCCCCGGTCTCCACGCCGCGCTCCGTGACGAACGCACGGAACCGCTCGAGGTCGCCGCGCGCCTGGCCGGTAACAAAACCGAGCTTGTCTCCGATGGTCTCGACGAAGCCCTCGGGCTCGAAGTCGAGCTGGAGCGTGACCCGGGTGCTCGTGGGGGCAAGACGGTGGAATGTGACGACGCCCCCGCTGGTGACACCGTCGATGTTGGTCCATGCGACGCGCTCGTCGGGAACCTGCTCGGTGATCTCAGACACCCAAGTGCGGCGGGCACCGGCGATGTGCGCCTCCCACTGCAGATGGGTGTCGTCGAGCTGGCGGACCTTGTCGACGCCTTGCATGAACTCCGGAAAGTCCTCGAACTGGGTCCACTGGTTGTAGGCGACCCGCACGGGAACGTCGACCTCTACGAACTCAAGTACCTGGCTCACGTGATCTCCTCACAGTTCCTCGACGCGCGCTCACGCGCCCTGGGAATCGCGTACCCCGTTCGTTTTGGCCCAAATCAGTGACGGGTGTCCGTGCCGGGCAATCTCGTTCGTCCTGTTCACGTAAGCGCGCCCGATTCGGGCGCGGATCCGACGGACGAAGGAGATTGGCATGGCCTACTCACTCACCTGCGCCGACACTGGCGCCGCATGCCCCGGCAGTTTCACCACCGAGGGCAAGGATGAACTCGTCGAGCACGTCGTGCTGCATGCGCAGCGCTCGCATCCTGATCTCGCGGGCAATCCCGAGCTCGGCTCAATGGTCCAGACCCTCATCAAGCAGGTCTGACGGCGCGCCTGGCGCCTGTGCTCGCGCGGGCGTCAGGCGGTTGAGGACAGCACGGACCACGACCCGGGATTCCATGGCAGGGAGTGCTGGGGCCGCAGCCGAGCCGCGTGAGCGGGCGCGGCCTTTCGGTCGGCGCGGGCCTGGAATGCGTAGGCGACGTCAATCCACCCGGTGACTCGATGTGCAGCGTCGACGTCGGGGTTCTCCGCCTCCCACGCCTGGATCCAGGTCAGCAGGTCGCGGCGCTCCGCCTCGTCGAGGACCAGTTCGAACATGTGGTCGACGAGGGCAGGGAGGCTCTCTGGCGTCACCGCGTGCTTTGCCACGGCGTCAGCATTGCATGCGCCCGGGCGCAGCAGCAATGAGGAGCCAGGCCAATCCGTCTGACAGTCTTGGACGCATGCGCTCCCCGGTCCGCACCATCGTCGCCTCATGGGCGGTGTGGATACCGGCTGTCGCGATAGCGATGCTCGCCGCGACGTGGGGACGCGAACTGGGCGGCATCGTCGTGGTGATCGTGGCGGTGCTGCTCGCCGGAACAGTGCTCGCCGCGGTCCAGCATGCCGAGGTCGTCGCGCATCGCGTCGGATCCCTGATGGGCTCACTGGTGCTCGCCGTAGCGGTCACCGTCATCGAGGTCGCATTGATCGTCTCCCTGATGGTGTCAGGCGGGCCGGAGAAGGCATCGCTGGCCCGGGACACGGTCTTCGCGGCACTGATGATCACGTGCAACGGGATAGTCGGCGTATCGCTCCTCGTCGCCGCCATTCGACGACGCGTCGTGGTGTTCAACGCGGAAGGAACGGGTGCAGCGCTCGCGACGATCGCCGCACTGGCGACACTCAGCCTGGTTCTGCCCACCTTCACGACCAGCACCCCTGGCCCGACGTTCTCGGGCGCCCAGCTCGCGTTCGCCGCAATCGCGTCCCTGGGCCTGTACGCGCTGTTCGTCTTCGTCCAGACCGTGCGCCATCGCGAGGACTTTCTTCCGGCCGTCGACGGTTCGCCATCGACGCTCCCCGATCACGACGATGATCGTCCGTCGAGCCGAGCCGCGCGCCTGAGCCTGGGCATGCTCGGTGTCGCTCTCGTCGGGGTCGTCGGCCTGTCCAAGGCCGTCTCGCCCGCACTCGAGTCAGCCGTCCGCGAAGCCGGGCTCCCGCTCACCTTCGTGGGCGTCGTCATCGCGCTGCTGGTCCTGCTTCCCGAGTCGATCGCGGCCGTGCGGTCTGCCGTGCGCGACCAGATTCAAACTAGCTTCAACCTCGCGTACGGGTCGGCCATGGCGAGCATCGGTCTCACCATCCCCGTCATCGCGGCCGCATCGATCTGGTTGGCCTTTCCGCTCGAACTTGGACTCAATTCCGTGGAACTGGTCCTGCTCGCGCTTACCGTGATCGTCGGCGTGCTGACCGTCACCCCCGGCCGCGCGACGCTTCTCCAGGGCGGCGTTCACCTTGCCGTCTTCACCGGATTCATCGTCCTGGCCGTGAGCCCATGACGATGCAGACCGGCACGCGCTGGCGGCAGGGCCCGTGGACGAGCCTGGCGCTCGGGCTCCTCGCCATCGGCATCTGCGTCGTCAAGTACGGCATCGGGGTGTTCCCCAGCTGGCTCCACCTGTTCGATATCGCCCAGCACTGGAACGATCCGAACTCCGCGCCGCTGATGGTGCCTCCCGCCGACTACCTGCTCACCAACTTCCCCGCGGCGTGGCTCAGCGGCCTGCTCGGCATGTCGACACCGTCGACGTACTTCGTGTTCAACCTCGCGCTCAGCCTCATCGCTCTCGCGGTGCCGTTCATGTTCGCCTCGATCCGCGCCACCCGGATGGGACCCCGCTACCTGTTCATGTTCACCGTCGGCGGCCCTATCTCCATCTTGCTGCTGAGCTGGGTCGGCGGTTACGACGCGATCAGCGTCATCGGCCTGGGCATCGCCGTGCTCGCGCGCAACAGGATCGTCGGGGCCGCCGGCTGGTTCCTCGTCGCGCTCAACCACCCGGTTCTCGCTGTCACCGCGCTCGTGCTGTGGCTGCCGATGATGTGGCTCGTCAGCGATCGCAAGATCCGCATCTTGCCGGTGATTGTCGGAGCCATCGCCACGATTGCCGTCGGAGCGGGGTACCTCGCAAACCGACTGATCACCGACTCCTGGGGCGGCACGACGAGCAGATGGGACTGGCTGCAGGATCGCGGCTTCGACGAGTTCATCGCTCAGTACATTGCTGGCCTGCCGTACGTGTTCTTCGCGGCAATGGGCGGGTTCTGGCTGGTCGTGCTGAATCCCGCTCTGCGCTCGAGGCTGACCTCGCGGCTGCTCATGGTCGAAGTGGTCATTGCCTGCGCCCTGCTGCCGCTCATCAGCCTGGACTCATCGCGGATCATCGGCCTCGCGCTGTACGCGGTGACGCTGACGTGGATCCTTGGGGTGGTCCGCAGCAGCGACGAGGACGTCCTGGTCGGCGGCTGGTCATGGACGGCGCTTGCCTGCGCGATCATTCCGGTTCCGCTCATGTGGGATGGGGACCTGCTCTATCCCGGCTGGTCGTCCTTCTCCGACATCAGCACCCAACTCACCCCTCCCGAGGGCTACGTCGTGCAGTGACAACTGCCTCGGGCTAGATTTCGACCATGGCCACAACTGAGTTGATGATGTCCACCACCTTCGAGATTCCCGGTTACAAGATCGACAAGCACCTGGGCCTGTGCTGGGGCACGCTGGTGCGCAGTATCGGCTTTGCCAAGGGCTTCACAGGCGGCTTCAAGTCCCTGCAGGCCGGCGAGGTCCCGCAGTACACGGATGTCGTCAACAAGGCACGCGAGACCGTGGTGGAGCGATTGATGGAGCATGCGACATCGCTCGGTGCGAATGCGGTCGTGGGCGTCCGGTTCGACTCGTCCGAGATGGGTCAGAACGGCGACATGGCTGAGATCATCGCCTACGGCACCGCCGTCGTCGTGAGCGCGACATGACCGATCGCCAAGTACTCACACCCGACGCATCCCACCCGATCACCGTGAGTCCGCTGGCCAAGCGAGTGGTTGTCTCCGTTCGCGGCACCGTGATCGCTGAGACGACGAACGCGCTGTCGTTGCAGGAGGCGAACTACCCTGCGGTGGCGTACGTCCCCTTGTCGGACGTCGAGCCATCGGTGCTGCGCGACTCCGACCACACGACCTACTGCCCATACAAGGGCGACGCGACGTATCTCAGCGTCGAGGTCGACAACTCGGTGATCGAGGATGGGATCTGGAGATACGAGAACCCGAGTGACTGTGTCTCGGAGATCGCTGGCCACGTCGCGTTCTACCCGAACAAGTTCGACATCCAGATCCTGGAGTAGACCGTCAGGCCCTGATGACCGGTCCGGGGTTCGCCGCCGCCTGGTAGAGCGCGACCGGAGTTGCCAGGCTCAGCCACGCCGCCTGGGGGGCAAGGCTGAGAGCGGCGACTCGGTCGGCTCGGGCTACGACAATGAGTTCACCACCAGTCACCGCAGCGTTCGCGCAGGTCCACACCGCGGCTAGCAGTGGACTCTTCTTGCGGAAGTACACGTACGAGAATGACACGTAGATTCCGGCGTCCACTGCGGCAAGCGCGAGGTACGCCGCGCGACCCTCCATGCGCTTGTTCCTCAGCACTCGCACCAGCGAGACCGCCGCACCGGTCTTCGCGATCGCCCACGCAGGCCCGAACGCCCATGCAGGGGGCGCGAAGGGTGCCTGCTTGAGACCTCGGTAGAACTCGGGATCACTCGGACGCCCGGCCACCGCCCCAGCCGCGAACTGGGCAAGCGCCACGCCGGCAACCTGCGCCACCTGAGACCTGCTGATTCCTGCCACGCGATCCTCCCCGTTTGCCCACACCGCCGCGTGCGTTGACTCGGAAGTACCCCAGCAACGCGTGCCCGAACCGGTCCACGGAAAGGATTACTGGTTCGCGTCTCGGCGACTCTCCTTGTCCTGATACATCCGACGGTCCGCCAGCGCGAAGGCGGAGTCGAAGTCCTCGTCGCTTCTCCACTGGGTCACTCCATAGGACAAGGGTCCCGGCGAGACTTCGCGTAGTCGCGCGACCAACTCGTCCGCACTCGCGATTGTCGTCTGCGGCAGGATCAGGAGGAACTCGTCTCCGCCGACGCGAAACAGCAGGTCGTCCGGGCGAAGCGCAGCGCGCCAGATGGTCGCCGTGTCGTGGAGGAGGCGATCGCCGGCCGCGTGGCCCTGGCTGTCGTTGACGTCCTTGAAGCGATCGAGGTCGATCACGACGAGTGCCTGCGGCTCGACAGCGCGACCGGGGCGGGGGCGCGCGAGCAGGTACGCATCCAGCGCAACACGATTGGGCAGTCCAGTCATGGAATCGCGCTTGGCCTGCCGTTCCTGCTCGCCCACAACCCGATTGAGTCCCACGGCCATGAGGACAAGCAGCGATGTCACGACGAACCAGGTCTGCACGACGCGGTCGATGGTCTCCGGAATGAAGCCCAGCAGCAGCATGGTTACCGCGGCGGCGAATGCGTAGAAGTAGGTGAGCCAGTTATGCCAGAAGTACGCGGCGTAGACCACGACGAAGACGGCTGTGGCATACCCGAACAGAAGGCTGTCGATCGGGCAGCCAACCGCGGCGAGGAACACGACCGAGACAAGACGGGCGAACAGAACCACACGGAGGAACCACAGAGGAGTCCGCGAGCCCGCAACCACGCACACGACGACGACGACGAGTTCAAACGCGGCACCGGTGACCCAGGCCTGGGTCTCTGTGTGGTTCGCGTGCTGCGGCACGATCCACGTCACGGCGACGAGGTCCAAGAACACGATGAGGGACCAGCCAGCCATGGCCGCGACTGGACCGGGCAGACGGCGGAGGTACTCGATCACTCCGGCCCCCGTCTTTCATAGCAATCGCTCGATACGTCCGGCTTCACAGTAGGACAAAGACGTCCTGGATGGTCACGCGGTGGCGGTCGGCCCCGTCAGCCCGCGGTACTCCGCATCGGTGACATGCGCTGCCCAGTCCGATTCCGGCCCGTCGTCGCCGGCGGGCCGGCCCTCCCAGATCGCCAGATGGGACATGAAGTGCTCGGCGGCGGCCCCGTGCCAATGCCACTCTCCCGGGGGCGCATGCACCGTGTCCCCCTGACGGACCTCCAGCACCTGGCCGCCACGCGCCTGCACCAGTCCTTGACCATCGACAACGTGCAGCGTCTGGCCGTTGACGTGCGAATGCCAGGCAGTGCGCGCTCCCGGGGCGAACCGCACGAGGTTCATGCGGACCCGTGACGGGTGCTCGCCGAAGGCGATCACGTCCATCCAGACATCACCGGTGAACAGGTCGGAGGAACCCTTCGCACTGGGGGCCCTCGGTGTCATCTCCATGGTGTTGAGTATCCCGCAAGGAGTGGGAGAGGGGTTCGGTGTCCGACGCGGATGACGTGCGCGAGATCGCGCTGTCCTTGCCGGGAGTCGTCGAGATCGACAGCGATGGCTTCGACTTCCGGGTTGCCGGCAGCGGATTCGTGTGGTCGTACCCAGAGCGGCTGCCCGGCCAGAAGCGAACGATCCGTACCGATATTGCCGTCCTGTACGTCGGCGACGAAGCGGAGAAGCAGGCGCTGCTGCTCGGCGAACCGACGACCTTCTTCACCACCCCCGGATACGCAGGGACGCCGTTGGTCATGGTGCGGCTTCCCAAGGTCAAGGTCGCGCGACTGCGCGAACTCATCGAGGACGCCTGGCACATGCGATCGGCCGGGCGCGTGCCCACCGAGGACTAGCTGAGGATCTTCCCCGGGTTGAGAATGCGCTGTGGATCGGTGCTCTCGAACAGCCCGCGCAAGATCGCGGTGCCCTCGGTCGAGATGTCCTGCTCGAGCCAAGGCGAGTGCTCGGTACCGACGCCGTGATGGTGCGACAGCGTTCCACCGCAGTCGATGAACGACTGCTGAATCGCGCGCTTGACCACGTCGTACTCGCCGATCGGGTCCTCGCCGGTCACGAACGCGAAGGTGAAGTAGAGGCAGGCACCCGAGTGGTAAGAGTGCGACAGGTGGCACATCACCCAGCCGGTGCAGCCGAGCTCGGCGTAGGCGCTGTTCGCTGCAGCAATGGTCGAGTCGTACAGGCTCTGCAGTTTCGACCACGGGGCCGCAGTCTCGGACACGTCGGCGGCCGCGCCGTGATCGAGCAGGAAGTCGCGAATGTACGGGGTGTCGAACTTCTTCTGGTCGTAGAGCGCACCTGGGCCGGAGCCGATGCCCATTCCTCGGTGGTTCTTGACGATCTGCTTGACGAGCTTCTTCTGGTACTTCACGTGACTGGCCGAGCCTTCGAAGCCGATGAACGACAGCGCCATCTGCTCCAGGTCCCAGCCGCGGCGCCGGAGCACAGCCATCAGGCCCTTCGTCATGAGAGCCGAGACGCCCGCGCTCTTCTTGCGAGTGGCAAAGGAGAAGGCCGACTCGCGCGCATCCGAGACACGGGTGATCGACGGGTGCGCGTCGGACTCAGAGATCTCCTGCATGGCCTTCATCCCGGCCTCGAACGTCGGGAACAGGTAGGCCTGCACCTCGCGCTGCGGCGGACGGCGATGGACCTGAGCGGTTACCTCCGTGATCACCCCTAGTCGCCCCTCGCTGCCGAGGAACATCTCGCGCACGCTCGGGCCGGTGGACGCGCTCGGAACGGCGCGGATGACTGCGACGCCTGACGGCCGCACTACCCGCATGCCCCTGGCGATGTCGGCTATGTCGCCGTACTTGTCGCTTTGCATGCCCGAGGATCGCGTCGCCACCCAGCCGCCCATGGTGGAGTGCGTGAAACTGTCGGGGAAATGCCCGATCGTCCAGCCACGAGCGTTGAGCTGGCTCTCGAGGTCCGGACCCTGCGCACCGGCCTGGATGCGCGCGAGACCTGAGTCCTCGTCGATGTCGAGGACCAGGTTGAGGCGCCCGAGATCAAGTGAGACCACGGGGCGCGACTCGTGCGGCTCGGGCTCAAGGCTTCCTGAGATGTTGCTCCCGCCGCCGAAGGGAATGATCACCGCGTCGCTTGCGGCCGCGAGCGTGACGATCGCCTGCACCTCCGCCTCGTCCGCGGGATAGACGACCACATCGGGCACGCGGGGTAGTTGACCCGCGCGAATGCGCATGAGGTCGCGCAGGCTCTTGCCGTAGGTGTGGACGACCCGGGCGAGGTCGTCCGTGATGACGAACTGCTCACCGATGGCCCCCACAAGCGAGTCGCGCAAAGGCTCAGGGAGGACCGACGACGGGACCTTCAGGTCGTCGAAGGACGGCGGGGAGCCGGCGGGCGCCGACAGGTCAAGACCGACGGCGTTGAGGACGAATGGTGCGAACTCCGGCTTGTCGTCGTAGTGGAAATTGACGCCCTCGACGCCCCAGCCCCACCACTTCATGTGCTTGACGTCGGTCATCGCCGTCCGTACCACCTTTGCTGAGTGGCGCGAGCCACGGGACCCGAACTGAGAAGGCAAACCTGGTCTTGCAGAAGCCTGGTGAAGTCTTCCACGCTGTCCCCGGGCGACGGAAGGATCGGCTCCCCGAAGACCACGCCAACTCGGACTCGCGGGCGAACCGGCCAACTGCGATCACGGGGCATGGCCTTCTGCGCGTCGATGATGCCGACCGGGACTACCGGCACGCCGTTGCTGATGGCGAGCGCGGCCGCACCGGCCTTGAAGTCGCGAATGCCCTCGCCGTTGCGCGCGCGCCCTCCCTCGGGGAACAGCAGAATGGGAACTCCGGCATTCAGCAGTTCCTTCGACAGGCGCGGCCGTGCGTTTCCTCCGGTGCGGTCGACCGGATACGCGTTGAAGAACCACGCCGTCAGCCAGCGCCGCCAGCGCACGTCGAAGAAGTAGTCGGCAGCCGCACCCGCAGCCAGCCACCAGGCGAGCCTTCGCGGCAGCGCGCCGAAGACGAGCGGCGCATCGAGGTGGCTCGAGTGGTTCGCGACGACGATGAACGGCGCCTTGAGGCCCGAGAGGTTCTCTCGACCCTGGACCGTGACCTTGGTCGTCGTCCACACGACCGACTTCAGCAGTCCGCGCTGCAGCACGAATCGCAGGATCGCCAGCCATCGCGAGCGGAAGCGTCCCGCCGAATCACTCATACCTGTGCACTCTCCACGGTGGCGCCCGAACGACGGCTGGAGGACATCCTGCCGGAGACCCACCGGACGGTCTTGCGGGGCAGATGGCGGCACAGGGACTGCAGTACCCAAAAGCGCAGAGTCGGAGTCGACAGCACCCTTCCTCGTCGAGCGTCCCTCAGTGCGACCGCGACGAGATGATCGACATCAATCCACAGTGAGGATGGGATCGAGGAGACGCCGATGCCCGCGCGCTCGTGGAACTCGGTCCGCACCCAGCCCGGCATGAGGGCGGTGACCTGTACGCCGGAGCCGCGCAGTTCGACGGCCAGGCTCTCGCTGTAGGTCGTCACCCACGACTTGATTGCCGAGTACCCGCCCATCGTGATGTAACCGGCCACGCTCGACACGTTGATGATCGTGCCGCGGCCGCGCGAGCGCATGGTGCGGCCGGCCGCGCCTCCGAGCAGGAGCACCGCACGCACCATCACGTCGATTGCCTCCTCGTGCCGCGTCGTGTCGACCGCGGCCAGGGGCGAGTGGATCCCGAAGCCCGCATTGTTGATCAGCATGTCGACGGGACGGTCGGAGTCCTCTAGACGAGCCGCGACACGTGCCACGTCGGCCCGGTCGGACAGGTCAGCCGCGAGGACCTCAACGTGCACACCGTGCTCGTGATGCAGGCGCTCCGCGTGCTCGGCGAGGCGCTTCTCGTCGCGGGCGACCAGGACCAAGTCATAGCCCTCGCTGGCGAGGGCCTGGGCGAACGCAGCACCGATGCCTGATGTGCCTCCAGTGATGAGGGCGCATAACATGAACGCACCATACGCGTCGGAAACCAAGGTATGAGGCGGACCGGGACACTAGCGTCGGACGGCTGATGGAGGCCAAGGAGGTGACCGCAACCGTGCCGACGGGAGCCAGCCCTAGCGATCTCGTGCCTGCCGCAGAGTTCAACGTCCGCGAATTCGCGCGAACCGCGGTCGGCAGCCACCGATCCAGCCTCGACCTCGGGTACTTCACCGATCATCCGCTCACCCCGGACGCCGTCGTGCTGGTCGACTATCTGGCGGGTCTCGAGCGATCGACGCTGCAGTACCTGCGCGGCGTGCTTGTCACACCGACGCACAAGGACGCTCGCGTCACCGCATTCCTCGTCACGTGGGCGTACGAGAAGTACTGGATAGCCGACGCCCTCGAGGCAATTGTGAACGCGCACCCGCAGTCGCGGTCCTCAGCCGCCGATAGGCCGCATCCTGTGCGCAAGGCATTCCGCGCGCTGGCCGAACGAGTGCAGCCCATCCGGGAATCCATCGTGGCGAACGCGCTCGGCGAGGACGTGGTCGCGGTTCACACCATGACCGGAGCGATCGACGAATGGGTCACGCAGGTCGCGTACGCGCGTCTGGCCGAGCGTGCAGGCAACACCGAACTCACGCGCGTCGTCGCCGACGTCCTCAAGGTCAAGGAGCGTCACGAGCTGTTCTTCGCGGCACAGTCACGAGACCGCTTCGCGCGCTCGCCCAAGGCCGCACGGCTGGCCCGCCGTCGGCTCTCCAGCATCCACTGGCCCATCGGCTCGGTCGATCAGTCGGATGAGGTCACGTTCGGCTTCTATCGCGCACTACTCGACGCTCGCACGGTCGCGGAGATCGACCAGCGAATCGACTCCTACCCGGGGCTCTCGGGTCTGCGTCTGGTTCATCGCTCCGCAATGAGTGCAGCGCGCGGCGGTGCGCGATGACCTCGAACCTCGGTGAGTCGCACGTCCTGATCACCGGCGCCACGGGCTTCGTCGGCCAGGCACTTCTCGAGCGGTTACTCACGTCTCATCCGCAGACCACCGTGTCGGTACTCGTCCGGTCCAAGGCGACGGTCACGGCGCAGACCCGCGTGGACAACCTGATCCGCAAGTCGGTGTTCAAGCCGTGGCGCGAGGAGATCGGCGACGAGTCGGTCAAGCGCGCACTGCGCGAGCGCGTCCGAGTCGTCGACGGGCCGCTCGAGTCTGTCGCTGCGCTGCCGTCCGATCTCGATGTGGTCCTGCACAGCGCATCGGCGGTGAGCTTCGACCCTCCGATCGACAAGGCGTTCGAGACCAATGTGGGAGGGGCAACCGGGCTCTACGGAGCGCTGCTCGCCGCGGGCTCCGATCCGCACGTCGTCCACATCTCCACCGTCTACGTCGCGGGCTCGCGCAAGGGCATCGCCACCGAGGCCCGTCTGGACCACGCGGTCGACTGGCGCGTCGAACAGGTCGCGGCGCATGCGGCTCGCGAGCGAGTCGCGTTCAGCTCCCGCCGGCCCGAGGCGCTTCGGTCCTTCGTCGACTCTGCCCGCGCCCGACTGGGGAAGGTCGGCCCACGCGCGGTCGCCGAGGCGTCCGAGGTCGCGCGCAAGCAGTGGGTCGAAAGCCAGCTCGTCGACTGGGGCAGGGCCCGCGCCGAGAGTCTGGGCTGGACCGACGTCTATACCTTCACCAAGGCCATGGGCGAGCGCGTCGCCGAGGAGCAGTGGGCGGGCGCCGGCCATCGCCTGTCGATCCTGCGGCCGTCGATCATCGAGAGCGCTCTCCATCACCCATATCCGGGGTGGATCGACGGTTTCAAGGTCGCCGATCCGTTGATCCTGGCGTACGGCCGCGGGCAGCTCCCCGATTTCCCGGCTCTGCCCGACAGCGTTCTCGACATCATCCCCGTGGACTACGTGGTGAACGCGATCCTCGCCGTCGCGGCCAGTCCCCCGAGCCCCAAGGAGGCCCAGTACTTCCACGTGGCCTCGGGCTCGAGCAACCCGCTTCCCTTCCACGCCATGTACGAGAACGTCAACGAGTACTTCACGAAGAACCCGATCCCAACCGACGCCGGACCAGTCATCGTCCCCTCATGGCAGTTCCCCGGCGGGCGAAGTGTGGAGCGAAGCGTCAACCTCCGCGAGCGGCGCGCACTCGCCGCGGAGAACCTCGTCCGACGGCTGCCCACGATCCCCTTCACCCGGCGCTGGGTCGATCGGCTCGCGGCTCTCAAGGGTGAGCTCGAGACTGAACGCGCACTGACCGATCTCTACCGCGCGTATGTGCAGACCGAGTTGATCTTCGACGACGCCAGGACCCGTGCGTTGCATGACACCTTGCCTGCGGAGTCGAAGGACGATCTCGGATTCGACGTTAGAGAAATCGACTGGCACCACTACCTGCAGGACGTGCACTTCCCGTCGATCACGACGCTCACCCGCGCGTTCGCGAATCGATCGTCAGGAAATGTCCGCCGCGAGCGCCCGCTCGCCAGCCGAACCGACGTGGTCGCAGTCTTCGATCTTGAGGGAACGGTGCTCAAGGCAAACCTCGTGGAGCAGTACGTGTGGCTGCGCTTCTCCGACGAGGCTCCCGCGCGCTGGCCGATCGAGGCCGGCCGCCTGATTGCCGGGATTCCCCGGTACGTCGCGGCCGAGCGACGCGACCGCGGCGAGTTCATCCGCACCTTCCTGCGCAACTACAAGGGCATGCATGTCGCCGACATCGAGAAGCTGGTCGCTGGCCGCGTCGGCCGTCAGCTGACCGCGCACCTGCTGCCCGAGGCGCTCGATCGCGTACGCCAGCACCGGGAGGCCGGACATCGAACAGTCCTCGTCACCGGGAGCATCGACCTCATGACGGCGTTCGTCGAGCCCTATTTCGACGAGGTGGTTGCCGGTCGCATGCACGAGCGCGATGGCGTGCTCACCGGCTACCTGGCCACGCCGCCGCTCGTCGACGAGGCGCGCGCAGCGTGGCTGAGTCAGTACGCCGCCCGTTGCGGCTTCGACCTGAGCCAGTCGTACGGCTACGGCGACAGCCTCGCGGACCAGGCGTGGCTGCAGATGCTCGGACATCCCACGGCGGTCAATCCCGACATCCACCTGTACCGCCACGCGCGCAGTAAGACGTGGGATGTGGTGGACTGGAACCTCAAGACTGACGGGACAGGAGGTCGGCATGGCATTCGACATTGATGACTACACCGAGACCTCCGAGGGCGTCACCTGGGAGGACCTCGACTTCGAGGCCTTCAAGACCAATCCGCTTCCGGAGCAGACCCTCCGCAGCCTGCGCTATATGTGCGATGTCGAGTACCACACCGTCTGCTATCTGCGAGACCTCCTCGTCACCCCTTCGCACAAGGAGCGCGACGTCGCGGCCTTCATGACGATGTGGAATCGCGAGGAGTTCTGGCACGGCGAGGCGCTCGCGCATGTGCTCGCGATGCACGGCATCACCGTGGACTTCGACCAGCTCAAGGCGTCGCGAATCAAGCTGGGGTGGAAGGACAAGATCGGCCCGCTGAAGCAGTCAGTGCTCGGAAATCTTGTCGGCATGGACTTCGTGGCTGTCCACATGACGTGGGGCGCGGCCAATGAGTGGAGCGCCGTCGCCGCATACCGTCGCCTGGCCAAGCTCGAGGGGCACCCCACCCTGGCGCCCCTCCTGCAGCGCATCGCGCAGCAGGAGACCCGACACGTCGCGTTCTACGCCTCGCAGGCTCGCGAGCGACTCGAGCGCAGCAAGACGGCGCAGAAGCTCACCCGGTTCGCGCTCGAAAAGGCCTGGGAACCGGTGGGCACCAGCATCTCCGCGCCCTCCGAGGTCAAGCACGTCATGGCACACCTGTTCTCCGGTGAGGACGGCATGGACGAGGTACGGCGCATCGACTCGAATCTGGCAAAGCTCCCGGGGATGGCCGGGCTGACGATCGTCGAGAACTCCCTACGCGCCCGGGGCGTCGCGGCGTAGGTACGTAGCAACGATCCAGGCACGGACCTCGTCGCGCAGGGCGGCGGCATCTCGAGGCCCCATCCGATCGGTAGCGATCGGCGTTCCGATCACCAGCCGCACCGTTCCGCGCCGGATCGCGTTGCTGCCGGGAGTCCACACCGCTCGCGTGCCCATCAGCGTTACGGGCAGCACCGGCACCCGGTTCGCGATTGCCAGGACGAACGCTCCCGTGTGAAAGCTGTCGATACTCCCGTCGCCCGATGTCTTGCCTTCCGGGTAGACCAGCACGCTGATTCCGCTCGACAGGGCGCGACGCGTGCCATCCCGGATCGACCGCATGTCCGGATCGTCGCGATCAACCTCGATCATGCCGATGTCGCGCAAGACCCGGCCGAGCACTGGAATGTCGAACAGCGCGCGCATCGCCAGAAAGCGCAACGGCAGTGGAACGCCGGCAATGTGCACCATCGGATCGAGGTTGGACTGGTGGTTCGACACGACCACATAGGTCTCTCCGGTCCGGATCTGATCGACGCCTTCCACGTGGAGTCGAACGCCGGCAGGCGCAAGCCAGGCCCGAGACCACGAGCGCAGCAGCGGGTCAACCAGTCCCGAGGATCGTCCATTCCGGCAGGCAACCGCGAGGACCGCGACCACGGCAGCAGTGGCCGCTAGGCCCGAGGCGGCCGTCGTCGCCGACCGAGCAGTCCACCGCACACGCTGACCCTACGCAGTTGCGCGGCCAACCTTGACACTGCAGCGCGCTCGATCTACGTTTCAGGGCAGCGCTGGAAAGGATTCCGGAATCGGATCCATGGAGGCATGTTGCCGTACGTGATCATCGAGCACTGCGTCGATGTGATGGACAGATCATGCGTGGACGTGTGCCCTGTCGACTGCATCTATGAAGGTGACCGCAAGCTCTACGTGAACCCAGCGGAGTGCATCGACTGCGGTGCCTGCGACAACGCCTGCCCCGTCGACTCGATCATGTCCGCGGTCGACGTCGACCCGTCCTCCAGCGAGCACGTACGGGACAACGCCGCCTTCTTCTACACAACGCTGCCGGGCCGAGACGCGCCCCTCGGCGATCCAGGCGGCGCGAGCATCGTCGGTCGCGTTGGTTTCGACACCGCATACGTGACAGCGACCCCGTAGCGACGCGCTCCCCGATTCCCGCAGAGAGGACACCGTGACCACATCGATGCAGCTGACCGAGGCGCTTCACACTGACGCGTTCAACCGGGATCCGTTCCCCGTGTGGCACGCACTGCGACACGAGGCGCCCGTGGTGTGGGACCCGATCGGCGGGTGCTGGATGGTCACCCGCTATGACGACGTCACCTCAGTGCTCCTCGACCACGAGACGTTCTCGACCAAGCCATACGCGGACATCTTCACGGCCGTGATCGGCAAGACGATGGTGGAGATGGACGGCAAGGATCACGACGTGCTTCGCAATGTCGTCGCACCTCCCCTGATTGGCGGCAAGCTGCTCAAGCAGTCTCCGCTGATCGAGAGGTGCGTAGGGGAACTCGCGGAGCACTTGCCCGCACACGGACGAGTCGATCTCATCGGCGACTTCACGGCGCCCCTGCCTGTCATGGTCGTCACCGCGCTGCTCGGCCTGAATCCCGAGGACCACGAGTACCTGTCGACGATGGTGTCCGAGGTGATTCACGCGCTGCCCGGGATCGAGCCGGGCCGCAGCATCGGGATCAAGGCTCACGCGGACTTCGAGAAGTACGTGGACCAGCTCGTGAAGGAGCGGATTGCCGCTCCTGGCGACGACCTGATCTCCGCGATCGGCGCAGCGTCAACGGCTGATGCGGGCCGCCTCTCGTCCGCGGAGATAGCGTCATTCATCAGCCTGCTCCTCGTGGCGGGCGGCGAGACCACCGATCGCGCGATTGCCAACTTCTGGTACTTGCTGCTCACGAACCGTGACGTGCTGGATGCCATCCGGCACGACGGGACGCTCATCGAGGCAGCGATCACGGAGTTCATGAGGTACGACGGTGTCGTCGTCTATGAGGATCGACGTACGACGCGTGCGGTAGAGATCTGCGGCGTCGAAATACCCGAGGACTCGCTCGTTCGCGTCGGACTCATGTCAGCGAACAACGATGAGACGGTGTTCGCGGATCCGCGAACATTCGAGCTACTCAGGCCGGATCTGCGGCAGGGCAAGGAGAATCGAGCGGGCGCGGGACGCGACGGTGTCGCCGCTCACGTCGGATTCGGGATCGGCAAGCACTTCTGCATCGGATATCAGCTCGCGCGTGCGGAGATGACGGTGGCGACGCAATGCGCGCTCGACCTGCTCGCGAGAGCGCACATCTCAGCGAGCGAGCCTTCGACGATGACAGTGGACTGGTTCCATCGATACCTGGACAGGCTCATCGTCGACGTCGACTAGCCATTACCTTCGTGCCATGGCAGACAAGGTGACAGGACCCGAGTCATACTTCCCGTCGATCGAGAAGAAGTACGGCCAGCCCATCGACTACTGGATGACTCAGCTGGCGAATGTCTCCGACAAGACTCACATGCAGCAGATCGAGTACCTCAAGACCGTCCACGGACTCGGGCACGGCCACGCGAACGCGATCGTTGCGGTCTACCGCAGGAACTGACGTAGCATCGCTGAATGAGGCGTCGACACCGCGCAGCTGTTGTTGCTGCGGTCGCAGCGATTGCCGCCGCCGCACTCTCGATTCCCGTGCATGCGGCGACTGCGTCCACGGCCTCTCGTCTGCCTCACTCGGAAGTCGACCTTCCCCTGTCTACCTCGGGTTCGCGAATCGTGGACGCCGACGGTGACACGGTCGTGCTGCAGGGGGTCAACTGGTTCGGCATGGAGACCGCGAACCATGCTCCGCATGGCCTGTGGACCCGCGACTACAAGGACATGCTCAAGCAGATCGCTGACCTGGGATTCAACGTCATCCGACTGCCGTTCTCCATCGAGGCGATTCGCTCGACGACGGCGAGCGGAATCGACTTCGGCAGTGGCCGCAACGCGGCGCTTCAAGGCAAGCGACCGCTGCAGATCATGGACGAGATCGTCGCCGAGGCGGGGCGACAAGGGCTCATGGTCATCCTCGACAACCACTCCCAGTCGGACGACGGATACATGTACGACCTCTGGTACGGGCAGGACGGCTTCACGAGGGCTGACTGGATCTCCACCTGGCGGATGCTCGCCGAGCGCTACGACGACGTCGACAACGTCATCGGGTATGACCTGAAGAACGAGCCGCACGGACGCGCGACATGGGGCACCGGCGGTCCCACTGATTGGCGCCTTGCCGCCGAACGCGCTGGGCGCGCGGTGCTCAGGCAGGATCCAGATGCTCTGATTCTCGTCGAGGGCATCGAGGGGCAGGTCCCCGGAGGCAAGCTCGACCGGCACTGGTGGGGCGGCAACCTCGAGGGAGTGCGGCTCCACCCCGTCCGGCTGGGCAAGCCTGGTCACGTCGTGTACTCACCGCATGAGTACGGACCCGGAGTCTTCGCGCAGCCCTGGTTCTCCGATCCCAGCATGGCTGCGGTTCTCGCAGATCGCTGGCAGAAGGGCTTCGGCTACATCACTGAGAAGGGCATCGCTCCCGTCCTCGTCGGTGAGTTCGGTGCGAAGAACGTTACGACGGACACCGTCGAGGGCAGGTGGATCACTCAGTTCGCCGACTACTTGAAGAAGACGGGCACGAGCTGGACCTTCTGGGCGTGGAACCCGAACTCGGGGGACACGGGCGGCGTGCTGAACGACGACTGGACGACGGTTAACGCAGCGAAGGTCGCGCTGCTGCAATCCATTCTGGACAACGACCGGGCTCACGCGGTCGGCTGAGTTGGCCCCGCGTCACCCACTCGGCGCATGACCGACTCCATCATCGCGTCGGCGAGCTTCTCCTCGCCGAAGACCACTGAGCCAAATCCGTCGCTTCGAAGGCTCGCGGCCTGCTCGTCGCTGTGCGTGCGGAGGACGACGTCGACGGTCGGGTAGTTGTCCATCATCGTGCGCGCTACCTGGCGGACGACTCCGGGATCTGGAAGCGCGATGACGACCAGCGCAGCTCGACCGGCCCCCGCCTGCTCGAGAACTCGAGGATCTGTCGCGTTGCCCGCGATCGCATTCGGAAACGTCTTCCTCAGGCCCTCCATCTGCTCCCGGTTCAGTTCGACAACGACGAAGTCGATTCCCTCAACCCGAAGGCCGCTCGCAATCCGGCGGCCGACGCGTCCGTAGCCGACAAGCAGGACGTGTCCCGAGATCGACCGGCTGGCCTCGGGAAGCTCGGCCATCGGATCGGCCTCGAACTCCAGCAGCCGCGCGAGTCGTGGGAACCGTCGGATAAGGCTCGTGGCAATGTCGGCTCCGGTGAACATGAGCGGATTCAACGCGATCGAGATCACCGCGGCGGCGACGACAAGACTCACGGCGTCCGGTTCCAGGACCCCAAGCATCACGCCGAGTCCCGCGAGGATCAGCGAGAACTCCCCGACTTGGGCGAGGCTCGCCCCCATGACGAAGGCGCTGCTGAGCGGATAGCGAAGTAGGAGCACGATTCCGAGCGCAGCGAGCGACTTACCGACCATGACGATCGCCACGACCAGGATCACCCGAAGGGGGTTCTCGAGAAGCACGTCAGGCGCAAACAGCATGCCGACCGCGACAAAGAAGAGCGCCGCGAACGTATCTCGCAGCGGCAGCGAGTCTGCTGCGGCGCGGTAGCCGAACGGAGACTCACGAATCACCATTCCAGCGAAGAACGCACCCAACGCAAAGGAGACGTTGAACAACTCGGCCGCAGCGAAGGCCACGCCGATCGCGAACACGACGATGGTCAAGGTGAAGAGCTCCCGAGAACCCGTGCGGACCACCTGGGCGAGAAACCACGGGAGTGCTTTGCGGCCGATGACCAGCATCAGCGCGACGAATCCGCCGACCTGGAGGATGGTCACCAGCACGAGGACGCCGACACTGGTCTCGTCCTGGATCGGGGCCTCGAGGACCCCGGTGCTCCCGGCGATAGGGGGGAGCAGAACGAGCACGAGAACTGTCGCGAGATCCTCGACGATCAGCCAGCCGACGGCAATTCGACCGTTCATGGACTGCAAGGCGCCGCGAACCTCGAGCGCCTTGAGGAGCACCACGGTGCTGGCAACTGACAGCGTCAGGCCGAACACGACGGCGGACAGGGGCTCCCAACCCCATGAGATTGCCAGCCATGTGCCGAGAACTGTTGCGACGAGCATCTGCACTATCGCTCCGGGCAGTGCTATCCGCTTGACCGCGAGCAGGTCGTCAAGAGAGAAGTGGAGACCTACTCCGAACATCAAGAGCATGATGCCGATCTCCGAGAGCTGCGAAGCGACTTCGACGTCAGCGACGATCCCGGGTGTGGCGGGCCCAATCACGATCCCGGCAATCAGGTAGCCGATCAGGGCCGGGGCGCCGATGCGTTCAGCGATGAATCCGAAGATCAGTGCAAGAGCGAATCCGACCGCCAGCGTCGCGATGAGCGAGGTGCTGTGGTCCATCAGGCGGCGGTCACGTCCGTGCACATCTGCGCACGTGCGATCAGGACCGAGCAGGCCGCATGATGAGCGACAGAACTGGCCACAGACCCGGTCCAGACGCGAGCCAGACCCGTCCGCCCACGAGTCCCGAGCACGACTAGATCCGCTGACATCGCGTCGAGATGCTCGAAGATCACCAGTTCCGGCGAGACCGCAACCTTGATCGGGGCGGGCTCAGTGACGATCCTGCGCACCTGCGCTCCTGCCGAAGACAGTGTCGCGGCAGCCTGGATGACAGGCGTGTCGAGATCTTCATCCCAGGTGCCCACGCCCAGGACGGTCGTCGTGGTCTGGCTGATCCACGGAAGCGTCGCGAGGACTCGGACTGCCTCGAACGCATCCTCCGATCCGTCGACGCAGACCAGAACCGTCCTCGTAGTCCTCGACGTGCGCGCGACGACCACCGGTGCACGCGGTGATCGAATGAGGCTCTCGGCCGTGCTCCCGACCCGCATTGCCTTGAGAAGTCCCGGGCCACGCGAGCCGATGACGATCAACGAGGCATCCTGGGCCTCAAGCACGCGGCGGGGGCTCCCCGTCGAACGCAGATGCCTCACCGACTTCAGCCCAGACGATCCCGGGCAGAAGCGAGGCCGTCGTGGCTGCCACTCTCGCATCTCGCCTTCGGCTATCACGTCTCCATCGGCGTGATGGACCGAGACGATGTCGGTGGACCAGCCCGGCCACTGGTGAGTTGAGATCCAGCCCCACGCGACGTCGGAGCCGGCGGAATGGTCATCGCCGAACACCATCCTGCTTGGCATCGTCGTCACCTCCGACTGGGTCGTGTCTGGCCGGCTCCCCGATCCAGTCCCAGGCGTCCGGAGGCAGCCACCCGCTGCTGGGCCGATCGGTGATGTCGACGATCAGGACGTTGCCATCTCGATGGAACACGTCCGACAGGCACTCCCACACCTCACGCACATCCAATGACGTGCGAACCACCCACGTCGATCCCAGGTCGTGCCGCCACGTGCCGAGCTTCTTGATGGCGCCGTGGAGCTTCGAGTAGTTCTGCCCGGGTAGGTGCATGTCGTAACTGATGAGCATGAGTGCCATGTCTAGCCTCCTTGTCGAGCTTCGATGTTCTCTGGCGGTGTCGCCCAGCCAGCCGCACCGCATGTCGCCTCGATCACCGCTGACTGCCGTGACAACTGACGATCGACTCGCGGTGTCAGGTCAAGTGCTGAGCCCTGCGCCCGCTCCAGATTGGACAGCGGCTTCAGGATCTTCCGTGCGGCCACCTGAGCGGAGCGAGGCAGGTCCCCGATCGTCGACGCGCTGAACATCGCCGACGAGACTGCGTCGGCGCGGTCGACCAACTCGTGAAGTGCGCGAACCTGCTCACGCTCGGTTCCAGCGATCGCCGCACGGACGTCCCTCAGGCGAAACAGGTCGAACTCGTAGAAGCGTGAGCACGCGACTGCGGCATTGGACCCGAGCGCAGGCCCGGAGAAGGGCGCGGACATGCTCGCGGCACCCACCTGGCCCGCCGAGGAGCACCCGATCAGGACGGGTCCCGCGAGCGCGACGACAGTCGCGATCACGAGTCGCCTACCTGGGCGTGTCTTCATGAAGGGACTCGATCAAGCCGCCCCGCGATGTTGCGCAGGCGTGAGGCCAGACGACTTCGCGCGCCGAGCGGCGCGGCCGCGCGTGATGCATCCTGTTCGAGCGAGAAGTACGGAAGGAGCAGATCCTCCATTCGGTAAAGGCCGGGCGGACGTCCGATCAGCTGCCGGGCTGCGAAGACCGCACCGTGCCCGAATGCCTCACGCGAGATGGCTTCATGGCGCAGGCGGATCGTCTGGGTCGGAAATCCCATCAGGATCTCGTGAACTCCGACGATGCCGCCGGCCCGAATCACGTGGACCTCGCCCTCCGGCACGCCGAGCCCACGAGCAAGGCGCAATGCCGTGCCGGACGTCTCTGGCTTGTCTCGAAAGTGCTCCTCGACGATCTGAATGTCCGCCTGTGGCGCGATGCGTTGCAATGCCTGCGCAGCAAGCATCATGAAGTTGATGCCGACAGTGATGTTCGGCGACCACACGATGGCTGTTCGCCCGGCAAGCGATCGCAGTTCTCCCTGCTTCGCATCGGAGTACCGGGAAATCGCGGTGACGATTGCCGTCCCCTGCGCAGCCGCGGCCGCGCCGTAGTAGTCAAGACCGCTGTCAGACGAGAAGTCGAGCACGACATCGACTGGCGACGCGTCGAGCAGTTCGCGGGCCGAGGTGTCGCGCGCCGTGTGCACGACGACCGGATCGTCGTTGTCCAGGCATAGGGCCTCGGTCGCGGCGTTCCGCGCACCATTCGTCGACCTCCGTACTACCCACGCGAGGCGAACACCTGCATCACGCATCAACATGGCCGCAACCTCACTGCCAGTTCTGCCGAAGCCAACCAAACCGACAGTCAAAGTCGAGCTCGGCGACTGGGGCCTTTCCTCGAGCTCTGCGCGTGACTGCGCATCAGGAAGCGAAGGAGCCTCGGGGCGGGCCATGAGCGACATCGCAACTACCTCTCCGTCGGACGCCTGGAATGTCTCGGACCAGCGTCACTCAGGGTTTTGGGGCGCCTACGCAATACGTGTCGCATAACTGTCGCAACCTGCTTCTGCGGCGTGATCCTCGCCACGATCGCCGATTGGGGTGGCTCCCGAGTCAGAGAATCCACGGTTCAATGGATGCATGAGACGGTCAGTACTAGTCGTTGAAGACGATGCCGAGATTCGGCTCGTACTTCGAACGAACCTGGAGAACGAGGGCTTCGTTGTGTACGAGGCCGAGACCGGCGAACGCGCGCTGGTACTGATGATCGATGAGGTGGTCGATCTGGTCATCGTCGACCTGCGCCTTCCGGGAATTCAGGGAATGGACCTGATCCACAGCCTGCGGGGCACGAGTGACGTACCGATCATCATCGTCACCGCGCAAGCACGAAGCTCCGATGTAGTCGCGGGCCTTGAGGCGGGAGCGGATGACTACGTCACGAAGCCGTTCGTCGCGCGGGAGCTCATGGCGCGCATTAACACTCTCCTTCGCCGAGCGGTGCCGTCACAGGTCCCGCCGACGCCATCGCTTGTGTGCGGCCCCGTTGAGGTGCGACCCGATGTGCCGGCTGTGCTCCTCCGCGGAGAACGAGTGTCGGTCTCTCGTATCGAGTTGAAGGTCCTCGCCGAACTCATTCGCGCCGAAGGCCGCGTACTCAGTCGCGACTATCTATTGCGCACCGTGTGGGGCTACTTCGTTCCCGGCGACGGACGCGTCGTCGACAACCTCGTGTACCGGCTGCGCAGCAAGATCGAGGACGACCCCGCGAACCCGACGATTCTCACAACCGTCCGCGGCTTCGGGTACCGGATGAGTGCCGACGAGGTTCCATGACCACGCACCAGCGATGAGGCTGCGCCTTCGCACGCGAGTCGCCCTCGCCTTCGCACTGCTCTCGCTTGTAGTCGCCGGAGCCATGGCTGGTGCAACGTACGGGTTCGCGAGTTGGTACCTGCTCGGGCAACGTGAGTCGGCATCGATGACGCGCGCGGCCCTCGACTCCCGGGCTGTGGGCGCATATCTGGATGCCGGCGCGTCACCGAGTGAGGCGCTGGACCAGATTCCGTCGGTCGGGACATCGCTGCCCATGGTCCGCGTATCCGGTGTCTGGTACACGGCTGCCGTCACCCTTCCCCCTGATGACCTTCCCATCAGCCTCCTGGCGACGGCTCAGCCCAACGGCGCACATCAGCGGTTCACGATCGCCGACGACCCGTACTTCGCTGTCGCGATTCCGCTCGGTGAGGACATGTACGTCGAACTCTTCCCGCTGCGCGATCTCGACAACACGCTCACGTGGGGCGGCTGGATTCTCGTCGTCCTGACACTCGCCGCAGCCGTGCTCGGAGGGCTCATCGGCGAGACCGCGGTCGGCCGCGTTCTTGGACCCGTTCGCCGTCTTAGCGGCGGCGCACGACAACTGGCGGGCGGCGATCTTGGGACACGCATCGACGTCACGGGAGATCCTGATCTGGATCCCATCGCCGAGTCCTTCAACGACATGGCCGAGGCGGTTCAGACCCGCATTGCTCGCGAGCTTCGCTTCACCGCCAATGTCAGTCACGAACTTCGTTCTCCCATCACGTCCGTGCTGGGGATGGCTGAGCTGCTCGAGGGTCGGTCCGCCGGCTTCCCCGAACGAGACGCGACGATGATGCGGATCCTTACGCAGCGCGTGCGCCGCATGTCGCAGATGCTGGTCGACCTCCTCGAGATCAGCCGAATCGAGATAGACGACACGACTCAATGGGAGGCGACAGACATCTCGACACTCGTCCACGACCTCGCGGCCCAGCGCGGAATCGATCCAGCCATCGTCACGGGCGATAGCCCCACTCTCCGCACCGATGCTCGACGCGTGGACAGGATCCTCGGCAATCTCATAGAGAACGCCGAGAATCACGGTGGCGGCGTTACTCAGATCGTGGTCCAGGCAGAGGCGGACGGCGTGCGGATTCTCGTTGATGACTCGGGTCCGGGAATCGACAAGGAGATGCGTGACCGTCTGTTTGAGCCGTTCGCGCGAGGCGACAATCCCGGGCCTGCTGAGGGCGCGGGCCTGGGGCTTGCGATTGCACGCGAGCAGGCTCGCGTGCTGGGCGGAACTGTTGTCATCACGGATTCACCTACGGGCGGGGCCCGCTTCATCGTCACCCTCCCCGACGGACGGGAGGCGACATGATGCGTTCATGGACACGCGCGACGTCGGTCGTAGCCGCGCCCGTTCTCATCGTGCTTCTTGGCGGATGCGGCGTTCATCTGCAGTCGGAAGCGGTGCCAGTTCCCTCAAATGTCATTCCCGCGCCGCTTCGGCTGCCCTCGGCTCCGCCTCCGGCGAGCACTGCTCCGAGCACCGGTTCCTCGGTGGTCCCCGACAGAACAGAGCGGGTGCGACTGTGGTTCATCGAGGATGACGGACTCGCGTCGGTCGAATCCGATCTGCCCACCGGGACCTCTGGCGAGGTCGTGCTCCAGGCACTCGCCGTCGGTCCGACGAGCGAGCAGTCAGACGGTGGCTTGCGGACGATCGCAAGCGATCCGCTGACCGGACTTCCGTTCGTCAGTACTGCTGCTTCAGCAACGTCCGCGCCCGCCAGCAGCACTCCGGAGGAGGGGGCGTCGACGGTCCCGAGCGGCGCCACGCCCATCAGTGTCACGGTCAGTTCGGCTTTCGCGTCGTTACCCCCGATGGAACAGGTGCTCCTGCTCGGCCAGGTGGTCCTCAGTCTCACCGGTTCGGGCGCCTCGTCGGTCACCTTCATTGACGAGACGGGCGCACCACTCGCCGTGCCGCTTCCGGACGGCAGACTGCTCGACGTGCCCGCAACTGCACGGGACTACACCGGTCTCATCGTTCGGCCCTGACTTAAAACGACGCTCGGGCCGGCCCGTGAAGGCCGACCCGAGCGTCGTGATCAAGCGGTGGTTCAGGCGATGTCGAACCGGTCCAGCGTCATGACCTTGTCCCACGCGGCAACGAAGTCGCGCACGAACTTCTCCTTGGCGTCGTCCGAGGCGTAGACCTCGACGAGTGCTCGCAGCTGGGAGTTCGCACCGAAGACGAGGTCGACTGCCGTGGCCGTCCACTTCACGTCGCCGGTGTTGCGGTCGCGTCCCTCGTAGACGTGCTCCGCAGACTCCGACGCCTTCCATGCCGTGTTGATGTCGAGCAGGTTGACGAAGAACTCGTTCGTCAGCTTGCCCGGGTTCTCGGTGAGGATGCCGAGAGTCGACTGACCCGCGTTCGCACCGAGCGCGCGCATGCCGCCGACGAGCACCGTCATCTCGGGCGCCGTGAGCGTCAGGAGATTCGCGCGATCGAGGAGCAGCGTCTCCGGCGAGAGCTTCTCTCCGTCGCGCAGGTAGTTGCGGAACCCGTCCGACGTGGGCTCGAGGACCGCGAACGACTCGATATCGGTCTGCTCCTGCGAAGCGTCGGTGCGTCCCGGCGTGAACGGCACCGTGATGTCGACACCAGCCGCAGCAGCGGCCTTCTCGACTCCGACGCCGCCGGCGAGCACGATCACGTCCGCGAGCGAGACCTTGACTCCGCCCGACTGCGAGGCGTTGAAGTCCTGCTGCACCTTCTCCAGTGCCTGGAGTGCGGTCGCGAGGGCCGCAGGCTCGTTGACTGCCCAGTCCTTCTGGGGAGCCAGGCGGATGCGTGCCCCGTTGGCGCCGCCGCGCTTGTCGGTGCCACGGAAACTGGCGGCCGAGGACCACGCGGTGGAGACCAGCTGCTGGACCGACAGGCCGGACGCGGCGATTGCACTCTTGAGAGAGGCGATCTCAGCGTCACCGATCTGGTCGTAGTCGGCTGCGGGAACCGGGTCCTGCCAGATCTGCGGTGCGGGAACCCACGGGCCGAGGTAGCGCGAGATCGGGCCCATGTCGCGGTGCAGCAGCTTGAACCACGCCTTGCCGAACGCGTCGGCGAGCTTGTCCGGGTTCTCCTTGAACTCGCGAGCCAGCGGCTCGTAGATCGGGTCCATGCGCATCGCGAGGTCGCTCGTCAGCATCATCGGAGCGTGCCGCACGTTGGGGTCGTGGGCGTCCGGCACCTTGTCCTTGGCCGACGGATCGGTGGGCGTCCATTGCTTCGCGCCTGCCGGGCTCGCCGAGAGTTCCCACTCGTAGCCGAACAGGTTCTCCAGGAAGCCGTTGTCCCACTTGGTCGGCTCGTTCGTCCACGCGCCCTCCAGGCCGCTGGTGATCGTGTCGACGCCCTTGCCGCTGCCGTAGCTGTTGTGCCAGCCGAGTCCCTGTGCCTCGATCGGTGCCGCTTCCGGCTCCGGACCGATGTACTCAGGATCGACAGCACCGTGCGCCTTGCCGAACGTATGGCCACCGACGATGAGCGCGAGGGTCTCCTCGTCGTTCATCGCCATACGGCCGAACGTGTCGCGGATGTCGCGCGCCGAGGCGACGGGGTCGGGGTTGCCCGCCGGACCTTCGGGGTTCACGTAGATCAGGCCCATCTGCACGGCGCCAAGCGGACCTTGCAGCTCGCGGTCGCCTTCGTACCGCGCGTCGCCGAGCCACGTGTCCTCTGGTCCCCAGAAGATCTCGTCGGGCTGCCACACGTCCGCGCGACCAAAGCCGAAGCCGAAGGTCTCGAAGCCCATCGACTCAAGCGCGCAGTTGCCCGTGAACACGAGCAGGTCGGCCCACGAGATCTTCTGCCCGTACTTCTGCTTCACCGGCCACAGCAGGCGACGCGCCTTGTCGAGGTTGGCGTTGTCCGGCCAGCTGTTCAAGGGAGCGAAGCGCTGCATGCCGGTGCCCCCGCCGCCGCGACCGTCCGCAATGCGGTAGGTGCCGGCCGCGTGCCAAGTCATGCGGATGAAGAACGGGCCGTAGTGGCCGTAGTCGGCGGGCCACCACTCCTGCGAGTCGGTCATGACCGCGATGACGTCGCGCTTGAGCTCCTCGACATCCAGGCTCGCGAACGCCTCGGAGTAGTCGAAGTCGGGATCGAGCGGGTTCGGCCCGGACGCGTGCTGCTCCAGAACCTGCAGGTTCAGCTGGTTCGGCCACCAGTCGCGGTTCGACCGGGGTGCGGTCGCCTTGACTGTCGGGGTCGGGATTGCCGGGTTCTCGCTGTCACTTCCGGTCTCGGTCACGCCTTCGGTCTCACTCACGTCGATCCTTCTCTCTCGCGGTTATCTGTCGATTTCTGTGTCGTTTTTGGTGCACTCCGGGCAGCGGCCCCAGTAGGCGACCTCAGCCTCGTCGATCTGAAAGCCGTTGTCATCCGCAGGCGTCAGGCAGGGCGCAGAGCCGACCGCGCAGTCGACATCGACGACCCGGCCGCAGTCCCGGCAGATCAGGTGATGGTGGTTGTCGTTGACGCGGTCCTCGTAGAGCGCGGCCGACCCGATGGGCTGGATTCGCCGGACGAGGCCGACGTCGTCAAGCATGGCGAGAGCGTCGTAGACCGACTGGCGCGAGATGGACCCGATCTCCGCGCGCACGACCTCGGTGACCCCGTCGGCGGTGATGTGCGGCTGGCTCGACACCGCGCGAAGGACCGCTAGGCGCTGCGGTGTGACCTGAACTCCGTGCTCGCGAAGGAGGTCAAGCGGATCAGCAGGCACGGTCGCAGACTATGTCCAATCTTGGACTGAGTCAAAGCAAGGCGACACTATCCCCCACGGATACGCGACCGGGGTTGATGACGTACGCGTAGACGCCGAAATAGAAGCCCTTGCCGAACGTCGCCGTCTCCTGTCGGCCCTTCAGCTTCCCGATCATCTCCAGCGTCTTGAGATCGACCACTCCCGTGTCCGGGTCGCGCGTGGTGGCTGCGCACCGCAACACCGGTCCCCCGACCCGCACGACCGCTGAACCAACGCGCAGGTGCTGGTCCTCCCAGCTGTCCTCGGCAAGGGGGGCGCTCCCGGAGACCTCGATGTTCATGCGGAATCGTCGGGCGTCGACCGGTGCCGCATCGTTTCGCGAGGCGAGTTCGGCGAGCGACGGCGTGGCGATCAGCGTGACGCCGGCGACATCGAATCCGGCGGTGTGCCCGCGTACGAGTCGAAGGGGGAACCCGGCGATCTCCGAGAACACGTCGTCCCAGCCGACCACGACGTTGCCCAGCACGGAACGAAGTCCGTAGAAGTCTGTCTCGACGCCGTCGCCGTCTTCGACGTTTCCCTCGTGTACTAGGCCATCCGGGCCGTGGACCTCAAGGCGTCCCGAGGCCAAGTCGTACTCGGCGCGATAGCGAAGGAGATCACCAAGAGCAGTGCAGTTCACGATCTTGCCGGTGTCGTCGATCAGGTAGAACGCGCGATCACCCTCGACACCGTTGGCGCCGAGGTCGATGTGGTCGGGATGGTGCACGGCGAGGCTCTTCACCGGCGTCACCGACAACTGCGCCACGCGCATCGACTCGCTCATCTCAGTCGCCGCTCCCAGTCGGCGGGCACGCGCCCTGCCGGCCCGGGCGTCGGCTGGTCGAGCGGATGGCTCTGCGGGTCCGCGAGAGCAGGTCCGTCGTAGTAGTCCTCGGTCGTGAAGTCCCAGAACCAGTCCTCGCCCGGCTCGAAGCTGCGAATGATCGGGTGCGAGGTCTCAGCGAAATGGGCGCTAGCGTGCTGCGACGGTGAGGAGTCGCAGCAGCCGACGTGGCCGCATTGCGCGCACCGGCGCAGGTGGAACCACCAGCCCTGCGTCGCATTGCATTCCACGCAGCCCGCACCACTCGGCGCGACGGACGGATCAATCCCTGGCACGGCAACCATGTCGACTCCCTAGGACTTTGGCCCATCGTATTGCGATGACGTCCACACCACGCTCGCATGTCGGGACGAAAGCCCCATGTGCCGGAGACCCGCGGCGACGTACCGTCGAAGTAGAGCCCGCCGGCTCAAAGGAGGAACCATGAAGTCACGAAACGTCGTCGTTGTCGGCGTTGACGGATCACCCGAATCTCTTGACGCCGTGGAATGGGCAGCTCGCGAGGCGGCTCGGGAGGACTACATCCTCCGCATAGTCCACGTGTGGCATCTGCCGTCCTATTCGACGGAGGGGATCGCGGATACCGTGGAAGCTGACAACGGCCTCATCAACGAAGCGGTCACGGTCGCGGTAAGCGCAGTGCCGTCGATTAGGTGCGACCTCAAGACTCCCAGTGGCCCAGCTGCGCTCACCCTGCTCGCTGAATGCGCCGACGCGGCGCTCATCGTCATCGGCGGACACCACCGCACGCTGCTGGACCGGATGGCCTTCGGATCCGTGACCACCCATGTGCTGTCGAATGCCCCGTGTCCGGTCGTGATCGTCCGCAAGCCGAAGTCCACCGACGACGGACCCGTGGGCGGTCCAGTGATCGTCGGGGTCGATCACGGGGACTCATCGTTCGCTGCGATCGAATACGCCTTCGCGTATGCAGCGCGAAACGCACGAGAACTCGTCGCGGTGCAGGCGTGGTCGGCCTTTGAACTCACCGATACGAGGGAGGGCGAGGCCACGTCTCTCGACAGGGCGCAGCATGCACTCGCGCAGACGCTCGCGCCGTTCCAGCACGCCCATCCCCAGGTGAGCGTCGCCGCCGTCGCCGTTTGCGAGACGCCGGTCAACGCGCTGCTCGACTGGGCCGACAGGGCAGACATGGTCGTGGTGGGCTCGCGCGGGCGCGGATACTTCGCCGGAATCCTCCTCGGCTCGGTGAGTGCCGCAGTAGCTCACCAGTCCCCCACGTCCGTCGCCGTCATTCGGTAGCGAGAACACAGTCCACGAGCCGGTACCGTTGACGGCATGGACGGTGACCGCGCGGCAGCCACGGACAGCACAGTCCCGACGCCTCAGATCCGCGTGTTCCTCCTCGACGACCACGAGATCGTGCGTCGCGGCGTGCAGGATCTCCTGGAGGCCGAGCACGACATCGTGGTCGTGGGCGATGCGTCGACCGCCCAGCAGGCCTTGCGTCGGGTGCCCGCTCTGAAGCCGGACGTCGCGGTGCTCGACGTCCGGTTGCCCGACGGCGATGGAGTCAGTGTCTGCCGCGAACTTCGATCTCAGATGCCCGACCTGCACTGCCTCATGCTCACGTCGTTCGCCGACGACGATGCGATCTTCGATGCGATCCTCGCTGGCGCATCCGGCTACGTGCTGAAGCAGATACGTGGCAATGACCTCGTGAGTGCCGTTCGGACCGTGGCCGCAGGAGGCTCCCTCCTGGACCCCGCAACCACAGCCTCGGTGCTTGAGCGGATGCGTCAGAAGGCGGCGGCGCGTGATCCGCTCAGTCACCTCACGGACCGCGAGAAGGAGATCTTGATCCTCATCGGAGAAGGACTCACGAACAAGCAGATCGGCGCACGGCTCTTCCTGGCGGAGAAGACCGTGAAGAACTACGTATCCGGTCTCCTGGCGAAGCTCGACATGGAGCGGCGCACGCAGGTCGCGGTACTCGCGACCGAGATCCGACGAGACGGCGCCTAGCCTGCGCGCTGCTGCAACTCGGTTCCGGTCAGCGGGCCGACGGTCAGTTTCACGTACGCGCTGAGCTGGTGGGGATCCCACGACGCGATCCCCACTCGGTCCAGTGACTCGATCTCCGCGACGTCAGTCACCTCGACAGCGAGACCAGTTGCCACCACGCAGCGGCCGTGTTCGAAGTGGTCCCCGAACGTATCGACCTCGAACGCAATCACGATCCCGCGACCCTCGCGCAGATCGAGTCCAGGAAACGTCCGGAAGATCACGCACCCGTCGATCACGGCATACATCACCGGAACAGCCGTCGGCAGCGCGGAGATCGTGTGCACGACCCGCCCAACGTGCCGGGACGCGAGAAGTTCCTCGCATTCGGCTCTGCTCAGTTGTCCCGTGGAGATCACCTACTGAGAGTGCGCGCCACTTCGGGCGTGCTACAGAGTCAAAGGTCCCGGTTTCGGTGTCGATCGACCCTCTAATCGGACAGAGGTACGCGCCAGACGAGCCGCGTGCCGCCGCCATCACGACGGGCGGCCTCGAAGGATCCGCCCAGGTCGGCCGCGCGCACGGCCAGATTCGACAGACCGCTTCGTCGTGCAGTCGGCGGGATTCCGACCCCGTCGTCACTGACCGTGATGCTGAAGTCCTCGAGAGTCGCCACGAGCGACACCTCGACTCGACTCGCACGCGCGTGGCGCGAGATGTTCGACAACGCCTCGACCAGCACCGCCTCGGCGTTTGCCTCGATCTGATCCGAGACGACGCTGTCGACCGGCCCCTTGAACTGGATGCTCGGCGTCGAGCCCAGCGTCTCGGCGGCCGCCTGAACGATCGCCAGCGTCTTTGCCCGCAGGCCTGCGGATCCGCCCGAGTCGGGCGGGCTCTGGAGTGCGTAGATGGCCGTGCGTATTTCGCGAATCGTCGTGTCCAGTTCATCGACGACACGGTGAATCCTGTCGGTCGCAACCGGACTGTCGATCAGGCGCAAGGAGGACTCCAGTGCCATTCCTGACGCGAACAGCCTTTGAATGACGAGGTCGTGCAGATCGCGCGCGATCCGGTCTCTGTCATCCGACAAGGCGACCTGCTCAGCGATCCGGCGACTGTGAGCCACTCCGATCGCCAACGTGGCCTGAGCCGCAAACCGACTGAGCATTGAACCAAGCGGCTCGATGATTGCGATCGCGTTCTCGCCCGTCACCGCGATGCCGAGCGTCGTGGTCGGCCCACGATCACTCTCCAGGTCAGCGGTGACGACTTGGACGCTGGCATCATTCAGTGCCAGTGCAATGACGTCCAGGAGCGATGAGCCCGGCGTCAGGCGCGCACCCACCAGGAGATCCGCTGAGGATCCCTGCGCGGACGTGATGCGACCACCATGTGAACTGTCGCCTTGGGCTGTGAACACGTGCGCCGTCGGAGCGATGTCGTGCAGATGAGCTACGACGATCTCCAATGCCGGCCGCTGCGCAGGAAGCGCCAGGATCTCGGTCGTCATGTCTGCCGCCGCCTCGAGCCACCGCTCTCGGAGTATCCCCGCCTCGTGCAGTCGGGCGTTCGAGATTGCCATGCCCGCAGCTGCGGCCAGGGCAATCAGGATCCGCTCGTCTGCCTCGCCGAAGTCGCCATGTCGCTTCTCCGTCAGGTAGAGGTTGCCGAACACCTCGTCGCGCACCCGGATCGGGACGCCGAGGAACGAGTGCATCGGCGGATGTCCGGGGGGGAACCCGTACGAGTGCGAACTCGCCGTGAGGTCGTGCAGGCGTAGCGGACGCGGCTCGTGGATGAGCACGCCGAGGACGCCCCGGCCGGTCGGGAGCTGACCGACTTGAGCGATCTGGTCCGGCGTCATGCCCACGGTGATGAACTCGCTCAGCACCTGCGACCCCGGTCCGGCGAGCACCCCGAGCGCTCCGTACTCGGCGTCGACGAGTTCCACGGCCGCCTTGACGATCCGCCGGAGCACGGCATCCAGGCTCGACTCGCTGCCGACGGCGACGACAGCGTCGATCAGCTCGTTCGGGAGGTCTGGCAACGGACCGCTCACGTATCGAGCCTCTCGGTGGGTGTGGTGACCAAGGTCCCGCGCGAAGGGGACCGCTGGCCCTGACTGCATGTACCCACAATCCGCGACGCTACCGGTACTAGACCAAATGCTGACTCGACGAGAGCCGCCGGGCCGCCTTGAAAGGAAATCTCATGCGTCGCAAGACATTCGACATCCTTCTATCAGTAACCGGCTTCGTCCTCGCGGCGGTCCTCCTCGTGGCGGGCGGATTGCTCACCTACGCGTCGACCTTCGTGGGCAACCAGGTGACCACAGAGTTGACCAATCAGGAGATCTTCTTCCCGCCGGCAGGAAGCGATGCGATCGCGGGACCAGAATTTGCTGAGATGCAGCAGTACGCGGGCCAGCAGCTGACCACCGGTGCTCAGGCCGAGGTCTACGCGAATCACTTCATCGCGGTCCACCTCGCCGAGATCGCTGGCGGCCAGTCTTATGCCGAGGTGAGTTCCGCTGCAATGGCCGATCCGGAGAATGCCGACCTCCAGGGTCAGAAGGCGGCGTTGTTCCAAGGCTCGACTCTCCGTGGACTGCTGCTGAACTCCTACGCCTTTGGCACCATGGCGACGATCGCCATGATCGGCGCGATCGCCTCGTTCATCGGAGCGGCCGCGCTGATCCTGCTCGGCATCCTCGGACTGTGGCACTCCCGTCGCGTCGACCCTGACGCCGAGATCCTCGCTCCCCCGGTAGCCACGCAGGTGTAACGCACGCCGACATGGTGGAGGGGCGGCCCGTCGGGCCGCCCCTCCACCATGTCGTGACAAGCGCCTGAGCTACGGAGCGGGCGTCGCGTCGAACTCGAAAATCTCGTACTCCAAGCCATCGCGACCGACAGTCTCGGTGGTCTGTGCATACACGGCAGTCTTGGTGCTCGGGCCTTTGCCCGTCTGGTAGTAGAGCCGGGTTCCTTTGACGTTACCAACTGTGTAGAAGGTCCCTGCCTTTGGTCCGCCTCGTAGATATACGCGCCGCGTTGGGCTGTTCACGTGCCTCACCTCGCCTTGCAGCATCCTCAGGAGTCAGGGTGTTCGCAACTTTCGGTGTCCTGAATCCCGCCTGTCGCACACTACGTTGCCCCCATGAATCAGTCCGTCAGCGCTCCATGGCTCATCGCTCACTTCGGCATGCACGTGCTGCCCGTCGAGAGCACGCTCCTCACCAGCACGTACCGAAGCGGCGCACTGACGGCAAGCGGTGAGTCGATCGGGACGGCAATGATCGGCCTCTACTGCCAGGAGCCGCTTAGCCGGTCGCTGTTCCATCGCCTCGCCCATGACGAGGTCTGGCACTACTACGCCGGCGACCCGCTGCGCTTGGTGCTCCTGCATCCGGACGGAAGCAGCGAGGACGTCATCCTCGGACCGGACCTCGCGGGCGGCCACCGGGTCCAGCACCTCGTCCCCAGCGGGGTATGGCAGGCCGGAGAGACCGTCCCGGGCGGGGACTGGACCCTCTTCGGCTGCACGATGGCCCCGGGCTTTTCACCAGAGGCATTCGAGGGCGGATACGCCCACGTGCTCGCTGCGCAGTACCCGGATCGACGACCGGACATCGAGCGCCTGGGAGTTCCAGCTGACTCCGCCACGAGGATCCCGGTCGACTCCGCGGAGACAGTCAGATGAACATGACAGCCATCGACATGGTCAGCGCGACGATGGTTAGTACGGCCACCGAGACAAGCATGGTGCGCGACCGGAAGAAACTCATGCGCTAGATCTTGTCACGCCTGTCGGCAACACTTGACCCATGACCTACGCCTACGCGGGGACCCTGCGCACCACTCCCGGGAACCGCGACCGAGTCGTCGAGATCCTCACCCGCCCGACAGCCATGGCCGATATCGGCTGTCTGCTCTACGAGGTCGGCGGCGGTGAGGACCCGGATGTGATTCATGTGATCGAACTGTGGGAGTCCGACGAGGCTCACGCGGCTTCGCTGCAGCTGGACAGCGTGCGCGCCGCCATCGCGGAGGCAATGCCTCTGCTGACGCCGGAGATCAGCGGGTACGGCTTCGAGGTGAGCGGATCACCTCTTCGGCCCTCGTGAACGCCATCAAGAGCGCGGCCAATTCCGGGCATCGGATGGTGAGCGATGACCTTTCCTGACGAGCCCGCTGGGCGGTACGCCGCGATTGCGGACGGATTCACCGCGCTCGTAGAGGGCGTGCAGGACTGGAGCGCACCTTCGCCGGTTGCGGGATGGGAAGCGCGCGACGTCGTGTGGCACCTGGTCGACTGGCTGCCGGGACTGCTGAGCATCGGTGCGTCCATCGAGCTCTCGCGGCGCGATCCGGCGAGCTCGGACCCCGCAGGAGATTGGTCGCTTCTGGATCGCGAACTCCGGACGATCCTTGCCCAGCCGGACGTCGTGGCCGGCCCGTTCGTGCATCCCCAGGCCGGGACCATGACGGTGGGAATCGCCATCGACATGCTCTATACGCCGGATGTGTTCATGCACAGCTGGGACCTCGCGACCGCGACGGGCCAGTCGCTCACCCTCGACGCCGACTACAGCGCAGGCCTCCTTGCGGGGATGGAGGCGATCGAGGAGATCCTCCGCTCGTCGGGTCACTACGGCGCACGGGTGATCGTTCCTGACGACGCGGATGTCCAGACGCGGCTCGTCGCCTTCATCGGGCGCGACCCCAACTGGTCACCGGGCTGACCTTCCCGCGCCATTTACATCGTTGCCGAACTCGCCATACGCTCACATCTACCGTCAACACAGGAGGTACTTCATGTCGTCTCACCTGAATCCGTACATCGGCTTCGCCGGCTCGGCGCGCGACGCGATGGAGTTCTACAAGGACGTGTTCGGCGGCGAACTGAACATGAATACCTATGGCGACTTCGGCCAGGCCGGCACTCCGAACGAGAGCCTGATCATGCACGCCCAGCTCGAGACGCCGGCCGGATTCACGCTGATGGCGGCCGACTCGACTGAAGGCACGGACACTCCGGACAGTGACATCTCCATCAGCCTCAGCGGCGACGATGAGGCCGATCTGCGCGGCTACTGGGCGAAACTGAGCGACGGCGGTTCTGTCTCATTGGAACTGGCGCCGCAGATGTGGGGCGACACGTTTGGCATGTGCACCGATCGCTACGGCGTCAAGTGGATGGTCAACATCACGGGTGCATCTGCGTAGCTCAGTCGCCGGGGAGTGCGGCAAAGTCTGCCTTGACCTGCTTGTACCAACCCATGCCCTTGATCGGGTGCTTCCAGCGACCCTTCATGGCCTTCAGCGCGCTCTCGTGAGCCGCGTTCCCAGCCGCCACCGCGTCGTTCAGATGTCGATCCTGAGCCTTGATGACGTCGTCCGCGGATTCACCCGAGAGCGCGAGGTCGCAGGGTCCACCCAGTTGCTTGCATGTCATTGTCTTCATGGCACGACCGTATGTGCGCGACGCCGTAGTGTGCTTCTCGAATCCTGCTCAGTACCGCGCACTGCTCCCACGAGAAAAGGACGCCAATGACGCTGAAGCGATTCGCCGTCGCCTGCTCCGTCGCCGCTGCCGTTCTCATCCTCCAGCCTTCTGCTGGCGCAGTTCAGCCCACGGTCAGGGACTCTCGAGACCACGCGCGCATTCTCAGCGCGGCCTGGGGGCTCAACAACGCGAACAACTGCCCGACCGGGGAGACAGGACTCGACAACATCCCGGTGACCTTCAACTGGTTCATCAAGACGTCGACCATCGCCGTCACCGATTTCGTCATCACTCGTGACGACGGCACGACGGTGAACCCGACCTGTGCGCTTCAGTTCCCGCCCGACGAGCCGAACGAGCTGCAGACGGTGAACCTGATCGGCAACTTCGGTGATCCCGCTGCATCGCGCCCGGTAACTGTCACCATCGTCGGGGACCTCCAAGGCCACGCCCCTGGTCGCCAACTGTGGCGCGCCATCCCACCCGGGCTGACGCACAGCATCGTGCAGATCGAGGGCGGTCCGGCAATCTCAGATGCGTGGATTCTCGCTCCCCGAATGCTCGAGAACGACAAGAACGCCTGCACGGTAGGCGACACATTCGTGCGGGTGATGTGGTCGAACGGCATGACGGCATACCCGGACGGCGCCGAGGTCGGCAACGCGGTCGTCAAGTCGTATCGCGCGCTCTTCACACTGCCCAGCGGCAAGGTCATCGGCGTTCGCCCGCTGGCCGTCGCCGACCTTGCCGATCACAGCACCACGCCGATGGACGACAACATGCACGACCTGTGCCTGCCCAAGGTTCCGGCCGGGGCGAGGCTGACCGAGATTCGCGTTGGCGCGAACCTCCTGCAGGACCCGAACGGCGACCCCAATCTCGTGCAGCACTTCAAGGTACGCACCTGAGAGGCACCCACAGTCGCCCGTCGGTCCAATACATTGATGTCCTACTAATGTCGATCCGTAGGGAGATCAGATGGACCGCCTGGAGGATCGAGCCGCGATTGCCGACCAGATGTTCCGGTATGCCCGGGCGACGGACTGGTTGGAGACCGCGAACCATCGGCTGGTGTTCGCCGACCAATGCGTGTTCGCCTCACCCCACAGTGGCGACATGCACGGGGTCGACGCCGTGGTCGAGTGGATGGAACGCGTGCTTGCCCAGTTCGAGGCGACGCAGCACCTGATCTCCAACATCTCCATCACGTTCACGGGAGATGCCACCGCCGACGCGGTCAGCTACGTGCGCGCGTGGCACCGCTTCCTGGACCGCGAGAAGCCGGACATGGTCCTGTGGGGCGAGTATCACGACTCGTGGCTCCTGGTCGACGGCACCTGGCGAATCAGCGAGCGACGCGTCCTCGAGGCGGGCATCGAGCCGCGCCGCGACGGTGGCGCCCCCAACCCGCGACGCGCCAAGCAATGAGGATCGGCGCGGTATATCCGCAGAACGAGACGCACGGCGATCCCTCCGCGCTGCACGACATCGGTCTGGCTCTCGAGTCGTTCGGGTATGACAGCGTGTTGTTCTACGACCACGTCGTGGGCGCAGAGCACGCGGACCGCGAGCCACCGCTGTGGGGTCCATACACCGAGGAGCACTCATTTCACGACCCGTTCGTGGCGTTCGGGTACCTCGCGGCGATCACCTCCCGGCTCGAGCTCGCGACGGGCGTGATGATCCTGCCGCAGCGCCAGACGGTGCTCGCCGCTCAGCAGGCGGCCGACGTCGACCTTGTCTCGGGCGGGCGACTGCGGCTCGGCGTCGGCACGGGCTGGAACTGGGTCGAGTACGACGCGTTGAACCAGGACTTCGCCACGCGCGGACCCCGCCTGGACGAGCAGATCAGGCTCCTGCGCGAACTGTGGAGCACGCCGCTGCTCACCTTCGACGGACAGTTCCACCACCTGGATCGCTGCTGCATCAACCCGCGGCCCACCCGGCAGATCCCGATCTGGATAGGCGGCTTCAGCGAGCCGGCGTTCCGGCGCGCCGGCGCGCTCGGTGACGGCTTCACGTTCGCCGGCGATCTCGATGACGCGATCGCAGGGATGGCACGAGTGCGCACGCTCCTCGCTGAGAACGGTCGCAGCGACTCTGCCTTCGGGTTCGAGTACACGCTCTCTCGTGCCCGCGACGTTGACGCGGTCATCGCTGCAACCGGTCGTTGGCAGGAGGCCGGCGGCAACGGCGTCTCGGTGCTCACGCAGAAGATCGGATTCGATTCGATCCGCGGTCACGTCGACTATCTCGGCGTGGTCAAGACGGCTTTCGACGAGAGGTTCGGTTCCGCATGAGTGACACGGAGATCGCCAGCGTGATCGCATGGCAGCAGATCCACAACGCGATCACCGGGGGCGCCCAGGCGCAGGATGGGCACGACTGGGTGCGCTACGGGGAGTCCTTCGCCGTCGACGCGCGCTACGTGCACCCCAAGGGAGAACTGGTCGGGCGCGAGGCCATCGTCGACCGCTCGCGCAAGGCGCTCGAGCCGCTCGATGCCAGTCAGCATCTGGTGGGCAGCATCGTCATCGACGTCGATGGGGATCAGGCACATGCCGTCTCGTACTTCGTCGGCCAGCATGTCCGCGCTGCTGCTCCGGGCGCGAGCCTGCTCGTCGTCGCCGGGACCTACGACGACCAATTCGAGCGCCGCGAGAGCCGCTGGCAGATCACGCTGCGGACGCAGACCTATTCCTGGCGCGACGGCAACCCGGACGTCATCGTCCGCTGACCCCGATTTGAACCGCCTCCCGGGTCAAATTGGGGTTCGCGGGCCGAAACGGCCCGCGAAGTGCGGATTTGACCCGGGAGGCGGTTCAATTCTCACCTCGTTCGCCAGTAGGCGTAGACCCGTGTGCGCTCTTTCGCCGCGTTGCCGCCGTACCCGGACCCGACCTCCCCACTGCTCTTCGCGACGACGAGCGACGCCAGACCCGGTTCGCCCCGGCGATCGCAGTCCCCGCTGAGCAACTCAAGAAGCCGACCCAGCCCGCGCGCGGGGTAGGGCAGCTCCGCACCGTCGACGAGTTCGCCGTATGTCGCCTTGTTGCCGGCGCGGGCCACATCGATCAGGTACTCGCGCATCGCAGCGATGTGGACAAGGTCCCGCGCATTCACGACCAGGACGCGTCCATCGATGACGAGCGATTCGCCTTCATTCAGCATGCGCCCATCGTGCCCGAGACCTCACGTGAATTCTCGATCGCGTTAGCGTTGGCGGACTCGCACCACACGCCCTGAGCGGAGAGCCCATGCAGTCGAGCTCCACATGGACACCGGACCCGGGCCGCGCACTCGAGCCGGGCGAGTCGGTCTGCACGGTCAACGTTCAGGACGAGAGCATGCGTGTCGTTCTCACGTACGACGACGGCCCCCAGCCAGAAGGCACCGACCAGGTGCTCGCAGCGCTCGATCGGGCCGGTGCATCCGCGACCTTCTTCGTCCTCGCCACGCGAATCCGACTGTTCCGCAGTCTCCTTCTTGAGACGGTCGACGCAGGACACGAGATCGCGTTGCACGGGCTGGATCACCAGAACCTGGCATCGATGGATCCCGCAGTCGCACAGGAGCGCACTCGGATCGCGAAGGTCGAGCTCGAACAGGTCGTACAGCAGCCCGTTGTCTGGTTCCGGCCTCCGTACGGCGCGCAGACGGAAGCCACCTGGCACGCGGTTCGCAACCTCGGACTCATGCCAGTGCTGTGGTCGACGATGCTCAGGGACTGGCAGTTCATCACGGACGAGGAGCGACTGGCTGGGGCAACGACGGCCACCGTGTCCGGCGAGATCCTGCTCGCTCACGACGGATTTGCCTGCGAACTGGACGGCGTCGATGACGGCCCCCCTCCGCCGATCGACCGCGGCAGGCTCACGAATCTGCTACTCGATCGCTACGGCGAGATGGGCTTCACAGCATGTTCGCTCGGGGATGCATTGGCCGTCGGAACAGCCGCGACTCCCGTGTGGCTAGACGCGCCTTGAGCGGAACTCTTCGAGCATTCAACGCCTCCGACCTGGCAGCCGTGTCGCAGATCTGTCGCGAGGCCCTGACTCTCGATGTTGACGCCGGCACAATTCCCGAAGTCCTGCTCCGGCAACCGCGACGAGGCGTGGTGTGCACAGTCGGCTCGCGGATCGTCGGCGTATGCCTTGTCTCGCGGGACCCCAGTCCCGAGGCCGCAACCGGGTATGTCGACCTCATTGCAGTGTCGCCGAACGAGCAGCGCGGCGGCCTGGGCAGGGAGTTGCTCGCAGCGGGAGAGTCCCTGCTCGCGGGGCTCGGCAACACCCAACTCCGCGTGCGAGGAAATCCCCCGCATTACGCGTGGCCGGGTGTCGACACGGACTATGTGGCGGCCATCGGACTCTTCGATTCGAGTGGCTACCGTCGTCAGGCCACCGCGCTCAATATGCGCGTAGACCTAAGCGTGGCGCCACTCGACACCGTCGGCGATGAGCTGCGCCTGTCCCGGCTGGGGATCTCCTGCCGCCGCGCGGCGACTGATGAGTCCGCATGGATAGGCGGTCAGCTTGCGAACGCGTGGAACCTCTCGGTTGTCAGCGAGGTCGAGGCCGCCCTCGACGGTGAGCACGGGGGCCTCCACATCGCCGTGCGCGACGAGCACTGTGTCGGCTTCTGCGCCTACGGCGTGACGCGGCCGCGCGACGTGGGTCCGCTCGGGACCAACGCGGACCTGAGGAACCTCGGGATCGGGGCGACGCTGATCCGGCGCTGCCTTCAGGACCAACGTGACACCGGACTAGGACACGCGGAAATCCAATGGGCCGGCCCGGTCCGGTGGCTCGAACAGACTCTCAACGCCGCCACTAGCCGGAGGTTTCAGACGTACACCAAGGACCTGTCGGTCTGAATCCGCCCGCGGTGGGTACCAACCGTGGGTGGCTGATGACGAGAACACCCAGAAGGATTCAGATCTCGCGGCTGGCTCGACTCAACCTCTTCCCGGTCCGCTGCCACGACTGGACGCCTTCCAGCAGCGGCACCCCGTAGCAGCGGTGCCGCTCGCGGTCTACAAGAAGTTCTCTGACGACGATGCGGGAAAGCTCGCCGCACTCATCTCCTACTTCGCCTTCCTGTCGGTCTTCCCGCTCCTGATCGTCCTCGCCACAGTCCTGTCCCGCGTGCTCGCGAACAACCCGGACCTGGCCAACGAGATCGTGACGACCGCGGCCGGCAGCTTCCTGTCCATCGGTGCGACCGGGACGGTCGAACCCTTGGACATCTCCGGCCTCGCGCTCGTTGTCGCGATCGTGGTCGGCCTGTGGGGCGGTCTCGCGGTAGCCAACGCCATGCAGGACGCGATGGACACCGTGTACGAGGTACCTCGGACCCAGCGGGCGGGGTTCATCTGGCGAGTGCTCCGGAGCATCACCCTGCTCCTGCTCGTCGGCGTAGGCCTCCCGGCATCGACGGTCCTGCAGGGAGTTGCCTCGAGTGCCATCAGCGGAGTGATCGCCTCCGTGCTCATCCTGATACTCGTGGTGTGCATCAATGCCATGCTGATTGCCGCAGCGTTCCGCCGCGCAACCGTCGCCACGACGAGCTGGCGGGGTGTCCTGCCGGGAGCCGTGATCGCCGCCGTGGCCTGGTCGCTGATGCAGGCGCTCGCGACGAACCTGCTCACCCAGCGGGTCGCGGGTGCAGAGTCGAACTACGGCGCCTTCGCCCTAGTCATCGGTCTGCTGTTCTGGTTCTTCCTGCTAGCCCAGGTGACCATCTACTGCGCGGAACTGAACGTGGTGCTGGCCTACCGACTGTGGCCGCGCGGACTGAAGAGCGTGGTGCGAGCCGAAGCTGACACCGAAGCAGACATGAGGGCGTACGAGCACTACGTGGCTCGTGAACAGCAGGCCGTCAATCTGAAGGTCACCGTCAGGCTCGCACCATCGGAAGAACCGACAACGTGATCGATGCTACGGAGCGGGCGCCGGCGCCGGCGGGATGCGGATGCCCAGGAGCACCGTGCTGCCGACCGCCACGCACTGGTTCACCGATACGCAGCCGAAGCCGGAGATGCCCGGCGCAGCGCGGATGTCGCCGATCTCGTCGTACGAATAGGTGACGAAGTTCGTCAGTGTCGACGCGACGACCGACTGCGCACCGTGCTTGCCGCCGATCATGCAGAAGCCCACCGACGGACAGGTGACGGACGAGTAGTCAGGCAACTCGCTCACCGGCACGTTCGCGGGGATCGTCTGCTGGGCCCAGTCAAGAAGATTCCCACCCTGGGTATTGAGGATCTCGCCGGAGACACCACCTGCCGCACACTGACGACCGTCGGGGCTGCACCCGATTGCCGTGATCAGTTCATCAGCGTCGGCGTTGGTGTAACGCCAGAGCCAGTGCGGCAAGCCCGCCGCGTCCTGAGTCATCGTCCCGATCAGGATGTTGTACTTCACCGCGACGAAGCACGTCACCGGGTTGGTCTTCCCCGGCAGACACGAAATGCCTGATGGCCGAACCTTCGGGAACTGGTTGGAGCTCCACTGGGTCTTGCCGCCGTCGAACGTCGTGTACACCACCGACTCGGTCGCCGCTACGCACAGGGTGTCCGTCACGCACGTCTGGGCATCAGCGCCGGCCGCACTCTGCACTGGTCCGTACTTGGGGGTGAACACGTCCATGTCCTCGGTCGACAGCGCCTCGGTCTGGCCGAAGATCTCGCACGCGAGCGACGACGAGCACTGAATGGCCTTCGTGTTCAGGGCACCGCGATCCGCGACCGGAAGCGTCCACAGGGTCCCCCCGGTGATCGACCGGCCCACGTTCTCCTTGCCTCCGGCGATACAGGCCGGGCTGAGAGCTGCTGTGCACACAGCAACGTCGAACCCGGCAACCTCGTTGACACGCTCGAAGCCTGAACCCAGGTCAAAGGTCTCGTACCAGGCCGCCATCTTGCCGACACCCACGCACGACGTCGTGAAGCAGTCGAGCGCGCTAATGATCATCGGCGCTGGGCGCATTCCCCAGTACCCGCTCGCATCACCGAGCGAATCGGTACGCAGCACGTCACCATCGAGGTCAAGTCCGATGCACGAGTTCTCGATCGGGCACGACAACGCCTTGACCGCGATGAGGTTCTGCAGCGGGTTCTTGCGGAAGGCGCGCGCCGAACCCCAGATCGGGTTCGCGTCGAGGTCGATGATCGTGTACTTGGAGATCCCACCGGTCGCTATGCATCGCGTTGGGCGGTCGCAGGCAAGTGCTGCAAACCGCTTGAGCAGGCCGAACGGCGTCTTGAGCATCGTGACCGTCGTCCCACGGATCACTGCACTGGACGGCGTCGTGTCGCCCCCGGCGACGACGCACACGTCGACACTCGCGCAGGCGACATGATCGAAGGAACTCGACAGCGGAGCGGTTTCCGGCAGCGGAACGCCCGTCCACGTCTGTCCGTCGTTGCCCGATCGCCAGATGCCGCCGTCTTCTCCGGCGATGTAGCAGACGCGAGTCGCGGCTGTCGCGTCCGGATCGGGTGCGCAGGTGATCGAGGAGCCGATCTTCGTCTTGCGGTCGCCCACGATAGGCAGCTCCTGCACGGCAGCCCACGTGACTCCGGCGTCGACGCTGCGGTAGACCCACGACCCGTAGGTGACCGTGGGGGTCGGTGGGGACGAGACTGCGAGGCAGCTGGTGTCCGAGCAGGAGACTCCGACCAGGTCAACGGGGTTCGCGGGGAACTGGGGATCCTTCTTCAGGTCCACAAAGGTCCAGGCGAGCGGTACCTCGTCGGTGTTCGGTGAGCGCAGTACCGCTCCGCCCTGGCCGACCGAAACGCAGTTGTTCGGCGTCACGCACGAGACGGACATGAGCTCGGGGCCGTAGTTCGTCCAACTCCAGCCACTTGGCACTTCGTTCGCGGGAGCGGCCAGCACTTCCGACGCCTGCGTCGATGAAGCGACGGTCAGAGAGGTGATGCCCGTCGCGAGAAGAACGAGCGCGGCGAAGACAGATGTTTGATTTCGTGCCCAGGTAGGTAACATGTCGAAGTGAACAGCTCCCGCGTTGGACGCGCCAGCAAACCGCGCCGTTGGATTTTCGGGAGCATAGCGCTTTCTGCAGCATTGATTCCTACAGCCTTCGCGATTCCGACGGCGTCCGCGGTGACGAACGATTCATTCGTCCACGTCGACGACATCACGATGCAGCGCACTGACGGCAAGGCCGTCGTCACCGCGCACATCAGGTGGAACGTCGACGGCGTCAACGACCAGAACATGATCGTCGGGGACCTGAGGCTCGTCGCGGTCAGCGACCAGGGTCACCTGCCGTTCCTCCTCGGCACGATCAACCAGAACATCGCACGCGATCAGACGCGCGACGTCACATTCACCATTGCCAACGACGAAGCGCTCGCCGCGATGCGCAGCGGGAACCGCATCGTGCTGACGGCCAGCCAGCACCAGTACGCCGGACAGCGATCACTCACCGTGCGCACCTACGCGACCGTTGCCGAGGTTCAGGCGTTCGGCTCACCGCAACCGCGCATCGGTTCCAAGGACTGCTCCGACGTGCCTATCGTCCCCGGCGCCATCCTGCGGTACTGCGACCTCGTCGGCGTCTATCTCGACGGCGCGCTCGTATCGATTCACGACCCGAAGAGCGATGAAGGCAAACTCCCGAGCAAGAGCACGCGTTTGGAACGCGCCGACCTCACCGGCGCCACTGCGGTTCGCGCTGATCTCAGCGGGGCAAGCATCGCCGGCGGCCGCCTCAACGGTATGGACCTTCGGAGAGCAACGCTCAACAATCTCTCGCTCGCCGGTGCCGACGCGATAGAGCTCATCGCCGATCAGGCGACGAGCGACAAGGACGCTCGGGACTCCGGCGCGAACTTCTTCAACACCAATCTGACCGGTGCCAGCCTGCAGAACACGACCTTCCGAGGTGTCTCGGTGTCACAGGCGCGGCTGGACGGTGCCCAGATGCGGGGCGCTGTCTGGCAGTCGATCGCAGACGGCGCGACCTTCCGAGGCGCCGATCTGGCGGGAGCCGACCTTGGGTCATCGACTTTCAAGCTCGTCGACTTTGAGAACGCATCCCTGACCGACTCGAGCCTGACCGATCTGCAACTGGCGTGGACCTGGTTGTGCCGCACCGCGCTCCCTGCCGGATCTGCCCTGGATGGCTCGCGCGACTGCCGAACAGAATCCGAAGCACAGCGCGACCAGATTCCGGCGCCGGACCAAGCCTCGCCGTTCGTCACGATCGATGCCGCGAGCGTCAGCGATGCCCCGGCAGGAGCCGTCGGCCCGCGCACCGTAACGGCACGGATCAACTGGGACAGCTCAGCCGCCAATCCTTCGGGATACGCCATGGGCAGCGGGGATCTGCGGCTGATCGCGGTCAACCGATCGACCGGAATACCGACCGTGCTCGACACGCAGTCCTACAACAATGTGTCGCAGCCTACTGACTATGCGATCACGATTGACGATCGCGAGAAGCTCGCGGCGATGACACCCGGCAACCGCATCGTGCTGACGGCGACGCAGCATGCGCCTCGTCCGCGGTCCGGAAACCCGACGGGACGCAGTTACGTGACCGTCGATGTGCTGCAGCGCGGCCCCGGGCTTGGCCAGGTCGGAAGTCTCGACTGCTCCAGAGTGGCGTTGACGGTGGACTCGGCACGCGCACTCGACTACTGCGACCTGACCGGCGCGATGCTCGACAACGCCGGGCTGTACGCCCGCTCCATGCGCAAGGTCGATCTCACCGGAGCATCCGTGCAGAACGCGCAACTTGGCGAGCTCTTCCTCGACGGGTCGCGCCTCGGCGGGGTCGACGCCTCAGGGGCAGCTCTCACCAACGTCTGGGCCTTCGACGCGTGGGCGCCGAGATTCGACCTCAGCGGTGGCAGCGCGGCCGGCAGCCCGCTCTTCATGCGCAACCTCGACGGCGCCAACTTCAACGACACCACGCTGAGCGACTCGCCGCTCGTCGCGGCATCGCTGCGTCGAGCCACCTTCCTCAGGGCAACGCTGATCCACCCCGACCTGGCGTACACCGACCTGTTCAACGCCCAGTTCAGTCGCGTTGATGCCTCGCAGGGCCACCCCTCGCTGTTTCTCGCGAATCTGACCCAAGCCGACATGACCGGCTCGACGTGGAGCCTTGACGAGGGTGACGAGAACCCATGGCAGTGGGCGACTCTCTGCCGGACCGACCTGCCCAACGTCTCCTACGGAATCAGCGGCGACCGCGACTGCCCGCGCTGAGAAGCCCAACCGATCCAAGGTTTCGCGTAGTGACACTCGCGAGCCTTCGCATTCGCCGTCACCCGATTTCGTGCGGCTCAGTCATGTCAGTACGACATCCGAACTAGGCGGACTTGCGAACTGCCTTCTTCGCCGCTGGTGCCGAGCGCTTCGCAGCGGTCTTGGCAGGTGTCTTCGTGGCAGTCTTCGTGGCCTTGACCGTCGAGGGCTTCACCGCAGGTTTGGCCGCCGTCGACCGAGTCGCCTTTGCCGCAGGCACGGCCTTCGGCGCGCGTGCGCGGCTCGGCGCTGCCTCGGCAACGTCATCATCGCCGCCGGCACTGGTCGTGCCTCGAGTTCGATTGACCGACTCTCGCAGTGCTGTCATCAGGTCGAGCACGATGCCGTCGCCGTCCGACACATCCGACTCCGCAACGGGCAGCGCCGACGTTCCACCGGCAACCTTGTTCTCGATCACGGCCAGCAGTGCTTCGCGGTACTCGTCTCGGAACTGGCTCGGGTCGAAGTCTGCCGACAGGCTCTCGATCAACGATGCGGCCATGCTCAGCTCCTGCGGACGCACGTCCTCGTCCCCCGAAAGAACGGGGAAGTCGGCCTCGCGGATCTCATCGGGCCAGAGCATCGTCTGCAGGACGAGGACGTCGTCGCGCACGCGCAGGGCTCCAAGTTGAGTCTTCGTGCGCAGCACCACGCGAACAATCGCCGTACGCTCTGTCTCCTTCAGCGCCTCGCGAAGCAGGACGTACGGCTTGAGTGCACGCGCCTCCGGCTCGAGGTAGTAGCTGCGGTCGAACAGCATGGGGTCGACCTGATCGCTCGGAACGAACTCCAGGACCTCGATCTCCTTTGCCCCGCGCACCGGCAACTCTTCGAAGTCGGAATCCTCCATCACGACAACGGTGCCAGTGTCAGTCTCGTACGCCTTGGAGAGGTCCTTCGTCTCGAGCGGCTGACCGTCAACCGAGCAGGTTCGCAGCATCTTGACGCGGCCGCCGTCGGCCGTGTGCACCTGATGGAACCGCACATCGTGGTCTTCTGTGGCCGCATAGAGCTTGATCGGGACATTCACCAAGCCGAACGCCACAGCGCCCTTCCACATCGAACGCATTACTCCTCCAAGCCGGGGGGAAGTACACCGCGCGGGCGAGCCCGCGGGTGCCGGTCCGTACATGATGGACCGATTCGCCCCATTTTGACTAGCCCAGAGGTCTGACAACTTCCGTAACCGGTCGGGTCATCGGATGCGGACCTTGATCCACGCGACGGTGCCGTTTGGCTGCGTGATCCCGACGTTGTAGACCCCCGGGGTGTTGATCCGCAGTGCCGGCAAGGTCAGTCCGCCGGCTCGATCCGTGCGCAGTTCGGCGAGGGACACACGCTCGCCCTTGATGACGATGAACACCTCGACGGTCGCCTGCCGTGGCAGTCCGGCCACCTCTGGCTGGAACGGTCGACCTGGCGTCGCAGCGAGGACCGGCGCATTCGCCAGGGTGCGGGCGGGCGGGCGAGTGACCTCTGTCGTGTCGAGCTTGTCGGCGGTGTCCTGAGATACGAGGGCAATGCCTGGCGCGATCGCCTGAGGCGAGCTCGGATTGGTGTCACCGGCCGGCGGTGCGAACACCACGGGCTGCGGTGACGGTGCCGGCGCGGGAGTGGTCGGCGTCACTGCGGGCGGCGTCGTCGGCGTGGTTGTTGCCGTCGGTGTCGGCGTCACTGTCGTCGTGGGCGTCGGGGATGACGGTGTGGTCGCTACGACGCCCTGGCTGCCTAAGCCCAGGTTGCAGTTGACCGTGCCGCTATAGAGCGCATGGCCCTCGCCGGCGCTGCTCGCACCGGTTCCGTAAATGCCGTCGTCGCCCCAGACGACCTCCTTGACCCCACCCGTGCAGGTGGAGCTTGCGGCGATCGCGAAGCCCTCGATGTTGTTGTTCGGCAGGCTTGCCGGACGCGCGTACACCTTGTCGACGGCGAAGGCGCCGGTTCCGCTGACCTTGAGGAGCACCGAGGTGACGCCGCAGGAGTTGTCGCACAAGGCCCAGATGCGCTGAGCATCGGCGTCGTACTGCACGTCCATGACGCGGGTCATTCCTGTGCTGACGACGGCGATACGACGGAACGTGCTGTTGCTGTTGAGCGTGTAGGCATACAGCTTGCCGTCATTCTCGAGAGCGGCGAAGTACAGGCCCGAACCGTGAAGCGGGTAGTTGCTCGGCCGGTACGTGAGTCCTGTCGACTGGTCGACGAAGCCGTTGGCCGTCAGATAGCTGTCCGGAACGAACGAGACACCCTCGAATCCGAGGTTCGCCCCACCGGGCGTGAGCTCGGGGAACTCAGCAGTGAGGTTCCACTGATTCGTCGCGGTCAGCGTCGTCCCGACTGCGGCCGGGTCGAAACGGAGCACCGAGTTAAGCGGCACCGAGTTGTTGGCGTTGTCCCGCTCAGTCGTGACGTAGAGCGCGCCATCAGGGCCGATCGTCATGCCCTCGGAGTCGGGCTCGCCCGTCCCACTCGGGAAGAGGATCTGCTTGCCGCCCGTCCAGCCGGGGGCGGCGGCCCACAGGCCACCCTGCTTCGTCAGCTTGAAGATCCAGCTCTTGTTCTTCACGGCCCACAGCACGCTCGGGTCGGTCTTGTCGAAGACCAGTCCACTGATGTCGCGGCCTTCCGGGCCGGTCGTGGTCTTCCACGCGCACTGGCTGTCGGCGACGGTCGGCGTGCTGCTGCCCGGCCAGGCCACCGCGCCGGCAGGCACTGCGCCCGTTCCGCTCGCGGCCTCCGGAGTGCACAGCAGCACGGGCGGCGTCGGGCCGCTCGAGTCCCGGACGCTGGTCGGCGTGGAGGTACCGAGCGTGCTCGCACCCGGCGAGCCGATGAACGTGCCGGCCGAGGCCCACGAACCCTCGGCATCCGCGGCGGTGGAGCGCGTCCACGTCGAGAAGGTGTTCAGGCCCAGGTTTGCGAGGCTTACCCATGCCGAGGCGGTGTCGGTGCGCGGACCCTTCGCCGGGTCGCCGCCTGCCGCCTGGTCGTTGTAGGTCACGCGGTCGACGAGCGTGCCTGTGCCATCGAAGATGTTCACTTCGTCGGCGCGACCCAGGTTTGCGAGGTTGCCGCCGACGACCTTCACCGTCGACTTCAGGCCCCATTCCGTGCGGAACGCAGCATCCGACGATTCAGCCAGGATCACCGACTCGCCCGCCGCGACAGTGCCGAACGCCGACAGGCTCACGGTGTTGGCAGTGCGGCTGTCATCGTCGAACGACCAGCCTGTGAAGTCCTGCGACGCAGTTCCGGTGTTGGTCAATTCCACGAACTCCGAGCCGTTGTACTCGACCTCCGTCACCTTCACGTTGGCAACGCCCGCAGGAGCGAGGGTCGACGTCCCGGGCGAGCCGATGTAGCCGTTGATCGAGGTCCGCGAGCCTTCCGCATCTGCGGCGGTTGAGCGAGTCCAAGTCGAGAAGTTGTTCAGCCCGAGGTTCGCCGAACTCACCCACGCGGATGCGGTGTCGGTCCGCGGACCCTTCGCCGGATCCCCCGCTGCCGCCTGATCGTTGTAGGTGACCCGGTCGACGAGCGCTCCGGAGCTGTCGAAGATGTTCACCTCGTCGGCGCGGCCAAGGTTGGCCACCGTGTTGCCGCCGATCACCTTCACCGTCGAGGCAAGAGTCCACTCCGTGCGAAAGGCCGCCTCCGTGGCCTCGGCCAGAATCACTGACTGACCCACGGCGACTGTGCCGAACGCCGACAGCCTCACGGTGCCGGACGTACGGCTGTCGTCATCGAAAGACCAGCCGGTGAAGTCCTGCGCGGCGGTGCCAACATTCGTGAGTTCGACGAACTCCGAGCCGTTGTATTCGACCTCCGTGACACGAATCACTGCCGCGGGATCGGCCTGAGCGGGAAGGCTCACGGCGACCATCGTCGCGGTTGTGACGGACAAGGCAGCGAGAGCAGCGACAAAGCGCACGGTTCGGCGGGTCATGGCGCATGTCTAGTCAGCGTGTGCGCTTGCAAGGCGTGCTGCAGATGAACGGGGATCGAACTCCGCCGTACGTGTTAGTGCACACACCCCGCGGTTAAGGTTCGACCATGCCCAAGTACCCCCTCGCCCTGCTCCCCGTCGTCACGATCTCGAAGGGCCAGGCGCGACTCGCGCCGCCCGCCTACGGCGTATCCACAGAAGTCGGCACGCCAGCTCGCGCGATCTCCTCGTGGGTGAACCAGGGCGCGGCGTGGATTCACGTGTCCGACCAGGACAGCATCGACGGGCACGCGACCAACCATCACCACATCGTGAGCAGCGGCGCCCACCTGCAGTACTCCGGGGTTGTTCACAACGACTCCACGTTGGCTGACGCGCTCGCCACCGGTGCGAGCCGCGTCGTGATCGACGCGGCCGACCTCGACTGGGCAAGCTCGGCAGTGGGGGCTCACGGAGACCGCGTGGCCGTCGGACTCGATATCCGCCAGGCGGATGTGTTCGACATTGCAAGTCACCTAGAGCGAGCCGGATGCCGTCGCTTCGTCGTGACCGACAAGGCCGAGAGCCATCACTGGAAGCACGGTGACCGCCACCTGCTCGAGGAGTTCTGCTCGTCGACGAACAGTCCGGTCATGGCACGTGGCGGGATCAGTCACCTGAACGACCTGCACGCCTTGCACGAACTGGTCCCGCGCGGTCTCGACGGCATCATCCTGGACGACGCGCTGTACGAAGGAGCCTTCACATTCACCGAGGCCGTTGCCGCGGGTGCTGATCGCTTCGACATGTTCTACTGGGGCCCTCCTCAGCCGTAAGCGACCGACGGAGGTGCGCTGAACACGTGGATCTGGGCAGATACCGCTACTTCTGGCAGCGCCCCCGCACGCACCGAGAGATCCTCGTCGAGCGCCGGGTCAGCTTCCTCGAGCTCTTCTACGACCTGATCTACGTCGTTCTCATCGCCCGCATCGCCTTGGTGCTGCACGACAACATCGATGCGGGAGGCGTGGCCACCTTTGCCGTTTTGTTCAGCCTGCTGTGGATCGGTTGGTACAACGGCTCCCTCCTGCACGACGCGCACGGCCGGCCCGATGTACGAAACCGCTTCCTAACCTTCCTGCAGATGTTCGCGATCGCCGCGATGGGCGTCTTCGCGACCGACGCCACCGGAGCGGGTGGACGCGGGTTCGCCATTTGCTACACCGCGTTCCTCGCGATCCTCGTCTGGCAGTGGGTGGTCGTTGCGCGGATGGAGCGGTCCGACGCGGTGTACGGGCCAGTGACGCTCCGCTTCACGACCACGATGGTGGTGATGCTGGTGTGGATCGGAGCATCGATCTTCGTTCCGGACGACGCACGAATCTGGATGTGGGGCGCCTTCGTTGCCGTCTTCGTCGCCGGAATGGTCGTGGCGGCCTCGTCGATCCGCGACGACGATGACGACGGACGCGCGGGCGGACCGCTGGCAACGGAGTCGCTCCTTGAGCGATTCGCCCTGTTCTTGATCATCGTTCTCGGCGAAGTGGTGGCTAGTGTCGTGGCGGGCCTCGGTGAGGTCGAGGAGTTATCGGCGCGAGTCTTCCTCACCGGCTTCGCCGGCCTGGCCGTCGCGATCGCGTTCTGGTGGACCTACTTCGACCTGGTCTCCATGCGCCCACCGAAAGGCACGGTTCGTGCGCGCTACCTCTACAACCTCGCGCAACTGCCGCTCTGCCTCGCGCTCACCGGCGTCGGCGCCGCGACCGTCGGCATGATCGAGCACGGGTCGGACGGACACACTCCAGCGTCGACGGCATGGCTGTTCGGGGGGTGTGTAGCGCTCGCGATGGTCACCGCGGCATGGATCATGCGACTGCTCAAGGACTATCCCCGACTCATCAGCGTCTACCGGCCGGCTGCCAGGGCGTGCCTGCTTATCGCCGTGCTCGCGTTGGTGCTCGCCGCCCTGCAGCCCCCACCGCTGCTGTTCGCGATCACGCTCGTCGCTGCGATGTCCATCCAGTGGGCGTTCGCCGTGTATCGGTGGTTGGGAACGCCGGACGGCATCGCGAAGGTTGCCGAGTCGCAGATCACCGAACTCTGACCGCGGCGGCCCGCGGTAGATCGGCTACGAAGTAACGACCAGGCGCTGCGCACGAAGAGCCATGACCAGCGCGATGACCCAGCCGATGATCGTCCAGCCGAAGAGCAGATTGATCCAGAACACCGACCAGTGCCGCACGTCGCGGATCGCGGCAACCGCCCACGGCGCCATGTAACCGGCGGTGAGGATGGCCACGATGAGGGACACGACCTTGGTGGCAGTCCAGGAACGGTCGACATTGACGACACTCGGGTTTGTCATGATCCGATGTTAGAGGCACCGGACCTACCCTCGAACTAGGGCCAGTAGGTGTCATGGCGGAGCATGAACTCGACCCGCTCTTCCTCGGTCATCGGATTCTCGGCTATGGCTGCCAACGTCTCGAAGTAGTCCTCGCGGGGAGCACCCGGGGCGAACATCACCAGCACCGACGCGTAGTCCGAGCCGTGGAAGCCGTGCATGCCGCCCTCGGGGACGAACATGAAGTCCCCGGGACGACCGACCTTCCATCCCGTCCCGTCATACAGCTCGACCTCACCGGTGAGCACGTAGAACGACTCGGTGATCGAGCGGTGGAAATGCGGCTCGGGACCTGACAGGTCAGGCCCGAAGGTCCACCGATACAGCCCGAATGTCCCTCCCGTCTGGTCGCCCGTCGCCAGGTACTCGCAGGTTCCCCCGGTTGCGTACCGAACCTCCGGCTCAGTGTCCGACGGCCGGATGCGCGCCGACGCCTCGCCGACCGTGCCGCGGAAGAGGTCGGGCGGATACGGGCGATGCAGCGGTCCGGTCATGGCGCTGAACGTAGCAACCGGCCTAAGGTGCCCGCGCCCGGCCGGCACGACAAATACGGCATCGTCCCCATGCCCTGGCCCACCTCAGACGCGCAGGCTCGACTCATAAGAAAGCGAGATCCTGCCGAAGGAGAAGGCCATGTCCCCATTCATGACGATCGAGGTCATCATGACCGAGAGCGCGTACCGCGACGAGCGCAAGCACCGCCCGTTCGAGGACCACAGCGAGCGGCGCGCGAAGCGGGCACGCGGGAGTCGCGGCCCCGCCCGGCCTCGCCGAAGCCTGCGCACGCTGTTCCGCAGCCCCACGTGGACCTCGCAGTCGGTGTGACGATTGCCCTCGCGTTCGGCGAGGATGGCGGGGTGCCGCCCCTGTCGCTTCCCTCGTCCGGCGCCCTCGTGGGCCGTGCGGACGACCTCGCGGAACTCACCCGCGTCGTCGGGCTCGCGTCGGGCTCGCCTGCGTCAACCGCAGTCCTTCTCGCTGGGGACGCTGGCGTGGGAAAGACCCGCATCCTTGCCGAGCTCTCGGGCGAGGCAGCGCGCGCCGGGTGGCGCGTGCTGCGCGGCAACTGCCTCGACCTCGGCGAGTCCACGCTGCCCTACCTGCCGTTCACGGAGATCTTCGGCCGTCTGTCGAACGACGAGCCCGAACTGTGCGACGTGCTGATCACGGACGCCCCGGGGCTTGCCCGGCTGATGCCGGTGCGACGTCGCCTCGGCGGAGCGGGCGACCTGGGTGCCGACCGTGTCGAGCGCACCGAGCTGTTCGAGACGGTCGAGCACGCCCTGCGCCGACTCGCAGCCGACCGGCCGCTGCTCGTGATCGTCGAGGACATGCACTGGGCCGACCGCTCGACCCGCGAGATGCTCAGCTTCCTGTTCGCGCGCGGCATCCCCGGCGCGACGATCCTCGGCTCCTACCGCAGCGATGACCTCCACAGGAGGCACCCATTGCGTGCAACAGTCGCCGAGTGGTCCCGACTGCCCGGAGTCGCGAGAACCACACTCGCGCCCCTTGCCGACGACGACGTCCGTACGCTCGTGCACTCCCTGTCGCCAGGCCCCATCTCCGACCGCGACCTCCGCAGGATCGTCGAGCGGGCAGAGGGCAATGCGTTCTTCACAGAGGAGTTGGTTGCCGCGCAGGCGGCGAGCGGGCGCTTCCTCTCCAGCGACCTCGCCGACCTGCTACTCGTGCGCATCGATCAGCTCGACGAGCCCGCGCAGCGCGTGGTGCGGGCCAGTTCCGTTGCCGGGCGGCGGGTGTCGCACGACCTGCTCGCCCGCGTGGTCGACCTCGACGTCGACCAGCTCGACGACGCCATCCGCGGTGCCGTCGACGGCAACGTCCTCGTCGCCTCGAAGACTGGCGGCTACTCGTTCCGGCACGCGCTTCTCGCCGAGGCCGCGTACGGCGACCTGCTCTCCGGCGAGCGCATGCGCCTGCACGGCGCGTATGCGCGCGCCATCGCCTCGCACGACGTCGAGGGAACCGCGGCCGAGCTCGCGGAACACGCGAGGCTCGCCGGTGACATCCCGACGGCCATCCTCGCCAGCGTCCAGGCCGGGAACGAGGCACTCGCGGTCGGCGGACCCGACGAGGCGGCGCAGCACTATGAGATGGCACTCGAGCTCATTGGCAGGGATGCATCTGCCGCGGCTGAGTCCGACGTCGACGTGGTGGCCCTGACGCTGCGCGCCGCCGAGGCGACAGCAGCCGCAGGCCGCGTCCATCGCTCCCTCGCCCTGCTCCAGGCCCAGCTCGACGCGCTGCCCGACTCGGCTCCCGCGCACGACCGCGGCGCATTGCTGGTGGCGCTGGCCAGCACGTGCTTCCTCTTCGATACGAGCCTTGACCTCCTGCAGCTCACCACCGAGGCCGCGCGTCTCATCCCCGCCGAGCCGCCGTCGGCGTTGCGGGCGCAGCTGGCAAGCATCCGTGCCCGCGCGTTCGCGGTGTTCGACCAGCCCGACGAGGCCGCGCGGTGGGCGATGGAGGCGCGCGAGCTCGGCGAGCAGCTCGGACTCGTCGGCGTCGTCGCCGAGGTGGCCGTCACGCTCGCCGACCTCGACCAGCGCGCCGGAGACCCGGACGCCTCGCGACTGAGCCTCGAGCGAAGCGCAGCCGACGCACGGGCGGCGGGCGAGTTGATGGCCGAGCTCCGGAGCCTGTTCAAGCTGGGCGGCCTGCACTGGGGCCTTGGCCGTTTCGACGAGGCGAGGGCCGTCTACGGCGAGCTCGTCGACCGGGCCCGCGAGGCCGGGCGGCCGTGGGCGCCCTACGGACTCGACGGTCGTGTCATGCGATCACTCGTCGAGTACGTCACCGGCGACTGGGACGAATCCCGCCGTCTTGCCGATGTCAGCCACGAGGCCTGCCCCGCCCTCGCCGAGGCCTACCTCGACGCTGTCGGGCTCGCCGTTGCCGCCGGTCGCGGAGACGCGGCGGCGGTGCCGCTGCTGGCCGTTCTGCGCGGGTGGTGGGAGCGCGAGGGCCTCATCGGTGTTCTCTCCGGCGGCGCCGCGATCGACCTGCACGGCGACCTCGGCGACCTTGCTGCCGCCACCGAGGCGCACCGCGACCTCATCGACACGCTGTGCGGCGTATGGGAGACGTCGACCTTCCAGGCGCAGATCCGGCTCAACGCACTGCTGCTCGGCCAGATGGCCAACGAGGCAGCGCGAGTCAGCCGGGAGGATCGCGCGGCGCTTGCCGAGCGCGCGCCCGCACTCGTGACAGCAGCGACCATGGCCGCCGAGGTCGGAGCGAGTCGTGGTTCGGGTTACCTCGGCCCGGAGAGCGAGGCCTGGCTGGCGCGGCTGCATGCGGAGGATGTCCGGCTCCGATGGATGGCCGGCGAGGAGAGCTCCCCAGATTCCCTTGTGGCGGCCTGGCGCGAGTCGACGGACGCGTTCGTCCGGTTCGGCCACGTCTTCGAGGCTGCCCGTTCGCGCACGCGCCTTGCCGCGGTGCTCGCCGCCACCGGCCAGGCGGACGAAGCAGCGGCGGAAGTCGCCACCGCTCGCGCAGCGGCCACCCGACTCGGCGCCGAACCACTCCTGCGGGAACTCCAGTCGATCTCCCCTTCCGCAACTCGACCGCGACCACCGCAGGCGGAGCGGCTCAACTCCGCACTCACCACGCGCGAGCACGAAGTGCTGGTCCTCGTCGCCGCTGGACGCAGCAACAAGGAGATAGGCCAGCACCTGTTCATCAGCACGAAGACGGCCAGCGTCCACGTCTCCAACATCCTCGCCAAGCTCGGAGCTTCCGGACGCACCGAGGCCGTGGCCCTGGCCCGCCGTCGCGGCGACCTCGTCGACTGAAGGCTCCCGAGAGCGGCCCGCTCCGCACTACTGTCTGTCCCACGGGGATGTGGCGGCGATGCGAGCCACGTGCGAGAGAGGGCCGTCCCATGCAGAAGCGTGCGATCAGGTTTGCGGCGCTAGCGCTCGCGGGGGCAACGGCCGGGGCGATCCTCGCCGGTATCCCCGCTCAGGCAGTGGGCCGTGGCGGAGTCGATAGTGCGACTCACCGGCAGCAGACGACTCAACTCATCACGTTCAACGGTATGTACAACCTCGCGGGCAGTCCCGGCGCATTCGTCCTCGTCGACGCTGTAATGAGCAGGTCCGTGAAGCGACCGGAGCCCCAGTATGTGGTGTCCTTGGTGGTATCGCTCGACGGCACCACCTCCCAATCCGTGAACTTCACCGGCTCGTTCGACGGACACCGCCTGCGTCAGACCTCGCCCGACGGGATGGCCCTCGATCTCACGTTCACGCACCGAAGCCGCGGGCTTGGGCCGACGGCGTACGTCAAGGGCCAGGTCACGCTGCCGGGCGTCCAGCCGGTTGCCGTGTCCGGAGTGTCGTACGACAACCCGATCCAAGCGGACTTCTGGAACGGCCAGACGTTCTACCTGACCCCCGCCACTGGCCGGGGGCTGACTCCCGTGGCCCGGATCGGCAAGGACGGCAACCTGTACTACGACAACGGACGCGGTGATGGGAAGTTGTCGCCGGTGTCCGCCTACACCTACAACCTCGACATGTACTACTACAGCTTCACCGACCCGCAAGGTGACACCGCGAACTTCATCATGGGCACGTCGGGCAGCCAGGGCTTTGCGATGAACAACCTGGTCGCCCGAGGCGGCGAGCCGATCTCCACGCGCAACCTCACGACCATTCCTCGGGGCGCGGACCCGAGCACCAAGAACTGGTATCCCGACTTCCATCTGACGCAGGGGCCGTCCTCGATCCAGGTCGGCGGAGACGTATCCATCACTGACTTCAGCGCGTACTACCCGATCGAGTTCGCCGACGGGAAGACGAATCCGAAGGCCTTCTTGTCGATCGACGGATCCGACCTGTCCTTGGTGCCCGGGATCGAGCAGGCAGTGCCGGGGACCAATCCCGGCAGCCTCTACAGCGCCCTCATCACTGTCTCGCTCGACGGCGGGACGACGCGCAACTACTACTACGACACCTCGCAGAACATGTCCTTCGACGGACGCACCCTGCGGATGCCCAGGCAGCACATCGAGGTGACGTTCACGCGCGAGTACGACGCCAAGACAGGTTCGGTGTTCAGCATGACGGGCACGATCGGAACGAGGCGAATCAGCGGTAAGTCACCGTTCAATCCGGTCCCGATCACGCAGTTCGCGGCGACCATGAAGGACGTGAGCGGGAAGAACACCCTGGTGATCACGCCGACCGGCGAGATCACCTTGAACGGCCAGGCGCTGACGAACTACGAGTACGTGCCGTCGATGTACATCGTCGCCGGCCCCATTCCGGGGACCACGCTGATTCCGCAGCCGGTCACGCTGATCTCCCTCGGGCACGGCGGGGCCAGTGGGATGAGCGCGATCGTGACGACGAACTACGGCCTGCCGCAGGCCAGCACCTTCAACGTCTACCAGATAGCGCCAGCGGCATAGCTCGTCAGCCCGGTCCGTACGGATGGCCGAAGTCGTACGCCCGCGACACCTTCTTGGGAACGACCATGCGCCATGCGTCGACCACGAGTTCGCGGGCCTCCGTCGGATCCAGCGACGCGAGGTCTGCGTGGACCCAGTTGAATCGCAGGTCAGCGGCCGACGGCATTGAGAACCTGTCCGGGTCGGCCGCCACGAGCGCGGCGCGCTCCTCCTTCGGGAAGGCGAAGCCCATCACGCTGCCGTCCATCGAGAACGCCACATAGACCAGCTGACCGACGCGGAACTTCAGTCGCCCGCGCACGTAGACCTGATACGAGCGCTCAAGATCGGTGCCCAGCGCAAGAACATCGTCAACTACCGCCATGCCAAGAACCCATCGCGCGTCTCCACGTAGCCAATTCAATCCGTTTCACCACGCATACCCCGCCTAGAGCCGCCTAGGGTGCAAATGCCGTGCAGGAATCACGGCCAGCCACCACACTTGCGACCGTGGCCCGATCCGCACGCCTCCTTCGTTCCGTCACTTTCGGCCTGACCACGGTCGTCCTCTCCCTCGCGGCCGCCACTGCACCGGCCAACGCCGACGGCGTCACCATCAGCGCAGAAGGGCCACGTGCGATTGTCACGTCGACCGAGCAGTCGACGCCCCGCATCGACGCGAAATTCACAATCACCGATCCAACACAGACCGCTACAGGCGCGACCATCTGCCGCAAGTGGAAGGGCCATCCCCGACAGGACTGCCAGTTCCGTCGATTCGACGGACAACCAGTCCTCGATGAGTACGACGACGAGATTTGGCCCGACGACAATCCCCAATCACGGTGGAATGTTGCTGGAGCACCTGGCGGGTGGACGGTCGCCTACCCCATCGGATTCGACCCCATAAACCGAGAGCAGTGTGTCGCTGCCGCAGGCACTGCGGCTCCGTTCGGTGCCATGATCGAAGTGAAGAATGACGCTGGCACCGTACTCGGAACAAGCACATGGACCTACGCGGTGAAGTGCACCGGCATCGTCGGCGGCGCCTCCGGACCAGATCGCACCAAGTTGAGCGCGTCCCACTCAGTCCGCTCGAAGCCATTTCGGTTCTACATCCTCGACTCCGAGCACCGCCTGTCGACGTTTCGCATCTGCAGCTACGAGGGCATCTACGGAAGCTGGCGCAATTGCGACTACGAGGATCTCCGGGCAGACCAGCGGACCAAGAACGGCTGGACGATCACCTACACGTTGACCTGGAACGGCCTTGGGTCGTCGACGTGCCAGTACGTCGGCCGCAAATGGCCCTCTGCGGGATTCCGCGTACAGATCTACTCTTCCGGGTTACGCAAGCAGCTAACCCTGACCCGGTACACCCGCCTCGACTGCTAGTGAACTCGGCCCTTCAACCTGAGCTCACAACGAGCAGCCGCGGGTCAGTCTCAAGATTTCTGGTGACACCAAGCACCAGTTGACTGGAAGCAATCCGAAACGCACGTCAGCGGCTGCTCGTGGCGTGCTCAACACAGGTCCGGGCGGTGAGCCGAACCTCCAAGCGCGCGGTCGGGATCGGTTGGCGGCACTCTTCACAAATTCCGTAGCTGCCCTGCTCCAGTCGTGCAGTGGCAGCCTCGATGGCGGACAGGTGCTCTTGAGCCACTCCGATGAGCGCTGACAGCTGGGCGCGCTCGTAGGCAATCGTCTGTCCCTCGGGATCGTGCTCGTCATCGGCATTGGAGTCCACCGACGCAGCGAAGACGGATTCGAGGTCCGCAGTCATGGTCGCTAGCCGAGCGATGACGTCAGACCGCTCCTCGCGCAGGCGCTGCGCGACGGCGACGAGGTCCGAGAAATCGGTTGCGGTCATTCGTCGATGGGCCTGAACCCGGAGCACAAGACGCGAAGCCAGCCGATCTGCCCATCGCGGTCCGACAGGTATGCCTGTTGTTCGACGAGGTGCAGCCCTGACTGGTTGCGCACCTGCAACCGGTACCCCGCGCGCTCACGGTCCGAGAAGGCGTCAGTGGTAACCAGATCGACCCCTTCGATGACGTCATCTCCGTCGAACCAGACAGCGAACACGTCGGCGACCTGTTCGGGAGTAGATGCACCCCAGGTGCGCTTGGGGGTCATTCCCTCGAAGTCGATCTCGGGATGCATCAGCGCCATCAACGCCGCACGATCCTTCTTCGAGACTGCGCCGGCGAAGCGAGCAGCCAGAGACTGTTCGTTCATGTCATCCACCTTCCACCGTTGCGGGGCTTCGGAATCGAGGATGCCAGACCAACATGCGAAGCCATCGACAGGACTCAGCCGATCCGTAGTTCCGTTCAGCCGCCGAGAGCGGCGAAGATCTGCTCGTACCGCGCCTTCGGGTCGAGTGTGAGTCCGGACTTGATGAACTTCGCCCAGTCGTCGGCCAGCACTTCCTGCGCACCCGACTCGATCGCGTCGAGTCCAGCATTCGCCAGATCCGACGGCGCGATCTTCGGTGCGTCCATGCCTTTGGCCATGTCGGTGTCGACCAGTCCCATGTGCACAGCGACCACGTGCGTGCCTTGTGCGGCGAGCTCGAGTCGCGCGTTGTCGGTCAGTACCCAGGCCGCAGCCTTCGATGCGGCGTACGCACCGGCGACCGGGAGAGTGAACCAGGACAGGGCCGAGATGACATTGACGATCGCGCCACCGCCGTTACGTCCCAGGATGGGGGCGAAGGCGCGAGTCATGAGCAAGGGGCCGTAGAAGTTGGTGTCCATCTCGCGGCGGATCGCCGCCTCGTCCCCGCTGACGAGCGAGGTTCCGGTGGAGATGCCCGCGTTGTTGATCAGCACCTGGACATCGCCCGCCGCAGCGGCCGCTGCGCGGATCTGGTCTGCGCTGGTGATGTCGAGGTCGAGAGGGTGAACGCCGTCCGCGCGGATCGCGCTCGAGTCGCGCGCCGCGGCGTAGATCTTGGCTGCTCCACGCTTCTTCAGCTGCTCCACAAACTCGGCGCCGATGCCTCGATTGGCTCCGGTGACAAGCACCACCGCACCTTTGATGTCCATGACAGTCCATTCTGTAGCGATCACTAATGATTGGAGTCAGGACGCTACCACATTCTGTAGTGATCGATACGTTATGCTCATCGGTATGGCCGGCCGACCGCGTAGCTTCGATCGTGATGCCGCACTCGGCGCCGCGGTCGAGCTGTTCTGGCGCGACGGTTACGAGGAGACGTCGGTCGCGATGCTGACCTCGGCGATGGGTGTCACGCCGCCCAGCCTCTACGCGGCGTTCGGAGACAAGCAGCGCCTCTTCGAGGAAGCCTCGGCGATCTACTTCCAGCGCACCTGCGAGGGAGTCGACGACGCAATCGCTTTGCCGACTGTGCGCGAGGCCATCGCTCGGGTCTTGCACGACACAGCTCACGCCCACACCAACCCGGCAACGCCTGCCGGGTGCCTCATGCTGACCGAGCCGCGGCTCGAAGCGCAGCGCGAGATCCTGCGGCTGCGGCTCAAGGAGCGGCTCGACCAAGGAGTGCGAGACGGCGAACTTCCAGCAACGACCAACACCGATCAGCTCGCCTCGTTCTTCGTAGCCGTCCTGCGCGGCATGTCCGGCTGCGCCCGCGACGGAGGCACCGCCAATGACCTTCTCGGCATCGCAGAGACTGCGCTGGCAGCAATACCCGCCAGTACGGCCGCCTAGTTCTCGCGGGTCCTATGGCGTGCCTTGTGCAGATACATAGCTCCGTCGGCTCGGTCGATCGCAGCGGTGACAGGTTCGTGCTGCGACCACGTCGTCACTCCGTAGGAGCAGTCGACGCCCAGCGTCGCGCGCAGGCGATCCGATAGCGCGGTCGCGCCGTCAGTGCCCGTATTCGATAGCACGATGACGAACTCATCGCCTCCCACTCGCGCGACGGCGTCCTCCGGACGCGTGGAGTTCAGGAGAGAGTCGGCGAAGCTCACCAAGAAGCGGTCACCCGCTGCGTGTCCGTGCTCGTCGTTGATCGCCTTGAACCCGTCCAGGTCCACGACCACCAAGGTTCGCGGCCGGTTGACATCGTTCCGGTGCCGGTCGGCTCCCGCGAGCGCATCAAGGCCGGCGCGATTGAGTAGTCCAGTAAGTGGGTCGGTTATCGCTGATCGCTTCAGATCCCTCACCAGCGTTCCCACGATGAGCACCTGTCCAACCGACAGCCCGGCCGCAATCAACCATGGGAAGAAGAACACGGAGCCACCCCGGTCCCCACTAATGACGAGCGCCACGAGGAGCCCCGCGGAGTTCGCGAGCACGTAGGCCAGCGCCTGCCATCGCGGCAGGAAATACGACACGTAGGCAGCAAGAATCAAAGAGATCAGCAACCAACTGGGCGCCGTCGAGATTCTCGCCGCCGACGCGACATTGCCGATGCCGATCGCTGCGGTCAGGACGAGCGCACCGTGAATTACCCACATGGGGGTACTTCCGCGCAATACCAGGATGAGAACACTCATCCCGAGACAGTTCGCCCAGCCCAAGATCCGCCACCACAGCGGCAACGACGACGGACCGTTCGAAAACACCACGGACAGGGACAGGACGATCGACAACAGCTCCCAGATGAGCAGCACCCACACCTTGGGCGGCATCCCCCACAGAATCCGCTCATGCGGCCCGTTCACCCTGTCGAGATACCCCGACGACACGGGAGGTCTGTCACGCACTATGCGAATGTAGACGACAGCTCTCTCGCCGCGATGAGCTCCTTCCGCGACGAGCGTTGATGAGGCTCACGTATTTCGCGAAGCTGCGCTCGTGGTTGGCGTTGTGAAGCGCGAGCAGGCTCATTGTCGGGGAGAATCCGACTCGATCGCGGCGGAGCGCATCGGACTGGGAGGCAACGGCAATGGCAGATGTCCCGTGGAACGCGGGGGCATGGACTACACCCCCGGCCCATCGAACGGAAAGGGACGACGGTCTCCATGTGACAGCGAGAGAAGGCAGCGATGCGTGGCGCATCACGTCCTACGGGTTCATTCACAACACCGAGCACGCACTCTTGTCACCATTCCCACAAGACAGCGCTGTTGAGGTGACCTTCCGCCTCAACTTCTCTGCGCAGTTCGACCAAGCCGGGGTGTTCATCCGGGTCGACGAGGCCAACTGGATCAAAGCGGGGATCGAATGGAGCGACGGCGAGGAGAACCTCGGTGCAGTCGTGACCCAAGGCATGTCCGACTGGTCAATCTCCCCGGTGCTCGGCTGGGATGGCCGTTTGGTGACCGTTCGTGCCAGTCGTTCCGGCGATGCGGTCACCGTGAGGGCGAGGGTCGACGACGAGCCGTGGCGCATGGTGCGAGTGGCACCTCTTGATCCGCACGCGGTCGCAGCTGCGGGTCCGTATTGCTGCGCGCCCACCCGAAGCGGCCTCGAGGTCCATTTCACTTCCTGGCGTACCACGGAGCCGGACGCAAGCCTGCACTTGCAGGAGTGACGCATAGGGCTCGGAGTCAACTGAATGCCAAATGGGATCCGTCAACGCAACAGAACCACCTACAGTCAGATGGTGGACGAGATCGCCGACGCCAGGTCAGGAACCAGAAGCATCCCCGTCCCGATCGTCCTGATTCATGCGCTCGCTGGCGTCGGAATCCTGTTCTGGCTGTCGATGATTGTCCAGGCAGTCATCGGTGAGGCTGACAACTGGTGGGGCGTGGTCATCCTCGGCTTCTCGCTCGGCGGAGCCCACGTCGCGATCTCCTGGTTCACGCACCGTCGCTCGCGCCTCGTCTTCGTCGCGATGTGGTTCGTCCTCGTCAGCGACGCCGCCCTCGCCCTCGTCGTCGACCGTCGGGCCATTCTCCTCGTGCTGTTCACCGTGGTGCTGCTGCTCCTCACCCGGGCACCGTCAGCGCGACGGTGGTTCGACTCGCCGCGCTGAACTCAGTCCGAGAGCCGCCTGAACCCGGCCGGATGCCGGCGTACTGCTACCACCGTTGCCACCACGGCCACCTAGAAGTCAGTCGCGGACCTCGTCGCACCACTCCTGCTGTTCGCGTATGAAGGAGACTCCTAGCATCAACGCCGCCAATGCGTTGCCCTGAGAGAAGTGGGCGCGTGAGGGCTGGTGCGCAACGACGTGCCGCGAGAGCGACTCCGGAACTTCTTCGTCCCCGGGCCAGAAAGGCGTATAGAACTTCGGAATTGGGGCGATAAGCGCGAGGCGCTGAACACGAGAGCGCCCGAGTCGAGGAATGCCGCCTAGCGTTTCGATTTCATAGCGCGCGATGTTGTACTTTTCTTGCTTCGCAAGTTTCTCGTACGACTTTTGCTCATCTTCGTCCTCCCACATCTGAACTCTTGGGACGGACGCCCATTGCGCCAGTGGCTCCGCGACGGAGACGGCAAGGGACATGGCTGCCTCTACGTGCCCATCCCCGAACGCATCTAGGGCACGTCCGAGCAGGTAGACGGAGTCGGCCAGCACTTCATCCCAGCACTCGTCGAGGACCTCGCGGCATGTAGCAGAAACTAGATCGCAGTTAGCGACCAGAACCTCCATTCGATCGACCACAGGGGCGTTGACGATCTTCTTTAGAACTTCCATTGGTGGAACCCACAACACTGGAATCCCACTGCTCTTCGCCACATTCAATATTCTGGCGGGCTCAACTCCGATACCCCACCAGTTTCGAGGTCGTGCGAACTCGAGTGCGGAACTCAGGGCTGGATCCTCTGCCGCCTTCTCCAGCACATCAGGATCATCGACGTACCTCATCTGCGCCAGCACTGCATCCCACTTGAGGGCTCTTACGCGGGCCACGGCCACTCCTTTGGCGGGTTGTACGAACTGAGTCAGGAAGCGGTGCCGTGGTCGTGGACGAACTGCCCGATCGGGGTGGATTCCCAGTTCCACGGCCTCGGGAATGCCTCGTTCTCCACCAAGTCAAGAAGAACCTTGAGGTTGGCTGCCAGACGCCCGAAGTCGTCTAGGCCCAGGGCGTCACGCATAGGCCAGTTGCTGACCAGTCGCTCCAAGATCGGCAGGACGCGCTGCGGGTAGTACTTCGCGAAGTTTGGATAGAAGTACTTCTTGTCCGGGGATCCCCCGTCCTCCATTCCCACGAGACAAGCGAGTGCGTCGAACTGGCAAATGCTGTCGAGAATCGCCGCATCGTCGGACGCGTAGTCAGGTCGGAGGCTTTCGAGTCGTGCTACGACCCGCTCAGCGCGCGTGGGAAGTTCGACGTCCTTAACGGAACCGTCCTCGTGTAGCTCCGCCATTCGCCGATCGCGCGAAGCCTGAACGACCCCGTGGCGAATCCAGTTCCGGTAGCGCGCGAGCGCGCCGACTGGCGGAGATGCGAGTACTAAAGTCCTGACCAACTTGAACTTGCGCAGGCGGACTAGCAAACCGCCCAGTGCTTCTACGTGTTCTATGACCTTCAGCGCGACCTCGGTCGAAGACACCAAGAGGTCTGCGCGTGGGTAGCCAGATGCATCCCAAAGGTACTCGTATACCTGCACGAGCGCCTCCAGCGCACTCCTAAAGGTCTCGTCGTCGTCCAAGACAAGGGCGGTGGCCGCGATGGTTGTCAGCCGGTCGAGAAGTTCGTCAATCGAGATCTCTGGAGATTCTTCGCGGAGTGCTGCGCTGACATTTCGCGGAGTCGATAGCAACAACAGGCGGAGTGGCGCCAGATCCTTATGTCGTATCAACTCGGTGGTCGCACTGCTCAGGACATCGAGGGGTAGTTGCCAATCAAGCGCTCCGCTGCTCGCCTGCGCGACCCGTGTGCCCGCTGATCCGAGAGCCTGCGCTTCTAACAAGGTTGACAGAACCTCCGCACGCCAGCGCTCGCGAGCCTCGTCAACCTCATGTTGAATTGCTCGGTCGATCGCCACCTCGACTTCGTGCTGGCTCATGCGCCCGTTGCGCGTGCCTTTGCGCGCCACGACCTCACCCTCGCGGAACAGGATCTTCATCTTGGTGGAGTCCTTCGGATCTGGGTACTGCCCATCTACCTGCATTACGGATAGGCCGCGGCGTTGGGGGTGCACGTAGATCAATGCCACACGCGAGCCGTCTGCCCTGACGTGGCGACCCACGGTCATTCGAAGCGTCTGAGGCAACCACTTCCCGAGCACCTGCTGCAAATTCGCCTCGTCCAGCGCTTTGAGGTCGGCTTCGGTTACGTCTCCGGAGGCAGTGCCATCGTCGTTCGCCCCGACGAGTATGTGGCCACCCTGCGCCGCCATGTTGGCGAGGTCGTAGGCCAGGTGGACCTTGGTGCGCGTATCGGAGAGATCTACCTTCTTCTTGTAGTCGAGGTTCTGTGTCTCCCCGCCAACCGTCAGTAGGCGTTCGACCGTGGCCTCGTCTACTGCGGCGACGACTCCGATGCCGTCTCTCTGCTCGTCAGCCACAGCAGCAGGGTAGTCGCCGCATGCGATTTCCCTGACCGCTTACGCGGTGCGGCGGGGACGCTACCGAGGGCATCGCTCGCTCAATTTTGCTTAGCCCAGACTCACGCGGCTCGACGTACTGATGCGCGAGCCCGGCGCTGGCTTCTGCCAGCAGACCTTCCATCCTGAGTCGAGAACTTGCCATCTGCCCCAGCCCATCGCATCCATAGGGTCGAGGCCACCGAGGATCCGGAAAACCCCTCACAGTATGAGAGTCGCCTCGGGGATTTGAACCCCGGACCTACGCACTACGAGTTCACCGACGGCTTGGATATCCATGAGGAAAATCGAGCAGTACCAATGAATTGAGGTGCACCGAGATGCACCGAGATGCACGAGGATAGGGCCAAAGTCAGGGCCAATACGAGCTCGCGATATCCACCGCGCGAATGCCTTGGACCTACGCACTGCTCATGCGTGCCGCCGTCTCGCAGGCGGGCCCCAGCAAATCGTACGTACGCGCGTGACTTCACCCAACCTAGCGCCTACCATTGAACTCGGCTGAAAGCACCAGCCTGTATCCGAGCCGACTGCTCTCACGCGAGTACCGGCAACGAGACAAGGGTCACCCGACTCGTGCATCGGCAATACCAGTACGAAGCCACTACTGGCTGCGGGCGTGAGAACGCAGCCGAACGGAGATGGCATGACCGAAGACCGAGCGTTCAAGAAGGCCGTCCGCGAGCACATGGCCAAGCACGACGTTCCCTACAGCGTCGCGCACCGCGCCGTCACTGCCCTGAATGCCGAGGATGCCGCCAATCGGGCCCTAGGAAGACGCGGCACACGGGAGTATCCACTGCTGGTATTCGTGTCCAGTCGCATGAACGACGACCACGAGCGGGTGCGCGAGGAGGCCATCGCGGCCATCGAGGACCTGTCCACTCAGCCGTGGGCCTTCGAACTGATCGGCCCCAGCGGCCAACCACCGCAAGAGCTCTACCTGCAGGCCGTCGAGCGATGCGACATCTTCATCTGGCTGAGCACCGGAACGACTACCGCGCCAGTCGCCGACGAAGTCCGACATTCCATCACGGTCGGCAAGACCATCCTCGCCTTCGTCATCTCCGACGGCTTGCAAGACGACCTCACTCGTGAACTCATCACCGCGGTCCAAGGCGTCGCGGTAACAGACCAGCTCAAGTCGGTCGACGACGTTTACGAGGCCGTCAGCGCAGCCATCATCGATGAGGCCACCCGCCGGTTCCGCCTCCCACAGGGAGTTCCGAGCGCATCCCCGGCTGCCCTTTCGCCGCTGATGGACCTTGAGGAGTTCGAAGCTGCCGTCGCCGACCTCATCGAGGCCGGCCGCTCGCTGACCCTCCAGCGCTTCATCGACGCGAGCCGAAAGTCCGCGTGCGCGACCGACGCCCACGCCCATGACGCCGCCAACATCATCGAACCCGACCTCGACGCGCTCGGCCACCTCGGCATCCTCGCCGTCACCTGGAACCAGCCCCAGCTTCTTCGGCAGGTCATCGATGCGCTCGTCGCCATCTTTCAGCGAGCGCACGACTCGAACGGGCTAGCCGACGCGTGGAGCCGCATCCAGTGGATGGAAGCCGTCGCGGCAACCGCGTACGCCATCGCCGCCGCCGCACTGCGCACAGAGCGGTGGGATGACCTGCGCACCATCATCGACAACCCTGCCACCCCCCGCCCGGACGGAGCTTGGAACTTCAACTGGTTCGAAGCCGCACGCCTGCGCGGCGCCAAGAAGCGAACCGGCGGACCGCACATGTCCAGTCTCAACCTCGTGCTGGCGGTGCTCGCCGACAAGCCATGGGCTAACCCGAAGGCCCCATTCTTGGACCCGCTCCGCGAGGAAATCGTCCAAGTCGATGCGCTCGCGTCCATCTGCCTGAACGCCCATCAACCCAAGCACCAGTACTACCCGAGCTACCGCGGATACGAGCCGGAGTTCTACGAGGCGATCCTGATCGAGCTCATCAACGACCCCAACCTGCGCAAGGCGCTGGCACTGTCGGACGACAGAGACCTCGCGGACACCCTAATCGCCGAGGCCGGAATCGACGTCAACACGATGGCCTCGCTCACAGGACAGCCGGGCTACCGCGACGGCACGATCCGAACCTTCCTGACCGAACACCGGTCACGAAGATGACCGCCCTCGACCACAACACCAAAGCACAACTCGAACCAGTGCCGGACACTATCGGTCATACGCCTCGCGGCGATGGGCTGCGCGCAGGATCGTCACGGTGAGTTGGTTGTCCACAATCTCGTAGATGATGCGGTAGTCCCCGACGCGTACTCGCCAGGCGATGTCCTCACCGGCGAGCTTGCGTGACCCGCGTGGTCGGGGTTCGTCCGCGAGTGCTGTGATGGCGTCGAGGACCTTGTCACGCGCAGGACGTGGCAGCTTCTTGATCTGCCGGGCGGCTGCGGTCGTGAAGTCGACCCGATAGGTCACGCCGTCAGGTCGGCGCGAAGCTCAGCCAGCGATACGCGGGTACCGTCGTCCTCAGCCTTCGCGGCACGGTATGCGGCGACGTCCTCGGCCATCTCGAACGCTTCAAGGGCTTCGAGGTCGTCGACGCTCACGACTACCGCGGCGAGCTTGCCGTTGCGAGTCACGCCGATGCGCTCCCCCGCATACATCGCGCGGCCCAACACATCGGACAACTGGCCACGCAGCTCGCGGGTCGTCACTTCGCTGGTCACCGTGTCCATGCGGACAGACTAGCACGAAATATAACTGTGTACACAGAGGCGTAGGCCGGAATCGAACACCTGTTCGTCTAGACTCGACACATATACCCAAGCTCATGGACCGCGCGATGAACGGAGGACGCATGAGCGGCGGTCACGACGCGACGCAACTCCAGGCTGCTGCGTGGGTCCCGTGGGATCCAGATACCTCGTGGGATGACGCCGCAGACCTCGCCGCTGAGTGGATCTGGGAACGCAGCGCGGTCGAAGGCGTCGAACCGCTCCTCGTCACGAACACGCTTCGCGGGGGCGCATTTACACCTGCACTCGAGGACATCGCTCGGTGCGCCCACGTCTCACCGAGAAGCCGCAATCAACGATTCGAGCATGGACCTATCCTGGCGTACGTCCCGGACCAACGGGCGCTGAGCCTCGCCGTCAAACTCGCCCGCGGGCACTCCCTCGCGATCGTCGAGGGGAGCTTCTTCCGACTCGACGAGTGGGCGGCAGGCGCCGGTGCCTTCAACCTCCTCACTGGCGACGCCACGACCACTGCCCTCGCTCACGACGTTCTCAAGGACTTGGATTCAGCGATCCTGTTCGGTGGCAACAACGGCTGGAGCTGGCCCCACGAGAAGGATCACGCAAGGATCCGGCTCTCCCCCCACGTCGCGGGCGGTCAACTCACCGCAGACCAGGCGGCTTCCTACGTGATGTCTAGAGGCGTGCACGACCGAGGCGCCATGCGCCTGAAGAGCCTGCTCGACCCGAACGGCCGACGGTGAACGGCAGCGATCGTCGTTGGGTCCATCAACCGACCGGGGCTAGGCCGTGACGAAGAAACGGAAGCCCAACAGTTCCCGGCCCGGTGGTGCACAGCCTCAGGACGACGCCGACAACAGCACCGACTACTTCGAGTTCTTTGGTGGCGATGTCACCCGTCATGGCCGCTTCATCGAGATGAGTACTCACCGCACCGCCGAGCGGCAGGCCGAACTCGAAGAGCACCTGCGTCAGCTCGTACCCCAGCTGGAATCCGAGCTCGATGTACAGATGGAACGCCTTGATGAACTGCTGCAGGAGGCCGGCCCGGAGAACTGCGTCGCCGTGGCATCCCTTTCCTACCTGCTCAAGGACGCGAACATGTACCGCGAGAGTGAGGATGACCGCTCCCCTGGTCATGTCGAGTTCCTTGCTCTACGGGCGTTACCGCTTCTCGGCACACAGCCGAGGGCTGACTCCCGATCGATAGGCATCGTCGGGCTTGAGGCTCTCGAGCTTGTCCGTGACGCGTTTGAGGCGGCAACGATGCTTCTGAACCTTCGGAGCTTCTTTGCCGCAGTCACTGCCGAGTCGACGGCGGTGGCGGACTTTGCGCGCCACACGCGTATGTCCTCCTTGCTTGTACGTGGAACTGCATACGCGGAACACACCAAGGCGATCTTCGATGGGTGTCTGGTGCCCTACGACGAGACGCTGCAACGGATTTTGGGGTTCAGTGCCACCGACGCATGGGCTCTCGCCCGCGGCGTGGGAGAGTTGGTGATCGGACGGTTCGATCCAGTCCTGCAGCAGATGGCTGTCGACGCGGACGAGAACCTTCGACAGATCAAGCTGCTACGACGAAAGAGGCAGCTCCCGCAGTACTTGCGTGAGCTCACCCCGACCCAGCAGAAGACCTACGCCCACTTCCAGGCATACCTGGACGCAGCAGCGTCGTCACGGTCGATCTCGGCCTTCACCGCTGATGAGCTGGCGGACATCAGCGGGGTGAGTCCCGCAGCGGCGGAGCGGTGGTTGGACGCTTTCAGCTGCGCCCCGAGCGAGTACGTTCCCCGGTTCCACCGACACCCGGTCGGGGGCCATCCGATCGTTCGGCTGCCGATCCTGCGCCTCGACGACGGCTACCTCGTGCCGTCACCCGGGTCGCTGCTGGAGGCACTCCGTCCGCGAGTTGAAGACCTCCTCAGCGAGTCGAGCCCTGAGGAGTGGGACAGGTACTCAGCGCATCGCGGGAGATGGTTAGAGGAGGTCGCCGTGAGCCGGCTGTCTGCGGCGCTTCCCGGATCGGTGTCGTGGACCGGGTTGGAATGGAGTTCGCCCGTCGACGCAAGTGATCTCGACGGACTGATCCGCTGCGACGATCTGGGTCTGCGGATCCAGGCCAAGGGAGGTCGGCTCTCCCCGGCCGCGCGTCGAGGCGCGCCCTCGATGACGGAGGACATCGGCACGCTGATCGGGGAGGCCGCGGACCAGCACCAGCGACTGGCAACCGCCCTTCAAGCCAACGTCCCGGGAGCCTTGGGATTCAACAGCGAGCAAGCTCTCGCCCTCGAGGCTCCATTGTCGCTCGACGTCATTGTGACTCTTGACGACGTCACCATCTGGTCTACCCACACGCATCGATTGACGAGCATCGTGTCGATCGGCTCGGAGACTCGTTACCCATGGGTCTTGTCGATCGCGGACTTAATGGCGACCACTGATCTGCTTCAGGGTTGCGAGCTCGTGCACTACCTCACCCGACGTCAGCGCATCGAACATGAGGGACGACTCGAGACCAACGATGAGCTTGACTGGGTCGGGCACTACATCAGCGAGGGGCTCTACTTCGACGACTTCTTCACCGGGGACTCTGTCCCGGACGGCGTTGGACTGCCGAGCTACACCGAACCGATTGACGCGTGGTACTTCTCCCGCGCAGGGCAACTCCGTGATCCGATCGATAGGCCGCAGCAGGAGATGGATCCTCGGCTGAGGCGATTCCTGCGGCGCCTCGAGAGCGACAGGCCCGACCATTGGCTCACCGCAGGGGCGATGATTCTCAACGGAGACGACGTGGCCCGGGAGAACATAGTCCGCACTCTGGTGCACACCGGCCAACGCTCCGAAGCGGTCGGATTCTCCGATGGCACCGTCGGCTTCGATACCTACGGCATTACGTTCATGGCGAGCCATGATCGTTCCCGCGACGCCCTGCTGGCACAGATGCAGTCCTACGCCACCTACAAGATGACCCAGCTGGGTCGGCCGAACTGGGTCTCTGTCGGTATCACGGAAAGCGAGGGCCTCGTAGTCGACATTCGAGAAGCCGACGCGAACCTGCGACTGAGCGACGTGCTGTGTCGCCGCGATCAAGCACCACATGGTCAACGGAGCGAACCGCCTGCTACAGGCGTGTGACCTATGGAGAGGGCCGTCGACTTCTGGCGTGACCGCTACATGCTGTGCGGGCAATGCGGCCACCGGTGGAAAGTCGATCTGGAGTGGATCGACCGCTTCGACCAAGGCTCCGAACAGTGCCCTGGGTGCGGGACATCGTGCGAGGCCGAGACAACTCCCCGCGTAACCGTGGATACGACTGACCCCGCGCTCGGGCCTGATGTTGCGAAGCTGTTCTGGTATCACACGAGCACTCAACCCGATTGGCCAGCGTTCCACTTCGATCCAGCCGCCGCCTTGACACCCCAGACCAGGCTGTTGATGGGTGGTGACGAGCACGTTGACCGCTGGGTCGTGCGACAGCGAGCCAAGGCATTACACGTGGGTACCTACGAGGCTGCCATCCACAACATGTTCCGGCGGATCGTTGATCAGGCCGATCATGGCCAGCAGTTCTACCTGTACCGGGTCCATCTGGTGCCCTCCGTAAAGGTCCGGAGTGGCTGGGTTATCGATCCAAGCGACTTCGTCGGCGACGTGATCCTGGAAGATGTGTGTCCTCCGGGCGTTGACGTCGTGCGGTACGTGAACTACCACGAGGACCCCGGTGGACTATCCCTCGCGCTAGGCCGCAGCGCCATAGCCTCGACTCAACGCATGGCCATCCCTCTGCACTTACCTGCACACCTGCCATGGGCGGAAGCCACGACGCGTGAGCTCGAGTGCCTGCCGTCAGCTACGCCAACGGATCGGCCACGGCGGTTCGGCAGATCGATCTCACCACGAGCCGAACGAGCACATGAACTTGTCGAGTCCTACGCGAGTCGTCTGCCGGTGACCCTACGGTCACAGTTCGCGGCCGCGACCCGGTTTGCTGATGACATCAATCCCGCCCCTTGGACCCGTTACGTCGAGGGGCTGGCGGAGCTGATACTCACGCCCAGTGATGCGCTGGCCAGGGTGGACCCAATGGAAGGCGCCTAAATCGAGTACTGCCAAGCTCAATGTTGCACGGAGATGCAGCCAGATCCAGGACACAATACCGATGTGGCGACGTTCCTGGACTGGCGTGAGCCGGTCCAGTTGTTGCGGCTGAGGATCGCACCAACATCGCAACGACTACTCGAACTCGCAGACCTCCTCGGAGTGGAGGTGAACGCTGACGATCCTGAACTCGTGTCGGCCGGCAAGCTCGACGCGCATATGCAGCAGCGGATCTGGGGTGAGTCAAAGAGTCGCGCAACTGCGCCCGCAACTGATCGCCAAGTCACGTACCTGCGTTCGCTCAAGCCTGATGCTGACGGACTGCCCCTCACGCTGGCCGAGGCTTCGGCATGGATTGAGGTGGAACTGGCGCGTCAAACCATCGCCGCACACGAGACGCTCATGCTGAGATCTGGCGACGCGGTCATGGTGGAGACCACTCACGTCGACACCGTGACCGGCGAGGTGACCGACATCGAGTGGGGTCCCCAGGTCGTGTCCAGCATCGGGGCAAACGGGTTGGTCTACTTCAAGGGCGGAAACGGACAGTGCGGCTGGCCGTCGAACCTGCGGCGCGTTGACTAGCGTGAGCGGCAGCGCCGCTGACGCGGTGCAGTTGGATTCATCAGGTCGTTGTGCCCTGCGCCTCGGCCCGCCAGCGTGCCACAGCATCGTTCCTCCAGCGTTGCTCGTTCCATCCTTGGAGGGATTTGCCCGCAGCGACCTTCGCCGCCATCTCGCGTAGGCGTTCAGCGCCGCGGCTGGGCCATCCGTCGGCGAGGGCCTGCGCGTAGAGCGCGTCCGGCTGTATGGGGAGGCCTGCGTTCTTGAGAACGCGGAACCAGGTCTTGGCGTCGGCTTGGTCGTGCGAGCCAGCGAGATTGTTCGCGTGGTTGACGCGGTGGCCGAGGTCTTCGAGCGCGCACTTCACGACCGGGTCTAGCTCCGGGACGGTTAGGCCTGCGGCGGCGGGCTCGAGGTTGGTCGCCCCGCTTGCCGCCACCCAGGGCGCGACGTCGGAGTCATTCCAGGAGAGAACGCACAGCGCGCGGACTCCACCCGAATCAGCGATTTCGCCGAGGTGCTTCTGGTCGGGCCAGGCTGCGAGCACCGGCCCGGAGCTCCATTTGGCGTCCCATCCCGACTTCCATGTCCGGGACGCGTGCCTCTTGGCGAATGCCGACAACAGCGGGTTGTCTGCATAGTTCCGTCGTCCCGGCGCGTAGAGCAGTGGCATGCCTCCGACGATTTTCGCCTGGTTCACCACCCAGCGGACCGCCGTTGCGTGAGCGTCCGGAGCCGAGTTGCGGATGAACGCCGTGGGGTAGTCCCGCTCTTTCTCAAACATCGCGCAGTCCTTCCGGATCGTGGTGGTCAGTAGCGTCTTCTTCGTCGTCCTCGGACGTAAGCCAGGCGAATGCCTCCTCGACTGCATCGGCATCAGTGTGCAGCGCACGCAGGCTGAAGCGAACCAGGGCGTAGAGCTGGTCGACCCACGACTGAGCGAGCGGTACGGTTCCGCCCGCATTCAGCGAGAGCGACGGAATGAGGTGTCCTCCGTGCAGTAGGTTTCGGCATCTCTCCATCGCGTTGCTCTCGATAGACCACCACTCCGAGTGGGCGAAACCGCTGGCCACCGAGTAGCCCTGTCGATAGAAGTCGAGTAGCCCGGCCTCGTCAGCCATGGCGCGAATGCTCTTTCCATCAGCGAACGTATCGCGTGTGTCGACGACCCGATGGTCAAGAGGACCGTCATTGTGGCTGAGACTCTCGAACTCCTTGATGCCCTCGACGAAGTCCGCATTCCTGGCCTCTTCGGGGAGCTCGTCGAGGATGCGCGCGTAGAGCTTGGCCTTGCCCTCTCCGTACTCCTGAAACGCGCGATAGATAGACGGGTCCTGCAACGACATCCACTGCAGATATATGCGGACCTCGACGAGCGTCCTGACTATGTGGGCGCCGTTCTCCATGCACCACAAGTCCGGGATCCCAAGCGCGGTGATGACCTCGCGGGCGGCCCGCGCTACGAGCCCAGAGTGCACCTCCTGCACTTCCTTCTCGTACAGGAACGACGGTGAGTTCTCCAGAGCTTCGAGGTAGCTCGTGAAGACATCCAAGGCAAGTCGCTGCAGGTGAGCGCCGTCCTCCGGCATCGGTGTGGCGGGCGGAACATGCCCGACGTCGGGCACGTCGTTCTCGGCCTCAGTCTCGTGGCTCTCGGGTTCAGCGACACGGGTCGGTGTACCTCGACCCTCGTCCGCCTTGCGTCGACAGCGGGTGGTCATCGAGTTCATGACCCAAAACACTCTCGCCCATTCATGTGCCGCGTCGAAACGATTCGGATCGGCGTAGAGCCGAGCCCCTTGCTCGCTACCCCAGGACGCTCGAATGATCGAATCCGCCCTCGAGCGCCCCGCTTCGTCGTTCGGATATGACCTCAATAGCTCCGCTGTTGTCGGGTCGAGTGTCACAGCGCCGGCCAAGAGATTGCTCCGGACGGTGATGTACTTGACCATCGCCTCGCGGTGTCCGTCCGTCACCGCTTCGTAGATCGCGCACGCGAGCGCATTCACTTCATCGCGGCCCGGCGGGGCGAACTCACGATCGGGCAACCACGCGGCCGGTCGATCCGGGTACGAGGCGAGCACCCGAATCACCGCTTCTGACAGCAAGCCGTACTCAAGAGCGCGCGTGCGCAGGACCGCTTGGGATTCCGGCACCGCGGTGGCTAGGCGGTCAAGACTGGTGAGCCGACCGTCAAGCCCCTCCCCGATTACCTTCGCCTCCGCGACGCCCGCGAGATCTCTATGTACTGCGTCCTGCCACCGAAGAAACCGTGAGCCCTGGTCAGTCCCACTCTCGGAGAGAACCGCCACTGGCCACAGCAAGTCCGGCAGGTCGTGACGCACCCAGTCAGCGATGTGAAGAACCCCGGTCGCAGCTAGGGGGCTCCGGAAGACTCGACCGTCCTGGACATGCCCAGCCATCGGCCCCGAGTTCACATTCGGTCGAGGCATAGTCATGCGGCAACGCTAGGGGAGGACACCGACAACCACGCCCTTATCTGCTCTGCGCTCGCGTCGAATCGACTATCCCGGCGTCCGCCTCCCGGGTCTCGCCTCGTCAATTGCGCGAACTTGCGCGACACAAAGGGCCTGACAGCGTTGTCCTACCAGAGGAACCGCGCCAGGCATCACGTGTCGGGGGCGAGCACAGGGGCGACTAACCACGATCAGGAGACCACCATGGCGACCTGAAAACGCAGGAATCTCCTCGAATACGAGGTGATTTCCGACGGAGCCGCCTCGGGGATTTGAACCCCGGACCTACGCATTACGAGCGGATGCCGCCGCACCCATGCAGCAGGTTCTATGAGGGCTGGACTCCGAGTGAGGCCGCCAAACGCCGCACTTCCTCGACGGCTTCCGGTGTAAAGCCGGTTTACGTTCCGATCCTGTCGGTGGACGCACCGTCTACGACTGACCCTACTCGGCGAGCAGGGCGGCAATGGAGCAAGCGCACTTGTCCGAGGTGCAACGAACCACCGCCGCCTTGGACGAAGCGTTCAAACTAGGCATCCCAAGCTGCGCCTCCGGCGTTCCTTCGCGCATCACGTGTGAAGGGCGCGAAGGAGTGCCGCCGTGGACGGCGCCCGTGCGACATCGTGAACACCAATCAGTCAGGCGCTGCACTCCAAGGTGTGGGTCGCCGACGAATGCGCGAGGTTCAGTGCCTCTTGGAGGGGTAGGCGACGGAAGGAGTCAGAGAGAATCTCGACGCCCCAAGGCCCGTCGAATCCTGAGTCACAAATTGCACGAACGAATGTTGGCAAGTCGAACGAGCCCTCGCCGGGGAGCTTGCGGTTGGAGACTGTGTCCTCAATCAGGCTCCCCCGCGGCTCGGAGTCGGCGTCGCTGATCTCTACGCAAACAATCCGCGCCGGATCAATATCGGCAAGTCGCTGAAGTGGGTAGCCGAGTCTCTCTAGGTGCCATATGTCGATGCACAGCCCAGCAGTCGCGCTCCCGGCGGCCTCGATGAGCCGAAGTCCCTCATCCGGCGTCTTGATGTGGCAGATGGCCTGCGGCTCGAGCGCAATTCTGACGCCAGCCTGATCAGCCAGGTTGCACAGGAGTGAAAACTCCCGGACAAGATGACCAAAATCCCAGTCACGATCTTGATAGTCGCAGCCGACCTTGACATGCGTTGCGCCCAGTTCCAATGCAGCGGCGAAGAGCTCGTCGCGCACTCTGTCTGAGGAAGCTCGCAACATTGGGTCGTCGACCTCCTGCCAATCCATCAGCATCTCTAACTCCGTGATTCGGACTCCGTGGGACGCGGCAGTCGCGGCGACCTCAGCGAGACCAACTGTGTCGCGAAGGTCGACGACATCGGCATGAGTTAGTCCCATGAGCGGGAAGCCTGCATTGGCCACAGCAGCGATTCTGTCGCTGATCAGCTCCGGACTCCGTTCATCGCGACGCATGGGCTGGGCGTCACCAGCCGAGGTCCAGCAAGACGCGAGCAGGGTTGCCATTTCCGTCAGATCTCCATTCTTCGTCTCATCGTCGCTAACTCTCACCAACTCATTCTGGAGCGAATCAATGGCCCACGCGTTGCCATGTTCCATCGAGCAGTGCAGATCTCTGGATGGCGTCGACGACCTCCGCGCACCTCATCGCATCGTCGATCGTCGGCGGGCCAGATGTGAGTCGGCCTGACAACGTATCGACGATCCTCCGGTGCAACGAGATGAATGCGTCGACGTACCCCAGCCCAAGTCCGGACACCGGGAATCTCAGGTCGCCGTCGGGGTCGTCCGGACCGATGACAAGAGTCTGATAGGCATTGGACAGCGTGGAGAACTGAAGTTCTTCCGGTCTGCGCCAGCTGAAGCGCAAAGCGCCTTTCGTCCCCAGCACCTCGAATGCGACATCCGTCGACTCTCCACACGCGGCCCATGTAGCCGCAATCTGACCGGTGGCGCCGTTCTCGAACTTCATTAACATGGCCGTGTGATCGTCCACTCGTATAGGTACGCGAGTCGACGACGATGGTGAGGCCGGGCGGTCGCGGACCACGGTTTGGCTGAGTGCTGAAACGTCGACGATTTCCCCGGCCAGGTACCGTGCCAGGTCGATCGCATGAGACCCAATATCAACTGCGGCCCCGCCTCCAGAGCGCTCGGCATCCATCCGCCACGACGTTGGGTAGTTCGGATCCAGTCCGTGGCCGTGAACCATCTGCCCCCGGTATGCAAAAACCTCGCCGATATCGCCCTGCATGATCATCTGCTTCGCTAGTTGCACCGTGGGCCAAGTCCTGAAAACGAACGACACGGCATGTTCGAATCGAGAGCGTTTGGCAGCAGCGTGAATGCTTCTCGCGTCGGCTATGTTCGACGCGAGTGGCTTTTCGCAGACCACATACTTCCCCGCTTCGAGGGCGTCCTCCGCGACGACACGATGTTGATCGTTGGGAACGGCCACGATCACGACATCAACGTCAGTTGCACGGGTGACGTCTCGGTAGTCGACGGAGCTACGCGGCAACGCATGAGGGAAGCGTGCTAACGCATCAGCATCGCTGTCGGCGCCTGTAACAAGAATCAGGTCGACTCCGCAGTACGAAGTCAGGCGCCTCAAAGCGTCCAAGTGCAGGGTCGCAATGAAGCCGAGTCCGACTATCCCGTATCGGATCCGTTCACTCTCCAAGACTCCCGGTCCGGAGGGACGACTTCCGCTAGGTGCCGACCCGGTACTCACGATGTCGACCGCCCCACGAACGCTGTGAGGTACGCGGAGTCTGCCAATTCCAATGCGGCAACGACTTCGTCATTCGACAGAGCATCTAAGTCCGTACTAAAGACCTCGACGCCTACGATGTCCCCGGCCCCGATCTCGGCCAGGTTCCCCACGATTTGATGCAAGGGAAATGAACCGTGTCCCGGGAGCCTTCGCGCATTCAACATGTCGTCGACGCCGTCGGTCCCGTCGGGCAGAATCGAGACACCGTCGGAGATCTGAATGGCGGATATCAGTCTCCCGTCGACCGCGAGAATCTGATCGGGTGATCCGTACCCACGGACAAAGTGGTAGGCGTCGAACAAGACGCGACCATTGTCTCGTCCGGCAAGCTCGACGACTCTAACTGCGGCTTCAAGATCGGGCACGCCAGACCAGTACGGCAAGAACTCGAGGTCGCACCGGATTCCCAGTTCGCGCGCCTCGTCGCATACGTCGCCAAAGTCAGACGCAAGCTCGTCCTCGGTCGTATCTTCAGCGTTGACTATTGCTGGAAGAGTGATGGAGGCAACGCCTAACCGCTCAGCGCACGCGAAGAAGTCTGCGCGCGACGTCGCAGAGAACTCGCGCAACTGAGGTGAGAGGTTCGCATCCCGGTACCCTCGCGTCCACCTCACAAGCGGGTCCAGGTGAGAGAGTTGCACCTCGCCACATACTTCCTTCACTGCCTCAAGAGGAATTCCCGAGGCTTCCCACTGGGCCAAGGTGTTGGGCGAGAGTGACATCTTTCGGCAACCCAATTGGCGTGCCACCTCGACTCGTTCGTGCAGGGACCGGTTTCGAACATTTCCTTCCCACAGGATTGATTCAGCCATGAGACTCCCTCTGCAAAGTTGCGAAGTGCGCGGAATTCGGGAACTCACGAGGCGCCACGGCACTTGCACGGGGGTCGCGGTTGCGAAGTCCACGGACCACCTCGTAGGCATCCGCGACAGCGGACCGTACATCCCCGGGCAACAACGCCTCGCCGATGCAATACACCTCGGCGAAACCCTCCGCTGTCCCAGAGGACCATGGGTTAATCGGAACGCGGGGAGCGCAGAGCACCACGCTGTCAATCCCCGTCAGGGTCTCCTCACTCACCTCAAGGATCGCGTCGACGTCCGACATGCGCACTGTCCGGGAGCCCATCCAGGACAGTGATTTGTCGGTGACAAATGCGCACCCAGACCGACGCAGTTGCGAGATCGCCTCGTCGAGTCCCCCGAGCGTCGTCGACGACGGTGGCGTACCCACGATGGCGACGACGTTAACCCCGGCATTTGTGAGTGACAGCGCCGTCCCGACCGCGGTTGCGTCACCACCGATCACTACGCACCTGTCACCGACCGCCGGAACATTCTCAATCGCGTCGGCGAAGTTGAGGACTGGAAGCGTCGAGTCCGGCGCGCGCACGCCCCGCGGCAGAACAGGCTTCGCCCCAGTCGCAACCACTAGAACATCACCGTGCAGTCCACTGGAGGTTGGATCCAACGGGGTTCCCAAAGTCACCTTGACAGCGCTGGACGCGAGCCGGGACTCCAAAAACGACAAGTAGCGACCCCACCCTTCACGTCCCGGTTCGACGCAGGCGAGCCGTAGATTGCCGCCCAGCTTGCTTGTCGCTTCGAAGAGTTCAACCTCGAAACCTGCGTCATGCGCCTCCAGCGCGGCGACCATCCCTGCAGGTCCGCCGCCGGCCACCAAGACGCGTCCCGCACTGACATGCGGCCTCCGGATCGAGAGAGTCACTTCGAGCGTTTCGCGACCCATCCGCGGGTTTACGGTGCACGTTGCGTCCAGTTGTTGGCCGATCCGTGCGACGCATCCCTGATTGCATCCAATGCAGGGGGTAACCGACGCGTCTTCGCCGTTCAGCGTCTTGATCACCATGCTGGGATCAGCCAGGAGAGCGCGGCCGTAGGCAATCACGTCCGCGGCGCCGTCACGTAGGGCGGCTTCGCCAGAGTGCAGATCGAGGAAGCGCCCTGCCAGAACAACGGGGATCCGCCACTCTGCTCGGAGCCTGGTTGCTATGGGTACGAGCCAGCCTTGTTCCACTGAACCCATGGGTGGGCTGATGGCTGACGGCGACTCTATGGTCCCTGCGTTCAAACTGAGGTAGTCGACGCCCTCATTTCGCAACCGCACCCCGAGATCTGCGATGAACTCTTCGGTGAATCCTCCGTCCATGGCTTCAGTCACACTTAGCCGGCATCCGACAGCAACGCTTTGGTTGCCGACGGCTTGACGTAGGGCCGCGACTGCGCGCACCGCGAACTCTTGCCGTCGGGACGGGCTACCACCGAAGTCGTCGTCGCGCTGATTGGTGCGTTCAGAAAGAAACTGGTGGACGAGGTATCCGTGAGCTCCGTGTAACTCGACGGCGTCGACGCCAGCGTCGATCGCGCGCCGGGCGGCATCGCCGTACTTTCCGAGTACGGCCATGACTTGGTCGGTATCCAACGGCGTGCACAACTCTCCGCCTGACTCCGGTGACGGGAGCTCCGACGGGCAGACGGGCCGTATGCCTGTGATGTGTCTGGATGCATGGCGGCCCGCGTGATGAAGCTCGACAGAGACCTTGGCGCCATGCGCATGGCAAGCCTCCACCAAGCGCGAGAATCCTCCCACCATGGCGTCGCTGTGGAGTCCCAGTTGGTGGATGCGGCCACGGCCTTCGGCGGCGACAAAAGTTGCCTCGATGTCGATCCAGCCGACGCCGCCGGCGGCCCTCTCCGCGTAGTGGAGCAGTGTCCTGGTCGATACTGCTCCGTCGGCAGTAGCGAAATTCCTCTCCATCGGCGCCATCATGATCCGATTGGGAACCACCATCGGCCCGATCCGCGCCGGCTCCCTCAGGAGGGAGAACTCTGCCGTCGCGATGCCCGTCACCTCGTTCTCTTGACATGAGAAGCGAAGCCGAGAATGAGGAGGATCAGCAGACCCTGAGCGATGTTCTGGTAGGCGGTACTTAGCCCGAGGGTCACCACGAACGTCAAGAGAAGGCTAAGAAGTACCGCTCCGCCCCAAAGGCCGAGAACGTAGGACCTGCCGCCGGTGATTAGCGTCCCACCGAGCACGACGACGGCCACCGACGACAGGAGGTACGGAGTGCCAAGGCCGATCTCGGCACCGATGTCCCAACCAGCGAGCATCCCGCCAATCGCCGCAAGGACGCCCGAAGCAATGAACGCCGCGGCCTCGCCTACTCGCCAGCGGAATCCAGCAAAGAAGGCGACGCGGCGGTTTTGGCCTATTCCAGATAGAGATCTACCCCAAGTCGTGCGCGAGAGCACGAAAGCACCCACCGCGGTGACGGCAATCGCGATCCAGACCAGGTTCAGCATGCCGAAGGTCGACGACGAGACGATCTGTGTTACTTGTTCGGGGACTCCAACGCTCAGGGAGCTCGACAAGTTCAGCGTCAAACTGTCAAGGATGAAGGCCATGGCGAGTGTGGCGACGATGGCGGGTAGATCGAAGATCCAGATGATCAGGACATTCGCCACACCGACCAGTGCTCCGCACAGGATTGTCGCCGCGATTGCGATCGGCAACCTCGACGTGTCGCCGTCGAGTACCACGACACTGACGAACGCAGCCAAGGTCATCGTGCTCGGAATTGACAGATCAATGTTTGCGTTTCCAGTAGTGATGACAATGAGTTGGCCCAGAGCCACCACCACGAGGATCGCTGAGTTCTGTAGGGCGCCGGATGCGATTCCCGGGAGTCCTCGTCCCGCGAGTTGACCAATCGCGATCAGGATCACGAAGGCGGCCAGGAACGGCCACACCGGGGGAGGGACACGGCCCAAGAGATTCCGATGACGGCTGTTGCCGGCGGCTGGTGTGGATGGGTCCTGCCCGCTAGCGACCAAGTTCGTGACGTTGTCAGAGTTCATCCTGTGCCACCTCCATCACGCCGCGGGTCTGCGCGCGTTGTTCCGCGAGTTGCTTTCGAGTAAGCACCGCTTCGAAGCCGTGCCGAATACGTCGGAGGGCCACGATGACGATCAGGACCACTCCCACGACGGCGCTTTGCCAAACCGATGAGAGGCCAATGAGAGAGACAACGGAGCCAATCATCGCCAGACTCAACGCGCCGAGGACAGCGCCGATGATCGATACACGGCCACCACTGAATTCGCCTCCTCCGAGAATTACTCCGCCGATGGCGAGGAGTGTGTACTGGGCAGTTCCAGTCGCGTTCCCACCGCCAGTAACTCCCGTAAGGGCGAGCCCCGCGAGGACACCGAGGAAGCCTGCCGTCGCATAGGCGATCACCTTGAGTCGCACGGCCGAGGAACCGGACCGGACGAGATTTTCATGGTTGGACCCAAGCGCTCGGAGTTTGAGTCCGGTTCTCGTGTGAAAGAGCAACAGGTGGAACACGATCGCAGTGAGGATGGCGATCCAGATGGGCATGGGGAACAACGGTGGCTTGGACTGGATGATCGCGGTAAGGCAATCCGGAGCGCTGCCTCCGGGCTGAGGAAGTACCAGTTGCGCGAGTCCGAACCAGATGAAGGCGGCGCCGAGAGTGGCCACGATGGAAGGGATTTGAGCGACCTCGATGATCAGCCCCAGCACGCCATATCCGGCGATCAGTCCAACTATCAGCAGAATGCCAAGCACTGGATTCGACGTCAGGTAGACCGCGACCACGACATTCGCCAAGCCGATGAAGTTTCCGATCCCCAAGTCGATGTCGCCGACAAGGATGACGAACGCTGCACTGCACGCAGCGAACACGAGGACGATCGAGCTTTGGAGGAGTAGCGACAAGCCCAGGTAGGACAGCACGTTGGAGTTGAGCGAGGCCGCCCACATGACCAGTCCAATGAGTGCCAGCAGGGCGATCACGACACTGCTGCTATCGCGCGCTACGGCCTTGGCGGCACCCAACCTGTCCGCAATTCCATGGGACGCGGGCTTTGGGAGATCCCCGGCGTTCATCAGTTCCCTCCTGTGCACTCTGGTTTGCGTGGAGTCAGCTCTGGAACGAAGTCGACAAGAACGTGCTGCTCGTTAGATCCTTGGCATCGACACGTCTAACCAACTTGTTCTGATACATGACATAAACGGCATCACACTGCTGAAGCTCCTCGAACTCGCTTGAGTACCAAAGGATTCCTACGCCGTTTGCTGCTGCTAGTTCGCGGAGCATGACGTATGCGTCGTACTTGCTTCCGACATCGACTCCGCGGAACGGGTCGTCCAGCACAAGAAGTTCGGGGCCATCTGCGAGAGCCCTGGCGAAGAGAACCTTCTGCTGGTTCCCACCGCTCAGCGTCAGGATGTTGTCCCGTCGCCGGCCGATGATTCCGAGTTCTTTGATCCAGCTGTCGGACACTTGGGCTTCTCGCCTGCGACTCAAGACCCGGACGCGCGAGACCCGTTTAAGGCTGGCCGCGACGAGGTTCTGTTCAATCGTCCAGAGCGGAAAGACTCCTGAGCCTGCACGGTCGCCGGTGACGTATCCGGTTCGCACTCTTTGCCGGCTCACCGCTGAACCGGGCAACGTCAACTTCATACGCTGGACGGACCATGCGCGCTCTAACACAGTATTCTGGCCCTGTCCTTCAAGGCCGCCCAGTCCGATCAACTCGCCAGATCGGACAACGAGTTCGGTAGGCGAGTCCGTGCGTAGGCCGCCTACCGCGATACTCAAGAGGGTCGGGGCAGCGCGTTTCGCCGCCATCCTTGAGTCACCCGGATCAAGTTCGACGGGCTCAGCGTAGTTTCGCTGGGTACCTGCCATGCCCTTGATTACGCCGTCGAAGTCAAGCTGCGATGTCTCGGCATCGAGGATTACCGAGCCGGCAGCCATCGCGACGATGCGTTCACACTGATCAAGGACCTCACGGACCTTGTGGGTGATCAGGAGGACAGACCGGCGACCTTCCTCTAGCAGGCTGCGCACTCCCGCGAACATTCCATCGGCCAATTCGTTGGGGAGCGACGCCGTTGGCTCATCGAGCAGCAACACGGTATCCGGGCGGAGGAGACCGCGGGCTACCAACGCGAGTTGCAATGCCTGCCGATGGACGACGCTGAGAGACACTGCACGCACGTCAGGGTCGATCGTGATGCTCGGAAATAGCCGAGCTACGGCTTCTTCCAGCGCGTTTCGCGCCGCCTTTCGTCCTCCCTGGAATCCTGGATCGAGAATGTAGACGTTCTCGTATGCGCGGAGGTCCTCACACAGCATGCTCGTTTGCGCTGAGCAGAAGACCCCGCTCTCGCGAGCCTGGTTGGGGCCGTAGTCGGCGGATACCTCCTGCCCGTGGATCTTCATGCGCCCGGCTGTCGGGCGTTCGGTGCCGGCAAGAACACGCATCAGCGTGCTCTTGCCGGCACCGTTGTGGCCGACCACTCCGAGAAATTCGCCTGAACTCATGTCGAGGGTGACGTTGTCGAGCGCCGTCGTCCGACCGTAATGCTTGGAAATCGCCTCTAGGGCGAACACTTTGGTCGCGTTGATAGCCACGGATTGGTTGGAAGCCGAGTTCGTCATCCTCGTCATGGTTTTACGGTGCCTGCGTTGGGATAGCCGGCTCGAAGAGAGCGTCGGTTCCTTGCGTCGCAATTACCTGTGCGACGTCGTCCTGAGTCCACAACCACTGCGCGACCGCGCCGGGAGGTGTGACGTCAATCCACGAGGACAGGTTGTCCTTCGGAATCGTAATTACAGGCGTGATGATCTCCTTCGGGAGCTCGGTCCCGTTCTTCTTCAGCATCGTCGCCTGGAAGGCCGCCGCACCCTGGCCCGGGTCCGTGAAGACACCAGTGCCCGTAAAGTTCGGGTCAGCAGTTCCGAGATCCTGAAGCGTCCGAAGACTCTCGCCGCTATTGTCGAAGGCCAAGGCTGGCGCCGGACGGTCCGCCTTGTCGAAGGCGCTCAGAATTCCCGACGTGCCACCCCACGAGATCACACCCTGTACCGGCCCGAGCGTCGGGAGTACGCCAGTGAGAGCCTTCTCCGTGACCGAGTCGCTTGACTCACCCACCACATCGGCGACGACCTTGATGTCGGGATAGCCCGCGAGAACCTCGTTTACTCCCGAGACGATCTCGGCGTTAGGCTTTCCGCCCACGACCCCTTGCACGAGGATCAGATTGCCGGTGCCGCCCATCTGAGTGGCTACCTGGTCGGCGATGGCCGCGCCGTATGCCTTGAGCGGGTTGTAGAGGAAGGTCGCGCAGTCGTCCGTGGAATCGGTGGTCTGGTCAAAGACGATCACCGTGATGCCCGCATCGCACGCCTGCTTGATGACGGGGTTCAGTGCGGTCGGTGACTCGGCATCGATGTTCAGCGCGTCGGGCGCCTCCAGGATCAGGCTCTGGATCTGAGCAATCTGCGAGGTTGCGGTTCCGTCTGGGGCAAGGGACACCTTGTAGCCCGAGATTTCGCCAGCTGCCTGAGCATTCTTCGCTGCGTACTCCCAGCCCTGCACCATCGACTTGCGCCACGAGTTGCCGGTGAATGCAACGCTCAACGCGACCGTGTAGTCGTCGCTGCCGGTGGCGGGGGCCGAAGCCGACGCGCCGGGGGCTGAAGCCGAGGTGTCGGCGGCCGCGGTGGACGTGTCCGGAGCCGAGGTCGAGGAGCCGCTGCACCCCGCTGCAACAAGGGCTACACCGCCGACGATCACCGCCGCGGTCAATCCTCGAGTTCGCTTGAGATCTCTCATCACTAAACCTTTCCTTGGACTTGGTCGTATCTGGGAACTGACGGGTTGACGCAAGAGCATGTGCATATTCGTCACGATGTGATCGCACCGTCGACGGTCTCGTCGACGTTCACTTCGGCTCCTCCTCTCGACTCGGAGACGTAGGCCGCCTTGACGACGCGTGCGACGTTAAGGGCGTCGGTCACGGTTACGCCGTCAACGGCATTGCCTCTGAGGGCATGGACGAAAGCGTCGGCTTCACGCACGAAGTAGTTCAAGTTCTGGATCTGCGGCAACTCGGAGAATCCCGACATCGTGCCCGTCCAGGGCACAGTGAAACTGCCTTCAGACCAGGTGCTCACGCCAGTCGGCAGACCTCGCCACGCTTCGTTGAGTGCGAACTCGAGTCGCTCAGGCAGAACACCGACCGTGATGGTGCCCTTGTCGCCGTAGATCAAGACTTCGGCGCTCTCGAACCACTGCAGGTTGTCGTGCACCGTGAAGTTGTACGTAACGAGCCTGTCGTCGTAGCGGAGCGCGAGGCTGGCAACATCCTCGCGGGACCTCGCGTCCGACACGCTGCCGAACTTCAGGACCCTCGCCGACACAGCTAATGGCGGACCACAAAGTTCAAGAAGGAGTTGGATTACGTGACTACCAATCACCCAAAGACCGCCGCCCATGTCGGCCTCTTGGTTGAGATGCATCGTCAGATGCTCACCCTGAGAGCTGGCGCCGTGTCCATGGATCAGGGGAGCGGTACCGGCGGCGCCGGCTTCGAAGGCCGCCTTTGCCCTCGCGAATGCCTCTGAGTAATGGAAACTAAATCCGACCCACATCGGGACGTTAACTGTTCGCTCTAGCGACGCGAGTTGAACGAGATCTGACAGACCGGCCCCACCTGGCTTCTCGATGAGGACGCCACACCCCGCCGCAACTGCGGCGATCGCGTACTCGGCCATCTGCGAGCTCTTCGAATGAATAACCACGCCGTCGATACCGGAGGCGAAGTCAGGCATGTCGCGGAAACCGGTAGCGGCGACCTCATCGCAGAAGGCTTCGAGGGCGGTGGTGTCCTGATCCCAGGCGCCAAGGATTTCGACTCCGTCGATCCGCTCGATCGCGCGGTAGCGGGCTGAGGAGTGGGGATGGGTTATCCCCACAAAGACCAACTTGAGAGTCACCTGCGCCTCCGCTGCGTGAGTGAATACCTGAGGTCGGAACTATTCTTCACTATTCTTCGTAATTAATTAGAATGCTCTCACGATTCAAAGGCATGTCAAGGCTTCACTGTGGAAATCGTCGATTTCGTGTTCCATCCGTTACATAAGCGACGGCGACCGCTTCTCTAGGCCTGCCATCCAATCCGACACAGCTGCGTTGTGCTCGCCGAGACGCGGTGGCGCCGAGTGGTGGCGCCGCGCTCCAGCAAAGTCGTTGTCATCGAGGCGCAACGCGGGCCCGGGAAGCGTCAGGCGACCGAGGCTGGAATGGTCGACTTCGAGCAGAAGGCCTTGCGATGCGACCTGGTCCCACGCGTAGACCTCCGGCAGGGTTCGCACACGACCTGCCGGAATGCCGGCATTGGTGAACGTGTACAACCACTTCTCGACGGGGGCAGTCGAGAGGACGTCATTGATGGCCGAGGTCAGTCCGTCGCGGTTTCGTGTTCGCTCAAGGTTGGTCACATAACGAGGGTCGTTCGGATCGAGTCCGACCAGAGGCGCGAACCGATGCCACAGACGTTCACTTCCGACAGCAATCTGCACGGGAGCATCGGAAGTTTGGAACAGCCCGTAGGGGGAGATCGACGGGTGGTGGTTGCCCGTTCGGGTGGGTAGTTCTCCGGCAACCGTCCACCGAGTTCCTTGGAAGGCATGAGCACCAACCAAACTCGACAGGAGGCTAGTTCGCACGACGCGCCCTTTACCGGTAAGGCGGCGTTCGTAGAGCGCCGCGGCAATACCGAAGGCCAAATTCATACCCGCGAGCAGGTCCCCAATCGGAACACCGACCTTTGAGGGTTCACCGTGGGCATCGCCAGTCAGGCTCATGAGCCCAGCTTCGCCTTGAGCGATCTGGTCATAGCCCGGGCGGGTTGCTTCGGGGCCATCATGACCGAACCCCGTGATAGACCCGATGATCAGGCGATCGTTTACGTCGTGCAGTTGACGACTGCTTAAGCCCAACCTGTCCATCGTTCCGACGCGGAAGTTCTCGACGAGGACGTCAGCGTGCCGGACCAGGTCCAAAAAGAACTCGAAGCCGGCGGCCGACTTCAAGTCGACGGTAACCGATTCCTTGTTCCTGTTGCAGCAAAGAAAGTACGTTGACTCCTCTTCGTCAACGCCCGAACCACGCACGAATGGCGGGCCCCATCCGCGGCTGTCGTCCCCGCCCTCGGGGATCTCCACCTTGATTACGCGCGCTCCCAGGTCCGCCAACATCATCGTTGCCTGCGGCCCGGCCAGCGCGCGACTCAAATCGACCACCGTCACTCCGTCAAGCATTGTCTTCCGCCTAGCCCGGGAACCGGCACGAACGAGATCCGTGGCAGCTCATCGAGGCACGTCTGCGACGATCGGTGTGCGAACGCTACCGACGGATTCAACGCTGACAGTGACCTCATCGCCCGGCTGCAAGAACGTTGGTGGTTTGCGGCCGGCACCGACTCCGCCTGGCGTTCCAGTCGCGATGATGTCCCCAGGGAGAAGGGTGAGAGTGTCGGTAATGTAGGAGATGATTCGGCCGACACCGTGGATCAAGTCCCGAGTGTTGCCGTCTTGCATCAGTACGCCATTCACTTCTGTGGTGACACGAAGTCCTCGGCTGATGTCGCCTACCTCGTCCTTCGTCACGACTGCGCTGATTGGTCCGCTGCGGTCGGCGTTCTTACCAATCGTGAACTGGGGTGTCTCCAACTGCTTGACGCGAGCACTGAGGTCGTTGAACGCGGCGTAGCCCAGAACGCACTCGACCGCGGTCTCCTCGTCAGCACGCCAGACGCGTCTGCCAATGACTGCAGCCAGTTCCACCTCCCAATCCAGGCCAGGCTCGTTCGGCGGCACAGGAACGGGGACTCCATCGGTCACGAGGGACTGCTCCCAGCGACCGAAGATCATCGGAACCTTAGGTTCGTCGATACCCGCGAGTTCCTTCGACTCCGCTGCGTGGCTTCGGTAGTTGATTCCTACGCAGAAAATCCGCGCCGTCTCGGGTACGGCGGGAGTCAACTCGAGCGAGGCGACCTCGTACTGGACGCCGCCCGTATTCGCTAGCGCACGCTCCGTATCGTCGTAGAACTCCTTGGCCGAGCCGAGATCTCGCACCAGCGCGCCATCGACTTCGCCGACGTGGCGGACGCCGTCGAAGAGAAACCCGATGAGATTCAATTCATGTGCCTTCCGTGAGTTCTAGTTGTCTTCGTCACTGGCCGAAGTGCGGACCGTTGGGGAAGTCTTCGCTGACCGATCCCTCAGGGATCGAGTCGACATCCTTGGGTCCACCGAACGGCCGGGAGATCTCGTACGCGATTTCCCGGGCGATACGCCCGTCCTTCATCTCGAAGCAGTGCACCAACCGCATACTGATCCGGTCCCCCGGCTCGAAGCCAAGGTTGGGCATCTCCTCGCCGACCACGGTCATATCGATAACCTGGTCGTCGAAGACAAAGTCCTCGGTCGCGAAGCGACGAAGGGTCGTGGCTTTGTTGAAGTGGACTGTGCGGTAGATCCCAAGGTATGCGTCCTTCACCTGAGCTGGGTCCGTGTAGACCAGGCCTCGGGCCGGCGCCTCCCACACGATGTCGGTCGCATAGAGCGCGATCGCCTTGTCCACCAAGTCCGGTGTTTCGTTGTGGAAGTGTGCCTCCACGACCTTGATGTTGTGAGCGATGAGCTCCTCGCGGGTCATCCCAGAGACATCAACGTCGAGGTCAACATCTCCGTGTGAGGTGTAGGTCTTCTCGGTCTCAATAGCCATTGCGTCTTCTTCCTTTTCGTCGTCGCAGGGCGTTGCAATCAAGTGGAGGCAATCAGCAGTGACTCAGATTCCAACGGTGATGGTTTTGCGGTAGGTAAAGGCGTCCAGCGCGGTTTCGAGAGAGAATTCACCGCCGATTCCGCTCGCCTTGATTCCGCCATAGGACATCCCAGCGAGCTGGCCGAGTCCACGATTGACCTGCACCCAACCCGCCTCGATGCGGTGAGCAAGGCCAAGTGCCGCAGCGAGCTCGCCGGTCCACACGTAAGCGGCGAGGCCGTAGGGAGTGTCGTTGCAAAGTTCGACGACTTCGTCGAGCTCGCTCCAGCGACTGACGATCATCACCGGACCAAAGATCTCCTCGCGTGCTGCTGGTGAATCCTGCGGGACATTGCCGAGCAATGTCGGATGCAGGTAGTAGCCAGGGCCTTCCGGGTGCTCGGCCGGGTCTGACCCAGTGATGAGTTCAGCGCCCGACGCCAGCGCTTGGCTGACAAATCCGCGAACCCGGTCGAACTGGGACGCATTGATCAACGAGCCCACATCACTCTGCTCGTCCATTGGGTCGCCGACGACTAGTCCGTCGAGGTGCTGCTTCAGTCGGGCAACGAAACTCTCGTATATGGATTCGTGCACGTACAGCCGGCTGCCAGCCGTGCATGACTGACCTTGTCGATAGAAGCGCATGCCGCTGAGCACCCCGCGCGCAGTCTCGTCACTATCCGCGTCGGCAAACACCACGGCCGGGCTCTTGCCCCCCAACTCAAGCGAAACGGGGACGATCCGCTCTGCGGCGGCCGCCATCACGATGCGACCGACCCGTGTTGAGCCAGTGAAGGATAGCTTTGCAATCTGCGGCTCTGCCAAGAGTGCAGCACCCGCCTCCGAGCCGAGTCCTGTGACCACGTTGAACACTCCAGCCGGCAGGCTTTCCTGCGCCAAGGCCGCGATGCGCAGCACCGTGAGCGGAGCTTCTTCGGAAGCCTTGAGGACTACGGTGTTTCCAGTGACGATTGCTGCGGCCGACTTGACCACCGCTAGTTGCGCGGGAGCATTCCACGGCGTCATCGCGCCCACGACGCCCATCGGCTCGCGCACTGTGTAGTTCAGCAGGCCAGGACCCAGCGGGACGGTCTCCCCCTTCGCTTCACCAGCGACGCCAGCGAAGTATCGGAGGAGATCCACGACAGAGGCGATCTCTGGTCGCGCCTGCGTTCGAATCGCGTTCCCGGTCTCTTCGCAAAGTAGCCGGGCGAGCCCTTCGCTCTCAGCGTCGACCAATTCAGCCAACCGGTACAGGCCCGCGCCGCGATCCCTAGCCGACGTATCCCTCCATGACGGAAAGGACCGGTGAGCCGCGTGAACCGCCGACGCGACGTCCTCGCTCTTGGCTCGCGGGACCTCTGCAATCACCCGACCAGTAGCTGGATTGATCACCGCGAACCACTCGCCCGCCTTCGCGGAACACGATTTGCCGCCGACTATCATCGCGACCCGATTCGGTCCGCTGTTCACGACTCCGCCTCGGTTCTGGTCTGCTCGCAGCACGACGAGTTCGCATCGAAGGCACCCCGAACTTCGCCTTTGCGCCCCTCACAGGGAATCGCTTGTAGCTGTCGAGGCGTCGCCGTGACGCCGCCACGGAAAGTCCGCCACCGCACTGGAAGCGACATTACGGAGAACTCCCATCGATTTTCAGCGACCCGCGCGGTGGCACGTGACACCCCGCGACTCCGCCCCTGATTATTTACTATTGTTCATACTGGTTTAACCAGTGTCGCCGCGGAACCGGGCGCTGTCAAGAACAAACCTATTCGTTTATGATAGATTTTCAGGCGACTGGAGGTGACCCGTGGCGACCGCGCCCTCATTTGGAACTTCGCGAGCTGGCGTAGCCGCAGCCGCGCTCGCAGTCGTCGTGTCGGACGCCGAAACTGGGGCGCGACTGGGGACCAAGGAAGAGGTCCGGGCGAGAGTTGATGTCTCGCTCGGCACGTTCAACGAAACGCTACGCCTGCTTCAAGAGCGCGGGCTGGTGACCGTGCGACCAGGTCCCGGCGGTGGCGTATTCGTAGCTGAACAGTCACCAATGACGCGTCTGGGACACGCTCTTCTCGGCCTCAATATCGATCGTCATACCGTCGCCGAAGCGGTCAGGATCAGGAACGCGTTGGACTTCCTGATAGTGGAGGACGCCTGCCGTTACGCGACTGAACCAGACCTGACTGCAATCGCCGCAGCGCTCCAGCGCATGGCCGACACGGTCAAAGCCGACGATGGCATCGCATTTCTGCGCGCAAACTGGAATCTTCACTCCAAAATCGCTGCCGCCGCACGGAGCGAGATACTCAGTTCCATCTACCTGTCCCTACTCGACCTCATCGAAGAGCACACCATCTCTGTGGTCAGCGCGGGGCCGATGTCACTGAGTGAGTTCCACGAAGAACGCTTAGCGGTTCACACTGAACTCGTCCGGGCAATCGAGGATGGCGACGTCGACTTGGCGAGAGCAGTCTTACTAAGGCATAACCAAGGTCTACAGGCTGATACACAACCGCGAAGCCACAGTCACAACCGGAGGTAGCGGCGAGGACTGAGTCGTATTTGATCGACCCAGGTACGCACGACACCGTTACCGCTGAGTCCCCAGTTCAGTTCAATTTGGCGAAGTAAGTTGTTCGCGTCAGCTATTTGGATGCCCAGACTTCAGTTGGCTCCTTCGTAGACAGCGTGAAACTTAAAACTCTCGCCACAGTGCAGTTGTGGTCGCGTCCACCGACTGATGGACTTCCGGTTCCAGTCGCCCCGCATTTGCAGACGCGTCGAGGTCAACGGCGTCTATTCCGCGCTACTGGCGATCGCCCAAAAACGATTGCGGATCATGCGTTCTGCCTTCTTCAACCGGTCGCGGACGCTCAAATCGGAGGGCCACAACCGCAGACTCCAAAAGTGCTCCGCACGGACGCACATCTCTCGATCGGTGGACCAGACTGGACGTTCTCTGCCCGTAGTCGAGATCCGCCACCAGCCACGCGGCCGACACGACAGTCACCGCGACTCACTGAGTACACGCGGCAGAACTGTGACCTTGCAGGGCAGCGTTCGAAAAGCATCCGGGTGGGGGCCGCCATGGCGACTCCCACCCGGATGCGACAAGCGTCGCGTCTAGCAGCTAGACCGGTACGCTGCGGCCTGGCCTTCAGGACTGTCGACATTCGCCTGCGTAATGATCGACACCGGTGAACTGACCGCCTCCACAGGCTTGCCAGCCACCGCGGCCAAGCCGAGTTCGACAGCCTTCTCGCCCATTGTCTGGGGCTGCTGCGCGATCAGTGCCTGAACGGTGTTGTCCTTCAGTTCAGCGATCTGGCCGGGGCCAGCGTCGTACCCGACGAGTGCGACGTCGCCTTGCTTTCCGGCCTGCTTCAGGCCAGTCGCTGCACCCTCAGCGGCGATCTGACCCACGGCGAAGATGCCAGTGATATCAGGATCCTTTTGCAGCGCGGCCGCGACGAGCTGGGCTGCAGTAATAGCGGTGTTCTTGCTGTACTGGACGCCCAGGTAGTCGAAGGACGAGTCGCCCTTGACAGCCTCTTCGAAACCCGTCACTCGATTGTCCGTGTTCTGGACTCCGGGAATCGATCCGATGACAAGAACCTTCCCGCCATCGGGCCTCAGCTGCTTCAACGCTTCGAATGCAGCCGCGCCGCCCGCTACGTCGTCGGTGAGCACCGATGTGACAGCGAACGATGGATCATCAGTTGCGGAGTTGACGAAGACGACCTTGATGCCAGCATCGGCGGCCGCTTGGAGGGGTGCCTGCATAGCAGTGGAGTCCGTGGCCGACACGATCAACAGGTCAGGCTTGAGCGCGGTGATCGAGTCGATGATGGGCTTCTGCTGGGTAGCGGTGCCATCCAGCGGTGCCTGCGTGGTTACCTCAGCTCCGACAGCATCGGCCGCTCCTCGCACGCCGCATTCCAGGGTGGTCCAGAAGTTATCGCCGACTCCACCTGGCACGAACGCGATCGTGTACTTCTCGGCGGTGGATGCGGCAGCCGACTCGGCGGGGCTCGATGCCGCAACTGACTCTGCCGGGGCGGCCGCGTCTGCTTCACTCGAGGCATCGCTCGAGGCACTGCTCGAACAGCCGGTGAGTAGTGAGGCGCCAACCAGCACTGCGACAGAGCTGAGCGCCACGAACCGGTTTATCTTCATGTAGTTCTCCTTTGGCTAACCGATTGATGAGTTCTGAGATTCAGTTGGGGATACGCCGGTTCGACCTCACTTTCGTTGCTGTCAAGGACGGATGGGTTCGGGCATGGCCAAGCTCCTTGGCCAGCCGGTCCCTGGTCGTGCCAACAGGAGGCGGAAGTCGCCTTCTGCGGTCCACGGGCCGAAGGAATCGGGTATTGCCACCACGTCTCCTTCGCGCATTGGCATGGAGTGTCTGCCACGCAGCTGACCCGCTCCGGAGAGAACGACGGTGACCGCGAACCCGCGATCTACCTCCACCCGAGTGCTGTTGCCTGGCGAAATGAGCTCGAGGCGGAAGTAGGGGTCGGCTTGCACGGGAAGCAGACTTTGCGTATGACGGCTTGACACGTTGAGATCCGTGCACGTGATCAAGTCGGCGAGGCGTTCGGACGACAGCTTCGAGGAATCGACTGCGGCAATTGCTGTGTCCAGTCCGAGACGGGTATCCGACTGCTCGGGCGACGACCCACTTGACGCCCGCTCCAAGACAATCGAGTACTGCGTTGGTTCTTGGATCGCGGCGGCGAGGACTCCTTCGCCTATCGAATGTGGCGTGCCGGCCGGTACCAGTATCGCCATGCCGGGCCGAACTTCGATGCGGTTGAGATTGTCCAGCATCCAAGCATCGTCTTGAGCGTTGTGCCGGTCGACGAGTTTCGCCGGCGAGACGTCGTCCTTCCACCCGAGATAGGCGACGCTGCCTTCAGCCGCCTCAAGAATCAGCCAGGCTTCCGTCTTCCCGTAGGCAGCGTTAAGGCGTCGTCGGGCAAACGCGCGGTCGGGATGAACTTGAACCGGGAGTCGCCGGTCGACATCAAGGAGCCTAAACAGAATCCCAGTGTCGGCTGGGCTTTCGGTCTGTGCCGCGTACTGGCCTACCCACGCCTCGTGGTCCGCTGCCACGAGTTGCTGCAGGGTCGAGCCGTCAAGCGCCCTCGACAATCCCAACGACTCGTCGTCTTGAAGAGCAGTCGTAGATCCGAGCCATTCCTCGGATTGAATGCCGTCGCTCAGAGTGAGGCCGCGTAGTGCGGCGATGCGGTGCCCTCCTCGTTCTTGATGCGAAATGAAGTTTGGCTGAAGCAGTACTGGCCGGCCGGGTTCGGGCGCAGGGTTCGGAGATCCCTGAACGCGTGGCCCTGCTGCGTTCGAATTTGCAGCCGTGGTCGGCTCCGGTGCACGCCTTCGCGCAGCTCGACCGCCGCGAGCTGCAGCCTGTCGACGGCGCTGGTCGATGTACACCGCGAGAATCAGGATGACGCCGACCGCGACGAGCTGCCAGAACGGCTCGACACCGGTGATGATGAAGCCGTCCTGCAGGACTGCTGGGATTGATAGTCCTACCGCGGTTCCAAAGACCGTCCCTATGCCTCCGAAGAGACTGGTACCGCCAATTACGACCGCCGAGATGACACTCAGGTTGGTTTGGCCCTGGCCGCTGATGGCGGTGCTATTGAACGTTGCCAGAGAGAGGATGCCTGCGAAACCCGCCAAGGCGCCGGAGATCATGTAGACCAAGATGAGTCTCTGGTCCACTCTCACTCCCACACGGCGGGAGGCCTCTTCGCTCGAACCGATCGCAAACACGTGCAGCCCGAACTGGGTTCGGTGCAGCAGGATTCCGAAGGCTATGAATAGAACCGTGGTGATCAGGACGATGATCGGGATCGTTGTGCCGGGGATGTTGCCGTAACCGACGGCGCTGGCGAGGACACTCGGCACATCCTTGATGTCCTCGCCCCCGGTGATCACCAGGGCAAGACCTAGGGCTGCGCCGTACGTTCCGAGAGTGACGATGAAGGGAGGGACCTTCATCTTGGCGATAATCACTCCGTTGAGCAGTCCCCACGCGGCGCCGCAACCGACGGCAACGATCGCGCCAACGATCGCGACACCCCATCCCTCAGAACCGAGTGCGCGCATGCTCATCGACGCGATGACGCCGGAGAAGACTAGGACTGCGCCGATCGAGAGATCGATTCCCGCCGTGATGATCACGAAGGTCATGCCGATACCCATCACGCCGAGAATCGCCATGTTCTGAAGAACCTGTCGCGCATTCGCCCAGGTCGGGAAGACCTCCGGGGCCAAGAGCGAGAAGACAATCAAGATGACAATGAGGATCAGGAGAATCTGAAATGCCTGGACTTCAAGGACTCGTCGGAGCATCTCCCTGCCGCGGCCTTCGCGAGCGGACTGATCGACTTCCTCAAGACCTGACTTGTCCGTATTCATGCAACCGCACCCCCGATCGCACCTGTCATGGCCGCGACGAGTTGCTCCATGCTCGTTTGCTGTGCCGAGTAGGTCGCTACGCGCCTACCCATCCGGAAGACCTGGATGCGGTCGGCCACCGCCATCACTTCTGGCATGGAGTGGCTGATGAGGACAACCGCCGTGCCCCGGTCTCTGACACGCCGTATGGTCTCGAGGACGTTTTCGGTCTGGCGCACACCGAGCGCGGCAGTGGGCTCATCGAGAAACACGACTCCCTCGGCCCATGCCACGGCTCTTGCGATAGCGACGGCTTGGCGTTGTCCCCCCGACATGCTGCCGACCGCAGTCGTCAAGCTTCGAATAGTCGCTCCAAGTTCGTCGAAGGCCTGCCTCGACTGCCTACGCATCGCAGGGGTGTCTAGAAATCCGAGCTTGCCGAGTGGCCCTCGGCGTCGTATTTCGCGACCGAGGAACATGTTCTGCACCGCCGACAAGTCCGGCGCTAGTGCGAGGTCCTGGTAGACCGTCTCGATGCCCAACGCCCTGGCCCTCGTAGGCGTCGGCAGATCCACCTCGATGCCATTGACGAGAATCGTGCCCGAGTTGATTGCCAGGTTTCCCGAGAGAGCCTTGACCAGAGTCGACTTGCCAGCACCGTTGTCGCCGATTAGTGCGACGACCTCTCCGGGGTAGACGTCGAAGTCCGCCCCGTCCAAGGCGCGGACATGGCCGAAGCTTCGCTCGATCTTGCGCGCTTCCAGCGCCGGGATGCTCATCGCGCTGTCGCCGATCCCTGATCGTCTATCCGTGCCTGAACGCTGTGCGCGGAGTGGGGTGTCGCGAACGTGAAACGTCCAGTCGGTGCGACGCGGATGGCATTGCCACTCACGACGCCGCCACGCACACAGCGCGTGGCGCAGGTGCTGTTCAGCGTCATGTCGGTGGTCTTCGCGCTCACTGCGTCCCCTCGGTCGTCTGTTGGATTCGCGCTTGGGGCCTCTAGCAGGTCCCCTACGTCGTCGCCTCGCCGACTCGAAAGATATGTTATTGTCACGAACAATACAAGCAGTTTCTTTATTACGAATCGGGAACAAAATCGATGAGCGAGGGCCTCCTCTGGCGGGGAATTGGCGAGCACGCCGCCGGCATGCTCTTCGACAAGGTGGGTGTGGGGGGTTCGGTCGCGGAGGATCATCCGCTGACTCTGGCCGAGCGGACGGCCGTTGTCCTGCACTCCGTCGGCGAGGCTCCTCGCCCTCGTGCTGACCGCGTGCGCTCGCTCAGACAGCGGCGTATGGCGGGTTTTGAGGCACGACCCTCGTCAACGACGATCGTCAGTTGACGAGGTCGACATGGGTCGCGTTCCGTCTGCGGTGATCATCGGACTTGATGTAGGAACTACGGGGACGAAGGCGGTTGCTTTCAACGTCGACGGGGGGTTCCGGCACGGCACTCAGCGGTCGTACGCGCTGACCGAACCCAAGCCGGGTTGGCAGGTACAAGATCCTCACGCAGTTGTAGAAGCGGCGTTTTCGGCGGTAGCAGAGTGCGTTTCCTCATGCCACCCATCTGAAGTGGTGGCCGTGTCTATGAGCGCGGCAATGCATGGCCTGATTGGTGTTGACGGGACCTTGTGGCCGATTACGGCGCTACTCACCTTCGCCGACGGCAGAGCCTCGGAAGTGAGTCGCGAGATCCACGCCAGCGGCGTGGCAGAAGCGCTACATGAAGCCACAGGCACGCCAGTCCATCCCATGTCGCCGATGACGAAGATCCGATGGTTCGGTTTGCACGACCCAGTCACCAGCGAGAAGGTCAGATTCTGGTTGGGCCTCAAGGACTGGATCCTCTACGCGTTCACGGGTGAGCTCGTGACAGAGCGATCCACGGCGTCGGGCTCAGGACTCATGGACCGGTGGTCGGGCGACTGGAGTGACGCGGCGTTGGACGCGGCACGGATGGATCGCAGTTTGCTGCCGAGCATTCTGCCTACCACCCATATCCTGCCGATGTCCGCGAGCGCGGCCTCTCGGGTCGGATTACCCGCCTCCACCCCTGTGGTGCTAGGGGCGGGCGATGGCCCGCTCGCGAACGTCGGTTGCGGCGCGGTCGATGCTGGTGTTGCTGGGTTGTCTCTGGGTACCTCAGGCGCTATTCGCGTGGTCGTCTCACAGCAACCGCGTCGACTCGACCCATCCCTCTTCTGCTACGCATTGGACGAACGTACGTGGACGATCGGCGGCGCCGTGAGCAACGGCGGCATCGTCCTCAACTGGTTAGCCGACCTGTTCGCCGTACAGAGTTCGCCTGACACCAGCGAGACGCTCCGGCTTCTAGACCTGGCGGAGGCCGTGGCACCAGGCAGCGACGGATTGACGATGCTGCCATACCTGCTTCCGGAACGCGCTCCGTTGTGGGATCCCGATATCCCCGGTGCGCTGCTTGGCCTACGACGACAGCATGGACAACCGCATGTTGTGAGGGCTGGGCTCGAAGGCGTTGCGATGCAGCTTGCCGCTGTCGCCGCACTGCTCTCCACTGTCAGTCCAATTACGAGTATCCGAGCGACAGGCGGCGTGTTCCAGTCGCGACTTTGGGCGAGCATCGTGGCTGCATGCCTTGGTCGGGATCTGATAGTGAGCGAGGCAACCGGTGGTTCGGCGCTAGGAGCTGCGGCGCTGGGCCTGACGGCATTCGACCCGAGTTTGACGACCGGCGAGGCAGCGGCGCGCTTGTCAGATCCGCACGCATCTGACGTCGTTGTGTCCGCGAAGCCTGAGTGGGTCACGGCATACGCCCACGCCCAAGCCAGAATCCCGCTCCTCATTGAGGAGTTGGTGCGAGCTGGGCGGGCGTGGCCCGTTGCCGCCTCTGCAGATGTTCGTTCGTCGCAACCAACCGGGCAGCACGCATCGAAAGGGTGCTCATGAACAACCCCAACATTCGCGCGGAAGTCGGCGTGACCGGCATGGCGACCATGGGAAGCAATCTGGCGCGGAACATTGCCCGGAATGGCTACGCCGTTGCCATCCACAACCGGTCGCCAGAGCGAACACGCAGCGTCTTTGACGAGTTCGGACACGAGGGAACGTTCATTCCTACTGAGACGCTCGCAGATTTCGTCGCGGCGATTCAACGTCCGCGAAAGGTCATTGTCATGGTCCAGGCCGGGACGGCCACGGATGCAGTGATCGACGAACTGGTTCCCTTCTTGGACCATGGCGATGTCATTGTCGACGCAGGCAACGCCCACTTCCTAGATACCCGGCGGCGTGAGGCGACGCTGACCAGCGTGGGACTACGGTTCGTTGGCTGCGGCGTGTCGGGCGGGGAGGAAGGTGCGCTCCTCGGACCGTCAATCATGCCCGGCGGCACTGCTGACGCGTACGACCAGCTCCGCCCAATTCTCACGAACATTGCGGCCAAGGTCGATGGCATCGCATGCTGCGAGCACGTTGGCCCGGACGGAGCCGGACACTTCGTGAAGATGGTTCACAACGGCATTGAGTACGCGGACATGCAGTTGATCGCCGAGGCCTACGACCTGCTGAAGAGCGCACTAGGTACCACCGCGTTGGAAATCGCGGACATCTTTGCCGAGTGGAACAAGGGGGACTTGGAGTCCTTCCTGATCGAGATCACAGCCGAGGTACTTGGCCATGTCGACGAGTTCTCCGGTAAGCCTCTAGTCGACGTCATTGTCGACACGGCAGAGCAGAAGGGCACAGGCCGGTGGACCGTGCAGTCCGCGCTGGATCTCGGGGTACCGGTGACTGGAATTGCGGAGGCAGCGTTTGCCCGGGCTCTGTCGGCGTCAGGTCCGCAGCGGCGAGCAGCAGTTAGTCGACTGGCATCACGAGTGACGCCGTTCAACGTGGTCGACCGGTCGGCATTCATCGACGATGTTCGTGCTGCGCTGTACGCATCCAAGGTGGTCGCGTACTCCCAGGGCTTCGATCAGCTCGCTGCCGCCGGAGCCCACTTCGGTTGGGGAATTGATCGAGGCTCTATGGCACGGATCTGGCGAGGCGGCTGCATCATCCGTGCCCGCTTCCTGGAAAGGATCTCTGAAGCCTATGACCGAGACCCGTCACTTCCGCTGTTGCTGGCTGATCCGTACTTCGCCGCAGCTGTGTCCGAAGACTTGCCGGCATGGCGACGAGTCGTCGCACAGGCTGCGCTGGGGGGAGTACCCGTCCCGGCACTCGCTTCATCGCTGTCCTACTACGACGCGGTTCGCGCGGAGCGCCTGCCTGCAAGCCTCATCCAGGCACAGCGAGACTTCTTCGGCGCCCATACCTTCGAACGCGTGGACCGAACTGGCAGCTTCCACGTTCGATGGTCATCGGATCGTCAGCAGGTCCTCTGCTGATCGCGACTCATCGTCATGATCTGGTGAGGAAGAACGCATCCTGCCCGTAGAGCGGCGGACCCACGTGACCGAACCACGATGAAACAGGCGGCCGCCGGCCAGGCCGGTTACAGCTGATCGAGAAACGCCGCGATCGCGCCTTCGGCCGCGCCTAGCAGTGTCGCGCTATTGCCGAGCTGCGCGGGAACCAAGTCAACCGGATGAGACGTGAGTGCGGGCCGGTGGTACGCAATAGCCAACTGAATCTCTGGCGCCGCGTACCGCAGGAGGTCAGCGAAGAGGCCGTCGAGAAGAATCCGGATCGAACCGAACAGTGCCAGCAGAGTCGCGGCTCCGGCCGAGAACGCGGGCGCGAGTTCCATGATCGCGGCTCGGGCGTCGGGGTCGCCGTTGTCGGCTCGGGCCACCAGTGCGGCGAGGGCCTCGGCGCACTGGTGGCCCGAGCCGACAACGGCGACCCCGACGCCCGAGCCGCGATCATGGAACTCGTCGCGCCCATGGGAGCCGGAATCGCTACCTTGCTCTCCATCTTTGACGCAGAGCAAACCATTCTCGAAGGACTGTTCGCGACAGTGCTGAGAAATTTCAGTGTGGAGCTCCACGCTGCTATCGATGAATGTCGGCCGGCTCGGACTGGTGGCCCAGCGCTGCTCGTTCCCGCGCAGCTCGGCAATAGCGCGACACTGCTGGGCGCGGCCGAAGGCGCGATCGCGGCGTTTCTCAGCCAGCTCGACCCCTACGTCGAGCGGGTCCGTGTTGCGGACTCCGTTTCTCGCTAGCTCCCGTCGCGTCGACCTGGCTTGGCTTCGATCGAGGGTCGCCGGGCTACGGTCTAGGAAGCAGAACGGCCTGAGACTTGTCTCGCTTAGCCGCTGCAGCACTGCTCTACTCGGCATCTGGCCGCGCTTCGGTTCGACGCCACCAACGCCTTCCCACTCGATGCAGACCGACTGGCCGATCGCGGCTCGGCACCAACACCGTGAGACCGGGATACTCGCGTTCCACGGCCTCGACCACCCTGCTTGGGTGACCCAGGTTGTCAGGCATGAGGTCCCAATGCATCGGCACCAGTACCTCAGCTCCGGAGCCTCCGGCCAGGATCACCGCTTCGTCGCTAGTCATGTTGCCGACGATTCCTCGAGATTCGCGCTCAGCGTCTCGGCCATTGATCGGCAGCAGCACCACGTCCACGGACAGTCGCGCCAGCTCCTCCGCCAGACCGGGGTAGGCGAGGCAGTCGCCAGAGTGGTAGATCCTGGTCCCCGCGAGCTCCATCACGTAGCCCAGGAACCTCACCAGTCCCCCGCTCAGAGCCTCGCCGGTGTTGTACGCATCTGCCATCGCAACACCGTGATGGGCCGCGACTGGATCAACAACGAGCTGGCCGAGTTCGATCCGATGCCCTGGCTGCGCTGACACGATCTGGGCGACTGGGATTCCGAGATCGGCGAGTCGGCCGGCAACCGGCGTAGGAACCACCCAGATGGCCCCGGATCTCGACTCAGCGAATGCTCGCACTACATCGAGATCCAGGTGATCCCGGTGCTCATGGGTGACGAGCACAGCATCGACGAGAGTGGCCTCTTCAGATGGAAACGGAGGCGGAAAGCGGCGCGATCCGGTCGGCGTCAAATACGGATCGATCAGCAGCGACCGCTCCGCACACCTCAACAGGAAACCAGCCTGACCAAGCCACCACAGAAGGACGTCCCCGTCACCCAACTCGACCTCGAGCGCATTCGCGAACGACGGACCCTCGGCGATCTTCACTGAAAACTCCCAAAGTAGTTTTGTTATCACCGGATACATTACCGGCTATGGTTGGCATTGCCGCACCACTATTTGCTAGATCGCGTTTGGAAGGGGCCTCTGCCGGGCTCTAAGAAGGGCTGGACTGTGTGCAATGAAGCGCTTTGACTTGACTGGGCGCACAGCGCTTGTGACGGGATCCAGTCGAGGAATAGGCACGGCTCTTGCCGAAGCCCTCTTAGAAGCCGGAGCACGCGTCGTGGTTCATGGAAGTTCGGGCGAGGGCGCCGCCGAAACTGCGACGGACCTCAGCAGACGAACAGGCGGTGAGACGCTAGCGACCGCGTTCGACGTCACGGATCCGCAGGATGTTGACGCCGGCATCGAAAGGATCGAGCACGCGTGGGGTGCGCTCGACATCCTGGTCAACAACGTCGGCATCCAGAGACGCGCTCCCCTGTTGGACTTCTCGGTGGACGACTGGAATGACCTCGTCGCGGCCAACTTGACTAGTGCTTTCCTCGTCACGAGACGAGTAGCACGAGCAATGGTCACGAGGCGGAGCGGCAAGATCATCAACATCGGATCGGTGCAGAGCCAATTGGCCCGGCCAGGGATTGCACCGTACGGGGCAACCAAAGGCGCCATCGTCATGCTGACAAAAGGCATGTGCGCGGATCTCGCACCGTTCGGGATCCAGGCGAACGCAATCTCTCCCGGCTACTTCGCGACAGAGCTCACAGCTGCTTTGGTCGCCGATCCCGAATTCACAGCCTGGGTTTCCAACCGCACTCCGGCTGGCCGCTGGGGAGAGGTCGAGGACTTGGCGGGAGCGACCATCTTTCTCGCCTCAGCCGCTTCGGACTTCGTCAACGGTCAGGTTCTCTACGTCGATGGGGGAATGACGGCAGTGGTTTAGAGCGCCATCCTCCACCCAAGCGCTGAGTGCAGTGAAAGGCGGAAGGCCCTGAAGGCTGATCCGAATCACAGGCGAAAGATGACAGCTGCGTTCTCGGACAGCACCTTCCGTTGGTCTTCTGCGTTGAAGCGCTCCGCGAGCCGCTGGCGATAGACGTTCATGATGACGTCGTAACTGCTGAAGAGCCGATCCACCGGCCAGTTCGAGCCGAGGACGCATCGTTCCGGGCCAAAGACGTCCAGGGGCGTATCGATCCAGCGGCGCAGCGACTCCTTAGTAAAGCGAGGGTCCGTCATCGCCAGGCCCGAGACCTTGCAGGTGACGTTCGGGGCAAGTGCCAAGGTCCGCAGGCCCTCTGCCCAGTGCAGGAAGTACTCGTCGTCTCTGCTCCGGGGAAAGCCGACGTGGTCGAGGACCACGGTGAGGCCCGGATGACGGAGGGCGAGGTCGCGGGCCGCCGCCATGTTGGGCCATTCGCAGTCGAGATCGAACACGAGGCTCCGCTCCGACATCAATTGCAGAGCCTTCTCGAAGGTCGAGACCAGCTCCCCGGACTCGAGGATGGACTCCGATTGGAGGTCTCGAATGCCGACGAAGTATGGCGACTCGCAATGGCCGTCAAGCTGACGGAATGCGTCATCGCTGCCAAGTTCCACGTGACCGATGATGGTGAAGGGGACGGGCGCGTGCTCCCGCATCCTCGTCAGCCAAACGGTCTCGTTCACTGGGTCATCGGAGACGTTGCCAGCTTCAACGTGGACAAACGCGCTGACGTCAGCGAAGCGTGCCTCCGCCCACAGGCTTTCGACGTCGTAGGTGAGGACCTTGATGGGATCAATGTTTCCCAGGATTGGGTGGATGGCATCCGGGGCGAGCCATGGCCAAGACATGCCCGAATCCGGGTTGTGCATGTTCCAGAAATGGACGTGTGTATCAATCACGGGATAACGGGACATCGCTTGCCTCTCTCTTGCGACTCGATGGGATTTGGCGCGCTCGTGGACTACTCATAGGGAGCACCGCTCACAGCCCGTCATGATTCGGGCAGCGGCATCCGGCCTTGGAGGCGGTTACGCAGTGCCGCGCTGTCGGCGTTGACTCCGTGGAGGTGAACGACCTTGCCGCGCTTCTCATACTTGAAGCGGACGGCGTCGAGCGTTGCGACGGTAGAGGCGTCCCAGATGTGTGCCGCGGTGAGGTCGATGACCACCCAAGCTGGATCGTGCGTGTAGTCGAACTGGTACACGAGGTCATTGCTCGAGGCGAAGAAGAGCTCGCCGTGGACCTGATAGGTGACCTTGGCGTCGTCATCGCTGAGGTCGCGGGTCATAGTGACGAGGTGGGCGACGCGTCGGGCGAAGAGCACGCTTGCGGTGAGGACTCCGCAGATGACGCCGATGGCGAGGTTGTGGGTAAGGATCGTGGCCAAGACGGTCACGATCATGACCGTGGATTCACTCTTGGGCATATGGGGCAGCGACTTCAGGCTGTGCCAGTCGAAGGTCGAGTAGGAGACGATGAACATCACGGCTACCAGCGCCGCCATGGGAATGATCGCGACGATGTCGCCTAGTGCCACCACCAAGATGAGTAGGAACACGCCAGCCAAGAACGTGGAAAGCCGCGTACGGGCGCCTGAAACCTTGACGTTGATCATGGTTTGGCCGATCATCGCGCAGCCGCCCATGCCGCCGAAGAAGCCTGTGACGATATTTGCAACTCCTTGACCCCACGACTCGCGGGTCTTGTTCGAGTGGGTGTCAGTGATGTCATCGACAAGCTTGGCTGTCATCAGCGACTCCATTAACCCGACCAAAGCAATCGCCACGGCGAAGGGAGCAATGATCCGAAGTGTCTCGAGCGTGAACGGCACGTCCGGCAGACCCAGCGTCGGGAGCCCGTCTGGCAGCTCACCCTGGTCGCCGACGTTGGGCACGTTCACTCCGAACGCTACCGTCGCGATGGTCAGGAGCAAGACAGCGATCAACGGTGCCGGGATGATCGTGAAGTATCGCGGAACGACGAGCATGATGAGCAGGCCGATCGCGACCATCGGATACACGATTGGCGGTACATCGACCAGATACGGCAACTGCGCGCTGAAGATCAGGATCGCCAAAGCGTTTACGAAGCCGACCATGACGCTTCGCGGGACGAACCTCATCAACCGCGCGACCCCGGCAGCGGCAAGCAGTATCTGAAGGACACCTCCCAAGATGACCGCGCCGATCAGGAAGTTCAGGCCGTAGTCGCGGGCCAGCGGCGCGACCACAAGTGCAATCGCCCCGGTGGCGGCTGAGATCATGGCCGGGCGCCCACCCGTAAAGGAGATCGTCACGGCCATCGTGAACGACGCGAACAGGCCAACGCGGGGATCCACTCCAGCGAGGATCGAGAACGAGATCGCCTCAGGAATCAGAGCGATGGCGACGATTAGCGCAGCGAGGACCTCGGTGCGGAACACGTGAGGGTCAAGCCACGCGGGGCGGGCGCCGTGGATCCTAGGCGGGACGAAGAACACAGAGACTCCAAGTCGAAGGCGGGACAGCAACCGAAAGTGCGTCGGGGTTCTGGTCAACTCAGAGCCGATTGCGCAAGCCGGGATCCCGCGATGCGGCAGTACGACATCGGGTCTGCGATGGACAGCTCGGCTGCGCCCGCGATGGAAGTCAGGTCCTGCGTCTGGTGGTAGTCGCTTGCATCTGCCACCACTTCGCCGGCGACCAACGCAGTGGGCTTGCCGAGGCTGCTAGCTAGGGATCGGACATACGCGGGCACCTTCCCGAGCCGTGACTGTCCGTCGTAGCGGCCCTCCCCGGTAATTACGTAGTCAGCGGCGGCGAGCTGCGGAGAAAGGTGAACGATGCCAGCGATTCGCTCTGCACCGGACGCTAGTTCCGCCCCCCATGCCAGGAGTGCGTATCCGGTACCGCCAGCGGCACCAGCTCCTGGCGTGTCCGGGTCATGCGCTAGCTGTCGTCCTAGCCGACCTAATCCCGAGTCGAGTCGTCGAACCTGATCGGGGGTGGCGCCCTTCTGTGGAGAGAACACCTCGGCAGCGCCGAGCGGCCCGAACAGGGGAGCATCAACATCGCTGAGCACCTGAACGCCCCCAGGGGGCCGTTGCCTCATTTGAGAGATGTCAACGTGGGCGAGATCAGTGAGGCCTCGGCCTCCGTCGGACACCTCGTCACCGTTCGAGTCGAGAAAGTGCGCGCCCAACTCTCGCAGCATGCCTGTTCCGCCATCTGTCGCGCTACTGCCTCCGATGGCGAGCAGCAGCCGCTTTGCGCCGGCGTCCAGTGCAGCCACGATCGACAGGCCGAATCCACGGGTATGCGTGTCCATTGGACGCGACCGGTCGGTTAGTTGCAGGCCGCAAGTCTGCGCAAGCTCGACCACGGCCGTGTTGTCATCCAGCATGAGGAAACTCGCATGTACCGGGCGGCCCTCAGGCCCCGGCGCCACAAGGTAGTGCCGAACTGCAGGTATCGCTGCAGCAATCGCGTCAAGAGTGCCTTCGCCTCCGTCAGCCATGGGGACACATGCGACCTCGTCGCTGGGGCGGGTCTCAGCCCACCCTTCGGCAATCGCGGTCGCCACATCCGACGCCGACGCGGAGCCCTTAAACGAGTCCGGTGCAATGACGACCCTCATCGGCTCCTCCTCCTCCGTCGATCGTGCGGCGAACCGACCCTCGTCGCTCTCCCAGGTGGTGGGTGCGTATCGAAAGGCGGTAGCCAGCCCGATTCAGGTTCCTCACTTTGCAGAAGGTGACCTGGTTAGAAGTACTGGCCTCCAGACTCGACGTGCGATCCCGTCCCCTCCTCGGCAAAGACGCTGGTGACGATGTTTGTAGCCGTCAGCCGGATGAATGCCGCGTCCGAAGCGACCGTGAACATCTTGTATCCGTGCCGTCGCCAGCGGCGAACGGTGTCGATTGTGTCGCAGTGAATACCCGCGACAACGTCGTGCCGCTGGCAGGCTTCGACGATACGGAGGATCAGTTCCTCATGCCGCGGGTCGGTGACGTTGAGTGTCGGACTCATGCCGTGACTAAGGCCTAGGTCCGCCGGACCGACGTAGACCCCGTCGACCCCGTCGACCGACAAGATCTCGTCTAAGTTTTCCATGGCGCCCGGCGTCTCGATCATCGGAATGACGAGCGTGCGGCGGTTCGCGTTAGCCGCGGTGTAGTCGTCAACACCGAGAGCTGCTCGGATCGGTCCCCACGACCGGATTCCGAGCGGCGGATACTTCGCCCAGTTGACGGCCTGACGGGCGTCGTCGGCACTGGAGACCATGGGAACGACGATTCCTTGGGCGCCTGCGTCGAGGGCCTTCATGATGTGGTCAGGCTTGTTCCACGCCACCCGCACTATGGTCGGGGTATCGCTGATGGCGACGGTGGCCAGCATTGTCGCCATCGCGTCGGGGCCGATGAGTCCGTGCTGGGTATCGATGCATACCCAGTCGAAACCGGCCCGCCCCATCAACTCTGAGGAGAACGCGCTGGGGACAGTGCACCAGCCACCGATGCTCGGCCGACCGGTCTCCCACACTTCGCGCAATGACTTCGACATGCTCTCTCCAATTGTCAACTAGGGGTTGGTGGCCGCTACCTGCGTCACCGGGGTAACAGCGCCTTGACCTGCGAACCACGAGCGAACGTTCTGCAGCAGGCAAGCGTCCATGTCCTCGCGGGACTCAAGGGTGTTGCTCGCGATGTGCGGCAGCACGACGACGTTGTCGGCATCGAGCAGAGCCTGCGCCACGTTGGGTTCGTTCTCGACCACATCAAGGCCCGCTCCGGCGATCTTGCCGGTGTTCAACGCGTCGATCAGTGCCAGTTCGTCGACCAGCCAGCCCCTGGACACATTGACGAGAACGCCGTCTGGGCCGAGTGCCGCCAACGTCGCTGCATCGACGACATGCGGTTGTCCGACCACACCAGCAGCGCAGACGAACAAGAACTCGCAGTCGAGCGCGAGCTCGGCAGGACTGGAATAGCTGCGGTAATCAAGGTCCGGGGAGGGCTTGGGGTCGTAGTAGCCGACTTCCATCCCGAAGGCAGACAGCCTAGGAGCAAGCATTCGCCCGATGCGTCCCATGCCCAAGATGCCTGCGCGCTTGCCGGAGAAGCGCCGGCCAGGCTCCGGCTGCGTGCGTGTCGCGAGCCAACCGCCGGCCCTGACCCACCGATCTCCTCTGGTGATCCGTCGTGAGACGTCCATCGCCAGCACCACGGCCAGGTCGGCTACGTCCTCGTACAGGACCGGCGTCGTTGTCACGACTATCCCTCGTCTTGCCGCCAGGTCGAGATCGCTGCGCTCGAGCCCGACTCCGTACAGTGCCGCGATTTCGAGTTTCGGCAGCGCACTCAGAATGCCCGTTGACGCCCCAATCATCGGGCTAGTCACAAGGCCCCGCACCCTTTCCGCAGCCCCGCCCAGGGCTGCGGCTAGGTCGTCGGGGCTGGCGAGGAGGTGCACGGTGAACTCATCCTGCAGTGGCTCCAGCACAGTTGGCCGCAACGCTGGGTGGATCGCGACGAGCTCGATCTCCTTGGTATCCAATGTGTCCTCCTGACGATCAGTTAGCGTGACTGCCGAATTCACTGTCACTCAGACGGCGACGTCGCGGACAGGGCCTCGGGGTTGACAAGGTTCGGTGGGCGGTGGCCAAGGAGGACGTCGCGCACACTCGTGGCGGCCATGCGCGACATTTCACTGCGAGTCCACGACGTGGCGCTGCCCAGATGTGGCAGCAGCACTACGCGGTCGCGCAACAACAGAAGTTGCTCGTCGACCGCGGGCTCGTGCTCGTAGACATCGAGTCCTGCACCAGCGATGGCCCCGCTTCTCAAGGCGGCGGCTAGCGCAGCCTCATCTACAAGGGGCCCACGCGCGGTGTTGATGAGGATCGCGGACCGCTTCATGCGTGCAAAGGCACCTTCATCGAACTGATGGCGGGTCTGCGGGGTGAGCGGCGCGTGAACGGAGACAAAGTCGCTGCGCTGTAGGAGCTCATCGAAGGAGACGAACTGCACGCCGAGTTCAGCCTCGACTTCTGGTGGGACACGCGCCACATCGTTGTAAAGCACGGTCATCGAGAATCCGTGAGCTCGCTTGGCCACGGCCCGACCTATCTGCCCGAGCCCAAACAATCCCAGGGTCGCGCCGTGCACGTCGACGCCCATTTGCTCTTGGCGGACGCGCCAGTGCGTGTAACTGCCGTTGCGCAGGAATGCGTCGCCCTCGGGAACGCGTCGTGCCGTAGCGAGCAAGAGTGCGAACGCCAGGTCGGCGGTTGCATCGGTAAGCACGCGCGGAGTGTTGGTGACCACGACTCCCGCGCGGGTTGCAGCGTCCACATCGATGTTGTCGTATCCGACCGCGACGTTGGCAACCACGCGCAGCCGCGGACACGCCGCGAGAAGTGCAGCATCGATGCGGTCGGTCAGGAGACAGATCAGGCCGTCGTAATCCGCGACCGTCGCCGCGAGTTCGTCCGCAGCCAGCGGCTGGTGAGAACGGCGCGCTTCAACCACAATCCCGGTGTTTTCGAAGACCTCGAGCGCCTCCTCGACGATTTCCTGCGAAACGAAAACTCGAGCATCGCTCATCGAATGCATTCACCCATTCCGGTACCTAGAGGCTTGTATTGTTCGTGACAATAACATAACCTGATCGAGGCGGTACAGGGGTTTGACCGCGAAGCGGACCTCCCCCACGAACGTGACGAGCGAGCAAGGAGATGTAGTGGGCGCAACAAGCATCGAGAACCGGTTCCTCGGATGCAGCGGACTCCAGGTCCCAGTGCTGACTATGGGCACGATGGGATTCGGAGGCGTAGGGCGGCAGGCCGCAGTAGGCACCGTCCAAGTCGCCGAGGCGAAGAGCATGGTTGACGCGTGTATCGAGCGGGGGGTTACGTTCTTCGACACCGCGGACGGTTACTCAGCTGGACTGTCGGAGGAAATCCTCGGCAAGGCGCTCGGCAAACGCCGCGGCGACCTCCTTGTAGCAACGAAGGTCAACGCCCCGATGGGCGACGGGCCAAACGACCTGGGCCAATCCCGTCACCACATCATTCGCGCTTGTGAGGCGAGCCTGCGGCGCCTCGGCACGGACTACATCGATCTCTATCAAGTTCATGGCATCGACGAGCGGACCCCGCTGGAAGAGAGCCTGCGCGCACTGGACGATTTGGTGCGATCGGGCAAGGTGCGTTACATCGGCTGTTCCAACTACTCCGCCTGGCATCTCATGAAGGCGCTGTCCGTGTCTGAGAGACGAGGGTTTGAACGGTACGTCTCGCTCCAGGCCTACTACAGCTTGGTGTCTCGCGAACTGGAGCACGAGTTGCTTCCGGCCAGCATCGACCAAGGCGTCGGAGTGCTTGTCTGGAGTCCGTTGGCGGCAGGCTTTCTGGCCGGGCGCCAACGCCGTGGCGACAGCCCACCTACCAACAGCCGGCGTGCGACTCTTGGCGACACTGGCCACATGGACACAGAACAGGGGTTCGACATCATCGAAGCACTGGAGAAGATTGCGACGAAGCGTGAGGTGAGCATCGCCCAGGTGTCGCTGAACTGGGTGCTACGTCGCCCCGGAGTCACATCAGTGCTCATCGGCGCCCGCACAATGGAGCAGTTGGAGGAAAACCTGGACGCAGCCACCTGGAGCTTGACCGATGACGAGGTAGCAACCCTCGATCGCGTTAGCGCGAGGCCACTTCCCTACCCCTTCTGGCACCAACAGCGATTCAATGCCCCCAGAATGCGCTACACGCTCTCCGGCTCAGGACAGTCATGAACATCACCACCCGCAATATTGGTCGAACGGACGTCGTTGCGACGACGCTAGGTGTCGGAACAGGCCCGCTGCGTCGTCCGCCGATTGCCGATGCGATTGCTTCGTTGGAAGCCGCTTGGGCGGCAGGTATCCGCTACTTCGACACGGCGCCCTGGTACGGGCGCGGTCGCGCTGAGTATCGGTTGGGTCGCTTCCTCGTCGAACACTGCGACGAGTCGTTCGTGGTCACCACGAAGGTCGGCCGGCTGCTGCGCCCGACCCCTGCAGCGCGGAAGGCCTCCGGCCGCACCCCCATTGGCGATCTAGACACGTGGGACGTGCGTTACGACTACACACGTGACGGAATCCTCCGATCAGTCGAGGACTCCGTACAGCGACTAGGGATCTCAGCAATCGACGTTGCGCTGGTCCATGACCTCGATCTGCTGTGGACCGGACCGGAAGAAAGGATGCGGGCACACACCGCCCAACTGCTCGACTCTGGGTGGAATGCTCTTCAGGAGTTGAAGGCTCAGGGTGTTGTTCGGGCGATCGGCTTCGGTATCAACTACGCGGGGCTCATGGACCACTGGCTCGATCTTTTCGAGCCAGATGTCTTCCTCGTCGCGGGTCCCTACACCCTCATGGACCAGGTCGAGTTGCCAGCGCTAAACCGTTGCCACGATCGCGGCGTCGGCGTCGTCATCGGTCAGGTCTATGCCTCCGGACTCCTCGCCACAGGGCCGGTCCCCGGCGCCACATACAACTACGAGCCAGCGACGCCCGAGGCACTCAAGAAGGCTGGCCGGCTTCAAGACGTCTGCAGTTCCTTCGACGTGCCGCTAGCCGCCGCCGCCCTGCAGTTTCCACTCGGGCACCCCGCTGTGGCCACAGTGATCCCCGGAATGGCGGGTGTCAGCGAAGCGCGCTCCGCGATCGAAGCTTTCAACGTGAGCATTCCCGACGGACTTTGGGCGGCGCTGAAGGAACAAGGACTCATTTCGGTCGACACACCCACACCCTCGGGAAGTTGAGCAACGCCCGCCTCCACTCCCGAAGCATCTCCGCTCGAGTGGAGGGCGGAGACGCTGAACGGGCGGGTCCTGTGCCTCGTCCGACACAGGTTTCGCCGCTTCTCGGCAGCCGCAGACGTGAGGCGGATCGCGGAGGATTAGTCGAGGGCAACCGGTCACCAACTCCACGTTCTTACTGTCCCAATACTGCTATCCACAGGTACCCATCCACGATCCGACAAGCCCAAGACTTACACCTAACGAAAGGGCAACCGCAATGGCGTTCGTCGTCGCAGCGACATGGAAGGCCAAGCTAGGAGAGGAGCAGTACGTCACCGACATCATCAAGCTAATGACTCGCCTTTCCCGCGAAGAACCTGGCAACGTCCTCTACCAGGCGCAGGCCAGCCTCGACGAGCCCGGCACATTCCTCCTCTACGAGCGGTATGTGGACGCTGCCGGCTACGACGAACATAAAGCCAGCGTCTACTTCAAGAAGCTTGTGCTTGGCGACGTGCTCGAGCGGCTGGTGAGTCGTGAGGTGATGACCTACGAGACGATCGATGTCTGAGCAAGAACTGCTGGTCACGAATCACGGCATGGTCGTTCACCGTCGCGACGCTCCCTTGTAGCCATCTGTGACGTTACCGCAGAAGCGTCGTAGGAACCTACGGCGACTGCCGATCGATTGCCACCGTGGTCGCACACGTACAGGGCGCAACTCTGATCCATCGTTTGTCTTGAAGGGACTTGGCCTCAGCGGGATGGCGCGGCCCCAGCGCTCCCGCCTCTCACACGGCGCATCAACGCTCTTGCAATGGAAACCCAAGCCCCCCATCGTTGAGCCGACGGCAAGAACGACCGCCGGAACTTTCAGACCAGCTCCGAGAGTCCGGGCGACCTGTTCACTCACAAGGGCACCGGCACGTGGCGATGGGCGTCAGGGATTGCCGTCGTCTGTGGGTACAGAAGCTCATACCTAACGATGAAGTTCGCCACCCATGTAGGGGCCGAGGTGACTGTTGGGGAAGATCGTGTGGATGCCGCTCCGCGTCACGCCGGTGAAGTTGGTTGGCGGGGACTGCAGGGGTACGGGCCGAACCAGCCGGCGGGGCAGATCGTCAATTCCCACTGGACGCCGTCGAGCTTCGCGCCAGTGATATTCGCAAAGGTCATGTTCGAGCGATTCAGGTTCGCGCCAGTGAGGTCTGCGTTGGTGAGGTCCGTTTCGACAAGTGCCGATTTCCGGAGGTCTGCGGTGCTGAAGTCCGCGAAGGAGGCGTTCGCATCGCTGAGGTCCACCCCCGGGCCCTTCACTTCCGTGAAGTTCGCGCGCGTCAGGTTCGCGCGTCTGAAGTCGGCGTCGGTGAGGGTCGCGCGCGTCAGGTTCGCACCCGTCAGGTTCGCGTTGGTGACGTGTGCTTCGTCGAGATAAGCCCTGGTGAGGTTCGCGCCGGAGAGGTTCGCATCAAACAGGAATGCGCCGCCCATCATCGCGTTCGTGAGGTCCGCGCCGCTGAGGTTCGCACCCGTACAGCTCGGGTAACAGCCCGGTGTGCCGTGCAGTTCGATGTTGTCCTTTCCCGGACCACCGATCAGCGTGTCATCACCAGTGTCGTCGCCGCTGACGGTGTCCCCATACAGGGTGTCCTCGCCGGGACCGCCACGAAGCTCGTCGTCGCCGCCCTTCCCGATGAGAACGTCTGAGCCTCGGCCCCCGCGAAGAACGTCGTGACCTGCTCCGAGTGGAATCTGCGACGGATTGTCCTTGCCGAGGGTGCCATCGCCGATGAGCACGTCGTTACCCCCGAGTCCCACGAGCACGTCGTCGCCGCCCATTCCGCAGATGACGTCAGGCCCGTTGGTGCCCACGAGACGGTCGTCGCCCGGCGTTCCGGTGATGGTGCACGCAGATCGTGCGCTGACGCCGGGCACATCGCCTGCCGGAACCGCCGTCACGCCACCCGCTTGCACCACCACCAGCCCTAACGCCAGCACCAGAGCGGACACGGCAGCGACCAACGTTCGCGAACGCGACATGAGAGTTCCCCGTGGTTCAGAGCCGCCAGTCGGCCCGCGTGAGGTGATTATGCCCGCGATCTGCCGTGGTCAAACCTGCGGCGAGGCCCCGGTCACGCCGGGAAGACACGCCCGAGGCCTCGCCCTCCACTCATACCCAGACGCGCCGGCTTCGAACCACAGGTGACGCCTGTCAGCGCCACCCGTCCGCACGGATCCTCAGGACGGTCTAGTCGCCTGTTCGGCGGCGACGGCCGCGGCTGCGCGCATGGGAGATGCGGCGCACCTCATCTCGGATCCACGCGACGGTGCGGTGTTGGCTTGGGGGCGGGACGAGGGCCGTAGCGTGCGTGAGCTCAACGTCACTGATCCACTCGGCGAAAGCCGCCAGGATCGATCCAGTTGTCGGATCGTGCGCCAAGGCGATATCGATCCGCCGCGCGAGGTCTTCCCCGGGCTGGGTGAGCCACTCCTCTGTCGGATCCACTACCCGGTCGTCCCGGGATGTACGTCACAGCGAGTCTCGGGGCCCTCGATCATGCACACGTCATAGGCGGTCCAGCCGCACCCGTGACACTCACCGGTTCGCTGGTCGTAGACGTGAAACTGGCCGAGCACCTTGCGCCCCTAGTTCTCCCCGCGCGCAGCATGAGTCTGGTGCAAACCCTCGAAAATCGGAAACTGCCGCTTCTCCCGTCCCGGGCTCTTGCCTGCGTCCGGAGACGCGGCCTCGAAGCGAATCCCGAATGAGCCGCTTCGGCTAACGACGCTCCGGGGACCCCTTGCACCAACACGAGCCAACGGGATCAAGAAGCGGTCACGCAGGACGCTGAAGGTGCCGGACGGAGCAAAGAGCGCAGTCGCAGTCGCAGTCGCACATCCCCATCCATTCCTCAGCCAGGAAGGGACCTCAGCACCGTATGGACCCTTAGCCAGGTCGAGGGTCCGGATCGCCCTGCCTTCTACTCCACCCATGGAGTGCCAGTGCCTGAGTCAGTGTCTGGTCGGTGATGCCTGAGTAGAAGCGTCGCACCGTCTCGGCGTCTTTCCAGGAGCCTTGCTGGAGCAGCACTTCTTCGGTGTAGTTCCAGAGGTGGAGTGCCGTATTCGCGTACCTGTCGCGTAGCGAGTGCAGCGTGAATCGCAGCAGTCTTCGGTTCGTCCCGCCAGGGCTCTCCATGAGCCAGCCGAGCTCCTGGGCGGCCGGCGCCCACACGCGGTTGCGGAGGTTCTGCTCACCGAAGACTCCACCTGAAAGGCTCGGAAAGATCAGTGCACGCGGATTCGAACCGCATGCTTGCTCGGCTTGAGCGTTCGCGATACGAGCCGGGAGCCAGTTGGCGAGCGAAAACCCTGCGGGCGCATCGCGCGGAATGGCGATGTCGCGGACCTTCTTGAGCTTCGGCAGTTGGACCGCGTCCGCACTGGTGGTGGCTTGGACTCTGATGCGAACCAGACCCTGATCAAAGTCGACTAGGTTGCCCAGTCCCTTGTTGGCGATCGTCGGATCTGCGGTGAGCACGCGGATCTCGCCGCTGCGGGTGCCAAGCAGCGCACAGGTGTGGATGAAGGCGTAGCCCTGCTCCCACCGCTCCTGGCATTTCGTGGCCCAGGCGTCGAGTTGCTCGAACGTCATCACGTCACCGCCGGTGGCGATGTCTCCATGCAGGCGGGACTGATCGCGGCGGCTCGGTGCGCGGACGTAGCCGCGTGGTGGTGTCCAGGCGATGCCGTCGAGCAGCTCGGCCTGGTCGCGGGTGAAGTAGCCGGCGTGCCGTCCGAAGACGAGCATCGTCTTGGTGACGCCCTTGACGGTGGTGGCGCGTCCGGCTGTGCTGACGGTGGCCAGGTGCTCGCGAAGGTGCATCGCGTTCAGTTCCATGCAGCGCAGTCGATGCTTGATCGCGTTCTGGCGAAGGGCGCGGAAGTCGAGCCGGCGCTGATGCTGGGTGCGGTCGGACCACTGCCCGTCCTTGCCGCGGCGGTTGACGTAGTCGTCGATGAAGTCCGCGAGCCAGGCGGCCTCGAACTCCGGTCGCCCGACGTGCCCGGCCTTCTGCTGGATCACCCACGCGTCGGCCTGCAGGTAGCCCTTGTAGGCGTTCGCAACCCCCGGCCCGTAGGTGCGGTCGAAGCGGCGTCCTTGGTAGTGGACCTGCACGCGCCAGCTGTTCCGCGTAGACCTCGGCGGGGTGAGGCTGATGCCCGCGATCATGACCTTCTGGCCTGACGTGATCGCTCGCTCGAGATCGCGGCGCACGCGCGCCGGCGGCTCGACCGTCTCGTGTCCCATCGCTCGCCCCGACTATCAGCTCGACGCTCGAGGTCCGCGACGCTCCGCAGCGCGCCGCGCGGCCCGGTCACGCGCCCACTGCAGGATGTCCTCGGGCACATACCGCCGATACCGGCGGTTGCCTACCGCGGGCGCGGGGAAGTCCGGCGCGGCCATCACCAGGTTCGCCGCGGACTTGCCCAAGCCCAGGAACGCGGCGACGTCCTCGCCGTCCCACAGGCCGTGGCGAAGCACAGACGTGGCGTGCTCGTCGGCGGCGTTCGTCGTTCGGTCACTAGCAGTGGTCATGATCAAGTCCTCCCAGTCCGGTAGCGGAGCACGATGCGCGGGGAGGTGCCAGCGGTCGACAACATCTGTGGACCATCCGCGCCCTACCCGACCGGCGGTGGACACTCCGCGCATCGCACTCACCTCGTCGCCACGTGTACCGCAGCCGGACACTCCGGCTCCACTCACGTCAACGACGCCGGGTGGTCCGTACCTCGCATCCATCCCAACCAGGGAGCACAGCCACGCTGACCCCAGCTCGACTCGAACTTGCAACCCCAGCGATCCAACGACAACGCGATCCGTGCTGCGACACCCGATTGACACGGCAGGTCGATCGCACGAACAGCGATCGACAACAAGCGAAATCACCAACGGGGCTGGCATCACGATGGTGGGCGTCCGCGGGGGCACCTATCCGCAGCTCACAGGATGAACGCGATGACCCTTCGCCAATTCACCCAGCCGCTACGCCGCCACGGTTCTACTCGGACTTAGGCAACGCCGACTTAGGCCGCTGGGAAGCACGGACTGTCAGATCCTCGGTCGACGACTGGGCCACCCGTGGACGGCGTCTCAAGGTGGTCGCCGCAAGTTTGTCCGGGCGTGGGCGGCCTTGCTTCAACCAACCACGACGGTCGATTGAATGCGTGCTGCGGTGGAGGTGGAGACCGATTGCCCCACACGGCCGCGGTTCCGGGAAACGCGTCACGAGCGCGTGCGGTTCGCCATGGTCGGACGAGTTCGCGAAATCTTCGACGTCAACGATGCCACGATGAGCAGTCCAGGACTGCCCTGAGACGTCTCGTGGAAGATGGAGGCTTTGTGAAGGTGGTTGGACTCAACTGTTCCGGCGACGCCATAGATTGGGCGATCGCGACGGGGACCGGAATCGGTGATTTCACCGTCGTACGAGTCGACAAGATGGTCATCCCCGCGGATCGTCGGCACCGGCAACTTGCCTGGGTCCATGAAGAGATCTCGTCGTTCTTGGCGCAAGCATCGGCTGACCTGATCGCATCGCGCGAGGCCCAGCAGGGCATGGGTGGCGCCGTAGGAATCCCTCGCGTTCAGATAGAAGGGGCGATGCTCGCATCGATAGCGACCAGCAACACAGAGCTCGTCACGTTCCACAGCGCGACAATCACGGCTGCGCTCCGACCACACGGGGGCGAAGCGGACGTTGTGGAACGCGTGCCGGCGCTCGCGGCGATGGCTAGATCACGCCGACTCCCCTCCTTGCTGGCGTTGTGCGCCATGCTCGGATCAGGGAGACGTTTGTGACGCACACGATGATTCGGGCTCTCGGGGCCGGGCAATTCGGCGAGGTCGTGCTGGAGCACGATGCAGCTCTCAACAGATTCGTCGCCGCCAAGTACCTGAAGTCCAGTGCTTCGGCTGCCGGAATGGACCTGTTCGACGAGGCACGCAGCATGCTGCTCGCCCAGCACGAGAACGTCGTCCACATCTATTCGGCGAGCTTGGAGGGTGGGCGACAGGTCATCCGAATGGAGTACCTACGGAATGGCAGCGTCCGCGACGTATACGGGCGCGGAGCCTTGCCTTTGGGCGCGGCGGTTCGCGCAGTAGAGGACGCCAGCCGAGGCGTCGAGCACCTTCATGCATGTGGGCTGCTCCATCGAGACATCAAGCCCGCGAACCTCATGGTCGACGATGGGGGGCGCATCAAGGTCAGTGACTTCGGACTCGCCTGTCAGGCTTCACAAGTACAGAGTGCGGCGGCGATGGCGTACAGCCTTCATCTGCCGCCTGAGTGCCTCGCTCCTTCGGCTCGTCGCGTCATCGCAGACGAGGCGGGCGACCAGTACGCGCTCGCTCTTACCGCGTACCGCCTCCTCAACGGTGACGAGATGCTCACGCTCGGCCTGAATCCAGGTACGGACCTCGTGGCGCTGATCTGCAGGGGGCGCTGGCCCGACCGCTCGGCGTGGGCGCCGTATGTCCACAAGCGCCTACGGGCGTCGATCCGTAAGGGTTTGAGTGTCGATCCTTCGCGACGCTACGAGACAGTGGCTCATTTCAGGCATGCCGTTGAGCAGAGCAGACCCGTCGTCTCGTGGTCTCAAAGCGCAGGCGGCGCACTCGGGTGGAACGGCGAGGCGATGGATGGGACGACCTGGCGATGTCAGGTTGAGCAGGGAACACGCGGCCGGATGCAGTTCACGATCGAAAAGCGTCTTGCCGGTCGCTCGTTCCGGACCCTCGGAGCAGATCGAGCTTTCTTCTCCGACGAAGCCACTGCAATGGTGCACGCTTCGACCGTTATGAGCCGGATCGCCGCGTCAGGCTCCTGATGCTCAGGCCCCGCGGCGCATCGTCATACGCTTGGACTAAGGCTTCGCTACCGTCTTCCGTCGCGTGGCCGCGACCTGATGTCCCACACCGGTTGTGTTGTAACGGAAACGCGCCATCTCAACGGTCACGTCGTACTGGTCTGCGATGTCCTCGATCGAGGCACGCCGCTTTGCTGCTGACACCAGAAGAGGTCGCGGCAGCAGAAGTGTTCCTCCAAACGTCGTCGCCTGAAGTTCCTCGTCCGGCCTGCAGGTCCGAAACGGCGTGCCCGCGAGGTCCCGCACCTCAGATAGCTCATGTTTGAGGATCAGATGCGCCAGTTCGTGTGCGACATCGCTGTTCTGCCTCGCGACAGTCCGAATCGGGTTCACGACAATAATGTGTCGCTCTTGTACCTTGAATGTGGCTGCAGAGAACGCATAGGCCTGAAGCCGCTCGAGCTCCTCCAGGTCCTTTCTCGGCACGAGCTCGTCGGCCGAAACCACCGAGACTCCCATCTGTACAGCGACGTCCCGTGGGTCGACTGCGTCGCTCTCCGAAAGTCCAAGCTCGGTGCGAACGCGCAACGCCTCTCGCTCCGCCGAGGCCTTGAAACCCCGGGGTAACGCACTCAAAGCTCGCCTGCTGCGACCCGCTCCTCGAGCCTGCGATTCAGGTCGACCAGGAGAGTGTCCAGGCGCTCGGGCACTCCTGGTCTCATGACGGCGGCCGCTCGAAGGTGGCAGGCGATCGGCGCCCTGCGCTCTGCGGCGCTTGCGAGGTTGTCGTACATCGCGCGCAAGACGTCTGTGATCTTCTCGGCTGCTCCCGGAGCCAGACGTGGGTCGCTCGTCAAGTGGGCGATCGCTTCCTCAATCGGCTCGACATCACGCTCGGGCGTGGTGCCGAAGAACTGCGCCGGTGGGACGCCGAGCCATGCACACAGCAGCGTGAAGGACGTCAGGTCGGGCTGGGACCCTCCTTCTACACGAGTGAACGTGCTGAACGAGACCCCGGCCTCGGCCGCTGCCTGCCGGAGAGACAAGTCGCCTCTGCGCTGGCGGAGCATCGAGCCGAGTTGTCGGAGGTCGAGGGGCTCGACCGGTGTGGGCAACGATTCGAGGCCTGCAGCGCTCATGCGCGAGAGCAGGCGGTGGGGGGCCGCATAGGTGCACCATAACCACACTTCTGAAGCTTCGCTGGATAGACACCGCGTTTCACGACTTCGTTTCTGTGTCTTTGCTGGTACGATTCCTATGTCGCACCTCGCGGCCACCAGCGAAAGGCAAGGCCATGACCACAGCAACCGAGCTCGAGATCGTGATCGACGGCAAGACCTACCCCCTGCGCGACGATGACCAGGAAGCAGCGGATCTGATCCGCCTCGCTGGAAAGGACCCCGCGGTCTATGACCTCCTCAAGGTCCTCAAGCACGGCGACGAGCACGTGTTCCGCGACAGGGCGATCATCAACCTGAAGTCCGGCGACACCTTCCGGGTACGGGCCCTCATCCATTTCACGGTCGACGGCCAGGAGTTCGAGTCCTACGACGATGACCGGGAAGCGTCTTCCCTCATCCGCCTCGCCGGACTGGACCCGGCCTCGTACGACCTGGCACGCAAGCATGCCAACGGCCAGCCCGAGGTCTTCCGGGATGACGAGGTCATCAGGATCGCGAACGGCGACAAGTTCACGACCTCCAAGCACATGGGCGAGGTCCAGTGAGCGTCGAGGCGCCTGTCGTCGTGGGGGTCGCGCGCTTCATCGCCGACCTCTACGACGCGGGCATCGAGGCACGAGAGATTGGTCCCGTCGTGACGTTCGAGATTGACCCCGTGGGAGGAGCGCACGCAGGGACCGCGCTGCCCACCGCGGTCAGCGTGAGCGAGATCGGCTGCTGGCCGGCCATTCCGCCGCACTGGGCGCACTTCGAGGAGACGGTCAGGTTCGGTGTTGGCCAGCCCAATGCTGACGACTGCCTGCCTGGATGGCGGCGACATTCGCGCGAACTCGTGCCGTGGGACGCGGTGACCACGCCGGTGCAGGCGTGGCTGCGGCACGTCCGGGGCCTTGCGAATACGGCGATCTGAGATGAAGAACTACTCAGTCGTAATGACATCGGAGGTCGATGCGCGACTGCGCGCCCACCTCCTGCGTGATGACCTCCAAGAAGACGTGTGCCTTGCGACCTACCGCATCTCAACCGGACGCACGCGGACCACTTTCATCATCACCGACGTGATCCTTCCGCAGGATCATGACCGCAAGGTCCATGGGAACGCCTCGTTCACGGGGGACTACGTCCTTCGGGGAGCCGCACTCGCGGGCCAGTCCGGCCACGGCCTGGTGATGCTGCACTCCCATCCGGGAGGGACAGGCTGGCAGATGCTCAGCGGAGCCGACTACGACACCGAAGCGGCATACGAGCGCGTTGCCAGAGCCTTCGCCGACAGGCCACTGCTCGGCATGACCCTTGCAGGACACGATGGAAAATGGTCCGCACGCGTATGGGACGAGAACGCTCAGCCCTGGTGGACGGACAGCGTCCGGATCGCGGGTGAGTCGCTGACCGTCAGCTGGAACGATCGACTCGTCCCTGTCCCACGCCCCACCCCCATGCAAGCGCGCACGGTCGCGTCGTGGAGTGAGGCCGCCCACGCCGACATCACCCGACTTCGTGTGCTCGTTGTCGGAGTCGGCAGCGTCGGCCTCGACGTAGCCCAGCGCCTCGCCGCGACCGGAGTTCAGCATGTTGGGCTGATGGATTTCGACTCCGTCAAGCCCCACAACCTAGACCGGCTTATCGGCGCCACGCGGGCGGATGCTGCTGCCGGCATTGCCAAGACCTCTGTTGCAGCGCGGCTCTGCCGCCAGGCTTCGACCGCGACGCAGCCCGACATCGTCGAGCACGAGATGAGCATCACCGACCCCGAAGGCCTAGCGGTAGCCCTCGACTACGACGTCATCTTCAGCTGCGTAGACCGCCCTTGGGCTCGCGCAGTACTGAACGCCATCGCGTACTCCGATCTCATCCCCGTAATCGACGGGGGAATCTCGATCGAGACCTTCCCCGACGGCCGAATGCGCGGTGCTACCTGGCGCGTGCACGTGCTCACTCCGGGCCGACCCTGCATGGTGTGCACCCGACAACTGTCGCCAGCCCGCGTACAACTCGACCGCCTCGGACTGCTGGACGATCCCGCCTACATTAGGGCTGCCGACAGCGCCCTCATCGAGTCCGGCCAGAACGTCGCGGCGCTCTCAGCCAGCGTCAGCGCAGCCGAGCTTGCACAGTTCGTCAGCCTGGTCGCGTCACCGGGGGGCGAAGGCGTCTCGGGTCCGCTGCGGTACCACGTCAGCTCTCACATGCTCGAGCACTTGCCCGACAAGACCGCGCCCGGGTGCGTCTTCGAGGCCGCACTCGCAGTTGGTGACGACCGCATGCCGATTGCCGAGTCTCGCAACGATTGGCGAGGCATCGTCAGCAATCGCAGGTCCGTTCACCGGCCCGCGCTGCTGCGATTGGCAGATCGGTTTCGGAAAGCCGCCGACTGGCTGGAGCGCCGCGCCCTACAGCGCGCTGCTCTACGGCGACAGTCTGATTGAGGGACACGCCGGCCGTCAGCCGCTAATGGACCCATGGTGAAAGGCCCGCTGGATGGACGATGTCAGGCGTCAATCGAGGAATGCGTTACGACGTACGCCCTAATTCCCAACCGGCCCCGGTGTATTTCCGGTGTACTTCATAGAAATCAAGTCCGTTTTGCGTGGAGCCGCCTCGGGGATTTGAACCCCGGACCTACGCATTACGAGTGCGTTGCTCTACCACTGAGCTAAGGCGGCGCGCTTCCCACGTGGTTCCTTGCGGCCTTCGTCGGAAGCCTGCCAATGCTACAAGGCGATTAGGAACCTGATTCACGCAGTCCCGGGCCGGGTACATGCCAAGAGGCCGCTCTGGCCATCGCTGAAGAGGGGTAACAGCCATGGAACGTCGGGTACTGAGAAATCGACCGGGAAGCATCGTTCTCGCACTATCGCTGGTGGCGGGCTTGGCCACGGTGGGATTGGTCGGCGCGGCATCTCCTGCGAGCGCAGCGGCCACGATCTCAACGAGCGCCAGCAACGGAACGGTCGGCGTCTCGCAGACGGTGACCGCGACACTGTCGGGCCTCGGCGCCTCCGAGACAGGCACGGTCACGTTCCTCGCCAACAGCCAGTCCATCGGCTCCGCGCCGGTCGGAGGCAGCGCGGGAGCGAAGGCCCAGGTCTCGTGGACGCCCGCTACGGCAGCGTCCACGATCGTCGAGGCTCGCTACGCCTCAACCTCGGGTGCCACGGCGTCAGACAGCGACACGGTCTCGATCGCGAAGGTGACGACGGCATCGAGCATCACCACGCCTGGATCTGCCGCGGCGTCCACGAAGATCCCGCTGATCGCGACGGTGCGAAGCCGTGACGGCTCGTACGTGCCGACCGGCACCGTGACATTTCAGCTCAATGACGGCACGGTGATCGGAACCGGCGACCTCGACGGCAGCGGCCGCGCGAGCGTCAACTACACGACGCCGACGACGACCGGGACCGTCTATGTCCTCGCGACCTATCCCGGTGACGCGAATGCTGGCGCTTCGAAGACAGCGACGAGCCCGATCAAGGTGACCGCGCAGTCGTCAACGATCGTGCTGGTGGTTCCGTCCACGGCCTATGTGAACACGTCGATCCAGCTCGCCGCCAAGATCAACCCGACGTCCGCACCCGGCACCGTCGACTTCGCGGTCAACGGCAAGGCGCTCGGCAGCGCCAAGGTCAACAACGGCACAGCCAATATCGCCTGGCTGCCCACCGCCACCGGTGGCTACACGATCACAGCGAAGTACTCAGGCGGAGGCGGAATCAACTCCGCCACGGCGACTGCCAAGGTCACGGTCAACGCCCAGTTGAAGACCGACCAGATCACGGTGGATCCTGACGGAGCGGCCGGCGTCTGGGTGCCCAACTCGACCATCACACTGACCAACGGAGCATCGGTGAAGCTGCTGACCTCAACCTCGTCGGGTCAGCCGGTGACTCTCAGCGTCGTCGGACCGTGCGCGCTCAACGGCAACGTACTGACGGTGCGCGGTGTCGGTGGCTCGTGCGCGCTGACCGCGAAATCGAACGGCGGCAACGGATACGGACCGGCGACGCAGAAGTACACCGTGCAGACCGGAACCGGTGCGCAGACGGCCAAGATCCTCGCGCCGCCGACCGGCTACTACAAGGAGGGTCGCTCCCTGCGCCTCTCCCGGCTCGATGCCGTCACGAACGTCAACCAGCCGATCAAGTGGCGGGTGATCTCCGGCAAGTCCAACTGCCGGATCGTTGCCAGCGGCCTGTATTACAAGGTGAAGCTGATCGACCGAGGCAAGTGTCGCGTCCGCGGCACCGCACCCGCGATCTCCAACCAGTGGTCAGCGCTGCTCGTCAAGCGGACGTACGGAGTTCGCTAAACAACTGTGGCTACGACACCGGCACAGCGCCGGTGTCGTAGCCACAGTCATGTTCTGGGTTAGGACGCGCTCGGGCTCGGAGTCGCGCTCGGGTCGGTGGAGCCACTCTCGAGATCGAACAGCACCTTGTCGTCGGTCACCGACGTGACGGTGACGATCGCCGTGTCGGACACATCCCCGACGGTCACATCACAGGTCATCTTCGTGCCGACGGTGCCTTCGAGGTCACCGGGGCAGGCGATGGTGATGTCATCGACGCTCGCACCCGTCGAGGTGGCGTAGGCGTTGGCGATCTCGGACTCGACGTCCGACTGAGTGACGGCAGACGTCGACGAGCAGGCCGCGGCCAGGAGCGCGATCGGGACGAGAACTAGGACAATCTTGGGGACGCGCATTGGAGCCTTTCGGTTGGAGTGCGGGCCGCAAGACTGACTCATCGCGGTCCGAAACGCGAACTTGCATGTCGCGCACCACAAACGCAAGAGGCCCCCGTCATCGACGGGGGCCTCGTCGCTGGATGCGGTGCTAGCCGACTAGCGCATGGGCTGCATCGCCCGAGGCCATGTCTTCCTTGCTCATGCGCACGAGGAACACCCAGATCAGACCGGCAACGCCGAGGATGACTGTGCTCCAGATGAACGTCGCATGGAAGCCGGAGACGAGAGCCTCGGGCGTCGGTCCGGCGAGCTGGTTGGTGACCACATACGCGGTCGTCGCGGATGCGGCGATCGTGTTGAGGAATGCCACACCAATCGAGCCACCGATCTGCTGGCTCGTGTTGAGCACGGCCGATGCCACACCGGCATCGTGGTTGCCGACACCATAGAGCGCGACAGCCGACAGTGGGACGAAGATCAGACCCATGCCCAGGCTCATGATGATGATCGAGGGCAGGACGCCATCGACATATCCCGACTCCGGAGACAGGCGCAGGTAGAGCGCGATGCCGCCGGTCGCCATGACGAAACCGACGAACGTCACCCAGCGCGGCCCGAAACGCGGCAGCAACTGGCTGGCGATGCCAGCGCTGATGACGATGCCCGCCGAGAACGGAAGGAAGAGCAGCCCGCTCGTCAGCGGCGAGTAGCCCTTCACCGCCTGGAAGAAGTAGGAGATGAACAAGAACATCGAGAACAGGCCAGCGCCGACGAGGAAGGACGACAGGTAGGCGCCACCGCGGTTGCGCTCGAGCAGGATCCGGAGCGGCAGCAGTGGGTGCGAGGTTCGGGTCTCGATGACGATGAACACCGCGAGGAGCGCGAAAGCGAGTGCGCCGAACGACAGCGTCGACGTTCCCGTCCAGCCGTCCGACTCGGCCTTCGTGATGCCGAAGACGAGGAAGAACAGACCGAGGGTGGCCGTGATGGCACCTGGGATGTCGTACTTCGTGTCACCGGTGGCGCGCGACTCGCGGACGAACGGAATGGCGAGGAAGACCGCCAGGACTGCGATCGGGATGTTCACCAGAAGGCACCAGTGCCACGAGGCGTACTCGGTGAGGATTCCGCCGACGACGAGGCCGATGGCTGCGCCGCCACCCGACAGGGCACCGTAGACACCGAAGGCCTTCGCTCGCTCCTTGGAGTCGACGAACGTGACCGATATCAGCGATAGTGCGGCGGGCGCGAGGATGGCAGCGAACGCACCCTGAAGGCCACGAGCCGCGAAGAGCATCGGAGCGTTAACCGCGACGCCACCGAGGGCCGACGCAGCCGCGAAGCCGATGAGGCCCACGATGAACATGCGCTTGCGGCCGGCGTAGTCGGCGATGCGTCCGCCAAGAAGCAGGAGGCTGCCGAAGGCGAGCGTGTAGGCCGTGACGGCCCACTGGCGATCGGCATCGGAGATGCCCAGATCAGCCTGGATCGACGGCAGCGCGATGTTCACGATGGACGCGTCGAGCACGATCATGAGCTGGGCGATGGCGATGACGATCAGCGCTCGCCAACGGTTCGGGTCCGTACCAAGGATGGGGGGCTCGGCAGCTAGCGATGTCACAACTACTCCAAAACAGTGGAAAATGCGCCGATCAGCGCAGTCCGCAAACTACTGACAATTGGTTGACCCCGCAACAAAGGAAGGGCCGATTTCACTCACAGAGAACACCGGAAGGTGGTAGGTCCCCTTTGAGGAGGTAGGCGTCGACCGCGTCGTCTATGCAACTTGACTGCTCGAAGTACGCCGTGTGGCCAAAGCCGTTCCACGACAACAGCGTCGCGTTCTCGAGCTCGTCGGCCATCTGGACTCCCCATTGGTAGGGGGTGGCGGGGTCATTCTTGGTCGACACCACGAGGATCGGATTCGAGCCTGTCGCCTTGGTCTCGGTGATCGCCTCGCCGGTCGCCGGCCAGTCCTTGCACGGCAGCATTCCCCAGGCGAGAGCCGGGCCGAATGTGGGCGCTGTCACAGCCCATTCCTTCGCGTACTTCTTCACGTCGTCCACGGTCCCCGTGAACGGTCGGTCGAGGCAGGTCACCGCGTAGAAGGCGTCCGTTGAGTTGTCCAGGTAGGTGCCGTCAGGTGCACGGCTGATGCGCTCGTCGAGAAGCGCTACCAACTCGGATGCATCGCGATCGTTCATCGCCTTCGCAAGAGCCGGACGCAGCGCGTCGTAGTCGGTCGACGGGAAGTACAGGTACGACAAGATCGCGTACGCCGCAAGCGGCTCGTTGAGCTCGCGGTCGCCGGCCGCAATCGGATTGCTGTCCAGACCGGCGAGCCAGTCCCGCACCTGCTGGACGCCGTCCGCGGTCGTCCCGGTCAGCGGGCAGTCGTCATGGGTCAGGCAGTTCGTGACGAAGTCCGCGAGAGCTACCTCGAACGCTTCGGCCTGTCCCTTGCTGATCTCGACCATGTCCAGGCTCGCGGGAAGTGCTCCATCGAGCACCATCCGGCCGACGCGGTCGGGGAAGAGCTCGGCGTACGTGGCGCCGAGCATCGTCCCGTAGGACTTGCCGAGGTAGTTGAATGCCTCGTCCTGCACGACCGCGCGGGCGATGTCGAGATCGCGCGCGGAGTCGACGGTGCCCATGTGGGCGTACAGCGGATCGGCGGTGGCGGCGCAGCGCGCTCCCATGTCGGCTGAGTCGTCGATAATCGCCTGCTCCTCAGCAGGTGAGTCAGGCGTCCCGTCGGCCGCCATGAACTCGTCGATCTGCGCATCGGTCGAGCAGTGCACCGGATCGCTCTTCGATACGCCCCGGGGATCGACGCCGACGATGTCGTAGTGCTCGCGGATAGCCGGCGTGACGATGTAGTCGGCGGCCTTCGCGTAGTCGACGGCGCTGCCGCCGGGTCCTCCCGGATTGACGAACAGCGAGCCGATCTTGTCCCCCGTCGCCTTCACGCGAGTCGCAGCGAGGTCGACCGTCTCGCCTGTCGGATCGGAATAGTCGACGGGAACCGAGATCGTCGCGCAGTCGGCGTCGCCGCAGTTCTTCCACTCCACCTGCTGGTTGTAGAACGCCGCGAGCGGGCCGGTGGCGGGCGAGGACGTGGACGACCTCTGGGGCGCCGGGGTTGAGACGTCGCCCTCCGAGGACAGGCTGCTGCACGCCGCCAGGAGGAGGACGGGCACCAGAATGACGCTGAACTGACGCCGCTGTCTCATGGGTCGTACCGTAATAGGGTGAGCAAACCCCGCCGTGACCCCGCCGAAGTGGTGGCGATGATCGAGCAGGGCGTGGCGCGCGGACTCGACCTCGTGGACTCGTTCCGCATAGCGACCGGCAAGGCACCACGGAACTCGTCCAAGGCTCTGGCCATCGAGCACCGCAAGACGGTCGAGGCGAATCGGAAGCGACTGAGGAAGCACCAAGTCCGCGCCAAGTCGTATCAGTCCCAGGTCACCGGTGGGGCCGTCGTGGGCGGAGTCGGCGGAGCGCTCGGCCTCCTCGACGTGGTCACCGAGACAGCGTCATCGGCTGGCGGCGTCCCGGGGCCGGCATGGATGTGGTTTACGGCCGCTGGCGTTGGGCTGCTCGTGTCGTGGCGCGGACGGCGCAGGCTTCGTCGACTCGGCCCTATCCCCGTCGTCCTTGAGCCAGTCGCGCCGCCACCCGCCCTCCCGAAGGGCCGGGTCGGAGCGGCGGAGGTCAACCGCTTCATCTCGGTGCGCGTGCAGGTAATGAACATGATCCCCGCACTCGACCGCCTATATCCGGGCGCGGGAGACGAACTGCGCAGGGCAGACAACGAAGCAGCTGCACCCCTGACCGCGCTCGCAGAACGACTGGTCGTCCTCGACCAACTGCAGCGCGAACTGCCTGGCACGTCTGCTGCGAGCTCAGCCGCGTCCTCGAGCGAGCTCGTGCGCAGACGTCTCGACGAGGGGTGCGACACCTACGAGGAACTGCTCGCGGCAGCAGCGCGACTCCTTGCGTCTCCGGACATCACGCGGAGTACGTCAGAGATCCTCGGTCCGGCGGTCAACGCGATGGTCGCGTACGCGCACGGATTGCAGCGCGCCTCGGAGATGTGAGCGGCCAATGGCGAGTACCGCAGTCCAGACCTACCTCGACGGAGTCGACACGGTCGCCGAGCCGACGGTGCTCGCGTTGGACAAGGCCATCCGCACCGCGCATCCATCGCTCGACGTCGCGGTGAAGTACGGGATCCTCATGTACTCACTCGACGCGGACTGGCGAACGTGGGTGTGCGCGGTCGACGCGAGCAAGAAGCGCGTCTCGCTTCGTTTCCTGTACGGAGTGATCCTCGACGATCCGCACGGTGTTCTGCGGAAGGGATCGTCCGTGCTCATGACGTGGGACTTCGCGCTCGGCGAGCCGGTCAACGCCAAGGCCGTGCAGGCGTACGTGAAGGAGGCCGTCGCGAAGAAGTCCGACTACGTGGCAAACAGTTCCGCGATCCAGGCAGCGGCGAAGAAGATCAAGCCGACGCGAGCCGGATCCAGGGGTCCTTCAGCTCGACCATGAGTGACTCCAACGCGAGCTGGGGAGTCACGTTCGCCTCGATCTGCTTGCGGCAGTAGGACAGCGCAAGCAGCCGTCGACCCGTGTCGTTCTCGGTACTGCGCTCGGCCAGCTGCACCAACTGCGGGCGCATTTCCTCGTTGATCAGCGGCACCGAACCGCGGAGCTGGATGACGAGCACGTCGCGATACAGCCCGATGAGATCGAGGAGCGCTCGGTCGACCTGATCGCGGATAGTGCGCGTTCGACGAAGGCGCTGGCGCTTGTCCAGCTTCTTCGTCTCCGCATCGGCCATTCGCTTGATGCGGCTGCGCGTTGCGCCTTCGGCGCCCTCACCGAACTGCGCCGCGACGTTCGCAGCCTCCGCCTCGTCGAGCGGATCCGTGATCGCCTTGGCGTCCTCGGTGGCCGATGCCAGCAGGCTCGCTGCGCTGCTGAAACACGATGGCACGTCATGCAGGCCGATCGGAACACGCATGATCTCCTGGCGGCGTTCGCGAACCTGCTCATCTCGAGCGAGGGCGCGCGCGCGGCCGATGTGTCCCTGCGACGCGCGTGCAGCGAACGAGGCCAGCGCGCTGTCGATGCCGTAGTGATCGACGAGCAGCTCGGTCACGCTCTCGGTCGACGGGGTCGCGAGCGGGACGTGCCGCGTCCGCGACGAGATCGTCGGCAGGACGTCCTCGACACTCGGGGCGCACAGCACCCACACGGTGCTCGGTGTCGGTTCTTCGAGCGACTTGAGCAGGACGTTCACCGCACGGTCGGTGAGCCGGTCGGCATCCTCCATGACGATGACGTGCCACGGGCTCTTGATCGGTGACATGGCCGATCGGAGAACCAGGTCGCGGGCCTCCTCCACGCTGTAACTGAGAGTCTCGGTGGTGACCATGTCGACATCGGCGTGCCCGCCGTACGGCGCCGTTCGGCAGGCTTCGCATACGCCGCACCCGTCTTCGGGGCACACAAGTGCCGCGGCGAAACACGCAGCCGCAGTCGACCGGCCCGAGCCGGGCGGTCCGGTGATCAGCCAGGCATGGGTCATGGACGGTCCGGCCTCGCCGAACCGGATCAGCTCGGCGTCGGACACCGCGCGCGACAGGGCCTCAACGGCGTGCGTCTGCCCGATCAGCCGGTCCCAGATGGGCGGGGCCATCAGCCCAGCCCCTCGAGAACCCGGTCGAGGATCGCCGCGGCAATCGCCTGGATCTCCCCGCTCGCATCGACGACGAGGTAACGCTCGGGCTCCAGCGCGGCGATCGTGACATACGCCTGCCGCACGGAGTCGTGATACTCCAGCGGCTCGGCCTCGAGCCGATCCGGGTTCAAGACGCGAGACAGCCCGACCTCCGGACTGATGTCGAGGACGACCGTGAGGTCGGGAACCAGGCCGTAGGTGGCCCACAGGCTGAGGTCGCGGATCCGCTCGGGACCCAGGTCGCGCCCGTAGCCCTGGTAAGCGACGGAGGAGTCTATGAACCGGTCGCAGATCACCACCTGGCCCAGCGCCAGGGCCGGCTTGACGATTCGGGAGACATGGTCGCCGCGCGCTGCGGCGAACAGCAGCGCCTCCGCGCGAGCATCGAGACCCTCGTACTTGGGGTTGAGCACGAGGTCACGCATGATCTCCGCCGACGGCGTGCCGCCGGGCTCGCGCGTGCGGACCACCTGATGACCGAGGTCGGTCAGAGACTGCGCGAGCAGTGACTCCTGGGTCGACTTGCCTGCGCCTTCGCCACCTTCGAAGACGATGAAGTAGCCGTCCGTCGTGACGGACATCGCTACTTCGCGCCCGCCCGGGCGGCGGTCTTCTTCGCAGTCGACGCCTTCTTCGCCGCGACGCGCTTGGCCGCGGCCTTCTTCACCACGCGCTTGGTCGTCTGCTTCGGGGCGCCACCATCGAGGGCATCCTTCACGCGCCGCTCGGACAGCAGATCGCTCGCACGCTCGACGGAGACCGTCATCGGATCATCGGCAACGCGCAGCGACGCGTTCGTCTCGCCATCGGTGACATACGGACCGAAACGGCCCTCCTTGACGACGATGGGCTTGCCCGATGTCGGATCGTTGCCGATCTCGCGCAGCGGCGGCTTGGCCTCGCCGCGACCGCGACGCGGCTTCGGCTGCGCGAAGAGCGCGAGTGCCTGCTCGACCGTGACCGTGAAGATCTCCTCCTCGCTGGCGAGCGAGCGCGAGTCCTTCTCCTTCAGCAGGTACGGGCCATAACGGCCGTTCTGCGCGGTGATGTCGATGCCGTCGGCGGGATCGGTGCCCACGACGCGCGGCAGGCTGAGGATGCGCAGCGCCTGCTCAAGCGTGATCGTGTCGAGAGTCATGTCGCTGAACAGCGATCCGGTGCGCGGCTTGGCCGACTTGGGCGAGCCCTCCGGCAGGATCTCCGTGACGTACGGACCGTAGCGACCGGACTTCGCGACGATCTCCAGGCCGGTCTCGGGATCGGTACCGAGCTGGCGGTCCCCCGAAGGCTCGGCGAGCAGCTTCTCGGCCATTGCCGCAGTGAGCTCGTCCGGCGCCATGTCGACGGGGATGTTCGCGCGCTCCTCGCCGCGCTCCACGTAGGCGCCGTAGCGGCCCACGCGCAGCGACGCGTCGCTGCCGGGGATCGCCATCGTCGCGATCGCGCGCGCGTCGATCGCACCGAGATCTTCAGTGAGCGGCTTCACTCCGGGGAAGTCACCGCTGACGCTATGGCCACCGCGCCAGAAGGCTTCGAGCTGCGCGACGCGGTCGGTCTGCCCGGTGGCGATGAGGTCGAGGACCTCTTCCATGTTGCGGGTGAAGTCGTAGTCGACGAGCGCGGTGAAGTGCTCCTCGAGCAGGCGCACGACGGAGAACGCGGTGAAACTGGGGACGAGCGCCGACCCCTTCTTCCAGACGTAGCCGCGGTCGACGATCGTCGACATGATCGACGCGTACGTCGACGGTCGGCCGATGCCCAGCTCCTCGAGCCGCGCGACGAGCTTGGCTTCGGTGTAGCGCGACGGTGGGCTCGTGGTGTGGCCGACGGGCTCGAGATCGGACGCGGTGAGGCTCTGGCCCTCGCTGAGCGAGGGCAGCTCCCGCTCGCGCTCGTCGTCGGCGGCGTTGTCCTCGGCCAGGTCCTTGAGCGCTGCGTAGAAACCGGGGAACACGACGACGGTGCCCGAAGCGGTGAACTCCGCGTCGGTGCCGTCGGACGCGGTTCCGCCGAGCTTCACGGTGGTGGTCGCGACCTGGGCGTTGACCATCTGCGAGGCAACGGTGCGCTTCCAGATGAGGTCGTACAGCGCGAACTCGTCGCCGCTTAGCTCGCGCGACACGTCACCGGGAGTACGGAATGAGTCGCCCGCGGGGCGGATGGCCTCATGAGCCTCCTGCGCGTTCTTGACCTTGCTCGTGTAGCGGCGCGGTGCGTCGGGCACGTACTCGGCGCCGAACAGTTCCGTGGCCTGCCGACGCGCGGCGGACACGGCCTGCTCGGAGAGGTTCACCGAGTCGGTACGCATGTAGGTGATGTAGCCGTTCTCGTACAGCACCTGTGCGATGCGCATCGTGCGCTGCGCGCCCCAGCGCAGACGGTTGGACGCCTCCTGCTGCAGCGTGGACGTGATGAACGGTGCGCGCGGCTGCTTCTGCGACGGCTTCTGCACCACAGAGCGAACGGTGAAGTCCGCATTGGCCAACGCCGATGCGAGAGAAGTCGCACGGGCCTCGTCGAGGACCACGACCGTCTGCTTCTTCAGCCCGCCCTGCTGGTCGAAGTCACCGGATCCAGCAACGCGGACGCTGTCGACTGACGTGAGCTTCGCGTCGAAGGGACCGGGAGAGAACACGCCGGTGACATCCCAGTAGCCAGCGGAACTGAACGCGATGCGCTCGCGCTCGCGATCAACGACCAGCCGAACGGCGACGGACTGCACGCGGCCGGCCGACTTCGCGCCGGAGCCGATCTTCTTCCACAGCACCTCGGACACCGGGTATCCGTACAGGCGGTCGACGATGCGCCGGGTCTCCTGCGCGTTGACCAGTTCCATGTCGAGGTCGCGCGGATTCGCGACGGCCTCGCGGATCGCCTCCGGCGTGATCTCGTTGAACACCATGCGACGGACAGGCACCTTCGGGCGGAGCACCTCGAGCAGGTGCCACGAGATCGCCTCGCCCTCGCGGTCCTCGTCGGTTGCGAGCAGCAGTTCGTCGGCATCCTTGAGCGCCCGCTTGAGGTCAGCGATGGTCTTCTTCTTGGACTCGTGCACGACGTAGAAGGCCTGGAACTCATCGTCGACGTTGACGGCGAGCTTCGCCCACGGCTTCTTGCGCTCGGACTCGGGCAGCTGCGATGCCTTCGATGCCAGGTCGCGGACGTGACCGACGGAGGCCATGACTGTGTAGTCAGGACCGAGATAGCCAGCGATCTTCTTCGCCTTGGCAGGCGACTCGACGATCACCAGGACCTTGTCAGCCACGAACATCCCTTCTGTTGCGTTCGATACTCGGGGCGGAGTCTGACGGTAAGCCAGCGGTCCGTGTCAACTTCACGGCACCCCCATGAGGGTGACAGACCACGACCCCGCGTCCGGATATCGGAGCGCGGGGTCGTGTCATGCAGATCAGGCTTGGACCGGAACCTCGTCGGCAGGAACCTCGCCCACGGCGATCGGCCGCCGCTTCGTGATGACCGTCGAGATGACGATGATCACGATTGCCGCAGCTGCGATGAGCAACCGCAGCCCGGTGTTGGCGTCGTCGCCGATGCTCAGCGCCACCACGGCGGGGGCGATGAGCAGTGCGACCAGGTTCATGACCTTGATCAGCGGGTTGATGGCCGGGCCGGCGGTGTCCTTGAACGGATCGCCGATGGTGTCGCCGATGACCGTCGCGGCGTGGGCTTCCGAGCCCTTGCCACCGAAGTTGCCGTCCTCGACGAACTTCTTCGCGTTGTCCCACGCGCCGCCGCTGTTCGACAGGAACACGGCCATGAGCACGCCCGTGGCGATCGTTCCCGCGAGGTACGCACCGAGCGCACCGACGCCGAGGCCGAAGCCAACCGCGATCGGGGCGAGCACGGCGAGCAGCCCGGGAGTCACGAGCTCGCGCAGCGAGTCCTTGGTCACGATGTCGACGACCTTGGAGTACTCGGGCTTCTCCGTGTAGTCCATGATCCCGGGGTGCTCGCGGAACTGGCGACGCACCTCGAAGATCACCGAGCCGGCCGCACGCGAGACCGCGTTGATGGCCAGGCCCGAGAAGAAGAAGACGACGGCCGCGCCGATGATCAGGCCGACGAGGTTCGCCGGCGAGGCGACGTCGAGGATGCCCAGGTACTGCAGGCTGTCCGCGATGTCATTCGCACGGCTTGACAGGTCAACGCCTGCAGTGGCGGTCGCTCCGAGGATCGCGTCACGGAACGCACCGAACAGCGCCGTTGCTGCGAGCACTGCGGTGGCGATGGCGATGCCCTTGGTGATGGCCTTCGTCGAGTTGCCCACCGCGTCGAGACGGGTGAGAACTGCAGCGCCTTCGCCGTGAACGTCGCCCGACATCTCGGCGATGCCCTGCGCGTTGTCGGAGACGGGTCCGAAGGTGTCCATCGAGACGATGACGCCGACCGTCGTGAGAAGGCCGGTACCAGCGAGCGCGATGGCGAAGAGCGACAGCAGCACGACGCCGCCGCCGAGGAGGAATGCGCCGTATACGGCCGCGCCGATGAGCAGCGCCGAGTAGACGGCCGACTCGAGGCCGAGCGAGATGCCCGCGAGCACGACGGTTGCCGGCCCGGTGAGCGAGCTCTTCGACACATCGTCGACGGGACGACGGTTGGTCTCGGTGAAGTAGGCCGTCAGCTGCTGGATGACCGCAGCGAGCACGATGCCGATGAACACGGCGCCGATGACGAACACGCGGGGGTTGAGCGAGTCGCCGGTGAGGTTGGCAGCGATGCCGCCGATCGACTCGATCTCTGCCCACGTCGCGGGAACGAATGCGAATACCGCGCCCACGACAGCAATCGCGCTGATGGCGGCGGAGATGAAGAAGCCGCGGTTGATCGCGGACATGCCCGAGCGGTCCGAGGCACGCGGCGCGACGGCGAAGATGCCGATGACAGCAGTCACGACACCGATGGCCGGGATGACCAGCGGAAGCACGAGGCCGAGTTCGCCGAACGCTGCCTTGCCCAGGATCAGCGCGGCCACGAGGGTGACGGCGTAGGACTCGAAGAGGTCAGCCGCCATGCCCGCGCAGTCGCCGACGTTGTCGCCGACGTTGTCCGCGATTGTTGCCGCGTTACGCGGGTCGTCCTCGGGAATGCCCTGCTCGACCTTGCCGACCAGGTCCGCCCCGACGTCAGCGGCCTTGGTGAAGATGCCGCCGCCGACACGCATGAACATGGCGAGAAGTGCTGCGCCGAAGCCGAAGCCCTCGAGCACCTTCGGTGCGTCGCCCTTGTAGACGAGGACGACGAGTGCCGCGCCGAACAGGCCGAGGCCGACGGTGAACATGCCCGCGACGCCACCGGTGCGGAATGCAATCTTCATCGCCTTCTGCTCACCGGCATCCTTCGCGGCTGCGGCGACGCGCACGTTGCCGCGCACTGCCAGCCACATGCCCATGTATCCGGTGACGCCGGAGAACACGGCGCCGACCAGGAAGAAGATGCTGCGCCCGATGCGCTCGCTGTTGGTGTCAGCCGGGAGCGCGAAGAGGACGAAGAAGACGATCGCGGCGAAGACGGCGAGCGTCTTGAACTGCCGGCTCAGGTACGCCGAGGCGCCCTCCTGAATCGCGGTGGCGATCTCCTTCATCTTGTCGGTGCCCTCGTCTGCCGCGAGTACCTCGCGGACAAGCAGGGCCGCGACACCAAGTGCGGCGAGAGCGATGACAGCAACCACGACAACCGTCGTGTAGTTGCTGCCGGTCAACTCGATCATGGGTCTCCTCGTTTTGGACAGTCAGGTGCTGGCCACATGGCCGGATCATGGAAGCGCGGCGTCCGTCAGGGCGCCGCAGTGCGTGGGAGTCTACGCACGCGCCGGGCCGCCACTCAACCAACCCCTGATGACAGGGTTTGCATGAAATTGTGCTGTCCGACAACGAATAGAACAGTGCTACTAGCGCGCGTAGTACTCCACGACGAGCTGAACGTCGCAGATCACGGGCGACTCCTCGCGCAGCGCTGAACGCAGCACCCGGGTGGTCAGAGTATCGCGGGAAACCTCGAGGTACGGCGGCGTCGAGTCGAGGAGTGCGCCCTCCCGAGCGGCCACGAACACGGGCATGCCGTGGCTCCTCGCCTTGATCGAGACGTAGTCACCGTCCTGGACGCGGTACGCGGGCACGTTGATGCGCTCGCCATTGACCAGGACATGCCGATGCGAGACCAGCTGCCGTGCCTCATAGATGGACGTAGCGAAGCCGGACCGCAGCACCACCGTGTCCAGGCGTCGCTCCAGGTCGGCGATCAGGTTGTCGCCGGTGCGTCCGGACTGCTTCGCTGCCGCGGCGAACGCGGTCCGCAGCTGCCGCTCGGAGATGTAGTACTGCGCCCTCAGGCGCTGCTTCTCCTGCAGGCGCCGCGCGTACTCGGTGAGGACGTGTCGGTCACGGCCGTGTACCCCCGGACGGTACGGGCGCTCGCTGAGCACCTTCGCGCCCTTGGGGGACAACGCGATGCCGAGGGATCTGCTCAATGAGCCGACGGGCTTGTGTCGCACGGGTCGTCTCCTCTAGTGTTTGTTAGGTAAGGCTTACCTTACTCACACTAGCGAGAGCGGGAAACCCGTGACGACCTCACAGCACCGGCCGTTTCTGACGTCGGCCGCGGCGGTTCCCCCGTTTGCGCTGTGGTGCCGCGCGGCCGCGCAGAGCGTCTGCAAAGACCCGGCGGCGGTGATGCACCTGATCGTGGGCGATGACCTCGTGCGGGGCCTGGGCCGACGGATCGGCGGCGGCACCGTGCGGGTCGGCATCGCCGGCGGCTGGCGCTGGCCCACAATCGAGCGGGATCTCGTTGGCGAGTTCGTACTGCGTCAGCCCGGCGGGCTCTGCGGCCTGCAGATGGTCGGCTGGTGGACGCCGGCCGATCCGCAGCCGACGGACCACCCGTCAGCGAGGTCCGTGCTGGAGATGGATGTCGCCGGCATCACCTTGTGGGACGGCTCTCGCCATGTGTCGACAGAGGACGGCGCCCGCATTGCCGCCCTCCTGCACTGAGGCGGACTAGCGGACGAGCGCGCTGTCGAGAGTTCCGTGCAGGGGGATGACGACATCGAGGCCGGTCAGCGTGAAGACCTTCAGCACTCGCGGCGTCGCGACGACCACATCGAGGCGGCCGTCTGATTCGCGTACGTGCTTGAGCGTCGAGACGAGAACGCCAAGCCCCGTCGAGTCGATGAAGCCCACGGCGCTGAGGTCGACGACGAGATCGCATCCGGATCGCTGGGACAGCGGGTTAAGCACCACTTCGAGGTCCGGCGCCGCGTGCGAGTCGAGTTCGCCGGACACACTCACGACCGTGATGTCGCCGACCTGATTCGATTCAACAGCGAAGTCCACCCACATACTGTGGCACAGCCAGTCAGTAGCCCGGCCCACAATGGGCCGATGACGGTCGACACGGGACTCCTCGAGCGACTGGCCCACGGACGCGAGGGCCGGTTGCGTCACGTGCACCGCATCCCGGCCCGCGACGCGAGTCACAGCGACTGGCCGTCGTGGGTCCCCGACGCGGTCCGCGGCGCGTACTCGTCCGTGGGCATCTCCCGGCCCTGGGCTCACCAGGTCGAGGCCGCCGAGCTGGCGCACGGCGGCGCGAACGTAGCGCTCGCCACCGGGACCGCATCGGGCAAGAGCCTCGCGTTCGGCATGACGGCGCTCGCGAGCATCGAGCAGGGCACGCGCGCGCCTGACGGTCGCGGGGCCACGGTGCTGTACCTGGCACCAACCAAGGCCCTCGCGAACGATCAGCTCCGATCGCTAAACGAGCTCGGGCTCACGTGGCTGCGCGCGGCGACGTACGACGGCGACACTCCGCACGACGAACGCGCCTGGGTGCGACAGCACGGCAACTACGTGCTGAGCAATCCCGATCTCCTGCATCACTCCATGCTCCCGGGCCACACCGCGTGGGCACCCTTTCTTCGTCGGCTCAGCGTCGTCATCATCGACGAGGCTCATACCTACAAGGGCGTCCTCGGCTCGCACGTCTCCGCCGTCATTCGGCGCCTTCGCCGCCTGTGCGCGCACTACGGCTCCCAACCTGTGGTGTTCATCGCCTCCGCCACGATGGCCAATGCCGACGAGGCGGGCGGCCGCTTGATCGGGGCACCCGTGCATGCAATCACCCGCGACGCATCGCCAAGGCCGGGCATGGCGATCGGGTTCTGGGAGCCGCCTCTCCAGCGCCCGTCGGCCGACGACGACGGGCAGGCGCGACGAAGCGCGCTCGCCGAGACGGCCGACCTCCTCGCCGACTGCGTCGTCGAGGGCACCCAGGTGCTGGCGTTCATCCGCAGTCGTCGCGGAGCCGAGGCGACCGCGCTCATGACCCAGGACCTCCTGGCCGACGTGGATCCCGCGCTAGTCGACCAGGTTGCCGCCTACCGGGGTGGGTACCTTCCCGAGGAGCGACGCGACCTCGAGCGGCGCCTGCGCGATGGCAGCATTCGTGCGCTGGCAACCACGAGCGCCCTGGAGATGGGCATCGATGTGAGCGGACTCGACGTCGTCATCACTGCGGGCTGGCCGGGCACGCGGGCGAGCCTGTGGCAGCAGTTCGGCCGGGCCGGACGTGCTGGCGTCCCGGCATTGGGCATGTTCGTCGCCCGCGACGATCCGCTCGACTCCTATCTCGTGCATCACCCGGAGGTCATCACCGATCGCGACGTCGAGGCCACTGTCTTCGACCCCGGTAATAGGTACGTGCTCGCACCTCACCTATGCGCCGCGGCCGCGGAGGTACCGCTCACCGAGGACCTGCTGGAGATTCAGTTCGGTCCGACCGCGCGCAGCGTCGTCGACGAGCTCGTCCAGTCCGAGATGCTGCGGAAGCGCCCCGGCGGGTGGTTCTGGACGCGCCGTGAGCGCGCGACCGACCTCACCGACCTCCGCGGGTCGGGCGGATCGGCCGTACGTGTGGTCGAGGAGGGCACCGGCCGCATGCTCGGAACCGTCGATCGCGGCGCTGCTCCGTCAACTGTGCACGCCGGTGCGGTGTACGTCCACCAAGGCGTGACGCATGTCGTCACGGCGCTCGACCTGGACGATGCGGTTGCAACGGTGGTCGAGCAGCCCGTCGACTACACGACGATCGCTCGGAGCACGAGCGACATCCGGATCGTCGAGGTCGAGGAGTCGCGAACCGTGGCGAACTTGACCCTCTGCTTCGGCGTCGTGGACGTGAGCTCTCAGGTGGTGTCGTTCCAACGGCGCAGGACGACAGGGGAATCGCTCGGCGAGGAGTTGCTCGACCTTCCCGTGCAGGAACTGCGAACGCGCGCGGTCTGGTGGTCCATGCCCGAGAGCGCGCTACTCGCGGCGGGCATCGACGCGGCTGACATCCCCGGCGCCGCACACGCAGCCGAGCACGCGTCGATCGGAATACTGCCTCTGTTCGCCACCTGCGATCGATGGGATCTCGGTGGTGTCTCGACGGCGTGCCACGCGGACACAGGGCAGCCGACGGTCTTCGTCTACGACGGGTACCCCGGCGGGGCGGGCTTCGCCGAGCATGGCTTCACGGTTGCCCACGAATGGCTGTCGGCGACCCGCGCGACCATTGCCGAGTGCGACTGCGAGTCCGGCTGCCCGGCATGCGTCCAGTCCCCTAAGTGCGGCAACGGCAACAACCCGCTCGACAAGGCGCTCGCGGTCGTGCTGCTCGACCTGGTGCTGTCACGCACGGCGCGCATCGCGGCGGAGAACTACGCCGGGCCGGCTCGAGCCGACGCCTCGACATCCTTGGGCTGACCACCGAACACCGCGAGCACCCGTGCGACAAACTCAGGCGCCGGACGCGCGACAGTGACGACCACATCGGAGCCATCCAGCACGCACGCGACGAGGTGAGCGTCATTGGCACGGGCGGCGCTCTCCGCTGCGAGGCAGGGATTACCCGAGGCCTGCGCGCCGGCAAGTGCGGCGAGGTCAGCGATGGTGGCAGCTCCCTGATGCGCGACCGCCTGAATCGCGACCGCAGAACAGAGAGCGCCCGCCGCCAGCAGCACGCTGATTAGCGCCAGCGCCCACACGACTGCAGCTCCGCGATCGTCGCCGTGCTCGAGAGGCGAGGTCACGACCACTCTCTCGTCACGACGACGTGCTGCGTGATCGTGACGGACAGTCCGTCGAGGATCGGGACGGGCGCAGCGACATCCCGCGAGATCACGACGGTCAGGCCGCCCGCGGACTCATCTACCGCAATGTCAGCTCCCGGAGCCTCCGCGCGAGCTCGGTCCATGACCTCCGGAGCGTCCTCGCCTCTCGCCAACGAGCGGGCCGCGTTTCGCGCGGCATCCCCAAGCGCCGCCGATGTCGCAGCAAGCGAGAGTCCCCATGCGAGGGCGACGCTGACCGCCATGAGAAGAGGGATCGCGAGAGCGGTCTCCAGCATCACCATTCCTGCGTCGGACGAGCGTGGTGGGACGACGGCGGGGCGCCGTCGTCCCACCACGCGAAGCCACTGGCGCATCGTTAGCCGAAGATGGACTTGAAGGCGTTCTGAAGCGCGGTCCAGATGAGCTCTCGGACCGCGTCGCTGCTCAGCAGCTTGATGAGGATGCCTCCGAGTCCAGCAGCAGCCACAGTGCCGACGGCGTACTCGGCCGTCGTCATTCCGTCATCGTTCTTCGTGATTCGGGCAAGGTGACGCATGGGTTTCCCCTCTCGCCGCCGCTCGTCGCGGCTGTGCCGTATCTCGGCACCGGCGGGATCCGCCGTGCCGACACACTCGCGTCGTCGTCGCCATGTCATCAGTGCACGCAACGGCGTTGGGGGTGCCAGACCAACGGTCATGTCCGACTGTGGAACGCGCTACCCGAACAGTCCGCCCGCGAGAGATGCCACGACAGGGACGACGCCGAGCAACAAGAAGGCCGGCAAGAAGCAGAGGGCGAGCGGCAGAACGGCGCGCACACCCGCGGCCCGCGCCGCGACCTGGACGAAGACCTGATGCTCACGACGCAGGTCATCGGCAATGCGCGTGAGAACCGACGACAGTGGGGCGCCGGATATCGACGAGCGCACGATTGCATCAGCGATGGCACCGAGTGATTCATCGCGAAGAAGTGGAGCCCACGCCGTCGCCGGGTCCGCGCCCAGATCGAGCGCCGCGACGACCGGCTCAACAGATGCTCGCCCGGGATCTCCGACAGCCGCGCACACTGCAGTGAGTGCCGGTCGCATTGGCGAACCGGCCGCCATCGTTGCCGCGAGCAGGTCGGCTATCAGCGGTGCCTGCGCGGTGAGCCTGGCGCGCCGAGCGCGGGTTGATCGAGGCTCGAGCAAGCCGACCACCCGAGGCACGACGATGACTGCCGCGATGGCGAGCAGGATGCCCGTGCCGCCACCGACCAGGACGAGACCGCTGATGGCAACAGCCGCCGTCGCAACTGACGAAGCAGACGGAAGCGCGCTCCGGGCGGTTCCAACGGCGCCGACCTCCCGCGGGAACAGGGCGGTGACGCGAGGATCCCCGCCCCTCGGGAACCACATCCATGTACCGACCGCGACGAGTGCGGCCGCGATGACGATCACAGCAGTCGCTCGACCGACGCAGCGATACGCGCGGTCCACGCAGCGCCAAGGGCGGTCAGCCCCGCGCCGGAGATCAAGCACAGGACGCCCGGCCCTGTTGTCAGCAGCCACGCGAGTGGATCCGAACCGAGCATGACGCCGAACCCCACACCGATCACGGGCAGGAGCGCGAGCAACCGCGCTGTGGCACGCGGGCCGGCGAGCTCGCCTTCGAGATCGACTCGCACCGCCTCCGCGGCACGCGCCGACGACGCAAGTCGGGACACTGCAGCGGCGAATCCCGTGCCCGTCGACACCGACACGCTCCAGCATGCGGCCAGCGGCAGCACTGCGGGCCGCACGCGTGCGTCGTTCGTGAGCGCGCCCGCGATGTCCTCGCCGAGCCGCACGGCGGCCGCGGCCGTGGGCCAGACGCACGGCTCACCGCCCGCAGCGAGCAGTGCCGAGGTAGGTGCCTGCCCGGACTCGAGTTCGGCAGCAAAAGCACCTAGCGCCTGCACCGTGCGGGCGCGCTCCCTCGCCGCGCGACGGCGCGCGGCGGAGCCGAATCCCAGCCGCAGGCGGTCGCGCATCCAGACCCAGCGGGACGGGTTCGCCGAACGCTGTTCATGTCCCAGCACACCAGCGCGCTCGCTGCTCCACGGCGGGATGAGCAGCCACGTCGCGACGGCGACAACCACGGCGGCAATCAGCGTTCTCACCGCGAGGTGGCAATCCCGCGATCGCCTATCCGAGCCAGCAGGGCGTCGATGCCGGCCGCCTGCGTGAGAGCCGATCCATCGCGTTCCCAGGCCGGGACCGATCGGACGAATCCATCATCGAATCGGGTGAGCGTGTGGATTCCGGCGAGCACCCGCCGTCCGTCGCGTCTCCGATCCAAGTGAAGGATCACGTCAATACCGGCACCGATCAGTGCGTGCGTAGCGAGTCTGTCCAGGCCGGCCATCAGCCCGAGTGCTTCCAGGCGCGCCGGCACGTCGGCGGCGGAGTTGGCATGGATGGTCGCGCACCCGCCCTCGTGACCGGTGTTCATTGACGTCAGCATCTCCACGACCTCAGCACCTCGAACCTCGCCAACGACGATCCGATCCGGTCGCATGCGCAGTGCCTGGCGCACGAGGTCGCGCAGTGTCACCACTCCCGCGCCCTCGACGTTCGTCGTTCGCGACTGCATGGAGATCGCGTGGCCGTGATCGGGGGCGAGTTCAGATGAATCCTCGACGATGATGATCCGCTCCTCGGCGGGCACGAGTCCGAGAAGAGTCGAGAGGACCGTCGTCTTTCCCGATCCGGTACCGCCGCATACGAGAAACGCCACGCGACTGGCGACGATGCGCGTCAGCCACTCGGCACCTGTCTCGTCAAGCGTGCCGCGCGCGACCAGGTCCTCGATCGTGAACGCTCGTCGGTTCGGAACTCGAATCGAGATGAGCGTGCCCGCTGTAGAGATCGGCGGCAGTGCGCAATGCAGTCGCACACCCGACGGCAGTCGTGCGTCGACGAATGGGCTCGCCTCGTCGAGTCGGCGCCCTGCGGATGCGGCGAGACGCTGCGCGAGTCGACGCACGTCCGACTCTCCCCCGAACTGCACATCCATCCGCTCCAGTCCGGATCCCCTGTCAATCCAGACGTCCTCCGGTCCGTTGACGAGGATGTCCGTGACTCCCACGAGGCGCAGCAGCGGCTCCAGCGGACCCGCACCGACGAGCTCGTGCCTCAGTGTTCGAACGAGCTCCAGCACGGCGTCGTCTCCGAGAACCAGACCCTCGGCGCGCAGGGCAGCGGCGACACGGGCAGGAGTCGCCTCCGATCTCTCGCTGACCAGGCGGGTGCGTACTCGGTCGACGAGCGGCGTCATGCGGCGTTGCCGAGGCCCTCGGCCACCGCGTGCAATGCGACCAGGCACGCCTTGCCGTACGCATCGCGAACTGCGGGCGGCTCGCCGTCGTCAGCGCGCGCGGCGACGGCGTTGCTCGCGGGCAGATGCGCGACGACCGACACCTTGAGCGCCGCGAGTACTGCCTCGTCGAGCACGCCCTTGGGCACGTCACGTAGAACGAGCGACGTTGCTGCGCATCGTTCGTGCAGCCCGTCGAGGATGCGAGCGGCGGCGGCCACCGACCGCACTCGGTTCGTCGTGACGAGCAACGCCTCGCTCGCGTGCGAGAGCACCGCGTCGGTGAGTGCGTCGCGATGTCTGGGCGTATCGACGATGACCAGGTCGTAGCCGCGGATTCCGGCATCGAGCACTGCGGACATTCCCTCGGGGGCCACGGTGAACGGCCCACTCCTGCCCCACGACAAGACCGCGACTCCCTGCGCAGTCGGGAGGGCACCGCCGAGGGAATCGCTGCCGATCCGCCCTCGCGACTCCGCGAGGTCCGGCCACCGCACGCCGGGCACGTCCTCAATGCCGAGCAGAACATCGAGTCCACCACCGGTGGGGTCCGCATCGACGAGCAGAACGCGAAGCGAGCGGGAGGCCCCGACGACCGCGAGAGTCGCCGCAAACGTCGATGCCCCGGCGCCGGCACCCGACCCGACGACCGCGACGACGCGGCCGCCCCGCGTCGGGCCTTCCCCGCTGTCGGCCAGCCTGTCGATGAGCCAACGCTCCGCATCCGGCAGCGCGACGACATGCTCCGCACCCAGCTCGACAGCGCACTCCCACGTCTGCGGCGTTGGCTCGAGCGTGACGAGGACGACATCTCGACGACGCGACATACGTGCTGCTGCGACTGCCGGACCCGCGTCGCCTCCGACAATCACAAGCGGCGCAAGCTGCCAGCGGCTTCGTGCCGACTCGGCATCGATGGCCAAGTGGACCTCGATCCCGTTCGCGGCGGCAAGGCGGAGCACATCGTCGATGAGGGCGGAATCGCCGCTCACAAGCAGGGGCCGCTGCACATTCATCGCCACTCCCAGATTCCGTCGACCCGTGAGTTGACAGTTCCGCGAACGCGACTGCTGCGGCTGACGAGTTCCGGAGACTGTGGACAGCGCCGTAGGCGAAACGGCTTGTGGAACATGCTCTTTGCGGCCGTCCGCGCTACCGTCATCCCGTGACCGGTTCCGCGTCCGCCGCCTTCTTCGACTTGGACAAGACGATCCTGGCGAAGTCGAGTTCGTTTGCCTTCGCGCGCCCGTTCTATCGCGAGGGCCTCATCGGTCGCAGCGACGTTGTTCGCAGTGCTTACGCGCAGTTCGTGTATCTCGCTGCTGGCGCCGACCACGAGCAGATGGAATCGATGCGCGAGTACATGTCGAAGCTCGTCGCTGGGTGGGATGTTGCGAAGGTGTCGTCGATCGTCGACGAGACGCTCGACGCAATCGTCGACCCCATCGTCTTCGAGGAGGCGGTCGAGCTCATCGCCTTCCATAAGGCGGCTGGGCGCGACGTCATCATCATCTCGTCGTCAGGCAGCGAGATCGTCGAGCCGATCGGTGCACGGCTGGGCGCTGATCTCGCGATCGGCACGCAGGTAGGAGTCGAAGACGGCCACTACACGGGCGAGATCACGTTCTACGCCTACGGCGAGGGCAAGGCGGAAGCGATGCGCGCGCTCGCCGAGGAGCGCGGCTACGACCTGGCGATCTCGTACGCCTACAGCGATTCGCACACGGACCTGCCGATGCTCGAGGCGGTCGGCAATCCGGTGGTCGTGAACCCGGACGGTGAACTCCGCAAGGTCGCGATCGAGCGCAACTGGCCGATCATGAAGTTCGCCAGGCCGGTCGCCATGCGCTCGCATATCGACCGCAAGCAGGCAGTGGCTGCCGGCAGCGCCGTCGCGATCGGTGCGGTTGCGCTCGGCGTCGCCTGGTACGCGCGCCGCCGCCTGGCCCGCGCCTAGAGCTGCTCCACGCTCACCGCGTAGCGCATCGTGTGCTGCTCGCCGGGCGCGAGTTGCACGGCACCCGCACGAAGATTGCCGCCCTCGACACAGACCATCGACGGCCACTCGTCATCACCGAAGTCGGCCATGCGATGTGCCTTGTCGACCCACGGATTCCAGATGACTGTGCTCGCCGAGTGCTCCTTGTCGATGACGAGCACACGACCGAGGACCTCGTCGATCACGCGCACGGCGGTGGACGACTCGTAGATGCGGTCGGTCTCGCCGGTGAACGTGACGTTCCCGTTCTGCACCTTCGTGGTCAGGCCATTGGCATCGGCCTGGTCGAGGTAGGAGCAGCCGTCCAGCCCTTCGATGACGACCCTATGCACATCACCGACGCAGTAATAGGCGTGCAGCGCCGCCTCGAACGAGAACGACTGGTCGTCGCGGTTCTCGACGGTCAGCGCCAACTGCAACGTGCGCCCGAGTCGGATCTCGTACCGCGCGAGGAATGCGTACGGGAAGTTCGGTTCATCGCTGCCCATGCCGCTGAATTCGAAAGTCGCCGTCGCGTCGTCGCCATCGACACCAGATTCCAGAAGGCGCCAAGGCTGTGTCCGGGCGAAGCCGTGCGCCGGAGTCAGGTCTCCGGAGCGCCCTGGCCCGAACCACGGGAACACGATCGGCACGCCGCCCCGGATCGCGATTCCCGGCTCGAAGAGCGCCAGCGCACTCGTCCACAGCACCGGTGCACCACCCTGCGGAATCCACGACGTGAGGTGGGCGCCGTGCTTGTAGACCGCTCCGGAGCCGCCAGCTGAGACGAACTCGGTGGGAATCAGCCGCATCACAACGAGATGGTTTCACGAACACGGCAGGTTAGGGGAACCCCCACTCCCATCCTGCGAGGAGGACTGGGACTTCCGGGGCGCTCCCGAGTCGGGAGACGCCACGGGGCTAGGTAGCCAAGAACCCCGAGCCAGACTTTCCGCCGCGTCGACAAGGCATCGCGGCGACGAACTGGGACCATCTACCAAGTCACTCATGGGGGTACGAAGTGTCGAAGAAGAAGAAAGCAGGGAAGAAGCACCTCGAGGCAGCACGTCTCCTCGAGTTCATGCGGTACTCCTACGAACAAGTCTTGGACGCGACCAAGCACCAAGACGACAAGATTGGACGCCTACTTACAGCAATAGCGTTCCTCACGGCAGCGGCGCTCGCACTTGCGGGATTCAGCGACGGAAAGTTGCTCTCGGCAAATATCGATCTTGGCTCGACCCTTGAGCCGATCGAAGTGCCACTGGGCCTCGTCTTCTTGTCCTGTTACCTCATAGGAGTGGTCATTACAGTGATCCAACTCCTCGGAAGCCTGTCCACCCCGCTCATGCTGCCCGGTTTAGACGGCAGCAAGGACACGATCAAGAACGCACATCCGTCGACCGTGTATTTCCTGGAGATTGAGAAAAATTCCCGTGAGGAGTGGAAGGAGGTCATCTCAGCGGATGTGGCCAGTCTGGAGGCGAGGCAAGTAGACGCCCTTCGCCGTGAGGTCCTCAACCTTGCACAGCGCACGTCCTTCAAATACAACCGATCAACCGAAGCGCTTGCAGCGCTCACGTGGTCCCTAATCTGCCTCGCCCTGGTCGTCGTCTGCGTCGTTATTGCCGCGATGAGCAACCCCCCCGGTGAGCCGATCACTTTGGGAGTACCGGAAGGACTCTTTTTCGGCGGCATTCTGTCTCTCGTGGTTCTCGTGCTCTCGGTCTCGCGTTACCGCTACCAACGACTTGGCGCAAACGCGGACGATGTTGCTGTAAAGCATTGGGCGCCGGCGCTCGCTACGATCCTGGCCGGTACAGGAGCCGTCATGTGTGCCTTGGGTCTCGCCGAGTGGCTCGGTACATTCGAAACCACCGGCTTCTATGTCGGCTCCGTCCAATGCCTCACAGCAATCGCGGTTGGCTGCGTTGCCGTGAACGCGTTGCAACGGGGCAACGCGACGGCACCGGAATCTCCCTGTGCAGGCCGGTCCGGGTGGAGCGTAGCTGCAGGAGGTGTGTTCATTTGCTTGCCAGTTGGCCTGAGCCTTGCGGCAATTACAGTGTTCGCGCCGAGTGATTCGCGGTGGATATCGTTGTCGGCAGCAGCGCTCGGCTTCGCGGTCGCCCTCGGCCTGGCGCTGGCGACTGGTCGGCCATTTCCCCGATTGCGGCTATGGAATCCACGGTCCGTCTGTGACGCTCGCATAAAGGTCGAAGGGCCACAATTCCCATACAACTGCCCGAGGTGCGAGCTAGCGCGAGATCAATTTAAGGGACGGCGCGCATATCTAGCATCTCTCGCCGCGGTGGCCGTCGGCTCTGCATTCGCGGTCATCTCGTGCCGGTTCGCGATCACCCAACAGTTCATCTGGCCACTTTGTGCCTGCTTCGGAATCGTTACGCTGATTTCGATTTCAGGCGCACTCGCGCCAACCTTCGCAGTCCGGCGACAGCGCTGGCATGAACGGACTCGACAGACTCACCGAACCGCCGCGTCTACCCCGACCTGCGGACTAGCGACGGAACCCGCGACCTGCGCAGAAGGTCCCCCACGTGGGAACTGAGTCCAACCCGACGCGTGACTTCAATTCCGCAGCCGCTGGTTATCGCGAGAGAAATCAATTCGGAGAGACGCCCTAGACCATCTTGTGGATCAAACTGAATCCATCCGTTGGCTGGCTCTCCAGCGACAAATCGCTCGCCGGATGCCTTCTCATTTGTCAGATGAAGTTGGAGCACCCAGCATCTTTCTCCGTCATGAGCCCACTCAATGCGTACTGGTCCGAGTGCCGTCGTCGCCCTCGCAACGACATCCAGGACGTCTTTCAGGATTCGGTCAGGAAGATCGCCCGGTTCCTCGTCCCCCAGCATGAACGCATCGCCTGACCCAGCGACGCCCTCCACCAGGGTCTTGTCGCCCTCGTACAAGGTCGCGCCGCTGAACTCGGCGGCAACGCCATCCTGCACGAGAACGCTCGCAAGCAGAGCACCAGTCGGATCCTCGTCAGCTAGGAGTTTAAACGGATCCGTCCAGCGCCTAGTTGTCGTGAAGTGGCCTGGAACCGGACGGCGTGGCGCAGTCCGAAGCCATGACTCGCCGGAGCCGGTCGGCATTCCAATCGAGAATGGGGGGACTCGGCGCGAAATGACAAGAGTCGCCGGCACACTGAGCCCCACGGAACTAGCGACTACTAGCCCGAAGGCCTTGTCGCCAACAAGCTCGCTAAAACCGTTAGGCCAATCGATCTTGGCATCAAAGTGACCCCACGGACTATCCGACTCTTCCCAAACGACGACCCTCTCGCCTCGCCAACCGACCGGAGACGGGTGGATCGAAAATTCGATCCGCTTTCCTTGTCGGGAGACGCTGGAGACATCCACCCCATACACGGCCGCGAGAACAACACGCGCGAGGGCAAGAGGCAAACGGCAGACTGCGCCCGACTCCTCAACGACCCGCGGTGTCGCGTCCGGTGCGAACTCGAGCCAGCCGCCCTCGGAAACACCCGAAACGCCGCCGTCGCTGATGTCGATCGTCTCGTTCACTATCACGTAGTACCCCTGCGATGCGTACTCGCGAATCGCCTCTAACGCCCTACGCCTAGAAGTCAAGCCGTATTCAAACGGATTGCCTTGGGGTCGTTCCCGAGTAAAGCAGCGCAAATTGATCGAAGGAGACTTACCCAGTAGAGCTTCAAGGTGGGCGTCGATCGATCCCGAAGGGCTGCCTCCCGTCCATCTGAAGCGCATTGTGAGATCGGGAGCGACACTGAAGAACCGAGCGACGTTGAAGCCCCGCTTGGCGAGTTCATTTAACTTCTCATCCTTCAGCGGCACTGCTACTCGATTCCGTTCCTCGCGTTGCGCAATCGAAGAGATCGACACGCATCTCGCTGAAAGGCAGCGGAACGGCCTCCCGCAGTAAGTGCGCTGACGGCTTTATCCAGCAACTCCAGAGCACGGGTGTCTGACAAGACCTCGAAGCGCTCATCAAACCGCGGTATACCAAACTCCAAAGCGGTGGAGAACTCAATCGAGCAGCCGGTCGAGAACTCCCATCCATCGCAGAAGGCGATCTCACCCACCCACCGCCTAATAATCTTCACCCAGAACTCGTGATAGTCGGCCTGCTCCCACCCGACGACGTCGTCCAGAGTCGTCGGGTCGATGATGAGGCGCTTCGACTTCTCGCCTAGTCGCGCCGCGACCTGTCGCGCGTGCGCGATGTTGTGACGTGCGAGAGCCTCGACATCTGAATCACTTCGCGCAAGCAAGAGCGGCCCGGTGGTGATCGGTGTGGATACGTAGAGGCAGGCGTTCGGACGAGCGCCCTTAGCTGACAGGTCTGCCTCAAATCCGATCTCGTCGGCGCGAACTGGATCGAGATGGTCGTTAGTGACTGGTCTGACAGGGGGATTGTTCACGCTCCCATTGTGCCCCGAACCCTGACACTCACGCTGGAGACGTGGCTAGCTACTCCAGAGCAGAGCCCCCACAGTGCTGTGGATAGCCACGAGCGGTGCCGGCAGGCTCATGCCTTCGCCGCCGGGGCCGGGATGCGGTCTCGCCGCTGCGTCCAGCCGAAGACGAGCCCGACGAGAACGGCGAGAAGCCCGGTCCACAGGAACACCGAGACCGTGGCAGCGCCCATGTCGGTTGCGCCACCGGCCAGCTCGAGTGCCATCGCCCCGATCACCACGGCCAGACCGCCGATCGTGACCATGCAGGTCAGCGAGACGCCCGATGCCTGGCCGGCCAGGTCCTCAGGCAGCACGCTCTGCGTTGCGACATTGGTGAACGTGAAGCCCATTCCGAAGCCGAGGCCGCAGATGAGCAGCGCGACGAGATCGAGCGCGAGATAGTCGGAGAGCGCCATGAGCACGAATCCGAGTCCGCCGACGATGATGCTCACCGCCATCACCTGGCCGCCCGGGATCTTGCCCGCTAGTCGTCCGGAGATCGGCCCGCACAGGGCCTGCGCGATCGCCGCGCACACGAATGCCAGCCCCGCCTGAGCTGCCGACAGGCCGTAGACCTGCTGGAACTTGATCACTGTGACGATGATCAAGATCCCGAAGCAGCCGTTCGCAAAGCTGCCAGCTCCCACGAGCGACCAGAACGATCCCTGGCGCATGAGGTCACGCCCGACCATCGGCCACGGCGCGTTGCGCTCATGGATCAGGAAGATGGTGAGGGCGACGATCCCGACCGCCAGCAGGGCGATGGTCGACAGCACGAGGAAGCCGACGCCGGAGATGGCGTCGATCCCGAGGCTGATCATCGCAACTGCGAGGACGATCAGTCCCGCGCCGAGCCAGTCGAGCTGGCGAAGCCGGTGACCCCCAGCCTCCTTCGTGTTGACGAGCGTCCGGCTCCCCCACACGAGAGCGACGACAGCCACGGGCACATTGACGAAGAACACCCACCGCCATCCGACGGTGGACGCGAGAGTGCCACCGAGCAAGGGACCGATCGCAGTGCCCACCGCGGCGATCGCCAGCAGAGTGCCGAGAATCCGCGGACGAATCGTCGGATCGGTTGCGTTCGTTACCAGAGAGAAGGCGACGGGCAGGATCATCGCGCCACCGATGCCCTGAAGGACTCGGAATGCCACGAGCATCTCCGAGCTGGTCGACAGGCCGCACGCCAAGGAGGCCATTCCGAAAACCGCGACACCGGCCAGCAGCACGCGCTTGCGGCCGATCAGGTCGGCCAACCTGCTGGCCGGGATCATTAGGGAGCCGAGCGTCAGCATGTAGCCGCTCAGCGCCCACTGCAGGTCCGTCGTCGTGGTACCGAAGTCGCGCGCGATGACCGGCAGGGCCAGACCGAGCGAGAAGAAGTCGATCTGGATGCAGACAAGTGCGAGGGCCACCGGAAGGAATGGGAGGAACGCCTTGCCGATTGCTGGCCGCTTGTCGGTCACGGCACCACCACTGCTTTCGCGCCGAGGGCAATAGCCGTCGCCTGCCACACGATCCAAGACGAGACGCCCGCAGGAGTGCCAGTCGAGTAGGCGCGCAGCGCATTGACGTACGCCGGCCGCCCGATCTCGAACATCCCATGCTCGGGAATGCTGAACAGGGAGGGGTCAACCCCGCGTCCGGCCAGCACGAGACGGACGCTGGCGCGTGCAAGGAGACCTGAGCCCCAGGCGAACGGTCGGACGGACGCGAGCTCCGCGTGCGCGATTGCCGCGACGACGAGAGCGGGCGCCTCGGTCGGCTGGGTGAGCATCTGCGCGAGTCCGGTGAGCCTGTCGGCAGCCGCCGCGGCCGGCAGCAGCGCTCCAAGGTGCAGCGGGTCGTCGGCAACATCGTTGCTGCGGGGGCGGCCGAGCTCGTCCGAGGGCACGAACCCGTGAGCCACGATCGCGTTGAGGTGGGCCAACGCCTGCAGTGGCGATGTAGCAAATACCTCGACCTGTCGCGGAATCTCTCCGGTCAGGCGGAGCGCGGCCTCCAGCACCCGGCCCATCGGCGAGGAATCGGTGACGACGAGGTCGGCTCCATCGATCGCCGCGGAGTCGCGTGCCCCTCGCTCGACTGACGCGGCGGCGACTTCCGCTGCGGCTGCGCGGATATCGCGGCGCCACAGGAGCGCGTCGACCTCGCCGCGCGCCGCGGCTACGGCAGCAGCGACCTGGGCATCGGCCGCGAGAGCGGCAAGCGGATCGGAAGTTCTGACGGGCACGAGGCGACGGTAGTGCCACACGGCCATTCAGGGTTGGCTAGGTTGCGAGTCATCGACGAGGGAAGGGGCCACGTGAGCCACGAGGCGTTGGAGAACCTGCTGCACGAGGATCGAGTGTTCGCCCCGTCCGCGGAGTTCGCGGGTCAGGCGAATGCGACGGCCGCGCTGTATGGCGAGGCGTCAGCCGATCGGCTGGCGTTCTGGGCCGAGCAGGCGGCTGCGCTGGACTGGGCCGAGCCGTTCGGTGAGGTGCTGGACTGGTCGAATGCCCCGTTCGCGCGGTGGTTCGTGGGCGGCAAGTTGAACGTGGCCTATAACTGCGTGGATCGGCATGTGGAGTCCGGTCATGGCGATCAGGTCGCGATCCGGTTTGAGGGCGAGCCTGGTGACCGTCGTGATGTGACGTATGCGCAGTTGCAGGTGGAGGTGTCGAAGGCGGCGCATGCGCTGGCCGAGCTCGGCGTGGTCGCCGGTGACCGGGTGGCGATCTACCTGCCGATGATCCCCGAGGCGATCGTGGCGATGCTGGCGTGCGCGCGGATCGGTGCCCCGCATTCGGTGGTGTTCGCGGGGTTCTCCGCAGAGGCGCTGCGCTCCCGGATCGAGGATGCGCAGGCGAAGGTGGTGATCACCGCCGACGGGCAGAACCGCCGCGGATCGGTGATGGCGCTGAAGCCCGCGGTCGATGAGGCAGTCGCGGCGTCACCGTCGATCGAGCACGTGTTGGTCGTCAAGCGCACCGGCAACGACGTGGAGTGGACCGAAGGCCGCGACGTGTGGTGGCACGAGGCCGTCGAGCGGCAGCCGGACGTCCACACGCCTGAGTTCTTCGACGCGGAGCATCCGCTGTTCATCCTGTACACCTCGGGCACCACGGGCCGCCCGAAGGGGATCCTGCACACCTCCGGTGGCTACCTGACGCAGGCGGCTTACACACACCGCATGGTGTTCGACCTCAAGCCGGATACCGACGTGTACTGGTGCACCGCGGACATCGGCTGGGTCACCGGCCACTCCTACATCGTGTACGGCCCGCTCGCGAACCGCGTGACGCAGGTGGTCTACGAGGGAACCCCGGACACCCCGGGCAAGGACCGCTTCTGGGACATCGTCGAGCGGCACAAGGTCTCCATCCTGTACACCGCGCCCACGGCGATCCGCACCTTCATGAAGTGGGGCGACGACCTGCCGGCCGGGCACGACCTGACCAGCCTGCGCGTCCTGGGATCGGTCGGCGAGCCGATCAACCCCGAGGCGTGGATGTGGTACCGATCGGTCATCGGCGGTGATCGCTGCCCGATCGTGGACACCTGGTGGCAGACCGAGACCGGCGCGATCATGATCTCCCCCCTGCCGGGGGTCACCGGAACCAAGCCCGGCTCGGCGATGGGACCACTGCCGGGCATCAGCGCGCAGGTCGTCGACGACTCCGGCACCCCGGTCGGCAACGGCGGCGGGGGCTACCTGATCCTCAACGAGCCCTGGCCGGCGATGCTGCGCGGTATCTGGGGAGACGACGAGCGCTACAAGGAGACGTACTGGTCACGCTGGGACGGGGTCTACTTCGCCGGCGACGGCGCCAAGCTCGACGACGACGGAGCGATCTGGCTGCTCGGGCGCGTCGATGACGTCATGAACATCTCCGGGCACCGCATCTCCACCACCGAGGTCGAGTCCGCGCTCGTGTCCCACCCCAAGGTCGCCGAGGCCGCCGTGGTCGGCGCGAACGACGAGACCACCGGTCAGGGCATCGTCGCGTTCGTCATCCTCCGCGGAGGCGTCGACGGCGAAGACGGCGCCGCGATCAGCAAGGAGCTGCGCGACCACGTCGCCCACGAGATCGGCCCCATCGCCAAGCCCCGCCAGATCCTCGTCGTCGCCGAACTGCCCAAGACCCGCTCCGGCAAGATCATGCGCCGCCTACTGCGCGACGTCGCCGAACACCGCACCCTCGGCGACGCCACCACCCTCGCCGACCCCAACGTCATGGCACTCATCACCACCGGACTCGCCACGACAACCAGCGAAGACTGACCACATGACCGAGCGCGAGTTCCTGGGCCGGCCCTCGCTCGGTGAGCGAGGTTGGCTCCAGGATCAATTGCGCGACGAGACCGTCGGCGGCGTCCTGCTTCTCATTGCCGCAGCTATCGCGCTGGTCTGGGCCAACTCTCCCTGGGGCGATTCATACGCGGATCTCGTCGACGCGCAGGTCGGCCCGGTCTCCTTGCACCTGGACCTGCCGCTCGGTGTGTGGGCAGCGGACGGGCTGCTCGCCGTGTTCTTCTTCGTCGTCGGCCTGGAACTGAAGCACGAGCTGGTGCTCGGCTCGCTGTCCAAGTTCTCGCAGGCCGTCGTGCCCGTCGCGGCAGCAATCGGCGGCATGGCAGTGCCGGCGATCATTTTCGTCATCATCAACTCCACGATGGCCGATGGCTCGCCCATGGGCTGGGGCATCCCGATGGCCACAGACATCGCCTTCGCGCTTGCCGTCCTCGCCGTCGTTGGCCGACGTCTGCCCGTAGCCCTGCGGGCCTTCCTGCTCACCCTTGCCGTCGTCGACGACCTCGGCGCGATCACCGTCATCGCGATCTTCTACTCAGATCACTTCTCGTCGCTGTGGTTTCTCGGCGCCCTCGCCACGTTCGCGATCTACGCGTGGGCGCAACGCCAGCGGATCCGATCACCGTTCCTGTACGTGCCACTAGTACTCATCGGCTGGTATTGCATGCACGAGAGCGGAGTGCACGCCACGATCGCCGGCGTCGTGTTCGGTTTCCTCACGCGAGTCCGCGTCGATCCCGGAGAGCCGAAGTCCCCCGCCGACCGGCTCTCGCATCGCATTCACCCGCTCAGCGCCGGGATCTGCGTGCCGCTGTTCGCGTTCTTCGCGGCAGGCGTCGACTTCCGCAGCGTCGGCCTCGGCGACTCACTCGCGACACCGGTCGCGATCGGCATCATCGTCGGCCTCGTGGTCGGCAAGCCGATCGGAGTCTTCTGTGCCGCCTGGCTCACGGCACGGTTCACCCGCGCGTCCCTGAGTCCGGATATCAACTGGCGTGACGTCGCGGCCCTCGGAGTGCTCGCCGGGATCGGCTTCACGGTGGCGCTGCTCATCACCGAACTCGCCTACGACAACGACACGAGCCGGCTCGAATCAGCGAAGGTTGCCGTGCTGACGGCGTCCGTGATCGCGGCCGCATTGGCCGCGCTGGCGATCCGACTGCGCAGTCGGCACTACGCCGAGGTCTACGCGCGTGAGGAGCGCGATGATGACGGCGACGGAATCCCGGACGTGTACGACGCGCCCGAGTCCCGATAGCCTGACGTATCTGACCAGTTGGAGGACCTCATGCCGCCCCAAGCACCGCCGTCCATCAAGGAATTGCTGACGAAGGCCGTCGCCGACAGCAAGCGACTTGCGAATGCGCAGATGGCGCTCACCAAGGCCGAGATCAGCGAGTCCGGTGCGCGCATCGGTCGCGGGGCAGGCCTCGGCATCGCCACGCTCGGCATCTTGTTCTTCGTCGTGATGTTCCTGCTCATCTCCTTGGCACTCGTGCTGGTTCAACTGGGCCTGCAGCCGTGGGCCGGGTTCCTCATCATCACCGGTGTGCTGATGCTCGCGGCAGTGATCACTGCTCTGCTGGCGCGCAAGTCGTTCAGCGATATCAAGCCGCCGTCCCTCGCGAAGGCGGAGTTCGAGAAGACCAAGGAGGCGTTGTCCGGTGCGCTCGGGTCGCCCGACAGCGTGGAGATCGACGTCGTCATCGAACCGCCGTCCGCATCGGGCCGCTAGCGAGTGCCCCTGCCCGATCCCGAGACGTTCATCCGCGCGTCCGGACCATGGACGCACCGCGACGTGTCTGCGAATGGCTCGAGATTCCACGTCGTCGACGCGGGCGAGGGCCCGGCAGTCCTGCTGCTGCACGGATTCCCGATGTTCTGGTGGACCTGGCGACGTCAGGTCACCGCGCTTGCGGACGCCGGGTACCGAGTCATGGCGATGGACCTTCGCGGCTACGCCGGATCGGACCACCCACCCGAGGGATACGACCCGCGCACGCTGTCTGCTGACGTCGCCGGTGTCATCCGCTGCCTGGGCGAGGAGGACGCCGTCATCGTCGGTCACGGCTGGGGGGGTCTTGTCGCGTGGTCGACAGCGGTGCTGGAGCCGGACACTGTGCGCGCCATCGCACCAGTCTCGATGCCGCATCCACGTCAGTTGCGTCGCGCCCTGCTGCGTCGCGGCCACCAACGCTCAGCGATGAAGTACGCACGAAGTTTCCAACTGCCGTTCGTTCCTGAGAATCGACTCGCGGCGCATGACGGGCAGCGCGTCGCCGAACTCATCAGCGCATGGTCACACGAGAAGGACTGGCTCGACGAGCAGACGTTGAACGCATACCGGGCAGCATTCATGCGCTGGCCCACTCCGCACACCGCGGTGGAGTACCACCGCTGGGCCGCACGCTCGTCCATCCGGCCGGACGGAATGTCGTACATGTCGTTGATGGAGGCGCCAATCCAGCGCCGCGTCCTGCAGGTCCACGGCGCTCTCGATCCGATGATGCTGCCGTCGTCAGTCGACGGAAGCGACGAGTACGTGCGCGGAGGGTACGACCGAATCGATCTGGAGTGCGGGCACTTCCCGCACGAGGAAGTGCCCGACCAGTTCAACTCTGCGCTGCTGGCGTGGCTGAAGGACGTCGTCGGGACATGAGCCCCGAGCGACCACGGGACGCGCTGGGCCGGCCACTTCCAGGCACTGCCGAGCCCGCGCTCGCGGTGCCTGGCGTTCCAATTCGGGCGACGTTGTCCGATGAGGATGCGTGGTCCGAGGCACTGGGCTACCTCGAGTCAGGCCTCCCGTTCCACGCACATGAGGTCTTCGAGCTGAGGTGGCGACTGGCTCCGGTGCCGGAGAAGCCGGCCTGGCAGGCGCTCGCGCAGTGGGGTGCAGCGTTGACGCATGAGGCCCGTGGCAATCCGCGTGGCGCATCCGCCGTCGCGACGCGTGCGATGGCAAATCTTGACGCGGCCGACCACGTTCCGCCGTGCGTCGACACTGCCCTCGTACGTCGGTCGTGCGCGCGGCTCGTGCTACTTGGCGGCTGACCCGCGCAGCAGTGCGTCGAGCATGTCCGCGAAAGTCTGCTCCGGGTCCGCAGTGAATGCGATTCCCGCGAGTTCCAACAGCACTCCGCCGTGCATGCCGTTCCAGAACTGCTGAGCCACCTCGACCTCGTCGCGTCGCTCCAGCAAGCCGGCATCCATCGCGTCCTGCACTCGGCTGACAAGTACGCCGAAGGTCCCCGCGGCCGTCTCCAGCGCCTCGTCGGACAACTCGAGCTCGAGCATCTGCTTGAACATCAGCTGATACAGGTGCGGATGGGCGATGGCGAAGACGCGGTACGCCTGGCACCCCGTCCGGATGCGCTCGATGGCATTGGGCCCGCTGGCGGTGTTGATGGCCGCGAGCAGGTCATTGAATCCTCGGACGAAGATCGCCTCGATCAAGCCGGTCTTTCCGCCGAACCGCGAATAGACGCCCATCGGCGCAACCTCCGCGCGCGCGGCCACCGCCCTGACGGTCATGGCGTCCGCGCCGTCCTCCTCGAGGATCTCCAGTGCGGCCTCAATCAGGGAATCCGTGACGTCGGCACTGCGCGTGCGCGTCCGGGGCGGTAGTTGCGCTCGATCCATAGATCTAGTATAACGTGCCATATTAATAGTACGTCGTTCTATAGGAGTCGGACATGAATGAGCCCAATCCCCGGCGCTGGATCATCCTCGCCATCTTGTGCCTGAGCCTGCTCATGGCGGTCATCGACAACACGATCGTGAACGTGGCCCTGCCCACGCTCAGCACAGACCTGGACGCGTCCATCAGCGAGTTGCAGTGGGTCGTCGACGCATACACGCTTGTGTTCGCCGCCCTCCTGCTCACCTTCGGGCACCTCGGCGACCGCTTCGGACGCAAGCGCGCCCTCCAGGTGGGGCTGGTCCTGTTCGCAGGGACCTCGCTGCTCGCTGCATTCGCCACGACATCCGGGCAGCTCATCGGTGCTCGCGCATTGATGGGCATCGGCGCTGCTCTCATCTTCCCGGCCACGCTGGCGATCCTCGTCAACGTGTTCACCGAGCGCAAGGAGCGGGCCACGGCGATCGGCATCTGGTCCGCGTGCACCGGGCTTGCCGTCGCCCTCGGGCCGGTCACCGGCGGATTCTTGCTCGAGCACTTCTCCTGGGGCTCGATCTTCCTGATCAACCTGCCGTTCGCTGCCGTCGCCCTGATTCTCGGCGCGATCTTCGTGCCGAACTCAAAGGATCCCGACGCGGGCCGCATGGACTACCTGGGCCTGCTGCTGTCGGCCACCAGCATCGCGCTGATCGTGTGGGCAATCATCGAAGCCCCCGACCGGGGATGGACCTCGCAGCCAATCGTGCTCGCGGGCACGGTCGGCCTGCTTCTCATCGTGGTATTCGCGTGGTGGGAGCAGCGCCTGCCGCATCCGCTGCTCGATGTCACGCTGTTCAGGAACCTCCGCTTCACCGCGGCCAGCCTGTCCGTGACGACCGCGTTCTTCGCGCTGTTCGGATTCATCTTCCTCATCACGCAATTCCTCCAGATCGTGCAGGGCTACTCACCACTGCAGGCGGGACTTCGCACGCTTCCGTTCGCCGTCGCGACCGGCATCACGTCGCCACTCGCGATGCTCGCCGTTCGCCGTTGGGGCACCAAGCTCGTGGTGGCAAGTGGCCTCGCAGTGATGTCCGCCGGCTTCGTCGCCGCATCCTTCGTCGAGGTCGACACGCCCTATGTCGGGCTCACCTTGTTCAGCATGGTCCTCATGGCGATCGGGCTCGGCCTGACGACCGGACCGGCAACGGAGTCGATCATGGGCGTGCTGCCGGCGGCTAAGGCGGGCGTCGGATCTGCCGTCAACGACACGACCCGCGAGCTTGGTGGCACGCTCGGCGTCGCAGTCGTCGGCTCAGTGTTCGCGAGTGTTTACGGCTCGGCCATGGTCGACGCGCTTCGCCCGCTCGGACTGCCGGAATCCGTGCTGGAGACTGCAGAGGGATCGATCGCAGCCGCCATCGCGGTGGCCAGCGAACTGCCCGGAGATGCGGCGGCCGCCGTGACCTCCGCGGCGCAGAACGCCTTCATCGACGGACTGTCGACCGGTTCCCTCGTTGCGGCCGCTGTCGCGGGCGTCGGGGCGATCGTCGCGCTCGTGCTGCTGCCCGCGCGCCACGCGGCCCCCGTCGCAGCCGAGGTTCCCGACCTCGTCGACGCCGCCTGACCGTTTATCCCGGAGTGGCCTAGTCGCGAAGGTCGCAAGTGCCGGTGTCGACGGCGGCGGTCAGGCCCGAGCTCGCCTCCACAGCGGGGGCGAGCTCGGCCGCCGTCAGCGCGTACCCGACTGACGAGAGCTGCTCGTCCGAGCCGAACACCATGCCCAGTGCGCGTCCGTCGAGATCGAGGAGCGGGCCCCCGGAGTTGCCGGGCTGCACGTTCCCGCGCACGACGTAGACCTCGCGGTCCACGCCCGCCTGCCCGTAAATGTCGTCGCCTCGGGCCGTGACGACGGTTCGAACGCGAGCCGGCACGGCACGGAACGGACCACCGTCCGGGAAGCCGGCGATCACGGCGGAGTCGCCGGACTGCGCGGTGTCGGAGGAGAACTGGAGCGGGCGCGCCTCCAGCCCCGGAACGTCGAGAACGGCGACATCCGTCTGCGCGTCGAAGTAGACGACCGTCGCCGGCAGTCCCTCGTCGCCGAGTCGGACTTGCACGCGGGGCTCGGCCACGCCCGCGACAACGTGCGCGTTCGTGAGCACCCTGTTGGACTCGAACGCGAATCCGGATCCGGTCACTGACGCATGGCACTGCGGAGTGTCACCGCTGACGCGCAGGATCGCTTCGCGCGCGGCCGCGATCGGGAGCGCGTCGACCGCGGCGTCGGGCTCGGCGACGTCCGGCCCGGTGATCTGCGCGAACCCGGAGAAGACGCGCGGAACCGCACTGGAACTCACCAGGTCGCGCAGGCTGCCGAACGCGTTGCGCACCTGCGGCGGAACGATCGAGTCGAGGGCGACCAGCACCTTGGACTCGGTCATCTGCTGCGAGACGCCCGACGACGGGAGGTACGCGATCGCGCTCGCGATAATCCACGTGACCACGGCGAGGGCGAGGACGTTCAACGCGGCGCCGCCCGCATTGTCGACAAGACGCACCGGCTGCCACGTCATCGATCCGCGCAGCATGCTGCCGAGGATGGATGCGCCCACCTGTCCGGCCAGCGCGAGGACGAGCACGCCCGCAGCGACCGCGAACCCGCGAGCGATGTCCGACAGCCCGGTGGTGGCGAGGATCGGTGGCAGGATGAAGGCACCGAGCAGGCCGCCGCCGAGGAATCCGGCAAAGGAGAGGATCCCTGCGACGAAGCCCCGCCGCCAGCCCGCGATCGCGAAGACGATCACGGCGCCGATGAGAACCCAGTCGACGATGTTCACGAGCGAGCCGTCATGGGTCGGGCGTCTCCTCCGGGAGCGGAACCACCCGCGATTCGTCCCACGGCACAGCCCAGCCGAGCCGATCCAGCAGCCCAGCGATGATCCCGCCGGTGAAGCCCCAGACGATCATCCCCTCGACCTGGAAGCCGGGACCGACGTAGCCGGACGGATGCAGGACCCGGCATCGATTGGCCGGGTTCGCGAGATCGGCGATCGGGACGCGGTGCACGCTGGCGACCTCCGCCGGATCCTGCGCCCGCACCTCGGACGGCGTGCGCCACCAGCCGAGGATGGGCGAGACCACGTACCCGGTGATGGGTACCCACAGATCAGGAAGCGAGCCGAAGACCAGAACGCCATTGGGGTCCAGACCGGTCTCCTCCTGCGCCTCCCGCAATGCGGCAGCGGCAGCGTCCTCGTCGCCTTCATCGATCGCGCCACCGGGGAAGGCCGGCTGGCCCGCATGCGAGCGCATAGTGCTCGCGCGCTGGATGAGCAGCAGATCGTGGTCGTCCCCGAAGAGCACGAGAACCGCCGAGTGCCGGCCCTCCCCGTGCGGCGGGATGAAACGCGTGAGATCGGATGCCTGGAGTCCCGCGACGATCGCGGCCACGTCCTGCAGCCACTCGGGGAGCAGGGGAACGACCGACAGGTCAGCAGACCCCGATCTCGCCCAGTCCGTCATCAGGCTCGCCCCGAGTCCTTGACCAGCTTCGCGGCCACGATCGGATCCGTGGGACCTTCGCCGAAGGACGGGCACAGGCGGGCGACGGGGCACGCGCCGCAGGCTGGTCGCAGGGCGTGGCACCGGCGTCGCCCGTGCCAGATGACGCGGTGGGACATCAGCGTCCAGTCCTTGCGGGGGAAGAGCTGCTGAAGTTCGAACTCGACCTTCACCGGGTCGGTCTCGTCGGTCCAGTCGAATCGTCGTGCCAGCCGGCCCAGGTGCGTGTCGACGGTGATGCCCGGAATCCCGAACGCATCGCCGAGGACGACATTCGCCGTCTTGCGCCCGACTCCCGGCAGCGTCACGAGATCGGCCAGGCGCCCGGGCACCTCGCCGCCGAACTGATCGCACAGCTTCTGCCCAAGGTGCTGCAGCGTCTTCGACTTCTGGCGGAAGAAACCCGTGGGCGCGATGATCTTCTCGAGAGCGAACAGGTCGGCCGCCGCGTAGTCCGCTGCTGACGTGTACGTCGCGAACAGCGCCGGGGTCACCTTGTTCACGCGCTGGTCCGTGCACTGCGCGCTGAGGATTGTCGCGACGAGCAGTTCGAGCGGATTGCCGAAGTCCAGTTCGCAGTGCGCGTCTGGGTACGTGTCTCCCAGCACGGCGACGATCTTTCGCGCCCGACGCCGCCGCGTGGCAAGGTCGAGGTCCGTCGCGCTGCTGGGGATCATGCCGCAAGCGTATGTCGGTGACCCACTCCCGCGGCCGACGCCGCATGCGACACAATGCGGCTAGTACCAACCTGGGGCGGAGCGGGAGGAGCCAGCATGGACGACGTCTTTATGCAGGCACCGCTATTCGCCGCACTCGACCCCGAGGGTGCCGCCGCTCTCCGCGCTTCCCTCAAGGAGACCGTGGTCGGCAAGGGCGAGGCCCTGTTCAACGAGGGTGAGCCCGGCGATCGGATGTACGTCATCCTTGAGGGCAAGGTTAAGCTCGGGCAGACGTCGAGTGATGGCCGGGAGAGCCTTCTGGGCGTGCTCGGACCTGGCGAGATGTTCGGCGAGCTGAGCCTGTTCGACCCGGGCATGCGTACCTCCACCGCAACCGCCCTGACTGATGCAGTCGTCCTCGGCATGGGCAACGAGCAGTTGCGCCCCTGGCTCGCCGGACGACCCGAGGTCGCGGCCGCGCTGCTCCAGGCGCTGGCCCGGCGACTGCGCCGCACGAATGAGGCGATGGCTGACCTGGTGTTCTCCGACGTCCCCGGTCGCGTTGCGAAGGCCTTGATGGACCTCGGCGAGAAGTTCGGCACGGTGACACCCGACGGCCTGATGGTCACTCACGACATGACGCAGGAGGAGTTGGCGCAGCTGGTCGGCGCCTCCCGCGAGACCGTCAACAAGGCACTCGCCGACTTCGCGCAGCGCGGCTGGATCCGGCTGGAGACCCGGCAGGTGCTGATCTTGGACGTCGAGCGACTGGGCCGCCGCGCTCGCTAACGCCGACCTACTCCTCGGCGAGATAGTCCAGCTGGGCTCGGACAGTGAGTTCGGCATACGGCCACACAGCCACCGGAACGTCCGCGTAGACGATCTCGACGATCGCCCGCGGGTCGCTGACTCCGGACGCCACCGCAGCGCGGACCTCCTCGAGCCGCTGCACGCGGTGCTCGAGGTAGCCGTCGATCGCGCTACCAGGATCGTCCAGCGCTGGGCCATGCCCGGGAAGGATTCGCGCCACCTGCTTCGCGTCGACAAGGCTGCGCAGCCGGCGCAGGCTGTCGAGATAGTCACCCAGTCGTCCGTCCGGCCACGCGACGAGCGACGAGCCGCGTCCAAGCACCGTGTCGCCGGTCAGCACCGATCCGTCGTGCGCCACCAAGAGGGAGACACTGTCCGCACTGTGACCTGGCGTCCCCACGATGTCTATGGTCCAGCCGCCAAGGTCGACAACGTCTCCGCTGTTCAGTCCTTCGTCGCCGAGCCGGAACCCGGGATCGATCGCGCGAACCGGCACGCCCATCGACTCGCCGAACGCCCTCGCGCTCTCCGAGTGATCCAAATGGCCGTGAGTGAGGATGACGAGTGCGACGCGCCCCCGCGCGGCCGCCAGCTCACGAACGTTGGCGAGATGCCCAGGGTCGTCAGGTCCTGGGTCGACGACAACAACCGCGTCGTTGCCCGGACCGCTCAGCAACCAGGTGTTGGTGCCGTCGAGCGTCGCGGGCGACGCGTTGGGTGCGAGCACGCAGTAGGCGGAGTCGGTCACCCGCCCGCTCGACCAGGGCGCGGTCGATCCCTGCAATGGCAGGACTCGGCCGCTCACGGTCGGCCCTCCGTGTCATGCACCAACGCCCATTCCACCGTTCCGTCGTCATGCCGCGTGATCACCGGCAGCAGCGGCACGACTGGACGAACTGCTGCATCGGCGAGCATGGCGGCGCAGTCGGCGAAGCCCGCGAGGTACTTGAGCATCGTGATGGTGGGCGGCAGCATCGCCATGGTGCCGTCGCCGAATCGTTCGACGGCGGAGGCGGCCGACAGCCATTCTGCGTGATCCGCCTCCGTCGTCGTCAGCCTTGCCTCCTGTCCTGCCGGCAGCAGTGCGGCGAAAAACCGAACGTCGTACCTGTGGCTCTCGAACTCCGGCGTCACCCAGTGGTCAGCGATCGGCATGACGACGGGATCGATCGCGATTCCCCCACCCGATCCGGACGCGGGGAGGATGACGCCCGTCTCCTCCTCGGTCTCTCGGACCGCACAGGCGTACAGCGCACGCAGGTCGGCCTCAGTCGCGCTCGCACGCTTCGCCAGTCGCAGCGCCTCACCGTCTGCGCCGATGAAGGTCACCTCGATCTCGTAGTCGCGTGGATCGACTCGACCGCCCGGGAAGACATGCATGCTCGGCGCGAACGCCATCGTCGTTGCACGTCGCATCACGAACGCCTCGACACCACTGTCACCATCACGCACGAGCACGACGGTCGAAGCGGGGACGGGCTGAACTGCCACCTAGTTGGCGATCTCGACGATCATCTCGATCTCGACCGGTGCATCCATCGGCAAGGCGACGACGCCGACGGCGGAGCGCGCGTGAATCCCGGCGTCGCCGAACGCCTCCTTCAGCAGGTTGCTCGCGCCGTTGACTACTGCGGGCTGACCGGTGAAGTCTGGGGCGCTGGCCACGAACCCGACGACCTTGACCACGCGCACAACCCGATCCAGATCGACGACCGACTTCACGGCGGCAAGCATGTTGAGTGCGGAGATGGCCGCTAGCTCGGCCGCGCGCTCGGCGGTCACGTCGGCGCCGACCTTGCCCGTGTCCGGGAGAACTCCATCGACGAAGGGCAGCTGGCCCGCGGTGTAGACGTAGTTTCCGCTGACGACTGCCGGGACGTAGGCGGCAAGCGGGGGAACGACCGTCGGAACGGTGAGCCCCAGCGCGGCGAGACGCTCCTCTACTGACGACATGTTCAGCTCTCCTTCGAGCGCTTGAGGTACGCGACCATGTTCTCCGAGTTCGGACCGGGCACGACCTGCACCAGTTCCCATCCGTCCTGGCCCCACGTGTCGAGGATCTGCTTCGTGGCATGGACGAGCAACGGAACGGTGACGTACTCCCAGGTGGTCATGAGCCGACCCTAGCCCGTCCTGCTTGATGCCCTGCAGCGGATTAGGGTGACTGAATGACCGCCCCGGCCGCTGCTGCCACCGACGCACGCGCGGCGCGAAAGTGGCCGGGCGTGAACCTCCACGTGGTTTCGGGCAAGGGAGGTACCGGCAAGACGACGATGGCGGCCGCGCTCGCACTTGCCCTCGCCCGCGACGGCCGGCGAACCCTGCTCATCGAGGTCGAGGGTCGGCAGGGCATTGCCCAGCTCTTCGATACTCCCCCGTTGCCGTACGAGGAGCGCAAAATCGCCGTCGCGCCCGGGGGCGGCGAGGTATGGGCGCTCGCCGTTGACGCCCAGGAAGCGCTGCTCGACTACCTCGAGTCCTTCTACAACCTCAGACGCGCCGGTGCTGCGCTGAAGAAGATGGGGGCGGTCGACTTCGCCACGACCGTCGCGCCCGGGCTTCGCGACGTGCTGCTGACGGGTAAGGCGGTCGAGGTCGTGCGGCGCAAGGAGAAGCGCGGCTCGGACTCCTACGACGCCGTGATCCTCGACGCTCCGCCTACCGGCCGCATCACAAAGTTCCTGAACGTCAACTCCGAGGTATCCGGGCTGGCGAAGGCTGGGCCGATCCGCAAGCACGCGGACCTCGTCATGGGCGTGATCTCCTCACCGCAGACGCTGGTCCACCTGGTGACCCTGCTCGAGGAGATGCCCGTGCAGGAGACCATCGACGGGATCGCCGACCTCGAGGCGAACGACCTGCCGGTCGGCGGCGTCATGGTCAACATGACGCGGCCGCCGTTGCTGACCGACGCGCAGTTGCAGATGGCCGAGGACGAGACACTTCCTGCGGACGCGATTCTCAAGGCGCTGGGCCAGGCCGGACTTGCGGTTCACAGCGACGAGATCCTTCCGGCGCTGGCCGTCGAGGCCTACGACCACGCCCAACGCGTAGCCCTCGAGCGTCGCGAGATGGCCCGCATCCACGAACTCGACCTGCCGACGTTCGTTCTGCCGCTCCTGCCAGGCGGCGTCGATCTCGGCGGGCTTTACGAGCTTGCCGACATCCTCACGGCGGCAGGCGTCCGATGACGCGGACCACGTTCGCCAAGGCGCCCGCGCTGCGCATCGACGACATCCTCGCCAACCGCGACATCCACATCATCGTGTGCACCGGGGCCGGTGGAGTCGGCAAGACGACGACGGCCGCCGCGCTCGGCCTGCGCGCGGCCGAGGCAGGCCGCGATGTCTGCGTCCTGACCATCGATCCCGCCAAGCGTCTCGCCCAGGCAATGGGACTCACGTCGTTGGACAACACACCCCGCCAAGTCCCCGGTGTCTGCTCGGCGGATGGCTCGGGCTCGCTGTTCGCGATGATGCTCGACATGAAGCGGACCTTCGACGAGGTCGTCGAGGGACACGCCGATTCGGCTCGGGCGCAACAGATTCTCAACAATCCCTTCTACCAAACACTGTCCTCGTCCTTCGCCGGCACGCAGGAGTACATGGCGATGGAGAAGCTGGGTCAGTTGCGTGTGCGCGCAGAGGAGGAGGGCACGTGGGATCTCATCGTCGTCGACACCCCTCCGTCGCGCAGCGCTCTTGATTTCCTCGACGCCCCCGCGCGCCTGGGGTCCTTTCTCGACGGACGTTTCATCCGCATCCTCACCGCCCCGGCCCGCGGAGCAGGCAAGGGCATCGGTCGCATCGTCGGCATGGGCTTCAGCCTGTTCACGGGAATCCTCAACAAGATCCTCGGCGCCCAGGTGCTCGCTGACGTCGGCTCATTCGTCGCGGCGATCGACACGACCTTCGGCGGCTTTCGCGAGCGAGCCGACGAGACGTACGCGCTCCTGAAGGATTCTGGGACGTCATTCGTCGTGGTCGCTGCGCCCGAGCGCGACGCGCTACGAGAGGCCGCCTACTTCGTTGAGCGCCTTCGCACCGACGACATGCCGCTGGCGGGGCTGCTGCTCAATCGCGTTCAGCTGCTTGATGACATCGGGCTCACCGCCGAGCAGGCTGCCGCCGGCGCACAGACGCTGAGCGAACTGTCAGGCGACTCGACCACCACGGAGGCCGAGACGCAGCGGCTCACGGCCGCGCTGCTGTCACTTCACGCGCAGCGCATGGGAATCGCGTCTCGTCAGCAGCATCTGGCCGACCGGTTCACGGCCGCGCATCCAGGCGTACCCGTGAGTTCAGTTCCGGCGCTCGCGGAGGACGTCCACGATCTCGACGGACTGCGGATGATCGGCGACCTGCTCGCGCAAGCGCTGTAACTAGCTAGCGCGCTCCGACGTCCCGGTGAGGATGTGCTGGCGCTCGTACTCGTCCTGGGCGGTCTGCAGCAGGTGCCGCCACGAGGTGACATTCGGTCGACGACGAAGAAGCGCGCGGCGCTCCCGCTCGGTCATGCCGCCCCAGACGCCGAACTCCACGCGGTTGTCCAGCGCGTCGGCGAGGCACTCGGTGCGCACCGTGCAGGCAACGCAAATGGCTTTGGCTCGGTTCTGGGCCGCTCCCTGAACGAACAGGGAGTCCGGATCTGTGGTGCGACATGCCGCCTGCGTGGCCCAATCGGTGTCCAAAGTCATGCTGCGTGCACACCCCTGTCCTGGTTATGTGTCGGCCGTCACCTTTTCAGGTGTCGGCGGACGTTACGCCCTACGGATAACCCACTGAAAGGCTATAATTAACTAGCCCTATCTACCTATATTTCGTCAGATCTGGGGCCGACGTGACTCACGGGCCTCCGCAGAAGCTCCCCTGCGGGCCGAACGGAACCGTGGCGCTTACTCTGAACGTCTGATGAGCATGCTTCAGCCGCCGGGCCGCCGCCCCGGGCCGCTAGGAATCCTGGCCCGCCTTGGGGGGATTCTGGCGAGCGCGATTGTCGCCGGCGTCCTCGTCGGCCTCATGTTCACGCCCTTCATCGGCGGCGTCGGCACCGTGACGCGCGACGTGATCAAGAACTTCGAGAACCTCCCCGACGCGCTGGCGACCCCTCCCCTGGCCCAGCGCTCCCTGATCCTGGCCTCGGACGGATCCCTGCTCGCGACCTTGTACTACCAAAACCGCGTGGAGGTTCCCCTCTCCAGCATCTCCCCCCTCATGCGCCAGGCAACTGTGGCGATCGAGGACTCACGGTTCCTCGATCACAACGGAGTCGACCTGCGCGGCATCCTGCGGTCGGTCGCGACGAACGCCGCCGCCGGCGGAATTGAGCAGGGCAGCTCGACGCTGACGATGCAGTACGTCAAGAACGTGCTCGTCAATCAGGCAACCAGCGCAGACGAGCTCGATGCGGCCCGGGGCGACAGTTCCACCCGCAAGCTCCGCGAGATCCGGTACGCACTCGGCCTGGAGAAGATCTTCACCAAAGCCCAGATCCTTGAGCGCTACCTCAACATTGCCTACTTCGGCGCCGGTGCGTACGGAGTCGAGGCAGCGGCGCGCCGCTACTTCTCGAAGCCGGCCTCTGACCTGACGCTCGCAGAAGCCGCGACACTGGCCGGCATCGTGCAGCAGCCCACTGCCTACGACCCGCTGCGCAACCCGGACCTCAGCACTACCCGGCGCAACGTGGTCCTCAAGCGCATGGCCGAGCTCGGCTACGTCACCACTGCCGACGCCGACCGGGCAGCACTCCTTCCGATGAACCGGGAGCTGAACCCGTCACTCGCGACGAACGGCTGCACGTCGTCGTACGCCCCGTACTTCTGCGACTACGTCGTGCAGACGATTCGCGAGGACCCGACATTCGGGACCACGCCCGAGGAGCGCGAGGCCTTCCTCCGACGCGGTGGCTACACCATCCGCACCACGCTGGACCCGAAGGCGCAGACGGCCGCCTTCGACACCGTGACGAAGTACATCCCGACCAATGACGCCAGCCGCCGCGCTGCGGCGATCTCGATGGTCCAGCCCGGCACCGGGCATGTGCTCGCGATGGCGCAGAACCGGGAGTGGGGGACCTCGGGCCGCGGCAAGACGACCTACAACTACAACGTCGGCACCGACATGGGCGGCACCATCGGCATGCAGGCCGGGTCGACCTTCAAGATCTTCACCCTCGCAGCAGCGTTCGAAGACGACATCTCGCCCTTCGAGTACGTCGCGTCCTACAGCCCCAAGACGTTCGAGGACTTCAAGAACTGCACGACGGGCGAACCGTTCGAGCCGGTGACGGTACGGAACTCGACGTCGTCGGGAACCTTCTCGATGGCGCAGGCAACCGCGTACTCGGTCAACACGTACTTCATGTCCATCGAGGAGCGCACCGGACTGTGTCGGCCGGCGGAGATCGCCGAGTCGATGGGCGTTCGCCTCGGCAACGGCGACCCGCTGCTGCGCGTCCCATCGTTCACTCTCGGAACCATGGAGGTCACTCCGCTCGCGATGGCCAACGCGTACGCCACGTTCGCCGCACACGGCGTGTACTGCAAGCCGGTCGTCATCCTTGATATCCGCGACCGAGACGGTGCCACGATTCCGGTGCCGGGCGGCGATTGCACGCGGGTGATCAAGCGCGAAGTCGCCGACAACGTCACCTACATGCTCAACGGGGTCGTCAACGGCAGCCTGTCAGGACGCACTGGCGCGGCGATGGCACTCGACAAGCGCCAGGTCGCGGGCAAGACGGGAACCACGAACGACTCAGCTGCGGTCTGGTTCGCGGGCTACACGCCCCAGCTGGCCGCGGCCGTGTGGGTGGGTGATCCGCGCGGCGGCTACGCGCACCCGATGAAGGCCGTCACGATCAACGGCACGTATTACTCCCAGGTGTTCGGCGGCACGCTGCCCGGGCCGATCTGGCGCGATTCGATGGAGGCCGCCCTGGCCGGCACGGAGCCCGAGGACTTCGACATCAAGAGCAAGTACGGATTCACGACGCACGGGCCGAACGAGTACGTCTACGTCCCGCCGGCCCCGACCAAACCCGACAAGCCAAACAACGAGGACACGTTCGACAACACGGTTCCTGAGACCCCCACGGCACCTGCCGATCCGGTTCCGGCTGATCCGGCACCCGTCGACCCGGTGCCCGCAGACCCGGGTCCGACCTTCGCGCCCGCGGGCTAGCAGCGAGCGCTACATCCCGAGCGCGGACTTCACCATCGCGGCAACCTGACCGCCGTCGGCCCGGCCCTTGACCTGAGGCTGCACAAGTTTCATGACCTGCCCCATCGCCTGGCCACCGGCCGCACCCGTCGCGGACACCTCGGCGACTGCCGCGGTGACGATCGCCTCGACCTCGCCCGCCGTGAGAGCCTGCGGAAGGTAGCGACCGAGAACGTCAAGTTCGAGAAGCTCGCGCTGGGCGAGTTCGGGGCGATTCGCCGACTCGTACGCCTCTGCGGACTCCCGGCGCTTCTTGGCCTCGCGGCCCAGCACGGTCAGAACGTCGTCGTCGCTGAGTTGGCGGGCCTCCTTGCCGGCGACCTCTTCGTTCGTGATCGCCGAGAGCGCCATGCGGATAGTCGCTGACGTCACCTCGTCGCGCGCCTTGATGGCGGTGACGAGGTCGGATTGCAGTTGGTCCTTCAGAGCGCTCATCTTCCAAGTCTCTCACCGCGCGTGCGACCATGTGCCCATGCGCACTTCGACCGCCGCGGTACTCGGCACCCTCGCCGCAGGCGCGGCCGGCCTCGCGTACGCGCGGTGGGAGGCTCAGAGCTTCCGCCTGCGGCGCGTTACCGTGCCCGTTCTGCCGGCCGGCCAGCCCGAGATGCGAGTCCTGCACCTGTCCGACCTCCACTTGGTTCCCGGACAGACCAAGAAGCAGGATTGGGTGGCGTCACTGCGCGACCTGCGGCCCGATGCCGTCGTCGTCACCGGAGACTTCCTGTCGCATCCCGACGCCGTCCCGCACGTGCTCGAGACCCTCGATCCGATGTTCGATCTCCCGGGCGCATTCGTCCTTGGGAGCAACGACTACTACGCGCCTCGACCCATGAATCCTGCGCGCTACCTGCAGGGCCCATCAGGCTTAGAGCCCAACCGGCCGATGCTGCCGTTCGGCGATCTCGTCGACGGCCTGACCACGAACGGCTGGCTGGACCTCGGCAACTCGCGGGCGACCATGAAGATCGACGGCCGGCACGTCGACGTGCGCGGGGTCGACGACCCGCACATCAGCCGCGATCGGTACGCCGATGTTGCCGGTCCCTTCGATCCCGATGCGGACCTCGCGCTCGGCGTCTCGCATGCCCCATACCTGCGCATCCTCGACGGCATGTCGCAGGACGGCGCCGACTTGATCCTTGCTGGGCACACGCACGGCGGGCAGTTGTGTGTTCCCGGCGTCGGAGCGCTCGTCACCAATTGCGACCTTGACCGCAAGCGCGCGAAGGGCCTATCCAGCCACGGCGAGTCGGCTCTGCACGTGTCGGCCGGACTGGGGACCTCGCCCTACGCGCCGATCAGGTTCGCGTGCCCGCCCGAGGCGACCTTGCTGACGCTAACCGCGAAATAGCGCGCTGTACGCGTTGATCGCGGGCTGACCGCCCAGATGCGCGTAGAGAACGTTGCTATCACTGGGGATTTCACCTGTCGTGACGAGATCGATCAGCCCGGCCATCGACTTGCCTTCGTACACCGGATCGATGATCACGCCCTCGAGGCTGCCGGTCAGGCGAATCGCGTCCATCGTCGACTCGACCGGAATGCCGTAGAAGTCACCGGCCCAGCCTTCGAGCACGGAGATCTCGTCGTCGCGCAGGTCACGGCCGAGGTCGATGAGTTCGGCAGTGTTACGGGCGATGCGCGCGACTTGGTCGCGGGTCGCGTCGATCTTCGCTGAGGCGTCGATACCGATGACCCGGCGCGGCCGGTCCTGGCCCGCGAAGCCGGCGATCATGCCGGCGTGGGTGCTGCCGGTGACGCTGCACACGATGATCGTGTCGAAGAACACGCCCATCTCTGCTTCCTGCTGCTGCACCTCGTAAGCCCAGTTCGCGAAGCCCAGTCCGCCCAGCCTGTGGTCGGATGCGCCGGCCGGGATGCCGTATGGGATGCCACCTCGCTCGCGGACGTCCGACAGCGCACGCTCCCAGCTGTCGCGAAAGCCGATGTCGAATCCGGCCGGGTCGAGGCGCACCTCGGCCCCCATGATGCGCGACAGCATGATGTTGCCGACCCGGTCGTTGACCGAGTCCGGCCAGTCCACCCAGGTCTCCTGCACGAGCACGGCCTTGAGCCCGAGCTTGGCGGCGACGGCTGCCACCTGCCGGGTGTGGTTGGACTGCACGCCGCCGATCGACACCAAGGTGTCGGCGCCCTGGGCGAGCACGTCCGGAACGATGTACTCGAGTTTGCGCGTCTTGTTGCCGCCAAAGGCCAGGCCGCTGTTGCAGTCCTCGCGCTTGGCCCAGATCTGCGCTCCGCCCAGGTGTGCGGTCAGCCGCGGCAGGTGATGGACAGGGCTCGGGCCGAACGTGAGCGGGTAGCGCGGGAAGTCCTCAAGGGCCACGGGGTCGCCTTTCTCATCGGTGACCGGGACCCTATCCCGCACGCCGATCACCCGCCGGAAGGAGCACGCCTCGTTCTCCGTTAGACTCCCGAAGGCCTTCGGGGTGTGGCGCAGCTTGGTAGCGCGCTTCGTTCGGGACGAAGAGGCCGTGGGTTCGAATCCCGCCACCCCGACGAGGAGGATGTTGAGGGCCGAGAGCAAGCTCTCGAGCCCTCAACATCCGACGAGGAGGGGGTCGAGCCGCAAAGCGGCGAGACCCCGACGAACAGCGACTTCCGTACGAGAGCGACCGACCCGGAGGCGACCCACAGATGCCCGTACCGGATCGGCGACCAAAGAAGGCAGACCTCGGCCCCGTAACAGCGGAGTATGTACGGGCCATGGGCTGGCGCTCGTTGAATCTCCACGCGCACATCTCCTTGGTCAACGGCTACCTGTACGTCGAGGTCCCCAAGGCCGGCTGCGGCACTATGAAGGCGACCCTGGGGGGCCTCGAGGCTGCGCGTATGGGCCCGGCGATGGTCGCCCGCGTGCAGGAGAACCCGCATGACCGGATGAAGGCCACGCCCTTCGTCAAGCCCTTCCAACTGCCGCCGTCGATGCTTGAGGACGTGCTGACCTCCCGCGCATTCACCCGGTTCACCGTCGTACGCGAACCGGCCTCGCGCCTGCTGTCGGGCTACCTCGAGAAGGTGGGCCAGGGCCTCAAGCAGAGCCGCGGGATCGTCGAGGGCCTGAAGACGTCAACGGGTGAGGAGATCGCGCCAGAGGACGTCACGCTCGAGCAGTTCGTCGACGTCGTGTCCGCGCAGGAATCGCGCGATCAGGACCCCCACTGGCGCCGGCAGGCCGATCACCTCGGGCTCGGCATCATCGACTACGACGCCGTCATCCACTTGGAGAGCCTCGACGCATCGTGGTCACGCATTGGCGAGCTCACCGGGATCGCGGACCTGCAGGAGCAGTTCTACTGTCGCAATTCCACCGGCGCTGGCGCCCGCATGGGCGAGTACTACACGCCCGAGTTACTCGCCAAGGTCGCCGCCGCCTACGCCCGCGACTACGACCTCCTGGACTACCCCCGCCCGACCTAGCCGCCCGCGGGCCGAATTGAACCGCCTTCCGGGTCAAATCGGTGTTCTGAGGGGCATTCGGGGCTAGAAACCCGGAATTGACCCGGGAGGCGGTTCAATTCGGAAGGGTGGCGGCGACCAGTTCGGCGATCTGCACGGCATTCAGCGCGGCACCCTTGCGAAGGTTGTCGTTGCTCACGAACAGCGCGAGGCCGCGGCCGTCGGGCACTCCGGGATCCTGACGAAGGCGTCCGACGAATGACGGGTCGGCGCCAGCAGCCTGGAGCGGAGTCGGCACCTCGGACAGTTCGACGCCCACCGCGTCCGACAGCAGCTTCGTCGCCTGGTCGACGGAGATCGGACGATCGAACTCGGCGTTGATCGACAGCGAGTGGCCGGTGAATACCGGCACTCGTACGCAGGTTCCCGAGACCAGCAGGTCCGGGATCTCGAGGATCTTGCGGCTCTCGTTGCGGAGCTTCTGCTCCTCGTCGGTCTCGTAGGAGCCGTCGTCGACGACGCTGCCCGCAAGCGGGATCACGTCGAACGCGATCGTGCGCACGTACTTCGACGACGCGGGGAAGTCGACTGCTGACCCATCGTGGGCGAGCGCCGCAATGTCCTGGCTGACGGCCTGCCGAACCTGGCCCTCGAGCTCCTCGACGCCGGCCAGGCCGCTTCCCGAGACTGCCTGGTAGGTGCTGACGACCAGGCGACGCAGTCCGGCCTCGGCATGCAGCGGACGCAGCACCGGCATCGCCGCCATCGTCGTGCAGTTCGGGTTGGCGATGATCCCCTTGCGCATCTCCGAGATCGCGTGCGGGTTCACCTCGCTGACGACCAGCGGCACGTCGGGATCCATGCGCCAGGCCGACGAGTTGTCGATGACGACGGCACCGGCGGCCGCGTACTTCGGGGCGAGCGCCTTGGAGGTAGCGCCGCCAGCGGAAAAGAGCGCAATGTCGATGCCCGACACGTCAGCGGTCGCGGCATCCTCGACCACGATCTCGGTTCCGCGCCATGGCAGCGTTGTTCCGGCAGAGCGTGCGGACGCGAAGAATCGGATGCTGTCGAGCGGGAAATCGCGCTCATCGAGGATGCTGCGCATCGCGGCGCCGACCTGGCCGGTCGCGCCGACAACTGCAACTACGGGCTTGCGGCTCATCGTCCGGTACCCCCGTACACGACGGCCTCGACATCCGAGTCGAGCCCGAATGCGGTGTGAAGAGCCTTCACGGCGCGCACCGCCTCGTCCGCCTGGGTCACCACCGAGATCCGGATCTCGGAGGTGGAAATCATCTGGACGTTGATGCTCGCGTCGGCGAGGGCCTCGAAGAAGGTCGCGGACACTCCCGGATGCGAGCGCATGCCGGCGCCGACGAGGGACACCTTGGCGATCTGGTCGTCGACGAGCAGGGACTCGAAGCCGATCGTGTCGCGCTCCGCGTTCAGCGCGAGCATCGCCGCCTGAGCTGAGCTCTGCGGGCAGGTGAAGGTCACGTCGGTGCGACCGGTCGATGCCGCGGAGACGTTCTGCACGATCATGTCGAGGTTGATGCCGGCAACCGCCAGAGACTTGAAGATGGCCGCCGCCTCGCCCGGCTTGTCGGGCACGCCCACCACCGTGATCTTGGCGTCGTTCACGTCCGCGGCCACCCCCGAGATGATCGGCTGCTCCATGACACTTCCTTCGGCGATGAGTGTGGCTATTGCTTCTGGCGACATGACCATCGTGCCCTCGCGCTGCGAGAACGACGAACGAACATGGATGGGAAGTTCGAAACGGCGTGCGTACTCCACGCACCGCAGGTGGAGAACCTTCGCGCCTACTGCCGCGAGTTCCAGCATCTCCTCGTACGTGATGTACGGAACCTGCCGCGCGGCGGACACCATCCGCGGATCGGTGCTGAAGACACCGTCGACGTCGGTGTAGATCTCGCACACCGACGCGTTCAGCGCGGCAGCGAGTGCGACCGCGGTCGTGTCCGAGCCGCCGCGACCGAGGGTCGTGATGTCCTTCGTGTCCTGCGCGACGCCTTGGAATCCGGCGACGATCGGGATGGCTCCTTGATCAATGGCACTTTGAATGCGCCCTGGCGTCACGTCGATGATCCGGGCCGCCCCGTGCGCGGAGTCGGTGATCAGGCCGGCCTGCGAGCCGGTGTACGAACGGGCTTCTGCGCCGAGGTCCGAGATCGCCATCGCGACGAGCGCCATCGAGATGCGCTCGCCAGCAGTGAGCAGCATGTCGAGTTCACGCGCGGGAGGCAGCGGCGACACCTGCTCGGCCAGCTCGAGCAATTCGTCGGTGGAATCGCCCATGGCTGAGACGACCACGACGACGTCGTGGCCCGCCTTCTTGGTATCGACGATCCGGCGCGCGACACGCTTGATGCTGGCCGCGTCGGCCAGGCTGGATCCGCCGTACTTCTGGACTATGAGCGACACAGGCAGAGAGTCTACCGAGCGTTCCGAGCGCTTTTGTCACGCGTTGAGGCGACGGCGTCCCTCGAACGCGCGGCCCAACGTGACCTCGTCTGCGTACTCGAGGTCACCGCCGACCGGAAGGCCGCTGGCCAGGCGCGACACCGCGATGCCCAGCGGGGCGATCATGCGGGCGAGGTAGGTGGCAGTGGCCTCGCCCTCGAGGTTCGGATCGGTTGCGAGGATGACCTCTCCGATTCCCGGCTCCGACAGGCGGATGAACAGCTCGCGAATGCGCAGATCGTCCGGCCCGATGCCGTCGATCGGGCTGATCGCGCCACCGAGGATGTGGTACCTGCCGCGGAACTCGCGGGTCTTCTCGATCGCGACGACGTCCTTGGGCTCCTCGACCACGCACAGGATGGTCAGGTCGCGGCGCGGGTCAAGGCAGATACGGCACTGGTCCTCCTCCGCCACGTTGCCGCAGATCGAGCAGAACCGGACCTTGTCCTTCACCTCGAGCAGCGTGTTTGCCAGGCGGCGCACGTCGATCGGGTCGGCCGCCAGGATGTGGAAAGCGATGCGCTGCGCGCTCTTCGGACCGACACCGGGCAGACGACCGAGCTCGTCGATGAGGTCCTGAACGATGCCTTCGTACATCAGTGCTCGATCTCCCCGATACGAGTCGCGCCGAGTTCCCGCAACGCCAGGTCGATGCCCGTCGTGCCGTCCTCGTCGGCATCGTCGAGGCTCGGAGCATCGGCCTCCGCCGGGACGGGAGGTGCGCTGGCAGGCGACGAGGACGCAGCGGGCCCGACGGGAGCAGCCGAGCTTGGTGCCGCCGGGGAGGTGACCGACGGGTCGAGGATGACGTCGATCCGCACATCGGCGTGCAGCACGTCGAGGATCGCGTGGCGAAGTCGCTCGTCGTTGCTGCTGTCCTTGATGTTCTTGATCTTGCCCTGGCTGTCGACCACGACGGCGAGGACGCCGTTGCTCAACGACACCGGCCGCGAGCCGCTGAAGGCCAGCCATGCGACGCGACTGAGCACCTTGACCGATTCGAGGATCTGAGACCACATCGACGTGAACTGCTCGAGCGTGACGTCGACGGTCTCTCGCGCGGCGGCAGCTTCCGGCTCCACTGCTGCGGCCGGAGCGGCAACCGGACCTGGCTTGGGTCGCACGGGCGGCGAAGAACGTGGCGCCGCTGCAACTGATACCGGCGCCGTGCTAGGCGCAACATCCGACAGCCGCTTCGGCGGCGCCGGGATGTCGGGCTCCACCATCGGCTCGGACAGCTCAGCGACTGCCGGCACGACGGGGCGCTCCACCGGTGCCGCGGCAGCCGGAGCGACGTCAGGCGTCGGGCCTGCGGCCACACGGCGCTCCAGCTGGTCCAGGCGAGCGCGAGTTCCGGCCTCGTCGGCGTCGGCGGCGGGAAGCAGCAGCCGGGCCACCATCATCTCCAGGTGCAGCCGCGGCGCCGTGGCTCCCTTGAGCTCGGTGAGCGCGGTGCTGATGACGTCGGCGCTGCGAGTGAGCTCGGACGGTCCGAACCGCTGCGCCTGCTCCACCTCGCGGGCCACCTGGTCCTCCGGGGCGTCGATCAGACCGATCTCGGCCGCGTTCGGCACGTTGTGAAGGACGATCAGATCGCGGAACCGCTCGAGCAGGTCGGTGACGAACCGCCGCGGATCGTGGCCGGCGTCGATCACCTGATCGATGACCGTGAACAGCGCCGCGCCATCGTGATCGGCGAGAGCTGTGATCGTCGCGTCGAGCAAGGTCGCGTCGGTCATGCCGAGCTGCGCGACGGCCTCGGCATAGGTCACACCATCGTCCCCCGAGCCAGAGATGACCTGTCCGAGGATTGACTGGCTGTCGCGCACGCTGCCGGCCCCCGCACGCGCGATCAGCGCGAGCGCTGCGGGCTCGGCCGCGATGCCCTCGGATTCGCAGTTGCGGGCAAGGAGCTGCTGGAGCGTCTTGGCCGGCACGAGCCGGAACGTGTAGTTGTGCGTACGGGAGCGGATCGTCGGCAGCACCTTGTCCGCCTCGGTGGTCGCGAAGATGAAGCGCACGTGAGGGGGCGGCTCCTCTACGAGCTTCAGCAGCGCGTTGAAGCCCTGAGTCGTCACCATGTGGGCCTCGTCGATGATGTAGACCTTGTAGCGCGAGGACGCTGGCGCGAACATTGCCCGCTCGCGGAGGTCTCGGGTGTCGTCGACTCCGCCATGGCTGGCCGCGTCAAGCTCGATGACGTCGATCGATCCGGGGCCATTCGGGGCGAGGTCGACGCAGCTCTGGCACACCCCGCATGGATCCGCGGTCGGCCCTTCCTCGCAGTTGAGCGAACGGGCCAGGATCCGGGCGGTCGAGGTCTTGCCGCAACCGCGCGGTCCGGAGAACAGGTACGCATGGTGGACGCGATCGTTCGTGAGCGCCCGGCGCAGGGGGCCGGTGACGTGCTCCTGCCCGACGACGTCGTCCAGTCGAGCCGGACGGTACGTGCGGTACAGGGCCATGGACACAGATGAACCCTAACGTCGGTCCCGACAGCGCCGTGCCGGAGAAAAAGGGACCCCCCGCGCACCCGCCAGAGCCCGCTTACCCTTGCTGCCTTCCGGCCCTGGGGGGATTCACGCGATGACGCCGCACGAGGGGTCGCGAGAACTCTACGCGCTCGCTCGGGCCCGCTTTCGCGCGGTGGACGGGGTGCCCGGATCGCTCGCAGGTGGCGGCAGGTAGCCTCCTCGGCGGAGGATTCGCATAGTGGCCTAGTGCGCACGCTTGGAAAGCGTGTTGGGGTAACACCCTCAGGGGTTCGAATCCCCTATCCTCCGCCACATGGCTACGCAGGTCGACGGCACGACCTCGCGGTCCCGTCGTGCCGGCGCCGTCGCCTACGCCGCCCAAGGCGTCTGCTTCGCGGCCCTGGTGACGCGCATCCCGACGCTCCAGGATCGATTCGAACTGTCGGACACCTCGCTGGCCGGACTCCTCGCGCTGGTGCCGATCATCGCGGGCGTCGGAAGTGTGGTCGCGGGGACGCTGATCGCGCGCGTGGGCAGCGCACCGGTCCTGCGCATTACCGGACCGGTGGTCCCTCTCGCGCTCGTCGCCGTGGGGTTCAGCCCGACTATCCCGCTGCTCATCGGGGCCCTGATGGTCATCGGCTTCGGCCTGGGTTCGGTCGACGCGACGATGAGCGCGCATGCGGTCAGCGTCGAGTCCCGCTACCGCCGCAGTCTCATGGGCTCGTTCTTCGCCGTATTCAGCCTGGCGGGGATCGTGGGGGCCGGCCTCGCCGCAATCGCCGCCGAGACCTCGCTCTCGCTCGGCGCGTTCTTCCTGATCCTCGCCGTCGTCGTCATCCCCGCCCAACTCCTCGCCGGGCCGCGGCTGCTCAAGGGCAGAGTCGAGATCGACGGGACCGTCGACGACGTGTCGCCCGAGCATCCCAGCCGAGATGCCATCCGCATCCCGTGGCGCCCGATCATCATCATCGGCATCGGCTTGGCCGCGGTCTACATCGCCGACTCGGCGGCCTCCAACTGGAGCGCCGTCTACCTGACGGACACGTTGAACTCCGCCGAATCGATCGCGGCGCTCGCCTACGGCTTCTACGCATTGACGACTCTTGCGGCGCGAACCTTCGTCGACCGCGCGGTCACCACTCGCGGACCCGTTCTTCTCGTCCGCGTCGGCGGCTCGATCGCCGTCGTTGCGGCGGTGCTGATCGCCGTAGCGCCGTCACCTGCCTGGGGGCTCGTGGCCTTCGCCCTCCTCGGCCTCGGTGTAGCGCCCGTCATACCACTGGCCTTCAGCGCGGCCGCCCAGCACGATCCGCTCGGATCCGGGGTAGCCGTCGCCCGCGTCAACGTCTTCAACTACGTCGGATTCGTACTCGGCGCGCCACTGATCGGCATCGTCGCCGACCTCACCTCGCAGCGGTGGGCGTTCGCAACGCTGGTCCCCGTGCTGATCGTCGTCGTGCTCATCGCGCCTGCCTTCCGGGTCCGCTCGCGAGGGTGAGCGCGGAACATCCCCGCCGGGCTTGTAATCTTCTCCGCGGTGGCGTGTCCGAGCGGCCAAAGGAGCACGCCTCGAAAGCGTGTGTGGGGGCAACCTCACCGTGGGTTCAAATCCCACCGCCACCGCCAGTCAATGATGAAGGCCCTCTCCTGCCGAGGGGGCCTTCATCATTCGTGGCCACCCATGTCCCTGCGCTGCTACGTTGCGCAGATGCGAGCTCGGGCACGACTTGTCCACATTGGAGCGGTCGTAGCCGCCGTCGGTTCGCTGGCATGCGCCGTGCCTTCCGCAGCGAACGCGGCCCAGGACCCCAGCGCTCCTGCGATCACTCGTGCGTATAACGCCTGGGCAACTGCGGTCGCTGACGCGGACTGCGACGGTGCAGACGTCGCGGTGCTGTACACGCCGCAGGCGATCCTGCTCGCCACGTTCAAGGACTACGTGGCTGGCAGGCCGGCGATTACGCACTACTTCGACGATCTGACCTGCAAGGAGAACCTCACCGTCACTACCCAGCGCATCACGACCGAACGCGTCGGCGCCATGGGCTACGCGACAGGCCTGTACACATTCAAGTACGACACGGTCGACGGGACCACGATCGATGTCCCCGCGCGGTTCACGTTCGTCTTCGAGCGACGCAACGGGCAGTGGCTCATCGTGAATCATCACTCGTCGATGGCCCCGCAGTCGATCTAGCTCGTGAACCGTCGATGACAGCATCACCCCTGACGGGCGTGCGCATCGTGTGCCTCGCCATCAACCTGCCCGGGCCTGTCGCTGCAATGCGGCTGGCAGCTCTCGGCGCGACGGTTACGAAGGTCGAGCCGCCGACCGGCGATCCTGTCGAGTTCGTGAGTGCGCAGTGGTACGCGCAGATAACTGCCGAGCTTCGCGTTGTCCGTCTCGATCTCAAGTCGCACAGCGGTCAGGTTGCGCTCGCGGAAATGCTGGACGACGCCGACGTGCTGCTCACCTCCTTCCGCCCGTCCGCACTCGCCCGGCTTGGCCTCGACTGGCCAACGGTCAGCGGGCGTCATCCGCGCGTCAGCCAGGTCGCGATCGTCGGCTACCCGGGATCTGATGCCGAGCGACCCGGCCACGACCTGACGTACCAGGCGGACTCCGGCCTGCTGACGGGCGACGCGATGCCGCGTGCGCAGTTCGCGGACCTCGCGGGCGCCGAGCGGGCGGTGACCCAGACCCTCGCCTCAGTCATCGCGCAACGCCTACACGGGCAGCGCACGTACAGCGAGGTGTCGCTCGCGGCGGTCGCGAGCGAGCTCGGTGAGTCAGCAAGACTCGGTATCAGCGGACCGACCGGAGTGCTCGGCGGGGCGCTGCCGACATACGCCATCTACGCGACAGCCGACGGCCACATCGCGCTCGCTGCCCTGGAGCCGCACTTCCAGTCGCGCCTCGCGAGCCTGCTGAACGTGGAACTCACGCACGCCATGCTCGCCGGTGCGTTCGCGCGCCAGCCGAGCCAGTGGTGGGCCGCGTGGGCCGAGGAGAACGACATCCCACTGGCCATCGTCACGTAGCAAGCCGAGCGGAACTACGGATGCGTCGGCGGCTCCACTGCTGAATATGCGGTGCACTCCAACTGGAATGTCGTGTGCACGATCTCGAACCTGTCCTGCACCTGGGACTTGAGTTCGGCCAGCATCCGCGCGCCAAGGTCATCGCGGAACGGGTCGTCCGCCACCTGCACGTGCGCCGAGAGTGACGCCATTCCCGACGTGATGACCCACGCATGGAGGTCATGGACAGCCACGACACCGTCGATCTCGAGCATGGCGTTGCGGACGTCGTCGAGATCGAGATCCGTTGGGGCCGTCTCCAGCAGGACGGACAGCGACGCCCGAAGCAGCATGAGAGTGCGCGGCACCATGAACAAGGCGATCGCGATGGACACGAGTGCGTCGATCCGAGTCCATCCGGTCATGAGGATCACGATCGCCGCGATGACGACGCCGATGGAAGCCAGGCAGTCGGACAGCACCTCGAGGTACGCGCCCTTCACGGTGAGGCTCTCCCCCGCGCCCTTGCGCAGCAGCACGAGCCCGATCCCGTTCGCTACCACTCCGTACGACGCGGCGATGATCATGATCGACGGCGTCACCTCAGCGGGTGTCATCCAGCGTTGCACGCCCTGCCACAGGATGAACGCCGACAGCGCGAGCAGCAGGAAGCAGTTGCCGGTCGCGACCAGCACCTCGACGCGGAAGAGACCGAAGGTCCGCTTGGGCTGTGTCGGGCGAGCCGCGATCACGACGGCGATGAGCGCGGACGCGACGCCCATCACGTCGGCGAACACGTGGATGGCGTCGGCAAACAGGGCGAGCGAGCCGGACAGGTAGGCACCGATGAGTTGCACGACGAGCACGGACAGGCCCAGGCACAGAACGATGGCGAGTTGCTTGCGATTGCGCATCGCTGCGCTCATCCCGTGATTGCCGTGATCACCGCCCACGGCTACAGGATGGCAGGCACGACCTTTGATACCGTCGTTGACATCCGCCCCTACCCCCGGGAGTTCCCATGCTCAGTGTCGCCACCAAGCGCATCGCCGCCTCCGCCGTGGTCGCCGGCTCTCTCCTCGTGGGCGTGAGCGCGATGCCGGCAGTGGCGTCGCCCGCGGAGGAGGCTGTCTACCTCGCGGCGATGAAGACGGCGTGGAAGGCGCAGCCCGCCAAGACGCAGAACACCACGTGCAAGGCCTACCGGATTGCACCCAAGGTGCTCATCAACCGATCGGTCGCCGCCTCGCTTGAGAACGCCGATGCTGCAGCGGCCCTGAACAAGCCGGCGTGGAAGCGCGTCATCACCGATTACCTTGCCTGGGCCTGCTCGGGGCCGGGTACCACTCCGCGCTAGGACGCTGCAGGCGATTCGCAGCCGACTCCAGTGACCACCGGAGTCTCGACAGACATCGCCGTGGACACCTCGTCGACGGGCGCGAGCTCGGTGAACTCCTCGCCCATCGCCAGGTCGACCGCCTTGCCCTTGCGCCCGTCGTTGACCAGTTCGGCACCGGGTGCCTGGAAGAGCAGCACCTGAGCTGACTGCTCGCCCTTGGTGCCGAACCTGATCTCGGCAACGCCCGTGATCTTCTTGTTCTTGGGATCGTTCGCGACCTTGACGACCTTGAAGTTCCTGGACCCCAGTTCCTTGGCGGTCTTCCCCGCGAGTCCGGCGGTCCCCGTAGCGTTGAAGACATTGACGCGAACCTGTGACGGCGAGGGCAGGGAGTCCGATGGCGTCGTCATGGTCGTCACGCACGGCGACGGCTCGCCGCTCGCCGCTTCGGACGCATCCGAAGATGAATCGCCGCGGACGAGGTTGAGGACTCCGTAGACGACCCCGATGACGACCACGACGGCCACTGCTATGAGCACGCCAATGAGCCAGGGCGGCCGGCCCTGGGGCTGCCGCCGGATCGGGTTCTCCCGCATCGACGTCATTGCACCTCCCGAACAGGACGTTGAGCCTCAAGGAACGTCCGTACCATCGCACCACACTCGTCAGCCATCAAGCCGCCAATCACCTCAGTTCGGCTGGTGAGTCGCCGATCACGCACGAGGTCCCACCTCGATCCAGCCGCGCCGTACTCGTCGTTCCACGCTCCGAACACCAGGCGAGGGATGCGCGACATGACGACCGCACCCGCGCACATGGGGCACGGCTCCAGGGTGACGACCAGCGTGCAGTCATCGAGTCGCCAACGGCGGAGCACCCTCGCGCCTCGGCGCAGTACGAGCACCTCGGCATGGGCGGTCGGATCGTGGGAGAGCTCGCGTTCATTGTGAGCCTGCGCGATGACGTCGCCATTCGGTCCGATGAGAACGGCTCCGATCGGGATCTCGCCGTCTGCGCCGCCCCGAGCGGCCTCCTCGATCGCGAGGAGCATCGCGGACTCATCCGCGGCCGTCACACCGATCATCGCGAGCGGAGTGCGTCCGCCAGCTCCTTGGAGAACCCCAGTCGCTTGGCGATCGCGCGCACCTGCTCGTCGGGATACATCTCCTCGTCCTGGCAGATCATGACCAGCTCGGCGCCGTCGAGGCCGAAGTCCGCGCAAAGCGAGACGTCGCCCGCGGCCTCGAATTCCTCGACGTCGGCTTCGTCCCACTCGAGGCCGATGAGCTCGGCAGCCTCGCGGGCCAGCGACCAGTCGAGCAGGGCGATCGCATCGCTGATCATCAGGCGCACTCCGTCACGCACGGTGTGCGCAAGGACGAAGAACTCGTCGGAGATGCTGACGATCCCGAACACTCCGCCTTCGCCCGGCAATTGCCTAAGGGATGCGACGAAACCGTCGGCCGTGACCACGGCGCGCGCGGGGAGCGAGACAACGGCCCAACGGCCCTCTTCGCGGTACGCCGCGACAGCGAAGTCGACGTTGTCTGCGGATACCTCCTCGGCGGTCACGGGTAGATGGTGTCATGCGTAGCGGTGGGCCGCGTGCCAGACCACTACTCTCGGCTCCATGCGCACCCTGGTCATCGATCATCCGCTGGTCGCCCACAAGCTCACTCGACTTCGTCGGGAGGAAACGTCGTCCGCGACGTTCCGCCTCCTGGCCGAGGAACTGGTCACCCTGCTCGCGTACGAGGCGACGGACTCGCTGCGCGTGCAGCCCGTCGAGATCACGACCCCGGTCTCGAAGACCACCGGCGTCGAGCTTGCCGATCCCCGACCCCTCGTGGTCCCGATCCTGCGCGCTGGACTGGGCATGCTCAACGGGATGGTCAAGCTCATGCCCACCGCTGAGGTCGGGTTCCTCGGCATGGTGCGCGACGAGTCCTCACTGCTCGCGACGACCTACGCCGATCGCCTCCCTCACGACTTGCACGACCGCCAGGTATTCGTCCTCGACCCCATGCTCGCGACTGGCGGCACACTCGTCGCGGCGATCTCGTTACTGCTGGACCGCGGAGCGCGCGACGTCACGGCCATCTGCCTGCTCGCGGCGCCCGAGGGACTTCGTCACATGGAGGAGGCGTTCGCCGGACGCGACGCGGAGGTCGCCGTCGTGACGGCCTCCCTCGACGAGCGGCTCAACGAGAAGGGGTACATCGTGCCCGGCCTCGGCGATGCGGGCGATCGCCTCTACGGCGTCGTCTAGCCCCGCTGCCGAATTGAACCGCCTCCCGGGTCAAATCGAGGTTTGAGGGCGCCTTTGGCGCCCGAAAGCCAGATTTGACCCGGGAGGCGGTTCAATTCGGGACGCCGTTCCCCGCCGGCTCGCGCCGTGTCACCAGCGCAGGCGGGTCAGGCAGGCGTGGCCTGCGACGACGGGGTTGACGCTGTCGGGATAGGGCGCCCAGGGGAAGTCGTAGCACTGCGGGGCCGTCGGTGCGTTGCCTGCCGGGATGCTCGACCAGAAGCGCAGCACGCCGTCCATCGAACTGCCGTACATCGCGATGACGGTCGGCCGGTCCACGGCGAGCCGGGCGACGTCCCCCGGCGTCAGCTCAGGTGTCATGGCGACGCGATTGGGACCCCACAGCTGCATCGCGGCAACGTCGTAGAGCTCGCGACCGCCGGCGAACCAGTCACCTTGCACCCACGTGCTGACCCGGTCGGTCGACTGCGTGTTGGCGAGCACCCACTCCTCCACGTTGACGGCGGCGTGCGCGCGATCGGACAGCACGTTCGGCTCGAAGGCCCACACATAGGGAGTCAGGTGATAGAAGAAGCCGCGCTGCTCGCGTGAGTTCTGCATCAACTGCCCACTCGCGAGGACCAGCCCCACCGCGACAACGACAACGACCGTCGACGGCCCGCCCCATCGAAGTGCGGCAATCAGCAGCACGGTCACCACCACAGCCAGAGCGACGAGGAATGCCGGGGAACGGCTCGGTGCGATCCGGCCCGTCACGAGGATCGCCACGATGACGACGCAGCCCGCGATGACGGCGGCAGGCGACCAGGCATCTCGCGGAAGAACCGCCGTCAGCGACAGCGACAGGCCAAGGAGGGTCGGCGCCCACAGCATCGCCGCGTAGTGCGGGGCCTCGAGCGGAATGCCGCTCATGATCGGCGAGAACACGAGCATGAAGTTGACGCTTGCCACGCTCATGGCGAGTCCGACCTGGGCGGCGAGTTGCGATCGGTTTGTCCACCACACGACGACGCATCCGACGGTGGCAAGCACGGGAACAAGCAGTGAGACGTCGCCGAGCCACAGCGGCGAGGGATCGGCGAGGCCCGCATAGTTCATGTCGCGGCCGGAACTCACGATGGAGTCGAGCCAGTTCAGCCCGGGGAACATGAGTCTCCCGATACCGACGAAGACGACAAGCGTCACGAGGCCTGCCGCGGCAGTCGCGGCCGCGCGACGCCACTGGAAGCCACGCTGGATGCAGATGACCAGCCAGACCGTGGCGGCGAGCAGGAATCCGGGCTGGTGCATCGTGGCCAGCCAGCCGAGCAGCACGCCCGCGACGATCGACGCGCGAACAGACGAGTAGAGGGCGGCGGCGATGAGCGCCGTCGTTCCGGCGAGCACGGCTCCCGTCATGTACGGATTGCCGAGGTAACTGAGGACAACAGTGCTCAGACACCACGCGAGGGTGAGGAAGGTCGCCGACATGCGACCGGTGAACCGTCGCAGCGCGACGTAGCTCCCTGTGACGAGCACGCCGACGAGCAGGAGCCGGAACGCGAACAGACCGGGCCAGGTCCCGAGCACCTCGGTCAGGCCGCGCATCGGCACGATCGCGCCCAGACGGGTCCAGAAGTACGAATCGTCGATGGCGCGGTCCGTGACGTCGCTACCGAAGAGCCCGAGAGTCAGGTAGAAGGACGAGTCGGGCGGGCTCCACCCTGACCATCGCTGAGCACCGGACAGCACGCCGACGAACACGGTCATCGCGGCCACGATCGCGGCATCGAGCCATCGCGCCTCGATGAGCCTGCGCAGACGCGTCACGGACGGATAGTCACATAGTCGCGAACACCGCCACGCCGTTTTGGCGCAGAGATGCGCGCAGACGGCGGCGGGCCGTCCGGACTGTTGCCCGGACGGCCCGCCGTTGAGACCTGCTAGACGCCTGCCGTGTCGAGTACTTCGGGTCGCGCCCGATCAAGGTGACGCTCGGGATAACCCTCGACACTCACCTTGGGCAGCACGCGATCCAGCCACGCGGGGATCCACCAGTTGCGATCGCCGAGCAGATGCATCACCGCGGGCACTAATAGCAGCCGCACGACGGTCGCGTCGATGAGGATCGCGGATGCCATACCGATACCGATCATCTTGAGCACGAGTTCCGAGCTGGGGATGAAGGCAGCGAACACCGCGATCATGATGGCCGCGGCCGCCGTGATCACGCGCGCCGTGCCGGCGAGGCCCCTGACCACGGCCGTCGAGTTGTCGCGCGTGGCGATCCACGCCTCGCGCATGCGGGCGACGAGGAACACCTCGTAGTCCATTGACAGCCCGAAGAGCACCGCGAACATGAGTACCGGTATGAACGCCGGAAGCGGCGTGGGGCTGTCAATCCCGAAGATCTGGCCGAACCAGCCGCCCTGCAGTGCGTACGCAACAACGCCGTACGCAGCGGCGACCGACAGCAGGTTCATCGCTGCGGCCTTGAGAGCCACCGCGATGCTGCGGAACGCGACCAGGAGCAAGATGAGCGACAGGCCGACCACCCCGCCGATGAGCAGCGGAATGCGCCGAGAGATGTTCTCCGTGGAGTCGATGGCAGCGGCCGTGATGCCGCCGACATGGATCTCGAGGCCGGTTCCTGCGGTGGCACCTGGCAGCACGCTGTCGCGCAGCGTGCCGACGAGTGTCTCGGTTGCCAGGTCCTGCGGACCCGTCGTGGGGATCACCGTGAACACGGCGGTGTCACCAGTTGCGTTGAACTGCGGCGTCGTGACGAACGCGACGCCCGGTGTCGCCGTCACGTCGCGCACTACCCGATCGACGGCGCCCGACGCATCTCCCTCCGGCAGCCCGGCTGCGACGTCGGCGACGAGCAGCAGCGGCCCGCTCGCACCGGCACCGAAACCGTCGGCACTCAGGTCGTAGGCGGTTCGCGTGGACGTTCCCACCGCGTCGTTGCCGGAGTCGGGGAAGCCGAATCGGACGCCGAGGAACGGCGAGGCGAGCCCGAGCAGGATGACGACACCGATCAGGGTCGCGGCAATTCGGTTCTTCTCGACGAGCTTGCTCCAACGCAGCCAGCCGGGTGTGACACCGTCGACGGTCGCGGTGGCAGCCGAGCGACGCCGCATGGGCAGCCGCAGGCTGTCGATGCGAGTGCCGAAGATGCCGAGCAGCGCAGGGAAGAGAGTGATCGAGGCGACGAGGACGACGACGACTGCCGCGATCGTCACCACTGAGGCGCCCCGCATGAATGACAGTCCCATCGCGAAGAGACCGAGCATCGAGATGATGACCGTCGAACCGGCGAGCAGCACGGCGCGGCCGGCCGTGTCCATCGTCGCGACAGTCGCTGCCTCCGGATCCAGTCCTGCTGCCCGCCACTCGCGGAAGCGGGTGACCAGGAGAAGCGCATAGTCGATGCCGACCCCCAGACCGATCATGGTTGCCAGCGAGGTCGACCAGTCCGGCACCGGCATGACCGCCGCGATCAGGCCGGTGAGCATCGAGCTCACCGCAAGACTGGCCAGAGCGGTGAACACCGGCAGGCCAGCGGCGACCACGCTGCCGAAGGTGATGAGCAGGATGATGATCGCCGCGATGAGCCCGATCATCTCCGAACCGATCGGCTGAGCCTGTGCGAGGGCGACCGGCTGGCCACCGAGCGCGACCTCGAGCCCGTCATGCTCGGCCGCCTGGGCCTTCGCCATCAGTGCCAAGGTGTCGGCCACCGCGACGTCCTCGGCCTTCTCAGTGGTCAGGTGGATCGCGGCGCGCAGGGTCTGGCCGTCGGCGGAGACCATGCCCGGCTGGGCGAAGGGATCGTCGACGCTGGCGACGCCGCTCGACGAGCCGAGGTCCGCGATTAGCGAGGTGATCTCGGCTTCGGTGGCCGGCGCGGTGACCCCGCCCGGCGCGTGAACGACGAGGTCGATCGTCGCCGCTCCGGCAGCCGGGAAGCGCTCCTCGAGAAGGTGCATGGCCGCGGTCGAGTCCGCTTGCGGGGCGCTGTAATCGGCGGAGAACTCTCCCTGGAAGGCGCCGGCGAGTCCGATCACCGCCACGAGGGCTATTGCCCAACCGATGAGGACCCGGAAGCGGTTGCGGAAGGCCAGTCCGCCGAGGCGGCCGAGCGGCCCGGGGCGAGTAGTGCTCATGGCGTTGTCCCTAACTGTGACGTATGATTGTTTTAGTAACGAGTCGTAATGAACACGATGCAGCGTTACTTGTCAAGTGGCATTACGAACGTTTCGAGGCGTCGCGTAAGTTCAGCGGCGAATCACCACGACCAGGACGGACCAGATGACAGCGCCAGCCACCGCCCCCACCCGACGCGAGCGGGTACGCACCGCAACGATGAACGAGATCAAGGGCGCCGCGCTCGACCTGCTCCGCTCAGCGTCGGCCTCGGACCTGAAGTTCTCCGATATCGCGCGCGAGCTCGGGATGACCGCGCCCGCGCTTTATCGGTACTACAAGGACCGCGACGACCTCATCACCGCGCTCATCGTCGATGCCTACACCGATCTCGCCGCCCACCTGCACGCCTCCATCGACGGCATCTCCGAAGCACGGCCCGCGCTCACCGCGCTATGCCGCGGGTATCACGGCTGGGCGGTTGCCGACCCGGTGCGGTTCGGGCTCATCTTCGGGGTTCCGATTCCGGGTTTCGAAGTACCCGACTCGGCAGGCACGACCGAACGACTCGACGACGCGCTGAAGGCGCTGAAATCGGTGCTGCTCTTGGCCTTGCAGGACCGGTACGAACTGCACCCCCTGATCGAGTCAGTCGGCTCGGACCTCAGCGCATGTCTCGACAAGGGTGACCCCGCCGACAGCGACGAGTTCCCCGCGCAAGCGCATCAGGCAATGCTGCTCATGTGGATGACGCTTCACGGCCTCACCTGCGTCGAAGCCTTCAACCACATGGACTGGATGCCGGCCGAGGCACGCGACCAGCTACTCGATGCTCAGATCGAGGTGTGCGCGAAGATCATCGGTCTCTAGACGGACTTGAGGGACGCGACGACCTTGGTCAGCGAGTCCTTCGCGTCACCGAACAACAGCATCGTCTTCTGGTCGTAGAGGATCTCGTTCTCGATTCCCGCGAATCCCGGGCGCATCGAACGCTTGAGGAACACCACCTGGTGCGCCTGATCGACGTTGAGAATCGGCATGCCGTAGATCGGCGCCGACTTGTCCGTGCGCGCAGCCGGGTTCACCACGTCGTTCGCGCCGACGACCAGAACGACGTCGGTCGAGGAGAACTCCGGGTTGATCTCGTCCATCTCCTTGAGCTGCTCGTACGGCACGTTCGCCTCGGCCATGAGGACGTTCATGTGGCCGGGCATGCGACCGGCTACCGGGTGGATCGCATAGTCGACTTCGATGCCACGCTCGGTGAGCATGTCGGCGAGTTCCCGCAGCACGTTCTGCGCCTGCGCGACGGCCAGACCGTAGCCGGGCACGAGGATCACCTTGCTCGCGAAACCGAGCATGATCGCGACGTCGGTTGGCGAGCCGGACCGCACGGGACGGTCGCTGCCAGTTCCGGCGCTGCCTGCGGTGGTCCCGGAGAAGGCACCGAAGAGGGTCGAGGTGATCGGACGGCCCATAGCCTTGGCCATTTCGCGAGTGAGCAACGTGCCCGACGCGCCGACCAGTGTGCCGGCGATGATCAGCAGGACGTTGCCGAGCACGTAGCCCGATGCCGCGACCGACAGGCCGGTGAACGCGTTCAGCAGCGAGATGACGATCGGGACGTCGGCGCCGCCGACGGGCAGGACGAACAGCACGCCGAAGATCAGCGCAAGGACCAGCAGGGCGACGAGCAGCCACGTCTGCGGCGCGACGACGAGCCACACGGACCCGCCGATCGTCGCGAGCGCAACCAGGATCGTCACGTACTTCCCGGCGGGCACGATGACCGGCCGCGTCGTCATGACTTCCTGCAGCTTCAGGAAGGTGACGATCGAGCCGCTGAACGAAACCGATCCCACGACGACGGTGAACACGGTCGCGGTGAGCGCGATCTTGTCCTCGCCACCGAACTCGAGGTATTCGATGACGGAGATCAGCGCTGCAGCACCGCCGCCAACACCGTTGAACAGCGCGACAAGCTGCGGCATCTGCGTCATCTTGACGCGGCGCGCGGACAGGGCGCCGATCGCGCTGCCCACCACGATCGCAGCGATGATCAGCGCGATGTTGTTCAGAGGGATCCCGCTCGCGAACAGGACCGCGGTACCGATGATCGCGCCGAGCGCACCGAGCAGGTTGCCGTTGCGTGCCGTACGCGGAGACGACAGACCTTTAAGCGCAAGGATGAACAGCACCGACGCGACGAGGTACCCGATCTGGGTCCAGGTGCCGTTCATGCGTCGTCACCGCCATCGCGAGGAGCCGGCTTCGACTTGGGCTTGAACATCTCGAGCATCCGGTCTGTGACGACGAAGCCGCCGACCAGGTTGATCGCGCCGAGCAGGATCGCGATGAGGCCGAGCGTGATCTCGAGTGGTCCGTTCGCCGATCCCGTGACGATGATTCCGCCCAGCAGCACGATGCCGTGGATCGCGTTCGCGCCGGACATCAGCGGGGTGTGCAGGACAGTCGACACCTTCGAGACGACCTCGAAGCCGACGAACACGCTCAGTACGAAGATCGCGAGTAGAGCAACGTTTGAATCCATGGTCACGCACCTCCCTGCAGGGCATCGCGTGCCGCGTCGTTTCTGACATCACCGTTGACGACGATCGCGCAGCCCGCGAGCACCTCGTCTTCGAGGTCGACCACTATCGCTCCCTCACTGACCGTGAGCGCCAGGAGGTTGAGGACGTTCATCGAGTACAGCTGCGAGGCATGCACGGGCATCTCGCTCGCGACATCCTTCGCCCCCCACACCAATACCTCGCCGAACCGCAGTTCCTCGCCGGCAACCGAGCCCTCGACGTTTCCGCCGGTCTCGCTGGCAAGGTCGACGACCACCGAACCCGGCCGCATCGTCTCGACCATCGATCGGGTGACGAGCAGAGGAGCGCGCCGGCCGGGAACCGCTGCAGTCGTGATCAGCACGTCAGCAGCAGTGACATGCGGGGTGAGCAGATCACGCTGACGCTGCGAGCGCTCCTCGGTCATCTCACGCGCGTAGCCGCCGGTGCCTTCAAGTGCCTCCAGTTCGAGCTTGATGAACGTGGCACCCATCGATCGCACCTCATCGGCACTGGCTGGGCGAACGTCGTACGCGGACACCTTCGCGCCCAGCCTCTTCGCGGTCGCGATCGCCTGCAGGCCGGCCACGCCGGCACCGAGGACCAGCACCTTCGCCGGCTGGATCGTGCCGGCCGCCGTCATGAACATCGGGAAGAAGGACGGCATCCGGTCGGCAGCGACAAGAGCCGCTCGGTAGCCAGTGACCAGCGACTGCGACGACAGCGCATCCATGGACTGGGCCCGAGAGATGCGCGGGAGCAGGTCGAAGGACAGCCCCGATGCGCCAGCATCGCGGAGTCCCCGGACCGTGTCGATGTCCTGGGCGGGTGACAGGAACGACACGGTCACCGCGCCCCGCTTGAGCCGCGCTGCCTGGCTGTAGTCCAGGGGGCGGACGGAGGCGACAACATCGGCGGTAGCGAGGGCGTCGTGCATGCCGTCACTGGGAATAACCGTGGCGCCGGCGGCACGGTAGGCATCATCGTCGGCGAAGGCGCTCCTGCCCGCCCCGGATTCCATGTGGACCTCGAGGCCGAGCTGGGTGAACCGCGCCACGACGCCAGGTACGACGGCCACTCGACTCTCGCCAGGTCGGGATTCTGCAGGTATCAGGACGTTCATTCCGCCGGACCGCCCATACCCCTAAGACCCCTCATCGACTGCGCTCGTTGGTTCGCCGCCAGCCTCGCGCATTGTCCAGCGCAATACAGCCGAAACACGGACTGTCTAAAGTGCGCTGTGTCACATGTGCACAAACGGTCGAGGCGAAGGAGGGTTTGGGTGGACCAGCTTGAGCTGACGCCGCCCGGCGCGACCGTCCCGTTCGACGAGATGCTGACCACCACCGGCCAGCCGCGCGAGACCCACGCCGATATGCACGAGACGCTGGTCGCTCTCGGAGCTGACGGCCTGTCCGAGCGGGCTCGCCAGCGCGACGCCTATCTGGACCGCCACGGCATCACCTTCACCCTCGGCGAGCGCGAGCGGCCGCTGCCGATGGACCTCGTGCCGCGACTCCTCACGCCGACCGAGTGGACTCATATCGAGGCAGGCGTCATCCAGCGCATTCATGCCCTTGAGGCGTTCCTCGCCGACGTCTACGGACCCGGCCATGTGCTCAACGAAGGCCTCATCCCGCGCAGTCTCGTCACGACTTCCACGCACTTTCATCGCGAGGCCTGGGGAATCGAGACCACGAACCAGGTACGTATCCATGTGTCGGGAATCGACTTGATCCGAGACGAGGCAGGCGAGTTCCGCGTTCTGGAGGACAACCTGCGCAATCCGTCAGGTGTGTCCTATGTCCTGGAGAACCGACGCACGCTTGCGCATGTCCTTCCCGAGATCTTCACGCACCACCGCGTGCGGTCGGTCAATGAGTACCCCGAGCGACTTCTCGACGCACTGAAGGCCGCCGCGCCGCCGGCCGTTCGATACCCGACGGTCGTCGTGCTGACTCCCGGCGTGCACAACTCCGCGCACTACGAGCATGCATTCCTCGCCCGACACATGGGCGTCGAACTGGTCGAGGGTCGCGACCTGTACTGCCGCGACAACACCGTATGGATGCGCACGACGTCCGGCCCCGAACCGGTTCACGTGATCTACCGGCGCATCGACGACGACTATCTCGATCCGGTTCATCTTCGGCCAGACAGCGTCATGGGCATCCCGGGAGTCGTGAACGCTGCGCGTGCGGGTCGCGTCGCGATCGCCAACGCCATCGGCAATGGCGTCGCCGACGACAAGGCCGTCTACCCCTACGTTCCGGCCCTGATCCGCTACTACCTCAACGAGGATCCGATCCTCCCGAACGTCGACACCTACGACCTGTCCGATCCCGAGCAGCGCGAGTGGGTGCTCGGCCGGCTCGATCGCATGGTGGTCAAGCCCAGTGACGCCTCCGGCGGCTATGGACTGGTGATGGGCCCGTCCGCGACCGACGAGCAACTCGCGAACGTCACCAAGGAGATCCTCGCGCACCCCCGCGGCTGGATCGCCCAGCCGGTCGTCAACTTCTCGACCTGCCCCACAGTGGTCGAGGACGGCAGGCTGGCGCCGCGTCACGTCGACCTCCGGCCGTTCGCCGTCAACGACGGCACCAATATCTACGTCCTGCCCGGCGGCCTGAGCCGCGTGGCGCTTCCCGCTGGCAGCCTCGTCGTGAACTCCAGCCAGGGCGGTGGCTCCAAGGACACCTGGGTCATCGACGACGGCAGCCATGCCGAGCGCGAGGCCGAACTGAGCGCGCTCGAAGCGGCGGCGGCCGCAGCCGATTCTGCTGAAGCGGGCCAGTCCGAGGCGCGCGTAATCGCGCGACGGAACTCCCCGAAAATCCACGACGGCCGGATCGTCCAGCAGGAGCGCCAGCAGCAGCAGACGACCGAGCCCGCGCCCGTGGATCCGGCGTGCTGAGCCGTATCGCCGAGTCGTTCTACTGGCTCGGACGCTACGTCGAGCGTGCAGAGGCGACCGCGCGCCTGCTGGCCGAGCATCACCAGTTGCTCGTCGAGGATCGATCGGTCCCCGAGGCGAAGGGCTGCAGCGTGCTTCTCGAGACGCTGTCCATGCGCACCGAGGGCGTGCTCACGGCCAACGACCTGGTTCGCGTTGTCGTCGGCAACGAGCTCGACCCGTCGACGATCGCCGGCGCAGTGTCGGCAGCCCGCTCGAATGCTCGCGCGATCCGCGACTCGCTGTCGCAGGACACCTTCGAGGCGCTCAACTCCGCCCACCTCGCGCTATCCCGCGGGATTGCCTTCACCGCCAGTCCTGGCGTCGCGCTGGCGCGCGTGCTCGAGCGACTGCTGGTGGTCAACGGAGTCGTCGACTGGACGATGCCGCGCGACGAGGCGTACCACTTCATGGTGCTCGGCCGGGAGCTTGAGCGCATCGACATGGTCGGCAGGCTCCTGGCCATCCGGCACGACGAGCTGTGGCGCTCGTCCGGACCCGCCGCCGCGTTGCGCGCCGCCGGCGCGCTGTCACCGTTCCTTCGATCGGGCAAGCCGATCACGGCGCTCGACGTTCGACGTTTCCTCGTACTCGACGGAACCTTCCCCCGCTCGATGCGCTCGTGCGCAGCCGATGCCGAGGAAGCCGTGCGCGGGCTGCAGCGTCAGGGAGTGAGCGACAGCGGCCAACTGCTGCGCGAGGTCGGCATGCTTCGCTCGGAATTGGAGTACGCGAGCGTCCCGTCACCGAACGACATCGAGAAGTTCGTCGACGAGGCCCGCACGGCGGCAGTGCGCGCTGGCGATGAGGTCAACCGGGCATTCTTCCGCCAGCACGGAACGGTGGTGTGGAGCCATTGAATGACCTCGGCCGCCGACTGCACATCACTCACCGCACGGGATACCGCTATGCCGACGTGGTCGACGCGTCCTTCAACGAGGTCCGCATGACCCCATTGAGCGAGGGCGGGCAGCTGCTGCTCAGCCACTCTCTGGAGGTGCATCCCACCGCCAACGTCCAGAAGTACAACGACTACTGGGGCGCCGACGTCGAGGCCTTCGATGTCCACGTCCCGCATCGGGTCCTTGAGGTCATCTCCATCAGCACCGTCGACACGCCCCCGAAGCCGGCCCGCACTCCGGGATTGACGTGGACTGATGTGCTGGCGCCGAACGTGCAGGATCGCTACTCGGAGTACCTGGAGTCAACGCAGTACGTCGACGACGCGTTTGCCGACGCGGACCGCGCCCCGATCGCCACGGCCATGATCAACGCCGCGACTCCAGAGGACGCGGCGCAGGTCGCGCTGCGCGCCGTCCGCGATCGAATCACGTACACCTCAGGCATCACCGACGTATCGACCACGGCCTCGGAGGCCTGGGCCTCGATGCACGGCGTGTGCCAGGACTTCTCGCATGCGGCCCTGTCCCTGCTGCGCGCGGCGAAGATTCCCGCGCGATACGTCAGCGGCTACCTCCACACCGAGGAGCAGGCGGCCGGACTCACGGTGGTCGGCGAGTCTCATGCGTGGGTCGAGTACTGGGACGGGCGCTGGCACTCGATGGACCCGACAAACGACCGCTCAGTCGGTGCAGCGCACGTCATCGTGGCCCGGGGGCGGGATTACGCCGACGTCCCTCCGCTCAAGGGAATCTACGCGGGCGGCCACAGCGAGGTCCTCGGCGTGAGCGTGGAGATCACTCAGCTCTAGGGGTGCCTGCCCGGTCTGGCGACCATCGTGGGTTATCGTCGATTTCTCTTCCCTTGACGTTCGATTTGCTCCTAGGAGTTCCATGTCCCCGCTGCGCTCCGGTCTCAGCCTCCTGGCAGTCGCCTCCATCGGCCTCGGTTCAGTTCTCGTCATGGCCCCCGCCGCGAGTGCTGCGGCAGCGGTCGGCGCCTGCTACGAGTACCCGCTCACGACGGTCGGGAAGGTCTCCAGCGCGGCCCCCGTCATAGGCTGCGAGTCGCCTCACACGGCAGAGACATGGTGGGTAGGAACGCTGGCGCCGGCATTCGGCCTGCCGTCCAAGGCCTCGCACGCAGCGCGACTGCAGGCTGGAAGGCCGTGCACGACGAAGGCGATGAACGCGTACTTGGGCATGCCCGACCGAAAGCTCCCGAGCCGCTATCGCAATGTCGTTCTCTTCCCGACCGACGAGCAATGGAATGCCGGCGAGCGCTGGGTGCGTTGCGATGCGGTGCTGCAGTCCGGCCTGCACCTTCAGCAGACCACGGGAACCGCAGCGGCATTTGTGGCAACCGTTGCCCAGGACCGGCTGACCTTCTGCACACCTGGCACTCCAAGCGCCCGCAACACCGCTGCCGTGCCGTGCACGAATCCGAAGAAGAACTGGATCAAGGTCCTCGACAGGGAACTCGGCGGACCGAACTCCCGCTTCCCGGGTACGAGCACCGTCCTGCGTCGCAGCGCCGTCATCTGCCAGAAGATCGCCAAACAGTACGACGGCAAGGTTCCGTACCCAGGCTGGTGGCGCATCAACCCGACCCAGCACGGCTGGAACCTCGGCAAGCGCTCGGTGCAGTGCTTCGTCCCGTACGAGCAGTACCTCAAGGAACTGGCGCAGCGCGCTCCGAAGCCGGTTCCGACCCCGGCACCTACGCCTACTCCGCCGCCGGTCGCATAGCGGCGAGACGCACGCTCAGTCGATCACCGTTCTTCGCGGACCGATTCCCCAGACGACGTAGTTCCAGAACCAGTCCGCGATCACACTCACTCGCTGACGCCCGCCGGCGAGGTAGAAGATGTGCAGCCCGAGCCATGCGAACCACGCGAGAGTTCCGCGCATCCGGAAGCCGTTCGGCAGTTCGACAACAGCGCGCCGACGGCCGATCGTCGCCATCTGCCCTTTGTTCTTGTAGGCGAACGGCTTCAGCGGCAGACCCTGCATCTGGCGAACGATCGATCGTGCCACGTAGCGCCCCATCTGCATCGCGACAGACGCGACCATCGGCAGCGGCCTGCCGTCCTTGCCGTCGACGTGCGCGATGTCGCCGATGACCCAGATGCTCTCGTCCAGATGCAGAGTCGGTGAGACCTCGAGGCGGTGCGCGCGGTCAGTCACGCCGAGTTCGCTCCATTGCGACGGCGCGGCAACTCCGGCCGCCCAGACGATCGTTCCCGCGGTGAGCACCTCACCGGTCTTCAGGTGCACGTCGCCGGGATACATGCGGTCCACAGCACAGTCGAGTTTCACCACGGCCCCGAGGTCGGACAGCTGACTCTTCGCGTGGGCGCTCGACTTCTCAGAGAAGGACGGCAGCAGGCGTGGCCCGGCCTCGACAAGGGTCACCGAGGCGTGCGAGTAGATGGCGGGGAACTCGTGTCGCATTGCACGCTGCAACTCGGCCACCGCGCCGGATATCTCCACACCTGTGGGGCCACCACCGACGACGACGACTCGCAGCGCCTCCTTGGGCAGACGGCCGAATTCGACGTCTTCGTATGTCTGCAGGAGGCGACGACGAATGACTCGCGCCTCCTGAATCGTCTTCATTTGCAGCGAATTCTCAGCCACACCCGGAATGCCGAACGTCGTGCCCGTGCTGCCAACGGCCAGGACCAGTTCGTCCCACTCGATGATGGCACCGTCAGCGAGGCGCACCGTCTTCGCCTTCGGATCGATGCGCACGACGTCGCCGCGCCGGAACGTCGCGTTTGGGACGGCCGCGCGAACGGGATACGCGATGTCGTCCTCGGGGAGCCCGCCGGTCGACACCTGGTAGAGCAACGGCGAGAAGACCTGGTACGGATTTCGATCGATGATCGTCACGGCGATCGACGGATCGCGCGAGAGTTTCCGCGCGCACGTGAGCCCGCCGAATCCGGCACCGACGATGACTACCTTGCGCGGAGCCTGTTGTTCGACCGTCATCTCGTCGCAACCATCAACGCAGCGGACTGCGTGGGAGTGGGTCGGGGAAGACCGACTCGTTGGCCGGCACTGTGGCTTGCAGCCGCTCGAACTGCTCGCTGCTCAACTCCACAGTCAGTGCTCGAACGATCGAGTCGACGGTGGCGGATCGGGTAGCGCCGGGGATGGGGATGATGACGGGGCTTACGGTCAGCAGCCACGCGATGATCGTCTCCTGCGCCGACGCGCCGACCTCGGCGCCGACTTCCGCGAACTCGGCGTAGTGCGAGCCCACCTCGTGGGCCTGCTCGGATCCGCCCAGTGGCGACCACGGCAGGAACGCGATCTGAAGTTCCGTGCAGCGCGCGAGCACGTCGGCGTCGCCACGAAAGCGCGGTGAGTACTCGTTCTGCACCGAGACGACTCCCCCGTCCTCCGGCCCGCCGAGCACCTCCAGGGCGACGGCAAGCTCGCTGGCGTTGACGTTCGACAGGCCGATCCGACGGATCAGTCCCGCGTCTCGCAGGCCGACCAGCGAGCCCATCTGCTCGGCGTAGCTCAGGCTCGGATCGTGGCGGTGGTGCTGGTACAGCTCGATGATCGGTACGCCGAGCTGGTTGAGGCTGGCCTCGCACGCTGCCCGAAGACCGGCCGCGGACGAGTCGCGTCCGCCTTCGTCGTTCGGATGAAGAGTGATGCCGCCCTTAGTGGTGACCAGTACGTCGGCCAGGCTCGCAGGGCCGCCGTAGGTGCGCAATGCCTCGGCAATGAGCGCCTCGTTGTGACCGACCGTGTCCCACGTGGGGCAGTAGATGTTCGCGGTGTCGAGCAGCGTGATGCCGAGATCGAGCGCCCGGTGGATCGTCGCAATCGCGCGTTCGCGCTGGTCGACCATGCCGGGGAACGACATCGGCATGCACCCCAGGCCCACGGCCGAGACTTCGAGATCACCGATACGACGGGTCGGAAGGGACATGCGTGCAGTCTATTAATCGCCCATGAGGGCGAGCCACTCCTCCTCGAGTGCCTCGCGCTCGGCCTCGACCCGGCGCAATTCATCGCTGAGCTCGGAGACCATGGCGTAGTCAGTCGCGTGTTCGGCGAGGCTGGCGTGCAACGTCACCGCGCGCTGCGTCAGCTTGTCGACCTGACGTTCCAGTCGCGCCATCGTCTTCTGGTTGATGCGGTCCTGGGCGGCAACAGACTTCGCGGGTCCGGTCGGCGCCGACTGCATGACCTCCACCGCCTCGATCGCCCGGCGCCGGTCGAGATAGTCGTCGACGCCCCCGATCAGCTCGCGCAGGTGCGCGTCGCCGAGCAGCGCGACGAACTTGTCGCAGACTCGCTCGAGGAAGTAGCGGTCATGCGACACGATCAGGAGAGTTCCCGCGAAGCCGTCGAGCAGGTCCTCGAGCGCGGTCAGGGTCTCCACATCGAAGTCGTTCGTCGGTTCGTCGAGAATGAGTACATTGGGCGCGCTCATCAGCAGGCGAGTGAGCTGGAGCCGCCGCCGCTCCCCTCCCGAGAGGTCTCCGACAGGGGTCCACTGACCATCGGTGCCGAAGCCGAGGCGCTCGCACAGTTGCGAGGCGGTCAGTTCGCGTCCCTTGCCCAGGTCGACTCGCTGGGCAACGTGCTCCACGGACTCCAGGACCCGCCACGTCGGGTCGAGTTCCTCAAGGTGCTGCGACAGGTACGCGACCTTGACGGTCTGCCCCGTGACGAGCCGCCCGTGCGCCGGCCTGACCTCACCGAGCAGCATCCGAATGAGCGACGTCTTCCCCGCGCCGTTTGGACCGAGGATGCCGATGCGATCACCGGGCCCGATGTTCCACGTCAGCCGCTCGATGAGCGACTTGCCACCCATCGACAGCGACGCATCATGAACTTCGAAGACCGTCTTGCCCAGCCGAGCATCCGCGAAGGACAGCAGCTCGACGGAGTCGCGCGGCGGGGGCTCGGCGGAGATGAGCTCGTTCGCCGCGTCGACGCGGAACTTCGGTTTTGACGTCCGCGCGGGTGCTCCTCGCCGCAGCCAGGCAAGTTCCTTGCGGATCAGATTGTTCCGCCGCGCCTCAGACGCGGCCCCTTGCCGCTCCCGCTCCGCCTTGGACAGGACGAAGGCCGAGTACCCGCCGTCGTACTCCTCGACGCGCCCGCCCACCACCTCCCACGTGCGGTCGCACACCTCGTCGAGGAACCAGCGATCGTGGGTCACGACGACGATGGCGAGAGCCGGACGACCACGGAGGTAGGCGGCGAGCCACGCGACGATCTCGACGTCGAGGTGGTTGGTCGGCTCGTCGAGCAGCAGGAGGTCAAGGTCGGCGACGAGCAGGCGGGCCAGCTCCACGCGCCTGCGCTCGCCTCCCGAGAGGTCGCCAAGGCGGCGGTCGAGAAGCGCGTCGTCGAAACCGCCGAGCAGTCCCACGAGAACCTCGCGCACCCGCGGAACGGCAGCCCACTCATGGGTCGCCTTCGCGCCGACCACTGCCTCGAGGATCGTCGCCTCGGCATCGAAGCTCGGGTTCTGCCTCAGGAAGCCGATGTGCACATCCGAGCCCACGCTGACGCGACCTTCGTCGACCGGCTCGACGCCGGCCATCACGTCAAGCAGCGTGCTCTTGCCCGCCCCGTTCCGTCCGACCACGCCTACGCGCTCGGTTGCATTGACTCCGGTGGAGACGTTGTCAAGCAGTGGACGCTCACCGAAGGACTTGCTCACCGACTCGAGGTTGATGAGATTCCGGGGAGCCATGACGCCATTCTCGCGGCAGCGCAGTCGAGCCCCCTGCCGGGTCTTCGCAAAGTAGGGTGACGGCGTGCGACTCCCGTGGACTAGTCAGCCCGCAGCGCAGGATGAGCCAACGACCGCAGCCGCCATACCGAGCCTCGGCAACGGCATCGCCGTTCCGATCACCGCTGAGATGGTGACGGACCTGCTCGAGTCCATCCGATCGAACGACCTCCCCGATCCAGGCACGGACTTCTACGTCGACTGGGCCGGAGTCCGCACGCGCGTTGACATGCTGCCGTGGGCGCCACAGGAACTGCGCGGAGTGCGCAGTACCGACCTCCCCATCCCCGATGACGGCTACCGGAGTGAGGACGTCGAGTACGCGGCACTCGCCCAGGCACTCGGCACCGCATCCGAGACCTTTCGGATCGTGGAGGTCGGCGCGGGCTGGGCACCGTGGGTCGTTGCTGGAGTCGTGGTTGCCCGCCGCATTGGCCTGCGTCCCTACGGAATCGCGGTGGAGGCTGACCTTCGGCGCAGCGAGTGGGCTATGCAGCACGCTCTGGACAACGACGTGCGCGCCGAACTGGTGACTGGAACGCCCGACGAGATCGCTGCAGCACTCGCCGTCCCCGCCGGCGACATCGAGATGCGCGTCGTGCGGGCTGCAGGTTGGCACTCGACGACCGTGCTTCAGTTCCCCGATATCGACGAACAGGACATGGGTGCCGCAGTGTGGACGCTGCCGGGGACGGACGTCGACTACCGGGGAGCGCATCTGTCACACCACGACGTGTCGACGGTCTCGATGGAGACGCTCCTCGCGTCTACCAGCCCCACAGACCTGCTGCATGTTGACGTGCAGGGTGTCGAGTTCGAGCTGCTCGAGCCGGCGAGCGATGTCATTCAGCAGAACGTCAGGCTCATGGCGGTCGGCACCACCAATCGCCTGGTCGAGGGCGAGCTGCAGCAGCATTTCCTCGCCCGCGGCTGGGGACTGCTCGTTGACGCGCCTTGCACGGCGATCTTCACGATGACCCACCCGACACTGTCCGGCTTCACGGTGCAGGACGGGAACCAACTGTGGGAGAACCCGTTCCTGCGTGAGGCGTAGGCAGGCCGAACTGCACGTCGCGCAACAGCCAGGTGAACACGCCGACGGCGCACACTGCCACGGCATCGATGAGGATCAGGCCGAGGGGAAAGACCCACGGTGAGATTCCCGGTGGCACCTTGGCATCGCTTCCCGTTGCCACCGCGATGGCAATCGAGACGACTCCCACCACTAGTGCGCCGAGCGCCAGCCATGGCACCTCACGGTCGAGCAGTCCGGTCGTGGCTGCCTGACCGCGTCGTCGGGCAAGCAGCCCGGCGGACAACGCCATCGACGCCGTTGCCAGCGCGATGCCGCCGACCGCATCACTGGGACGATGCCATCCGGCCGTCACCGTCGACACCGCGATAAGGCTGCACCACAGCAGGCCGACCAGCGCCACGATCGGACGGTAGGTGTTGCGACTGACCAGGACGAGGGCGAGCACGAACGCCGTCGAGATCGTCGCGTGCCCACTAGGGAACGTGTCGATGCCCTTGTCGCTGATCAGCTCAGTGAGGTCCGGTGCAAGATCCGGGCGCGGCAGGATCCGCTTGAGCACCTCCGCGCTGACGACAGCGCCAGCGAAGCCCACTGCAGAGGCAACAGCCAGCCAGCGTCGATGGCGTGCGAGCGCGATCACCACGAGCACGGCAAGCATCACGATCAGCGAGTAGCGATCAATCGAATCGAGCAGATCGCGGATGGTCTTCGCTCCATGCTCGTGGCCCAGCCGTCCGATGAGCGCCTGGTCGTCCCACCTCTGACCCACCGGAGTCAGAACGAAGATCAGGTAGCAGGCCGCCAGGAGAATGGCCGAGCAGACCGCCACGACCATCAGTTGGCGGGCACGTCGTGCTCCATGCTCGTCTGCCATGGAGTGATCTTGCACCGTGTTGGCAGCTACGCGACGGACGGTGGCCGCTCCCGCGCGATGAACCGCGCGTGCGCGTCGTTGAGCCCCAGTGCAATCGCGCGACTGGTCGCCTCGGCGGCGTCATCTGTCCGTCCCAGCCGGCCCAGCAGTTCTGAGCGCGACGCGTGCCACCACGCGTACTCGTCGAGCCCGTCGATGGCATCGACCGCGGCAAGTCCCGCCTCGTCACCGTCGCGTTCCGCGATCGCTCCCGCGCGCCCGAGTCGGGCCGCTGGCGTGTCCCTGACCGCGAGGAGCACGTCATACCAGGACAGCACTGCGTTCCAGTCGGTCTGTGCATAGGTCGGTGCGAGTGCATGGCAGGCCGCGATCGCGGCCTGCACCACGTACGGATCTGCGCGGTCCGGGGTGCGGCGCAAGGCCTCGCCCACGAGTTCGACGCCTTCGCGAATCGCCGCGCGGTCCCACAGCGCGCGATCCTGATCGGAGAGGAGGACGACTGCGCCGTCGTCGGCCACGCGAGCCGCGCGACGTGAGTCCTGCAGGAGCATCAACGCGAGCAGCCCGGAGACGGATGCCTCGTCCGGCATGAGGTCGTGTAGCAGTCGACCGAGCCTGATCGATTCATCGACCAGCGTTCCCCGAATCGCGCTCTCGCCCGTGCCGGATGCGTAGCCCTCATTGAAGATGAGGTACACGGTGGACAACACGCCCGCGAGACGCGCAGGCAGTTCATCGTCCGACGGAACGCGATAAGGAATGCGGGCCTGGCGGATCTTCTGCTTGGCACGCGTGAGCCGCTTCGACATCGTCGCCTCGGACACCATCAGGGCTCGCGCGACGTCGCCAGTGCTCAGCCCGCCGAGCGTCCGCAGGCTGAGCGATACCTGCGCCTCCAAGGACAGACTCGGGTGACAGCAGGTGAACACGAGCCGCAGAAGGTCGTCGCGCACGACGGACTCCATGGGTTCGGGTGCCTCGTTCTCCAGGAGCCACACGGCGTCAGCCTCCTTCGTGGCGCGCGCGATGTCGCGTCGGATCCCATCGATCGCGCACCGACGCGCAACGACGGTCAGCCAGGCGCGCGGCTCATCGGGGATGCCATCGCGCGGCCAGGTCGTCAAGGCCCTGGCGATCGCCTCCTGCAGGGCGTCCTGAGCGACGTCGACGTCACCGGTGACGCGGATGAGCGTTGCGAGAATGCGCGGATACTCCGCGCGAACTGCTCGCTCGGCCGCACTCGCCGGTGACGTCGACCCCGACTCTGAAGTCACACCGTCGACCACGTCACATCATGGGGATGACTGGACGAACCTCGATGGCGCCGTTCCACGCGCCGGGGATCTTCGCCGCAACCGATACGGCCTCGTCGAGGTCGGCGCACTCGAGGATGTAGAAGCCGGTGAGGACCTCCTTGGTCTCCGCGTACGGCCCGTCGGTGGAGAGGATCTCGCCGCCCTTGCCGGAGGGAACGCGCACCGTGGTGGCGGTGGCCGTCGGGTAGAGAACAGCGCCGCCGCGGATGACTGCAGCGGCCGCCTCACCGAACGCGCTGTACTCGGCCATCTCGGCCGCCTGCTCCTCGGTGGGCTGGGACCAGTCGACATCTGCGCTGTATACGAATGCAACGTACTGGGGCATCACGACCTCCTTGGTGACCGGCGCCGATCGCCGGGTTCATGTTAAGGACGAACGAGGATCACCGAAAAGGACACGTTCAGCGAACAATCTTGATGCTGAACATGTCCGAGCCGATCAGGCCGTACAGCCGTACCCATAGACCCAGGTACATCTCCGGGCCTCGGCACGTGCTGATGTCGCCGAGGTCGAGCACGTCGCGGTGGCCGAAGCTGTGCAGGAGATCAACCACCGCCTGCTTGGCGGCAGCGTCATTGCCGCTCACGAAGACGGTGTGATCACCATTGCCGACGAGCTCGGGGTGCACCATCAGGGCAGCGGCGAGCGTGTTGAGGGACTTGACCACGCGCGTGTCCGGATACGCGGCCTGGATCTGCTCGCCCAGTGAATCGGTGTCCTTGACGCTCAGCGTGGGCGGGAAGCCGTTCGAGAAGTCGAGGGAGTTCGAGATGTCAAGCAGTGTCTTGCCCGCGAGGTTGTCCGCTCCCGCAGCTCTCAGGACGTCGAATACTGCCGTCCCCGACACCGCGAGCACCACGAGTTCACCCATCGCCGCGGCATCCGAGAACGGCAGAACCTCGACTCCGGCTGGCAGGTCGGCGCGGGAAGCCGTCGCGCTCACATCGCGTGTTCCGATGACCACATCGTGTCCAAGTTCGCTCAGACGAGACGAAATCGACTGACCGACAACGCCGGTCCCCAGGACTGCGACCCTCATCGTCAACGCTCCTTTGGCTGGATGTTCCGAGAGTATGGGCCATTCGCCTACGATCCAACAGTGACAGCCATCGCGGGAGTGCACGGTGTGGTGGCTCCGCACGGCTATCCGCAACCGCAGATCACGGCCGCCTTCGGCGAGGTGGTCTCACCGAACGGCGGGCACCGTGCCGTCGTGGAGCGCATTCACGCGGCCACCGGCGTCAAGCATCGGTATCTCGCACTGCCCCTGGAGGACTACGCGGCTCTCGACGGGTTCGGTGCCGCCAACGACGCCTTCATCCGCGTCGGACTCGACCTCGCTGAGCAGGCGATCACGGGTGCGCTCGCCGCGGCCGGACTGACTCCAGCCGACGTCGACCTCATCTTGTCGACGTCGGTGACCGGAGTTGCTGCCCCATCGCTGGAGGCCCGGCTCGCACTGCGAATGGGCTTTCGACCCGACGTGAAGCGCATTCCTGTGTTCGGGCTCGGATGCGTTGCCGGCGCCTCGGGTATCGCACGTCTGCACGACTACCTGCTTGGCGACCCTGACGGAGTCGCCGTCCTGGTGTCGGTGGAACTGTGCTCGCTCACCATTCAGCGCGACGACGTGTCGATGCCCAACGTCGTGGCAAGCGGCCTCTTCGGCGATGGCGCAGCCGCCGTCGTGATGGTCGGAAGCAACCGCGCGACGACCATGGGCCTCGCCGGTCCGACCGTCCTGGCGTCAAGAAGCCGGATCTACCCCGACACCGAGCGCACGATGGGCTGGGATGTCAGCGAGAACGGCTTTCGCATCGTCCTGTCCGCCGGCGTCCCCGAGGTCATCACCTCATATGTGGGCGACGACGTCAACGACTTCCTCGCCGACCACGACCTCAAGACCGTCGACATCGCTCGTTGGGTCTGCCATCCGGGCGGGCCGAAGGTCCTCGACGCGATGGAGTCGGCTCTCGACCTGCACGATGGCCAGCTCGACGTGACGTGGCGCTCGCTCGCCGCCATCGGCAACCTGTCGTCCTCATCCGTGCTCCACGTCCTCGCGGACACGCTGTCCGGGAGCGCCGAGTCTGCGCCGCCGGAGCCCGGAACCCCAGGCCTTCTGCTCGCGATGGGTCCCGGCTTCTGCGCCGAGATGGTTCTGATCCAGTGGTGACAGCATGAGCGGAACCACTGCATTCACGATCCTCATCGTGCTCGTCGCACTTGAGAGAGTGGCCGAACTCGTCGTCTCCCAGCGCAATCTGAAGTGGAGCGCCGAGCAGGGCGGGGTGGAGTACGGGCGCAGCCACTATCCGTTCATGGTCGTCCTGCACATCGGCCTCCTGGTGGGAGCTCTCGTCGAGGTCTGGGTCTGGCCTACCGAGATGATCGCGTGGCTGTCGTGGCTGATGTTCGCTTTGGTCCTGGCGTCGCAGGCGCTGCGGTGGTGGTGCATCTCCACGCTCGGCAAGCGCTGGAACACCCGCATCGTCATCGTGCCGGGACTTCCGCGTGTTACCGGTGGTCCGTATCGGTGGCTCAGCCACCCGAACTACGTCGCGGTCATCATCGAGGGATTCGCATTGCCGATGGTCGGGTTCGCCTGGGTCACCGCGATCGTCTTCACCGTGCTGAACATCCCACTGCTCGCCGTGCGCATCCGCGAGGAGAACGCCGCGCTGGCAACACTGCCAGCATCATGATCGACCTGCTCGTCGCCGGCGGCGGACCGGCAGGCCTGGCGACTGCTCTCTACGCACGCAGGGCAGGCCTCGACGTTGTCGTCGTCGAGCCGCGCACCGATGCGATCGACAAGGCATGCGGCGAAGGGCTCATGCCCGAGGCGCTCGCCCGGCTGGCCGACCTCGGCGTCGATCCGATCGGACGCGACTTCCGTGGCATCCGCTACGTGCAGGGCCGGCACGTCGCGGAGGCGACGTTCACCGCGGGAGCCGGACGCGGGGTCCGTCGACTCGCGCTGCACAGCGCCATGCGCGAACGGGCCGAGCAGGTGGGCGTCCGCTTCGAGGAGGGACGGGTCGCGGAGATCGAACGGCTGCCGAACGGTGTCCGGGCTGGCGCGACCATCGCGCGCTACCTCGTCGGCGCGGACGGGCTGCACTCCACCGTACGCACCACCGTCGGGCTCGGCGCACCCGCGCGAGGTCGCCAGCGGTACGGAGTGCGCCAGCATTTCCGAGTCGAGCCCTGGACAGACCTCGTTGAGGTGCACTGGCTACGCGATGCGGAGGTCTACATCACTCCAGTCTCCGACGACACCATCGGATTCTCGGTGCTCGGCGGACGGCCGCTGAGCCTCCAGCAGGCACTGTCCCAGCTGCCGGACGTCTCTGCACGTCTGGTCGGCGCCGAGGAAATGAGCACAGAGCGCGGCGCCGGCCCGCTTCGGCAGGCGACCTCCGCGCGAACGTCCGGTCGAGTCCTTCTCGTCGGTGACGCGGCCGGTTATGTCGACGCGCTCACCGGAGAGGGTCTGCGGATGGGATTCGCGGAGGCGGAAGCCGCCGTGGCGGCGATCCTTCGCGAGGATCCGGGGTCGTACGAGCTGGAGTGGCAGGAGCTCACCCGCTCCTACCGCCGGCTGACCAACGGGCTGCTGTGGGTCGGCTCGCGACCGATGCTGCGGCGGATCATCGTCCCGGCCGCGCGGGCGTTCCCGGGCGTCTTCCGTCGCGGCATCGACTCGATCGCCGCCTGACGGCAACACCTTTCGGCGATACTGCTCGTGAGCAACCAACACGCGGAGGCGACATGACCCAGGGAACGGGAACCAAGGACGACCCGTGGCAGCTGACGACCGCTCCAGGGTCATCGGAGTACACGATGTACCGCGACGAGGACGCCGATCCGCCGGTGATCGTGTGCCAGGTCGGCAGCACGACGCTGAAGTACGACGCTCGCGCCATCGCTGACCTGCACTCCTGGCTGGTCGAGCAAGGGGACTGGGTCCTGCTTGGTGCGGCGGACGAGAAGAAGCCTGCGGCCGACGGAACGGTCGAGGCCTTCGGCCGCGCATCCGACAATCCCATCGGCGGCTGGTACGGGCTCCGCAACGGGTACCGCGGCCGCTTCGGGATGTATATGCCGCCACTGCTTGAGGCGCTCGGACTCGCCGAACTCACCCACGAACCCCGCAACAACAGCATGCGTGCGATCGCCGGGGGCTAGTCGATCCGGTGACCGAACCACCAGAAGTTCAGCCCGCGCAACTCGCGGCAACCATCGTCCTCATGCGCGAGACGCGCGCGAACACGTCCTTCGAAGTGCTCATGCTGCGTCGAAACGCGGTGGGACGGTTCGGCGGCATGTGGGTCTTCCCCGGCGGCCGCGTCGATCCTGAGGACGGATCAGGCGATTCCGCATTCTCAGCAGCGGCGATCCGCGAGCTCCGCGAGGAGGCTGGCCTCGAGCTCGCCACCTCCTCGCTCGTACCCTTCTCCTTCTGGTCTCCGCGCGGCCGTGGCAAGCGATTCGACACGATGTTCTTCCTCGCTCGCGCTCCGGACGGCGCGGTGCAGATCGACGGAATGGAGGTCGAGGAGTGCGTGTGGTCGACGCCCTCGCAGCTGCTCGACGCGCATGCGGCCGGCACGTTGAGCCTTGTTCCTCCGACGTGGCGCACCCTCGTGTGGCTCGCCTCCCACTCATCGGCCGATGGCGCCTTCGCGTCGGCCGAGCGTGACGGGATCTTGACCTACACCGGTCTCATCGCCACCGACCCCGACGGCGGTCGGGTGGTGCTGTGGCAGGGCGACGCCTCCTATGGGTCCGAGGACCTGGGCGCCGCGGGGGCCCGGCACCGTCTCTACATGGGCGAACTGCCTTGGCGCCTGGAGCTCAGCGACGGGAGCGAAACTTCCGCCTAGCGGTGTCGCGCTGAGAGCGCATATGCAATAGTGAACGCGTGTTCACAGTGGACGACCCGGCGGACCCCGCCAACGCGCGGAGCCGCGCCCCTGGTCTCGTCATCGCCGTGCTGGCCATGGCCGGACTCACTGTCGCGCTCATGCAGACACTGCTCGTCCCGTTGATCCCCGACCTGCCAGCGCTGCTGGGCGTCCGCGCCGAGGACGCTTCGTGGCTGATCACCATCACGCTGCTCGCGAGCGCCGTGGCGACGCCAAGCATCTCGCGCCTCGCGGACATGTTCGGCAAGCGCCGCATGCTGCTCCTCAGCCTGTCCGCGCTGTTCCTCGGGTCGGTGCTCGGCGCCCTCGGCACATCGCTCGCCCTCCTCATCACCGCACGCGCGCTGCAGGGCTTCGCATTCGCGCTCATCCCCGTGGCGATGAGCATCATGCGCGACGAACTGCCGCGAGAACGCCTGGCCGCGGCGGTCGGTCTGATGAGTGCGACGCTGGGAATCGGTGCAGCCGTCGGTCTACCACTCGCCGGCTTCGTCTTCACTCATTTCGGCTGGCACGCGATCTTCTGGGTCTCCGCCGCGATGGCATTCATGATGCTCGTCGCTGTATCGATCGTGGTGCCGGAATCGCCTGTGCGATCGGGCGGCCGCTTCGACGGAATCGGGGCGCTCCTGTTGTCCGCGGGCCTCGTCTGTGTTCTCCTCGCGATCACGAAGGGCGGTCACTGGGGATGGACGAGCCCGACGACACTCGGCTTCCTGCTCGCGTCCGCAGCATTCCTCGCGCTGTGGACACCATGGGAACTGCGTAACGCCCAACCGATCATCGACCTGCGCACCACCGCGCACCGGCCCGTGCTGCTGACCAACGTCGCGGCCTTCCTCACCGGTTTCGCAATGCTGGTGAACCTGATCACCACCACCCAGTTGCTCCAAGCACCGGAAGCGACGGGATACGGCTTCGGGCTCTCCGTGATGCAAGCCGGACTTGCGCTGCTACCAGCGGCCGTCGCAATGATCGTGTTCGCGCGCGTCTCCGCGCTGATCACGCGCAGGTTCGGCGCGAGGCTGACTCTGCTTGCAGGAACAGCAGTTCTCGCCACTGGCTACATTGGCCGCATGTTCCTGATGGACTCCGAGCTGCAGGTGATCCTCGGCGCGGTCTTCGTGTCGTGCGGCACGATCCTGTCGTTCGCGGCGATGCCCGTCCTGATCATGGGATCGGTGCCGCTCAGCGAGACTGCCGCGGCGAACGGGCTGAACACGGTGCTGCGCAACATCGGAACGGCCACGGCCAGCGCGGCCGTCGCGGCGATCCTCACCACGTCAGTCGTCTCGGTCGGCGGCTCGGTGTTCCCGTCCCAGGCGGCGTTCCAGCAGGTCTACGCACTTGCCGCGCTGGCCGCAATCCTCGGCGGTGCTGCGGCTCTCGGAATTCCTCGCCACCGTCGGGGCTCCACGGAGATCGTTGACTTCGCTGAGGTGCCCGAGGAAGTCACGGCATGAGCCAAGCAACCACGCGTGCGGTCGTTCTCGCTGCAGCCAAACGACTCTTTGCCGAACGCGGTTACCAGCAGGTGACCATTCGCCAGATCGCCACGGAGGCAGGAATCTCTCCCGCGATGGTCATGAAGGTGTGCGGCAACAAGGAACGTCTCTACGCCGATGCCACTCCGCCGGAGTCGGAGCCGCTCAGCCCGGACTGGCCGACGAACCAGATCGGGCGCGAGTTGGCTCGCCGCATCATGGATCGGCGCGAAACTGAGTCGGCCGAGCCGTGGCTTCAGTCGTTGATCGCGACGCTCGACGCACCGAATCCCGCGAAGGCGCGCGAGGAGTTCCGCAATCACTACGTGGTGCATCTCGAGCGGCGGTTCGGTTACGGCCCCAAGGCGACGCAGAGCGCAGAACTCGCGGCGGCGATGCTCATCGGATTTGCTGCCGCGGTGCGTGCGCTGCGCCTGCTCGACGATCCCACGCAGAAGGACGCGATCATCAACCGCTACGGCGACCTGATCCAGTCCGTCGTCGACGATGCGACGGTCGCGAATATCGAAACGCGAATGGAGCATTCGCCCTCGTAGCCGGGCGCGCAGCCAGCCTCGGCGCCGAGATGAACTAGCCGTTCTTCCGCGACGTCAGCATGCGCGCAACCGCGAGCAGGGCGCAGGCGACGAGAAGCACACCGGCACCGGCCAGGCATGCAGCGAACGTGGTGCCGTAACCCGAGGAGCCCGTGTCTCCATCATTGCCCCAGAACCACCGTTGGATACCTGTCCACGCAGCGGCGATGAGCAGGGCGCCGGCGACGATCAGGCAGGCCAGCAGGGCCTTGTCGACGAGCCGCAACCGCTTGGGCGGTGCAGGGCTGGCGCTCGGGTCAGTTCCGGGTATGGCCCATGCGGTGCCATTCCAGGCGAGCGCTCCAGCGACCCATTGCTGGCCGTTCCACGTCGCCATCGCGGCGCCGCCGGGAGGTGGCGGGGGTGGCTTGTCGTCGGGCGTCGGGAGGAGATCGGCCATCAGCGGCGCACCCGATAGCGCAGGTGAAGGACCCGGTCACCCCGAATCACCACGTCGGGATCCTCCAGCATGTGCCCCGCGGCGAGCGAACCGAAGTATCGCTTGCCGGATCCACACACGACTGGGACCACGTCCATGCGCACCTCGTCGACCAGACCCGCGGCAAGCACCTGGCCTCCGACGTCACCCGCGGCGACCTCGACTATGCGGTCTCCCGCGAGTTCCTGCGCCTTGGCCACTGCCGCCTCGACGCCGCTGACGAAGTGAAACGGCGCCTCGGGGTCCCAGACCTCCGGCCTGGGCCGGTGCGTCACGACGACCACGTGGTCAACCCCGCCCGGAGGCATCCCGTCCCAGCCATCCGTCATGTCGAAGACATGGCGGCCGACGATCGTCGCCCCGATCTGGTCCCAGTACGGCCGGACGTAGTCGTACGACGCCTGCGACACATTCAGCGCGCCGCCATCGTCCAACGGCACGTCACCGCTGACCAGCCAGTCGAACAGAGGTCCGGGATCGTCGTTCTCGTCCGCGATGAAGCCGTCCACTGACACCGAGGCGTACATGACTACCGTGCCCACGGAAGCTCTCCCTTGACTTCGGGTGCCCCAAATTTAGCGAGTCGTCAGGTGTCGCGCTCGTAAGAATCCGAGACGGCCGCGACTGCGATACGCGTCCGGGAGGCGCTGCTGAGCTCCTCGGACCGCTGCACCGGATGAGTGCGCCCTGTGAGGGTTCGGGTGATGTGTGACGGATTGGCTTCGCCTGATCCGTTACACCGTTTCGGATAGTAGTCAGCTGGCGCGGCGGTCGCCGCGCTTCTTGCGGACCTCCTTGTCTGAGGTGCGAAGGACGGTGCGCAGGAGTTCGTCGCCGTCCCAGATCTCCAGCTTGCGGCCATCGACGTGGATGTCGACGTGGTGGCCGGCTCGCCGTTTGCCGCAGTTGATCTCCTGCCAGGCCACCGAGATGATCCCGTTCGCGGCGATCTTGCGAGTCACCCAGTCGCTGCCCGAGCGGTCGGTGGTCAGCGCGGATGCGTCAGCGGCACGGCCGGCATCAGCGGTGAACCGGGTGACCGGCGTGGCCATGTCCAGGGCCGAGTGCGGGCGGTCGCGGTTATAGGTCACGACCCACGCGTCGAGCTCACGCTGCGCCGTCGCGAGGTCGGTGAATGTCTTGCCGGTCAAGAACTCCGGGCGCAGCGTGCGATGGAACCGCTCGATCTTGCCCGTCGTGGTCGGGGACCGCGGCGCGGTCAGCAGGTGGTCGATCCCGTTCTCCCGGCAGATCCGGTCGAACAGCACCTCCACATCCTTCGGGCCGAACCGACCGGTGAACACCTTCCCGTTGTCGGTCAGCACTTCCTGCGGCACACCGTGGACCCGCATCGCCTCAGCGAAGTGAGCACACACCGCACGCGACGTCGCCCGGGTCATCAGACCCGCACACACGATGAACCGCGAATGGTCATCGATCCCGGTCAGCACCTTCGCCTCCCGACCATCAGCCAGCAGCACCCCGCCGACGACATCCATCTGCCACAGCTCCATCGCCCCGGCCCGCTCCCACCGCTTGAACTTGCGGTCCCGCTTACGACGCGCGTTCGGATCGATCAGACTCGACCGCTTCAACAGCCGATACACACCCGACCGCGACGGCACCGGCTCCACCCCCGCGCGGATCGCCTCATGCACCAACCGGCGCGGACCCCACTCAGGATTACGACGCCTGGCCTCCAACACCCACACCTCAACACCGGGATCCATCTGATGAGCGCACCGCGGCGGCCGATGCGACCGATCCGCCAACCCGCCCAACCCCTGCGCCTCATACCAGCGCAGCCACCGATGCACCGCCTGACGAGACACGTCAAACCGACGCGCCACCTCAACAACGGGAACACCATCACGAATGACCGCCAACACGGCCTGATACCTCTGCTCCACAACACTCAGCTCCACAAGCATGCTCAGGAGTGTCACGGATCAGGCGGAACCACCGTCACCCATCAGGCGAAGCCATGTCACCTGAGAGCCGGAGCCAAAACGTCACGCATCAGGCGAAACCAAACACCGGATGAGTGCGCCCGAAGGGATTCGAACCCCTAACCTTCTGATCCGTAGTCAGATGCTCTATCCGTTGAGCTACGGGCGCATGGCCGCGAACGACCGACGTGCAGTCTAGCGACCGTCATGGAATGGGAGTAATCCGCGTCCAGCACGTATCCTGCCAATCCCTGACCAAGGAGACGACGTGCCCACAAGACGCGATTTCCTGAAGACAGTGTGCGGCGTCACTGCGCTTGCCATCGGGCCAGCCCTCCTCGCCGACGACGCCATGGCTGCCGACGGCATCGTGCGCAAGCCCAACGGCCAGGTCGCGGTCACTCTCGCCAAGATTCCTGCCCTCGCGAAGGTAGGTGGAGTCGTGAATCTGGGCACCGTCAAGGGCTCGCCCGTCGCAATCGTGCGAACCGGCACGTCCACCTATCGTGCGCTCAACCTCAGTTGCACGCATCAGGGCGTGACGGTGCAACGAGCCGGCACGCAGTGGAAGTGTCCGGCGCATGGCTCGCAGTTCAATCTCGATGGCTCGTTCATCGCCGGCCCTGCCGGGCGCGCGCTCAATGCGGTCAAGTCCACCTCGAACGGCAAGGTGCTGACCGTCGGCTAGGGCTGTGTACGTTGTGAACGTGACCAACCTCAGCGAACTCGATGCCCTGTCGTTCACGAGCAACCACGGGGATTCCGTGAGCCTCTCCGAGTTCGCGGGCAAGCCGCTGCTCATCGTGAATACCGCCAGCAAGTGCGGCCTCACCCCCCAGTACGACGCGTTGCAGGAACTTCAATTGCAGTACGGCCCCAAGGGGCTGGTGATCCTGGGCTTTCCTTGCGATCAGTTCCTGAACCAGGAGCCCGGCACCGACGAGGAGATCGAGGAGTTCTGCCGCATCAACTACGGAGTCACGTTCGCGCTGTCGACAAAGGTCGACGTCAACGGCGACGGCACCGACCCGATCTTCGCGGTTCTCAAGGAGGCTGCGCCCGCGGACACCGGCCCAGACGTCACCTGGAACTTCACCAAGTTCCTTGTCGCCCCGGATCGCTCGTCGGTCTCGCGCTACGAGCCGCGTGTCGAGCCGACCGAGATGGTCCCTGAGATCGAGTCGATGGTCAGCGGACCAGCTGCATGAGCTCGTCTGCCGCTCACACGCCGTTCGTAACCGAGGTATCGCAACCGATTCAGAAGCTCGGCGCTGAGTTCTACTTCGTCGAGCCGACCCTCGCGCATGGGAGGTCGATCGGCCTTGGTGGCCTTCGCTTCTACTTCATGGGTCGCGGAGGCGCGCTCGGCGACGTTAACTGGCAGACCATCAACAGCGCATTCGGCTACTTCAATCCTGCGGTAGTCGAGCACATGTGGACGACCTCACTGGAGCGGATCCAACCGACTGTTGCTGCTCGCGAGTACGCGCTGTGCAGTCAGGAGTTCGGTCGCACGCACTTCTCCGACCTGCCCGACCTCGACGGATTCTGCGCAGCTGCCGAGTCAGTCGTTGCGGCCGTCAACCCCGCAGGGCTTGCGCTGTTCGCCGGCATGCTCGCGACGCCGCTGGCGAGCGACCCGGCGGCGCGCGCGTACCAACTCGTCACCATGCTGCGCGAGCATCGTGGCTCGGCCCACCTGCTGGCGGTGATCTCGGTCGGGCTGTCACCCCGCGCGGCGCACGCGATCAAGCGGCCGAACGACCTCGAGCTTTTCGGCTGGACCCCCGAGGACATCCCCGAGCTCACCGACGACGAGCGCGCGGCACTCGTCGAGGCCGAGCGGATCACCGACGCGCTCGTCGGCCCGGCCTTCGAGCAGCTCGACGAATCGGCGCGCTCCTCACTGCGCAACGGCCTCACCGGAATGCGCGCCGCCCTCCCGAAGTAGGCCCGCCCGAATTGAACCGCCTCCCGGGTCAAATCCGCAGAATCCCGCCCGGAACAGCCGCCAAACCGGGATTTGACCCGGGAGGCGGTTCAATTCGAAAGAGGGCACCCCGCGGAGTCGCGCGATGCCCTCTTTCGAATGGCGGAGGCGGAGGGATTTGAACCCTCGATGGGCTTGAAGGCCCAAACCGCATTAGCAGTGCGGCGCCATAGACCGGGCTAGGCGACGCCTCCCACCCCTCCCGGCTTCCCGGGACGGAACACAAAGAATACCGACATGGCGCACGGCAGAATGCAGGGCATGACGACTCTGGCGATTGACTGCGGTGGCGGTGGCATCAAGGGGTCTGTCCTCGACGAAACCGGGACCATGCGGGCCCAGCCGATCCGTGTGCCCACCCCCTACCCGCTGTCCACCGCACTGTTCGTCCAGACCCTCGTCGACCTTGCGGCTCAGCTCCCACCAGCCGAGAAGGCGACCATCGGGATGCCCGGAATGATCCGCCACGGCGTGGTGGTCACGACCCCGCACTACGTGACGCGGTCGGGGCCGCGCACGCGGATCGTCCCCGAGCTCGTGCTCGAGTGGGAGGGATTCGACGCCCAGACAACGCTCGCGAACACGATGGGCATACCCGTGCGAGTCCTCAATGACGCCGAGGTCCACGGCGCGGGCGTCATCGCCGGCCAGGGACTTGAGCTCGTGCTCACCCTCGGCACCGGCCTGGGCTGCGCGATCTTCGACGGGGGCCGCCTCGCACCGCACCTGGAGATGTCGCAGGCGCCCATCCGTTGGGGCCTGTCGTACGACACCTACATCGGCGAGCACGAGCGCCGCCGCCTCGGCGATGCCCTCTGGTCGCGTCGCGTGGGGCGCGTGGTCGACGGCCTGCGTCCGGTGTTCCTGTGGGATCGGCTGTACCTCGGCGGCGGCAACTCCCGTCACATCACGCCCACCGTGCTCGCGCGCATCGGTGACGATGTGGTGATCGTGCCCAACTCCGCGGCACTCGTTGGAGGGGCTCGCGTGTGGCAGCTCCTGATCGACTGACGACAACTGGCGCAAGCAGCCAGGCGGGTGAGGGACGCACTCAGACCGTCGGTGTCGCGATGTACCTGGTCGCGGCATTCCTGTTCGCCCTGAACGGGGTCTTCGCGAAGAACGCCCTCAATGCGGGCCTCGATGCGATGCACCTGACCGAGCTTCGCAATGCCGGCGCCATGGTCGTGCTCGTCGCCTATGTAGCAATCCGGCATCCGGAGCGGCTGCGGATCACCCGGAAGGAACTGCCGTTCCTCATTGCCTACGGCGTCATCGCCTTCACCCTCGTGCAGTTCCTGTACTTCCTGACCATCTCGCGGCTACCGGTCGGAATCGGAACGCTGCTCGGGTTCCTCGCCCCGGTGGTCGTCGCCCTGTGGATGCGGTTCGTGCGCAAGCAGCCGGTCGGCAATCGCATCTGGGTGGCCATCGCGCTCACCCTCGGTGGCCTGGCACTCATCGCCCAAGTGTGGAGCGGGCTGACGCTCGACGCGCTCGGCGTGGTGGCCGGCCTGCTCCTTGCGCTCGCGCTCGCCGCCTACTGGCTGCTCGGGGAGTCCGGACAGGAGCGTCGCGACGCGGTGTCGCTGACAATGTGGGGCTTCGTCTTCGCGACCATCACGTGGTCGGTGATCGCACCGTGGTGGTCGTTCCCGTGGAGTGACCTGACGATCGCGACGGAGCCACTGCTGGACGGCGCACCCGGGCTGCCGATCTGGGCACTCATGGTCTGGGGTGTCCTGCTCGGGACCATCGCACCGTTCCTCCTGGTGCTCGGATCATTGCGTCGCATCGGCGCGCAGCGCGCAGGCATCGTCGGCACGACTGAGCCGCTGTGGGCCGCGATCATCGCCCTACTCCTGCTTGGCGAGACGTTCACCACGGTGCAGGCCATCGGCGGCCTCGTCGTGCTTGCAGGCGTCGTGGTCGCCGAGACGTCCCGGCGAGCCTCGGTCACGCCGGGCGAATTTCCCCAGATCCACGCGTGATCAGCCGCGAGTGCACGATGTGCGTGGCCGTGGGCTCATGTGAATTGTCCATGCGGCGGAACAACAATTCGGCTGCGAGGTGCCCGATCGACCGCGGATCCTGGGTGACAACCGTGATGGCGGGTTCAAGCAGGTCCGCAAGCATGAAGTCGTCGAACCCGACGAGGCCGACGCTGCGCTGCATGTTGCGTGCGCGTAGCGCGCGCACCGCGCCCATGGTGATGAGGTTCTGCCCGGTGAAGATCGCGGTGGGCGCCTCCTTGAGGTCCATCATGCTGAGGACCAGACCCATCGCATCGTCGCTGTCCTGAGCCCCGTGATGGATGTATTCGGCACGGGTCTCGATCCCCGCGGCCGACAGCGCGTCGATGTATCCACCGAAACGGTCCTGCTCGGTCGTCAGCGACGGGCGGCCGCCTATAAAGGCGATGCGACGATGCCCGTGCGCGACCAGGTGCGAGACACCCACTGCTGATCCCTCGCGGTTGTCGGTGACGACGACGTCGATCTCGATGCCGCGTGGATGGCGGTCGATGCACACGATCGGCCAGCCGCTGCGAAGCTCCGTCGTCAGGTAACCCTGCTGTGCAGCGGTCGGCGCAAGGATCAGGCCGTCGACCCGACGTGACGCGAACGCCGACACCAGGTCGCGCTCGAGTGCGGGATCACGATCAAGGCTTGCGGCGACGACGGCGGAGCCGCGCTTGCGGGCAACCTCCTCGACCCCGCGATGGATCGAGGCGAAGAACTCGTTCGCGACATCTTCGACGAGCAGCCCGAGGGTCCCGGTGCGCTGGTCGGATCGGCGCAGGTTGCTCGCAGTGAGGTTCGGCCGGTAGTCCAGCTGCTCAGCCGCGCGCTCGACGCGGCCGGCCAGTTCCTCGCTGACGCCGGTCTCGCGATTGACCACGCGCGACACCGTCTTGAGGCTGACGCCTGCGAGCGCAGCGACATCGCGCATCGTGGCGCGGGAGCGCGCACCACCTGCGCCGTCGATGGGACTTGATAACGTTGTCATTACGAAAGCGGATTATCGCACGTCATCCTCTTGACGGTAAATGGCCCAGCCACTAGAAACTAGACAACGTTGTCATCGTTGCGTTGCCAACGTTTCGAGACCTTCGGGTCCCGGCCATCCACCCTTCGAAGGGACACCAGATGATCAACCGCGTGACACGCGGACGCGCCTTCGCTGCAATCGCAGTGACCGGCGTCCTGTCCGTGACATTGGCGGCGTGCAGTTCGAGCTCATCGTCCGATTCCTCATCCGAGGCCCCGGCCGCGTCGGAGGCTCCAGCCGCATCCGATGCCCCCGCCGCCTCCGAGGCACCTGCAGGCGAGGCCATTGCCGTCTCGCTCATCACCAAGGACTCCACCAACCCCTTCTTCGTTGCCATGCAGAACGGCGCGAAGCAGGCTGCCGACAAGCTTGGCATCGATCTGACGATCGCGTCCGGCAAGGAAGAGGGCGACGACGCAGGGCAGATCACCGCAATCGAGACCGCCATTGCGGCGGGGCAGAAGGGCATCCTCATCACGCCGATGTCCGTCAACGTCAATGACGCCATCAAGAAGGCGCGTGACGCCGGCCTCTACGTGATCGCACTCGACACTCCGACGGACCCGCCGGACGTCGTCAACATCACCTTCGCGACCGACAACTGCCTCGCGGGTGAGGCCATCGGCCAGTGGGCCGCCGGCAAGCTCGACGGCGCCAAGGCCGTCATCGCCCGCCTGGTCATCTTCAACGACCGCATGGTCTCCGTTGACTACTGCCGCGACAACGGCTTCCTCAAGGGCATGGGCATCGACGTCGTCGACCCGACGATCATGGGCGACGAGGCCGATACCGGCACCTACACCACCGGCAAGGGCGGCGACTACGAGATCGTCTGCCTCGAGGCCACCGGCGCCAACGAGGAGGGCGGTCAGAAGGGCATGGAGACGTGCCTGTCGAAGAACCCGGACATCAACCTCGTCTACACGATCAACGAACCCACGGCAGCCGGCGCAGCGAATGCGCTGAAGGCGGCGGGCAAGACCATCGGGACGGACGTCCAGATCGTGTCGGTCGACGGCGGCAAGTCCGGTATCGAGAACGTCCAGGCCGGCATCATCGGCGCGACGTCGCAGCAGTACCCGCTGCTGATGGCGGACAAGGGCGTACAGGCGATCTACGACTTCGCCACCAGCGGCACCGAGGCAACCGTCACCGAGGGCAAGGCCTTCTTCGATACGGGAGTCAACCTCTGCACGAACGAGCCGCAGGACACCGTCACTGTCGCTCCTCAGCAGGATGCTCAGTACTGCCTCGACAACGCTTGGGGCTAGGTAGCGCCGTGACCGGGGCCGTGGGATCTACTCCCCGGCCCCGGTCGCACTTTTCAAATGTCTCGAAAGCAGGACACGTTCACCCCTTCGGGTGTGAACTTCGAGCAGACCGTCGAGCTGAGGAGGCACGCGGGTGACTACCCCCACCACGGCAACTGATGCCGAATCCCTGATGGACAGTCAGGACGCGCACAGTCCGCTGCACCGACTTCACCATGTACTGCACCGATTTCCGTGGGTGAGCCCGCTTCTGGTCCTCATCCTCGCGATGATCATCTTCACCATCCTCAACCCGAAGTTCATCGACCCGCGCAACCTGTCCTTGATCACGCAGCAGGTGGCGATTGTCGGCGCAATAGCCGTCGCACAGACGCTGGTCATCCTCACCGCCGGCATCGACCTGTCCGTCGGTGCGATCGCGGTGTTCTCGTCGATGGTCATGGCGAAGGTGGCGTTCGACCAGGGTGTTCCAGGCTGGCTGGCGCTGATCATTGGATTCGCGGTTGGCGCCGGGGCAGGCGCGGTCAACGGACTGCTGGTGACCAGACTCAGCCTGCCGCCGTTCATCGTGACCCTCGGCACGCTCGGGATCTTCACCGCGCTGACGCTCATCTATGCGACCGGGCGCACCGTGCGCGATGTGGAACTGCCCGCCATCCTCAAGGTGCTCGGCAACCCGATCAAGGTCGGTCCGTTTACGTTCACCTATGGCGTCGTGGTGATGCTGCTGCTCTATGCGGTTTTCGCCTACATCCTGCGCAACACCGCGTGGGGAAAGCACGTCTACGCGGTTGGCGATGATCCTGCGGCCGCAAAGCTCGCTGGCATCCAGGTCAATCGCGTGCTGTTCTCCGTGTACACGGTCGGCGGCCTCATCCTCGCGATCGCGGGCTGGATCACCATCGGACGCGTCAATGCCGCCAGCCCCAACGTCATTCCCGACGCGAACCTGGATTCGATCACCGCTGTGGTGATCGGCGGCACGAGCCTGTTCGGCGGGCGCGGGACGATGATCGGGACGCTCATCGGCGCGATCCTCGTCGGTGTCGTGTCGAACGGGCTGTCGCTCGCCGGCCTCGACCAGGCGTACAAGATCCTCGCGATCGGCGTCCTCGTGATCACCGCAGTCGCGCTCGACCAGTGGATTAGGAGGGTACGAGGTTGACTACTCCAACCGTCACCGCGCAACCGATCGTCCAGGCAGTCAATCTCATCAAGACGTTCGGCCGAGTCGTCGGACTCAACGATGCGAACCTCGAGCTCTACCCGGGAGAGGTGCTCGCGGTTATCGGCGACAACGGCGCTGGCAAGTCCACGATGATCAAGTGCCTGTCCGGTGCAGACGTGCCGGACTCCGGACAGATCTTCATCGAGGGCCAGGAGGTGCATTTCAAGAAGTCGCTCGACGCCCGCGCGTATGGCATCGAGACCGTGTACCAGACCCTTGCCGTCGCACCTGCCCTCGACATCGCCTCGAACCTGTACCTCGGGCGCGAGACGCGAAAGCCGGGATTCATGGGCACGGTGTTCCGCCAGCTCGACCACGCGGGCATGCGCAAGAACGCGAAGGCCGAGATCACGAAACTGGGGATCGGCACACTGCAAGACATGAGCCAGGCGGTCGAGACGCTGTCAGGCGGGCAGCGCCAAGCGGTCTCCGTCGCCCGCGCCCAGTTGTTCGGCAGCAAGGTGATCATCCTCGACGAGCCCACTGCAGCACTCGGAGTTCGAGAGTCCAACCAGGTGCTCAAGATGATCGAGGGGCTGCGCGACCGCGGGCTGCCCGTGATCCTCATCTCCCACAACATGCCGCAGGTGTTCCAGGTTGCCGACCGCATCCACGTCCAGCGACTTGGCAGTCGTGCCGCAGTCATCACCCCGCAGACTCACACGATGAACGACGCGGTGGCCATCATGACCGGAGCCTTGAAGGTCGACGAGAAGGACCAGGCCTTGCAGCCAGTGCGTCAGTAGAGAGACGGCTTCTCGACGAGACTGACAGGGACGGTCTCCCCGCTGTCTGCGGCGGCGATGCACGCGTTGGCGGCGGCCGTCGCGGCATAGCCGTCCCAGACGCTGGGTCCGGTAGCAGCGCCGGCGCGGACCGAGTCGATCCATGCCTGCAGTTCAAGGCGGTAGGCATCGTCGAATCGACTGAGCCACTGCTCGTGGACCGCGTGGCCGCGGCTCCCGCCCAGCGTCGCAGTGACGAAGGAGCCGTCGCCCAGGACGAGGGTCCCCTCCGACGCGACGACCTCGCAGCTGACCTCGTACCCGTAGCGGGAGTTCCCGAACAGCTCGATCTCCACGATGACGTCGTCCACAGTGCGCAAGAAGACGAGGACGGGGTCCTTGAGGCCGATGGCGCCATGAGGTCCCGCACGGCCGCTGATCACCTGCGCAAAGGCGTACTCCGTACCAAGAAGCCAGCGGTTGATGTCGATCTCGTGCACTGCGGAATTGGTCAGGGACATCGCAGTCGTCTGGGTCGGCCCAACCTCCTTGTTGCGATGGATGTTGCGCGTGAGGAGGGGCTCGCCAACCTCTCCGGACGCCAAGCGGCTCTTGAGGTCCGCGTACCCGGGGTCGAATCGGCGCATGAAGCCGAGCGTCAGGAGTCGTCGTCCCGTCGCGACCTCCGCAGCCATGACGGCAAGCGCGTCGGGCAGGTCCGGGGCCAGCGGCTTCTCGCACAACGTCGGCTTTCCCGCGGCGACGCACGCGAGGGCCTGCGCCGCGTGCAGGTGATCTGGCGATGCGATGACGACAGCGTCGACATCAGCGCGTTCGATGAGCTCAGCAGCAGAGGATGCTGGCACCGCGCCGACGTCGACCGCTACCGCGCCAGCCCGGTGTGGGTCCGCGTCGAAGACCGCCGTGACCTCAGCGCCAGACACTCGACGGGCGAGATTTCGGGCGTGCGCCGTGCCGATGTTCCCCACCCCGATGACGCCGACCCGAACGGTCATACGCGGGCCACGTCCTCCGCGCGTCCGGTGGTGAGCGACGTGGCGGCGGCGAGGGCGGCGGCGAGGGACCGGACCCCGTCTGGTCCGGAGACGATCGGCTCGCCCTCCCCCGCGATCGCGCGCTCGAAGGCCACAGCGGTGACTACGTAAAGGTCATCGCGAGGTCCGACGTCGACCGACGTCGGACCTGAGTCAGAGAACCAGATCACCTCGCCGACGGGGTCGCCCGTCATCGAGTCGCTCGCGCGGATGGCCCCCTGTGTCCCGAGGACCTCGAGGTAGGTGGGCAGGTAGAAGTTGTCGTAGGCGTCGTGGGTCTCGACGACAACGTCCCCGTCCCACTCGACGACCGACACCACCGAGTCCGGCACTGTGCCGGGTCCACGCGCGATGGACGAGACTCGCTTCGCCTGCCCCCCGATGATCGCCGCGACTGCCGCCATGTCGTGGACGAAGACGTCCAGGACGACGCCGCCACCCTCGGGATCGTCAAGACGCCAGCCGCGCAGTCTTTCCGGCAGGCCGCCCGCGTGGCTGACATGGATCGCGCGGACCTCGCCGACCGCGCCTTCGGCGACGAGTCGCTTCACGGTTCGGTGGGTCGGCGATGCCGGCAGGTGGTGGTTGGTGGCCATGACGACGCCCGCCGTCGCGCAGGCGTCGACCATTGCCTGCGCGTCGCCCAAGGTGAGCGCGAGCGGCTTCTCCGAGAGAACGTGCTTTCCTGCTGCGGCCGCAGCCTCGACCTGCGCGCGGTGCCTGTCGTTCTTCGAGCTGATGTAGACCGCATCGACATCAACCCGGCCGACGGCTTCCTCGACCGATGTCGTCCACGCGCCGATCCCGTGGGCGTCCGCGTACTCCGCGGCCCATTGCTCTGAGCCCGATTGCACGACCACGACATCGTGTCCGGCAGCGCGAAAGGCGGGGATCATGCGGGTCGCGGCAATGTCGCTTGCCCCTAGTAGGGCCCAGCGCAGCGGAGTCGAAGCCATAGGCTGAGTCTTCCAGAATCACAGGTAACCCGGAGGTACTCATGGATGTCGCCGCCTACGCCGCACCGTCGGCAAAAGCGCCACTCGAGCCGTTCACCGTGACGCGTCGGTCCGTGGGTCCGGACGACGTCGCGATCGACATCAAGTTCTCCGGCATCTGCCACTCGGACATCCACCAGGCCCGCGAGGAATGGTTCACCTCGATCTTCCCGATGGTGCCCGGACATGAGATCGCCGGCATCGTCACCGAGGTCGGCAGCAACGTGACGACGTTCGCTCCCGGTGACCGCGTGGGCGTCGGGTGCTACGTCGACTCCTGCGGAGAGTGCTCCGCCTGCCGCATCGGCGAGCAGTCCTACTGCACGGTGCACGTCGCCGCGACGTACAACGGATACGAGCGTGACAACGTCACGCCGACGTACGGCGGCTACTCGACGCACATCGTCGTGAAGAGCGGCTACGTCCTGCGCATCCCCGATTCCATTCCCCTCGACCTCGCTGCGCCGCTCCTATGCGCCGGCATCACCTGCTACCAGCCGCTGTCGGTGTGGAACGCCGGCCCCGGCACCCGGGTCGGCATCGTTGGCCTCGGCGGCCTCGGCCACATGGGCGTGAAGCTCGCCTCGGCGATGGGCGCCGATGTCACCCTCATCAGCCACTCGCCCGGCAAGGAGGAGGACGGGTACCGCCTCGGGGCCTCCACGTTCGTGCTCTCCAGCGACAAGGCTGCGATGAAGGAGGCGCGCAACTCACTCGACCTGATCATCAACACCGCGAGCGCCATCACGACCCTCGACTCCTACATGCGACTGCTCGATCTCGACGGGACGATGGTCATGGTCGGCCTGCCGGAGAATGCGTTGACGGTGAGCCCGTTCACACTCGTCGCCGCGCGCCGACGCATCGCGGGCAGCAACAACGGCGGGATCCCGATTACCCAGGAGATGCTCGACTTCTGCGGCCAGCACGGCCTCGGCAGCGATATCGAGACGATCGCGATTCAGCAGGTGAACGAGGCGTGGACCCGGGTGGTCAACAGTGACGTGAAGTACCGCTTCGTCATCGACACCGAGTCGCTGACGAACTAGTCGTCCTCGTCGGAGGGTGCGGCGACGGCCACCCCGGACTTGCGCTGCTCCCACACCGCTACCAGCAGCGGGGCGATGACGATCACCAAGGTCACCGCGAGCAGCAGGGTGAAGAGCGCGAACGTCACGCCGATCGGACCGAACTGCTCGGCCTGGGTTGAGAACGTGTGCGGCATGAATACCGCCGACCACGCGCTCAGTCCCAGGCTTCCGGCGCTGCCAAGAATCGCCGTCGGGATGAGAAGTCGTCGGGTGATGCTCGGAACCAGCAGCTTGACGGCCACGAGATCGCCGAGGAACCACACCAGCAGTAGAACGATGCCGATCAGCGTCGCGAGAACGTCGCCTTCCTCGCGGCGAATCGTGCGCAACTCGGACGCCAGGCCGAACAGGATGATCTGGAGCCCGATCCACGCAACGCCTCGCCATAGCTGATTGCGACGCAGCGGCGGCAGGCCGAAAATCAGCCCGTAGGTCCTGGACAGACGGCGCGACAGCGAGAACGCCGACAGCAGCGACATGACGACTGCGAGCCACGAGATGGCGCGTTCAGGACCGGGCGCGCTGAACAACTGGCGCACCGACACGTCGGCGGCACCCTCAAGCCCGAATCGATCGCTGATCTGCGAGGGGATGAAGTCACTTTGTGGGTCCAAGGTCACCGAGACGACGACGATGATCAGCGGCAGCATCGCGACGAAGAGCTGTGCGGCAATGGCAAAGGACCGGTCAAGCAGTTCGAGTTCGAGGAACCGTCGGACGACGGCAACGGGATAGCTGTCCAGGAGGCGTTCGCGCAGATCGGCGAGCACGTCTAGCCGCGCAGGATCGGGCGGGTCAGGCAGGTCGGCCCGCCCTCACCCTTGTTGATCTCGCTGGCCGCGTACTCGTGCACGACTACTCCCTGATCGCGCAGGAGCTGGACGGTCGCGTCGTTGCCCGCGGCCACAATGACGACGCCCGGGGCGACCGCGAGGATGTTGCACCCGAGTGAGGCGTAGTCCGAGTCGGGCACGCTGATCGTGGCGATCCCACGATCACGCAGTGCTTGGAGCAACGCCACGGGGGCGAGGCGCTCGTAGACGACGGCCAGATCATCGCGTACCGGTGACACCACCGACATCAGATGCAGGCAGTACTCAGGCCCCTGGTCATGCGGCAGGTCGAATGCCTCGACCGCGATGCCCTGCTCGGCCAGGATTGCCCTCAGCTGGTCGATGGCCGCTTGGTTCGTCCGGTAGGTACGCCCCACCGCGAGCGTGCTCTCGTCGAGCCAGAACATGTCGCCGCCATCGGCTGTTGCAGGCGCGACTAGGCGCGCGATGGTCGGAACTCCGAGCTCGGCAAGGTCGCCGGCAAGAACAGGCGGCTCGCCCGCGCGAACGGCCTTCGCGGCTCGCAGTTCGATCACGCCCGTCGGTACCACGAACGCCGGGTCGTAGACGAAGCAGGCATCAGGCATGTCGTCCGTGGGTTTCAGCAGGTCGACCTCGCAGCCGAGGGAGCGCAGCAGATCGACGAACGCCTCGTGCTGGCGAGTCAGCAGGTCCAGGTCCACGGGCTGTGACCAGTGCGCCACGGCATAGTCGCCGCGATGCGACGGCGGCCGGACTGCCACGCGACGCAGGGATGCGACCATCGATCGCACGCCGAAAGCCTGATCGCTGGTGGGTGTGGTCATTGCCGCCGTCCGTCTCGTTCGAGGATCCCGCGAATCCGAACCCGATTGTTGCGCAAGACGAGGATGAACGGCGCGTTTCCAATCGCGACAAGGATCACGAAGAGTGCGGCGAGCCACCATGGGTTGAACGCGAACAGCACGAATGCCGCAGCGATGGACATCCAGTGCACCCACTCGGCCCGGCGCACCTCGATCGCGTAGGCGACCAGACCATCGGCCGAGTACCCGGTCAGGCTCGCCTTGCTCTCGCCGCCGAACAGGCCGCCTAGCTCGGGCAGCCTCCGCGCGAGGCTCGGAACTCCCAGCGTCCGGTAGCGCTGCGCCGATTCGATAGGAGCGAGCCGCAGCGGACCGACGTCAGCGACTAGCCAGCGGTTCGGGATTCGCGGGGCGATCGCCCCGATGAGTACCGACAAGACCACCACTACGACGATGTCGACGACGATGAGCAATGCCATCGCCATCACCACCATCTCGAATTGCGGCGAGGGAGGGATTTGAACCCCCGGAGAGTTTCCCCTCGGGCGCTTTCAAGGCGCCTGCATTCGGCCGCTCTGCCACCTCGCCTGAGCGCCACCACCGTAGTGTCTCGCCGACTCGCACCGCGATGCGGCACCGACTCTTACGGAGCCGGCGGCGGCAGTCCCGGGTACGGCTGGTCCACGAAGTCGACGTAGTCACCCGTGACGGCAATCACTGTCCACAGGGTCCCGTCGTCGCCCACCAGTTGATACGCCGGAAGGACGAGGAGCCCCCCGTCGGGCTGCCAGAACTGTGCGAGACCGAGCGTGGCGTCGACGACCACGATGCTGGACACCCCCACCTGCAGCGCCGGACGGCCCTCCGGTCCCGCCTTCTCCAGCGGGAGGTCCGGCGTGCTGGCCGCAGTGGCGGAGCCGGTCGACACGACAGGGGTCGGCCCGATGAGCGACCACGTCGGCAGTCCGGCGCGGCGGACCGCGGTGGCTGCGCCGACCACCTCGTATCCGGGAACCTCGACGAACTCGGCGGCGAAACCCGACGCGGAGACGACAGCATCGTTCTGCCCGAAGTTGACCTGCCAGAACAGGCTGCTCCGCAGGCCACCGACGATCTCAGTCGCGGTGACCGACATGTGATCGTCGAATCGATTCGACTGCCAGTCGACAGATTCGAGGTCCACGCCGACGTCCGCGAGCAATGCCGACGCCAGGTCCTTCGCCCGCCTCGGGGAGATGGATACCCCTCCTTGCGCTGCCTCGGTCGCCGCTGGGTCCGTGAACGTCCACGACAGTTGAGGGTCATCGGACACGGTCAACGTTGCGGCGGCCGGCTCGGCTCCACCGACACTCCAGCCGTCGTCTGTCGGCACGACCGCACCGTCCACACCGAACACGGCGGCCAGGCCCGCGGCCACCTCCGCGCCATCGAGTCCGCTGCTCGTCAGTCGATATCCGCTCGCCGTGGTCTGCTCATCGTCGAGGTCGGTGGCAGCCGTGAAGACTGCCGGCGGGTTGACCGCAACGCCGTCAACGATCAGCCGGTCGGGCTCGAGCAGTCCGCTCGTCGGGAGTGGATCGACGGCTGGGGACTCCTGCACGACTGGCCCGGGCAGCACGACGATGTTCGGTCCCGGCGCAGTCGCGCGACCGAGGATGACGCCACCGACACCCACCGCGACGATCAGCACGAGGACGAGCGCAAGCAGGCCAACCCGGAACCAGCCGAACCTCGGGCGCCCAGGCACAGCGGTCGCCTCGCGATCCGCCAACGTCTCCTCCTGGTTCATGGGTACCGTTTCAGTATGCGGCTACATCGAACCATCTCCGAAGATCGGCCCCTGCTCGTCGTCGCCCTTGAGGAGGAGGCCGCACACCTGCACGTCAGCGATCTTCCCGTGCTGGTTACCGGGGCGGGCAAGGTGAACGCGGCTGCCGCCGTAGCGGCGACCCTCGCGACGTACTCCCCGAGCAGCGTCGTGAACCTGGGGACCGCTGGGGCGTTACGCGATGGCCTCTCGGGAGACACGCACGTCATCCGTCGCGTCATCCAGCACGATTTCGCATCGGCCGACATCTTCGCGCTGAGCGGGCTGCATTTCGGCGAGCCCATTGACCTCGCCGACGATGGTCTGGTGCTGGCCACTGGAGATGCGTTCATCTCGGACGCGATCACGCGCGCGAGACTTGGCGAGCAAGCCGACCTCGTCGACATGGAGGGTTACGCCGTAGCTGTCGCCTCGATCGCGGCCGGCGTGCCCGTCACCCTCGTCAAGCGCATCAGCGACGAGGCCGGTGACGCAGCCCTTCGGTCGTGGCGGGAGAGCCTCGACGAGTGCGCCGAGCGACTCGGCGAGTGGGTTCGCGACAACCTGCAGCGCTAGGCGCCGAGGTCAGCAGTGATCGCCGCGACCTTCCCGTCGGCGTCGAAGGAGAAGTAGCTGACGCCTCGTTCGTTGAGAGGCAGCTGGTCGGCACCGTCAGTGCCGAGGCACACGTGGATCTTCTGCGTGCTCCACTTGGTGATGTCGACCAGGATCTCGGCGATCTGGTCACGGGAGTAGTGCTCGCGCGCCTGGCTCACGAGCAGTTCGCTGATGTCGGACGGGCGCCAGATGAAAGCATCGACGATCCGCAGCGCAACCTTGTGCCGTTCACTCAGACTGCTCGTCTCGTAGAAGTCGATCTCGCTGGACATCTCGTCATCAAGGCCATCAGCGGCGGCGGCGGACAAGCGCAGGGTCTGGCAGATGCGGCAATCGTGCTGGCGGGCACACCTCAACCGGATGAGTTCGGTGGTGATCGCGTCGAGCAGCGACGACCGCACGACCGCGTCCTGGTAGCTGGCGAGCAGAGCGACCAGCTCAGCATCACGGCCTACCGGCCGGCCATCGCTCCCCGTCGGGACGCGTACTCCTCTGGGCGCGCTCAACGTTGGGCTCCCAGCAGGCGGTCGGACGCAATTGTCAGTCGGGTGCGAGCTTCCAGGATGTACTCCGCCATCGCGAAGTCCGCGAAGCCCCCGTCATCGAAGTGGCGTGCCGCACGCGCTGCCGTGGCATCGTCGAGTCCGCTGACGTCGATGAGCATCTGGTCCACGACGGCGGCGACGTCTGCCTCGCGCTCGGTCAGCTCGTGGTCCTCACTCCGGGCCCCCCGCAGGACCACGTCGATCCGCGACTGCGCAAGACGGATCAGGTCAGGGTCGACCACGGCGCAGGCTCGCACGTAGGCGGCGTCGAGAATCGCCATCGCCTCCGGTTGTAGCTGCGCGAGGGACATCCGGTCACTCAGCCGATTCGACGGGTATCGGAACTGCTGGCGCTGCCGACCTTCGGTCCATGATCAGGCCGACCACGGTCAGCACCAGCGACACCGCAACGACGGTCGTGACGATCTGCGCGACCGATTCATGGCGCCACAGTGAGACGACCATGACGAGTACGACCAATGCCACCCAGACGGTCAGGACCGCGCTGCGATCCTGAGTTGCCAGTCGTGCGTACAAGAGCACCTGCACGAGGGCGAAGGCCGAGCCCTCGAGCGCGAAGAGCCACGCCTCTGAACCCAGGTTCGGGTACTGCGTACCGCCAAGGACACGGATGACGAAATCGCCGAACAGGAAGCTGAAACTGGTGATGAACAGTCCGACGACCGCGGTGAGTGCGGTCGCGACGTAGACCGCCCGACGTGAGTTAGCGGACGTCATCTTCGGGAACAAGACGATGACGATCGCGTTCGGCAGGAAGAAGGCGATCTTCGCGAGAAGGACACCCACGGAGTACTCGCCCGACTGATCCTCGGTGAGGAAGACACGGGCCAACAGGACGTCGACGTTGGTGAGAGTGAAGAGCACGAAGAGCGCGTGCAGGACGTGCGCGAACTCTCCGGTGACTCCCGAGGAGAGGTCCACGCTCCACGTGCGCGGGCAGATGATCCAGTACGCGATCGCGGCACCGAGTGCGCAGCCGAGGAGGATGCCGATGCCTACGCCGGTGACGCTGTCCAAGACGACGACACCGAGGATGCCACCGAGGGCGCGGCCCCCTCCGTTCGCGACGAACGCCCACGACAGTTGCGCATGCTGCTCGCGTCCCTGGGCGATGCCGAGTGCGGCCGAGCCGAACACGACGAACGCAATGGACGCAATGCCCGTGGCGACGGCGACGACGGGGATCGAGAAGAGCTGCCCGAGCGGCCACGAGACGATGACGCCGCCGACGATGATCGCGAGGCCGACCATGACCGAAAGCCGGATCGCTTCACCCTCGACGCGCTCTCGGTCGTCGGTTGCCACGGCGACGCGGCGGGCAGTCATCGCCTGCGTGGCGATGCCGACCGTGGAGATGATGACGAGCAGGCCGAGGAGCGCGCCAAGGGCACCGAACTCTGCGGGCGTGAGCACGCGGGCAGCGATCATGCTCAGCAGGTACGCGGCGCCGTTGCCGATCAGCGTCGCGGCGCCAACGAAAATAAGCCCCTTGGCCAGGGTTGCTCGCGCCTGAGGCTGACTCACGGCGCCACCCTACCTATCCCCTGCTCCGGCGACGGCCGAGGATCGGCCGCACCGCGCACCTAGCCGACTACCTGCGGCAGCGCGGAAAGGGCCTCGTCGAACCGGTCATCGGAGACGACCTCGTCCACCATGCTGCCGTTGAGGTACGCGTCGTACGCGGCGAGGTCGAAGTGTCCGTGCCCGCACAGCGCAGTGAGAATGACCGTCTCCTCGCCGGTCTCCTTGGCCTTGAGTGCCTCGCGGATGGTCATGGCCAGCGCGTGCGTGGGCTCGGGCGCCGGAACGATCCCCTCGGTGCGCGCAAACTGCACCGCGGCGGCGAAGCACTCGGTCTGGGGAACCGCGATCGCCTCCATCAGCCCCAGCTCGTACAGGTGCGAGATCAGCGGCGCCATGCCGTGGTATCGCAGGCCGCCGGCATGGATCGGGTCCGGGATGAAGTCGTGCCCGAGGGTGTGCATCTTCAGCAGCGGCGTCATCCCCGCGGTGTCGCCGAAGTCATAGGCGTACACGCCCTTGGTGAGCGACGGGCACGACTCGGGCTCGACCGCCAGGATCCGCGGGTTCATCCGACCCTCGAGCTTCTCCTTGAGGAAGGGGAAGGACAGGCCCGCGAAGTTCGAGCCGCCGCCGGTGCATCCGACTATCAGCGTGGGGGTGTCACCAGCGAGCTGCATCTGCAGCAGCGCCTCCTGGCCGATGATCGTCTGGTGCAAGAGCACGTGGTTCAGTACCGAGCCGAGCGAGTAGCGGGTGTGCGGATCCTTGGCGGCGACCTCCACCGCTTCGGAGATCGCAATGCCGAGGGAGCCCGTCCAGTTCTTCGGGTCCGCGGCGAAGGCTCGTCCGACGTCGGTGAGGTCCGAGGGTGAGCGGTGCACCTTCGCGCCGAACGCCTCGATCATCAGGCGGCGGTACGGCTTGGAGTCGTACGAAGCCCCCACCTGCCACACCTCGCAGTCGATCCCGTAGAGCGCACAGGCGAACGACAGCGCCGTTCCCCACTGCCCGGCACCGGTCTCGGTGGTGAGCTTGGTCGTGCCTTCCTTCTTGTTGTAGTACGCCTGCGGCACCGACGTATTCGTCTTGTGCGATCCGGCCGGAGACACGCCTTCGTACTTGTAGTAGATGCGTGCAGGCGTGCCCAGCGCCTTCTCCAGGCGGTGCGCCCGGAAGAGCGGCGAGGGACGCCACTGCCGGTACACGTCGAGCACCCCGCCGGGAATATCGATGTACCGCTCCGTGGACACCTCCTGCAGGATCAGGTCCATCGGGAACAGCGGCGCGAGGTCGTCGGGGCCGACCGGATCCATCCGTCCCGGGTGCAGCGGCGGGGGCGGCGGCGAAGGCAGGTCGGCCATGATGTTGTACCAAGTGGTCGGCATCTCGTCCTCGCTCAGGACGTACTTGTGCTGCCGGACGCTGTCATCCATGAGTGCCACCTCTCGCCGTGAACAGGCGCGTTGCCGCCGTGCTCAGGACGCTAGCGCCGGTCTGCGGAGGGTGCAGGATTATGACGAACTATGGGGCCAGTGGGGCTGATGTGACTGAATGTGGTCCATCCCACACCGCCCCCAACGATCGTCCGACTATGGGACGGCGAGTTCGCTGCGACAGAACTGCTACATACGGTCAACAGGCTGTCGGACGACCTTGTGGCACCCGCCGCGCACTGACAGCCCGCCGAATCGACCACGTACCGGGGACCCACCGATCGTCAGGGCATTGCCCAAGCGATCACGGGGCGAATCCGAACTCGACCACCGTCGAGTGAAGTAGGGCGACCTTCACGCCCGAGCCCGTCAGCTCACCTGGGAGGCGGAAAACGAAGGAGTTCGGTTTGCGCTTGCCTGTGCGCGCTATTGCCCTCGCCACGTCCGCCGTCACTCTCGTTGCCGCCGGAGCCATCGCAGTCTCGGTGAACGCCGCGGCACTCGAGCCTGCTTATGCACCACCCGCGGCCACCTCGCAGCAGGTGTCGTTCCACGTCAGTGCGATCGTCGACGCCGAACTGGTTCTCGATCTGCGCTCCAGCCACCTGCGCGCCGCGCACGAGCGCGTCATCCGCGAACAGGTCGCGGCCCGCGCCAAGGCCAAGAAGGCCGCGCGCGAGGCGCGGGTCCAGAAACTGAGGGCCCGGGTCATCGCCGTTGCCAGGAACCAGATCGGTGACCGCTACAGCGCGGGCGCTGTCGGCCCCTCGGCATTCGACTGCTCGGGATTCACGCGCTACGTGTACCGCGTCGCTGCCGGCAAGAACCTTGCCCACTACTCACGAGCGCAGTACGACCAGGTCAAGAAGATCCCGCTGAAGCAGGCACGTCCCGGCGACCTCGTGTTCTTCCTGCGCAACGGCGCGCATCACGTCGGTATCTACCTCGGCAAGGGCCGCATGGTCGATGCCGCGGGCTACGGCAAGGGAGTGCGAATCAGCCCGATCTCCGGCTCGTGGTGGTCACGCACCTACACCGGCGTCGGCCGCCTGCTTCCCGCCTGACGACTACCGCCGAAGGCGTCCTGCGAGGTAGCGTCCGCGCATGGCGTCGTGGAGCGATGTGGCGGGCTTGGCACTATCCCTGCCGGAGACGACCGAGCGGACCGATCGCGACGGACTGCGCACGTGGGCGGTCCGCGACCAGATGTTCGCCTGGGAGCGACCGCTGCGGCCGTCGGAGCGCGAATCGCTTGGTAACGATGTTCCCAGCGGGCCGATTCTGGGCGTCCGCGTTGCCGACCTGGCCACGAAGAAGGTGATCCTGGCGACCGGCGTGGCCGGCTGCTTCACGACCCCGCACTTCGACGGCTACAGCACGCTTCTCGTCAGCCTCGACGACATCTCCGCCGAAGAACTCGACAAACTCATCCTCGAGGCGTGGCTGGCCCGCGCGCCAACCTGGCTCGCATCGGCCTGCCTGTCCAGCGAATAGGACTGCGTCCGTGACCCGACGCCCTATCTGGCAGGCAACTGACCCGCTCCGAAGCGCAGCCCGTCGACAAGCAGGTCGAGCAGGCGTGATGCCTGTTCGCGCTGGGCGGGGTCCCCGACAGCCAGGCTGATGCCGCTGAGGCTGGCCAGCACGTCGGGGGCCCCGACGTCGGACCTCAGGGTGTTCTTCTCTACTCCAGCGACGAGCAGGGCGGATACCGCGGCAAGCAGGAGTTCGCGACTGTGCGCGAACGGGTTGCCGCCGGACGCGATCACCGCGCGCAGCGCCTCTGCCATGCCGCGCTTCGTCGCCATGTAGTCGATGAACAAGTCCATCCACGCGCGCAGCGCGACGTCGGGCTGATTGTCGGATAACAGGGCGGGCACTGCATCGCACAGCCGCTCGAGTTCGCTGCGGTACGCCGCTTCGACGAGGGACTCCCGCGTCGGGAAGTGCCGATACAGGGTGCCGATGCCCACCCCGGCGTCGCGCGCAATCGACTCGAGCGCCACATCGGCGTCGGGAGTGGAGAAGGCCGCGATCGCGGCCGCGAGCAGCAGGTCGCGGTTGCGCCGAGCATCGGCGCGCATCGGCCGCTCAGTGCTCATCGCCAACCCCTCGCTTGCCAACCGGAGAACCCTCCGTTTAGACTCATGACCTAACCGGAGGGACCTCCGGACAATACCACCGAGGGCACGCCCCACCCCTGCGAAGAGGATCACCATGAGCAACGCAACTCCGATCACCACGCCGTTCGCCTTCTCGAGCACCGCAGCAGACGTCATCGACGGGATCGACCTGGCCGGCCAGGTCGTCATCGTCACCGGCGGCGCGTCGGGGATCGGCGTCGAGACAGCGCGTGCGCTCGCCGGTGCTGGCGCAGACGTCACGATCGCCGTTCGCGACATTGATGCAGGCAATCGGACGGCGGCGGATATCGGGGCGGGAGTGCGCGTCGCCTACCTCGATCTGACGGACCGATCATCCATCGACGACTTCGTCGCGTCGTGGAGCGGGCCGTTGCACGTGCTCGTCAACAACGCGGGCGTCATGGCAGCGCCGCTGACGCGTACAAAGCAAGGGTGGGAGCTGCAGTTCGCCACCAACCACCTCGGGCACTTCGCCCTGACCAACGGACTGCATGCCGCGCTGGCCGAGGCACAGGGCGCGCGAGTCGTCTCGGTGAGCTCTGCCGCCCACTTGCGGGGTTCCGTCGACTTCGACGACATTCATTTCGAGCGACGCGAGTACGACAGGTGGGTCGCCTACGGTCAGTCGAAGACTGCCAACATCCTGTTCGCCGTCGAGGCCGCGGTTCGCTGGGCGGACGACGGCATCGTCGTCAACTCGCTCATGCCCGGTGCGATCCCGACGAATCTGCAGCGGCATGTCTCTCCCGAGGAGCTTGTCCGTCTTCGCGGTAACAATGCGGTGCCCTTCAAGAACGTCGAGCAGGGCGCCGCTACCTCGGTGCTCCTCGCCGCATCTCCCCTGGTTTCCGGAGTGACGGGCCGGTACTTCGAGGACTGCAACGAGGCGCTGCCGGTCGAGCCAGGTGTGCCCGGCGGCGTCGCCGCGTACGCACTTGACGTCGCGAACGCCGAGCGACTGTGGGACGTCACCGTCGAGATGCTGTCGGCTTGAGCATGCAGTTCGACGCGACGACAACTGCCGCTGACGTCCTTGCCGGCGTCGATCTCACGGGCAAGCGTGCGATCGTCACCGGCGGGTCCTCCGGACTCGGCCTGGAGACGGCTCGAGCGCTGGCGGCCGCCGGTGCGGAAGTGACCATCGCCGTGCGCAACCCGGATGCCGGCGTCCTTGCAGTGGACGGACTCGGGGAGCTTCCGACGCCGATCACGACGTCGGTGCTCGACCTCGCCGATCAGGCCTCGATCGCAACCTTCGTGCAGAACTGGCATGGGTCTTTGGACATCCTCGTCAACAATGCGGGAGTCGCGTTGACGCCGCTGACGCGCACCCCTGAAGGGTGGGAGTTGCAGTTCGCGACCAATCACCTCGGGCATTTCGCTCTTGCCACGGGCCTGCGCTCGGCGTTGTCTGCGGCCGACGGCGCGCGAGTGGTGTCGCTCAGCTCCGGATCTCACCTGCGATCGCCGATCGTGTTCGACGACATTCACTTCGAGCGTCGAGAGTACGACCGCTGGTCGGCGTATGGCCAGTCGAAGACTGCCAACGCCCTCTTCGCGGTAGGCGCAGCCCAGCGGTGGTCTGATGACGGCATCGTCGTCAACGCCGTAATGCCAGGAGTCATCTCCACAAACCTGCAGAGGCATTTCCTCGCCACCGAACTCGATCAGCTCCGCGACAATCCTGCGATCGCGTTCAGGTCCATCGAGCAGGGCGCGGCGACGCCGGTCTTCGTCGCCGCATCGCCACTCGCCGCAGGCGTGTCTGGCCAGTACTTCGAGGACTGCGCCATCGCCCCCATCAACGAGCGAGGCGGGCGCGGCGGCGTGGCTGCGCACGCGATGGATCCCGAAGCGGCGCAACGACTTTGGGAAGCTTCCGAGGCGATGCTCGCTTCCTAGTGCGAGAAGATCCCGTCGACGACGTACCTGCCCACGGCAAGCGAACTCGTCCACGCCGGCGACACCGCATTGAGCATGTGCGTGGAATCCGCATCGCCCTCGACGACGAAGTCCATCTCCAGTCGCCCACTCGGCTTGTGCAGTAGCTGGGCTCTTACGCCGGGACGGCCCTTGAGCGAGAAACTCTCCGGGGTCACCGACGGCACGAGCGCTGCAGCCTGCTGTACGAGATGACGTCGGGAGTACTTCGGCAACTCAGACCTCAGCAGTCCAGGAACGTCGTGATGCGCGCTCGTCAGGAACCTCGGGTACAGGCCCGCGATCTTCAGCGCCTCACCCGGATCGAAGCCGCCGAAGCCGCCGTAATCCTCGCGCCACAGCGCGGGGATCGCCGTCGGGCCAACCTTTGCGTGCCCGTCGACGGTGACGGTCAGGTGCACGCCGAGGAAGGGGTTCCGAGGATCGGGCACGGGGTACACGTGCCTTCGCAGCCGGTTGGGCTCCCACGTGCCGTACCAATACAGGCCCTTGAACGGCAGCATCCGGTAGTCCACGCCGAAGCCGAACCATTGCGCAACCTCGTCCGCGTGCAGGCCTGCCGCATTGATGACGTGGCCGGCCGTGATTCGCTCGCCGCGTTCGGTCCTGACCCATCCCCGTCCCGCGGCCCTCACCGGCGACGACAGGACAACGCGTCCACCCCGCTCGCGCACTCGGGCTGCGAGAGCCTCGACCACCTCGAGCGGGTTGGCTACGGCCGTATTCGGCGACCACAGCGCGGCACCGAGCGTGCGCGCGAGTGGTTCGAGGTCGAACAGCCCCGCTTCGTCGATGAGTTCCAAGTCGACGCCATTTGCCACCCCGCGCCTGTGCAGTTCCACTAGTGCCGGGTACTGGTCCTCGCCGGTGATCACGACGACCTTGCCCGTCTCGCGCACCAGGACTCCGCGCTCCGCGCAGAAGTCGCGAAGTAATTCGTTGCCCTGGCGAGTAAGTCGCGCCTTCAATGACGCGGGTGCGTAGTAGAAACCCGCGTGGATAACTCCACTGTTGCGGCCCGACGCATGCGCGCCGAGGTGGTCCTCCTTGTCGAATACGACGACGGACGCGCCCGGCTCGCGTTCCAGCCACGCATCGGCCAGCGCGAGTCCGACGATGCCACCACCGATCACGACGACATCGACGGACTGCGGCATGTGCGCAGCCTAGGTTTCGCGTTGGGCCTGGGCCATCGGCATCGTGATCACGATGCACAACCCGGTGCCAAACTCAGCGTCGACCGATCCAGCCGACACCGCCGTGGTGGTGCCACCGACGCCACCAATCGATTCGCTGACAAGAGCGAGGCCAAGTCCGCTGCCGCCCGGCACTGACTGGGATCCGCGCGTGAATCTGTCGAACACGGCTTCCCGCTCGGCCACGGGGATCCCCGGTCCATCGTCGGCGACCGTGAGAACGATGCTTCCGCCACTGCGTCGTGCCGATACGTCGACGCGCGCCTCCGCGTAGTCGAGTGCGTTGCCCAGTAGCTCGTCGATCACCCGGGCGACGACTCCGCTCGGAGCGCGGACAAGAAGTCCCGGCTCGAGGTCCGAGGTCAGCGCAATACCTCGCTCGTCGAACATCACTGACGCGGCGTCGACTCGGTCGGCCAGTACCAGCGAGACATCCTGGATGTCCGTCGGCTCCTGCCCCGCATCGGTGCGCGCCAGCGCCAATACCTGCTCGATTCGACGTGCGAGGCGGTCCACCTCAGCGGTCGCCGCGCGCGCCTCCTCTCGCACAACTGGATCCGCGCTGATGTCCTCGATCGCCTCCAAGCGCAGTCGGACGCCGGTCAGCGGGGTACGAAGGTGATGAGAGGCGTCCGCGGCGACGCGCTGAGTGCGGCGCAGGATGCCCGAGAGCCTGAGCGCGGTCCCGTTCAGCGCCTTCGCGACCGACCGCACCTCGCCCGGGCCGGAGTTCTCGTCAGCGCGAAGTCTCAGGTCCTCGGGCAGATCCTGTGCGACCTCGGCCAGCCGGTTGAGAGGTGAGGAGATGGAGCGCGCAAGCAGCCAGGCGACGAGCCCAGCGGCAATGACGACGCAGAACACGAAGACGATCAGCCATTGCGCCGTCTCTCGCACCTCCTCGTCGACGATCGACTCGGGAAGGGAGAGTCGAACGGCCGCGACGATTCCCAGATCCTGCACTACAGGCGCCGCGACGAACCTCAGATCCTCGCCCAGCGTCACTGAGGAGCGAACGTCAGACGAGAGTTCGCCGTCCAGCGCCGCGTTGATCTCAGATCGATCGAAGGATCGATCGAGCCCGGAGTCGTCGCTGTCGGCTATGAGATTTCGGTCAACGTCGACGACCACCACGCGCGCGCCACTTTGCGCCGCGATGAGATCCGCCGTGGCATCCCACTGAGACGAGGGCTCCGACGACAGCAACGACGCAGCCGACAAGGTGTCGACCTCGAGATTCGACACGAACGCGGCACGCTGATCGGTTCCGACGACGATGACCAACGGCACCGCCAGCGCGATAGCGACTACTGCGACGAGTAGCGACATCGCGAGGACCAGTCGCCGTGTCACGCGACTTCTACCGCGAGCCGGTATCCCACCCCGCGCACGGTCTCGATGAAGTCCGGCTTGCCGAGCTTCTTGCGCAGCGAGGCGATGTGCACGTCGAGAGTCTTACCCGTACCGATCCACACCGGGTCCCATACGCGGGCAAAGAGTTCCTGTCGGGTCACCGCGCGCCCCGGCTCCTCCGCGAGCACAGCAAGAAGGTCGAACTCCTTGGCCGTCAACTCGATCGCGGAGCCGTCGAGGGTGACGACATGGCGGTTTCGATCGACCACGAGGCGCCCTGACTCCAGACTCGACTCGACCCGCCGACGCCGCGATACCGCGCGCACCCGCGCGGCCAGTTCCCTGACCGAGAAGGGCTTCACGACGTAGTCGTCGGCACCGAGCTCCAGCCCGACAATGCGATCAGTCTCGTCACCTCGGGCAGTGGCGATGATGACCGGAACATCGGACACTCGGCGAAGTTCCCTGAGCACCTGCAGTCCATCGCCATCGGGGAGACCAAGATCGAGCAGTACGACATCAACGCCCTGTGCCGCGGCAATGACCTGGCTTGCGTACGTGACATGTTCAGTCTCGATGCCGTTTCGCTGCAGTCCGGCCAGCAGCGGGATCGACACCGCGGGGTCGTCTTCGACTACCAAAACCTTCACGGCTTCATCGTGTCACGCATACCGGCGCGAACGCGTGCTGTAGCGCGCTGAGGGCTTACCCACGCTTAACCACGGCATGGCGCGACCTTGTTGGCTGCCGACCTAACGTCATGAACACCACCACCGGACCGTCGGCCACGAGGGTTCACGAGCAAAGGACAGTCGATGACGAAAGAGAGCAGAGGAACCGGCCCGATGCGCCCGCTTCGGCGCAGCAGCCGAGACAGGATCATCTCCGCTGGCCTGGCCACGGCGGCGTGCGTGGGCCTCGTCGGAGTCATCGGAGCACGGACGGTAGCCGCGAGCGCTGCCACCGAGGTGGCGGCCACGAGCACAGCGACCACTACGTCTGGCCTGACACAGGCGGACCTGGACGCCTATGCGGCCCAGTTGCTGCAGCAAAGCGCTCAGCTCGACGCCTACCGCGCCAAGCTCGTCACACTGTCGAAGACCCTCACCACTGGCTCCGCGGCGACGGCCACGACCCCCGCAAAGGCCGTACCGAAGCCGGTGTCCAAGCCGATTGCCAAGCCGGCTCCGGTCGCCAAGCCGGCGCCCGCGTCGAAGCCCGCCTCGACCACGAAGAGCAGTTAGCGCATGCCTGCGGCGGAACGAACTTTCCGGGCCATGGGCAGTGACTGCCATGTCGTCGCCGTCGCCGACGACGTCGACGCGGCACGGGACTTCGCGGAACTGGCCATCGAGCGGGTCGAGTTGCTCGAACAGGCATGGAGCCGCTTTCGGGCGTCGAGCGAGCTGAGCCACCTGAACCTCGCGGCCGGATCCGGCCCGATTGCGGTTTCTCCGGATGTGTTCCTCCTGGTCTCGCATATGGCTCAGGCTTGGAGCGAAACCGGTGGGCGCTTCGATCCGACGATCCTCGCCTCTCTGGTCGCACTCGGCTACGACGAGGACTTCACCGCTGTAGCCGAACGGACGTTCGCGACGAGTATTGACGGCATCGGAACTGCGCCGGGAATGTCTGGCGTAATGCTGGACCCGACTGCCCTCACGGTGGACCTGCCCGCTGGCGTGGGACTCGACCCGGGGGCGATTGGCAAGGGACTCGGCGCCGACCTCGTCGCGGACGAGCTCACCCGGGCCGGCGCCTCGGGCGTTCTGGTGAACCTCGGCGGAGACCTGGCCTTTGCCGGACACGCGGAGAACGATCAGCCCTGGGCCATCGGAGTCGAAGACGAGCGACGCGCGATTGCTCATCCCGACCGACTTCTCCGCGTCGTCGAGTTCTCCACAGACTCGGTGACCACGGGAGTTGCGACGTCGACGACGCTGAAGCGGCGCTGGGCGCAAGGTCGACGCCACCATGTCATCGATCCGCGGACTGGATCCATGTCCGTGAGCGATCTGGTCCAGGTAACGATCGTCGCCGATCGAGCGTGGCGAGCGGAAGTCCTTGCTACGACGGCACTTCTGATGAGTGCGGACGATGCAGCCGTCTGGCTCCGCGCTGTCAATGTTCCAGCGATCCTTCTGACTGCGGATCGGGCTATCATCGCAATGGAAGAGGCGGCGTGACATGACGATCCCATGGACTTGGCTGGGGATCCGTGCGAGCGGAATTACGGCTTGGGGCCTGCTGACCGCAGTCGTCGTGTGGGGAATCCTCCTTAAGACCCAGTTGCTCGGCCGCCTCGCACCGCCGATGAAGCTCCTCGACCTGCACAGATGGCTCGGCATCGTCGCGCTGGCGTTCTTGTTGCTGCACCTGGGGCTGCTCATCGTCGACCCGTTCCAGTCCTTCAGCGTCGCGCAGATTCTGGTTCCGGGCCTCGCCCCGGGAAGTACGTTTGCCGTCGCGCTGGGGACAGTTGCGTTCTGGCTCCTGCTGCCGGCGAGTTTCCTCGGAAGGCTGCGCGCGAAGATGGGCGCAGCGGGTAACGGCTGGTTCAAGCGCGCGCACCTCATCGCCTACGCAGCCTGGCCGTTTGCCACTGCTCACTACGTACTGGCGGGCACCGACGCACTTGCCCAGTGGTCGATTGGCCTTCTCATTACCGGCACCGGACTCATCGTCTTGGGACTGCTCGCGCGCGGGTTTGTGCCGGCGCCTGGTCCTACGCGAGTCATCGAAGGCCAGCAACCCCTTACCCACGCTTAACCTCCGGCTGGTGCGGATCTCACGCCGCGCGACTTACGTTGAAACCCGGAGAACGACGAGCACCCAGAACCTAGGAGAAGCAATGCAACGGTCCAGCCTGATCGCCACGGTGGTAGCTGCGGCCGGCGTGTTCGCCGCCGCAACGCTCGCGAGCGTCGCCGTCGTCAACGCGGCATCGAGCAGCGATACCGACCACGGGCAGATAAGCCTGGTGTCTGCGACCGTCGCCCAGAGCTCTCCGACCGCTGGCGCCTCCTCGGCGCCCACTGCGTCTCCAGACGCTGCAGCGACCGAGCTCCCGGCGCTGCCTTCCGCGACTCCCACGACCAAGCCGAAGAAGCCGTCCTCGGCGAGTTCAGCCCGTCCGTCACCGACGGCAGAGCAGACCAAGCAGCCGCAGTCCTCGCCTAGCGCGAGCCGCGGCGGCTCGGACCGCTCGGTCTCATCGCGGCAGGCCGTCAACGCGGCGGTTTCCGCGGCCGGTGGAAAGGTGATCGCGGTCACCAAGGTGAAGCACGGTGCCTATCAGGCTTGGGCCGTGCGGATCGCGCGCGCAGACGGATCAACCGTGACCGGCTACGTCGATCGGGCGAGCGGAACCGTCTATGACTGGGTGGTCAACCAACCCGCGCCCTCGCACGGATCGAGTTCGTCGTCAGGACCTGGCAACGGGGGAAGCCAGCATGATTCCGAGGATGACGATCACGGCGACGACAACGATCACAACAACCACGGCGGCAGCGACGACAGCGGAAGCAACAACAATGGCAGCGGAAACAGCGGCCACGGCAACGGGCACGACGGCGACGATGACTAGCACCCGACGGCACAGCCGGGCTCCACTGCGGCGCTCATCAACGCCGGAGAAGATCGTCGCTGCCGGGCTTGCCACTGCCACGTGTGTTGGCCTCGTCGGCGTGATCGGCGCCCGCACTGTGGCGGCGCAGGCCGCTGACGACGGGAAGAACGCGTCGATTGCACTGGACGTGGCGCAGACCTACGTCGAGCCGACGACGAGCTCGGGGCTCACCCAGGCCGATCTCGAGGCATACGCCGCTCAGCTCGCGTCCGAACGCGTGCGGCTGGACACCTACCGCGCCAAACTCATAAAGGCGGGCAAGCAACTTCAGCATCAGGCCGCACAGCGGCCGGCGCAGAGTTCCCCGGCGGCCACCACGAGCAGGCCGCGCGTCACCGGGCCGCGCCCTGTCGCGAAACCTCCTCGCACGCCCGCTCCCAGGCCGGCGGCGAAGCCCGTGCCCAAGCCCGCTCCGCACCACCAGTCGGCGCCGGCCCCTCAGTCGAACACGAAGTCCAGCTGACCTGTCAACATGAGGCCGTGAGCACCTTCGGCCTCGACGGCGTGCTGCCGTGGGCACAGGCCCGGCACGTGGCCGCGACCTGCGGTCGGCCCCAGTCGGGCGTCGATGCCCGCCTCGACGAAGCAGGTGGCAGCATCCTCGCCGCCGATCTGCTCACCATCCAGGACGACCCCCCTGCCGACAGCGCGGCGTTCGACGGCTTCGTCATCCGCGGTGAGGGTCCGTGGCTGCTCGCCTCCCTCGATGAGGTCGTTGCCGCTGGCCGCGCGAGCGCCATCGACGCCGGTCAGCCTGTGCCGAGGCACGCCGACGCCGTCCTCGCCGCCACCGCGGCGATCGCCGAGGAGCGGATCGATGGCTCAACAGTCGTCCTTGCGCGCGACCCCCTGACCGGCGTCCCCGACGAGTCCGCCCGACCCGAGTACTCCAGCGGCATCACGGCCCAGGGTGCGATCTCCACTGCCGGAACGGTGCTGGTCCCCGCCGGGCGACGGGTGACCACCGCGGTGCTCGCTCTTGCCGCGGCCGCCGGGCACGAGGAGATCCGCATCGTGCGCCCGCCGGTCGTCGGAGTGCTGGTGCTGGGATCCTCGCTGCTCGACCGCGGCCTGCCGCGGCATCGTCGGGTGCGCGACGCGCTGGGACCGGCGATTCCGGTGTTCGTCGGCGCACTCGGTGCCCGCGGCAACCCCGCGGTTCGCGCGCCCGATACCGAGGAGCTGCTGCGCAGCGAGATCGACGATGCCGCCGTGGACATTCTCATCACCACCGGCTCGACGGCACCTGGTCCGGACAACCACCTGCGACGAGTCCTGCGCGATCTCGGCGCTCGGTGGCTGGTCGACGGAGCCAGCGTCACGCCCGGTGCGCAGATGCTGCTGGCGAGGCTTTCCGACGGCCGCTTCCTCATCGGCCTGCCGGGTGATCCGTCGGCGGCGATGGCAGCCCTCATCACGCTCGCCAGCCCGTTGATCCGCGCCCTTCGCGATGACCCAGTCTCGGACGTGCGGCGTTCTGCGGTCCTCATGGAGGACGCACCCGCCGCGGACTACGCCGACGACACCGTCCTCGTGCCCGTGCGCCTGGAGGTGTCGGCGGCGGCCACGCTCGCCCGACCGCTATCAGTGGGCGGTCCCGCCGGTCTGCAGGGCTGGGCGAATGCGGACGCGATAGCAGTCCTGCCACCCGGCGCGGGGATGCGGGGCGATGTGGTCGCGCTCGTCGATCCCCTGGGGCGCGAGGACTGGCCCGGTTGGTCGGAGTAGCCGAGCCGTCAGTTCCACTTTCCCTCCCTATTAAGTAGGAAATCGAGGCTGGTCCGGCTAACGTGAGCCGGTGACGTTTTCCGACATCGACCTCGTCCTGTCCCTGGGCGGCCTGGTTGCCGGTCTGATGGTCGGCCTCACCGGCATGGGCGGTGCGGCTCTCGTGACCCCGATGCTCGTTCTCCTCTTCGGCGTCTCGCCGGCTGCGGCCGTCTCGAGCGACGTGGTGGCCTCGGCCATCATGAAGCCGGTCGGCGCGTTCGTCCACATCCGGGCGAAGACCGTGCACTGGGGGCTCGTGTGCTGGCTGTCCGCAGGATCGGTTCCCGGCGTCCTCATCGGAACGGTGATCTTCGCTCGAGTTCTCAACAGCGACGAGGCGAGCGAGACGATCCGAACCTGGATCGGCTACGTCCTGCTGCTCGCCCTCGCAGCAATGCTCGCCAAGGTCTGGGTCAGCCGTCGCGCGAAGGGCCTCCAGGCGAGTGTCGAGCCCGTCGGCAGGGAGATGCCCGTCAAGCCGGCACCCACCTTGATCCTCGGATTCTGCGTGGGCGTCCTCGTCGGAATGACGAGCGTCGGGTCCGGCTCACTCGTCGTCACGACACTGCTGCTGCTGTATCCGTTGCTGCGGCCATCGATTCTCGTCGGTACCGATCTCACCCAGGCAGTGCCGATGCTCATCGCCGGCGCGATCGCGCACGCCGGATTCGGCGACATCAGCATCGCGGTCGTCGTCTCGCTGCTCATCGGCCAGATCCCTGGCGTATGGGTAGGCGCGCGAATGTCCTCGCGCTACGACGGGCACGCCCTACGTTGGCTTCTGATGGTCGTCCTCGCCGCGACGGCACTGAAGCTTCTCGGTGTATCCAGTCTGATTGCTGGCATGATCGCGATCGTGGGTGTGGCAATCGTCAGCGGGCTGTATATCCGGGAACGCATGCATGCCGGCGAGTGAGAAGAAACGCTCGGCACGATTTGAGGACTATCCGGCAAGTGCTCTGCTGAGATTCCCCGAGCGTCGGTTCAGTCCGCTACGCAACATTGGCGTGCGCGTCGGGGTGGCCGTCGCTGTTCTCGTGATCACGACGATCCTCGTGTACTCCGAGCAGGACTGCTACCAGGACCGCGGCGAGATGGACGGTCTGACCTGGATCGACTCCTTCTACTACGCGACAGTCACGCTCTCCACCACTGGCTACGGCGACATCTCGCCTGTCTGCGAATCCGCCCGCCTGGTGAACGCGGTAGTGATCACTCCGCTGCGCTTCGTGTTCCTCATCGTGCTGGTCGGCACGACGATCGAGGTGCTCACCCGTCGCACCCGCGAGCAATTCCGTTCCAATCGCTGGAGGTCCCGCGTGAACGACCACACCGTCATCATTGGATACGGCGTGAAGGGCCGCTCTGCTGCGCACGCGCTCGTCGACGCCGGCACGCTTCCGACCGACATCGTCGTCGTGTCTAACGAACGCAGCGCGATCGACGCCGCCGCCCGCGACGGATTCGTCGGCGTCGTCGGCGACGGCCGCCGCGAAGAGACCCTGCGTGACGCGGCGGTCGAACGCGCCGCGCGAGTCGTCGTTGCGACGGACGAGGATGACACGTCGATTCTCGTGACCCTGACCGCGCGGCGCCTGGCTCCGCAGGCGACGATCGTGGCCGCCGTGCGCGAATCGCAGAACGCCGACATCCTGCGCCAGTCCGGCGCCAACACCGTGATCCCGACCGCGGAGTCCGCGGGACGACTCATGGGCCTGTCACTGCTCTCGAGCACTGCTGGCGAGATCATGGAGGACCTGCTCGACTCAGGACGCGGTCTCGAGGTTGCCGAACGCGACATCACGCGTGCCGAACTGGGCCTGTCGCCGGCCGATCTCGACCAGAATGGTCAGATCGTCCTCGCCGTCATCCGTGACGGGGTGGCGCATCGGTTCGATACTGACACCATTCGTGAACTCAAGTCCGGTGACCGGCTCGTGGTCATCCGGCACAACCCCGGCGGGGAGTAGGCATGTACGCCATCACGGTTAGCGAACCCGGTGGCCCTGAAGTCATGTCGTGGTCCAAGGTTCCCGATCCCACGCCCGGTCCCGGCGAGGTAATCGTCGACATCGCGGCGACCGCCGTGAACCGCGCGGATCTGCTGCAGCGGCAGGGGCACTATGCGCCGCCGCCGGGCGCCTCGGACATTCTCGGCCTCGAGTGCTCGGGAACGATCAGTTCCGTCGGGGCGGCGATCGGCCTCGATCGAATTGGCGAGAAGGTCACGGCACTGCTGTCCGGCGGAGGCTACGCCGAACGCGTCGCCGTTCCCGTCGGGCAGATCATGAGCGTCCCGTCGGGACTTGGGCTCATCGAGGCGGCCGCGCTGCCCGAGGTGGCCTGCACGGTGTGGAGCAATCTCGACATGACTGCCAACCTCAGCGAGGGCGAGTGGCTGCTCGTGCACGGCGGCGGATCGGGCATCGGGACCACGGCAATCCAGATCGGCCGAGCTCTCGGTGCTCGCGTGGCAGTGACCGCAGGCAGCGCGGAGAAGCTTGAACGGTGCGCGCACCTCGGCGCCGACGTCCTCATCAACTACAACGAACAGGACTTCGTCGAGGTCATGAGGGCAGAGACCGGCGGTCGCGGCGTCAACGTGATCCTCGACAACATGGGCGCGAGCTACCTCAGCCGCAACGTATCCGCACTCGCCCGCGACGGTCGACTGCTCGTGATCGGGATGCAGGGCGGGATCAGCGCGGAGATCGACATCAGCGCACTGCTGCGCAAGAACGCCTCCCTGATCGCGACGTCACTGCGAGGCCGACCCGAGTCGGAGAAGGCGGCGATCTGCTCACAGGTCGAGCGAACTGTCTGGCCTTGGGTTCATGCCGGTGTGGTGCGTCCGATCATTGATCGCGTTCTGCCGCTCAAGGACGCCGCCTACGCGCACACCCTCCTCGCCAGCGGTGCGATAACCGGCAAGGTCGTACTGTCGAACTCATGAGGCGAGCGGCCGGCTGTGTGCTGGCAGTCATTCTTGGCGCATCCGTGGCCGTCCCAGCAGTGGCCGCACCGCTCACGCCGCGCACCTCGTCCACCTGCGCCGCGGGAGTGGCGGCGCCCGCGGACCGGGTCTGGACCATCGCGCAGGATCGACTCAGTGCGCTCGCGACACCGCGAGGCAGCATTCCGTTCGGCGCAACGGGGTCCGGGTCGTACGCACGGACCAGTGCTTACGCGTGGACGTCCGGCTTCTACCCCGCGTCGTTGTGGCTGACGTACGAGCACACCAAAGACCCTGGGTGGCTCGCACTCGCCCGCTCGTTCACCTCACGCGCAATGTCCGTAGCGTCATGGACCGGCAGCCACGACCTGGGCTTCATGGTCGGACTTCCGACATCCCTCGGACTGCGACTGGACCCGTCCCCCGACCGGCGCGCGCGTTATCGGCAGGCGATTACCACTGCCGCCAAGTCGTTGTCCGCACGCTGGAGCAGTCGCGTCGGCGCGATCAAGTCCGGCGACTACAACGGCCAGTGGGGGCTGATCATCGACTCCGCGATGAACGCACCGATGCTGATCGAGGTGGGCAAGTCGATCGGTGGCCCGACAGGAGACCGATTGGCGGCGCGCGGCCTGACTCACATGCTCACCTTGGCCGATGACTTCATCCGCGCGGACGGCTCGACCATTCATCGCCAGACCTACAACCCGCGCACCGGGCGCCTGATCGGTCCGGTCTACGGCCAGGGCAGGTCAACCACGAGTGCCTGGTCGCGCGGACAGGCGTGGGCGATCAACGGCTTCACGCAGGCGTTCGCGAGCACGGGCGATCCCCGATTGCTCGACGCTGCTCGACGGACCGCGGACTACTGGCTCGCGCACGTGCCTGCCGGGTGCGTCCCCGCGTGGGATCTGGACATCAACTCCGACTCCGCACCGCGCGACTCGTCCGCCGCGGCGATCGCCGCCGACGGCCTGCTTCAACTCGGACGAGTCGATCCCGACCCGGTCCGGGGCGCGACCTACCTCGCCGCCGGTCGAGCGACAACGAGCACCCTGGCCGAGCCCACGTGGGTGCCGGACGGCGCCAGGCACGGTGTGCTCCAGCGGCAGGCGTACAACATTCCCGCCGTCGCCCGCGAGGGCACATACGTATGGGGAGACGCCTACTTGCTGAGTGCGCTGTCGAGGAGCGGGTAGCACCACACGTCGATCACCTGGCGGGTGACGTAGCCGACCGAGGCGTACAGCGCGGTTGCGCCCGTCGTGTTCTCACCGTCGACGGACAGTGCGATTGCGGTGCGGCCCCGCGCAGCGCAGTCCGCGGCGGCGCACGCAAGCAGCCACGTGGCGACGCCCCGCCCACGACCCGCAGGGACGACACCCAGCGTGCGCACGTACCCCTCGCCGAACTCGGCCTTGGAGTCGTCGAGCAGGCAGATCCCCACCGGCTGACCGTCGAGCGTTGCTATCCACCAGCGTTCCGGATCGGCCCCTGGCAGGCCCTCGACCGAGGCCATCCACTCCTCGAAGGGCCGATCGTTGGAGCTGCCGAAGTGCTCAGCGAAGGACACGCAGAACAGCGCGTGCATGAGTCGACGATCGTCCTCACCGTCGACTACTCGCAGCGCAACTCCCGGCGGCGGCTCGGGACGCTCGGAAGCGGTCGATGACAGATCCTGCAGCATGCGCCAGAACCGTCGGATCGGCCGGAAGCCGAGGGAGGTCAGGACTAGCCGGTACTCCTCGTCCTGCTCGTAGGCCGCGGACACCACCTGCCAGACGTCGGGCGACAACTCGTAGGGATTGGCGATCTGCGACGTGTCCGTCGCCGGATCGAGTGCGGCAACCTGCACCGCAGCACCGAGGCCTCGCGTCAGAAGCTCCCTTTGCACGTCGACCGCGTGCTCACCGATCGCGAACGCGTCCAGGAACATCTCTCGGCCGTGTCGATCAATCTCCGCGGCGAGCAGCCCCACAGCCTCGTCGCCATCGAAGGCGATGAGGTGCGCCTCGGCGAGAGCGTCCGGTCCGATCAACTGCGCGGTGACCGACTCCCTCGTCGCATCAGTCCATCCGACTCCGGCAAGTTCGCATGTCGATACCACTGTCAACGCTGCCTCGATGTCCTGCTCGGCGACGACCGGGCGGACGAGGATGCCAGCGGGCAGGGTCACAGCGTGGGCAGGGCAGCGATGCGCTTGTTGATGTAGGGGGAGAACCAGCCGTTGTACTTCGCCTGGATGACCGGATCGCGCCAGTCCGAGCCGGTGATCACCTGGCGGCAGGTCGGCGCTCCGCACATGCAGGCGAACTCGTCGTAGTCGCTCGAGTCGCACATGGCGTAGTCGAAGGTGATCTCCTCGCCGACCGCGATGTCACGCATGGCAATGAGGAGGATCGATCCCGACAGCCCGCAGTTCGGCTCGCACGAGTGATTGAGCATGTCGCCAGGCTCCGGCGTCTCGTCCGAAACGAGGTACAGATCGTCGTCGACCTGGATGGAACGTGACTGCCGGTCGTGCGACATCTCAGACAGTGCCAGGCGGTCGACGATCCACCCTCCGAATGCGGTGACGGTCTCGCCCGCCGCGATCGGCTCGAGCGCGAAGGAGCCCCAGCCCTTGTCACCCGCGGGACGGGCTTGGGCCTTGGGATTGAGCCAGTTGACGTCCACGCGCTGGAGTTCCTCTCGCTGTGACAAAGCGACGCAAAGTTTGCCACAGCGATGGCGTCCTTCTCACCTCGCGTGGAGGCTCAGGCCCCCTGCGGGTTCGGCGCCCGCCAGGCGCGCTCGAAGGGCAGCCGCCACGAGTTCGGCGCAATGAGCTGGTGGATCGCGTTAGGTCCCCACGAGCCCGGAGAATACGGTCGCACGGGAGGCGGCGACGCCAGCAGCGGCTCGGACAACTCCCACAAGCGCTCTATGCCGTCGGCAGTGGTGAACAGCGTCTTATCGCCCTTCATCGCGTCGAGGATGAGACGCTCGTACGCCTCGAAGACGTCGCCGTGCATTCCGGTGTCGTGCATAGCGAACTGCAAGCTCAGCTTGTCGAGTTGCATGCCAGGACCTGGGCGCTTGCCGTAGAAGGACAACGAGACCTTCGCCGCATCCGCGAGGTCGAACGTCAGATGGTCAGGGCCATGGACGCCGATGCCCGAGCCTGCGGGGAACATGCTGCGCGGCGGCTCGTGAAAGGCGATGGACACGATCCGCTGACCCTCGGCCAGGGACTTTCCTGTGCGCAGGTAGAACGGCACTCCCGCCCACCGCCAGTTGTCGATGATGCAGCGCAGGGCGATGAACGTCTCGGTGTCCGAGCTCGGGCTGACGCCCTCGATGTCTCGGTAGCCCTGGAACTGCCCGCGCACGACATCGGTCGGCTCGATCGGCTGCATGCTGCGGAAGACCTTGTTCTTCTCCTCGCTGATCGCGGCGGACTGCAGGTCCGTCGGCGCCTCCATCGCGATGAAGGCGAGGATCTGGAACAGGTGGGTGACGACCATGTCGCGGTACGCACCGGTGCTCTCGTAGAAGTTGGCGCGCTGGCTGAGGCCCAACGTCTCGGGCACGTCGATCTGGATGTGGTGGATGAAGTTGCGGTTCCAGATGGGCTCGAACAGGCCGTTCGCGAATCGGAAGGCGAGGATGTTGAGCGCTGGCTCCTTGCCGAGGAAGTGGTCGATCCGGAAGATCTGCTCCTCGTCGAACGTCTCGTGCAGGCGACCGTTCAGCTTGACCGAGCTCTCCAGGTCGGTGCCGAACGGCTTCTCCATGATGACGCGCGAACGCTCGACCAGACCGGCCTCGCCGAGCATCTCGATCGCTGCAAGTGCGGACTTCGGGGGGACAGACAAGTAGTGCAGGCGATCGCACGGCACGGCCAGGTCAGCCTCTGAGCGCTCCACAGCTGCGGCAAGTGCCTGGGGTCCAGCACTCGTGCTGACGTAGTCGATGGACTGCGCGAACTCCAGCCAATGGCTGTCGATAGAGCCCTGCGTGTAGAACTCGTCCAGCGACTCGCGAACCTTGTCGCGGAACTCGTCGGCACTGATCTCGTCGAGCGAGACGCCGATGATCCGGCAGCCGGGCAGGTACTTCGAACGCACCAGATGGAACAGGCCGGGCAGGAGTTTTCGCCGCGCGAGATCCCCCGTCGCGCCGAAGAGAAGCACGACCTGGGGCACCTTCGGCCCGACTCCGGGGTCCATGCCAGCGGACGCTAGCAGCCCTGTGTTACGTCCACGTTAGGCTGAGGCAGTGATCGATCCCGCCATCTTGCGTACCGATCCCGACCGCATTCGGGAGTCCCAGCGCAGGCGCGGGGAGGACGTGGCCGTCGTCGACGATCTCGTCGCCGCCGATGTCGCGCAGCGGCAGGCCCGCCTTGCCTTCGATGAACTGCGCAGCCAGCAGAAGGATCTCGGCAAGAAGATCGGCCCGCTGCAGGGTGCGCTGAAGAAGGCCCCCGACGCCGAAGCGCGCGCCGCGACCCAGGCCGAGCTCGACGGCCTGATGGCCACTGCCCAAGCGCTCTCCGAGGCAGTCAAGGAGGCCGAGACCGTCGCGGCCGCCGCTGCGGAAGCCGTCGACGCGTTGTGGCTGCGCGTATCGAACCTGGTCAACCTAGACTCTCCGGTCGGCGGCGAGGAGGACTTCACCGTCCTGCACACCATTGGCACGCCTCGTGATTTCGAGTCCGAGGGCTTCACGGCGCGCGATCACCTCGAGCTGGGCACCATGCTCGGCGCAATCGACGTCGAGCGCGGCGCCAAGGTGTCCGGGTCGCGGTTCTTCTACCTGACCGGCCCCGGCGCACTGCTCGAGTTCGCCCTCCTCAACCTGGCCATGCAGCACGCGGTCTCGCACGGCCTCACGCCGATGATCACGCCAAGCCTGGTGCTGCCTAGCGCGATGGAGGGCACCGGATTCCTCGGCCAGGCGGCCGAGAATGTGTACCGGGTGGAGGCCGACGACCTGTACCTCGTCGGCACCTCCGAGGTGCCCCTCGCTGCCTACCACTCCGACGAGATCATCGACTCCGCATCGTTGCCGCTTCGCTATGCGGGCTGGTCCTCCTGCTACCGACGCGAGGCCGGCTCCTACGGCAAGGACACCCGCGGCATCATTCGCGTCCACCAGTTCGACAAGGTCGAGATGTTCGTCTTCTGTTCACCGGACGACGCCGTCGCAGAACATGAGCGGCTGCTTGCATGGGAACGTGAGTTCATCGATGCTCTCGAGCTCCCGTACCGCGTCATCGACGTCGCGACGGGAGACCTCGGATCGAGTGCCGCGAAGAAGTACGACATCGAGGCCTGGATTCCCACGCAGGGCACCTACCGCGAGATCACGTCGACGTCCAACACGACCGAGTACCAGGCCCGCCGCCTGCGCATTCGCATGCGCGACGAGAACGGAACGCGGCCGCTCGCGACCCTCAACGGCACGCTGTGCGCGATGCCGCGCATCATCGTTGCGATTCTTGAAAACCACCAGCAGTCCGACGGAAGCGTCCGGATTCCCCTTGCCCTGCAACCATTTCTCGGAGGCCGTACCGTGCTGAGCCCGACATCATGACACTCAATCCGCCGCTGCCCGAGGGCTTTCGTCCGCAGCTGGTAGCTCTCGACGTCGACGACACCCTTGTTGCCCACAACAGTTCCGTGTCCGAGCGGGTCGTCGAGTCCATCGAGCGCGTTCAGTCCGCCGGAGTCCTGGTCACCCTCGCCACCGGCCGCTCGCCGTCCACCACGATCCCCGTCGCTCGTGCGGCGGGCATCAGCGATCTGGTGGTCTGCAGCAACGGAGGACTGCTGGTCAGCGTCGAAACCGAGCGCACCATCGAGTCGAACACGTTCGATCCGCGCCCTGCTCTCGAGGAGCTCATCCAACACCTGCCCGACGCGGTCTACGCGGTCGAGGACACCGATGGCATGTTCCGCGCGACCAGCGCCTTTCGCACCGGTGAGCTCGGCCTGTCGGTACGGGAGGTCCCGTTCGAGCACCTGTTCAGCAACCCGGTGGTCCGCCTCGTTGTACGCAGTGAGCAGCACACGAGCACCGGCTTCGGCGAGATCGTCGAGGCGCTGGGTTACGAGTCAGTGATCTTCGGCGTCGCCGACGTGGCCTGGATGGACATCGGCGGCAAGGGCGTCAACAAGGCGACCATGCTCGAGCGGCTGTGCATGCACCGCGATATCGACCCCGCCAACACCATCACGATCGGCGACTTCTGGAACGACGTCGAGATGCTCGAGTGGGCCGGCTGGGGCGTGGCGATGGGCAGTGCCCCGGACTCGGTTCGCGCCTACGCGAACGCGGTGGTCGACAACGTGCCGGGCGAGGGCGTTGCCGACGTCCTCGACGCCATCCAGCTCTAACCCCTCTCGCCGACCTTGAGGTTTGGCACCCTCAACTCGTGATTCGGGGGTGCCAAACCTCAAGGTCGGCGGGCTCTAGGGGGTGAGGGGTGCGGCGACGCCGGCGGAGATTGCTGCCGCGAGGGCCTCGTCCCACGGGCGCATCGGCGCGATGCCGGCCGCGGCCCACTTCTCGTGCCCGAGCACCGAGTAGGTCGGCCGAGGAGCAGGACGGACGAACTCCGCTGACGTAGTCGGCAGCACACGGGCCGGGTCGGCGCCGAGCAGCCTGAAGATCTCCTGCGTGAACCCGAACCAGGTCACCTCACCTGAGTTCGTGCTGTGGAACGTTCCGGCCGGGGGTCGGGCGTCGAGCAGCGCGAGGATCTGCTCCGCCAGGTCGAGGGAGTAGGTCGGCTGGCCCCGCTGGTCGTCGACTACCGAGACGGTCTCCCGCTCTCCCTCGAGCCGGGCCATCGTCTTGACGAAGTTGGCACCGTTGCGCCCGTAGAGCCACGCGGTGCGGACTACGTAGTGCCTGTCCGGCAGCACCTCGCGCACGGCCACCTCGCCGGCCAGCTTCGTCCGACCGTAGGCCGACCGCGGATCCGGTGCCTGATCCTCCGAATACGGCGTCGTCGCCTCGCCGTCGAATACGTAGTCGGTCGACACCTGCACGAGCCAGGCGCCGCTCTCCGCGCACGCCTCCGCCAGCACCCGCGGGCCCAGACCGTTGACCCGCAGGGCCGCGGCCTCGTTCGTCTCCGCATCGTCAACCGCTGTCCATGCTGCGCAATTGACCACGACATCCGCGGGAAAGGAGTCGAGCACGCGACGCACAGACGCCGGATCGGTGATGTCGATGTCGGGGAGATCGACGGCGAGCACGTCGACCTCGCGACGGTCCGCGATCACCTCGGTGAGATCGGAGCCGAGCTGCCCACGACTGCCGACCACGAGCACCCGCATCGGCAGCTACCGGGCCGCAGGGGACTTGAGCGGGCGCCACCATGCCTCGTTGTCGCGGTACCACGCGACGGTCTCGGCGAGGCCCTCGTCAAAGTCGTGCGTCGGCGCATAGCCGAGCGCGCGAAGCTTGCTGTCATCGACCGAGTAGCGGCGGTCGTGTCCCTTCCGGTCCTCGACGGGCTGCACCGAATCCCACGTCGCGCCCATCGCCGCGAGCACTCGCTCGGTCAGCTCGCGGTTGTTCAGTTCCAGCCCGCCACCGATGTTGTAGCTGTGCCCGGGCTCTCCCTTCGCAGCAACCAGCGCAATGCCTGCGCAGTGATCGTCGACGTGGAGCCAGTCGCGAACGTTCAGCCCGTCGCCGTAGAGCGGCACCTTGCCACCGTCGATCAGGTTGGTAACAAAGAGCGGAATGACCTTCTCGGGGAACTGGTACGGACCGTAGTTGTTAGAGCAACGCGTGCTGGAGACGTTCAGTCCATACGTGACGAAGTAGGCACGCACCAGGAGTTCCGCCGCCGCCTTGGCCGCGGAGTACGGGGAGTTGGGGAGCAGCGGCTGCGACTCGTCCCACGAGCCGACGTCGATGGATCCGTAGACCTCGTCGGTGCCGATGTGCACCGTCCGCGGGATCTCGTGGCGCAGGCACGCATCGAGGAGGGACTGCGTGCCGACGACATTGGTGACGACGAAGTCCTGCGGGCCGTGGATCGACCTGTCCACATGCGTCTCCGCCGCGAAGTTGATCACCACGTCGTGCCCGGGCAGCGCCTCGTCGAGCGCGGTTCCATCGCAGATGTCACCGCGGACGAACCGGTAACGGGGATCGTCCGACACTGAGGCCAGGTTCTCGAGGTTGCCGGCGTAGGTGAGCTTGTCGTAGACCGTGACCTGAGTGGGTTCCACTCCATACGCACCGGCGAGCAACTGCCTGACGAAGTGCGAGCCGATGAATCCCGCGGCACCGGTGACGAGGTACTTCACTGCGTATCTCCTCTGAGGCGATCGAGCCACTCCTGGGCATCGGCGAAGTCGGTGTCGGTGACGCCGGGACGAAGCACCGGCTGCTTTCCGTCGTGTCGCGGGTACGAGCCGAGGAATCGCACGTCCAGGCACACGCGGTGCAGTCCGGCCAGTGCCTCCGCGACGCGGGCGTCCGCGACATGGCCCTCGACGTCGACGCTGAAGTAGTAGTCCCCCAGTGCCTTGCGAGTGGGCCGCGACTCGATGCGAGTCAGGTTGACCCCGCGGACGGAGAACTCGTTGAGGATCGCCATGAGTGCGCCCGGCTGGTCCATGCGCATGTACAAGGTCAGGGTCGTCTTGTCGGCGCCGGTCGGCGCGGGCAGCGTCCCGGGCTTCTGCACGAGGACGAAGCGGGTCGTGGCGTCCTCCGTGTCGCCGATGTTCTCGGCGAGTACCGACAATCCGTACCGCTCGGCAGCCAGCAGCGGCGCCACGGCAGCATCGAACGGGGCGGAATCCTGCAGCAGCGCGGCCGCTCCCGCAGTCGACTGCGCGGGGATGATGCGCGCGTCGGGGACGTTGTCGGCCAGCCATGAACGCACCTGCGCAAGAGCATGGGGATGCGAGGCGACGCTGCCGATGTCGGCGAGTGTCACGCCCGCAGGCGCCATCAGTGCGAACCGGACCGGCAGCGCGACCTCGTCGATGATGACCAGACGCTGGCCATTCGCCAGCTGGTCGAGCGTGATCGACACCGAGCCCTCGACCGAGTTCTCGATGGGGATCAGCGCGAGGTCGACGTCACCGGCGCGCACCGCGTCGATCGCCGCGTGCTCGGAGACCGCCGGCACGTGCTCCGCCGACCGGTAGTCCGGCATTGTCAGCAGCGCAGCCTCGCAGAAGGTCCCGGTCGGGCCGAGGTAGGCGATGCGGGTCACGATGAGCCACCCCTGGCGAGCCGTACCGCCTGCTGCTCCTCAGGGGACAGCGTGATGTCGCTGTCCCCGCCCGACAGTCCCTTCAGATATGTTCGCGTCTCGCTGCGCGCGTGGATCGACGTGATGACCAGCCCGTCGCCGCCGTCGTCAAGGAGGGCAGCGGAGAAGGAGAAGCGTCCGCCCATGTCGCCGAAGGCGTCGTACCTCACGACCGACACGTGGCGCAGAGCCATGGCCAGGTCGCGACGAGTGGCGACGAGCCCGGACTCCAGCCTCATGACCTCGTCGCGCAGGTCGCTGAACTCGTCCATCGTGCGGCCCATGACGTCGACGATGGTCTCGCGGCCCTCGGCCACCTGAAGGAGCTCGTAGGCGCGGTTGAGCCGGGAAAGCCGCACCAGGGCGAAGGCACCCAGCGCCACTCCCGTGACGCCGACGATGATGCCGACGAGCGCCACGATTAGGGCGGATTGGGGATCAGAAGTCACGCCCCGAGCGTAGTCGGCCGTTATGGGACCATCTGCGGGTGTCACAACTGTGGGTGGACCTCATCTCGCGCGGAGCCGCGACGATCGTGGGGCTTTTCCTGCTCTTCGTCACGACCATCAGCCTCATGCGCACGGTGGTGATTCCGCGGTCCCTGAGGTCGGCGATCAGCGACACGGTCGCCACCGTCGTCATCAAGATCACCCAGCTGATCGCCCGGGCGCCGCGCAATTATCGCGGTCGCGACTCCGTTCTCGCATGGGCCGGTCCGACCATCATCATCTTGCAGTTGATCACGTGGCTGGTCCTCTACCTGTTCGCCTACGCGTTCTTGATCTACGGCGTGGGCGGGCACAACTACCCCGATGCGATGACCCAGGCCGGCTCAAGCCTGTTCACGCTCGGCTTCGCCGCGTCCGACAACCGTGACCAGACGATCGTCGACTTCTTCGCCGGTGCCACCGGCCCCGTCGTCATCGCGTTGATGATCGGCTTCCTGCCGACGATCTACTCCTCGTACCTCGAGCGCGAGGTCGACGTCACGATGCTCGGCGCTATGGGCGGCGATCCCGCGTGGGGTCCTGAGTTCCTCGCGCGTCATGCCCTGACGGACAACGTCGACACCCTCCCGGAGACGTTCGCGCACTGGTCGCGGTGGGCGTCGGCGGTGCGCATGACGCACGTGACCTATCCCGTCCTGGTCTGGGTGCGGTCCGCGCGCGCGTCTCGGCACTACGCGGTTTCACTGCTCGCGGTTCTCGACGCGGCCGCGCTCAAGGTCTCACTCAACAAGACGCTGCCGCGCACCCAGTCCTTCGGACTGCTGCTTCACGGTGCCCAGGCGTTCGAGGTCCTGTACGTCATCTTGTTCCTCAAGCGGCCATGGCGAACACGCATTCCTTTGGCGGGCATGTTCCTCGGTCGACCGGTGGGAGACTTCAGTCGGACTCGTACCAAGGCAAGCTGGAACGAGCGCATGCTCGCAGTCGAGATCGCGGCCGACAAGGATGCGGCGCGAGGACTGGACGGTGAGGCTGTCGCCGCGTTGGTGATCGGTGAAGCCCATGAGTTGCAGATCACCCGTGCGGACTTCGACGTGGCGGTCGACATCATCCGCAGATCGGGGTTCCCCATCGACCGGGACCTCGACGACGCCTGGACCGAGTTCAAAGTGCTCCGCACTCGGTACGAGTTCGCGGCGTACGAGATCTGCCGCGCACTCGATGCAACGCCGGCGCCTTGGTCGGGCGAGCGCAGCGTCCCGACACCGATCATCTGGCCGAGCATCGCGGTCAATCTGCTGCCCGACCACGGATCCGGCGCGTGATTGACCTCGCCATCGTCGCGACGACGTTTGCCCTGATCTTCCCGGCCGAGCTCCCGGACAAGACGTTCATCGCGACCCTCGTCCTCGCCACCCGGTTCAAGCACCTGTGGGTATGGCTCGGCGTCATCAGCGCCTTCGCCGTGCAGGTCTTCATCGCGGTCGCGGCCGGCGGCCTGCTCGCCCTCGCGCCGGAACGGCTGGTGCTGGCGATCACGCTGACCTTGTTCGTCATCGGTGCGGTCGTCATGATCCGCGGCGGGCTGCACAGCCGCGCCGACGAGATGGCGACGGCAGACGCGGAGGAGGCCGAGGTGTCCGGACGCGCCGACGCGGACGCCGCGACCACTCCCCTGCGGATCTTCGCCCTCAGCTTCGCCGTCCTGTTCCTGGCCGAGTGGGGTGACCTCAGTCAGCTCCTGACGGCGGGACTGGCCGCGCGAACCGGCGAGCCGGCGTCGGTGTTCATCGGCTCCTGGGTGGCGCTTGCAGCAGTGTCCGGACTGGCCGTGCTGGCCGGCTCATGGCTGCGGACCCGGGTGCCCATCTGGCGTATTCGCCTGGTCTCCGGCGTGATCTTGTCGGCACTGGCACTGTGGACCGCCATCGAGCTCATCCGCGGCTAGCGCGCCGCCCCTCCGGGTTAGCGGAGGGTGACCTGGCGAGTGGTGAGGCCGGAGCGGGCGCGGCGCTCCGCATCAGTCAGCGGCGACGTGTCGGCCAGCGCGGCGTCCAGGCGCACGCCGAACTCCGCAGCAGGAGCCTCGACTGCCTCGGCGCCGGTGTCGAGCGGCAGGTCCCACACCGGGCACACCAGGCCCTGCGCGCGGAACATGCCGACGAACCGGGTGCCTTCGCCGAGTGAGTCCTGTTCGGCCGCGTGCAGCCGCGCGAGGGCGTTCAGCAACTGCTCCTCGGGGTGCGGCATCACCCAGCGCAGGTGCTCCTTCTCGCCCATGCGAGTCCAGTACGCGGACGGCACGGACGTGAGCTTGACGGTCGGATGCGCGAACGAGCTGGCGCGATCAAGGGACGCGCGGACATCGGTCGCGAGCTCCTCGGAGCCGTCGACCCAGAACTCGAAGTCCTCGTGCACGGTGATGTCGAGCACGGCGTCGGGATCCACGAGGTCCTGCAGGCGCGGGGAGTCCGCGGTGACTCGACCCAGTGGTACGGGCTCGCCCGGCTCGGCGGCGAGGGCACTGACCAGCGCGTCCGCGAGATCGCGGCTGGCATCCCCCGACCCAGTGTTCACCTGAAGGGCGAGCAGGATCTCGCCATCGGACCGCACGAGTGCGGGCCAGGCCATTGGCAGCACGGTGACGAGGGTGACCTTGCGGTCGGCGTTCTCGCCGAGCAGTGTCAGCGACGTGGACGCGGCAGGCACGATCTCGCGCATCGCGACGATGTCGCACTCCGAAGCCATGCCCTCGAACGGCCGGGAGGGTCCGACGAACACCGCCGACGCACCTCGTCCGTGACAGGCCTTGTAGCGGCGGCCGGACCCGCACGGGCAGGGCTCGCGCATCCCCACCACAGGCACATCGCCAGCGTCGATCGTCAGATCGGGACTGTCGTTCCTGCGGGCCGAACTCTTCTTGGACATGGACCGAACCTATCTACCCATCATCTGCGCGACCCGGCCCGGGCGGTTGGTGATGATGGCGTCCACGCCGAGTTCCAGGCACAAGTTGACGTCGACCTTCTTGTCGACCGTCCACACGTGCACCTGCCCGCCCTTGTCGTGCACGCGCTGCACGTACTTGGGGTGCGCGCGAAGAATCTCGATCGACGGGCCGGCCACGGTGATCCCGCGGGGCAGGGAGCCGTCGCGATAGCGGCCCGGCACTCGGCTCAGGAGTAGCACGGTCGTCAGTCCTGGCGCGAGTGCGACAACCCGCTTCGCGGCAGCCCTGCTGAAGGACATGACGCGGGCGCGCGCGACCCCGCTGCCGTTGGGTCGCGTCAGCCCGAAGTAGCGCAGCTCGTCGATGAGCGCTTGCTCGACGTAGGCGCCGTAGCGGGTCGGGTGCTTGGTCTCGATCGCGAACCGAACGGTTGGGGACGCATCGAGCATCGTCGCCAGCAGGGTCCGCAGGGTGAGCACCGCAGTACGCGACTCATCGGGGGCGGGGTCCTCGAAGTCGCGCCACACGTCCGGACCCCCGCTGTAGTCGAAGGCAGCGAGCTCCTTCAGGGTCTTCGAGCTCACCGAGCCCTTGCCCGTGCTCGTCCGATCGATTCGTCGATCGTGGACGCAGACGAGGGTTCCGTCGGCCGTCAGCCGGACGTCGCACTCGATGGCATCCGCACCCTGCTCGATCGCCTTCAGGTAGGCGGCCAGGGAGTGCTCGGGTTCCTCGTCGTTGGCCCCGCGATGCGCGACGACCTCCACGGAGTGCACGCCCCCAGAGTAGGCGCGACCCGAGCGTGAACCTCGTATGCCATATTTCGGTCGTGTCCCGGACTGCGTCGTTCGATGTCATCTTGTTCGATCTCGACGGGACGCTGACCGATTCCGCGCCCGGCATCGTCAACTGCCTGCGCTACGCCTTCGACTACCTCAGGATCGACCACCCCGACGAGGCCACGATGCGATCCCACCTCGGCCCGCCGCTGATCGTGACGTTTCGCGAGCACTACGGACTGGACGCCGCGACGGCGGACCGGGCGATCGCCAAGTACCGCGAGCGATATCACGATGTCGGCTTGTTCGAGAACACCGTGTACGACGGGATCCCGGCGCTGCTCGACGAGCTGGACGGCAGCGGAGCGGTCCTTGCGATCGCAACGTCGAAGCCGACCCCGTCGGCGACTCGCATCCTGGAGCACTTCGATCTCGCGCGGCACTTCGCCTTCATCGGGGGCGCCGAACTCGACGGTCCGCGTCAGAACAAGGCCGACGTCATCGAGCACACGCTCGAGGAACTGGCCACGGTGGGCATCGGTGGAGGCTCGCGAGTCATGGTCGGCGATCGTCGGCACGACATCACCGGCGCGCTAGCCCACGGCATCCCCGGTATCGGCGTGCTGTGGGGCTACGGCGACGAGCCAGAACTGCTCGCCGCGGGCGCGATCGAGGTCGTCGTCGATCCTGCCGCGCTCCTGGACCTCCTGGCTGAGTAGGCCACCGGGCACTACTCCGCGAAGATCACGCCCGGATTCATCAGCCCGTTCGGGTCCCACGCCGATTTCAGCGCGCGCATAGCGGCAATCTCCTCGCGCGAGCGGCACAGCGACAGGTGCGCGGCCTTGGCCCGTCCGACCCCGTGCTCCGCCGAGATCGAGCCGCCGTACTTCGCGACCCACTCGAGAACCGCGATGTCCGAACTCTGATCCTCGGGCGACGGCCCATGGATCTCGACGTGCAGGTTTCCGTCGGCGACGTGCCCGAACACGCCGAACGTCGTGACGTCGGGGAACCCGGCGACGACCGTGCGCAGTTCCTCGGCGCATTCGGCAAGTACCGGGAGGGGCAGTGACACATCGAGCTTGTGAATGATCCCCAGGGACGAGAAGGCCTCGCTCTGCCGTTCCCTGAACTCCCACAGACGAGACTGCTCCGCGGCGTCGAGGCCGGCGACCACATCTAGGTCGTCCAGACCCACCAGGCCCGAGCCGTCCCCGCCATCGACGACCTCGAGCAGGAGGACCAGCGCATGACGCCGAGCGGTGGGCCAGGAGGTATTCGCGACGGCGCAGACCAGATCCATGCCCGTGGCGTCGATGACCTCTGCGGCCAGAAGGGGAATCCCGGGCCTCACCGCGCTCGCCATGACGGCGAGCGCCTCGTGGAAGCTCCCGCAGCCGACGAGCACGACCGTTGTCCGGCCCGGTGGCCGGTGCAGGCGCAGCCGGATCGCCGTGATCACCCCGAGCGTTCCCTCCGAGCCGCATAGCAGCGCACCGAGGTCGTAGCCGGTGTTGTCCTTCAGGAGCCCGGAGAGGTGGGAGATGACAGTTCCATCGGGAAGCACGGCCTCGATACCGACGACCTGCGCCCGAGTCATGCCGTAGGCGATGACGTGAATGCCGCCGGCGTTCGTGGCGACCGTGCCGCCGATAGTCGCCGAGTCGCGGGCCGCGAGGTCGACGCCGTAGGACCATCCCGCTGCGGCGACCCGACGGCGCACGTCGCCGAGCGTGGCACCCGCGCCCGCCGTGAGTTGTCCGGACAGGTCGTCTATTTCGCCGATGTCGTTGAGTCGACGCATCGACACGATGATCGGCAGGCGGGAGGCGTCGGCTGCGGGAACCGAACCGCCGACGAGACCTGTGTTGCCGCCCTGAACGATGACCGGCACGCCAGCGGCCGAGCACAGCCGCATGATTGCCGACACGTCGTCGGTTCGCAGCGGGCGGACCACAGCGAGCGCGGGGCCGCGAAAACGGCGTGCCCAGTCGACGACATATTGCTCCATCAGAGCCGGATCGGTGACGACGTGATCGGTGCCGACGACATCCGCAAGCGCGCGAAGCAGCTCGCGGCGTGGATCGGCTTCGTCGGTCATCGGGTTATCCTTACCGAACAACGACGAAGAAGCGATGGGAGGTCAGCATGCGCATGCGCGGCATCACCCTGCTGGCTGCGGGAATCGCGAGCGTCAGCCTTATCTCTTCTCCGCTGCTCTCCGCCTCCGCATCAGCCGCCCCCATCGGCACCGTGCCAGCCTCCGGAACGTTCTCGTTCTCACTGGCGAACGGCATCCTGCCGACGTGGGCTTCCGAGGACATCATCATCGTCGGAGTCAGTCCCGGCACCGTCACCACGGCCGCCTCGAATCTCAGCGCGCGCGTGTCGGTTCCGATCATCGCGAAGACGGGGTCCGCGAATGCGGCCGCCGGCGGGTTCCGCCTGTACAACTCCCGCACCGGGGCGACCGTTCGCTGCTCGAACCCCACCATCGACACCCGCGCTCGCGTCGTGGACTGCGTGCTGCCGACCGGCAAGAACGCCGCCTTGTTCAACATCAAGTCGATCGCCTCGCGTGCCAGGGTCATCGGCCAGTCGACGATCACCTGGATCTACAAGAGCCTGGTGCTTGGCATCAACGGGCAGGAGATGGCCGACATGCTCAACTCCGCTCTGTCGACCACGTCATTCAGCCCGTACGTGAACGTCGGCACGGGCGATCTGATCGTCACGCGCGACCGCTGAGCGCTCCACAGGCGCCACCGCGCCGGTAGTTATCCACAGCGCTGATTCGCGCCGGCAACGACCGTCTACCTGGCAGCACGCTCCTCACCAGATCCGCCGATCCCGGTTGAGGAGATGCCATGAACCTGAACACCCTCACGCGCGCCGTCACCGTCGCGGCGCTGTCGTTGCTATGCGCAGTTTCTGCGCCGTCGGCCCGCGCCGATGACGTCATCGCAACCGACAGCACCGAAGACGGCTTCGTGATCGCGGTCGAGGGTTCAGGATCCGGGCGACCCAGCAGCCGGCCACGGGCCACCGCAAGTCTGCCGCGGGGCATCGTCGTCACGTCTCACGGCGGCAAGCCGGTGTCACTCTTCGCAGAAGGCCAGTCGCCCCTGCGCAGGCCACGACCCGGCACCGCGCCCGCCACGTTCACCGGGCTCAAGGCGGGCACCACGTACACGGTCGTCGTCGGTGGCAGGTCGATCGGCCGGGTGGTCGCGATCAACCGACCCAGGGCGGCGACCCGACTCGTCGTCAGCGCCACGGGCGACTCCGACACCGTCTCGCTCGCGTGGCGCTATCGCGCGCAGGTGAGCACCGGTGGCCGAGCGGTGACATTCCGGCTGTCGGCGACCAGCCGCAGCGCTCCGCCGGTGACCATCAACGTGAAGGACGCACGGCGCGTTCTGCTGCCCGGGCTGGACCCGCATGCGATCTATACCTTCTCCGTGCGGGTCGACAACACCGCGGGCCACTCACGACTGACATCAGCGACCATGACGACCACACTCGCCGAGTTGGCCGGGCCGACCGTGGCCGCGGTGCCAACTCCGCCCGACAGTCCGCCGGTGCTCGTTACGCCGATCACGCCGCCACCACCGCCGCCACCGCCCGCGACGAAGACCATCTATGTGTGTCCCACGGACTACGTGGAGAACTCCAGTGGCACCTGCACCCGCACGCTCGCGTACACCTTCCATCAGGAGCAATCCGGTCCTCGCCCGCTCCTGAACTCGTTCGAGACGACCTCGCCGGCCTGCCCGGCCGGATACAGCCTCGAGGACTACGGCTGGGTCATGTACTGCCGTTCCTACGGTCCGGTGCCCATCACCTACATCAAGGACCCGCCTCCGGCCGGCTTCACCGACAACGGCACGGCGTGGGTACGCACCGTCCCCAAGGATGCAGTGACCGTTCCCGCGTGATCGCCGCAGCACAAATCCGCCGCTGGCACGGATCGTCGTAGGCTCGGCGTGTGTCCTCGGCCTCTCCACCAGCGCTGAGCAGGGCCCTGATCAGCGCGGCGATCCCGACTGTCACCGTCGGCGCGGTCGTGTGGCGGGCCCTGACCACTAACGCGTGGTCGCAGTGGGGCATCGAGGCGATGACGCCCATGACGTCCTCGACCACGTCCTTCGCCGACCTCGCGAACATCACGGATACCGCCCAGTGCATCACCGACGGGACCGACTACACGGTCTGCGATCCGTACGGCCGCCCGTTCCAGCCCTACGTCGTCCTGCCCGCGCGCCTGCTCTCCGCCCTCGGCCTGGGATCCGACGACACCGGGATGCTCGGGACGTTGCTCGCCATCATCTACGTGCTGACCGTCGCGGCGCTGGCGGTCTTCCTGGCACGGTCTTGGCGTGGTGGATTCGCCACGCTCATCGCCGCGCAGGTGCTGCTGTCAGTGCTCGCCATCAGCCCCCCGGCCATGCTTGCTATCGAGCGGGGCCAGATCGAGATCCTCGGACTCACTCTCACCATCGCGGCGTTGCTCGCGTTGTCACACAAACGCATCGGCGTCGGGGTGGCCGGTGCGGTGGCGGCTGTCGCGGCGGTCATCATCAAGTTCTTCGCGATCGGACTGTTCGCCCCATTCATCCGGCGGGGCCGAATGAACTGGCCAGCGCTCGTCGGCCTCGCCGTAAGCGTCGTGTTTCTCGCGCTGTCCTGGTCCGACCTCATGCAGGCAAGCTCCGCCGCACGCGCAGACCAGCCCGCGACCTCGAAGTCGCAGTTCGGCGCAGCGACGTTGGTGGCAACGATCCTCACCCCCGACCCCGTCGGCTACCTGCCCAGCGCGGACGCCTCGGACAACTGGGCGCGGATCCGCCTGATCGGATGGATCGTCGTGGCCATCGCACTCGTGCTCGCGGCCGTCCTCGTCCCGAGGGCCTCGGTCGCCAGCCTCGATCGCGTTCCTGCCGCGCGCGCCCTGGTGATCGGCGCTGCCGGCATCCTCGCCCTGCCCTACGTGCTCGGCGCGTCGCACGACTACCGCATGATCTTCCTGCTCCCCTTGGTAGTCGGCTCGCTGGTCTGGCTGTCAGCAAGCTCCGGGCGCGCCTTCTGGCTGCCAGCGCTCGTCCTGCTCGCGGCCGTCGTCAGCATCGTCACGGGTGCTGCCATGGTGCCTACGCCATCGGGATTCATGTGGGGCAAGGCGGCGATGGTGGCGGGCGATATCGGCCTGCTCGTCACGCTCGCCGTTTGCGGTGGCGTGTGGGTCCGCGGGCTGGTGAGAACACCGTGACCACCATCACCTCGCGCTATCTCTCGGCTCGAACCGCAATCGAGGCGGCGGTGACAGGCGTCATCGCCACGATCATCTCGCTCGTCGTGTTCGGGCCGATCTGGTCACGGATGACCAGTCCGCTCGGCAGCGGCGACATGCTCTCGACCTACGTCAACGCCGACAACTGGGGTGGCTTCGGATACTCCACCACGACTCACTACGGCTTCCCGCAAGGGATGAACCTCAACTACACGCCCAACATCGACATCACCGAGAACACGTTCGCACGCATCGTCGACGTCTTCACCGGCTCGCCATTCCTGGGCATAAACCTGCTGCTGTTCATATCCTTTCCAGTTGTCGCCGTCCTCGCCTACCTCCTGCTGCGGATCGTCAGTCGCGGCGGGCCGATCGCGATAGCGCTGGCGATCGCCTTCACGATGATCCCGTACCACTTCGGCCGCGGCCTTGGCCACACGTACCTCGCGACGATGTACGGCGGCGTCACGGCAGTCATGCTGGCCACGCTGATCGGCCTCGGCTACCTGCCCCGAATCCTGCAGACGGGAAGCACGAGAAGACGCGCAGTCACCTACCTGCTCCTTGTCGGGTTGATCGTCGTCACCTCGTGGAGTGGCCTGTACTACGCGGCGTTCGCTGTGATTCTCGGCAGCGCTGCCGTCGTGTGGCGAATCGCCAAGCGCGATCGCTGGGTGGATGTCGCTCTAGGCGCGGTCCCGGTGGTCTCGGTCGCGGTCCTCGCAATCGCGGGATTCATTCCCGGGGCGCTCACGGTCCTGAAGAATCCACCGCTGTTCCCGCTCGCGGAGCGGTCCGCCGCCGAATCGGTCACGCTCGCAGGCAGCTTGTCGATGGCGATCCTGCCCGCACCGATCAGCGAACTTCCCGGGATGTGGCGATACAACGCAGCAATCACCGACCGGGTCGCCGAGGCCGTGGGCGGCGGACCGCCCGTCGAGAGCACCGCCCTGACGAACTACGGAACCTGGATCACGTCCGCCTGCCTTCTGCTGTTCGTCGTCGGCTGGGTACTGCGATCCCGTCGGCGCAGCCTGACCGGCTCCGCGATCCCGTTCACCGGCTACCTGACCGTCGTGGCCATGCTGTTCTTCGTCCCGTGGGGGCTGAACTTCATCGTCGCAAGTTTCGTGACGGCCCAGATTCGCGGTTGGAATCGACTGCTGCCGATCCTGCTGCTCTTGTTCATCATGGGTGCGATGGCAGCGCTGGCACGCACGCGGTGGGACCGCACCAACCTCGCGACTGCGATCGCAGGCATCGCCATTCTCGCCGTGGTGATCGTCGAGCAAGTCGTGCCGTTCCGTGCCGCATACGCCCAGGGCGCGGCCACCGGCGCACTGTCGGTGCAGGTCGCTCGCGACTACTCCGGCCAGGTCAACGCCGCCATCCCCGAGCATTGCGCGGTCCTCCAACTGCCATACGTGCAGTTCCCCGAGCAAGGCACACTTCCTCCTGATCTCAACGACTACGAGCATTTCCTGCAGCCTCTGATCAACGACGACAAGGACTTCAGTTACGGCGCGGTCAAGAACACGACAGCGAGCGAGCAACTCTCACGCATTGGCGAGGTGCCGAACGCGGCCGACTTGGAGAACCTGCGCAACGCGGGGTTCTGCGCGATCCACATCGATCGCCGCGGAATCGCCGACAACGTGTGGACCTTCATGCAGATCGACCTCCTGAGCGCGCTCGGCGAACCCGTTGCTGTCGGAAATGACGGCCTGTGGCAGTTGTACGACCTCAGGGCGAAGTAGTCTCGCCGCGATGAGCAGTTCTCGTGTGTCGGTCGTGATTCCGGTGTTCAACGGCCTGCCGTACCTGCCGGAGACAGTTGCCTCGGTCGAGGCGCAGACGCACCCGAACGTCGAACTCGTTCTCGTCGATGGCGGGTCCTCCGACGGATCCCGCGAATGGATTGAGCGATACGAGCGCGCCAACCTCGTCAAGGAGTACCTGCCAGCGGGCACTCCCGCCGCTTCGAACTGGACGAGAGCCAGCGAGCTCGCGACCGGCGACTACGTCAAGCTCCTGTGCCAGGACGACCTCATCAGCCCATCCGCTCTCAGCGCTCAGAGTGCTGACCTCGATTCGCATCCGACGGCGGGAATGGCCATCGCGCAGCGGGATGTGGTCTCCGCGAGCGGGAAGGTGCTGACCGCCGGACGCGGTTGCGCGGGCCTGCCGACTGGACTCGTGAACGGCCGCAGGTCCCTCGAGGTCGCCGCCCGCAAGGGCGCCAACATCTTCGGCGAGCCGTTGGCGGTGCTGTTCCGACGCGAGGCGCTGGTCCAGGCGCTCCCCTGGGATGACGCCGAGCCTTTCCTGCTTGACATGTTCTTCTACGCCAAGGTCCTCAGCGACCACGACGTCGTCGTGCGCAAGGAGTCGATCGGAGCGTTCCGGATCAGCGGCTCGTCGTGGTCGACCCGGCTGGCGTCCAAGCAGCGCCAGCAGTTCCGCACCTGGCAACGTCATGTCGAGCAGATCGTTCCCCAGCCCTGGTACCGCATCGCCGAGGCCCGCATCAACAACGACAAGACGACCGCGATGCGCCGGATCGCCTACACGTGGCTGCGAGTGCGCGGCGATCTATCCCGGCCCACAGCCGGCGCCTGACCTCGACTACCTGCCCTCCAGGGCGAGGCAGGTGATCAGGTTGCTCGTTACTCCGTACCACTTCGCATCGGAGAACGGCCAGGCCGGACTGAAGACGATCGCGACTGTTGCGTTGGGATCGTTGGCACACGAGGTTCGCGCCTCGCCGATCGTCTGCGGCCACGGAGGAAGTGCCGTCGAGCGGAACTTCGACGCCGGCAGCGCGGGTATCCACAGCGCCACGAGCACGACGGCCACCACTGCCATGACCAGTTCCTTGCGGCCGGGGACGTAGTGGTCCAAGGCGATGAGGCCCGCGGCCGTCCAGATGACCACGGGAATCACGAAGTAGCGATTGTTCGCGTACCCCGACAGTGCGGGGATGGCACCCATGGCCAGGCCGACCAGCACGAGCAGGCCGAGTCCATTAGCCACCTTGTCCCGCAGCGCAACAAGCACGACACCGCCGACAAGGACGAGGACGACGACGACCAGGCCGATCACTCCGACGCTGACGGACGCCGTCAGCGTGCCGTCGTCATTCAGCGCGGACTGGCCGGGCAGAAGCGTCAGTAGCGCGTTCGGCACACCGTTCGCCCACTCACGCAGTGAGTCGGTACTGACCGCAATGCGCCGGGGATCGACGGCGGTCACCGCGACAACAGCCTGAACGGCAAGGCCAGCGAGCAGGCTGGCCAGCGTGATGAGACCCCCACGCAGAGGAATCCGCTTGCGCGCCAGTTGAACGAGGAGCGGAAGGAGAAGGACAACCGACGACGGAATCGTCAGGGCCACGAGCAGCGCACCGATGGCGTAGGGAATCGTCGGGAATCGATCTCGCGGGGGAAAGCACAGCGCCAGCGCTCCGACGAACGCGAGCAGCATGTACATGCTGCCGACCGCATTGATCATCTCCAGTCCGGAGATCGGGACGAGTACGGGCAGGAGCGCGACGAAGCCCGAGGTCACGGTGCCGACGCCACTCGCACGAAGAATCAGGACGGCCACGGCGGCGGCTCCGGCAGCAATCGCCGCTGCCACGAGGTTCGTCGCCAGGGGCCACGAGTCGACCGGCAGGAGACTGATCGGCCACGCGAGCAGACGAGGAAGGAACAGGAAGTAGCCCGCAAAGGGATCGGTCATGCAGGCAAGGACGCCGTGGCCCCGCACGCACAGCGGGAACATGCCGTCTTCTGCCCAGATGAGGTCGGTAAGCGCCGAACCGTTCGACAGGAGAATCCTGCCGACGGACAGTGCCGCGGCGAGCACCGCAGCTACGCCAGCCGTCCATCGGGTGGCCGAACCCTGGGTCAAATCTCCTCCTCGTGGGTGACTGCACAATCTACAGATCCGGTTTCACCGCCGTAGGTATGCTGCAGGCTGCCGATTCTCGGCTGATCCGATTGGGAGATCTACGTGTCAACAGCCGGGCGCCGCGTGCTGCTGCTTGGAAGCTTCGTCTTCTCCCAGTTGGTCCTGCTGCTCATCCTGCGCATGCCCGTCGTTCCCGGCGAGGGCAGTTGGCTCCAGGCCTTCCGCGGCTACTTCTCCTACGACCAGCTCTCCTACGCGGCGATCGCATCGACCGCCGCCGCTGGCGATGCCGGACTGCCCGAGCCGTTCACTGAGACGGGGCACTCGTACTACCCGAGCCTGTGGTACCGGATTCTGGGCTGGCTGTCGGCTCTCACGGGACTGTCCACGCCGACGGTCTGGACGGTCGCCGGATACCTCCTGCTCGCCTCCAGCATCGCCTTCATCGGCTACGTCGCGTTCCGCATCAGCAACCTGCCTTGGGCACCAGCGCTTGTCGCCCCGGCACTGCTCATCGGCTCGCTCTCGATCATCCTTCACGACTACTGGTACACGACGCTCGACTCGCATGCGGTCCTGTGGGGTCCGTACGGCGCGATCTACGTGCTGAACGCGGAGGTCGCGGGATTCGCGTGCGTGGGCAGCGCGCTGGCGATGATCTTGTGGGCCTGCCTCGGCTCAACCCTCAGCACACGCAAGCGAGTGATCTGGCTCGTCGGAGCGGCCGCGCTCTTGGGCATCACGGCCAACTTCCACACCTACATCTTCTTCCTTGGTGCGGCGGTCGCGTTCGCGTGGATAGGTGCCTTCGGACTGCTCCGCGCTCGCTCGCGCAACCTGATCATCGCGACCGGCATCATCGTGATCGCCACCTTCATCCTCGGTGGCCCGCTCGCCGAGCGCGTCGGAGCTCTGCCCGTCTATGGCCTGTTGATCCTGTGCACGCTTCCCGGCGTCGTGTCGATCGCGCGACCGAACATTCGCGTTCTGCTCCTGCCCGCGGTCGTGTTCGTGATCACCGCTGCGCCGCAGGCGATCATCGTGGCCAGCGGCATCCTCCGTAAGGACGCGTTCCTGACCTATCGGCAGGACGTATCGTCAGCGCTCGGCGTGCCGGTATGGATCGCCCTGCTCGCGTCATTGCCGATCATCGCGCTGTGGGCCGCCAACGTCGCCGTGCAGCGCCGCCACCGCAATGACTTCGTCCTCGGCGCTCTGCTCGGCCTCGCCTTCGCGTGCGTGATGCTCACATTCAACGGCGCGTGGGGCTTCGGCCAGGAGCCCTACCGCTTCTGGATCGAGAGTGTCACGGTGTCGGCGCTCGTGCTTGCCCCCGTTACCGCGTGGAGCTTCGCGCAGCGACGCGCTGCTCCGGCCGGCGAACGCTCGACACTGGTCACCGCGACGGCTGTGGCCGCGGTGGTCCTGTTCGCGTTGTCCCTCCTCGACTTCGGCGCTTTCCGAGTGTTCGTCTCGAACTCGGGCGTCATTCGCTTCGACACGGCCCGGTACGACGCCTTGCGTGAGCTGACGACCAACGTCGACGCGCTGATGACGACCGGCCCGTGCCTTGACCCGCAAGAAGCGAAGATCGTCACGCGCAAGCGAATCGCGTTCTACAACCTCGGCATCGCCTGGCCAGAGAACAAGGCGGCGATCGACGTCGTTCTCGACGCTCAGCGCAACGGGGTGTTCAATCCGGATGCGATGCGAGCAGCCGACGTTCGGTACCTCGTTACCGACAGCGCCTGTGCGACTCAGTGGCCGGTGGATGCAGCCATGGGACTGATCAACATCGGAACTCGTGACTACGCGGACGAGATGGGCTCAGGGACACTCACGCTGTGGCGGGTGGGCTAGCCGACGATCGGCGCTTGCCCGCACGGGCGACCTGCCAGAAGTAAGCCTTGCGCCCCAGCGCCCTGCCCCGAATGCTGATATCGGAGCGGAGTCGGTCGATGGCCGAGAACTTCACGATCCCCGAGGCGATCATGTCGTCACGCCACGCCCGGAACTGGATCGGCTGCTGGCTGAGAAGGGTCGAGCTCCACGACGTGGCGGTGACGCGGAACGAGGCGAGCACGGACTGGTCGCACACAACGGCGCCGTCGCGGAGCAACTCGGCGTAGGTCGCGACGTCGATCATGTACGGCCACTGCGAACGCCACGGCATCACCGAACGGATCCGATCCCCGTCGAACATGACAGCCGCCGGCTCCCCGAAGGGGTTCGTGCCGGTCAGGCAGCAGGCTCGAAGCGCGGCGAGGCCGTCGATGACCCCGGACATAGACGGGAGTCCATGCTTCTCCTTCATCGACTTGCCCTGCGGGTCAATGATCCTGCGTCGCGAGGCCGCCATCACTGCCTCGGGGTGCGCGACCATGTCCGCGACCTGAATCGCAACCGCATCCTTGCGGATCAGGTCGTCAGCGCACATGAGCTTCACGAAGCGGCCGGTGCTCTCCTGGATTGCCTGCGTCCAGTTCTCCGGAGCTGGCTGGGTTGCGTCGCGGTAGACGACGCGAAGGCGCGGATCGCTCTGCTTCCGCAGCCACTCCGCACTTCCGTCGTCGGAATGATTCTCGACGACGACGACCTCGATCTCGGGGTACGTCTGAGCCAGCGCCGATCCCACGCAGTCCACGAGATAGGGCATCCCGTTGTAGACGGGGATGACGATCGACACAAGGGGTTGGCTCATGTGCGACTCCCCTCATCTGCGGCTGCATTCCAACAGCGCCGAATTCCATCCTCCAACGAGATCTCCGCGGACCACCACTCAGGGCTGGCGCCGAACACCCAGTCGCTTGTCATCTCGCGTGGGCGCGCGGCGCGAGCGCCCCATTCGACAGCGATCGACCTACCGGTGGACGCTTCAACGGTCTCGACCAGCTCACGGATACTGACCGGGTGCCAAGTGCGCAGCACCGATGAAGCCGCGGCGTCAGGCTCCAGCCCGATGCCGACTATCCCGCGCACGACGTCGTCGATGTAGGTCAGGTCGATCAACTGGGTGCCGTCGCTCATCGGCATGATCGTGCCCGACCTCGCTGCGGCGAGGAGCGCCGGCACGAGTTTAGGTCGCGTGTCGTGTGGTCCATAGGTGTCGAACAAGGTCACCACGCGCGAATCGAGCTCGCGAACATTGACGTAGTAGGCGAGCACGGTGGACAGCGCCTGCTTCGTCGCCGCGTATAGCGACACCGGGTCGTAGGCACTTCCGTTCACGTGCTGCCAGGCAGAGTCGACGGTCACGAGTCGCGCCCCCGCTTGCGATGCTGCCTCGGCGACTACCGTCCCGAACTCGACGTTGGACCCGATGAGCGCGGGGATGTCGTCGGGCTCGTGTCCGGCGAGGAAGTGGGTCGCGAGGTGGATGACCACGTCGGGATTGAAGTCCTTCGTGCGATCGACGAGCTCCGACGGCATCGCCGCGGAGTCCCGCCTCGTGAGCTCGGCGACGACGCACCCGCGTTCGGCCAGCTCACGGATCACGGACCGGCCGACGAATCCCGACGCGCCGGTGAGGAGAACACGCGCGGCGTTGCTCATCGGAACACGAAGGGAGAGTCGAACTCGGCCAAGCTCGGCAGTTCCCGGTCACGTACGGAGATGATCGGCTCAGCGGCGGACAACTCGACCCCGGCCGACGAGAACAAGATCCCGCCGTCGTGCTCAGCGCTGTAGAAGTCCTCCTGCCCGTAGATCATCGCGGCATCATCGGACAGCACTTCGAAGCCGTGCGCGCACCCCTCGGGGATCACCAGACCGCCCGATGTCGACGCGAGCTCGGTCTGCCACACCTGGGCTTCGGTGGGGCTGCCTCGGCGCAGGTCGACGATCACGTCGCGTACGACGCCGTGCGCGACGAACACGACCTTGCGAGATGGTCGCGGGGGCAGCGGCACGTGCAGGCCGCGGAACGTGCCGCGCACCGAGTGCGACCAGTAGATCTCCCGCACGGTGAATGGCTGCGCCTGGCCTTCATCGCTCTCACCGAGAATCTTGCGGAAGGACCCGCGCTCGTCGAGCAGTGCCGGTCGATCGGTACGAAAGAGGCCCGGGATCTCGGTCGATCGCCACGGGGATGACACGGCAGCAGCGTACAGGGACGGACCTGTGGGGATCGGTGTCCGCGCTACCCTGTCCGGCATGGCGATGCCCGACCACGCCCACGTGGCGAATGTGAGCGTGGTCATCCCCGTCTACGCAGGCGAGGCCACCTTGCCCGGCCTCATCGAGGAGCTCTCCGCACTCCACGACCACGCGCTCACTCCCGCTGGCCGCGAGTTTCGCGTCAGCGAGGTTGTGCTCGTGTGGGACCGCGGCCCGGGAGGCAGTGACCGCTGCATCCGCGAACTGGCTGCCAAGCACGATTGGGTGCGTCCGGTCTGGCTCTCACGCAACTTCGGCCAGCACCCGGCAACCCTCGCGGGCATGGCCTCCTCCGGTGGCGAGTGGATCGTCACGATGGACGAGGACGGCCAGCACGATCCCGCGTACATCGGCGCGATGCTGGATCGCGCCTACGACACGTCGGCGCAACTGATCTACGCGTCGCCCACCAACGCGCCGCCGCACGGGCGACTTCGCAACTCCGGTTCCGGCTTCGCCAAGTGGATGTTCAAGGTCCTCGTCGGCGACTCGGGGCTTGAGTCCTTCAACAGCTACCGGCTCATCCTCGGCGAGGTCGGACGCAGTGCGGCCGCGTACACCGGCTCAGGCGTCTACCTCGACGTCGCCCTCGCGTGGGTTGTCTCGGACGTGGCGACGTGCCCCATGCCGATGCGGTCCGAGGGCCGGCCCGCCAGCAACTACTCGCTCAGCAAGCTCGTGTCGCACTTCGGCCGGCTGGTGATCTCGTCGGGAACCCGGCCGCTGGCGCTCGTGTCCCTCATCGGCCTGCTGTTCCTCGGCCTGGGAGTGCTCTACTCCGTGTGGGTGCTCGCCAACCGGATTCTCGGTGACTACGCCCCGCAGGGCTGGACGTCGACCTTCGTCTCGATCCTCATCGTCGGTGGACTGACGCTCTTCTCCCTCGGCGTCATCTCGCAGTACATCCGGGCGGCCACCAACATGTCACTCGGCAAGCCGCTCTACGTGGTCGTTCGCGACCCGGCCGCTGTCTTTCCTGACCAGGCTCCACGCGCCGACTCCTGATGCACGTCTGGGTTATCGGGGCAGGAGGCATGCTCGGATCCGCCTTCACCCGCCTCCTGAAGCAGGCCGACGCTCGGTCATTCGTCGCGACCGCGGTGCCATGGTCCGACCAGCACGAGGCGCGGTCCGTGCTCGTCGCCGACGTGCAGCGATTCGTCGACGAGACCGTGAACGAGGACTGGGCGATCATCTGGGCGGCTGGATCCTCCGTCGTCGCGAGCTCGGCTGGCGACACGGCGTCCGAGCTGTCGCTTCTCACCGCGCTGGTCGACGCCATCGCCGATACTCACCCGCCCTCCCCCGGCGCGTTCTTCCTGTCTTCCTCGGCTGGCGGCGTGTACGCCGGTTCCGCCGATCCCCCCTTCGACTACGCGACGCCGGCGCGTCCGATCAGTCCGTACGGCGAGTTGAAGCTGAGCCAGGAACACCAGACTGCCGCCGTTCTCGACGGACGAGTTCCTGTCGTGATCGGCCGGTTCTCCAATCTCTACGGGCCGCAGCACAACGAGGCCAAGGGCCAGGGCCTGATTCCACTCCTGTGCCTGGCGACGGTGCGCCGCACGCCGCTCAACCTGTACGTGTCCATGGACACGGTGCGGGACTACGTCTATGTCGACGACGCTGCGGCCATGGCTTGGGACGCGGTGTGTATGGCAGTCAGCGACGCCGACAAGCGGACTCGCATAGAAGTCATCGCCAGCGGGCAGCCGACAACGGTCGCCCAGGTCGTCGCGACGGTGCAGAACGTCGCCCACCGACGCGTTCCGCTCGCGCTCGGCACGCATGCCAGTTCCCAGCATCAGGTCGTCGACCTCCGCCTTGTCCCGAGTGTGGACCTGCTCTCGCGGCAGGCGGCAATGACCACGCTGCCCAGTGGCATCAAGCTGCTCTTCGACTCGATGGTCGGCCGGGTCAACTGATGCGAGTCCTCCTTCTGGGCGGGACGGGGTTCCTCGGCCGGGCAACCGCGCGTGAACTCGCGGGCGCTGGACACGATGTCGTCGTCGCTTCGCGGGCGGCATCCGCGGACCTTGTTCTCGACCTCGGTGACTCGCAGACGCTCATGGATCATCTGGCGAGTGCGCGCTACGACGACGTCGTGAATCTCGCGGGCGCGGGCCTCGAGTCGGGCACCGCGGATCACGCCACCATGCGACGCATCAACTCCGAACTGCCCGTCGTGCTCCACGACGTGCTCGCCAGGCTCGATGCCCCGCCGCGCCTCGTGCACGCGGCGAGCAGCACGGAGCGCCTGGCAGGTCAGGCGCTCGACGAGTCGGACTACAGCAGGAGCAAGCACGACGGCTCGGTTGCTCTTCGTTCCGCCACTCGCGCGAGCGGGGCAACGGTGACGATCCTCGCCGTCCACAATTCGTACGGCCCTGGCCAGCCGTCGCGACGATTCGTCGCATCGATGGCGGCCGGCCTCAACTCCGGCGCTCCCGTCACCCTGAACTACCCGCACCGGATTCGCGACTTCGTCTTCGTCGATGACGTTGCCGCAAGCATTCGACACGCGCTCGAGCAGCCGAGTACCGGCCTTGCGGAAGCCGAGGTCGGCACCGGAACGGGCCTGTCGCTGCTCGAGACCGCCCGCGAGATCGCCCAAGCGCTGGGGCACTCGCCCGACCTCGTCCGCATCAACGCCGACCCGCCCGTCGACCCCAACCCCGTTACCGTGTGCTCGGTGCAGTTCGGCAGTTACGGACTGTGCACGACTGAGTTCCGCGACGGAATACGACGAGCCCTGGAGGCGAGCTGATGCGCTGGCTGATCACTGGCGGTGCCGGCTTCATCGGCACAAACCTCGCATCACATCTGGTCGACATCGGCGAGGAGGTCGTCCTCGTCGACGACCTCTCCCGAGACGGATCTGAACTCAACGCGGAGTTCCTCGAGCGCTCCTACGGCCTGACCCCGCATCGCGTCGACGTCAGCGACCGCGGCGCCCTCGAATCCCTGCTCGCGGACCTGCCCGCAATCGATGTCATCGCCCACCTGGCCGGCCAGGTTTCCTTTCTTGCTTCGCTTGAGGATCCGCGCCGCGACTTCGAGGTCAACGCCCTAGGGACCCTCAACATCCTCGAGCACGTTCGACTGCGCTCCCCCGAGACCGTGGTCCTCGGCATGAGCTCGAACAAGGTGTACGGCGACCTCACGCAGTTGAGGTACGCCGAGGAGCCGACGCGCTACGTGGCACTGGACTACCCGAACGGCTTCGGTGAGGACCTCCCGCTGGCGTTCCACGGTCCGTACGGCTGCTCCAAGGGCACCGCTGACCAGTACCTGGCGGACTACGGCCGGATGTTCAACCTGCGGACCGCGAGTCTGCGCCAGTCGTCGGTGTACGGACCGCACCAGCACCCTCGGTCGGACCAGGGCTGGGTCGCTCACCTCGTCGAGGAGGCCCTTGCCGGCCGCACAATCCGACTCAACGGTGTAGGCAAGCAGGTTCGTGATCTCCTGCACGCAACAGACCTGGCACGGCTCTTCGTGCGACTCGCGGCAACCGCCCAGCCCGGCGCTGGACACCAGATCAACGTCGGTGGCGGGGTTGCGAACTCCCTGTCGATCCTCGAGCTCTTCTCGTGGCTTGAGGAGTCCGCTGACACTCTCGTGGCCTACGAGACGGGCTCGCCGCGGCCCAGCGACCAGCTCGTGTTCATCTCCGACAACGTGTCGGTGAACGACCTCACCGGCTGGACGCCAGGGGTGAGCGTCGAAGCAGGGATCACCGCACTGCTGGAGTCAATCCGCGGTTGAGCGCAACCGCTACCAGTTCTTCCATGGGGCGTCGTCACTCGACCAGAGGTCGTTGAGCAGCTTCGATTCGCGGAAGGTGTCCATCGGCTGCCAGAACCCGTCATGCCGGAACGCCGACAACTGCCTGGCCCCCGCCAGGTCGACAAGCGGGCCCTGCTCGAGCACGCAGTCGGCATCGAAGTAGCTCAGCGCCTGCGGCTGGAAGATGATGAACCCGATGTTGATCCAGCCGTCGAGAGTCGGCTTCTCGCGGAACTGTGTGACCTCCCCGCCATCACCCACGTCCAAGACCCCGAACCGGCTGGTCGGCTGGACTGTTGTCACCGTGGCCAACGTGCCCGACCTCGTGTGGAACTCGCGCAGCGCGTCGATGTCCACGTTCGCTAAACCGTCGCCGTAGGTCACCAGGAACGGCTCGTCGTCGAGGTACTTGGCGGCGCGAAACACCCGACCGCCGGTCATGGTGTCGTCACCGGTGAACGCGACGGTGACCTGCCAGCTCGCCTCATCGTGGGCGCCGTGGAAGACCAAGGAGTCGCGGTTGCCGAGTTCAACCGTGAAGTCGTTGCTCTGCGCCTCGTAGTTGAGGAAGTACTCCTTGATCATCGAGCTCTTGTAGCCCGTCGCGACGATGAACTCGGTGATGCCGTAGCCGGAGAGGTTCTTCATGATGTGCCACAGGATCGGGCGGCCGCCGACCTCGACCATGGGCTTGGGTCGGAACTCAGTCTCCTCGCGGATCCGAGTCCCCAGACCGCCAGCGAGGAGCACTGCCTTCATCGACGAACCTCCGACATCGCTGGACAACGGGAAGGACTCTACTCACACGAAGTATCGCCAATGAGAGCGAAGTGCGAGGCAAGCCGCGATACTTCGGCGCGTGGAACGCCGATCACTTGCAGTTGTCCTTCCGTCCTTCGACGAGGAGGAGAACCTGCGGAGCCTGCTCCCAGAACTCTCGGCAGTTCTCGCCGGAATCGACAACTGCGACTCCACGATCTACGTGGTCGTGCGATCTCATCCGGATGCAACGGCACTCGACGAGATTCGCAACCTCGGCGCGAACCCCGTCATCCGTGGCCCGAGTGACTCGTTCGGCGACGCCATTCGAAGCGGCATCGCCAGCGTCCCTACCGACGTCGAGTTCGTCATCTTCATGGACGCCGACGGCTCGCACCCGCCCGAGACGATTCCGCGCCTGCTCGAGTTCGCCGACTCGCACGATGTCGTCGTCGCCAGTCGTTACGTCAGCGGTGGCCAGTCGGACTACGGACCGGTCCTGCGCGGAATGAGCCGCTCGCTGAACCTGTGCTTCCGGATGGTCCTGGGCATCGACTGCAAGGACGTGTCGACCAACTTCAAGCTCTACAAGCGCGCACAGCTCCAGGCGATCACCCTGACCTGCGACAAGTTCGACGTGGTCGAGGAGATCCTGTTCCGCCTGCAGCGCCTCGTGGGCAAGAAGTCCTTTCGGGTTCACGAGGTGCCAGATCGCTTCCACGAGCGCAGATCCGGCAGCTCAAAGCGTCAGCTCGGCCCCTTCGTTGTCTCGTACGTCGTCACCCTCGTGCGCCTCCGGACGACCTCGGGCAACTAGGCTGGGCAGTCGACTGCATCAGTGGAGGACTCGTCCGGTGGTTGATCCACAACAGGTACTGCGGGACAAGATCCTCGCCGACGTTCGTACATACGCCGAGGAAGCCCTTCGGCCTTCGGAGTTCATCCCCGGAACCTCGACCGTTCCCGTGTCGGGCAAGGTGCTCGATCCGGCCGACTTCGCCTCACTGGTCGACTCCAGCCTCGATGGCTGGCTGACCGCGGGCCGCTTCACGGAGAAGTTCCAGCGAGCCCTCGCCCGATACGTCGGAACCCGTGCTTCGGTCTTCGTCAACAGCGGCTCGAGCGCGAACCTGGTCGCGCTCAGCGCGCTCACGAGTCCGAAACTGCACAAGCGCGCACTGAAGGAAGGCGATGAGGTCCTCACTGTCGCCATGGGGTTCCCCACGACGGTGAACCCGATCCTGCAGAACCGCTTGAAGCCGGTCATGGTGGACGTCGAACTCGGCACCTATGACGCGATTCCCGACCGGCTGCGCGAGGCGGTGGGTCCGAAAACCCGCGCGATCATGATGGCGCACACGCTCGGCAACCCGTTCGACCTCGGTGTCGTCCAGGAGTTGTGCAAGGAGCACGGGCTGTGGCTCATCGAGGACTCATGCGATGCGCTCGGTTCCACGTACAACGGCAAGCGCACCGGCAGCTTCGGCGACACGGCCACCGTGAGCTTCTACCCCGCCCATCACATCACCACGGGCGAGGGTGGGGCCGTGTTCGTGAAGTCGCCACTGGTCAAGAAGCAGGTCGAGTCCTTCCGCGACTGGGGCCGTGACTGCTACTGCGAGACCGGGCACGACAACACGTGCCTCAAGCGCTTCGAATGGCAGCTCGGTGACCTGCCGCTCGGTTACGACCACAAGTACATCTACAGCCACATCGGCTACAACCTCAAGGCCACCGATATGCAGGCCGCCCTGGGGCTCTCCCAGCTCGACAAGCTCGACGGCTTCGTCGCGCGCCGCAAGGAGAACTTCGAGCACCTGTCGAAGCGCCTCGCCGGGCACGAGGCACTGATCCTGCCCAGGGCAACGCCGAACTCGGATCCGTCATGGTTCGGCTTCCCGATCACGCTGACCCCCGAGTACCCCGTGGATCGCGAGGAGCTGATGCGGTTCCTCGATTCACGACATATCGGCACCCGCCTGATGTTCGCCGGGAACATCCTGCGCCAGCCCGCCTATCGGAACATCGACGTGCGAATCGTGGGCGACCTCACGAACACCGACATCGTCATGAACCGCACCTTCTGGGTCGGTGTATACCCGGGGCTCACCGTTCCGATGCTCGACTTCATCGCGGACTCCATCCTCGAATTCGTCGACAAGGCCAAGGCCTAGGCATGCACTACCTCGTCACCGGGCACACGGGCTTCAAGGGCGCCTGGCTGACGATGATGCTCGCCAATGCCGGGCACCGCGTGTCCGGCATCTCGCTCGATCCGGTCGAGGGTGCGCTCTACGAGGTCGCGCGCGTGGGCGAACTCGTCGATCACGACTTCCGCCTCGATATTCGAGACGCCGAATCCGTCCGCACGGCCCTCGCCGACACGAGCCCCGATGTCGTCATCCACATGGCAGCCCAGCCATTGGTGCGCGAGTCGTACGCGAGCCCCCGCTGGACGATGGAGACGAATGTCATGGGGACGTTCAACGTCCTCGACGCGGTCGCCGCTACCGAATCGGTTGCCGCACAGGTGATCATCACGACAGACAAGGTCTACCGAAACGTCAATCAGGTGGCCGGATACGTCGAGTCTGATGCCCTCGGCGGACACGATCCATACAGCGCCTCGAAGGCGATGGCCGACCTCCTCACGCAGTCGTGGACGGCGAGCTTCCCCGGCTGTCCGACAGCCATCGCCCGCGCCGGGAATGTGATCGGCGGCGGTGACGTGAGCACAGACAGACTGCTGCCCGATCTGCTCCATGCATTCTCGACCGGCCGCACCGCCGAGATCCGCTTCCCCGATGCGGTTCGGCCGTGGCAGCACGTGCTCGACTGCCTCAACGGCTACGCGATGCTCGCGGAGGCCGTACTTGCCGGCGACGGTGCCGGGCAGTGGAACTTCGGACCCGGCCCGGAGAGTTTCGTCACCGTCGGCGCGGTCGCCGATCTCGCAGCCGGCATGTGGGGCGACGGCGCGGCGTGGCAGCCGACTCCCGGCGATCACCCGCACGAAGCCGAGCTCCTGGCCCTCGACGCCACGAAGGCGAGGACTGAGCTCGGCTGGCGCGACCGGCTCACCTTCGTCGAGTCACTCGAGTGGACCGTCGACTGGACCTCTCGCGCTGCCAAGGGCGAGGACGCGCGCGCGCTGTGCGAATCCCAGCTACGTGCGTTCCTGTCCCGCTGACGGCTGGCCATGAGCCACGATCCTGATGCCGTCACACTGACGCGCGATGGCCAGCCGAGCCTTCGAACGGCAAGGCGCCTCGACATTCAGGGCCTTCGAGCTGTTGCCGTCCTCGCGGTCGTACTGTTCCACGCCGGCCTTCCGGTACCCGGCGGCTTCGTCGGAGTCGACGTCTTCTTCGTCATCTCCGGCTTCGTTATCACCGCGATGCTCCTCCGAGAACGGGGACGTCACGGACGCATCGACCTAGCGACCTTCTACATCCGGCGATTCAAACGGCTCACTCCCGCGCTTGCCGTGATGGTCAGCTTCACGATGATCGCTTCCCTGTTCGTCCTCTCCCCATTCGGCTCGCAGCAGGTGGCGGCCAAGACAGCGATCGGCGCGATGCTGTGGGTGGCGAACTTCGTTATCGCGTCAACGACCGGCGGTTACTTCGACGCCCCGTCGTCATTCAACCCGCTGCTCAACACCTGGTCGTTGTCGGTGGAGGAGCAGTTCTACCTGATCTTCCCCGCGTTGCTCATCCTCGGCTGGGCGCTGGCGCGACGCCGGTTCCGCGCGGCGCCGGCGCTGATCATCACAACCGTTCTGGTGGGCTCGCTGATGCTCGCCGTCGCGACGTCGCTCGGCCATCAGCTGCCGCAGCTCGTCACCTGGACCGGGTTCTTCTCGCCTGCGAGCCGCGCGTGGGAGTTTGCCGCGGGAGCCCTGCTGGCACTCGCCGTGCAGCGAGGCGTGGCGTCGACACGCGTCACGGCGATCGGCTCCGGTGCCCTCGGAACCCTTGGACTGCTCGCCAGCCTCTGGCTCATCACCGACGCAACCCCGTTTCCCGGCGTGTGGACGCTGCTGCCCGTTGTCAGCACCGCGCTGCTTCTCTTCGCCGGTAGCGGCGCGCGAAATCCGGTTTCGTCTGCCCTCTCGTTCCGACCGGTCGTGAGCCTGGGCAACCTCTCCTACTCCTGGTACCTGTGGCACTGGCCGCTGATTGTGCTCGCGTCAGTGATCTGGCCCGGATCGGTCTGGGTTCTCGTGACAGCCGCGGTCGTGTCGTTGGCCCCTGCCGCCGCGTCCTATGCCTTCATCGAGCAGCCCATCCGCGGACTGGTGCATGTCAGTCGCAAGCATCTGGTCCAGATCGTCGCGTGGACCCTGCTGCCTCCGCTCGCGCTCGCCGGAGGGCTGTGGCTCGCATCTGCGAATTCCTATTGGAACTCCAGCGTCCGGGACTTCCTGAGCCCCGACGCGCAAATGCCGAGCGGGTTCGAGGCAGAGAGTTGCATCTCGACGAAGCCATTCGCGAACCGCGACTTCGCGCACTGCGCCTGGAATGCGCAGGCGACCGGTACTCCGATCTATCTCGTCGGTGACTCCAACGCCATACATTTCAGCGACGGGCTGATCGAAGCCGCCGAAGAACTCGGTCGACCGATCACGGCGCTCGGCAACTCCGGCTGCCCGTTCATCGATGTGTACCTCGGCAGGCTGAGTGATCCCGCCCTCGAGACGCAGTGCCGAGCGAACTACGAGGCTCTGCTCGCCTGGGTCATGGAGCAAGCGCCTGGGGTCGTCGTAATCGGCGGCGTCGACCGATACTGGCGAGACGCGGACTACCTGGTCGGCTCGTCCCCCGATCTCACTGGCGCGACCCTTGTCGCCAACCCTGCAGAGCTCGAGGCTGGTCTCGAACGAACCATCGCTGCTCTGGAGTCCACCGGTCATGAGGTGGTGCTCGTCCAGACGATCCCGCACTACACCGCGGAGCCGTACGCGACACGCGTGTCCCAGTGCAGCGTGTGGAGCCTGTCGCGTGGCGGGTGCGGAGTTGACATGCCACGTGAGTTTGCGAGCCAGTGGCAGGCAACGGCGCGCGCCGGCCTCACCGCAGCGTCGACTGCGACAGGCGCGACCCTCGTCGACCTCTGGCCCTTCTTCTGCGACTCGGCCACGTGCTCCACTTCTAAGGATGGAGTCATGGTCTACAAGTCAGATGGTTTCCACCTGACCAGGACGGGAAGCCTCATGCTCGCACCAGAGTGGAAACGCATCCTGTCCCCGTAGACTCGCCCAGGCGCTACGACTTGGCGGGACTGCCCCGTCCGTGAAGTGAATGGAGGTGCCCGTGCGGGTGCTTGTTACCGGCGGCGCGGGTTTCATCGGCTCGAATCTGTGCCGAGCACTGCTTGCGCGGAGTGAGGTTGACTCCGTGACCGTCATCGACAACCTGTCAACCGGGTCACTGGACAATCTTCTGGATGTCGACGTTGATTTCGTGGAGGGCTCTATCCTCGACAACGCCGTTCTCGCCGAGGTGTCCGGTGGCGTCGACTCCGTCATCCACCTCGCCGCACGCCCGTCTGTCCCACGATCGATAGCCGATCCACGGGCGTCGCATGATGCCAATGCGACCGGCACTCTCAACGTTCTTGAGGCGGCCCGCGAGAACGACGCCCACGTGCTCGTGGCGTCGTCGTCATCGGTCTATGGATCCAACAGGCTCCTCCCCAAGTCTGAGGACATGGCCACCCGCCCGATGAGCCCGTACGCCGCCAGCAAACTGGCCACCGAGTCGTACGCGCTCGCGTGGGGTCAGTCGTACGGCATGCGAACTCTCGCGTTTCGATTCTTCAACGTCTACGGCCCCCGACAGCCCGCGGGACATGCCTACGCTGCCGTCATCCCAGCCTTCCTTGATCGTCTTCTTCGCGGAGAGCCCCTCGACGTCTACGGGGACGGCGAGCAGACGCGAGACTTTACCTTCATCGACACCGTGACCTCCGTCCTCGCGGAGGCGGCGGTCACCCAGCGCCAGCACGACACTCCGGTGAATCTCGCCTTAGGCAGTCGTACGTCGCTCAACTCACTGATCGGACTCCTGCGCGAACTCACCGGGAGCGACGTTGCCGTCAACTACCACGCGCCCCGCGTCGGAGACGTCCCACACTCCAGTGCGGATCCGACTCTCCTGAAGTCCCTCTTTCCCGGCGTCGCGGTCTTCCCGCTGGCAGACGGTGTTCGGGCCACGGACGACTGGATGCGTGCGCAAGGCGAGAGAGCGTCAGCGTGAGGGACTCTGGAACGGCGCCGCGCAGCTGGGCACCACTCGGGGTCTTCTCGGTGGCCTTCGCGGCCGCGGCCGTGTTCGCCATCGCCTGGGTCCTCGTGTTCGGCAATCCCAGCATCTCGGTCGACGGATGGCAGTACCTCAGTTCCGCCAAGGCCATCGTCGACGGGTCGATGCTCCAGAACTACTTCTGGGTTCGAGCACCCGGCTATCCGGCCTTCGTGACTCTCGCGATGGGGCCAGGCGGATTCTGGTCGGTCATCGTCGTGCAGACGCTGCTTTACGCGGCCGGCTGGGCCTTCCTCGTAACCGAGGCGTGGGTGGTCTTTCGCGCCCGGATCCGATCGGGCGTCTTCTGGGCGATTCAGGTCGTCGCCGGCCTGCTCCTGTGGTTCTACATCGGTGGCTACGTGACGTGGGTGCTGCAGCAATCACTCATGATCCCGATGACCGCAGCGCTCGCGGCATTCACCGTCCACGAATGCCGACTCGCTCAGGGTCGAGTCGACGGCTCGGCGCCCACCTCGCGAGCCCGGGAGGTCCTGCGGATCGCCATCTGGGTGCTGTTCGCGATTGGCGCCTACCTCATCACCTCCCTGTTCGTCATCGCCGTCCTCGCCGGCTGGCTCGTCGTGTTCATCGCGACGCGTCGGGCGGGTGGCCGCCTGAAGACAGGCGGCGCCACGATCGTGATCGCGCTGGTGGCTCTGATCGTCGCCGCCGGGCTCGTGCATGTCGCATGGAGCCAGAGCACCAAGACTGCGGCTGCGTCGCCCGACTTCAACCCAGAGAATTTCGAGGATCCGTTCTGGTCAGCAAGCTACGTGAACGGAATCGCGGACCGAGTTCTTACGCGCGAGACCTACTACGGCCAGGAGATCGCCGTCAGCGCGACGAGTCTGTTGGACATCACCCAGTCCCGGGGCTGGCGGGGTCTGGTGAACAACGAGTACCGGACGGACGAGCGCAACATCAACTACGTATTCGGGACGGAGCCGTGGACGGCGGCCGGCCAGACATGCCTGGACAACGGCACCGACCGGACGGGAATCCTCACGGTGACTCCAGGATTCATGTCCGAATTCCGAGGCAGCAACGTGTGTCCACTCACGGACCTGTCGACTCCGAAGTTCCTGGGCTTCCTCGGCTGGTTCGGTTGGATGGTCCTCCTGGTCGCAGCGGCGCTCACACTCATCCGCCGGCCGAGCACCATCAACTTCGCGTTTGCGGCGCCTGGTCTGGCGATAGTCGCGGTCTACGCCGTGGGTGGAGGTGCGATCGCGCGGTACGGCGCCCCCGCCTACCTCCCGCTTGCCGTGTTGGGCGCCTCCGCTATTGCGGTGCTGTTCTCCCGGAGGAAGCGCGCGTGACCCACGATCCGGACGCGTTCTACGAAGGCCGCTACGAGGGCACCGCGGCCGTCGGCGCTGCTGGCTGGTTCCAGCGCTACACCCATCGGATGCTCGAACGCGGCCTGAGAAACGGCCAGTGGGATCGGGTTCTCGAGGTCGGAGCGAACAAGGCGGAGCACTTTCCCTTCGTCGAGCATGGGTTTACCTCCTACGTGAGCACAGACCTGTACGAGCGGGCCAACCCGCACGCCGATCCACGCCACAGCACGCAGGCACAGGATGTTCAGCAGCTCACCTACGCGGATGACAGCTTCGATCGGGTCATCGTGACGTGCGTACTCCATCACCTTCCCGACCCGGAGCGAGCCTTGTCCGAGCTCCGCCGCGTGACCCGACCGGGCGGACTCATCTCGATTCTGGTGCCGTGTGACCCCGGCATGCTGTACCGAGCCTCGTGGTGGCCGACTGCTCCGCGCCGTCTGCGGAGGGCGGGGGTCAAGGACCCTCTTCTCCACCACATCCGCGAGCACAAACTCAGATACGACGCCATCGCCACCTTCATCACGCGAACCTTCGTCGCTGACAGTCGACGACGCACGTACTACCCGTTTCGGATGCCTACTTGGAACGGTGAACTCTTCAGCGTCGACCAGGTGACCATTAGCCGTAAACCCAGCGGCGAGTGACATAGAACCTGATCGGAAACAGTATCCCCGCGGTCACGATCGTCGCGAGCAGGTACATGTGGATCGCCCCATTGATCAACGCGAACGCGACAGTTCCGATGACAAGCGAGGCGGCGAGGTACATGACGTAGCGGAACACTCGAGTCCAGCGGTGGTCGGCCCTGAATACGAACCGCAGCGTGAGGACGTAGTCCAATGAGTACACGGTGATGTAGACGAGGACGTACGCGAGCGTTGGCTGGACGTCTAGGGCCGATACCAATAGCCACATAGCGATGAGGATGTACGCGTATCCCGCGAGACTGACGACCACGTAGCGCGTGATCTGCCCCCAGGGCAGGCGCTCCAGAATCGGGAACCGGCGGCGCAGGCCCTCCGGTATCCGATCGCTCATGCCGTCACTAGTAGAGCCTGGGAATGCGTCGCACTGCAGCGATGACGAATCGCGGATCGATTCCCGTCGTCTCGCAGTAGGCGATGAAGTCACGCGGCTGCGGTTGATTCTCCTCGTTGACCAGCCGCAACGCCGTGCTGCGATCGAGCATCCCTTCGCGGATCTGGTTACTGCGGAACGTGTCATGCTCGGTGAAGCCGGCGGCCGCCAAGTAGGCGAAGTTGTAGAAAGGAGCGGTTCCGTCGCCGACTCGCCACGTCGAGTTCGACTCCGGCGATGTCTCCCAGCCGTAGCCGTCGATGATGGTCCGGTTGACGGTCTCCTCGTCCCAGGTGAGGTGGTCGAACAACTGCACGTAGTCGGCCTTCTTGAGGTAGTACGCGCTGAAGCCGCCAAGTGAATCGGGGACGCTGCTATTGACGTAGCGGGGATTCGTCAACAACTCGATCGCATAGTAGGAGGCGAGGCGGGCGGTATTCGTCCACTTCAGGCCATAGGTCTTGTCGTGCGATGACCGATCGTCCACTCCGGCGAAGCCAGTCTTAAAGCCTGCTGGCTCCAACCTGTTCATGCTGAAGATCGTCGTCGCAAGATTGCGCTCGTTCCTGATGTCGCTCGCGAACTTGAAGAACGCCTTGTCCCCAGCCATGAACAACGGAATCATCCCGAGGTTCGGGCGTGCGGACCAGGCCTGGATGTTTTTCCTGACGTTCTCCCGCTTACGACGCAGGTCAGCGGCGACCAGGATGTGCTCCACCCCGAGCTCCCCACACATCCGCGAAATGTTCCTGCGGGCGCGGTCCGTGACATAGCCCCAGTCGTACGTGTACGCGACAGCATCAAGCCCGAGTTCCCGCACGACGTAGTGGAGACCAAAGCAACTATCGCGCCCGCCGCTAATGGGCACGAGCACCTGGTTGCTACGCCCCCGCGCCACCATCTCGGCGACGTGGGCTCCGATCTCCGGGATCGGTTCGTGTTCCTGCGGCTCATACCCTAGGCAGGAGGAGCAAACGCCGTCAGCATCGAAGGTGAGGTACGGGAAGGTCTCAGGCAGGACGCATCGTGTGCATCTGCGCAGTGCGTCAATCGCCTCGAAGTCGATCGTCATTCTCGACCGTATCGACTCGACGACATCTGGAGACGGATTCGCCTGCAGTCCCCTCATTGCGACGCTCGATGAGACATTGATGACTCTCAGTCTCCGGCGGAGCGACTCGGCCGACTGCTGGACGTCGAGGCGAAGCTGCTGCCCCGGACGCAGTTGCTCGATGTGCTCCGGCTCGATGCGCTGACTCAAGGATCCGGACGCGGCCTCGATCGTCACGGCCTCGGACGCGAACATCATCAACGCGCCGTCTGCGCTGCGCCAATGGAAGCACGAGCCGTTGGATGTCATGACGATCGCAGTCGCCTCGGCGGCATCGAACACAGCCACGGTATTGGCACCCACGCAGCTGGCGAATGCGGCCTCTGCAGCGTCGGGCCACGGCGCACCGGCGGCCGCCCGCTGCTCGATTAGCGCTACGAGCGCTTCGGTGTCGACCTGGGCTAACGGCGCCTGGCCGGGCATGCTCGCCCAGAGTTCGCTGACGTTGACGATGATGCCGTTGTGGAGTACGGCGACGTCCCCACGCACTACGGGCTGGTTGTTGCACGGATCCCCGCTGGTTCCGTGAGTGACCATTCGGGTGTGCCCGGCGATCACGAACGGACGACCGCGCTCATAAGCCGCAGCCGCCGCAGCGAGCACTCGCGCGAACTCTTCGGTCTTCAGCAGCCGTCGACCGCGCTCGGGCATCTTCGCGATGAGCAGTTCATCGTCCGTTACGGCGAGTACTCCTGAGGCGTCCTTACCGCGGGATTCGGAGGACAGCACCAACGCACGAATAGCCTTGGATAGCTGGCCGACGGTCAGTCCGCTAGCGGGATCGACCACGAGGCCGAAGATGCCGCACATAGACGCGCCTCCCGGTTCGAACTGATCATGCAGAGCCTATGCAGAGCCGCTTCCGGGATCGTCGGACGGGAGCCCCTGCCTAAGCATGTACAAGATGCGCTCCTGATTGACGCGCAGGCGAACCAGCATGTCGGCTACGAGTCCGACAATTCCGAAGACAAGGGCTACCGCGTATAGAAATGCGGCAGTGAACCCCGCGAACAGATAGTCGGAGAACCGCCCATTCAGGAGGAAATGGCCGAAGAACACAACTGCAAAGGCGGTTGCGACGAGTCCGATGACTAGAGAGATCCCCCAGAAGAATCGCAGAGGGAAGTAATCTCGATATCCCCTCATGATGATCTTCGCTGCGTTGTAGGCGTACCTGCCTAGGCTCCCGGCGATACGTGATTCGCGATCAGAGAAATACGTCACCTTTACGGGAACCTCAACGATCGCGAGACGGTTGGCGGCGAGATCCAAGAACGTCTCCTGCGAAAATGAAAACTTTCCATGCAGGTTCATACGAAGGAGAGCCTCTCGGCCGTAGCACCGAAAGCCACAGGAGACGTCGTGGTACTTCGTTCCGACCAGTCGGCTGATGAGCGTCGACATTCGACGATTGCCCCACTCGTTTGCCGATGGCATGCCAATCAGCACGGAGTCCGGCAGGAAACGCGAGCCGGTAGCGAAATCAGCGTGTTGGAGGAGGACCGGAGCGACGAGTCGAGGCAGATCTGCACCATCGAACTGTCCATCGCCGTCGATGTTGACCAGCGCGTCATAGTTGTTGCGCAGGGCGTGATTTACCGCTGTTTGAAACGCGACACCGTACCCTCGATTGACGGGGTGGCGAATGACGTCGGCTCCCGCGGCACGCGCCACCTCACTGGTGTCGTCGGTTGATCCATCGTCAACGACGAGTATGTCGACCGCACACACCCCCAAGAGGTCGCGCGGAATGCCAGCTATGACCTGGGCAAGAGTGGCGGACTCATTCAGGCACGGAATGCCGACAAGCAGTCGGAGCACCGCTGGCGAATCAGTCACGCTCGAAACCTACAGCGCCTCGCTGCCCACGCATCAGCGATGCCCCGGCTCATAGACGAAACGTGGCGTCGGAGAACATGCGGCTGCTGGCGGTCAGAGTTTTAGCGGCGACATCCGCAGAGAGCGACATGCCTCGGTATACGGAGTGCGGCTGCAGAGCGACAACGAAGTCGGCCTCCTGCATCGAACTTTCCAGATCCGCAGCCCTGCCGATCGACGTCCCGTCAGCCAGGCTCCAGTCGTTGATCCCGGGATCGTGAAAGGTTAGAACAGCGCCTCTCTGGATCAGCCAGAGCGCGAGCGGCTCCGCAGGCGTTTCGCGCACATCAGCGATGTCCGGCTTGTATGAAACGCCGAGCAGCAGGATGCGCGATCCCTTCAGAGCTAGGCCGGCCTCGTTCAGACCTGCCTGAACCAGTTGACCCACGTAGGTAGGCATGAACTCGTTGACCTCCGTTGCGACTGCGACGAATCTCAACGACGTTCCAGTCGCCTGCCGGAACGCGTGGTCGAAGTACAGAGGGTCAATCGGAATGCAGTGTCCACCGACACCCGGCCCAGGAGTGAATCGCTGGAAACCGTACGGCTTGGTTGCGGCGAGTTCGACCACCTCGAAGGGATCTATGTTGAGCGCTCTACATGCGACGGAGAACTCATTGATGAGTGCGATGTTGACAAGACGGTAGAGATTTTCAAGGATCTTGGCGGCCTCGGCCTCCCGAGTGCCTGATGCGAGGTGAACCGTGCCGATGAAGCTCCGGTAGAACTCAGCCACCCTGTGGCCGGTGGACTCGTCTGATCCGCCGACGATCTTCGGTGTGTTCGCTATTCCGAAATCGGGATTTCCGGGATCAACTCGCTCAGGAGAGTACGCAATGCCGAAATCGACGCCGGCCCGCAGACCCGATTCGCGCTCCAACAGCGGCCGTACCAAGTCCTCAGTCGTCCCGGGCCACGTTGTCGACTCCAGAACAACGGTCTGGCCCCCGACGAGCCGCCGACCGATCTCGGTCATGGCAGCGACTACATAGGACATGTCCGGGGTGTGGTCCGGGTTTAGGGGGGTCGGGACACAGACGAGGACGAACTCGCACTGTGCCAACGCATCGAAGTCCGCAGCAATCTCCAACTCGCCAGAGTCGAGAATCCGCGACAGTGACGTCGAAGGCACGTCGAGGATGTCGCTTTCACCTGAGCCCAGCCGCTTCGCTCGTCGCAAGTCGACGTCGATCCCCAGGACCGAGCTTCCAGAGTCACAGATCGCGACGGCTAGAGGCAGGCCCACGTATCCCAGCCCGACAACTGCCGCATGGAAGGGGAATCTGGGTGCCGTCTCCACGGCGTCATCCTAATGTCGACTCCCGGGATCTATAGTTGAGCGCGCCCAGCGCTACGGCTTTCCAGTCACGGGAGCGGCCACCAACATACGGAGCGGTTCATACATGAGCAGCCAGTCGCCCGGAAGATCGGGCGAGGGTCACCTACCCGCTGGCATCGACCCCGTTACCGGCACGCCCATCGGCGAGACGCCTCGAGACCGCACGATTCTTGAGTCCGTTCGCGCGTCGCTCTCCTTGCTCACCGCTCGCGATCGGCGGCTATTCGTCGTGGCTGCTGGCGCGTCGATGAGTTTAGGAATTCTTGATCTCATCGGCGTCGCGCTCATCGGACTGGTGGGGGCCGTCGCAGTCTCGGGTCTCGACCCGAACGCGCTTCCGACGCAACTCGACAACGCATTGGCGACACTCGGCCTTGGTGATCTCAGTGCGTCGCAGCTTGTCGGACTCATCGCCGGCGTCGCAGTAATCATGCTCCTCTTCAAGACCCTTGTTTCCGCCCTACTAACTCGCCGCATCCTGCGCTTCTTGGCAAATCGACAGGCTGACGTGGCGGCGCGTATGGCCCGGGCGATCCTCAGCCGTCAGCTACTTGACGTTCAGCGTTGGAGCAGCTCGGAAGTTCTGTACGCGCTGACTGGGGGCGTTTCTGCCGCGATCACAAGCCTGCTCGGCGCGTCTTTGGTGATTGTGACGGAGTCGTTCCTCTTCCTGATCATGGCGATCGGGCTCCTGATCATCGATCCCTGGCTGACCCTCGGCGCTGCCGCGTACTTCGCGATAATCGTGTACATCCTTCAGGTGTGGCTCGGTCGCGTGTCTGCCCGAAACGCCACGATCCAGGCGGACCGTGGAATGTCAACCATCACAACGGTTTCCGAGGCACTATCCACCTATCGCGAAACAACCGTCTTGAATCGGCGGGAGCACTACGTGGACCGGTTCGGTGGGCTCGCCCGAGAGTCCGCACGTGCGGGAGCAGCGAACGCTTACTACGCCGAGATACCCAAGTATGTACTCGAGACCGCTCTCGTTCTGGGTGGCTTCAGTCTTGCGCTCGTCCAGTTCCTTACTAAGGATCTGGCCGCCGCTGCGGCGACCGTCGCACTGTTTCTCGCTGCGGGCTTTCGCATAGTCCCTGCTCTGTTACGCCTGCAAGGCGCGGGCATTGTCATTCGTTCAGCAGCTGCCGCCGCTCGCAAGACTTTTGAGCTTGCGTACTGGTTCGGACTCCAGGATGGAGCAGGCGATCTGCCAGCACACTTCTCCAAGGCGGACGCTCAAGCGATTCGCACCCGAATCGCGAACGGCCACGCCGACTTCGAGGCGCGCATCGACGTTCGGGACGTGACGATCACCTACCCCACGGGAGAGACGCCGGCCGTGCAGCACGCCTCATTGACCCTGGAGCCGGGTCAGTCGCTTGCACTCGTGGGAAGCACCGGAGCAGGAAAGTCGACACTCGCCGATCTAATTCTCGGCGTCATCGATGCCGACTCTGGATCAATCACGATCAGCGGCGTCACCCCCCGAGAAGCTGTCGATCGCTGGCCGGGTGCGATCTCATACGTACCCCAGGTGGTCGGCCTCACCGAGGGTTCGATCCGCGAGAATGTCGCACTCGGATTGCCCGAGGCCGCGATCGACGATGAACTGGTTTGGGCGGCGCTCGAGAGAGCGCACCTCGCTTCGTTCCTGAGAAATGCACGTGAGGGCTTAGACACGGTCGTCGGCGAGCGCGGAGTCAGGCTTAGCGGTGGCCAACGGCAACGACTTGGTATCGCGCGAGCGTTGTATACCCGACCCCGCCTGCTGGTGCTCGATGAAGCCACGAGCGCCCTCGACGCGGAAACGGAGCAGGCGATCACCGAGACTCTCCGTGAGTTGGAGGGCGAGGTGACCACCGTCACCATCGCCCACCGGCTGGCGACCATTCGCTTCGCGGACCAGGTTGTCTTCCTGAGAGGAGGAGTGATCGAGGCGCGAGGCACGTTCGATGAAGTGCGCGCCAGCACTCCTGACTTCGACCGTCAAGCCGAAATACTGGGGCTCTGAAGCCCGCGTGACGCTGCTCGCCTTCCTCATCGTTGCTGTCCAGGCGGCGACCGGAGCGGCCTTGTGGGCGCTCGTACGCCGACGCGGACCAGTTTCCGTGTTTGAGCTTCTTGGAGTGGGCATTGCGCTTGGCACCTTCGCGTCGATGCTTACGGGCGTCATGCTGGTATCAACACCCCTCGACGGCGTCGGCTGGCTGATACCCACATTTGTCGCTGTGCCGGCGCTTGCTTGGGCGAGGGCGCGAGGGCACCTCGCAGACCTACGCATTCGAGGCAACGGCGCGGAAACTGCGGCAGTGCTGGTCGGTCTCGTTACCGGGCTGGCCCTGGTCGCCGTCAACTGGTCGCGAGTACCCCTGAGCGCACCAACGACGAAATCGTTCGCCGATCTCTACTTCTTCGAGGCGCTGTCGCGCGGCCTGGCCGAGTTCGGGCCGAGTCAGAGCATTCTGATGTCTGGCGGCTCGCTGCGCTACCACTGGTTTACCTATGCCTGGGCGGGCGATCTAGCCCAAGATGCAGGCACAGCGCCCTTCGTCGTCCTAACACGGATCCTGCCGCTGGTGACTCTCATCGGCGTGACTGCGATCGTCGCGGCATGGGCTGCACGCCTATCCCACGTGCGCTGGGTACCCACGCTGGCAGTTCTTCTTATCGTGGCCGGCGGGTACGCCGGAGCCCTCTACGGGTCGATCCTCAATTTCGACTCGCCGTCACAAGCCATGACGACAATGTGGCTCCTAGGCTTCGCGGTCGTGTTCCTGGCATACGTCCGCACGGACCTGAGCTGGCCGGCACTTCTGGCGATCGCAGCCTTCGCCGCCGCGTGCACCGGTGGAAAGATCAGCCACGCCCTAGTCGCTGCTGGTGGCGCGGGGCTCGTGGTCCTCGTTGGCCTCCTCGCCCGTTCGACCTGGTGGCGGCGAGCCCTCGTCGCTACGGTCGTCGCGGGTGCCTCCATGGCCTTCGTCTACGTCGTGGTCCTATCCGGCGTCGCAGTCGACCGCAACCTCACGGAGACCGTCGCGGTCAAGGCTTCGACGTGGCAGGGACTCGACCCGATCGCCGGCCGGCTAGGAATCGGGCTCGGCACGGCAGCACTCGTCCTCGCAATCCTGGCCAGGCTCGGCGGCCTCGGCTGGCTCCTGGGCCGGCGGGCATCTCGGCTCAAACCCGATGTGATCTTCGCGACCGGCGGCGTCCTCGTCGGCCTGGCTGCCATGCTCGCGCTGCGAGACGGCGTCAACGAGCTGTGGTTCATTCTCGCCGCCAGCGCTCCTGCTGCGGTCCTGTCCGCGGACGGCATCGGCTCCGCGCTCAAGCGGGTGCGGCGCAGCGAATCGAACGGCCCGCTTAACCGGCCGCTGCTGTGGTCGGTGGTCATCGCCATCCCTGCATCCGTTGCATGCCTGGCCCTGAGCCGGAACTGGTCCACCAACCAGGCGCTACTCAACTGGCTGTCGCCCCTTTCCGTTTGGCTGCTGGTCCCGCTCGGCGCGTTGATCGTCGTGGCGGTGTTCAGCCGTACTCGACGGAGCATGGTGAACGTGATCGCTCTCTCGATTGCTGGCCTGGCCGTTGCATCCATCGCCACTCGCCCTGCGGCAGTCTGGACTGCATCTCGCGCCATTACGACCGAAGCCGGAACCGTTCAACCGGTAGGCGGTGGACTGTCCGAAACTGCTCTGCCGTCCCCCATCTTGAGCTCCCTGGACGCGACCACGGAGGTGCGCTACGCATGGAGACGCGAGGCGGCCGAGTGGATCGCGGCCGCAACTCCGGAGGATGCGATCGTCGCCACGGGTGATCCCATCTCGGCATTGGTACCCGCACTGACCGGCCGCCAGATGTATCTCGCCGGCCAGCTGTACCAAGCCGGGCTGGGGCGGGCGGGCGAACTCGATGACGTGGGCTCCCGCGCCGTGAATTCGCGCCAGTTCGCTGCTACGCCAACCCCTCAGGCGGCTCGACCGCTATGCGATGCAGGAGTCGACTACGTATGGCTGGACGGGCAGCTGCCGGGCATCTCGCCTGATGCGGTGGCATTCAGCAACGAGGGCGTGACGATCCTCAACCTTGCGGCGCTGGGCTGCGCGTAGGCCCGGGGACCCGGCGGTGGGCGAACGCCAGCACACGCTTCTCCAATAGGTGCCACGACGCGTACCCCACAGCCCAGGACACTGCGGCCGCACTAACCCAGATCGTCACGAGCAGAACCGTGTTGTAGATCGCAGAAGTCGAGTTGTCGTTAGGCAGCTCAAGCTGCCTGTATAGCGCCTCGATCCAGCGCAATACCCAGAAGTGGAAGAAGTACATGAAGTAGGAGTACCGACCCACGCTTCGAAGGACGGGGCCAAGCACGGGCAGGGCATTGCCCATCAACGCGATGCCGACGAGCACTGCCACATATCCGAGCACGAAGTAACCCGGTACCTCCTGGGTGTACATGGCAAATAGACCAAGTACCAAGGCGAGCAGCATCGCTGCGGCTGTCCACGACCTTGGCCGGACTAGATCTGTGAGACCGCTCGCACGCCACGCGCGCCACGTGACCAACCCAGCCGCACCAAGGAGGAAGAACGGCCATGAGTTGAACAGCGACAACCTCAGCCATGCCTCAAGCGCGCTGGCAAGGGTCGAGCCGGCCTCGACCCTGCTCAGCAGGAAGTCCGCTGTCCATCCACTCAGGTAGCCAACAATCACCGTCCCAGCAAGGAAGGCCGCACTCCTCCTGCGGAACAAAGAGAACAGAAGATAGTGACCCATCTCCTGTTGGATGGTCAGTCCGCCCAAGGGAACCGCGGCAAGCGCCGGCGACAGCCAACCAAGGAACAACAGGCCTAGCAGCATCGCCAACCACAGGGGCAACCCCGAGTCAGGTACTGAATAGAACAGGTAGGAGGCAACGAGGAATATCGCCCACAGCGGCCAGATTCGTGCCCAGCGCCGGGACCAGTAGACCGCTTGCGAGAACGGGCGGCCCCCTGTGTAGAGGGAGAAGATCAGCCACCCGGACAGAACAAAGAATGCCTCAACCCCAAATTGCCCGAAGTCGAACACTTTGAAAATTGCGGAAGGAACTGCGTAGGAACCGGTTGCCGCGACGGTTGCGGATAACGAGTGAGTGGCGATGACGGCGAGGATCGCCATTCCTCGCACTGCGTCAAGGGCGAGAACGCGAGTCGAACCCGTTGTCGACACGGCGACGCCCGGCATTGACCCTCCCTCGCCCCTGTCTCATCCTGCATCCTCGCTACTCCCATCGATACCCTAGTTCGCAGTACACGGCGAAGAAGTCTGGGAGGAACAACCATGGCGACGCTCAGCCAGTTGGTCGACCGAGTATCCGGAGGTCGGATCACCAAGCGGGATTTCGAGGCGCGCATCGATAGGTACGTAGCCGACGGTCAACGCGCTGATGGTGATGGAGAGTCCCTCGTGGACGCCTTCCTCAAGTCGGGTGGCGAGTGGCTTACCGAGGCATCGGCGAGGATCGCCCAGACCCAGCCGATGTACGACTTCGAGCGGGCCACTGACGTACTCGGCCTGTGGCGCGAGCCTGGATCATTCGACCGGTCACTGGCCCAGCTGACCAGGGACGGATACGCGATCCTCGACGTCCGCGTGCCCGACGCCACGGTTGCTGAGCTGTCCGGATACTTCGCGGGTGCACCCTGCACCCTCACGTCCGACTCGGGCAGTTCCCTGTCGGAGGGCGAGACGGTCCGCGTCGACTTCGACTCGCCCCTTGCCGAGAAGTACGCGGTCACGACCGATGCGGTACTGCAGAACGCCACCGTCCGTGCGCTGCTTCTCGATCGAGGCCTGCTGCAGATCGCGCAGGCGTACTGCGGCTCGGCGCCGATCGTCGACATCGTCACCGCGTGGTACTCGTTCCCGTCCGCGCAGGCCAGTCACGAGGCCGCGCAGCTGTATCACTTCGACCTGGATCGAGTTCGGTGGCTGAAAGCTTTCCTCCTCCTTACTGACCAGGACGAGAAAACGGGCGCACACATGTACGTGCCCGGGAGCCAGGCCGACCATGGCATCAGCAAGGAACTGCTGGCCCGCGGCTATGCGCGCCTGGAAGACGCGGACGTAGACGAATATCACCCCCGCTCGACCTGGAAGACCATGGACGGTGTCTCAGGAGTTGTGCTCCTGGAAGACACTCGCGGACTTCACAAGGGCATGCGTCTGGTCCGCGATCACCGACTCATGCTCCAGTTCGAGTACGCACAGTCTTTGTTCGGACATCCGGCCGGAATCGAGTCGGCCGAACTCGGGCCAATCGATGATGCCCACTGGGACGAGATGCAAGCGACGTACCCCCGGCTGTTCGACGCACTACGTCGCTAGTTGACGCGCCTTGAGCGCTCGGCGCGTCACTTCTCGAGCGGCCATCCGCGTCGCAAGGCGCACGGGCCGCTCCCAGGTCCACGACATCGATCGTCCGATGCGGGACAGGTAGCGCCTCTTCACCAGTTCGGACTCGTCGAGGGATGCGGTGCGATCGGAGACGGTCAGCGAGTCAGGGTGCCAGCGAAAGCTCGACACGACACGTCCCACGTCGACGAAGTTTCCCTCGCGTCGAAGCTTGAGCAGCAGGTCCAGGTCAAACGCGAATCGCAGTGACTCGTCCACTCCTCCGACGCTGACCCACGCCTGACGACGCATGAGCATGCCGGGCTGCGGGATCAGATCCGGACCCCACGAGAGGATCCGCGTGGCCCATCTCCCAGCACTGCTGGTCCACAGTGCCCGTCCTTCGTCGTCGATATAGGCACACGAGCCATACGCGACCACCGAGCGGGGATCGGCGTGGAGCGCGGCGACGGTGACATCGAGTGACCCCGGCGCGAGCAGGTCGTCATCACCGATCCAATTGACGAACTGATGACTGGGATCGGCCGCACTGACACCGAGATTGATCGCCGCCGGCAGGCTGCCGGGGTCGTCAAGGACGCGCGCGCCGTGCCGCTCGGCAATATCCCGAGCATTACTGCGGTCGGCCGGCGTGACGACGATGACGTCCGAAGTCACGGATTGGTCACGGATTGAGGTAAGGGTCTGCTCCAGAAAATCCAGCCTGCTCCCCAGTGTGGGAACGACAATGAGGACCTCGACTGGCACGTTCCCACCGTAATGGGCGGTCATGCACGAGGTACTCTTGACCACTCCACGCGATGTGGCGACTGCCGGACGGAGATCACGTGCTCGACCTGCTCTTCGCGGTGATCTTCATCGGCGCCCCCGTCGCCTCGATCGTCATCCTGCGCTCCGCGGCGCTGACCGCGGTGCTCGTGGCAGCGTTCATCGGCGTCTCCGGCGTTCTCATGCAGGCGACCGCGCTGACCTTCACGGCCTTCACGTATCGGCAGCTGCAGGTCTGGCTGGCCGTGACCCTCCTTGTCCTCCTCGCCGCATCGTTCCTGCTGCGCCGAGCCAAGGGACCGCACCTTGACCGGCTCACCACGGCGCTCGTCGTGGGTACGTCAGTAGCCGTCGGGCTTGCCTTCGTCGCCTCGCGGGCACTCGCGCCGGGCAGTCCCGGCGCGCTGAGCGGAGTCGGCTACCTCATCCAGCGCACCGACGCAGAAGACAACGCCAAGTGGCTCAATGCAGCGGCGCAGCTCGCATCGGGATCTCCAGTGGATCCGCGCGCGTCGGTGGGCGGCCCGCTGGTGCTGGTACTCGTCGTCGCGGCGACCCTGGTCTCGCTTGCCTCGCTCATCTTGTACGGCGGCGTGAATCAGGTAGCTGTGTCCGCAGACACCCTCATTCTCAGCGAAATCATGCTGGTTATCCTCGCGCCGTTCGCCCTTGCACCTCTGGTTCAGATGAAGCGCAAGTGGGACGAGGGAGCTGATCGGGCACGATTGCCATGGGCATTTGCCCTGCTCGGAATGGTCATCCTCGCTTCCGGCGTCGCCGTCCTCATGAACTTCGGGCACCTCACGCTGCAGTTCACGATTCTCGTTCTCGCGCTGTGGGTCTGCACCTTCATCTCCGGCTACCGCACGGCACACGCGCGCGTGCTGACGACGGTTGCCGTCATCTGCTGCGCCGAGGTCTGGTTCCCGCTCAACGTGTTCGCGCTTGGCCTGCTGCTCGGGCTCATCGGGTACGGCGCCTACGGCCTGTACCGACGCACCAACGTCCGATTCCACGGCGCGGTTCTCGGCGGCAGCCTGATTCTGTTCGTGTTGATGTTCGACTTCCTGCGCAGCAGCATCATGTACGCCCTCGGACTCGACGGCTCGCAGGGTGCCTCCGTTCCGGTCGCGGCAGGCTCCGGCGCGGTGCATGGCGTGAGCACGGTGTCGGTGCCGACCCTGCCGCTGTTCTCCAGCCCGGGTGGCACCGAGGAAGTCACCACGATCATCGGCGCCATCACAGTTCTGGCCGTGATCGGCGCGGCCGTCGTGCTGGGTCGCGGTCGACGGGACTGGCGCGCCGCGCTTCCGTTCGCGCCGATCATCGGACTCGTCACCTACGCAATCCTGATCACGCTTGCGGACTTCTGGACCGTTGGCAGCGGCCCCAACTACGCGTCAAAGAAGCTCGCGTTCGCCGTGATCCTGCCAATTCTTGCTGCGACCGTGCCGATCGCGCTGCTGCTCTTGGATCGCACGCAGCGGGGCATGACGCTGATGCGCTGGCTCGGCGTCGGAGGGGTGGTCGCACTACTGATGCTCGACACCCTGCTCCCTCGCGCAATGGTGCAGCTCAAGCCCGGTCTGTGGCCGACTGCGACTGGCGATCCGGCCCCGTACTGGTGGCCGGCAGAGGTCAAGGCAACCGGTGACCAACCGCTCAGTTCGAATCCCATCGGCTGCGTGTACCTACCGCAGGGCGCGGAGCGGCCAAGCGTGCTGCAGGACGGCCCTCGAGCGTATTCATGCACGCGCATCCTCACGGGCCTTTCCGGTCAGGATGTGGCCGCCGCAGGGCTGGTGCAGTGGGAGCTCGACGAGTGGCTGCAGAATGAGTCGAACTGGGACCACTTCCACCCGTACCTCTCGCAGATGTCCGACGATGTGCGGTCGAGGCCCATGATCATCCTCGACAACGACAGCAAGGTGATCGGCATCGAACCCCTGCAGACCCTGCTCGAGCGCTATCCCCCGAAGCCTGAGACCGAACTCGCACAATGACGTCCGCACCGCGGCGAGCGCTGCATGGACTGACTCCTCCGCTGGTGAGTCGGGCGTTCGCGCGGCGGTCGAAGCATGCCACGCGATTTCTCGACGGCTTCGATAGCTGGGAAGCAGCGACGACTGCGGCCTCGGGGTACGCGAACGCGGCGATCCTTTCTCAGGTTGTGCGGGCGACCGATGCCGTCGTGGCGGGCGAGGCCGCCTTCGAACGCGACGGGGTTACCTTCGACGCCATCGAGTATCGGTGGCCAGTCGCCGCGGCGTTGATGTGGCAGGCGGCGCGGAGCGGGGGTTCATTGAGAGTCCTCGACTTCGGCGGCTCCCTAGGATCTACCTATCGCCAGTACTCCCGCCTCTTCACCGACCTGGCGGTGGCCTGGGGTGTGGTCGAGCAGGACAAGTTCGTTGCCGCGGGCCGCCGATTCGAGGATGGCCGGCTCTCGTTTCACGATTCGGTTTGCGCCTGTGCGGAGTCACTCGATCCGAATGTCGCCCTGTTCTCCAGCGTCCTCCAGTACCTAGAGGATCCCTACGCGATCATCGACGACGTGGTCCGCACCGGCGTGCAGACAGTCGTCGTTGATCGCACTCCGATGACGGAACTCCCTCAGGACGTCCCCGCCGTCCAGCTCGTGCCTGCGTCGATCTACGCAGCCAGTTATCCCAGCTGGCTGTTCTCCCACGAGAAGCTGGCCGCCCATTTCCCGGGCTGGGACCTCATCGACACGTTCCGCGGTATCGAGACGGACACAAGTACGCGCTCAGGCATCCCGGTGAGCTGGCGAGGAATGATCTTGACCAGGCGCCCGCAATGAGTTCCTTCGCCATCCTGGTCAAGACTTATGCAGCCGATCTTTCGTACGTGAATCGACTCATGGATTCGGTTCATCGCTACAACGTCGATCACGTTCCGGTGTTCGTGGTTGCGCCCGACGACGAACTTGCGCTGTTCGCGCATCTGGAATGCCCTGGGGTATCAGTTCTTCCAGAGTCAATGTTCGGCGACCACCTCAGCGACCGCGACATCAATGGTTACCGCGCCGGTTACATCAATCAGGCCATCATCAAGCTTTGCTTCTGGGAGACGGGCTTGGCCGAGAACTATCTATGCGTCGACTCTGATGCCGAGTTCATTCGGCCCTTCTACATGAGCGATTTCATGCATGACGCGAGCACACCCTTCACATTCTTGACAGAAGACGCCGAATTGAGGTCCGAACCGGAGTACCACGCAGATCAGTGGGAATACCGGGAGGCAAAGCTCCGCGAGATCATGCGAGCAGTCGGACTGGACTCGCCGAGACTGCTTACCGTGCACGGCCATGCGGTGTTCTCTGCGACGGTACTCCGCTCGTTCCGCGACCAGTTTCTCGCACCACGGCATTGGGGATACCTCGACGCGCTAACGCTTTCACCCTACGAGCCGACTTGGTACAACATGTGGCTCCAAAAGGACGGAACGATACCCATTGTCATGCGTGAGCCGATGTTCAAGACGTTTCATAATCCAAGCCAACATTTGGAGTACGTGCTTCGCGGAGTGACGGTTCCGGATATCGCCCGCGGCTACGTCGCCACCGTCGTCAACTCAAACTACTCTCGCGGCGACGGGGTTGCGGGCGTCGACGACGCACGGGCCGTGTCCCTTGCGTCCTACGTAACCGTGCCTGACCTCATCAAGGCAGCGGCGTACTCGACGTGGTGGAGGGTGACGTTTCATGGTGCGTTTTGGAGTGGGCTTCGGCATCGCGTCGGGGCAATACTCGGTCGAGGGCCGCGTCCGGGATAGCACAGTTGGTATGACCCTTGAGAGTTTTTCTCAACCTGGCAACCGCTGTTCTATCGCCACCCTTTGAAGGGCAGAATGCGCAGATGTCCGTCAGTGCTGTGGTGACCACTCGGCGGGACACCCATCGTCGTGCCGACATTCAAGGGCTTCGGGCGATCGCCGTTCTCATGGTTGTCGCGTTCCATGCCGGCCTCCCGGTCCCCGGCGGTTTCGCCGGGGTAGATGTCTTCTTCGTCATCTCCGGTTTCGTCATCACTGGACTACTCACCCGAGAGTGGCAGAGGAACGCTGCGATCCGGCTCCGGCACTTCTACTGGCGACGGTTCAAGCGGCTCACTCCTGCCTTGGCGGTCCTTGTTGCATGCGTCGCGGTGATGTCGATGTTCCTGCAGTCGCCACTAGGGCCGCAACAGGACACCGCACGCACCGGACTAGGCGCAATGCTGCTGTTGGCAAACCTCGTGCTGGCTCGAGGGCCGCGCAGCTACTTTGACGATCAGACGGCGGTCAATCCTCTCCTGAACACCTGGACGCTCTCCGTCGAGGAACAGTTCTACCTCATCTTTCCCGCCATCCTGATCGGTGCCTGGCTGATCAGCAGGCGGTTCTCCCGCTCGCGAGGGACGGTGATCGCTGTCGTCTCCATTGGCACCTTCGGATCGTTCCTCCTGTGCGTGGGATCCTCGTTCCGGACTCCCGGCACCCTGCCGCAGTTGCCAGCCTTTCTGACCGACACGTTCGCCTTCTACAGTCCGTTCACCCGAGCATGGGAGTTCGGCGTCGGCGCGCTCGTTGCGCTCGCGCTGTCGGCCGGCGCGCAGATCCCGCGACCCGTGCGGGTTGTGTTCTCGTATCTAGGCATCGGCCTGCTGCTTCTCGCCGCCTTCGGGATCAACGACACCTTCACGTTCCCAGGTGTCATCGTGCTCATTCCCGTGATCGGGGCAGCGCTCCTCCTGGCCGGCGGTTCGGGGAATGCCAGCCGACCTGATGGAATTCAGCGGCTTCTTGGCGCCCGGCCGTCGGTGTTCCTAGGCGACATCTCCTACAGCTGGTACCTGTGGCATTGGCCACTGATCGCGTTCAGCCTCGCCCTCTGGCCCGGCTCGTACGGGATCACGCTTCTCCTTGCAGCACTGTCGCTGATCCCCGCTTACTGCTCGTATGCATTTGTCGAGGACCCACTACGCAAGCGAACGATCGCGCCATTCCGTTCACAGGCGCAGTTCGTCGCGATCGTGATGCTCCCACCGCTCCTTCTCTCACTTCTCCTTCTCGGCGGAGCGACGGTTGCGTGGGGTAGCGAGCAGGCACAACAGATGCGCAGTCAGGTGCTGGGCGCTCCGTCGCCAACGCCTTCCTGCGCGAGAGTGGTGGCCCTCCCCGGCGCTTACCAACAGGTCTGCCAGATCAACTCCGATGCCACTGGTGAGCCGATTTACGTAGTTGGCGATTCCACGATCGGTGCGCTCTCAGAAGGGGTGGTACTTGCTGCGGGTATCGAAAGGCCTGTGTCGTGGGCATGGGCTTCGGCGTGCCCGTTTGCGGACGTCGTCAAGATCTGGGGAACTCCTATTGCGCCTGCAGAAGACGTCGGGTGCACGCAATTCCTCGCAGCGGCAAAGGATTGGCTTAGGCAGCAACCGCCTGGCCTGGTAGTGATCAGCTTCGCCGACTACTACCCGTTCCTTCTCGACACGGCCCTCGCCCAGGCCGGGAAGCCCGCCACGTACGCGGCCGCGGGCCGACTCCAGTACCTCAGCAGCGGTCTCGCCTCCATGGCCAAGACGCTGAAGGACAGTGGCCACTCCCTGATGCTCGTCCAGCCCGTTCCGGCAATGTTCGAGATTGACTCGGGAGGCGAACCAGTTCGCCCGTGGAGCGCCTACGCCTGCCATGGCGTAGCGCTCCTGCGAGCGGCGAGCGCATGCGGAATGGAGCGACGCATCGTCGATCTCGATAGATACGAAGGACCGCTGCGCGACGTCCGTTCGACGGTAGCAGCTGCCACGGCATCGACTGTCCTGGATCTCAGACCGGCCATATGCGAGGTGGATTTATGCCGCACGAACCTCGCAGATTCCTGGCTTTATGCGGATGGCATCCACCTCACGACAATCGGAACCGACAGAATTACGCCCTTGGTCGAACAAGCCGTGAGGCGAGCGGTCACTGCGATGTCCTAGGCTCGTGGGCGACGACAGATGCTGGAGGCGTCTTGAAGATCACGTGGCACGCGAACGCGTGCGTCGAGGTCGAGGCGCTGGACGGCACCAACATCCTGTGCGACCCATGGGTCGAGCCAGGGGCCTTCCTCGGTTCCTGGTATCAGTGGCCACCCCTTCCCACGTCCTTTGAGGACTACCTCATGGACCGACGCATCGACGCGGTCTACGTGAGTCACTTGCATCCTGATCACTTCGATAGATCGTTTCTAGCCCGACTGATACGCGCGCGTCCCGGATTGAAGATCATCATTGCGAAGTACGCACACCAGTGGCTCGCCCGGGCCTGCTCTGCGCTCGCGGGCGGACGGGCCGAGGTAGTCGAGATCGATTCGGGGAAGACGATCACTGTCGGAGATATCGAACTCACCATTTTCGTCGCCGACGAATGCAATCCCCTGGCATGCGGTGTTTCGATCGCCTGCTCACCTGAGCCCTGGAGTCGAGGCATCGACTCGGTCGGGGTATTCGCGGCAGACGGTTACAGGGTCGTGAATGCCAACGATGCGCTTGCAGTCAACCTCGTGCCGCGTCTAGCTCCCTTGATCGGTGGATCCGACCTCCTGATGGGGCATTACGGCGGGGCATCGCCGTTTCCCCAATGCTTTCCAGACATTGTCGACAAGGCATCCGCAGCAGACGCAGTCACCGATCGAGTCTGCCGAATGCTTGCACTGGCCGCCGACTCCGTGTCGGCTCGATACGTCATGCCATTCGCCGGTCAATACGTACTGGGCGGCCGGCTTGCCAATTTGAACAAGGATCGCGCGACCTTGCCGCTGGACCAAGCCTGCCTGCGGGTTGCCCGCTACAGCAAGGCCGAGGTCATCTCCGTGGTGCCAGGAGGTTCGATAGACCTCTGCGCGGACAGCAAGGACCCCGATTACAGCGAGCCTTCTGCTCTGGTCTACGACGAGTACATCGGGACGATTCAGGGAGTCTCGTTCCCCTACGAACGCTTAGAGCCCGCACTACTTGAGGATTCTGAACTTCTCGCGGCAGCGAATCTGATCGTGGAGCGCGCACCAGGCTACGGCCTTGGTCGCGAGGTCTCCTTCGTCATTGGCACCAACGAGCGCGCGCTGACGCTCGATCTTGGGCCGTCGGCCGCACTCGCGCGACTTGGTTCATCTCCGCGCTTCGCGAATGTCACGTCCATCACGATGCCTGAGAGCCTGCTCAGTTATCTCTGTCGACGGACGGCCCGCTACAAGGGATTCACGGCCGCCCACTGGAATCAGGCGGACACCGGTAGCCATTTCGTGTGGCATCGCAATGGGGACTTTGATCTGAAGGCCCACCTCCTTCTCAACTTCTTTGGGAGCTAGCTATCTCCCGAGAGTGGCAAGTCTGCCAAGTGCCTGGTCGATGACCTGCCAATAGACATGGTCCACTGCCAAAGCCACAGCAGTGGCGTGCCCGCACGCACGCACTCGCTCGCGCCCTACCGGGTCCTCCATTAGCTGGACAATCGCGTCACGCGCGTCAGCGACGCTGACGTACGGCAGGAAGTCTCTGCCCGGCAGGAAGAACCTCTCGACTCCGGCAACGCTTGACGACACAAGCACGGCGCCCGCAGACAGCGCCTCGCTAAACCGGAAGACCATCTGCTTAGTCCAGAACCAATCGGCCTCCGGGCGCGGCATCCCCTGCATTGTGGTCGTAAGGATGATGTCGCTCGTTGCCAGCACCCGCCAGTAGTCGTCGTTTGAGGTCTCGTACTTGTTGCCATGAACGGCCAGCGTGATGCCCTTATCCGCGAGAAGTGCCGTGAGCCGGTCAAGGAAGAGCGTTCTAGGCTGATAGGTGGCGCCAATGAAGCTGACAGTCGGGGATTTGCTTGCCACCGACTCTGCGCGAACAGCCTGGAGCCACGTCAGACGAGCAACCGACACGGGCATCGGCATAGGTCCGAGAATCCTTCTATGAGGAAAGATCGGTGCTAGCAGGTCTGACGACATGAACGTCACGACAACTCCATCGAATGCCGTGATCACTGCCGCCTGCAGACGGTGGCGACGCAGGGACGCATCCGTTAGAACGACGATCGGTACGACTCGATCACGCCTCAGCCGCCATGCAGTGGCAAACACGTCGACGAGCGCGCGCGGCCAGGTCTGAGCTCCAGTGCGCACGTCGAGCAGCACGTGGGTCAGGTCGAGCCGCGCGGACCACGCTCGAAACTGCGGCAGGTACGGCTGGTCGCGATCGATGACGATCTGCTCGACGGCATCCGTACCGAGATACTCTCGGGCCGAGGCGAGAAGCTCCTCGAAGTACACGTGCGTCCAGCCGACCTTTCCCGATTCGATCCCCAGACGGGTCGACGCAGTTGCCTTACGCCGATGACCCAGGCCGGCCGGAAGCAGCAACAACCAGTACACCCAGAAGATCGGAATGACGGCGCGGGGCAGAATCGCGTCTCGCCAGAGGCGGCGCGTCCGAGGAGGGTTGAATCCGCGCGCTTCGGCTTCGGGATCTGTAGAAGGGTCCCATGGCGTAAAATGGCGCGACACTTACTGGAGGCTAGTTGATCGCGCGCCGGATTGCCGCATGAGCCCGCACACCGACTCGGTCGCGATCATTCCTGCTCGTGGCGGCTCGAAGCGCATTCCCCGCAAGAACATCCGGACCATGTCAGGCAAACCACTGCTGTGGTGGTCGATCCAGACGTGCCTTTCCAGCGGCGCATTCGGCGATGTCATCGTCAGCACGGACGACGAAGAGATCGCGGCGGTCGCGCTCAGCGCTGGAGCGAAGGTGCCGTTCATGCGGCCAGCACCCCTAGCGGACGACATGACCGCCACTGTCGACGTCATCGCACACGCGGTCGGTTGGCTGATCGAGGAAGGACGAACCGTCGAGACCGTTTGCTGCGTCTATCCGGCTGCGGTGTTCCTGCGCGGCGAGGACTACTCGCGCTCGCGCGCGCTGCTCGACCGCGCGCCGTACGTGGCCACTGTGACGCGATACCCGTACCCGGTCCAGCGGGCCTTGACCATGGGCTCAGGCGGCGCGCTGGCTTTCGCTCATCCCGAGTACGCGAGTTCTCGGACTCAGGACCTTGACGAGCGCTGGCATGACGCAGGCCAGTTCTACTGGGGCACGGCCCGCGCTTGGCTCGATCGGCTCTCGCTCCTCGACAACGCCGTCGGGTACGCAGTCGACGGTGCCCTCGTGTGCGACATCGACACCGAGGAGGACTGGCGCCGAGCCGAGCAGTTGCACCGGATCCTGCTGGAGTAGTCGAAGGTCGCGCCGCCCCCGGTGGGCTAGGCTGACCGTCAAATCACAGGATGGGAAGCCAGTCGACGATGAGCAAGTTCGAGGACAGCTCCATCCTCATCACCGGGGGAACCGGCTCGTTCGGGAAGGCCTTCGTCCGCCACGCCCTTGACGTGCTGAAGCCACGGCGTCTGGCGATCTTGTCGCGTGATGAACTCAAGCAGTCCGAGATGCGCAAGGACTTCCAGGACGACCGAATTCGATGGTTCCTCGGCGACATCCGCGACCGTGACCGTCTCATGCGTGCCTTCAGCCGCGTGGACTACGTCGTGCACGCTGCGGCGCTGAAGCAGGTTGACACCGCCGAGTACAACCCGTTCGAGTACGTGAAGACCAATGTTCTGGGCAGCCAGAATGTCATCGACGCCGCGATCGACTCGGGCGTGAAGCAGGTCGTTGCACTGTCGACGGACAAGGCGTCATCACCGATCAATCTCTACGGAGCGACAAAGCTCACTGCGGACAAGCTGTTTGTGGCCGGCAATAACTACGGTTCCTCATCCGATACAGCGTTCGCGGTCGTTCGCTATGGCAACGTCGTGGGCAGCCGTGGCTCGGTGATTCCCTTCTTCAAGGACTGTCTCGCCCAGGGACGTCCGCTCCCGATCACCGATCGCGAGATGACGCGCTTCTGGATCACCCTCCCCCAGGCCGTTGACTTCGTCGTCGAGGCATTCGAGTCGATGAACGGCGGCGAGTTGTACGTGCCGCGCATTCCGAGCATGAAGATCACCGACCTCACCGAGGCCCTGGCCCCGGGCCACCCGACGATCGATGTCGGCATCCGGCCGGGCGAGAAACTGCACGAAGAGATGATCTCCGCCGAGGACAGCTCGCGGACCATCCGCCAGGCGACCCGCTACGTCGTCAAGCCGACGGTCGACGCGTGGTGGTTCAAGGAGCCGGAGGGCACGCCGGTCGAGCGCGGCTTCTCCTACCGCTCCGATACCAACGACCAGTGGCTAACTGCTGATCAACTGCGTGCGCTGGTCACCTGACGTGATTCCCTACGGTCGGCAGTCGATCAGCGACAGCGACGTGCAGGCCGTCGTGAACGTCCTGCGCGGTGATTGGCTCACGACCGGGCCGAGTGTCGATGCGTTCGAGGCGAGAGTTGCCGACTACGTGGGCGCCAAGCACGCGATCGCTTTCTCATCGGCAACGGCAGCACTCCACGGAGCGACGTTCGCTGCGGGCCTTGGCGCTGGGGACGTGGTGCATACCTCGCCCCTGACGTTCATAGCGAGCGCGAACTGCGCACGCTACGTCGGGGCACGGCCCGCGCTCATCGACGTCGATCCGACCACGTACAACATCGATGTCGCGCGGGTCGACGAAACCATCGATTCCTTGGTAGCCGTCCACTACGCCGGCCTTCCGGTGGCGATGGACCAGTTCGCCAGCCGGCCGCGAGTCGTCATCGAGGATGCCTCGCACGCACTAGGTGCAAGGACTCCCGACGGCCCCGTCGGCAATTGCGCACGCAGCGACATGTGCGTGTTCTCCTTCCATCCGGTCAAGCCGATAACGACGGCCGAGGGGGGCATGGTCACAACGAACGACGACGACCTCGCCCAGAGCCTCCGGATGTTTCGGTCCCACGGGATCGACAGGACTCCTCAGATCGAGCCGTGGGCCTACGACGCGGTCGAGGTCGGCTACAACTATCGCCTCACGGACCTTCAAGCCGCCCTAGGCTCTTCTCAAATGCTGCAGCTCGACAGTTTCATCGACCGGAGGAATGAACTGGCCGACCGCTACCGACGCCTGCTCGCTGACCTCCCCATCATGCTTCCGCCTGCCGCACCCGATGGCTACCGCCACGGCTATCACCTCTTCGCGATCCGGGTTCGAGATCGACTCAAGGTATTCACCGGCCTTCGCGCGCGCGGCATCGGAGTTCAGGTGCACTACGTGCCGGTGCACCACCACACCGTCAGCAAGGACGTCCTGCTCCCCGCCGGTGGAGTTCCCGTCGCAGACGAGGTCTACTCCGGCCTGATTAGCCTGCCGATGTATGCGGGTCTCACGGACGCGGATCAAGACGAAGTCGTGGCGGCGCTCGCGAGCGAGCTCGCGTGAGTGCCTGGCCAATCGGCTACGCATGCGTGGACTTCGCCGGGCTGTCCGTGGGCCGGTACTCGCTCCGCCCGCTGACGTGGCCCGACCGCGAGCCTGTGAGGCACTGGCGCAACGACCAGATCGAGATCCTCCGGCAGAGTGCCCCGCTTACCGAGGCGGATCAGGATCGCTACTACGACGAGACCCTCCGGCCGCAGATGACTCAGGCACACCCCGCTCAGGTACTGGCCGCCTTCGTCGACGACGACGCCCTCATCGGATACGGGGGCATCGTGCACATCGCGTGGCCGCATCGACGCGGCGAGGTTTCGTTCATAACCGCCACGGACCGTCAGTCACCTGACCAGTTCTCGCAGGACCTGTCGTCCTTCCTCCACCTCGTCGGTTCGCTCGCGCTCCGGCTCGGGCTGCACCGGCTCACCACCGAGACCTACGAGTTCCGCTCGGCTTTCGTCCGCGAGTTGGAGGCGGCGGGGTACGTGGAGGAGGGGCGACAGCGCGAGCACGTGTGGACCGGCGAGGAGTTCATCGACTCATTCATCCACGGACTGCTGTTGCCTACCGACCCAGCGCGCGAATTGGGCCCGAAGCCATCTTCACTAGCCGTTGGAGGGTGGGAAGGCGCCGATAGATTCTGAGGGAGGCTGCGCGCGCGAGTTCGGACGGAGGCACGAACCGACCCAACAGTTGGTAGCGCGGGTCATCAACCGACAGGACTCCCTCTTGTCTGGAGAAGCCGGAGTTGACGACGACGCCTACGTATCCGCGCGCTAAGTCATTACTCGTAGCGCGCCGGAGAGCGACTTCCAGATGCTGACTTGCGCTATGGATGGTCTTGAACACCGGCTCGCGCATGATCAACGGCACCGGCCGAGTCTTCTGAAGCCAGCAGTTGTACCAGCTGAATTCATAAGGAGCGATGCCAATCAGATCGAGGTATGAGTAGCCGCGCGGCTCCATAAAGTCCGTCTTCAGCGACTTCAGCACTCGGCTGGAGAGGACCGCGTGTCCATGGCATGTAAGTAGGCGTGGCTCCTCTAGTCCGACTGCGTCCTGGATGCGGCGAATCATCGCCTCTCGGCTCCTCCAGTACTTATCGAAGTACTCAGTCTCGACGCGCAACTCGAAGTCTTCGCTCAGGATTGTGTAAGGCACGCCGGGAGCTGCCATGAAGTCGTCGCGGCCGAATGGCCTGAGGAACACCGCCTCTGAGTCCACACACACGTAGTTTTCGCACAGATCAAGTTCCCAGAACGCGATCTTGATGATCTCTTGATTTACGTAGCCAGGGGCGATGTCGAGCACGGGCTCATTGGTGAGGTGTTCGGCGAACAGATCCTCCGACAGGAGCGTGACACTCGCAGACGCGAACTCGGCAAACAGGGGCAGATCGACCGCGGGTGCGACGATGTAAACCGGAAGGTCCTCCACGTTGAACTCATTAATGGATCGCACCAGGCGTTGGCAGTAGGCGAGATCCTCTGCGTAAGTCTTGACCATGAGCGCGACTTCCGGCCGGTCGCGCCGTGGCTCGCCCGTGCTAGTAGCCGACAACTTCGAGGTCCGGCAAGGGGAAGATCAGACGCCCGCCACCGGCAAGGTACTCCTCGAGCGAGACCATGAACGTCTCCCGGAAGTGCCAGGGCAGGATCAGCAGGTAGTCCGGCTTGTCGGCAAGGACCTCCTCCTGACTGACGATCGGGATGCCCGTGCCAGGCAGGAACCGTCCGTACTTGTACGGGTTGACGTCGCCGACCTTCGACACGAGGTCGATGCCGACGGGAGTGGTCATCATCAGCACGTTGCCCTTGGTCGAGGCACCCAGAGCCATCACCACGGCCCCGCTGTCGGTCAACTGGGTGAGGAGCGACCGCAGGTCCTCCTGGCGGCTGTGCACCTTCTGCCGGAACTCCACCCAGCTCTCCGGCGCATGCACCCGGTCGGACTCCTCCTGGGCCAGCAACCACCGCGCGTAGACCGACGGTTCGTGGCCCTCGACACCCTTGCCCGCAGTGACCGAGATGGATCCCCCATTGACCGCATTGGTCGCGGCATCAATGAGCACAAGTCCGGCGCGGTCAAGGATGTTCTTGATCGTCGTCAGCGAGTAGTACTCGAGGTGCTCGTGACAGATGGTGTCGTAGGCACCGCTGCGGAGCATCCACGGCATGTAGCTCTGCTCGAAGTACCAGACACCGTCATCGGCGAGCACCGAGGCAATGTCGCTGGCGAACGCAACCGGGTCGTCAAGGTCATAGAACATCGCGATCGACGTGACAATGGTCACCTTGGCATCAGTGACTGATCGAAATGCCTTCGCAGAGAAGAAGTCGGCAACCGCAGAAATATCGGCTGGGTAGTACTCGCTGAACTTCTTGATCGTCGGATCAATGCCGATGCGCTGTAGTCCGGGCACCGTGTACGACCGAAGGAGAGTGCCGTCGTTCGCGCCGATGTCGAGGACTGTGTCTCCGGGAGAGAGGGCGGTGCGCGTCTCAAGGCTGCGCGTGATGCGCTCAAGGTGGTTGACCATCGACTTGTTGAGGCCCGAGCGGTACCCGTAGTTGTCGCCGTACATCTCCTCGGGCGGGAAGGTGTCGCCCAGTTGAACCAGACCGCACTCGCGGCACAGGAGAAGTCGAACCCGCCCCGTCGGGACTGACTCGTCGAGCGAACCCGGGAAGACGCCCGTGAGAGTCAGGTCGCCGAAGTCGAGAATCTCGGTGAGCCGATCGGACTTACAGATCCGGCAGGTCCTGACCTGGGTCACTTGACCCTCCGTGGGCTAGAGGCCTGGGAACTCACCGCGCAAGACTACAGGGACAGCCCCGTCCTCTCGGACGTCGAATATGGTTGCCGCTGGAAGAGTCCGGAGAGGGGATCCCATGAGCGACCATGAGGGCGCGCACGGCCACGATGAGGGGCACCGCGAGTTGTCACGCGGGTCTCGGATCCTGTCCGAGGCCAAGCGCCGACTGCCGCTCGTGAAGGCCTCACGCGGGGTGAGTCGGCTCACCCGACGCATGTCGGCGTCGGCGCACAAGGCGCAGTACGTCATCGAGTGGAGCGTCGACAATCCGGAGTACTTCGATCACTTCATCGACTCGCACTACCAGTGGCACACGATGCAGCAGTCATTCCCGTGGGAGCGGGGGGTCTACTCGTCGCTCGCGCTCCAGGCCACCCGCGGCGCAACCCTCCCGAGAGTCCTCGAACTGTGCTGCGGCGACGGATTCATGACCTACCACTTCTACTCCTCGCAGGCAGCGCACATCACCGCTATGGACTTCGACAAGGAGGCCCTCTCGAGCGCACGGAAGAACTGCTCTGCGCCGAACATCACCTTCCGACTCGGCGACATCCGCACCGACATGCCCGTCGGTCAGTTCGACAACATCATCTGGGACGCCGCGATCGAGCACTTCACCGAGGACGAGATCCGCACGTTGATGTCCAGCATCAAGGAGCGGCTCGCGCCGCACGGGATCATTTCCGGGTACACGATCGTGGAACCCGAGCACGGAGGCAAGCACCTGCATCAGCACGAGTACGAGTTCCATGACAAGGCCGACCTCGTGCGATTCCTGGAGCCCTGGTTCAAGAACGTTCAGGTCTTCGAGACGGTCTTCCCGTCACGCACGAACCTGTACTTCTTCGCCTCGGACCAAGAGCTTCCGCTCGAACGATCGATTGCAACGACGGTGCACGGATCACAATGACCCACCTGGCCGAGTTCTCCATTGGTGGACGACCGATCGGACCTGACCACCCGCCGTATGTCATAGCCGAAGTTTCGGCCAACCACCTGCAGGACATCGAGTTGGCGAAGCGGATCGTCATCGACTGTGCGAAGGCCGGTGTCGACGCGGTGAAGCTGCAGACCTACAGCGCCGACACCATCACACTCGATGTCGACCTGCCCGGCTACCTCATCGAGGGCGGCACGTGGGATGGCGAGCGCATGTATCAGCTCTACGAACGCGCGATGACTCCCTGGGAGTGGACACCCGAACTCTCAGGAATCGCTGGCGAGCTCGGCGTGCACCTGTTCTCGAGCCCGTTCGATCCCACCGCCGTCGACTTCCTGGAGACCTGCGACGTTCCCGCGTACAAGGTGGCGTCCTTCGAACTGACCTACCACCAACTTCTCGAACGGATCGGCCAGACCGGCAAGCCCGTGATCATGTCGACCGGGCTGTCCAGTCACGAGGAGATTGCCGAGTCACTCGCGATCCTGCTCGCTTCGGGAGCACCGCAGGTTGCGCTCCTCAAATGCACGAGCGCGTATCCGGCCGACATCGACGACCTCAATCTCACCCTGATTCCGCGCATGGCTGCGGACTTCGGCGTGCCCATCGGCTACAGCGACCACACGATTGGAAACACTGCCGCCATCGCAGCCGTGGGTCTTGGCGCCTGCATCATCGAGAAGCACGTGAAGGATGCCGCCAGCACGGGCAGTGCAGACGAGAGCTTCTCCACCCTTCCCGACGACCTCGCGGCGCTGGTCACCGCGTGCCAGCAGGCTCACGCGGCGCGTGGCCACGCGGAGTACGGGCCTACGCCTTCGGAGTTGGCGTCACTGCACTTCAGAAGGAGCATCGTCGCGGCACGTGACATCCCATTCGGGAAGATCCTCGAACCGGACGACCTGGCGATCGTCCGGCCAAACATCGGCGCGGCTCCACGTGACTTCGGCTCCCTCGTCGGCACGATGGCTTCTCGAGCGTTTCAACGCGGGGAGGGGCTGGCTTCTCCATATGGTTGATCCGCTTCCGCCCCGCATGACGATCCGACCCGCCACCTTCGACGACAGTGATGCCCTTCTCAGGTGGCGCAACGATGCGGATGACTACCATTGGTTTCGCCACCCGTCGGCTGTAACGGCAGACGAGCACCGCACATGGCTGACAGACCGTCTTGCTCGTGAGGAGGCCGCGCTCTGGATCCTCGAGGTCAACGACGACCCAGCCGGGACTGTGAGACTCGACGTTGGCAACGCGAGAACGGCTGTAACGTCGGTCTCCGTGGCGGCCCGCTATCGGGGGCGCGGGCTGGCTCGGCGGATGATCGATTTCGTGGAGCGAGAGGCAGCCCACTCGGGCGTCGCCGTGCTTGAGGCATTCATTCATCCCGACAACGCAGCCTCTCACGCGCTCTTCACATCAGCCGGATACGTCGTTACGTCTCGGTCGTCCGACGGATTCGTCGTCTACACGAAGCTCGTCAATCAGCGCTGACGGCGAGCCACGCGACCACGCCAACACCGTCTAGGTCGTTGAGAGCGAGTCGCTCGCTGAGGCGCAAGACCGCAGCGTGAACTGCCGCCTCCTCCGGCCCGGCGTCGGACGCAGGGGGGTAGTTCATGAATGGCTCCCAGACGTCCCCCGACCCGGTGACATGGTCGATCTCAGTCAGCAGTACGCGAGTCGCATCAGCGCTAAGCGGCGGCAGGTCCGCGAGCTCCCTTGCCCGTTGGTGCCGTTGAATTCTTGCCGCGATGAACTCCTTCGCGCGCGCGGGAAGGAAGCGGCCGAGCGGATGACTCGAAGCAGGTGCTTCGGGCTGCGTCGGAGTCGGCGGACCAGTCCGGACAGGGTCGAGCGGGTCCAGGTGGACGACGGCGCGCATCTGTCCCGAGACGTACCATCGAAACGCGAGGATGGAGCGTGACGGGTCCGCGCCTGCCAGAAGGGCGCGGTCGAATACCCGAATGAGATCCGCGACGTCCCTCGTCGCGGACAGGTCAGGATCGGGTGGGTACGCGCTCTGCCTCACCGGGTCGTACTGGACCACCGGCACCCCGAACACCTGAAACTCAAGTCCCGCGCTTGAACTCTGGTTCACGGCAAGGGACGAGACGAGAAGTAGGTCGTAAAGGCTGAGCCCGTCGGCGGTTGAATTGATAACAGCGTTGGGCGGCAGGTCGGCCAAGAGTTCAATTATCACGCCGAGGTCTGGCGACACAAGCCTCTCGCGCTTGTTGGGCGCCAACCGTGGATGGAGGCGGAACACGAAGTCGACTTCGGGGCGTTCGTGAGCCAGAGCAATGCATGCCCTGAGGAACTCCGCCACGTCTGAGTATCCGTTCGTAGGATCACGGTGGAATTCCGCGTCCACCATGAGGTTCGATCTCGTCTCGTCGGGACTCGACACAATCACGGTGGCGACGCTCGATTGCGGGCGAACTCCGAGCAGCGCGCGCACCTCCCGGGCGGGTCGAAGAGAGGCCGCCGACGAGTAGACCCAGGGATCAGCACCGCTCATCAGCTGAGCGACGTGCTCCTCGACGTGCATGATCTCCTGCCCGCTCGCGGGGACCTGCATGCTCGCTCGAAAGGCATTCGAGTCGGTCATCGTCTGGCTTGCCTTGATGCCGTCGTACACCGCGAGGGTGCTGTAGCGACGCGGCACCGTCGGACCACCGGAAAGGTTCATGAGGACGGCACCAGCCCTCGTCAGGCCCTCCGCAAAGACCCGATTGGCGGGATACAGCGCGTTGTAGACGACCGCATGCGTGGGACGGGCCTCGTCGACGAGACGGGGAAGCGCGCGTGCCACGAGAAGCGCTCCCCGCAAGTCGGCTAAATACTCCTGCCACGATTCGGGAGTCTGAGAAACTGTCGCTCGCTTGTGATGGAGCATCGTCGTGTAACTCGCGTAGCGGCCCACGGGAAGCCCGCCGATCTCGATGCTGTCCCAGTTGTCAAAGTCCGTGGATGCGACCTTGTCATCGACCCATGACCAATCCTCGGGGCGAAGGAAGTGCGACAGTTGCTCGGTCGCGTAGCGGGCCTCGCCGCGCGCGATCCCGGCGGCGAACCGGCAGGACCGGCAGACCGCCGCCTTCTCGTGTGCCGGGGAAGTCGCCGTCAGCCCAGCAGGCGACATGACCTGACAGTACGCATTCAGTACCCGATCACACTGCAGCATCAACACGTCCTCGCCGCTGTCAATGAGCGCGTTGGCGACCCTGTGCTCCATCCGGTACGTGACCCAGTTGCCGGCATTCGGGGCAAACCAGACGAAGCGCCGATCACTCATCGCCGCAACCCCGCCCGCAAACGACCCCAGAAGCTCGAGCGTTCCGGCTGCTGCTGGCGAAGGGCGCGAGCAACGGCCGCGCGAGTTGCGGGCGACTCCTCGACCGGAATGGGGGTCAGAGGTTGCATGTGACGGGCAGTTGTCGCGAGGCCCCGGCCGTCCAGGGAATTCGTTCCGCTGCCATCCAGGCCGATGTTATCCACCAACGAGGCGCCTGGATACAGGGTGAAAGCACCGGCGAGGAAGGCGGAGGCGTACCAGCGAACCGCCCACGAATCCACGCGTCCGGCCACCTGGTCGCGCAGCATCTGCGTGTAGCCGAAGGCGCCTCCGAAGTCGAAGTCCTCGGTTGCATTGTTTCGCTCAAGTCCATCGAGCAAGGCCGCGCCGTCGGCGTTGAAGAGCGACCAGCCGCGGCGCCACGTCGCCCATCCCCAGCAGTCCGCCCCGCGCAGGAAGAAGTAGTCGGGCAGACGCTCCTGGGTCGGATAGACGTAACCGTGGATGCTCGCGACCCGCGATTCGTCGGCGTACATGGCGAGCGCGTCGTTCATGTAGGTCAGGAAGTCCACTGAGACGACCATGTCGTCCTCGAGAACGATGACGCGCTCGGTCTCCTCGAGCATCTGCGTGACGCCGGCGATCACGTTGCGGGCGAGTCCGACATTCGCGGGCCTCTCGATCACCCGCACGGACGCAAAACCCTCGACGCGCGAGAGCATCGTCCGCACCTCGCCGACGAGTGTCGAGTCGGCCGGACCCTTGGCCCCATCCGAGAACACGGTGAGAGCGGTTCGCGCGGCCCCCGAGCAGGCGCGAAGCGCCTCGATCGTTCGCCCCAGATGATCGGGCCGGCGATAGGCGAACAACGCCACCGGAGCCAGATCGTCGGGCATGCCTAGAGAGTAGGGGACGGTACGATCACCACTGTCAGGCAAGCCGGTGACGATGCGGGAGGCCGCGTGAGCTTTGCGGGTTCCCGAGTCCTCATCACCGGTGGACTGGGCTTTATCGGCTCGAATCTGGCCCGAAGGCTCGTCAGCGACGGCAGCGACGTCGTGCTCATGGACAGCCTGATTCCCGCTTACGGCGGCAATCCCTTCAATGTCGATGACATCCGCGACCGCATCGAGATCCACTTCTCCGACGTGCGCGACCGCCATTCCATCAAAGCCCTCGTCCAAGGTGTCGACTACGTCTTCAACTTGGCCGGCCAGACGAGCCATCTGGACTCGATGACGGATCCGTTCACTGATCTGGACATCAACGCGGCCGCGCAGCTCTCCATTCTTGAGGCCTGCCGCGAGGGCAACCCCGGAGCGAAGATCGTGTTCGCGAGCACGCGGCAGATCTACGGCCGTCCGGACTACCTGCCCGTCGACGAGGCGCACCCCATCCGTCCGGTCGATGTCAACGGCATCAACAAGGCGGCCGGCGAGTCGTATCACCTGCTATACAACAGCGTCTACGGGATTCAGGCGTGTGCACTCCGCCTGACGAACACCTACGGGCCTGGCATGCGTGTGAAGGATGCACGTCAGACCTTCCTCGGCATCTGGATCAAGCAGGTGCTGACCGGAGAGCCGATCAAGGTCTTCGGGGACGGCCTCCAGAAGCGCGACTTCACATACGTCGACGACTGTGTCGCCGCTTTGCTCCTCGCGGCCGCGAACCCTGCCGCCAATGGCCACATCTACAACCTCGGCAGCAGCGAAGTCATAAGTCTGGGCGCGTTGGCCGAACTCCTCATCGAGGTAGCCGGGCAGGGCTCGTTCGAACTCGTGCCGTTCCCGCCCGATCGCAAGCAGATCGATATCGGTGACTACTACGGCAGCTCCGACCTCATCACCGCCGACCTCGGTTGGGCGCCATCGGTCGCGCTGCACGAGGGTCTGGGAAGAACTCTTGAGTACTACCGCGCGCACGCCGAAAAGTACTGGGACGCAACATGATTCTCATGAGCGGCTTCGCGTCCGAGCCGGTCGAGATGCGCGAGTCGATGCGCGCGGGCTACGACCGAGTCGCCGCGTCGAATCACTTCATTCTCGGACCTGAGGTCCTCGAGTTTGAGCGCGAATGGGCAACCACCGCAGGCACGACGCATGCGATCGGTGTGGCGAACGGCCTGGATGCCATCGAGATCTCGCTCCGAGCGATCGGCATCGGGCCGGGCGACGAGGTCATCACGACGCCGATGACGGCGTTCGCGTCCGTGCTGGGCATCATCCGCGCGGGCGCGACTCCGGTACTCGCGGACATCAACCCCGACACAGCACTGCTGTCGCGCGAGAGTGTCGAGCGCTGCATAAGTCCGCGCACGCGAGTCGTGCTACTCGTGCATCTCTACGGCCAGGTGCGCGATATGCCTGCATGGGTCGGGCTTGCCGACGACAACGGGATCGATCTCATCGAGGACTGCGCGCAGTCCCACTTGGCAACCGAGCACGGGCGCAGAGGCGGGACGTTCGGTCGCATCTCGCCATACAGCTTCTATCCGACCAAGAACCTCGGTGCGATGGGCGACGCCGGCGCCGTCGTCACCTCGGACGACGAGCTCGCGGAGACTTCCCGCATGCTCCGCAACTACGGGCAGTCAGTGCGCTACGAGCATCCAATTATCGGACTGAACAGCCGGCTCGACGAGCTGCAGGCGGCACTCCTGCGGGCACGATTGCCGTGGCTCGAGAACTTCACGCAGCGCCGCCGCACGGTCGCGGACCGCTACCAATCGGAGATCAGCAATCCGGCGGTCGACTTGCTGGCACCGCCGGTCGAACCGTCCGCGCATGTCCATCACCTGTTCGTCGTCAGGACCGCTCAGCGCGAGGCGCTGGCGCAGCACCTGGACGAATGCGGTGTGCAGACCCTCATCCACTACCCCGTCCCCGTGCACCATCAGCCGCCGTGCGTAGACATCGCGCGCGATCCCCTCGGCCTGCCCGCCGCCGAGGCGCACGCACGGTCCTGCCTGTCGATCCCCTGCCACGCCCAGCTCACCGACGACGAGGTCTCCACGGTGATCGAGGCCGTCAACTCGTTCAAGGCGTGAGGTCATGACCGAGCACTACGTGACGCTTTACGACAGTTCCTTCCTTCCGCACGGCATCGCCCTGTACACCTCGATGCTGCGTCACGCCGGTGACTTCCACCTTTGGGTCATCGCCATGGACGAAGCGGCCGTCAATGCGCTGCGTACCCTCAATCTGGACCACATGACGGTGCTGCCGCTCCCGTCCGTCGAGACTGCCGACCTGCTCTCGATAAAGTCGACTCGCTCACGCGGCGAATACTGCTGGACCCTTACGCCCTTCACGTCGACCATCGTCTTCGAAGCCGACCCCAGCGTCGAGCGCGTCACATACCTGGATTCGGACCTGTGGTTCGCGGCGTCCCCTGCACCGATCTTCGCCGAGTTCGAGGCCTCGGGACGAGCGGTCATGATCACCGACCACGCGTACGCAGACGAGCACGACCAGGCGCTGGAGAGCGGACGCTACTGCGTTCAGTTCATGCCGTTCGTGCGCGAATCCGGCGACGCAGTAGCGGCCTGGTGGCAGGAACGGTGCATCGAGTGGTGCTTCGCACGATTCGAGGACGGCAAGTTCGGTGACCAGAAGTACCTCGACGACTGGCCCGTCCGCTTCCCCGACTCCGTGCATGTGCTCGAGCGGCTCCCCGCTCTCCAGGCGCCGTGGAACGCCACGCGCTTCGACCCGCGTGAGGCGATCGTCTTCCACTTCCACGAGCTTCGAACGATGGATGCGGATCGAGTACGCCTTGGGCATTACCGGATCCCATCCCAGACTCTGACGACTATCTACCAGCCCTACCTTCAGGATCTAGCGAGCGCCCTCGCCCACCTCCGCGCAGTCGGCGTCTTTCCGCCTCCGCAGAAGCCCTCGAGGGGAGCGTGGCAGGAGGCCAAGGACTGGCTTGCCCTTCGTGCCCTGGATCGCACGCCCCCCCGTAGCCCCCTGACCGCCCGACTCCCCGAGGTGACCGCATGACCCGACTCTCTGTGTTCATCGCGTCGTCCATCGACGGCTACATCGCGACGATGGACGACAAGCTGGACTGGCTGCAGTCGTCCGGTCTCCCGGGCGAGGACTACGGATACGACGAGTTGATGTCGACCGTCGACGCCGTCGCAATGGGACGTGGCACCTACGACTTCATCGCGGACTTCGATCCCGTTCCCTACGACGAGCGGCCGGTCTTTGTCTTCACACACCGTCCCCCGGCCGATCGCGATCGCTTCACCTTCTGGCAGCTCTCGGCGCGGGAGGCCCTCGAGCACTGGGAGTCGATGGGGTTCGAGCGTGTGTATGTCGACGGAGGGAACCTGATCAGCAGTTTCCTTGCCGAGGGGCTCATCGACGACATGCTGCTGACGACGGTGCCGCTACTGCTGGGCGAAGGTCGGCCGCTGTTCCATCCGATCTCGCGTCAGACACCAATGACGTTGACCGGCTCGACGTCATGGCCCAGCGGAATGATCAACCGCAAGTACTCACGCGCCTAGGACGCAGTCAGGCGGGATCGTGCATCGAGCGCTGCAGGAAGATGCCGGGCTTGACCCACACGCATGACTGATCGTCGAGCTCGCCTTGCTCGACCAAGTCCATGATCGCCTCGTTGACCCGCCAGTCGATCGGCGCAACGGGTGACAGGCCGCTCTGCAAGATCGACGCACGCAACTTGCGCAGGTAGCTGGTCCGGTAGAGCGTCGCGCAGACGGTGTTGGTTATGGGTCGGGTCGCGCGCATGAGCACCAGGCCAAGATTCGTCGGCACCGGTATGTCGCCGGCAGGATGCAGAATCTCCGTCACGCCGAGTTCGTCGAGAGACAACGACTCGGAGAGGCTCGCAAAGTCGACATACGTGTCCGAGAGGGCGGACGTGAGCCAGGCGAGCTGGCGCGCTGCGAGAGCGAGGTCGGCTACTCCGGCATCATCCTCGAGAATCAGCGTCCACTCGCTGCCGTGCGCATCCGCCTCGGCCATCAAGCGCAGATGCGACAGATCGATATTGAGAAGCCGCCTCACGGCCTTCGCGCCGGGCAGCTCGGTGGCCGCGTTCCACGGCCGCCGCCCGATGCTCGTCGATACGCGCTTACTCGCCATACCCGTCTGCACTGCGAGATCGGACGCGAGACTGCGTCCGGCCGCACCGCCACCCACCAGGTACCGACGCCAGCGGCGCTCAAGTACCGCCTCGTGAACCGCGGACCTAACGAGGGTCGTTCGCCTCAGTGGCATGGCGACCGGGTCGTAGTCGTCTCGATCGCTGACGAGTACCTCGACATCAAGCCCGGCCTCACGCAGCGCATCAGCCAGCCCGAGGGTCAATGCGGCGGCCGCGCCGTCCACGTTGAACCGTGAACGAGCGTGCGTCACCATGCCGACGAAGACACTGCTGCTCGCCATTCCGGCCTTCCCGCTGGGGACCTATAGTCTCCCATCGTGGCTCTGCTGACCGTCATCACGGTGGTCAAGGACGACGCCTCGGGACTGGACAGCACGCTCGCCTCACTGGATGTGCAGGAGCCAGCCGATATCAATGTGGTCGTCATTGACGGCTCGAGCGACCCCCATGCCGTCCCTCAGGTGATCGCGCGGCATTCGGTCACGCCAGTTGACTATTCATGGTCAGCACCATCCGGTGTGTACGGCGCGATGAACGAGGGCCTGCGCAAGGCCGACGGGGAGTACATCTACTTCCTCAACGCCGGTGACGTCGTTGCCGGCGTTGACGTCCTGCAACGAGTGACCTCCCAGCTGGCCGCTGACTCACCCGTGTGGGCATACGGGCGAGTCACGTTCCTTGGCACCGATGCGGAGGCGATGCCCGAACCGGACTGGGACTACGACACCGAGTTCCGCCATTGGTTCGCGCGTGGCCGCTTTCCCGCTCATCAGGGCGTCGTGACGTCCAGGGCGGAGCTGCTTGGCCAGGGCGGCTTCGATACCACATACAAGGTCGCCGCGGACTACGCGTCGATCCTGCGATGCTCGCGAGTGGCCCCTCCGCTGGACCTGGGCCTCACGCTCGCCAAGTTCACGGTGGGAGGGTTGTCGACTCAACAGTGGCGCGTCGCGCAGCAGGAGTTCCACCGGGCCCGGCGAGCCGCCTTCGAGCTCGACGGGCTCGACGCAGCGCGCGAGCAGGCGTATACCGCGCGGTCGCTTGTGGCCGCGAGCGCCTACCGAGCCCTCTGGGCACCAGGGCGCCCAGCGCACGATCTGGTGCGACGCCTTCGCGCCCGGTAGCCCGCAGTCGCTTCGGTAGTATTCGGCGGTGATGGACCACGCTGAGGACGGACCCCTGATCAGCGTCGTGATTCCCACGTACATGCGCGCCTCGAGCGTCGCACTGGCACTCGACTCCATTGTCGAGCCCAACATCGATCCCGCGCTTATCCAGGTGATTGTCGTGGACAATGCGAGCACCGATGACACCCGCGCCATCGTCGATGCCCGTCGAAGTCGGCTGCCGGGACTGGAGTTCCACTCCTGGCCGTCGAACGTCGGCCCGCTGGAGAACTGGAAGCGTGGAGTCGCCCTCGCTCGCGCCCCCTGGCTGAAGATCCTGTGGTCTGATGACCAGCTGGAGCCCCGAGCCATCGAGCACATGCTGTTCGCGGCGGAACGCTACGACGCTCGCGTGGTGACCTGTCGCGTGTTGATCGAGTACCCGGATGGCCAGACGGTAGAGAGGTATCTCGACCGCCCGACGACCCTGACTCCCGACATCGTCATCAGCGAGCTCCTGCATTTCCCGGCCGGCCTGCCATCGTCCCCGGCCGCGGTACTCCTCCGAACCGAGGACGCAGTCGAGGCCCTTGACCAGATGCTCCCGCAGCCATGCCTCACGAAGGCGATCGGTCCCGATCTGCTGATGTCCTACTGGGGGGTGTTCAGCGGCGGTGTCGGTGTGCACCTGCCCGACGTCCTGGCGCGGTTCAGCGCTGGCGCCGACTCGATCAGTGTCCGTACGCCGCGAGCCATCCTGTCCTCCTGTTACTGCGCCGCCATGAACACGTTGATTCACATCTCTGGACGGCCCATCACAGGAACTACCGCTCGGCGTCTGCGTTCACGTGCCGCACTAGATTCGATGCTCGGCGGTGAGCGTGACGCCTTGATCTCGCCCCGCCGACTATCTCTCAGGGCGACCATCTACGACAGCTACCAGATCGGCACCCATTGGTTCCGAACTCTCGTGCTCCGCCAGAAGGCGATCTAGAGGAGACTGCGATGGACAATTGGCGAGCGCGTGCGGGGGGTGTGGCCTCCACCATCTATCCCCGACTCGACCGGGACGTCTGGACGCTACGCCGGATGCAGCACACCGCGCGGGAGCGTCGACTTCTTCGCCCCGAATCATCGATGATCGCTCGGCTTGGTGCCGCTGCCGATGACCCACCCCACCTTGTCGTTGTCGCCTCGAACGGACCGGACGTCCCGAGTTGGCAGGTCGCAGGAGGGAACCTGTTCTTCGAGGTCTACCAGTCCGCCGTGGAACTGCTTGGCGAGAGCAACGTGAGCCTCTTCGCTGCAGGCAAGGACGAGTCAGAGGTTGATTGGCAGCGACGCTTCCTACGACTACTCGCCGACGTGCGAGCGACACATGTCGTGGCGCAGATCGAAACAGACTCGAACCAGGCCGATCACTGGTCGTGGGATGTCGTGGCATCTGTCCTCAACGAATCGTGGTCCGGGACGTTCATCGGGATCATGCACGACTCGGCCTTCGCATGGCTTCGGCTCCGCGCGCGTCGGATGGCAAAGCGGTTTCCGCGCCTACTCATCGGTGACATTTGCGAACCGATGGAAGGATTCGTTCGACCCGGCCAGTTCGAAGTCGGTCCCATGACGATGGCGATGTCCGCGGCGAGTATTGCTGCGATCGATGAGCGAGTTCATGGCCTCCCGAAGGAATTCGACATTTCCTTCATCGGCGCCTTGTACGACTACCGTGTGGACCTCATAGATCGCCTCCGGAACTCCGGTCTCAATGTCGCGGTCAACCCCCATCGATCCGACGTGACGACGAACTACGACGAGAGTCGGTCGAGCCAGCCGACGTACTTGGACTACATGGCCGGCCTGGCGAGGAGTGAGTTGACGATCAACTTCTCCCTCGCCAGCGGCGGACCACACGAGCAGTACAAGATTCGCGTGCAAGAGTCCTCTCTCGCGGGCTGCCTATGCCTCACCGACGACCGCGACCGGACCCGTCATTTCTTCGCTGGCGATGAGTACCAGTACTTCGATTCCATCGACTCGCTACCGCTCATCGCGCACCAACTCCTCAGCGACCGTGATGAGCTCCGTGAACGGCAGAAGAAGGCATCCATCCGCGCGCACACTCTCGCCGCGACCGACTTCTGGGGGCGCCTGGAGGACGGTCTTAGGCGGCGCGGTCTGCCAGCGCTGACCGGCCTTGTGCCTCCGCCAGACCCGGGAGCCTCACGCCCCTAGGCGATCGCGGAAGTGTGCGATCGTTCGCGCCAAACCCTCGGAGAGAGCAACGCGTGGTTTCCAATCTAGGGTGGTGATCGCCCGCGTAATGTCGGGCTGCCGACGCACGGGGTCGTTTTCGGGTAGCGGATGCGATGTGATGCCGGTATCCGAGATCTGCCGCTGCACCTCGTGCGCCAGTTCCAGAATCGTGAACTCGTCTGGATTGCCCAGATTGATCGGACCCGTCACCTCGTCTGGCGACGACATCATCGCCATGAGCCCGTCGACGAGGTCGTCGACGTAGCAGAACGAGCGAGTCTGGTCACCAGAGCCGTAGATGCTCAACGGCTCCCCCTCAAGTGCGCTCACGACAAAGTTCGACACAACCCGGCCGTCGTTCGGCTGCATGCGCGGGCCATACGTATTGAAGATGCGGACAACCTTGATCTTCAGGCTGTGCTGGCGGTAGTAGTCGAAGAAGAGCGTCTCCGCCGCGCGCTTCCCCTCGTCGTAGCAGGCGCGAGGGCCGATGGGATTGACGTTTCCCCAGTAGTCCTCGGTTTGCGGATGCACGAGCGGATCCCCGTAGACCTCCGATGTCGAGGCAAGGAGGATTTTGGCTCCAGTGCGCTTCGCGAGGCCGAGCATGTTGATCGATCCGTGTACAGCGGTCTTCGTAGTCTGCACCGGGTCGCGCTGATAGTGAACCGGCGACGCCGGGCACGCCAGGTGATAGATCTCGTCGACTTCAACAAACAGCGGGAATGTCACATCGTGTCGAAGGATCTCCAAGCGGGGATTGCTTCGCAGGTGGTCGAGATTCTGACGGGTCGACGAGTAGTAGTTGTCGACACACAGGACGTCGTACCCATTCGCCAGCAGCCGCTCGCACAGGTGAGAACCGATGAAACCCGCGCCACCGGTGACGAGCGCTCGCTTGCCGTCCACTCCGACACCCCCAGGCTCGCCGGGCGGGCAGCGCGATGCGGCCTTCCGGGTCTGTGCGAGTCTACCGTTCGAGCCTCGACGTTCACGGCAGGCAAAGAATGAGGGTGAGCAGTGATCAAGCAGGGAGCGCGTGTCCTCGGCGCATGGCTCGCCATCCCGTTCCGCTCGACAGGCCGACGCGGCTTCGCCTGGTACGTGAGCAGCGGTATCGCCGAGACAGTGAAGGCCACCGGCACGCTTCCGTCACTCTCGTGGTCGCAGGATGGCGAGGATTTCGTCTTCGATGAGTTGTTCCCAGCATCGGGCTTCTACGTCGACGTCGGTGCGCACCATCCCGATCGCTATTCGGTCACGCGCAAGCTGTACGACAAGGGCTGGCACGGAATCAACATTGACTTCTCCCCCGACTTCGAGGCGGTCTTCCGCCTCAGACGACCCCGGGACATAAATGTGTCCGCACTGGTCGGCCGCGAGCGCGAGGAGGTCTTCTGGCGATTCCGCGAGGCGACGCTCAGCACTCTCGACGCTGATCGCGCGCGACAACTCGTCGACCTCGGCTGGGAGCTGGACTCTCAGGAGTCTATGGCCGTCACTCCCCTGTCGACACTGCTCGGACAGCACAGCGTGCCCGGGCAGATCGACCTACTGAGCGTCGACGTCGAGGGCGAAGATCTCGAGGTGATCAGATCGCTCGACTGGGATCGCTGGCCTGTGGAGAGGTGCCTGGTCGAGATCGTGCTGCCTGCCTACGAGGTGGGTCGTCATCCGGTTGCGCAATTTCTTGAGGCGAGGGGCCTGAAGCTCACGCGGGTGTGGGGCCGCTCCTGCTTGTTCGAGCGAGACTTTCAGCATGATCCGCTTGACCGAGGCTAGAGCTACCTGCGGCGAGCGAACTGTCTGATCCCCCTGCTCGCTTGACCCACGAGCCCGGGAAGCGAGGCACCGTAGACATGCCGCATGAGCCAACGGTCGGCACGCTCGTCGAGTTCAACGGGCGCAGGCGACGAGGGCAGCGCAATCGACTCGACCATGCGCAAGTATTCCGGCATTCGGAGCGTGTGAGTAGCGTCGGCTCGGAAGCCGACGTTCTCCACGAGGTTCACCGGCGGGGTCGCCGTGTAGCGGCCGGCCGCCATGCTTGCGAAGACCAGTTGCAGGTCCCACGTGTCTACCGCGTGCCGCGCCATCATGTCGAAGTTCGCCGACCAGAACAGGTACGCCGGAGCGGTTCGCCCCATCGCGTGCCATGCGCGTCGGCTCGGCAGTTGTGCACGCCACCCTTCGATGTCGAAGTTGTACGTCTGCCACACGCGGCGCCAGGTGGCCCATCCCCAGACGACGGGAACTCGTGAGAAGCGGTACGTGGACGTGTCGGTCATGTGCTCGGGCGGCACGAAGTTCGTACCGGTGATAGCGAAAACTCGCTCGTCGTCGGCGTAGCGATCGAGCAGCTCACTCGCGAAGCCGAAGAATGAGGGATCAGCGAGGATGTCGTCCTCGAGGATGATCCCGCGCTCCTCGTGCTCGAAGAACCACGAGATTGCCCCCGAGACACCAAGGCCGCAACCGAGGTTCTGTTCGCGGAACAGCGTGTGCACTTCGCACTCCCAGTCGATCGTCGCCGCAAGCGCCTGGCAGGCAAGGACTCGTTCCGCCTCACCCTCCCGGTCCGAACGCGGACCGTCGACGGCGAGGTAGACACGGGTAGGCGCCACTCGTCGAACCCGATCGATGACCTCGGCGAGGAGGTCGGGCCTGTTGAAGCCGATGAGCAGCACAGGCTCGTCGTAGCGGTCTGCGTTCACTGCTCCGCGTCGTTCTCCCGCGCCTCGAGACGCCGAAGGCGCTCCTCGAGCAGCGCCGTCTCCTCCGCCAGCCTCCGGATCCGTGCCTCGTGCCGACTGAGTTCGTAGCTCAGCTGGATGCTGACGAGCACCAGCAGCACGAGGGTGATGAAGAAGAAGAGGTTCGCGGGAATCTCGACTCCGACGCGGTCGCTGAGCCAGCGCGTCGAGCCCGGGACCAATGCGAAGAAGGCCGCGACGATCGCCACGACCATCCACAGCACGGCGTACTTCTCCTTGAGCACACCGCGGCGCAGCAGCCACAGGATGAAGACGAAGATCAGCAGAGCAGCGATCGCGGCGAGGACGTTGGCGGTCATGCCTGATCCTCCTTGTGCGCCTTCGCGCCGCCCTGCAGCATCGTCACGAGCAGCGCCAGGCCCGCACGACCCAGATACAGGGTCGACCAGATTGCGTTCTTGCTCGGCCGTCCGTACTCGCGGAAGTACATAGTGACGGGCGCCTCTCGGACGACAAGCCCACGGCGAACGGCGATCGCCAGGGAGCCGACGGTGTCTCCGAGATACTCGGCCGGGTAGTCGACGGCGAACAACGCGATCGCCTTCGGGCCTGCGGACCGAAATCCCGACGTCGTATCGCTGATCGGAGTGCCCGCCATGCGGCTGATCGACCACGAGAGAAGTGTCATCGCCCAGCGCCGCGGTCCCTTGACGACGTAGGTCGAACCCGGATGGAACCGCGAGCCCACAACGATGTCCGCGTCATCGAGTCCGGAGATCAGCGCGTCGAGTTCGGCTGGCTCGTGCTGGCCGTCAGCGTCGACCTGGACCATCGCCGAGTACCCGTTGCGCGCTGCGTGGAGGAAGGCCGTCCGCATGGCACCGCCCACGCCGACGTTGAACGGCAAGGTGATTACCGTGGCGCCCGCCCCCCTGGCAATCTCCGCGGTGCGGTCGGTGGATCCATCGCTGACGACGAGAATGTCGGCATCACCACGATGCTCCCGCACACGTGCGATCACCCCCCCGATGGACCCCTCCTCGTTCCAGGCAGGGATCGCCACGAGGGTGCGGCCAACAGTCATGGCACGACGGTATCCGAGTTGATCCGGCACCTGCCGCAGGCTCAGCCAACCGCAGGAACTGGCGACGGCGGGGTCGCGCTGGCGGGATCAGCCGGAGCCGCGCTCTCTGGCGGCAACGGAACGGCCGAGTCACTCGGTACGGCCTGCTCGTACGCATCACCAAGGACCCAGAACTTGATGATCGGCGCTATCTCCAAGGCGAGCGGGAAGCCCAGATTGTGTTCGGCGGCAGGTAAGACGTCGACGACTGGCTCGATCCCTCTCGACCGCAAGGCGGCGGCAAAGTTCTCTGATTGTGATGCAGGTACTACGACGTCATTTCCGCCAACAAGGAGAAGGACGCCGATAGAAGGCAGTGGATTGTTCGTATCCGTTACCCATGCGAGCGGGCTGACGTCGGACCGCTCCTCGGGGGTGCCGCCGCCTGCGAAGAGATCGGGGTAAGGAAGCGTGGGGTCGTATAGGTCGTAGATGCCGGCCATTCCTATTGCGCCATTGATCGTTACCGGAGGCATGGGGCAGTCGCCACCGAAGCGGTCCTTGGTCAGCGCAACCTCGACGGCGAGATGACCTCCCGCGGAATGTCCGGCCAAGAAGATCTGGGTCGGGGGGTAGCCGAGCGCCGTCAGTTGGAACGCGCTCCAACGTGCAGCACATGCGACGTCGTCGAGAGGTTCAGGAAACTGCGAGCCTGTTTCGGATCCCCCGTAAGTAATCAGCGAAGTGCTGATTCCGGCAGTTTGGAGCGACTGAGCTAAGGGCACGTAGTCGGTCGGGTCGGAACCAATCCATCCGCCTCCCGGCACGATCACAACGAGTGGCGCGGGACCCTTGGTCGTGCCGACCCGGAGGGTGGCATCGAAACCTGGCAGGTAGTGATCCGTCAGAATTCCATCAGTCATGACCGCCGTCGTAATCGACGGCGTGACCGAGCTGGGGGCTGACGCAGTGTCCTCTGGCTGCGTTGTAGCCGTCGTCACGGACCCCGACGCACCAGAGCTGGAGGGCGGGTAGGACGTAGATCCCGAACACGCCCCAAGAAGGGTCGCGAGCGCTGCACCCATGACGAGGGTCGACCCAAGATGGCGGTTTCTCACCTCCCAATGGTCACACACTGCCCGAGCAGATCGGCCCAGTGGCGGCCGTTCGAGTCAAAACCCGGAAATGGGGTACCAAGTACCCATGGATCACCCTGACGAGGCACGACCGACGTGGCGTTCCATCGCAAAGCGGGCCGGGGCTCCCCTCATTGAACTTGAGCGGCGCAACCGTAGGCGTCGCATGGCTCGTGGGTACTTCACCCCTCGGACCTCCCTCATCCGGGCGTGGACCCGCCGCCACACCGAGGACGACAACTTCTACTACTCGCTGACCGATGCCAACCGTGCCGACCTCGCGCACCTCATATCGCTGATCACCGGGGCCGCTCCGGCAACGGTGATGTCGTACCTGAGCGAGATCGAAGACGACACCGAGTTGCTGACGCACCTGGATCGAGGGCTCTCCTCGCGCGTCGACACGCGTGATGTTCGAGTGGCCTTCGGTCGCCGGATCGGCTGGTACGCCTTCGTTCGCATCCTGAAGCCCCGGGTCGTTGTCGAGACCGGAGTTCACCACGGAGTAGGTGCGTGCGTGATCACGCGAGCTCTGATGCTCAACGCTCGCGACGGCAGCCACGGCAGGTACTTTGGGACCGACATCGACCCCGCGGCAGGCGTCTTGTTCACCAATCCCTACGCCGCCTACGGCGAGATCCTGTACGGGGACTCGATCACCTCACTACGGGACAGTGACATCCAGATCGACATGTTCATCAACGACAGCGACCACAGCGCCGCCTACGAGGCGGACGAATACGCGGCTGTGGCGGACATGCTCACCGATTGGTCACTTATCCTCGGCGACAACAGCCACGTCACCGATGCGCTGCGTGCCTTCGCGGAGGTTCATGACAGGCCGTTCGCCTTCTTCGCCGAGAAGCCTGCTGACCATTGGTACCCCGGGGCCGGCATCGGCATCTCTCCGTCGCGAATTCCTCTGCTACGCGAGCCCGCGACTACCGCGGCACGCTGAACGCGACATCCCTGGCGAAACCCGCCCAGGTCGGGACGGCACCTGGCGAGACCTCGGCACGCAGGCCCGCCAAGGCGTTGGGAACCGAGAAATCGATGAACATCGCGACCATGTCGTCGTGTGCCATCGCCGCTACCCGTCGCGCCCCGCGCCCTTGCATGATGTCTCCAGCCGGCTGCACTCCGTCGTAGAGGACGGGCGTTCCCATGCGGATGGCTTCGAGCACCGGAATGCCGTAGCCCTCGGTGCCGATTGACAAGAAGGCGCTGGACTCATTCAGTAGATCGAGCACCTGCCCGTCAGCCGCTCCCTGTACCCACCGCACGGGATGGCCATCGACTGCGGCCTGCCGCACGGTGGAGTTGATCGCCTCATCTGAAGCGGACGGTCCACCGACGAACAACAGATCGGCCTGAGCACCGTGGGCCGACACCGCTTCGACAAAGGCGGCAAGGATCTCCAGAGGTCGCTTGCGCGCCTCCATGGTGCCGAGGCGGGCGAACAGCGGTCGGCCCGGAGCGTTGCCAGCACGGATCGCGAGGTGGTCGCCACCGGGATGGGCAACGGAGGTTGCCAGCTTCGGATCCCGGCGCAGTCTGGTCATGATGCTGTCGCGCGCATAATCGCTGATGCACACGACGGAGTCTGCAGCGGCGAGATGGCGGAAGTACTCGCTCACCCAGGCTGCCGATCCGGGCTTGAACCGGTAGTTCGCCGGCTCGCTCATGGGCAGGGTGTCGTAGCCGATCATCACTGTCGGGACGCGTCCGACGAACGACTCGAATCGCTCAAGCACGGACGGCAGGTACGAGACCTCGGGCAAAAGCCACGCGTCATACGTCGAGACCAGCTCGCCCGGCTCGATGCGCGGCAGGTCGAGCCCGGCGAGGTGATCGCGGACCAGAAACCGGAGATCCGAGTTCGGCTCGCGCGGGCGGAACGGAATCGAGAGCATCTCGGCCGCATGTTCGGGGCTCAGTGCCGCCAGGTGGTCTCCAACTGGCACCACGAAGTCGGCCGCAACGTCGTCGGAGGGCCAATCCTTCGCCAGGTACTGGAGAACCCGCTGTATGCCGGACCCGTACGTGTCGCGGACAAACTGCTCGATATCAATGCCGACTCGCATCAGGACTCCGCCGTGCCCGGCGTGGTGGCGACTTCAGTGAGCAGTCCGAGCAGCTGCTCCGCATAGCGCTTGGGCGACTTGCGATCCAGGTACTCGCGGCGAAGCTGTTCGCGCTCTGCCCACGGCACCGGACTGCCCAGGCGATGCTCGATCGCCTCGGCCACCATCACGGGGCTGACGTGATCGGGCAGGCGGTCAACGTAGGCGGGAGTATCTACGTCGACGGCGAGACCGTTGCTCGCAACGCTCGGAGTGCCGAATGCGGCGAGGTCGCTCAGCGGTCCGCTCACTCCCAGGAGCGGTCCGATTCGCAACTGAACGCCCAGGTCGATTGCGAGCAGGTAGTCCCGGAACTTTTCGTCATCGACAAACCCGGTGATCGAGAAGTTCGCTATTCCCGCCTCGCGCGCTCGGCGGGTCAAGGTGGCGATCTCGTCGGGGCTCGCGGCTCCGACGAGATGGAGGCTGATGCGGTGTCCCCATTGACTCAGCCATGCCGCGGCTTCCACGACAACGTCGGTCATCTTCGTCCGCACGTCGACGAACCCGAATGACGCCAGGTGCACCGTCCCTGAGTACGCACCCTCATCGAAACCGAGCCGGCGGCGCGCTGCGTCGCGGTGCTTAGGAGTCAGGTGTTCGTCGTGCGGTGAGCGCTGGTTCGCGAATGGCAGAAGCCGCGGCGTGATTCCCGTCTCCGCCTCGATCCGCGGCGCCGCAGAGGGCGAATGGAGGATCAGCATCCGCGCGCGACGAGCAACCTCCCAGAAGCCGGCGTTCTGCAGAAGCCGCATGTCGTCGATCTGGTCGTCCAACGACGGCCGCAGCATCCGCTCGCTCGTGCCGCGCAGCATGAGCTTCTCGACGCCGCCCTGGCCGCGCAGCGCCATGTAGAGCTCGACGAGCCTGGTGTCGTGCGACACGACCACCGAGTCGACATGCTCGATCACGTCGATGAACGGAAGGTGGAAGTGGCTGTTGCCGACCACGGACACGAATACATCGTCGCGAGCAGACCTCGCTGCCGAGATCGGCGCAGATTTGATCCGCACTCCATCGGGTGCGCTGGCTGCAACGTCGGCGTCGGCCGTGGTGAACACCGTGACGTCGCATAGGCGGGCCAGCTCAAGCGTGGTCGTCGTCGAGAAGTCTGCGACGCCCGTTCGCTGCGGCGCCCACGGCGTACCAATTCCGACCCGTAACTGACGTCCACCGACATACACCGCAGCTGCAGGCAGGTCGACGCCTGTCGACCGCACGTGGGCGCGGATCTTTGCGCCGACAACGTCCTCGAGGACTCCGTGCCGGTGCTGCCTTAGCGCGCGCATCTCACGCGACTGGGTCGCGGACTTCCCGCGATGACGTCGGATCGCCCGCTCCATGCTCGCCGGGCTGGCGGGATCGGCGAGGAAGGAGCCCGATCCGATCAGCTCCCGGTGCGCGGGGATGTCGGAGGCCACGACGGGCGCTCCTGCGCGCAGCGCCTCGATAACGGGCAGCGAAAGCCCCTCGTCGAAGGACGCGACCACCACGAGGCTCGCTCGACGCAGCAGGTCGTCCATCTCCTCGTCGCTGAGTCGCCCGACGGTGCGCGCCTCGCCGGGCCGCATTGCCGCCCAGATGGACAAGTGGTGGACGAGAGCCTCATGACCGGACATCCCCATGACGACGACGTCGCGCGGCTCTGCTGCACCCGCGGTTGCCGCCCCTATTGCCGCCAGCGCACCGAAGGTGTTCTTGCGGGGCTCGTCCCCAGTCATGACGACGATCGGACCCGTGCGTGCCTCCACCGCTGCCTCGGATGCTTCGGTCAGCACATCGCGTGGCCAAGCGACAACTGCTCGATCGAGATCAGTTCCGTCGAATGAGCGTCCGAGAATGGTTGCCAGCTCGGCGCGCGCCAGATGAGAGATGCAGACGAAGTCGTCGTAGCAACGCAGCCCGTCCAACGCTGCGGCGTACCCGATTCGAGAAGCCGGGTCGCGCAGGTACACGGTCGGGTAGTGCAGGGGAATGAAGTCGAACACGACGGCGATCTTGTGAGCGGTCGAGTGCAGCAAGGTGAGAATCGGCTCTGCGCTCGCCGTCATCGGTGACGGCTGCACCAGGACGCTGTACGAGGCGACGGTGCGCTCGGTGACGCGGGTGACCTGTGCGCACCCGCCGGCCAGTTCCTCCGGCAGCACATCGAGGCCAGGATCGACCAGAAGGACCAGCCGTTCGTCCCCCACTGATGCTCGTGCCCCCAGTAGCGCGGCACGTGCGAATCGGCCGATGCCGCGCGGTCCGAGTGTTGACGTCTGCAGGCAGCGGGCATCGAAGAGCACCCGATTACCGCCCGCCCAGTGCCGGGCGGCCGGTCGGTCGGCGATCGCCAGACGCTGGCGAAGTGCATCTTCGGTGCGGCCGAGCTCGTCGTAGAGATTGTCGGTGCGCCGTTCGAGCAGCTCGTCGGTGTCGTACGGGCCGGCGGCCAGCCACTCGCGCGCCCCCGCGGCATCGGCTTTGGTGAACGCGTGCACGTCCAGACCAGCGGTCGGCGGCGCCGGGAGACCCTCCGGCACGATCCACTCGACAACATCCGCGGGCGGGAAGCCCAGGTAGGCGGGGTCGGTGCGCTCGGCCATGTTGGCCGTGACCAGCCGCAGGTGTCGCTTCCTAACGATCGCGGTCTCTACCGAGGGCGGCAGATGGCGTACGGCCTGCCGTGCGCGGAACCCGGCCACGGCCTTCGCCTTGCCAATGGCCGACCGGCGGACTTCCGCCTCGGCCTCGTCAGCCCCTTCTCGGGACTCGGTCATGCCTCGTGCCAGAGCGCCTGGGGATCCTCAAGGAGCAGACGGTCGTACGCGACCATGGCCTCGGCGATCTGCGGGAAGGACTTCGTTCGCTCCCAGCCCAGCTCGCGCATCGCCTTGCTGCTGTCGCCCCGCAAGACGCTCGGGTCCGTCGTCCGCCGCAGGTCATCTCGCGTCTGCACGTGCTCGGTCCAGTCGTCCACGCCCGCGGCACTGAACGCCAGCCCGAGGAAGTCCCGCAGATAGTTGATCTCGCCTGTCGCGAGGATGAAGTCATCGGGCTGGTCGGCAGCCATCATGAGCGTCATCCCGCGTACGTAGTCCGGAGCCCAGCCCCAGTCTCTGCACACGTCGATGTTGCCGAGCTCAAGCACATCCAGACGACCGGCAGCGATCAGCGCCGCTGCCTCGGTTATCCGCCTGGTCACGAAACCGCTGCCACGTAACGGCGATTCGTGGTTGTAGAGAATCGCAGCTGAAGCGAACAGCCCGTCCCGCGCGCGCGCTTCGGCGATCAGTTCCAGGGTTCGTGCCTTCGCGACCGCGTACGGAGTCCGAGGCGCGCGCGGAGTCTGCTCGTTCTGCGGGGAGATCTCGCTGCCCTCGAAGATCGTTCCCGAGGCCGCCTGAACGAAGCGGCATTCATGCGACGGAGAGATCTCCAGCATGGCGGAAAGAATCGTCTCGACAGCTCCCACGTTGACGCGGTGGGTCATCTCTGGGTTGTCGACCGATTCGACGATTGAACTGATGCCACCGAAGTTGTAGATCTCATCGGGTGACACGTGGAGCAGTGCATCGCGAAATGCATCCGTGTCACCGAGGTCGCATTCGATCACTACGACCTCGGGGGCATAGCGGTGGAGGACGGTCGCGTCGGTGCCCGGCTTGACCAGGCCGATCACGTCGTAGCCGTTCGAGATGAGAAGCTGCGACAGCAGGATGCCGTCCTGTCCGGCTGCACCGGTGATTAGCGCGCTGGTCATGGTCGTAGGGCCGGGCCGGAGCCTAGAACTGCCCTTCCTTGGCGCCCTCGAGGCGGGCGATATCGGCGTCGACCATGAGCTTCGCGAGTTCGGGCGGGAGCACGGATGCCTCCCAGCCGAGCTTGTCCTTCGCCTTGCTGGCATCCCCGATAAGCTGATCAACCTCGGTGGGACGCAGGAACTTCGGGTCGAACTTCACGTAGTCCTCCCAGTTCAGGCCCACGTGCTCGAACGCGAATGCCAGGAAGTCACGGATCGTGTAATCCGTTCCCGTGGCAAGGACGAAGTCCTCCGGCACATCGGCCTGGAGCATGCGCCACATGCCATCGGTGTACTCGGGCGCATAGCCCCAGTCACGGATGGAATCGAGGTTCCCCATCCATAGCTCGGTGCTGTTGCCCTTGACGATGTTGGCGACGCCGATGGTGATCTTGCGCGTCACGAAGGTTTCACCGCGACGAGGCGACTCGTGATTGAACAGTTGGCCGTTCACGGCGAACAGGTCGTAGGCCTCGCGGTAGTTCCGAGTGATCCAGTACGAATAGACCTTCGCGACGCCGTATGGGCTACGCGGATAGAAGGGCGTGTCCTCGTTCTGTGGTGGCGGACTCGCCCCGAACATCTCGCTGGTGCTCGCCTGGTAGAACCGAATCGACGTGTCGGTGCTGCGGATCGCCTCAAGCAGGTTGAGCGTGGAAACGCCCGAGGCCTGCGCGGTATAGGCGGGCTCGTCGAACGAGACTCGCACGTGCGACTGGGCAGCGAGGTTGTAGACCTCGTGCGGCCGGATGTCGACCATCAACTGCTGCATGCGGGCGGCATCGGTGACGTCGCCATAGTGCAGGTGAAGGTTCTTTCCGGGAATGTGCTCGTCGTGATGCAGGTGGTCGATACGGCTGCGATTGAAGGTCGACGAACGACGGACCAACCCGTGAACCTCGTAGCCCTTGTGCAGGAGCTGCTGAGCCATATACGAGCCGTCCTGACCGGTCACACCGGTGATGAAGGCGCGCTTTGCCTCGGTCAAGGTTCCTCCGGCCCCAGATGCTCTGACTGACGAATTGCGTCTGCGACAGCCTACCGCCTCCCTAGACTGCGACCGTGAGTCTCGTGGCGGCGGTCATCCCGTCGTACCGGCCGGACGGCGCAGCGTTGCTCGACCTTCTCGATGTCCTGAAAGCGCAGCACGTCGACGTCCTGATCGCCGACGACGCGAGTGCGGACTCCAGCGAGCACATTCTCTCGGAGGCTGCTTCCCGCGGGGCCGTCGTCGTCCGCCACGACCGCAATGCCGGCATCGCGCGCAGCTTGAACGACGGCCTGCGCTGGGCCGTCGCCCAGTGCGCCGAGTGGCTCCTCACCGTCGATCAGGACTCGACCCTCACCGACGACTACGTGGCACGGGTCGTCGCCGCGGCCGACGAGGCTGTCGCCGTACTCGGCCCACACTCGGTTGGCGCCGTAGGTGCCGCGTCCATTGACGACGCCAGCGGAGCGCTCAGCTACCCCGTTAAACGCGTGGCGGGCTTGCCATGCACCGAGGAACTGATCCAGTCCGGCACCTTGTGGTCTATCGCAGGGTTGACCGCGATCGGCGGCTTCGACGAGAGCCTCGGCATCGACGCGGTCGACGCAGCGGCATGCGTCCGCCTCCGCGCCTCCGGCCGTCGTCTGATCCTCGCTACCGGTCTATCGCTCGGCCACCGGGTGGGAGACGGCCGCCAGGTCACCGTGCTTGGCCGCACGGTGCTGGCCTCGGGGCACAGTCCCGAACGCCGAACGACGATGGTGCGCAATCGGCTCCGACTGGCTCCGGAGGAGTTCGCCCAGTCCCCCGTCCACGCATTCCGCACGCTGAGGCGGGTTGCGATGAGCACCTTCCTCGCCGCGACTGTCGAGGACGAGCGCTGGGCCAAGGTCAAAGGCAGCGCGCGGGGACTGCTTCCTCGCCGGGCCGCCCAGCAGGACCGATAGCGTTCACGGCATGAAGGGAATCATCCTCGCGGGCGGCACGGGCAGCCGTCTGTGGCCCGTCACCAAGGGCGTGAGCAAGCAGCTCCTGCCGGTCTACGACAAGCCGATGATTCATTACCCGCTCGCGACGCTCATGGCTGCAGGGCTGCGCGAGGTCCTGGTGATCACCACCCCGGAGGACTCCGAGTCGTTCGCCCGACTCCTCGGCGACGGATCCCCACTCGGCATGACCATCCAGTACGCAGTGCAGCCGCGACCCGAGGGCCTGGCTCAGGCCTTCCTGATCGCCGAGTCATTCCTCGACGGCGACCAGGCGGCGCTGATCCTTGGCGACAACCTCTTCTACGGACCCAGCCTGGGCCGCAAGCTCGCGACCCTCACCACTCAGGTGGGCGCGCACGTGTTCGCGTACGAGGTGGCGGACCCGACCGAGTACGGGGTCGTCGAGTTCGACGATGCCGGGGTCGCGCTGTCAATCGAGGAGAAGCCCGCTCGACCGCGCAGCAACTTTGCCGTTCCCGGCCTGTACTTCTACGACGAGACGGTCGTCGACGTCGCGAAGTCGATCGCGCCGAGCGCCCGGGGCGAACTCGAGATCACTGCAGTCAACGACTACTACCTGCAGCGCGGCAGCCTCAGCGTGACGGTTCTCGAACGCGGCACGGCGTGGCTCGACACCGGGACGTTCCGCTCACTCCAGGACGCCGGCGAGTTCGTGCGTGTCATGGAGGATCGCACCGGGACCAAGGTTGGCTGTATCGAAGAGATCGCCTGGCGCAATGGATGGATCACGTCGGCCGAGCTGAGTGCTCTTGCGGAGCCGCTGCTCAAGAGCGGCTATGGCGACTATCTCGAGCGTTTAGCGCAGACAAAATAGGCGAGTCGGCGCTGGAAGCATCCTGCGGGGCTACCTAGTAGATGCCTCGCAAAGATTCATAACGATTCCGTGCTACATCTCGCAACCGCGGACCTAGAAATGCCGCGACGGCTTTCCTCGCACGGGAGGTTGCCGAGTTGCGCGCAGGGTCAGGAAGATTGCTTCCATCTCCTCGGATTAGACCTGGAGTCCCCGAATCGTAAAGATCCTCGTAGCCGTCGATGGTTTCCATCTTGACATCTACCGGTATGCCGATCCGGTTGGCTAGGACCGCGGCGATCACGTGGGGCGGAGAGGAGATCAGCTCGTCGAATTTGATGCTCACCACGTTGGGTAGCGAGGCCGCGTCCGCCATCCTCATCCACGCGTCGAGTTCATCCATGAGTTCAGAGCGGCTCAACTGACCTCGCGCGACCCAGATTGAAGCAGCCGCGTCTTCGAACGTTCGGACGGTGATGACGGGCTGGACAACTTCCGGGCTAAGTAGCCCAAGCTTTGTGGCAGCACTCGAGTCGTGCTTGGGGTGCCACCAGATCCGCAGCGGGGAGTCATCGGACCAATCCCCAGGAATGACACGGCTACGGAACGCGCGTAGCACCAGGTTTTGTAGCGAGGTGGTTCCAGAACGAGGATAGCCAAACACAACTATGAACGGCTTCTGAAACATTCCTCTGCAGATGCTCCGGTATCCCCCTTCGTGGTCAATCCCCCATTCCAGTGGCTCGTAGCGGCGCTCGTATCTCGTGAACCCGTCTCCCGTCAGGTATCCAGCCAGCCGCCTAAGAGTCAGATAGGGCTCTGGATCCTCGTGCTGCCAAACCCGACGGTAGTGTCCGCGCATCAGCGGGTAGTGGACCGTACGACGCCAGATCCCACGTGGGCCGGGGCCAGGGGGATCAAGGAGCAGCTGACGACACATCACCGGCCAGAGTGCATTCGCGATCTCGGTGTTGGAGTCTTCGTCGGCGCGATCTGACGATCGCAGTCGGGGACGGTCAAGAAGGCTCACGAAGCGCGATCGTAGGGAACAGCGTGTTTCGCTGCCGTTACGCCAAGGGCTTGCGACGCAAATGTGACATTCGGACGATTGGGCCTTCGAAGCATCGCCAGGACACCGCCGCAGCGGCAACGGATAGGGCCACGGCAGCGATGTAGATGGCACCCAGCGTCGCCACGTTGGCTTGGACACTGGCTGCTGGCATCCCGGGCAATGTCCTTCCTGAGAACCAGTCTTCGATCCATCGAAGCGCCCAGAAGTGAAAGAAGTAGATGAAGTACGCGTAGCGTCCGACGACACGCAGAGTGTGACCGGCGACGGGAATCGAGTTGAGAAAGATCGCAACTAGCGCAGCGAGCAGAAGTACTCCGATCGCGTGCGCGTTAGACACCCCGTAGCCCACCGGAACAAAGAAACTCAATACGATTGCTAGGGATAGCAGCAGCGCGCGGCGTTTCGTCAGCGCCCACGACACCGCACCGCCCCGGACCGCGGAGTAAACGAGATACGTGAAACCGCCCAGAACGAAGTACGGCCAGGTTCGGAATAGCCCGAAGTCCATCCACGAATCTGCAACAAATCGCACGACGCCCCCAGACACGAACTTCTGGAGCCCCAAACATAGGAAGTACGAAAAGTAACCGACGATTACCGTTATGGCGAGCACGTCCACAGACCGTCGCCTGAGCGCGGCAAACAAGGCATAGTGTCCCATCTCCTGCATGATCGTTATGCCGCCCTGAGGGACCGCGAGAAGCGCGGGTGATAACCATCCGAGAAACAGCAAGCTCAAGATCATCGCCACAGCAGGAGCGGGCCCGTCAGGCGGCGCACCGATCACGGCGTAATAGGCAACCACGAATACGATCCACAGCGGCCAGATGCGAGCTACGCGCCGACCCCAGTACGTCGCAGATGAATAGTCCACTGCATCTCGGTACAGGAGGAACAACAGGAAGCCGGACAGGACGAAGAACAACTGAACGCCGAACAGGCCGTCGGCGAACAACCGAAATAGCATCGGAGGAAACGCTTCTGACTGAGTGACCGAGATGGTCGCAGTTAGCGAATGAGTTGCAACGACACCCAGTATCGCGGCGCCCCGTACCGCATCCAGGGCGCCCAAGCGCGAGTTCAGAGTCGAAGTCACGTCATCTACTTCAGTCGCCTCGTCATTGACGTCAGACACAGCGCCTCGTCGCCTTTGCCGTGTAGTTCCTCACACTTCACCGTCCGAACGTCGATCGCGCGTGTCCCCGATTCGAGCGGCCGGCACTCCGGCGATCACCGAAAAATCGGGAAAGCTCCGGGTGACGACGGCACCGGCGGCAACGATTGAGTTGTGACCGATCGTCACTCCGCCGACGATGATTGCGCCCGCACTCACCCAGACTCCGTCGCCGATGACGATGTCGAAGCCCTCCAAGGGCTGCTCGAGGGAGCCACCCCAACTGCCATCGTCGAACTTCGGATCGATCGACAGTCGCCTGCCATCACGAAACTCGTGGCGGCCGGTCAGCACCATGACGTTCGGGGAGAAGATCGTTCGGTCACCGATGGTGATCGAACCGCTCGAGACGTTGAGGACTGCGTTGGCAAGCACCACGCGCTCCCCAACGTGCACGCGGCGGGAGTCGCCGACAACGACATGGGTATCAAGTGCGAAGAGCAGAATCGGTCGGAGAATCCTCCTGGCGAGAGGACGGAAGGTCGTCCAGCGCATGAGCAGACCCTATCCGCGAAGTCGTCCACGCATGCGCCGCAACGGTGCCGTCGCTCGCCACGTGCGGCTCGACAGGATCGACGAGAGCGCCGCGGCATCCGCCGCAGCAGCATCCGCGCCGACGGCGCTGGTAGCGATCTCCGGCATTCGGGTGATCGACTCGAAAAAGACCACGAGTCGTGCGGCGAAATCCGACCAGGTGTGGCGAGCAATGGCAGCGCGCAACAGCCCGACGCGCTCTTCTCGCGCGCGCTGGTCCGACAGCAGCCGCACGAGGTCCTCGCCATGCTTGTCGATGGACCACGCACTAGGAACGCCGGTGACGCCGGAGATCTCGCGCAACGGGCCGAAGTCGGTGAACACGGTGGGAGTGCCAAGGGCGGCAGCCTCGTACGGCACGAATCCGAAACCCTCCGCACTCGAGGGGTAGAGCACGGCAGTGGCGTTGGCAAGCAGCCACTCGCGGCTCTCGGACGAGAGGTGGCCTACCGAATGGATCCGGCCACGGAGGTCTAGGTGCCGCGCGATGAGATCGTCCTCGTCCTTCTTCGAGCTGCTGCCCTTGACATGCAGACCCGCGAGCACGAGATCGCACGGCTGACCCGCCTGCAGCGCCCGCTGCCAGACCTTGATCGCGAAGTCGCGGTTCTTGTGCTGGAAGTCGTTGCCGAGGACTGCCACAAACCTCTTGCCCCCCAACGACTTCACGACTGCGGCAAGGTCGTCGCCGGGCGCTGCGGGAGCATGTCCCTCGATGATGTGATCGAGCCCGAGCGGAAGTGGCAACACGCGGTCGGGCTCCAGCCTGGGTACCTCGGCCATCAGGCGCTCGGCGACGTCGGCGCTGATCGTCGTGATGCCGTCGACGCTCAGCGCGATCTTTCGCTGCAGGGAACGGTACGCGTGCCACGCCTGCTCTGAGCCGTGATAGCGCGGGATGTCGTATGCGATGAGGTCAAGGTAGGTGGCCACGATCCGGGCACCGAGCTTGCGCGCATCGGCAATGTTGCTTCGGCCGTCGATCTGATTGGGGTACCACACGACATCGGACAGGGTCGGCGTTTCGTCGCTGCCGACCATGCGGATCTTGGGCAGCTGCGTGAGGTGAGCCGCGTAAGACGGAAGCTCGGTCAGGCCGACGAGACGGATCTCGCTGACCTCGTCGCGGCCCGCCAGAGCCGCAAGTGCTGCCGTGGTCAGCACCTGAGCTCCGGTCTCGAAGGGCCCAAGCCAGGTGACGTCGACGGTGATCGTCAGATGCCCGGCCTTCGGTCGGTAGTGACGCAGCGCGCCGAAGTGCGACCCGCTCGGATCGTCGGCCTCTGCTGCATCGACTGCGGCGCGCTCCATGATCGGCTCGGCACGCGCAACGTCGGTGCTGCCCGTCACCCACCAGTCATGCCAAAGCCCGCGTTCGGATGCCCGTCCGAGCCAGTCGGCGAGGGCGATCGGATCGTCGGCATCGACGGGGCCGACGAGATCCTCGATGTCTGTGGCAATAGCCACGAGCGGCCCTGCGGCTCCGGCAGCACGCAGCCACTGCTCATTGCCCTTCGGGCCGGCGACGAGCGATACCGAGGCGATGCGGGCGTCGGAGTCGATTCGTGCGGTGAACTCGCTGAGCCGGTCCATCGTGAGCAGGGCCGGGTCGCCAACGACGACCAACGTCCTGCCGCGACGAGATCTGATTGTCTCGGCCATCACAGAGCCTCGTAGATTCTGGCTAGCTGCGGGTTGAGGGATGGCGAGTAGTACGGATCGACCGGGAACTCCTGCGTCCAGCGCTCCGCGAACAGCCGGCTCTCGGCAGAGTCGGACTTCTTCCTGGCCATCGTCGCGCCTTCATAGTGGGTGAAGTGGGCGTAGGGCGTCCACGCTACGCGATGACCCGCGACGTGCGCCCTGAGGCAGAAGTCGACGTCATTGAAGTCTCGGGCGAATGCCGTGTCGAACCCGCCGAGCTCGTCGAACACGTCGGTTGACACGAGCATTGCCGCCGCGGTGACCGCGAGGTAGTTCCGCGGGGTCAGCGTCGAGCCGAAGTAGCCGGGCTCCTTGCCCGGCTTGCCGATCCAGCAGTGCGTCGGTCCGCTGGGCAGCAGGACCACGCCCACGTGCTGCAGCCGCCCGTCGGGGTAGGTCAGCCGAGCACCGACGATGCCAACGCCGTCGATCTGCGCGACCTCCAGGAGCCGAGTCACGGGATTGTTCTCGGCGACCGCGGTGTCGTCGTTCAGCAGCAGCAGGTAGTCGCCGGTCGCAGCCGCGCGACCCGCGTTGATCGCCTCGGAGAAATTGAACGAGTCGGTGGAGTACACGACGTGGCGGAGCGTGTGCTTGCCGTGGACGTCGATGTGGACATCGGGAATCACGCCGGTCGTGACGATGATGATCTCCATCGTGACGTCGGTCTCGTGCTCGATCAGCGACCGCACCGCGTCGTCGACAAACCGGCCGTTGCCGCGCAGGTTGCGCGTGCCGATGGTGGGAATGATGACCGAGACGACCGGATCACCCTGCACGCGTGGGTGGACCTCGTTGAGTCCCGGGACTCGACTGGGTCCGACTGCACCGCCGCCGAACGTCCGGTCGACGTGCTGCTGCTGCACCCGCGCGGCCGCCTCCTGGGCCCATGGCTTTGCATCGATCGACATCGCGGTCGACTCGCTCCAAGCCCGCCAGTGATACAGCGGTCGCGGCAGGTGAACGACTCGGTGCAGCTCGGGCAGCAACCGAAGGGCGAGGTCGAAGTCCTGGGCGCCGTCGACCTCGCTGCGAAGTCCGCCGACCCCGCGAACCAGGTCGGTGCGAAAGATCGTGAAGTGGCACAGGTACATCTGCGTGAGCAGGAGTTCAGGGGAGAAGTCCGGCTTGCAGTAGAGCTCGAAGTGCTCGCCCTTGAAGTCGATCTTGTCCTCGTCGGAGTAGATCGCGTCGGGAAAGGCGTTCACCTCGAGAGCGTGCGAGAAGTAGTCGATGCAGCGCCTGTCGAGGACGTCGTCATGGTCGAGCATCCCGACGTAGCGGCCAGTCACGGCGCTGAGCGCCTCGTTCAGCGCCGAGGAAATGCCGCCATTCTCCTTGGTAATCAACATGATCCGGTCGTCGCCACGATGCGATGCGCTGAACTCCTCGAGATAGGCGGCCACCTCGGGCTTTGTTGATCCGTCGTTCGCGATCACCAACTGCCAGTTGCGCGCCTGCTGGCCCACCACGGACTCCAGGCACTCGCGCAGGAACTTCACTGGCGGGTTGTAGACCGGCACGATGATCGAGACCGTGGTTAGGTAGCTGGTCGTTCCAGGCAGCACGGTGTCGGCCTCGGCCAGCCAGGCCTTGTACTGCTTGCCGACGTTGCGCTCGTGGAACTTGCGCTTCGTCCAGCGCTTGACGCGTCCGGCACGTCGCTTGGCCCGGATCAGCGGATTGGTCTCGGCGACCATGTCAGGAGATGCGAATCTGCGCGGGCAGCTTGACGAAGCCTTGGCCGATCTCCCCCGACGGGCTGCGCACGGGGAACTCGACGGCGTCGTTCCACGAGTCCAGCAGCCGGGAGCCGCTGTCATCGAAGACATCGATATGCACGCGATACCGGCCCGGCAGAAGCGGGTTGTCCGTCAGGGCGAGCTCGACCACGTGGTCGCCGGCGGCGACGGTGCCGAGGTCGATCTCCTGCTGGTGGTTGCTGATCATGGTCACCAGAGGCCCGGACTCGTGCTGCAGCGCGATACGCACATTCGGGCCGACAACCGGCTGATTGGCCGTCACGCCGAGCCGCACCTGGAAGGTCGTGCCGGTCATCGCATGGTTGATCGGGTTTCCATCGGTGTCCACGATCACGGCCGTCCGCACGCGAATCGACTGGTCGCCCGCTCGCGGGCCGCCGTCGTCGTCATCGCGTGTTGCGGCGACGACGGGGTTGCGAGCCGCCTCCTCGGAGTTGACCTTGCGCAGGTACGCGGCGATCGTGTCGACCGCTTGCCCGCGTTCTTGCACCTCTCCCCGCTCGAGCCACGCGATCTCGTCGCAGAGCCCCTCGAGCTGGCCAAGGCCATGGCTGACGACCACGATGGTCCGGCCCGAGCGACGAAGCGCGTAGAGGTGGTCGAAGCACTTGCGCTGGAACTCCTCGTCGCCGACGGCGAGCACCTCGTCGACGAGCAGGACATCGGGCTTCATGTGCACGGCGACCGAGAAGCCGAGGCGCACGTACATGCCGCTGGAGTAGTGCTTGACCGGGTCGTTGATGAAGTCGCCCAGCCCACTGAAGTCGATGATCTCGTCGGTGACATCCGCGATCTCCTTCTTCGGCAGGCCGAGGATGGAGCCGTTCAGCGCGATGTTCTCGCGGCCGGTCATGTCGGGATGAAAGCCCGCCCCGAGCTCGATCAGTGAGGCGACGCGACCCTCCGCGCGGATGGTGCCCTCGGTGGGCCGGTAGATCCCGCCTATCATCTTGAGCAGGGTCGACTTGCCCGAGCCGTTGTGACCGATCAGGCCGTAGACGCTGCCCTTCGGGATCGAGAACGTGACGTCGCGGACCGCCCAGAAGTCTTCAGGACGGCGCGAGCGCCCGCGGACGATGCGCTCCTTGAGGCTGTTGCGGCGGTCGGTGTGCCGCATGAAGCGCTTTCCCACACCCTGGAGGTCGACGGCGATATCGGTCACAGGAGCTCCCCGATGTCCTCGCTGGACCTGTTGAACACGACGAAGCCCGCCCAGAAGACGAGGAATCCGCCCACGAGCAGTCCGAGCACTGCGAGCAGCGGCGGGGCGACGAGGGAGTACATCGCGTCGTGCATCGTCTGCACGTACCAGGACATCGGGTTGAGCTTGATGACCCAGCCGATGATCTCGTTCTGACTGTCGACCATGCTGATCGGGTAGAGGACGGGTGTCAGGAAGTACAGCGCACCGAGCACGACCGTCACGATGTACATGACGTCGCCGAACCGAGCGTTGATGATCGAGAGCATCAGGCCGATGCCTTGGGCGAACAGCATGGTGCCGATCAGGATCGGGATCGCGAAGATCCAGGTCCAGCTGACGTTGCGCAGAACGAGAAACATGACGATGAGGACGACGACCTCGAGCACGACCTGAATCAGTTGCACGATCGAGGCACCGATGATCGGCGTCCATGCGGGGAACTGGACCTTCTTGAGCAGTTCGCCGTTGGACTTCAACTGGGTCATCGACAGCGTGAGCAGGCTCGAGAACAGGTTCCACGTGACCAGACCGGTGAAGACGAAGGCCGCGTACGAACCACCGTTGCCGTTGCCCATGGGGGGCGGCTCGACCCTGAAGACGATGCTGAAGACCGCAGCGAAGATGACGAGTGTGGCCAGTGGCTGGATGAGCGACCAGGCCCAGCCGAGCACGCTCGACCGGTAGCGAGTGGCGAAATCGCGCTGCGCGAAGGCCTGAACGAGCGCGCGCTGCTGGTACAGCGCGCTCAGCACGGCGCTTGAACCCTCGGCGTCATAGTGGGGTGCAGTCTATCCTTGCGATGCGAAACGCCCCGCGACCTGAGAACCCACGGAGGAACCGATGTCGACCCTCTCCCGCCCGCGCCTCATGACGGCGGCCAGCGCGCTCGTCGCCGGACTCCTTGTCGTGGGTGCGGTCGCCGCTCCTGCCGCGGACGCCCGCCCCAAGCGGCCCGCGCCGGTCATTGCAGTCGCGAACGGCACTGTCGGCATCGCCGAGCCGGTGACCGTCGTCGCTCCGACCCTGGCGAACCAGACCGTGACGGTCCTGTTCTCGCTGAACGGGACCTCGATCGTCCAGCAGCCGGTCACCTTGAACGCTCAGGGCACCGGCAGCATCCAGATCAGCCCGCCGGCAGCCGGCGCCTGGACCGTCAGCGGCGTGGGCAACCTCTCCGCGGCCGCGCCGGTCAAGATCACCATCTCGCCGATCACCACGACCACCGTCCTGTCCTCGGTCAACGAGGCCCAGGCCGGAGTGCCAACGACGATGACCGTCCAGGTCGAGTCCAATGCCGGCAACTACGTTCCCGCGGGCAACGTCGTCATCAGCAATGGAGCCGGTGCGACCTACGGCAGCGTGCCGCTCGTCGGGTCCGGCAGCGGCCTGGCGACCACCTCGTTCAGCTGGACGCCTCCGTCACCTGGCGTGTTCCCTGTCGTCGCCACGTACCAGCCCACTGCCGGACTCGGTGGCTCGGCGAACGCCGTCACCTCGTTGAGCTCCGACAGCATCCAGGTCCTCGCGACCGCCCCTCTGGTCACGTTGCGACTGCCCACCGTCTTCACCATCGGCGCTCCCGTGACCATGACGGCCGTGATCTCCAACCCACAGCTGCTTGGCTCGGCCGCATTCCTCAACACCACCAACGGCACGCAGGTCGGCATCTCCGCGTCCATCCCGCTGACCAACAGCCAGTCGTCGATGGTCTGGACGCCCACTGCCCTCGGCAACCAGTTCATCACGGCCAACTTCTCATCGTCGAACGTGAACACCAGCGGGAGCAGCACGCAGGCAATCGTGGTTCAGCCGCTCGGCGCACCCGATCCCATGTCGGTATCCGGCAACGGCCTCGGCGTGCTGCGCGTGAACGTCCCGGTCACGGCCGCGACCTCGCAGCGGATCGGGATCAGCACCAGCTCGGGGTCCGGTGCTGCCGTCAATCTCGCCGAGGGCGGCCCGTGCCTCCTCGTCGCCGGAACCCTCGTGACGCCGTCCTCGCCTGGCACCTGCATTCTCACGGCGACCTCGCCGGGTGGCGGACAGTTCAGCGCCAACTCGGCAAGCTTCGTCATCAACGTGACGAAGTCCTAGCTCAGGCGCTGCCGCGCCCCTTGAGTCGGCGCAGCGGAGCCGTGACCTTCCACGAGCGGGTGTTGGTCAGGAAGTCCAGTTCCTGACGCAGCGCGGCGGCCGCTGCCTTGTGCGCGAGCACCTCGGTCTGCAGGTCGTCGGCTCGCAGGACGACGAATGAGCGGATGCCCAGGAAGCCCTCGATCGAGTCGCTCGCGTCGACGACGGTCAGCGAGACCTGCGCGTGCTCGCCGGCGCGCCCGTCACCGAGCAGCAGCGAGACAACCGAACCCAGGTACACCTCCTCGCGCAGCGGCCCGCCTGGCCCGGTTGCCTCGATGGTCGCGACCCCGGGCATCGAGCGCGTCGACAGCAGCAAGGTCAGCGGCCCATCGACCGGGCGGGTGAGCCGGAAGTCGACCCGGCGGCCAGGACGCAGCTCGTTTCCCCACACCTGAGGTGAGCCGAAGGTCCCGACCAGTGCCGCGTCGACCACCTCGAAGTCGCGGTCGCCGCGCGCCTGGCGCAGCAGCGGGGTGAGGCCGTCGTCCTGCAGGTGCGCGAGGTACTGATCGGCGTGACCACTGTCCGGTGCCGGCTGTCCGACGGCCAGCATGTACTCGCGGCCGAGTTCGATCTCTGGGAACACTGCACTCCTCGTTTCCGTCGAGGCCGCTCGCGCGACCTCCGCCGTCATGACATCCGCGACGTGCTGCCAGGTGATCGGTGCTTCGTCGTCCTCGTTGATGCGCTTCTCGATAGCGGTGCGCGCCTGCAGGTCGAGTGCTTGCTGCTCGACCGCCGTGACGAAGGCGTCGAGGTCACCGGACTCGAAGTACACCGCGAGATCGCGGCCCGCTTCGGGGAGTGAGGAGTTGTTCGCGACGATCGCCACCTTGCCGAAGGCGAGGCTCTCGGTGACCGGAAGGCCCCAGCCCTCGTATTCGGACGGATAGACCGTGAACTCGCAGTGCGCGTAGAAGCGCGCGAGGTCGGCATCGGTGACGCTTGTCGACAGGACACTGAGCTTGCCACCGAGACCCTCCGTGGCGATGTACTCGTGGAGGAACTCCGCGGAATGCCAGCCGAGACGGCCGATGCAGACCAGGTCGGGCACCACATGCGTTCCGTGGCGGTCGATCAACCGCTGCCACGCGCGCAGCGCGAGCAGGTGGTTCTTTCGGGACTCCACCGTTCCCACGAACAGCGCGTACGGCCGGGGCCACGGATCTGACGTGGTGTCGAACTGCGTCGGCGACAGTCCGCCGGGAAGCCCGGTCACTTCCCCGGGTGGGGCCGCCCAGCCCAGTCGCTCGCAGTGCCGCACGTAGTCCGCGCGGCTCGATGCCGAAATGGCGGGAACAGCAGAGGCGGTCTGCGTGATCAACGACAGGTAGCGATCGAACAGCCGATTGACCGCAGCAGTGTGCCCGGTCTGGAGCACGGGAGTGAGGTCGTACAGCAGGTAGACGCACCGTGCACCGGCCGCATGCGCGTCGCGAGCAGCCAGCATGAGCGCATCGTTGATCCACACGGCACCGAGGAACACGAACACCGTGCTGGCGTCGATGGCCGCGGGAACCGCCGTACGTGCGCGGTCCAGGCATGCGGTCGCCGCTGCCGCCATGGCGGCACGATCCTGCGAGCCGCCGAACAGCACGACGCTCTCCCCCGGCGTCAGATCGATGAAGACCCCTCGGCCTCGATCCAGCACGGTCAGTGCGGCGCTGGGGTCGGCCGCGAGGAGAAGCGGCGTGGTCTCGGCGATGACGCGCTGCACACCGGACACAGATTCCTGCCGCTGCAGGAACTCGACGAGGTCGGTCACCTCGATGCGGGTCCGCAGGTCAGTCACGTCCCGAGCGTACGGTCTGCGATCACGGCGGGCACCACAGTCCGTACTCGCCCGTCGCCGAGCGCGGCACGATCGCCCATGCGCGCTCGCCGTTCGCCTGCCACAGGAGTGAGCCCGTCACGACATCGTCGGAGGTCACGAGCCCGGCTACGGATGTGGACTCGCATCGGTCAGATCCTGGCTCCACGACGAGGACCACCTGATCGGAGTCGCCCTTCAGCGGGGTGATCGACGGATCCGAGAGCGGCGTCCAGCCATCGGGCACGGGCTGTCCAAGAAGCTCGAGGTCAATGCCGATCGCGAACGGATGGCTCGGATCCGGCGGTGTCAGGTCATCCGCCGTCCACGGATCCTCCTCGACAACACCGGAGTACTCCCAGCTCGGCATCGGCTCGAGGGAGACGTCGGTGAACACGATCTTCCCGGTCGGCGAGCTGCTCAGGTCTGCGGACAAGGGGAGCTCGCTAGGCGGGGTCGCGCCAGCAGCCGTCATGACCGTGCGGGCGATCTGGCCCGTCGACCGAGGCTCGGAGACAACCTTCTCGTCCTGCTGTCCGGGGTACTTGATCATCAACGGCACGTGGGCGACCTCGCTCCACCGCTGCACCTCGTTGTCGCCCCGACGCCGGTCAGCCGTGGCCGTGATCGCGGCTCCGTGATCGGCCGTGACCACGATCATCGTGGTGTCGTAGGTGCCGGCCTCCTCGAGGTGGTCGATGAGCAGGCCCAGCTGCCGGTCGAAGTCGACTGCGGAGTTCGCATACAGCCGGCGTTCGATCGACATCAGATCGGGAGTCGAGAACCGGCCCTCCGCATCGCTGCCGACAAGATGCGCGCCCTCGACAACGGGCAAGGTGGCGGGGTAGATCGCCTCGCCCTTCCTGTCCAGGGGCCACGGCGCATGGGTTCGAAGGGTGTGCCAGAACGTGAAGGTCGGCGCGTTGGGCTGATTCACCTTCGCCTTGTCCATGCTGGCGATCACGCGGGACACCGGAGCGGAGTCGACCGATGCAGCCGCGGAATCAGCCGCGGACCAGTAGTCGCGCCACTTGCCGGCCAGCGAGGGAAACGCGCCATTGAATGGTGCAGTCAACGCAGTCTGGCCAGCGATCGCCGCCGCGTCCTTCATGAACAGGACGTACCGATCGAGCAGGCTCGCGTTCGGATCCGGACTGACGGTGGCGCAGTCGCTGGACTCGCACACGTACTTGAAGAGCGGGGAGTCCATGACGATCGAGTACTTCGCCGCGAGACCGGGGATCAGTCCCTTCCTCGACTTCATGCGATCGATTCCGGACTGGCCGAGCTCGCTCAGGTCTGTGACGCCGTTGAATTGCGCCGGAATCGCGAAGTCGGTGTAGTTCGCCGCTGTGTAGGCCTTCGTGTACGTGGTTGCCTGCTCCTGCAGCGCCGCCATGTTGGGGAATTCCGGCCTGACCTGGCCGTCATCGTCGAAGACCAACGGGTACTGCATCTCGTCGGCGATCACCCACACGACATCGGGGGTTGCGGCGCCCTCCGCGAAGGTCGCGTCCGGCAACTGGGTGTCAGTTCCGCCCATCAGCGCAGCAACCAGCGGCAGCACCGCAGCGACCCCGGCGAAGGCGAAGAGAACCCGGCCCATTGCCACCCTGCGGGACAGCCAGGTGACGACGGCCGCCGCGACCGCGCCGAGAAGGAAGGCGAGCACCGAACTCGACGACACGGCGGTAAGCGCGAGCATGTTGCCGAGCCCGAAGGCACTGACGACGAAAAGAACGGCCGACGCGACGATGTCGAAGACCAGCGGACTCGACCAGCGACGTACCGCGAGAAGGATCGCGACGAGCACGAGCCAGACGACGACCAGCGTGAGAAGCAACGCGATGATCCAGCCCAGAATCGTCACGCCGTGCGCGGTGAAGAACAGCTGGTTACCGGCGATCTTCCCGCTCGCCGGGATTGCCAGAGTGAGAACCACGACCGCCATCACCCAGGAGGCCGCGTCCCAAGCGCTCGTACTGCGGCGCGGACCGACGAGATCAGCCACGTCGGGTCCGGTCAGTCGTTCCAGGCATTGACCACCACTCGCGTGGCGGACGTCGTGCCTGCCTGCTCCACATGGGTGAATCGACGTTCCAGCGCGGCGATCAGTTCCGCGACCGAATAGTCGCCACTCCAGTTCGGGATCTGCTTGAGCAGCAGCAGCACCTTCGGGTCGTCCTCGGTCGCGAACTCCACCTGGATGGGAGCGCCGAAACGCGAAAGCGCCTCGACGGCGAGGTCCATCGGCGTGCCCTGCGTGATGACGACGTGATGAAGTACCGCCTGGCAGGTAACCGCGGTCGGGCGGACCCGAGCCGTGAACGCGCTGAACTCGGAGTCCAGCAGGCCGCTCGCGGCCGTGAGGTTGGTGATATCGCCGAGCAGTGGCGTGACGGCCCCAGACAGTGCCGGGTCGGCCGACAGCGTCGAATGCAGCACGTCGAGGGCGCCAGCGTCCGCGTCGAGCACCAGCACCCGAGCGCCGAGTCCGCGGATGAGATTGCTCGCGGTGAGCCCGTCATTGCCACCGACATCGAGCACGAGTCGTCGGCGGGACTCGCCCTGCTCGATGAATGCCCGGGTCAACGCGGACTTGCGGTCGAGGTCGTCGGACTCGTAGTGGTCTCGTGAGCCGTAGTCGTGCCAGGTTGTCAGGTGCTTGCCGCCCTGCAGTGCGGTGACCTGCTTTCCCAGACGGCGGATCAGCGACAGTGACGCGTTACGAGCCAGGTCGGGATTGCGCGCCGCGGCGTCGCCATGAGCCGTCTCGCTCGGCGCATTCTTCGCGACCGGCTTGGTGGTCGCCTGCAGCAGCCACAGCGACAATCGGCGGCGCTGGCGCTTCGGCAGCAACTGCCGGGCCACGTCGGAGCGCACACCGCGCCGACCGCCCATCTCCCACGCGTCCGACGCCGTGACGTGGTCGCCAGAGCCGATCGCGAGCGGGTTGATGAAGTGCTCGATGAACTGGCGCGATGCGTTCCACGACGGGTTGGGCCGCCATTCCTCGATCGACCCGAGGTCGATGAACACCGGATCCAGTCCGCGAAACTGGACGTTGAACGCCGAGGCGTCCTTGAGGTCCAGGCCGATCCCCAGCAACTGCGTGCGCAGGTCGAGGGTCAGTCGCGCTGCCGCGGCGAGGAGCGAGTTCGGCCACTCCCAGGGGTAGGTGATCACGTCGACTGACTCGACGGAGAAGACCGTCGGCGGGCCGACCATGCGTCGCCCGCCGCCCATGGCCGCGACGACCCGCTCGGCGACGTCCGCGCTGACTGGCTCGAACGCAACCAGGCGACCCGCGGCGACCCATTGGGTGTACAGGGTCGAATCACGAAGTTTGGTCAGTGCCGCCGCAGAGGACGGCGCGCACACGCGGAACCAGGTTCCATCGTGGAAGACAGCGGTATTCTCCGGATCCCGGAAGCTCGAGGAGCCGACGGGCGACTCAGCGGACGTCACTGGTCGTTAGTGGGTGACTCAACCTCAGGTGCCGGGTCGCGCGTTGGTCCGCGCCCTCGCAGGGAGGCGTACTTCGATCGAATGAAGAACCAGGTCCCGGCTGCACCGCTGGCGACAGCAGCCAGCAGATAGGACCCAGAACCAGCGTCGATGTAACCGACCAGATTCAACATGTACACCTCAGGTTCGCTTGATAGTCACTTGCGAGACTACAGGCAATTCGTGGCAGCGCCGTCGCGTCGGTCCTACAGGACGTTGCGCAGGCTCACGGCTGCCGCCACATCGTCATCGATGGCCAGCGGCCTCAGCTGCCTGCGGAGGTCATGCTGCTTGCCCATCGACCTGCGAGCCTGGCTCGCGAGGGCCGCGAGCCGGCCGAGTGGACCGTGCTGTTGGGCGGCCGCATCGAGGCCGACCTGCTGCCCGTCACGGACGCGATAGTCGATGACCGTCCGGCGGTCGACCAGCATGCCGTCGCGCGCGGTTGCGACGAGGCTCCACCATCGATCGTGCAGCCAGCCGTGCGGGACCGCGAGGCTCGGAAACAGGGACGGCCGGATCATGCTCGCGCCACCAGTGGCAATCGAGTACCTCAGGGCGTACCGCATTCGATCCGCAGGACCCACGAAGTCCCAGTCCGCCGGAACTGGGAAGGCCTCCCGCACCGTACCCCCGGACGCCGTGCCGGAGTCGTCGACGATGACTCCGTCGGATGCCACCATCAAGGCGTCCTGGCGCTGGCCAAGCAACGCGGCCTGGTGCGCGATCCGCCCGGCATGCCAGACGTCGTCGTGGTCACCGAGAACGACGAGGTCGAACCCGGCACACGCGGCGACGCCCTGAACGAAGTTCGCAGCGATGCGACTCACGGGATCACGCGTCGAGGTTGCCGCGGCGATCGGCGCGATCCCGCGCTCGCGGAGGATCTCGACAGTCGCGTCCGAGGATCCGTCGTCAACGACAACGACGGTGTCCGGACGTCGTGACTGGGAGTCAATGCTGTCGAGAGTCGAGACGAGCCAGGCCTCAGCATTGTGCGTGACCAGTACCGCGGCGATCCTGCTCATCGTCGGCGCGTTGCTGCGAGCCGGAGGATCAGTTCCTCATACTGATCGGTGACCGAATCCCATTGGTACACCTCGGAAATTCGAGCCCTGCCCCGGTCACTGAGTTCGCGGAGCTGTTGATCGATCGCGCCTGTAGAAACAGAATCGAGCAATGTCGTCAGCTCGGCCGCGTCGCCCCAGAACAGAGCCTGCTCCGCGGTGACCTCGTGGGTGAACTCCACGTCGTAGCCGAGCACCGGAGCGCCCGCACCCATCGCACGTAGGAGTGAGGGATTCGTGCCACCGACCGAGTGCCCGTGGATGTAGGTCAGCGCGTTGCCGTACAACTGATCGAGAAGCAGCTGGTCGTAGATGCTGCCGAGCAGCCGGATGCGCTGATCTCCGAGCGCCGCTGCGCGGACCTGTTCGACGTACCACTGGCTGTAGGGCGCGCTGCCGACCACGAACAAGGGTCGGGTCTCGATACTCGCGCGATAGGCGTGCACCGCATCGAGGACGTGATTCTCGGGCTCGAACCGCGCAACGACCAGATGATAGTCCTGAGCTCCCGCGCTGACCGCATCGAGCCGATCGCTGCCGGGATGGATCACCTCCGCTCCGTACGGAATCACCACGCACTGTCGTCCGTAGACCGTCTGCACGTAGTCGGCAATCGCCTGCGCGTCGGCTATAACCTCCTGGCCCCACGCGACCGCGGCCTTCTCGGCCCAGCGGTAGTACTTCGCTCCCGCTCCGCGCCATTTCTCGCGCTTCGACTCAAGGCCATCGAGGTGAATCGCGGTCGGTATGCGGGCCAGCTTCAGCGGCTTCAGCAGCGGGGCGTTCGCGGCGTTGAGGAGGAGGACGACGTCGGGATGGTCGCGGATGATGGCGTGCGCGGTGCTGAGCGTGGTGTGCGAGAGGGTCTCGGCAACGCGATGGCGGATTGCGGGGGCGTTGACCAGTCTCATGCCCTCGTACTCGGTCAGTTTCTGGCCCGGGTTGCGGCAGTAGACAGTGACGTCGTAACCGCGCAGGACCAGACGCTTGCCGATCTCCTCGACCGCAGTCTCGAAGCCACCGTACTGAGCGGGCACACCCCGTGTGCCCATCAAGGTGACTCTCACCCGCCAACCGTACCTTCATCGGCAGCCTCGGATTCTGTGCTGACTGATAGCCTCCACGGCGTGCTGGTGCGGCCGATGTCCATTGAGGGCGTGTGGGAGTTCAGCCCCACGATCCGCCCCGACGACCGAGGTGTCTTCCTCGAATCCTTCACGGCGGCATCGCTCGAGCAGGCGGTCGGCCACTCGCTCAACCTGAAGCAGATGAACATCTCCGTCTCCCGGGCACTGACCGTTCGCGGCATTCATTTCGCGGACGTGCCTCCGGGGCAGGCCAAGTACGTGCAGTGCTTCTCCGGGCGCATCCTCGACGTGGTCGTCGACATCCGCGTCGGCTCACCGACCTTCGGAATGTGGGACGCCGTCGAGCTCGATGACCAGAAGCGGTCCGGGCTCTATGTGAGCGAGGGACTCGGGCATGCCTTCTGCGCGCTGTCTGACTCGGCAACCATCGGCTACCTGTGCTCCGAGCCTTACGCGCCAACCCGCGAGCACGGCATCCATCCGACGGACCCGGACCTGAAGCTGCCGTGGCCGAAGGACGGGCTCGTCCTTTCGCCGAAGGACTCCGCTGCACCGACGCTGGCGCAGGCGCTTGAGTCCGGCCTGCTGCCCGAGTACTCCGCGTGTGTCGCCTACGCGGCTGAGCTCAGTTCACGATCAGAGGGAGCACTCGGGGCAGAGCAGGTTTGACGGCATCGGGACCTGCTGCAGCTGGACCCGGTCGTCTCCTCGGGTACTCACGTACTCGTTCAGCAGCGCACCCGACGGCTCGCGGAACCACAGCACGACGACCTTCAGGGTCGGATCGACGTTCAGTGACAGGCTGACGTAGTCGGTGGTCGATTCCTCGTAAGGGAAACTCGGCAGTCCACGGTAGAAGCGGTTCTGCGACTTCGACATAACCTCCGTCAACGACGACACCCACAGGTTCGGCAGCGTGCCGGCGCCGTCCCACAGGAGGGTCGTGTACTCGGGATACGGCTTGGCCGCCTCGGCACCGCGGACGATCGCCTCGCCGACGAGCGGGTCGTTGACGCCCTGAGTTCGATCGGCACCCGCCTGGATCCCCGGCGCGGCCCAGAAGCCCTCGTCGACTGCGGCGGGTCGCGCACCCACGTATCCGAACATCCCGATAGCGATCACCGTGCCCAGACAGACCGCGATGACCGCGTTAGTGCTGCTGACCCCGCGCAATGCACGCACGGCGGCGACTGCGAGCACAGCCGCGATCAACGGTGCCGACGCCAGCAGCATCGCGTCGAGACACTTGAGCACGTAGTAGGACTGCAGTCGCCCGACGTCGGCTGCATCCGCGCCCAGGGCGAAGATGATCGCGACAATGCCGGCGCCGAGGACCGGCCCGGCGATGGCAGCAGGCATCGGCCATTGACGGCGACGGACCAGGAGAACGACAAACAGTGCAACGACGATAGGAGCCGCAAGCGCAGCACCGATGTTGAAGGCCGCCATGCCGGTGCCGACCGCCCCAAGGCTCGTCGTGAAGTCAGCGGTCGACTGCCCGGGCTCGACTCCCAGGATCGCCTGGCTTTGGGTGAGCACCATGAATGCACCGAGGGCCGCGGTCCCGGCGAGCCACGCAATGCCCAGGAGCCTCCGGTACTTAAGCAATGCGATCGCGACGACCACGCCCGAGGGCACCAGGCCAAGCACGAGCGGGGTCCACAGGCCGATGATGATGAGCGCACCAAGCGGGATGAGGAACCAGCCCAGCTCGCGCGCCGAACGCCAGCTGCGAGCGCTGAGGTAAGCGACGACGACGGTCACCGTCACGCCCATCATGAAGTTCGTGAATCCCTTGTTGAACAAGAACGCGGGGCTGCCCAACAACCCGAAAAGCCCGACGAGGCCGACCGCAATCGGGCGAGAGCGCGACGCGCGCGACGTGCTGCCGATCCTCGTCGCGAGATCGCCCGCGACCCACGCGAGGGCAGCCAGGCACAGGCCGAAGCTGATGGCACTCCACTGGATGTAGGGCCACAGCAGTCCGACGCGATCGACGGCCACCGAGCTGGAGTGCGAGCCCAGTTCCGCGAGCGACCAGAGCGTGGTGTGCAGCGACGGGTACCACTGGTTCCACGCAATCGATCCGTCGACCGTGGGCCAGGTGGTGCTGGCCACCTCGTAGGTGTTCGCGAACGTGGTGAAGTGCGCTTGGTTGTCCCAGCCGCTGAAGAACAGGCCGCTGACCATCTCGAAGGAGTTGCGGCCGATGTAGGCGGCCATCAGCCAGATCGATGACGCAGCACCGATGAGGAGCACCAGGAAGTCGGCAACGCGCGGCTTGGGAATGATGATCGTGCGCCACGCGGGGACGGCCCGCAGTGCCAGGACGAAGATCAGGAGTGCGGTGAGCGTCAGCCGCGCACTGGTCGCAGTGACCGGGGTTCCGCCCGCGCGCGGAAAAGCGACAGCGACGAGGCCCATCAGCACCAGCGCGGAGATGACGGCGCGCTCGCTCAGGCTGCGTCCCCACGGCGGGATCATGACGAGCAGGACCATCACGGCGACGAAGCCCACCGGAGGGACGAGCCACAGCGCGAGCAACGATGCCGCACTCGCTCCGAGGACGATTCCCAAGGGCCGGTTCACGGCTCACGCTCGAACGTGATTTCAGCATTGACGGGCGCCGACTGGACCGCGCTGACCGTCGCCGTGGTGCCGTTGACGTTCATGCCGGGCTCGGGGATTGGGTTCCATCCAGGAGGAGCGGTGACCTGGACCGTCAGCACTGAGTTCACCCACAGCGACTGCGGCTCGGCCTGGATCCTGTAATCCAAAGTGCCCACTTGGTCGCCGCTGAACGTTCCGGGAGGCAGGACGTAGGAGACCGACACGGTGTTCTGCCCTCCGGGCTCGGTCCAGCCCACGACGCGGATCAGGCGATGCCCGAACCCGTCCTCGACCCAGCCCCCACCCAGCTGCGGGTGGTTCTTGAACGGTCGCACCGTGAAGCCCGAGGGGTAGGCCGACGCCAACTGCTCGGCCTTGTCCGGCACGTACATCATGTAGGCGTTCTTGAGCCACGAGGTCTCGTAGCCGATCTTGCCGAATGTCCCCAGTGCCGGACGATCCGCGGGAGTCGCGTTGGTGACGGTCATCTGTTGCGTGACGCGCGCAGACCCGTCGGTCTCCAACTGCGCCGTCACCAGGACGTTGCGCTGCTGGAAGACGTCGACCTTGCTCTGGTTGCCGTTTTGGGTGTACATCGCTGACCAGTCTCCGGTGCCGGGGTCGTTGACCTCTCCGGCGGCCCCACTGTCGACCGCGAGCTTCTCCAGGGGAGCGCTCTTCATCCACAGTTGCACATGTCGACCTGGCGCGGTCTTGGCCATGGCCTGAGCAGCGGCGACCAGGTCGTCTCCGGAGAGCAGGCGAGTCAGCAGGTCGTCGAGCAGTTGCTGGTTGGCGGCCTGGCGTTCGGCAGCCTCGTCCTGGCCGAACGCCTGATAGGCGTCGATCAGCAGGATCTGGCCAAGGCGCGCGCCGTCGACGGTCCCGTAGGCAGCCGACTCCATCGGCCCGGTCGCATCGAGAACCGCCGCGATCGCCGTGAGGTCGATGGTGATGATTCCGTCGACGGCCGGGTACGCGCCGCCCTGCCAGGCGCCGGCCATCTCCTGCGCGGAGAACAGCAGGTTCGGATGCGTGTTCGTCACGACGAACGGCGCGTTGCGCGGGTTGCCGGTGAAGAAGGGGTTCGCGGCCGGGCCCCACCACTCGACCGGCGCGTTCAGCGGCGGGAAGAGCTGGGTGCTCGTCTGTCCCTTGATGGGAATCGAGATGCGTCCCTCGTTGAACTCGACGAGGACCAGGCTCAGCGGAGCACCTCCGGCCGCGCGCATCTCCGCCTGGTTGCCGATCGCGACGAGGTAGCGCCGCACTCCGTTGGCGCCCAGCGCATCGGGGAGCACAGGCGCGATGTCGGCCAGCGACTGCAGTGCCTGCTGGACGGGCTTCATCTCCTTCAGAGCCTTGTCGCGCACACGGTCCAGGCCGATAGCCGGCAGGGACGTTGCGCGGATCGCAGTCAGGTGCGACTGCGCCTGGTCGAGCTTGTTCACGGCAGCGTCAACGCGTTGCGGCAGGTCCGTCAGTCGCGCGAGGTCGATAGTCCCGTCGTTGAAGATCTTCGCGCCGCCGCCCTTGCCGGACAGGTCGCCGTACAACGAGAGCAGGTCGCCCGTCGCCGAGGTGATGTCCGCGGCAGCGTCAGCAGTCAGCCGCCAGTTGTCGATTGCGACGGATACTCCCGGGATTCCGCCCAGGAGGTCGATCTGGCCGACACCCACCGAGCGAGCCAGTTGCTCGGTCGACGCCCGCGCCGACTCGTATTCCGCCCGGGCGCTGTCGTACTCCCCGGACTGCACCTTGTCCGCGGCGCCGATCAGGTGGCTCTGCAGGCCCCAGCCCCCGTAGGCCAGGCTCGCGAATGAGTAGATGAGGCCGGCCTGAAGCCAGAAGACGAACCCGCCGACCACGAGAATCAGAAGGCCGCCCAGCACGAGGCGAGGGCGGCTCAGAGTCACTCAGGGAGTATAGATAGCCAGTTTGGGCGAACGAGGGTCGCGAACGCCCTAGTACGCCCCATCTCCGACGAGTACTGCCTTGACCGTCTTCGCCACGATGACCAGATCGAGGGCCGGTGACCAGTGCTCCACATAGTCGAGGTCCAGGCGCATGCGCTCCTCCCACTCCACCGTCTTGCGGCCGGAGACCTGCCACAGGCCGGTGAGGCCGGGCTTGGTCAGGTGGCGGCGGTGGTCGGCGTCGCCGAGCAGTGGCATCTCGTCGACGAGCACCGGACGTGGGCCCACGAGCGACATCGAGCCGACGATGACATTGACGACCTGGGGCATCTCGTCGATCGACCAGCGGCGCAGGATGCGCCCGAACCCGGTGATCCGCGCGTCCTGCTTGTAGCGGTCGACGATCTCCTCGTCGGGCTTGCCGATGAGCTCGTCGCGCAGCTTGTCCGAGCCGACGACCATCGTGCGGAACTTCGGCACCCTGATGATCTGGCCACCTCGGCCGACCCGCTCTTGGACGTAGAACATCGGCCCGCGACTGGTGAGCTTCGTCCCGATCGCCGCGAAGATCATGAACGGCAGGAACAGCCCGAAGAGAAGCAGCCCGAACACGACGTCGAGCGTTCGCTTGATGGCACGCTTTGGCCCGGTCAGATGCGGCTCGTCGAGGTGCAGCAGTGGCAGGTCCGCCGCCATACGCATCGTCACTCGCGGACCGGCCACGTCGCCGATCGTCGGTGCCACGAGCAGGTCGACGCGCGGACCCTCGAGTCGCCACGCCAGGCGCTGAACCACCTGGGCGCCGAGCGCGTGAGAGCCCGCGACAGCGACGGTGTCGGCGTCCTCGAGTGAGATGCGGGTCATGACCTCGTCAAGCCAGCGATCGAGTGCTTCGTCCGAGACATCGGCCGGGGGCTCAGCGACGACGTCTACGACGGTGAAGCCGGCAACCGGGTCACGATCGAGCATGTCGACGATCTCGCTCTTCATCGGCTCCGCACCGACAACGATCGTGCGATGCAGGTAGTGGCCGTAGCGTCGCTCGTGACGCAGCCATGCGCGCAGGCTCCAACGCACGCACAGCAGCAAGGTGATGCCCACCGCGAAGGTAATGAGAACGAATCCGCGTGACAGGTCGAGCTTGAGCGCGAAGGCAACGATCGCAACCGCGCCAAACACCGTCGCGGTTGCGGACACGACCCTCTTGAACTCCTCCGAGCCGACGCCCAGGACACGCGTGTCGTACGCCCCACGCAGGACCAGCACCGACATCCAGGCCACGACAACGATGACGACCAGGGACACGTACGTGGGGTTGTTCAGCTCGACGGAATACGGGATGGCCCAGCGGAGGACGAATCCCACGACGCCGGCGACGAACACTGCTGCGACGTCGAGCAGGATCGCCCGCGTGGCGTACACGCGCAGCGGATCACGGCGAAGGTGCGGGCGGTCGCGATGGTTGTGCGCCTCCGCCCAGCCGATGCGGGCTGGGGTGATGAGCGGGATGGTGTGCTGCTCCGCCACGTGGTTGACCACGTCGGCGGGCTCCTCGCGCTCTTCCAGCGACACTCGCACCTCCCGGTGATCCCGCCCCACGGTAGCAGCGGGGCGGCGTCTGGGACCGGCTCGCCGGATCACTTTGCCTGATCGTTACCCGTACGAGACGGGCACTGTCGCTACTGCGAATAGATGCGGATCGGGACCTCGGTGAGCGTGATCGCGGAACCGGGAGTGACCTGCTGGCAGTTGGCCAACGGGTCACACACGAGCTGGGCGTCGCTGGGCGCGGTGTACTGCGCGGTTCCAGTATCGGCCCACGCGATCACCGAGGGCTTTCCGTCGCGGGTGAAGTCGCAGACGACCGAGTTGCCGGTTTCTGTGCAGCCATCGAATACCGAGCCGATTACCCAGTTCTGCAGCGCGAAGAAGCCCTGCTCGGCGTCGGAGCCCGGGTATGCCTGGATGCCCAGCAAGTCGTACGGCTTCTGGGTCCAGATGTACCAGTACGAGCGCGCCACGTCGTACCGCAGGTCGTCGACGTAGGTCCGCACGATCCAGCCGGCAGCCTTGGCGCCCGTGATCTCCTGCTTGGGCTTGTCGGGACCGGGGCCGGCGAGGCCGTAGTTGAGTTCGGTGTCCCACAGCGGCATGTCCGGCGCACCGGCCTTGTCGAGCGCCGCCTGCACTGCCTTGATCAGCAGTCCACGCGCCACCGGGTCGCCGTCAGCGCCGGGGTAGGTGTGGATGCCGATGACATCGACCGGCCAGCCCTTGGCCTTGAGGGCCTTCAGGTACGCCGGGAAGAACCGCTCGAAGGAGGCGGTGAGCCGAGTCGAGGGCGACGCGGACACGACAACGGCGTCCGGGTCGATCTTCTTGATGATGTCGTAGGCGCGCTTCGTGAGATCTGCCATCTCCTCGGGCGTACCACCCCAGAACTGCTTGAGGTTCGCCTCATTCCAGATCTGGTAGGCAGCGATGCGTCCCTTGTAGCGGGTCGCGACCTCGGTGACCCACTTGTCCCACGCACCCAGATCCTTGGGCGCGCTTGCCGCGCCGGGCTGCGGGTAATCGTCGGGGCCGAGCACCTTGGCGTTCCACTCGGGAGTCGTGCCGAGCACCATGAGGATGTCGTTCATCCCCTTGGACTCCGCGTTCTCCAGGATGCCCTCAAGGTTGTCCCACTTGAAGACGCCGGGCTCGAGCTCGATCTGGGACCACGCGGTGCCGTTGTCCCACAAGCGCAGCGCCCCGAAGGGAGCCGAGGGCCATGCTCCGCCTTCGGCACCCTCGACGTGCATGCCGACGAGCGAGGGCTGGACCGCATTTGCCGGGATCGCCGTTGACGATGCACTCGTCGACGGGTTCCCCGAGGACGGTGAAGCGCCACCCGAGGAGCAGGCGGTCACGGTGATCGAGGCGGCAGCGAGGACCGCCGCTCCGGCAAGAAGCCCTTTTCGGCTCAGAATGCTGTGGCGGTTCCGAACCATTGCGGCATGCTTCCAATCGTCACTTGGGTACCTGGGGTAGCCGGAACGCAGGCGTTCAACGCGTCGCACGAGCGGGTCACGTTTGGCGGCACAGTAAAGGTACCTGAGCCGCTGGATGCCCAGGCAACCGACTGCGGCTCCGCCGCATTGCCGAACTGGCAGATGTTCACCGCGCCGGAGCTGCAGTTGAAGTACTTGCCGACGGTCCAGTTCTCAACAGCCTGGTAGGCGATCGAACCGGGAGTGCCCGGGCTCATCTGAATGCCCACGAGCGGAACGTTCGGCGCCCACAGGTACCAGTAGGCGCGGTTCACGCCCAGGCGGAGGTTGTCGAGGTAGGTCTGCGCGACCCATGCCGCGGCCTGCGCTCCTTCGATGTTCTTGTCCGGGTTGCCCGCGCCGGGTCCTGCGATGCCGTAGTTGATCTCGGTATCCCACAGTTCCTTGCTCGCCGGCACCTTGGCCTTCTTCATGTCGGCCTTGACCTGCTCGATGTAGGCGGCGCGATCCGCAGGGGTGCCGGTACTGGCCGGGTACAGGTGCACGGAGACGGCGTCGATCGGCCAGCCGACCTTCTTCAGTTCCTTGAGGTACTTCGGGAAGAACTTCTTGTACGCACTCTGCAGGCGGACGGTGGTGCTTGCGGAAACGATCTTGGCTGTCGGGTCGTTCTTGCGGATGATCTTTGCCGCCTCCGACGTCAGCTGCGCCATCTGCTTGGGCGTGCCCATCCAGAACGTGGTGAGGTTCGCCTCGTTCCAGATCTGGTACGAGTCGATGGAGTCCGCGTAGCGCTGCGTCACGGCCGTGACCCAGGACTTCCAGTCCTTCATGCTCTTGGGCATCGAGGCAGCACCCTTGTAGGGATAGGTGCCCTGCTTCTTGTCACTGGCGGCCCAGGTCGGTGTGGAACCCAGCACGTAGGTCACGGCCGCCTGCTGCGTGTTCGCATTGCCGATGGCCAGATCCAGTCCGGTCCACCAGTAGTTGCCCTTGGACTGCTCGACCTGACCCCAGGCCACTCCCGAGTCCCAGAGGCGGATCGCGCCGTAGGTGATCGTCGGGTCCGCGCCCTGGGAGATCTGCGGCACGTGCAGTCCGTACGCCGCAGGCGAGATCGGGCCACCGGTAGTCGGCGCAGGAACCGCCTGAGCGGGTACGGCAACCGCAGCGGCGGTAACCGCGAGCGCTGTGGTCGTCAGGGCAGCAAGGAGCGCACGGCGCATGAGGAATGACCTTTCGTAGCCAACAAGTCCGACTCGACCATAACCCAATCGAGTCGGTCTACAAATCACCGACGCCGCAGGACATAGAGGCTCTGGCCATCCGTTTCCTGGCCATATTCGAACCGGTCAACTGCCAGACCCGCGGCGTTCACGTGGGACTCGAAGTGCTGCCGGGAGAAGCGGGTGCAGTGCAGCCGCCCCTTCCACTCCAATGGGCCATAGCCTTCGGGATTCTCCTCCCAGCCGGCCACGTCCTCCTCGACGAAACAGGTCACGAAAGCCCGCCCGGTCGGCGCGAGCGCCTGGCCAATTAGGGCTAGGTACGCCGGCGTGTCCTCGTCGTTCATGTGTGAGAAGACCGAATAGGCGTAGAAGACGTCAACGGAGCCCGGATCGGCCGCGAGCGTGCGCTCGGGCGTGCCGTCGGGGTTGTAGCGCTCGTTGCTCACGTCGACGCAGGTGAACCGATATCCGGGGCCGGCCAGGTTTGCGTTCGCCCAGTCCACGAGCTCGGGCTGCACGTCGACGCCGTGATAGTCGGCGACGCGACCCAGGTGCTCGCGCACACCGACAGCAAGTCGCCCGGCCCCGCATCCCCAGTCCAGCAGTCGCGACTGGGCGGTGAGGCCAGCGGTTCGCTCAAGGCGCTTGACGTCGCGGACCGCCGTCTTGATGAAGGCGGCATCGTTCTTGAAATGCGCGCCGCCCATGCGGTACTTGCTGGGCGGCAGCACCGCGGAAGTCTTCTTGCCGAACATGAGACGGGAGTCTATTGGGCGCGTCGGGCCTAGGAGACGGTCCACACGGTGACGAATACCCGGCCTGCTCGCCCGGGGAACGTCTCGATGTCGCCGGTCCCGATCAGGCGGCCCGGACCGCGACTCACCGTGACTCCCGCATCTGTCAGGGCTTCGGCAGTGGCATCGGCGCGGTCGCGGGCCAGCACCCTCGCCGCACGGGTGCTCTCGGTCGGGAATCCGACGATCCGCGTATTGAGGATCACGCCAGGCTGCGCATCGACGAATGCCTGGATCCGCTCGCGCTGCGCAACCGTCACCCGCGCTGACTGGCCGGTGAACCGCACGAGCAGCGACTCCTGGCCAAGGACCGGCACGGGAACGGGAACTACCGGCGTGGGTGCCGGTGTGGGCGTGGGGCTCGGCGTCGGCGTCGGCGTTGGTGCAGGCGGCGGATCCGGGGTCGGTACGGCGTAGGTGTAGCCGTTCGTCTTCGTTGCGATGCCGCCCGGAGTGGTGACCACCACGTCGACAGCGCCCGCCGCGTGAGCGGGAGCAGTAGCGGTGATCTGCGTCGCGGAGTTGACCGTCATGCTCGTAGCAGCGACGCCTCCGAAGGTTACTGCCGTTGCCCCACCCAGGAACGTGCCGGTGATGGTCACGGACGTCCCGCCCGCGGGAACCCCACTGGCAGGCGAGACCGTCGTCACCGTCGGCGTGTACGAGATCATGACCTGTTCGGTCGTGTTGGTGAGCGCGACCGCGGCAAAGACGCCGCCGCCGAACGCAACGCCCGTCCAGTAGTTCTCCGGAGTCGAGTCGCTGAGAGTCCACGCGACGCCATCGTCGCTGGTCATCACCTGGTCGGTGTCATCGACACCACCGTCCTGGGCAACGGCCACGAAGCGGCCATCTCCATAGGTGACCGACGACCACCCGCTCGACGGCGCGTCTACGGCAGTCCAGTTCTCTCCGTCATCGCTGTAGGCAGCTTCCTTCTGGCTGGGATCGCACACGCAGGCGACCGCGACGAAGCGGCCTTCTCCATACGTGACGGCGACCCACTCGGACACGTCGGGCTGGATGGCAGCAGCAGTCCACACGCTGCCGTCGACGCTCGTGATCACCTGCTCTGTAGCAAAGTCCGCGACCGCGACGAAGGTGCCCTCGCCGTACGTCACTGACCTCCAACTCGTGTCTTCCACCGATCCGGCGGCAGACCACGTCTGTCCGTCTGGGCTGGTGATGACGTAGTCGGCGTTCCCTACGGCAACGAAGGTGCCTGCGCCGTACGACACCGACGACCACGCCTCGGAAGGTGCGGTTCCCAGCGTCCACGAGATGCCATCAGCGCTGAACATCACCTCTCCGGAACTGGAGACAGCGACGAACAGGCCATTGCCGTAGGTAATCGATGACCAGTCCGAGTCGCTCCCCGGTGTGGCGCGAGTAGTCCAGGTGAAGCCGTCCGGACTGGTCATCGCCTGGTCATCGCCATCCAGCGAGACTGCGACGAACAGGCCATTGCCGTAGGTAATCGATGACCACAACCGCAGATCCGGAGCGATGCGCTCTGTCCACGGGCCGATGCCCGCTTCAGCGCGCGCCACGGACGACGTGACGACGACACCCGCCAATGCCAGGACAAGCGCCACGAGCGCAGCAAGGGCTTTTCGACTCATTACCCACTCCAGGAAGTCGGTCTGCCGGAGTCACCGACGTGACAGCGTGACCTTGTCATACCCAGCTTCAACTGCGCCAAACCTCGAGGGTCCGCGCTACTTGAGTAGCCGGCTCATCCTTCGATCGGCAAGCGGCTTGCCGCCGGTCTGGCACGTCGCGCAGTACTCCAGCGACGAGTCGGCGAAGGAAACCTGACGTACGACATCGCCGCACACCGGGCACATCTCACCCGCGCGACCGTGCACCGCGAGGTTCGCCTTCTTCTCCGCCTTCAACGTCCCGGTGCCATGACCCACGCTGTTGGCAATCGCGGTGTTCAACGTCGACCTGATGCACTCATACAAGGCGGTCACCTCGTCAGCGGTCAACGACGAGCAGGGATGGAACGGCGAGATGCGCGCCGCATGAAGAATCTCGTCGCTGTACGCGTTGCCGATCCCGGCAATCGTCGACTGGTCGCGCAGCACTCCCTTGATCTGGGAGCGCCCCGCACCGGCGAGGATCGCCGCGAACTCGTCCTCGGTCATCTCGAGGGCATCCGGCCCGAGACGTGCGATGCCTGGCACCTCGCTCGGATCCTCGACCACGTAGATGGCCAGCCGCTTCTTGGTTCCGGCCTCCGTGATGTCGATCCGGCCGGTCGGCTCGCCATCATCGGACACGAATCCCATCCGCAATGCCAATGGCCCCTTGCCCGGATTCACCGCGGACGTCAGCAGTTCCTCGCGCCACTGGACCCAGCCCGCGCGAGACAGGTGCCAGATCAGGTGCGGGCCATCCTCGGTGGCCAGATCAAGGAACTTGCCATGCCGACCGACTCCGAGAACGTGCTTGCCAACCAGGTCGGAGACGGGAGGGGCGAACGTCTTGATCGCACTGAGGCTGGCTAGCGTGACGTCGGCCACCCGCTGACCGGCAAGCCGGTCGCTGAGGAATCGGGCCAACGCCTCGACTTCGGGCAGCTCGGGCATCTACAGCAGACCCATGCCGACCGCGGCCGCGCGCAGTTCCTCGCGGGCATCAGGATGTGCCGCCTGCTCGATGATGTTCGTCACCCGCTCGGACTGACTGCGGCCGAAGACTCGGGCTATCCCGTTCTCGGTGGCTACTGCACTGTGCTCGAAGCTGGTGACCGGCTCCTGAAGTCGAGGCACGATCGTCGATACGTTCGCCTTCTTGTGCCAGGACGGCAAGGCGATGAACGACTGGCCGCCACGTGCGTGCAGGGCACCGACGATGAAGTCGGTCGAGCCCCCGAACCCCGAATAGATCCGTCCCTTCATTCGGCTGGCGTTGGCCTGATCGAACAGGTCGACCTGCAGTGCGGCGTTGACGCTCGTCATGCGTGCCTGCCTTGAGATCTGGGCCGGATCGTTCGTGTGCTCCGTTCGCAGCATGCGGATCCACTTGTTGAGGTTGATCCACTCGTATAGCTCGGCCGACCCGAAGATGAAGGACGCGGTGATCGGGACGTCCTTGTCGAGGGCGCCTTGCCGATTCAGCTCCAGCACACCGTCGCTGAACATCTCGGTCCAGATGCGCATCCCCTTGCGATGCGTCAGCGATGCAAGCACCGCGTCGGGCACCGCGCCGATCCCGAGTTGGAGCGTGGAGTTGTCCTCGACCGACGCAGCGATCAACGCACCGATCTCGCGCGAGACATCGTCGAGAGGGCCGGACGTGTGGGTGGGCAGCGGCTCGTCGACCTCGACGAGGTAGTCGATCTCGTAGTCGTAGATCTGCGCGTCGCCGTACGTGTACGGCATGCGCGGATTGGCCTGCGCAATCACCACACCGCCGCGCTCGCGCACGGTCTCGATAGCCGCCGGCAGGATGTTCACCTCGGTGCCCAGGCTCACCGTGTCGAACCGGCGCTCGGATGTGTGAAGCAGGACGACGTCGGGACGATAGTGATCGCGGAACAGCACAGGGACAAGGCTGAGTCGGCACGGGATGTACTCCAGGTGCGCGTGACCACGCATTGCCGGACCGACGAATGCGGTCTCGTAGGTCACTCCGGCGCGATCAGGAATGCGGCCCTGCGCGTTGAGCATGTGCAGTCGGTACTCCGGCACCGCGGCATCGAGCGCGTCGAGAAGAACAGTCGGAGTCGCGAAGTTACCTGAGGCGACCACTCGTGGGTTCTCCGGCAGGCTCGCCAGTACCTTCGTCAACTGCTCGATGGTCACGACTCTCATGCCAGCATCCTTCCACCTACACTTGGGACTCATGCGGACCGAATTCCCGTGGGGCGACGTGAAGGTCTACGTCGCCGGCCACAACGGACTCGTGGGATCAGCCATCGTGCGTGCCCTCAACGACGCTGGGGTAGGCGAGATCGTCGGCTGGCGCTCGAGCGAACTGGACCTTCGAGATCGTGAGGCCACGCATGACGCGATCACCGGCGCAAAGCCCGACGTCATCATTGATGCAGCCGCACGCGTCGGCGGCATCATGGCGAACTCGACGTATCCGGTGGAGTTTCTCAAGGACAACCTCCTGATCCAGACGAACGTCATGGATGCCGCACACACCGCCGATGTCGACCGGCTGCTGTTCCTCGGCTCGTCGTGCATCTACCCCCGTCACGCAACGCAGCCGATCCGTGAGTCGTCACTGATGACCGGGCCACTCGAGCCGACGAACCAGGCTTACGCAATGGCGAAGATCGCCGGCATCTTCTACATCGAGGCGCATCGCACGCAGTACGGCAGGCACTGGATCTCCGCGATGCCGACGAACCTCTACGGACCGCTGGACAACTTCGACCTGCAGACCTCCCACGTGCTGCCCGCGTTCATTCATCGGTTCCACGAGGCCAAGCTCACCGGCGCGCCGAGTGTCACCGTGTGGGGCACCGGATCACCGCGACGCGAGTTCCTCCATGTCGACGATCTCGCTCAGGCGGCCCTGATGCTGCTCCAGAAGTACGACTCGGCGGAGACGATCAATGTCGGCCTCGGTGACGACATGCCGATCAAGGAGCTCGCGGAGACCGTCGCCGCTGTGGTCGGCTACGAGGGAACGATCGAGTGGGACTCCTCGAAGCCCGACGGCATGCCGCGCAAGCTGCTCGACACCACTCGAATCAATGACCTTGGCTGGTTCCCGACCATCAAGCTGCGCGATGGCGTGGCCAGCACGTACGACTGGTACGTCGAGAACGTCGCATGACTGACGGCGAGGAGCCCGTCCAGGCGCTGCTGCCCGGTCGCAAGGCGATGCTCGTACGCCTGACGTGCGAGGCCGGTCGACGCCCCGCGATGCTCGACATGCTCAATACCTACGTCGACGGTCTTGCCGAGGAGCCGGGGACCGAGATCATGGTCGTGTCCCTTGATCCCGACGACGAGTCGATCGTGTGGCTGTACGAGATGTTCAAGGACGACGAGGCGGAGAATGCCCATCGTCAGTCCTCCGGGTTCGCGTCGATGATGCAGACGATGCCCGATCTCCTCGGTGCTCCGCCCGCGATACTGCGCATGGAGCCACTGCGGATGGCCATGCAGGAAGCCGTGCTCGTCGAGGATTGGTCACTATGAGCGTCCTGGAGATTGCCCACGTCGACGTGCTGCCCGGACACGAGGCCGACTTCGAGGCCGATTTGCTGCAGGCGGCCGCCACAGTGCTGCCCCGCGCAGCCGGCTTCATCGAGTTCACCGGCCACGGTTGGGGCGTCGAGCGGCCCACGATCTACCTGTTCTCCATCCGCTGGGAGACGCTGGCAGACCACCTCGAGGGCTTTCGCGCCGGAGAGTTGTTCGTCGAGTGGCGCGCCCTCATCGGGGGTCACTTCGCCGCGCCGCCGGTCGTGGAGCACTTCGCCCATGGTGAACACGACTAGCCGAATTACGGTAAGCGTGTAATTGTCATTACATGACTACACAGCAGAAGACCTTCAGTGTCACCGAATGGCTCACCGGACGGCTTCCGTCCGAGTGGTTCAACGATCTCTCGGTCACCATCGACCGCGAGGAGATCCTCATCGTCGGCACGATCGACACCCCGACCGACTCCCCCGACAGCCAGAGCGGCCGCATCAAGAGGTTCCGGGAGGACACCCGCGGGCAGCGCATCGAGATCGCCCGCGAGCTCGAGGAGCGCACCGAGCGAAAGGTCGCCTGGGGGGTCACCTGCGGGGAGACCACTGAGGTCTTCACCCGGCTCGCGGTCCCCGCGATGACGCGCCTGCTCCAGCCGCAGCGCAGAGTCCTCGACACGTTGGTCGAGGCCGGTGTCGCGCGTTCGCGCTCGGACGCCCTGGCCTGGTGCGTCCGCCTCGTCGGTCAGCACGAGAGTGACTGGCTCGCCGAGCTGGAAGCAGCGATGGGATCGGTGCGCGAGGCTCGCGCTAACGGCCCGGTCGCGTAGACGCTCCTAGGAGAACGGCGGTCGGTCGTCGAGCCTGATGCTCGCGCGGCCGGCCGCCCGCCACACCCGCGCGACGGCATCGGTGTCCTCCTCGGTAACGAGGTTGCCCATAACGCGCAGGGCGACCGTCATCAGCGGACGCGAACGCATGCCGATCGGACCGAGGGTGGGCAGCAGGCGTGGAACCGTGAGCAGACCGGCAAGTCGCCGTGCGATCGAGAAGGCCGTTCCATAGCGGCCCTTGAGGATCGGGGCCCAGTGCCGGGCGTAGTCCAGCGACGGGTTCGGGACTGTGTCGGCCAGGAGCTGGGCCGCCAGGTGCCCTGTCTCGAGGCCGTAGTCGATGCCTTCGCCGTTCAGCGGATTGACGCAGCCGGCCGCGTCGCCGACCAGCAACCAGTTGGGCCCGGCCACGCCGCTGACAGCGCCGCCCATCGGCAGCAGCGCCGACCACGGCGCGCGGATGTCGCCCTCGAACTGCCAGTCCTCCCGCTGCGACTGCGCGTAGTGCGCGAGCAGTCCGCGTAGGTTGACGTCGGCCGGATGCTTGTCCGTCGCGAGGGTGCCGACGCCGACATTGACCTCACCGTCGCCGAGCGGGAACACCCATCCGTAGCCGGACAGCAGTTCGTTCTGCTCGCCGCGGAGTTCCAGGTGCGAGGAGATCCACGGATCATCGCTGCGATGGGACTTGATGTAGGCGCGGGCCGCGACTCCGTACGCAGTGCTCCGGTGCCAGGTGCGGCCCAGTCGGCGCCCGAGCTGGGACTTGGCGCCATCGGCGATGACGAGCCGGCGACAGGTGATTTCCGAGTGCACCGCCGACGACCCGGTGCCGGAGACGAACTGCACGGCGCGGACCTGGCCGGCCTCCATCCGCACATCGACCGCGCGGTGTCCCTCGATTGCCGTCACGCCTGCATCGAGCGCCACCTGCCGGATCGCGTGATCGAGTTCCAGCCGAGGCGCGGCGCCCCCGTACTTCGGCAGCGATCCGCCAGGCCATGGCAGATACAGCTCCTGGCCGAAGCCAGCCGCCCGCAGCCCCCAGTTCCTCGCTCGTCCGTCCAGCCACCCGCTGAGGCCCAGCTGGTCGAGTTCGGCGATCGCACGGGGAGTCAGGCCATCACCGCACGGCTTGTCACGCGGGAAGACCTCCGCGTCGACGAGGGTCACGTCGAGTCCGGCCCGCGCTGCCCACGCAGCAGTCGCCGAACCCGCCGGGCCGGCGCCGACGACGAGCACGTCTGTGTCCACGGGATGGTCTGATGTCGTCATAGCGTGCTCATTCTCGCGTACGCGAGCGAATAATGCCCTGCGCGGTGGCGGCGCCCAGCACGATGAGCACTCCTCCCACCGGCTGGTTCCACGAGATGTGCTCGTCGAGCAGCACGGCACCAGCGACCACGGCGACCAGCGGAGTGAGGTAAGTGACCGTGCTTGCCGTCGTGGCATCCGACTTGCTGATGACCCGGAAATTGAGGATGTAGGCCAGTCCGCTGCCCAGACAGCCGAGGGCGAGCATGCCCAGGACCGTCGACCATCCGATCGGCGCGGTGGAGTAGCCACCGATCGCGACCATCGGCAGTGTCTGCAGCAGGCCCATGGTCAGCAGGCCCGTAGCCAGGGCGATAGGCGCCAAGGAGGTCGCATTCGGCCCGCCAGTCAGATGCCTGCGCACATACGGGAACGAGAATCCGTAACAGGTGATGGCGATGGTGCATGCAGCGATACCGAGCCATGTGCCCGCTCCCAGGCCCTGCCACACGCCCATCACGACAAGCACTCCGCCAAAACCGATCGCCAGGCCAAGCATGCGTCGTCGGGTCGGTCGTTCCTCGGGAAACACGAGCAGGATCGCCACGAGGGTCATCAGCGGTGTCGCGCCGTTGATGATGCCGGCGAGTGCCGAGGAGATGTGCTGCTCTCCGTACGCGAACAGCAGCCAGGGCACGGACGTCATCAGCGCCGCTGCCACGAACAGCGGCAGCCAGGCACGACGAGGTGCCAGGTGAGTACGCGTGATTGCGCTGATGATCAGCAAGGTCACGAGCCCAAGGGCGATGCGAGTGAAGGCCACGCCCGAGGGAGTCAACGCGAGCAGGCCGAGCTTCATGAAGTAGAACGACCCACCCCAGATCAGGGCGAGGAGCAGGTACGACGGCAGCCAGGTACGGGGAGGCGCGCTCACGCACTCTCCCTGGCAAGCAGGGACTCCTTGACCTCAAGTCCCCAGCGGTAGCCGGCGAGATTGCCGTCGCTGCGGATCACTCGATGACAGGGAACCGCCAGCGCAACGGGGTTAGTGGCGCAGGCACGAGCCACCGCCCGCACCGAGTTCGGGCTGCCGATCGATGCCGCTACCTCGGTGTACGAGCGAGTCTGGCCCGCGGGGATCTCGCGCAATGCACTCCAGACCCGAGCCTGGAAAGCGGTGCCGTGCACGTCGATCGGTAACTCGGGTGCTGACTTTCCTGCGCAGATCGCGCGAAGTGCGTTCATCACGTCGGCCATGGCCGCATCGTCTCGCTCCAGAGTCGCGTTCGGGAACTCGGCCCTCATTCCCTCCTCCAGTTCCGGCGCCGATCCGATCCGCACGGCCGCCAGTCCGATCGCCGTGGCGACCGCGAGGACATCGCCCAGGTCGGTCGAGGCAACCGACCAGAGCAGGACCTGCCGAGGAGCTCCCGCGCTGTAGTCCGCCGGGGGCATTCCGAGCCGTTGCGCGGCCTCCTCGTAGAAGCCGCGAACAGAGCCGTAGCCGGCCGCGAACGCTGCATCGAGAACAGTGTCCGACGACCTCAAAAGGTGACGCGTGCGATTGGTCCTGACCGACTGGCCGAACTGGCGAGGGCTGACACCGAGCACATCGGCGAAGTCACGCTGCAACTGGCGCGCGCTGCAGTGCACAGCGCTCGCGAGGTCGACTACGGCCACTGGTCCGCCTGCCTGGGACATCAGTGCACAGGCATCGGTGACGCGCTCGCGTGGATTCGACATGCCGCAACGGTATGGGTCGCCGACGACACCACACACTCCGATTCGCGACACGTTCTCGAGGGCGAGGTGATTTCATCTGCATATGGAATTCACTGCGGAACTGGAGTTGGCGGGCAAGACGGCAACGGGGATCACCGTTCCGCCGGCCGTCGTCGAAGCACTCAATGCGGGCAAGAGGATTCCGGTCGTCGTCACCATCAAGAAGCACTCGTACCGGACCACGATCGCTCCCTACAACGGCGCCTACATGATCCCCGTCAGCGCAGAGAACCGCGAGGCCGCGGGCGTCAAGGCTGGCGACTCGCTCCGCATAGGCATCGAGGTCGACACGGCCCCCCGCGAGATCGAAGTCCCCGCCGATCTCGCCGCAGCACTGGCGAAGAGAAAGGCAGCGAAGTCCTTCTTCGAGTCGCTGTCTTTCAGCAACCAGCGCGGTTACGTCTCCTGGCTCGAGCAGGCAAAGAAGGAGGAGACGCGGAACGCGCGCGTCCTTGCCTGCGTCGAGTCATTGGAAGCAGGGCGCAAGCAGCACTGACCTAGGATCACGATCGCGATCCGCCGACCGAAGGAGCAACCCATGTCCCGAGCACGACGCGGCGCGATTGCGATCGCAGCATCAGTCGGCCTCCTCCTCGCCGCCGCCGCTCCGGCCATGGCAGGCGATGTCGTCTCCACGAGCACCGCGCAGAAGAGCCCGGTAGGCGATTGGCGCACCCGCACCAATGGGGTCAAGCAGACAATCACCTTCACCAAGGACGGCAAGGTGTTCGGTGACGCGGGGTGCAATCGATTCACCGGTGGCTACACGACCGGCGACGAAGGCGCGATCACGATCGGCCCGCTCGCGACCACGTTGATGATGTGCGAGGAAAACATCATGAACGCGGAGGCCACGTTCCTCGTACGCATCCAGGCGGCCGTTGCCTACAACGCCACCGCTAAGCGCCTGCAGGTCTTCGCTCCCAAGGACCTGGTCACGTTCGTCAAGGCCTGACTGATTCGACCATTCCGACACGCTCCACGCAATCGAGCAAAACTGGTTGGCGTACCTACACTCCCATTTGCCAGCAGGTGGGCAACTGAAGGGTGGTGCCAGTGACGCTCGGCGCTCTCGACCGGCACGACACCAGCCATCTCGACGACGAAGCAGACCGCGAGTGCCAAGCAGCGCTCTCCCGCATCCTTGGCCCCGACAGCATCGTGTTCGATGTCGGCGCCAATCTCGGACAGTTCGCTAGCAGCCTGATGTCGGTCCAGACCTGCACCACGTACTGCTTCGAGCCGGTGCCCGAGCCACGAGCCGCAATCGAGGCGCTTGCGGTGCTGCATCCGCACATCATCCCGGTTAACCTCGCCGTCTCCGACCGCACCGGAACCACGGAGTTCCACGTCATGGCCGCGCACGACGGCTCGAGCATGCTCGAGCCGCTCGTCGGGCAGAGTTCGCAATGGCTGACCCCGAAGGAGACGATCGAGGTCGAGTCGATGCGTCTCGATGACTTCATGCGATCACGGGGCATCGAGCAGGTCGATCTGCTGAAGAGCGACGCCCAGGGCTTCGACGGCCGCGTGATCGCCTCGGCCGGCGACTACCTCACCCCTGACCACATCCAGGCAATCCTCGTCGAGGTGAACTTCCACTCGTTCTACAAGGGGCAGGACACCTTCGAGCGCATCGTCGAACTCTGCACGAGCCATGACTACTTCCTGGCGGGCATCTTCAGGCACTACAACTACTCGAACTGGCTGTGGTGGGCCGACGCCCTCTTCCTCCCGAACCGCGCGCCGTTCTCCACGCAGTTCTGAACCCTCACGCGCGCCGCACGTTGCCGCCTAGGATCCACGCATGACTGGAGTACCTGGCGACCAGATCGGCCCGCTCATGCACCAGTTGGTGCCGATGGTGAACACGCTGGGCCTGGAGTACGTGGAGGTCACCAGCGAGCGCGCTGTCGTCGTGCTTCGCGACCAGCAGCAGTTCCGTAATCACGTCGGTGGACCGCATGCTGCCGCGGCGTTTGCCGTGGCCGAGTCTGCGACGGGTGCTGTGGCAATTGCCGCTCTCGGCGACCTGCTCGACCGGGCAGTGCTGCTCCCCACCACCGCGACGATGGACTACCTCGCAATCGCGCTGGGGGATCTCACCGCGACGGCCTTCATCGTCGGTGACGTCGTCATCGCACGCCAGGAGTTCGAGGCGGGCAAGCGTCCGCAGTTCGACATCGTCGCCGAGATCACCAACGCCGAAGGCACCACGACGGGCCGCCTTCGCGCAACGTGGACCCTGAAGCGACTACGCGCGCCGGAGTAGGTCCACGAGGTCCTCGTACTGGCCGACCAGGAACGCCGAGTCACCGGCGTGGAAGACCGTGTCCCGGCGCACGGGATGCTCCAGCCGACCTGAGTCCTTCGAACGCTGGATGGCCACGACACGTGTCGACGTCCCGAGATCCTGCATCGACATGCCGTCGAGGCCCCCGCCATGGCGAACCGAGATCCGGGCCGCCATGAACGGCGTCGACCCGACGTAGAAGGTGCCGATCACCTCTAGTCCGAGCGCGGCGCCGACAAACCACGGCGCGGCCAGCTCGGCGATCGATCGAGTCGCCCCAGCTGACAGCACCTCACCGACCACGCGCGCCAGGCTTCGCCCAAAGACGCGAAGAACGATTGGAATGGGCTCGTCACCCCTCACATCGCGCACGGCCAGGCCGGTCTCGATGTTCACCAGGTCATTGCTCGTCAGCACCGCGACACCCGCTGCGCGACTGACACCGGCGTCGGCCTGCGTCTCCGGGAGAGTTGCATCACCAACGAGCACCGGTACTCCCGCCGCCTTCATCTGCGGGAAGAAGCGCTCGCCGTTCCCGTCGTCGATCACCGCGACTTCATAGCCCGCATCGTGGAGATCGAGAGCCACCTTGCTGCCCACTGCACCGAGACCCACGACGACGATGTGGTCCTTCATCCCCGTCAGTCGCTGTCGGCCCAGCGACTGCGCGAGCCTGCGAGACACCAGTGCGTTGGTGAGGAGCGCGGTCGCCAGCGCCACCAACGTTGCGCCCACGACGATCAGGACGATCGCCCACAACCGCAGCCAGTCCGGCTGATCACGGAAGTAGAAGTCACCGAAGCCGACGGTGGCGATCGTCTCGGACGTGAAGTAGGCGGCATCGAGGGCGCTCATATGCGAACCGTCCTGGCCCTGGTAACCCCACATCAGCACCCCGATGGAGAACACGAACAGCACCGTCAGTGCGGCGAACGCGATCCGGAAGGGGGTGTCAATCGTGCCGGTGACGGCGGCGATTGCCTCGCGGACTCGGCGCCTGATCGTGCGTCGTGTCGCGACCGCATGATCCCTCTGCGGCTGCAGCCCGGCGTCCTCGAAGTCCGCCGCGGTGCCAAGGAGGGTGATGAGATCACCGGGGGCCACGGGCAGATCCCGGCCCGGGCACGACACGGTTGGCGATCCATCGACCGGCCGAACGGCGATCGGGACGCTGACTCCCCAGACCGAGCGCAAGGTTCCGCTCACCGTGCACGGGAAGGTGGCGATGATGAACTCCTCGCCGCCAAGCGGAATCGTGTGCGTTGTTCGATTGATGGCCGCTTCGACAAACGATGTGGACGCCAGTTGCGCGACATCGAGTACCGCTCCCGGGTTCGTCACTGAAGTCATCGCTCGGCCGACGGCCGCATTCGCCATCTGCACAACGATGCGAACATCGGCAGACGACTCCCGCACAAGGAGGGCGATCTCGATATTGCGCAGATCGTCGTCCGTGACGCACACCGCAGCCAGTGCATCGGCGACGCGCGCATTGCGCAGGGTCTCCTCGGCTTGGCCGAATCCCGCGACGTGCTCGACGCCGTAACGCACGAGCGTGTCGATCTCGTCGGCATTCGCGTGCGGCTCGACGACGACGATCCTGTGACCGGTCTCCGCGAGCTGCTTCACAACGCGTCGAGCAACGCCCCGGAATCCGAACACGACGATGTGACCAGTGCGCCCGTCGGTGTTCTCCATGCTCGCCCCCGGCTCACGGACCTGCGTGAGGAGATCGTGACAGCGGGAGATTTCCAACACATGACGAGCGAAACGGGGAATCCCCGGTCTGAACCAGACCGGGGATTCCCGAAATGTGGTGCGCGAGGGGGGAGTTGAACCCCCACGCCCTTTCGGGCACACGGACCTGAACCGTGCGCGTCTGCCTATTCCGCCACTCGCGCGCGCGTGGACGAGGCTACAGGCTCAGTCGCGCAATGGGCTAGGCGGGACGGGTCGGCACGCGCACGGCGATCTGCCCGTCGGTTTTGACGCTGACGCGAACTCCCTGCCAGGAGATCGACTGCCCTACCGTCAAGGGCTGCATGACGAACCCGCGCGAGCGAGCCATGCGGATCGGTCCATGACCGCTGTCCCGCCGGGGATCGACCAGATAGACGATCACGCCGGCCGGTCCGGCCGCATCGACTCCGACCGATGCGCGGGACTCGACGACGACCGCTCGGCTGCCACTGATCGGTGCGACGACGGCCTTCGTGCCGCCCGCGCGCTCGATCGGCGACAGCGCCACAGTCGTGGTGCCTGGCCCCAGGCAACGGACCTGGGAGTCATCCAGCCAGCCGAGCACCCACTTCTCCCACGCTGTCACCGACGGTGACGTCGCGGACACGTCGGCCATCAGGTCGAACGGACCGGTGAAGGGATACGGCTCGCGGGCCGACGCGTTAGGGGCATACAGGTCTGCGAGGCCGAGTGTGTGCAGGAACTCGTGGCTCAGGACTCCGACATCGGAGCCGTCGCGAATCGTGCCAACCGAGACGGCGGTGACGACCTCGGTTCCGTCGACGTCGATGCCGCCACCGGGGGACTGCAGGAAGGCGGCCCCACCCGCGAGCCCGCCGATGTTGTGCGAGGCCAGGACGACCACGAGATCGCTGGCCGAGAAGTCCGTCGACGAGGCTGCAGCGTCGATCGCGTCCTTCAGATATGCCCGGTGCGCGGCATAAGAGAGGTCGTCGTCTGCGGAGTAGGCGGCCGCGGACCTCGGCATCCGCAGCCAGTGATCGACGACCACCGACGCGACGGCCAGGCGGCCGTACGACTGGGCGGATACGAAGGTCCGGAGGCCGGCGATAGTCGCGTTGGCCTGCGCCCGGGCCGCAGCCGTGACCGGGGCGTCGGAGAAGTCCACGAGCAGGAACGTGACCGACAGGGTCCCGCGCGGCGCTGGGCGGCCCTCCGGCCGGTTCGCGCCCACCGAGACGTCCAGCCCTTCCGGGGCCTGAAGTTCGCATTGCTCGATCGGGAGGTCCTGCGTGGGCACCTGGACTGCTGAGGCGCCCGGCCAACCCGAGACGAGGACGACGCCTGCGAGCAAGGCGACGCTCAGGAACCTTCGCCGCATGGCCGCTGAGGCTACCGGCAGGAGTACCGGTGCGGGTACCCCGTGCGAACGACCACGCGGGTTAGCATCAACCGACGTGCGCCACGACCGTGGCGAGGCGTGAGCATGCGATGTGGAGGATCTCGTGGGGCTGCTGGAACGGTTCGAGGATTCCCTCGACCGCCTCGTGAACGGCGCCTTCGCGCGCGCGTTCAAGGCCGAGGTGCAGCCGGTCGAGATCGCGTCCGCTCTGCAGCGCGAGGTCAATGACCGCGCCGCGGTGATCGATCGCCAGCGCACGGTCATCCCGAACGTCTTCCACGTCGAGTTGTCCGAGCACGACTACAAGCGCCTTGCGGTCTTCAAGGACGCCCTGGAGACCGAGTTGTCGACTCTGGTCCGCGACTACGGAGCCGAGCAGCGCTACACGCTGCTGGGTCCGGTTCTCGTGACCTTGGCCCAGGACGACGAGCTTGAGACCGGGATCTTCCGCGTTCGCAGCGAGGCCCGCGCCGAGGTCAGTTCACAGCCGCACGGGCGTCCCGGCGAAGCCGGTGCCGACCTCGCGGTCGACATTCGCCAGCCCCGCCTCGAAGTCGGAGGCACCGCCTACCCCCTGGTCCGCGCGATCACCCGGCTCGGTCGGGGAAGCGACACGGACATCCGGATCGAGGATCCCGGCGCGTCACGCAATCACTGCGAGATCGTGCTCGGCCACCCCGTTCTCGTGCGCGACCTGAGTTCGACGAACGGCACCTACGTCAATGGAGAGCGCATCTCACAGTTGGAGATCGCCGACGGCACCACGATCATGATCGGCTCGACTCAACTGGTGTTTCGGAGCGGCTGACCCGTGTCGGAGCTCGCGCTCACCTTGGTCCGACTGGGGTTCCTCGCCCTCTTGTGGGCCTTCGTCCTCATCACCATCTTCATCCTTCGACGTGACCTCAGGCAGCCTGCCGACGCGCGGCCGATGGGCCGCGAACGCAAGCCCGCGCGCGCTCCCAAGCAGCCGCGGCCGGCGAAGGTCGCCAAGCAGCAGAAGGTCAAGGGCAGCAAGCTGGTCGTGATCGAAGGACCCTTGCTCGGCACGATCGTTCCGTTGGAGAACGCGCAGATCACCATCGGGCGGGCTCCGGACTCGACGCTGATCATCGATGACGACTACGCGTCCAGCCGCCATGCACGGGTCTACCCGAGCGAGGGCTCGTGGGTCGTGGAGGACCTCGGCTCGACCAACGGAACGTGGATCGACAGGACCCGCATCACTTCCCCAACAGTTCTGCCGGTGGGTGCGCCGCTACGCGTGGGCCGCACCACCCTGCAGATTCAAAGGTAGGTCGCGATGACCTTGCGGCTGCGCTATGCCGCGCGATCGGACGTTGGCCTGGTTCGCGAGGGCAACGAGGACTCCGGCTATGCCGGTCCCGGCCTGCTGATGGTCGCCGACGGCATGGGCGGTCATGCTGCTGGCGAGCTGGCCAGTGCCATCGCTATCGCCACCGTCGCCGACCTTGACGTTCACCCCCCGAACCCGGACGAGATCCTCAACTCGCTCGGCGATGCAATAGGCGATGTCGGCGACGGGATCGCCGACGTCATCGCCGACGACCCAGAGCTGACAGGAATGGGCACCACGGTCACCGGCATCTACTGGCTCGGTGAGCGCATCGCGGTCGTTCATGTCGGTGACTCCCGCGCGTACCTGCTTCGCGAGGGCGAACTGGTGCAGATCACGCACGATCACACCTACGTGCAGACGCTCGTCGATGCCGGACGCATCACCGAGGCGGAAGCGATGGTTCATCCGCGCCGCGCACTGATCATGCGCGCGCTCGACGGCGTGAACCCCGTGGAGGCGGACCTCTCCGTCCGTGAGGCCAAGGGCGGCGACCGGTACATGCTCTGCTCGGACGGGCTGTCCGGCGTGGTGATGAACGACGAGATCGCGCGCATCCTTGCGGACGGGGACCCGACGGGTGCTGTTACGCGCCTGGTCGATCTGGCACTTGAGCGTGGGGCTCCCGACAACGTCACAGTCGTGATCGCTGACGTCGTCGACGTTCCCGACGCGCAGCCCGATGTGCCTGTGGTGGAAGAGGTTTTCGCTCCCGTGGTCGTCGGAGCTGCCGGCGAGCCACGTGTACGGCTTCGCCTGCCGGGCGTGCGTTTCCCCGACGACGCGCAGCCGGACCCCGACCGGCCGGATGCGCCGCCCCCCGCAGACGGCGGGCCGCCGACCGCGCCCCAGCCACTCATCAACGCCGACATCCAGGTGCCCGCAGTGGAGGCGGCGCGGCGGGCGGCACGTGACAACGCCGAGGTGCAGTCGCGCCGACGCACCAGGCGTCGACGGTGGTGGATCGCCGGCGGAGTGGTCGTCGCGCTGGTTCTTATCGCGGCAACAGCAGCGCTCGCGGCTCGCGCGTGGCTCACCTCCCAGTGGTTCGTCACGATCAACGGAAGTGCCGGCACCGGAACGGTCGGCGTCTACCAGGGCGTGCAAGGTTCCCTGTTCGGTGCGCGCCTGTCGAATCTGTGGTCGGACTCCGGCCTGCAGGTCGGGACGCTGCCCTACTTCGACCAGGAACTGGTTAGTAAGGGCATCCCTGCTGCAAACGAGGCCGATGCCCAGCGGATCGTGGCCGAACTGCAGAGTCGCGCCGCCGACTGCCAGACCGTCATCGCGCCCGCGGGCTGCCCGGGGTCGGTCCAGTGACCATGCTCCCGACGGCGCTGCCCGTCGCCACACGGGTCCGCAAGCAGCCGAGCCGACGCAATCTTGAACTGGTGCTGCTGATCTTCGCCTGGGCGATCGGCGTGCTCGGCACCCTGCAGGTCGGCTGGGCTACAGGTGAGACCACCGACAACGGCGTGTGGGTCACCGCCGCAGTCGTCGGCGTCCTCGCACTGGCGATGCACGCAGTGGTCCGATGGAAGGCGAAGTACGCCGATCCGGTCCTGCTTCCCGTTGCCACGCTGCTGACGATCCTCGGACTGGTGATGATCTACCGCATCGACGTCGCTGCCGCGTCGAAGGCCGAGCTGAACGGAAACCCGACGCCCACGCCCGACGTGTATGCACAGTTGACCTGGTTCAGCGTCGCGGTGATCTTGTTCATCTCGGTGCTCGTTCTGCTGCGCGACCACCGAATCCTGCAGCGTTACACCTACACGTTCGGCCTCGTCGGCCTCGTCCTCCTCATCCTGCCGCTGGCACCGATCATCGGGACCACCGTCAACGGCGCGACCCTGTGGATCCGGCTCGGCGGGTTCTCGATCCAGCCGGCCGAGATGGCGAAGATCCTGCTGACGATCTTCTTCGCGGGCTACCTCGTCGAGAAGCGCGATTCCCTGGCGCTCGTGCGCACGAAGGTCATTGGCATCGGACTGCCTCGGGCGAAGGACCTCGGCCCGATCTTCATCGCCTGGCTCATCTCGCTGGCCGTACTCATCTTCGAGACAGACCTGGGCACATCGCTGCTGTTCTTCGGCCTGTTCGTCTCGATGCTCTACATCGCCACCCAGCGACGGTCGTGGTTGTTCCTGGGCGGATTGCTCTTCGCGGCGGGCGCGGTGCTCGCGTATTACCTGTTCGGACATGTGCGCCTGCGCGTGACGGTGTGGCTCGACCCGTGGAGTTACGCGAACGACGAGGGTTACCAGATCGTGCAGTCACTGTTCGGGCTGGCGAACGGTGGAATCCTCGGTGCAGGACTGGGTCAGGGCTTCCCCAACCTCGTGCCCTTTGCGAGCACCGACTTCATCGTCGCGGCGCTCGGCGAGGAGCTCGGGCTGACCGGGCTCATCGCAATGCTGATGCTCTACGCGATCCTCATCGAGCGCGGCCTGCGCGCGGCAGTGTCCGTTCGAGACTCGTTCGGCCAACTGCTCGCGGCCGGTCTGTCGATCACGTTCGCTCTACAGGTCTTCGTCATCATCGGCGGCGTCACCCGACTCATTCCCCTGACCGGACTCACCACGCCGTTCCTGTCGTACGGAGGCTCCTCGCTCATTGCGAACTGGATCATCATCGCCTTGCTGCTGCGCATCTCCGATCGAGCACGTCGCCCCGAGGACAACGCGCAGTCGCCTGACGAGGCCGTCACCCAGGTGGTGCGCCGAGTATGAGCCGCCCCATCCGGCGGATTGCCTTCGTCCTGGCATTGATGCTCGCCGCATTGCTCGTGAACATCACCGTGATTCAAGTGGTGCTGGCGGGCGACTACCGCGACCGACCGGGCAACCAGCGCGTGCTGCTCGAGGAGTACAGCCGAGAGCGCGGCCCGATCCTCGTCGGGCCGAATCCCGTCGCTCGGTCCAAGGAGACCGGCGACACCCTTAAGTACCTGCGCGTCTACTCCGATGGTCCGCTGTACGCCCCAATCACCGGGTTCTACTCCCTCGTCTACGGTGCCACCGGCCTCGAGCGCACCGAGAACCGGATCCTCACGGGCCGGTCCGCGCTGTTCGTCGTCGATCGCGCCGAGCAGTTGTTCGCCGGGCGCGAGCCCGCGGGCGGCGCCGTCAGCACGACGATCAATGCCGCGGCTCAGAAGGCTGCGTTCAACGGACTGAAAGGCAAGCGCGGCGCCGTTGTCGCGATCGAGCCAGCGACTGGACGCATCCTCGCCTCTGTGCAGTTCCCCTCCTTCGACCCGAACCTGCTCTCCAGCCACGACCCTGAGCAGATTCGCGAGTACTACGCGACGTTGGAGAACGACCCGGCCAAGCCGCTGCTGAACCGTCCAATCGTCGCGCTGAACCCGCCAGGCTCGAGCTTCAAGCTGGTCACCGCCGCGGCCGCCCTCGCGTCGGGCCGGTTCACCCCCGAGTCCATCCTGCCGGGACCGCGGACCTATCAGTTGCCGCTCTCGACGAAGAAGCTGCGCAACTGGAACGGCCAGGCATGCTCACCCACGGGGCTCATCACCCTTCGCGAGGCACTCGCGGTCTCGTGCAACACGGCCTTCGCGTGGCTCGGCAATGAGCTCGGCGCGGATGCACTGCGGGAGCAAGCCGAGCTCATGGGATTCGACACCTCATTCCAGATCCCCCTGCGCGCGGCGACATCGGTCTTCCCTGAGGATCCCGATGCCGCGCAGGTGGCGATGTCGGCGATCGGCCAGTTCGACGTGCGCGCCACAGCCCTCCAGATGGCGATGGTCAGCGCTGCCATCGGCAACAACGGGCGAACGATGACGCCGTATCTCGTGCAGGAAGTCCGCGGCCCCGACCTCGCCATCGTGCAGACCACCGATCCCGTGCCGTTCGAGGATGCGATGAGCCCGCTGCACGCCGCGCAGCTGACGGACATGATGGTCAATGTCGTCGAGAACGGAACGGGAAGCAACGCACAGATACCGGGTATTCGGGTGGCCGGCAAGACCGGAACCGCGCAGACCGGGAACGACAATCCTGCGGTCGCATGGTTCGTCGCCTTCGCGCCCGCACAGGCGCCCCAGGTCGCGGTTGCGGTCGTCGTCGAGGACGCAGGCGCACCCGAGGTGAGCGGAAACCTGCTCGCTGCCCCCATAGCGAAGGCCGTCATACAGGCTGTGCTGCGCGGCTCAGCCGCGTCCAACTGAGACAATGGCCAGATGACGACCGATCCCACCAAGGCACGCATGCTCGGTGATCGCTACGAGATCGGCGAGGTCATCGGTCGCGGCGGCATGGCAGAGGTCCACGAGGGACGCGATCTTCGGCTGGGCCGGCGCGTTGCAGTCAAGATCCTTCGCCCCGATCTCGCCAAGGATCCCACCTTTCAAGCACGGTTTCGTCGCGAGGCGCAGTCGGCGGCGGCACTGAACCACCCGAACATCGTCGCGGTCTACGACACCGGTGAGGACGTTCTCACCTCGCCCGACGGCGAGCGCACGGTGGTGCCGTACATCGTCATGGAGTACGTCGACGGCATGACGCTGCGCCAACTGCTCGCCAGCGGGCGGCGACTGCTCCCCGAGCGCGCGCTCGAGATCACCGGCGGGGTTCTCGCCGCCCTCGACTACGCGCATCGGCACGGGATCGTGCACCGCGACATCAAGCCCGCGAACGTCATGCTGACCAGGACCGGCGAGGTCAAGGTCATGGACTTCGGCATCGCGCGTGCGATCAACGACGTCGGGACGACCATGACCGCGGCCTCAGCCGTCATGGGCACCGCTCAGTACCTGTCGCCGGAACAGGCCCGTGGCGAGGTGGTCGACGCGCGAAGTGACCTGTACTCGACCGGCGTGCTGCTCTACGAGCTGCTCACCGGGCGGCCGCCCTTCCGCGGTGACTCGCCTGTATCGATCGCGTACCAGCACGTCAGCGAGATGCCGCTGCCACCATCGCAGGTTGATCCCGGCGTCACGGCCGAAGTCGACGCGGTCGTGCTGCACGCTCTAGCCAAGCGCACTGACGATCGCTACCAGACTGCAGCGGACTTCCGTGCAGATGTCGAGCGCGCGATCGCTGGCTCTCCGGTCACCGCTGCAGTCCCCACTCTCAATATTGACCGCACGCAGATGATGCCGGCGGTCGATGCTGCGGGGGCCGTTCGCTACGAGCCGATGTACGACACCAGCCGGCCGCGGCGACGACGTGGCTTTGGTTTCTGGATATTGAGCATCGCGGGAATCGCGGCAGCGATCGTCGGCGCACTGCTGATCGGCCGCTTCGTCTTCGGTGGCTCCGAGGTGACCCAGGTACAGGTCCCCAACCTCGACGGCATGACAGTGGTCGTGGCGACCAGCACCCTGGAAAGCCTCGACCTGCGCCTCGGTGCCCAGACCCCGACGACATCGGAACGACCCGAGGGCACGATCGTCGCGCAGCAGCCAGCGGCTGGTGAATCCATCGAGGAGGGGCAGTCGGTCAACGTCACGGTGAGCAGCGGGCTCGAGCAGGCGACAGTGCCCCAGCTCGTCGCCCTCACATCCGTGGACTCGGCACGAATCGCACTCGAGGACGCGGGCCTGCAACTTGGCACGGTCAAGGAGAAGAACTCCCAGCAGCCCGCCGGGTATGTGCTTGCGCAGGATCCAGCCGAGGGCACGCAGATCGACGCCGGGATGACCGTCAACATCACCGTGTCATCTGGCCTGGTCAAGGTGCCCAACGTGAAGGGCTCGAGCGAGGCGCAAGCGCGCAGCGATCTGGCTCAGATCGGCTTCGACGTGCAGATCGTCGAGTTGCAGGACGGGTCGGTCTCGGCTGGCACGGTGCTCGCGCAGTCGCCCCAGGCGGGCGAGCTCCTGCCGCGCGGATCCGTCGTGACGATTACCGTGTCGACGTCGCCGCCTGCGCCGCCCACCCCGACGCCAACTCCCACCCCGGAGCCCACGTTCACTCCCGAGCCCACGCCGGAGCCCCCAGCTCCCACGGACGTGCCACCCACGCAGTAGCGCGGTCAGCCCACGATCGGCGCGAGGTGAGTCGCGCGCTCGATCGCCGATGCATCACCGCACTGGAGCAGCCAGTTCGCGAGCAGTGCGTGACCGCCCTCGGTCAGCACCGACTCCGGATGGAACTGCACGCCCTCCACCTGGAACTGCCGATGCCGGATGGCCATGATCACGCCGGTGCTCGTCGTGCCGGTGACCTCGAGTACGGCCGGGACGGTTGCCGGGTCGACGGAAAGCGAGTGATAGCGGGTCGCGGTGAAGGGCGACGGCAGGCCGGCGAGGACGCCCTGGCCATCGTGGATCACCTGCGAGGTCTTGCCGTGAAGCAACTCAGGGGCTCGGATGACATCTGCACCGTAGGCGGCGGCGATTGCCTGATGGCCCAGGCACACTCCGAAGATCGGGACGTCGCCCGCGCAGTCGCGGACGATGTCCATGCAGACACCGGCTGACTGCGGGGTTCCCGGGCCGGGTGACAGGAGGACGCCGTCGTATGCGCGAGCCTCGTCGGGGGTCACGGCATCGTTGCGTCGCACATCGACCTCGGCACCGAGCTGGGCAAGGTACTGCACGAGGTTGAACACGAACGAGTCGTAGTTGTCGACGACGAGGATCCGGACCACGGAAGTCATTGTGCCGTCGGCGTCGCGTAGGTCGTGGAGATGGGTCCGGAATACGCGGGAATCACGAGGTTGTCGAGCGCCTCCGTGTCGTATCCGAGCCCCACTACGCGCGCCCACGACCGATAGGACCGCAGTGCTTCATCCGCCCGCAGCGCAGCCCGCATCTTCTTGCGTGGACCGATCGCCGTGAGCACGTACGGCGGCGAGTACACCCGGCCCTGAAGCAGGAGCGTGTTCCCCACGCACTGGATCGAACTCGTGTTGACCACCCGCTGATCCATGACCTGCAGCGCAACCGCACCTCCACGCCACAGTGCGTTGGCCACGGCCTGCACGTCCGCCTGATGCACGATCACGTCGTTCGAGGAGACCGTGGCCCACAGCGGATCGTCCGGATCCCGCGGCGGTGCATCATCCAAGGTGACCGTTAGCGCGTTGCCCGTCACGTCGGTCAACCCGGCCGCAGGCTCGAGGGCGGCGATCTCGCGATGGGCGACGGCGACACGGGGGTCACCGACCCGGCCCGCGGTGAGGTCATCGACCCGTCTCTGCTTATCGGCGACGCTTGCCTCGAGCACCTCGATGCGTCCGGACTTCTGCCTGACGAGGTCGCGCAGTTCGGTGGCGCGCTCTGCTCGCAGGTCGGTTCCCTGGCTCGTGTTCGCGGCCGCGACGAACATCAGGCCCGCGAGTGCGAACACCAGTGCGCTGAGGAGCACGGCCGGATGTAGGCCAGACAGGGGGATGCGGGTCGGCCGGCGCACGCGCCCACGGTAACCGGAACGGGCCCGGGTGTGGCAGGCTGGACCTGCTCACTCGAGCCCGCGAGCCCCGGAAGGACATGTCGTGCCCGAATCCAAAGGCCGCAAGAAGGATGTCTACGTTCCCCCGCCGACCGGCAAGGGTGAGCGCAAAGTCGCAAAGATCGGCTCGCCGAGCTGGCTGGCCCCGACCATGGTCGCGCTGTTCTGCATAGGCCTGGCATACATCGTCGTGTACTACATCGCCGGGGCGCAGATCCCCGTCATGCAGGACCTCACCCCGCTGGTCAACGTGGGAATCGGCTTCGCCTTCATCGCCGGTGGCTTCTTCCTGTCCACCCGCTGGCGCTAGGGCAGCTACTTACACGCCTGTTATTTGTCCCCAGCTGTGGACAAACCTGTGGACAAGTTCCTCACCTCGTGTGGACTATCCACAGGTAGCCGTGTGACGGGTGTTACCTGCGGGTAGTGTGCCGCCTGAAAATAGGCCGACTACAGCAATTCCAGGATGGTGGCGTTGGCCATGCCGCCGCCCTCGCACATCGTCTGCAGTCCGTACTTCGCACCACTGCGCTGCATCTGATGCACCAACGTGGTCATGAGACGCGCGCCCGATCCGCCCAGTGGGTGACCCAGGGCGATAGCGCCGCCGTTGATGTTGGTGAGCGCCGGACTGGCACCCGTCTCCGCGTACCAGGCGCCGAGCACTGACGCGAATGCCTCGTTGACCTCGAAGGCACCGATGTCGGACAGAGCCAGGCCGGAGCGCTTGAGCACTCGCTCGGTTGCCGGGATCGGGCCGGTGAGCATGTAGATCGGATCGACACCGGCAAGGGCGACCGTGTGAATGCGCGCCAGCGGGGTCAAGCCAAGCTCGGCAGCGCGAGCAGACGACATGATCAGGAGCGCGGCCGAGCCGTCGGAGATCTGCGAGGCGTTGCCCGCGGTGACGACGCCGTCCTCCTTGAATGGAGTCTTCAGGGTGGAAAGCGACTCGACGGTCGTGTCGGGGCGAATCCCCTGATCCTGCGATACGACTCCGTCGGCGGTCTGGACCGGCACGATCTCCGCGTCGAACAGGCCAGCGGCGCGAGCGGCGGCGGCGCGCTGCTGAGAGGTGGCCGCGAGCTCGTCGAGGTACGTACGCGACAGGTTCCACTTTGCGGCGATCATCTCCGCGCTGATGCCCTGCGGAACCAGGCCCCCGTCGTAGCGGTCGTGCATCGACTGGCTGTACGGGCCGTCACCGCCGACCATGTTGGAGAACATCGGAACGCGCGACATCGACTCGACTCCGCCGGCAATGACGATGTCGTAGTGGCCGGCGATGACTCCGGCCGCGGCGAACGTGACCGCCTGCTGGCTCGATCCGCACTGCCGATCGATGCTGACCCCGGTGACGTCCTCGGGGAAGCCCGCCGCGAGCACGGCGTTTCGCGCGACGTTTCCGCTCTGCTCACCGACCTGCGAGACGGCGCCCCAAATCACGTCGTCGACCAGCGCCGGATCCAGGCCGACCCGCGAGGTGACCGAGTTGAGCACAATCGCCGACAGGTCGACCGGATGGATGCCGCTCAGCACTCCCTTGACGGGCTTGCCGATGCCGACCGGCGTGCGGACTGCCGAGACGATGACCGCGTCGTTGCTGCTCACGGGGTGTCCTTTCGTTGCTAAGTGGTGAGAACTCCAAGTGAAGCCAGAAGATCGTGAATCTGCGCGGTGCGCCACATGACAAGACCAGCCATGACGCACAGCAGGACGAGGATCCCACCCACCTGCACCACAGTTCGATGCCGAGGGGCGGGGAAGACCATGATCGCAGCGACCAGGGCTCCTGTCACCAGGCCCCCCAGATGCGCCCGCCAGTCGACCCCCGGTGCGAAGAATCCGATGGCGACGTTCACTGCCAGGAGCACCAGTACCTGGGTGACGTCGTAGCGCAGTCGCCGGCCTGCCACGACGAGCGCTCCCATGAGGCCGAAGATCGCACCGCTGGCGCCGACGGACACCGTTCGCATGTCGGAGAACACGTAGGAGGCGACTCCGCCACCGATTGCAGCGAGGATGTAGAGAGTCAGATAGCGGTAATGTCCGAGGATGCGCTCAAGGGTCGGGCCCAAGGCGAACAGCACATACATGTTGAACGCGATGTGCAGGAACGATCCGTGGAGGAACGCGGCGGTGACCAGCCGCCACCATTCACCATTGGCTGCGATGCCAACCGGCCACATGCCGTAGTCACCGGCGACGGCGTTCACGCCGATCGCCATCTGCGCGAGGAACACGACGACGTTGATCGCGATGAGTACGTACGTGACGAGCGGTCGGTCTATGAGCGTCCCGCCAGCAACCGTCGTCGGCTGCTGGATTCGAGCCGCCGCACCAGCCACGCATTCGGGGCACTGGAATCCGACGGGTGCCGCGATCATGCACTGCGTGCAGATCGGCCGATCACATCGCGTGCAACGAATACCCGTCGCGCGATCGGGATGTCGGTAGCAGACCGACTGCGGCTGCGGTTCTGTCACGGACGGACGTCGTCAGTCACGCGTGATCGTGATCGACGAGATCACGACGTCAGTGCGCGGGCGATCTGCCTGCCCGGTCGCTACTGCGGCGATCGCGTCGACGACATCGCGTGATTCCTGATCGGCAACCTCGCCGAAGATGCTGTGCTTGAAGTTGAGGTGCTTCGTGGGGGCAACCGTGATGAAGAACTGGGAGCCGTTGGTGTTCGGACCCGCGTTGGCCATGGCCAGCAGGTAGGGGCGGTCGAAAGTCAGTTCGGGGTGGAACTCATCGGCGAACCGGTACCCGGGGCCACCGGTTCCGGTGCCGAGCGGATCGCCACCTTGGATCATGAATCCCGAGATGACGCGGTGGAAGATCGTGCCGTCGTAGAGCGGGGCGACGGACTTCGCGCGAACCTTGGGATCGGTCCACTCCTGCGTCCCCTCGGCCAGCCCGGTGAAGTTCTTGACCGTCTTGGGAGCCTGATCGGCGAACAGGTTGATGCGGATATCCCCGAGGGTGGTGTGCATGGTCGCGGTTGTCGTCATGCCGTCATCCTGCCTCATGGCCTCGACGGCACGGGCCGCGACCTGCCTTCGGTCGCGGCCCGTGCTTCGTGCGGGTGACCTACTGGGCCAAGAGCCCGTAGATCTTCTTGCGTGCCTCGGCGAGCGCGGCGGTGGCCGCGTCGATCTGCGCCTGGTCATTCAGCTGACTGACCTGCCAGACGGCGGCGCCGAGTTGCTTGCCCTCGGCCCATAGGGCGGCCGCTGCCTCGATGTCCGGGGCCGTGGACTGCGCCCACGGTTCCCCCCAGGAAGCCCGCTCGGCCTCCACGACCGTGCGACCCTCGTCGGTCAGCGAGAAGATCCGCTTGCCGTCCTCCTGGGCTGCGGTGACCAGGCCCTCGCGGGCCAGCCTCTTCAGCACCGGGTAGATCGACCCTGGTGAGGGCTGCCACTGCCCGTCGCTGCGGTCCGCGAGCTCGGTGAGGATCTCGTATCCGTGGCGCGGCTGCTCGGCGAGTAGCAGCAAGATGGCGGCTCGCACATCGCCGCGCTCGCGACGACGTCCGCGAGGAGCTCCCCACGGCCCACGGCCACCCCAGGGGCCAGGGCCACGGCCATGACGATGCGGGCCGCCGCGATGACGGTCCCCGCGCTCATCACCGGCAGTTTCCGAGGCGGGTCGCTCGGCGGGCTGGCCGTTCTCGTTCATGGCGGCCCACGCCATCATGCGCTCACGGCGGCCATGACCACGGGAGCGGGTGGCCCACGGCGGCATGCCGATCGGGCCTGGATTTTGTACTGATTCTGCGTAACTCATATCGTTCCTCGTTCCTATCGCAAGTGTTCGCGATGTAGTAACGATATATCGCGACTCCAAGGGTGTCAACACCGGGTGGTGATTCACGTGGTTGGGTCCGACCCGGTCCCCGGGCATGGGTGGAGGCTAGGGGACTCGAACCCCTGACTTCTGCCTTGCAAAGGCAGCGCTCTACCAGCTGAGCTAAGCCCCCGCTACCGACCCCGAGGAGTCGATCGTGCCGTTAGCGGAGATCGGGCTCGCTCGTGGCTTCTGACCACAGGTCCTGCTCGGCCTTGTTTGCGGCGATCTGTCGGTAGACGACGTAGCCGATGCCGGCGAGCAGGATGAGGAGCAAGAGTTTCTTCATAGTGCCGACAAAGATACATGCAGAACCGGGCTCGTGTCCCCGGGGTCAGTCCGGGGCCGCTGCGACGCCAACCGTCACGAGCGTGACTGGTTCATCAGTGCGGTTGGACCACGCATGCTCTCCGCCTCTGACGACGCACGCATCGCCCGCACGGAGGTCCGTCTGGCCGCCGCGCCACAGCAGCGTCACCGTCCCCGACAGGATCCAGGAGAAGTCGGTCGAGCACGTCCGGTGCCACATCGGCTCGGCGTCTCCGGTCGGGGCGATGACCACGTAGCGGAAGAGAGCACCGGCCGGCATGAGAGTGAACTCGCCCTCGACGGTCGGATCGCCGGGCGTGGAGTTGTCCATCGGCAGGACGTCGCTGCGCCACAGGTCGACCAGGGTGGCGCCGGCCTGGGGCAGCGGGTACACCGCCGGGGCGGCGCCGTCGAGGGTCTGGCCGTCGGCCGACAGCACGAAACGGCGTGGGGATTGTGGAGTCGTTGTCATGCGCGCATTCTGGCGCGAGCCAGGTATCGGGTGGGCCTAGGTGGACTTGAACCACCGACCTCTTCCTTATCAGGGAAGCGCTCTAACCAAACTGAGCTATAGGCCCGAACGTCCGGTGACACTACCGGATTGCCGGGTTGGTCCTGACCGGGTGGTGGGGTCAGACCTCGTCGGACAGCACGACCTCGACCCCGCCGGTGAGCCCGACCGTGAGGTTGTACATAACCGCAAAGAGCGTCGCGAGCAGCGAGACCAGCACGATCTCGACCGACGCGACGACGGTCGCGACCCCGATGACTCGCGAGAACTCCAGGTAGCTCAGCAGGTCGAAGCCGGTGGTTGCCGATCCGACGACCTCGTCGATGGTGCGCGACAGCGTCAAGAACACGCCCGTGAAGTCGAGGACCCACCACAGCACGGCCACCGCAACCACGAGGACGATCCCGATTGCCAGGGCGAGCATGAATGCAGCCTTGGTCACCGACCACGGATCGACACGCGTGACGTACAGGCGGGCGCGTTTGGGTGAGCGAACGACCTCAGTGCTCGTCACTGCCTGCCTCCACGGTCGGTGGCTCCAACACCTCGGACTCGACAACGTCATCGACGTCGTCAGTGTCGTCGTCTGTCTCGGCACCTCGCGCGACAGCGACAATGGCATCGCCCTCGGCAAGGTTCATCAGGGTCACGCCCATGGTGTCACGGCCCGATGGCCGGATCTGATCGACACGAGTGCGGATCACGACGCCGTTGGATGCGATCGCGAACAGCTGATCGCTTGCCTCGCAGACCATGGCACCCACGAGCGACCCACGCTGCTCGACGAGCTTCATCGCCCGAACCCCGAGGATTCCGCGCCCCTTGGCCGCCCATTCGGCGACGGGGGTGCGCTTGCTAAAGCCGCCGTCGGTGATCGTGACAACGAAGGTGTCAGGACGCACGACATCCATCGCCAGCAGCGAGTCATCGCCGCGGAACCGCATGCCGATCACGCCACTCGTAGCGCGTCCCATCGGACGCAGCGTCTCGTCGTTCGCCGTGAACCTGGCCGACATTCCCTTGCGCGACACCATGAGCAGGTCATCGGTGTCGGCGACCAGTCGAGCCGAGATCAACTCATCGTCATCGGCAAGGTTGATGGCGATGATGCCGCCCTGGCGAGTCGAGTCGTACTCGGACAGTCGGGTCTTCTTGACCAGTCCGCGACGGGTGGCGAGGACCAGGTAGTCAGCCGCCGCGTAGTCCGGGATCGCCAGCACCTGGGCGATGGCCTCATCAGGCTGGAAGGCCAGCAGGTTCGCCACGTGCTGTCCGCGAGCATCGCGACCGGCCTCGGGCAGCTGGTACGCCTTGGCGCGGTAGACGCGACCCTTGTTCGTGAAGAACAGGATCCAGTGGTGAGTGGTGCTGACGAACAGGTGCTCGACCACATCGTCTTGTCGAAGGGCCGCGCCCTTGACTCCCTTGCCCCCGCGTCGCTGCGAGCGGTACAGGTCGGACTTGGTGCGCTTGGCGTAGCCGCCCGCGGTGATCGTGACGACGACGTCCTCGACGGCGATGAGGTCCTCGTCGGTGACATCGCCATCCCAGGCGACGAAATCGGTGCGTCGTTCGTCGCCGAACTTCTCGGTGATCTCCGCGAGCTCCTCGGACACGATGGTGCGCTGGCGCTGCTCGGACGCGAGGATGTCGGTGTAGTCGGCGATGCGCGTCATGAGTTCTTCGAACTCATCGATGATCTTCTGGTGCTCCAGGGCCGCGAGCCGACGAAGTTGCATGTCGAGGATCGCGGTGGACTGGACCTCGTCGATCTCGAGCAGCTCCATCAGGCCGGAGCGGGCATCCTCGACAGTGGCCGACGCGCGGATGAGCGCGATGACCTCGTCGAGCGCATCGAGGGCCTTGAGGTAGCCGCGCAGGATGTGCGCTCGCTCCTCGGCCTTGCGCAGGCGAAAACGCGTACGGCGTTGGATCACTTCGATCTGATGGGCGATCCAGTAGCGGATGAACTGCTCGAGTGTCAGCGTGCGCGGCACACCCTCGACCAGCGCCAGCATGTTCGCACCGAAGTTGTCCTGCAGTTGCGTGTGCTTGAACAACTGGTTGAGAACGACCTGCGCCACCGCATCGCGCTTGAGTTCGATCATCAACCGCATGCCGGTGCGTGACGACGAGTCGTCGCGGATGTCGGCGATGCCCGTGAGCTTGCCGTCGCCGACCAACTCCGCGATGCGGAGCAGCAGGTTGTCGGGGTTCACCTGGTACGGCAATTGCGTAACCGCGAGGACCTGGCGTCCGCGTGCATCCTCTTCGACGGTGACGACGGCGCGCATGGTGATCGAGCCACGTCCGGTTCGGTACGCGTCCTCGATGCCCTTGCGGCCAACGATAAGTGCACCGGTCGGGAAGTCTGGACCCTTCACGAGCGCCATCAGCGCTTCCTGACGCTCCTCGCGCGCAGCGTCCGGATTCGCGAGCACCCACTGCGCTGCGGCCGAGATCTCGCGAAGGTTGTGCGGCGGGATGTTCGTGGCCATGCCGACCGCGATGCCGGAGCTGCCGTTGACCAGGAGGTTGGGGAACCTCGCCGGCAGCACGAGTGGCTCGAGGGTGCGGCCGTCATAGTTCGGGCCGAAGTCGACGGTCTCCTCGTCGATGTCGCGCACCATCTCCATCGCCAGCGGTGCCATGCGGCACTCGGTGTAGCGCTGGGCCGCGGGCGGGTCGTTGCCGGGCGAGCCGAAGTTGCCCTGACCTTGGACCAGCGGGTAGCGAAGCGACCACGGCTGCGCCAGGCGAACGAGGGCGTCGTAGATCGCGCTGTCACCGTGCGGGTGGTAACTGCCCATGACATCGCCGACGACGCGGGCGCTCTTGGAGAAGTTGCGGTCGGGACGGTAGCCGCCGTCGTACATCGCGTAGAGGACGCGACGATGGACGGGCTTGAGTCCGTCGCGAACATCGGGAAGCGCGCGAGAGACGATGACCGACATCGAGTAGTCCAGGTACGACCGCTGCATCTCGGTCTGCAGGTCGACCGGCTCGATCCGGCCATGCTGGCCGGGGTCTATCTCTTCGGTAACGACGTCGTCAGCCATGGATGTTCTCCCTGTCCGTCAGCTCAGATGTCCAGGAAGCGCACGTCGCGCGCGTTCTGCTGGATGAAATTCCTGCGGGCCTCGACGTCCTCGCCCATGAGCACGCTGAACATCTCGTCGGCCTGCGCTGCGTCGTCGAGCGTGACCTGCAGGAGCACGCGATGCGCGGGATCCATCGTGGTGTCCCACAACTCGTCGGCATTCATCTCGCCAAGGCCCTTGTAACGCTGGATCGCCTCCTCCTTGGGAAGGCGCCGGCCGGCGGCGAGGCCTGCCTCGACCAGCATCTCGCGCTCGCGCTCGGTGTACGCAAAGTCCGCAACCTCACGCGACCACTTGATCTTGTACAGCGGCGGCTGTGCCAGGTACACGTAGCCCTGCTCGACCAGCGGCTTCATGAACCGGAAGAGCAACGTCAGCAGCAGCGTCCGGATGTGCTGCCCATCGACGTCGGCGTCGGCCATGAGCACCACCTTGTGGTACCTCAGCCTGTTGATGTCGAACTCGTCCTGGATGCCCGTGCCGAAGGCTGAGATGAGCGCCTGCACCTCGGTGTTCTGCAGCACCTTGTCGATGCGTGCCTTCTCGACGTTGATGATCTTTCCGCGGATGGGCAAGATCGCCTGCGTGCGCGGATCGCGTCCCTGACGAGCCGAACCCCCGGCCGAATCGCCCTCGACGATGTAGACCTCGCAGTCCTCCGGCTCACGGCTCGAGCAGTCGATGAGCTTGCCCGGCATGCCGGCGCCGCCGAGCAGTCCCTTGCGATTTCGGGCGAGGTCGCGGGCCTTGCGCGCGGCCATGCGCGCGGTTGCCGCGTTGACCGACTTGCGGGCGATCTCCTTGCCCTCGGCCGGGTTCTTCTCCAGCCACTCGCCGAGTTGGTCGTTGACCACCTTCTGGACGAAGGCCTTCATCTCGGTGTTGCCGAGCTTGCCCTTGGTCTGTCCCTCGAACTGCGGCTCTGTGAGCTTGACGCTGACGATGGCAGTAAGTCCTTCGCGGACGTCCTCGCCGCTCAGGTTCGGATCCTTCTCCTTGATGATGTTCCACTCGCGCGCGAACTTGTTCATCAATGACGTGAGTGCCGTGCGGAAACCCTCTTCGTGAGTTCCACCCTCGGTGGTGTTGATCGTGTTGGCGAACGTGTACACCGACTCGGAGTAGGTGTTGTTCCACTGCATGGCGATCTCGGCGCTCATGCGCTTGTCCTCGGACTCCGCCTCGATGTCGATGATCGTCGGATTGGCGATGCCCTTGCTGGAGTTCAGGTGCTTGACGAAGTCGGAGATGCCACCCTCGTAGTGGTACTTGACGCGGCGGACCCGCTCGACCGGAGTCGCGTCGGGGTCGGCATCGGGATCGACGTCGTCGAGGTCGACGATCGCCTCAGCCCGCTCATCGATCAGCTCAAGTGACAGGCCCTTGTTGAGGAAGGCCATCTCCTGGAAGCGACGGGCCAGCGTGTTGAAGTCGTAGTGGGTGGTCTCGAAGATATCTCCGTCGGCCCAGAACGTGATCGTGGTGCCGGTGTGGTCGGCCGCCTCATCCATGGACAACGGCGCGGTGGGCACGCCGCGGAGGTAGGACTGTCGATACACGCGCTCGTTGCGTCGCACCTCGACATCGAGAGTGGTCGACAGCGCGTTGACCACAGAGACGCCGACGCCATGCAGTCCGCCGGAGACCGAGTAGCCGCTTCCGCCGAACTTGCCGCCCGCGTGCAGCACGGTGAGCACGACCTCGATCGCGGGCTTGCCCTCGCTCTCGACAATGTCGACGGGAATGCCGCGGCCGTCGTCGACGCAGCGCACGCCGCCGTCGGCGAGCAGGGTGACAACGATGGTGGTGGCGTAGCCGGCCATGGCCTCGTCGACCGAGTTGTCGACGACCTCCTGGACGAGGTGGTGCAGGCCGCGCTCCCCAGTGGATCCGATGTACATGCCGGGGCGCTTGCGGACGGCGTCGAGGCCTTCGAGAACAGTGATCGCGCTGGCGTCGTATGACACGCTGGGCGAGCCTCCTCAGGTCATGCAGCGGACCGCACGAGGCGGTTTCGGGGTGGGTTCCAGTCTACCCGTTTCCGCCGACATCGAACCCCACGCCACGGCCCATAGGAGCCCTTAGGGGCGAATTTACCCCCCGCCCACAATCACCCGTACGAAAACTGGCTGTTATTGGCACATCGGTGCCATCTAGGGCCGTCTAGCCGTACGTGTCGCGCGGGCCTCGACCTTTCACCACCCGGGGTCCGGCCTTCCATGACGGAGCCTGCGGGGCGAGGATCGTGATCCGGGTCACGACCCCTGATCCGACTCGCTCGTCGACGGTGCGATGCAGGCTCGGCAGCAGCAGCCGGACCTGGGTCGCCCACGTCGTCGACTCGGCCTGGAGGGTCAGGACGCCGTCGTCGAACCCGATGGGCACGACGTGCTCGGCGAGGTCCGCCCCGACGATCTGGGCCCACTCGCTGACGAGTACGGCCACCGCGGATCGGTCCTGCCAGCCCTGCTCGCGCATCAGTCGGTCAACCGACGCACCGAAACCCTGAGGGTCCCGGTCGTTCGAAAAGGAGGCCGGGGACGATCGTGAGGACTTCGGCTTGGCACGCCCGGTCGACCTGGTCACCCGTCGCAGGGCGGCAGCCGAGGCGGCAGCCGCGGCGTCGGGCTCGGCTTCGGTGGGGGGCGGGACCTTCGGGTCCTCGGGCTCAGTCATCGTGGACCTGGCCGGTAGTGACGCGAAGCCTGCGCCCGGCCAGCTCCGGGGGGACATCCTCGGCAACGGCGGCAGTGATGAGCACCTGGGTGATGCCGGCGACGCGGGCCGTAAGTCGGCCACGACGCGCGGCATCGAGCTCGGCAAACACGTCGTCGAGGATCAGCACCGGGTCATCACCGTCGGCCTGCAGGATGTCCAGGGCCGCGAACCGCAGCGACAATGCGATGGACCACGACTCCCCGTGCGAGGCGAATCCCTTGGCCGGCGAGCCGGCAAGGGTCAGCAGCAGGTCATCGCGCTGCGGCCCGACGACGGTCAATCCGCGAGCGAGCTCCTCTCGACGCCTACTGGCAATACCGGCCAGAAGCGCCGCGCGCCACGCTGCTCGGTCGGTAGTCGACCGAGTTTCGGCACCGAGACTGGAGACGTAATGAACGTCCACGTCGGCCGCACTGACCGCGTCGGCGCCGCCAGCGATCAGGTCGTAGGCCGCCAATAGCCGCGGTCGCAACTCGTCGAGGAGGCTGACCCGCGAAGCGATGAGCTCGGACCCGACATCGGCGAGCTGCTCGTCCCAGACGTCGAGGGTGCTACCGACATCGCGAGCTCCCTGCGCCGCAGACTTGAGCAAAGCGTTGCGCTGCTTGAGGATTCGGTCGTAGTCGGCCTTGACGCCCTGCATCCGAGGCGTGCGCTGCACCAGCAGCTCGTCAATGAATCGGCGACGGTCCGACGGGTCGCCCTTGACGAGCGCAAGATCCTCAGGGGCGAACAGCACGGTGCGAACCAGGCCGACCAGGTCACGCGGGCGAGGCACCGGCGACTTGTTGAGCCGCGCTCGGTTCGCGCGTCCGGGATTCAGCTCGAGTTCGAGAAGTGTCGACCTGTCGTCCTTCATCACATCAACGCCGATGACCGCGCGCTCGGCGCCGATCCGGACCAGGGGAACGTCGGTTGCCACTCGGTGACTGGAGAGGATCGAGGCGTAGCCGATGGCCTCGACCAGGTTCGTCTTGCCCTGGCCGTTGGCTCCTACGAAGGTCGTGACCCCGGGTCCGAGTGCGACCTCGACCTGCTCGTACGAGCGGAAGTCCGCGAGGCGTACCTCCCTGACCCACATGAAATGGATCAGCCAGTCAGGCGGACTGGCATCAGCAGGTACTTGTAGTCATCGTTCGGCTGACCACTGTCGTCGACCGCGGTGAGCACGGCCGGGCGACTTTGCTGGGTGAAGGAGAAGCGTGTGACGGCGGACCCCACGGCCGCGAGCCCGTCAAGCAGGTAGGCCGGGTTGAAGGCAATGTCGATGGCGTCGCCTTCGAGGGAGCACTCAAGTACGTCGACGGCCTGCGCATCCTCGCCCGCACCTGCGCGCAGGGTGAGCTCGGATCCGGAGAACTCGAGGCGGACAGGGGTGTTGCGCTCGGCCACCAAGGCCACGCGCTTGACCGCCTCGATGAGCGATGTGGTCTCGACGGTGGCGATCGCTGCTGACTCGGTGGGCAGGAGGGACCGGTACTTCGGGAACTCCCCGTCGAGCAGCCGGGTGGTCGTGCGCCGGCCGTGGCCCTCGAAACCGATCAGTCCCTCGCCCGCTCCGCCGAGCGACAGCGCGATGACTACCTCGTCGACATCCGCGAGTGACTTCGCGGTGTCGGCGAGGGTCCGCGCGGGGACGAGCACCTGGCTTGAGACCGAGGGTGACTGCGGTGACCAGGTGAATTCACGCACCGCCAGCCGGTAGCGGTCGGTTGCCGCGAGCACGATCGTGGAGCCTTCGATCTCCATGCGGATGCCGGTGAGGGTGGGGAGTGTGTCGTCGCGGCCGGCAGCGATCGCGACCTGAGCGACGGCCGCCGCAAACAGTTGCCCCGCAACGGTTCCCGACGAGGTAGGCATCACCGGAAGTTGCGGATAGTCCTCGACGGGCAGCGTCGGGAGGGTGAATGACGAGCGACCGCACGTGATCGCGATGCGGCTGCCCTCGCTCTCGATCTGCACTGGCGCAGGCGGGAGGGATCGCGCGATGTCGGCCAGTAGCCGGCCGGAGACCAAGGTGGTGCCTGGCACCGAGACCTCGGCCTCGACGTCGACTCGAGCGGAGACCTCGTAGTCGAAGCTGCTCAGCGTGAGGCCGGAATCCGAGGCGGTGAGGACCAGGCCGGCGAGCACCGGAAGCGACGGCCGCGAGGGCAGTGTCCTGGCGGCCCATGCCACCGAATCCGCGAGTACGTCTCGCTCGACCCGTAACTTCACGATGTCCTCCGTTGTGGGCAATGAGGGGTCAGTCTGACAGCAAAGCCTGTCATTGGTGCAAGGGGAGCGGAGGTCGTCCTCCACCGACCCGGACCCCATGGTTGTTCATGATCGCCATCATCACTAGGAGTAGTCGTCGTCATCGGTGGTGTGGACAGCGTGGATAACACTGATTTGCCCTGCTCAACTGGCGTGTTGTTCTCGTCCCTTCCTGTGGATAAGTCGGCAACGCCTGTGGATGAATCCCGCGACCTGTTGATGGTTGCCGCGACAGGTGGCACTTGTCCCCATTGGCCCACAGGCTTCTGGGGACAACGCCGGTGATTCGGGGGAGTTATCCACAACCTTTCCACCCTGTGGGAAAGTGATGCCGCTGTGATCGTCGGGACTGGTGAGTACGACTGGGTCACATGGTTCGTGGCTGGGACTTGATCCGGCTGGTCAGGTCGGTGACCTGGTTGAACAGGCTGCGCCTCTCGGCCATCAACTGCCGGATCTTGCGGTCCGCGTGCATGACCGTGGTGTGATCGCGGCCCCCGAAGGCCTGGCCGATCTTGGGCAGGGACAGGTCTGTGAGCTCGCGGCACAGGTACATGGCGATCTGACGAGCCGTGACCAGCACCCGCGAGCGACTGGATCCGCACAGGTCGTCGACGGTGACGCCGAAATACTGGGCGGTGGCAGCCATGATCTGCGCCGCGGTGATCTCCGGGCCGGTGTCGGAGGGGAGCAGGTCCTTGAGGACGACCTCGGTGATTGCGAGGTCGACGGCCTGACGATTGAGCGAGGCGAAGGCCGTGACGCGGATGAGTGCGCCCTCGAGCTCGCGGATATTGCTGGAGATCTTGGAGGCGATGTACTCGAGCACCTCGGGCGGCGCGACGAGTCTTTCCTGCACGCTCTTCTTACGCAGGATGGCGATGCGGGTCTCGAGGTCGGGCGGTTGCACGTCGGTGATGAGGCCCCACTCGAACCGCGACCGCATGCGGTCCTCGAAGTCCGGCAGTTGCTTGGGTGGCAGGTCGGACGTGACGACGATCTGCTTATTGGCATTGTGCAGGGTGTTGAAGGTGTGGAAAAACTCTTCCTGTGTCTGGACTTTTCCGCTCAGGAACTGAATGTCGTCGACGAGGAGGATGTCGACTTCACGGTATCGGCGCTGGAAGCTCGCGGCCTTGTCGTCACGGATGCTGTTGATGAACTCGTTGGTGAATTCCTCTGAGCTGACGTAGCGAACCCGCGTGCCCTTATAGAGCGTGCGCGCGTAGTGGCCGATCGCATGCAGCAGGTGGGTCTTGCCCAGCCCGGAGCCGCCGTAGACGAACAGTGGGTTGTACGCACGTGCTGGCTGCTCGGCGACGGCGACTGCTGCCGCATGCGCGAAGCGATTGCTTGAGCCGATGACGAAGGTCTCGAAGGTGTACTTGTCGTTGAGTCGGCCATCCTCATTGCGGGTGCCGGGGGAGCCGGTGCCTGGTCGCGGTGACTCATCGCGACGGTCAACGGTGATGTTGGCAACCGCGGTCGCTACGTCGGCCGAGTCCGCGTAGGTGGCGTCGGCGACCTCGTCGGTCGCATCGTCGATGGAGGGATCTATAGAGGGATCGACCGTGACGGCCAGGCGGATCTCGCGACCGAGCTGGGTGGACAGTGCCTCGACGACCATCGGGCGCAGCCGGGTCTCAAGCACGTCCTTGGTGAATTCGTTCGGTGCCGCAATGAGTGCGGTGTCCTCAACCAGGCCCAAGGGACGAGTCAGGGCGACGAAAGCGCGCTGCTGAGGGGTGAGGCTGCCATCAGCCAGACTGGCGATCGCCTTCGCCCACACTTCCGTGAGGTCGGCAGGCGCATCCATCGGTCTGTCCCCTCGTCGGCAGGCTTTCCACACCGTTATCCACAGGTGTGGAGGCGTCTGGCGACCTTAACCAGAAGGGGAGCGGGCCGACAAGTGGTCCGTGGCGACGGTGGGCAGCCGGTTTGACCGGCCCGACGTGCGTTCCGTACGCTTACGCAGTTGTTGTGATTCGCACTTCCCGACGTACGTGCCAGCCCCAGGAGCCAGACCATGAAGCGCACCTTCCAGCCCAACACCCGCCGCCGGGCGAAGACCCACGGCTTCCGGGCCCGGATGCGTACCCGCGCCGGTAGGTCCATCCTCGCTGCGCGGCGCACCAAGGGCCGCGTAGAGCTGTCAGCCTGAGGCTTCGTGCTTCCCGCCGCGCACCGGATTCGGACGGCGGCTGATTTCCACTCCACCACCCGGCTGGGCGTGAAGGCCTCCCGTGGTCGGGTAGTCGCGTATGTTCACCGCGTCGCCGACGAACGTCCGCCGCGGGCCGGCGTGATCGCCAGTTCGTCTATCGGTGGCTCCGTCGTTCGACACCGTGCCACCCGAAGGATTCGCGCGGCGCTGGCGGGCCTGCTGAGCGAGTTGCCCGACGGCACCAGAGTTGTCGTGCGCGCGCTTCCCGGCGCAGACCGAGAACCCCTTCTCTCCCAACAGGTTCAGGCTGCGATTGCCGCCGCGTCGCGCGAGCCGAAGGCAGTCGCCTGATGGCCGTGGTCCGGGTTCTTCGCTCCATTCTTCGTGGGGTGATCTGGCTGTGGGATCACTCCATCGGCTTTGTGCTCACCTGGCTGCTTATCGGGGTGATCACCGCGTATCGGCGCACCATCTCCCCCACTCTGCCCCCGACATGCCGCTACCACCCGAGTTGCTCGGCGTACGGACTGGAGTCGATGCACACCCATCTGGCGGTCAAGGGGTCACTCCTGACCGGCTGGCGACTGCTGCGATGCAACCCGTGGAGCAAGGGTGGCGTTGACCCGGTTCCGGCTAGGGGACACTGGTTGCCGGACGTGCATCCGAACGGTGAACCACGACATGGAACGATGGGGACGCGGAGCGTCCAGGACTCGAACGTCTAGGAAAGGCTTGACCCTTGTTCATTCTTGATTGGCTGAAGGACGGCGTGAGCTGGATCCTCGTCCAGTTCCATCAGTTGCTGACCTTGATCGGGATGAACCCGGACAGCGGCTGGACGTGGACGTTCTCGATCGTCGGCCTCGTCATCGTCATCCGCATCCTGCTGATCCCGCTGTTCGTCAAGCAGATCAAGAGCCAGCGAAATCTGCAGCTGATCCAGCCGCAGATGAAGGAGATCCAGAAGAAGTACGCCGGCGACCGCGAGAAGCAGTCGCAGGAAATGATGAAGCTGTACCGCGAGACGGGTACGAACCCGCTCGCCTCCTGCCTGCCGATCATCTTGCAGGCACCGATCTTCTTCGCACTGTTCGGCGTCCTGCAGAGCGTCGCCATGTACAACCCGGACGATCCCACCTATACAGCGCAAGGAGTTTTCCGCTGGGACCGCTACAGCGATCTCCTCGCGAGTGCGCACGATGCGTCGATCTTCGGTGTTCCGCTGTACGCCACGTTCATGCATGCCGACCAAGTCGCCAATGACGGATTCAATCCGATCAACACGCGCATCCTGTGCATCATCCTGATCATCCTGATGACCACGACGACGTTCCTCACGCAGCGTCAGTTGATCGTCAAGAACAGCGCGCCGGACAACCCGATGGTCAAGCAGCAGAAGATCCTGCTCTACGTCTTCCCGTTGATCTTCGCCGTCTCCGGCATCAACTTCCCAGTAGGCGTTCTCATCTACTGGTTCACCACGAACCTGTGGTCGATGGGCCAGCAGTTCTACGTGATCCGCAACAACCCGCAGCCGGGCACGCCCGCCGCCTTGGCAAAGGAACAACGCCAGAAGGCGAAACTCGCGGCGAAGGCGGGCCCACCCGCGATCGAGATGATTCCCGGAGAAGTTGCCGACGGAGCGTCGGAAACTGTTACCCGGGTTCAGCCCAAGAAGCAGTCCCGCAGCCAACGCAAGAAGAAGTAGTCTTCGCCGCCGTGGGCGGCCCCAGAACCCAGCAAACCGTGGAGTGAGTCAATGAGTGATGTACAGGGCGAGACCATCGACGTCGTCGATTCGGTCCCCGAATTCGACACCAGCCAGGCCATTGCGGCGGAGGTTTCCGAGGGCGGGGCGGTCAAGCTCAGCAAGGCCGAGCTCCTCGATCGCGAGGGAGACGCGGGCGCTGACTATCTCGAGGGTCTGCTCGATATCGCCGATCTTGAGGGCGACATCGACATTGACGTGGAGGGCAACCGCGCCATGGTGTCGGTCGTCGAGTCGGGTGCGGGCGAATTGCAGCACCTGGTTGGCGAGAACGGCCGAGTGCTTGAGGCGCTTCAGGAGCTCACTCGCCTGGCGGCGACCCGCGAGACTGGCGAGCGCTCCCGGCTCATGCTCGATATCGCCGGCTTCCGGGCGGCCCGCAAGGCCCAGTTGGTGACCCAGGCCCAGGCCGCGGTCGCCGAAGCAGAGCGAACCTCCGCTCCGGTCCGGATGGAGCCGATGACCCCCTTCGAGCGCAAGGTCGTTCATGACGTTGTCGCGGATGCCGGTCTGATCAGCGAATCCGAGGGCGAGGAGCCGGGCCGCTACGTGGTCATCAGAACCGCCTGATCGCTGCGGGTGCCATGGTTTCCCGTGAAACACCGCCGGACCTGCCGCCATGGCTGGCCGCCGCGACGCCGGCGCTTGCCGAGTTCGCGACACTCCTCGCCGATGTCGGAGTCACTCGGGGACTGATCGGTCCACGCGAGGTGCCCCGGCTGTGGGATCGGCACCTGCTCAACTGTGCGGTTGTCGCCGAGCCGGGCGTTGGCCTGATTGCCTCCGGCGCGCGGGTGGCGGACGTCGGATCGGGCGCCGGACTCCCCGGACTGGTCTGGGCAATCGCCCGGCCGGACATCACGGTCGTGCTCATCGAACCCCTGCTCAGGCGAAGTGTGTTCCTGGCCGAGGCCACGGCGGAACTGGCCCTCTCCGATCGCGTGCATGTGCTGCGCGGGCGGGCCGAAGACATCCTGCGGGACCCGACGTGGCAGCCCGCGCAGGTGGTCACGGCTCGCGCCGTCGCCCCGCTCGAGCGACTGCTCGGCTGGACAGTCCCCCTGCTGGCTCCCGGGGGAAGGCTGGTCGCACTCAAAGGGAGCACCGCCCGGGCCGAGCTGGCCGAGGCAAGTGCCCTGGCTGCGGCAATGGGCCTGGTCGACCTGGATGTGCGCGAGTTCGGGGCCGGGGTCGTCGATCCCCCGACTACCGTCATCACCGGGGTACGCCGTACGGCACAATGACGCCGTGCCCATCGATGCCGATCCCGAGGTAAGCCACCTGCACGGCCTGGGCTGGCCCGACCCCGTCGAGACGACGAATGTTTCCCGTGAAACACCGGTGGGACTGGGATGGCCTGAGTGACCGCGCGCATCATCACGGTCGCGAACCAGAAGGGTGGCGTCGGGAAGACGACCAGCAGCGTGAACATGGCGGCTGCCATCGCCCAGAGCGGACGCAACGTCCTACTGATCGATCTCGATCCGCAGGGCAACGCCTCGACCGCGCTGGGCGTTGACCACCGCGAGGGCACGCCAGGCGTCTATGAGGTGCTCATGGGGGAGTCCTCCGTGGCCGAGGTGGTGCGCGCCTGCCCCGAGGTTCCGAATCTGTGGGCAGTGCCCGCAACGATCGACCTGGCCGGGGCCGAGATCGAACTGGTCGCGCAGGTGGCCCGCGAGTACCGGCTGGCCCGCGCCATCGAGACCTACCTGGCCACCGGTTCAGACCGGCCCGACTTCGTGATCCTCGACTGCCCGCCCAGCCTGGGCCTGCTGACACTTAACGGCCTCGTCGCCGCCCGTGAGCTGCTGCTGCCCATCCAGTGCGAGTACTACGCGCTGGAGGGTCTATCGCAACTGCTCCGCACCATCGAGATGGTGCGGACTCACCTGAACCCTGAACTGGTCGTCAGCGCAATCCTGCTGACGATGTACGACGGCCGCACTCGCCTCGCCTCGCAGGTTGCCGATGAGGTACGCACGCACTTCGGAGCCCAGGTGCTCGACACGGTCATCCCTCGGTCGGTGCGACTGTCCGAGGCGCCGTCCTACGGACAAACGGTGATGACCTACGACCCGACCTCGTCGGGGGCGATCGCCTACCGTGAGGCGGCCGCGCAGTTCGTGGCGCTGGGGGCAGTGTCCACAGAGTTTTCCACAGACATTTCGCACTAAATCAGACATAACGGTACGAGTTTTCCCCCGATCGGAGACAGATGACGGCAGCGACAAAGCGAGGTCTTGGACGCGGCCTAGGCGCGCTCATCCCCTCCGCGGCGGCCGAGGAGCAGGCGGAGGCGGCCGGTGCTGCCCCGTCGACACTCGGTGCGGTCTACGCGGAACTGCCAATCGAGCAGGTGGTTCCCAACCCCCGCCAGCCGCGCGCCAATTTCGATGAGGACGCCCTGGCCGAGCTGGTGTTCTCCATCCGTGAGATCGGACTGCTGCAGCCGATCATCGTGCGTCGGGTCGCCTCGTCGGAGTACGAGCTCATCGCCGGCGAGCGCCGACTGCGCGCCAGCCGTGAGGCCGGCCTGGTGGTGATTCCGGCGATCGTCCGCGATACCGACGACGACGCCATGCTGCGCGACGCCCTCCTGGAGAACCTCCACCGCGCCGACCTCAATGCGCTCGAGGAGGCGGCGGCCTATCAGCAACTGCTCTCGGACTTCGGATGCACGCAGGACGAGCTCGCGCGGCGGATCGGCCGCTCGCGGCCGCAGGTGACCAACACGCTGCGCCTGCTGCGACTGCCACCGGACGTGCAGCGGCGAGTGGCTGCAGGAGTGCTCAGCGCCGGCCACGCGCGGGCACTGCTGTCACTCGATGATCCCGAGGCGATGGACGCCCTCGCAACCCGCATCGTCGCGGAGGGGCTCAGCGTCCGCGCTGTCGAGGAGATCATCATCGTCGGCGATGCCGACGGCCGTCGCCGCAAGAAGTCCAGTCGGTCCCGGTCCAAGGCGCAACCCGATCCCGACGTCGTCGATGTGGTCGGTGAGTTGACCGAGCGCATCGCGTCGAAGGTCGACACCCGCGTGGGTGTCGACGGATTCACCACCCGTTCCTCGCGTGGACGCCTCATCATCGACTGCGCCGACGTGGAGGACTTACGTCGAGTTACTGACGCCCTGCTTGGCGGCTGACCGCATCCTGCGCCAAGGTCGCCGTCAACTCGCCAAGACCCAGTCCGGCCGCCGCGAGTGCCTGGGGGAACAGTGATGTCTCGGTCATGCCCGGTGCGACGTTGACCTCCAGGAACCACGGTCGCCCGTCCGCATCGATGATCAGGTCGGTACGTGACCAGTCATCGAGGCCCAGCAGAAGGTGCATGTTCAGGGCCATCGACTGTGCCGCGAGGGCCTGATCGTCGGGCAGTCGCGCGGGGCAGAAGAACTCGGTCGTACCGGCCGTGTAGCGCGCGGCGTAGTCGTACAGCGCGCCCTCGGGAACGATCTCGACCGCGGACAGCGCCAGGAGATCGCCGTCCTGCTGGAAGACACCGATCGACACCTCGGTTCCGGCGACATACTGCTCCATCATCACGACGTCCGCGTACGCGAACGCACCGACCATCGCGGCCGGCAACTCCGACGCGTTGTGGACGATCGACGTGCCTAGGGACGAACCGCCCTTTGTCGGCTTGACGACCAGCGGCAGGCCGAGGCTGGCGACGACGGCATCGAGAACGGCGGCGGCTCCCAACTCCCGGAAGGTCGACTGCGGCATGGCGACGCACGCCGGCGTATCGATGCCCGCACTCTCCGCGAGGGTCTTGGCGACCGGCTTGTCGAAGGCGAGCCGGCTCGCCGCGGCAGACGCACCCACGAACGGAATCCTCAATGACTCCAACACATTTCGGAGGGCACCGTCCTCCCCGGCTGCACCGTGCAAGAGCGGCACGATGCAGTCGGGTCGATGGTCGCGCAGGCGATCGAGGAGCCCTGCATCGACGTCCTGCTCGCCGACTTCCCAGTCGGGACGATCGGTGCGCAGCGCCTCGGCGACGCGGCGACCCGATCGCAACGAGACGTCACGCTCGGCCGACAGGCCGCCGGACAACACGAGTACGTGCATCAAGAAGGCTCCTACTGCAGATCTGGTGCGGGAACCGACGAGCCGGTCACCTGATTGAGTGAATGCGAGGTGCCGAAGGTCTCGGCAAGTTCCAGTTCACTCTCGATGACGGCGGCCAGGCGGCGCACGCCCTCGCGGATGCGTTCGGGCTCTGGGTAGCAGTACGACAGCCGCATGTTCTGCCGGCCCTGCCCGTCGACGTAGAAGCCGGTGCCCGGCACATACGCGACAAGGTTCGCGACCGCCCGCGGCAGCATGGCGGTGGCATCGAGACCATGCGGGAGCGTCACCCACGAGTAGAAGCCGCCCGCCGGAATCGTCCAACGGGTGCCCTCGGGCATCATCGCCTGCAGCGAGTCGAGCAGTGCATCGCGACGCTCGCGGTACACCTCCTGGAAGGTCTTGATCTGTTCGCGCCACGGCTGGGTGGCCAGGTACTCCGAGATCGTCAGCTGCGTGTAGTTCGACGGGCAGAGCACCGCAGCCTCGTTGGCGAGGACGAGCTTGTCGCGAACCCCATGCGGAGCAACCGCCCAGCCGACGCGCAGCCCGGAGGCGATCGTCTTGGAGAAGGAGCCGAGGTAGATGACACCATCGGGATCGTCGGCCCGGATCGCCCGAGGCGGTTCGCCCTCGAAGCCGAGCAGGCCGTAGGGGTCGTCCTCGAGGATGGCGATTCCCTCGCGCTGGGCGATCTGGAGGATCTCGGCTCGTCGCGCGGGACCCTGGGTCACGCCCGCGGGGTTGTGGAAGCTGGGGATCGTGTAGATCAGCTTCACCTTCTTGCCGGCCGCGCGCGTGGCCTCGACCGCCTCGGCCAGGGCCGTGGGCATCAGGCCCTCCTCGTCCATCGCCACGTGCACCACGTCGCATTCGTATGCGCGGAAGACCCCGAGCGCACCGACGTAGGAGGGTGCCTCGACGAGTACGACGTCGCCCGGGTTGCAGAAGACTCGAGTGACCAGGTCCAGGGCCATCTGCGATCCGGTGGTGACCACGATGTCGTCGGGGTGCGCGACCACGCCGACCTCGCCGATCACCTCGAGGATCTGCTCGCGCAGCGTGACATCGCCCTGGCCCGATCCGTATTGAAGGGCCTGCGCGCCTCGGTCGCGCAGGAGTCGCTCCGCGGTACTGGTGAGCATCTCGACGGGCAGGGCCTGAACGAACGGCATGCCGCCCGCGAGGGATACGACCTCGGGTCGGGAGGCGACGGCGAAGAGGGCTCGAATCTCCGACGCTCGCATGTTGTGCGCCCGGCTAGCGTATGAGTCCACCCATGGGTCGAGCCGAGAGCCCGTCATCTTCCCTCCAAGCCTGTCCGAGTCGTGTGCCGAACACGAATCCGAACGGACTCGTGCCGACCTACGATAGGCCCAAGCGAAGGAGTGACCCACATGCGACGTGCCCTGGGAGTGGTCGGCCTGCTCGTCTTCGGCCTGCTCGTGGGCTTCGCGGTGCGGCTCGTATGGCCCAGGTCTGCTCCGACGGTCTACGCCAGGCCGACGCGCGACGAGGGCGTCTAGCGCGGCGCGCAGAAACGCGTGACCGCGGCGGCCAGTCCCTCGGCTACGACATCCTGGAATGCCGGACTGGTCAGTCGGCGGAAGTCCGAGTCGTTGGACAGGTAGCCCAATTCCACCCGCACCGCGGGCATCCGGGTCAGGCGCAGCAGATCCCAACTGCGCGGATGCGTGTGGCAGTCGAGCAGGTCGGTGCGGGAGTGCACCTCCTCCTGCACGAGGTCGGCGAGGATCCGCCCGGCCGGTGAGTACACCCCGCCACGGGGATCACCGAAGTAGAACGTCACCAGGCCATTGGGCAGCGGGCTAGGCACCGAATCGATGTTGAGCGACAAGACGAGGTCCGCATCGGTCTCGTTCGCGAACTGCGCTCGGGCTTCGTCGGTCAACGCGGTGCTGGGACCGCCCGCGCGGGTGAGGAGCACCTGCGTGCCGAGCGCGGCGAGCCGGCCTTCCACGCGCACGGCAATGGCGTGGCACAGATCCGCACCGACGCCCGCACCCGGATCGATGACGACGACCTTGTGTGCGACGCCCGTCTGCAGCCCGATCAACGTGACGTGCTCACGCAGTGCGCTGGCGCTGCCGCCGGACACGGTACGCACCAGTCGGTCGAATGCCCGGAACGTGTCCGGTCCGCAGGTGCCGTCGGCAGCCACGCCGACCCCGGCCTGGAACTCGCGCAGCGCGGAGTCGGTCTGCGGGCCGAACAGGCCGTCCTGCCTGCCGGTCGCGAACCCGAGCTGGGTGAGGCGGCGCTGCAACTCGGTGACGTCGTCACCGGCCATGAGATGGCCGGGCACAAATGACAACACGCGGTCGCCGAGCTGCCAGCGGGCCTCTTCGAGGCGCCGGAACGTCTGCGGGCCGACGATGCCATCGACCGTTATGCCGCGATCCTGCTGGAAGGTGCGAACGGCCTGGTCGAGCTCGTCGTCGAAAGAGTGGGTATCGGTGGCATCACCACACAGGCCGAGGTGAGCCAATCGGGCTCGAACCTCGGCAACGGCCGGTCCCGTGTCGCCACGGCGCACTACGACGAGAGCTCCTAGAGGTACGGAGCCAGGTCCGCCAGCAAGGCGGCCTTCGGCTTCGCGCCGACGATGGTCTTGACGATTCGCCCACCCTGGAAGACGTTCATCGTCGGGATGGTCGAAACCCCATACGCCGCAGCAGTTTCGGGGTTGTCGTCGACATTCAGCTTGACGATGGTCGCGCCCGCATTCTGCGCGGCGATCTCATCGAGAATCGGCGCGATCGCCACGCAGGGTCCGCACCACTCGGCCCAGAAGTCCACGATGACCGGCTTGTCGCTCATCAGTACATCGTCGGCGAGCGTGGCGTCGGTGACGGTCTTCGTTGCTCCCATGAGGAACCTCGATCAGAGGTAGGGCGCGAGGTCGGCGAGCAGAGCGGCCTTCGGCTTCGCGCCGATGATCGTCTTGACGATCTCGCCGCCCTTGTACACGTTCATCGTCGGGATCGACGTGATGCCATACGAGGCTGCCGTCTGCGGATTCTCGTCGACGTTGAGCTTGGCGATCACGATGCCCTCGTTCTGGCTCGCGATCTCCTCCAGGATGGGGGCGATCATCTTGCAGGGTCCGCACCACTCGGCCCAGAAGTCCACGATGACGGGCTTGTCGCTCTGCAGGACGTCAACTGCCCAGCTGGCGTCGGTGACCTTCTTGGTTGCTCCCATGGCACTTCTCCTGGGTTGTGAGAACGGGGCGACCGCTCTCGGGGTGGGTTTAGGTTACTCGCTCGCAGCGAGGAAGCGTTCTGCATCCAGGGCTGCCGCGCAGCCGGAGCCGGCGGCCGTGATGGCCTGTCGGTAGGTGTGATCGACGAGGTCTCCGCACGCGAACACCCCGGGACGGGAGGTTCGCGTGGAGCCCTGCTCGACGATGACGTATCCCTCGCTGTCCAGGTGCACCTGATCACGCACCAGCTCCGAGCGCGGATCGTGGCCGATCGCGACGAACAGTCCGGTCACGGGAAGATCGGTGGCCGCGCCGGTCTTGGTATCGCGCAGGACCAGTCCGGTGACCTTGGGGTCGCCGAGGATGTCCTCCACGGCGCTGTTCCACGCGAACTTCATCTTGTCGTTCGCAAAGGCGCGCTCCTGCATGATCTTGCTGGCACGAAGCGAGTCGCGACGATGCACGAGAGTGACGGACTTCGCGAAGCGGGTGAGGAAGGTGGCCTCCTCGAGCGCGGAGTCCCCGCCGCCCACGACGGCAATGTCCTGGTCGCGGAAGAAGAACCCGTCGCAGGTTGCGCACCAGGAGACGCCATGGCCCGACAGTCGCTTCTCGTTGGGCAGGCCCAGCTCCTTGTAGGCCGAGCCCATCGCGAGGATGACCGCGTGCGCCTGATGAGTCGTGCCCGCGCCGTCGACCACGGTCTTGATGGTGCCGGACAGGTCGACGCTGACGACGTCGTCGGTGATGATCTCAGCACCGAAACGCACGGCCTGCGCGCGCATCTGCTCCATCAACTGCGGGCCCATGATGCCGTCGGTGAAACCGGGGAAGTTCTCGACCTCGGTCGTGTTCATCAGAGCGCCACCGGCCGTGACCGAGCCCTCGAAGAGCAGCGGATTCAACTGGGCACGTGCGGCATAGACGGCGGCCGTGTATCCGGCCGGGCCCGAGCCGATGATGATGACGTTTCGGACGTCGCTCACGCGAAGCCCCTCTCTCGATTTCCGGTCGACTGGTCGTCGGCCAACTCATACCACCGGGGGTATCAGTCTCCGTGTGAAACGATCCTAAGGGCCACGGCATTCCCGCGGCCCGGCGCGGCTACGCGGGCTAGGGCTGCCACTCGTACAGCGGGAAGTCGTCGAGGTTGGTCTCGATCTCCTTGCAGTCCGGATTGACCACCCACACGTCGAAGGCGCCGTACCGGGTCTCGAGGGTGACCGCCGGCGAGGGTGTGGCGGGGTCGGTGTCGGGGCTGATCGCCGGGGCGACGATCACGCCGGCGTCGTGGCCGGCGTAGGTGGCGCGGTCCACGACGAGGGCCTGCGAGTCGGTCGACTGCGTCAGCCAGTTCAGGCAGGCGCGTAGCGCATCCCAGGATGCGGTGAATCCGTCATCGACCGGCATGGTCGCCATCGGAACGACCTTGGCCATCGCCTCCTCGGGGGTCGTGAACCCGGCGTTCTTCACCAAGGACACGACCTGGCCCGGCAGCGTGTCGGGCAGGTAATTGGTGGAGCTGGCCATCACGATCCGGGCCGCAGGCACCACTGTCGGAGCGGCCGCACCGACCGGCTCGTCGGACGAAGGAGCGGAGAGGGCTTCGGGGGTCGCCGCCATCTGCATCGTGCGGTCCTCGGCCTTGGCGACGGGAGCCGTCGTCGAGACGGCCGCCTCACCGGCGATGGTGGCCGGATCTGACGACCCGCTCCGCACCGTGTTGACCGCAAGTCCGACAGCAACGATGGCAACGGAGGCGGCGACGAGTCCGCCCGCCCAGCGCATGCCTCGAGAGGGCCGGTTGGACGGGGTGAGGACGATCACGTTCTCGTGGTCCTCGCCCGCACGTGCCGCCGCCTCGGCGTCGAGGGCACCGGTCAGCCGGGCCCACACGTCCTGGGGCATGGGATCGCCGGCCGCGTCGTTGGACGCCGCTCCGGAGCCGGGGTTCAAGAAGGTCAGGTCACCCAGCAGGGCGCGCAACTCGTCGAACTGGGCTTCGTCGATGTTCTCGGGCGTGTCGTCGGGCGTGTCGTCAGGCATGGGGGATCTCACCTCCTTCTGAGAGCGGTGGGGCGTCCGCTGGGGATGCCGGTTTTCCTTCTGAGCGTGTGACGGGCTCGGTCTGGTCAGGGTTCCGCAGGTAGCCCAGTCGTTTGGCCAACTTGGCCCGACCGCGAAAGCACCGGCTCTTGACCGTGCCGGCCGGGCAGCCGAGCATCGCGGCCGCCTCCTCCACCGACCAGCCCTCGACGTCCACGAGGAGGACCGCCTCGCGCTGGTCGGGCGGAAGCTCCGCCAGGGCCGCCGTGACGACCAACTGGGTCTCCCGGCGATCTATGGCGTCCAGAGGGTCCGCCACGAGGGCACCCGGCTGGTTCTCGTCGTCGTCCGGAAGCGGCTGGGTGCGCCTGACCGCCTTCCGGCGGAGCCGGTCCAGGCTGGCGTTGACGACGATCCGGTGCAGCCAGGTGGTGACCGCCGAGTCTCCGCGGAACTGGTCGGCGCGCCGGAATGCCGAGATCAGCGCGTCCTGCAGCGCGTCGGAGGCCTCCTCGGGGTCCTGGGTGGTTCGCAGGGCCACGCTCCACAGGCGGTCGCGGTGCCGGCCGACGAGCTCGCCGAACGCGTGCGGGTCCCCCGATACGTGCGCAGCGAGGAGCTCGGCGTCGGTTGCCTCGGCTCGCGTCACGGCATCGAGCCTAGAGGTCAGCCGCTGACGACGACGCTTCTGACTCCGCCTTGATAGACGCCCGAGAACACATCCTCGCTGGGCGGCACGCGCGTGAACCAGATGAGCACGTAGCGGCCGGTGACCGGGCGCGGCGCGCGCACGTCGATGCGCTCCTTGGCGCCTGCGGCGCTCGCGAGCGGAGTCCACAGCGCGGGGTCGGCGAGGATCCGGTCGGCTACCCGGACATCGAGGTTGCTGCCCTTGCCGACCAGGTTGAGCGTGACCTGCTGCACGTCACGCGGCTGGCCGAGGTCGAGGATCAGGCCGACACCCTCCTTGCCATCGAGGGCCGGTGTCGAGTACTCGTCGGTGACCCACGCGGTGTCCGGATCGACGTCATTGACCGTCACGGCAAGGTCCTCGTTCTCGCGGCCCTTGCGCTTGTCCGGCTTGCCATTGCCGTTGTCGTCGCCGAACGGGTCGTACGAGCGGTACTTGACGACGGGGAAGGTCTGCTCGATTCCCGTGATGCTCTCGTCGGTCACCGGCCTGGCCGATGACGTGAGGATGTCGTCGGCGTTGGTCGAACGATCGACGGTCGCGCTGGGGGACGAACTGATCAGCTGGAAGCCGACCCACGCGACTCCCGCGACGATCGCGGCGGCGACGGCAACGCCCGCGACGCGCAGCCCGATCACGGCGGCCGCACGCGCGGTACGACCGACGGGTGTCGTCGGCATCGCCCGCACGGTGGACACCGGGGAGAGATGGTCGAGGGTCGCGCCGACCATCGTCGCGAACGCGGCGGCGTCGACGACCCGGGCCACGCCTCGCTGACGAGCTGCCGACGTGACCGATCTGGCCACGACATCATCGACGCTGCGCGGCACGGCTGCCCTGACCTGCGATGGCGGAAGGACAACGTCATTCACACGCGGTGCGTCGGGCGCATCGATCGAGGTCGGGCCGGGCCAGTAGCCGGTGGTCAGCAGGTAGACCAGGCAGCCCAAGGCGTCGACATCGCCCTGGGCGCGATCCCCGGCCTCACGAGAACCCGGCTCGGCGAGCTCACCGAACAGCGCCGCGTCAACCGCGAGCCCGCGAATGCGCACCTCCCCCGCGTCGGTGATGAACACGCTGGAGGGGCGGAGTCTGCCGTGGCTCACGTTGACGATCGCCGCGGCGGCGAGCGCGCGCGCCACCTCCGCGACGAGAGACATCGCCTCGGCGGGGGCGAAGGGACGACCCGAACGGTCTTGGATCGTGCGCTCGAGATTGCGCCCCGAGGCCCATTCGCTGACGACCGCGATGCGCGCCGAATCGTCAGCATTTGCAGGCAGATTCACGATATCGAGCACGCGCAGCAGTCGGCGATCGTCGACAGCCGCCGCAGCCTGGGCGGCGCCGAGCACGGCGGGGCAGCGGGGGTCGTCGGCGGACAGGACACGCATTGCCACCGGCCGGTCCAGGACCTCGTCGTAGGCATGCCACAGGTAGACGTCGGGTCGGTCGTCGACACCCGCGTCCTGCGTGACCAAATCGAGCAGCTTGTAGCGCCCGAGTTGCTCGGTGGCTCTCATCGTCGCCCCCTACGGCGGACAACACGCCCGGCAAGTGACAGTACGTCGGCGACCTCGTCTATGCGCAATGCCCACGCCGCGCCGAGGAAGATCCCCATGCCGACGACTGATGTCACCGCGACATTCATCAGAAGCGTCAGGCGATCGAGTGCGGAGTCGACACCGGATGTCTCGACGTGCACGAGCAGTGCCAGGCACGCGAGCATCACTCCCACCGCTACAACTCCGGCGATCACCATGCGTCCGAGCGTCCACGCAGTCCGAGCGCTGTCCATCGCGCCGAGACGACGCGCGAGGATCCACCACGTGATCGCGAACGCCAGCCAGTACGCGATTGAGTACGCAAGAGCGATCGCGGCAACCTGTGAGCCGCCGACGGGGACGAAGGCGAACAACGGGTAGACGATCGCTAGGAGGATGACGCTGAAGATGACGGTGACCCAGAACGGCGTCCTGGTGTCCTCGAGGGCGTAATAGCCGCGCAGTAGTACGTAGAACAGTGTGAACGGCAGCAATCCCAACATGAATACCGACACGATCAGTCCCATGAGCCCGGCCTGATCGGGGGTGGCGGCGCCATAGCCGAACAGGAGGATCGCCACGGCCGACCCGTTCACGATGAGGATCGCGGAGATCGGCACGATGAGGGCCGCGACCATGCGCATCGTTCGTGACACGTCGATGCCCACTTGCGAGAGGCGCCCTTCGAGGGCTATTCGCGACAACGCGGGGAGCATCGCCGTGACCACCGAGACAGTGATGACGCTGTGCGGGAGCATGAAGACCAGATGTGCCTTCTGGTAGGTCGTCAGGCCAGCAGCGATCTTCCCGGCGTCGGCGGCATTGACGTTGGCCTGCGTGGCCAGGCGCGTGATGAAGATGTACGTGATCTGGTTGACCAACACCAGGCCGATGGTCCATAGCGCCAGGCCGCCCGCCTTGCCCAGGCCCGATCCGCGCCAGTCGAAGCGGGGCTTCCACAGATAGCCCGATCGCCAGAGCACGGGCAGCAGGATGAGTGCCTGCACCATGACGCCAACCGTCGTGCCGATGCCCAGCAGGAGCACCTGGTCGGTGGACAGCTCGCCGTCTGACGCGGCGGACGTTCCGGCCATGACGATGAACAGTCCGAACGTGAAGATCGCGACGATGTTGTTGGCGATCGGCGCGAACATCGGTGCGCCGAACTTGCCGCGCGAGTTGAGGACCTGGCTGAGCATCGCGTACAGCCCGTAGAAGAAGATCTGAGGCAGGCACAGGCGAGCGAAGGCCACGGCGAGATCGAACTCGGCCTGCGGGTAGTCGCTCGGCGTGTAGAGATCGACGATCCACGGCGCCAAGGCCACGGCCACGACCGACAGCACGAGCAGCGCGCTCGCGACGAGCGTCAGCAGCCGATCCGCATACGCCTTTCCTCCGTCGGCGTCCTCCTTCATCCGGCGTACCAACTGCGGGATGAACACCGCGTTCAGCGCGCCACCGATGACGAGGATGTAGACCACGGTCGGCAGTGAGTTGCCCAGCGAGTAGGCATCGGAGACGAGGAAGAAGCCCAGAGCGGCGGTCATCGCAACGTCGCGCATGACGCCCGTCACGCGCGACGTCACCGTGCCGGCGGCCATTACTGCGCTGTTGCGGGCCAGGCCAAGGCCGACGACGGACGGCGGATTCGAGCCGAGGTCACCGGGCTGCGACTCGCGGACGGCTTCGTCTACCTCTGCCGCCGCCTGCTCGGCCGAGAACTCAATGCTCTCGGCGTCCTTGTCCTCAGGTTCCGCGCCCACGTCGCTACGTTCCCAGATCGACGTCGGAGCCGGACGCCCGCGCCTTGCGGATCCGCCGCGTCACTCCGACGACGACGAACACGAGGATGGCGATGAAGGCGACCGCGACGACCCAGGCGGCAGCTCGTGCGTATGCGGTCGAACTGACCGAGATGAGGGCTGGCTTGCCGTACGAGACCTGCTCGGCGTCGAGCAGTTGCACCTCGACGGTCAGAGGATCACCGCCGACCACCCTGGCATCGATGTCGACGCTGGCCATCTTGCCGGCGTCGATGCGAATGTTCGCGAGGGGTTCGGACTCCAGCCGAAGCGGCGGCTGCCCGGTCAGCCTGAGGCCGACCGTGACCGACCGATCGAGATCGTTGCTGATCGTGATGGGTACCCGGCCGTTGTCGCCGGAGAAGGTGATCGTGCCCGTTGACAGCACATGCACGAGTGACATCTCGCCGCTCAGCTGATCTCCGATGTTGGTGATGAGCCGGCGCCCCCCGGGCAGATCGGTCCGCCAGGCTGCGGACTCCGCCCTCAGCAGCGCCGCCGAGTACGGCTCGCTGATTCCGGTGGGGTCGTCGATGATCGATGTGAACGACGCGAGCTTGGCCGTGACGCGCGCAATGGACTGCATGTAGCCAGGGCTCAGTTCTGCGTCCTTAGCCTTCTGGCCGTAGCCGCCGCGCTCCCGGCTGGTTGTCGACGCGGGTGCGGCGAGTACGTCCTCCAGCGTCGACGAGGCCAGCCAAGGCGCGTCACGCGTGGCGCGCAGGAGTGGTGCGACGAGCGAGACGGCGGGGTCCCACCGCGGACTCGGCGGGGCAACCACGAGCGTGCGCTCGCTTTGATCTGCGGGCAGGGTGGACGCAACGATCGCCGTCTCTGCCAGGAACCGCTGTCGAGCGGTGACGACCTCGGAAGCGGTGGTCTGCGGCAGGGCGAGGATCTCGGACAGTCCCGGGTCGGCGAGGATCGCGCGGATCGCCCCGAACGATGTCGGCAGTGAGGTGGAGGCCTCGCCAGTTGTCGGGATCTGGTCGTCGGTTGCGGGCATGGAGTCCGCTGACAGCACGATCGAGGTGACGCCGGCTGACGACAGGACGTTCGCTGTGCTGCGGTCGATGCGCCCGAAAGGTGCCCAGTACATGCCACCCGGAGCGGTGTAGCCGGTCGCAGCCGCGGCCACCCCGGGACCGGTCGTGACCGCGCGTACGACGTCGTTCGCCATGCCCGACCTGACCACCGAGGATGCGTCGATGTCGGCGTACGGCAACGTGCGCATCGTCACGCCGTCGGTCGCCGCTCCCAACGTGGTGAGCCATCGTCGTGCGTCCTGCTCGCGATCACCGTCGGTCACCTCGCCGTCGACGACGACCTGGTAGCCCTTGGTCATGTCGTTGGCCGTCTGCAGCAATGCGGGGTCGGCAATCCACGAGACCGTTCCGCGGTAGCGGTTGCCGAGGTCGAGCAGCCGGTCCAGACGTCCTCCGTCGGACAACTCCACGGGTGTGCGGTTGTCGAGAAGCACGCCGGACGCGGCGCGGGCGGGCCAGTCGGCAAGCGGCCAGAGCCAGACCAGGCTGACGGGCTTCACGGACCCGGGCGTCGGGTACCAGGGCAGGAAGGTCCGCAGAATGCCCTTGCGCACGTCGCTTGAGTCAACGCCGGGCTCGCGCCCGAGCGCCTCGACCGACAGCACATAGGTGCCGTCTTGGGCCAGGCTGAGATCGGCGAAAGGCACCTTGATGGTGAAGGCGACGCGCCCGCCCGCCGGCAGCGTGGTCGCGATTTCCTGCAGGGTCGTCGAGACGGCGATGCTGTCGGGGTCACCGTCTGCCGGGCTCATGGGCAGCGCCGAGACGGTGGAGACCTCCTTGCGCGTCGTCAGGGGGGCAGACGACTTCCGCAGTTGCACGCTCACGTCGGTGAGCTCGGTACGGGCGGTGCTGATCACCCGGCCGCGGACAGTGAGCGTTCCGTCGGCGGAGGCAATGAGCGGCTTGAGTTCATCGATGACCACCCGAAGGGGGGTCTCCGGCTCCGCCGCCGTCGCGGCCGGCGCGTGCAGGACCCCGATTGTGCCGATGATCACGGCGGCGAGGATGAGGCTGATACGCCTCACTCGGTGCCTTGTTGCTCGGCGAGGGCCACGCGCACCCGGTCGAGCAGATTGCGCTCGTCGGCGTGGCCGAGTCGATCGGCGACCTCGTCGAGGGGCACCCAGGCCACCTCGGCGACCTCTGGGTCTGCATCGGAGAGAACCACGTCGTGGGCGGTGAGGAGGAAGTGGTGCACGGTCTTGTGGATGCGCTTGTCCTCGGACATGAACCAGAAGTCGATGGTGCCCAGGCTGGCCACGATGCTGCCGCGGATGCCGGTCTCCTCCAACACCTCCCGAACGGCGGCGTCCTCGGGTGACTCGCCCTCCTCGATATGCCCCTTCGGCAGCGACCAGACAAGCCGTCCGCGCCGGTCGCGACGGGCGATGAGCGCCACCTTGGGGCTGGCGCCGCTGTGGTCCAGGACGAAGCCGCCGGCAGAGAACTCCTCGACCCGCGGCACGCGTCGCCGCGCTGGGGTGGAGGAGTCGGCCATATGGGCAGGATAAACCGCGCTCCGAACCCGTCTACGCTCTGCAGGCGTGGCCCCCGAATCTGTATCCCTCGATGCTCAGCGCCGGGTGGTCGCCGAACTTGCTCCGCTCGCCGGCCTGCTCGCCGACATTGGCGAGCGATTCGCGGGAGCCGGCTTCGAACTCGCCCTCGTCGGCGGCCCCGTCAGGGACGCATTCCTCGGCCGCCTGTCGCAACTGCCCGATGCCGACCTGGACTTCACGACCAACGCGCTGCCGGCGGACGTCCTGCGACTGCTCAAGGGCTGGGCGGAGACAACCTGGGAGGTCGGGATCGAGTTCGGGACGATCGGCGCGCAGGTGCGAGGCCGCCGGGTGGAGATCACCACGTACCGAGCCGAGGCGTACGAACGTGACTCGCGCAAGCCTGCAGTCGCTTACGGAACCGACCTGGCCGAGGACCTCGTGCGTCGGGACTTCACGATCAACGCGATGGCCATCCGGCTGCCGGAACTGACGCTGGTCGACCTCTTCGACGGCGAGGGCGACCTGGCCAGGCGGATCATCCGCACCCCGGGCCTTCCCGAGGACTCCTTTGGCGATGACCCGCTGCGGATGCTCAGAGCGGCGCGCTTCTCCTCGCAGCTCGGCTTTGATGTTGCACCCGAGGTGGTGGCCGCCATGGCTGGCCAGGCCGATCGGCTCGCGATCGTCTCGGCCGAGCGCATTCGCGAGGAGTTCGTGAAGCTGATCTTGTCGCCCGATCCGCGACGCGGCCTGGCCCTTCTCGTCGACACCGGACTCGCTGATGCGTTCATGCCCGAGCTGCCACTGCTGCGGCTGGAGGAGGACGAGCACCATCATCACAAGGACGTCTACGAGCACACGCTGACCGTCCTCGAGCAGGCGATGGAACTAGAGACCTCGCACGAGCCGACGAGCGGTCCCGACTCGGTCCTTCGCCTGGCCGCACTCATGCACGACATAGGCAAGCCACGCACGCGAAAGTTCGAGGCAGACGGCCGAGTCTCGTTCCATCACCACGAGGTCGTCGGTGCCCGCATGACCCGAAAGCGCATGCAGGCCATGCGATTCTCGAACGACGCAATCGACGATGTCTCGCGGCTGGTCGAGCTGCACCTGCGGTTCCACGGTTACGGAAGTGGCGAATGGACCGACTCGGCGGTGCGCCGATACGTGCGCGACGCCGGCCCTCTCCTGGCGCGACTCCACAAGCTGACGCGCGCCGACTGCACGACGCGAAATCGCAAGCGCGCGGCAACCTTGCAGCGCTCCTACGACTCGCTTGAGTCCAGGATCGTCGAGTTGGGAATGCAGGAGGAGCTCGCCTCGATCAGGCCCGACCTCGACGGCCGCGCGATCATGGAGATCCTCGGTATTGCCCCGGGTCCGGTCGTGGGCGAGGCCTACCAGTTCCTGCTCGATCTTCGACTCGACCGAGGCCCGCTGGACGACGCGGCCGCTACCGAGGCACTGCTGGCCTGGTGGGCGGCGCGACCTACTCCTCGGTGAACGACCCTTCGATCACGGCGGGGACCGCCGCGTCCTCAAGCGCGAGGACCGAAGGCGCGGACTGGTTGGCCAGCACCTGCACCAGTGTCAGGAGTCCGGCCGCGAGCGCGGCGCACCAGAGCACCGTCGACGGTGACATCACGCTGGACGCCAGCAGGATCAGGCCGATGACCAGGTAGATGGCCCAACGGATCTTCTGCGCGTGCTCCGCGACGAGCTCGCGGAAATCGCGCAGCCCCTCGATCCGGTCGCCGAGCTCGTCGAGGCCCTTGACCAACTGGCCACGCAGTCGGACTGCGATCGAGGTGCGGCCGCCGAACCAGCCGGCGATGATGACCACGACGCCGAGGACGAAGACGGCCTCGACTCCCAGGATCAGGTAGTTCAGGAGGGTGTTCCAGAACACCTCGGACGCGGGGCCGAACGCGGTTCCCTCGAGCTGATTGTTGAAGGAGTCCTCGCCGGCGCTCAGGCCCAACGAGAGCAGTCCGGCGCAGGCGACCAGGAAGATGCCCGCCGCGACGACGATCCGGGCCCGTCGCCGGGCGAGCGCGATCGACAACGCGAAGAGTGCGGCGACCACGAGCGGCAGCCACTCCAGGATCGGGGAGGTGAGCGAGTAGATGAACCGGATCTGCGCCAACGCCGGTGCCTCGACGAGCACGATCTGTCGCTGCTCGTCGGGCAGCGTGATGTTCGCGGCGGCAGTGATGCCGTTGTCGACGAGGAACTGCTGCACGGACCCGAGAGCGGTGGAGATGTCGAAGACCACCTCATCGCCCTGCAACTGGATCGGCCCCTCCTCCCGGCCCTCGAGGAGTGCGACCAGACCACGTTGTGCCGCCTCATTGAGCGCGATCCACACCGCCGCGAACTGATCGGAGGCGACGAAGCGGGTGACCAGCTCCCCGATGAGTCCGTTGACACCGGCCGCGATCGGGGCCGAGAGCAGCGAGTTGAAGGAGGAGTCAGGGAACAGCTTGTTGAGCAGCTCGTCGACTGTGTCGGCTGTGTTGACCTTGGTCACGAGCGCGTCGGTGATCGTCGTGGAGATGCCCTCTTGGACCTCGGGATTGGAGATGAGGGGACCGACGGTGTCGATGTAGCGCTCGCTGTCGACCACGGTCCGATGTCCCCAGTGGCCAACCAGCGCGATCGGCGTCAGGAGCGCGGCGACCAGGAAGATGACGAGAGCGGCAACGGACCGCGCACCCCACCGCTTGTGCGTTGTGGTGTTCACACTCATGTCAGCCTCCAAGTTCGCCAGTGGTGCGGACTCTATTGCCCGCGTGTCGGCGATACCAGAAAGCCGTGAGCACGAGCATCACTCCGACAGCGGCGTAGGTCCACGGAGTCTGGCCGCTGGTCGGCGACACGATGGCCAGAACCGCGATCCCGGTGACGAGGCAGACGTTCACGATCATGTCGAAAAGGGCGAAGACGCGGCCCAGGTGGTCGTCGGGAATGTGCCGCTGGACAAGGGTGTCCGAGCAGACCTTCACCGACTGGCCGGCAAAGCCGAGGCTGACGGCCCCCAGGAGCAGCACGGGGAAAGTCGGAGTCATCGCACCGATCACGATGAGCGCAATGCCCAGCGTTCCGGCCTGCGCGAGTGCGAATGAGGACCACACGACCTCGCCCAGCCGCCGACTCGCGGCGGGTGTGATCACTGCTCCGATCAGCGCCCCGGTGGCCGCGGCTCCCGTGAGGTAGGCGAACTCATTGAGGGCGCTGTCCGCCGCCGTCAGGTCATTGAACGTGTACCGGACAAGCAACAGGCCCCCGGCGGTCAGGACGCCGAAGGCGATTCGATGAACACCGACCACCGCGATCGCACGACCGGCGGCGGCGTGGACGCGAAGCTCGCTGATGCCCTCCACCAGGCCCACCGCAACTCCGCGAATGGTGTCCGAAGGTCGCTCGCCGTCGGGGCCAAGCCGATCGACCGCGATGAGCACGGCGATGCCGGCTGACAGGAGATACGCGACCAACGCGCACCCGAGCACGATCGCGCTGCCACTGTCGCCTCCGCCCAGCGCCGAGCGCAGCGCGACTCCGCCGAGTGCGCCCAGTGCCGCCATGAGCGTCCCGGCGGTGGGCGTGAGCGCGTTGGCGGTGACCAGGTCGCGGCCCGCGACGACGTGAGGGAGCGAGGCGGACAGCCCGGCCAGCACGAAACGTCCGATCCCGAGGACGACGAGGACGGACAGGCCGAGGGCAAAGCCGTCGTTGGCGTTCAGGACGAGGAGGATCACCGGGATGGTGAGCAGGGCCTTGATGAGGTTGGCGCGCACGAGCACATTGCGTCGTCGCCAGCGATCGAGGAACACGCCTGCGAACGGGCCGATGACCGAATACGGGAGCAGCAGGATCGCGAACGCGGCAGCGACCTTCGCCGCGTTCGGCTCGCGCTCGGGCGAGAACAGCACGAACGTCGCGAGGGCTGCCTGCAGAAGGCCGTCGCCGAGCTGGGCGACGAGGCGTACTCCGAACAGGCGTCGGAAGTCGCGTCCGGCGAGTACTGCGCGAAGTGCCGGTAGCGCTACCACGTCGTGGACGCTACCGGCCGCACGTTCAGGAGGAGATGGTGCCCGCGATGAAGTCCTCGACAGCCTGCTTGGCCTCGCTGTCGTTGTACTGGACCGGCGGGGACTTCATGAAGTAGCTCGAGGCCGACAGGATCGGTCCGCCGATGCCACGGTCCATGGCGATCTTCGCGGCGCGAACGGCATCGATGATCACGCCGGCGCTGTTGGGCGAGTCCCACACCTCGAGCTTGTACTCCAGGTTGATGGGAGCGTCGCCGAATGCGCGACCCTCGAGGCGGACGAACGCCCACTTGCGGTCGTCGAGCCAGGCGATGTAGTCGCTCGGGCCGATGTGCACGTTGCGCGCACCCATGTCGTGCGACGTCACCTGCGACGTGACCGACTGCGTCTTGGAGATCTTCTTCGATTCGAGGCGATCGCGCTCGAGCATGTTCTTGAAGTCCATGTTGCCGCCTACGTTCAGTTGGTACGTGCGGTCCAGGATCACGCCGCGGTCCTCGAACAGCTTGGCGAGCACGCGGTGCGTGATGGTGGCGCCGACCTGGCTCTTGATGTCGTCGCCGACGATCGGCAGGTTGGCGTCGACGAACTTCTGTGCCCACTCGGGAGTGCCGGCGATGAACACCGGAAGCGCGTTGACGAAGCCGCAGCCCGCGTCGATGGCGCACTGGGCGTAGAACTTCGCGGCCTCTTCGGAGCCGACGGGCAGGTAGCACACGACGATGTCGACAGCCGCATCCTTCAGCGCTGCAACGACATCGACCGGCGTCTCATCGGACTCGGTGATCGTCTCGCGGTAGTACTTGCCCAGGCCGTCGAGGGTCTTGCCGCGCTGAACGGTGATTCCCGTCGGCGGGACGTCGCAGAACTTGAGGGTGTTGTTCTCCGAGGCGTTGATCGCCTCGGCGAGGTCGAGGCCCACCTTCTTGCCGTCGACATCGAACGCGGCGACGAACTCGACGTCGCGAACGTGGTACTCGCCGAACTGGACATGCATCAGGCCAGGCACGAAGTCAGCCGGATTCGCGTCCTTGTAGTACTCGACGCCTTGGACCAGCGACGACGCACAGTTGCCGACTCCGACAATCGCTACGCGAACCGAGCTCATGAGTTCTCCTTGTTAAGTGGTGTGTCCTGCGTTGCTTGCTCGTGTTGGATCAATTCGTTCAGCCAGCGCACTTCGCGCTCTGCTCCGTCAAGGCCGTGCTGCTGGAGTTGAAGGGTGTAGGCGTCGACCTTGGCGCGACCGCGGACGACCGACTCGCGAAGTGCGTCGACTCGCTCCTCGAGGCGTGAGCGCCGGCCCTCGAGGATCCGCAGCCGCACGCGGGACTCGGTGCGACCGAAGAAGGCCAGGTGGGCGGCGAAGCCCTCGTCCTCCCAGGCTTCGGGACCTGGCTGGTTCGCCCAGGTGCCGAACTCCTCCTTGCCGTCGGCCGAGATGGCGTAGACCACCCGGGCGCGGCGGGCACTGAGGGGCGGGGCGGTGGACTCCAGGGCCGGGGTGACGGCGACCTCGTCGATGAGCCCGCGGCCTTGGAGGCGGCGCAGGCACGGGTAGAGAGAGCCGTAGGACAGGGCGCGGAAGGGGCCGAGGACGACTGACAGGCGCTTGCGCAGCTCGTAGCCGTGCAGGGGACCGTCGGAGAGGACGCCGAGGACGGCGAACTCGAGCACGTCGTGCCGCTTGGCCATGCCCGCTCCTCTCGCCGAATGACTCAGCACAACATATCAAGTTGATATATCGATTCCAAATTTTGAGGGGTTCCGTAGAATCAGCGTTCATGGCGTCCCCTCGCAAGTCCGCGATCCGCGGCACGATCGCCCGCGGTGCTCCCGCCAAGGCGCGCCGTGACCGCGAGCCGATGGGCGCCCCCGAGGAAGTCGCCGATCCGGCGCGACCGCGCTCAGTCATCAGCCACGCACTCGAGCGCCGCGCCGCCCTGTTGCGGCTGTTCGGCGGGGGCGGGCTCTCCTCGGACCTGTGCGATGCCGATCCCTACCTGCTGAAGGCCGCCAAGCACCACGGCGAGCCGGCGGCCGGCCCGTGCCCTGCCTGCAAGGACGCGGGCCTGGTCACCGTCACGTACGTGTTCGGCGACGAGCTCGGCCCGTACTCGGGCCGCATCCGCAAGGCCGACGAACTGCCCGCGATGACCACGAAGTTCGGCTCCTTCACCGTCTACGTCGTCGAGGTCTGCCAGCGGTGCCACTGGAACTTCCTGCTGACCACGTACGTCCTAGGCGACGGCGTGCCGCGACGGGCTCTGCCCGCCCCGCGTGATCTCCTTGACTAGCGGCGATCTCGGGCACTGACGGGCGCCGCTTCCGGCCTCTTCCCCGAGCCAAAGGATCCTTCGTGTCCGACAGCCGTTCGCGTGCGTCGTCGACGCCGAGGAAGCGGCCTGCCCCGAAGAAGGCACCGGCGAAGAAGGCTCCCGCGAAGCGGCACTGGATCCGTAACGGCATCCTCATTGCGCTCGGCGTGATCGCGCTCGGCATCGGCATCTTCGCGATCCTCATCGCGCGCACCACCGTGCCCACCCCGAACGAGGTCGCCACAAGCGAGGCCACGATCGTCTACTACGCCGACGGCAAGACCGAGATCGGGCGCCTCGGCGATGCCACGCGGCGCAGCGTCGCGCTGGCGGATGTCCCGTTGCAGGTGCAGCACGCAGTCCTCGCTGCGGAGGACCGCTCGTTCTACGACCACGGCGGCATCTCGCCCGTCGGCGTCGGGAGAGCGATCTGGAACAACCTCACCGGTGGCAGCACTCAGGGCGGGTCGACGATCACGCAGCAGTACGCGAAGAACGCCTTCCTCAGCCAGGAGCGATCGTGGGATCGCAAACTCCAGGAGGCACTCCTGGCGTTCAAGCTGGAAACTGTGGTGTCGAAGGACGAGATCCTCGAGAACTACCTGAACACCATCTACTTCGGGCGCGGTGCCTACGGGATCGAGGCAGCGTCGATTGCCTACTTCGGCATCCCGTCGAGCGAGCTCACCGCCTCGCAGGGCGCGGTTCTCGCTGCGATCATCAAGTCCCCCAGCGGGCTGGCGCCCGAGCGCGATCTGGCTGGCCTGCAGGGCCGGTGGACATACGTGCTCGACGGCATGGTCGAGCAGGGCTGGCTCACGCAGAAGCAGCGCGACAACGCCGAGTTCCCGAAGATCAAGAAGCTCAAGGCGAAGGACCGCCTCGGTGGGGCGACCGGCTTCATGCTGACGATGGTCGAGGACCAGTTGCGCGAACTCGGCTTCGACGACACCGAGATCCAGCGGGGCGGCCTGCGCATCACGTCGACGTTCGACAGGCAGGCGCAGCGGTCCGCGACGGCGGCCGTACGCAAGGTCGGGCCGCAGAGCGGCACCGAGGGCCTGCGCATCGGGCTTGCTGCAGTACGCCCAGGAACCGGCGAGATCATCGCCGTGTACGGCGGCGATGACTTCGTGACCGACCAGATCAACAACGCCACGCGGCCGTTCGCGCAGGCGGGATCGACGTTCAAGCCCTTCGCACTCGCCGCAGCAACGGAGAAGGAGGTGCCACTGACGTCTGTGTGGAATGGCGACTCGCCGTCGACGGTCGACGGCTACACGTTCTCCAACTATGGCGACAAGTCCTACGGACCAGTGACCCTGTTGCAGGCGACGGAGAACAGCATCAACTCGGCGTACGTCGAGATGGAGTCGAGCATCGGAGTGAAGTCGGTCGCCGACGCGGCCGTACGGGCCGGCATCCCCGCGGACACTCCCGGCATGGACCTCGACGACCTCAACTTGACCTTCGTCCTCGGCACCGCCTCGCCATCCGGGCTCGATATGGCGAACGCGTTCGCGACCTTCGCAGCGCGCGGTGCACGCTCGACCACGACGGTGCTGAAGGAAGTTGTCGGGCCGAACGGCGGGCTGCTCTACCAGTTCACCCCGAGCACGCAGGCCGCCTTCGACTCCGACATCGCCGACACGGTCAGCTACGCACTGAACCGCGTCGTGACCAACGGGACGGGAAGTGCGGCGCTCGCGCTGGGTCGCCCCGCGGCCGCGAAGACGGGCACGACCGACGACAACAAGAGCGCGTGGTTCGTCGGCTACACCCCGCAATTGGCCGCGGCCGTACTGATGGCCAAGGAGGACGAGACCGGACTGCCGGTGTCGCTCTCCGGGACCGGCGGGCTGTCGACGGTGACGGGGGGTTCGTTCCCCGCTGCGATCTGGACCGCGTTCATGAAGGGCGCCCTCGAAGGACTGCCCGTCGAGAGCTTCCCGAAGCCACCGAAGGCCGTCCTGGCGCCGATGGACTGCCCGGAGGCCATCGAGGGCGATGTCCCGGTCGGCTGCCCGTCGCCGACCGTCGTCACGGAGTTCACGCCCGACCCGTCCGCGGATACACTCCCGTCCGACGAGCCGCCCCCGGCGGCAACCAGCCAGTCTCCGGACGCTGGCCTGTTCTCCAACGAGCCGGTTCCCACACCCGATCCTGCAAGTGCCACGCCAGTGCCGCCGGTCGAGGAAGGTAGGCCCGAGTGACCCCCCGCTCGCCGATCATCCTTCCGTCCGATGAGGATCCGGTGGTTGCGTCGAGCTTGGGATGGCTTGGTGGGCGAGTCGGTCGACGAGCGCGTGTCGGCGGGACCTGGTGGAAGCCGGTTCGAGTACTCGTCGTGCTGGCCGCGATCGGCTACCTCATCGGCTACCTGGCCGATCTGCCCTGTCGCAGCAACGGCTGGGCGATCCCGGACCGATACGAGCACCTGTGCTACACCGACATCTCCCCGCTGTACTCCATCCGCGGCTTTGCCGACGGGATCCTGCCCTACCTGAATCCGAACCCCACGGGACAGAGCCTGCAGTACCTGGAGTACCCGGTGGTCACTGGTGCGTTCATGCAGGTCGCATCGATGATCACCGCGGCAATCGGGGGCGTTGTCGCGGGCGTGGACAAGGCCGTCGTTTTCTTCGACGTCAACGTGGTGCTGCTCTTCGTCGCGCTCGCCGTCACCGTCGTTGCCACCGCGCTCACAGTCCGCCGTCGTCCGTGGGACGCCGCGATGGTTGCCTTGGCGCCGACGGTGATCCTCGGAGCCACCATCAACTGGGACCTGCTTCCACTCGCGTTCGTCGGGGTGGCGCTGCTCCTCTGGTCGCGCAACCATCCCTTCGCGGCTGGGATCCTTCTCGGTCTGGCGATCGCGGCGAAGTTCTACCCGCTGTTCCTGCTCGGCGCGTTCCTCGTGCTGACCATCCGCACCGCAAGATGGCGAGTGTTCGGCCTGCTGCTCGGTGGCACGGTCCTGTCTTGGCTCGTGGTGAACCTGCCCATAGCTATGGCGAACGCGGAGGGCTGGTCGTTCTTCTACCGGTTCAGTGGCTTCCGTGGCGAGGACTTCGGCTCGCTGTACTTCGCCATGACGCAGGCCGGCCTGCCGTCGATACCCGCGGACAACCTCAATCTCGTGGCAACGGGCAGCTTCCTCATCCTGTGCGCCGCGATCGGCTGGGTCGCGCTGTCGGCCCCACGCCGTCCGCGACTGGCTCCCCTGCTCTTCTTGATCGTCGCCGCCTTCGTGCTGACGAACAAGGTCTACTCCCCGCAGTACTCGCTGTGGCTGGTCCCACTGGCGGTCATGGCGCGCCCGCGCTGGCGCGACTTCCTGATCTGGCAGGTCGGTGAGGTCATCTACTTCGCGGCGATCTGGTGGTTCCTGGTCGGTTACGGCATCGAGGATCAGCAGGGACTGACCGGGCAGCAGTACGCATTCGCAACGCTGATCCACTTTGCCGCGACGATCTACTTCGCCGTGATGGTGCTACGCGACATCTACTCCCCGCAGCATGACCCGATCCGCAACGACGGCTTCGCCGAGGACGCAGACGATCCTGGCGGCGGTGCCTACAACAACGCCCCGGATCGCTTCACGCTAGGCCGAGCACGGCATCAAAGCGTGACGTTGTAAATCGCACGTCTGCGGGCATGCGATCACCAACCGCGGGGATGACGCAGCCCTTCGGCAGCCACACCATCGATGTGTGCTGGTGCGGGGGCTCTGCAAACCAGCGCTGCTTGCCCTCCCACCGGAACGGGGAGAGTGCGCGGCCTGCCGCGTCGAGCGCACCGGTCCCGGCAGTCACCACGCGCTGTCGAACACTCGCCGCCGGCGTGGGCGCGGTCAGGCCGATGCCGTGCGACGTGCCGCCGGACACGACGACGAGCGTCCCGTCCTTCGGGCCGGTGCGCTGGCGGTAGCCGACGTGCGTCCCGACGGCGACCGGGTGGACCGCCAACACCGAGCCGGCTGCATGGAGAGCGGATCGCTCGCCGAGCCACAGCCGGGTGCCGATCCGCGCGCGCAGGGAGATGTCCGGAACCGAGCGGTTCACCGCGAGGAGCTCGTCGTCGTCGAGGTGGGATACCCACACGCGACTCGCGGGCGAGTTGTGCCCGGCCCACACCTCGGTCTCGCCCTGCCACAGGCCGGCCCAGCGGACGGCCTCTCGAACGCGCGCGGTTCCCATCACCGATCCGCGCGGCTCGACCTCATCTGCCGGCTGCGCCAGCGGCAGGTGAAGCGTCAGTCCCTCGACGAGCACCTTGCCTCGGGCGAAAGCCATGCGAACCTCGGGGTCGGCCAGGACGCGCAGCAGCTCAGCCTCATCGAAGCCGAAGCGGTGCATCGAGGTCTGCGCCTCGAGCACGACGCGCACCGATCCAGGGCCGTCGGCAAGGGCAAGCAGGGCCTCGCGCGAGGCGATCGTGCGAATGATGCGGCCGGCGTGGAGTCGCTGGCCCAGGCGCCACCACGCATCGGCCGCGAACGAGTCCCGCGGCTCGAAGGGCTCGAGGACGATGATGTCGAACGAGCCGTACTCGGCGACCTCGTCGATCTCGAAGACGTTCCCCACCGCGACTGTGTCCACGCCCATGCGCACGGCCTGCTCGCCGAGCAGGCGCTGCCCAAGGCCGTAGCCGTTCCCCTTGATGACGGGCACAATCGGCGAGCCCGCAGACCGCTCGATCGCGCCGCAGACGCCGTCCTGATGATCCAGCCAGCGCTGGCCGTCGATCGTTACCGCGAATGCCATGTCATCCTCGCCGTGACTGGTACGCCCGAAAACCCTTCGACCACAACGGCCGAAGGACGTAGTCCCACTCTCCCGCATACTCCTGAGCGACCCCGCCGGTGCCCACCTTGAACTGCACGAGACCGAAGAGGTGGTTGGACGGGTCGAGAGTGTCGGCGATCCCGCGCAGGTCGTAGGTGACGCATCCGAGCTCGTGGGCATCGCGAATCATCTGCCACTGCAAGGCATTTGACGGACGTACGTCACGGTCGGCTGTTGTCGATGCACCGTAGGAGTACCAGGCGTGCGTGCCGACGACGACCATCAAGGTCGCTGCCGCGAGATGGCCATCGTGGTGAGCGCAGTACAGGCGCAGGTGCTCCTCGCGCTCGTTGAGGCTGTCCCACATGCGCTCGAAGTAGGTAAGGCCGCGTGGCGTGAAGTGATCGCGTTCGGCGGTCTCGACGTAGACGCGGTGGAAGTCCGCGAGGTCGGCGCGATCACCGCGCGTGACGACAACACCCGCCTTTTCCGCCTTGCGGATGTTCCGGCGCCACAGCTGGTTGAAGCCGGCGAGGACGTCGTCCAGTGATCGGTCCGCGAGCGGGAGCTGGAATACGTAGCGCGGCTGAACGTCGCCGAACCCGGCCCCCGTGCCGGGATCCTGCTCCCAGCCGCCGGTGCGAAGGTGCTCGACGATCTTCGCCGCCGGGCCTGAATGCCAGTCCGCGAGCACCTCGCTGATGCGTCGCGGGGGGGCGAGGCCGGGCGTTGGCGCGTCGGCCTTCCACTCGGCCATCGCGGACTTGATCGTGTCGGCGTTCCAGCGACGCGCCGCGACGGGCGGACCCATCTTCACCTGGAACGCACCAGCGGAGCGGCAGTGCGCGAGCAGCGGCTTCAGCCAGTCGTCGAGTGGGATCTGCGGATGCTCGCGACGCAGCCAGTCGATGTCGGGACCCTCGGGCAGGTAGGCCAGCGATCGTTGTGGCAGGCGCGGCACCGGCCGGTAGAGGATCAGCCCGGCGCCGACCAGACGCGAGCCCTCGAACCAGCCCACGGACTCGCTGCGCCACCCCTGCTTTACCCGTCCCCACTCCGGTAGCTGCAGGAACGACACGGATGGCCGACTGGCGATCCACTCGGAGTGCTGCGCGGGCGTGATGGCGCGGACGGTAAGGCTCATGGGGTGAGGTCGACGACGACCGGGGCGTGGTCGGACGCTCCCTTGCCCTTGCGCTCCTCACGGTCGATCCAGGCATCGGAGACGCGGGAGACGAAGGGCGCGTTGCCGTAGACGAGATCGATCCGCATGCCCAACCCCTTGTGGAAGTTGCCGCCGCGGTAGTCCCAGAACGTGAAGGGCGCGCCCTTGAGCGCGCGTGGCATGACGTCGGAGAGACCGACCGCCCTGACTGCGGCCAGTGCCTCGCGCTCGGCCGTGGTCACGTGGGTGGAGCCTGCGAAGTCCGCGATGTCCCACACGTCCGTGTCCTCCGGGGCGACGTTGAAGTCGCCGATCACGGCAAGCGGGCGGTCCGGAGCGCTGGCGAGCTCGGCGCCCACGGTCGACGTGAGGGCGCCGAACCAGTTGAGCTTGTAGTTGTAGTGCTCGTGGCCGGGCTCGCGGCCGTTGGGCACGTAGACGCTCCACAGCCGGACGCCTCCGCACGTGGCGCCGATCGCGCGAGTCTCGGGCACCCCCTCGTACATGGGCTGGTCGGTGAGTCCGCGGGTCACGTCGTCCAGCCCCACCTTGCTGACCAGAGCTACGCCATTCCACCGGCCATCCCCATGCGCGACGGCCTCGTAGCCGAGGGCCTGAATGGGCATGTGGGGGAAGTCGTCGGCCTTGCACTTGAGTTCCTGGAGGGCGACCACGTCGGGGCTGGCCGACTCAAGCCAGGCCAGGACGCGGTCCAGACGGGAGTTGATCGAGTTCACATTCCAGGTCGCGATCCGCACCCGCTCACCCTAACCGCGCCCCACCCCCTCCCGCCGACCTTGAGGTTGGCGTGGGAATCGGGGCGCCGGAACCACGCCAACCTCAAGGTCGGCGCGAGGGGAAGCGGGGATTTCGTTGATGGGCGGGGCTCGCGGTAGCCTTGGGGCCGCTCGTGACGGTCCTGCCGTTTCGAACGCACGCGAAACACCCTCCTGTCACGGAAAGACCGTGACCGCTTAGTCCGAAGGAGGTGGGTTGTTCATGCGTCGCTATGAGGTCATGGTCATTCTCGATCCCGAACTCGAAGAGAAGACAATCGCTCCCAGCCTGGAGGCGTTCCTTAACGTCGTCCGCGCCGATGGTGGCACCGTTCACCAGATCGATGTGTGGGGCCGTCGTCGCCTCGCCTACGAGATCAACCACAAGGCCGAGGGCATCTACGCCCTGCTGAACGTCACGGCGACCGTCGAGTCCGTCAAGGAACTCGATCGTCAGCTCGGACTCAACGAGGCCGTCATGCGCACCAAGGTCATGCGCGCCGAAGAGCCCGTCGTGGTGGGAGCGGAGTAGTGGCCGCCGGCGATATCACGGTCACGGTGGTGGGCAACCTCACCAACGAGCCTGAGCTCCGATTCACCCCGAGTGGAGCAGCCGTCGCCTCGTTCACCATCGCCTCCAGCTCACGTGTGCTGGACAAGACCACGAACGAGTGGAAGGACGGCGACACCGTATTCATGCGGTGCAGCGTCTGGCGTCAGTACGCCGAGAACGTCGCCGAGTCCTTGCAGAAGGGCATGCGAGTCATCGCCACCGGGCGCCTCAAGCAGCGCTCGTACGAGACCCGCGAGGGCGAGAAGCGCACTGTCGTGGAGATGGAGGTCGACGACGTCGGCCCCGCACTTCGCTACGCCACGGCCAAGGTCAACAAGGTGCAGCGCACCGGCGGTGGCTTCGGTGGCGACAACGGTGGTGGCGGAGGCTCGGCGGGTCCCGCCGATGATCCGTGGGCTGCCAGTCCGGCCGGCGGCGCTGGTTTCGACGAGCCCCCCTTCTAAAGATCCCCATTCACGCCTCGGTGCGATAAGCACCTGACAGGAGCACGAACGAGATGGCACGAGATGCAAAGGGCGACCGCAAGTCGTCGTCACGCAACAGCAAGGACAAGATCGTCAAGGCCAAGGCCTGCGCATTCTGCAAGGACGGCGTGAAGGCGATCGACTACAAGGACACGAACCTGCTCCGCAAGTTCATCTCCGACCGCGGCAAGATCCGCGCCCGCCGCGTGACAGGCAACTGCACGCAGCACCAGCGCGATATCGCGATGGCCGTGAAGAACGCGCGCGAAATGGCGCTTCTCCCCTACACCGCCACCACTCGCTGATCCCGCCCGGATCGCAAACGGACTAAGGAACAGGACCAACCATGAAGCTCATCCTCACCCAGGAAGTCGCCGGCCTCGGCGATGCTGGAGACGTGGTGGAGGTCAAGGACGGCTACGGCCGCAACTACCTCCTTCCCCGCGGCTTCGCCATCTCGTGGACCCGCGGCGGCGAGAAGCAGGTGACTCAGATCAAGCGTGCCCGCAAGGTGCGTGAGGTCCGTGACCTGAGCCACGCCAACGAGATCAAGCAGGCACTCGAGTCGCTGACCATCACCCTGCCCGCCCGCGCGGGCGAGGCCGGTCGTCTGTTCGGCTCGATCACGACCGCCGATGTCGCCGACGCGGTGAAGGCCGCTGGTGGCCCGGTGCTCGACAAGCGCAAGGTCGATCTCGGCAGCCCCATCAAGACCGTCGGCAAGCACTCCGCCAAGGTCGAGGTGCACCCCGACGTCACCGCCACGGTGGTCCTCGAGGTCGTCGCCAGCTGACGCAGGTACTCCACAAGTTGGGCCGCACTCGCTAGAGTGCGGCCCAACTTCTTTGGGGAGGCTCCATGGGCCCAGGTCAGGCCGTCAAGTCCGTATTCAGCAAGTACGCGACGTTCAAGGGACGCGCGACCCGGTCTGAGTTCTGGTGGTACTACCTGTTCTTGGTTGTCGTCGGCCTGATCCTGTTCGGCATCGACAGCATCACCGGCCTGACGTACGGCAGCTCGACGATGACGATCAACGACACGGTCTACGACGTGCAGGGCGCGGGCATCTTGTCGTCGATCTTCTGGCTCGTCACGCTGCTGCCGACCCTTGCGGTCATGGCGCGGCGCCTGCACGACGCCGGGCACTCGGGGCTGTGGATCATCTGGGGCTACCTGCTGGCATTCGTGTGTCTGATCGGTGCTGTCATCCTCATCGTGTTCTGGTGCCAGAAGTCCGAGCCGGGGGACACCAAGTACGGTCCGCATCCAGCAGCTTGACCCACTTATAGGAGATGACATGTCGTTCAACGAGGCCGTCCGTTCAGGCCTACGCAACTGGTCCAAGTTCGAGGGTCGGGCCACTCGGTCTGAGTTCTGGTGGTTCTACCTGTTCGCGGCCCTCGTCGCGATCGTCGCGTATATCCCCGGACTTGTCCTGCTCCTCATCGGCGGCGCCGCATCGGGTGACGACGGCTCGGCGGTCGGCACGCTGTTCATCATCCTCGGAGTGATCTTCATAGTCCTGCTCGCTCTCCTCGTGATCGCGCTGTACATCCCCTTCCTGGCCGTCGGCTGCCGACGTCTGCATGACCGCGGCATGTCGGGGTGGCTGCAGCTGCTGCTGCTCGTTCCCTGCGGCAACATCGTGCTGCTCGTCTTCTGGGTCATGGAGGGCACGCCGGGCGACAACGCCTACGGACCCAAGCCCATCGCCTAGCCCGCTAAAGTCCGACAACCACCATCGTTCTTCCACGAAAGAAGGCACCACATGACTGACTACCCACCCGCACCTCCGCCCGTCCCTGCAGCTTCCGCTGCACCGCAGAACGGCATGGGCACCGCCGCCCTCGTCATGGGCATCCTGCAGTTCTTCTGCCTGGGAATCATCGGATCGATCCTCGCGATCGTCTTCGGCCGGATCGGCATGAAGCGCGTCGAGCAGGGACTGGCCACGAACGGCGGGGCCGCCAAGGCCGGCTACTGGCTGGGCATCATCGGCGTGATCTTGTCCGTGATCGGCATCATCGTGGCGATCATCGTTCAGGTGAACAAGTAGCGGCCACACGCTTTTAGCACGACGCGCCGGGGAGCCAGTTCTGTCGAAGGACTGGCTCCCCGTCCGCATTCGCAGAACAATGTGGTCGTAGCGCGCCATGCGGGCGCCGCGCAGCAGGAGGACCCATGACTTTCGGCCAGGCAATTTCCTCAGGATTCGCCAACATCACCAACTTCGAAGGTCGTGCGTCACGACCGGCGTTCTGGTGGTGGGTGCTCCTGATCTTCATCATTGATCTTCTCGCCGGCCTGATTTTCGGCCGCGGCAACGGTTTCATCATGTTCCTCGGCTACGTGATCTACCTGATCTTGTGGCTGGCGACAATCGCGGTGGGCTGCCGCAGACTCCACGACACCGGCAAGTCCGGCTGGATGCAGTTGCTGGGACTCATCCCCTGCGTCGGCATCATCATCCTGATTGTGTTCTGGGTTCAGCCGGGCGCCACGGGCGACAACGCCTACGGACCGCCCCCCGCCGCGTAGCGGGGTTACGAGGACTCAAGACGAGCGGCGGCGTGGGCGACCACGCCGCCGCTCGCACGTTCGACCATGCGGAGCACCTCGAGAAAGTCCTCGGGACCGCCGTAGTACGGGTCCGGGACGTCGAGCCCGGGATCGGGCTCGCGAAGGTGCGCGAGCTCGGGATCGAAGGAGCGCAGCATCCGCAGCTCGGCGCGCGTGCCGCGCTGCATCCGCTCCAGGTCGGCGTAGTTCGCCGCGTCCATGGCCAGCACGAGGTCGATGTCCTCGAACCAGTCCGCGGTGATCTGCCTGGCCCGGTGGTCGAGCCGGTAGTCGTGCTCGGTGAGCACCGCGACGCTGCGTGGGTTGGCGTCCTGGCCCAGATGCCAGTCGCCGGTACCCGCCGAGTCGACGCTGACCCGGCCGTCGAGCCCGGCCTCCTCGATGCGGGCCCGCAGCACGGCCTCGCCTATCGGCGAGCGACAGATGTTGCCCAGGCACACGACGGTGATGCGATACATGGGCCGAAGGCTAGCGATCTCGACAAAGAACTTTTCCTCCACAGGCTTGGGACGACGTTCGGCCCGTTCGCACGAGGGATCCCGGTCCACTACAGAAGTTGAATCCCCAACTTGTCCCCAGCCGCGACCGAGTGTTGAGGCGGGTCATCCCCAGGTCTTCCACAGGGTTGTCCACAGGCTCGATGGACACGTCGGAGTGTCGTCCCTACGGTTCGGAAGGCGCGTCAGCCCGGTGCGGTACACAGGACTCGCACACCCCGACATTGGCACACGTGAGGAGGACTGTGAGCGTCACCGAGTTGCACCCGGCCGAGGAGACGCGCGGTCCGGACCGAACGCCCCCGAACGACGTGGCCGCCGAGCAGTCCGTCATCGGCGCGATGCTGCTGAGCAAGGACGCGATCGCCGATGTGGTCGAGGTGCTTCGCGAGGGCGACTTCTACCGTCCCGCGCATGCGGCGATCTACGGCACGATCTTGGACCTGTACGGGCGCGGCGAGCCCGCCGACGCCGTGACCGTGGCTGCCGAACTGACCAAGATAGGCGACATCGGTCGCGTCGGTGGTGCGCCGTACCTCCACACGCTGGTCTCGATGGTCTCCACCGCGGCCAACGCCAGCTACTACGGCCGGATCGTGCGCGAGCAGGCCATCCTGCGCCGCCTGGTCGAGGCCGGCACCCGCATCGTGCAGATGGGCTACGCCGGCACCGGCGAGGTGGACGACATGGTCGATCGCGCGCAGGCCGAGGTGTACGACGTCACTGACCGTCGGTCTAGCGAGGACTACGCGCCGCTGAGCGCGGTCATGAACAGCGCGTGGAACGAGATCGAGGCGATCCAGAACCGCGGCGGGGAAATGATCGGCGTGCCCACCGGCTTCGCCGAACTCGACACTCTCACCAATGGCCTGCATCCGGGCCAGTTGATCATCGTCGCCGCCCGTCCGGCCATCGGTAAGTCGACCCTCGGCCTGGATATCGCCCGACACGCATCGCTCAAGAATGGCCTCACCAGTGTTGTCTTCTCCCTGGAGATGAGCCGCAACGAAATCGCGATGCGCCTGTTGTCCGCCGAGGCGCAGGTGCCCTTGCACCACATGCGCTCGGGCATGATGACCGATCGCGAGTGGGACAAGCTCGCGCCGATGATGGGCACCGCGCACGATGCACCCATGTTCATCGACGACTCCCCGAACCTCACGCTCATGGAGATCCGCGCGAAGTGCCGGCGGCTCAAGCAGCGTCACGAACTTCGGCTGGTCGTCATCGACTACCTGCAGCTGATGACCAGCGGCAAGCGAGTCGAGAGCCGTCAGCAGGAGGTCTCGGAGTTCTCGCGGTCACTCAAACTGCTCGCGAAGGAACTCGACGTCCCCGTCGTCGCGATCAGCCAGCTGAACCGTGGCGCCGAGCAGCGCGTCGACAAGAAGCCGATGCTGTCCGACCTTCGTGAGTCGGGCTCACTCGAGCAGGACGCCGACATCGTCATCCTCCTGCACCGCGAGGATGCCTACGAGCGCGAATCCCCGCGGGCAGGTGAAGCGGACTTCATCATCGCCAAGCACCGCAACGGCCCGACCGCGACGATAACCGTTGCGTTCCAAGGACATTACTCGCGCTTCGTCGACATGGCGCAGACCTGATCGGTCCGTGTGTTACGCGACTGCCGCGGCGATCGCGTCGGGCATCGACGTCGGCGTGCGGCCGATGAGGGTGGTGAGCGGCGCAGCGTCGGTCTCAAGGTCCCCGACCGACAGCCCGCGATCCGAATCGGCGAGGAGCTCCGCGTACGCCTGCGGCAGTCCGGCACCGACGAGCACTTCGGCGTAGGCGGCCTCGCTGAGGTCTGTGTAGCCGATGTCCTTGCCGCTCGCCTTCGACAATTCCGCGGCCAGCTGCGACAGCGTGAAGCTCTCGCCGCCCAGCTCGAAGACGGTGCCGCTCGCTACGTCCGACGTGAGCACGGCCGCGGCGGCATCGGCAAGATCCTTGCGGCTCGCGGCACTGACGCGGCCCTCGCCCGCTGCGCCGGCGACACCGACCGCGAGATAGGTCTGCAGTTGGCCCGTGTAGTTCTCCAGGTACCAGCCATTGCGCAGGAGCGCGTAGGGCAGGCCCGACTCGGCGAGGTACTTCTCGGTCGCGAGGTGCTCCTCGGCGAGCGCAAGAGTGGACGTGTCCGCCTTGAGGATGCTCGTGTAGGCGACGAAGCCGACCCCCGCCGCCTTCGCGGCATCGATGGCCGCGCGGTGCTGGGCGACTCGCTGGCCCGGCTCGCTTCCCGACACGAGCAGGAGCCTGTCGGCGCCGGCGAAGGCCGTCACGAGCGAGTCGGAATCGGCGAAGTCGGCCCGTGCGATGCGAACACCCGCGGCCGCGAGGTCCTCGATCTTGGCGATCTCACGGCCGGTCGCGGTGATCGAGTCGGCGGGGACGCCGCGGCTGAGGAGACTCTCAACGACGAGGCGGCCGAACTGGCCGGTTGCTCCGGTGACGACGATGGACATGGCTAGCTCCTGATGACGGGGATGGTCGGTTACCCGGTCCAACGCAGCGTCCGCGTCGACACTTCCCATCGGAGAGTAGGCACCTTGAAGTGCGGTACCGCCCGGATGGATACTGCCGCCATGACCGACCTTGTCTGGGACCCCTACGTCCGCGACTGCCCGACCCGCGAGGTACTCGACCGCATCGGTGACCGATGGTCGGTGCTCATCATCGGCTTCCTCAGCCCCGGCCCGCAGCGGTTCAGCGAGCTGGGCCGTCGCATCGATGGCATCAGCCAGAAGATGCTCACCCAGACGCTACGCGGCCTCGAGCGAGACGGGCTGATCACCAGGACCGTCTTTCCGGTCGTTCCCCCGCATGTGGAGTACGAGTTGACGGACCTAGGCCGCACGTTGCGCGAGCCGTTGGCTGCGCTCGAGGACTGGGCACGCGAGCATATGGACGCCATCATCGAGGCACGGCTCGAGCACGCGCGGCGCGCTGACACTGTCACGTCGTGAGCTGACCCCGAACGACACTCTGGGCGCTATGCGCGGCATCTCCGTCGAGGTGCTCAATCGATACGTCAACCACAGGAAACGCACTCACGTTGATTCCGGCAGGTAGGTAGAAGGTCTCCTGCAGGCCAGGCACGAGAGTGCCGATGGACACCATGGTCGACGCATCAGCGGTAGCCATCCACACCTCGTAGTAGCCGTCGACCGGTTTCAGTCCCGGGACGCTCACGGTGAGGGTGTCGCCGCCCTCGCCCGCCCTGATTGTCGCCGTTCCGGCCAGACCGGAGTCGTCCATCTGGGCGAGGGCCGCTCGCGCGACCACTGACTCCGTTGGCTGTCGCGCAACGAAACCCGCAACCACGCCACCCCCGATGATTGCCCCGAACACGGCGGCCGTCGCGGCGATGACCCATGCTCTGCTCCGGCGACGGGCGGCGGCGGTCCCGGTCGGCGTGCCCGCGGCCAGGCCCAATTCGGCGCGCACGGCGCTCCACACAGAGTCCGGCGGGCCGACCAGATGGTCTGCTGGAGTCACCGATCGAGCGGTTCCCACGACGGCCGAGAGCTGGTCGAGTCGGCTTTGGCATCGCATGCACGACGCCACATGGAGGTGGTCGGACTGTCCCACCGACTCACCGAGTGCCAGGAGCGACAACACGTCGTCATCACAGTGCGACACCATCCACCTCCAATCTGATGCGAAGTCTGTCCAAGGATCGTCGGATGTGACTCTTGACGGTGCCGAGCGGCAGGTTCAACAGGCCCGCGATCTGCCCGTGCGTCAGATCCTGGAAGAACGCAAGTTCCATGATCCGCCGCTGTGGTTCGCCAAGACGATCGAGTTCGTCAGCCAGCAGTACTCGGTCCACGACTACATCGGCGGCCGGCGCTGTGTAGTCGTCCTCAATGGTCGCCGATACCGCCCGCAGGCGACGGGTGTTCCTGGTTCGGTCCTCCCAGAAGTCCGCTACCCGCCGCCTGGTGATCGTCATGAGCCATCCCGCCAGCGAGCCCTTATCCGGATCGAATCCTGACCGACCACGCCAGGCCGCGACGAACACTGCCTGGGTTATGTCAGCGGCGTCGTCTGAGTTCTGGGTACTTCTGAGCGCAACCGTGTAGACCAACGACGACCAGCGCTGATACGCGGCGGCAAGGCCGTCATCTCCCCCGGCGCAGAACCGGCGCTCAATAGCCGTTTCGTCGTTGCCGTCGTCAACAGGAGTCGCGGGCACCGCCTTGGAAGAAGATGCTCTCCCAGGCCTGGCCATGATCCCCCCGATGTCGATGCTCTCGTGCACTACTTCGGTCTAGAGACTGCATCCGGATGCACGAGCCGGCAACTTGGTTTCGACGCGTTTCGCATATGCCTGCATCCAGACGCGGAGTTCGGCCGGAAGTAGGAGTGACTCGCCTGCTGGGGGCGAACTCTGACGAAGGGTCACATCATGGTTTCCACGCGTGCACTACGCGGAGCAGCGGCTGCTGCCGCGCTCCTCGTACCTCTCGGGCTCGTGCTCACCGCGCCCGCGGCCAGCGCTGCAGACAACGGCACGGTCTCGCTGGCGACCGTACTGAAGGCTGGGCAAGCGAAGTTCGACAAGGACTTCAGCGACTACGACATCGTGACCAAGGCAATCGAGACTGTCCTCGCCGCGAAGCCCAACTCTCCGGTGAAGGTGCTCGCCGACGGCACGACCGCGCTCACTGCCTTCATCCCGAATGACCAGGCCTTCGTCAACCTCGCGACGGCATTGTCCGGCAAGAAGATCAAGACCGAGGCCGCTGCGTTCGCGGCGGTGGCCGGTCTCGGTGTCGACACCGTCGAGCAGGTCCTGGAGTACCACGTCGTTCCCGGTGCGCCGATTCTGTCGGGCGACGCACTGAAGGCGAACGGGGCCAAGCTCAAGACCGCGCTGCCCGGCAAGGTCATTCGCGTGAAGGTCACCAAGGCGCCGGCGATCATTCTCGGTGACTACAACACGGCGCTGCCCAATCCCCGCGTGATTCTCACGCAGGTGGATATCAACAAGGGCAACAAGCAGGTCGCGCACGGAATCGATGAGGTCCTGCTGCCAACCAAGTAGCGGGCTGATGAGGCCGGTCGACGTCACCCCCGACGTCGACCGGCCTCACGATCTTCCGCAACGCGAACCCGTCGCCTCAGGGGGTTGTTACGGGCACGCGGGTGCATCGGCCGGAGATGCCGGCAAGCGAGCCGGCGGCAACCGGGTTACGTTCATGCAGCCGGTTGCCACCGGCGACGGGACTAGCGTCTGACGTAGATCGGCTTCGTCATCGTGGCGACCGCGTACGTGCTCGCCATGTCGGCTCGCGGGGTGAACACTGCCTTCAACGTGTACTGACCCGGCGCGACGTGCTTGGTCACTCGCGCGAGGCGGCGTGCCACGCCATTCGGCTTGATCCAGCGTCCGGTTGCGATCACTCGGACCTCACGGCCGCTGAAGTCGACGATCGTGATCCGCGCCTTTCCACGGACTGCCGGATTGCTCATACGAACCGAGTAGTTCAGCAGGCGCGTCCGCTTGGGGTTCTTCGGCCCCTTGAGCGTCGCCGTCACTCCGTTGGCGATGGTGACGGTCTGGCCGCCGACAACCGGGGCGGGAATCGGGGCCGGCGGCAGGCCGTCGATCGTCAGCAGCCCGCTCGACGCGGGTGTCGCGACGGCACCGTTGAGGTTCCGTCCGGTGACCTGCACGCGAAGTCGCTTGGCCGCGTCGTCAGACACGATCACGTATGTCGCGTTGGTCGCACCCGCGATCGATACGCAGGAGGACGCGTCGGTTGTCGCGCAGCGCTGCCACTGGAATCCGTACGACGTCGGACGCCACGACCACGATCCGGTCGACGCGGTGAGCGTCTGGCCAACGACGGTGCTCGCACCGGTGATCGCCGGGGCTGCAGTCGCTGCCGGAACCACTCCCGTGAGTATGCGGGCCACGCGGCTGCTCGCCGACTCGGTGAACCACACGTTGCCGTCGGCCGCGCCGGCGATGCCGGTGGGCGCACTGCTGCCTGTCGGAACCGAGAACTCGGTGATGGTTCCGGCTGTCGTGATGCGCGCGACGCGGTTGGTTCCCGCCTCGGTGAACCACAGATTCTTGTCTGCTGCGGCCGCGATCTGCGTCGGCTGCGCTCCGGACGTCGGTAGGGCGAACTCCGCGATCAGGCCAGCGGGGGTGATGCGGCCGATGCGATTGCCGGCGAACTCGGTGAACCACAGGTTCCCGTCCGAGCCAGCGGCGATGCCCTGCGGCTGCGAGCCCGTCGACGGCAGTGGGAAGTTCGTGATGACACCGGCGGTAGTGATCTTGCCGATGGCGTTGCCCGACCTCTGCGTGAACCACAGCGCACCATCAGATCCGGTGGTGATCGAGGCCGGTCCAGAGCCGTTGGCCAGGTCGAACTCCGTGATCACACCGGCGGTCGTGATGCGGCCGATGCGATTGCCGGCGAACTCGGTGAACCACAGCGCGCCGTCAGGGCCGGCTGTTATGCCGCGTGGCTTGGAGCCGGCCGAGGGGAGCGGGTACGACGCGACAGCTCCCGTGGCCGTGGTGACCGCGGAAATGCGGTTGGCGGTCTCCTCGGCGTACCACATCCGGCGGTCCCCCCCGAGGGCGATTCCGTCGGGGCCGGTGTTCGCCGATGCGCTGCCGCCCAAGACCACCGTGATGACGCCATCCAGGCTCGCCTTGGCGAGTGTCCCGCTGCCCTTGAGGGTGATCCACAGGTTTCCGTCGGCATCGGACGCGATCGACTGCGGCTGGGAGGCCGTGTCGGGCATCGCGAACTCGGTGATATCGCCGGTCGCGGCTGAGGCGGCCTGGGCACCGAGCAGCCCGGTCGCGACGAGGGCGAGGGACACCGAGCCGGTGAGTAACGAGCGGACGAGCAGGCGCGAACGCATGTGCAGACCTCCGGGGAAGGACGGGCGGACTATCTCTCCACTGTTACCCGGAAACGCTTGCATTGGGCTGCCTGACACGTCGCAGTTGTGTCCCAGCTGCCAGATCGCCCTAGTGGGTGATGGCCAGTTCGACGATCAGGACGAGGAACCCCATGAACCCGTAGCTGAGCCCGAAGGTCACCTGCCGGAACCAGTTCAGCTTGGCCTTGCGGGCCGCGAACGCCCCCCAGAAGAACAGGCTGGCCAGTCCGATCAGCAGCACGATGTCGACGGCGACGTTGGCGTCGACTGTCGCCAGGGTAAGGATGCCGAGGATCACGATCGCGGGGACGAAGGCGAACAGGTACTGCGAGTTGTGCAGGAGCAGGCGTCGTCGATCACGACCGGCGAGCCGTCGGCCATTGCGAATCTGGAAGTCGAGGGCGTCTGAGAATGAGTGCGCCATCGCGAGTGCGAAGAGAGGTGCGAACCCGATCCCGACGAACTCGAACCACGCTTCGCGTCCCAGGCTCTCGGTGCCCTCGTCGAAGAGTGCATAGGACGTCATCAAGATGATGGTGGAGTAGATGAGGGCGTGGGGATCGAGCACGAGGAACCAGATGCGCAGGCGCAGTTCGTCGCTGCGGCGTTCGGCTACTGGTGGATCGACTTCGGACACGGGGCCAGCCTCCCACGACTGTTGGCATGACAATGGTCGGCGCGACGGCTTAGGGTCGCGCGTGGGGAGGTTACAAAAGCCGTGGCACCGATCGATCGTGGACGTCTCGGCGACCTGCTCGTCGCCGAGCGTGCATTGCATCTCGAGCGAACACCCAATTCCCGTGCGGCATTCGATGACGCGACCCACCTTCTCGGCCAGGTGCCGATGACGTGGATGAACCGGTGGTCAGGCGAGCATCCGGTGTATCTCGCGGGCGCGCTCGGAGCCCGGGTCGCGGATATAGACGGACACGAATACGTCGACTTCGCCCTCGGCGACACCGCCGCAATGGCGGGCCACTCACCTCCCGCGACAGTCGCTGCGATCGTCGAGCGGATCGAGATCGCCGGCGGAATGACCGCGATGCTTCCAAGCGTCGATGCCGAATGGGTTGCGGCGAATCTCGCCGAGCGCTTCGGCCTGCCGCGCTGGTCATTCAGCCTGAGTGCGACCGACGCGAACAGGTGGGCGATTCGCCTCGCGAGGATGGTCACCGGCCGGGCGAAGGTCGCGACGTTTGAGTACTGCTACCACGGCTCCGTTGACGAGACGCTGACGCGACCGGGCTCGGTCGGGCCGGCGGTTCCGGTGGAGACGACAACGCGCATAGCCGAGTTCAACGACATCGAGTCCGTCGAGCGAGTGCTCGCGCACGGCGACGTCGCCGTCCTGCTCATGGAGCCCGCCCTCACCAACATCGGCATCGTCCTGCCCGAGCCAGGCTTCCTCGCTGCGGTGCGCGACGCCTGCACGCGCTTCGGAACGCTGCTGCTCATCGATGAGACCCATACCTTCTCGGCTGGCCCCGGCGGGTGCACCGCCTTGTGGGGGCTGGAGCCCGACATTCTCGTCGTCGGCAAGAGCATCGGCGGCGGAATCCCCTGCGGTGCCTATGGCGTCACATCCGTGATCGCCGAACAGATCTACGCGCAGGAGGACGCCGACCTGGAGGATGTCGGCGGCATCGGCGGCACCCTGGCGGGCAACGTCCTGTCCACGGCAGCGATGCGCGCGACCCTTGGCTACGTTCTCACCGACGACGCGTTCACGCGAATGATTGACCTGGGCACGAGATTCCGCGAAGGGGTAGAGGACGTGCTCCGAACTCACGACGTGGACTGGTCCATCGTCCAACTTGGCGCGCGCGCGGAGTATCGATTCTGCACGCCTGCGCCGCGGAACGGCACCGAGTCAGCGGCCGCGCAGGATGACGAACTCGACGAGTTCCTTCACCTGTTCATGTCGAACAGGGGCGTGCTCATGACGCCGTTCCACAACATGGCACTGATGTGCCCGGACACGACCGTTGCCGATGTCGACCTGCACGGCGCGCTGTTCGCGGAGGCCGTGCAGGCCCTTCGCGCTACGGCTTGAACAGGACCGGACCGGAGATGCGAATCTTGTTGCGCGGACCCTTGTCGGTGCAGACCGAGTCGAGCTGGCAAATCTGCTTGATCCGCGCCGGGATGGTGAAGCTCTTGCGGCCGCTCTGCGCCCACACGACCTGAGTCTTCACGCCGTTCGCCTTGGTGAAGCCGCAGACGACCTTGTCGGTTCCCTTGCAGCCGGTGAACTTCGATCCCACGATCCAGGCCTGCAGCGTGTTCAGTGCGATCGCCGCTGGGCTGCCGTTGTTCATCTGGATGCCGACGAGGTCGAGCTCGGGTCCCCAGGAGTACCAGTACACGCGGCTGATGTTCAGGCGCAGCGCGTCGAGGTAGGTGCGCGCGGCCCACTCGGCTGCCTGGTTGCCGATGATGTCCTGGTCCGGGTTCTGCGGACCGGGGCCGGCGAGGCCGAAGTTGTTCTCCGTGTCCCACAGGGGCAGGTCGGGTGCGCCAGCAGCCTTGAGGGCGTCGATCCACTTCTGGGCGAGAAGGGCGCGATCGACGGGAGTGCCGAGGGACGCCGGATAGGTGTGCGCGGCGAATACGTCGACCGGCCAGTTGCGGGCCTTCAGCTCGGCGAGGTACGCGGGGTAGAACTTGTTGAACGGTCCGCCGAGGCGGGTGCCGGTGCTCGGTGCGACGACTTTCGCGGCGGGATCGACAGCCTTGATGATGTCGTAGGCACGCTTGGTGAGGTCGGCCATCTGCTTCGGCGTTCCCGTCGAGAACGTCGTGAGGTTGGCCTCATTCCACGGCTGGTACGACGTGATGCGGCCCTTGTAGCGGTTCACGACCTGGAGCACCCAGTCGTCCCAGTCGGCGAGGTTCTTCGGCATGCCCGCGCCACCGGGGAGGACCCCTGCGGCGCCACCGGAAGTCGGGTTGTCAGTTGCCCACAGCGGCGTCCCGGCGAGCACCATGAGGATGTCGTGGACGCCGTTGTTCTCCGCAGTCGATACAGCCTTGTCGAGCTTCGTCCAGTCGAACACGTTCTGCGCGGTCTCGACGGATGACCACGTGGTCTGGTTGTCCCACAGGCGGATCGAACCGACCGGGATCGTGGGCCAGACACCGTCCTGCAGGTTGAACACATGCATGCCGAACAGCGTCGGCTGCACAGTGGTCCCCTTGAGGTTCTGCGTGGGCGCCTTGGCGGGCGCGGGAGCCGCTTGGGCTGCACCACTGGCGAGAACGGAGGCGGTCAGGGCGGTCACGGCGAGCAGGCTCAGGGCTGCTGGGCGAAAAAGGCGCATTGAGCCATGGTGCCATGCGCGCAGTTGGTCATCGACCAGCGCCTCGCCGCCTTCGGGGCTTATCGGGGACGAGCCGCGGCCACGAGCGTGACATCGTCGCGTCGCCAGTCCGAGGCCCGGTGACGAACCTGGGCGAGCAGGCGGGTGATGAGCTCCTCGGGGCTTTCCCTGACCCAGGAATCCAACCCGCGGATGAACTGCGACACCATCGAGGACTCGAGTTCGTCACCGTCGGCGTTTCGGGACTCCACCAGCCCGTCGGTGAATGCCACGAGCACGTCGCCGGGCCTGAAATAGCGCGAGCGCACCGTCCACGTGCCGCCCAGGGAGGAGATGAGCGGGCCGGTCGGCTCGCAGAGCGATGCCTCCTTGTCGTGCGTGACCAAGATGGCGGGGTGGTGCCCGGCATTCAGCCACGAGACGGTCCCGCCCACCGCGTCGATGATCAGCACGATTCCCGTCACGAAGTGCGCGTCATTCGCGCAGGATGCGGCGGCCATCTCCACGATCTCCTCGACAGGCAGGCCGCGCTCGAGTCCGGACCTCAGTACTGACCGAACACGAATCGCGGTAACGCTGGCCTCCGGGCCATGCCCGCTGACGTCGGCGACGACGATCGCGAGTGTGCCGTCCGGCCGCACAATCTGATCCCACCAGTCCCCAGCCATGACTCCCTCGGCCGACTGGCTGACCCCCGAGACCAAGACGCCGGGCACCGACACTGCAGGCGCGATGAGCTCGGCCTGCATCGCCGCGACGAGAGGAGCATCCTGCGCGAGGCCCTCGCGTGCTGCGCGAGCCTCGTCAATCTCGGCGACGAGGCTGCGGCGCAGATGCTCGCCGTCGACGGCGACATCCCGCAGTTCTGGTGGTCCAACGGGAGTGATCGGGGACTCGTGACCGATTTCTCGCGCGGCCTGCTGCAGGTCTCGGCGCACGTGCTTGAGAGGAGAGAGCACCCACTGCTGGATGCCCAGCAGGAATGCGATCAGGCCCAAGGTGATCAGGATGCCCACGACGAGCAGCGTGATACCGAGGAAGACCGTGAAGGCGTTCACCGCATCGGATGCCTCATCGCGATAGCGGTTGACGGCCTTGGACAGTGCGTTCGATGCTTCCGTCATCGCGTCGTAGCTGGTCCACGCCGCCTTGGCGTTGGTGATCCGTATCGCGCGCGCCTGCTGGCCCGACAGCATCGCGACGACCGACGGTTCACTGTCCGACGCGACCCACTTCTCCTGGGCCGTGCGCGCCGTGGTCAGCAGCGCTTCGAGCTCGATCTCGTCGTCCGGAATGGTTGTGCCCAACTGGTCGAGCAGAGAGTCGGCCTGGGCGATCGAGTCGCGGTATGCGGTCAGGGAGCGCGGCCGCTCCAGCATGATGTAGTCCGACAGTGCGCCGCTCGCGTCGGCCTGGGCGAGGCTCAGTGATGCACTGGCGTCAGATGCGGGCGACAGTGCCTCCTGGATCGCCTGCCCGCCAGCGCTCGTCAACGTGAACTGCACGAAGACGAGCAGTCCCATGGCGAACAGCGCGACAAATGCAACGCCTGAGGCGATGAGCATTCGAGCGCGGAGTGTCACACCGTGCAGGCTATTCCGATTGTCCAGACCGCAGGCGTGCCTTTACGACGCTGGAGTCATACCGGACTGAGTCATGGCTGTGCGCAGGCGATCAACGAGGAGCATCGATCCGTCGACGCTGAGGTGCGTCTCGTCCTGGTACAGCACGGCGCCGTCGTGACTTGCCCAGCACACGTCGTCGTCGCACAGTGATGGGTTGGGGTCGAAGACGATGGTTCCCGGGTAGGCCTTGGCTAGGGCCTTCTCCGCGTTCAGCGCGGGCTCCCGGTTCGCCTCGGAGTCCTGCCGGGAGATCGAGAAGTCGCGAGCGCCGATCGCGCTCGACAGCAACGAGGTGCCGTCGGTGTACCCGACCATCTGCGGTGCAGACGCGATGATCACCACGCCGATGCCAGCCTTGCGCAGCGTGGAGACGATCGGATCGAGTCCCGCACGCCACAGCTTGACTGCCTCGTCGACCGAACCTGCGCGTCCGCCGTCGTCGCGCGCCGCAGTTCGCCAGCCATCCTCCGGATGGACATAGCCCTCGGACAGGTTCCCGATGAGTACTGCCTTCGGCCGCGTCTTCAGCGCGTAGTCCACGATGGACTTCTGCCACGAGCGGCACGGGTAGTTGTGCACGCCACTGGACTCACGGGCGAGGAACGGGCACCCGGTGTGGCTGGTGACGATCGTGTCGTAGCCAAGTTGTCCCGCGGCTGCCACGACTCCGTCGGCCAGCGCGTAGGCCTGCGAGTCACCCGCGAGCAGCACGGTGCCGATGGGGTTGGCCGGGCCGAACGTGCACTTGCGCGGGTTGAGGTTGGTGTTCACGCAGCCCGCGCGCACGGCGATGTGCTGCGAGCGCAGGCTCCCGCCCTCGCCGCCTGCCACCTCGCCGTCGGCGACGGCCATGTCCTGTTGCGAAGGCTGACCGCCCGCTGCCGTCGACGTCCCCGCGGACGTGCCAGAGTCCGGAGTCAGGCCCCAGCCCGCGTTGGCGCCGAGGAGAAGCACCACGCACGTGGCGAGCGGTATCGCGAGCGTGGTCACGATGACGGCGCTGGCGCGGGGTCGCGATCGCGGGCGAAGTCGGCGCATCGGTTGCTCCAGGAGTAGGTAGGACGCCACTGCAGGCAGCAGCGACGCCGCGGCGACGATGACAAGGAGCACTCGCTGTCCGGGGAACAGGAGCGCGGTGAAGACGATGATCGGCCAGTGCCACAGGTACCAGGAGTAGGACACATCGCCGATGGCGACGAACGGTCGCGTGGAGAGCGCGGCATTCACGCCGGTGGTGTGGTGAGCACCAGCGAGGATGAGCAATACCGTGCCGGCCACCGGCAGCATCGCGATGAACCCGGGGAAGGCCATCTTCTCGGTGATGAGGAATGCGGAGGCGACGAGGACTCCGGCACCCAGAATTCCCGTGAGCATCGCGATCGAGCGGCGCATTGAACCGAGGCGCTCGAGGACGAGCGCGAGCAGCGCCCCCGCTGCGAACTCCCACGCGCGAGTGAAGGGTGAGTAGAACGCGAAACTTTCCGGCCCGCCGAAGAAGTCCGTGAGGCCGCTCAGGGCGGACGAGCCGTAGCTGAAGGCGATCGACGCCGCAAATGAGCCGGCGGAGATCAACGCGACGATGATCACCGGTGGCAGCAGCCGACGGTTGAGCCGGCGCGACAGCATCCAGCCAAGGACAAAGAGCGCGGGAAATACCAGGTAGAACTGCTCCTCCACCGACAGCGACCATGTGTGCAGGAGCGGATTGTTGTTGGCATTAGACGCGAAGTAGTCACCCGACCCGTGGGCAATGGCGCCGTTTGCGCTGAGCAGCATGGCGCCGATTCCGGTGCGTGCTGTTGTCTGCTGCGCACCGAACGGATTCTGCAGAAGCACCGACGCGGCCGCGACGACCGCGACGAGCAACGCCAGCGCGGGTGTCAGCCGCAGGAACCGTCGGAAGTAGAAGCGGCCGAACGCGATGGATCCCGTGGAGATCCACTGGCGCATGAGCATCGCGGTGATGACGAAGCCGGAGATCACGAAGAAGACGTCTACGCCGATGAAGCCGCCGGGAATCGGCAACTTCGCGTGGAACGCGACGACGAGGAGCACAGCGATAGCGCGCAGTCCCTGAATGTCGGCTCGCCGCCCGGTTGCCGAGGGTCTGCTCGCAGGAGCCTCGGGCGTGAGGGTGTCGACGCTCACTGTCGTCGCTCTCCGCTGACCACCAGAAGGACCCCGCCGACGACAACGATCAGCCCGACCAGCACGTCACGGGTGATGGCCTCGCTGATGATGAGCCAGCCGAGGAACACCGCGACCACGGGATTGACGTACGCGTAGGTCGAGACGAGTGACAGGGGCGCGTTACGAAGGAGCCACGTGTAGGAGGTGTAGCCCGCGACTGATGCGAACACGAGGAATGCCGCCGCCCATAGCGTGCCCGCCTCGACCTGGTCGACGTGCAACCGGTCTCCGGTAATCGTGCCGACCACGATGAGAACGACCGCCGCGACGAGCATCTCGTAGGTGGTGGTGACCAGCGGATTGCTGGGGAATGCGTAGCGGGCCGAGCGCCAGGAGAAGAAGGCCCAGCAGAAGCTCGACAGCAGAACGGCGATGGACCAGAAGACGACGTCGTGGTCGGTGCCCGAGACAGGCTCGGTCCCGCCCGGCAGGAGCATCAGCACCAGTCCGCCCATGCCCAGCGCGACACCGATCAAGGTCAGGACGGCCGGGCGCTCGCCCGCGACGAGCCTGAAGATGACGATCCACAGCGGCATGACGGCAACGATCAGGGCAACGACACCACTGGGCACATAGCGCTCGGCCATCGAGATCGTGCCGATGCCGATGCTGAGGAGGGCGACGCCCATGATCGCCATCGACCGGAACTGCGCACGCGTGACCGCGAGCGAACGAGGACCCCGCAGGATGACGAGGGTTATGCCGAGCACGAGCGCGGCGATGCCGAACCGGATGCCGTTGCCCAGCAGTGGCGGTACCGCGCGGCCCATGACGGCCATGCCCAGGTAGGTCGAGCCCCAGAGGATCCACAAGGCGACGAGGGGAACCCAGATCTGTGACGCGGGCGCGCGGGTTACCCCTCTGATATCGGTGTTCGCCACGGCGCCAACTGTGCCATTGGGTCGGTCGAACGCGAATTCGGGACCAAAGTCCCGCATAGTGCGGACCGTTGCCGGGAGTGACGCGCTGGCCCCAGAAGAAGGATGTTGCGCATGGGCGCACTCCAACTCTCTCAGTGGCAGTTCGGCATCACGACGGTCTACCACTTCCTGTTCGTACCGCTGACCCTGGGCACGATCTGGCTCGTCGCGGGCTTCCAGACCGCGTGGTACCGCACCGGGAAGGTCAAGTACCTCCAGCTCACCAAGTTCTTCGGGAAGCTCTTCCTCATCAACTTCGCCATGGGCGTGGTCACGGGAATCGTCCAGGAGTTCCAGTTCGGCATGAACTGGTCGGACTACTCGCGCTTCGTCGGTGACGTGTTCGGTGCGCCGCTGGCGATGGAAGGACTCCTCGCCTTCTTCCTGGAGTCGACCTTCCTGGGCCTGTGGATCTTCGGCTGGGACCGTCTGCCGCGCAAGATCCACCTCGCGACGATCTGGATAGCGGCGGCGGGCACCGCGTTGTCTGCCTACTTCATCCTGGCGGCCAACGCCTTCATGCAGCACCCGGTGGGCTTCACGATCGATCCCACCACCGGTCGCGCAGTACTCAACGACATCTTCGCCGTCCTGTTCCAGAACACCGCGACGATCGCGTTCTTCCACACGCTGGCCGCGTCCTTCCTCGTGAGTGGCGCGGGTGTTGCCGCAGTAAGCGCCTGGATGATCATGAAGAACCGCCAGGTCGAGGTGTTCCGACCCGCCGCCAAGCTCGGCGCGTGGGTGATTCTCGTGTCCGCGGTGCTCGTCTCGGTCAGCGGCGACATGGACATGAAGATCATGGTCGAGCAGCAGCCGATGAAGATCGCGGCCGCGGAAGCCCTCTACCAAACGCAGGAGAACGCACCATTCAGCGTGCTCTCGATCGGTGACGTATCGGGCGACACGGCCACGCCGGTCATCGAGATACCCGGCCTGCTCTCCTGGCTCGCGACCGGGACGTTCGACGGCCCGGACAGCACCGTCCAGGGAATCGACGATCTCCAGGCGCAGTACGTCCAGACGTACGGCCCCGGCGACTACGTGCCGTACGTTCCGGTGACCTACTGGGGCTTCCGGCTCATGATCGGACTGGGAATGGTCGCCGCTCTGTACGCATTGCTCGTGCTGTGGGCGTTCAGGGCTGGCCGGGTTCCACGTAGCCGCCTGTTCGCGGTCTTCAACTCCGTCGTCGTCCTGTTCCCGCTGTTCGGCATCTCGGCGGGATGGATCTTCACCGAGATGGGTCGGCAGCCCTGGGTCGTGTTCGGGCAGCAGTTGACGGCAAACGGAGTCTCTCCACTCCTGACCCCCTTCGAGGTCTGGGTGTCGATGATCGGATTCACCGTTCTGTACGGGGCACTCGCCGTCGTCGAGGTGTCGCTGATGCTCAAGTACATCCGGGCCGGAGCCCCCGAGACCGTCGTGCATGACCCCTACGCCGACGCCGAGCAGGACGTCGACAAGCCGCTCTACTTCGCCTACTGAGGAAGGCCCAGCTCTCATGGAACTCACCACTGTCTGGTTCGCGCTCATCGCGGTCCTGTGGATCGGCTACTTCGTCCTTGACGGATTCGACCTTGGCGTCGGGATGCTGCTTCCTGTTGTCGGCCGGGACGAGCCGACCCGTCGGGTCATGATCAACTCGATCGCCACCGTGTGGGATGGCAACGAGGTGTGGCTGCTCGTCGCGGGTGGTGCCACGTTCGCCGCGTTCCCGCTCTGGTACGCGACGATGTTCAGCGGCATGTATCTGGCGCTCTTCTTGGTCCTGGTCGGGCTAATCCTTCGTGGCGTGGCGTTCGAGTACCGCGGCAAGCGCGATTCAGCAGCGTGGCGCGCGCGCTGGGACGCCGCGATCGTCGTCGGCTCGGCCCTGCCGGCACTGTTGTTCGGCGTGGCGTTCGGGAATCTCGTTCGCGGCATGGCCATCGAGCCTCTGGCGGGGACCGACCCTGCCAACGCCGGGAACTTCAACTTCGTCGGGAACCTGGTCGACCTCCTCAATCCGTTCTCGCTGCTGGTGGGAGTCATGACGCTGACCGTGTTCATGACGCACGGTGCGATCTACCTGGCACTCAAGACCGGTGGCGAGGTCCGCATGCGGGCGCGCCAGGCGGCGCTGCGGGTCGGCGTCGTGGCGGCAGTCGCTGCGGTCGCGGCCCTGCTGTGGGCGCAGGCGTACTCCGACCGAGTCGTCATCACGCTCCCGATCGTGCTTGTGGCCGCGGTGCTGTGGCTCGGCGCCCTGCTCATGACTGTGAGGCACCGCGATGGCTGGGCATTCGTCATGAGCGCGGGCACCATCCTGCTCGCCGTCGCCGCGCTCTTCATCGGACTGTTCCCGAATGTCATGCCGAGCAGCATCGACGCCGCGTACAACCTGACTGTCACCAACGCCTCAAGCCAGCACTACACGCTGACGGTCATGACGATCGTCGCCGTCGTACTGACGCCGATCGTCCTGATGTACCAGGCGTGGACGTTCTGGGTGTTCCGCAAGCGCCTGACGACATCGATGATTCCGATGACGCCTGCCGTTGAGCGGGGGACCGCTGCCGTCATGTGAGGATGACCCAGCATGAGGCCGTTGGACCCGCGCTTGATGCGCTACGCGCGCAGTACGCGCGGCTTCATCGCGTTGACGGTTGTCCTTGGTGCGATAACCGCCGTACTCGTCATCATCCAGGCTCGGCTGCTATCCGACGCCATCGTCTCGGTCACGGCCAACGGTGCCGGGTGGTCTGAGGTCCGAGGAACGGTCATCGCGCTGGCCCTGATCTTTACCGCGCGCGCGGCCGTGTCGTGGCTCACCGAGGTTGGTGCGGTGCGGTCCTCGGCCAAGGCGAAGCAGGAGCTGCGCGAGGCCTCCTTGGCTCACCTCATGAAGCTTGGCCCCTCGGGGCCGGGTGCGCAGGATCCCGGGGCCATGGCCGCGCTCGTGACGCGCGGCGTCGATGCACTCGACGGTTACTACGCGCGGTATCTGCCGCAGTTGGTGCTTGCCGTGATCGTCCCCGTCGCGGTGCTGCTGACGGTGCTGGGCCAGGACCTGCTCTCCACGCTGATCATCGCGGTGACGCTCCCGCTCATCCCGCTCTTCATGGCGTTGATCGGCATGTACACGCGCGCTCAGGTGGATCGCCAGTGGCGCACTCTGGCCTTCCTGTCGGGGCACTTCCTCGACCTCGTCTCCGGCCTGCCCACTCTGAAGATCTTCGGGCGTGCGAAGACCCAGGCGACGGCGATCCGGGCGATCGGGGACCGATACCGCACGACCACGATGGGAGTCCTGCGAGTCTCCTTCTTGTCCTCACTCGCCCTAGAGCTCATCGCCAGCCTGTCCGTCGCCCTCGTCGCCGTGTCCGTGGGTCTGCGCCTGGCCGAGGGACAGATCGTCTATCCCGTCGCGCTGTTCGTTCTCCTCCTTGCTCCCGAGGCGTACCTGCCACTGCGCCTGGTCGGACAGCACTTTCACGCGGCCGCAGAGGGCCTCGGGGCGGCGGAGCGGCTCTTCGCCGTCCTGGAGACGCCTGTGCCGATGGGCAGCGCGGACCAGTTGCCCTCTGGAGCGGTGACCATCCAGGTGACCGATCTCAACGTGACCTACCCGGGCCGAACGGAACCTGCGCTGGACACCTCCACGTTCACCGCATCTCCCGGGACGATCACCGCGGTCGTCGGCCGATCCGGTGGCGGCAAGTCGACGCTGCTGAACGCGCTGCTCGGGTTCGTCGAGCCCTCGTCGGGATCGGTGCAGATCGCGATCGAGGACTCCCATCGATCGGCCCTGACCGATCTGGACATCGACGCATGGCGTGCTCGCGTGGCCTGGGTGCCGCAGCGAGCGCATCTCATCAGTGCAGATCTCGCCGGCAGTCCGTCTATCGCGAGCGTTGTCCGGCTGGGCAGGGCGGCGGCTACTGATCAGGACGTCTGGGATGCGTTGTCGGTCGTGGGTCTGGCGGCCGACGTTCGCGCGCGCCCCGGCGGCCTCGCCTCCACCTTGTCGCCAGACGGATCGGGTCTCTCGGTCGGCCAGCTGCAGCGTCTCGCGCTCGCGCGGGCTCTTGTCAGCCGGGCCGACGTCGTACTACTGGACGAGCCGACCGCTGCGCTCGACATCGCTACGGAGACCGCAGTAGTCGAGGCGATTCGCCAGGAGGCGAAGCGCGGCGCAACGGTGATCGTCGTCGCGCACCGCCCCGCACTGGTCGACATCGCACACCAGATCATTCGACTCGACAGCACGCCGTTGCCGTCCGACGCGCCCGCTGCCACTCCGACCGCTGCCCTGACCATCAGGGGTGCGGGATGGTGAGCCCGGTGCGGGTGCTGTGGCGTGGCATGACCGACCAGCGCCGGGAACTCGCCGTAGCCGGACTGCTGGGCGCGATCGCATCTGCGAGCGCTGTCGCCCTGCTCGGCGCCTCGGGTTGGCTCATCTCGCGAGCGGCCGAGATGCCGCCGGTTCTCCTGCTCGGAGTGGCGGCCGTTCTCGTGCGGACCTTCGCGCTCAGTCGCGCGGTGTTCCGGTACGCCGAGAGGCTGGTCGGTCACGACGCCGCGTTCCGCGGGCTCACGGGACTTCGAGTCACGGTGTACGGGCACTTGGAGCGGCTTGCACCTGCGGGGCTCGCCGCCTTCGGTCGCGGTGACCTGCTCAGTCGCCTGGTCGCGGACGTCGATGCGGCCCTCGACCTGCCGCTGAGGGTGATCCTCCCGTGGGCGCAGGCGATTCTCGTGAGCGCCGCGACGGTGCTCTTCCTGGCTTTCCTGCTGCCCGGCGCCGGCGGCGTCGTTGGCCTGCTCGCGGTGTGCGCGCTTGCCGTCATCCCGTGGATCGTCGCGCGCGCGGCCTCGTCGGCCGAGTCCCGCATCGCGCCGGCGCGTGCAGATGTCGCTGCCGCCGTCGTGCAGGTACTCGATGCCACGGCTGACATCGCCGCGTTCGGAGCGGCGGGCAGCGCGTCCTCACACGTGCGAGAGCTCGACGATCACCTGACCCGGTTGAACTCACGGGAGTCGTTCGCGCTCGGCCTCGGTGGCGGGCTGACGATTCTCGTCCAGGGGGTTGCCGTGTCCGCCTCACTCGGGCTGGGGGTCGTGGCCGTGTCCAGCGGAAGGCTCGAGCCGGTGTGGCTCGCGGTTGCAGCGTTGCTCCCGCTGGCCCTCTTCGACGTGCTCGGTGGCCTGCCGTCGTCTGCGCTTGCGTATCAGCGACTGCGCGGATCCGCCGAGCGGCTCGCTGAGGTGGAGTCGGCGGCGGCGCCGATCATCGATCCGATGGACCCGGTAGCGCTGCCCGCGCGCTTCGAGGGCATTGACTTGCACGAGGTGTCGGCGTCATGGCCTACAGCGGCTGTCGGCCCGTCGACGCTGCGCGCCGTCAGCCTTCGGATCGTGCGCGGCGATCGCGTCGGGATTGTCGGGCCCAGCGGTGCCGGCAAGAGCACTCTCGCAGCGGTGATGATGGGATTCCTGCCGTACGACGGAACCATGACCGTGTCCGGCGTCGATGCCCATGGCGTCGCCGGCGACGACCTTCGCGACAGCATCGGGCTGCTCAGCCAGCAGGCGCACATGTTCGACACGACGATCGCCGACAACGTCAGGCTCGGCGATCCGTCGGCGTCAGATGACGAGGTCGCCGAAGCTCTTGCTACGGCGCAGCTCACGCAGTGGATCGACACCCTGCCAAACGGCACGGAAACGCAGGTGGGAGTGGCGGGGATCGCGGTGTCGGGCGGTGAACGGCAGCGGCTGGCGCTCGCAAGGCTGGTTCTGGCGCGGCGTCCGTTCGTGATCCTCGACGAGCCGACCGAGCACCTCGATGCGGCGACGGCAGCGGCGCTGGCCGTGACACTCGCCGACGCGCTGCGTGGATCGACGGTCCTCATCGTCACGCATCGCTTGTCTGACCTGGTCGACGTCGACCGCATCATCGAGTTGCAGGATGGCGAGGTGACCGCGACCGGTACTCACGAGGAGCTGCTCAGAGCTGGAGGCTGGTACTCGCAGCAGTGGCATGTCGAGTCGGATCGACTGCAGATGGCTGAGTTGCTCGACGGTCTGCCGGTCGGAGTAGCGGTCGCGGGGCCTGCCTACCGGGATAGATGACTGCGTGTGGAATTGTCGCGTGGATTGAGTCGGCCTATCGTCGTTGCTGTCGTTGAAAGGTTCTCGATCAGCGGCTAGGGAGTGCGAGGATGACAGTCGTGAGTCCAGAAGGCGTGAGATCCCCTACCGCAGTGCAATTGCTGTCCCCTGAGGGCGAGCGGCTGACGCATGCTGAGTACGACATCACGCTGACCGACGCGGAGATGCGCAGCCTGTATCGCGACCTCGTGCTCGTGCGTCGTGTCGACACCGAGGCGACGGCTCTGCAACGCCAAGGCGAATTGGGCCTGTGGGCCTCGTGTCTTGGCCAGGAGGCGGCGCAGGTCGGATCTGGGCGAGCTTTGCGTGCGGAGGACTTCGCGTTCCCGACGTACCGCGACCATGGCGTCACGTGGACTCGGGGAGTGCAGCCCCTTGACATGCTGTCGATGTACCGGGGGGTCACGAACGGTGGCTGGGACCCCCTGCAAAAGCGTTGCGCCCTCTACACAATCGTCATCGGCAATCAGGCACTGCACGGTGTCGGATACGCGATGGGCGTCCAACTCGATGGATCGGACGACGCGACTATCGCCTACTTCGGCGACGGTGCGACGGCGGAGGGCGACGTCAACGAGGCGTTCGTATTCGCATCCGTGTTCAACGCCCCCGTCGTGTTCTTCTGCCAGAACAACCAGTGGGCAATCTCCCAGCCCCGCGATCGGCAAAGCCGGGTGCCGATCTTCGAGCGCGCCTCGGGGTTCGGCTTCCCCGGCATTCAGGTTGATGGCAACGACATCCTTGCGGTGATGGCTGTGACCCGAGCCGCACTTGATCGAGCACGCACCGGCGCGGGGCCGACGCTCATCGAGGCATTCACCTACCGCATGGCAGCGCACACGTCATCCGATGATCCGACGCGGTATCGGCATGCTGATGAGCTCGAGGTGTGGCGCCTGCGCGACCCGATCGAGCGCCTCAAGGTGCACCTCGCGCGGCAGGGGATCGCGGACCGCCACTTCTTCGACCAGATCGGTCACGAGGCCGACGAGCTCGCGGTGCTGGTACGCGACGGCGTGCGGGCGATGCCCGATCCGCCGGCGCAGGCGATGTTCGACCACGTCTATGCAGAACCGCACTCGCTCATCGACCAGCAACGTCGAGATGTGCAGGCCTACGAGGACTCCTTCGCGGATGAGGTGCGTGCATGACCACGATGACTATGGCCAAGGCGCTCAATGCAGGGCTGCGCAGGGCGATGGAAGCCGACCCGAAGATCGTGCTGTTCGGAGAGGACATCGGACGACTCGGCGGCGTCTTCCGCATCACCGACGGCCTGCAGAAGGACTTCGGAGAGCACCGGGTCATGGACGCACCGCTCGCCGAGAGCGGCATCGTCGGCACCGCGGTCGGCATGGCTATGCGCGGGTATCGCCCCGTCCTGGAGATTCAGTTCGACGGCTTCGTGTATCCGGCGTTCGACCAGATCGTGTCGCAAGTGGCGAAGATGCACCGCAGGACCGAGGGAACGGTCGCGATGCCGATCGTCATTCGCATCCCCTACGGCGGTGGCATCGGCGCGGTTGAGCATCACAGCGAGTCGCCCGAGGCGTACTTCACCCACACCGCTGGCCTGCGAGTGCTCTCACCGAGTGATCCGCAGTCCGCGTACCTGACCATCCAGCAGGCGATTGCCTCAGCCGACCCAGTGATCTACTTCGAACCGAAGCGCCGCTACTGGGACAAGGGCGAGGTCGACGAGACCATCGACGCGCTGGACCCGAGCCAGGCACCGGACCCGTGGCGGGCTCGCATCGTGCGTACCGGCTCGGACATCACCGTCGCCTGCTACGGACCGATGGTGCGCACCTGCATCGAAGCGGCGGCGGCGTCGACGGATTCGTCGATCGAGGTCGTCGATCTCCAGTCGCTCTCGCCGCTCGACGTCGACCTTGTCGTCGAGTCGGTCGAGCGGACCGGACGCCTCGTCATCGTGCATGAGGCCTCAGGAAACGGGGGCGTGGGTGCCGAACTCGCCGCTCGCGTTGGCGAACGGTGCTTCCTGTCCCTTGAGGCGCCGGTCCTGCGCGTCACCGGATACGACGTGCCGTACCCGCCGAGCCGACTCGAGGAGCACTTCCTTCCCGACCTGGATCGTGTCCTCGACGCGGTCGATCGCGCGATGGAGTTCTGATGGCCGCCCAGGTGTTCTCCATGCCGGATGTGGGCGAGGGACTGACCGAGGCTGAGATCCTGCGCTGGCTGGTGCGGCCGGGCGACACGGTCGCCGTCAACCAGATGATCGTGGAGATCGAGACGGCGAAGGCAGCGGTGGAGTTGCCGTGTCCCTTTGCCGGAACGGTCGAGGAGTTGCACGCGACGGAGGGCACGATCGTGCCGGTCGGGTCACCGATCATTTCCATCACGAGCGATGTCCGAGCGCCGGCCGCCGAGCCGCAGCGACAGGCGGTCCTCGTCGGATACGGAGTTCGCGAGGCGGGCACGCCTACCCGCCGGCGTCGCCGCGATTCGGGGACCGAGGCCGGAGCTGCCACGACCGTGCCGACAGCAGCTCCGCGGCAGGTGGCCCGCGCAAAGCCCTTGGTACGAAAGTTGGCCCGCGAGAAGGGCATTGACCTGTCGACCGTCTCGCCGACCGGCCTGCACGGCGAGGTCACGCGAGCGGACATCGTCAACGCGATCGGTGGCGAGGTCGCTCAGCCCAGCGTGAGCAATGACTCGGCAGGGGAGCGGATTCCCGTCCGCGGAGTGCAGCGCGCGATGGCCGAGGCGATGGTGCAGTCGGCATTCACCGCTCCACATGTGACCGAGTGGGTCGACGTCGACATGACCCGTGCGATGGAAGTTGTCCGCAAGCTCCGCGAGGCGCCGGCCAGCAAGGACGTGCGCATCACGCCGATGATTCTGGTTGCCGCCGGACTCATCCGCGCGGCCCGTCAGCATCCGCGCATCAACTCCACATGGGTCGACACCAACGACGGCGCCGACGTCGTGCTGCATCGCGACGTTCACTTGGGCATCGCGGCCGACACTCCTCGCGGGCTGCTCGTGCCGACCATAAAGGGCGCCTCCTCCCTCGGGCTCGTTGAGCTCGCGCGCCGAGTGCAGGCCCTCATCGACACGGCGCGTGCTGGCCGTAGTACGCCAGCGGACCTGACCGGGGGCACCATCACACTGACCAACGTCGGCGTCTTCGGAGTCGACGGCGGTACGCCGATCATCAATCCGGGGCAGACCTCGATCCTTGCGATGGGACGAGTGATCGACAGGGCGTGGGTGATCGACGGCCGCATCGAGGTGCGACCGGTGATGCAGTTGTCGTTCTCCTTCGATCACCGCGTCATCGATGGCGGGATCGGCTCGCGCGCCCTCCAGTCGATCGCTGCGTTCCTCCAGGACCCCGCGATGGCGGTCATGATGGAGTCTGGCCTCGACTGACCTACGGCGTGATCGTCAACTCCTCGAGGAGTGTCGACGCGAGCGCCGCATCGCCCTCGATGCTGACGCGTGCGAGGAATGCCGGGTCGGCGACGTCGACTCTCCCGCATGAGACCCGCATGTAGTCCGGCCAGCCGAGAGTCAGGCGAACCGTCGGGTCGTCTACCGGGTCCGACGCCGTTGCCTTGCCATCGTCCCCTACGACGGCGAACACCTCGCCTTCCAGCTCGGGACCTGTGATCGACAGCTGCGCGCTCGCACCAGTGGGGGCGCCGACGCTCTTACCCCAGACGAACGGCAGGGCAGACGCCATCTGCTGGAAGGCGATAACCGCTGGCGGCGTGCTCCAGTGACCGTCGTCACCGATGGCCGCCCGGATGTCCTGCTCATGCGCCCATAGATCGAAGGTCCGCGTGCGAACGACGCGTGACAGCGGTGTGAGCGAGCCGGACAGGCCCATGACCTCGGCATCGACAGGCAGCGCGTCTAGCTGGGCGCGACGGATCGCGGTACGGGACCGCAGTTCGTCCAGGAGCTCGTCCTTGGACTGGCCGCGCCGGTAGTCGATCCCGGTCTCGATGAATTGGCTCAGCGGTCCGACCACGTGCGGCAGCGTGTCCCAGTCGGGCAGGTGGTCGGGTGCCGGATCGCCGCCGATGAACGACTCGATGGAGATCGCATGCGCGACGATGTCAGCGACGGTCCAGCCGGGGCATGGAGTCTGAGCCAGCCACTGCTCGTCAGTCAGCGGAGTGCACAGCGTCTCGATGTCCTCCATGGCGCACTGCCAGGTGTCGATGAGCTCGGGAACGCTCGGATTCACGCTGAAGGGGTCCATGTCGAGCGACCCTAAGGCTCTCAGTGCATGCTGTCGACGGCTGCGTAGAGTCGACTCGTGACCGTCCGCGTAGCGCTCATCCAACTCGACTGCTCGATGTCCGAGTCGGTGGCCGATCGCGTGGCACGAACTCTCACACTCATCGACGCCATCGCCCCCGATGTCGACATGCTGATCCTTCCGGAGCTCTGGCAGACCGGTGCGTTCGACATCGACGCGGCACGAGCGCACGCCGAGAGCATCGACGGGCCGATCGTCTCGGCGCTCGGCGCGCTGGCCGCTCAGCACGCGGTCTGGTTGCACGGCGGATCGATCTGCGAGCGCGGCGACGACGGCCAGAACTACAACACCAGCCTGCTGTTTGACCCCGAGGGCCGGCTCGTCGTGACGTACCGCAAGATCCACCTCTTCGGTTTCGAGGGCGGCGAGACCACGTTGATGAGCAGCGGTGACGAACTCGTCGTCGTCGACACACCGCTCGGCCCGACGGGCCTGGCGACTTGCTACGACCTGCGCTTTCCTGAGTTCTTCAGGGCCCTGACCGAAGGCGGCGCCACGGCCGTGCTCTTGTCATCCGGGTGGCCGACTCCTCGCCTCGAGCATTGGGACGTGCTTACGCGCGCCCGGGCGATCGAGAACCAGGTGTGGTTCATCGCGTGCAACGAGGTGGGCAGTCAGCCAGGAATCGACCTGGGCGGCCACTCTGTCGTGGTCGATCCTCAGGGCGCGGTGGTTGCGCAAGCAGGAACCGAGCAGGAGGTGCTCATCGTCAACGTCGATCCGGAGAAGAGTTCGTCGTGGCGCGAGCAGTTTCCGGTGCTCAAGGACATCCGGCTGCGCTGATCACATCGTGGTGATGGCCGACTGCGTGCCGATGACAATGACCGGCTTCCGGTTCGGATCAAGCCACTGCAGGATCTGACGCATCGTGCTCTCCGGAACGGCAATGCAGCCTGCGGTCACCTTGCCGTTCGTGACGTGCAGGAAGATCCCCCCACCCGCCTTGGTGTTCGCCGGGTTCTCGGTTCGACGCACGCCGTTCGGCCCCGTCGTGATGGGTCCCTCGGGCAGGTTGTAGTCGAGCACCGAAACGTAGTTGTACTGCGTGCCGTAATCCCACAGGTGCTCGACGTAGCCGCCGTAACTGCTCCACGAGCGGTCGACCGACTGGAACATGTTGTACGTGGACGGGTAGCGCGGGTTGTAGGTCCACGCATCGTTGCGGTCGACCTGCCGGTAGGGCAGCCGGGTGCCGGGATCGGCCTTGCGCCCGAAGGCGCTGACGATCGCGAAGGTCCCCGCCGGGGTCTTGCCCGTGCCCTGCCTGCGGTCGGCCGCGAGGGCGAGTCCACTCCAGCCCAGGCGCGCCGGAGTTGCCTTGACGACCTGGGTCCAGCCGCCCTTGCCGTCGCGCTCGTAGGCACGGACGGTTCCATAGGAGGTGCTCGACGACGCGGCCGTGACGACGATGACCTGGCCCGCGGTCGCCACGTGCGCGAGCCGCGACGGGTGGTACGGCGGGAAGTCCGCGGCGATGGCATTCGGCGTGGCCGCGACACCGAACGCTGCCGCTACTAGAGCGGTCGCGGTGGCGAGGAGCAGGCCGGCGCGGGGGAAGTGCACGTGTCTACGTTAACCCCGAGTGCCGCGCCGATCGTCCTTGCGGGCGATCGCGGCGAGCCGATCGTTGTAGGCGTTCAGTTCGCTGTCGCCGTCTCGATCGGCCCGCCTGTCGTTGCGGGTGGCCTCCCGATCGTCACTGCGCGACCACTGCACGGCGATGACGACCAGCACGATCAGGCTGGGAATCTCCGCGAGTGCCCACGCGACCTGCCCGCCGTTGAGGGTGTCCTGCAGCGGATCGGTGACCCACGGCGGCTGGACGAGGCCGTACCACTCGAGTGCCATCGGCTCGGTGCCCATCATCAGTGCAACGGCGAAGAATCCGTGCACGGCGACGGCGAGAACGAGAAGGAGGATGCGCCCCGGGTACGCGAGCGGACGAGGCCGCGGATCGATGCCGATGAGCACCCAGTAGAACAGGTAGCCCGAGATGAGAAAGTGCAGTTGCATCGCGACGTGGCCGATGTGGCTGCCCATCAGCCAGCCGAACAGCGGAGTCATGTACAAGCCGTACAGGCCGATCACGTACACGATGAACACGTAGATCGGATTGGTGAGGATCCACGTGATCCAACTGTGCAGGAGCCATACCAGCCATTCGCGCGGACCGCGCTCGTTGCCCTTGGCGGGCCGCAGGGCGCGCAGCGCCAAGGTCGCGGGCGCACCCATCACCAGGAAGATCGGGCCGAGCATCGTCAGCGTCATGTGCTGCAGCATGTGCAAGCCGACGGACACCTGCGCGTAGACGGAGATTCCGGCGTTGGTGCACCACATCACGACGAGGAGTCCACCGAGCCACGAGACCGTTCGCATGACGGGCCAGTGATCGCCGCGTCGGGCAAGCCGGACGACGCCGACGACGTAGAGCACGCCTGCGATCAGGCATGCGGTGAAGAACAGGGGGTCGAGCTGGAAGCCGAGGCCGACCGAGGCCGCGGTCGGCCTCGGCGGGTACGGGAAGCCGAGCAGGCTCTCGCCATAGCTGGGCAGGTCGACGAGGATTCGCGGCGTCGGGCTCGATGCGAGGGCCACGCCAAGCCCCACGGCCAGGCACATGACGAGCAGTTCCAGGCCGGCGATCCGCGCGAAGACCATGACTCGCGAGGACTGCGACAAGGTGGCGAGGATGCGCTTGCGAATGAGCCACCCGATGCAGCCGAGCACGATGATCAGTCCGGTCTTCAGCACGATCAGCTGTCCGTAGCCGGTGCTGAACAGCTGGGAAGCCGCGTCCAGTCGGGTGTACGCATTGGCGACCCCGCTCACCGCGAGCAGCGCGATGCACACGAGGGCGATCGTGGAGAAGCGCTCGACGGCCCGGGTCATGGGCATGTCGCGTCGCATTGCGTGCACTGCCAGCGCGGCAAGTCCGCCCATCCACACCACAGCCGCAACCACGTGCGTGACGCCAGCCGTCATGGCCATCGCGTGGTCTCCTAGCCCCGCACTGTGGCCGGCGAGCGCGGGCAGGGCCGCGGCGACGACTGCGATGAGCAGCCACGCCGCCGACGCACCGGTCGTCGACGTCGCGAGTGCTCCGATAGCGACCACTAGCGCGAGCAGCGCCATGACGAAGAGGGCACGTGTCGTAGGAATTTCGTTTGCGTAGGTCGACACGACTCCGGGGGTTATGGCATCGGTCAGCGGGATGCCGAGAATGTTCGCGAGCTCGAAGAGCATCTGGAGGACCGCAAGCTCGGCCCAGACGATGGCCGCTACTGCCGCCCACTTGAGGTCTCGGCGTCCAGCCGGGGAGACGATGCCGTCGCGGCCGGAGGGATCCAGGAAGGTGGCGGCGAGCAGCCACCCGATGGTGACGATGCCGGCGAGGGTCGTCAGGGATCGAAGAATCGGAGTGCCCCAAGCGACGATCGCGCCCGGATCTGGCAGTCCTGGCAGCGCGGCCTCGTAGGAGCCGCCCGCGACGACGAGGCCGAAGGCGGCAGCGCTGAGCGTCACAGCGAGGAGGGCCAGTGCGATTGCCGGCACTAGCCGCAAAGAGCCGAGGGCCGCACGCGTCACGATGTGAGCGTACGACCCTCGGAACGGGTGCTGATTAGAAGGCCTCTTCGGGCAACTCCATGAGATCCAGCGTGGTGGCCTCGGCCACAGCGCGCTCGGCCGCGAGGAGCGGCAGCCGGTTCCGGGCGAACCACTTCGCGGTCTCGACCTTGCCGGTGTAGAAGTCGCGGTCACGCTCGCTGGGGTTGGCAGCGAGGGCCTTGATCGCGACGTCGGCCTGGCGCATCAGCAGCCAGCCGATGATCAGGTCGCCGGTTGCCATCAGCAGGCGAGTGCTGTTCAGGCCAACCTTGTAGATCTGCTGCGAGTCTGTCTGTGACGCCAGTGCCCACTCGCCCATGAGGCCGACGATGCCCTGCACGTCCTCGAGCGCCTTGCCGAGCAGCTCGCGCTCGACGGCAAGTTGGCCGTGGCCGTCGTCGGCCTTGACGGTCTCGGTGACCTGGCCGGCGAGGGTGAACAGCGAGCGGAACTGGTCCTTGACGATCTTGCGGAAGAAGAAGTCGATGCCCTGAATCGCAGTGGTGCCCTCGTACAGGGTGTCGATCTTCGCGTCACGGATGTACTGCTCGACCGGGTAGTCCTGAAGGAAGCCGGAGCCACCGTACGTCTGGAGTGCGACTGCCAGCATCTCGTACGAGCGCTCGGATCCGACGCCCTTGACGATCGGCAGGAGCAGGTCGTTCATGCGCACGGCCGCATCAAGGTCGATGCTGAGGTCGCCGGCCTCGCCCATCTCGATGAGGTCCTGCCAGTACGCCGTGTACGCGATGAGTGCGCGCATGCCCTCGGCGTAGGCCTTCTGCAGCATGAGGCTGCGGCGAACATCGGGGTGATGCGTGATCGTCACGCGCGGAGCGGCCTTGTTGGTCATCTCCGTCATGTCGGCGCCCTGGACACGAGTCTTGGCGTAGTCGAGCGCGTTGAGGTAGCCGGTCGACAAGGTCGCGATCGCCTTGGTGCCGACCATCATGCGGGCGTACTCGATGACCTTGAACATCTGCGCGATGCCCTCGTGCACGTCGCCCACGAGGTAGCCGATGGCCGGCTCGCCCTCGGTCTGGCCGAAGCTGAGCTCGCAGGTGGTCGACACCTTCAGGCCCATCTTCTTCTCGACATTGGTGGCGTAGACGCCGTTGCGCCCGGTCATCTCACCGGTCTCGAGGTCGACGAGGAACTTCGGCACGACGAACAAGGACAGGCCCTTTGTGCCGGGGCGCGCACCTTCGGGGCGGGCGAGAACGAGGTGGACGATGTTCTCGCTGAGGTCATGCTCGCCGGAGGTGATGAAACGCTTGACGCCCTCGATGTTCCAGGTTCCGTCACCGTTGTCGATCGCCTTGGCGCGGCCGGCGCCGACATCCGAGCCCGCGTCGGGCTCGGTGAGCACCATGGTCGCGCCCCATCGCTTGTCGATGATGAGCTCGGCCCAGCGCTTCTGGTCGGCGTTGCCGAGGTGGTCGAGGATCGAGGCGAAGCCGGGACCGGACATGAACATGAACGCTGCGGGGTTGGCGCCGAGCATCATCTCGCTGGCGGCCCACCGCAGTGACGGGGGAGCGCCGGTGCCACCCAGATGCTCGGGCAGGTCGAGGCGCCACCACTCGGAGTCCATGAGTGCGTCGTAGGCCTTCTTGAAGCCGAGCGGCATCGTCACGGACTTGGTCGCGGGGTCGTAGACGGGGGGATTGCGGTCCGCGTCGGCGAAGGGCTCGGCCAGCGGGCCACTGGACAGCCGCTCGACCTCCACGAGGACCGAGCGTGCGGTCTCGACGTCCATCTCGTGGTACGGACCGGAGCCCATGCGCTCGGCAGCGCCGAAGACCTCGAAGAGGTTGAACTCGAGGTCACGCAGGTTGCTCTTGTAATGGGACATGGCGTTCCTCCGTAGTTACCGACCAGTAACCCAATGATGCTACTCGTCGGTAACTTACGCAAGCCACCCCCTCGGCGCGCCGTCGGGGGCGCCTCGCGGGGCCGAACAATTACCGAACCGAGCCCGGAGTGCGAATAATGCACCGCATGACCGCGCCGTGGTTGGACTCGATGACGCCCGTGGGGCCGCCGGCCGTCACGAGCCCGTCGATGAAGAACCTGCTCTATGCGGCAACCCTCACCGGCAGCTGGTCGGCAATCCTGTGCCTGGTCGTCTACCTGATCGGCCGCCTTCTCGGGGTGCCCTTCGAAGTGGCCACGAGTTCAGGAGCCGCGCTCACGGTGATCCCCTGGCTGGCCGTGCTCCTCGTGCCGATGGCTGCAGCATTCGCGGCAGCACTCCTGGGCTCGCTCGTTCGGGGCCAGCGAGCGGCCGGCCGGATCGTCTTCTGGCTCGGGACCCTCGTCGCCGCAGCGTCCTGCCTCGTGCCGATCCTGCAGCCGTCCGGCGTGTACTGGTCGACCCGAATCCTCCTGATCGCCATGCACGCGATCACCTGGCTGCTGGTCGTACCGCAAATAGCCCGCATCGTCGGGGACTCAGAACCGGGGAAGCATGTCGACGCCAACTATTAGGCACCGGTCGCTGCCGAGCGCGATCCTCTCGGAGATGCGGCCGCGCCAGTGGCTGAAGAACGTCCTCGTGTTCGCCGCGCCACTCGCGGCCGGAGAGATCTTCCATGCCGACATCCTGATCCCGAGCATCCTCGCGTTCGTGGCCTTCTGCCTGATCTCCAGCTCCACCTACATTGTCAACGACCTGCGCGACCTCGAGGCCGACCGGGCGCATCCACAGAAGCGGTTCCGTCCCATCGCGGCCGGAGAGCTGTCAGTCGGCGTGGCCATCGGCGTGTCTGCCGTCCTTGCGATCGCCGCGCTGGCGATTGCGCTCGCCGTCAACGTCGGGCTGCTCGTCGTGGTGCTCTGCTACGTCGCCTGCACCATCTCCTACAGCATGTTCCTCAAGCACGAGCCGGTCATCGAACTGGTGCTCATCGCGTTGGGCTTCCTGCTGCGGGCCATCGCCGGCGGCGTGGCCTCAGAACTGCCGATCTCGCGCTGGTTCCTCATCGTGGCGGGATTCGGCTCGCTCTTCATGGCCGCAGGCAAGCGCTACAGCGAGCTCGTGCGGGCAACCGAGACCGTCGAGGGCGGCGGTAGTGGTCCGCGCTTGATCCGCCGCGCAAGCGACACGGTGGAGCCTGGCGAGCACGCGCCCACGATGCGCCGTTCATTGCAGGGCTACACCCACAACTACCTGCGATTCGTGTGGGCCATCAGCGCCGCCGTCACGATCACCGCCTACTGCCTGTGGGCCTTCGAGGTCGGCCTCACGCCGTCGACGGGTCCGTGGGCGGCATGCAGCGTGGTGCCCTTCGTCGTCGGGCTGCTCCGCTACGCGATCGACGTCGACAAGGGAGAGGCCGAGGCTCCCGAGGACGTCGTCCTCCACGACCCCGCCCTGATCATCACGGGCGTGGCGTGGCTGGTCCTCTTCGGCCTCGGCGCGATGGGCGTCTGACTGATGGCAACCACGTCACCTCTTGATCCGACGCCCGGCCAGAAGGTCCTCACCGGCTGGGGCCGCACGGCGCCCTCCGCGTCACGAGTGGTGCCCGCGCTGTCGATGTCCGACATCCAGGACGCGATCGTGAACGCTCCCTCCCGGGGAGTACTGACTCGCGGCATGGGCCGGTCCTACGGCGACGCCGCGCAGGCATCGGGCGGGACCCTCCTCGACCTGTCGCCGATGGCGCGCATCGACCTGGACCGCAAGCGCGGCGTCGTCACGGTCGGTGCCGGCGTCAGCCTCGACTATCTCCTGCGGCTCATCGTTCCCGCGGGCTTCTTCGTCCCTGTTACCCCCGGCACACGCATGGTGTCGATGGGCGGGGCGATCGCCGCGGACGTGCACGGCAAGAGTCACCACGTCGAGGGCACCTTCGGGTCTCACGTCTCAGAGCTCACGATCGTCGACGGCACCGGGAAGATCTCCACCCTCACGCCCGACACCACACCCGAGGAGTTCTGGGCAACCATCGGCGGCATGGGGCTGACCGGAGTCGTCACCGAGGCCACCTTCGATCTGGTGCCGATCACCAGCTCGCTCATGACCGTCGACACCGAGCGCACCCCCGACCTCGACACGCTGATGGCGCGCATGGTGGAAGGCGACGACGCCTATCGCTACAGCGTCGCGTGGATCGACAGCGTCGCTCCGTCCGGTCGCGGCGTGCTGACCCGCGGCGACCACGCGCCCGTAGAGATGCTCACCGATCGCCGAGCCCTCGACCCGCTCGCGTACGACCCGAAGGTCATTGCGACGGCACCGCGCCTGTTCCCGTCCTTCCTGCTCAACTCGCTCAGCGCCCGCGCCTTCAACGAGGCGTGGTACCGCAAGGCACCCGTGTCCCGCGAGGGAGAGTTGCAGTCGATAGGCGCGTTCTTCCACCCGCTCGACGGAATCCAGGAATGGAATCGCGTCTACGGACCGCAGGGCTTCCTGCAGTACCAGTTCGTGGTGCCGGACTCCGGCGCTCATCTCGTGGCCACCACGCTGCGCCGCCTGCGCGATGTCGGTGCGCCCGGCTACCTCACGGTCCTCAAGCGCTTCGGTGCTGCAAATCCCGCTCCGCTGTCCTTCCCGCAGCCCGGCTGGACGCTCGCGATCGACATTCCCGCCCGGGTGCCGGGCCTGGCCGAGGTCTTCAACGAGCTCGACCAGCTGGTGCTGGCCGAGGGCGGCCGGCTGTATCTGGCCAAGGACTCACGCATGTCCCCTGAGATGATGGCGGCGTCGTACCCGCGCCTCTCGGAATGGCAGCGTGTGCGCGACCGCATGGATCCCAACCAGAAGTTCACGTCCGACCTCGCCCGACGATTGCTCTTGTAAAGGGAGACTGCTGCTGTGATGGATGCACTCGGAGAACCCCAGGCGGTACTCGTCCTCGGCGGAACGAGCGAGATCGCGCTGGCCACCGTCCGACTGCTTCCGCGCGGTCGTCTGCGCCGTGTGGTCCTTGCCGGCCGCCCGTCGGCCGCGCTCGACGAAGCGGTTGCATCCCTGACGGCCGCGGGAATCCCCGGCGTCGTCACGCAGGCATTCGACGCGACCGACACTGGCTCGCACGGCGGCATCATCGACTCGGTCTTCGACGCGGGCGACGTGGACCTCGTGCTGCTCGCCTTCGGAGTTCTGGGTGACCAGGCCGAGGCTGAGGCCGATCCGAACGCCGCAGTCATGGTCGCCACCACCAACTACACCGGCGCGGTGAGTGTGAGCCTCCACGTCGCTCGTCGTCTGCGCCAGCAGGGTCACGGCGCTCTCGTCGTCCTGTCCAGCGTCGCGGGCGATCGCGGCCGCCGATCGAACTACGTCTACGGATCAACGAAGGCCGGCCTGGACACCTTCGCCCAGGGACTCGGCGACGCCCTTCACGGGTCAGGCGCGAGCGTCCTGGTCGTGCGTCCCGGCTTCGTGCGCACCAAGATGACGACTGGCATGAAGGAAGCACCGCTGACCGTCGATCCGCAGGATGTGGGCGCGGTGATCGTGTCCGCGCTGCGCAAGGGCCGCGAGACCGTCTACGCCCCTGGACCGCTGCTGTTCGTCATGACGGCCCTGAAGTCCATGCCACGAGCCGTCTTCCGCAAGCTCCCCATGTAGCTCGCTCGGTCGGCGTACGGTGTCGTCCATGACTCGTCCGGTCAGTCTCACGATTGGCGTCATCCTGCAGTGGGTGGGCGCCGCCATCGCCATCATCTCCGGCCTGGATCTCATCGCGGCCGCGTTCTCGATGTCGCGCTCGGGGATCTCCGAGCAGCTGGAGACGACCTTGCGCGAGCAGGGCATCACCGACATCGCAGGCTCCCTGCTTGTCCTGGGCGTGTTCCTCGCCGGAGTCTCGATAGTGCTGCTCGCCCTGCTGCGGATCCTCATCGCTGGGTACGTGTGGCAGGGCAGGAACTGGGCACGCATAGTGCTGACCGTGCTCATTGGCATCAGCATCGTCGGCGGTATCGCCTACCTGTTCGAGGGCTACGTGATGCGCATGCTGCTCACGGTTCCGGTCGATGTGCTGGTGCTGTGGCTGATCTTCAACAAGCAGTCCAGCGCGTTCATCGCCGAGCGCTCCGCGACGCGAGCAGTGGAGTCCGTGGATACTGCGTGACGTGACCTGGCCCGCCGCACTCGCTGCCGGGCTGCTGGTTCTTGGAGTTGGCGCCGCGCCACCCGCCCTCGCCGATACCCGCGTCGCAGCGTCCTGCGCTGCTGCAACGAATGCCGGCCACGACGTGCGGTTGGACGTTCGGTACGCGAACGCCGCCGCAACGCGCATCGCGTGGGCGGAGGTGGGGGAGGGAAAGCCGTTGCTGTTGCTCAACGGCACCGGGTCCCCGATGGCCGAGTGGGATCCCGCGCTGCTTGAGCGCCTGGCCGTTGATCGTCGGGTCATCGTGTTCGACTATCCGGGACTGGGTCTGTCAGGTGCCGCGCCAGGACCGATCAGGTTCGCGGCGATGGCGGACTGGACGGCAGAGCTGATCACCGCGCTCGGACTTGAGTCGACCGACGTGCTCGGGTGGTCGATGGGCGGCTTCATCGCCCAGCAGTTGGCGATTCGTCATCCCGACTCGGTGCGTCGATTGGTGCTCGCCGGGACGAACCCCGGTGGCACGCGAGCGGTGCTTGGCCCGACCTGGGTCCAGGAGGCGGACAGCGATGCGGATGGCAGCATCGCGACTTACCTTGGGACGAACTATCCGAAGACGACATGCGCGCAGCGCGCCGGCCAGGAGTTCGTGCAGCGGCTGACCCGCGCGGTCAGCAGCGGTCGTTACCCGGATGAGTCGGTGCCGGCTCGCACCTACAATGCCATGGTCGCCGCGGAGGATCCGTGGCTAGAGAGCAATGCGAACGAGCGCAGGCTCTCGGACGTGGCGCTGCCGACGCTGGTCATCACCGGAGACCACGACGTGATCACGCCGCCGGAGAACAGCCGTGTCATCGCGGATCGCATTCCCGGCTCAAGGTTGCGCCTCGTCCCCGGTGCCGGTCACTCGTTCCTGTTCCAGCATCCGGCTCGCGTCGCTCGGATCGTCCTCGACTTCCTCAACGGTTAGTCTTGCTGGTCCGCGAGGAAGGCACTGCATGATCGAGATCCTGAACCCCACCAGCATTGCGCTGGCGAGGGAGACCGGCGCGCTCGTTGCCGACATCCTGCAGACGATGAAGGCGCGTAGCACGGTCGGCACGAACCTGTTGGACATCGATCGTTGGACCCAGGACATGATCGCCGACGCTGGCGCGCTCTCCTGCTACGTCGACTATGCGCCGCCCTTCGGACGCGGGCCGTTCGGCCACTACATCTGCACGTCGGTCAACGATGCGGTGCTGCACGGTTTGCCGCATGACTACGCACTCGTCGATGGCGACCTGCTGTCCCTTGACCTCGCCGTCTCGCTCGGTGGGATTGTCGCGGACTCAGCGATCAGTTTCATCGTCGGCGACACCAAGCCACCGCAGAGCGTGAAGTTGATCGATGCGACGCAACGCGCGCTCAGCGCGGGGATTGCCGTTGCTGGACCCGGCGCCCAGATCGGCGACATCGCGCATGCCATCGGCTCGGTGCTCACTGCGGCGGGCTATCCGGTCAACACCGAGTTCGGCGGCCACGGCGTGGGGTCGACCATGCACCAGGACCCCCACGTTCCCAATACGGGCCGCCCCGGCCGTGGCTACCGGCTGCGACCGGGTCTCCTGCTGGCATTGGAGCCGTGGGTGATGGTCGACACCGCGAAGCTCGTCACCGATGCCGACGGCTGGACCCTGCGCAGCGCGACTGGCTGCCGCACGGCGCACAGCGAGCACACGATCGCGATCACCGACGACGGCGCCGAGATCCTCACGCTGCCGAAGGCGTAACCCGAGGCGGCGGAGACCTAAGCCATGGTCTCCGGCGCCAGCCCCTCGAAGAGAGTCATCTGCACGCCGCCCGGCGCATCGAGTCGCGAGTTGAGGCTGTTCCACGGAGTACGTGTTGGTCGCGCGATCAGCGTCGCGCCTGCTGCGAGGAGTTCGTCCGTCACTGCGACCGCGTCGGACACTTCGAATGCCACACGAAACTTGCCTGCGACCCGACTGCCAACCTCGATGTCATCGATGTAGTCGGCGTGACCGGCGTCGGCGATCTCGAGGGTGGCTCGTCCGGCATCGAGGATCGCCACGCGCCGATCGCCGGTGGAGAACGCGGCCTCCTCCGTCATCCCCAGGCCGTCCCGATAGAACGCCAGCGCCTCATCGAAGTTGTCGACGGTGACGACCAAACGCATTTGCAGCACTGACGTGCGGCTGTCGGGCATGTCTTCTCCTGTCGTGGTTCCTAGGATGTGGGCCATGGACGAGTCAGAGCAGCGGAACGTGCTTGGCGAGGCGCTGCAGGTGTGCGGAACCGATCCTGTCACCGGCTTCTACCGTGATGGCTACTGCAACACCGGGCCCGAGGACATCGGCTCTCATACGGTCTGCACCATCCTCACCTCCGAGTTCCTTGCCCACCAGCAGGCCATCGGCAATGACCTGTCTACGCCGCGGCCGCAGTACGGATTCCCCGGCCTCCAGCCAGGCGAGCACTGGGCCGTGTGTGCTGGCCGGTGGATGCAGTCCTACGAGGCGGGGGTGAAGTCACCCGTGCTGATTCGAGCCACGAATGAGGCCGCCCTGGCCCACGTCACACTCGAAGCTTTGCAAGAATGCGCGGCAGATGCTCCGGATGATCTCGGGGAATTGCTGGGCGACGGGGGATAGCTCGAGGGGTGCCCAGCACAGTTACATCGACAAGATGCTGCGAACTCCGAGCCAGATTCCCGCGACGACGACCGTCGTGGCAGCGATCAGCGGAAGTCGGTGCAGCACCACCGCGACTGGACGAGGCACCGCATTTCCTTCGGCCACACGCCTCGACAGGCCGCCGACGCGAACCAGAGCGAACCCAGTTGCGCAAAGCGTCACCGCCATGCCCACGCCGTAGGCCACGACAAGCAGCAGCGCGAACCACGAGCGACCGAGCGCGAAGCCTGCGAGGAGTACCACCACGGCCGACGGCGACGGGACCAGCCCGCCCGCAAGACCCAGGGCTACGACGCGTCGCGTGGCCGGCCGGGTCGTCGCCTGCTGAACCGGCGCCGGAGGGGCCTGCGTGGCGGGGGCGGCGACAACGACCGTTCCATGAGCGTGATGCGGGTGGTCGTGATGGGAATGCTCGTGCGATCCGTGTCCGTGTCCGTGGTCGTTGTCGTGCGAATGGTGATCGTCCGAGACGTGGTCGTGACCGTGCGGATGCGGATGCGGATGCGGATGCGCGTGCGGATGGGGGTGCGCGTGCGAGTGCCCAAGGCCTCCGCCGTGTCGCGCCTGACGGAACAAGCTCACCCCGACACCGACGGCGACCAGGGCACTGAAGAGTCCGAGCCACGGGTACGCGGATTCCGCAGCGAATGCCGAGGTCACCGACAGCACCACCGCGAGGATCACGACACCAGCCGTGTGGGCCGTGGTCACGGAGGCGCCAAGAACGACCGCGTCCCGCCGCTTGCCACCGGTCCCCACAAGCGAGGCCGCCATCAACGTCTTGCCATGACCAGGTGCGAGAGCGTGAACTCCGCCGAGAACGATAGAGATCGCCAGCGCGAGCAGCGCGAAGCCGAGGGTGATCTCCTGGCGACCGATCAGGTCGGTGAACGACTGAGTGAGCGAGTCGAGGCCCAACGGCGCGATCGTCGTCGCGACGCTCGACGCGACGGGCTGCTCGTCGGCAACCGGTGCCACCAGGGTCGTCGTCGGTGCGCCTGACCAGTCCACGTGAACGCTCGTCACCGCAAGGGGCGCGACGTCGACCGGGTAAGCGGTGAGGCGAGCGCTCGTCGACTCGGTCGGCACGTCGGAGGTGATGTTGACGCCATCGCCAACCGCAGTCACCTCGTGCCATCCAACCCGGCCGTCCTCGACCAGGACGTCAGCGTCGAACGATGTTGCATCGGAGATCGCGGCGCTCAGGCGGCACTCAAGTCGTGTGGTCGACAGGCCCGCCTGGCCGGGCGGGAAGGTCACCGTCGAACGGCCGACCGTCCACGAGACCGGGCCGGCGAACGTCGACGCCGAGATCTGGGTAGCGGCAGTCGCGCAGCGATCGCGACCCCAGGCGGCTGACTCGCCATCAGACACCGTGCCGTCACCGTCGGTGTCCATCACGCTCTGCTCTTGGTACGTGGGCACCTCGGCGAGATCGAGAACATGGTCCACGTCGATGCGGTCCGGCTCGATGGTGAAGCCGACGTACGTGTTGTGAGTGAAGTTGCCGAGCGGATGCGCGGACGCGGCGGGGGCCGCCGTGATCGAGATCGCGCCGGCAGAAGCGACGACGGCGAGGACGACCGCCGCGACTCGGCGCTTCACGACGTCACCGCGACGGGAAGGCCGGCGAGCGTCGAGTTCACTCGTGCCATGAGGAGCGGATCGACATTCGCACTCAGGTCGACCGCCTGCGTGAGCAGTCGGCGTGCGACGCCGGTGTCGCCAACTGCTGCGTGCGCCAGCCCCGCGTGCGCCAGCAGCTTGGGATCGAGCGTGCCTAGAGCCAGCGACTGATCCGCGTTGCGAACCGCAGCCTGCAGGCGTCCGTCGGCGAGCAGCGCCCAGCCCAGTGCGTCGTACCCATACACGTCGTGTCGCGTCCTGAGCTCGGCTCGCGCGTCCTTCACGGCCGCAGCGGTGTCGACTCCCCGGTCGGCACGTGAGAGCACGATTGCTCGGTTGAAGCGCTGGTGCGATGCCTCGAGCTGTGCGACGACGTCGACCGTTCCGTAGGCCACCTGCGCGCCGGCGGTGTCGCCCAGCAGAGTGCGAACGTCGCCGAGGGCGCTGACCGTGTCAGGCAGCGGCACGAGATCCGCGGCTTGCGCAAGTGCAGCCTCCGCGCCAAAGAGGTCGCCTGCCGCTGCGCGAGCGCGCCCCAGGCCGGCGAGCGCGGAGTGCCAGCCGGGAGCTGCCTCGAGAGCGGACTCGTAGGCACCGATGGCGATCGAGTAGCGACCCTCGTCGAGGGCTTCCTTTCCTGCGACCAGCTCGTAGGTAGCCCGCGAGGTGCCCACGGCACCCGCAGCGATCGCCGCGGCCTGGGCGCGGGTAGTCAGGTTGGAGGCTGCTGTGGTGTCCCCGTGCAGCGTCGCCCAGCGTGCCTCGCGGAACAGGACCTGCGGTGAGCGCGGTCCAAGTTGGACCAGCCGCTGCAGGCGTCGCTCGGCGAGGGCGTAGTCGCCAGTCTCGAAGGCTGCGTCGTAGGACGCGCCGAGCGCGCCGGGATCGTCGGGGTTGACCGCGAGCACGCGCTCGGCATCCTGCGTGGCGCCCTCGAAGTCATGGATGGTGACGCGTGCCGACGCCCGCTGGGCGCGAACTGCGATGTCTGCGGGGGCGAGGGTGACTGCGCGATCAAGAGCAGCAATCGCTCGCGTGTACGTGTCCGCGTCGCCGGTGACCGCCGCGCGCTGGAGGAGTAGTCGCGCGAGCAGTGCCAGCTCGCCTGGGGACGCGCTCGCCGATGCGCGTGCATCGAGGCGCTCGATGGTCGACTGGGTGGCCGAGTCCGCCAGGGCGATGCCGACCGGGCCGGTCGCCTGCTCGGGTGGCGTGTCGACGGCTTGCGCGTCGGAGTAAGGGAACTCCTCGTACGGAGCCGAGTCCGCGCTTCGCGAATTGACGAGGTAGGCCGTGCCGGTCAGCGCGAAAGCGAAGACAACCGCCGCACCGGCGGCACCGACGCGACGTCGGCGCGGCGATGACGGTTCGTTGGAACTCGCGGTGGGCGGTGCAGGAGCGAGAGTGGACGACACGGTGGTGGCCTCTCAGAGAGGTGCGAGGAACGAGGAGTGGTGGTGGGGCGCGGACGGGAAGACCGCGCCCCACCAGCCGATCGAGCGACTAGTGCGCTGCGCCCAGGTACGGGAACGACGTGCTGTAGTCGGAGTGCGCGGCGACACAATCGCCCTTGACCGCACCCTGCGTGACGATGCCCAACTCGGTGTCGATCACGTCGTCAGCCAGCGCGCGGCCGTTGAGTGGGCCTTGCGCCTTCGAACCCGTGTCGTACGTGAGGATGTCGGGCAGGAGCACGTCAGCCAGATCGCCCGCAGCCTTGTCGGTGTAGCCACCGAGGGCCTTGAGCGTGCTCACGACGTTCGCGCGATACAGGTCTTGGTCATTCGCCGGTGAGGTGATGTTGAACCGGTTCTTGTCCTCGCCCTTGTTGAACACGGTGTTGATGGCCGGGCGACCCATGCGGTCGACACGACCGTCAGGAGTAACCGTCATGCCCCACACGCCGATGTTCTTGCCGAGCGCCATATCGGGCACCTCGAGAACGATCGAGTTGACGTTCAGCGGCGCGAAGAAGTCCTTCGCCTTCGCATCGCAGAACGTGCGACCGTTCCCGTTCCCGCCCACGGCACCCTGGAAGGCCTCGAGGTCGAAGAAGAAGGGGTCGGAACGCAGGCCGGCGAACACTCGTGAGGAGTTGTTCGCGAAGGCCTTGGTCGAGCCCGTCTTTCCGGACGCGATCTTCGTGCCCTTCTTCAGGTTGCCTGCTGAGGAGCCCGAGTACTGGGTGACCGTGTAGGCCTGCCCGGCCCCCGTGCCGTTCCCCTTGCCGAAGCGGAACACGTACGCCAGATCGCGCTTGGCGTCGCCGTTCTGATCCACGGAGACGACGTACTGGACGTCCGTGCCGTAGTCGAGAGGCGCGATCGCGCCTGCGCCAGGTCCGGTGTTGAGGACGAGGACTGTGTTCTTGGCGTTCTTGCCCTGGAAGGCGTAGACGTCGGTGATGTCGGCGTCTGCCCTACCCGAGGGTGCGGTGAGACCGGGGGCGTCGAGGTGATCGGCGGCCCCCGCAATGAGGGGTGGACCGGCAAACGCGAGAACGAGCGCAGCAGCGCCCCCACCCACGATCGCGGTCTTGGTTTGGGTTCTCACGAGAGGCTCCAAATGGGTTGGTGGATGGACCGTTCTAGGTGCCATTCGGAGCTGAGGGCGTGGCGGATTGGAAGAGCTCGCTACCTACGCATAGAACAGGCCCGAGTCACCGCTCGGCCTTAGATCGAACTGGGCCTACTGTCGCGTCAGCGAGACCTCGAACGCAGTGTGCTGCTCGGTGTCGATCTTGGTGAAGGTGACGAGCATCGTCCCGCCGTCGACGGTTCCCTTGAAGAACCCAGCGGGTTCGGTGAGGACTACTCCGCTTCCATCGGTGAGAGTGCCCGTGAGATCTGCGCGCATTTGCTCGCCGTCCTCCTCCCACTGCTCGTAGCCCCAGAGCAGGTCGCCTTCCTGACGGGTGATGACGAGAGTCTCGACAGACTTGTTCGCTGAGCCGTCCGCGAGTGCGAACTCGTAGTCCCCGACCCATGTTCCGACGACGTTCGGTGTGGCGGTGGATTGCGTGCATCCCGATGTCAGGAGCGCCGCGGTCACCAATGCGACCGCGATACGGCTGCGAACGCTCATGTTCAGAGTATGCCGATTGAGCTATGCGGTCGCCTGAAACTGTGCGAACCGCACGTCCAGGCGCTCACGGTCGGGACGGTCCGTGGCGCGGTTTGGTAGTTGGATGAGTCGACCGTGCATCTCTTGAAGACCGTGCTTGAGCATCGGGCCATCGACCTCAAGCAAGAGGCCGGCATTGACGTGAACCTTGTGATCTGGGTCGATGCCAAGCAGGTTCTGGTCGTAGGCGGCGTGATGGATCTTGCACAAGGCAAGCCCGTTTGAGACGACAGGCTGGCCAAGGGCTTCACCGTCGCCGACTATGTGAGCTGCGTCCAGTAGCTCGGGGTGCTTCAGTTCACAAATGCTGCATTGCTTGCGGTAAGCCACCATCACCTTGCCGCGGAACACGGGTTGGTGAAGACGCACTCTCGCTATCCGCTCTGCGTACTTGCGCTGGTCTGCCGAAGGGTTCTCCACGTCGGTGATGAAGCGAAGGGATTCGTCGAGTGCGACGGTAATGCACCGCTCGGAGGGGCTATCGCTGATGACGAACACCGGAAAGACCGGTACATACGTTCCAGTAGCAATCTCGCGAAAGTAGATCAACGGCACGGGACTACCCGCGGCGGCCCGCATCTTCGTGTTGTCGCCGGCGAGCGAGCCTTTCCGGTACCTGTACCGCAGTAGGCCACCGTCGAGTTCCTCGTCCTCATAGGAGCTATCAAGTTTGGAAGTCAAGGACAGCGACACGTCTAAGCCAGTGGGGTTCCAAATCCCCTTGTTGGTGTCCATCAGGCGGACTGGTCGGCCACCTACATTCAGCGAGGCCATTTGGGCGCGCGTGACGACACCCCCGTTGCGGGCCGTGTAGTCGGCAAGCTCCGTCATGATCTGCTCACGGAATGCAAGCTCGATTGGAGAGACACTCACCGCGCGAGCTTGGCACACGGGGGCTGGTCGCAGTCGGACGTCACCGAGATTGGGCAATCAGCCGGGCACCCGTGAACTGCGCGGAGCGGGTGACGGGAATCGAACCCGCACTGTCAGCTTGGGAAGCTGATGTTCTGCCATTGAACTACACCCGCGGAACGGCCTGATTATGCCGTAGGCGCGCGATGAGCTTGCCCACCTCCCACAGGATCAGCAGCGCGACCGCCGCCGACGCCCCGATCAGCCACTGGCGGCTGTTGAGCTCGGCGGTGCCGAGGAACGACGTCAGCGTGCCGCCCCTGGCGATGAAGATGGCCAGGACGACCTCGACGAGGAGGGTGAGGTTGAGTGCCTTGTTGTCGAACGTCTCCCTGCGGAAGATCGACGCCTTCTCGTCGCGGCACTCGAACGCGGCGATGACGAGCATCAGCGAGAAGGCAACGAGCCCGATCGTGCTGCCGATCGCCAGGCTGTAGTGGTCCTTGCCGATCACGATCAGCGAGTTGATGGCGATCGACATGAACAGCCCGACGAGTCCGACAGTGATGATGACGGCTGGGCTCATGATCGACGCCGCACGCGGCCTCGGCAGGCGGTTCATCAGGCCTGGCGTCTCCTTGTCGAGGCCCAGGCCGATGCCGACGGGGGCTGTGATCACGAAGTTGATCCACAGGATCTGCGTCGCGGTGAACGGCTGGCCGCCGGCGATGTTGAGGATGCTCGCCATGAGGAAGGTGACGACGTAGGTGACCAGCGCCACGAGCATGAACCGGATGTACTTCAGCATGTTGTCGTAGAGCTTGCGTCCCTCCGACACGGCGCGGACGATCGTCGCGAAGTTGTCGTCGGTGAGGATCATGCGGCTGGCGTTCTTCGCCACCTGCGTTCCTGTGCCCATGGCGATGCCGATGTCGGCTGACTTGATCGCCGGTGCGTCGTTGACGCCGTCTCCGGTCATGGCGACCACGTCGCCCTTCTTGCGCAGCGTCTCGACCATGAGCACCTTGTGCTCGGGTGCCACCCGTCCGACGACGCCGATGCCGTCGATGCGGCTGAGCCGCTCCTCCTCGCTCAGCGCGGCGAAGTCGGTTCCGAGGATTGCTTCGCCCTCGATGCCGAGCTGCTTGGCGACGGCGGCTCCGGTGATCACGTCGTCGCCGGTGACCATGCGCACTCGGATGTTGGCCTCCTGCGCCGACTTCACGGCATCGAGCGACTCCGCACGCGGGGGATCGATCATGCCGACGAGGGCGGTCATCTGGAGGCCCGTCACCATGGCGAGGAGGTCGCCGGTCGGATCGAAGTCCGCCTTGGGAATGTCCTTGGTCGCGGCAGCCATGATCCGCAGTCCCTCTCCGCCGAGTCGCTCCATCTCCGCGTTGGCCCGAGCGTTCGAGTCGTCGGTCCACGGGACTGACTCGCCCTTGGCGAGCGCGGTTGATGCGCGTGAGATGACGGCAGGAGCGGCGCCCTTGATGAAGACACGGACGATCGGATTGCCCGCATCGTCCTTCGCCTCGCAGAAGGTGGCCATGAGCTTGTAGGTCGGGTCGAAGGGGAGGGTGGCGAGCTTGGGGTAGGAGGCCTGCGTTCCCTCGGTGTCGATCTTCGCCTTGTGGCCGAGGACCAGCAGCGCACCCTCGGTCGGATCGCCGACGACCTTGCCGTTCACGAGCTTCGCGTCGTTCGCGATGAGGAAGGGCAGGATTGCCGCCTCGATCGTGTTGGTGTTACCCGCGGTATGAGTGACCTCGCCGTCGAGCCCGTAGCCCATGCCGCTGATCGCAAAGCGGTCCGTGGGATCGATGACCTCAACGACGGTCACCTGATTCATCGTCAGCGTGCCGGTCTTGTCGGAGTTGATGGCCGACGTCGAGCCGAGGGTTTCTACCGAGTCGAGGCTCTTGACCACCGCTCCGTGGGCGGCGAGCTGAGTGGCACCGGTGGACAAGATGACCTGCAGGACCGTGGGCATTGCCATCGGCACGGCCGCGAGAGCGAGTGCGATAGCAGTGGTGAAGATGACCTGCTTGTCCTCGCCACGGGAGATGCCGAGCGCGAACATCACGACGATGGTCAGTCCGGCGGCGGCCGCAATCCACAGAGTGAGGGTGTCGAGCTGCTTGGTCAGTGGCGTCTTGGTCGTCGGCGTCGACTTGAGCATCCCCGAGATGCGGCCGACCGCGGTGTCGGCTCCCGTACCGGTGACGATCATCACGCCGCTGCCGTGCGTGACGGGCGTGTTCATGAAGGCCATGTTGGGCTGATCGCCGATGACTGGGCTCTCGTCGGTGATCGGGTCGACGCTCTTCGACGCGGGCACGCTCTCGCCCGTCAGCGCGGACTCGTCGATCTGCAGAGACGTCGCGCCGATGATCCGACCGTCGGCGCAGACGTCGTCACCGGCATTAAGCAGGACCACGTCGCCGACAACCACCTGGTCGGCGTCGACCTTCACCTCGGTTCCGTCGCGCCGCACTCGCGCGCTGTTCTTGAGCATCGACTGCAGGGCATTCATCGCGCTCTCGGCCTTGCCCTGCTGGCGCATCCCGCCGAGCGCGTTGAGCGCGGTGATGAGAAGCACGGCGAGTCCGGTCGTGATCTCGCCGACGGCCATGGACGCGAGGGCCGCCACGACGAGAATGATCTGCATGTAGCTCTTGTATTGAGCGATGAACAGGTGCCACGCGGGTGGCGTTGCCTCGGCCGGCAGCGCGTTTGGGCCGTTCTTCTTCAGCTGGTCAGCCGCCCGCGCAGCAGACAGCCCCTTCGCCGGGTCGACATCCAGCTTTGTCGCGACGTCGGCAGAGGACAGCGCGAACCAGCGCGTGGACGGAAGGCTGTTCTCGCTCATTGGCTGGACTCCTGCTGGCTAGAAGGGCGTGGGGATCGGCTGGGCGCGAAGCTCGGGCTCGGCATAACCGCCCGCCGACGGCTGCTTGGGCATGCGAACGTCGGGCGCCGGGGGCGGGTCGTACGGGATCCTGCTGAGCAGATGGCTGATGATGTTCAGGCGCCCGCGCTTCTTGTCGTCGTTGTCAACGACATACCAGGGCGCCCATTCCGTGTGAGTGGCCTCGAACATCGCATCGCGCGCACGGCAGTAGTCGTAGTGACGGCTATAGGACTTCAGGTCGGTCGGCGAGAGCTTCCAGATCTTGCGCGGATCCTCAATGCGATTCGCGAGCCGCCGCGTCTGCTCGTCGACGCTGACGTTGAGCCAGTACTTCAGCAGGATGATCCCGTTGTCGACCATGGCCTTCTCGACGGCGGGTGCCTGCGAGAGGAACGTCTTGGTCTCCTCGGGAGTGCAGTACCCCATGACGAGTTCCACGCCGGCGCGGTTGTACCAACTGCGGTCGAAGATCGCCACCTCTCCCCCCGCGGGGAAGTTCGTGACGTAACGCTGCACGTACATCTGCGACTTCTCACGCTCGGTAGGCGCTGCGAGAGCGATGTGCTTGAAGACGCGCGGGCTGGTGCGCTCGGTGATGCGCTGGATCGTCCCGCCCTTGCCTGCTGAGTCCAGGCCCTCGAAGACGATGCACACGCGTGCGCCGGTGCTGCGTACCCACTCCTGCATCGCCACGAGCTCGCCCTGCAGGTGCCGCATCTGCTTCTCGTACTCCTTGGTCGTCATCTTCGGGCGCATGTCTTCCGCCTCGGCCACGACGACCTTGTCCTTCTTGCTCTTCTTCGAGTCGTGCTTCTTGCCCATGGCCCCGTTCCCTTCCTCGCTCGACATGCTTCCACGACGAGTGCTGCTACGGCAGGGCAAGCCAATCAACGACGGTGCCAGTTTTCGCCCCGCCGAACGGAATGACGGCGAATCCGGTCGAGGCGGCCACGCCCCTGAGCATGGCGGGTCCGGTGTGCGGCGCGGGGCGGAAGCCGTCGACGTCGACAGTGCCGGCGACGAGCCGCTCGCGATCGGCGATGCCAGTGACGTCCTCCGCGAGGACCGCCTTGGTGAGTCCCCTCGTGCGGCGCCCCTGTAGGGCGTCGATGAGCGGGATCGCGAGGGTGAGCAGCGCGACGACGGCCGCCTGGGGATTGCCGGGAAGGGCGACGAGCGGGCGGTCGCCGATCGCGGCGAGCAGCATTGGGTGACCGGGACGCACCGCGACCTCGTCGACGATGAGCCGACCGCCCGCGTCCTCGATCGCGGCCCTCAGGAAGTCGCGCGGGCCCGCAGCAGTGCTGCCGGTGGTGATGATGAGATCCCCCGACGCTGCTGAGAGCGCATCTCGCAGCAGCGCGATCGAGTCGGGCACCGCTGTGCTCGTCGAGATGTCCGCACCGGCACGCGTCAGCCAGGCTGGGACCTGCGGGCCCATCGCGTCGCGCACCCGCCCCGTGCGCGGCACGCCCGACGTCTGGATCTCGTCGCCGAGCACGAACAGATCCACGCGCGGCTTCGTGACCACCGAGACCATGTCGTGGCCCGATGCCGCGAGCAGCCCGAGGAGCGTTGGTGACAACTCAGTGCCACCGTCTGCGAGCAGGTCGCCAGCGCGGCACTCCTCGCCTGCGGCCCGAACGTCGGTGAGTCCCTTCGGCCCGGTGAGGGTGGTGCCGAGCAGGATGCCCACCTCGGATCGGACGATCCCGTCGGTGCCCGACGGCACCGGTGCGCCGGTGGCGATTCGCACGGCCTCGCCCGGCTGAAGATGCGACGGCAGGGTGTCGCCCGCGTGGACAGCGCCGACGACCTCCCACGGTGCGTCTCCGCGAACCGCCCAGCCGTCCATCGCCGAGGCGTCGAAGCCGGGCAGGTCGACCAGTGCGTGCACGGGCGACGCGACGACGCGTCGGTCGGCATCGGCAACCGCGACCGATTCGGCCGGCAGGCGATGGCCCATGCCGGTGGCGAGATCGCGCGCGTGCGACCACGAGGCGTTGTGGACCGTCGATCCCTGAGTCATGTGGCGGACGGCCAGTCGCGCGCGAGGGTGCTGATCCGCTCAGCAGCCTCCTCGGCTGTCATGCCCTTGGCGACCGCGTAGCCCATCAGGTAGGTCGTGACGGGCGCGGCAGGTCGCTCGACCGCGTGCGCTGCGTCGCGAGCAACGTCGAGTATCGCGGGCGCGTCGACACCGGCCTCAATGTCGAGCGCGGCTGATACGGCCGCCACCCACTCGTTCATCACCGGGTCTCCTCGGTCGTCGCGTTGTCGTCGCCGGTCACCGTACGCCGAGCAGCGTCGAGATCAGCGGCAGTGTCGATATCGAGCAGGGCGTGAGGGTTGTCGTCACCCACGGGGAGCTCGATGACGTTCAGTCCGGCGAGCAGGTCGCGCATGGATCGCCCGCGCGCGGGCTCGAGGTCGGCGAGCCGGGCGATCAGTGACTGCGTTCGGTACGCCGCAGCGAGTGGCTGCCGGCGGCCCGAGTCATCGATAGGGACTACGGCATCGGCGGTGGGACCGGCGGCGCGGAGTTCGGCCAGCAGGTGCGGCACCAGTGTCGCGGTGAACGGCATGTCCACGGCGTGGAGGAGGACGAGTGGGGTCCTGACGAGCGTGATGCCGCAGTCGATACCGGCAACCGGTCCTCCGTCGGGCTCGTCCTCGATCGCGACGATGAGCAGGCGCGTCGCGGTCGAGGGTGGGCGGCCGACGACGACGCAGGTGACCGCGGCAGGAATCGCGTCGACGACGTGGTCGAGCAGAGAGCGCTCGCCCAGAATCGCACTCGCCTTGTCCTGGCCGAGCCGTGTCGACTGCCCCCCGCTGAGGATGAGGGCCGTCCAGTCGGGTTCGGCCTCACTCATGAGCGACGGCGCCCGCGGCGGGAACGCCCGCGAGTCGGTCCAGATGCTCGAGCCAGTCGATGGTCCACACCGCGGCGACGTAACCGCGGGCCGACGCGGCGTCGACGACATCCACTGGGTCGGGCAGAGCTGCACCCTCGAGCGGCAGGTCCACCTGGGCGCGCGTCGGCTGGTACTCCTCGTCACGCGCCATCTCGTCGATGACGACGGCCCAGTGCTCGGTGCTGATTCGGCCCGCCTCGTTTACCGGCGGGATCGTCGACGGTGCTGCCGCCAGGATCGGCGGGTCGGTTGCGAGGAGTCCGAGGATGCGGCTGACGGCGAGGACCAGGTGGGTCGCCGTCGCCATCGATGCCCACTGGAGAGCCTCGGCCGCTCCGCCACCGCGCTGCATGATGGCCATGTCGTAGGTGTCGCTCGCGCGCTGCGCTGCCGCGCGCGCCTCGAGCCGTGCATGCGCGATCTCGTGATCGTCGATGACCTCCGTCAGCCCGCGCAGGGCGAGAGCGAGGTAGGCCACTGATGCGCGCAGTCCCGTCGCGATCTCGCTATGCAGGGCGCCGAGGGCGCCGCGCGGCCACATAAGGAAGCCGACGGCGAGCGCGACCACGATCCCGATGATGATGTCCTGGATCCGGATCAGCCCGGTCGTGAGGTTCGGCGGCCAGACGATGATGCCGAGCGCGATGAGGATGAAGCCGGAGAACGCGGCCTGTCCGAACGGGAAGCTGATCGCGACCGGAGCCCACGCTGCGCAGAACACCGCCAGCGGGAGGATGCACCACAGCACGTACAGGTCGTCGCCGACCGCGAAGATGATCGCCGTTCCGACGACGACTCCGGCGACGGTGCCGACGATCGCCGGGATCGCGAGATGGCGCGTGCCGGCACCGTCGTAGCGCAGAACCGAGATCACGCCGAGCATGACCCAGAAGCCGTGCTCGAGCCCGGTCAGCTGGACGACGAGGATGGCGAGCGCCAGGCCTATCCCGGTCCGCAGAGCCGTGCGCAGCCAGGGTGAGCCGAGATTCAGGTGCGCGAGGGCGGTCGCTGCCCAGGTTGTCTGAGGGATCGGTGGCTCGTGGTCGAGATCCTCATCCGGGGCACCGTTGAGCTCGCGTCCGAGCACGACCATCTGCTCGCCCATCACCGCAGCCATCCGCAGGAGGTGGTCGGCTCGCACGGTGCTTGCGATGGCCTGCGGGTCGACTCCGGACTGCCTGCTCGACAGCACCCACGACTCCACCGCGGAGCGATGGCGCGCGCGAGCCTCGTCGAGCTTCGACGCCCGCGGGAACGACTGCGGATCGACCGCAGCCTTCGACACCTCGTCGAGCGCGTCGGCGAGGTCCGCGGCAACCTCCTCGGAGACGGGGAGCCGGTCGGCGACAACAGGGGCGGCGTGGGCATCGACCGTGCCGCTGAGGAGCAGGGCCGCGCTGTTGACGTGATTGACGAGCAGCGTCAGCGAGCGGTCATGAGAGTTGGCGCCAGACGGGCGGAACGGGTTGCCGTCGTAGGCGGAGTTGAGTCGCGCGACCGACGTGGTGAGCTCGGTGATCGCGGCCGTCATCCGGGGGATGCTGACCGGATCGACCCAGACCGCGCGGACGGCGAGCGCGCCGCGATGCAGCGTGTCGCCGAGGGCCTCGCGGATCTGGCCACGTACGTCGCGCGGCACGATCGTCAGTGCTGCGATGGTGCACACGGTGACGGCGATCCACCATGCGGTGAGGTAGTGGGGAACGTTCGCGCTGTTGCCTCCCACGGTGACGGCGACGACGTACGTCAGCATCACTGCGGGTGCGCCAACCGCGTAGGTGCCGCGAAGCAGGCTCACGAACGCGATGGCGAAGGTGACGACCAGCGTGACGAGAACTGCGGAGACCATCGTCTGCGAGGCCGCCCAGCCGATGATGATGATCGGCGTGCCGACGATGCCCGTGATCAGGTAGGCGGTGAGTCGCTTCTGCCACGTGCCGGCGAAGTCCGCGGTGATGAGGAGCGCGGCCGTGCCGAGGGCCGCGAAGACGGCTCCGACAGTGTCGTCGACGAGGTTCAGCGTGATCGCCAGGGCGATGGGCATCGCGATCGCCGCGCGGATGCCGCGTCGCAGGGCGATCCGGCCAGGATCGTGGATGGTCAGGGCCACATGCGGACGTTACAGGTCCGGCCGGAAACCGATAGCCTGCGCGCGTGCTGCTCTCCGACCGCGACATCAAGGCCGAGCTCGCTGCCGGGCGCGTCGGGCTCGAGCCGTACGACGAGGCGCTGATCCAGCCGTCAAGCATGGACGTCCGCCTCGACCGCTGGTTTCGCGTCTTCGAGAACCACAAGTACCCGCACATCGACCCCAGCATCGAGCAGCCCGACCTCACCCGGCTGCTCGAGCCCGAGGGCGATGAGCCCTTCATCCTGCATCCGGGCGAGTTCGTGCTCGGCTCGACGTACGAGGTCGTCACGCTGCCCGACGACATCGCCGGGCGCCTGGAGGGCAAGTCCTCGCTGGGCCGCCTGGGCCTGCTGACGCACTCGACGGCCGGCTTCATCGATCCGGGATTCTCCGGTCACGTCACGCTCGAACTGTCGAACGTCGCGAACCTGCCGATCATGCTTTATCCGGGCATGAAGATCGGCCAGCTGTGCCTGTTCCGGCTGTCCAGCCCTGCCGAGCACCCGTACGGCAGCGAGAAGTACGGCTCGCGTTACCAGGGCCAGCGCGGCCCGACGCCAAGCCGGTCCTACGCCAACTTCCATCGAACCCAGATCTGACCGCGGGAGCGACCATGGCCATGCCCGCCGAGTCCGAGCTCGAGATCCTCACGTACTCGGACTTCGGGGTGGGCATCCGCTGGCTCGCCCAGCAGGTCGTCGATGACGACTGGATCCCTGACGCGATCCTCGGCGTCGTGCGCGGTGGCCTGCTCGTCGCCGCGGGACTGGCCTACGCGCTGGACATCAAGGATGTACGACACGTCAACGTCGAGTACTACACGGACGCGGGCGAGACACTGGCTGCGCCGCTCCTCATCGGCGACCAGCCGCACCTGGCTGATCTCGACGGCAAGCGCGTGCTCGTCGCCGACGACGTGGCCGACACCGGCGCCACGCTGCACTTCGTGCGCAACCTGCTGCCTGCGGGCGCCGAGGTCCGGGTTGCCGTCATCTACGAGAAGCCGCACACGACCTACGCGCCGGAGATGGCCTGGCGCTCGACGGACCGGTGGATCCGGTTCCCGTGGATTCAGGTGCCGGCCGTGCGTGTCGTCGCGGCGGGCCGCTCGTCGGTCTAGCTAGTCGCTTTGGGTGTCCAGGTCGGCACCGTCGGCGATGTCGCCGACCTCCACGAGCGTGATGTCCGTACGACCGGCGAGGAACCCTCGAGCGCCTGCGTCGCCGGCCGCTACCGCGATGACATCGGGCCAATGTTTGCGGGCTAACCGCACGGGGTGCCCGCGCTCGCCGCTGTAGGTGGCGACGACGATCTCGTCGTCGGTATTCACGATGCGTGCGACCGCCTGCGGAGTGAGGCCGGGCAGGTCGACGAGCGTGACGAGCACCGCGTCCACGTCGTTGTCCTCCAGCGCGTGCAGTCCGGCACGCAGCGAGGACCCCATGCCCCCTTGCCACTCGGCGTTGACAATGACGTCGGCGTGCGGAACGTCGCCGACCCACGCGCCGAGCACCACGACCACCGGGTCGCAGCCACCCTCGCGCAGGCACCGAACCGCGTGATCGACCAGTCGCTCACCGTCGACCACCACCGGGGCCTTCGGTTCGCCGAAGCGGGATCCGCTCCCCGCTGCGAGCACCAGTCCGGCGACGGAGCTCACCGCGGCGCGCCGGGGTGGATCGGCCCGTCGGTTGCCGTGAGCCGCTCGCCGGTGCCGCCCCACCGCGCCTGCACGATCTCGGCGGCTATCGAGATGGCCGTCTCCTCGGGGGTGCGCGCGCCGAGATCCAGTCCGATCGGGGAGTGCAGGCGGGCAAGCTCGTCGTCGGTGAGGCCCGCCTCCTTCAGGCGGGTGAGCCGGTCGTCGTGCGTGCGACGCGAGCCCATCGCGCCGACGTATCCCGCATCGGTGCGAAGCGCGACCGCCAGCGCCGGCACGTCGAACTTGGGGTCGTGCGTGAGCACCGCGATCACGGTGCGGGCATCGACGTGCTGCTTCGCGAGCCATCGGTGCGGCCAGTCGACGACGATTTCGTCAGCGTCGGGGAAGCGCTTGGCCGTGGCGAACACCGGTCGTGCATCGCACACGGTCACCCGGTAGCCGAGCAGCTTGCCGACGCGGACGAGCGCGGCAGAGAAGTCGATCGCCCCGATCACGAGCATCTGTGCGGGTGGGGCAAGGGTCGCGACGAACACGTCGAGTCCGTCGCCGAGTCGCTCGCCCTCGGGTCCGTAGTGCAGGAACCCGGTGCGTCCGGCGGCCAGCATGCCGATGACGTCCTCCCGGACCGTGTCGTCGAGCCGGTCGGTGCCCAGTGAGCCCTCGGTGTGGTCGGCCCGGACGATCAGGTGGCGCCCGACGAAGTGCGGGCCGGCGACGATGGTGGCCACGGAAAACGGCTCGTGGGTCTCGGCGCTGTGCAGGATGCCGCCGAGCTCGGGCCAGCTCTGCTCGTCGACGCGCTCGACGAACACCTCGAGCACGCCCCCGCACGTGAGGCCCACCGCGAACGCCTCGTCGTCCGTCACGCCATAGGTCTCGTAGCGAGGAATTCCGTCGGCGATCACCTGCTGGCCGACCTCGAAGACCGCGCCCTCGACGCAGCCTCCGCTGATCGAGCCGATCGCCTCGCCCCTGTCCGTGACGAGCATCGACGCTCCTGCGGGCCGCGGAGCCGACCGCCACGTGCGCACGACCGTTGCCATCGCGGCGTTTCCCCCGCGCTCCTGCACGGCGGCGATCTCAGCGAGCACCTCGCGCACGCGCACCACCTTCGCTCGGTTGCCGAGGCCGTCCTGCAGGTCAGGGTCAATAATGGTGCGATGGGCGCGATTCGGTTGGTCGAGGTCACCGATCAGCCATTGGACCGCCTCGCGATCGAGCGACTGGTCTCCGACAACCGTGCCGGCGCCGTGGTCCTCTTCAGCGGCAATGTTCGCGACAACGATCACGGCCTCGCGGTCGCATCGCTCACCTATGAAGGTCACCCCACCGCTCAGGCGGTTCTTGCGGAGGTGGCCAAGGAGATCGACGCGCGGTTCGACGTCGTCGCCCTTGCCGTCGCGCACCGAGTCGGGCCGCTCGTGATCGGCGACGCGGCGCTTGTCGTGGCCGTCTCGTCGGCACATCGCGGTGAGGCGTTCGCGGCCTGCCAGGCGCTGGTGGACCTGACGAAGGAACGACTGCCGGTGTGGAAGCACCAGGTGTTTGCCGATGGCACCGACGAGTGGGTGAACTGCGCATGACGGCGTTGCCGCTGGTCGACACGTACGGTCGCGTGCATCGCGACCTGCGCGTCTCCGTGACCGACCGCTGCAATCTGCGCTGCACATACTGCATGCCACCCGACTTCGCGGACTGGATGCCGGGCGAGCACCTGCTGTCCGTCGACGAGTTGATGACGGTGATCGAGGTCGCGGTCGACCAGGGCATCACGAACATCAGGCTCACCGGCGGTGAGCCGCTGCTGCGTCCGGATGTGGTCGAGATCGTCAGGCGGATCAACGCACTTCCCGCGCCGCCGCGAATCTCGCTGACGTCGAACGGCTTGCGGCTGGTCGAGCTTGCTCAGCCGCTTGCGGACGCCGGCCTTGAGCGCGTCAACGTCAGCCTCGACACTCTCGATCGCGACCGCTTCGCGAAGTTGACCTTTCGCGACCGCTTCGACGACGTGATCGCCGGCATCGAAGCCGCGCAGGCCGCGGGGCTCAAGCCGTTGAAGGTCAACACTTTGCTGATGCGGGGAGTCAACGACGACGAGGCGGTACCGCTGCTGCGCCATGCGATCGCGAACGACTGGAGCCTGCGCTTCATCGAGCAGATGCCGCTGGACGCGGGGGGCTCATGGGAGCGCGCGGAGATGATCACGGTTGACGAGATCTATGAACTGCTCTCCGCAGAGTTCGACCTCGTGCCCGTGCCGAATCGCGGCTCGGCTCCTGCGGAGGAGTTCCTCGTCGATGGCGGTCCGGCCACCGTCGGCATCATCGCGAGCGTGTCGAAGCCCTTCTGCGCGGCCTGCGATCGTCTTCGCCTGACCGCCGACGGGCAGATCCGCAACTGCCTGTTCGCCCGCGATGAGACCGATGTCCGCGCGACGCTCCGTGACGCGACGATCTCCGAGGAAGAGCGACGCGAGCGGATCGCCGGCCTGTTCGCGTCATCGGTGCTGGCGAAGCTGCCAGGGCACGGCATCAACGATCCGTCGTTCATCCAGCCCGACCGCCCCATGAGCGCCATCGGCGGCTAGCGAATTGAACCGCCTCCCGGGTCAAATCGGCGTTCTGGGGGCGTTTCGGGGCGCATTCTGCGGATTTGACCCGGGAGGCGGTTCAATTCGGGGGGTGTTAGCCGCCGGCGAAGGGTGGCAGGACGTCGACTCGGCTGCCGGGCGCGACGATCGCGCCGAGGTCGCGGACGGAGATCTCGTCGACGAGGTAACTGCAACGAGGGCGTACGGCGCCGAAATCGGGATGCGCGGACTCCACCGAGTCGAGGATCTCGCCCAACGATCCGGACGGTGTCGTCACGACGGACGCACCGACAGCGGCCCGTGCCGCGGCGAACAGGTGCACCTGGACCTCTCCCGCGCTCACCCGGCTGAGGCTACGCGCCGTGCGCGCGCTCGCCGTAGGGTGGCGCCATGACGCAGGCCGAGGGCGAACTCACCCACCTCAATGAGCGCGGCGAGGCCCGCATGGTCGACGTCACCGCAAAGGACGTCACGACTCGGTCGGCCACGGCGCGCAGCCGCGTCAGCATCTCCACTGAGGTTGCTTCACTCCTGCGCAGCGGTGGATTGCCCAAGGGCGACGCGCTGGCCGTCGCGCGCATCGCGGCGATCCAGGCGACGAAGCGGACGCCAGACCTCATTCCGCTGTGCCATCCGATCCCCGTGCACGGGGTCGATGTCGACGTCACGATCGTCGACGACGGCCCGTACGTGGAGATCCTCGCGACCGTGCGCACCGCCGATCGAACCGGCGTGGAGATGGAAGCGCTGACCGCCGCGGCGGTCGGCGGCCTCACTGTCATCGACATGGTCAAGGGACGCGATCGGAACGCGGCGATCACCGAGGTCGTCCTGCTGGAAAAACTCGGCGGTCGCTCCGGCCATTGGATCCGAGAGCAATGAGCGACGCTCCGCGCCGCGCTCTCGTGATCACGGCATCGACCCGCGCCGCAGCCGGTACTTGGGAGGACGCGTCGGGTCCGGTGGTCGTCGAGGCGCTGACGGAACTGGGCCTGAGCGTCGTCGGCCCGGTCGTCGTTGCTGATGGCGAGCCGGTGTTCATGGCCCTGCTCGACGGCATCGCGGCCGACGTCGACCTCATCGTGACGACCGGCGGCACCGGTCACACCCCGACCGACCTCACGCCTGAGATGACCAAGCGCGTTCTCGACCGCGAGTCACCGGGCCTGGCGGAGGCGATCCGTGCGTACGGAGTAGCGCAGGGCGTGCCGATGGCCGTGCTGTCCCGCGGTCTTGCGGGCATCGCGAGCACGACCCTCATCATCAACCTGCCTGGCTCCACTGGCGGTGCTCGCGACGGCGTCGCCGCACTGGCCCCGGTGTTGCTGCATGCGCTCGACCAGGTGCGCGGCAGCGATCACCCGCGCGCCTAGGTCCGCCGACGCGACCCGAAACGTCGCGAAACCCCGCTCAGCGACCCGCTTTCACAACGTTTCGGGTCGCGTCGGCTAGCGCTTGCTGGCCTGCAGCAGCAGCGTTGCCACGTCGACGACCTGAACTCCAGCTGCGACACCCTCCGACTGTCGGCTCGTCACCGCGTCGTTGAGCATGACCGAGCAGAACGGGCACGCGACCGCGATGGTGCTGGCACCGGTGGCGATGGCCTCGTCGCCGCGGTTCTTGTTGACCTGCGTGCCGATCTTCTCCTCCATCCACATGCGCGCGCCGCCGGCGCCGCAGCAGAAGGACTTGTCGGCCGTGCGGCCCATCTCGATCTTCGTTGCGCCGGTGGCCTCGATGAGATCGCGCGGGGGGAGGTAGATGTCGTTGTGGCGGCCCAGGTAGCAGGGGTCGTGGTACGTGACGGACTGCCCCTCGGCACCGGCGTTCGGGTCGGCGACCGGCGTGAGGCGGCCGGCCTTGACCAGCTCGTTGAGCAACTGGGTGTGGTGAACCACCTCGTAGTTGCCCCCGAGCTGCGGGTACTCGCGCTTGAGGGTGTTCAGGCAGTGCGGGCAGGTGACGACGATCTTGGTCGCCTTGATCTCGTTGAGGACCTCGACGTTCTGCATCGCCTGCATCTGGAACAAGAACTCGTTGCCCGCACGTCGCGCGGGATCACCGGTGCAGGTCTCGCCCTCGCCGAGGACCATGAACCTCACGCCCGCGATGTGGAGCAACTCGGCGACGGCCTTGGTGGTGCGCTTCGCGCGGTCCTCGAAGGCGCCGGCGCAGCCAACCCAGAACAGGTAGTCGACGTCGTCGGGGATCGCGTCCTCGCCGTTCATGCCGAAGACCTCGACCTCGAAGTCGACCTCGGTGATCCAGGCGTTGCGGTCGGAGGCGTTCATGCCCCACGGGTTGCCCTTGTTCTCGACGTTCTTGAACATGCCGTTGAGCTCGCTGGGGAACTCGGTGGCGATCATGACCTGGTAGCGGCGCATGTCGACGAAGTGGTCGATGTGCTCGATGTCGACGGGGCACTGGTTGACGCATGCGCCGCACATCGTGCAGGACCACAGCGCGTCCTCGTCGATGATCGGCAACTCGGCGCCGGTCGTGCGGTGGCCGTCGAAGGTATAGCCGTCGTCTGCGGAGTGATCGCTGCCCTCGCGCGGTCCGATGAACGGGCGCTCGACCTCAGCGCGCACCTCGGCGCTGACCGCTGCCAAGGCCTCCTCGTGCAGCTCGCCCAAACCGGGGTGCTTGCCGTCGGCCGCGAGCAGGTACGGCGCCTGCGTGAACATGGTGTCGCGCAGGTTCATGATCATGAGCTTCGGCGACAACGGCTTGCCGGTGTTCCAGGCCGGGCACTGCGACTGGCAGCGACCGCACTCGGTGCACGACATGAAGTCGAGGTTGTTCTTCCATGTGAAGTCGCCGATGTGGCCCTTCCCGAACGTCGCGTCGTCGGGCGGGTCCTCGAAGTTGACCGGCTCGCCGTTGTAGTAGATCGGCAGCAGCGGACCGAGCGCGTTGGGTCGGCGCGAGGTGTAGACGTTGATCGGCGCGGCACCGATGTGCAGATGCTTGGAGTTCAGCACGATCAGCAGGAACAGGACGACGACGCCGATCTGCAGCCAGATGCCGATCGTCTCGATCCACTCAAGGGTGCTCTCACTCAGGCCGGACATGAGCGAGCCGATCCAGTCGGAGAAGAAGGCGCCGGACTCGAATGGCAGGTTGCCCAGCGCCGACTGCGCGCCGCGGTACAAGAACAGCGTCCACACGACGTTGAAGATCATGAACAAGATCAGCCAGGCGCCCTTGGTGTGGGAGCCGAAGAACCGTGACATACGCCCGTGGGTCGCTGGATTGTTCGTCAGTCGCAGGACCGCGAAGATCGAGATCCCGACGAGGACCAGCAGTCCGAAGAGATCCTCGGCGAAGCCGACGATCGGCCAGGTGCCGACGATCGGCACACCGAAGTCGGAGACGAACAGCGCGCCGTAGGCCTCGAGGATGGTCAGGCCCAGGACGAGGAATCCCCAGAACGCGAAGACGTGCGCCAGGCCAGGGATCGTCCACTTGAGCAGCTTGCGCTGGCCGAGTACTTCGGTGGCCTCGGCGGTCACGCGGGCGGTCGGGTCAACCAGCCGACCGACGGCTGGCTTGCCTGAGCGGACCAGCTGAGCCAAGAACAGCAGTCGCTTGCCCGCGAACGCGAGCACGCCGACCGTGATTGCGATGCCCACAACCGCGCGAATGACCATGTGTGCTTCCACGGCCTGAGACTATCTGCCGCCCCTGATCAGGCGAGTCGAAGTTGCCCGACGAGCATGTGACCTGCATCAAGTTCGGGAGCCAGGAATCGGTCAGGCCCGACGCCAGGCACCGTCTGCCTGAGCAGCGCAATGACCTCGGCGGTGGCCGGTGCCGGCTCGAGGGGGGCGCGCATGTCGATCGCCCGGGCGGCCGTGACCAGCTCGATAGCCAGGATCCGAGTCAGGTTGGTGACGACGGTCCGCAGCTTCCTGGCGGCATGCCAGCCCATCGAAACGTGGTCCTCCTGCATCGCCGAGCTCGGAATGGAGTCGACGCTGGCCGGCACGGCGAGTCGCTTGTTCTCGCTGACCAGTCCGGCCTGGGTGTACTGAGCGATCATCAATCCGGAGTCCACGCCCGGATCATCGGCGAGGAACGGTGCCAGGCCATGCGAGCGGTTCTTGTCCAGCATGCGATCGGTCCGGCGCTCTGACATCGAACCGAGGTCGGCGGCGGCTATCGCCAGGAAGTCGAGCACGTAGCCGACGGGAGCACCGTGGAAGTTGCCATTGCTCGAGACGGTGCCGTCGTCGAGCACCACTGGGTTGTCGATCGTCGCCCGCAGTTCGCGTTCGGCGACCATGCGCGCGTGCGTGATGGTGTCGCGCACCGCGCCGGTGACCTGCGGTGAGCAGCGCAGCGAATACGCGTCCTGCACGCGGTCGTCGCCCTCCTTGTGTGACGCGACGATCCCCGAACCGGCGAGCTGGCGAAAGATGTTGGCGGCCGAGATTGCCTGGCCTGGATGCGGCCGCAGTGGCAGGTGCAGTTCGGCGCGATAGACCTGATCGGTGCCCATGAGGCCTTCGACGCTCATCGCCGTGGTCAGGTCGGCAACATCGCACAGGTGCTCGAGGTCGGCAATCGCCATGATGAGCATCCCGAGCATTCCGTCGGTCCCGTTGATGAGAGCCAGGCCCTCCTTCTCCTGCAGTTCGACGGGCTCGATGCCGGCCTCCGCGAGAAGCTCGGGTACCGGTCGTTCGACTCCATCACGGTCCGTCGCCCGGCCTTCTCCCATCAGCACCAGGGCGCAGTGCGCGAGAGGTGCGAGATCACCGCTGCACCCGAGCGATCCGTACTCGTGCACCACGGGCGTGATCTGGGCATTGAGCAGGGCGGCCATCGTCTCAGCGACGATCGGCCTGCTGCCGGTTCGTCCGCTCGCAAGGGTCTTCAGTCGTAGGAGCATCAGCGCGCGCACGACCTCGCGTTCGACCGGCGCGCCCATTCCCGCGGCGTGCGATCGAATGAGAGAGCGCTGCAACTGCCGGCGATCCTCGGGCGCGATGTGCCGATTGGCGAGCGCGCCGAAGCCCGTGGATACGCCGTAGACCGGCACGGGCGATGCCGCGAGCGCCTCGATCTGCCGCCTGCTCGACGCCATCGCGTCGCGCGATGCTTGCGAGATCTCCACGCGGGCATCGAGGCGTGCGACGGCGAGAACGTCGTCGAGTGTCATGCCGTCGGTGTCGATGATCACGACACGGTCCTCGCTCATGCGTCGACTCTAGGGGCGTGCGGCGTGGACCAAACGCGGTCGACGAGATCGACTCCGGGCCGGTAGGTGAGGTGGACGTGGCTAGGGGCGTTGAGGCTGACGAGGTCCGCGCGGGCGCCGACGCGGACACTGCCGACATCGTCCCGTCGAAGCGCGCGCGCACCGCCCGCAGTCGCTGACCACACAGCCTCATCGGGTGTCATGTGCATGTCCCGCACCGCGACGGCGATGCAGAACGGCATGCTCGTGGTGTAGCTCGAGCCCGGATTGCAGTCAGTCGCGATCGCGACGGTGACTCCTGCGTCGATCATCCGTCGCGCGTTCGGATACGCGGAGCGGGTAGAGAACTCTGCGCCGGGCAGGAGGGTGGCGACCGTGGAACTGCCGGCCAGCGACACGAGGTCCGCGTCGGTGGCGTGCGTGCAGTGGTCGGCCGATGCGGCGCCGACCTCGACGGCGACCCGGATCCCGTCGCCGTGCTGCAGTTGATTCGCATGGATGCGCGCCTGCAGTCCCGCTGCCTGGCCCGCCGTCAGGATCGCGCGCGCCTGGTCGGCGTCGAATGCTCCACGGTCGCAGAAGACGTCGATCCATCGTGCGTGAGGAGCGCACGCGTCGAGCATCCCTCCGGTCACCAGGTGCACGTAGTCGTCGACGCGGCCGGCGAACTCCTCGGGAACGACGTGCGCGCCGAGGTAGGTGGTCTCCGAGGTGAACTCCCCCGCGATACGCAGTGATCTCTGCTCGTCGTCGATGTTCAGGCCGTAGCCGGACTTGGCCTCGAAGGTGGTTGTGCCGCTCGAGCCGAACTCGCTGGCCAGGCTGCGCAGATTGGTGCGCAGGACCGCGTCACTCGCGGCTCGCGTGGCCGCGACGGTCGTGCGGATGCCACCGGCCGCGTAGGACTCCCCGCGCATGCGCGCGGCGAACTCATCCGCGCGATTGCCGGCGAAGACGGGATGTGCGTGGCTGTCGACGAAACCCGGCAGGACGCAGCGGCCCAGCAGGTCGATGCGACTGTCCGCGTCGCCGCACTCGCTCTCCGGCCCGACCCACGTGATCCTCCCTTTCTCGACCACGACCGCGGCATCGGTGATCAGCCCGAGTGGCCCGTCGCCGACTGTCGGATCGTTCGTGACGAGCGATCCGATCCCGACCAGTGCGGTGGTACCCGCACCCCACTCACGCACTGGACGTGTCCAGCATCGGCACGTGCACGTGCCGCTCGCGAGCCACATCGATCGCGCGGTCGTAGCCGGCGTCTGCGTGCCGAATCACGCCCATGCCCGGGTCATTCGTGAGCACCCGTGCCAGTTTCTCGGCGGCGAGCGGCGTGCCGTCGGCCACGCTGACCTGGCCGGAGTGAATCGAGCGACCCATCCCCACTCCGCCACCGTGGTGAATCGACACCCACGATGCGCCCGACGAGATGTTGATCATCGCGTTGAGCAAAGGCCAGTCGGCGATCGCGTCGGACCCGTCGAGCATGGCCTCAGTCTCGCGGTATGGCGAGGCAACTGAGCCGCAGTCCAGGTGGTCGCGCCCGATGACGATCGGCGCGCTGACCTCGCCGCGGGCGACCAGGTCGTTGAACGCGAGGCCGGCCTTGTCGCGCTCGCCGTAGCCGAGCCAGCAGATGCGCGCGGGCAGTCCCTGGAAGGCGACTCGCTCCTGAGCCATGGTGATCCAGCGATGCAGATGCTCGTTGTCGGGGAACAGGTCGAGCACGGCCTGATCGGTTCGGTAGATGTCCTTCGGGTCACCGGAGAGCGCGACCCAGCGGAACGGGCCCTTGCCCTCGCAGAACAGCGGGCGAATGTATGCCGGCACGAATCCGGGGAACTCGAACGCGCGGTCGTAGCCACCCTTGCGCGCCTCGTCGCGAATGGAGTTGCCGTAGTCGAACACCTCGGCGCCCTTGTCCATGAACCCGACCATCGCCTCGACGTGCTTGGCCATCGATGCCTGGGCGCGCTCGGTGAACTCCTCGGGCTTGCGGTCGGCGTAGTCACGCGCATCGTCGATGTCGATGCCCTCGGGGATGTAGTAGAGCGGATCGTGCGCCGACGTCTGGTCGGTGACGATGTCGATCGGGACATCGCGCCGCAGCAACTCGGGCAGGAGCGTTGCCGCATTGCCGACGAGCCCGACCGACACCGCGCGACGCGCGGCCTTCGCGGCGAGCACGCGTGCGATCGCGTCGTCGATGTCGTCGGCGATCTCGTCGAGGTAGCGCGTCTCCACGCGGCGGCGCAGGCGCGTGGGGTCGACGTCGATCATGAGGCACACGCCCTCATTCATGGTCACTGCCAGCGGCTGCGCGCCGCCCATGCCTCCGCATCCCGCGGTGACGGTGAGCGTTCCAGCGAGCGTGCCCCCGAAACGCTTCGCAGCGACCGCAGCGAAGGTCTCGTACGTGCCCTGCAGGATCCCCTGCGTGCCGATGTAGATCCATGAGCCGGCGGTCATCTGGCCGTACATCGTCAGGCCGAGCTGCTCCAGGCGCCGGAACTCCGGCCAGGTGGCCCAGTCCCCCACCAGGTTGGAGTTCGCGAGGATCACCCGCGGCGCCCACTCGTGGGTCTGGAAGACGCCGACCGGCTTTCCGGATTGCACGAGCATCGTCTCGTCGGCGCGCAGGTCGGTAAGCGTGCGCACCATGGCGTCGAAACTGGCCCAGTTGCGCGCCGCCTTGCCGGTTCCCCCGTAGACCACCAGCTCATCGGGATGCTCGGCCACGTCGGGGTCGAGGTTGTTCATGAGCATCCGCAGTGCGGCCTCCTGCTGCCAGCCCTGTGCGGAGAGGGTTGTTCCCGTTGCTGCCCTTACCGGGCGAGGTCCAGAAGTCATGGGCTAATTCGATCGGGGTCGGATTTTCTTAGGAATACGATTCGGCGACGAACTGTCTGACATGCCAGATTCAAGGGGCCTATGCCGAACGCAACTGCGGCGACGCGAGCGCTCTCGGTGCTGCGCGCGCTCGCTGCCGCACCCGGCCCGTCGTCGGCGTCCTCCTTGGCCCGAGAACTGGGCCTGCCGCGGTCCTCGATGTACCACCTGCTGGCGGCGATGGAGGCGGCTGGTTTCGTGGCCCACTATCCCGAGGATGAGCGGTGGGGCCTCGGTGTCGGCGCGTTCGAGATCGGCGCGGCCTACCTGCGGCATGAGCCCCTCGAGCGATTCGGTCGCCCGGTGCTGCATCGACTCGCGCACGACATCACCGACGTTGCGCCGGCGGTCGCACACCTCGGGGTGCTGCACGGTCGGGAGATCCTCTACCTACTCACCGAGTCCCCGCGAAGTCCCGTCACCACGGTGGCCGACGTGGGTGTTCGGCTGCCCGCCTCGCTCACTGCCTCGGGGCGCGCGGTCCTCGCCGAGCTACCCGCCGCGCAGATTCGCGCGCTGTTCCCGTCGAGAGGCGCTTTCGTCGACCGCACCGGACTCGGGCCGGCGTCCGCCTCCGCTCTGAATCGGCTGCTCGCCGCGGAGCGGGCGCGTGGCTGGGCCGAGGAGGATGGCTTCATCGTCCCGGGCTACGCATCGGTGGCCGTTGCCGCCCGCGATCATTCCGGGCGTGCCGTTGCGTCCATCGGGCTAACGTTCAGATCGGATCGCGCCGACGCGAAGGTTCGAGCCGAACTCGCGGTGCATGCGACTCGCGCCGCGCGGGAACTGTCCAGGCGATTGGGAGCCCGATGACCGAGGATGCGGCGTGGCCCAGGGCGAGCACGTGGCTGACGTCGTCAGATGTCGCGAGTGACGTTGCGGTTATTGGGATTCCGGCCCATCGCACATCGATCAGTCCGACGGGTGCGCACGCGACGCCCGCCGCGGTCCGCGATGCACTCGCGCGCTACTCGACGTACTCGGCCACGACGGGCATCGACGTGCGCTCGCTGGTGGGCGTCGATGCCGGCGACGTGGTCGATCCCGATTTCGAGGATGGCGAGGCACGCGTCATCGCGCGAACGAGCCAACTCGCATCGACGACTCGCCTGCTGATCGCCCTCGGTGGTGACAACTCCCTGACCTACAGCGTTGCGCGCGGCGTGTGGGGGGAGTCGATCGCGACCGCTGGGCTGGTCACTCTCGACGCGCATCACGATCTCCGAGATGGCATCAGCAACGGATCACCGGTCCGCCGCCTGGTCGAGGCGGGCCTGTCGGGCGGGCGCGTCGTCCAGGTCGGTATCGCTGACTTCTCCAACTCGCCTGAGTACGCCGCGCGCGCCAGTGATCTGGGTATCACCGTGATCACCCGCGGCGCCCTGCGCACCCGGCCGATCGCCGACGCCATGGCCGAGGCACTGGAGATCGCCGGCTCGGCCGGGGGGCCTATTCACGTCGACCTCGATGTCGACGTCTGCGATCGCTCGGTCGGGCCGGGCTGCCCGGCGGCCGCGCCTGGGGGCATCAGCGCCGACGAGTTGCGGCAGGCCGCCTTCCTCGCCGGCGCGCACGCGGGCGTCCGTTCGCTGGACATCGCCGAGATCGACGCGACGGCGGACTCCGCCGACCAGCGCACCGTCCGCCTGGGCGCGTTGCTGCTCCTCGAGGCCGCCGCCGGCCTCGCCTCCCGCTAACAAGCAACCCCCTTCGCGAGTGGGCACTTGTCGGGGTGAAATGTCCGATTCTGGGCCCAACAAGTGCCCACTCGCGGGAGGATTGGTATGCGTGGGGTTGCATCGAGTAATTGAGTCGGGTAGACTCATAGCACAGTTTTCGACGTACCAACGTCACCGACAACCCGAAGGAGCACCACCACCATGGCCCGAGCAGTGGGTATCGACCTGGGCACGACCAACTCGGTCGTCTCGGTCCTTGAGGGCGGAGAACCCGTCGTCATCGCGAACGCCGAAGGCTCACGGACTACGCCGTCCGTCGTCGCCTTCGCGAAGAACGGCGAGGTACTGGTCGGCGAGGTCGCCAAGCGCCAGGCCGTCACCAACGTCGACCGCACAGTGCGGTCCGTCAAGCGCCACATGGGCACCACCTGGACCGTCGACATCGACGGCAAGGCGTACACGCCCCAGGAGATCAGCGCCCGCACGCTTGGCAAGCTGAAGCGCGACGCTGAGGCCTACCTCGGTGAGAACGTCACCGACGCGGTCATCACCGTGCCGGCGTACTTCAGCGACGCCGAGCGACAGGCCACCAAGGAGGCCGGCGAGATCGCGGGCCTCAACGTCCTGCGCATCATCAACGAGCCCACCGCGGCCGCACTCGCCTACGGACTCGACAAGGGCGACGAGGAGCAGACGATCCTCGTGTTCGACCTCGGCGGTGGCACGTTCGACGTGTCGCTGCTCGAGATCGGCGACGGCGTCGTCGAGGTCAAGGCCACCAGCGGTGACAACCACCTCGGTGGCGACGACTGGGACAACAAGGTCGTCGACTGGCTCGTGACTCAGTTCAAGAACGCACACGGCGTCGACCTGTCCAAGGACAAGATGGCCATGCAGCGGCTTCGTGAGGCAGCGGAGAAGGCGAAGATCGAGCTGTCCAGCTCGATGCAGAGTTCGATCAACCTGCCCTACATCACGGCCAGCGCCGATGGACCCCTCCACCTCGAGGAGAGCCTGTCGCGTGCGCAGTTCGAGTCGCTGACGTCCGATCTGCTCGATCGCACCAAGGCGCCGTTCCAGTCCGTGCTCAAGGACGCGGGCATCAGCATCGACAAGATCGACCAGGTTGTCCTGGTCGGCGGCTCGACGCGCATGCCCGCCGTCACCGAGCTCGTGAAGACCGAGACGGGCAAGGAGCCCAACAAGAGCGTGAACCCGGACGAGGTCGTCGCCATCGGCGCGGCACTCCAGGCCGGCGTTCTCAAGGGCGAGGTCAAGGACGTCCTGCTGCTCGACGTGACCCCGCTGTCGCTGGGCATCGAGACCAAGGGCGGCGTCATGACGCGTCTCATCGAGCGCAACACGACCATCCCGACCAAGCGCAGCGAGATCTTCACCACCGCTGACGACAACCAGCCGTCCGTGCTCATCCAGGTCTACCAGGGCGAGCGCGAGATGGCCGCGTACAACAAGCGGCTGGGCACCTTCGAGCTGACCGGCCTCCCGCCGGCACCTCGTGGCATCCCCCAGGTTGAGGTCACGTTCGACATCGACGCCAACGGCATCGTCCACGTCTCCGCAAAGGACCTGGCGACGCAGAAGGAGCAGTCGATGACGATCTCCGGCGGCTCGGCCCTGAACAAGGACGAGATCGATCGGATGATGCGCGAGGCCGAGCAGCACGCCGAAGAGGACAAGCAGCGTCGCGACGAGGTCGAGGTTCGCAACAGCGCGGAGGGGTTGGTCTACCAGACCGAGAAGTTCCTCGCCGACAATGCGGACACGATCCCGGCAGACGCCAAGTCCAATGTCGACGGGCCGCTCGCGGAGTTGAAGGCAGCCATCGAGGCCAACGACATCCCGGGCATGCGCACCGCTACAGACAAGGTCGCGACTGCGAGCCAGGCTCTCGGCGCGGCAATGTATGCAGCAGCGCAGGAGGCTGGCGCTGCAGCTGGCGCAGAGGAGTCCGCGGAGGCTGCTGCCGACGCGTCCGAGGACGACGTCATCGACGCGGAGATCGTGGACGAGGACGAGACCGAGGACAAGTCCAAGTGACCCCAGAGGATCAGGGCTCGCAGGAGTTCGAGCCGACGGGAATCCGGTTCACGGACAAGCGTCGCGTCGATCCCGAGACCAACGAGGTCCGTCAGCCGGTATCCCCGGCTGACGGACCCGACCTCGGGGACGAACTCACCGTCGACGACATCCTTGATGCGGCGGTGAGCGACGCGGACGCGAAGTTGGCCGAGCTCACCAACGACCTGCAGCGCGTCCACGCGGAGTACGCCAACTACCGGCGCCGCGTTGATCGCGATCGTGAGCTCGTTCGCGAGACCGCCGTCGGGGGAGTTCTCAACGAGCTGCTGCCGATGGTCGACGACATCGACCGGGCGCGTCAGCACGGCGAGCTCGAGGGCGCGTTCAAGACCGTCGGGGAATCGCTTGAGGCAGCACTGGCGCGCATCGGACTGGAGAAGTTCGGCGAGGTCGGCGAGACATTCGACCCGACGTTCCATGAGGCGATCGCCACTGAGGCTCGCGACGAGGTGACCGAGCCCACCGTGGTCGCGGTCTACCAGCCCGGCTACCGCTTTGCCGGCCGTGTTCTGCGCCCGGCCCGCGTGGCCGTCGCCGGCACCGACTGACGAAAGCAGCACCCGTGAACAAGGACTGGCTCGAGAAGGACTTCTACGCCGTGCTCGGCGTATCGAAGGACGCCGCGGCCGACGAGATCAAGAAGAAGTACCGCAAACTCGCGCGCGAACTGCACCCGGACAAGAACCCGGGGAACAAGGAGTCCGAGGAGCGGTTCAAGGGGGTCTCCGAGGCGTACGACGTGCTGTCCGACGACGCCAAGCGCAAGGAGTACGACGAGGCGCGGTCCTTGTTCGCGGGTGGCGGTTACTCGCCGGGCAACTTCGGTGCCTCGGGTGGCGGTCCCCAGTACAACGTCAACATGGAAGACCTGTTCGGTGAGGACACCGGAGGGTTCGGCGACTTCCTCGGTGGCATCTTCAATCGTCGTGGCGGCAACTCCGGCCCGCGCAGTCGGCAGCCGCGTCGTGGCGCCGACCTCGAGAGCTCGCTCACCTTGTCGTTCGACGATGCGCTTGACGGAGTCACCGTTCCGCTGCGGCTGTCGAGCGATGCGCCCTGTTCGAGCTGTCACGGAACGGGCGCCAAGGCGGGCACCGTGCCGCGCATGTGCCCGACGTGTGATGGCTCCGGCCAGACCACGCGCAATGCCGGCGGCTTCGCGTTCGCCGATCCGTGCGTGACGTGCAAGGGCCGTGGGCTGTACGTCGACGATCCGTGCCCGACCTGCCACGGCAGCGGTCGCGGACTCAGCACTCGAGTGGTCCAGGCGCGCATCCCGGCCGGAGTCAAGAACGGCGCGCGCATCCGGCTCAAGGGCAAGGGGGCGGCGGGCGAGCGCGGCGGACCGGCGGGCGACCTGCTCGTCGACATCGCGATTGCCCCGCATCCGGTGTTCGCGCGCAAGCTCGACAACATCACGGTCACCGTCCCGGTGACATTCACCGAGGCGGCGCTCGGCGGCGAGATCGCCGTACCCGTCCCCCGCGGTGGCTCGGTCACGGTGAAGCTGCCGGCCGGCACGTCCAATGGCCGTACGTTCCGAGTCCGAGGCAAGGGAATCCGGCGCAAGGACGGCACCAACGGTGACCTCCTGGTCAGCGTCGACGTCAAGGTTCCCGAGTCTCTGACTGACGAGGCACGCGAGGCATTGCAGCAGTACGCCGACCAGACAGCCGGCGACGACCCGCGGCGCGAGTTGTTCGGGCTGGCCGACGGCGCGGCGGGCCCACGGGTCGCGACATGACCACCGAACGTCACGCGCGCGCGGAGCGCACCGGCTTCCGCGTTGCGGACGAGACTCCCGTGTACGCGATCTCGGTCGCAGCGTCGCTCTCGGCGTTGCATCCGCAGACACTGCGCCAGTACGACCGCCTCGGTCTGGTCGTTCCGACCCGAGTCGGGGGGCGCAACCGCCTGTATTCGGCCAACGACATCGCGCGACTGCGAGAGATCGCCGACTTGTCGGCGCAGGGTCTGACCCTCGAGGGGATTCGACGAGTACTTGAATTGCAGGAAGAGGTACGTGTGCTCAGAACTCGGCTCGCCGAGTTCACGCGCGAGCAGACGTCCACCTCGCTGGTGGTCTGGAGACCACCTCGGACTAGGTAGGTAACGCAATGGATATTCAGTTCACGACTAAGAGCCAGGACGCGCTCGGCGCATCGGTGCGCATCGCGGCGGCGAACGGCAACCCGCACGTCGAGCCGATGCACCTGCTCGACTCCCTGCTGCAGCAGGGCGAGGGCATCGCGACGGCACTGCTTGATGCCGTGGGCGCGAACGTTCCGCTGCTCACGTCCGAGGTGCGCGCGGCTATTCGCGCGCTGCCGTCGGCGAGCGGCTCGAGCGTCTCAGCTCCGCAGCTCAGCGCTGCCACGCATCGAGTTCTCACGACGGCTGAGTCGGTTGCCAAGCAGCGCGGCGACGAGTTCGTCAGCACCGAGCACCTGCTCATCGCGCTCGCCAAGGATGGTGGGCCCGACGTCATGGCGCGGCTGGCCCAGCAGGGCGCGACGCCCGACGTCCTGCTTGAGGCTCTGAGCAGAGTCAAGGGCAGCACGCGTGTGACGAGTCAGAACCCGGAACAGACTTTCCAGGCGCTGGAGAAGTTCGGCATCGACCTCACCGCTCGCGCTCGCGAGGGCAAGATCGACCCCGTCATCGGGCGAGACGAGGAGGTGCGCCGCACCATCCAGGTGCTGTCGCGTCGCACCAAGAACAACCCGGTGCTTATCGGCGAGCCCGGCGTCGGCAAGACGGCTGTCGTCGAGGGCCTCGCGCGCCGCATCGTCGAAGGCGATGTACCGACCTCACTGCAGGGCAAGTCGCTCATCGCCCTGGATCTCGGCGCGATGGTCGCCGGGGCCAAGTACCGCGGAGAGTTCGAGGAACGCCTCAAGGCGGTGCTCGACGAGATCAAGGGCGCCGATGGCCAGATCATCACGTTCATTGACGAGCTCCACACCGTCGTCGGCACCGGTGCGAGCGGCGAGTCGGCCATGGATGCCGGCAACATGCTCAAGCCATTGCTGGCCCGCGGTGAGCTGCGCATGATCGGCGCGACGACTCTCGACGAGTACCGCAAGTACATCGAGAAGGACGCGGCGCTCGAGCGTCGGTTCCAGCAGGTCTACGTCAGCCAGCCCTCAGTCGAGGACACCATCGCGATCCTGCGCGGCATCAAGGAGAAGTACGAAGCCCATCACAAGGTGGTCATCTCCGACTCGGCGCTCGTTGCGGCCGCGACGCTCTCCGACCGCTACATCACATCGCGCTTCCTTCCCGACAAGGCCATCGACCTGATGGACGAGGCCGCGTCGCGCCTGCGCATGGAGATCGACTCCTCGCCGGAGGAGATCGATGTGCTCCAGCGGCAGGTCGATCGGCTGCGCATGGAGGAGATGGCGGTAGCCAAGGAGACCGACGACGCCTCGCGTGAGCGACTGGTGAAGATCCGCGCGGAGATCGCCGACAAGGACGAGGAGCTCGGCGCCCTGCGTGCTCGCTGGGAGACCGAGAAGAAGGGGCTTGACCGCATCGGCGAGATAAAGGTGCTCATCGACGAGCTTCGCGCTACTGCCGAGCGGGCGCAGCGGTCCGGCGACTTCGAGCAGGCCTCGCGCATCCTGTACGCCGAGCTGCCGACCTTCGAGGAGGAGCTCGCACGCGTCACTGCGGAAACCAACGAGCGCTCGGCGATGGTCAAGGAGGAAGTCACCGCCGACGACATCGCGCAGGTAGTCGCCGTGTGGACGGGCATTCCGGCCGGACGGCTGCTCGAAGGTGAGACCGCGAAGCTGCTGCGCATGGAGTCCGAGCTCGGCAAGCGTGTCGTCGGTCAGGACGAGGCGGTCCGCGAGGTCAGCGATGCTGTGCGCCGTGCTCGGGCCGGCATCTCCGATCCAGACCGGCCGACCGGATCGTTCATGTTCTTGGGTCCAACCGGAGTCGGAAAGACGGAGCTGGCCAAGGCGCTCGCCGAGTACCTGTTCGACGATGAGCGCGCGATGGTGCGCATCGACATGAGCGAGTACTCCGAGAAGCACTCGGTCGCCCGACTGGTCGGAGCACCGCCCGGATACGTCGGCTATGAGGAGGGCGGCCAGCTCACGGAGGCGGTCCGTCGTCGCCCGTACTCGGTGCTGCTTCTCGACGAAGTGGAGAAGGCGCACCCCGAGGTCTTCGACATCCTGCTCCAGGTGCTCGACGACGGCCGGCTCACCGACGGGCAGGGACGCACCGTCGACTTCCGCAACGTGATCCTCATACTCACGTCGAATCTGGGCTCGTCCTTCCTCGTCGACCTCACGGTCCCGTATGACGAGCGCAGGGAGCAGGTGCTCGCCCTAGTGCGGCAGCAGTTCCGTCCGGAGTTCTTGAACCGACTTGATGGTGTGGTCACATTCGAGCCACTGGACCGCGAGCAGTTGACGCACGTCGCCGATATCCAGCTCGCGCACTTGCAGCAGCGCTTGACTGACCGGCGCATCGCTCTGTCCGTCACCGACGCGGCAAAGCTCTGGCTCGTCGATCGTGGCTTCGACCCGATCTATGGCGCGCGGCCACTACGGCGGCTCGTACAGGTTGCGGTCGGCGACAAGCTGGCGAAGGGGATCCTGTCCGGCGACATCCGCGACGGCGACGAGGTGATCGTTGACACCCTGTCGGACGACAGCGACCTGACTGTCTCGACGGCCTAGGGCTGGTGCTGCTTGCGCAGCCGAAGTCCGGAGGCCCGGAGCGCCTCGACGACGGCGCGCGAGCTCACCTCGAGAGCTCCCTCGGCGACCGCCACGGCACGCGCCTCCTCGGGGATGTCGTAGTGGTCGCCTTGGAAGCCGCGCTCGGGGATACCGATCCAGCGCGCGAATGCGTGCAGCTCGTCAAGGCTCGTGTCGCTGACCATGTGACACCACAGCAGGTTGCGCCACGGCCAGTTGCACTCGTCGACGAGGATCGCCATGGCTACGCCCGAAGGCCGTTCCGCAGCCGCTCGAGCGCGTCCTCCAGCACGTCGACCTTCTTGCAGAACGCCCAGCGCACGTACGGCGCACCGATCGACGGGTCGTCACAGAAGACCTGATGGGGAATGGCGACGACGCCCGCGCGTGATGGCAGTTCCCTGCAGAAGCTCAGGCCGTCGGCGTAGCCAAGAGAGCGCACATCTGTCGTGATGAAGTAGGTGCCCTGCGGCGTGATTACATCGAAGCCGAGCTCGGCCAGGCCGGTGCCGAGCAGGTCGCGCTTGAACTGCAGGTCACCGCGCAGGTCGTCGAAGTACGAATCGGGCAGGCTCAGTCCAACCGCCATCGCGTACTGGAACGGGCCACCCGACACGAAGGACAGATGCTGGCGCACGACGCGTACTGCAGCGATCAGGTCCTTCGGGCCGCTCGCCCAGCCCACCTTCCAGCCAGTGAACGAGAACGACTTTCCGCCGGAGCCGACGGTGACGGTGCGCTCCCACATGCCGGGCAGGGTGCTGATCGGAAGGTGCGTCGACTGGTCGAACCACAGATGCTCATACGCCTCGTCGGCTATGACGAGCACGTCGTGCGCGATCGCGATGCGCGCGACCTCCGCCAACTCCTGCGGTGTGAACACCACGCCCGTCGGATTGTGCGGGGAGTTGAGCAGGATCAACCGTGTTCGCGATGTGATGGCGGCCTCGAGCGCGGCGAGGTCGGGACGCAGTTGCGGCCCGCTCATTGGCACGCCGACCCGCACGCCGCGCGCCAGCGCGATACCGGCCGTGTAGATGTCGAACCACGGTTCGAAGACGACCACCTCGTCGCCCTCGTCCACCAGCGCGAGCAGGGCCGACTGGATGATCTCCGAGGCCCCGGTTCCCACGACAACCTCGGTGGCTGGATCCACCCGCAGTTGGTAGAAGCGCTGCTGATGCTCCGCGATGGCCTCGCGCAGCAAGGGAAGCCCATGCGGCGGCGGGTACTGATTGCCGCGACCCTCACGGATCGCGGAGATCACCACGTCCTTCAGCACCTCGGGTCCGTCGGTGTCCGGGAATCCCTGACCGAGGTTGATCGCGCCCACCTCAGCAGCGAGAGTCGACATCTCGGCGAAGATCGACACCGAGTGCTCGACCATGCGCGGAACGAGCGGAGGCTGTCGAGTGGACATGATCGAAACCCTAAGCGGTGGTCGCTACGGTGACGCAGTGAGCGATGCCCTCGCCTTCCCGCTGTCCGATCCGGTCGGTTCTGCGGTTCTCGGCGTCGAGATCCCCGGCAGGCAGGTCATTGCCGAACTCGTCGCGCCTGAGGGGACCGAGGTCGAGGCCTCGGGTGTGCGACGGTCGACGATCGACGCCCTGGCATCCGCGGGCCTGCTCGGCCGTCCGCTTGCCCCAGCGGCCGCGCAGCGTGAACTCGCCGAGCTTCTCGCGGGCAGCGATGCGTCAACGTGGTTCTGCTGGGCTCAGCACTTCACTCCTCTTCGCATCCTGGAGGCAAACAATCCGACCTACGCGCTGCTGCCCGCACTGCGCACCGCTGACGTGTTCTCGGCGGTTGCGTTTGCCCACGTGCGCCGACCTGGTGATCCCAATCCGGCCGCGACCCGGGTACCGGGCGGCTGGCAACTGGACGGCACGCTCGACTGGGTCACCTCCTGGGACATCACCGATGTGGTGATGGTGATGGCCCGGGGAACCGGAGCGGATTCGGAGTCGTTGGTGTGCGTCTTCCTGCCGGCCGGACGTTCGTCCTCGCCGGCCGCCGGCGTCGAGCCCGGCGAGCGACTGTCGCTGCTCGCGATGGGCGGCACTCACACCCGGCCGGTGCGTCTGGACGGCGTTCACGTGCCGGATGAGCACGTCGGCGCGATCCTCGATCGATCCGCATGGCTCGCCGCCGACGCGCGGACCTCGGCCGATGCCAATCCGGCCATCTTCGGCGTGACTCGCGGCGCGCTTGGTGAGCTCGCGATGTTGAGCGAGCAGCGATCCGATGCCGAACTCGCGGCGGTGGTGGAGGCGCTAGCGGCGCAGTGCCGGGAGATCCGGCAACGCGCGTACGACGCGGTTGACGACCCGGACGCACCGACCGCCGTCAAACTCCGTACGCGTGCCGAGGCGCTGGGCCTTGTCCAGCGGGCGACAACAGCAGTGGTCGTCGCCCGTGCTGGTGCGGCGATTCGATCAGGCCAGCCAGCCGAACGCCGTGCCAGGGAGGCGTTGTTCCTTCAGGTTCAGGCGCAGACTGCGCAGTCCCGACGGGCCACCCTCGATCGCCTAGGCCGCTAGCGGCGGACCTTGACGACGACAGATGCAGAGGTAGTCGTTCCGTACTGGTTCGTCGCCAGGATGTAGCACAGGGTGCGTCCCGTGCGAAGTCCGCTCAGCGTGACAAGCCTCGCCGAGACGTTGGCGGCGACCTGTGGCGCGGACGGTGATCGCTGGCAGATCAATTGGTTCGCCGTGAGGGCCGCCCCGTTGTCCTGAGTCGGCGAAACGAGGAATCGCACCTTGCCGCCACCAAGAGCCGTGTACTTGCGGATCGTGCCGGGGGTGGGAGCCGGAACGGGAGTCGCAGCGACTGCGGCGGTGGGAGGCGAGTTGCCCTGCGGACTGCCCGAGATCGCCGTGACCTGATACGCGGTCCCGTTGGCCAGGCCGACGATGGTGCAGTACGCGGGGCTGCCGTCCTTCGTCGGATTGGCGAAGCAGTTCACGACAGCGCCGGTCGCCGGATCGAGTGCCGACGCGGCGAACGTCCCTACGGTGCCACCGTCGGCGGCGGCGACAAAGGAGATCGTCAAGCCACCGGAGACGGGGGTGACGGTGATCGTCGGGGCGACAGTGGGTGCCTTCGCTACCGCTGCATTGTTCTCGGCAAGGAAGGCGTATTCGGCCGCGACGCGCGTGTAGACGCCGGGATAGTCGCTGGCGCACGCCTCGCCCCAGCTGACGATGCCGATGAGACGTGCCGCCACCCCGACGCCCTCGAGTACCGGTCCGCCGGAGTCGCCCTGGCAGCTGTCGACGCGCTGGCCGGCGCTGTTGGTGCCAGCAGCGCAGAGCATGCTGGCAACGTCCGCGTCACTTGGCCCGAAGCCGAGGAACTTGATGCCGTTCAAGATGTAAGGGACGCCTCCACCGCAGCTGGAATCGGGGAACAGTACGAGGTTGCCCACGCGGAACTGTGCGGGGAACTGCCTTCCATCGGTGAGCACGTTGCCCCAGCCCGCGACCTGCAGGACGGCGCCCGGGGTTAGGTAGGCGGCCGCCTCCTGCGGGCTGAGCGGTTGCAGCGTCGGGACGTCCGTCACCGGTGTTGCCAGCGTGAGTACCGCGACGTCGTTGATCGCGGCGCGACGCTGGTAGTTCGGATGGGGCGTGACTGCCACGACCGGGACGACGCGGATGGTCGGTGACTTCAGGTCGGGGCCGATGCCGATGAGGATGTCGGCTGGTGGGGTGACGCTGCCGTCCTCCTCGTCGACGACGCAGTGCGCCGCGGTGACGACAGTGGTCGGGGTGGTGAGCGTTCCACCGCAGAACTGGGCTTGGAATGCGCCGTCCTTGGCGTAGCGACGCGAGTCAAGCAGCGCCACGAGGAAGGGCCACTGGCTCGGGTTACCCGGGTCGCCATTGATGATGCGCGGGGCCGCGGACGGGGTTCCGCTGCTCAGCGCGCTGGCCGGACTTGTCGATGCCAATCCGACCGTCAGGACTGTCAGTGCGAGAGCGCACGCGAATGAGGTCAGTGCGTGCACAGGTCGCTTCACGCCACCACGCTACGTTGACTTCCCCGCCCGGTACACCATTGGGGCCAGATTGATATCTGGCGTCATCCCCAGCGACCGCTAGGACTCGTCCGGCGCCCACTCGCCGAGGGAATCGAGGGGAAGGATCGTCCACCCGCGCAGCCGTGCCTGGTTCTGCTCTGCGTCGGAGAACACCGTCACGTGGGCGTCGGGCCAGCCGTCCGAGACCGGGGGAAGTTCCGGCTCGACGAGGACGTACTCGCGGACTCGTCGGTGAGCACTGCGTTGCGCGAGAGCGACGGCCGGCATGAGGATCGCGGACGAACCGAACGCGACGATGGTCAACGGCGGATCCGGCGCCGCGGCGGTGATCGCCGCACAGATCCGCGCCGCCTCGGTGGCGACCGGCCCGTCGGCCGCGATGATGTTGCGCACGGTGAACGGTGCGTTCAGGAGGAGCCCTCGGATCCCGACGAGCCGATCGTCGGCCGTCGGCAGCAGCACCACTGTCCCCGAGATCACCTTCGGCAGCCTAGGCTGCGCGCATGCCGAGCGACGCCTGGATCCAGCTGCGTGACGAGATCATCAACAAGGCGGTGGTGCGCGGAAAGGTCATCTTGTCCAGCGGCCGTGAAGCCGATTACTACGTCGACCTCCGACGCGTCACGCTCGACGGGGTTGCGGCGCCGCTTGTCGGTCGCGTCATGCGCGAACTGACTGCCGACTGGGACTACGAGGCCGTCGGCGGACTGACGCTCGGCGCAGATCCCGTTGCCACCGCGATGCTGCACGACGCAGCGGCGGCGGGCAGCACGCTCGATGCGTTCGTCGTCCGCAAGGCAGAGAAGGACCACGGACTGCAGCGCCGCGTCGAAGGTCCCGACGTTGCCGGGCGTTCGGTGCTCGCCGTGGAGGACACATCCACCACGGGCGCGTCGGTTCTCACGGCGGTCGATGCGCTTGAGAAGGCCGGTGCGTCGGTGGTTGGCGTTGCAGTCATCGTCGATCGCGGCGCGGGCGCTGCAGTCGAGGAGCGCGGACTGACCTACCGGTCCGCGTATTCGCTCGCGGACCTCGGCCTCGACTAGCCGGTCAGGCCCTCGCCCGCGTCCTCTGCCGCGGGTCGGCTGCGCCGGTGGCGCACGTACTCGATGACGATCGGGATCACGCTGATGAAGACCACGATGATCAAGATCAGTTCAATGTTCTTCTTGACGAATTCGATATTGCCCAAGAAGTAGCCGGCGAGAGTGACGCCGACCGCCCACAGGAAGCCACCGATCGCGCTGAAGATCATGAATCGGCGGAAGTCCATGCGGGCGATGCCCGCAACCGCCGTGATGAAGGTTCGCACGATCGGGACGAAACGGGCCAGGATGATCGCCCGCGCTCCGTACTTGTCGAAGAACTCATGCGTCTTGTCCACGTACTCCTTGCGGAACAACTTCGAGTCCGGCTTCTTGAACAGCGATGGCCCAGCCTTGAACCCGACCCAGTAGCCACAGGCATTTCCGAGGACGGCAGCGAGGAACAGCAGGAGGCAGGCAATGCCGATGTTGATGTCGATCGTGCCGTTGGCGATGAGCAGGCCCGTGATGAACAGGAGAGAGTCGCCGGGCAGGAAGAAGCCGATGAGCAGGCCGCATTCGGCGAAGATGATGCCGAGCACCACCCAGAATGCGACGTTGCCGAGATTCTGCAGCATCTCCTGGATATCCGGGCCGAGAGCGTGGACGGCCATCGTGGTTGCATGCATGCCATTGAGGCTATCGTCGCCCGCATGAATCCCGAGGCCGCACCTGCCGAAGTCGGCGTCGGTCCGTGGATTGGCGAGTGGCCAAGCGACGCGCGATACGACCCCGAACTGCTGTCGGAGGGTGATCGCCGAAACGTCGTTGATGGCTACCGCTACTGGAGCCTCGATGCGATCGTCGCGGACCTCGATCTGCGCCGGCATCCGTTCCATGTCGCGATCGAGAACTTCAACCACGATTTCAACATCGGGTCAGTGGTGCGAACCGCCAACGCCTTCCTCGCGAAGGAAGTTCACGTCGTGGGTCGTCGCCGGTGGAATCGCCGCGGCGCGATGGTCACCGATCGATACCAGCACATTCGCCACCATGCCGACGCGACGGAACTCGCCGCGTGGGCGAGCAGCGAGGGTCTCCCGGTACTCGGCATCGACAACCTGCCCGGCTCGGTGCCGATCGAGAACGCCGACCTGCCGCGCGCGTGCGTCCTGCTCTTCGGGCAGGAGGGCGACGGCCTGACCGACGAGGCCCGCGATACGTGCTCGACGGTTCTGTCCATCACCCAGTTCGGCTCGACGCGCTCCATCAATGCCGGTGCCGCTGCCGCCATCGCCATGCATTCGTGGATCCGGCAGCACGCGACATGAGTCAGGTCCGGGTCCTTTTCGGGAACGGGCGCTACCGCAAGCTTTTCGTCGCCCGCACCATCAGCAACCTTGGCAACGGCATTGCCCCGATCGCCATCGCCTTCGGCGTGCTCGCGCTGCCCGAGGGCTCGCCGACCGCGCTGAGCATCGTTCTTGCCGCGCAGGCCATCCCGCTCATCATCGTGCTGCCGTTGGGTGGAGTGATCGCGGACCGTCTCGGCCGCGCGCGCGTCATTGCCGTCACCGACCTCATCCTCAGCGGCATCGTGGCGATCACCGCCTACCTGTTCGCCACGGACACCGCCACTATCCCGGTGCTGGCGGTCCTGATGTTCTTCACCGGAATCCTCAACGCGTTGTGGTGGCCGGCGTACTCGGGGCTCATTCCCGACGTCGTAGAGGACGAGTTTCTGCAGCCGGCGAACGCCTACGTGAGCATGGCGTCGAACGGCGGCTTGATCGTCGGCGCCGCCCTGGGCGGAGTTCTCGTCGCGGCGGTCGGCTCGGGTTTCGCGATCGCCGTAGACGCCGTCTCGTTCTTCGTCGCCGGACTTCTGGTCTGGAGCTTCCGTCATGCCTCGAAGCCGCATGTCTCCGGGGAGTCGATGCTGGGCGACCTCACGCACGGGTGGCGCGTGTTCATCTCCTTCCATTGGGTCGTCGTCGTGGTCGCGTCCTTCAGCATCATCGTCATGGCGCTCTATGGAGCCGAGCAGGTCATGGGCCCGGTCTTCGCGGTCGAGCATTACGGGGGAGAGCAGCAGGGCGCCCGGGCCTGGTCCCTCGTCCTCGCGGTCCAGGCGGCGGGCCTGCTCATCGGCGCGATCGTCGCGTCTCGCGTGCGAATCCGTCGGCCGATGCTGTTCGGCATGCTCCTGACGCTGGCCCTGCCCGTCTGGCTGGTCACCCTGGCCTTCGCCGCGCCGCTGTGGGTGATCGCCCTGGGATCGTTCGCCTGGGGAGTGGCGATCGAGCTCTTCCAGGTCCTGTGGTTCACGGCGCTGCAGGTGAATGTGCCGCGCGAGGCGCTCTCCAGGGTCGGGTCCTACGACGCCATGGGTTCGCTCATGTTCGGCCCGATCGGCCTGGCGCTCGCCGGCCCGCTCATTGCCGCGGTCGGCCTGCAGGCCGGATTCCTCATTGCCGCCGCGGTCGCGCTCGTCGCGATCCTTGCCGCGCTCCTCGCGCGGTCGGTTCGCTCGCTTCAGTCGACTACCGCCGAGGGTTAGTGGAAGGATGGGAGCGCTTACATCCGCCCGCTAGTCGCTGGAGCACCCCATGCCTATTGCGTCCCCTGAGGTCTACGCCGAGATGCTCGACCGAGCCAAGGCCGGCAAGTTCGCGTACCCCGCGATCAACTGCACCTCGTCCCAGACCATCGTCGCGGCCATCCGCGGCTTCGCCGAGGCCGAGAGCGACGGGATCGTCCAGATCTCATGGGGCGGTGCGGAGTTCGCCTCGGGCCAGACCGTCAAGGACATGGTTGCCGGCGCCACCGCGCTCGCGGAGTTCGCACACTCGATCGCCAAGCACTACGACGTCAACATCGCCCTCCACACCGACCACTGCCCCAAGGACAAGCTGCCCGGCTTCATGGAGCCGCTCATCGTCATCTCCCAGGAGCGCGTCGCCAAGGGGCTCGAGCCGCTCTTCCAGTCGCATATGTGGGACGGCTCCGCGGTGCCGCTGAAGGAGAACCTCGACATTGCCGAGCGGCTGCTCGACGCCTGCCACCAGGCGAACATCATTCTCGAGATCGAGATCGGTGTTGTCGGCGGCGAGGAGGACGGCATCGAGGCCACCCATGACGCGAAGCTCTTCTCAAGCGTCGAGGACGGACTCGCGACGGCTGAGGCACTCGGACTCGGGGAGCGTGGCCGCTACATGGTCGCTGCGACCTTCGGCAACGTGCACGGCGTCTACAAGCCCGGAAACGTCGTCCTCACACCGTCGATCCTTCACGACATCCAGACCGCGGTCGGCGCGAAGTACGGCAAGGACAAGCCCTTCGACCTCGTCTTCCACGGCGGCTCCGGCTCTCTGCTCAGCGAGATCCGCGAGGCCCTGGACTACGGCGTCGTGAAGATGAACATCGACACCGACACCCAGTACGCGTTCACGCGCCCGGTCGCCGATCACATGTTCTCCAACTACAGCGGCGTGCTGAAGGTCGACGGCGAGGTCGGCAACAAGAAGCAGTACGACCCGCGTGCGTGGGGCAAGCTGGCCGAGGCAGGCATGGCAGCGCGCGTCGTCGTTGGCTGCCAGGACCTCCGCTCTGCCGGCACGAAGATCGCCTGATGACGGTCGGTCAGGATCTCTTCGGCGGCCCGCCGCCCACCCTGCTTCCCGAGGACCTGGCGTTCACGGCGATCGAGTCCGGCGCGAGCGCTGACGCGATCGTGCGTCAGCACCCCACCAGTTCGCTGGCGTGGGCGGTGCTGAGTGATCAGGCGTGGGCAGACGGGAAGGTCGTCGAGTCCTATGCGTTCGCGCGAGTCGGCTATCACCGCGGACTCGATGCCCTGCGGCGCAACGGGTGGAAGGGCCATGGTCCGGTCCCCTGGTCGCATGTTCCAAATCAGGGATTCCTGCGCTGCCTGCGATCCCTTGGGCGCGCATCCGCAGCGATCGGCGAGACCGACGAGGTCGTCCGCATCACCGCGTTCCTCGACGACTGCGACCCGACGATCCCACGCGCCTGATCACATGACGACCGTCGTCGTCGGTGGCGGCATCAGTGGGGTGGCGTGCGCTGCCGCGTTGCAAGGAGTCGGCGCCGACGTCGAACTGCGCGAGCGCAGTCATCGTCTCGGCGGTCGCATGGCATCGCGGACGCTTCGCGACACCGGCACGGTCTTCGACGGGCGCGTCGTCGACATCGGTGCGTCGTACTTCACCGTCTCCGACCCGCACTTCGCGGCGGAGATCGCGCGCCTTGAGTCTGCGGGCGTGGTGCGGCAGTGGACCGACGGCTTCCACGTTGCCGGACCCACCGGAATCGAGGGCGTGGTCGGCGGACCGATGCGCTTCGCGGCCGCGGGAGGCCTGCGAAGCGTGGTGGAGGCGCTGGCCTCAGGGCTGGCCTCGGTCACGACAAACGCGGTGGTCGAACGCGTCACCGAAGTCGCCGCGGATGCGGTGGCGCTGTGCATGCCCGCTCCGCAGGCGGCTCGCCTTGCCGACGGACTTCCTCACGATCCGGTGACCTGGCAGCCGGTTCTCGCCGTCACGTGCGTCTTCGATCGCTCGCACTGGATCGAGCTCGACGGCGTGTTCGTCAACGACGACCCGGTGATCACGTGGATTGCCGACGACGGCAGCCGCCGCGGAGACAGTGCACCGGTGCTCGTCGCGCATGTGGATCCGGTGCTGTCAGCTCGTCATCTCGAAGACCCCGCGTTGGTGATCCCGAACGTGGTCGCCGCAATCCAGCGCGTTCTCGGCTTTCGCGAGCATCCGGACTGGGTCGACGTGCACCGTTGGTCGTTCGCCAAGCCCACATCGGCCCATCCCGAGTCCTTCTGGATCAGCGACGACGCAACTCTCGCGCTCGCGGGCGATGGCTATGCCGACGGTCCCAAGGTCGAATCGGCGTGGTTGTCCGGCCATCGCCTCGGCTCGGAATTGGCGGCCCGTCAGCGTCAGTAGATAGCCTTGCCCCATGCCAGCGATCGTCCTTGTAGGCGCCCAATGGGGCGACGAAGGCAAGGGAAAAGCCACGGACCTCCTCGGGGGGCGCGTCGACTACGTCGTGCGCTACCAGGGCGGCAACAACGCCGGGCATACGGTCGTGATCGGTGACCAGAAGTTCGCGCTCCACCTGCTGCCCAGCGGCATCCTCACGCCATCGGTGATTCCGGTGATCGGCAACGGCGTCGTCATCGACCCCGCTGTCCTACTGCAGGAGATGGCGAACCTCAACGAACGCGGCGTCGACACCTCGAAGCTGGTCATCAGCGCCAACGCGCACCTCATCACGCCGTACCACGTCACTCTCGACAAGGTCACCGAGCGATTCCTGGGCAAGGCCAAGCTCGGCACCACCGGCCGTGGCATCGGTCCCACCTACAGCGACAAGATCGGCCGCATCGGCATCCGCGTGCAGGACCTGTTCGACCCGTCGATCCTGCGCCAGAAGGTTGAGAGCGCGCTCGAGGGCAAGAACCAGGTGCTCGTCAAGGTCTACAACCGACGTGCACTCGACGTGGACGCGATCTCCGAGGCGCTGCTTGAGTACGCCGACATCCTTCGGCCCTACGTTGCCGATACCGCGCTGCTGCTCAACAACGCGCTCGACGACGACAAGGTCGTACTGCTCGAGGGCGGGCAGGGAACGCTGCTCGACGTCGATCACGGCACCTACCCGTTCGTCACGTCCAGCAACCCAACCGCGGGTGGCGCGTGCACCGGCAGCGGCATCGGACCGACGCGCATCACCGGTGTTGTGGGCATCCTCAAGGCGTACACGACACGCGTTGGCTCGGGCCCGTTCCCGACCGAACTCCTCGACGACGACGGCGAGCGCCTGCGCACCATCGGTGGCGAGCGCGGTGTCACCACCGGGCGTCCGCGCCGCTGCGGCTGGTTCGACGCGCCGATCGCGCGCTTCGCCAGTCGCGTCAACGGACTCACCGACATCTTCCTGACCAAGCTCGACGTCCTCACCGGCTGGGAGCAGATCCCCGTGTGCGTCGCGTACGACGTCGATGGTGTTCGCAGCGACGAGGTGCCGATGACGCAGACCGAGTTCCATCACGCGAAGCCGATCTACGAACTGCTGCCCGGGTGGAGCGAGGACATCTCCGAGGCACGCGAGCTGTCTGACCTCCCGGCGAACGCCCAGGCGTACGTGAAGTTCCTCGAGGACGCGTCGGGTGCGCGGATCAGCGCGATCGGCGTGGGCCAGGACCGCGACGCGACGATCGCGATCCACGACCTGCTCTGATGAGGTTCCGCCCGGCCGCACCTGCGGACCGTCCGGCAGTCCTCGCGGTCCAGCCGCAGTGGTGGGGCGGCCGCGACCTGACCGCTTTGCTCCAGGAACTGTTCTTCACCCATTTCGCATCGACCTCTCTTATCGCTGAGGACGACGACGGTCAGCTGGCGGGATTCCTCATCGGCTTTCCCTCGGTCGACGATCCGTCAGCGGCGTACATCCACTTCGTCGGTGTGCGTCCCGACCTGCGCGGCGAGGGTCTCGGCGCAGCTTTGTATGGGCAGTTCTCTGACGCGATGGGGGCGCGCGGCGTCACCACCTTTCGCTGCACTACCGGGCCGGTGAACACCGGATCGATCGCTTTTCATGAGGCGATGGGATTCGAAGTCGAGTACGTCGATGACTACGTGCATTTCCGCAAGAGCATTCCGCGCCGTCGACCGGTGCTCGTAGACCCTCGGCCCGACGACACGCCGTGGCCCGAAGCGGTATGGCCAGTGCCCGCCGGAACGGTTCTCCGCGGTCGCCATGTGACCTTGTCCATCACCGATCCTGACGCCGATGCGGACGAGTTGTTCGCTGCGCTCGACCATGACGCGGTGTGGGCCCACGTGCGCGGACGACCCGACTCAGCGCAGGCGATGCGTGCCCTGCTGCACGGCACGAGCGCGATTGGCTTCTACCCGTGGACTGTCAGGCTGGGCGGAGCGGTCGTCGGCATGACGTCCTTCCTTGAGGTCTCGTCGTTCGACGCGAGGCTCGAGATTGGCTTCACCGCCTATGCGCCCTCGGTGTGGGCGTCGCCAGTCAATCCGGAGTGCAAACTGCTGCTGATGACGTGGGCATTCGAGGTCGCGAACATGGCCCGGGTCCAGTTGAAGACCGACATCCGCAACACGCGCAGCCAGGCTGCGATTACCAAGCTCGGTGCGCGCTACGAGGGTGTGCTGCACCGCTTCCAGCGTCGGCAGGATCGGTCGATTCGCGACACCGTGCTGTTCTCGGTGACGGTCGACGAGTGGCCGGACGTGAAGGCGGGACTTCAGGCCCGAGTCCGGTGACCCGACCTACCGTCATCGGCTTCGACCTCGACGGCACTCTCTTCGATCACGAGGGTGCAGCGAGACGCGCAGTCGTTCGCTTCGTCGAGGAGCAGGGGTGGTCCGCAACGCGAGATGTGCGCCCAGGCTGGGCCGCTCTTGAGGTGCAGCACTTCGGCGAGCACGCAGCCGGTCTGATCGATTTCGACGAGCAGCGCCGTCGACGCATGGCCGGGCTCCTCGAGCTGCTCGATGTCGATTCGACGAGCCTCGATCTCGACCTCCTCTTCCAGGAGTACCTGCCGCACTACCGGGCCTCCTGGGAGCCGTATTCCGATGTCGTGCCCGGGCTGGATGAGTTGGAGGGCCTCGGAATTCGACTTGCGATCCTGACGAATGGCGAGACGACGCAGCAGGTCGCCAAGCTCGAGCGATTGGGCATCCTCGACCGTTTCGACGTGGTGCTCGCGTCGAGCGACCTTCCCGCATACAAGCCGAGCCCGCTCGCCTTCGCGGCGATGTGCGAGGCCATGGGCGCGAGCCCTGAATCAGTGGTCTACGTGGGCGATGACCTGAACGCTGACGTCGCGGGGTCGCAGTCGGCGGGGCTCACGCCTGTGTGGATTGACCGCTATTGCGTGGGCGGCGGACCCTCGGATGTGGCGGTCATCTCTAGTCTTGCGGGGTTGGTAGCGCTTCTCGAATAGTCGTTGTGGATAAAGGGTTTTCGAGGTGTACGAGTGTCAGACCTGGGTTCTAGTGTTCGAGCATGCTCACCGACTTCGATCTTCTGACCGCCTCTCCGGCGCAGTTGCTGGAGTGCGTGGTCGACATGGAGCCGGGGTTGTTCGCGCAGTCGGTGCTGTTGATGATCGACCGGTCGGCGTTGAGTCCGGCCGATGCGGTGACGTGCCTGCAGGTCCATGAGCGGATTACCGCGTGGTGGGCGTCGGTGCAGGCGGAGTTCCTCGTCGCGGCGGCCGGACCGGATCGCGTTGTGGAGGAGTTCACGCTGCTGGATCCACGTGTGGATCACGACCAGGAGCGGACGATTCGCATCGAGGATGCGATCCGCGAGGAGGTGGCTGCGGCGTTGCGCTGGTCCCCGGTGACCACTCAGCATCGGATCGATACGGCCCGCCTGCTCGCCGGACCGCTGGCCGCGACTCATGAGGCGCTGGCGCTCGGGGATATCAGTACAGGACACGTGGCGGTGATGGTCGAGGCCGCCGGTCGGCTTCCGGTGGAGTCCCTGGCTCACCTGCAGTCCCGGGTGCTGCCGGTCGCGCGGCGCGGGACCTTATCGGCGACCCGGGCAGCGTCCAGGCGGGCGGTGCTGGTGATCGATGCCGAGGGGGCACGCCGCCGCCGGCTGGCCGCGCGCTGTACCCGGGCGGTGTACGTGGTCGACGAGTTGGACGGGATATCGACCCTGATCGCCCGGCTCGCGACCGAGGACGCCCACGCGATCATGACCGCCATCGACGCCCGCGTAGCCACCATGGAGGCCGCGGCCGACAACTCGCCGGGATCCTCGACCGCGCTGGTCGGGGAGAAGCGTGCTGCTGCGCTGCGCGAACTGGTCCTGGACTCGGCCACCGACCTGGTCCCCGGCGCCGGGCACCATGGGCGTGCACGGCGGTCGGCCCACGTGGACCTGGTCATCGACCTGGCCACCCTGCTCGATCTCAACGACGAACCCGCCCACCTGCACGGGTCCGGACCCGTGGTCGCCGACCTCGTGCGCGACCTGCTGGCCGACCCCGACATCGCGGCCACCATGCGCCGACTGGTCACCGATCCCCTGACCGGCAACCTGCTCGACATCGGCCGACGGAGCTACCGAATCCCTGACCGACTCAAGGCGTTCATCCAGACCCGCGACACCACCTGCCGGTTCCCCGGCTGCCGGCGGCGCGCCACGAACTGCCAGATCGACCACGCCATACCCTGGAACGACGGCGGAAACACCAGCCGAGACAACCTCGGCGCGTTATGCGTGCGACACCACCAACTCAAGACCCACACCGGCTGGCAAATCACCACCAGCGCAGCCGATGGATCCTGCACCTGGCAATCACCACAAGGCCGCCGCTACGAGCACCCGCCCAAACCCGCCGCCTAGTCGGCCGCACCACCCAAATGTCTGGAACATTCGAGAAGTTTTCGCGCGCTGCGGTGACGACTATCGTGCTCCACAGCAGCCAACGAGGAGTTCCCATGACGTTCATCGCAGACCCCGAAGCAGGCAAGCGCGTCCACGAACTCGATCGTGCGCACGTCTTCCATTCCTGGAGCGCGCAGGGCGCGCTGAATCCGCTGGACATAGCAGCGGCCGAAGGTTGCTACGTCTGGGACTTCGACGGTAACCGGTACCTCGACCTGTCCTCGCAGCTGATCAACGTCAACATCGGCCACCGGCACCCCAAGGTCGTTAAGGCGATCCAGGACCAGGCCGCGCTGCTCCCGACCGTTGCTCCGCAGCACGCCAACGCCGCGCGCGGCGAGGCGGCGATGCGCATCGCCGGCCTGGCTCCCGACGGCATGAACAAGGTGTTCTTCACTAACGGTGGCGCCGACGCCAACGAGAACGCGATCCGCATGGCGCGGCTGCACACCGGCCGGTCGAAGGTGCTTGCCGCGTACCGCTCGTACCACGGCAACACGGGCACGGCTATTCAGGCGACCGGCGATCCACGCCGTTGGCCGAACGAGTACGCGCAGCACGTCGTGCACTTCTTCGGTCCCTACCCGTACCGCTCGCCGTTCTGGTCGGAGTCCGAGGCGCAGGAGTCCGAGCGTGCGCTGCAGCACCTGGCGCAGGTGATCGCTTTCGAAGGCCCGTCGACGATCGCGGCGATCCTGCTCGAGACGGTGGTCGGCACCGCGGGCATTCTCATCCCGCCGCCCGGCTACCTCGAGGGCGTGCGGGCTCTGTGTGACGCCAACGGGATCATGCTGATCGCTGACGAGGTCATGTGTGGCTTCGGACGTACCGGCAAGTGGTTCGCCTTCGAGCACTTCAACATCGTGCCGGACCTCATCACCTTCGCGAAGGGCTCGAACTCCGGCTACGTGCCCGTCGGCGGAGTCGTTATCTCCGACGCGATCTCCGCGACCTTCGACGAGCGTGTCTTCCCCGGTGGCCTGACCTACTCCGGTCACCCGCTGGCCACCGCCTCCATCGTCGCGTCGATCGACGCGATGAAGGAGGAAGGCATCATCGAGAACGCGGCGCGCATCGGATCGGACGTTCTGGGGCCGGGCCTGCGCGAGCTTGCCGAGCGGCACCCGGTTATCGGCGAGGTGCGCGGCCTGGGCGTCTTCTGGGCACTCGATCTGGTCACCGACCGCAAGACCCGCGAACCACTCGCTCCGTACGCGGGCTCGTCGCCGGCGATGAACGAGATCGTGGCGGAGATGAAGAAGCGCGGCGCGCTGCCGATGACGAACTTCAACCGCCTGCACATCGTCCCGCCGTGCACCATCACGGACGAAGAGGCCAAGGAAGGCCTGGCGATCGTCGACGAGGTACTCGCCGTCGCTGACCGCCACTATGTGGGGTAGCTCGTCGTCAATAGGCTGATCGCGTGAAGGTTCTCGTCGTCGGTTCAGGAGCTCGTGAGCACGCACTCGTCCTCTCGTTGCTCGCTGACGACAGCGTCGAGGAGGTGGTCGCGGCCCCGGGGAACGCAGGCATGGCGGGCATCGTCAGCACCCTCCCGCTCGATGTCGCCGACATTCCCGCGATCGCCGCTCTGGCGGCGGCTCAGTCTCCGGACCTCGTCGTGATCGGCGCGGAGGCGCCCTTGGTCGCGGGTGCGGCGGACGCCGTGCGAGCCATGGGCATCGCGTGCTTCGGGCCGTCGCAGGCCGCCGCGCAACTCGAGGGCAGCAAGGCATTCGCCAAGCAGGTCATGGCCGAGGCCGGCGTGCCTACCGCTATGGCCCATGTGTGCACGACCATCGAGGAAGTCGCGGCCGCCCTTGACCAGTTTGGTTCCCCGTATGTAGTGAAGGACGACGGGCTGGCGGCAGGCAAGGGCGTCGTTGTGACCTCCGACCGCAACGAGGCGATAGCGCACGCGCGGACCTGCCTGTCGCACGGCAACGACTCCCAGGTGGTGATCGAGGAGTTCCTCGACGGACCCGAGGTGTCGCTGTTCGGCATCACCGACGGAACGACGGTGCTCGCAATGCAGCCTGCCCAGGACTTCAAGCGAGTGGGCGACGGCGACGACGGCCCGAACACCGGCGGCATGGGCGCCTACGCGCCGCTGCCCTGGGCGCCAGAAGGGCTCGTCGAGGACATCACTCTTCGGGTGCTGCAGCCGATGGTCGACGCGATGCATAGGCGAGGCGAGCCGTTCGCGGGATTGCTGTATGCCGGGCTGGCGATGACCAGCCGCGGAGTTCGCGTGATCGAATTCAACGCGCGTTTTGGGGACCCCGAGACGCAGGTCGTCCTCGCGAACCTCCGAACCCCACTCGGCCAACTGCTCCTCGCGGCGGCAACTGGCAAGCTCGCGGACGTGCACGCGCTGTCGTGGCAACCGGGTTACGCAGTGACCGTTGTGGTCGCCTCCGCCGGCTATCCGATCGAGCCACGCACCGGCGATGTCATCACCGGCATCGAGGACGCCGCGGCACTCGCCGGCATCGACGTGTTCCACGCCGGTACCGCGATCAACGACGAGGGCGAACTGATTTCGTCGGGAGGCCGTGTGCTGTCAGTGACCGCGCGAGGTGATTCTCTGGCCGCGGCGCGCGAGCATGCGTATGCGGCCGTCGACCTGGTCCGGCTCGAGGGCTCGCACTACCGCAGTGACATCGCGAAGACCGCTGCCGATGCCGTGGGAGGATGAGCGGGTGACCGCCAAGCCGAAGATTCCGAACGTGCTGGCCGGTCGATACGCCTCGACGGCCATGGCCGCGATCTGGTCACCCGAGGCGAAGGTCGTGCAGGAGCGACGTCTGTGGCTTGCCGTTGCCGCGGCTCAGGCCGACCTCGGCATCGACATCCCGCAAGCCGCGATCGACGACTACCGCGCCGTGATCGATTCCGTCGACCTCGGCTCGATCGCCGAGCGCGAGCGGGTGACCAAGCACGACGTGAAAGCCCGGATCGAGGAGTTCAACGCCCTCGCGGGCCATGAGTACGTGCACGTCGGGATGACGTCGCGCGACCTCACCGAGAACGTCGAGCAGCTGCAGATCCGCGAGGCGATGGTTCTCGTTCGCGACCGCTGCGTCGCGACGCTCGACCGTCTATCCGCCCTCGCGTTGGTGTACTCCGATACCGCGATTACCGGTCGCAGCCACAACGTTCCCGCGCAGACCACGACCTTGGGCAAGCGGTTCGCATCCGCTGCCGACGAGCTGCTGGTCGCGTTCGCGCGGTTGCAGGAACTCATCGAGCGGTACCCGCTGCGCGGTATCAAGGGACCGGTGGGCACGGCGCAGGACATGCTCGATCTCGTCGATGGTGACGAGGCGCGGCTGGCCGAACTGGAGTCGGCGGTCGCCGCGCACCTGGGCTTCGCGCACGTGCTCGACAGCGTCGGTCAGGTGTATCCGCGGTCCCTCGACTTCGACGTCGTCACCGCGCTCGCTCAGGTGAGTGCGGGTCCGTCGAGTCTCGCGACGACGATCCGGCTCATGGCCGGACTGGACCTCGTGACCGAAGGGTTCCGTCCCGGACAGGTCGGCTCCTCGGCGATGCCGCACAAGATGAACTCGCGGTCATGCGAGCGCGTGAACGGATTCGCGGTGCTGCTCCGGGGATACGTGACCATGGTGGGTGAACTGTCCGGAACGCAGTGGAACGAGGGCGATGTGTCGTGCTCGGTGGTGCGTCGGGTTGCGCTGCCTGACTCGTTCTTCGCGATCGACGGGCTGTTCGAGACCTTCCTGACGGTGCTCGACGACTTCGGCGCGTTCCCCGCTGTCATCGACCGCGAGCTGGAGCGCTACCTGCCCTTCCTGTCGACGACCAAGGTGCTCATGGCCGCAGTCCGCAAAGGCGTCGGCCGGGAGACCGCGCACGAGGCGATTAAGGAGCATGCCGTCGCTGTCGCGCTCGCGATGCGCGAGACAACGCAGGGCGACAACGACCTGCTCGAGCGCCTGGCCGGGGATCCCCGCCTTGGCCTGACGCACTTCGAACTCGAATCACTCATCGCCGAGCCGCTCGCCTTCACCGGTGCGGCCGCATCGCAAGTCCGCTCCGTCGCCGACCGAGTTGCCGTAATCGTCGACGCGTATCCGGACGCCGCGTCCTATGCACCCGGAGACATCCTGTGACTGTTGAAGCACCTGACTACGGCCTGCCTGCAGGCTTCGAGCACGTCTACTCCGGCAAGGTGCGCGACCTGTACCGAACGCCCGACGGACGACTGCTGTTCGTCGCCAGCGACCGGATCTCCGCCTTCGACTGGATCCTTCCCACTACCATCCCGGACAAGGGCCGCATCCTCACCGAGATGTCGCTGTGGTGGTTCGACCGACTGCAGGGTGTCGCTCCCAATCACCTGTCGCCCGGTTCTGTTCCGGCCGCGGTCCGCGGTCGCGCGATGCTGTGCGAATCGCTGGAGATGCTGCCGATCGAGTGCGTCGCCCGCGGCTACATGGCCGGCTCTGCCCTGGTCGGGTACCGGGAGACCGGTTCGATCTGCGGCGTCGGCCTGCCGCCCGGGCTCAAGGACGGCTCCGAACTGCCCAAGCCGATCTTCACGCCCGCGACCAAGGCCGAACTCGGCGAGCACGACGAGAACGTCACCTTCGACGAGGTCATCGTGGCCGTCGGGCAGGAGGAGGCGCAGGAGCTCAAGCGCCTGACGATGTCGATCTATCAGCATGCGGCGGAGATCTGCGCGACCCGCGGGCTGATCCTCGCCGACACCAAGTTCGAGTTCGGCATTGCCAAGTCGGGCAGGTACGCCGGGCGCATCGTTCTCGCCGACGAGGTGCTCACGCCTGACTCCTCGCGCTACTGGCTGCAGAGCACGTGGGCTCCGGGTGGTCCCCAGCCCTCCTACGACAAGCAGTACGTGCGCGACTGGCTCACGTCCCCCGAATCCGGCTGGGATAAGGATTCGAACACGCCGCCCCCGCCGTTGCCGGACGAGGTCGTCGAGCGCACGCGCGCGAAGTACGTCGAGGCCTACGAGCGACTGACCCGCGAGACCTTTAGATGACGACGTGGCTCGTCACGGGCGGCGCCGGCTACATCGGCGCGCACGTTGTCGAGGCGCTGATTGCCAGTGGTCGTCGAGCCGTCGTGTTCGACGATTTCTCCTCCGGTCTGGAACGACGTCTGCTTCCCGGCGTGCCGGTGGTCCGCGGATCGGTGCTCGACAAGGATGTCGTCGCACATGCGCTGAACGAGCATGCGATCGACGGGGTCGTGCACCTGGCTGCGAAGAAGTCCGTTGTCGAGTCCGTCGAGAACCCCCTTCTCTACTTCCACGAGAACGTGGGCGGCCTGGCCGCGCTCCTCGAGGCGATGCGGGAGCGCGGCGTGACTCGGCTCGTGTACTCCTCGTCCGCTGCTGTCTACGGGACCGTCGAGGACAACCCGGTGACCGAGTCCGCGCTACTTCGCCCCGAGTCCCCGTATGGCGAGACGAAGGTCGTCGGCGAGTGGATGGCTCGTGACTGCGGTACGGAGTGGGGCCTGTCGTGGGCGGCGCTTCGCTACTTCAACGTCGCGGGTTCGGGATCGGATGCCTTCGGCGACAGCAGCGTCGCGAACCTGATCCCCATGGTGCTGCGCGCCCGTGATCGCGGAGAGCGCCCGCAGGTGTTCGGCGATGACTACCCGACGGCTGACGGATCATGCATCCGCGACTACGTGCACGTGGTCGACCTTGCGGAAGCCCATGTGGCGGCGGTGGAAAGGTGCGAGAGCGGCACGGCCGCGGACTCGTACAACATCGGGCGTGGCATCGGCTCGTCGGTCTTCGAGGTCATCGCCGCGATGGAGGCAGTGCTCGGCTCGCCGCTCGACGCCGAGGTGGTGGGTCGACGGGCCGGAGATCCGCCCGCGTCCTTCGCCGCAACGCAGAAGGCCGAGACCGAGCTGGGCTGGCGCGCGACGCGCGACCTCAGGCAGATGGTGGAGTCGGCGTGGTCGGCGTGGCAGGCGAATCCGCCGTCACCGGAGTAACGCGAAAGACGGGGATCTCGCGACCGGCGTGCCGTTCGTAAGTGGAGTAAGCCGACCAGATCTCGATCAGCTGCGCGTAGAGCCGGTCTCGTTCTTCGCCGGTTACCTCCGTGAACTGCGCGTCCTGCGCAACGCCATCGACCTCGATCGTGCCGCGGTCGTGGGATCGCAGGTTGAACACCCACGCGGGGATTGCGGCCTGGCCCGCATTCGAGCCGGTGATCAGCCAGGGCTTGGAGGGGTCGTCATCCTCGTGAGTCGCGAGTAGCGGATTGCGGCGCCACTCGCCGGACTTGCGGCCGAGCGTGGTGATCCACACGACCTGCTGGCCGCCCGGGAAGTGCTTACCGAGCCGTCCGCCCGACACGCGGTCGAGGATCTTGTGGCTCCACGTCAGTGTGCGCAGCACCGAGCCCCATGCAAGGTCGTAACCGCGACTGCCCATTTCGGAAACCTAGTCGCCCGACGGTCTCTAGGCTCCGTTTCATGAATGCGAAGATCAAGAACTGGGTCGTCGTGATGTTCGAGAATCGATCCTTCGATTCGCTGCTCGGACATCTGCCGCACATTGCAGCCGAGGACGGCATACGCGATCGCGAGATCGACCTGCCGTACCCCGGCGGAATGGTGCGCGTCCATCCGTCCACGAACTTCACTGACCCGATCCCCGATCCTGGCGAGGAGTACCCGGCGATCAACGCGCAGTTGTACGGGCGTTTTCGGCCCGAGACGAATGCGGGCCTGTCGCCGTACGCGATCTTCCCCGATCACCAGGTCGCGCCGTTCAACGAGCCGGAGCCTGGCCAGATCGCCACGATGGACGGATTCGCACTCGACTTCTTCCACAACTCCAAGTGGCAGACCGGTCGAGAGCTCACTCACGACGAGATGCAGTCGATCGGCGCGGTGTTCACTCCGCAGAGCGCTCCGGTGATCAATGGCCTCGCACAGGAGTACGCCGTCTTCACGCATTGGCATTGCGACGTGCCGACCTGCACCTTCCCCAATCGGAGCTTCTTCCACGCCGGTTCGAGTGATGGCCGACTCGGCAACGACATCATCTGGGACTACGCCGTCGACAACGACCTGCCGAACCTCTTCACGCGCGCGAGCGACCGCGGAGTCAGCTGGACCTGCTATTTCGACAAGGACCAGAAGATTCCGTACACCGCGGTGAACCAGGCGGGGGCCCGGCATCTGCCCCTGTGGCGCGACCACTCCGCTCACCACGAGCAGTTCTTCGCCGATTGTCTCGAGGGGAACCTGCCGCAGTACTCATGGATCGAACCGTGCCTGATTTCGGGCAACCTGAACGACTATCACCCGCCCACCGACATCCGCGCCGGAGAGGCGTTCCTGGCGTCGATCTACGAAGCGGTTCGGAGCTCACCGCAGTGGGAGCAGACCGCCCTGGTCGTCATGTTCGACGAGCACGGTGGCTGCTACGACCACGTCCCACCTCCGGCGACGGTCAGCCCTGACGGAAAGGTCAGTTCGGAGGGATTCGCCTTCGATCGACTCGGAGTACGCGTTCCGACCATTGTCATCTCCGCCTACACCGAGCGCGAGACCGTGATCACTGACGTGCACTCAAACACCTCGATGACCCGGACGCTTCGTGAGGCACTCGACCTCGGTCCAGCGCTGACCAAGCGCGACGAGTGGGCGGAGCCGGCGTTCGCGGCCTTCAACCGGGAAACACCGCGCACCGATCGGCCGGTCATCACGCCGCTGCCCTACACGCCCGGCGCCGTGAACGCCGACGCCCAGGAGCCGGTCGTCGGCGACCTTCCGGATACCAAGATGTTCTGGAAGCACATGCACGCCCACGACAAGGAGTTCGTATCCCAGATTGGCGAGGTGACGGTCCGCAATGCGGCTCGACTGCTGGGGCTGGACCCGAATGCGGCGCCTTCCGACTCCGCGTCGGGTGTCCGTGACTGGCTGGACCACCACTTCGTGACTGACGGTCGCCCGCAGTTCGACGCCGGTTCATCGCGGTAGGGTTGGACTACTTCCCCACGGTCAATGAACCATCCGATCGCGAACCTTGGAGCGCCCGTGGCCCGCGTCGTCGTCGACGTCATGCTCAAGCCAGAGATCCTCGACCCTCAGGGTCGTGCCGTCCAAGGAGCGCTCGGTCGCCTCGGCCTCACGGGAGTGACGGATGTGCGGCAGGGCAAGCAGTTCGTCATCGACATCGAGGGTGACCTTGACGGCGAGCGACTTGAGCTCATGCACTCCCTGGCCGAGGAACTCCTCAGCAACCCGGTCATCGAGGACTACCGGATGCAGGTGCTGCCCGACTCGCAGGTCGACGCCACGTGAGCGCACGAATCGGCGTCGTCACGTTCCCGGGGTCCCTCGACGACCGTGATGCCGCCCGCGCGGTTCGCATTGCCGGAGCCGAGGCGGTCGCGCTGTGGCACGGCGACGACGACCTGCGCGGGGTCGACGCCGTGGTCCTGCCCGGTGGATTCTCGTACGGTGACTACCTGCGGTGTGGGGCGATCGCGCGGTTCTCGCCGATCATGACGACCTTGGTCGACGCGGCCAACGGCGGGCTTCCCGTCCTCGGCATCTGCAACGGCTTCCAGATCCTGTGCGAGTCGCACCTGCTGCCCGGTGCGCTGACGCGAAACGACACTCTGCATTTCATCTGCCGCGACCAGCGGCTGCGCATCGAGGACACGACATCGGTGTGGACCTCGAACTACGAGGTCGGACAGGAGATCGTCATCCCGCTGAAGAACGGCGAGGGCGGCTTCGTTGCCGACGAGCGGACGCTCGACCTGCTCGAAGCCGAGGGCCGCGTCATCGCCCGCTACGTCGACGTGAACCCCAATGGCAGCCGCCGCGACATCGCCGGCATCCGGAACGAGCGAGGCAACGTCGTCGGCCTGATGCCGCATCCCGAGCACGCCGTGGAGTCCCTGACGGGCCCGAGCATCGACGGCCTGGCGTTCTTTACCAGTGCCCTCGACTCGCTGCTGGTGAGCGCATGACCGACACCGTGGATCGGGCCGCCGCATCGCCCGAGCAGCCTCAGCCGTTTGCCGAGCTTGGCCTGAAAGACGATGAGTACCAGTCGATTCGCGACATTCTCGGACGCCGCCCCACGAGCTCTGAGCTCGCGATGTACTCGGTCATGTGGAGCGAGCACTGCTCGTACAAGTCGAGCAAGGTGCACCTGCGCCAGTTCGGCGAGAAGGCTCCGAAGACCGACGCGCTGCTCGTCGGCATCGGTGAGAACGCCGGGGTCGTCGACATCGGCGGCGGTTGGGCAGTGACCTTCAAGGTCGAGAGCCACAACCACCCGTCGTACGTCGAGCCGTACCAAGGCGCGGCGACCGGCGTCGGCGGCATCGTTCGCGACATCCTGTCGATGGGCGCTCGCCCGCTGGCCGTCATGGACCCACTGCGGTTCGGGCCGCTCGATGCGCCGGACACCCTTCGCGTGTTACCCGGCATCGTCGCGGGAATTGGTGGCTACGGAAACTGCCTGGGCCTGCCCAACATCGGCGGCGAGGTGGTGTTCGACGAGTCCTACGCGGGCAACCCGCTGGTCAACGCGCTGTGCGTCGGCGCGATGCGCCACGAGGACATCCACCTGGCCAGCGCCAAGGGCGTGGGCAACCTCGTCGTGCTCTACGGAGCGCGTACCGGGGGCGACGGCATCGGCGGAGTCTCCGTGCTTGCCTCGGAGACGTTCAGCGAGGGCGGCCCGACCAAGCGCCCGAGCGTGCAGGTCGGCGACCCGTTCATGGAGAAGCTGCTGATCGAGGCGACCCTTGAGGTGCTGCACGCTGGGCTCGTCGAGGGCATCCAGGATCTCGGCGGCGCCGGGATCTCCTGCGCGACGAGCGAGCTCGCGTCGAACGGCGAGGGCGGCATGCACGTCTGGCTCGACCGCGTCCTGCTTCGCGATGCATCGCTGTCGCCGGAGGAGATCCTCATGAGCGAGTCGCAGGAGCGCATGTGCGCGATCGTGACTCCCGCCAACCTCGACGCATTCCTCGCACTCTGCGCGAAGTGGGAGGTGGAGGCCGTCGTCATCGGCGAGGTCACCGCGACCGGACGCCTGACCGTCGACTGGCATGGCGAGCGCATCGTTGACGTGCCGCCGCGCACGGTCGCGCACGAAGGACCCGTCTACGAGCGCCCGTTCCACCGACCTCCGTGGCAGGACGCGCTGCAGGCGGACTCCCCCGACGATCTGCCGAGGCCGTCGACTGCAGCGGACCTGAAGAGCACGCTGCTGTGCATGGTCGCGGCACCGAACCTCGCGTCGAAGTCGTGGGTCACCTCGCAGTACGACCGCTACGTGCTCGGCAACACAGTCCTCGCGCAGCCGGAGGACGCGGGCATGATCCGCATCGACGAGACCAGCGGCCTCGGCGTCGCCATCTCCACCGACTGCAACGGTCGATTCGCGAAGCTCGATCCGTACGAGGGTGCGCGCCTGGCGCTCGCGGAGAGCTACCGCAACGTCGCCGCATCCGGGGCTGCGCCGCTCGCGGTCACCAACTGCCTGAACTTCGGCTCGCCCGAGGACCCCGAGGTGATGTGGCAGTTCGCCGAGGCCACGCGCGGCCTCGCGGACGGCTGCCTGGAACTGGGCATCCCGGTCACCGGCGGCAACGTCTCGTTCTACAACCAGACCGGTGGCACGCCGATCCTGCCCACTCCGGTCGTGGGCGTGCTCGGCGTGATCGCCGACGTCGAGCGCCGCAACTCGATCGCGTGGGGGCCGGACGGTGAGGCGATCTACGTCCTCGGCGACACGGCCGACGAATTCGCCGGCAGCGAATGGGCGCACCACGTGCACGGCCACCTCGGCGGGCTCCCGCCCGCCTTGGATCTTGAACGCGAGCGAATGCTCGGCGAGGTCCTGGTGGCCGGCTCCATCGAAGGCTTCCTCACCGCTGCCCACGACGTGTCCGACGGCGGCATCGCGCAGGTGCTCGTGGAGATGGGCCTGCGATCGGGCGTCGGCGCCAAGGTATCGATGCCAGCGTCCGTCGACCCGTTCGTGTTTCTGTTCAGCGAGTCGACCGCACGCGCAATCGTCGTGGTGCCTGCTGATGCCGAGGCGCGTCTCGAGCAGTTGTGCGCGGATCGCGACGTGCCGCTCGCGCGCGTCGGTGTCGTTGACGCGTCCAGTGGCGCGCTGCAGTTCGGGGAGCTGTTCACCGTGGGCCTCGATGAGTTGCGCGCTGCGCATGAGGCCACGATTCCCGGGGTCTTCGCGCCGGCTTCATGAACGCCGCGCCATGAACGCCGTGCCGCTGGAGATTGCTGCCGTGCTGGCCGACTACGACGCCGGGATCATCCCCGAGCGCGCCTCGGAGAAGGCTGCGGTCAAGGCAGCGCTGGCGGCACTGGTCGAGATTGCCCCCGGTCGCAGCGTCGAGGTCCGCGTCCCGCCGTACGCCGCCGTCCAGGCGATCGAGGGCACAAGTCACCGGCGGGGCAACCCGTCGGCGGTTGTCGAGACCAATGCGCGCACGTGGTTGGAGCTGGCCGTGGGCCGGCGCACCTGGGCCGAGGCAACCGGGTCGGGAGCGGTCCACGCGAGCGGTGAGCGCTCGGATCTCAGCGGGCTGCTGCCCCTGTGGTCGGCGACGGAAATCGTCGCCGCATGCACGATTCAGTAACGATTTCGTACGCCTGAGCCGACCACAGGTTTCGATTTTCTCCTGTTCTGGATACTGTTCCGCATTCGCACTCACGGGGCAGGAGGCGTCATGGTCGACCAGACCGCGGCAATACGCCTCCGAGGCCTGACGCGCTCGTTCGGCGAGGTCACCGCGGTCGACGGCGTCGACCTGGACGTCGTCGACGGGGAGTTCTTGACGCTGCTCGGCCCGTCGGGCTCGGGCAAGACCACCGTCCTGCGCATGATCGCCGGCTTCGAGCGGCCCGACGGCGGCACCATCGAGCTGGCCGGCGTCGACGTGACGAACCAGCCGCCGTACTCCCGCGACGTGAATACCGTCTTCCAGGACTACGCGCTGTTCCCGCACATGAGCGTGCAGAAGAACGTCGAGTACGGGCTCAAGGTCAAGAAGGTCCCGGCCGCCGAGCGCGCCCGTCGCGCCAAGGAGACCCTGGAGTCGGTGCGGCTGTCCGGGTACGGAGATCGTGCTCCGTCGCAGCTGTCCGGCGGCCAGCGTCAGCGGGTTGCGCTCGCGCGGTCGCTCGTCAACCGGCCCAAGGTGCTGCTGCTCGATGAGCCGCTCGGCGCGCTGGACCTCAAGCTGCGCGAGCAGATGCAGGTCGAGCTCAAGGAGATCCAGCGCGACGTCGGCATCACGTTCGTGTTCGTCACACACGATCAGGACGAGGCGCTGACGATGTCGGACCGAATCGCAGTGTTCAACGAGGGCCGGATCGCGCAACTCGGCACGCCCTCGGATGTGTACGAGCACCCCGCCACCGCGTTCGTCGCGGGCTTCGTCGGCACGTCGAACCTGCTCGAGTCCGACGCGGCGCAGGCCGTCCTCGGCAGATCGGGCACGTGGTCGGTGCGCCCGGAGAAGATCCGCCTGCTCGGTGCCGATGCGCCGGTTGGTGACGGCCAGCATGCGGTTCGCGGCACGGTGCGCGAGGTGGTCTACGTGGGCATGTCTACGCGCTACGTCGTGGACCTCGCGGTGGGCGGGTCGCTCATGGCCGTGCAGCAGAACTCCGAACTGTCCGAGGACCTGTCCCACCTTCGCGGCACGCAGGTGCAGCTGGCCTGGGATACCCGGCACGAGTACGAGGTCGCCGGCTAGACGTCATCCGGCCGAGGGCAACCGCTCTGGGCTCCACATCAGAAGGGGAGGGTGCAGGTGCATACCAAGCGTCTGCTCAAGATCGCGGCGGTCGGTTCCGCTGTGGCATTGCTCGCTGCTGCATGCAGCAGCAGTTCAAGCTCCGAGTCGTCGAGCGCGGCCGGCGCCAGTGCGCCAGCCGGCTCGTCAGCGCCTGCGGAGTCCGCGGCACCTGCCGATCTTCCGGGCGGCGCTGCTTACGCCGGACCGGTGGGTGCGGGCGAGGGCCAGGTCAACATCCTCGCGTGGCCCGGTTACGTCGAGGACGGGTCCACCGACCCGGCGGTCGACTGGGTCTCCGACTTCGAGAAGGAGACCGGCTGCGAGGTCAACGTCAAGACCTTCGGCACCTCCGACGAGGCCGTCAAGCTCATGCAGGGCGGCGGTTGGGACGTGGTCTCAGCATCGGGCGACGCGACTCTTCGCCTGATCTACGGCGACAACGTGCAGCCGATCAACACCGACCTCATCCCGAGCTACGCGGACATCTTCGAGGACCTCAAGCTCCAGTCCTTCAACAGCGTCGGCGGTGTTCCGTACGGCGTTCCGCACGGACGCGGTGCGAACCTGCTGATGTGGAACACCGACAAGGTGACCACTCCGCTCGACTCGTGGGCCGTGACCTTCGACGCCGACTCTCCTTACGCCGGCGCAGTGACGGCGTACGACTCGCCGATCTTCATCGCGGACGCAGCCGTGTACCTGATGGCCACCCAGCCGGATCTCGGCATCACCGATCCGTACTCGCTGGACCAGACGCAGTTCGACGCAGCAATCGCGCTGCTCGAGCAGCAGAAGGCACTCATCGGCGAGTACTGGAGCGACTACACGAAGGCCATCCAGGCGTTCAACTCCGGCACGACCGCCGTGGGCACGTCATGGCAGGTCATCGCGAACCTCGCCAAGGCTGAGGGCGGCAAGGTCGAGGCAGTCAAGGCGAAGGAAGGCGCGACCGGCTGGTCCGACACGTGGATGATCGCGAAGGACACGCCGAACATCAACTGCGCCTACAAGTGGGTCGACCACATCGCATCGCCGCAGACCAACGCCGCAGTCGCGGAGTGGTTCGGCGAGGCGCCGTCGAATGCCAAGTCGTGCGACCTGACCGCCGACAAGACGTTCTGCGACACCTACCACGCAGCCGATGCCGACTACTGGAAGGACGTCTACTACTGGAACACCCCGACGGCCAAGTGCATCGACGGCCGTGCGGACGTCCAGTGCGTTCCCTACAGCGAGTGGGGCACCGCGTGGAGTGCGCTCCGCTCCTAGAGCGCGCACCCAGTAAGGACATCTAGTGACGACCACGACCAGCCCGCCTCGGGGCGGCTTCGGCTACCGGCATCCCAAGCTCCGCTTGGCCGGTCTGCTGTCCGCCCCGATGGCGTGGCTGGTCGTGGTCTATCTGGGGTCGCTCGCTGCGCTGTTCCTGACCGCCTTCTGGACGGTCGACGACTTCACCGGCCAGTTGGTCCACACCTTCACGCTCAAGAACTTCCAGCAGGTATTCACCAACCCTGCGTACCTCGGCACGATGGTGCGAACGCTCAGCATCGCGCTCCTCGTCACGCTGTTCTGTCTGATCCTTGCCATGCCGCTGGCGTTCTTCATGGCGCGCGTCGCGCGTCCGAGTTGGCGGCCGCTCCTGGTCGCGATGGTGCTCACTCCGCTGTGGGCCTCCTACCTGGTGAAGGTCTACGCATGGCGGGCGATGCTGCAGCCCGAGAGCGGTGTGATCGCCTGGTTCCTCGACCCGATCGGCCTCAACTCTCCGGGCTACGGCTACCTGGGCATCGTCATCACGCTGACCTACCTGTGGCTGCCGTACATGATCCTGCCGATCTACGCGGGGCTGACGCGGCTGCCCGACTCGATGCTCGACGCGTCGGCCGATCTCGGGGCGAAGAGCGGGCGGACCTTCCGCAGTGTGGTGATGCCGATCATCTTCCCGTCGATCGTCGCGGGCTCGGTGTTCACGTTCTCGCTCAGTCTCGGTGACTACATCACCGCGCAGATCGTCGGCGGCAAGGTCACGATGCTCGGCAATGTCATCCAGACCACGTACGTCACCAACCTCCCGTTCGCCGCGGCCGTCGCGACCATTCCGGTCGTCATCGTGCTGCTCTACCTGCTCGCGGTGCGTCGTTCCGGCGCGCTGAACAGCCTGTAGGCCGCGATGACCATCTCCCGCGGCACGAAGATCGGCCTCAGCATCTTCGCCTTCATCGCGTTCGGCTTCATCTACGTGCCGCTCGGCGTGATCCTCGTTAACTCATTCAGCGTCGACAAGTCGCTCACCTGGCCGCCGAGCGGCTTCACCACCGAGTGGTGGGGCAAGGCGTTCCAGAACGAAGGAGTGCGCGAGGCGCTCGTGACCTCGGTCGGGGTGGCCTCCGTGGCGACGCTCGTGGCGCTGGTCCTCGGCACCCTGCTGTCGTTCGCGCTCGGGCGCTACACCTTCTTCGGCAGGGAGTCGATCTCGCTGCTGATCGTCCTGCCCATCGCGCTGCCGGGCATCGTCACCGGCATCGCGCTGAACAACGTGTTCACCACCTTCCTCGGCGGCCTGACGATCTACACGCTGATCATCGGCCACGCGACCTTCTGCATCGTGGTGGTGTTCAACAACGCGCTCGCACGTATCCGGCGGATGGGCGGCAGCGTCGAGGAAGCCTCGGCCGACCTCGGCGCGAACGGACTTCGGACGTTCATCTTCATCACCTTCCCGCTGATGCGGTCGGCCCTGATCGCGGGAGCGATCCTCGCGTTCGGGCTGTCCTTCGACGAGATCATCGTCACGACCTTCACCGCGGGTCCGGGAATCACCACGCTGCCCATCTGGATCTACCAGAACCTGTTCCGCCCGAATCAGGCGCCGATCGTCAATGTGGTGGCCGCGGCGCTTGTTCTCATCAGCATCCTGCCGATCTACATCGCGCAGCGCTTCTCGAACACCGATGAGCGCGGTGGCGGTCTGATCTGATCCTCGCCGGAGCGGGTAGAGTACGCATGTGCCCCGTGGCGATGGACTGCTGAATCACGATCTTCTCTCCGAGGACAAGGGACCCCAGGATCACTGCGGGGTCTTCGGGGTCTGGGCCCCTGGCGAGGAAGTCGCCAAGCTCACCTACTTCGGCCTCTACGCGCTCCAGCATCGTGGCCAGGAGTCCGCCGGCATCGCGGTCAGCGACGGCTCGCACATCGTGGTCTACAAGGACATGGGCCTGGTCTCGCAGGTGTTCACCGAGGCCTCCTTGGAATCTCTCCACGGCCACGTCGCGATCGGCCACACGCGCTACTCCACCACCGGGTCCAGTGTCTGGGAGAACGCCCAGCCCACCTTCCGGGCCACGGCCACCGGGCACCTGGCGCTTGGCCACAACGGCAACCTCACCAACATCCATGAACTGAAGAGCCGGCTGTCCGAGCTCGCCGAACTGTCCGGGGAGCTCCCGCTCGGCACCCGGATGCTCTCGACCAGCGACACCGACACCGTCGCCGCCCTGCTTGCCGCCCACCCCGATCTCACCGTCGAGTCCGCCGCCCTCGAGGAGCTGCCCCGGTTGCGCGGCGCCTTCTCGCTCGTCTTCATGGACGATGACGCGCTGTACGGGGCACGTGACCCGCAGGGCGTACGACCGCTCGTGCTCGGCCGGCTCGAGCGCGGCTGGGTGCTGGCCAGCGAGACCGCCGCACTGGACATCGTGGGCGCGTCGTTCGTACGCGAGGTGGAGCCCGGGGAACTCATCGTCATCGACGAGAACGGGCTGAGATCCCACCGGTTCGCCGAGGCCGACCCCAAGGGCTGCCTGTTCGAGTTCGTCTACCTGGCCCGCCCCGACACCAGCATCTCCGGTCGGGGGGTGCAGGCCGCCCGAGTCGAGACCGGCCGACGGCTCGCCCGCGAGCACGCCGTCGACGCCGACCTCGTCATTCCCGTCCCCGAATCGGGCAGGTATGCCGCCATCGGCTACGCGCAGGAGTCCGGCATCCCGTTCGCCGAGGGACTGGTCAAGAACGCCTATGTCGGCCGCACGTTCATCCAGCCCTCGCAGACCATCCGCCAGCTGGGCATCCGACTGAAGCTCAACCCCCTGCGCGACGTAATCGCCGGCCAGCGCCTGGTGGTCGTCGACGACTCGATCGTCCGCGGCAACACCCAGCGGGCCCTGGTTCGCATGCTCCGCGAGGCCGGGGCCAAAGAGGTGCACGTGCGCATCTCCAGCCCCCCGGTGAAGTGGCCCTGCTTCTACGGCATTGACTTCGCCAGTCGCGCCGAACTCATCGCTAATGGCCTGTCCACCGACGAGATCTGCACCTCGATCGGTGCCGACTCGCTGGCCTACATCGACCTCGAGCAGGTGATCGAAGCCACGACCGTGAGCAAGGACAAGCTGTGCCGGGCCTGCTTCGACGGCGTCTACCCGATCGCACTGCCCGAGCCCGAACTACTCGGCAAGCACGTGCTCGAGGGCATCGAACGCCGCGCGGTGGCCGGTGCGAGCGCCGACGTCGAGGGTGTGGCTTCTCTCGTCGGCGGCGGCGCGGTCGACGCTCTCGATCGCCCGTGAGCGGAGCGTCCTACTCGGCTGCCGGCGTCGATGTCGAGGCTGGTGAACGAGCGGTAGCTCTCATGCGCGCCTCGGTCGCCGCCACCGGACGCCCCGAGGTCGTCGGTGATTTCGGCGGATTCGCCGGACTGTTCGACATCTCGTCCGCGAAGGGCATGCGCCGACCACTTCTCGCGACCTCGACCGATGGTGTCGGCACGAAGATCGCCGTCGCTCGCGCCATGGGCGTGCACAACACCATCGGCATCGACCTGGTCGCCATGGTTATCGACGACCTTGTCGTGTGCGGTGCCGAGCCCCTGTTCATGACCGACTACATCGCGGTGGGATCCGTTGTGCCGGAACGCATCGCGGCCATCGTCAGCGGAATTGCCGAAGGCTGCAGGCAGGCTGGATGCGCGCTCGTGGGCGGCGAGACTGCCGAGCATCCCGGACTCATGGCACCAGATGAGTACGACGTTGCCGGTGCCGGCACAGGCATCGTCGACGCTGACAATCTGCTGGGTCCCGATCGCGTGCGCGTGGGCGATGCGGTGATCGCCATGGGCTCTTCCGGCCTGCACTCGAACGGCTACTCGCTCGCGCGGTTGGTACTGCTGGGCGAGGGCGGCCCCGGGCTCGATGCGCACCTCGACGTGCTCGGCCGCACCGTGGGCGAGGAACTGCTCGAGCCGACGCGGATCTACGCTCTCGACTGCCTGGCCCTCGCCGCGGCCGTCGATGTCCACTCCATCAGCCACGTCACTGGAGGCGGGCTCGCCGCGAACCTCGCGCGGGTGCTGCCCGAGCACGTGGCCGTCGATGTGGACCGCTCGACCTGGACGCCTGCGCCGGTGTTCGGGCTGATTCGCGACCTAGGCTCGGTCGAGGTCGCCGATCTCGAGCGCACCTTCAACATGGGCATCGGCATGGTGGCCGTCGTGGCAAAGGCTGATGCCGATGCCGCGGTCGACCTGCTCAGCAGCCGGGGAGTCCCCGCGTGGGTATGCGGAGTGGTCCGCGAGCGGGCGGCCGGCGAGATGGGTGACGCCGAAGCCAAGGGTGGAGCCGGTGGCGCCGTCAGCCTGGTCTCAACGCACCGCTGACGAACTGACGCCTCACGCCTTGCGTTCGGAGTCCGCCTCGTCCTCGTCGTAGTACTTCGCGTAAGGATCGACGGCATACGGATCCTCGACGACCTCTACCGGCTCGTCACGCTTCGGGGCGACGGGTGCGCCCCCGGAACCCAGTTCTGCCTGCAAGCGATCGAAGTCGGTCTGCGGCCCGCCGTATTTCAACTCGCGAGCGACCTTCGTCTGCTTGGCCTTTGCACGGCCGCGCCCCATGGCTCGACCCCCTCATCCGGGACGTCAGCCCGGCTATCAGTGGAAGGTTCGGCTCCGTGACGGAGCCGAACGCGATAACGAAACAATAGAGTACCCGGCCGCGCTCTGCGTCACGACGCGGAGCGGATCCGGTCCTCGGCTTCCCGTTCGGCCGCCGCAACCGGGGTGATGCCCTCCTCCCGGGCCCGCTCGAGCACCCGAGAGGTCGTATCGAAGACCCGTGCCGTGCGGGCTCGGGCGCGGTCGAGGTCGCAGCCGACCAGTTCCTCGGCCACCTGGATGACCCCGCCGCAATTCACCATGAAGTCCGGGGCGTAGACGACGCCGCGCTCGGCGAGGAGGTCGCCGATGCCCGCGTCGACCAGTTGGTTGTTGGCGCCACCGCACACGAGCGGCACCCGAAGCGCCTCGGCGCGCTCGCGGGTCAGGAAGCCGCCGAGAGCATTGGGAGACACGACGTCGAGGTCGAGGTCGAGCAGTTCCTCGATCGAGGCGACAAACCGCACACCCGGATACGCGTCGGAGATGGCTGAGCGCACGTCGGGCAGGGGATCCACCGCAGTGACGAGCGCGCCCGCGTCGTGCAGGTGTCCGATCAGGCGGCCGCCGACCTTGCCGGCACCGACAACCCCCACGCGCTTGCCCGCCAGATCGACGCTGCCCCACAGGAACGAGGCGCAGGCCTTGAGCCCCTCGAAGACGCCGAAGGCGGTGAGGATGCCGGAGTCGCCGACGCCTCCGTGCTCGGGCGACCGCCCCGTGGTCCACCGGCAGACCTCGCCGATGACGTCCATGTCGGCCACCGTCATGCCCACGTCGCCCGCAGTGACGTACGAGCCACCGAGGCTCTCCACGAGGCGGCCGTACGCGTGCAGGAGGGCGACCGGCTTGATCGTCGGATCGGCGAGGATGACGGCCTTGCCGCCCCCATGGTCCAGGCCGGCGAGGGCGTTCTTGTAGGTCATGGCCCGTGACAGGCGGAGGGCATCGGCGTAGGCGGCCGCGCTCGGGTCGGGGCTATCGGCGTACCGGGCCATCCGAGTCCCGCCGAGAGCGGGTCCCAGGGCCGTCGAATGGACCGCTATGGCCATCCGCACGCCCTCGAACTCGGCGACGACGGTGCGCTCGTGCCCCTCGAAGCCCGCCCACGGATCACCCATGCGTTCACCCTATGACTTGCCTCGACGGTGGACCGGGTGCGAGAGTTGCAAATCGGATGAAACGGACGACGACGCATTCGTCGCGACGTCCACCGAGATCGAAAGGGAGGCTCCGATGTCAGGTCATGCCCCCGACGCCGAGCACCTGCTCACCCCCGCAGAGGTCGCCGCGCTGTTCCGGGTCGATCCCAAGACGGTGACCCGCTGGGCCAAGGCAGGCAAGCTGTCGAGCATCCGGACCCTCGGCGGGCATCGCCGCTACCGGTCGACCGAGGTGCACGCGCTTCTGCAGAGCCAGTCCCCGGCGCGGCGCTTCGACGCGGGGGACCCGCGTGTCTGATCCGGTCTACCGCCCGATCATCCAGGGCGCAAAGGTCTTCTTCGCGAGCCTGGGGCTGAAGTTCGACATCGTCGGCGAGCAGAACATCCCCCGGACGGGCGGTGCTGTTCTGGCGATCAACCACACGAGCTACCTCGACTTCGCGTTGTCCGGCATGCCCGCTCATCTGGCCGGTCATCGGCTGGTGCGCTTCATGGCCAAGGACGGCATCTTCAAGCACCCGGTAGCCGGGCCCCTCATGCGCGGCATGAAGCACATTCCCGTAGACCGCGACGCGGGATCGGCGGCCTTCCGCGATGCGGTTGCGGTGCTGAAGTCCGGGGAGATCGTCGGGGTGTTCCCCGAGGCCACGATGAGCCGGTCGTTCGAGATCAAGGAGATCAAGAACGGCGCGGTGCGTATGGCTCGCGCTGCCGACGTCCCGCTCATCCCCATGATCGTCTTTGGCGGCCAGCGCCTGATGTCCTACGGGGTGCGCGACTTCTCCCGGGGCAAGCCGATCTGCATCACCGTCGGCGAGCCGATTCCGATCCCGCGCGGCTCGAATCCCGACGTCGTCACTGAGGAACTGCACGCACGCATGGTGGAGTTGCTCGACGTCACGATCGATCGCTATCCGGCCAAGCCGGCTGGCGCGTGGTGGATCCCGAAGCGTCGGGGCGGCAGCGCGCCGACACCCGAGGAAGCCCTCGCCATCGAGGAGCAGGTTCGCGCCGAGCGTGCCGCGAAGAAGGCCGCGTCAGAAGGCTGATCGTCAGCCTGCGGAGTTGTCCGTGACCCACGCGTCGTATCCGGCCACGGCTGCTGGCAGCGTCGGATAGATGCGCTCAAGCCCAATGCGTTCCGCCACCCCGTGCCTGACCAGATCCTCGAGCAGGTCCCGTTTCACCCGGACCAGAGCGAGGATCACGCCCTCGCGCTCGCACCATTCGCACACCTCTTCCAGCCCGTCGAGCCCGGTGATGTCGACCTCGGTGTTGCCCTCCATGTTGAGCAGCAGCCATCGGGCGCGGGGCCGCGCCTGCTCGACGGCCGCGTGGCAGGCGTCGACGAAGGTCTCGGCATTGGCGAAGAAGAGGGGCGAGTCGAACCTGAAGACGACGAGGCCGGGGATCTGGCGGGCCTGCGGGTAGTCGTCGACGTCGTGCCAGCCCATCACGCCCGGCGCCTGGCCGAGGACGGCGGAGTGCGGCCGGGCCACGCGGGTGAGCAGCTCCACGACTGACAACGCGACCGCAGCAAGCACTCCATAAAGGATGTCGAACAGCAGGACCCCGGCCAGCGCCGCGATCGCCAGCAGGAACTCGCGCTTGCGGAAGTGCCACAGTCGACGGAACTCCGCGAGGTCGATGAGCCGGATCGCGGCGTAGGTCACCAGCCCGCCGAGGGCCGCAATCGGAAAGGCCGCGATCACGCCGCCGAAGAGGAGCATCGACACGACGACGAGTGCGGCGGCGACCAGTGAGTACAGCTGCGTAGTGGCACCGCTCGCGTCGGCGATGACGGTGCGGCTTGCGCTCGAACTGACCGGGAAGCCGGAGACGGCGGCGGAGCCGAGATTGGTTGCACCCATCGCGAGGAACTCGTTGTTGTTGTGCACGCGGTCGTGATGCCGGCCGGCGAACAGCCGCGCCGTGAGGATGTTGTCCGCGTAGCCGACGACGAAGATTCCGAGCGCTGGCAGAAGGAGCAGGTTGATGTCATCGGAGTTCACGTGCGGAACGCCGACCGACGGCAGCCCGAAGTCGAGACTGCCCACGGTGAGGACTCCACGGGCGTCCAGATCCAGCACCGCGACCAGAACGGTGACCGCGAGCATGACGATCAAGGGGACGGGAACGCGCGGGAAGCGCGGGGTCAGTGCGAGTAGCACGACGGCCACGCCAAGGCCGATAGCGACGGTCAGCCATTGGATGCTGCCGGATCCGGCACCGGCCGCGAACGATCTGATGTCCTCGATGAAGGTGTCGCCGGCCACGTCGACGCCGGTGATCTTGCCCAACTGGCTGGTGATCATGATCACCGCGACACCGGCCATGAAGCCAGTGAGCACGGGCTTGGACAGCAGGTCTCCGATGAATCCCAGTCGAAGCGCCCACGAGACGAAGGCGTAGCAGGCGACAATCAGGGCGAGGAGCGCAGCAAGCGCGGCGTATCGCACTGGGTCCCCGATCGCGAACGGTGCCAGCACGGCGGCCGTGAGGAGGGCAGTGGTCGACTCGGGTCCGGCCGAGAGGAGGCGTGAGGTGCCGACGATCGCGTAGATCGTCATCGTGACGACGATGATCCACAGCCCGGTCTGCGGGGAGAGTCCGGCGAGCGCCGTGTAGGCCATCACCTGCGGGATGAGATATGCGGTGACCGTCACTGCGGCGACCAGGTCACCACGCAGGTGGCGACGGTCGTAGTGCAGGAGGTCCTGGATGCCCATCCGCGCCGTCACGCGCCCCACGGTAGGGCCAGGGAACTAGGTTTGCGGGATGAACATTCCTCCGGAGACCAAGGACTGGACGTGGGTGCTCTCCGAGCGCTGCGCCGAGTGCGGATTCGACACCTCAGAGCCGGCGCGCGACGACCTGTCTGCGCTGGCCTCGACGATCGGCGACCGGTGGGTCGCGGCCATCGCCGACCTCTCCGATCCAGGGACTCGGCCAGAGCCGCTGGTGTGGTCCCCCCTCGAGTACGCGTGCCACGTGCGTGACGTCTTCGCGCTCGGCACCTACCGCACCGGGCTGATGGTCAACGAGGACCTGCCCACCTTCGCGAACTGGGACCAGGACACCACCGCGGTCGATGACGACTACGCGTCGCAGGACATCAACGAGGTCAGCACTCAACTCGCGGCCAACGTCGCGGAGTTCTCCGGGTACCTCGACTCACTGCCCGACGATGCGTGGCCGCGCGCCGGTCAGCGCAGCGACGGCGCGGGCTTCACCGTCGAGTCGTTCACGCGCTACGTGCTGCACGACCCGATCCACCACTTGACCGATATCACCGGCCAGCGCTGGTCCTGATCAGCTCGGCGGCGTAGTCGGGCACGTAGTGGCTCAGGTCGCGCGGGGGCCGCTCGTAGCCGACGTTCGGCGGCCGCGTCGGCAACTCCAGGGGCGGTCGCATCGTTGCGTAGTACGGGATCGTTGAGAGCAGGTGATGAATCATGTTGAGACGGGCTCGTCGCTTGTCGTCGGCCTCGACGATGAACCACGGCGACTCCACCGTGTCGGTGTGCACGAGCATCTCGTCCTTGGCGCGCGAGTAGTCCTCCCAGCGCGTGATCGACTCCAGGTCCATCGGTGACAGCTTCCACTGGCGCATCGGGTCCTCTAGCCGTGACGCGAAGCGAGCCTCCTGCTCTGCGTCGCTCACGCTGAACCAGTACTTGCGCAGGATGATGCCGTCCTCGATGAGCATGCGCTCGAACTGCGGTGCCTGATGCAGGAAGCGCTGGTATTCCTCGGGCGTGCAGAAGCCCATGACGTGCTCCACGCCGGCGCGGTTGTACCAGGACCGGTCGAACAGTCGGATCTCACCGGCAGCAGGTAGCTCGGCGACGTACCGCTGGAAGTACCACTGGCTGCGCTGCCGGTCGGTGGGCGTGGGGAGCGCGACGATGCCGGCAACTCGCGGGTTCAGGTACTCCGTGACCCGCTTGATCGCCGAGCCCTTGCCCGCGGCATCGCGTCCTTCGAAGATCACCACGAGGCGCACGCCCTCGAGGCGCACCCACTCCTGCAGCTTCACCAGTTCGGCCTGCAGCCGATACAGCTCTGTCTCGTACAGCGCCTTGGGCACGCGAGCGGCGGCGTCGTCCTTCTCCCGCTTCGTGTGCCTGTCCCGCTTCGCGTCCTTCTTCTTGCCCACGTCCCCAGTCAAGCACTCCGCCGACCTTGAGGTTGGGCACCCTGCGACGGCGCCCGGAGGGTGCCCAACCTCAAGGTCGGCGAGGGTGGGTGCGGCGTCGGGGAGGTCGGTTAGGTTCGCGACGTGCCGCGCCGACCTCTTGGTCTTCTCCCTCGTGCGGCGATCGTCGTTGCAGCTGCCTCGGTACTCGCTGCATGCGGTGGCACGACCGCGTTGCCGGTTCAGGGTCCACAGGCAGCGGGCCTGGCTCCGCGAGGGAAGACCGCGTCGGGACTCGGCATCATCAGGGTGGTCGACGGCGACACGATTCACGTGAATCTCGCGGGCGAGGACGTTGCGGTCCGCATGATCGGCATCGATACCCCGGAGACCGTCAAGCCCGACTCTCCGGTCGACTGCTTCGGCCCGGATGCGTCGGACTACGCGAAGGAGTCGCTGACCGGACGCAGCGTCACGCTCGAGTTCGACGACTCGCAGGGCCGGACCGATCGTTTCGGGCGCACCTTGGCCTACGTATGGATCGAGGGACCGGATGGGGCGTTGGACCTGTTCAACCTCGACGCGGTCTCGCGCGGGTACGCCCAAGAGAAGCAGTACAGCCCGACCCCATTCGCGTGGCAGCGGGAGATTCGCGCAGCAGAGGACGCCGCTCGCTCCCAGGGCGTTGGCCTATGGGGAGCGTGCGGCTCGGAATCCTGACCTTCCCCAAACACGGCCAGCACGGCTCCTTCACCTGCTTGCGGCACCGTGAGCCCCCAGTTCAGGAGCAGTCCATCCGACAAGGGAGCCCACGTGACCGAGAACAACGCAGACGACGCGAAAGAGATTGACGCAGCCCCCACGGTGAGCCAGCCGGTGCACCTGCCCGATCAGCAGCCCGTTGCCGCAGCTCCCACGCCCGCTCCTGTCGTCGTCGAGAAGACGTCGCATACCCGCACGATCCTCGAGATCGTCGGCGGCGTGGTCGCGGTCGGCCTGATCTTCGTCTCGGGTGCTGCCGGCTTCGTCCTGGGTCATGTGACCGCGAAGCACGATGGTCGCGGCGACGGAGATCGGATGATGCTGCGCATTGACCGCGATGGGGACGGCGGACCGATGCTCGAGCGTGGACAGGATTCACAGGGCGGTCCGCGAATGCAGGGTCGCCCGGACTTCCAAGGGGGCCAGGACTTCCAAGGTGGTCAGGGCCTGCAAGGTGGCCAGGGGATGCAGAATGCGCCGGACGGGATGCCGGCCTTCCCGGGCGCCCCGGATCAGGATTCCGCGCCGGTGCTCCCGCAGCAGGGCACCGCGCCCACCGCTCCACTGGGGTAGCGCTCGCGCCGTTCGCACGCACGATGGCCCCGACATCGGCATGATCGGTCCATGGACGCGGATGCGATTGTTGTCGGGGGCGGGCTCGCGGGCTTGGTAGCAACGGCGGAGCTCGCCGATGCCGGGCGCAAGGTGATCCTGCTGGAGCAGGAGCCCGAGTCGAATCTGGGCGGCCAGGCGTTCTGGTCCCTTGGCGGGCTGTTCCTCGTCGACTCTCCCGAGCAGCGCCGGATGGGCATTCACGACTCGCTCGGGCTGGCCATGCAGGACTGGATGGGCAGTGCGCAGTTCGATCGCGAGGAGGACCACTGGCCGCGCAAGTGGGCAGAGGCCTACGTCCACTTCGCCGCGGGCGAGAAGCGCTCATGGCTGCACGCGATGGGCCATCGACTCTTTCCGGTGGTGGGCTGGGCCGAGCGCGGTGATGGTCGGGCGAGCGGACACGGGAACTCGGTGCCGCGCTTTCACATCACCTGGGGCACTGGGCCGGGAGTCGTGGCTCCCTTCGAGCGCCGCGTCCGCGAGGCCGTGGACCGCGGTCGCGTGCAGATCCTCTTCCGTCATCAGGTCGACGGACTGGTGAACACGGGCGGTGTGATCACCGGAGTCCGCGGGACGATCCTCGAGCCCAGTGACGCCGAACGCGGTCGTCCGAGTTCGCGCGTCGCCGTCGGAGAGTTCGAACTGTCGGCCCAGGCAGTCATCGTCACCTCAGGAGGAATCGGCGGCGATCACGACTTAGTGCGCAAGTCGTGGCCGGCCCGGCTTGGAACGCCGCCGAAGCGGATGGTCGCGGGCGTCCCCGCGCATGTCGATGGCCGCATGCTCGCCATCACCGAGTCAGCAGGTGCGCGGATCATCAATCCCGATCGCATGTGGCACTACACGGAGGGTGTGCAGAACTGGGATCCGATCTGGGACAACCACGGCATCCGCATCCTGCCGGGGCCGTCGTCGATCTGGCTCGACGCGCTCGGCAACCGGCTGCCCGCGCCGTACTTTCCCGGCTTCGACAGCCTCGGCACCCTCGGTCACATCATGAGCACGGGATACGACTACTCGTGGTTCATCCTCACGCAGAAGATCATCGAGAAGGAGTTCGCGCTGTCGGGGTCCGAGCAGAACCCGGACCTGACCGGCAAGAGCATTCGCCAGGTGCTCGGCCGCGCCCGCTCCGGCGCACCCGCGCCCGTCGAGGCATTCAAGAACCACGGTGCGGACTTTGTCGTCGCGCGAACCCTGCCCGAGCTCATCGCCGGCATGAACGCGATAACCGACGAGCCGCTGCTCGATGCCGCGAGCATCGAGCGCATCATCGTGGCGCGGGACCGAGAGATCGAGAATGCCTTCACCAAGGATGCGCAGATCACCGCGATCCGCGGTGCGCGCCGATATCGCGGCGATCGGCTCATCCGAGTCGCCAGCCCGCACCGGATCCTTGACCCGAAGGCGGGGCCGCTGATCGCGGTTCGCCTGAACATCCTGACGCGCAAGACGCTCGGCGGACTGGAGACGGACCTGCAGGCCCGGGTCCTGCAGGCAGGCGGCGAGCCGTTGGCCGGGGTCTATGCGGCGGGTGAGGTCAGCGGCTTCGGCGGCGGGGGGATGCACGGCTACAACTCTTTGGAAGGCACCTTCCTCGGCGGCTGCTTGTTCTCCGGTCGCACGGCGGGCCGGGCCGCGGCCGTGGCGATCGGCTAGGCGTCGACGATCGAGTCGATCTTCTGCGCGAGGTCGACATCGCGTTTGGTGATGCCGCCGGAGTCGTGGGTGGACAGCACGAGGCGCAGCGTGCGCCAGCGGATGTCGATATCGGGATGGTGGTCCATGGTCTCGGCGGCGCGAGCGATCTCGACGACCCAGTCAATCGCGGCGAGAAAGGTGCCCGCGGTGACGTCGCGCTCGAGCGTCGCGTCCGTCACCGACCACGCAGGCAGCGCAATGGCGAGACCGCGCCGTTCATCGAGGTTTAGCAGTGGGTCGCGCATGGGTACATTGTCCAGCAGACGAAGCATCCACAAAAGGGAGACAACCATGACTGCCACTCGACACCACCGCCGCGGACTTCTCGCTGTTGCGGCCACCGCAGTTGCAGGCCTGGGCATCGTTGCCATGGCGCTGCCGGCACAGGCCATGGGCACGGGCAATCCGTACGAGGACATCCAGGTTGGCGTGACGTACACCGTCTACCAGCCCACCTTCACGGCCGGGCTCAAGACGCCGAAGAACGCCAGCGGCGATGGCAACTGCCCCAGCGGCACCGAGGAGAACCTCATCGTGAAGTACGGGACGAAGAGCGGCGCTCAGTTCACGGTGTTCGAGGGCAACCCGATCTGCTCCGATCCGGGCGACGGCCAGCAGGTCCGCGCGCCGAAGATCCAGGGAGCCACGGCAAAGGTCTACGCGTACTGCGATCCCGATGCCTCGTGCATGCCTCAGGACGTGAAGCGCGTCGGCGGCTACCTGCTCGTCACGCTGCCTGCGGCAACGGGTCTGCGCAAGGTGAACATCGAGATCGAGACGTCAGGTGGCATCAGCGCGCACCAGCTGGTCAAGATCGCGCGCAGCCTGCAGCCGGTCCAGTAGTCCTAGCGGCGTCGTCGCCGCACCAGCACCACTGCGGCGACGACGACCAGGACCAGTACGCCGACGGCGATGATCACGACGAGGCTGCCGGCGATACCACGGGGTTCCTCGGTCGTGACTTGGGCGATCGCCGCTGACGACGGCTCGGTCGACGGCGTAGCCGCCTCGCCGTTACCAGTGATCGTGACGCCAATCGCGCCGCTCACCGGATGGCCGTCACCGGACACGACTCGATACGCGACCTGGAAGACGCCCGCAGTAGCGGCGGCCGGCCACGGCATGCTGATGGTGTCGCCATCGACGGTGGCGGCCCCGCTCGCAATCACGTTGCCGAGGTCATCGTTGATCGAGATCGTGTCGGTGCCAGGCAGCAGGGCCTCGTCGAAGGTGAAGCTCACCGCTGCTGGCGGCACGTCGAGAACCGATCCGTCGCCCGGGGTGGTGGAGACCACCTTGGAGTGAGCGCTCGCGGGTGCGGCGGTCAGGCCGATGACGGTGAGAACGGAGAGGCCGATCGCTGCGGCGGCGGTGCGCCATGGCGTGAGGGTTCGCAACATGCGCCCACTCTCGCATCCGGGCCTTCCGGCTCGAACGCGGACCTCATGCGCATGGTCGCGAGATGATGTCCCGCATGCGTGAGATGCCCGAGATCGAATGGATGGCCTTCCTGCGGGAGGGAACGCGAACGGGCAAGCTTGCGCTCGTCCTGCCGAGCGGCAAGCCGACCGTGACTCCGGTGTGGTTCGTGATCGACGACGACCACACCCTGTGGTTCAACACCGGAGCCGATACCGCGAAGGCAAGGTCTCTTCGCCTCGACCCTCGCGCGTGCCTGATCGTCGATCTCGAAGAGCCGCCTTACGCGTTCGTCCGCCTCGACCTGTCCGTGGTTCTCGAGGATGACCTCGGTGTCGTGCGCGACGTCGCGACCCGGATTGGCGGACGGTACATGGGATCGGACCGTGCCGAGGAGTTCGGGGAGCGCAACGGGGTGGTCGGCGAACTCGCGGTCCGGTGCACGGTAATCAAGGTCGTCGCGACGAACGACATGTCTGCGTGAGCGACGAACCGGCCGGCGGCCTGCCGAATGCTGCGCTCGGAATCGTGTACGGCGTCGTGATGGCTGGCACGCTCGTAGTCGCGGGCGGGGTCATGATCGGCAACGCGATGGCCTGCGACTCCGGCGGCGACAACTGCGCCAACGGCATGATCCTCGCCACGCTGACCTGGGGGTTCATCAGCTTCGTGCTGCCTATCGCCGCGCTCACATGGGGACTTGTCTCCAGTCGCTCCACACGAACGGGACGACGCAATCGGGTCCTCGCGCTGATCGCCATCATCATCTTGCCCATGATCGGACTGGTGGCGGACTTCGCGATCTTGTTCAATCCCGCGTTCCACTAGCGCTAGTGCTCCCATTCGTGCCCGAACCACCGGCGCACTCGGGTCTGGCCGAATTCCACCTTGTCGGCGGCGAGGAGTGCTGATGGTCCTTCGAGACCACCGTGAGGTCGCTCGCCCGCGAGGAAGGTGACGTCGACCTTCGCGATCTGGTCGTGCCCGAACTCGAGGTAGCAGATGCCGCGTCCGTCGTACGTGGGTGCGCCGGACTGGCCGCGGATGTGCGCGCTGATCTCACCGGCGACGACGATCGCCTGGCCCTCCGCGAAGACGCCAGCCTTCGGCGTGCCCACGCTGGTCACGTCACCGACCGCGTACACGCCGGGGAACGAGGTCTCCAGGGTGAGCGGGTTGACGGGAATCCAGCCATCTACGGTCAGGCCCGACTCGGTGACAACAAGGGGCGCGCGGTGAACCGGGACACCGAGGTAGAGGTCGAAGGGCAGCTCCTCGTCGTTGCTGAGGACCGCGACCTTGCGCGCCGGGACGAGTTCTCGCACCAGGAGTTCGGGCATCCACGTGATGCCGCGTTCGGCGAACGCGCTGAGCAATGCGGCGGACGCCTCGGGTGACGGCGGGATCGGTACGCCGAGCGGCATGACGAGCGTGATCTCGCTCTGATCGCGCAGGCCGCGGTCGCTCAGGAAATCATGCACGAGCAGTGCGGTCTCACTCGGTGCCGGTGGGCACTTGAACGGTGTTCCCGCCAGTCCGATCACGACGCGACCTCCGCCGAATTTCGCGAGCACGTAGCGCAGCGCAAAAGCTCCCGCCACCGTGTAGAACTCATGCCCGACCTCGACGAGCCCGGGGGTCGCATCGGGATGAAGGTCGGCGCCGAGCGCGACCACGAGGATGTCTGCTTCGAACGTGCCGGCTTCGGTCACTACGACCTTGGTCTTCGGCTCGATGCGAAGAACCGTGGACTGCACGAATCGCACACCGGGCTTGACGATGTCCGCGTACAGATGGCGCACCTGCTCGGGCAGCGCGCGCCCGAACATCACGTCGAGCTTGGAGAACCCGAAGACGAACCCGTCACCCTTGTCGATGAGGACGATCTCGATCTCGTCGCCGAACTCATCCGACAGCAGGGTCGTCAGTTCCAGTCCGCCGAAGCCGGCTCCAAGCACCACGATTCGCATGGGCGAAGCGTAGACGCGGCTAAGTCCACCACGTGGACGTTGCGACGACGTCGAATCCGAGGGAGTCGTACAGCGGCTTGCCGGCGACGGACGCGTCGAGTGTCATGGTCCGCTCGGAGTGATGCTCGAGAATGCCGACCATGAGTGCGCGCGCCACCCCCTTCGAGCGGTGCTCGGGCAGCGTGGTGACCCAGTAGACCCCGACGCATGTCGCGGCCACCATTGTCACGCAGGCGCCGACATTGACCCCGTCGCGACCGATGAGGAACACCTCGAACCCCGGGTAGTCGAGAAGCGCGTCGGGAAGTGCCTCGGCGCGCTGATACGGCTGCACGCGTGTCAGCGGGAAGCCGTGCACGATGACGTGCTCGGCCTCCCTCAGGCCGTCGATCGTCGTGACTCGAGTGACCTCCCATGCGGCCGCTGCACCAGCTCGTCTGGGCGTGCGAGCCATCACCGGCATGGGACGAGGAGATAGGCCCACGGCCGGAATGCTAATGGCGGAGAAGGGATCCTCGACGGTCGTCGCCGTGTCGGCGTACTGGCGGACGAGGTCCGCGACGGCGGTGACATCACCGTCGCTCGGTGCTGAGGTCAGCATGAGGATGCGGCTGCCGATCCGCGTATCGCTCATGACCGCGAGGTAGGCCTCAGTGCGGATGACCTGGTGCCCGCGCGTCGTCCCGAGCGCCGTCCAGAACGCGGCTGCGTTCGACGTCGCCGAGTGCAGGTGGCGATCAGCGCTACTTGTGCTCATCGAGTCGCCGCTGCAACTTGCGCATCGTGCGCAGCCAGGAGTCCGTGTCGCTAGCGCGAGCCGTGTAATAGTCGGCCACCTCGGGGTGCGGGAGGATCAGGAAGCGGTCGTCCTGCATCGCCTGCCACACCATTTCCGCGACATCCTCGGGCTCGAGGAACGCGTCGCGGATGAGAATCTCCGCAAGGGGTCCCGCGTCCTCGAGCATCTTCGTGCGAACGCCCTGCGGGCAGATCGCCTGCACGACGATGCCCTGGTTCCCGTACGTGATGGCGAGCCATTCGGCGAAGGCCACGGCTGAGTGCTTTGTCACCGCGTACGGCGCGCTGCCGAGCATCGTCAGCAGTCCCGCCGCCGATGCCGTCACGATGAAGCGCCCTCTTCCGCGTTCAACCCACGTCGGCACCAGCAGACGAGCTGCACGCACATGTGCCAGGACGTTGATGTCCAGCATCCGCTGCCACTGCGCCTCGGTGGCGTCGAGGCCAGCAGCGACGTCGATGCCTGCATTGGCGAAGAACACGTCGATCTCACCCAGGTGATCGCGCGCAGCGTCGATAAGCTCGGCAACCCCCGTCTCGCTGGCGGCATCGCCCACCCAGACGAGTCCGCCGATCTCCTCGGCGACTGCGCGCGCTCCGTCGCCGTCGACGTCGTTCACGACAACGCGAGCACCTTCGGCCGCCATCCGCCGAGCAATCGCACGGCCGATCCCATTGCCCGCACCGGTGACGACAACACCCTGACTAGTCATCCCGCGGTTATACACCGCTGGCCTACAGTGGCGATATGTCCCAGCGCGTGGACCCGCGTGTCGATGCATACATCTCCGGACTTCCCGCGTGGCAACAGCATCTGTGCTCGGACCTGCGCAGCCTGATTCACACGGCCGACCCGGAGATCGTGGAGACGATCAAGCGCACCAAGCTCCCCTACTTCGTGCTCGAGGGGAATGTGTGCGCGCTGCTTGCTGCGCGAGATCACGTCAATCTGTTCCTCTACGACGGGGCGATCGTGCCCGACCCGGCGGGCCTCATCACCGGAGGACAGTCGAACTCCACCGCCCGGACGATCGCGTTCCACGAGGGGGATCCGATCAGGAGGGGGCCTTTGACGACGATGCTGCGCCAGATCGTCGCGAACAACCGCGCTGGAGGCTGGCGCAAACTCAAGGATCGGGACTGATTGACGACCCACGCACCTGGGTACCTCAACCAATGACCAACAGCGGGGGAGGTCCCCATGCGCATCCCACGTCGACTGATCTCAGTAGTGGCGTTCGCGATGCTCGCGACGACCGTCGGTGCCGTTTCAGTACAGGCGGCCCCAGCGCCGAATACCCCGCGATCGCTGCCCGCGGCGTACGACCCGCCGGCAAACTACGAGGCGCAGACCCTGTGCAGTCCCGCGCCGAAGCCCGGAACGCGCAAGTTGATCCGACTCATCAAGCGCACGTACGGGTCGAATCAGTACATCGGCACTTCGCGGTCGTGCGGCAACGGCGGCACGAGCGAGCACAAGGACGGGCGCGCGCTCGACTGGATGACCAGCGTTCGCAGTCCCAAGGGACGCGCGAATGCGGCGGCCTTTCTCGCGTGGCTGATTGGCCCTGACGCGTCGGGTGTTCCGGCCGGCAATGCGACGCGCCTGGGAATCATGTACATCGGGTGGAACAACAAGTTCTGGGCTGCGTATAGCCCCGAGCGCGGCTGGACGAAACTCGATGGCTGCCCCAAGGGCAGCGACACGACGTGCCACCGCAATCACATGCACATCTCCTTGACGTGGGACGGTGCCAGTGGACGCACGTCGATGTGGGACGGGACCGTCCTCGCCCCGTTCTGTGCCTCCTCGCGGTCGGATGCGGTGGTCATCGAGCCCGGACGGGCGGATGCGGCTATCCCGGTGACCCCGTTCCGCGCACTCAGCACGAGGAAGGCACTCGGCCTCGTTGCCGGGAGCGATCACGGTTTCGGGTGGGGCGACCACGATGACTGGCCCGGCTTTGGCGGCGATCCGACTGTGCCGACTCCCGCCCCCATTCCGGTGCCGGCAGTCCCGTGCCGCCTGCATCCCAGTGGTTGGCGCGGCGACGTGGGGGGAATCCTCACGAAGGTGACGGGTCAAGGCGGCGTGCCGGAGACCGGAGTCGCCGCTGTCGTCGTCAAGGTCGCCGCACTCGGCTCCACGGCTCCGGCAAAGATCACCGTCTGGGGTCCGGGGCAGGAGAAGGGTGGGGTCGTGGTGAAGGTCGGTCTCAACAAGAGCGGCCGCGGCAGCGCCATCGTCCCGGTCGCTTCCGACGGGACCATCGCCTTCGCGACCTCGGCCGGCGGCACGGACCTCGCCGTGGACGTCACCGGCTACTTCCTCGCGGGAGCCCAGCCGAACCGCACACTTGTCCTTAGGTAACGTAATTAGGTAACCTAAGGATTGTGGATGACGAGGCGATCGACGACCTGAGAAGCGCGATCGCAAGGATCGCTCGTCGGCTGAAGGCGGAGAACGCGGATGATCAGCTCGGCTCCACGCAGCTGACCGTCGTCATGCTCCTGGCCCGAGAGGGGCCGCACACGCTCGGGGAACTGAGCGACTTCGTCCGAGTCACGCCGCCGTCGATGAACCAGACCGTGAACTCCTTGGCGAGCCTGGGCTTCGTGCATCGCGAACCCGACCCGAACGACGGAAGAAAGGTTCTGGTCGTCGCTACGAAGGCGGGACTGGCATACGCCAACGAGACCAGCAGGCGCCGTCACGAGTGGCTCAGCGATCAACTTGAGGGCATCTCCGATGCGGACCGGCGAGCACTGGTCAAGGCGACCGGCGTCCTGCGACGAATCGCCGACGCGTGAACCGATGACCAGCACATTTCGATCACTGCGGATCTACAACTACCGGATGTGGGCGGCGGGCGCTCTCGTCTCGAACATCGGCTCGTGGATGCAGCGCATCGCCCAGGACTGGATCGTCCTGACACAGCTCACGAACGAGAATGCAGCAGCAGTCGGCGTCGTCCTCGCCCTGCAGTTCGGACCCCAGGTACTCCTCCTGCCGGTGACGGGCTACGCTGCCGATCACCTTGACCGCAGGAAGTTGCTCATGGCCACACAGGCGGCCATGGGCCTGCTTGCTCTTGGACTCGGTCTGCTCACCCTCAGCGGCCACGTGCAGTTGTGGCAGGTCTACGCGTTCGCGTTGATGCTCGGCTGCGTCACCGCCTTCGACTCGCCCGCTCGCCAGACCTTCGTGTCGGATCTGGTCGACGGGGACCACCTGTCCAACGCGGTCGGCCTCAACTCGACGTCCTTCAACCTCGGCCGCCTTGTTGGACCCGCGGTAGCCGGCGTGCTGATCGCAGCGGTCGGACCCGGTTGGGTGTTCATCATCAACGCGGTGTCCTTCGGCGCCGTCCTGACATCGCTGCTGTTCCTGCGCGTTCGCGATCTCTACGTGACCACCCGTGCGGTGCGCACGCCCGCGAGCCTGGTGGAGGGCTTTCGTTATGTCCGCAGGCGACCGGACCTGCTCGCAATCATGGTGATGCTGTTCCTCGTCGGGACCTTCGGGCTGAACTTCCCGATCTTCTTGTCGACGATGTCCGTAACCGTGTTCGACGCCGGCGCGGGCGCATTCGGCCTGCTGATGTCGGCGATGGCTGTCGGATCGGTGATCGGAGCACTCCTCGCGGCAGGCCGCGCCCGGCCGAGAATCCCGCTGCTCGTCATCGCCGCATCGTGCTTCGGCACGTTCCTGGCCCTGGCCGCTGTGATGCCGACCTACGCGCTGTTCGCCGCCGTGCTCGTCGTGGTGGGAATGTCGTCGCAGACGCTGATGACCTCGTCGACCACCACTATCCAGATGACCACCGAACCGGAGATGCGCGGTCGGGTCGTGGCAATCCTGCTGGCAGTCGTGCTCGGCGGCACGCCGATCGGCGCGCCGCTCGTGGGCTGGATCGCTGACACGTTCGGGCCGCGCTGGGCGATCGGCGTTGGTGCCGCTGCCGGCATCGGGGCCGGCCTCGTCGGCATCTACTACCTGGTGAAGTATCAGAACCTCCGAATCCGATCGAGTGGGCGACACGTCGGCCTGACGCTTGATCGTCGACTCGAGCCGGCGTTCTACCTCCACACCACCCGGCCAGGAAGTGCGCCTTGACCGCGACGAGCCTCGACCCGAAGACCGCGCTGGTCGTCATCGACCTCCAGAACGGGATCGTGGCCCTGCCCACCGTGCATCCGGCGGGCGAGATCGTCGCTCGTACCCGTGAGCTTCTCGCCGCGTTCCGTGGTGCCGGCCTGCCCGTCGTGCTCGTGACGGTGACAGGAGGTGCACCAGGACGCGTCGAGGTTCCCGGCGGGGGCAGAGACCGTCCCGCGGACTGGTCGACGCTCGTCCCCGAGTTGGACCAGCAGCCGACCGACCACACCGTGGTCAAGCACACCTGGGGCGCGTTCACCGGAACCGACCTCGACGAGTACCTGCGGGGAGCGGGAGTCACGCAGATCGTCCTCGCTGGCATCGCGACGAGTCTTGGCGTCGAGTCGACCGCTCGGGCTGCGCACGAGCGCGGCTACAACGTCACGCTCGCGGTTGATGCGATGACGGACGTGAACATGGGCGCCCACACCAACGCAGTTATGCACATCTTCCCGAGACTCGGCGAAACGGCGTCGACACAGGACATCATTGGCCTTCTGAGCCAGTAGAGATGTCTTTGGGGGAACTGGGATGCGCGCCACGGCCTACTTGATAGCCACGATCTGCTTTGCCATCGCCACGATTGCCGGCCTGATCGCGCTCCTCGCGGGAAAGGGGCACTGGTCGCAGGTGGTGATCCCGGCCGTCCTGTTGATCATGGTGTTCGTGCTCTGGGGCAACGCCAGGCGGCACCCGGCGACTCGCTAGCTCGACAGGAGCGACCTCGGGTCAGCCGTCGTCCCGCTCGGACTTGCCGGTGACCACGCGCCGGATGCCGACTATGGCCAGGTAGATGATGAGAAACGTGGCGGCGATGAGGAAGCCGATGATCATCTGGCGCATGGTCGCGATCGTAGGCGCTGATACGTGATCGCAACCGCGGATCAGTGGATGACTACTCCTCCTCGGCGGTTACCAGGGGCCGGGTCGCGCCGGCAACGAGCAGTCCGACGGCGAGTAGTCCCGCCGTGACCGTGAGCGCGCGCAGTACGCCGGCCTGGTTGCCGAGCAGTCCGATGAGCGGTGGCCCCGCGAGGAATGCGACGTAGCCGATCGTCGCGACCACGCTGACACGTCCTGCCGAGTGGCGCGGGTCGTCGGCCGCCGCGCTCATGCCCACCGGGAAGCCGAGAGCCGTGCCGAGTCCCCACAGCACCGTTCCGGCGATCGCGGTGCCGAGATTCGGTCCGTACACGACGACGAGCAGTCCGACGAAGGCCATCGCCGCCGATACGCGAAGCACGGGAACGCGACCGAAGCGGTCGAGAATCTGCGGGCCGAACCAGCGGCCGATCGTCATCGCGCTGAGGAAGATTCCGAAGGTCAGTGCGCCGATGGTGGCGCTCGCGCCGTACCCGTCAATCGCCGCAATGCCCAGCCAGTCGTTCGCGGTGCCCTCGGCGAACGCCATGGTGAGGACGAAGAGTCCGATGAGCAGTGTGCGCGGCTCGGTCCACGCCTTCAGTGGGTGGTCGCGTTCGCCGCCGTTGTCGTGGTCCTCGGTGCCAGCGGGCAGGAAGTCGCGAGTGGACAGCGGCACCGCAATGGCGATGAATGCCACCACCAGGAGCAGATGTGCCGTCACGCCGACATTGAGCGCGTTCATTCCTGCGCCGACAAGCGCCCCGCACACCGTGCCGACGCTGAAGCCAGCGTGGAATCGAGACATGATCGAGCGGCCCAGATGCTGTTCGACGACCGCGGCCTCGACGTTCATGGCCACGTCCCAGACGCCGTTGCCGAAGCCGACGAGGAGCAGGCCGATCACTACAGGCAGGACGCCGATTCCCACGCCGACGGCGGCGACCGCCAGGCCCGCCGCGAACACGAGCGCGGTGACGACGATGGCCCTGGCCGCACCGAGTCGGTGGACGATCAGTCCGGCGGAGGGGAGTGCGATGAGGGAGCCGACGGCAATGGACAGCAGGACCAGCCCGAGCGCCGCCGGCGTGAGGCCGAGCTCCTCGCGTACCTGCGGCAGGCGGGAGGCCCAGCTCGCGAACCCAATGCCTGCGCCGATGAAGACGAAGTAGACGGCTCGGGTCGCCCGCTTCAGCGTCGCGGGATCGTGGAATCCGGTATCCGCTTGTGTATCAGACACGAATTACCTCCACGCTTGCCGCGACCGGTCGGGTGACCTCTGCGGTCTGCGCGAGCTGCGCCGCCTCGGCAAACGTACGTGGAAGACGCATGTGTGATCAAATCGCACTCGTTGACGTCAGATGACTGCGAGAGGATTCAGTCATGGTCCTCGAACATGCCCACACGAACGAATTCGTTGGCTCCCTTTTCACGGATGTCGACCTCAGCGGGACGACCTTCCGGGCCTGCAACCTCAGCGGGGTGCGCATCCTCAGCTCGTTCGTCACCGATCTGAGTGTCACCGGATGGGATGGCGAGGTCGGCACGGTCGTCATCGACGGAGTCGACGTCACTGCCTACGTGTCGGCCGAGCTCGATGCGCGCTTCCCCGAGCGCCAGGAGTTGCGCGCCGCCCAGACGGCTGACGACTTCCGCTCCCTGTGGGCCACGATCGAGGGCCTGTGGTCGCAGACACTGGCGAGCGGCGAGCTCCTGTCCGAGGAGGCCCTCAACGAGCGAGTGAACGGCGAGTGGTCATTCGTCGAGACGCTGCGGCATCTCGCCTTTGCCGTCGACACCTGGATCGAGGCCATGTTCCGTGGAAAGGCAGCGCCCTTCTGCGCGCTGGGCCTCCCCGTTGGCGATCTGCCCGCCGAGGGCTATGCCGAGCTCGGCATCGATCCGCAGGCGCATCCGTCCCTTGTCGACGTCATCGCCCTGCACCGGGACCACCTCGATCAGGTGCGAGCGGTCGTCGAGTCAGTCACCGACGAGGAACTCACCCAGATGCGCACTGCGACGCTGCATTCGCAGTGGGGTCAGGAATCGGAGACCGTCGCCCAGTGCCTGCGCATCGTCATGCGCGAGCACGTCGAGCATCGCCGCTACGCCGTCCGCGACCTCGCGGTCCTCGAGGCCCGCTGATCCCCCCGAATTGAACCGCCTCCCGGGCCAAATCCGCGTTTCTGGCCGTTCAGCGCGGGCATTCCCGGGATTTGAGCCGCCGTCCGGCGGTATAGGGCCAAGTGGTCCACTGCGCCGCGCTCGCTGTTCGCGGTGCTGTTGCCGAAACGTCACGGCCTGTTCGGCTCGCGCTGGTGGACTGGGTGCGGGGGTAGTCGCCACGCTCCTGTTATGCGCACGTCAACTCTGACGATTTGGTAGTCGTGTTTTCGCTCATCGCCTTCGCCGCCGCGATCGGCCTCGGTTCGGTCGCCATCTCGCTCGCCTTTCCGGCGGGCGGTTCGAGCCGCTCGGAGCGGGTCAAATCTGGATCCGGGCCCGGTTTGGCCACGAGAAACGTGGATTTGACCCGGGAGGCGGTTCAATTCGGGGGTGATGAGTCACACATTCGGCTCGTGGCCGGACGTCGTCCCGTGAGTGGGCCGGCGCGGACGTTCGGCGCGTCGGAGCGGACTTCCGTGAGGACTCCCCTGGGAACACCCGCGAGAACGCCCGCGCAGACTTCGGCTATGTCCGGAGGGACTTCTGTGAGGGCGGCGATGAAATGCGCTGCAAGCGCTTGCGAGTCGACCGGTCCGTAGGCAAGGATTGTTGCGTGGCCAAACGAACTCGCGTCCCCGCGGACCTCGCGGCGCTCGTCGACCACATGTTTGAGGCGGTCATGGGCGAGGCGGAGCGGGCCGAGCTCCTCGCCTGCATCAGGACGTGGGAGGCCGAGAACCCCGACGTGGACTCGGCGCATCGAGTCACCGCGTGGATCGACATCGCCTACGAAGTGAGGTCCCGCGCCAGCGCCGGGCCGCGTGCCCTGTCGGAGGTCCGCATCGCGGAATCGACCCCGAAGACGCGTTCGACCCGAGGCACCTACGTCCGCGAGGCAATCGCCTAGCTCTCGAACATCGCGCGGCGAATTCGAGCGAAGCTCAGCAACTGTTCAGCAGATCGCAGGTGTGCGCCCTCGGGCCGCGCCGCAAGATGCAGCGCGTGCCACATGTCCGCCAGGTTGCTCTCGGCCAGCGTCGCTGCCGCCGAATCGAAACGACCTGCGGATGCAGCAGTCACCCACACGCGAAGTCCCGACGTTCCGACTATCGAATGGCCTTCGACGTGCAATGGCGTCGCCATCAACAGCGGCATCGCCAGCAGGGTCGCCGCGGCCTGCAGTTCGGCTACCTCGCCTGGGGAGATCTGGCGCTCGGCCCACGCGTCGACGCTGAATCCTGGCTCGAAATCCTCGACGGCCGACCAGTGCGTCGTCATCGACGGAACGCACAGCCCCCCGCCGCGTGACCGATAGTTCGGTCCGGCAGAGGAGGCGAGAGGCATCGGTCCTACCGCCCGCTCGCAGTCAGCTGCGCATCGAAGGCCGCGGAGTCGCGTTGGAACACCGGGAGGTGCGGAACGTAGTCGCCACTGAACAGCGGCGACGTGATGATCATGTCCGCCGTCGTCCTATTGCTGGCCACCGCGATGTTCCACAGCGTCGCGATGCGCAGCAGCGCCTTGACGTCAGGGTCGTGCGGCTGCGGTTCGAGCGGATCCCAGAAGAAGATCAGCGCGTCGATCGCACCTTGGGCGATTCCGGCGCCGATCTGCTGGTCGCCGCCGAGCGGACCGCTGAGGAATCGGTGGACCGGTATCGACAGTTTGTCGCGCAGCAGCCGCCCGGTCGTTCCGGTGGCGTAGATGCGGTGCTTCGCCAGGACCTCGCGATTGTGCAGCGCCCACTCACCAAGCTCGGCCTTCATGTTGTCGTGGCCGACGAGGGCGATGTGGCGTTGCCCGCTGCGAAGTCCGGCCGGCTCGAAGTTCCAGTCGGCCATCAGTTCCTCGGTCCAGTCCACGTCTCAACGTTCGCACCGGTCAGCGACAGCCGTCGGTCGGTGAGGAGTCGGGAAGGCGAACCGTGGGCGAACCCTTGAGGCCGAACGGAACTGCACGATGGTTTTGGGCGTTTGCAGCCGGCTTCTGCCCGGGCCGGCCCCTAGCGTTGCGGGCTCGGACAACGGCGTAGCGGTAGCGAGCGGGTGTGGGTGCGGACACGAAATAGCAGGCGTCTCCTTTGCGCTGCCGTCGTCACCGTAACGCTCGTCCTCGCCGGCTTCGCCGCGGCTCCAGCCAGCGGGAAGGCTCGCGAGCGCTCGACGGTCACGTCGTTGTTGAACGCCCTTCCGGTGGCTGCGGAGAACAACGTCGGCTACGACAGATCGCTGTTTCGTCACTGGATCACCACCGATGGTTGCTCGACCCGCGAGCTGGTGTTGATCCGCCAGGCGGTCGCAGGCGAACGCGAGGACTGCGTCGTCGTCGGCGGCCGGTGGTACAGCCGGTATGACGGCAAGTCGACGACGATGGCATCGGGATTCGACATCGATCACATGGTTCCGCTCGCGGAGGCCTGGGGGTCAGGCGCTGCAGTCTGGACCCCACAACGTCGTCAGGACTTTGCCAATGACCTCGCCTACCGACCCGCGCTGATCGCGGTGACCGCATCGTCGAACCGATCGAAGGGTGACCGCGATCCGGCCGAGTGGCTACCGCCGTCGACGTCGTATTGGTGCAAGTACCTGCGTCAGTGGGTCGGCGTGAAGTACCGATGGGGTCTCTCAGTCGATGCTGAGGAGAAGGCAGCCATCTCCGCGGGGCTCGAAGGCTGCGCGGCAGGGATGCAGGCGCCGGCGCTCGGCTGATTCCTCGGCTATTCCGGCGGGTCGTTGCGCGCTGCGCCGTGGTCCGCTGGAGGCTTTCGGGGTTCGTAGCGCCCGAAGATGTAGACGACGGCGCCGACAAAGAGTGCGGACATGCCGATCGCGTTCAGGACCGAACTCGTTAGAACCGCTCCGCCAATGAGAATCAGGACACCAACGAGCAGGATGAGGAATCCCCAGAGTTGGTACTTCCTACGATTCGCGGGCGGATTCATCCCTCGGACGCTAGCGCACCCTCGTCGCCAGTACGGCTGCCTGGGTGCGGCGTTCGATGCCCAGCTTCGCGAACAGAACGGAAACGTAGTTCTTGACCGTCTTCTCCGCCAGGAACATGCGGTCAGCGATCTGCCTGTTGGTCAGACCCTCGCCAATCAGCGTCACGATCTCCCGCTCGCGATCGGTGAGAACACTGAGCGGGTCGGCCGCCTCTGCCTTGCTACGCATTCGCTCGAGTACCTGCGACGTTGTCGACGCGTCAAGAAGTGACCCGCCTGCCGCGACGGTCCGGACGGCCTCGACGAGGTCGATTCCGCGGATCTGCTTGAGGACGTAGCCGGATGCGCCAGCCATGATCGCATCGAACACAGCCTCGTCATCGGCGAAGGACGTGAGCATCAGGCACCGCAAGCCGGGCATCTGCGAGCGGAGTTCGCGGCAGACTGCCACGCCGTTGCCATCGGGAAGCCGGACATCGAGCACGGCGACATCAGGTTGCACCGCCGGAACGCGACGCAGGGCCTCGGCCGCTGTCGACGCGTCGCCTACCACCTGTATGTCTGGCTCGCTGTCGAGAAGGTCCTGGACTCCGCGTCGGACGACCTCGTGATCGTCCAGGAGGAACACGCGAATCACCGAGGGTGGCTGCGTGGTCTGCTCGGCGTGCGCCACGCCTTTCTCCTTCACGATGCCAGCGCATCGAGCAGTTGCTGCATTGTCCGCGGGCGAACGACGGCTACCGAGCAAGTCGCCTGATGGGCGACGGCGGAACTGACGGAGCCAAGGAGCATCCCGGCGAAGTGCCCGCGTCCACGTGATCCGACGACCAAGAGCGATGCCTTGTCGGACCAATCGAGGAGCGCGTCAACAGGTGACTCGCATGCAGCCACAGTGACGACATCGACGCTCGGGTACTTCATGTGGAACAGCCGCATTCCTGCTGAGAGGGCGTCCTGCACTCCGCGAATAGTCGTAGGCACGTCCTGGTCGCTTGCGCTGAGCTCGTGCGCAGTCCATGCCTGGACAGCGACGAGGTCGCGACCGTGAGACGCGGCGAACGCGAACGCGAAGTCCAGGGCGTCGTCGGAGGTGTCATCGTGATCGAGCCCAACGACCACAGGTCCGGATCCTGTCGCGGCCTGCTGGGTGCGGACGACGAGCACGGGGCACGAAGCCCTGGCCAGCAGGTGAGTTGTCACTGATCCGAAGACCATGCGGTCGAGCCGGGTCCGGCGATGCCCCCCGAGCACGATTAGCGATGCTCCCTCGGTCATCTGCAGCAGCGTGATCGACGGGATGCCGGCCTGCGTGCTGAGCTCGACATCGATGAGGGGTGCCGCGGCGACGGCGATCGCTGCGGCCGAGTTCACGCAGACATCCTGCCGCTCAGGAATCGCCAGGACGGGATCGGTCGGATAGGAAGGCGAATGCCACACGTGAACGATTCGCAGCACAGCGTGTCGTGATGCCGCTTCGCGCGCAGCCCATCTGACGGCCTCGTCAGAGGCTGGCGTCCCGTCGACTGCAGCGACGATGACTTCCCGGCTGGCCACGGCGGCTCCCTTCGTCGTCTCGGGCCGCCTACGCACTCTCTCGGGGGGAGCGGGCGCGTAGGCGACAACTCGACGCTACGACGGTGGTTGACGTGCGTCATGGGCCGAAGGTCCCTGCTTCGGGCGACATTCGCCCCTTATGGATGGGGTGGGCGAGGCGGAACATCGATCGAGAAGGCTGATGCGGAACCCGCAACGGGGCCAAATCGCTTGAGGGTGGAGGAGCCGACATGAGAACACGCGAATTTGAGGGCTCACGGGTGATTGTCACGGGCGCCGGCTCAGGGATCGGCCGCGCCTGCGCGCTGAAGTTCGCTGCTGCGGGAGCGCACGTAGTCGTGGCCGACTCGAACAAGGAGCGCGCCGACACGGTCACGCTGGAGATCCGCCATGCGGGCGGAAGTGCTGTCGCGGTCGTTGGCGATCTCAGCGAGCAGGACGTCGTCGACTCATGCGTACGCACGGCGGTCGACGAGTTCGGCGGCGTGGATGTCCTGGTCAACAACGCGGGCATCATGGACTCAATGTCCGCTCCGGACGAGGTGACCGACATCGAGTGGGACCGCGTCCTGCGCGTCAACCTGACCGCGCCGTTCATGCTCATGCGCGCGGTCGTGCCGGTCATGCTCGCGGGCGGTGGCGGCGCCATCGTGAACACCGCGTCGGAGGCGGCGCTGCGCGGAGGTGCTGCCGGCACTGCATACACAGTCTCCAAGCACGGCATCGTGGGCCTCACCCGGTCAGCGGCAACGATGTACCGCGGCCGTGGAATCCGCGTCAACGCCGTCGCTCCCGGGGCGACGGCGACCAACATCGTCGTACCTACGGCCGAGGGATTGCAGGGCCTAGGCATGCTCGGCACCTATCTGGGTGCGCTCGGCCGAGTTGCAGAGGCCGATGAAGTCGCCGACGTGGTCGTGTTCCTCGCGTCAGACGCCGCGAGCAACGTCAGCGGTGTCGTCGTACCGGTCGACAACGGCTGGGCCGCGGCCTGAGGCATTGCGCACGTGCTGGTGCGGCAACTCGCATCGGCTCTGGAATCACTGAGAACGGAGGCGCGTCATGACCATCACCTTTGCACCGCCCCATCTTGTGGCGCCGTTGAATGCAGAAGCGGTCCACATGGCAGACAGCTTGGCGTCCGCACTGACGACCATCGTCGGTTGGGGGCAGTACGTCGATGACGAGTACGGCATGACAGGCGACGAGCGTGCTCTGTGGCGTCTACTGTCCATCACGCGCGACACGATGGCTGAGGTCCGCGCTACGGCCGTAGCGTGGGACGAAGCAACGAGTCGCGACGATGGGTGATGCGGTTGAGCTCGACCACGTCGTCAAGACGTTCGGCAGGCTCCGCGCTCTGGACGCTCTGAACCTGGCAGTCTCACCGGCTCAGGTGTTCGCACTTCTCGGCACCAATGGAGCGGGCAAGACCACCACGATCCGTGTCCTGCTCGACTTCATCAGGCCGACCTCGGGCTCGGTGCTCGTCCTCGGTGTGAACCCCCGAACGGCCGGGCCGCAACTGCGCAGGCGTGTGGGCTACGTGCCGGGCGACTTCCGTGTCGATGGCAGGCAGAGCGCGCGGCAGTTCCTGTCGTACGTCGGCAATATTCGGGGAGGTGTTCCCGCAGGTCGCGTGAACACCCTCGCGGACAGACTCGATCTGCGCATGGACGTGCCGATATCGACGCTCTCACGCGGAAACCGCCAGAAGGTCGCGCTCGTTCAGGCCGTCATGCATGAACCTGACCTGCTCATCCTCGATGAGCCGACGAGCGGTCTCGATCCATTTGTCCAGCAGGAGTTCAGGCACCTCGTGCGGGAAGCCGCCACCGAAGGCCGCACAGTATTGATGTCCTCGCACGTGATGGGAGAGGTCCAGCAGACCGCCGACCGCGTCGGCATCGTCCGCGATGGTCGTCTCATTGTCGACCAGAACGTCCGTGACCTTCGCGAGCGTGCCACCCGACGGGTCGAAGTCGTACTCGCCGACGACGCTGTCGTACCCAACCTTGCCGCCCTCCCTGGGGTGAGTGGGATCACCGTCGACGGCAACATCGTCAGCCTCCGCCTCGACGGATCCGCCGACCAACTGGTCAAGGCGCTCGCGTCAACCACCGTGGTCACGCTCACTGCTGAGGAACCCGAGCTCGAGGACCTGTTCTTCGCGGCTGAGGGCGATCGGAGTGACTCCGATGCTTCGTAACACCTATACGAAGTGGCTTTGGGACAACCGCCGCTCGCTTCCCGTGTGGGCGGTGGCCGTCGCTGGGGTTGCTGCCCTGTACGGAACGCTTTGGCCCAGCATCGACAGCGCCTCGATGCAGCAAGCGATCCACACCCTTCCCCAGGCTGTTCTCGACGCCGTCGGATACGGAGGCCAACTGACTCCCGCGGGGTACCTGACCGCCCAGGTGTACGGACTCGTCGATGCCGCGATCCTGCTGGTGTTCGCGATCTCTGCTGGTGCCCGATTGGTGGCCGGGGAGGAGTCGAGTGGGCAGCTCGAGATCCTCATGTCCGCGCCCGTCGGGCGAGCACGGTTCTCTCTGGAACGCTTTGCCGCGCTCGTCACCGCGCTGGTGGCCATAAACGTCGTGCTTGCACTGACGCTCGTCGTCGTCGCGAAGGCAACCGACCTTGAGGGTGTCGGGATCGGCGGTTTCGCGGCGATGGGAGTCCAGATGACGGCATTCGCCATCCTCTTCGGCGGATTGGCATTCGCGACCGGGGCGGCGACCGGGAGCCACTCCGCTGCTGTCGCTGTCAGCGCGGGCGCCGCGGTCGGCGCATTCGTCGCGAATGGGGTACTGCCACAAGTCAGCGGACTGGAATGGACTCAGCACCTGTCCGCCTTCCACTGGCTGACCGGTAACGGCCCCCTGATCCAGGGCGTGGACCTGGGAAGCGTGGGACTGTTCGTGGCCCTGACAGGCGCCATCGTCGCGGGCGGAATCTGGCTGTTCACTCGTCGCGATCTACACGGCTGATTCTGATCCGGGGAGGTTCGATTCATCGTCTGCAGTCGGGGACCAATGGCACTACCTCCCGAACCGATGTACGAGCACGCTAGATGAAGAAACATCTAGGAGGGCTCCATGACCACAATGCCTCTCGTCGTCGTCGGTGTAGACGGCAGTTCCGAATCCACTAACGCGGTCGGGTGGGCCGCACGCGAGGCAGCCCGACTCGCTGGTCGCCTGCGGATCGTCAACACGTGGCACGCACATGCTTATCCGACCTCACCGTTCTTCATCGGGTCGGTGCCGGAGATCGTCCGCGAGCCCGAGCACACTGCACTCGTCAACGTGGAGGCCGCGCGCCTGCTGGCTGCCGACATCGCTCCGGGTTTGGACGTCGAGGTGCTTACTCCCGGCGGGCCGTCTGCCTGGACCCTGCTGGAGAACGCGACCGACGCACGTCTGCTCGTGATCGGCGGCAAGCATCGCTCTCTGCTGGATCGGGCGGTCTTCGGCTCGGTCACCACGCACGCGGTCACGCACGCGCATTGTCCGGTCGTGGTCGTCCGCGGTGCAGAGAGCGATGGTTCTGCCGAGTCGCAGAGTCGAGGCCCGGTGCTGCTGGGATTCGATGACAGCGCGGGGGCGCGGATCGCCGCAGAGTTCGCATTCGAGTACGCCGCGGGCCACGGCCTGGACTTGGTTGTCGTCGAGACCATCACCTTCGTCCTCGGTGCGAGTTCGTCTTCCGGGCACGATGACGGGCAGACGAATAGCCAGTACCTCACGGAGGCAATGTCAGGCTTCGCCGCGAAGTACCCGTCCGTCGCAATGACCGCGGAAACAGCCGTGGGGCACCCAGCGTCGGTGTTGTTGGAGCGAGCGGCAGGCGCGGAGCTCCTGGTCGTCGGCTCGCGTGGTCGCGGGTGGTTCGAGGGCATGCTGCTCGGTTCGGTCAGCTCGGCTCTCGTTCATCAGGCGCCGACATCGATCGCGGTCGTGCGGGAAATGCACTCGTAGTCCGACTAGGACAGGCGTGCGGCCACGTCTTGGGCGATGGCCAGTTCCTCGTCCGTGGGAACGGCCATCACGAGCGTGGAGTCCGTCGTGCTCACCCGTCCAGCAGTCGATCGGCCGTGTGACGCATTCGCGGATGGGTCCTCCGAAACGCCCAGGACCGACAAGTGGTCCATGATCTGAGACCTCACGTCGGGGGAATGCTCGCCGACGCCGCCGGTCAGAACGATGGCATCGACTCGCTCCAGCGACATCGCCATGGCCCCAATCGCCTTGGCCGCGCGGTAGCAGAAGACGTCGACGGCGAGAGCGGCTGAAGAGGACCCGTCAGCGAGCAGCGTCCGCATGTCGTTGCTGACGCCGGACAGTCCGAGCAGACCGCTCGCGCTCGTCAGCTCCTCGACGATCTCCTCGAGCGTAAGGCCCGTCTGTCGCGCTACGTAGGAGATGGCCCCGACGTCGATGTCCCCCGCGCGGGTGCCCATCACCATTCCCTCGAGGGGCGTGAATCCCATCGTGGTGTCCACCGAACGACCATCGCGGACCGCGCACGCGCTGCATCCGCTGCCCAGGTGGACCGTGACCAGATGCAGGGCATCGAGGGGACGCCCGATCAGCTCGGCGGCGCGTTCTGCCACGAACTTGTGGCTGATGCCGTGGAAGCCATAGCGGCGCACGCCGAGGTCGTCGAACCAGGATGAGGGCACGGCATAGCGGTAGGCGCGTGGAGGCAGCGACTGGTGGAATGCCGTGTCGAACACGGCGAAGTCGGGAAGGCCGGGAAGCGCGGCTCGCGCCGCGTGAATGCCTTCCATATTGCCGGGATAGTGCAGCGGTGCGAGCTCTGCCGTGTCATGCAGCGCGGCGAGCACGCCGTCGTCAATGCGCACGGTCGCGGCTAGATGCGGCCCGCCGTGGACTATGCGGTGACCCACACCTGCAATGGATCCCCGCTCAGCAGTCGTGAGCGCGGTGATCATCGTCGCGACGACGTCGACGTGCGACGACCCCTGCGTGATCGCCACTCCGTCCGTGCGGCCTTCGCGGCTGAGGCGAACAGTGGTGTCGCGGGTACCCACGCGCTCTGCGAGACCGTCGACTAGCCGCAGGCCATTCGACGGGTCGATGAGCGCAAGCTTCACCGACGAGCTGCCGCAGTTGATGGCGAGGATGTGCCGGGCATCGCCCATCTGGTCAGTTCTCCGCGCCGCCGCTGGACAGTGTCCAGTCGCGAACCTCGGGCATGTCCTCCAGGTGCTCAACGACGTAAGCCGCGTGCTCGGCCAGTTTCGCTACGCACCAGGCCTTCAGGTCGCTTGCGCCGCTGGGAGTGCGGCCGGCGTTGTTGAGCGCGTCCATCACGAGGTGATACCGCGAGACCTTGTTGCGCACGACCATGTCGAACGGAGTCGTCGTCGTGCCCTCCTCGATGAAGCCACGCACGCGGAAGCGGTCCGCCACAGGGCGCCCGTGCACGAGTTGGTGGATCGCCCCCGGGTAGCCGTGGAATGCGAAGACGACGTCGACGTGGTTCGTGAACAACTCCTCGAACAAGGTCTCGTCCATGCCGTGCGGGTGCTCGCGGCGACGGGGCAAGGTCATGAGGTCAACGACGTTGACCACCCGCGTCCGAAAGTGCGGCAGGTGCTTGCGCAGGATGTCCGCGGCCGCGACGGTCTCCATTGTCACGACATCGCCCGCGCACGCGAGAACAATGTCAGGGTCACAGGTGCTGTCGTCGGTACCTGCCCACGACCACACGCCAGCACCGCGAGTGCAGTGCTCGACTGCTTCGTCCATGGTCAGCCATTGCAGTTGTGGCTGCTTGTCGATGACCACGAGGTTCACGTAGTTGCGCGAGCGCATGCAGTGATCGGCAACCGACAGCAGCGTGTTCGCGTCCGGCGGCAGGTAGACGCGACCGATGTTTCCTCGCGAGGTGATGACGTTCTGGATGAGACCGGGGCCCTGGTGGCTGAAGCCGTTGTGGTCGTTGCGCCAGGCCGTTGACGTCAGCAGGATGTTCAGGCTTGGAACGGGCGCGCGCCAAGGAAGGTTGTCAGCTTCCTGCAGCCATTTGCCGTGCTGGATGGTCTGCGAAGCACTGACCATGGCGAACGCCTCGTACGTGGCAAACCAGCCGTGGCGCCCGGTGAGCGTGTAGCCCTCCAGCCAACCGTGGCAGTTGTGCTCAGACAGCACCTCCATCACGCGACCGTCGTGGCTGAGAGAGACGTCGTCGGGAAGGACCGTCTCGGCGAATGCTCGGTCGCTCTCCTCGAACACGGCACCGAGCCTGTTGCTGTTGGTCTCGTCCGGGCAGAAGAGCCGGAATCTGTCGGGGTTGTCGCGGTAGATGTCGCGCATGAACTCACCAAGACGACGAGTCGACTCCGCGCGCACGGTCGCGGGTGCCGGCACATCGATCGCGTAGGACCGGAAGTCGTGCAGGACCAGGTCACGCGTGAGCAGGCCGCCATTCGCATGCGGGCTTGCCGTCATCCGAAGATCACCCGCCGGGTTCGCCGCTGCGACGAGTTGACTGGGAGCGCCATCGGCGTCGAACAGCTCCTGTGGGCGGTAGGAACGCAGCCAGTCCTCCAGGAGGGCAAGGTGATCGGGGTTGTCCTTCACGCCGGCCAGCGGTACCTGATGAGCACGCCACGTGCCGAGCATCTGCACGCCGTCGACGATGTCCGGCCCCGTCCATCCCTTCGGGCTGCGAAGAATGATCATCGGCCACTTGGGGCGCGATCCGTCCCATTCGCCCGTGCGTGCTGAGGTCTGGATGGCGCGAATGGACGACCATGCCTGCGCCAGCGCGGCCGCGAAGCGATTGTGCATGCCGGGGAGGTCGGATCCCTCGACCTCGATGACGTCGTAGCCGTGTCCGCGGAAGAGCTCCCGCACCTCTGCTGGGTCCTTGCGCGCCAGCACGGTCGGTCCCGCGATCTTTGCCCCGTTGAGATGCAGGATGGGAAGCACGGCGCCGTCATGCTTCGGGTTGAGGAACGAGATCCCCTTCCACGATCCTTCCAATGGGCCCGTCTCTGCCTCGCCGTCACCGACGACGGCCAGGGCGATCATGTCGGGGTTGTCCATCACGCTGCCGAACGCGTGCACGAGGACGTAACCGAGTTCGCCGCCCTCGTGGATGGATCCAGGCGTGGTCACCGATACGTGGCTGGGGATGCCGCCGGGAGCTGAGAACTGGCGGAAGAGTCGACGGATGCCATCCTCGTCCTGCGTGATCGCCGGAAAGCGCTCGGTGTAGCTGCCTTCGAGGTAGCTCGCCGCCACGAGGGCGGGCCCGCCATGTCCCGGTCCGGCGAGGTAGATCATCTCCTGGCCGGTGGCCTTGATGAGGCGCGAGGCGTGGGCATAGATGAACGACAGCCCGGGACTGGTTCCCCAGTGCCCGAGCAGGCGCGGCTTGATATCCGCGTCCGTCAAGGGCTCTTTCAGTAGTGGGTTGGCCATCAGATAGATCTGGCCGACGGTCAGGTAGTTCGCTGCACGCCACCACGCGTCGAGCGAGTCGAGCTCCGCCTGGGTCGGTTCGGCCAGACGCTGGATCAGCCGCGGGTCGGTGTGGTCGGTGTGCAGGCTCATCGTGTCCCCCAAGACAACGCCACGCTCGTGGCATCACGCTAGCGCCGCCGTGGCGCCTCGTCCTTAGATCGAACCAGCGCACGGAGGTGTACGTCAGTGCCGTTCGCCCCCGTGGCGTAGGACCAAAGGCACACCCCGATTGGCGCGTATCTGGATCAGTGGCACGATTCTCCGATGACCAAATTGGGTGCGTCGGCGCCGACTGTCGGCGCCGAGAAGCTCGATCGCGCCTTGACGGCAGATGATCGTGATCGAACCGCCGAAGCGCACGATGCCTCCGCGGCAGCACGTGATGATCGCGCGGCCCGCCGGGATGACCGCGCTGCGGCTCGAGATGAACGCCTCGGCCGGGTCGACGTTGAGGCCGCGGCCGACCGGGCCGGCGCCAAGCGGGATCGGCGGGGAGCAGCGGGCGATCGGCAGCACGCCGCCGACGACCGGGAAGCGGCGGTCGTCGACCGGGAGCTCTCTGCCGAGCATGAGCGTTCCTTGGTTATCGACGAACTGACCGGCGCTTTCATCAGGGCAGCTGGAACCCGCGAGCTCGAGATTCAGCTGGCGGGCGCGGCCGCCCAAGGCACGTCCTTCGTGCTCGCGTTCATCGACATCGACCACCTCAAGGCCGTCAACGACATCGGTGGGCACGATGCGGGTGACCGCCTGCTGACTCACGTCGCGGGCAGCATTCGATCCGCAGTGCGAGACGCCGACGTGATCGTGCGTTTCGGTGGCGACGAATTTCTCTGCGGTCAGGTCGGCGTGGAACTTCATGAGGCGTCAGTCAAATACGAGGAACTCAACGTCGACCTCGCCTCGCGCGCGGCGGCTTCTGTGTCCGTTGGCGTGGTGCAGGCACAGGCAGGCGAAGACCTCGCCACATTGATCGAGCGAGCCGACGTGGCGATGTACGAAACCAAGCGCCTCGTTGGACCCGACTTCACGCCATCCGCGCATCCCCAGTTCTGACTGACGCGCGAGGGCTTCCCCAAACCCTGTATCCAGACAGCGGTACCGTGCCTGCATGAACACGAAAATGATCGTCTTCCCCGCTGTGGCCGCTTTCGTGTTCGTGCTCGGTGCGCAGGCGCCCGCTTCCGTCGCCGACGACCGCTCCTCCGCGAGCGAGGCAACCCGCACCATCCAGCGAGCGTCGATCGTCCTGGCAGAGACAGGGGAGGGTCCGTCCGCGGTGGTCGTCGATCCGTTCGGGGGCGTGTACACCGCCGACACGCGGGCCAACACCGTCACGAAGATCACGCCCGAAGGCGATGCTGCGGTCCTGGGAACCACGGGCAAGGCGCCGACCGCACTCGCACTGGACTCGGCCGGCAACGTCTACACATCCAATAGCGGCGACAACACCGTCACCAAGATCACCCCCGCAGGCGTGTCAACGCTGTTCGGCTCGACGGGCAACAAGCCCATGGGAATCAAGGTCGACGTATCCGGGAATGTCTATACGTCCAACTACCTCGACAGCACCGTCACGAAGATCTCTGCCGCTGGAATCTCCTCTACCTTCGCCGCGACAGGCACGCACCCGCTCGGTCTCACACTGGATCCGGCTGGCAACGTCTACACAGCCAACGAGGGCTCTGACACGGTCACGAAGATCACCCCAGCCGGTATCCCGTCAACGTTTGGCGCAACCGGAGGCTGGCCGCAGGCGATCGCGATTGATTCCTCCGGAAGCATCTACACGGCCAACTGGAACTCCGGCAACGTCTCGAGGATCACGTCGAACGGCGCCTCGAGCATCATCGGCAAGACGGGTCGCCGTCCCATCGGCATCACCCTCGATCCGTACGGCAACGTCTACGTCACGAACGACGGCTCGGACTCCGTTTCCCAGCTCACCCAGGACGGTCAGTCTCGGGTAATAGCCAAGGCCGGTCGCCGTCCCATCGGCATCACCTCGGACGCGGCGGGCAATCTCTTCGTGGCCAACTCCCTGTCGAACACGGTCTCGCAGATCGTCCCCCGACCCCCGGTCCGACCGCACGTGGTGTCGATCTCAACCGTCACCGTGGCGTCTCCCAGCAATCCGTCCGCGTGGATCATCCCGTTCTACAACGACGTGTACGCGTCCAAGGCGACCTGCCAGTCAGCCCTGCCCGCTGTCCAAGCTGCGACGCAGGCTGCCCCGGACCCGTCCGTGCAGAAGGTGGCGTCCACGTCCTGCATGGAGGTGGGCAGCGTCCCCTACTCGTTCGACATCGCTGAGACGGAAATGACGGTTGCCCAATGGGTCGTCTTCCTGAACACGGCGGATCCGCTAGGCAGCAATCTCTTCCACCTATGGGACGCACCCGAGAGTTCCACCGTGTGGCCGAAGTTCGGGTCCATCAACCGGAACATGAAGGCACCGCCCGGCCAGCGCTACTACGTGGCGTCGTCGGCGTGGGCGAACAAGCCCTACAACTCCGCGGACTTCTCCCGTGCGGCACGATTCGTGAACTCGGTGGAGAACGGGAAGGTGCTCTCGAAGAAGACCTCGTTCGTCACCACGGTCACCGGCGAGCGACTGCAGCTGACCACCTACGAGGTGCGCCTGTCGTCCAAGACCGAGACGGGCATGTACACCATGAAGCTTCGCGCCCCCACGCGTAACTCCAAGACTGGCTTCATGGTCTCCAGCCAGGACGAGTGGATCAAGGCCGCGTACTACGACCCGAAGGGTGGCGGAAAGTTCTCCTACTGGGACTACCCCACCAATCCGGGCCAGTACGTGAATTGCCCAGTCGACACGTCGGGCTGCGCGACGGGCGAGCAGCCCGTAGCCACCCAACTCGATGCCAATGGCAACGTCACCAACGCGGGAACCCAGCCCCTGGCCACCTTCGAGGCAGTGCCCGGCACTGCTCCCGACTGGTGCCCGCAGCCGTTCACCGCTGAGCAGTGTGCACAGACTCCGGTGAAGCTGTTCCCCTCGTACGGCGGGAATGTGAGCTCGGTGGGGCAAGCGCTCACCCGCTCGCCATGGGGAACACTCGACCAGGGCGGCAACGTCGTGGAGATCACCGACACGATCGCTCCGCCGCCGGAGCTCGGTGATCCGAGCATCGTGTGGCGTCGTTGGCACGGTGGCGTCGTCACTGCGACGGCGTACCAGATGTGGCTCTCTGCTGTGGGAGTCACGCCGCAGACGATTCCCGGATACTCCATCAACCCGTTCCGCGGCATCCGGCTCGTCGTCCAGGGTCTGTAGGGCTCAGGCCGACCTAACGGCCGCTCGCCGAAGGATTGTCAACGTCGTGACGTTCTCGGGGTCGTTCGACTGGGATGTGACGATTCGGAGATCGAGCGGAGCTCCCTCGGGAAACAGGCGTCTGCCCGCGCCAACGACGAGAGGGAACGTGACGAGGCGATACTCGTCGACGAGGTCCGCCGCTATGAGCTCGTGCATCAGGCCCGTACTGCCGATGACCATGACGTCGCGTCGTTCGCGCTCGGCGACAACCCACTCAAGCGCGTCACCAACGATGGCCTCGGAGTTCGACCATGCTGCGGCGTGGATTCCCGATCGCGTCGCCACGCGCTTCGGGATCTCGTTCATACGCGTTGCGAAGTCACCCTCCCGAGTTGGCCATAGTCGCGAGAAGTGCTCCCACGTGGCGCGGCCGTACAACTGGCAGCCGGTCGTGAGTCGATCCCCAAGACGGAACTTGTCGTCTGCGACCGGACCCATGCCGTAGCGGAACGCCCAGCCTCCAAACGACTCGCCCCAGCGGCCGTCGGGGTCAGAGACCACGCCATCCAGCGTGACGAACTGCGTAACAATGACGTCGCCCATTGTGTTGCTCCCCACCTATGGAGACGACCCATGCGGTCGTCGTTCACCAGTACTTACTCGTGCGCGTCGCCAAACTCATCGGTGACGAAGACAAATTCTTTCCTCGATGGAGCCGTAGGCTCGACGGGTGCTTGAGGTCAGCGGACGAGAGGAGTCCACCGCCACCGAGCCGCAACTCGAGAAGTATCGCGGCGAACTACTCGCCCATTGCTATCGGATGCTCGGCTCGTACGACGAAGCCGAGGACGCCGTGCAAGAGACACTGCTGCGTGCCTGGCGTGCAGCGGCCGGGTACGACCCGGGGCGCTCCGCTTTACGAACGTGGCTGTATCGCATCGCCACCAATACATGTCTGACTGCGCTTGACCGTCGCCGGCGTCGACCCTTGCCCAGTGGTCTCGGCCCTGCCGGAGCTGATCCCATGGCGTCGCTCGCTCCCGACCTCGACATGCCTTGGCTCCAGCCCTTCCCGGACGCCGTGATGGGCACACCTGAGGACCTCGCTCTCCAGCGCGCGGGGCTGCGGCTTGCCTTCGTCGCGGTGCTGCAGATCCTGCCGCCGCGCCAGCGGGCGGTGCTGGTGCTCCGCGAGGTGCTGCAGTTGTCGGCCTCCGAGGTCGCGGAAATCCTGGAAATCACCGTCGCTGCCGTCAACAGCTGCCTCCAACGCGCACGCTCCACTGTGCGTTCTGCGGGGCCGGCTCTCGAGCAACTGCGCGAGCCGACCGATCCCGCGCACAGGGCAGTTGTCGAGAAGTACCTGCTGGCGTTCGAAGCCGCGGATGTCGCGCGCCTGACCCGCCTGCTCGCCGACGATGTTGCGCTCGAGATGCCTCCAGTCAACCTCTGGCTATCCGGCCGAGAGAACTATCGGCAGTTCATCGATCGCGTGTTCTCCATGCGGGGAGAGGGTTGGCGGATGGTGCCTGTACAGGCGAACGGTGCCACGGCGCTGGCAGCATTCGCACCCGACCCGGAGTCACCGAGTGGCGTCCGACCGCATTCGCTCCAGATCTTCGAAGTAAGCCGGGGGCGCATCCAGCGCTGCGTCAGCTTCATCGATCCGGCCACTGCAGAGCGGTTTGCGCAGATTACGGACGGGTCTCGTCCGATCGCGGGGTAGGCACTTCGTAAGCACATGCGGGGAAGTGTCTAGGGCACCTCGTTGATTCGATCGGTGGCAGGCGACGCCACGGGCTTGAAGGTGTTGAGGTAGTTCGTCAGGGAGAGCAGATCGTTTCCGCCCGCGAGACGCTTAGACACTGGCACCTGGGTGAAGGCGGTGAAGTTGTCGCCGCCGTCGGCGAGGAAGTTGTTCGTCGTCACCTGGTAGGTGGCCGCGGGATCCAGCGCCTTGCCGTTGAGTTTCACGTCGGTGATGTTCACGGCCGTGCAGTTCCCGCCCGTGATCGTCCGCGACTGGGTGTAGGTGAACCCGCTCGAGGAACTCAGGGAAAGGAACGGCCGAGATGAGCCGGCAGGCTGGCACTGCTGCCGCAGGACGGCAATGATCTGCTCGCCGGTCATCGGGATTGTCACCAGAGTGTTGCCGAACGGCTGCACGGCGAACGCCTCGCTATAAGTCACGACGCCGTTGCCCTCCGTGCCGGACTGGTTGAAGCGCAGGTCGGCACGCAGCCCACCCGGGTTCATGAACGCGAGTTCCGCACCGTTGAACGACGTCGCCCACGCCTGCGCGTCCGCGACCAAGTTGCCGAGCGGCGACTCGACACCGCGATCATTTCCGGGCGGCGTGCCACCGCGGAGGATGTCGGCGCTGATCGCACCGACAGGAGTGTTGCCGGCGGCCGCGAACAGCGGGGTCCACTTGTTGATCACCGCGGTGAGCGCCGGGTCGGGCGTCAGCGCAGACTGGATCACCGCGTGGTTCGTCGCCTTGCTGAGTGCGCGCCGCACATCGCCGGTGCGCTTGTCGATAACGAGGTTCACCTCGCTGACGACTCGGCCGTTCGAGTACGCACTGGTCACGATCCGGCGACTGCCGTCGGGGCCACCGAGTCGGCAGTTGTAGGGCTGATGTGTGTGGCCGGTGATGACCGCGTCGATCTCGGCGTCGAGGCCCCGGTTGATCTCGACGATGGGACCGCTGATTCGCGCGCACCCGTTGATGTCGCTTGGTGCTGGATCCTGCGTCGCGCCTTCGTGGAGCAGCACGACGATCGTCTCAACACCCTGCTTCTTCAGCACGGGAACGAGCCGGTTGGCGGTGCGCACCTCGTCAAGGAAGCTGTAGCCCGCGATTCCGGAGGCAGCCACGAGTGTGTTCGTGGCCTCCAAGGTCATGCCGATGAAGCCGACCTTGACGCCGTCGACCTCGGTGACCCAATACGGCGGGAGGGCGGTCTTGCCGGTCGCGGTATTGATGACATTCGCGGCAAGCCACTTGAAGTTGGCTCCTGCGTACGGCTGGCTCGGGAAGTAGCAGCCGTCGACAGGATGACAACCGCCTTTCTGCATGCGCATGAGCTCGGTCACGCCCTCGTCGAACTCGTGGTTGCCCACGCTGGAGACGTTGAGCTTCATCGCGTTAAGAGATTCGACCGACGGCTCGTCGTGGAACAAGCCGGAGAGAGCGGGGGAGCCGCCGATGAGATCGCCAGCGGCAACGGTGAGGCTGTGCTTGCGTCCCGCGCGGAGCTGACTGAGTTTGGCGGCGAGGAACTCCGAACCACCGGCTGCCTGATTGTCGACGGTGCCGGGCGTCGTCCTGTCAAGACTGCCGTGGTAGTCGTTGATCGCCAGCAACTGCAGGCGGACCAAGCCGGTTTGCTTGGCCGAGTCGCCGACCTGCGGTGCTGCCAGGTCGCTTGCGGCCGCCGCCGACAACCCCAGTGTCAGGCCCGCCAGCAGCATCGCTGCTGTGGCACTCACGGCCGCTACTCGCCGGATGAGTCGGGACGGTGTCGCTTCGCCTCTGGTCATCTGTACTCCCCTGTGAGGTCTCACGTTTCAGGCTCTTCATCCGCATGACATTGCGCGCCTGGGTTGGCTCGGTCGATCAAGCGTCACCAGATGTTCGTCTGCGCTCGCAGATCACATGTCCCCACATGTACCCCTTCGCCCCTTCAGTTAGTCATCACCCCTTGGTCACCGGTGCTGGTGCACGCGGCGACAACGGCGCGGGCGGACCTAAGTCACTGCCGCGTCAGCTTTCTGCGGGGATCCGATCCGCTTGAGGCGATTGCCGGGGATCCACATCGTTCCTTCGGCCCCGGTGTTGACGCATGCTTCCCACGCTCCGCACGCTTCGTCGATCCACCGCCATTCGAGCATCAGCCCGAAGTTCCACATCGTGGGACGCACTGTGTCCCGCACAAGCACCTTGACGGGTTGCTTAGGACGCATGACTCCGCTGTTCGGCATTGCAGCCTCCTCGACCCTGTGGACCTGAGGTCGACGCCACCGTAGAAATTGGAATCGGTTCGACGCAAGGGCGGACTATGGGGCTTGGCCATGTAGTAGCCACCGCGTGCGTATCCCAGCGGCGACGGGTACGGCTGGTCCGGAGGTGCTGATGCCCAACGTGACGGCAGTCGCCCACATTCGGCGACGTTCCCCGAACAGACCGTCGTCCCGATTGTCGGGTACGCGTTTCTCGTTGTGATTGCGTTCACTGCGTTCTGGGACGTACGTCAGACAAGGCGGGGGCGCCATTTCGATGGGACCCGCCGATAGTGGGGAGTTGTCGACTTCTTCATCTTCCCGCTTCACGGCCGGACCGTGTCTCGCACCAGCACCCGCACGGGTTCCTTCGGTCGCATGCCACCACTGTTCGACATTGCACCCTCCTTGACCGTGTGGACGTGAGGACGGCGTAACCGTCGGAACTCGAGCCGTTCGGCGCAAGACGTCGAGCCGGCGAATGTCCACGAAGTAGCCAGCAATGACGCCAACCCCGCACCTAGCCTTCGGGCCGGGTGCGGGGGGCACTGGTGTTTACAGCCCGATGATGACCTGAGCCCTGCCGGCTTCGTCACCCTCCCCGCCCTTACAGAAGTGGGTGCCCCATCCCACGCACTGGGCCTCGATCTTGAACAGTGAGGTGGGGCCACCGACTTCGACGTAGAGGTGCCCGCCGTAGGTGGAGCCGTTAGGCCGGGTGACGGTGACGATCCACGTGCCATAGGACTTCTCGAATAAGGGCATTGAAGAGATTGGCATCGGAGAAGTCCGCGTTAGCAAGATTCGCGCCCCTAAGGTCCGCCTTAACGAGGTTTGCGCCGGCACAGTTCGGTGCGCACTTCGGGGTGCCGTGAAGTTCGACATTGTCCTGGCCCGCCCCACCGACGACGGTGTCCTCGCCGGTGTCCTCGCCCTTCACCGTGTCGCCATACAAGGTGAGTGGGGATCAGTCCTGTGCGCTGCGTTGTGACGCCGTGGACCTGCACGCCTGGAGGCGGCGGTGCGGGCTGCCAGTCGACGCCTGTCCAGACGTGGCCGTTGACGACGTCGCCGACTCTGTACTGCGGTTGCTCGGTCATCGATCCTTCAGTTCGCGCGTGTTCAGAGAATGAAGTGGGCGAGCCACCGGGAAAGACCGACGATGTTGTAGCCCGCCTCGAACTCGAACCGCGCCTTACCCAGGCCAGAGAACCAGAGCTCGAGTTCGCAGTCGCGGTCGAATCCGCCGGCGGTCTCGACGGCGAACGCCTGCACCTTGCTGTAGGGCAGCGACGTGAAGTCGGTCTTCTTACCGGTGAGTCCTTGGACGTTCATAGCGATGATGCGTTTGCCGGTGAAGCAGACCATGTCGCGCGTGCCTCGGAACGCAATCTGGACGGTCTCGCCGTCGAGCAGTAGAGCCTGGACGCTGGCTTGGGCTTGGGCAGCGTCGACGTGCTTCAGCTTGACGTAGGCCGGGTTCTGGAAGTCCACGCCGCTTATCCTCGCAGGATCGCCGGCCTGTTCGGCCAGATCGCGCCTTGGCTACCTTTTCGGCTACCCCGCCCGCTGGACGAGCGTCCGAGATTGCAGGGTGGAACCGTGGAATCCCTCACGAAATGGGGGAGGATTGGTGGTGGCCAGGGGCGGGGTCGAACCGCCGACCTTCCGATTTTCAGTCGGACGCTCGTACCAACTGAGCTACCTGGCCGAGAACCGGAACCGAAGCTCCGGGTGTGGCGACCCCGACCGGGCTCGAACCGGCGACCTCCGCCGTGACAGGGCGGCGCGCTAACCAACTGCGCTACGGGGCCTCGTGATGAGGCGTATCCCCAACGGGATTCGAACCCGTGCTGCCGCCGTGAAAGGGCGGAGTCCTAGGCCACTAGACGATGGGGACCTGGTGTGTGTCCCCGTCGACCGCGAAGCCGTTGGCGACCGGCCAAGCATAGGGGAGCGACCCCGGAGACTCGCAACTGACCCTTGTGGGTGACGATGGACAGATGTTCGACGTCCCCCGTGAAGAGTTCGAAGACCTCGTGACCGAAGCCCTCGACCAGATTCCTGACGGCCTCGGGCGGCTGATGCAGAACGTCGTCGTCCTCGTCGAGGACCGCTCGCCGCCGGGGCGCAATCTGCTCGGTCTGTACTACGGCGTACCGCTCACCGAGCGTGGTGCGAACTACGTCGGATTGCTGCCGGACACGATCCACATCTACCGGCTTCCGATCCTGCGGCAGTGCACGACGCGCGAGGACGTGATCGATCAGGTGCGCATCACCGTCGTGCACGAGGTCGCGCACCATTTCGGCATCTCCGACGACCGCCTGCACGAACTCGGATATGGGTAGCCTGCGCGCATGAGAATCTCGGGGTCGGTCGTACTCGTCACTGGTGGGGCGTCTGGACTTGGCGAGGCCGTGGTCCGCCGAGCGGTCGACGGTGGTGCGGCAGGAGTCGCGATCATCGACGTGTCCGCCGACAGGGCCGACGCGCTCGCTGCGGAACTCGGGACGACGGTGCTCGCCGTGCCGACGGACATCACCGACACCGACCAGGTCGCGGCCGCGGTCGCAAAGACGGTCGAGAAGTTCGGCGGCATCGACCTGCTCGTCGCGTGCGCGGGAATCCCGATTGCGGAGCGCACCGTCGATCGCGAGGGAAACCCTGCGGACTTCGGCCGGTACTCCCGCGTGATCGCGGTGAATCTGCTCGGCACCTTCGACATCGTCAGCAAGGTCGCGGCGTCGATGAGCAAGACCGAGCCGAACGACGACGGAGAGCGCGGCGTCATCATCATGACTGCGTCAGCTGCCGCGTTCGACGGGCAGATCGGCCAGGTCGCCTACAGCGCGAGCAAGGGCGGCATCGTCGGCATGACGCTGCCGCTCGCACGCGACCTCGGCGTACTCGCGATCCGCGTCAACACGATCGCGCCCGGACTCATCCAGACACCGATCTATGACTACGCCTCCGAGGACTTGATGAACGCCCTTGGCAAGGGGCCCGTGTTCCCGCAGCGGTTCGGCACCCCTGCGGAGTTCGCGCACCTCGTCGAGGCGATCGCGGAGAACACGTACCTCAACGGCGAGGTGATCCGCCTCGACGGCGGCATCCGGATGCCGCCTAAGTAGCTGCTCGTCGCAGCCGGTCGGCGACGGCCGCACCGACGCCGACGCTCGGCGGTTCGACCGCGAGCACTGTTGAGAGTCCGAGTGCGTCGGCCTCGCGCAGCGCGGCGTAGAGCACCCGCGCAAAATCGTCGGCGGTCACAGGCTCGCTGAGCCTCACCAGTCCCTTCGGAGTGGGCACGCTCGCGAGAGCTAGCAGTCCTGTTGTCGCGTCGTGGTCCCGCGCATCGCGGAGGGATTCGGCGTCGACGATGCGAACGTTGGCGCGCGGGGAGTAGTGCGAGTCCAGCGTCCCCGGTGCTCGCACATGGGACGTCTCACCGACCTGCAGTCCCGTCACACGCTCCACGTCCTCGCGACTGACCTGCCCCGGACGGAGGATGACCGGCGCGGGCCCGGTGCAGTCCACGATCGTCGACTCGACGCCGACCGCGCTCGAGCCACCCTCGAGGACGACATCGTCTGGTGCGAGCATCGTCGCGAGTTCGTCGACTACGTGCGCCGATGTCGTGGGACTGACGCGACCGAATCGGTTCGCACTCGGAGCAGCGACACCGATCGCGGGATCGTCGGTCAGCTCGGCGAGCGCGCGCAGCACCTCTCGCATCACCGGGTGCGCTGGCACGCGCAGCGCAACTGTGTCCTGCCCACCGGTGATGAAGTCACCAGCTCGCGGAGCTCGCGCGACGACAAGGGTGAGCGGTCCTGGCCAGTACTCCGCGGCGAGTGATCGCGCGTAGTTGCGGATGTGGACACCCCATTCGTCGAGGCTCGTCGCGTCGAGAACGTGGACGATCAGTGGATGGTCGGCCGGTCGACCCTTGGCCGCGTAGACCCGGGCGATCGCATGCGGCAGGTCCGCCCGTGCCCCGAGACCGTAGACCGTCTCCGTCGGGAGCGCGGCGAGCCGTCCGTCGTGGAGCGCCAGCGCAGCGACCGTCGGATCAAGGCTGATGTGCACGTGCTTATTCAACCGCGTGCCCGATTCGGCCCTTTTTGTAAGGGGAATGTCAGAGGTTCCGCCGATCCCCGTCAAGACGGAACGGATTGGTGGGAACGGCTGTCCTAACGATCAAGAATCAACGTGCGGCCCCAACAGGTGTGTCGCTAAGGAGGAGGAAGAAGTGAGCAACACAACGCCACAAGGCCCGGTGTCCGGCCCTTACGTCTACCCCGAGCGTGCCCCCCAGGCCATGTACCCGCCGCTGGATCCCAGCGCCGATCGCCCCCCGTACGTCCCGCCGGTGAAGAAGTCCGGTCTGGGTGCTGGCCCGATCATCGGCATCGTCGCCGGTGCTGGCCTGATGGCCGTTCTCGCCGGACTCGTCGGCGGTGGTGTCGGCTACGTCGTGGCGCGCGAGACTCTCCCCGAGGCCAGCGTCACCACCACGACCATCGCCGGTGCGCCGAGCCTGCAGCCGGGCTCGATCGCGGACATCGCCGCGAAGGTCCAGCCCGCAGTCGTGCAGTTGAACGTCACCGGCGCCGACGGCGGAGGCACAGGTTCGGGCTTCGTCATCAGTGCTGACGGTTACATCGTCACCAACAACCACGTCGCGGGCATGGCCGGCGACGGCGGCTCGATCGTGGTCGCGTTCTCCGACGGAACCAAGCTCGACGGAACACTGGTCGGCGCGAACCCCGGCTACGACCTCGCGGTCGTCAAGGTCGATGGCACCTCGCTGCCGACCGTCCCGATCGGCTCGTCCGCTGGCCTCAGCGTCGGTGACGCGGTCATCGCTGTCGGCTCGCCGCTCGGCCTCCAGGGCACCGTCACGACGGGCATCGTCAGCGCGCTGAACCGTCCGGTCACCGCCGGCGGCAGCGAGACAGACGTGACCGCGTTCATCAACGCGATCCAGACCGACGCCGCGATCAACCCCGGCAACTCGGGTGGCCCGCTGCTCGACGGCACGGGCGCTGTGATCGGCGTGAACTCGGCGATTGCCAGCCTCGGCAGCAGCGACGGCACCCAGCCGGGCTCGATCGGCCTGGGCTTCGCGATCCCGATCGACACTGCGAAGCGGATTGCCGACGAGATCATCAAGACCGGATCATCGACAACTCCGGTGATCGGTGTGTCGCTCGACATGGCCTTCGCCGGTCCGGGTGCTCAGGTCAGTGAGCTCACCCCCGGTGGCGCTGCCGAGACGGCGGGCCTGCAGGTGGGCGACACGATCACGGCAGTCGACGGAGTCGCCATCGACGACGCAACGTCGCTGATCGTCACCGTCCGTTCCAAGGCTCCTGGCGATTCGGTCACCCTCAGCGTCCTGCGCGGCGGGCAGACGATCGAGGTTCCCATCACCTTGGGCTCCTCGACCTCCTGACCCCCGTTGCGCGACGGCCCCCCGTCGCGCAGGGATCGCGACAGCCCGCACTCGTGCCTCCTCCCGAGTGCGGGCTGTCGCGTGTCGTGAATCACGACGGCTCGACATGCGCGGTGCGCCAATGCCGTGCACAGTAGGAACGTGATCCCCAACCCCGTCGACTCGTTCCGTGATCGCATCGCCGGGGGATTCCGCCGCATCGTGTCGGGCGATCCCACTGGGACGCCGGACTGGGTGCGGCAGCTCGCGCATGGCAACGACATCGGCTACTTCGGCCCTGGCTCAGCGGCGTGGGCCGTGCATGGCGGACTGCCGACCCTCGTCGGCGGAGTGCGCGCGCTGCTGATGCAGGCGTTGCACCCCGCCGCGCTCGCGGGCGTGCAGCAGCACTCGCGCTACGAGCAGGACGCGCTCGGCCGACTTGCGGGGACAACGCAGTGGCTGACCGTTGTCACGTTCGGTGACCGTGAGGCGGCGAACCGCGAGTGCAGTCGGGTTCGCGGCATGCATCGTCGCGTCGTCGGCACGTACGAGACCGACGACGGCGAGGCGCCGTACGCCGCGACCGATCCCGACCTGCTGCGCTGGGTCCACGTTGCCTTCACCGACTCCTTCCTCGCGACGCACCGCGTGTGGGGCGGCCCGATTCCCGGCGGCCCGGATGCGTATGTCCGGGAGTGGGCGAAGGCGGGCGAGCTCGTCGGAGTCGACTCACCGCCGCGCAGCGTTGCCGAACTTGAGCAGCAGATCGCCGACTACGGACCCGCGCTTCGGGGCAACGAGCCAGCGCTCCGCACGGTCGACTTCATTCGCCACGTGCCGATGCCGCTCCTTGGGGTGCCCGCCTACCGCACGTTGTTCGCTGGCGCCGTCTCGACGATGCCGCCAGAACACCGAGAGCTGCTCGGCCTGCCGACCTACCCGCTCACCCTCACCAAACCCGCCGTCGGCGCCATCCTCGCCGGTTTGCAGTTCGCGCTCGGCCCGGCATCGCCGTCGCAGCAGGCGGCCAGGGCCCGGATCGAGGAGATGTCCCTGAACGACGCGTGAGCGTCGTGAGGGATATTTGACTCAACACCCCCTCCTCGGGTGATGATGTGACGGATGTTGCTAACGGGGCGAGGCCACAGTCGACGGTCCGCCGGCCTCACCTCCGTGGTGGTCGGTGTCGTTGCCATGGGACTGCTGCTGTCGCCAGTGGCTCAGGCCGACGACGTGACGCCCACGCCGGCTCCTACCGAGACTCCTGCCCCGACCCCCGTTCCGGCTCCGGTTCCCACGCCGGCTCCCGTCCCGTTCGTCATGCCCGCCGCCCTGGGATCGTGGTGCGAGACGCTCTTCCCGCCCTTCAAGACCAAGACCGAGAAGCGCAAGGCCCAAGAGCTCATGGCCGGCAAGGCCGACATGGGTCCCGGCGGCGTGTACTACCTCAGCGAGCACCCGAACTGGAAGCCGCAGAGCGGTACCGACACGTCGGGCGACCGCCACGTCCACTCGCTGAACTGGGCCTTGCCACTGCTCTACCGGGGTGTGCACAAGCAGAACCCGGCGATGGTCCAGCGGTTCCAGACCCTCATGCACTACTGGATTGCCGACAACAACAAGAACCGCGGAGCGTGGGTCGACGGCTCGATCTACGGCGGTCTTCGCACGCAGACTCTCGTGTGCGCGGCTCAGACACTGAATGACCCGGTCATCACCGCCGCCGCGCTTCGCGACTCGCAGACGATGATTCGCAGCTTCACCTCCCATCGTGAGGTGAGCACGGGAACGAACAACACCGACCTCACCCGGCAGATCGGCGCCCTTGGTGCCTACTGCTGGGTTGCGGACCCGCCCGGTCGCGCGCGGGCCTGGCAGAACGTGGTCTCGATTGCTCGCGGGCTCATCTTCGACGACGGCAGTGATGTCGAGGGCTCACCGCATTACGCGATGTACATCGAGAAGCTCATGCAGCAGGCCGAGGCCGCAGCCACGACGTGCGGGATCCCCGCTGACCCGCTGCCGACACTGCGCGGTCTGCTGTACCAGTTCGTCGCGCAGGCAGTGCGCCCCGATTTCCAGCTCCAGTCACTCGGTGACACCGTCAACGAGTCGCTGCGCGGAACGTTCGGAGTAGGTGACTGGCGCGCGGACTGGATCCGCTCCGCCGGTACCGCGGGCACGCCGCCGACCCCCGTCTACACCGCGTTCGAGGGCGGCTACGTGTTCGGGCGTGCCGGCTGGCGTCCGCAGCCGGGCGGTCCCGATACCTACTACTCGATGCGCTTCTCCTCGGCTCGTCCGCCCACCGCGCATACGCACGACGACGGCGCGGCGATGACCTTCTTCTCGCGCGGTGTGGAGTGGATCGGGGATCCGGGCCCGTACCGCTACGAGAACGGCAGCTCGCTGCGCTGGTTCATGAAGTCGCGCGCGGCGCACTCCTCGTTCACGGTCAGCGGCGTGAAGCGCGCGACGTCGAATGGCGTCCGCAAGCTCACGTCGACGTCCGACTGGAACACCGGCGGCAATGACACGACCTGTGTCGCTGACCGCACGTGGGGCAGCGTCGATGTCACGCGATGCTCGGTCTATGTGCGCTCGATCGACGCGATGATCGTCGCCGACTACGTCAAGGCGAAGAAGATCAAGGGCAAGCAGGCGCAGAAGCGCGCGGCGCCGCGCGTCTTCACGCAGCGCTGGCAGTTGACGCCGGGCATCGCTGCTCAGGGCGTCAACGGCGTGATCACGCTGTCCGCCGGCGACAAGCGCGTGGACGTCTACAAGGGCGGACCCGGTGAGTGGGATGTGCAGGGCGCGCGGAATGGCTCGTCGGTCGGCTGGTTCACCGGTGCGTGGGGCGAGAAGAAGCCCGGCTCGGTCATGTCGCGCTCGATCGCACTGAACCCGAAGGGTGACGCCCAGGTCTTCGTCACCGTGCTGGCGCCGCGCGTCGACGGCGAGAGCGTTCCCGTCACGATCGACGCGAATGGCGTCACCGTGACGAGGAACGGCGTGGCCATCACGACTGGGTTGCCAGTCCCGCGCTAGGTCAGCCGGACCGCAGCAATTCTTGAACGGCATTCCTTGCAGGCAGCGAGGGAACCGCGCCGATGACCGTCGTGGCGAGAGCACCCGCGGCGCTCGCCCACCTCAGTGCCTCGTTCATGTCGCGGCCTTGGGCCAGAGCCGCCGCGAAGGCCCCGCAGAATGCATCGCCGGCCGCGACCGTGTCGACGGCAGTCACGGCAAATGCTGCGACGTCTCCGGAGCCCGCAGCCCTCGCCCACACCGCGCCTTCTGATCCGCGAGTGACGATGGCGCACGCAACCCCTAGTCGGACGAGTTCGGATGCAGCGTGCATCGCATCCGCGCGGGTCGCGGTCGGGAGTCCGGTCAGCAGCGCGGCCTCATGCTCGTTCGGTACGAGGTAGTCCACGTTGGCGAGCACATTCGCCGAGTACGCGAACGCGGGAGCGGGGTTGAGGATCGTGGTCACGCCGGCGGCGCGGCCGCTCTCCATCGCGGCGCCGACGGTCTCCGCCGGCAGCTCGCCTTGCGCGAGGACGACGGCAACATCGCTGAGTGAGGCAAAGGCGTTGACGACCTGCTCGGGGGAGACGAACGCGTTGGCACCGGATACGACGACGATGCGATTGGCGCCGGAGGCGTCGACCTCGATCAGTGCGGTACCGGACGAGCCAGGGATCTCTGCGACCGCCGATCGGACGATGCCCTCGTCATCGAGCACCGAGAGCAACCACGCACCGGAGGAGTCCTTGCCGACTGCACCCACCAGTTCGACGGATGCGCCGAGGCGGGCCGCGGCGACGGACTGGTTGAGGCCCTTGCCGCCAGGATGCTGCTCGACGCGGCTGCCGAACACCGTCTCGCCGCTGTCTGGCATGCGGTCCACGCTGACGACGAGGTCGACGTTGAGGCTGCCAACGACGAGGACTCGACCGGTCATATGGCCGATACTGTCAGGCGTGCTGGTGACGCGATGACCACTCTCGGTATCGACCTGGGCACCGGCTCGGTGAAGGCCGCGATCGTCGATGACGACGGTCGCGTGACCGGACGCGCGAGCCATCCGTATCGCGTGCGGTCACCGCGGCCGGGATGGGCCGAGGGCGACCCGCGCGAGTGGCTTGCCGCTGCTCGCGAAGTTGCCGAGGTCGCGGCCTACGGCGTGCACCCCGGGCCCACAGCCGTCGGATTCTCCGGCCAGATGCACGGTGTGGTCGTCACGGACGCGACGTTCACGCCGCTGCGTCCCGCGATCCTGTGGGCCGACGCGCGCGCGACTGCCGAGGCCGCCGAGCTTCGTCGCGCGCTGTCGCCCGAGCAACTGAGCCGCCTCGGCTCGCCACCCGTACCTGGCTTCGCCGCGACGACGATCGCCTGGCTGCTGCGGAACGAGCCCGGGGTCATGGCGAAGGCCGTTCACGTCCTGCAGCCGAAGGACTGGCTGCGGACGTGCCTGGGCGGCGAGATCGCGACCGACCCGAGCGACGCATCCGGCACGCTGATGTACGACGTCGTCTCCGGCGAATGGTCCTCGCTCGTGCTCGACAGCCTCGGCATCGATCGCGATCTTCTTCCTCCGGTGCTCTCCTCCGCGGAGGTCGTCGGCCAGGTCCGACTCGGTGGCGCGGACCAGCGATTGGACTGCGTCGTCGGTGCTGCGGACACCGCGTGCGCGCTCGCCGGCCTCGGACTGCGGCCCGGAGACGGGTACGTGGCGGTCGGGACTGGCGCGCAGGTGGTTCGCGTGATGTCCGAGCCGAGCGTCGATGCATCCCTGCGCACGCACACCTTCGCGACGGCCGGCGCACCCGGCGATGGCTGGTACCGCCTGGGTGCGGTGCAAAGCGGGGGCCTGGCACTGTCGTCAATCCTCCGCAGCCTCGACGCCACTCCGGAGGAGGCTGCGAAGGCGCTTCACAAGGGAGTGCGGCCCGACGATCCGATCTTCGTGCCCTACCTGTCGGGTGAACGCACGCCGTTCATGAACCCGGAGCTGCGCGGCTCCTGGCACGGGCTGAGCCTGTCGACGGATCGGCCCGCGATGCTGCGCAGCGTGCTGGAGGGCGTCGCGCAGGCGGTCGCGCTCGGTGTGGATGCCGTGCAGGATTCCGGCCAGCTGCTTTCGGACACGGTGCCGCTCATCGGCGGAGGCACCCACGATCCGTCGTTCCGCCAGTTGCTCGCCGATGCGACTGGGCTCTCGCTCATGGTCACCGACGCCCCGGACTCCGCGGTCGTCGGAGCAGCGCTGCTCGCGTCCGGGCGGACGTCGAATCCACGTGCGGTCGGGGGCGTCGAGACGGTGACACCGGACGCCCATGCCGCGCGCCTGCTTCGTCACCGACGCGCAATGATGGTCGCCTACGCGCAGTCGGGTGCCGGATCTGCAACGAAGGAGTCGTCATGAAGATCGCCATTGGTTCTGACCATGCCGGATACCGGCTGAAGGTGGTCCTCCTTGGCTGGCTGATCGACCAAGGGCACGACGTCACCGATCTCGGCACGTACAGCGAGGAGAGCGTCAACTATCCGCACTACGGAGCGCTGGTCGGCCGCGCCGTCGCCAGCGGCGAGTACGAGAAGGGCGTCGCCGTGTGCGGCAGCGGCCAGGGCATCTGCATGGCCGTCAACCGCGTGCCGGGCGCACGCGGGGGCGTGATCCGCGACGTCAAGGACGCGGAGATGACCCGGCGCCACAACGACGCGAACGTCGCCTGCTTCGGCGAGGCCTTCAGCACTCCTGAGTACGCGATCGCGGCGCTGGAGGTCTTTCTTGCCACCGGATTCGACGGCGGCCGTCACGAGGTTCGGGTCGAGCAGCTGTCGAGCCTGGAGGCATCGCGCGGGCAGGCTGAGGTTTAGTCAGCATTCGTGCCGGGTATGACGGAACGGAACATCGCAGCTGATCGTCTATGAACCGAGCGAGGGAGTAATCACGTGAAGATGAATCGACGCATCGCCGTCGTCGCAGTCGCCGGACTGTTCGGCGTGGCCGCGCTTGCCGGCTGCTCGTCATCCTCCTCGACGTCCTCATCGTCGTCCTCGGCCGTTGCCGAGGCGACCACCGGGATGCTCCCGCCCGTCATCATCAACGTCGACGAGACAGCGGCGACCGCCAAGGTCGGCGACTTCATCGACATCCTCGTCTCGGACAACGACCTCGCCGGCACGACGGTCTCGACCGACAAGCCCGACCTCGTCGAGCTCACGCAGGCTCACGAGGACGGTGGCGCGGCGTTCAATCCGGGTGGCAAGGCGCTCGCACCGGGAGTCGCGATCATCACCGTGACGAATCCCGACAGCACCACCCGCGACATCACGCTGACGATCACGGAGTAGTCGCGGGGCTCCGGTCCGGGTATCTGGGCCAGAGTTCGGTGTTTAGCGCGTCCTCGAGCACGGCCACCGTGTGCACGTCGGGCACGGTCTCACCGCTGAGCATGCGGCCCAGGCTCGTCGGATCGATACCCGCAGCTCGAGCGACCGACCGCAGGCTCCGACCACCGATGACCGACTGGTAGCGCTCGACGACGGCTGCCGTCACGAGCGCATACGGCGGAGCGTCGTCGGCGAACGGACCTGCGGGCCACTCGCCGTCGCTACGGACCCACGAACGCGGCGGTGCATACTTGCGGGCAGCCATGCGCGCCAGTGTGCCGCACGCGATCAGCCCTCGAAGGAGAACATCGTGCCGTCCATCGCGCTTGCCACGTGCGAGGCCTTCCCCGACCTCGACGATGTAGATCAACTGCTCATTCCTGCGCTTGCGCGTCTGGGCATCGACGGCGTCCCCGCGGTGTGGGATGACGAGGACGTCGACTGGTCTGCATTCGATGCGGTCGTCCTTCGTGCGACGTGGGACTACCCGGAGCGACGCGACGAGTTCCTTGAGTGGCTGCGTCGCGTCGACGCCTTGACCGTGCTCCTCAATCCGTATGACGTGGTCGCGTGGAACACCGATAAGCGTTACCTGCGTGACCTCGATGCGGCGGGCGTGCCGACCGTCTCCACCCGGTTCATTGAGCCGGGAGATGACGCGGAGGACTGGCAACCGGAGGCGGGCTACGCGGACTTCGTCGTCAAGCCGGCGGTGTCTGCGGGTTCGCGAGACACCGAGCGCTATGCCGCTGCCGACTCACGATCCGAGGCATACGAGCACATTCGCAGGCTGCAGGCTCAGGGCCGTACCGTCATGGTTCAGCCGTACCTCGACGCCGTCGACACCGATGGCGAGACTGCGATGCTGTTCCTCGGCGGGGAGTTCTCGCATGCGATCAGGAAGGGCCCACTGCTCCAGCGTGGGGTCGTGGGCGTGTCGATCAGCAGCCTGTTCCTTGAGGAGAGCATCGAGCCGAGGGTGGCGTCGGCGGAGCAGCTGCAGCTGGCACAGGCCGCCGTTGCTGCCATTCCGGGAGGATTCGATCGGGTTCTCTATGCGCGCGTAGACCTCATCAGCGGGACGGACGGCTCGTCGCGCCTGCTTGAGTTGGAACTCACCGAGCCGTCGCTGTTCCTCGACCACGACGTCGAGGCGCCCGCGCGCCTGGCTCGCGCGATCCAGGCGCGGCTGGCCTCCGGCTGACGACTCTCCGCCCGGATATGCTCCCGGGCATGACTATGAGCCCGGACATGCGCGCGGGGGACGAGGACCGCGATCGCACCGTCAGTCTGATCCGCGAGGCGTTCGCGGAGGGGCGCCTGAGCAACGACGAGTTCCAGGACCGGATGGCGAAGGCGCAGCAGGCGCGTACGTTCGGTGACCTCGCCGCGTTGACGACCGATCTGCCGGCCATGCCGCCAGGTACCGCGAAGCCCGCGTCTGCCGCCGTCGCCGTTCCCGAGGACAACCACACCTTTCGCAACCTGTGGGGCTCGTGGCTGACTGTCGCGCTGATCACGAACGTCATCTGGGGCCTGACGTGGATTTCGAACCCGGATCACCGTCCGGGCTACTGGCCGATCTGGGTCATGGTTCCCTGGGGCGCGGTCATCCTCGTGGGATGGGTCACGAAGCGCTGGCGCTAGGACTGCGAGGGACTTAAGTCCCTCTCTTCGAGGGCCTTCGGCGCGGGGAGTGCACTCGCGTCCTGGCGGAGAATCGAGGCGTCCGATCGATGCCTGGAGGTCACCGTGGCGCATTACCGCATGCCCATTCTCGAGGAGACCGGCTACGCCGTCCTCGATTCCTATTCAGAGGCCATCGATCCCGCGGAGTGGCAGCGGCTGCGATACGTCGACTGGAAGTCATCCGGCGACACCCGTTTTGCACCGCTGGCGAGCGCCCAGGGCGAGATCGAGTGCAATGCGTTCTGGCACGCGACTCCTCCGCGTGATGACAAGGACGGAATCTGGATCGACGAGCAGGTAGCCAAGGCACCGACCCTCGTTCGACGAGCGAAGGACGTGGACGCGCGTGTCGGTAGGTGTCGGGTGATCGAGTTGCAGCCGAACTCCTATGCGGACGCGCTCTACAACTCGCACCTCGACGACAACAACCGACGCAATCCCGATGGCGAAGGCTGGGTCATCCGGAGCTTCATGCAGTTGACCGACGATCCGGGGTCGGTCATGGTGCTGCGCGAGGACATCGACGATCCGACCACGGAGACGCGAATCGCGCTTCCCGCCGGCGCCCAGCTGATCGTCGACTCCGAGCGCATGTGGCACTCCGTCTGGCATGTCGGCGATCAGCCGCGCTACTGCCTGATCAACTCCTTCGAGTCCGGACCCGCGCTCGAGAAGTGGATCTTCGAACGCAACCCGAGGACGAGGGTGGAATCCCCGTCGATCCCGGAGGACTTCGCGCGGGCCATGGAGACACTCGCGCACGAGCGTCGGTCCGCGCGTACCGAGCATTACGGCTACGACCCGTCGAGGGTGTACTCGGAGGCCTGAGTCCCAAGGGCAGTGCCGGGCGATTGCGCCTCGGCGCGGGGTGCACAATCTAGGCATTGGGCTCCCAACCTGGAGGGCAGGATGCCGACGGCGTCGTCGCACCGCATTGCCGTCGACCCGGACGAGCTCCCCGGTCCGCGCACAACGGCCACCGAGCGCGTGCGCGCGCTGAAAGTCACGGGTATCGACGCCGAGTTCGGCCCAGACACGGTCGTCGTCGAAGAGCCGCTGACCGTGCATCTGCGCCATCACGGAGTCGATGCGGTCCTCGGCTCGACGATGCGCACACCGGGCCACGACCTGGAACTCGCCGTCGGGCTCGCTATCGCCGAGGGCATCGTCGCGCGAAAGTCGGACATCGCGGCAGTACGGCAGTGCCGACCCGGCGGCCGTGGTTCGACGAACGATGTAGTGATCGAACTCGACGACGACGTCCGACTCGACTCGACGCAGCTAGGCCGGGTGAGCCATCCGTCCAGCGCATGCGGCATGTGCGGACGCGACCAGATCGACGACCTGATCTCGCGGGTCGGCGAGGTGGCAAGAGACATGCGGATCGATGTCGGTGTCCTTGCCGGACTTCCCGGTGCCATGTCCGATCAGCAGTCGGTGTTCCGTCGCACGGGCGGCCTGCACGCCGCAGCGCTCGCGCGCGCGGACGGCGCGATCCTCGTCGTGCGCGAGGACGTCGGACGGCACAACGCCGTGGACAAGGCAATCGGCCAAGGGCTGCTCGACGGAGTGCGGGGCGACGTGCTGGTGGTCAGCGGCCGCGCTGGATTCGAGATCGTGCAGAAGGCTGCGGCTGCCGGGATCCCTATCGTCGCGTCCGTGTCCGCTCCCACCTCCCTGTCCGTCGAAGCGGCGAAGGAGGCCGGGATCACGCTCGCCGCATTCGTGCGCGGCAGCACGATGACCGTCTACAGCGGCGAGCATCGTCTTGCCGGACTGGGCGGATCCACCTCGTGGTGAAGCGGCCTCCGCGCGAGGATCCGCCGCAGGACACCCCGCGGGTTCGTCCGGGAACCGCTGCGGCGGCGGGGAACTCGGCAGTGCTGCACGTGGCGCGTGAGGTCGTCGGCAAGCTCGGCGTCGTGCGGGGAACGCGGACTCTGCTGCGCTTGAATCAGAAGGACGGCTTCGACTGTCCGGGATGCGCATGGCCCGATGGCGATCGTCGGCATGTGGCGGAGTTCTGCGAGAACGGGGTGAAGGCCGTCGCGGAGGAGGCGACCACGAACCGCGTCGGTCCCGAGTTCTTTGCCGAGCACACGGTCGAGAGCCTGGGCAGCAAGAGCGACTACTGGCTGGGCCAGCAGGGGCGGCTCACCACGCCGATGCTGCTTGACCGAGGCGCCGAGCACTATCGGCCGGTCTCCTGGGACGAGGCATTCGATGTCATCGCTGAGGATCTTCACGCCATGGCGTCGCCCGATGAGGCCGTGTTCTACACGTCCGGTCGAACCAGCAACGAGGCTGCGTTTGCCTATCAGTTATTTGCGCGCACCCTGGGAACGAACAACCTGCCCGACTGCTCGAACATGTGCCACGAGTCCTCCGGTGTCGCGCTCAACGAGACCATCGGTATCGGCAAGGGGTCAGTGCTGCTGGATGACATTCACGCCGCCGACCTGCTGGTCATCGTGGGACAGAACCCTGGAACGAATCACCCGCGCATGCTCGCCGCCCTGGAGCAAGCCAAGCGCAACGGCGCGACCATCGTGTCCGTCAATCCGCTGCCGGAGGCGGGGCTCATCGCGTTTCGGAATCCGCAACGCCCCTCGTCCTATCTGGGCCGCGGCACCACGCTCGCCGATCGCTTCCTCCACATCAGGCTTGGTGGCGACCAGGCACTGTTCCAGGCGATCGGGCGCCAGCTCCTCGAGGCGGAGGAACGCTCGCCGGGCACGATTGTGGACCGCGAGTTCATCGACGACCACACGAGCGGATTCGCCGACTACCGCGATCACGCCATAAACCTTGATCCCGATGCCGTGCTGGCCGCGACGGGGCTCTCGCAGGCAGACATCGACGGTCTCGCCGGTGACTTCATCAGCTCCAAGTCGACGATCATCTGCTGGGCGATGGGGATCACTCAGCACCGCGATGCCGTCGCCACGATTCAGGAGTTCGTCAACGTCCTCCTCCTGCAGGGCAACATCGGCCGGCCGGGAGCGGGGCTGTGCCCGGTGCGCGGCCATTCGAACGTCCAAGGGGACAGGACGATGGGCATCTGGGAGCAGATGCCCATGGACTGGCTCGACCGACTGGGAGCCGAGTTCAACTTCGAGCCGCCGCGCGATCACGGGTATGACACCGTCGGGTGCATTCAGGCGATGCAGCGCGGTGCGGTGCGAGTGTTCATCGGCATGGGTGGCAACTTCGCGCGGGCCACTCCGGACTCCGACGCGACGGAGAAGGCCCTCCGCTCGTGCGCCCTGACCGTCCAGATCTCGACCAAACTCAACCGCTCCCATACCGTGACTGGGGAACGCGCGCTGATCCTTCCCACGCTCGGGCGCACCGACCTCGACCGAACCGGCGGTATCGACCAGATCGTCAGTGTCGAGGACTCCATGGGCGTGGTCCACAACTCGCGCGGGCGGCTCAAGCCCGCCTCGCCAGAGCTGCGCAGCGAGGTCGACATCGTCTGCGCGCTCGGCGAGCGTGTGATCGGCAGCGGGACCGTCGACTGGCCTTCGCTCGCCGCCGACTACTCGCGCATCCGCGACCACATCTCCAGGGTGGTTCCCGGCCACGAGGACTACGACGCGCGAGTTCGGACCAAGGACGGATTCACGCTGCCGCACGGACCGCGCGATGCGCGCACATTCGCGACGAGCGACGGCCGAGCGCACTTCACAGTCAGCGACCTGCGCATGCTGCAGATCCCCGAAGGCCGGCTCCTGCTGCAGACCATCCGCAGTCACGACCAGTTCAACACCACGATCTACGGCCTGGACGATCGCTACCGCGGGATCACGAACGGGCGAAGAGTGATCTTCGTCAATCCCGACGACATCCAAGAACTCGGCGTGGTCGACGGTGGACTCGTCGACATCGTCAGCGAGTGGCACGACGGTGACCGGCGCGCAGAGGGCTTCCGCGTCGTCTCGTACCCGACCGCACGCGGCTGCGCCGCCGCCTACTTCCCCGAGACGAACGTGCTCATCCCACTCGACAGCGTGGCGGATCGCAGCAACACCCCGACATCGAAGGCCGTCGTGGTTCGGCTCGAGCCGACCAGTTAGGACCGGGGCGCTGCGGCATCCTGACCCGGCCGGAACCCGAGTAGTGCGAGGGCGACGATGGTGACGAGTTCCGCGACAACCAGGAGCAGTCCCCAGAGCGGATGGCCAAGCAGTGCCAGCGCGGCACCAGCGCCGACGAACAATGCGAGTTCGATGGCGACCCTTATCGGCAGGGCGAGATCGATTCGGCGCCGAGGTGACAGCAGCAGACCCCACAGCGCTGCTGAGATCAAGGCAAGGGCTACTGCCGCGACGATGGCGATGGCTCCCGAGCCGACCGCCGAATAGCCGACGAATGCCCATGCGGCAAAGAGGCACAACTCGATCAGGAACCTCAGTGCTAGCAAGAGATATGTCACGGGGCGAGGATGCCAGAGAGGTGCGAAACGACGCCGCGATAACCTGACCTACCTAGTCGTCAGCCGTCCTGACGATGATGCGCGGGGCGCTAGCTCAATGGTAGAGCTGCGGACTTTTAATCCGTAGGTTCGGGGTTCGAGCCCCCGGCGCCCCACCTTGTAAATGTTTGGTTTCGCCTGATGCGTGACGTTTTGGCTCCGGCTCTCAGGTGACATGGCTTCGCCTGATGGGTGACGGTGGTTCCGCCTGATCCGTGACACTCCTGAGCATGCTTGTGGAGCTGAGTGTTGTGGAGCAGAGGTATCAGGCCGTGTTGGCGGTCATTCGTGATGGTGTTCCCGTTGTTGAGGTGGCGCGTCGGTTTGACGTGTCTCGTCAGGCGGTGCATCGGTGGCTGCGCTGGTATGAGGCGCAGGGGTTGGGCGGGTTGGCGGATCGGTCGCATCGGCCGCCGCGGTGCGCTCATCAGATCCTGCGCACCGTCCTTCGCACCTCAGACAAGGAGGTCCGCAAGAAGCGCGGCGACCGCCGCGCCAGCTGACTACTATCCGAAACGGTGTAACGGATCAGGCGAAGCCAATCCGTCACACATCACCCGAACCCTCACAGCCCCACCTTGTAAACCGTTGCCCTGCAACGAGTTGGGGCACCGACATTCGGACGGAGATCGCGGGGTGGCCCTTCTTTAGCCCAATCTTCCTGAACCTATGTGTGGGAGCGTTCGCTCTTGGGCAGGTCGTCGTCGTTGAATGGAAATTCTTCGCATCGCGTCAGCGCCCGTGTCACTACGCCGACAGGACCCACCTGACACCCACAGGGGCGCCGCAGGATACGCACGACTCCTGGACGCGGCGGCCAGCGCGTCGCGCTCACAGCTGGCCTCGAATTGGCGCGCTCGGAACGGTCGGCAGCCCCATCCCTCCTGTCGCTGGAACGACAGTGCCACGCGTGCAATCGCCCTTGGGCGATCTCGAGCGCCGCGCAATCCGAGTCCCGAGAAGGTAAGGCGAGGGTAAGAACTCGGCGCGCGTGTGCCGCCGAAACCAACTTGTTACCTCTCCCGCGTTTCGCGGAACTGGCCGTGGGTACGTCGCAGGCATCAGTGTCGTGTGCACGCACTCGGCTCAATTGAGGAAAGCGAGGTAGCTATGTCTCCCATGAGAGCTCTGCTCCTTGGCTGCGCTTTTGCTCTCGTCTGCGGCGCGACCGTATCGATCCTGCTGCTCGTCACACTGAACGGGCTTGCCAGGTTGGCTCGACGATTCGATCGCCAGCAGGTGTCAGCGCCGAGTGACAGTTCACCGGGCAAATTGGCGTCCGCAGACCAGGGTCGGACACCGCAGATCGAGCTGCGGGAGATGGGCGGGCTCGTGGCCGCCGACAGCGGCGCGAGTTGAGCAGGATGCCGCACGAGTTGTCGCGTCGGCGGGCTTGATGCTGCCTTTTGAGGATTCGGACCCCAGCGAGATCGGTGGGACGCGAGATTCCATGTCACCCGTGCGCCGAGCGCGACCAAGCCGCACCACTCTTGCCATAGCCCTAATCACCGCGGTCGCCCTCGCCGGATGCTCGTCCTCCGGGGTCGCGGCGTCGAGCAGCGAGGCTGCAGCCGCTTCCGACAGCCCGAGCGCGTCCATCGGACTGTCGTCGACACCGTCGCCCTCGGCTACGTCCACCCCAGTTCCGACGCCATCCGGTCCGGGTATCGGGACTGTCGTCCGTCCGGCCAGCATCGGCCTGCACGTCGCTGGCGTGCAGGAGGGCGAGTGGCCGGCGACGAACGTGCCATTTGGCTCCCTTCGGCTGTGGGACGCGGGAACGAACTGGTCTCAGGTCGAGGGCGTCAAGGGCGTGTACAACTGGGCCGCTCTCGACAAGGCTCTCAAGACGGCGGAGGAGAACGGCATCAAGGACGTGCTCCTCGTCCTGGGCGGCACCCCGACCTGGAACGCGTCTCGCATCACGCCCGGTGACTACCCCGTCCCTGGTGCCGCCTCGCCGCCGAAGAGCATGGCTGCGTGGGACGCATTCGTCACCGCGGTGGTCAAGCGCTACGTCGGGCGCATCTCGTCGTACCAGATTTGGAACGAGGCAAGCCTTGCCATGTTCTGGAATGGCACTCCGGAAAAGCTTGCGCGGATGACCAAGACTGCGTCCGACATCATCCGCGAGAACGATCCTGATGCCACGGTCGTTGCTGCGAGCACGACGGTGCGGCTCGTCGGAGCGTTCAATCGCTTCTTTCCGCGCTATCTTTCCGCGCTGAGCGAGTTGGACTGGCCGGTCGACGTGCTGGCAGCGCACCTCTACCCGGCGAGCTTGGGTACGCCGGACGAGCGGGCTGCGTTCATCGATCAGGTGAGGCAGGCAGTCATCACCGCAGGCGCACCGGATCTGCCTGTGTGGGATACCGAACTGAACTACGGGCTGGCAGGCCCGGGACCTTCCAACCCGCTCCAGGCGATCCGCGGCGCCGAGGCACGGGACTGGGTGGTGCAGACCGCGATGGACTCCCTGCACCTGGGGATCACGCGCACCTATTGGTACATCTGGACGCCCGAGGCTTACGCGCTGCTTGGTATGCAGTTGACCAACGGCTCGGGCGCCGTAGCAGGGCTGCGTGTGGTGGATCAATGGACGGTGGGCTCGACCTGGCTCGGTTGCACCGACGATGGGGCTGCGGTTGCCTGCTCCCTCGACCGCAAGGGTGTCGCTTCGGTGATCGCCTGGGCGAAGGACGAGTCCGCCGGGTACACCCCGCCCGCCGGATTCTCGCAGGCATGCACAACCGACAACGAGTGCACGGTGGTGACCGGGGAGTACTCGCTGGGCGAGACTCCGGTCCGTTTCGTCCCCTGATTCATCGAGGGGCGCGTCAGTCAGTCCCCATCCCGCAACTTCGCGACGCCCGGCACAGTCCGGAAGATGCGTGCCGACTAGCGGAGCAGCAACGGCTCGATTCCGACGCGCACCGTCGAGTCCGCGATCGCCGAGCAGTTCTCTCGCATGTCGCACTGGACAGTAAGCGACGCCGGTACGTCCAACGACGCTTCATCCCCGGTTGCCGAGTAGGCAAGCGCGAAGTCGTCGCCGTTGCGGGTGAACGCGCACACGCTTGCGGCTCCCTGATCGGCGCATGATCTCAGCGAGGAGCCGACGAGCAGGTCGTATGTCCAGTTCCACGCGTGGATCGTCTCCGGCGTCGTGGAGTTGAGTTGTATGCCGAGCAGAGGAAAGTCCGTTCGGGTCCACAGGTACCAATCAACGGACTGGATTCCCGAGCGCACGGCGTCGATGAAGGTCTGTGCGAGGTACCCCCGTGCGTTCGCACCTTCGATGGAACGATGCGGCTCGTCCTGGCCTGCGAGCCCGTAGTTGATCTCGGTCTCGTACACCGGCAACTTCGGTGCACCCGCAAAAGAGAGCATCGCCTTGAACATGGTCACCGCACCGATGCGGTCAGCCGGTGTGCCCGAGGCGCGGGGGTACGAATGGAAGGCGAACCCGTCGATGGGCCAACCTGCCGCGCGGAGCCCACGCAGGTAGGCGGTGTAGAAGTTGTAGAACGAGCCCGTGGTCCGGGTAGTAGTGCTCGCGGCGAGCACGTCAGTTCTTGCACCTGCGCGCTTGACGACGCTCTTCACGATCTTCGTCATCTCCACGAGTTCTGCAGCAGTGCCGGTGTAGTAGTTCTGCAGGTTCGGCTCGTTCCACACCTCGATCGCGTCGATCCGGTCTCCGTAGCGATCGACCACTGCCTCCACGTACGTGCGGAAGTCAGACATCCTGCGCGGCGGGTCCGTGGATACGTCTCCTGCCCAGGACGGCGTCGGCCCGAGCACGTATTCAACCTTCGAACCCGCATCCTCGGCCGCCTCGACGACGGAGTCGAACGTGCGCCAGACGAACGTCCCGCTTCGCGGCTGGATGGCATTCCACCCCACGTCGGAATCCCACAGCCGTACATATCCGTGGCGCACCGGCGGACTGAGTCCGGTCGAGGGCGGGATGTGAAGGCCGAACAGCTCCGATCCGATCACGCGTCCCGCGCTCGCCTGCATGATCGAGGTCGGACCCGCCGGCGCCTGTGAGTTGCCCGTCGCCGCGTAGGGATTGCTTGCACCGGCGGGCGGTACTCGGGTCGTGGTGTTCTTGAACTGGATGATGAGTTCTTCGTCGGGGCACATCTGCGCATGCTTGATGAGATCGCTTCGGGTAGAGGAGTCCACGGAGAGCCCCCAGGAGACCAGGGCGCGAACGACGAGCTGCATCTCGCGGCACACATTGCCGGGCTCGTCAGCGAGGACGGTTGCGAGCAGACTGCGCGGCACTCGAGTTGCACCGGAGGTTGTCGACTGGCGTGGGACGGCGACGACGCTCACGTTTGCGAACGCACGCCGCTGGGAAGCGGTCCACCCGTAGGCACCGTGAGCCCATGCCGTCGGAGTATCGAGGACTCCGATGACCGACACGTGCGACGAGCCGCGCACGATCTCGCCGTTGGCGAGTGTCCACACTCCGCCGCGCAGCACGCAGTTGCGCAGCACCGACGGAGCGGCGTCGGACTTGGCGAGGAGCAAGCGGCTTTGTCGCGAGCAGCCCCTCGAGTCCTTGTCCTGGGCACGGGAGTCAACGAAGAGGTTGCGCGCGTAGCCCGCGGTGAGCGCGGGGGTCACCGGTACTTCTGCAATCAGCTCGGTCGGGGTGCCGCTGACCTGGGACACGGTGGCCCGGACCGATCGGGACTGTGCCGCGGCTGCCTGTGGGTAGGTCGACGGAGTCGACGAGAGAACTGGCAATAGCGAAAGGGCGCCGATTGCCACCGCTCGCCGCCACATGCTCTTGAGGCTACGTCAACCTCAGCAATGGCTCACCGATTCGCACGAGCAGATCGCGAACCGCTTCGGGCTGCGAGAGGAACGGGTGGTGCCCGGCGTTGATTTCGACGACACTGCCCGCCCTGCGTGCGAACTCTCGCTGCAGTCGCGCGGGTGTGCCCATGTCCTGCGCGCACACCAGGTAGGTCGAGGGCACGTCCTGCCAGGCAGCCGCGCTCACGGGCTGCGCGATCACCTGGACGCCCTGCCGCGCCAGATGAGCCTGCGCCTCCGCCTGCACGTCGGCGTCGCAGTCTTGGAGGAACGTGTCACTCAGCAACTCGGGTCGCACGCCGAACGTCCCGGCCTCGGGGTCGATGTCCAGGAACGGCGCGGGGGCGCCATCGCCGAAGTCCGACAGGCTCTGTCCGACCTCGGGAAGATAGCTGGAAATCAGCAGCAGGTGGCGTACCGACTCGACTCCCGCTGCCGCTTCTGCGGTGACGATGCCGCCATAGCTGTGGGCCACCACGATCGTCGGCTCGTCACTGTCGAGAAGCAGCTGACGTACGGCAGTGACATCCTCGGCGAGGCCCGCGCCCTCGGCGCCGGCGGCCTCGCCCGTCTCGCCGCAGCTTGGCAGCGCGGGGCACGTGCTCGTCACGTCGAGCTCCTCGAGTAGTCCGGACATGCGGTGCCACCACCACGCGCCGTCCTTCGCGCAGGCTCCGTGCACGAACACAACCCTCATCGTTACCTCCATCGCGGACTCGATCCCTCCTCACGGTAGACGTAGCGTTTGTTACGCGAAAAGATGGGGGAGTGGGACGACGACCGCAGCCGCAGATCAAGGAGCGGCTGCTCGATTCGTGCACCGACTACGCACTAAGCAATGGGCTGCCGGGCCGTCTCGAGCCGCTGGCAACTGCGGCTGGCACGTCGACGCGGATGCTGATCTACCACTTCGGGACGCGGGACGACCTGCTTCGAGCAGTGCTCGGTCGCGCGCGTGAACGGCAGTTGCAGATCTTCGGCGATCTGCTGCGAGTGCGAACAAGTGAGCCCTACCCGGCGACGTTGATGAAGGCCTGGAAGGCGATGACAGGTCCGTCCGGGCAACCCTTCCTGCGGATGTTCGGCCAACTGCGTGACGGATCGGCGCAGCACCTGTGGCCCGACTTTCGACGTGCCGCAACGACAGACTGGCTCGCGCCGCTTTCGGACGGCCTGCGCAGTATCGGCCGCCCGGAGCTTGCGACTGTTGTCCTGGCCGTCATCCGGGGGCTTCTCCTGGACTTGGAGGCCACCGGCGACACCAAGCGAACCGACCGCGCGTTCCGCGACTTCGTCAGCACTCTCGATCACCGTGCAACCGTCTAACTGTCAGTGCCGCTCGGACACCACAGGCTCGCCGATCCACTCGAGGCGATCACCGGACACCCACGCGGTGCCCGCCGCCGTGTTGACGCACGCCTCCCATAGGCCGTGGTCGTCATCGAGCCATCGCCACTCCAGCAGAAGTCCGACGTCCCAGACGGAGGGTCGAATCGCGTTGCGAACCAGCACGCGCACTGGCGGATCTGCTCGCTGAACATGGGAAGTCGGCATCGCGAATCAATCGAGAAGTTGGAGCATGCCGCGCAGCGGCACACTGACCCAGTCCGGGCGATTGTTGAGTTCGTAACTGATCTCGTAGGCGGCCTTCTCCAGCAGGAATGTCCGCAGCAGCAGGTCGCTCGCCTCGCGATCCTCGGGGAGGAGTTCGCTACCCGTCGCGACGTACGCCTGCAGGAACGCGGCCGAGACGCAGGAAGTCCAGAAGCCGGCCGCCCCGACCAGAACGGGCATGACGCCGGCCTCAGGTTGAACGTTGTTCTGCACCACGTGCTCGGTCAGGCGGGTGTAGGCGGCGTAGTGGAACGACCGGAGCATTCCCGCGACGTCGCGAAGTGGCGAGCGCTTGATGCGGCGTTCCGATAGTGAGGTCGCTGGTTCCCCCTCGAAGTCGATGATGACGAAGTCGCGCCCGGTGAACAGCACCTGGCCCAGGTGGTAGTCGCCGTGGACCCGGATACGCAGGGCGTTGATGCGTTCGTCCTTCACCGGCTCGATTGCTGCATACAAGGCATCCTCTGCCGCAAGCACGGCATCTGCGTCGATTGCAGCGGAGCCATCGAGGCCTCCGCGGCGTCGGCGCAGAAGAGAGAGTGTCTGCCGGAACTGATTTCGCGTGGACTGGTAGATGGAGCGCTGGTAATGGGGAGTGAAACGCTCGGGAGCCAGGCCCGGATCTGTCGTGTTCGAAGCCAACGCCAGGTGCATCTGCGCGGTTCGCTCGCCAAGCAGCGATACCTGCTGCAGGTACGCCCCGAACAGGTCGCGAGCCAGTCCTGGGATCTCGAGATCCGACAACGTCCTCACCGGCGGGGTGCTGAGCATCACGCCATCGTCACCGATGCCGTGCTGGACATTCTCCAAGTAGTTGCCGAGCTGAGTGAGCGTGTAGGACCAGGCGTCACCCTCGTTGGCGACGAGTTCCTGCAGGATGGCGAGGGTCCGCTCGGTCCCGTCCTCCCCGGTATAGGTCAGCGCCCCGGCCATCTTCGGGATGTGCTCGAACCCAGCCCGATCGGACAGGAACCTCCCCAGTTCCCAGTCGGGGTTCAATCCGCTCGACGCGCGCCGGAAGACCTTCAAAATGAGCCGGTCGCCGTAGAGAACCGAGGTGTTGCTCTGCTCTCCGCGGGCAACGGACGCAACCAGATCCGTCTCCCCGCGCAAGGCTCGAAAGGCGCCCGTGCTGACGCCCTGCAGTACACCGGATCCGCCCTTCACCTTCTGCTGCTGTCCGATGACGGTCAGCAGCCGCGAGCTGAAGGCGGGGTCGTAGGTGGCGTCGAAGACGAGCCCCTTCGGGCCGTTTGGCCCGCGTGGCCGCACGCGCAGCATCGCCGCCGCGGGCGTGTCGCGCAGAACGGCATCGGCGGCGTCGCCTTCCGCGAAGGCAAGCGGGAGCACGAAGGTGCCCGGTTCACCGTCGGTATGGGTCACTTGGACGAGGACGATGTAGGCGCGTCCCGCACGTGACTGGCCCGGAACGGCAACCGAGTCGAGGACCGAGACTGACTGGATGGCCCGGGCCTTGGCTCCGTACCAGCGCCGGCCGAGGAGCATGCCGGGTAGCGCCGACTCGAACGCGGCTCGGGCCCGTGGCTGCGTGAACAGCGTCTCCCAAGATCCGCTGAGAGTGACCGAGGGGAGCGCGGGCCGGTCGTCGCTGGGCGACGAGGCCACCTCCACTCGAGCGTCGAGTTTGAGCCAGTAGAAGGCGTGCGGACCCAACGTGAGGAAGTAGGGGAGTTCTCCGATCGGCGGGAAGGACGTGTTCCCGAAGAGTTCGACGGGAACGCAGCCCTGGAATGCGGAGGTGTCGAGCTCGGCGCACTGCACGTGGCGGGACAGGTTCGCCACGACGAGGACGTTCTCGTCAGCGTCGTGGCGGATGAAGGCCAGGACCTTCGGGTTGTCCGGGTGCAGGAAGGTGATTCCCCCACGCCCGAACACCGGGTGGCGTTGGCGCAGTGTGATGAGCCGGCGCAGCCACCACAGGAGCGAGGTCGGATTGTTCTGCTGCGATGCGACATTGATCGACTCGTAGCGGTACTCCGGATCGATGTTCACGGGCAGAAGGAGCTTCTGCGGGTTGGCGCTGGAGAAGCCGGCGTTCCGGTCGGCGTTCCACTGCATCGGGGTGCGCACCCCGTCGCGGTCGCCGAGGTAGATGTTGTCGCCCATGCCGATCTCGTCGCCGTAGTACAGAACCGGAGTGCCCGGAAGGGAGAACATCAGTCCGTGGAGCAGTTCGTTCTTTCGGCGGTTGTTTCCCAGGAGTGGTGCCAGGCGACGACGGATACCCAGGTTGATTCGCGCTCGGGGGTCAGCGGCATAGGCGCGGTACATGTAGTCCCGCTCCTCGTCGGTGACCATCTCCAAGGTGAGCTCGTCGTGGTTCCGCAGGAACAGCGCCCACTGGGCATTCGCCGGAATCGGTGGGGTCTGATGGAGGATGTCCATGATCGGATACCGGTCCTCCATCTGCACGGCCATGTACATGCGCGGCATGACGGGGAAGTTGTAGGCCATATGGCATTCGTCGCCGTCGCCGAAGTACTCCCGGGTGTCCTCTGGCCATTGGTTCGCCTCGGCGAGCAGCATCCGGTTGCTGTACTTGCCGTCCATGTGCGCGCGCAGCTTCTTCAGGAAGGCGTGGGTCTCGGGCAGGTTTTCGCCTGTGGTTCCCTCACGTTCGTAGAGGTAGGGGATGGCGTCCAGACGCAGTCCGTCGACCCCCATGTCCATCCAGAAGTCCAGAGCCTTGAAGACCGCGTCGTGCACCGCAACGTTGTCGAAGTTGAGGTCCGGCTGATGGTGGTAGAAGCGATGCCAGTAGTACGCGCCCGCGATCGGATCCCACGACCAATTCGAGGTCTCGAAGTCCTTGAAGATGATCCGGGCGTCCGCGTACTTGTCGGGAGTGTCGCTCCACACGTAGAAGTCGCGCCACTTCGATCCGGGCGGCGCGTGGCGAGCCCGCTGAAACCACGGGTGCTGGTCGCTGGTGTGGTTGATCACGAGCTCGGTGATAACCCGAAGGCCGCGCCGGTGGGCCTCCTCGATGAAGCGCCTGACGTCGCCGAGCGTGCCGTACGAGGGGTTGACGGCGGTGTAGTCCGCAATGTCGTAACCGTCATCGCGAAGGGGTGAGGGATAGAAGGGCATGACCCACAGAGCGGTAACGCCGAGATCCTGGAGGTAGTCGAGCTTCTGCGTGAGTCCGTGGAAGTCGCCGATCCCGTCGCCGTCGCTGTCGAAGAATGACTTGACGTGCACCTGGTAGATGACCGCGTTCTGGTACCACAGCGGGTCGTCGTCGAGCACGAGCATGCTCTCCCGCTCTGAAATTGTCATACGTCCCATAGCGCTCCTCGTCCCCGTGCCCCGGGCTGCCGTGGTCTCGTCATGTCCCGCCGCAGTCATCACCGTCGTACCCCTCGGGAAGCAGGCGCTACCAGAGAGCGAACGTGTGTCCGGCTATGTCCGAATTTCGGGACGCGCACAAAGAGGGTGATTGCTTTCGAGTTCCTACGGGTACGCAATATTTGTAAGGCGCCGCAGAAACCATGCTCGGCGCAGCCGGAAGGTGAACACCGGGCACCGCTCCCAGGAGCGCTCAGGGCCCCGAAGGAGGCAGGTCATGAGTCAGGTTCACAGCGAGCCGGAATCCGAGACGGACCCGACGCGATTGAGTCAGACGCAGCAGTCGCGATCGGACCAGGACCCGCAACGACCCCCGGGCATCGTCCCCGAGGATCCGATGAATACGGACGAATAGGCAATACAGGCAGCATCTCGACCTCCGCATCCGCGGAGTCGTGAGAACAGAAACGGACTAGAGGAGTTGCGATGGGAATCGACGACATCAAGAACAGTGCGCAGGATGCGGGCGGCAACATCAAGGAGGGCGCCGGGAAGTTGACCGGCGACAAGTCCCTGGAGAACGAGGGGAAGCTTGATCAGGCCAAGGCGTCTGCGAAGAAGGCTGGCGAGTCGGTCAAGGACGCTGCAGGCGATGCGGTCGACGCCGTCAAGGACGCAGTCCGTCGGGACTAGCTTCCACAGTTCATAAACCTGCCCCAAAGTGCACTGCACTTCGGGGCAGGTTTATGTGAGGGCTAAGCAACTGCGTGTCACGCGACCTCGGAAGGGATCGTTGCCCGGCTGACACATTCGGCGCACATCGTTCCGTGAGCAATGAATGGCATCTCTGCCAAGGTGTACTTCAGATGCCAGCGGCGCCAGCCCTCGTCGAGTTCTGATCCGCAAAGGGGCTCGGCTCCGTCCAACGTCAGATGCGCCTCGACGCCTGACAGTAGGTAGGACCTGATCAGGGGCTCGTACTCGTCGTTAACCGACACGGCTACGCCTCGTGCTGCGGGTCGCTCTGTTTACGGTGCAACCCCGGTCTCCTCGTCCTCGACCGGGTTGGGCACAGGCGTGGGAGGTAGCGCCGGGGCGGTCTGGGTCGCGTCTGCACTACCCAGTTCATCCTCGTACGCATCCTCTGCGCGCTCGATCTTCGGATCCTTCGTCTGCTCAGTCACGGCATCCTCCTCGCTTTAAGGACTGGTACCCGGCGGCGAGCGGGACTAATCAGACTGCTCGGTCGTCGCGGGCGCGGTACGTGCTCGCTCACCGTGGGTAATCGAGTGCTACCAACGGACCACCGGAGGCCAAGGCAATGCTCGCCGCGTATCTCTTTGATGGGACCGACGGCCACCCGGTCGAGGACTGGCGAGCCGAATGCACCTCCTTGACCAACTCGAAGGTGCTCTGGCTCGACCTTCAAGGCGCTACCGAAGACGAACTCGCGTCCGTCTACTCCGCGTTCTCGGTCGGAGAGGGCCACGACCACCACCGCAGGGGGGTGCGCGCCGAGCCGCAGGTTCATGTTCACGACGGATACATCCACATCACGTCGATTATCGCGCCAGACGGGGATGACCGGCTCGACCCCACCCGAGGCGTTCTGGAGTCGATTGTGGGTGACAACTGGGTTGTGACGATTCACGAGTCCGACAGTCCACTCGTGGACGACTTCAAGGCCGTGACCTCCGGTCCTGGGCAGGTTGGCGGGCTGGATGCTCCGTCGTTCCTCACGACCCTGCTCGAACGGGTGGTCCTCAGCTATGGAGACGCATTCGAGCGAATCGAGGAGAGGCTTGAGGACTTCGATGCCGACGTACTGAGCAGCCCCGACAGCAACGTCGACAAGATGGCGACCATCCTCGTTGACGTGCGCCAGCGGACGGGCGAACTTCGTCGCGCACTGTCGCCGCATCGTCGCGTCTACTCCACGCTCGGCCACGCAGAGTTCAGCCGGGTCTCGACCGAGGCGTCGGCAGCCCGCTTTCGGCACCTTGCCGACCAGGTCGATGACGCGCTCGATTCTGCGCGATGGGCGAAGGAGGCGGTTGTCAGTTCGTTCGACATGCTCATCCTTCGGACCGAGAACCGCACCAACGAGATCGTCAAGGTCCTCACATTGACGTCGATCCTCCTGCTGCCAGGCGCCCTAATAGCCACCATTCTCGGAATGAACGTCAACCTCTCGGGCGGAGACTTCGCAACCTCGGGCCTGTTCTGGGTAGCGATCGCAGGGATCCTCCTTATCGCGGGGGGCACGCTTGGCTTCGCTCGCGCACGACGTTGGATCTAGAAGACGGAGCCCGTCAGAACGCCTGCGCCATATGGCGATTGCCGTGTTTAGGGGACGGTATTCTGCCGCTGTCCACGGAACTAGGTGAGCCGAGCGCACAACCAGGCCGCCGAGTGACGAATGGGGGGTCGGGTGCCGAATTCTGGAAGCAAGCGTCCACGCGAGCCCATCTCCGTCATGGTGCAAGACGCGCAGAAGCCTTCGCTATGGGGATACGGGTTCATGAAGGAATGGCGCTGGATCGACGAGCAACGCGGCGAATGGGAAGGGCTCATCGACTTCGGCGGCGATGGGGAAGCCTGGATACCCGGGTGCCAGTTGAAACGGGTGGGCAGTTAACCCAGTTGGGTCGCGGGCTAACTGTCGACGCGGCTGATGCAGATCCGGCATATGACGCCAGAGGCTGCCGATGTCAGTTCCCCGCGCGAGTAGGCCGCACCCCACGCCAGCCAGTGAGCGGGGGATATGGCCAGGCCGCAGAGGGTGTGCGACGGATCGGATTTCAGGTGGAGCATAAGTTCCTCGACCGGCTCCACCACTGGCTGGAATACGTCGATCGGTGACACGAGACCTCGCATTGATCCAACGCGTGCCAGATCCGGCCCTCTAGGCGTCCGGGTTCCCTGTACCCACTCGTGGGCTCGACCGAACACCGCTGGCGATAGCCGAAGGCTTGCCACGGGTAAGAGTAGGCATGCCCATCCGCACGCGCATGCGCCAGATGGTTCCCGGACACCCGGTGTGTGCGCTTCTTGCGGCGTTGGTGCTGCTGGGCATTTGCGGTGCGACCGTGCTCGTGGTCTACGGCTCGCCATACGACCTCTCGGCCGCTGGCCTGCTTGCCACGCTAACTGCGCTGCCGGGCGCCCGACTCCTCGATATTCTCCGGCGCCGCGACGGCTCGCCTGACCGCTTAGTCGGACGCTGATGCGGGTACGGATCGAAGACACGTCCGAAACGGCAGACGAAGGTGGCGCCATGGCTTCTGACACTGACCCGGGTGGCCTTGAAGAACTGGGCACTCCCCGCGAAGTGCGAGAGTCTCGCCCAGCCCTGTATCCCGAGCACGCGGCACTCGACAAGCAAGCACGAACCCACCCGGAAGTGCGTGCTGAGTTTGGGCCCGACGACAGTAAGCCCCCCGCTCGGCGCGGAGGGCTAATCGGACTGTGGAACACCATCGCCTATGGGGTCCAGTACGCCATGTTGTTCGTGTGGGGCGCCGGCGAGCAGTCTCGAAGGGCTGACCCGATCGAAAAGCTGAAAAGACGGTACGGCCGCGAGCAGCGTCCTCACTGATCGTCCCCCTGCCCGCTTCAGGAGGTGCCATGGAGAAGTACTCGCTCACCCACATCGCTACGGCCCAGCTGCAGATCTCGAGGGACGCAGCCGCGGGCAGAAGTTCAGCGACGCTCATAGGAGGTCACGATCATGCGCTCCGCCAGACGGTGATTGCGATCGTCGGGGGACAGGTCATGCAGATCCACAACGGCCCGGTTGAGGCCACACTGCTCGTGCTGAACGGCTCCGTCGACGTCGCAACCGACGACGAGCGCATCGAGTTATCGTCGGGCGACCTTCTGGTGCTGCCCGGCGGACCCCATGCGATCACGGCCCGCTCCGACACGACGGCGCTTCTCACGGTGTCCAAAGGCGACTATCCCGACTGACGGCACCTTTGGTGCGAAGGAGACCTGATGGAACCGGTGCTGGCATCTCCGTGGGCGCACAGCCCAGTCGCTCCGGTCGATTCGTCGGCCCGAGACGCCCTCACTGGCCGGTCGTGGGATGTCGTCATAGTTGGCGGCGGTATCGCGGGCTTCTGTGCGGCGGCGGCCCTGCTGGAGTCGGGCCGTTCGGTACGCCTCGTGGAGGCGCACCACGTTGGTCTCGGCACGACGGCAAGCGCCACCGCGAAGGTCACCACGTCGCACGGTGTTATCTCAAGCCGGATCGCCGAGCGGCATGGGTTCGACATCGCCGTGCGCTACCAGCAGGCGAACGACCGGGGCTTTCGGTGGCTTGAGGACCTCGTCGCCACCGTGCCGGACGATGTGGGCTGGACTGAGGTCACCCATGTCGTCCATGGGATCCAGCGTGCCGATGACCTCGATGCCTCGTTCCACGTCGCTCAGGCCTCGGCAAGCGATCCGGTCGAGGTCCGTCCACCACCGTGGGCTCGTGGCCAGTCCATCGCCTGGGGACGATCAGCGCTTGTGCATCCGCTCAGCCTCGTCCGCGGGACCGCGCGTCAGTTGCAAGACGACGGTGTTGCGATCCGCCAAGGCGTATCCGTGGTGGCCGTCCGCGACGGCGGTGGCGCCACGGAACTTCGCTTGAGCGACGACTCGACGGTGCGTGGCGCGCGGGTCATCGTCGCCACAGGTGCACCAGTCGTGGATCCCGAACTGCTCGTCCCGCGTATGGCTTTCCACTGGCATCTGGCCGCCGCGATCCCGTCGGAGCAAGCGGTGCCGACCACGTACGACGTCGACGATCTCGGCCTGTCGACCCGGCCCGCTGTACTTCCGGACGGACGGTCCGTTGCGATAGTCGTCGGACCGTCGACTGGCCTGCGTGAACTCTCCTCGGGCAGGGCGATGGCGCAGTTGCGCGAACTCTGTGCGCCATGGTTCGACCTGGCCTCGGCCACGCACCTGTGGGCCGCCCGCGACGGCGAGAACCCAGGACTTGTTCCGGTCGCCCATCGCAGCAGACGTCATCCGCACGTCGTCGTCATTGCGGGCATGAACGGTTGGGGATTCACCAACGCAGCCGCAGTCGCTCGCGAGCTCCCGCGATTACTCGACATCCTCGATGTTTCGGGCGAGGGTGCCGCGCCGCTAGACGACCTGTGGGAGAAGGGCTTGTCCACGTCACCGTCCTCCCTCCTCGGGCGGAGCGTTCACACCGCAACCGCTTTGGCGCGCGGGGTTGTGAGCAGCGTCGGGCACGACCTCGGAGAGCTACCGGTCGGCGAGGGCGTCGTCGTGGGCGGTCCGTTGAATCCCCGTGCTGTTTGCCGCACCGCTGACGGGGCGCTTCACTCGGTATCCGCCCGGTGCACCCATGCAGGATGCCTGGTCGAATGGGACGGCGTCAGTGGCTCGTGGGGTTGCCCATGCCATGGTTCGCAGTTCGCTCCCGACGGGTCCGTGACGCAAGGCCCCGCCACTCGTGCGCTACCTACGCGCGACGTCTAGGCGCAGGTGATCCCCAGTGTTCGAAGGCTTCACCCGGGCCGATATCGACGTTGGCGAGGCGACTCTCCGCGTCCGGTACGGAGGATCCGGCCGCCCGGTCGTCCTTCTGCACGGCCACCCTCGCACCCACGCCACGTGGTTCCGGGTCGCCCCGGCTCTGGCGCGTGCGGGATTCTTCGTCGTGTGCCCGGATCTGCGCGGCTACGGGCACTCCAGCAAACCCGCCACGACCCCTGATCACGAGCCCTATTCCAAACGTGCCATGGCGCGGGATGTGGTCCAGCTCATGGAGAAGCTGGGCTTCCCGCAATTCGACGTAGTGGGACACGACCGGGGCGCCTACGTTGCATATCGACTTGCACTGGACTCCGCAGAGTCGGTGCGACGGCTCGTTGTGATGGACGGTATTCCGATTGCCGAGGCGTTGGACCGGTGCAATGCGAAGTTCGCGGCCTCGTGGTGGCACTGGTGGTTCCTTGCCCAACCCGATAAGCCCGCCGAGCGCATCATTAACCGTGATCCCGCGGCCTGGTACATCGGTGGGAGCCCTGAGGCGATGGGCGAGGAGGGATTCGCCGAGTGGCAGGAGGCGATTCACAACCCTGCGGTAGTGCACGCCATGTGCGAGGACTATCGCGCCGGTCTTGGAATCGACCGCACGGCTGATGAAGACGACAGGGAGGCTGGTCGAACCATTACCTGCCCGACACTGTTCGTGTGGTCGACGCGGGATGACATGGAAGTCCTGTACGTCAACCCACTCGCGATCTGGCGACTGTGGGCCGACGACGTAGTGGGGGCGCGGATCGATTGCGGTCACCACATTGCAGAAGAGGCTCCGGCGGAACTGGCCGCAACACTTCTGGAATTTCTCACGAGTCGACGCCCGTAGTCGCGCAGGCGGTTGGGGCTGGCACCGTCGGGGTATCACGGGGACATGACCACAAGGCCCCTCGACCACGCGACTCGCGAGGATCTTGAGAACACGACTACGGAGCGAGAAGTGGAGGCAGAGGGCCTGCTGGAGCGCGAGGCCACCGCCGTCGATTGGCCCGCTGCTCGAGCCGCCACCGAACCGGCTCCGCGCCGCCTTAGTTGATCGCGACAGGGCCGTCCGGCGAGGCGCCACCTTCGCTCTCGTAGTTCTGGGGAGTCTGCTTGTCCGGAGGCGGCGCGTCTGGCAGGCCGTCGCGATCGGATGACGAATCCCGCTCATCCTCAGGGTCGAGGTTGTCGAGGCGGTTCTGGTCTTGACGCCGTTGGGCGTCAGTGTCGCCGACCTCGGGGTGCTCGATCTGGTCGAGCGGGACTTCCGGCGTGGGGTTTTCCGTCATGGCCGTGGTGTACCCACTTTCCGTTCCCCTGCCCCACGGGCGAGGCTGATCGACCGCCCTCGGTTGGCGTTTGGACGCACTTCGTCTCGGGTAAGGAATCTTCGAAGCCTGAAGGAAGGAATCGTGGTGGCGTCATTCGGTTACACCTTGTCCAGCGAAGAGCACGGGCCGTCGGCCTTGGTCTCGAATGCCCAGCGAGCAGAGCAGGTCGGATTCGAATTTGTCTCGATCTCCGATCACTTTCATCCCTGGGTCTCGGCGCAGGGCCATAGCCCGTTCGTCTGGTCAGTGCTGGGTGCGATCGCGGCAGTCACCGATGAGATCAAGGTAGGTGTGGGCGTGACGTGCCCGACGACCCGCATCCATCCTGCGATCATCGCCCAGGCAACAGCCACGACTTCGCTCCTGATGCCTGGCCGGTTCTTCTTCGGAGTGGGCACCGGCGAGGCGCTGAACGAGCACATTCTTGGTGATCGTTGGGCGCGACCGGAGGTGCGCAGGGCGATGCTCGCCGAGGCCATCCAGATCATCCGTGAGTTGTGGTCCGGAGAGACCGTCGACCACGACGGGGAGTTCTACGAGGTCGAGAACGCGCGACTGTTCGATCCTCCGTCCCAGGCGCCGCCCATCATCGTCTCCGGATTCGGTGATGCCTCTCTCGAGCTCGCCGCGGACATCGGCGACGGGTTCTGGGGCCACCAGCCCGACCGCGAAACCATCGAGAAGTATGAAGCCAGCGGCGGCATCGGACCTCGCTACGCGCAACTCAACGTGTGCTGGGCCGACGATGAGGCATCGGCGCGCAGGACGGTCCATGAGGTGTGGCCGAACGGGGGCATCCCCGGCCAGCTGTCCCAGGACCTGCCCACCTGGACGCACTTCGAGCAGGCGGCTGAGCTCGTGACGGAAGACGACGCGACGAAGTCGGTTCCGTGCGGCCCCGACGTGGGTCCGGTGCTCGACTCGGCGCGGGAGTACCTCGACGCGGGATACGACCACCTCTACTTCCATCAGATTGGCCCGGATCAAGACGGCTTCTTCAAATTCTGGTCCCAAGAACTGCAGCCGGCCCTCGAGCAGCTGTGATGTCGGACGTTGAGGACCGCTTCGCCGATCTACTGCGCGGCCTCAACTATCCGATGTACGTCGTGACCACCGCCGCGGACGGTGAGAAGGCAGGCTGCCTGGTCGGTTTCGCCACCCAGGTCAGCATCGATCCGCCGAGATTTCTCGTCTGCCTGTCGGAAAAGAACCGCACCCGCGTCGTTGCATCCGCTGCAACCCATCTCGCAGTCCACTTCCTCGGTCCTGACCGGATGGACTTGGCGCACCTCTTCGGAGAGGTGACCGGTGATGAGGTGGACAAGTTCGCGCGCTGCGCTTGGTCGACTGGCGAGTTCGACATGCCCGTGCTCGACGAGGCCGCCGCAGTGTTTATCGGGCAGATCCTTGAACGCCACGACCTCGGAGACCATGTCGGACACCTGCTCGAGCCGGTCCAGGTGGACGCGCGCGGGACCATCACGCCAATGATCACCTTCTCCGATGTTCGTGACTTCGATCCAGGTCACGAGGCGTAGGGGCGCTCACCTGCCACCGAAATCGACCGAATGCGATTGGCTCGGGCCCTGTCCGGGTACACCTCAAGGAGCACAACCGCTCCTTCACCGACCGGCTCGATCAAGATGCCTCGTCGGAGCCGGGAGATATGGGAACGAGAACCTATGAACCTGCCCCACGCCCGAGGTCCCCTGACGTCAGCGCTGTTCGACGCACTGCGCGCAGACGACCCGTCCCGACTGCCCAAGGCCCTTGACGTACCCGCACGTGACGACGCCGTGCGCGACGATGACCTGCAACTGGCGTTGTGGGCGTGCTACGAACTCCACTACCGCGGCTTCGACGACATCGCCGACATGTGGGAGTGGCATCCCGAGCTCATCGGCTTTCGGTCCGTACTCGAGGCTCAATTCCTCGACGCCCTGCGGCGCGACGTCGCGGTCCCGTTCGATGACCGACCAGTGCCTGCGCAACTGTGGTCACTGGTCAAGAACGACACCGGCAAGTCCCCGTCGGTGTTCCTGCAGCGCCACGCGACGCGGGCGGAATTCCGTGAGTACGTGCAGCACCGGTCCGTCTATCAGCTGAAGGAGGCAGACCCGCACACCTGGGCGATTCCGCGGCTGCGAGGTCGCGCCAAGGCCGCCTTGATCGAGATCCAGATGGACGAGTACGGCGAAGGCGACGTGAGTCGCATGCATTCCACCTTGTTCGCAGGAGTGCTGCGCTACCTCAACGTCGACGACGAGTACGGCGCCCACGTCGATGCAAGTCCCGGCGTGACTCTCGCCCTAACCAACCTCATCTCACTGTTCGGACTGCACCGACGATTCCGTGGCGCCCTGGCCGGTCATCTCGCGGTCTTTGAGATGAACTCCTCGGATCCGTCGCGCCGGATCGCCCGAGGCCTGCGCCGGCTAGGTGCCGACGACGACACGTGCGCGTTCTACGACGTGCACGTGACTGCCGACGCACTGCACGAGCAGGTTGCCGCCTATGACCTGTGCGGGGCACTCGCAACGGACGAGCCAAACCTTGCCGGGGACATCCTGTTCGGTGCGGCGGCTTGCCTGCATGTGGACGCGTTGTTCGCTGAGCACGTGCTCGGGCATTGGGGCGCGGGCCGCTCGTCGCTCCGTGGCCCGGCGATGCCCGCCCGGCTTGCCAGCTAGTCCGAGGACTCGGTGCGGGACAGGCTTCCGCGCTTGTGACTGGAGTCGCAGAACGGCTTCACTGCGGATCGTCCGCACCGGCACAGGGCGACAACCCGACCCGGTGACAGGACCGTGCCGTCGACGTCCTCGACTGTCACTCCGCCGCGCAGTACCAGTGGCCCGTCCGGATAGACGACCACACGTGGCCCGCCGCCCTCGGCATTCATGTGATCTCCCCGCTCTGCTGATCTGCTCATCGAACCGTGAGGTTCAGGTACCCGCCCTCGATGCGTCGCAACCGCTGACCGGAGCGCGGTCTCTTAGTCGATCTTGGCCGCTACCCCTTCGACCTCGATGAGCCAACGCGGATCGAGTAGTTGCTGAACGACCACCGTGCGGCATGCGACGTGATCACCGAGTTTCTCGCGGATGAGCTCCACGTTCGAGGGGTCGTGATCCGCGGAGGCCAGATAGAAGCGCAGGAGGACCAGGTCTGCGAGCGTCATGCCCGCCGCCGCGAGGGCGCTACTCAGGTGCTCCCAGACCAGCCGGGCCTGGCCCTCGAAGTCAGCGGGCATGGTTATGCCGTCCGCCTCGAACCCATTGAGCCCGCTGATGTAGAGCGTTCGTGCTCCGGCCGGGACCTGAACGGCGTGCGCGTACGCCGTATAGGGCGGGAACATGGTTTCCGGGTTGTACGCGGCGATGCGGTCCATGCATGGAGCATGTCGTAAGCGTGACTCGATCGTTGGCGCGCGGGGTACGTGCTGATCGTGAGATTCAAGGACAACGCCCGGCTCAACGCCTCCCAGGTCAGCGACCGCCGGGGGTCGGGAAGCTTCGGCAGCATGGGTGGACGCGGCATGGCCGTAGGCGCCGGCGGCGGAGTCGTCGGACTGATCGTGGTCCTGGCCGTCGTCCTCCTGCAGTCCGGCTTGCTCGGCGGTGGGCAGGGCTCGGGCGCGGGCGCGGTGGATCCTGCCAACGACCTGGCGGCAGAGTGCCGCACCGGCAGCGACGCGAATGCGAGCGAGGACTGCCAGACGGTCGCCACGGTTAACAGCGTTCAGTCGTACTGGTCAACGGTGTTCGCCAACAACGGCGAGCAGTACACCGAAGCTCAGACTGTGCTCTTCGACGGACAGGTCGACACGGCATGCGGCGCCGCGTCGTCCGCGGTCGGGCCCTTCTACTGCCCGTCCGACGAGACCGTCTACCTGGACCTTGGGTTCTATGACGCACTTCGGCAGGACCTGGGCGCACAGGGCGGCGTGTTCGCGGAGACCTACGTGGTCGCGCACGAGTATGGCCATCACGTCCAGCACCTTCTCGGCTTCGACAACCGAGTCGGCAACGACCGCGAGGGCCCGGAGAGCGGTTCTGTACGACTGGAGCTTCAGGCGGACTGCCTCGCCGGTGTGTGGGCCGCTAACGCGGAGGCCACTGGACTGGTCGAGGCCATCAGCAGTGAGGACATCGCTGCGGGACTGGACGCCGCCGCTGCGATCGGTGACGACCGCATTCAGCAGACCTCGGGGGGACGCGTCAATCCCGAGTCGTTCACGCACGGCACGTCGGCCCAACGCCAGGAATGGTTCACCCGCGGCTACCGCGGTGCGGACATCTCGCAGTGCGATACGTGGTCCGGAAGCCTCTAACTTCTCCGGCCTACGCGCATCAGCCGGTCTCCCGGCAGCCACGACTTGGCTTCGTCGCCGATGCTGACGCAGCCCTCCCACGACCCGGTGCGCTGGTCGAGCCAGCGCCACGCCTGAAGCACGCCAAGGCCCCAGCGTGACGGGTGTCGGCGTCGCGGATCAGGACATCGATCGGAGACTTCGGAATGGTCGGCTCGGCTTGCATGGGGCTCCTCGAGTCACTGTCGTGACCGTGGTTGCCGCAGCGTGTACAGCGAGTGCCGACCCTTGGCTGAGGATGTTTAGAACGGTAGCAGGCTCTGGTGAACCCGCACCTTGGCGTCAGACGCCTAGGCCGCGCCGTCCGCCTCGCTCTCGCCTTCGGGGTTGTCCGCGTTCCCGTCGGCACCGCCGTCGTTCGACGCGGCGGTCTTGTTAAGTCCGTCGGCTGCTCCGTCGGCACCGCTGTCCGTCCAGTCGGGCTCGTCGTTGTCGTTGGCGCTCGTGGTCATGCTCGCTCCTCGGATTCGCGATGTGAGTGGGTTAACGCTTCGCATCTACCCCTTCTTCGCAGGCTCCAAGCAGGCGACGTCGATTGACGAAACTCGTGCGTGGGTACCAATACCAAGCCAGAGGCGCTGACCCTCCAGGCCATACCCGACCGAACGACAAGGAGGATCCGTGGACGCGATCGTGCTGTTGAAGAATGACCACAAGAAGGTCAAGGGACTGTTCAAGAAACTCAAGGGCCACGACCTGTCTGTCGTGCCGGACATCTGCACGGAACTCACGATCCATGCGCAGATCGAGGAGAAGATCTTCTACCCCGCAATCCGTCCCGAGGTCGAAGACCTAGACGTCGACGAGGCCTACGAGGAGCACCACGTCGTCAAGGTGCTGATCGAGGAGCTCGAGGCGATGAAGCCGACCGACGACAGGTACGAGGCCAAGGCCATCGTGCTTATGGAGATGGTGGAGCACCACGTCGAGGAAGAAGAGGGCGAGTTGTTCCCCGAAGTTCGCGAGGCACTGGGACGCAACCGTCTGAAGGAACTCGGAGCCGAACTCGAGGCGATGAAGGCCGATCTCACCGCGGCCGTCGGCACTCCCCAGCGCGCGCGGGCCAAGTCCCGGGTCGCCGTATCTGCCTGAGTTCCATGGTCAGCCAGCTTGGCGCCAGCGAGCCCCCGGAGCAGGCTTCGGGGGTTCGCTGGTTCTCGGCCGCCCGAATGCTCGTGCACCACATATCGCGGCGGGAATCCACAGTCGTCGAGCCGGCCTTCCCCCGCCCCGGTACCCAGCCCGTCGAGCACCTCGAGAACGCCCTCGCGACGTGGGCGCAGTTGTGGCAGACGTGCGCCCGGGAGACTGTGCAGTTCTCGAGCGCGGGCCTGGGCCGCAACGTCGAACCCGCCGTACTCGGCGAACTAGCAGGCGCCGCGCGCCGTACCGTCGTCGTCGCCCGAGTGGTCGCGACCCCGGCCATTCAGGACGAGGTCGCGTCACTGCTGGAAGACGCTGATCGTCTGCTCGTGGACTGGGCCCGTCCAGCGAACCAGAACCGCATCGGCGCGAGCCATGAAGCGATCCGAGCAGTTCTCGAGCGATGCCGCCGACTTGAGGACCGGATCCGCGCACAGGCCAGCGGATCCGCCTTCAGCGTTCCGTGGACCGGGTATGCGAGTTGAGTGATGCGGTGGCCCGGGTGAAATCCACGTTTTGGGCCCAGAACGAGCGCCAGAACAGGGATTTGACCCGGGAGGCGGTTCAATTCGGGCGGGCGGGTGCCCTGTCTTTGATTGATCCGTCACCTACTTGGGTACCGCGCATTCGACACCGAACGATTACAGGAGCCGAACATGGACTCGACTACACCGCCTCCCGATAGCGCGCTCGTGAACGAAAACGCAGCGCAGGACGCGTCGCGCGACAGCGACAAGGCGGACCCGAAGGACGCCACCGTGAACACTCAGAACGTGCACGACTCGGATCCCGAAGGTGACGGCCACGCCGTCGCGGACAACGAGGCATGGGTGCAGCGCCTGAACGCGTTGAACTGAGCACTTCTGCGCTGGCGCATTTCGGTAGATACTTCTCGCACGTTTCACGGGTGAAAGCCCACTGATAGGAGATTGACCCGTGCAGGTTTGGCCCGGCTCCCCGTATCCCCTCGGCGCAACCTTCGACGGATCCGGCACTAACTTCGCCGTGTTCTCGTCGGTCGCTAGTAGCGTCACGCTCTGCCTGTTCGACGCGGACGGCACTGAGACGCAGGTTCCCCTCGATGAACGCGATGCTGACATCTGGCACGCGTTCATCCCCGCCATTCAGCCGGGCCAGCGCTACGGCTACCGCGTCGACGGCGACTTCGATCCCGAGCTCGGCATGCGGTGTAACCCAGCCAAGGTTCTCCTCGATCCGTATGCGAAGGCGGTCGACGGCGATGTCACGTGGGACGAGGCGTGCTTTGGCTACATGTGGGATGACCCTGCCGCGCGCAACGACCTCGACTCGTCCCCCTTCGTGCCCAAGTCGGTGGTCGTCAACCCGTACTTCGACTGGGCGGAGGACCGACCCCCGCGCACTCCGTACAACCGGACCGTCATCTACGAAGCACACGTCAAGGGGCTCACGCAGACCCACCCAGGCATTCCGGAGGAGATCCGCGGCTCGTACGCCGCTGTCGCGCACCCGGCAATGATCGAGCACTACCAGCGCATCGGCGTTACCGCGATCGAGCTCATGCCGGTCCACCACTTCATCACCGACCATCACCTCACTGAGCGTGGACTCACCAACTACTGGGGCTACAACACCCTCGCCTTCCTCGCGCCGCACGCCGGGTACAGCTCGAGCGGCTCCGATGGGCAGCAGGTGCTCGAGTTCAAGACGATGGTGCGCGACCTGCACCGCGCGGGGATCGAGGTGATCCTCGACGTCGTCTACAACCACACGGCCGAGGGCAATGAGATGGGCCCCACGCTGTCGTATAAGGGCCTGGACAATCCCGCGTATTACCGCCTTGTCGACGGCGACCTTGGCCACTATTACGACACCACAGGTACCGGAAACTCGCTTCTCATGCGCAGCCCCCACGTGCTGCAGTTGATCATGGACTCGCTTCGGTACTGGGTGTTGGAGATGCACGTCGACGGGTTCCGCTTCGACCTGGCCGCCAGCCTCGCCCGCCAGTTCCACGAGGTGGATCGGCTCTCGGCATTCTTCGACCTGGTCCACCAGGACCCGGTGGTCAGCCAGGTCAAGTTGATCGCCGAGCCGTGGGATCTCGGCGATGGCGGGTATCAGGTCGGTGGCTTCCCCGCCTTGTGGACCGAATGGAACGGGCTGTATCGCGACACTGTCCGGGACTACTGGCGCGGAGAGCATGCCGCGCTGCCCGAGTTCGCGTCTCGCATCACCGGCTCGGCGGATCTGTACGAGTCCAGCGGCCGGCGGCCCTTTGCGTCGGTCAACTTCGTCACCGCGCACGACGGGTTCACGCTACGCGATCTCGTCTCGTACAACGACAAGCACAATGAGGCGAACGGGGAGGACAACCGCGACGGCGAGAGCCACAACCGCTCGTGGAACTCCGGCGCCGAGGGCGAGACCGACGACGCAGATATTCGCGAGCGTCGGTCGCGTCAGCAGCGCAACTTCCTCATCACGCTCTTCCTCAGCCAGGGCGTGCCCATGCTCCTGCACGGCGACGAGCTCGGCCGCACTCAACACGGGAACAACAACGCCTACTGCCAGGACTCCGAGCTGTCGTGGATCGACTGGAGCAGCGACGCCGTAGACAGCGACCTCGTCGAGTTCGTGTCGCACATTGCTGCGCTACGGCGAGATCACCCAGTCTTCCGCCGCCGCCGCTACGGAGTCGGCGTCGATCCGAAGGGAAGCGGTGACGATGGTGAGCTGTCGTGGCTGCGACCGGACGGCGAGCACATGTCCGACGATGACTGGGGAAACGGCTACGCGCGCTCCCTCGCCCTGCTGTGGCACGGAGACCGCATTCGCGAGGTGGACGATCGTGGGGAGCCCATAGCCGACGATGACTTCCTCATGCTGCTGAACGCGCACGACGAGACGGTGAGCTACGTGCTTCCCTCAGATCACCGTGGCAACTGGATCGTCGCTGCAGCAACCGACGCCGCAGCGCACGCAGTAGGGGACGCCATTGAAGGGCGGGTTGACCTCCGAGACCGCGACGTCCTCGTCCTGCGCTCGGAGCGGATAAGTGAGAGCTAGTCCGCAGTCGACCTATCGGTTCCAAGTCACGCCCGAGCACGGCCTCGCGTCCATTGCCGACGAGCTCGAGCGCGTGGCGGACCTCGGCGTGAGTCACGTCTACCTATCGCCCCTCCTCGCGTCCGTGCCTGGGTCGACACACGGCTACGACGTCATCGACCACACGCGGATCGACGATGAGCTCGGCGGCGACCTCGCCCTCCGCGAACTCCAGCGCCTGGCTGCAAGTCTTGGCCTCGGCATCGTCGTCGACATCGTCCCCAATCACATGGCGATCCCCGTTCCGGAGTTCTTGAACGCGACGTTGTGGTCTGTTCTTCAGGAAGGTCCCGATTCGCCGTACGCCAACTGGTTCGACGTCGACTGGTCCGCGCATCGACCGCTGCTGCTGCCGATACTCGGCGATCGCATCGACGCGTGCCTGGACGCCGGCCAGCTTCGGCTGGCAACTGACGGTCCAGGTGGCACGCTCGTCGTTCGGTACGAGGACCACGTGTTCCCCGTGCGTGCGGGAACCGAGCTCCTCGACCTCGACGACCTGCTCGAGGCCCAGCACTATCGACTGGCGTACTGGCGCCTCGCGGACGAGGAACTGAACTACCGCCGCTTCTTCGACGTCGACACGCTCGTCGGCCTCCGAGTTGAAGACCGCGCCGTGTTCGATGCCACGCACGAGCTCATCGGCACACTCATCCGCGATGACGTCGTCGACGGGCTGCGCATCGATCATCCCGACGGCCTCGCCGATCCGCGCGCCTATCTGCGTGAACTGCGAGAGCTCACCGGAGGCAGCTGGGTGGTCGTCGAGAAGATTCTCGAGGACGATGAAGAGCTTCCGGGGGACTGGGAATGCTCAGGGACGACCGGCTATGAAGCGGCGACGAGAATCGGCGGGGTCTTCGTCGATCCCGCCGCCGATGTCGTCCTGACTCAGGCTTTCGCGGAGGCCGTAGACGACGACCGGCCGTGGGAAGCCGTCGCTGCGGACGCACGCCGGGAGGTGCTCACCGGCCTGCTGGCCACGGAGGTCGAGCGACTGTCCGTGCTCGCGTACGACATCTGCCAGGAGCACTTACGGCTGCGCGACCACTCCAAGCGTGGACTCAGCGAAGCGCTCGTCGAGCTCCTCGCGTCGGTGCCCGTATACCGGGTTTATGTCTACGTCGACGAGCCCGCGTCGGACGAGGCAATTGAGACCCTGTCGACCGTCACCGCCGCGTGCATCGAGCGGTTCCCGAGTCGCGAGTCGGAGTTCGAACTGCTGCGCGATCTGGCTCTCGGCCGCCACGGGCGCAGTCCGCTGAAGGATCAGTTCATCCGGCGATTCCAGCAGACGTGTGGCCCGGCGATGGCGAAGGGAGTCGAAGACACTGCCAGTTTCCGCTGGTTCCCGCTCACCAGCCTCGCCGAGGTGGGTTCGCGTCCCGACGAGTTCGGCATCGGTGACGACGCCTTCCACGCGTGGGCGCTCCAGCGTTCGATGAGATGGCCGGCCGCGCTGACGGCGGCATCGACGCACGACAGCAAGCGCAGCGAGGACGTACGAGCGCGCCTCGCGGTGCTGTCTGAGATTCCCGGCGAGTGGCTGGCAACCGCCCGGGCGTGGTCCGCCCGCGTGGGCCCGTTCACACCGCCGGATGAGGTGCCCGACCCGCGACTGGAATGGCTGCTATGGCAGACGCTTGCCGGAGCCTGGCCAATCGACGCAGTGCGACTGGGCGGTTACCTCATCAAGGCGGCGCGGGAGGCGAAGCTGCGCACGTCATGGACCGCGCCGGACGAGGCCTACGAGCATGCCGTTCAGTCCTATGTCGAGAGAGTTCTCGCGGACGAGAGCGTGACGGCGAGTCTCACGCAGACTGTCGAGCGTCTGTCCCGCGGCTTCGTGACGAACGTCCTGGGCCAGCGCGCGCTGCAGTCGCTCCTGCCTGGCATCCCGGACATCTATCAGGGTTGCGAGATCGTCAACCTGCGGCTGACCGATCCGGACAACCGCACCGCCCCCGATTCCCTCGTGCTGCAAGCCGCCGCAGTGCGCTCCCGTGACGAGGTCGACCCATGGACCGATCTTGACGCTGCCAAGGCACGTCTCACGAGGGTGGCGCTCAGCTTGCGCCGAGACCGCCCGTCGTTGATGACGGCGTCGGATGACTACGCGGCAGTGCACGCCGATGGGCCCGCAGCTCATCACTTCCTGGGGTTCATGCGCGCGGACCTGTGCGTTCTGGTGAGCAGGTGGACGTTGCGCCTCGACTCCCTTGGTGGGTGGCAGGGCACCACGCTGGGCGTGCCGGCAGGGACGTGGCGTGATGCGCTGACCGGGGCGACGTTTGAGTCCGCGGGGAATCTCGACGCATCAGAGGTGTTCGAGGAGTGGCCCACCGCGCTCCTGGTACGAGACGCGGGATGACGGTACCGCTGCGCGTCTGGGCACCGAACGCGACCGAGGTGGCAGTCATTGTGGGAGAGGCTCGGGCCCCCATGCGGCCCGATGCGGACCGTCCCGGATGGTTCGTCGCGGAACCGCTTCAGCACGGGACCGACTACCTGATCGCCATCGACCAGGTGGTGCGACCGGATCCGCTCGCCCGCTGGCTGCCCGAGGGCGTTCATGGCCCTAGCCGTGCATACGAGCCCGGGGAATTCCACGACGACTGGAGCGGTCGCGAACTGTCGAGCGACTCGGTGATCTACGAACTGCACGTCGGTACGTTCACGACGACCGGAAGCCTCGACTCCGCGGCGGCCCGGCTCGGGCATCTCGCCGCGCTCGGCGTCACTCATGTCGAGCTCATGCCGCTTGCCGCGTTCGACGGTGATCACGGCTGGGGATATGACGGGGTCGCGCTCAATGCCGTTCACGAGCCCTACGGCGGACCGGCTGCACTCTGCCGCTTCGTGCAGGCGGCCCATCGAGCCGGGCTCGCGGTGCTGCTGGACATCGTCCACAACCATCTCGGTCCGAGCGGGAACTACTGGGATGACTTCGGTCCCGTGTTCACCGATGCCCATCACACTCCCTGGGGTCGCGCCCTCAACCTCGACGGCCAGGGCTCGGACGATGTGCGCGCGATCCTCCTGTCCAGCGTGGCCGGGTGGATCGTGGACTTCCATCTCGACGGTGTCCGACTCGATGCCGTTCACGAACTGCACGACACCCGAGCGGTGCCTTTCCTCGAGGAACTCACTGCGAGCATTGCCGTCCTGTCCGTGGAGGTGGGCCGGCCGCTGTCCGTCATCGCGGAGTCCGATCGCAATGACCCACGGACGGTCACGCCAGCTGTCGACGGCGGGCTGGGCATGACCGCGCAATGGGATGACGATGTCCACCACGCACTGCACTGGATCATCACCGGCGAGCGCGATGGCTACTACGCGGATTTCGCCGAGCCGCGTCATGCCAGCCGCGCTCTCGAGCGCGCGTTCCTGCATGACGGGCGCTGGTCCAGCTTCCGCGGTCGCACGCACGGCCGCCCGGTCGACTTCTCCGTCACCCCGCCGGAGCGATACGTCGTCTCCTTGCAGACGCACGATCAGGTCGGCAACCGCGCGATGGGAGAGCGGCTCACCCATCTGGTCGAGCGCGACCGTCTGGCGGCGGCCGCCGTGCTGCTGATGGCTCTGCCGTACACGCCGATGCTCTTCATGGGCGAGGAGTGGGGAGCAGCCACGCCATGGATGTACTTCACGTCGTTCGATCAGGACCTCGGCGCAGCTGTCACTGCGGGCCGCCTCGAGGAGTTCGCCTCGCACGGATGGACGGAAGGCGACATCCCCGATCCGCAGGATCCGGCGACTGTCCGCGCGTCCGTGCTCGACTGGAGTGAGCTCGACGCACGTGACCCCGCGCGTCTGCGCGACTGGTATGCGGAGCTGATCTCCTGGCATCGCTTCGACCTGCCGTCGCAGCCCCTCCCGCAGTGCTACTGGAACCTCCTTGCTGACGGGCGGCCGCAGTGGTGGGCGATCTCCCGCGGTCGCTCTCTGGCGATCGTGAACCTGGACGCCGCCGAGATCGCCGTGACTGTCGCGGCTTCGGCCACGGCCCTCGCAGTTCGCGCATCGTGGTCGCAGGACTGTTCGATCGGCGCGGTGGGAGTCGACGCGTCGGTCGTGACGATGGGCAGAGGAGACAGCGTCATCCTCGAGCATGAGGACAGTGGCTTCCTTGAGTGGCGCGTCAGCCCGTCGGCATAGAGATGATCTGGCGAAGCTCGGTTGCATCGCTGAGCAGATCCATGGCGAGATTGATCTGCTCGAGTTCGAGGGTTCGTGTGATCAGCCGCTCCAGCGGGAGATCACCTGATCGCCACATGGCCTCGTAACGCGGGATATCGCGCGAGGGAATCGACGAGCCGAGGTAGGAGCCGACGACAGTCCGAGCTTCGGCCGTCAGGCGCAGAGGCGAGATGGACGCCACGTCGGTTGCGGCAGGAAGCCCCGCGGTGACCGTGGTCCCGCCAACCTGAGTGAGGTCGAACGCCGTCTCGAAGCCGCGTCCGACACCGGTCGCATCGAGGACGACAGGTGCACGTACCCCGCTGGCGATAGCTGCGTCCGGGGACATCGCGTCGTCGGCGCCGAGCGACGTCGCGAGCGCGGCCTTCTCCGGTGACGGATCGACGCCGATCACCGTGCGGCAGCCGACCGCCCGGGCAACGAGTAGCGCCGCCATCCCGATGCCGCCGAGGCCGACGACGATGAGGTCCTGGCCGGGCTGAATGCCGCCCGCGTTCAGGATCGCTCCGCCACCGGTGAGCACCGCGCATCCGAGCAGTGCGGCTACGGCGGCTGGAACGTCGGCGCCTACCGGGACCACGGACCGGCGATCGACGACGGCGTAAGTAGCGAATCCAGAGATGCCCAGATGATGCCGGACGGGCTCGCCGGCCCGGCTGAGCCGGATGCCGCCACCGAGCAGTTCCCCGGCGCCGTTGGCGGCTGATCCGGGCAGGCACGGGAGCCGCCCGCCGGCGCGGCATGCATCGCAGTCCTCGCAGCGTGGCAGGAACGTCATGACGACGCGTTGCCCGATCGCCAGGTCGACGACCCCGTCACCGACTTCCACGACGATTCCCGCGGCCTCGTGTCCAAGGAGCATCGGGATCGGGCGCGGACGATGGCCGTTCACGACTGACAGGTCCGAGTGGCACACTCCCGCCGCCTCGATCCGCACGAGGATCTCGCCTGCGCGCGGGCCTTCCAGTCGCAGCTCTTCCACCGCGATCGGTCGAGTCGTCTCGTACGGTCGGTCATCGCCAACCGACCGGAGTACCGCTCCGACAATCGGTCGACTTTGCGTCATGGGCAGAGCATGGCATCGGTCCGGTCGGGGATAGCGCCCGGTTCGAGTTGTTTGTCGCCGAATGTGGGTACATGCTGACCGTGAAAACCGTGATGACCCACCGAGTACGCGCCGCGCTCGCCGTTCTCACGTGTGCCCTCCTCACGGTGGGCCTTGCCGGACCCGTCCTTGCTGCACCCGACAGCCCCGTGCAAGACACCGCCGTGCAGGACACCGCGGCTCAGGACAGGGCACTCGGGCGGCTGCTTGAGCGGCGCATCCATGATTCGCGTATCGGCCGCGACTTCGCGATGAGGGTGATCGATGGCGAGACAGGGCTCCAGATCTACGCGCACGATCCAGACAACCCGCAGCGGGCGGCGAGCAACACCAAGCTGGTTGTGGCTACGACGGCGCTGGCGACAATGGGTCCACGCAAGACCTTCACCACCTATGCCCTGCGCGCGGCCAATGGCAGCGACGTGATCCTGCAGGGCGGAGGTGATCCCCTCCTCAACCGCGCCCAGATCAGGTCGCTGGCCGATCGGACCGCAGCGAAGCTGAAGCGCGGCGCCAAGGTTGTCGTCCACCTTGACCTGGACCTGTTCTACCTGATGCGTCGAGGTCCGGGCTGGACACCCGGCTACTCCAACTACGTCCTCGCTGGCGTGCAGTCGCTCGCCTTCTTCGGCGAGCATGCCCGCTATCCGGCGAAGGATGTCGCGCGCTCATTCGTCAGCGGCCTGCGTGCCAAGGGCATCAACGCGGTGCTCGGCCGGACTGAGTCTGCAGGACCCGACACCCGGGTGCTTGCCAAGACCAAGGGTCACACGGTGGCACAGTCGGTCGCTGTGATGCTGAGTCGTTCTGAGTCCAACATCGCGGAGGTGCTGTTCCGGCAGTCCGCCGTTGCGGCTGGCTTTCGCGGCTCGTGGAACGGAGGCATCAAGGCCACCAAGCAGGTGATGAAGTCGCTGGGTGTCTCGATGGACAACGTCGCGGTCTACGACGGTTCCGGGCTCTCTCGCAAGGACCACGTCACTCCGCGATTCCTGACCGAGATGCTCCGCGCGGTCAAGGTCGAGCAGGGTCCGCGCTTCAAGGCGATGTTCGCGCCGTACGCCATGCCGATTGCAGGGCGAACTGGAACGCTCGCGACGCCGTACGGCCGTTACGACACCTACCCGTCGCGGTGCGCCGCCGGCCGAGTGCAGGCGAAGACCGGAACCCTGTATGACGCGATCGCTTTATCGGGAGTCTCGAAGACGATGAGTGGACGCACCCTCATCTTCTCGATGATCATCAACTCGCGGCCATCGCAGTACGAGAAGCTCGCGAATCGGCGCGCTCTCGACGGCCTGGCGGCGACGATCACCGGTTGCTGGAAGTAGTCAACTCCGCAAGGCACCTCACCGGGGGCGGCTCAAATCCGACTAACGTCCGTCAGGCCGCGACCGGAACCGGGATTTGACCCGGGAAGCGGCTCAAATCGAGGGCCTTGTGGAGCGCTACGAGACCCTGCTCACCCAACTCGCGGACGTCGCCGAACTCGCGGACGTCACCGACTCGCGGACGTCACGCCCTAGCTGGGGATAACGCCCTTGCGATCGTCACCCATGGCGACCGGATCAAGCAGCCAGACGTCGAAGGGCTTTGCCAGGAGGTCACGGATCAGTCCGCCGAGGCGCACCAGCGCCGCGCCGGTGTTGTGCGCCTGAAGGTCCTCCGGCGAACTCCATCGCTCGACCATCACCACTGTGTCGCCGCCCTGCTCGAGGTGCGCGGCATACATCTCGCATCCCGGCTCTTCGTGCACCGAGGGGGACACCTCGCGAAACGCGTCGATCACGTCCTTACCTCTGCCGGGCTTGGCCTGCAGGACAGCAACCACCGTAATTGACATGGGAGCAGGCTAGCGGTGGCTCGCCTCACTCTCCCGTTGTGCCGTCGATCGCCTCACGCAGCAGGTCGGCATGGCCGTTGTGTCGCGCGTACTCCTCGATCATGTGCGTGATGATCCAGCGCAGCGAGACGCGGCCAGACCAGGAGTCGTGCATGTCGCCCAACGCAGCTTCGCCGCGCGCGTTCAGAACGTCCTGGACGATCGTCCGCGATCGTTCGACTCGCTCTTTCCATAGTGCGCGCAGCGAGTCTCCCGTGTCCCCGGCCGCGCTCTCCCAACTCCACTCGAGACCGAACCCGGCAGCATCGGCCGCTGCCCACGGATCGGGCATCGGCTGGCCAGCAACCGCGCGTGTGAACCAGGCATCCTCTGCCGAGGCGACGTGCTTGAGCAGGCCGCCGAGTGTCATCGATGACGGTGGCGTGGCGATGCGAAGCTGATCGTCGGTCAGGCCGCTGCACTTCCAGTCCAAGGTCGCGCGCTGGAACTCCAGGAAGCCGAGAAGAGTTGAGGCTTCGTCGCCTGCTGGTGGTGGCAGGGGTCGATTGAGACCGTCGACGATGGGCTCGGGCATGGAGCGACGATAGTCAGTCGGTCGAGAACTCGAAGACCATCTCGTGGCGGTAGAGCTCGCCTGCGCGCAGGATCGCCGTGGGGAAGTGAGCGAAGTTCGGCGAGCCGGGAAACTTCTGCGTCTCCAACGTGAAGCCAGCGTTCCTGCAGTATCGAGCGCCGCCCTTGCCGATGATCCGGTTGTCGAGTTTTCCACCGGTGTACATCTGCACGCCGGGCTCGGAGGTCCATAGACGCAGGCGACGTCCGGAGCCGGGGTCGTAGACCTCGGCGGCCTCGGCGAGTTCCGCACTCCCACCACGAAGGCACCAATTGTGGTCACGGTCCTCCCCGCCGAGCAGACCGATGGTTCGCAGGTCACGGAAGTCGAAGGCGGTTGACGCGACTGCGCGCACCTCGCCGGTTGCGAGGAGTTCGTCATCCACGGGAACGTAGAAGTCGCTCGGCAGCCTCATCTGCTGTGCCAGGACATGCCCGGACGCGTGGCCGGCCAGGTTGAAGTAGGAGTGGTTGACCATATTGATGACGGTGGTCTCCGATGAGATCGCTTCCATCGTGATGCGCAGTGTTCGACCCTGGAGGTCATAGGTCGTGCTGACCTCGCAGCGTCCCGGGAATCCCATCTCTCCCGGTGGGCTCACCGTTGTGAAGGTGACGCTCGTGTCGGCGCAGTCGGCAGCCCACACTCGCCGGTCCCACCCGTCGTGACCGCCGTGGAGATGGTTGCGGCCTTCATTGCAATCGACCTGGATGGGGATGCCGAGCAGGTCGAACTGTCCGAGCGCGATTCTGTTGGCGTACCGACCGACCGTCGCTCCGAAGTAGCAGGTCGAGTCCGCGTAGGCCTGCGCGTTATCGAAGCCCAGGACGATGTCGTCCACGGTGCCATCACGGTCGGGCACGTTGAGTGCGACAAGACGTGCTCCGTAGTCGCTCAGGATGAGGCTGACGCCGCTGCCGGAGTCAATTGAGAATGACCGCGCGCGCTGGCCGTCGACCTCGCCGAACGATCCCTCGGTTACCACTGCGTACCCCCGAGCGGCCTAGATTCCCTGTGCTAGCCGGTAGTAGGCCGCGCTCCAACGCAGTTCGCGGATGAACTGCCGGATGCTGGTGTCGTCGTCGATCACGACCAGTTCGTTCTGCAGCATCTCGGCGAGATCCCACAGGTGTTCGGTGGTGAGCGCCATCGTGAGCACCGTGTGGTGCGGACCGCCGGCGGTTATCCACGCCTCGGTCGACGTGCGTAGATCTGGTGCGGGCAGCCACACCGCGCGGGCGACGGGCAGGTTCGGCAGGGGCTCGTCGGGAGCGACGACCTGAACCTCATTGGCCACCAGTCGGAAGCGGTCGCCCATGTCATTGATGCCGAGGACGACACCTGCCCCGGGAGCAGCATCGAAGACCAGACGGACCGGATCCTCGCGGCCGCCAATCCCGAGTGGATGGATCTCCACTGTCGGCTTCGCTGCCGCTATTGATGGGCAGACCTCGAGCATGTGGGCACCGAGGATCTTCTCGTTGCCTGGCGTGAGGTTGTAGGTGTAGTCCTCCATGAAGGAGGTGCCGCCGGGCAGCCCCTCGGACGCCGCCTTCAGCGTGCGCAGCATCACCGACGTCTTCCAGTCACCCTCGCCGCCGAACCCGTAGCCATCGGCCATCAGTCGTTGCACAGCCAGGCCCGGCAACTGCCGAAGGCCGCCGAGGTCCTCGAAATTGGTGGTGAATGCTGTGAAGCCGCCCTCGGTGAGGAAGCTCCGGAGGCCGAGCTCGATCCGTGCGCCGTAGCGCAGGGACTCGTGGCGATCACCGCCTCGTCGCAGGTCGGGCACGACGTCGTACTCGTCCTGGTACTGCAGGCACAGTGCGTCGATGTCCGTGTCTGCCTGGTCGTCGACGAGCGCGACGAGGTCTTGCACGCCGTACGTATTTACTGAGACCCCGAATCGGATCTCCGCCTCGACCTTGTCTCCCTCGGTCACTGCGACATTGCGCATGTTGTCGCCGAAACGGGCCAGTCGCATGGTGCGCAGGGCAGCGACTCCGCGTGCGGCAGACATCCAGATCCCGATGCGATCGGCAACGCTCGGATCGCTGACGTGGCCGGTGACTGTCTTGCGCGGGACTCCCATGCGCATCTGGATGAACCCGAACTCGCGGTCGCCGTGGGCGGCCTGATTCAAGTTCATGAAGTCCATATCGATGGACGACCACGGCAGGTCGCGATTGGCCTGCGTGTGCAGGTGGAGAAGTGGCTTGCGCAGGGCATCCAAGCCCGAGATCCACATCTTTGCCGGGCTGAAGGTGTGCATCCAGGCGATGACCCCCACGCACGAGTCGTCGGCGCTCGCCTCGATCATGACGCGGCGGATAGCCGCCGCGTCGGTGAGTACCGCCTTGCTGACGATCGGCAATGTCACAGCACCCGCGTCGTTCAGCGTGGCCACGATCTGTGCCGACTGATCGGCGACCTGCTGAAGGATCTCCGGCCCGTATAGGTGCTGGCTCCCGGTCAGGAACCACACCTGCTGCTGGTCGCTCGTCGTCATCGTGCGCCTCTCCTCAGTGCTGGCCGTAGACGTTCTTATAGCGGTCGTTCAAGGCATCGATGTCCGATTGCGGGATCGGAATGGGCGTGCCGAGCTGGTGCGCGAAGTGCGTTGCCTTCGCCACCTCCTCGAGCATCACCGAGGCCTTGAGTGCCGCGCGGGCATCCTTGCCGATCGTGAATGGACCGTGATTCTGCATGATCACGGCGGGGGAACGACTGCCCTTGAGCGTCTGGACCACACCCTCGCCGATCGCCTCGTTGCCGATGAGCGCGAATGGCCCAATCGGAACGTCGCCGCCGAACTCATCGGCTTGCATCGTCAACACGCACGGGATCGCCAGCCCCCTCGCCGCCCACGCGCACGCGTAGGTGGAGTGGGTGTGAACGACACCGCCGACGTCGGGCATCTCGCGGTAGACGACGGCGTGCGCACCTGTGTCGGAGGACGGGGCCAGGTCTCCTTCGATCACCGCGCCGGACAGGTCGGTGACCACCATGTTGTCGGGCGTGAGATCGTCGAACTCGAGGCCGGAGGGCTTGATTACCAGCAGATTCTCACCGGGAACCCGCGCCGACACGTTGCCAGCGGTCCAGACGACGAGGCCGAGATCGGGCAGCGCGCGGTTCAGCCGGCACACGTCAATCCGCAATCGCTTGATTACTGATGCTACGGAATCGCCCACGTCAGTTCCCTCGTCCTTCAGCGATTGCGCGTCTACGCGCCTTGAGTCGGTGCATCACGTCGTTGGCGCCCCGGCCGAAGTAGTCGTGCAGGAGGAGGTACTCCGCGTAGAGAGCGTCGTAGGCGTCTGCGACCGCCGGGTTCGGCTGGTAGACGCCCTTGTGTGATCGGCCCATGGCCTTTGACGCCGCGAGGACGTCCGAGTACGCATCTGCTGCGACCGCAGCGTGGATGGCCGAGCCCAAGGCCGGTCCCTGCTCGGAGGCGATAGTGCTGAGCGGAAGCTTGATGACGTCCGCGTACAGCTGCATCAGGAAGGCGTTCTTGAGCAGACCGCCCGCGACGACGAGTTCGGTGACGGGGACGCCGGACTCGTTGAAGGACTCGATGATGCGCCGCGTCCCGAATGCCGTGGATTCCAAGAGCGCGCGGTACTGGTCCTCCGGACGCGTCTGGAGAGTCAGTCCAACGATGACGCCGGACAGTTCGTGATCAACGAGGATCGACCGATTGCCACTGTGCCAGTCGAGCGCGACGAGGCCGTGTTCGCCGACCTCCTGCACCGCGGCGAGTTCGGTGAGGTACTCATGCAGCCCGATGCCGCGCGCCTTCGCTGTCTCGACGTACTGCGCTGGCACGCACGTGTCGACGAACCAGCCGAAGATGTCGCCGACGCCGCTCTGCCCTGCCTCGTATCCCCACAGGCCCTCGGTGATGCCCCCGTCGACGACGCCGCACATGCCCGGCACCTCGTGGAGCTCGTTGCCGTTCATGACATGGCAGGTGGAGGTGCCCATGATCGCCACCATCTGGCCGGGCTCGATTGCCTGAGCCGCCGGGGCTGTCACGTGAGCATCGACATTGCCGACGGCGACCGCGATGCCTTCGGGAAGCCCCGTCCATTGCGCTGCCTGGGCCGTCAGCGTTCCCGCTCGGTCACCGAGCCTGCCGATCGGATGATCGAGCTTGTCGCTCACGAAGGTGGCGAACTCGGGGTTGAGCCCGGCAAGGAACTGGCTCGACGGATACTGCCCGTCCTGCAGAATCCCCTTGTATCCCGCCGTGCACGCGTTGCGGACATATCGACCGGACAACTGCCAGACGATCCAGTCCGCCGCCTCGACCCAGCTGTCCATGGCGGCGTATACGTCGGGTGCCTCCTCGAGGATCTGCAGCCCTTTCGCGAACTCCCACTCCGAGGAGATCAGGCCGCCGTACCGCGCGATCCACCTCTCCTGGCGTTCGTGCGCCAGCGCATTGATCCGATCGGCCTGGGGCTGCGCGGCATGGTGCTTCCACAACTTCACGTACGCGTGCGGTTGATGCTCGAACTGCGCCAGTTCGCACAGCGGCGTGCCATCGGCCATGACCGGGACCATCGTGCACGCGGTGAAGTCGGTGGCGATCCCGACGACGTGCTCTGGATCGATGCCCGAGGCGAGAAGGGCGGCCGGGACGGCGTTCTTCAGGACGTCGACATAGTCCTGCGGAACCTGCAGCGCCCAGTCCGGGCCGAGGCGGGTCTGCCCGTCGGGCAGGACGTCGTCGAGCACCCCATGGCGGTAGTCATGAGTGGCGGTGCCCATCTCGGCTCCGTCGCTCACCCGTACCACCAATGCCCGACCGGAGAGGGTGCCGAAGTCGACGCCAATGACAAAGCGCTCGCCACGATCCATCGTCGGCCTCCTCGGGTGCGGCACATGTGAGCGCTCACATGCGGGGCGAGCCTATTCTTATCGGTCCCCCGTGGATTCGTCTAGGGCCTAGGAAGGTGCGCCGTAGACTCCCGTTCGGCCACGAGGCCGCGCACGGAAAGGACCCGGACGATGGTCACCCCGGCTGAGCGACACACCGCTCCGGTGATGACCGACGTCGCCCGACTGGCCGGTGTCTCCCACCAGACGGTCTCGCGCGTGATCAACAACCATCCCAGCGTGCGGGAGGGCACCCGCCAGCGCGTGCAGGAGGCCATCGACCAGTTGGGCTATCGCCGCAACCTCGTCGCTCGGCAGCTCGCGACCGGTCGCGGACGAGCCCTTGGCCTCATCAGCGTTGACACCGCGCACGTCGGCCCCGCCAGCACGATCTTCGCGATCGCCGAGGCGTCGCGGCAGCGGGGCTACTTCGTCAACTTCGCGGCGCTGACCGAGATCGATGTGATGCACATGCGAGAGGCGATCGACTACCTGAAGGACTCCTCGGTCGATGCGATCATTGTCATCGCGCCGGTTCGTGCTGCGGTTGAAGCGCTTCGGGACCTCGACGCTGGCATCCCCGTGATTCGGATCGGCAAGTCCGCCGCGACCCTCGAGGCGGGGCTGTACGTCGACAACGTCGAGGGTGCGCGGATGGCGACTCGCCACCTGCTCGAGTTGGGCCACCGACATGTGCACCACGTGTCCGGGCCGCCGGACTGGGTGGAGGCGGACGCACGGCTTCGCGGCTGGCGCGCCGAACTCGACTCCCGGTCGATCAATGCGCCGACCGTGGTCGCCGGGGACTGGAGCGCAGAGGCGGGCTATCGGGCCGGCCTAGAACTGGCCCAGAACCCTGACGTCACCGCGGTGTTCGCCGCCAACGATCAGATGGCCCTGGGCGTGATGCGTGGTCTGGAGGATGCCGGTCGCCGGGTGCCGCACGACGTGAGCGTCGTCGGCTTCGACGACGTTCCCGACGCGGCCTTCTTCGGTCCGGCGCTGACGACCATCACGCAGGACTTCGCAGAGATTGGCCGGCGCAGTGTCGACGCGGTACTCGCCCTCGTGCAGGGCGACGACCTGCCCTCGCACGAGCCAGTGCAGCCGCAGCTCACGATTCGAGGGAGTACTGCGCCGCCTCGTTCCGCGTGAGGAATGTTCCCCGTAGCGCTCGTATGTGAGCCCTAACTTTCGGACCATCACATGCCCTGAGCGCCCGATTATGAGGGTGGACAAGGGAACGATCGGTATCAAGTTGTGATGTTGAATCCTTGCGGGACCCCCAAATGTTAGCGCTAATATCCGTGGCACGGCCCGATCGGGCTGTGGGCTAAGACCCATCAGGCGTCGCAGCCTGATCAAGTTCAGGAGGTTGGATATGGCAAAGCGCACACTGGCGGGCGCGGCTCTGATGGGGGCTGTCTTGCTCACCATCGCGGGCTGTTCCTCGGGCTCTTCTTCGTCGTCAAGTTCCTCCGAGGCCGCGGCGCCGAGCGCGGCAGCCTCTGAGGCAGCGGCACCCTCCGAGGCGGCCGCAGGCGAGCCGATCTCGGTCGGATTCGCGCAGACCGGGTCGGAGAGCGGGTGGCGTTCGGCGAACACCGAGTCGATGAAGACCGCGTTCTCCGCGGAGAACGGCTTCGATCTCACGTTCAACGCCGCTGACAACGACCCCGCGGCGCAGATCGCCGCAGTCCGCTCCTTTATCAACCAGGGAGTCGACGCGATTGTTATGGCGCCGATCGTCTCCGATGGTTGGGACGATGTCCTGAAGGAAGCACAGGACGCTGGCATCCCCGTCGTTCTCGAGGACCGTACGGTCTCAGCTCCCGACAGCCTCTTCGCTACGTGGGTCGGACTGGACTTCAAGAAGGAGGGCGTGACGGCCGGAACGTGGGCCAAGGAGCAGTACGGCGATACCGACACCAAGATGGTCGTGCTCGAGGGCACGACTGGCTCGGCACCGGCCAACGACCGTGCGGCGGGCTTCGACGAGGGCATCGCAGGCAGCAAGATCCAGAAGATCGACTCGCAGACCGGCGACTTCACTCGTGACGGTGGCAAGAAGGTCATGGAGGGCTTCCTGCAGAAGTACGGAGTCGACGGCATCGATCTGGTCTTCGCACACAACGACGACATGGCTCTCGGCGCAATCGAGGCCATCGAGGCGGCTGGCGCCAAGCCAGGCGAGGACATCAAGATCATCTCGATCGATGCGGTCAAGGACGGCATGGACGCACTCATCGCCGGCAAGATCAACTACATCGTGGAGTGCAACCCGCTGTTGGGCGAACTCGCTGCCGGCCTAGTCAAGGACGTTCTTGCAGGCAAGCCGGTCGAGAAGGCGATCTACGTCGAGGACGGTGCGTTCGATGCGGAGCAGGCAGCCGCGGTGATCGATTCGCGTCTGTACTAAGTAGTTCCGCACTAGCCTGCACGACGGGCGTGCAACGGTCGGGGGGCCAGTCAATCGGCCCCCCGACCTCACGCCGCCCACACTGAAAGGTGCCTGACGTGAGTGATCAGCCCGAAGACCTGCCGGGACGGTCGGTGGTCAGCATGCGCGGGATCACGATTGGCTTCCTCGGGGTTCTCGCGTTGGACGGCGTCGACTTCACCATGCGGCCTGGCGAGATTCACGCCCTCATGGGCGAGAACGGAGCCGGGAAGTCCACGTTGATCAAGGCCCTGACCGGGGTCTACCCGATCGATGCGGGAGTCATCACCGTGGGCGGTGAGTCGGTGAGCTTCCGCTCCACCTCGGACGCGCAGGCCGCAGGAATCTCCACCGTGTATCAGGAGGTGAACCTGTGCCCGAATCTCTCCGTCGGCGAGAACGTCATGCTCGGCCACGAACCACGCCGCCGAGGCGTAATCGACTGGAAACGCGTGCACGAGCAGGCTGCTCTGCACCTGGACAGCCTCGGCGTGCGGATCGACACTCGCTCGATGCTGTCGAGTCATTCGTTGGCAATTCAGCAGTTGGTAGCGATCAGCCGCGCCATGGTTCTCGACTCGACCATCGTAATTCTTGACGAACCGACATCCAGCCTGGACCGCGGCGAGGTTGAACAACTCTTCGCTGTCATGCGCACGCTGCGTGACAAGGGCGTCGCAATCCTGTTCGTCAGTCACTTCCTTGAGCAGGTGTACGAGGTCGCCGACTGCGTCACTGTGCTGCGAAACGGCCGTCTGGTCGGTGAGTATGCGATCGCGGATCTGCCACGCGAGGAGCTGGTCGCCAAGATGATCGGGCGTGAGATGGACGATCTCCAGGCGATCTCCCGTGTGTCCAATCGCGCCGTCGACCGCACCGGGGTTCCCGTCCTGTCGGCGAGGGACATCGGCAGGCGAGGCGTTCTCGAGCCCGCCGATGTCGACGTCTTCGACGGCGAGGTGGTGGGCTTGGCCGGCCTGCTGGGCTCCGGACGAACCGAACTCGTGCGGCTGCTCTACGGCGCTGACCGTGCCGATTCGGGAGCCGTCGCCGTCCACGGCGAGCCGGCGAGGATCACCACCCCACGGATGGCAATCGACCGTGGAATCGTGTTCTCCTCCGAGGATCGTCGCGGGGAAGGAATCGTCCCCGACCTGACCGTCGCGGAGAACATCGTGCTGGGGATTCAGGCGCGTCGCGGCTGGCGGCGCAAGATCCGCAAGAGCGAGCGCGACGCGGTGGTTGCTGAGTACATCGAGGCGCTCGGCGTGCGCCCGAACAATCCCAATGCCGTCATGGGCACGCTCTCGGGAGGCAATCAGCAGAAGGTTCTGCTCGCCAGGTGGCTGGCGACAGCTCCAGAGTTGATCATCCTCGACGAGCCGACACGAGGCATTGACGTTGGTGCGAAGGCGGATATTCAGCGCAAGGTTGCCGAACTGGCGGCCGCGGGACTGTCCGTCATCTTCATCTCCTCCGAACTCGAGGAAGTACTGAGAATCGCGCAGCGGGTCCTGGTGATGCGCGACCGAAAGGCGATCGGCGAACTCGACTCCGACCAGGTGGACCTCAACGATCTCGTGGAGTACATCGCCAATAGCCGTGAAGGGGATGCCGCCTGATGCGCATTCTTAGGCATCGACTGTTCTGGCCGATCGCTGCCCTCGTGGCGCTGATCATCATCAACACGATCTCCCGGCCGCAGTTCATCAAGATCACCGTGCGCGACGGCCAGTTGTACGGCGCGCTTATCGACATCCTTCGTAACAGCGCGCCGCTCATGCTGGTCGCCTTGGGCATGACCATCGTGATCGCCACCCGCGGTATCGACCTGTCTGTCGGCGCAGTGATGGCGGTCTCCGGCGCGGTTGCCTTGACGATCATCGACGGCTCCGGTGATCCGAACAATCTCGGCACCGTGCTCGTCGCGATTGTGGCGGCCATCCTCGTTGGCCTGGTACTGGGCTCCTGGAACGGCTTCCTCATCAGCGTGCTGAAGATCCAGCCGATCATTGCCACGTTGGTCCTGATGCTCGCCGGACGAGGCGTGGCATTGCTCATCACGGGCGGGTTCATCACTACGGTCAACAGCGACCCATTCGAGTTCATCGCGAGTGGCTATGTGCTCGGACTGCCATTCGCATTCCTCATCGCGCTCGCGGCAATCATTCTCGTGAGCGTGTTCGAACGGCGCACCGCGCTTGGCATGCTGACCGAGGCTGTCGGCATCAACCCTGAGGCAAGTCGCCTTGCCGGCGTCAGGTCGCGCGGCATCATCTTCAGCGCCTACGTGCTCAGCGGCCTGATGGCGGCGATGGCAGGCATCATCTACAGCTCGAATATCAAGGCCGCCGATGCGAACGCAGCGGGACTGTTCATCGAGCTGTACGCCATCCTCGCTGTTGTTCTCGGCGGTACTTCTCTGCAAGGGGGCAAGTTCAGCATCGCCGGCACGGTCGTCGGCGTGTTCATCATCCAGACTCTGAACTCGACCATCTTGTTCCTGGGCGTGCCGTCACCGCAGAGTCCTGTCTTCTTCGCGCTCGTCGTGATTCTCGTGGTCATCGTTCAGTCGCCTCGGATGCGTGATCTGGGCCGACGAGCGTGGCGAGCACCCGGTTCACGTGCCTCCGCCGACACTCGTCAAACCGAAAAGGTGGGGTCATGACGACCGTGACCAAGCCAGAGACCGCCACGTTCCGGCAGGCGAACGATCGATTCCTGAAGCGGCACGCCTCGCTGATGCCCACGGTGGCCGCGCTGGTGGTGCTGATCCTGCTCCTGGTCGCCGCTCAGATCTACTTCGGCAACTTCGTGACGCCAAGGAACATGTCGGCGCTTCTACTCGACAACGCCTACTTGATGGTGATCGCGGTGGGCATGACATTCGTCATCCTCACGGCGGGTATCGACCTGTCCGTCGGCTCGGTCATGGCCTTCACGGGGATCCTGCTCGCCTACCTGCTGGGCGATCAGTTGCCTGTGGTGGTCGCGGTTCCCATCATCCTGGTCGCCGGTGCGCTGATCGGGCTGCTCATCGGCGTCCTCGTTCAGTACTTCAACGTGCAACCGTTCATCGCATCGCTAGCGGGCCTGTTCTTGGCCCGAGGTCTGGCGTTCGTGGTGAGCCTGGCCTCGATCCGGGTGGAGAACGATTCCCTCCTGTGGCTGCAGTCAACCCGGTTCAAGATCGGCGACTGGTACATCACACCAACAGGAATCATCGCGCTCGGGTCGGTCCTGATTGCCGCGATCGTTCTTCAGTACACCCGTTTCGGGCGCACGATCTACGCGATCGGTGGCAACGAGCAGTCCGCTCGGCTCATGGGTCTGAAGGTGGCGCGCACGAAGGTGCTCGTCTATCTGATCTCGGGAACCCTTGCCGGAGTAGCGGGCGTCATACTCACCGCCTATTCCGGCGCGGGCTATCCCCGAAACGGCATCGGCACCGAACTCGACGCTATTGCTGCCGTGGTCATCGGCGGCACACTGCTGTCGGGTGGCCGCGGGTACGTCATCGGCTCGATGATCGGCGTCTTCGTGTACGGCACCATCAAGGCAAGCATTTCGTTCCTGGGTGCCGAGCAGTCGTGGATGCAGATCATCGTCGGGGCGTTGCTCCTGCTGTTCATCTTGATCCAGCGATTCATCGTGGCCCGGACCGAGCGCAGGGAATAGCGGCAAGAGAAAGCGCGTCGATTGCTCGTGTCCACCCCATCGCACGACAATGGCCGGGTGGATCAGCCGCGACCGCTGCTCGAACTCACCGGAGCGACGGTTCGCTTCGGCACGGAAACCGTCTTGGACGCAGTGGACTTCCGGCTCATGGCCGGCGAGATCCACTCGCTCATGGGCGAGAACGGAGCGGGTAAGACCACTCTCGTCAGGGCGATCACCGGTGCGCTCCCCCTTGATGCGGGGGTGCTGCGTTTGGCTGGGAGCGAGGTCAGTTTCGCCAGCCCGCATGCCGCCCAGGAGGCGGGCATCAGCACTGTGTACCAGGAGATCGAGCTGCTGCCGAACGTGTCGGTGGCTGAGAACATCTCACTCGGCCGCGAGTCTCGGCGCTTCGGGATGATCAATTGGCGGGAGATGCGACGGACCGCATCGACCGTGCTCCACGAACTCGGGCTCGACATCGACCCAGCGTCGCTTCTGAGTACGCACCCGGTGGCCGTTCAGCAGCTCGTGGCAATCGCGAGGGCCATCTCCACTGACGTCAAGGTGCTCGTGCTCGACGAGCCGACGTCGAGCCTCGACGTGAATGAGGTCGCAGAGCTGTTCCGCGTGATGCGCGAGCTGAAGACCCGTGGCGTCGCGATTGTCTTCGTGTCGCACTTCTTGGATCAGGTCTACGAGATCTGTGACCGGGTGACGGTGCTGCGCGACGGACGGCTGGTCGGGGAGTACCGCACCACCGAACTGCTGCGCGTTGACCTCGTGCAGAAGATGCTCGGACGGGAGATCTCCGGCCATCGGGCAACGCAGGCAAGCGCAATCACCGGCTCAGATGCACCCGCCTTCCTCAGCGCGCGCGGCATCACCGTGTCACCCGGCGTCGCGGACGCAGATGTCGACGTGGCGGCGGGCGAGGTTCTGGGGCTTGCCGGCCTTCTCGGATCCGGGCGGACCGAGTTGGCGCGCGCGCTGACGGGCGTGGACAGACTCCAATCGGGACAGATCCGGATCGAGCAGCGGGAGACGAGCCTGCCGACGCCCCGCCGAGCGATGGCCCTCGGCATCGTCTACTCCCCGGAGGATCGCCGGTCCGACGGGATCGTCGCGGGACTGAGCGTTCTGGAGAACATCACGCTGTCTCTCCAGGCGCAGCGCGGGTTCCTGCGCAGGATCAGCACAGCTCGCCAACGAGAACTTGCCGAGAGCTGGGTCGAGGCTCTCGACATCCGACCGCCGGACCTGGATCGTCCGGCGGGGCACCTCTCGGGAGGCAACCAGCAGAAGGTGCTGCTCGCGCGCCTGCTCGCGACAGCTCCGCGGGTACTCGTGCTCGACGAGCCGACGCGGGGAATCGATGTCGGGGCGAAGGTGGAGATCCAGAACCTCGTATCGGATCTCGCCGAGAACGGACTGTCGGTGGTGTTCATCTCGGCCGAACTGGACGAGGTCCTGCGAGTGAGTGACCGCGTGGCCGTGCTCAGGGACGGCCGGATCCTGGAGACGGTCCGATCCGTGGATGTGTCCGTGGATGAGCTGCTAGCCCTCGTAGCGCGCGCCTCGGTTCCCGATGGCGAGGGCGGAGATGTCTGAGAACGGCCCGGTGCGGGCACCGAACATCTTCGATGTGGCTCGTCTGGCCGGCGTCTCCCACCAGACCGTCTCGCGGGTACTGAACGGACTGCCCAATGTTCGGCCGGCGACTCGAGAGCGAGTCGAGCGGGCCATCCTCCAGCTGAAGTACAGCCCGTCGCCCCAGGCGCGAGCGTTGGTCACCAAGCGCACTCGGACGCTGGGACTCATCATCCCGAGCGTTCCTGATCACGGCCCGAATGTGATCGCCATGCATTTCAACATTGCCGCACGTGCGGCGCGCTATCGCGTCGACATGGTGAGCGCGGTGGGTGATGACCCGAGAAGCGTGAGATCGACTGTTGAAGCACTGCTCGGCCAACGCGTCGACGGCATCGTGCTGGTCGTCATGGACAACGGGGTGCTCGAGATGGTCCGGGGGCTCGAGCTGGGCGTGCCTGTCGTGGCCGCGGCGTCGACTCAGCGACGCAGTCCGATCCTCGTGTCGATCGACCAGTACCGAGGCGCGCGGCTGGCCGTTCGCCACCTCGCCGAGCTTGGACATACGCGCGTGCTGCACATGATGGGACCGACCGGTGCCACTGATTCGATCGAACGAGTCCGCGGGTGGCGGGACGAGCTTGCCGAGTGGCGACTGAGCGCTCCCGAGCCGATGGTCGGTGACTGGACCGCCGACTCTGGCTACCAGCTCGGCAAGGCGATCGACATCGATCCGGGCAGCGCGGTGTTCGCGTCCAACGACCTCATGGCGATGGGTCTGATGTCGGCACTCCGCGAACGCGGGCTGTCGGTTCCCGGAGACGTGAGCGTGGTCGGCTTCGACGATGTGCCCGAGGCCGCGTACCTGTATCCGCCGCTCACCACGATCCGCCAGGACTTCGCGGCGTTGGGTGAGCTGATGATGCAGAAGATCCTTATTGCCCTTGAAGAGCGTGAACCGTCGACGTCGGACACGCCTCTGCCAACCCGACTCGTCGTTAGGCAGTCGACGCTCCAGCGGTAGCGGACGATTCGGCACCACCCGCAGCACGTCGCGATGATCACAAGTTTATAACATGTTCTCTTTCCCTAAAGAGAACATGTTCTACTCCTCTTGCGGGCATCAGCGCTCGACCGATCGCCGTCCATTCCTTGAGGAGTTTTGAATGAAGTTGACGAAGCGTCTGATTGCCGTAGCGGCCGTCACGACAATCACTGTCAGCAGCCTGGCGACTGCTGCCATGGCCGCGCCGGCCCCGGACCCCGTGAAGCAGGCGCTCATCGCAGCGCAGGCAGCGATGAGGACGCCGACCAAGATCACCCAGACCATCCCGTTGCGGACTCCGGGGCCAAAGGGAAAGTCCGTCATCTACTTCAACAACGGCACCCCCGCGACTCAGTTGATCCAGGATGGAATTCAACAGGCCGCGACCGCGGGCGGGTGGACATTCGACTCGCTGACGTACAACTCTGCCAACCCGGCGACGTTGCAGCAGGCGATGATGAACGCGCTGCAGAAGAACCCCGCTGGCGTGATCGTCTCCGGTGAGACACCGGGCAACTGGGGCGCCGCCGTAACAGCGGCATACGCGAATGCCAAGGTGCCGATCGTTGCGGGCTCCACGTGCCCGCTCACGCAGACCGGCCCGATCTTCCCGGGTGCGGCGACGTGCGCGAGTCCTGCCGACAACGGAAGGACTCTCGCTGACTGGTTCATCGCCGACTCCAAAGGCACGGGCCATGCCCTGCTTCAGAGCATGCCCTCTTTCAATGTCTTCGTCGTCCTGCGTGAGGCGTTCCAAGCAGAGGTCAAGGCCAAGTGCCCAGCATGCGTCGTCGAGGTGCTCGAGACCACGCTCAGCCAGTACGCGGCAGGACAGATTCCGTCAGCCTTGGTCAACACGCTGCGGGCGAAGCCGGACCTCACATACCTGTTCTTCGACAATGGCGCGTGGGCTCGGGGCATCATGCCGGCGCTCGCCGCTGCAGGCCTCACCGACCGTGTCAAGGTCGGAGGGGCCGGTGTGGACGAGTCAGGGTTGGCCCTGCTCAAGGCAAGCGCAAACGTGGCATGGATGGCAACCTCGTTCACCGTCTATGGCTACGCGAACTTCGACTCGCTGCTGCGAGTGCTGACGAAGTCGACGGGAATCAGCAAGAACAGCTCGATCCCCATCCAGCTCCTCACGCCGGCGAACGTGGGCGGCGTCTCGCTTCCGTACAACGCTCCGACGACTGCGCTTGCTCAGTACAAGAAGCTGTGGAAGTGGTAACCGCCCGCTAGTACCCGGGGGAGGCGGAAGGGTGGCGGTGTCCCAAGGCACCGCCACCCTTTCCTGTGCGTGGGGTCGCGTGCATCAGTCGCGCAGGCTCGCGAGGAATTCGAGAAGCGCCGTGGTGACGTCGTCGGGTCGCTCCTGCTGGATCCAGTGACCGGCTCCCGGTATTACTCGTTCGATGCGCAGATCCGAGACGAGGTCTCGTTGCGTCTCCAGCCCCGATGGGTCCATCGCCAGCACGATCTCCATGCTGCCGCACAGGAAGCCGGCGGGCTGGGTGATCTCGCCTGAGCCGTAGGCACGGGCTTGCAGTGAGTTGGTATCGATATTCCGGTACCACGAGACAGGACCAAAGAACCCGTGTCGTTGGAACGCACTCACGTACTCGTCGAGCAGATCGTCCGGCATGAACGACAGCTCGCCGGGGCCTGGTTCGTCGAGCCCGTCGAGGAGGCCGCTGCCGATCGGCCGAGTCTTGATCCAGTCAGCCAGAGGAGCATCGCCCGACAGCGCGTGGAAGATGCGCTTCAACGAGTCCTTGATGTCCGCGTCAAGCTCGGCTTCGGGGCGGTGGAGTTCCTGGAAGTACCGGATGTAGAAGAAGGAGTCCGGAAACGCGAGGCGAAACCATTCAGCCGTGGGCGGAGGCGCATTGCCATGCGGAACGCTGAGCGAGAAGACAGCACGGACGCGCTCGGGGAACCTGAGAGCGCATCGCCACGCGACCGGCGAACCCCAATCGTGACCCACCGCCACCCACGTTCTCGCACCAAGCGCGTCGGCGACTGCGAGCATGTCATCGCAGATGGCATCGGTGTTGTAGGAATCGATCTCACGCGGCGATGAGGACGATCCATAGCCGCGCATGTCCGGGGCAGCGACCATGAAGCCGGCATCAGCGAGGGGGCCGATCTGGTGTCTCCACGACAGCCCGAGCTCGGGCCAGCCGTGCATCAAGATCACGAGCGGCCCGCGCCCGATCACGCGAACGGAGATCGTCACCTCGCCTGATTGGACAGTTCTGATCGTGTCGTTCATAGGTGCCTGCCTCCGCACGAGAAGACCGTTGTCATCCAGAAAAGCGACTCATGTCCGGGTAGGCCGCGATCTCCCATCCACCGTCAACGACCAGGCTCGTTCCCGTGATGTACGAGGCTTCGGCGCTCGCCAGATACACGCAAGGACCCGCGATCTCGGTCGTCGTCGCAGGCCGTCGCATGGAGATCCGTTCCTCAAATGCCGCCAGGATCTCGGGAACGTCGAGCATCGGCGCGGTGAGGGGTGTGCGCACGAGACCGGGAAGCACAGCGTTGACTCGGATGCCATCACGCGCGAGTTCGAGAGCCGCGTTCCTCGTGAGCATCTCCACGCCGGCCTTTCCGACGGAGTAGGCCGATCCACCGTACATCGGCACGTGCGCGTTCAGCGAGGACACATTGACGATGGCGCCGCCGGTTGAGGCCATCGCCCGCGCCTCGTACTTCGTGCACAAGAATGCGCCTCGAAGCACGAGGTCCATAGTGAAGTCCCAGTCGCTCGAGGCGATATCTCTGAGTGTTCCAACGCGTCCGCCCCCCGCGACGTTGAAGGCGACGTCCAGCCGTCCGTTCCGGTCGAGTGCAAGTGCGATCAACGCCTCAACATCAGACTCGCTCGTCACATCGCATGTGGCGACGGTAAATGTGTCGCCGAGCTCATCGCGAGTCCGCCTGAGCGACTCCTCGTTGATGTCGCCGCCGATGACGGTCGCTCCTTCGGCAATGAGGAGCCGTGATATCTCCGCCCCGATACCCGAACCGGCACCCGTAACAACGGCGCATTGCCCCGCAAAGCGTGGACTCTCCCGCGACACGTGTCCTCCTTTCCTTAGTACAGGTCGACAAGAACCTTCATGCGCATCCCTGCTGAGAGGTCGGCAATCACCTCGGGTACCTGGTCGAGAGATATGTGCTCGACCCAACGATCGAGTGGGAACGCACCGCGCGCGGATAGTTCGATGACGGCTTCGAAGTCCTCCCGGCTGTACGCGAGTGAACTGAGGATCGCGGCCTCGCTCGTCATCAGAAGGTGTGAGTCGATCCGAACAGGCGACTTGTGTACGCCAAGCACGATCACACGTCCGCGTGCGGCAATGCAGGACATGGCCGTCTCAACTGTGGCGGCTGCGCCAGCGCACTCGAAGACCGCGTCCGCGCCTGCTCGCTGAGTCATGCCGAGGACCGCGGCCGCCACGTCCTCCCTGGCTGGGTCGAGTACCGAGAAGCCGAGGTGACGCGCGATCGCGCGGCGGGACTGGCTGGTGTCTGTGATGACGATGCGCTCGACACCAACCGCCTTGAGGTTCAACGCGACGCTGATCCCGATTGGCCCGGCGCCGAGCACTAGAGCAAAACTGACAGGGTCAACCTCGCCACGGACTACCGCGTGCCGCGCGACCGCAAGCGGCTCGATGAGCGCCCCCTGCGCGAGGCTGAGGCGATCCGGAAGCAGGTGGAGGCTGGCCGCTGGCAGCACCGTGACCTCCGAAAGCCCTCCGCCGGCGGCGTTGATGCCATGGAAGGCGACCGTCTGGCAGAGATGCGTGAGACCCCGCGTGCATGGCGGACATGTACCGCACCAGTAGGTCGGCTGGGCGACCACCCGATCACCGACGGCGAAGCCCTCGGCTCGCGGCCCGACTGATTCGACGACTCCGCTGAACTCGTGACCGAGAATCTGCGGTCCGAACGCTCCGGTGAGCGGATGAGGCGATGAACTCACTCCGTAATGGTGAATGAGAGCAAGGTCCGATCCGCAGATGCCGCTGTGAGCAACCCGCACGGCGACCTGGTCATCCCTCACTGATGGCGCGTCGATCTCCTGAATCCGGACGTCGCCGAGGCCCTCGAGAACTACTGCTCTCATCCGAAGCCGGTCGGCCGCTGGGTATCCCAGACTGCGGTCATGGCATGGGCGGTGATCATGAACTCACGCCAGTGGTCAACGCTCTGATCGAGGATGTCGATATCGAAACTGGTGGCCTTGCGGAACTCCAGGATCTGGACCCCTTCAGGTCCTGGCGTGTAGCGGTACGGGGTCCCTGCGGGAACAAACAGGCCAGAACCCGGGCCTAGTACCTGCTTGCCCATGATCGCCTGGCCGGAGATCACGTAGTACAGGCAGTCCGAGTCGTGGGTGTGACGTGGCAGGGGGTAGTCCGCGCCAAACCAGGCCCAGATGAGGCTGAAGCCGCCCGGGGAGTCATCTCGGAAGAGCACCTTGATGTCGTATCCGTGGCTCAGCGCCTCGAAGTCAGCGACCTCGACTACCTCGTCGGAGAACACCGCTGGCGACATGATGTCCGAGTCGTCGAACTCCGCCGCGTCCGCTCCATGGAAAATTCTCAGCAGGCGCTTGCCCGGCTCCTGAACTCCTGCTCCGGTGCTGCTTGGTTGAGTGATCGTCATCGTGAGCGAGCTCCCTCCAGTGATTCTCTAGTGATGTTCTTGGCGTAGAGCCAGTGCGCGATCGCCTCGTTGAGTTCCTCGGGCCGCTCCTGGGCCACCCAGTGACCGGCGTCGATGACGACTTCGGTGAGATCCCTGCAGGCCGCGCGCATGGGATCCGCGAGGCGGGAGTTCACGGTCTCGCACACGACGTCCCAGGCGCCGTGAACCATCAGCACCGGCATCGACAGACGTCCGTCATCTGGTGCTGCGGACGCGAGCACGCGGTTCGCGTCGAAGTTGAGGTACCAGTTGTCGGGGCCGCGAAAGCCGGTCGCCTCGAAAGCGTCGACGAGAACAGCAAGGTCCGAGTCGGAAAGGACGGCCCGATCGCGAGGAAGGTGTGGCGCTCGTCCAGCTTCGCCGAACCACCCACCGTTGGCTCGAACACTGGCCGTGAAGGCTGGTTGAGCCAGTCCCTCTGGAGTCCCACTTTGGTAGGCCATGGTCAAGAAGGCGGCGACATCCGTGTCGAACTCCCGCGCCGTGCGTTCGGGCTCGTCGACGTGGAACTGCATGTAGTCCCACTGGCCCAGAGGAAACCTGTCGATGGGGTAGATGTCTCGATCAACGAGGGGTACCAGTTCCGCCGGCCCGAAGCCTCGCGGGAAGTACGGCACGCAGATGTTGACGACGGCGCGGCAACGTTGACTCTCGTTCGCCGCGAGCGCTGAGACAACCGGGCTGCCCCAGTCGTGCCCGACCCAAACCGCCGACTCTGCGCCGAGGCTGTCGTGCAATTCGGCCATGTCTTGAACGATCTCCTGCATGGCATAGTCCGCAACCGAGGCGGGGACGGAAGACCTTCCGTAGCCACGCATGTCAGGAGCGATGCAGCGCCATCCGGCATCGGCGAAGTACTCAATCTGGCGGCGCCACAGAACGCCGACCTCGGGCCAGCCGTGGATGAAGAAGATCACCGGGCCGTCCTGCGGACCGGCATCGATGAAGGAGGATCGGTGGCGCTGGGTCTCCAGAGTCCGCAGCCGGCCCGGGATGTCGCTCATTGACCTGCCTCACTAGTAGCGGCGAGGCAGGGCGGTGGCTCGCCAACCACCGCCCTGCCCCCGATCGTGCTTACTGCCAGCGCCAGAGCTTCCGGTAGAGCGCGAGGGAGTTGCTCGGCTGCATGTAGGGAAGCGATGCCGTGTTGGCATTGGCCTGCGTGAAGAGTTGAAGAGGCATGGAGCCGTTCTTGCTGATGCCACTCGATCCCGTAATCACGCGAAGAAGCGAATCGAAGTTCGCGTAGCCGTAGTTCGTGAACGACGTAGCTGTCCACACCACCTGCGCTCCGGACTTGAGGCCGTCCAGCGCAGCCTCGTTGAGCCCGACTCCTCCGACCTTCACTCGATTCGTCAGGCCAGCGGCCGCAAGTGCGGGCGTGATGCCCGTCGACCAGTCGGCGAGGTCGAAGAACAGGTAGCCGATATCCGGGTTCGTGCGCAGAGTGTTCACGAGAGCCGAAGGAATCTGACCGGCACCGAGTTGAGCGAGAGTGACCTCCTGCACCGTCAGCTTGCACAGCGGGCACTTCGCCGCGAGTTCCGCCTTGAACGCTTCGCGAAGAACGACGAAGACATCGAACGCGGGCATGCTCTGCAGGAGGGCGTTGCCCCTACCGTTCGAGTCCGCGATGAACCAGTCAGCGAGAAGGCGTCCAGTCTCCGAGGGGTTCAGGCACGTGGCTGCTCCCGGGAAGATCGGGCCGACCTGCTTCACCGGACAGGTCGAGCCAGCGATGATCGGAATCTTGGCGTTCGCATAGGCGGCCGTCACCGATGCGCCCCAGGTGTCCGCAGTCTCGCCGGACACGATGACGCCAGTGGGGTTCTGCTGGAGCGCGGTCATCATTGCTGCTTGCAGAGTCGCCGGATTCTCCGACTTGTAGTTCATCGACGTGAACTTCCAGCCGCCCGATTCAGCAGCCTTCTTGACTCCGTCGTTGATCAACTGAGCAGCCGGCGTTCCGTTGAGGAAGTAGACGACCGACTTATTCTTCGGAGCGGGAATCCGCAGCGGAATGGTCTGGCCGATCTTCGTCGGCGGCCGCTGGTACGCAGCCGCCCGGACCTTCGCCTGGGCCACGCCGTCGGCATTGGTCGCCGCAGGGGCGGCGGTCGCAGTGATGCCGCTGGTCCCGGCTACGAGCATCGCGCTCGAGATGCCGATCGCGGCAACGGCCGCGATCAGTCGCTTGCGGTTGTTCATGGGTACTCCTGTCAGAAAGCGCTGGATGTGCACGATCGCCCGCGGGACCTACTGCCCAGAGCGAAAGGCACTGTGGTTGCTGGCTTCTTCGCCTTAAAGTAGAACGCGTTCTCGGAGAGTACAGCGCTAGAGTCAAATTGGAACAGGTTCTCTATAACATTCCGATAACCACGAAGGCGGGGCGAAGCAGGGTGGCCGGCCCTCGACAACCGCCACCCTGCTCGACCCACGCGATCCGCCACCAGCCGTAGCAGAACGTGTTCTCGTTAGCGTAGTACGTCGAGCATCCCAGAGCCAAGGCGTTGCGGAAAATGGGGCTCTAGCTGGTGACCAGATGCTTCGCCGCAAACCTAATGCGGTGCTCGGCATCGCTCGCGGAAATCGATCCGTCGAGCCATTCGATCACGCTGCTGCTGAGCACGGACTCGAGGATCTGCAGCGAAACTCGCTGATCCTTAGTCGGCCGATGGTCAGGTCCCCACGCCGCGCGCCCGACGATCTCGACGAAGGTCGGTGAAGTCGCAGCGAGTTCGGCCGGACGATCCTCGGCCCACGGCCGCGGCGTGTGATAGCAGGTCATCGCCGCGTGCGCAAAGCCTGTGTTGGCCTCGAACGCTCGGAAAACACGCATTACGACGGCGTTGGCGCGTGCGTGTGCGGTCGAATGGCGCGGGGGCGACACGCGAAAGTACTCGTCCAAAGTCGCCAGCTCCTCGTCGGTGAGCGCTCGGATGAGGTCGTCCTTCGACGAGTAGTACCGATACAGCGTCGCGAGCACGACGCGCGCGCGCTTGGCTACCTCGCGCATCTGGACTGCTTCGTAGCCGCCTTCACGAGCCAAGTCGCGCGCTGCCTCAAGGACCAGGCTTGAACGCGTCGCACGCGCAGCTGGGCCTCGACCGGTGGTGCGGCTGGCCGGCATCGACTCTCCGTATTCGGGTTGTTCCTCGAAGTTCCGCACGCTAGCGCATGAACCGGTCGCGAGATCCGGGCTCATCACCGGAAAAGATTGAGATTGTGGTTGACGTTGGATCGCCCGCGCCTTATGGTCCGTTTCGGACAATCAACGTCCGTAAAGGGCGCCGGTCGCCACCCGATGACATCCGGAGAGGGGCTCGATGCAGCGCGCCACCGTGGACCCATCGGTCGGCCGCTCGATGTCCGAGGACGTGGGTCGACATTGGCATGCGGGGACGTACTCGTGGACATCGAAGGACGCCTTGCTCTACGCGTTGAGCGTCGGCGCAGGCGGCGGGGATCCGCAGTTCAGTACGGAGAACACCGAGGGCATTGCGCAGCAGGTCCTCCCGACATTCGCTGTCCTGATGCAAAACGGCGAAGCCGATCTGTCGCCGCTTCGTCCGCATCTTTCCGACGTGCTGCACGCCGAGCAGTTCGTAGAGGTCTTACAGCCTCTACGAACCTCGGGCACCGTTCGTGTCGAGAGTCGGATTGTCGACGTGTTCGACAAGGGGCGTGATGCCCAACTGGTGACGGAGACGACCGCCTTCGATGCGGCGGACGAGCGCATCGTGGCCCTCATGCGATCGAGCGTGTTCATCGCTGGCGCGGGTGGCTTTGGTGGACCTCGAGGAGTGTCCGCTCCGTGGGAGAGGCCCTCGCGCAGTCCCGACCACAGCCTCCAGTTCCGTGTGCCGGACTCCCTGGCGTTGCTATACCGGCTCAACGGAGATCGCAACCCGCTTCACTCGGATCCGTCTGTCGCCGCGCGCGCGGGGTTTCGCAGACCCATACTTCACGGTCTGTGCACCTTCGGAATTGCCGTGCGAATGCTGCTCGCGGCGACGACGGACGGCGATGTGAGTGGGTTCCGGTCGTGTGCAGCCCGGTTCACGAGACCGGTCGTCCCGGGCGACGTGCTCGATCTGACCGCCTGGATGAACGGCGCAGAAGCGCTCTTCCGGGTGGCCGTCGATGGCGATGTGGTTCTCGACCGCGGCCGACTTTGCCTGGCCTCATGAGCGCGACGGCATTGCACGGTCACGCGAGCTTCTGGGATGCAGCTCGTGCGAGGCCCGACGCCGTGGCTCTTGTCGTCGACGACGTGCACGTGACGTTTGCCGCCCTTGAGCGCGACGTCAACCGGACTTCGAACGGACTGCGCGCGCTGGGCGTGCGCGAGGGCAACGTGGTGAGCGCGTGCCTTCCGAACGGGATCGACTTCATCGTCATCGCGCTCGCGACTTCACAGATCGGCGTGCACTTCGTGCCGGTCAACCCCAGTCTCACCGCGGCGGAAGTCCAGTACATCGTTCAGGACAGCGGTGCATCGGTCGTGATCGTGGAGGATGGGGACTCCGCCGCAGCACTGAGCGCCTCGGGCAACGTGCCAGTCGACCGATTCGTCGTGCGTGGGTCGGCTCCGCTCGGATGGCGAGATCTGGCAGACCTGAGCTCGACGCACTCCGGCGCACTGCCTTCTCAGCGAACCGCCGGCGAGCTCATGGGCTACACCTCCGGCACGACAGGACGCCCGAAGGGAGTACGCAAGCCTCTGACGGGGCTTGCGCCCGAGGAGGCGCTGGTCCCACTGCTCACGTTATCCCGTGGTTTCGGGTATGACGGCGAAGTAGGAGCACACCTGCTGTGCTCACCCGCTTACCACGCGGCACCCTTCTCATTTGCGCTCGCGTCCTTGCACATTGGCCATTCGTTGGTCGTGCATCGACGCTTCGATCCGATCAGTGTCCTGAGAGACATCGAGCGGCTCTCCATCACCGAGACGCACATGGTTCCTACGCACTTTCACCGCCTCATGCAGCTCGACGAGAGCACGCGCTTGGGCTTCGTTGTGTCGTCCCTGCGTTCGGTGGTGCACGCCGGTGCGATCTGCCCCGTGCCTCTCAAGCGCGCGATGATCGACTGGCTGGGTCCAATCCTGTGGGAGTACCTCGGCGCCACCGAAGGCGGCGTTACCTCGGTCAGCAGCGCCGATTGGCTGCTCTACCCAGGAACCGTCGGTCGGCCGTTCCCCGGTGTAGAGGTTCGCATCCTCGACGAGGCCGGCCTCCCCACGCCCGTCGGTGAGGCCGGCACCATCTACTTCTCGACGCCTGGACAGTCCTTTGAGTACCACAACGATCCTGAGAAGACGTCCTCGTCGCGGCGTGGAGAGCTGAGCACGGTCGGCGATGTCGGGTGCTTCAACGAGCAGGGGTATCTATTCGTTCTCGATCGTCGAGTTGACCTCATCGTGTCCGGCGGAGTCAACATCTACCCGGCGGAGATCGAGGGTCACCTGTTGTCCCACCCCGCCGTCGCGGACGCAGTGGTCTTCGGAGTGCCGAATGACGAATGGGGAGCAGTTCCCGTCGCAATCGTGTCGGCACGTCCGGAGTGGTCCGGAGGTGATGACGAACTCATCGCGGAACTCCTCGCCTTCTGCGGCGAGGGGCTAGCCAACTACAAGAAGCCGAAGCGCATCGACGTCGGCGTCGTTCCGAGGACCGCGGCAGGGAAGTTGGAGCGTAAGAGAGCTCGCGAGGAGTTCTCCATTCACGAAGGAGTCGGATGAGTACCGGGCTTGAAGGCGACGTCATCGTCATTACTGGCGGGGCGGGTGGCCTGGGGTCCGCGTACGCACGTCTTCTCGCCGCCAACGGTGCCCGCCTCGTGATCAATGACACGGGGGGAGTCCCGGACGGAAGCGGAGGGGACAGTGCCGTCGCGAGCAATCTGGCCGAAACCCTCGTGGCAGAGGGCGGGGAAGCCGTCGGCGATGCAAACGACGGATCGACCGTTGCTGGCGCCGCAGCGATCATGCAGACGGCGCTCGATGCGTTCGGACGGGTGGACGGCGTTATCGCCAACGCGGGATTCCTGCGGGATCGAACGTTTGCAAAGCTCACGGATGCGGACATCTTCGATGTCATCGGCGCGCACCTGACAGGAACGATCCGTGTGTTCCATGCGGCCGTCCCTCTCATGAAGGAACAGCAATACGGACGGCTGGTTGCCACGACGTCTGCGTCTGGGTTATTCGGGAACTTCGGCCAGTCGAACTACGCCGCCGCAAAGATGGGAATCGTTGGGCTGACCCGCGTTATTGCGCAGGAGGTCGAGCGGCATGGAATCACTGCCAACGTAATCGCGCCCATCGCCTCAACTCGGCTTACCGAAGGGTTGATGGGGACGTTGGGGGACAAAGCGGAAGCGCGCTTGGTCGCGCCGCTCGTGGCCTACCTGGTCTCGAGGCGCTGCGAGATGAATGGACGCATCTACAGCGTCGGCGCGGGGCGCATTGCGCGAGTCGATGTCGGAGTTACTGCGGGGACCATCAATCCCGACATGGACATCGACTGGGTAGCGGACAACATCGCGACTATCGATGCCGAGACGCACTACGTCTTCCCGCAGACCACCGCCGACGAATCAGTCATGTTCGAGTGAAGGGGGTCAGGCGCGTGCCAGTCGTGAACTACCTCGTGCTCGACCCTGCCCGCCTGATGGCGTGGGAGTGCGTCAACTGCCGTGCACGGTACTTCGATCGCCGCAATGCTTGTGCAGGGTGCGGACTGACCAGTTTCGTTCGGGCACAGGTGGCCAGCCGGGGTTCGGTGACGGCATTCACGATCGTGCACGTCGGGGACCAGTTCACCAAGGTGCCGTTTGTCTCAGCGGTGGTGAACTGTGCCGGGACCTCTGTGAGGGCGAACCTCGTCAATGTCGAGCCGGTGCCGGATTCGATCCATATCAACATGCCGGTGCGCTTGACGACGTGGTCGCTCGGCTTGGACGACGAGGGTGTCGAGGCGATCGCGTACGGGTTTGAGCCCGACAGGGAACAGACCGCATGAGCGAGTCGGTATGGATCCTTGGCATCCACATGACGAAGTTTGGCAAGCACCCGGACGAGGACGAAGTAGACCTCGCTTCGGAAGCCACGCTTGCCGCACTCGCGGATGCTGGTGTCTCTATTCGAGACATCGGGATCCTCGCATCTGGGAACCTCATGAAGGCCACCGATGGGATCGGCCAAAAGATCCAAAAGCAGGTCGGTCAGACCGGCATCCCTGTCTTCAATGTGACGAATGCGTGTGCGACCGGCGCAACGGCGATGCGTGTCGTCCACATGGCGATCAGGTCCGGAGAGGTGGATATGGGCCTCGCTGTCGGCGTCGAGAAGCTCTCCGGTATCGGGCTTCTGGGGCAGCCATCGGGAGCGTCAACATCGTTGGGGTGGACTCCGCAGGGCAGATACGGTGCGGTGGCAGCGCTGGAGGGCATTGTCGGCACCGATTCGATGCCGGGAGTATTCGCCCAGGTCGGGATGGAATATGGGTCGCGGTACGGGGATGTCTCCTTCGAGACCTTCGCGAGGATCGCCGAGAAGAATCACGCGCACTCGACGCTGAACCCGCTGGCAACCTATCAGAAGCGCTTCACCCTCGAGGAGATCATGAATGACGTCATGATCGCCTACCCGAACACTCGGTCCATGTGCTCGGCGAACTGCGACGGCGCCGCGGCGGCGGTGCTCGTCAGCGGATCGAGACTGCGCACCTTGAGCCTGGAGCAGCAGCGTCGTGCGGTGAAGATCTCGGCCTCGGTCCTGACGAGCGATCCGTGGCAGGAGGGCTGCCAGATCCTGCCGGACGTGAACACCCTGACTAGGCAGGCAGCGGCCCAGGCGTACGAGCTGGCGGGCATCGGCCCGAGTGACCTCGATCTGGTGGAGTTGCACGACTGCTTCGCGACAGCCGAACTGGTCCATTACGACAACCTGTCGCTGTGCGAGCCGGGAGGGGCCGTCGACTTCGTGCAGTCGGGTGCGGGTTGGCGCGACGGGCGCATGCCTGTGAACGTCAGCGGAGGCCTGGAATCGAAGGGTCACCCGATCGGGGCGACTGGCATCGCGAACATCTGGGAAGTCGCCACTCACCTGAGGGGTGAGGCCGGTCCGCGGCAGATCGAGGGCGCGAGGGTCGGGCTTGCTCATGTCATCGGCATTGGCAGTGCCTGCGGTGTCCACATCCTTGAACGAAGCGCGGCATGATCCGCCGGGCTACCAACGCTGTACTCCACCGCACGACCGAGCAGATGAGGAGCTGAACATGTCGGCCACTACTGAAGATCGCCGGTTCACTACCAATGAGGACATCTCGAGCGTCGCGTTCTGGTCACGTCCGTTCGAGGAGCGCGACGAGACCTTCAAGCGCCTTCGCGAGCACGCGCCCGTGAGCTGGCACCCTCCTCTCGAGTACCCCGGCCTGCCGCCGGAGGTTCACGGCGAACCGGGCTTCTGGGCGATCGTTCGGGGCGAGGACCTCGCATACGTGAGCAAGAACTACGCGATGTTCAGTTCTGACGAAGAGAAGTACGGGACCCTGTCGATCCTCATGCAGCCGGCCCCTCCCGGCTTCTACGAGAAGCCGACCTTCCTCGGCATGGACCCGCCGCTGCACGCGAAGTACCGGAAGATCATGGGGTTTGCGTTCACGCCAAAGGCAGTGGCACGGATCAGCTCCAAGATCGAAGATCGGGCGGCGCAGATCGTCGACGCGGTCGTCGGTGCCGGATCCATCGACTTCGTCAGCGAGGTATCCGCGAAGTTGCCGATGCTCACAGTCGCCGACATCATCGGTGTGCCGGAGAGCGAGGTCGAGAACTTCGCTGACGTTGGAGACCGCGCGCTCAGGTTCTTCGAGCCCGATATCAACGGGGGAATGGATCCGCTCGCATTTCGCGCGCAGCAGCTCGCAATCCTGCGCGAGATTGGCCTGGACCTCATCGAGCGTCGCCGTCGCGAGCCGGCCGACGACGTCGCTACCGCCTTGGCGAACGCGGGCGCGGAGGGAATCGAGCTCACTGGTGACGACGTGCAGCAGATCATGCTGTTGCTCAGCGTTGCCGGCAACGACACAACGAAGCAGACGACGTCTCACACCGTCGTCCAGCTGTGGCGCAACCCGGATCAGAAGGCATGGCTCGAGGCGGACTTCGAAGGTCGGATTGCCAGTTCTGTCGAGGAATTCGTCAGGCACGCGTCTCCGGTGATTCAGTTCGCCAGGACTGCGACCTCCGACGTCGAGCTTCACGGCCAACTGATCCGTCAGGGCGACAAGGTTGTCATCTTCTTCGCGTCCGCCGACCGCGATGAGGCCGTGTTCACCGATCCGCATCGCTTCGACCTGTCACGCAGGCCCAATCCCCACTACGCGTTCGGCGGCGGCGGCGTGCACTACTGCCTGGGCCACTCGGTGGCGCGAGCGCAGCTTCGTGCACTCACGCGCGAGATCCTCACCAAGCTCCCGACGATGGAGGTCGGGGAGCCGGAGTACCTGCCGGGTGAGTTCATCCACGGGGTCCGTCGGCTGCCGGTGGTCATCTCGTGACGTCGATCGTCACTCGCGCGGCGGTACTTCGCGGTCCCGACCTCGACTACGAGTTCGTCCAGGTAGCGCTGGACGACCTGCGTCCGGACGAGGTGCTGGTGCGGATCGTCGGTGCCGGGATGTGCCACACGGACCTTCTGGCCCGCGACCCAGGCTTCAACGCGATGCTCGGCCCCGTCGTGCTTGGGCACGAAGGCTCGGGAGTGGTCGAAGCCGTGGGCTCCGGCGTAGCGCGGATTCACGTTGGCGACCATGTCGTGCTCAGCTTCGATTCCTGCGGCTGGTGCCCTTCGTGCCTCGCCGGGTCGCCGGCCTACTGCGTGGAGTTCAACCAGCGGAATGTCTCGGGCCGCCGTTCTGACGGCTCATCCGCTGGAGTCGATATCGCTGGCGACGCGGTCGCGTCACGCTGGTTCGGACAGTCGTCCTTCGCCGAGCATGCGATCGCCACCGAGCGTAATGTCGTCGTCGTCGATCGCGATCTGCCGTTGGAGCTCCTCGGCCCGCTGGGCTGTGGAGTTCAGACGGGCGCGGGTGTGGTGCTGAACGAGTTCTCTATTCGACCCGGTCAGACAGTCGTGATCTTTGGAAGCGGCGCCGTCGGCCTTGCAGCCGTCATGGCCGCAAGCGCATCGCGGGCCTCGGACATCGTCGTCGTGGATCTCGTGCAGTCGCGACTGGATCTCGCGGAGAAGTTCGGGGCGACGCGAGTCGTTCGGGGTGATGTCGATGACCTTGTCGAGCAAGTGGTGGCCGGTGGGCCGGGCATGGACTTCGCACTCGATACCACGGCCAACTCCCATGCCATCGTCTCCGCGATCGCCTCGCTCAACCGACCGGGAAAGTGCGTGCTCGTGGGCGTCGGGTCGGGAGAGCTCAACATTGCGCCCACCGAGCTGGCCGGACGTTCCGTCACGTACTCCCTCGAGGGCAATGCGGTACCGCAGGCACTCGTGCCGCACCTGCTCGGACTGTGGCGCCGAGGTCTGTTTCCGTTTGACCAACTCATCACGACCTATCCGTTCTCGGACATCTCCGTCGCCGAGGCAGACGCACTCTCCGGTCGAGTTGTGAAGCCCGTCTTGTTGCCCGCCGCCCGCTAGGAGGACTAGCAATGATCGACAGTCCGTGGAACTTTCGTGCCACCGTCAATGGTCGCGACCTGACGACCGCCGGAACCTTCGCTGTCAGAAACCCCGCGACGGGCGTCGTGATAGCAGTGGCGCCGGCAGTGGCGGCCGAGCAACTGGACGGCATCTACGCCGATGCGGAGTCCGCATTCGAGACGTGGAAACTTGACGACGAGGTGCGGCGCGACGCGATGCGCAGGTCGGCGGACGCCATCGAGGGATCGCTCGCGGAGCTCGCCCGTGTTCTGACCGCCGAGCAGGGTAAGCCGCTCGCAGAATCCGAACAGGAGCTCGGTGCCTCGATCGGCTGGCTGAGGTACTACGCGGAGATCGAGCTGCCCCGCGAGGTAGTCCGTGATGACGCCGAACGCTTCGAAGAGATCATTCACCGACCCATTGGGGTCACGAGTGCCATCGTGCCGTGGAACTATCCCATCGTTCTTGCGATGTGGAAGATCGCGCCCGCTTTGCGGGCTGGTTGCACTCTTGTTGTCAAGCCCTCGCCGTACACGCCGTTGACGACATTGGCACTTGGCGAAGTACTTCGTGGTGTCCTCCCTAATGGCGTGCTGAACGTGGTTTCGGGCGAGGAGCCGCTGGGGGCGGCCATGGTCGCCCACCCAGGTGCGCGCAAGGTGACGTTCACCGGGTCCACTGCAATCGGCAGGAAGGTGGGTGCGGTCGCGGGCGAGAACCTGAAGAGTGTCACCCTCGAACTCGGCGGCAATGACCCAGCGGTCGTTCTCGACGATGTCGATGTCAACACGATTGCGCAATCGCTGTTCTGGAGCGCGTTCTCGAACAATGGCCAGATCTGCATCGCCGTCAAGCGGATATACGTGCACCGAAGCCTTCACAGTGAGCTGGTTGATGCGCTCGCAGACATCGCGACGAGTGCCAAGGTTGGTGATGGTGCGGAGCCGGGAACGCAGCTTGGCCCGATCAACAATCAGCCACAATTAACGATCGTCGAGGACCTCGTCGACGACGCGGTCCGAAGCGGGGCTCGAATTGCGGCCGGCGGGCGCCGCCTGCCGGGCAATGGGTTCTTTTATGCACCGACCATCGTCGACCGTGTGAGCGACGGTGTCCGCATCGTTGACGAGGAGCAGTTCGGTCCGGCACTTCCGATCATCGCGATCGATGACGATGCCGACGGGATCCGCCGCGCCAATCGGGGCAATTTCGGGCTGACCGCGTCTGTGTGGTCCGCGGACAAGGATCGAGCGCAGCAGGTCGCCCGCAATATCGATGCGGGCCAGGTCTCGATCAACTCGCACATGGGCGCGGTCCTTCCTCATCTGCCATTCAGCGGCCACAAATGGAGCGGGCTGGGCGTCGAGAACGGAAAGTGGGGGTTGGCCGAGTTCACGCAGATGCAGGTCATCGCGGTACCTCGGGACGCGGTCGTCGGGTGAGTGGCGACGTGTCCGGCCGGTACGATGTCGGCCATTCCCATGAGACGTAGTTGAGGCGCCATTTCTGAGGACACGGCACGCCGCGAACGGTCGACGTCGTCGCCGCGCGCAACCTCGGCGGTGCCCGCGAAGCGAGGCCGGCCGGTTGATCTGAGCATCGAAGATCGGGTTCGCGCCGCCGTGCTGGAGGTCTACGCCGAGCAGGGCTGGTCGGGTTTCACTATTCACGCGGTCGCAACGAGGTCAAAGGTTGGCAAGGCGGCGATCTATCGTCGTTGGCCGTCAAAGGAAGTACTCATCGTCGAGACGATGATGCATCACCACGGCATCAGTACCCCGGCTCCGAATACCGGCAGCGTTCGCGGAGACCTCATCGAGGTCGCGTGGAATGAACTTTCCACCTACCTTCGGCCCGACGGACTGGTCATCTTGCGAGCGCAGGTGGAGGCCAAGCTCTACCCAGACATTCTCGGGATCGCCATGGAACGCTGGCGAGTATTCCGCCGCGACAGCGGGCGCGAGATCATCCGGCGGGCCATAGATCGCGGCGAGTTGCCGCAGGACGTCGATCCGACGCTTCTTCTCGACGCCATCGGCGGAATGATCATCAACCACTTCATCGCCACGCCGGAGCCTCGGCTTGCCGAACTTCGGGCGAATGGCCGACAGCTTGCCGAGCGGGTAACCGACTTTGCGCTTGCTGGACTCAGCAGCACGACGCACTAGTCAACTTCAGTGTCGTTGCTCGGCGCGGGTGACCTGGAGAGTCCTGCGGTCCTCGTACGTGAGGCCGCCCCACACTCCGTACGTCTCGTCGCGTGACAGTGCGAAACTCAGGCACGGCTGCACCACCGAGCACCGTCGGCACACGGCGATCGCTGCGTCTACCGTCGACTTCTCCTGAAAGGGTTCACCGACGCAGGCGGCGTGACTCATCCAGTCGGGATTCGTCCACGCGAAGTCGCCCAGTACGACGGAGCTCATGCGCGAGACGCTACTTGCGGTGATCGGCCCGCGGGGTTGCCAGAGGCCGACGAGTCCGTGAACTCTTCGCGATCAGGCGGTGACCACTCCGCGGCGCCGCCCGCGTTCGGTGGTTGTGGTGACACAAGGTCGAGAACGCTGCAATATAAAGACTTTGAACCTTCCGGTGTTCCTGCCTCGTGGGCGGGGCGACCCAGTTTGCCTGAAGTTCATCTTGGAAACCCGGGCTTAACGCCGGAGGTCAATCGCACGCAACATTTCGAACGTAGCCTGCGAGTTCGACAAGCGAAAGGATGATCAACGATGACAGCCGACTGGCGCTCCCACGGAGAATGCTTGCGGGAGGACCCGGACCTGTTCTTCCCGGACAAGTCACGCGGGCCGCTCGGCACGCAGATCGCCGTGGCGAAGGCCATCTGCGCTCGTTGTCCCGTCGCAGCGGTCTGCTTGTCGTGGGCGGTGGAGACGAACCAGCCGCAGGGCGTATGGGGTGGGACCGACGAGATCGAGCGCCAGCAGATTCGACGCAAGCGATCTCGACTCAAAGTCGCCTAGGCGTAGGGATCAGGCACACGCCACACGACATTGCGAACCTCGGGGTCGGACTCGAGGTTGAGGCCACGAACCGAGCCGCCGCGCAATCGGTAGTCGTTCGCCGCCAGGCTGCGTGAGATCGACGCGAGGTTCGCTGCGTCGGACAGTGCTGACGGCGACCATGACACCGGACCTCCGTGGTCGATCACGGTGCTGATGATGGCGATTTCGGGCGTCACTCGCTCTCGTGTTCGAACGAACTCAAGGATGCGACCCTGCTGCGGCCAGTCGATGAGAGACGCAGTCGTGATCTCCCAGAATCCACTGCCCCCTTGCCCCGGTCGCCATGCAGCCGCGTGAAAGTGCACGTGTCCGGCAATCCACGCGATGACTCCGGGATGTGAGACCAGGACGCTGACCAGTTCCTCACCGAGCACGCGCCTCGAGCCCGACGGGGCAAAGTCGTTGATCATCGTGGGGCTCGGGTGATGGGAGGTGATGAGGATGTACCGACCCGTTGTCGCCGTGAGTTCGGCATGCAACCACGCGAGCTGCTCCTCGTCTATCGAGCCCTGCCAGCCACCGTGCGGGTTGATGGTGTCGAGCGCAATCACTCGTAGGTCTCCCACGTCAGACGCGAAGTAGTTCGGCCCCTCGTCGTCGCGAGTCAGGCGCGGGAAGTCCGTCGCCGAGAGAAGGTCGCGTCCTTGATCGCGCGGAACGAACACCCTAGGTGAGGACTCCTCGTGGATGTATCGCGCCGGGCCAACCGGTGGGATTGCCTCGGCAGTGCGTAGCGGCGAGACCCCGATGGGTAGGCCGATGATCCGTTCGTCGCCCAGCGCCAGGCCGCGAACGGCGTCCGAGATTGGCACGGTCCCCTGCAGGAGGCCGTCATGATTGCCGAACACGCTGAGCCACGGCAGCGTCAGCCCGGGAGAACGCACGTCGGCGCGGCAGGCCTGCGTCAGTCCGGGGATGGTCGGATAGCCGTAGATGCGCGTAGGGCGGTCGTGAGCGATGCCGTGTGGTGCGCCGTCTGGATGCCAGTAGCGCTCATCCCAGCGGGCGAGGTCGCTTCCGCCTACCCATGAGCTGTGCGCCTCTGACCCGCTGCGGGGAGAGACGGTTTCGCCCGCGAGTATCTGCTGGTACCAGTGGAGCTCATTGAGTTGGGCGTTGTCCGTCAGGTCTCCGGTGATGACGACCACGTCCACTTTCGCGCCCGCTGCGGGACCGATCGACATGGCATTGACCGTGGCCACCATCGTCGTTGCGACGTGTACCGTCAGCGACTCCTGGGGTCGGTAGGTGCCGATATCGCCAAGGATGTCTCGGTAGGGAGAGTCCGGATCGCTGTACCTGTCCAGGTACTCCAGGCGCGCGGGCGACTCGCAATCGCAGATATGCAGGTCGGACAGGTGCCACAGGCAGGCAAGCACGTCCCCTCTTGGCACGGAATCGCCTCGTTGCTCTCCCGGTGCCGCGACGAGCGTCTGCCATCCACCGGCACCTTCGCCGCCTCGCACGATCGTCGTGATCGTCGTATCACCGGGAGGCATCGACACCGGACTCACGCGCCAATGAGGACGACATCGGTGACGTCGTCACGCAGGCGAACTCGCACCGACATCCCTGGCGCAAGGTCGACCGCGTCCGCACTGATGACATCCGCGATCAGGGAGGCGCCCGAGTCTTGAGTGAGAGTGACCCGCGTGATCGCGCCGAGGAAGGACACTGCGGCGATCACCGATGAGCCGCCGTCGAGGTGCTCAACCGCCAACTGCTCGGGCCGAACAGCAGCAACGTCGACTTCCGCCTGCGTTGCAACGCGTTCGGCAGGAACTCGACGACCCAGTACCAGCCAGCGACCGTCGGCATCACCGACCGCCGGGACCCTATTGACTGTGCCGATGAAACTGGCCACGAACGCGTTTGCCGGTCGCTCGTAGAGCTCGCGCGGAGGAGCGAGCTGCTCGAGGCGGCCATTGCTCATGACACCGACGCGGTCGGAGATCGCGAGCGCCTCATGCTGGTCGTGCGTGACGAACACCGTGGTCACGCCGATCTCGAGCTGAAGCCGCCGGATCTCGTCGCGCAGGCTCTCTCGGACCTTTGCGTCGAGCGCGGACAACGGCTCGTCAAGCAGGAGCACTCGGGGGGAGGTCGCGATTGCACGGGCGAGCGCGACGCGCTGCTTCTGCCCGCCCGACATCTGGTGCGGGAACTTGTCGGCGTGATCGCCAAGTGCAGTGACATCAAGCATGCGATCGATGATCTCGCGGCGTTCGACCGCAGGTCGCTTCTGGACCTTGAGTCCGAACTCGATGTTCTGCCGTGCGGACAGGTTCGGGAACAGGCTGTAGTCCTGGAACACCATGCCGAACCGACGCCGTTCAGGCGGGTCTGCCGAGATGTCGCGACCCTCGACGACGACCGATCCGGAGTCCGGCTTCTCGAATCCGGCGAGCACGCGCAGTGCGGTCGTCTTCCCGCAGCCGCTGGGGCCGAGGAGACAGACAAGCTCGCCAGATCGAATCGACAGGCTGAAGTCGGCGAGGGCAGTCGACACGCCAAACGTCTTGGTGATCCCGGTGAGTTCTACTTCAGCCATTAGTCCTCCTAGAGACCGGTCGTCTGCACGTTGAGTCCCCGCCGTCGCAGTGCGCGCACGACAAGGCCGAGGCTCAATGCGGTGATGACGAGGACGAACAAGGCGAGCGCAAGGCCGCCTCGAGGGTCGCTGCGCTGGTAGTTGACCATCTCCGTCGGCAGGGTCCGCTTCAGGAGGAGCGATGCGAACGCGAACTCACCCAGCACCATCGCCGTAGTCAGTCCAGCCGCGGCGATGATCGCTGCCCGCATGTTGGGCAGCAGGACGCGGAAGATGACTGTGCTCAAGGGCGCGCCCATGCTCCGTGCCGCCTCGTACAGCGTCCGCGCGTTGATGGCCTGGAGACCCGCATCGAGTGCGCGGTATGTGAACGGCATTGCCCACAGGGCGTAGAACGGGACGAGGCTGAAGGTGCTCGCCAGGAACCATGGAACGGTGGCTCGGAACGTGGCGGCGACTCCAACAACCAGAGCGATCGGCGGGATCACCCAGGGCAACAACGTGATGGCGGTCAGGTATGGCCGCAACTTCGGGTTGCGGACCTCGGTAACGATGGCCAGTGGGATGAGCAGCGCGAGGTTGAGCGTGATCGCGAAGACGACCAGCAACGCGCTGGTCTTCGCCGCTGACTGGATGTCGGGATCCGTGAGCGCGGTAAGCAGACCCGATGCCGACCACCCGGTGAGAAGCTTGTCGGGGGTGAGCAGCGCCGTTGGGACCGCCTGGAATGCGAAGCGCGCCATGGCGAGCATCGGGACGAGGAAGTAGAGGCCGACGCCAACGAGGAATGCCCACTTGATGATCGCCGCAAGCTTCGTCATGTGTTGGTCCAGCGCAGTGTTCGACGCTGCAGGAGAGTCATGATCAGCAGGCTCGAGAGCAGAAGCGCGATCACCCACGCCACGATGGCGTTGCCGAGGTCCTCCTCGCCAGTGATCACATTGCCCTGGAGGAGGAACCTGATCTGCAGCGGTACGAGTGCGCCGCTCGCGTTCAGGACGTAGGCAGTGGCGTAGGCGGTGAACGCGTTGACGAACAGCAAGAGCATCCCGCCGAGCGCTGCAGGAGCCAGGATCGGCAAGCCGACGGTTCTCCAGTATCTGGCGGGCGAGGATCCCATGATTGCCGCGGCCTCGCGCCATGACGACTTCAGCCCGTTCACGGCGGGCATCACGACGAGGAACATCAGCGGGACCTGGAAGTAGAGGTACACGACGACGAGACCCCAGAATCCAGTCGTGCTGACGCCGTGCTCTGACAGGTTGATGCCGACGCTCATGAACGCCTTCGTCAGCAGTCCCTGAGCACCAATCGTCGCGATGAACGCGAATGCCAGACCGACGCCGCCCAATTGAGAGGCGACAGCCGACCACGAGTCCAGCGTCGGGTGCAGCCACTTGGGGCGTTTGAGGCTCTTGATCGTCAGGGCGAGGAGAACGCCGAGGATGCCACCGATAAGCGCGCTCCATCCGGACAGCGCGATCGAGTTGATGAACCCTGTGCGGTAGGTGCCGGACACTGCTCGAACGAGTGCGTCGGTTCCGAACGTCCCGTTCGGTGTAACCGACTTGTAGAGCACGACGATCGTCGGGTAGATGAGGAACAGGCCGACGAAGGCAGCAAATGGAAGCGCGACGAGCAGACCAAGACGATTCTCTCGCCTGAAGATCGATCTCATTGCACCTCCTGTGCGTCGCGCTTGGATGCCTGGGTACGACGTCGGGGCGCCGATCCCGGTTAGTGGATCGACGCCCCTCGTACGTCGGCGGACTTAGATATCGGCGACCATCGGTCCCCAGTTGTCCGTCAACTGGGCCTTCATTGCCTCGGTCTGTGCCGCGGTCGGGAAGGTGATCTGCGAGATGAGGTCCGCACTGGGCAGATTGGCCTTCATCTCATCGGTGATCACGCCTGCAGCGTCCATCGCTGCGTACCGAGCGGGGATGGCGCCACCGGCGAGGTAGCCGAGAGCGCCCTCATTTCCGGTGATGTGCTCGAGCCACAGTCGGGCAGCGCACGGGTGGACGGCGTCGGACACGACCGACTGTGCGTAGTACGAGCCATACAGGCCATCGGACGGAATGACGACGTTCATGTCAAAGCCGGCCTCTTGAACCTTGGGCACGATGCCCGGGAAGTTGTACGACCAGTCGAGAGCGATCGGGACGTCCCCGGAGACCAGGGCGGCCTCGGTGACGTCGATGACCTGGAGGTTCCCGGACTTCTTCAGGCCCGCGAAGTACTCGATGCCGGGCATGATGTCGTCGAACGATCCGCCGTTGGCCAGCGAGGCGGCAACCACGGCAGCGAACGCAGCGCCGGCTTCACGGGGATCACCGTTGAGCGTGACCTGCCCCTTGTACTCGGGCTTGGTGAGGTCGGCCCACGTCTTCGGGGCGTTCTTCACGAGAGTCGTGTTGCTGCCGATCGACATGATTCCGTAGTAGGCGCCGACCCAGTTGCCGTCTGCGTCCTTCAGGTTGTCGGGGACCTCGGCCCAGTTGGTCGTCTCGTAGGGCTCGATCATCCCGTCAGCCTTGGCCTGCTCGACGAATGACGGGCCGATGTCGATCGCGTCCGGCTTGTCCGGCTGACCGGCAAGAGTGGAGATCGCAGTCAGCTCGTCCGCCGAGGATGCGTCGGGATTCGCAACCGGGGCCTCGAGGCCGTACGTGTCACGGAAGGTCTTCAGGATGCCGCCGTAGTTTGCCCAGGTGTCTGGCAGGGCGATGAGGTTGACGTTGCCCTCTTCCTTCGCCTTCGCTGCGATCTCATCGACCGTCGTGCCGCACATGGCGTCACTGACAACCGATGAGTCCGCGCTTGCTGCATCGCTTTCCGCGGGCGCGGCGCTAGCAGTCGTGGGCGTGCTGGGCGCTGCTGTTGTCTCACTGCTGGTGCCGCTTGACGAGCATGCGGCGACCAGTGATGCGGCCATGAGCACCGGCACCACTAGAAGTGATTTGCGCATTACGCGTTTCCTCTCGTTGTTATCGACTTTTGAAACGTAGGACCGCTCTGGTCATGTCCCGCGAAATGCGAAGGAACGCACGCTTACAGTCCGATGAACGGCAATCGCAGGGATGCGTGCGAGACGAAGAGACGAATGAAACGTCACTAAACCTTCATCTCACGGACACCGGGGCCCACCTTCCGGACGTCACGCACACCTAGCCTCACCGCATGCCGGGGGCCGCTGCAGAAACATCGCCATACGTTGCGACTCTGGAGTCGGCCGCGCGAGCACACGCGGTCGGTCGAGTACTCGACACGACTCCTGTCACGCGGCGTCGCTTCGCGTTGTGGACGCTGGCCGCCTGCGGGATTGGACTCGACGGATTCGACCTGTTCATCATGAGTACCGCAGGACCACTCATCACCGAGGACTTCGGACTGGGCCCCTGGGGCAAGTCGATCGCCGTGGGTGCGGCCGTTCTCGGCGCAGTGCCAGGCGCGTTGATCTCCGGCAGACTTGCCGATCGCATCGGACGGCAAAGGATGCTGAAGATTGACATCGTCATCTTCGCCGCAACAGCCGTGCTCTCTGCGCTCTCGCCGAACGTGTGGTGGCTGGCCTTCTTCCGCTTCTTCCAGGGTTTCGCGGTGGGAGCTGAGTATCCACTCAGCGCATCGCTGATCTCCGAGACAATGCCGGCTCGAACCAGGCCCAAGTGGATCACCGCGGCCTTCGCCTTTCAGGCGCTCGGCATGGCGCTCGCCGCATTCACCTCCTTGCTGATCCTCAAGATCTATCCGGACACGTCCGCATGGCGCTGGATGCTGCTTGCGGGTGCCGTTCCTGCTGCGGTTGTGGCGGTGCTCCGGCTCGGACTTCCCGAGAGCCCCCGATGGGAGGCGGGCCGCGGGAATATCGCGCGAGCCGAAGCGGATACCGAATGGCTGACTGACGCAGTAGTCGAGGTCGAGCCGAGCGACCGCAAGGCCGTCCTGGAAACCTGGGCGATTCCCCAGGAGAGGGCGTTCTACCGCGACCTGTTCAGGCCGGAGTTCCGCCGCATCCTCATTCTGTGCGCGGTGCCTTGGTTCCTCATGGATATCGCGCTCTATGGCGTGGGGCTGTTCGCGCCCTCGATCGTCACCGGACTTCTGTTCACCGATTCAGGCACGGCCTCCACCAGCTTCATCCGCGACGACGTCCAGGCAACGGCCATTACCGGATTCACGGACCTGTTCCTCGTGCTCGGCTTCCTCCTCACCATCGTCTTCGTGTCGCGCATAGGCCAGATACGACTCCAGGTAATCGGCTTCATCGGCATGTCGGTGGGACTGGCGATCCTCACGACCACAGGCAAGGACGGCGCCGCAGTCTGGGTGCTCCTGGGTTTCATCATCTTCAACCTGATGCTCAACTTCGGACCCAACGCCACGACCTACATGCTGCCGGCGCAGCTGTTTCCCACTCGACTACGGGCGACGGGGCACGGGTTCTCCGCGGCGAGCGGGAAGACCGGAGCGGTGATCGGAACATTCCTGCTGGCACCCGCCGTAGCGGCGTTCGGCCTGAACGCCGTGATGGGTGCGATCGCGGTCCTCGCGATCACCGGGGCGGTTGTCACGATCTTGTTCCGTGTGGAGCCACGTCACACGTTGACCTAGGCCTCGCGCCCCGATCGATACTGGCCGAGCAGTTTCGACACGCGTCCCTGCGAGACACCCATCAACGCGCCGATATCCCTCTTTCCCAAGCCACGCTTCTTCAGTGACCTAGCCGTTCCGTGCCCCAGGAGCGCCGCGTGCGCCCGGGCGGTTGCCGCCTGCTGGAATGCATCCCTTGTTCGGTCGAGCTGCCCTTGCAACTCGACGGGCAGCGCCACGGTCAATTCGATGGCAAAGGAACGATCGGTCAGGCGTTGTGCGATGTCCTTGCGCGCCATCGCTCCGGCCCGGTCGAGGTGACGGACCTTCGTCCTGATCACCACATCGTCAACTGTCGTCTCGAGGAGCCATCCGTTCTTCTTGCGCTGCGCTGTGACGACGTACGTGGTCGTTGGGGTATCCACCGATTCGTCCATGCCACCTGAATACACCACGAAGCGATGTACGCCGCGGATGTGGACGTTGCTCGCGTCTCCTCCTGAACGAAGAGCGGGGTGGGCCGGCTAGTGCCGGACCACCCCGCTCTTGTGAAGCAGTTAGCGGATGACCTGCATCACGGACGCTTGGGCGCCTTAGCGACATTGAGTGCGGCCAGTGTCTTGTCAGGTGTCGTGGGCAGGTACTGCGGAAGAGTCACGTAGAGGAACATCGAGGGGTTCGTTCCTGGAGTGACCTTTCCAGTCTTCGCGTCATAGGCGAACGAGAAGTCGTTGTCGTTCATGAACGCGAGCGTGTTCCCGTTCTCGACCGCCATGCCCTCGACCTTCTTCGGCATCTCGGGAACCGACGTGCTGCGGAAGACAACCTGCTTCTGCGGGGCAAGCCCTGCGAGCGTCGCGTCGGTCGGCGTCAGCGCCTCAAGGGAGGGGCTCGTCGAGGTGCTATCCCATGAGGTGCCGAGAATCGACTGCGCGAGGTTGAGGTCGACCATGCTCACGATGAAGGAGTTGTCGGTGCGCTCCTCGACGAGCAGGGTGTCGTCGTCCAGCGCCACCATTGCCGAGACCTTCAGGTCAGCCGGCTTGGCTATCGGATCGATGCTGGTGGGCGAGTCGAACTTGTAGGCCCACTCACCATCCACCGCACCGGTGGCGGCGTTGATCCGCAGGATGCGCGTCTGCAGCGATGCGTTGCCGACCGCGGTCGTCGGGTTGAGCAGCGGGCTCTGCAGGCCGACGTACAGGTTCTTCTCGCTGGGGCTCAACGCCAACGCCTCGAAGCCACGATTTGCCTTGCGCTTGAGGAAGATGTTCGGCAAGGAGGCCACCGTCGGGTATGCGGTGCCGGTGCCGGCCCACCCTTGCGGGACCAGCCGCTGCTTGACGACTCCGTCCGAGCCGACCTGAACCACCGAAGGTGCGTACTCGTCGACCAGCCAGAAGTCTCCCGACTTTGTCCTCACGATGCCCTCGGTGTCCAGGCCGTTGACGTTGTACTTGCCCGGAGCTCCGGACACGGTGGTGGACGGGGCGTCGTAGCCGGGCACGTTCGGCAGGCCCGTGACGCCGACACCCTTCGAGGACTGAATGGCGATGGTCTGGAGCACCTGCGGAGTGGTGCCGCTGATCGCGAACCTTCGGATCAGTGGGGAGAAGTCGGGAACGGGGAAGCCGGTGCCTGCCGAACCGTCCGCGAGCACCGTGTCGTTGTTGGGACCCCTGTCCGTGACGGCCCAGTACTCGCCCGGAGTCCCGGGGACGCGATAGAGGTCGGAGCCGAGTCCGCCGAGGTTGATGCCCAGGTCATTGGCGACGGAACCGGGAAGCGCGGCGTTGGCCGCAGCCGCGAGACCCTCCGTCGGGAACGCATAGACACTGAGGCCATTGGTGAGAGCGAACGCGGGTGCCATAGACAGGGCAAGGCCTCCGGCTACGACGCCGACCAGCGCGATACGACGAATCATGGAAGTCCCAACGTTGACAGTGAATTGGACGTCACCGTTGTAGGGGTCACAGGTGAACACGCGAGTGGGCTGAGGCGTATGCCGACGTGACACGGAGGTGAACCTTCGGAGCGATGCTCCATTTCCCTCAGCGGCTGGTAAACTGGATAAAGCCGATCGAAATACTAGGAAAGAGGCGACGTATGAGCGACCTGAGACGCAACGGCCCCCCGATCGTCGTGATCGTGGGCGCCGGTGCGGCCGGCACGCTGGTCGCGCTGCACCTGACCCGCACGGCCGGACGGCGCGGCACCGGAGTCGACATCGTGCTGATCGAGCCCGATGACCGCTGGGCACGAGGGGTCGCGTTCGGGACCGCGGACGATGCGCACCTGCTGAACGTGCCGGCGCAGGGCATGAGCGCCCTTCCCGAGGATCCCGCCCACTTCGTGGCATGGCGAGATCGCGAGCAGCCCGCGAAGACCGACCCCTACGCTTTCGCGCCGCGTCGGCAGTTCGCGCGGTACCTCGACGTGACACTCTCCGAGGCCGTCGCAGCGTCAACCGGGCACGCCAACGTCGTGCACCATCGCGCCCGTGCAGTTGCCGCGCGACGGGTCGCCAAGGGCATCGTCGTGGAGACCAGCGATGGTCGCGACTTTGCTGCCGACGCGGTCGTCGTCGCCACCGGGCTTCCGGTCACCGGTGACGCGTGGGCACCCGACTCACTGCGTGGCTCGGCGTTCTTCGTTCCCGATCCCTGGGCACCTGGCGCACTCGACGTCGTCCGTCGTGATCGCCTCGGCCCGCCCGGGATCCTTCTCGTGGGAACCGGACTGACCATGGTCGACGCAGCAATCTCGTTGTCGGACGACCAGAATCGCGCCGATCGCGTGCTCTATGGCATCTCGCGCAGTGGAGGCCTGCCGGCCGAGCACGCACCTGCCGCGAAGCTCGCCGCGATCCCCGATATCAGTGACTGGGGCAACACGTTGCCGGAACTGCGCGCTCACGTGGCTCGCCACCTGGCCGGGGTCAAGGAGACGTCGGGTGACTGGAGGCCCGCAGTCGACGGCCTGCGCTTCCAGGTCGCCGCGCTGTGGAATCGACTGAGCGAGGAGGACCGGCTGGAGTTCCTCGCGACCGATGCGGGCGCGTGGAATCTGGTGCGGCACCGCATGCCGAGATCGAGCGCGGTACTCCTTCGCGAACTGCAGGCGGCGGGCCGACTTCATCTTGCGACGGGAACGGTTGTCGGCGCCGAACCGCTGCCGACCGGGGGACTACGCGTGGCGCTCAGCGACGGGGAGTCGAAGGACGTTGGCTGGGTCGTCAACTGCACGGGGCCGCAACGCGATATTCGCCAACTAGGAGACAAGTTCCTTGACGACCTCCTTCGGCCTCGCGCGGGCGCAGCGTTCGCAACCGTGGCGACAGCGGGCATGGGCTTTCGGACGCAGGACGGACGCCTGCTCGATTCCGAGGGCACCACAGACGCGCCCGTGTGGACCCTCGGAGCGCTGCGGCGCGGCGAACTGTGGGAGTCGACCGCGGTGCCCGAGATCCGTGCACAGGCTTTGGCGGTCGCCCATGCCGTCTTCGACACCGTTGCTCCACTGCCCCGCAAGCTCGCCGACGGCCGGACCGTCAGCGGGCACCACCCGATTGCTCGACCGCGCGATCCGCTGGGCCTTCCCATCTCGACGACTGCTGAAGCGGCCGCATCCTTCAACGCCGGTCTCGAGAGGGTCATGCGCCTGCAGGATGGTGCAGAGGACCTGCTCCGCGAGGCGACCGTCCACGACCCGGACTTCGCGCTCGCCCATGCCGCGCTTGCGATGCTCGGGCACGAGGCGGGCGCCAATGCCGACGTCGCCGTCTCCATGGAAAACGCCCGTCGGGCGATTCGCAAGCGCGGCGACGATCGCGAGCGCAGCCTCGTCGATGTCGTCGGCCGTCGCGTTCGCGACGTCCGCAAGTCCGGCGCCCAGGCATTGATGAATCACATCGCGAGTTACCCGCGAGACGTCCTCGCGGTATCGGCAGCGGTGCCGACGATTGCCTTCTCCGGAGTCGTCGATATCCAGCAGGAGGCGTGGGAGCTGGTGGAGGGCCTTGCTCCCGTCTACGGGGACCACTGGTGGTACATCTCGCTGCTCGCGTTCACCCGGCAGGACCAGTCCCGCTTCGAGGAGGCCGGCCTTCTCGCGGAGAGTGCACTGTCGTGCGAGCCCTCATCCGGGCATGCGGTCCACGCGCAGACGCATGTCATGTACGAGACCGGCCAGCACGAAGCCGGCCGCGCCTGGCTTGATCACTGGGTCACGGAAAGCGGACGCTCGGCAAGCCACGCCGCTCACTTCGCGTGGCATGCCGCTCTCCATGACCTCGCACTAGGCGACACCGAGGCTGTTCGCCGTCGTTACTACTCGCAGCTCGCGCCGCCGTCAGTCACGGGCGTGCGGTCCTTGATCGACTCGGCCTCGCTGCTGTGGCGGTGGAAGATGGCGATCACCGGCTGGGAGGCATTCGAGGATGAGTCCGCGCCACCGCCCGTGGAGTCCGTTCTCGATGCGCTCGATCCGGAGCTGCTCGCGCGGCCACAGACACCGTTCGTAGCCCTCCACGCGGCCGTCGCCCTGGCGGCCGGCCGCGACCTTGCGCGCCTGGCGGTGTTGCGTAAGTACTGCAGCAGTTCCCGCGACCCACTGCTGCGCCGGATCGTCGCACCCGTCTGTGACGCGTTGATGGCCGCAGACGAAGGCGACTGGGGCCAGGCGTGGCGCCTGCTCGACGACGTCATGCCCGTGCTGGTGAAGGTCGGTGGATCGGCAGCCCAGCGTGAGGTGATCGAGGAGACGATGCTGTTCTGCCTCGTGAACGACGGCCAGCATCAGCGAGCGCTCGCGATGCTGGATGAGCGGCTGGGCCGGCGCGCCTACCCGGTGGACACGCAGCGAAGGATCGGGCTTGTGCACGCATAGCGGCATCGCACCGTGCACTCCCTGATATAGCCACGCGAGCATGACTGCGCAGGTAGCCTGCCGAGTGCGCGAATGGGAGCTGCATGGAACTGGCGATGGCGAAACTGGACCCGAACTTGCGGGTCGGCCACGTCAATCGGCGGCTGTTCGGAGTCCTTGTGGAGCACATGGGCCGCGGCGTCTACGGCGGGATCTTCGACCCGGTTGATGCATCTGCGGATGACCGTGGATTCCGCCAGGACGTGATCGACCTGACCCGCGAACTGGGCGTCACCGTCGCCCGGTATCCCGGGGGCAACTTTGTGTCGGGGTACCGGTGGGAGGACGGCATCGGTCCAGTTGCGGAGCGACCGACCAGGCTGGACCTTGCCTGGCGGACCCGTGAATCCAATCGCGTGGGCATCGACGAGTTTCTTGCGTGGACGGCCAGCGCAGGGGTCGAGCCGATGATTGCGGTCAACCTGGGCACCCGCGGTATCGAGGCTGCTGCCGATCTTGTCGAGTACTGCAATCACCCCGGAGGAACCCGCTGGTCGGATGCGCGCGTTGCCAACGGCGCGGCGTCCGCACACAACATTGCTCTCTGGTGCCTCGGCAACGAGATGGACGGTCCTTGGCAGATCGGTCACAAGACCGCCGACGAATACGGGCGCTTGGCCGCGGAGACAGCCAAAGCGATTCGACTGGTCGATCCGCGTGTGCAACTCGTCGCGTGCGGGAGTTCGCACGAGCGCATGCCGACCTTCGGTGCGTGGGAGACGACGGTGTTGTCGCACACCTTCGATTACATCGACTTCCTGTCGCTCCACGCGTACTTCGAGAAGGTCGACGACGACAGTGCGAGCTTCCTCGCGTCGTCCGTAGCGATGCACAGGTTCATTGAGTCTGTGATCGAGATCGCTGATGCGGTCGCGGATGCACGAGGAAGTTCGAAGCGAATAATGCTGTCCTTCGACGAGTGGAATGTCTGGTACCAGTCTCGGTTCGGGGGGCCGGAGAGCGTCGACTGGGCAGATCACCCTCGCCTGATCGAGGACGAGTACACGACGGAGGACGCGATCGTCGTCGCCAGCCTGCTGATGTGTCTGCTGCGCCACACCGATCGGGTCGGCATCGCCTGCCTAGCTCAGTTGGTCAACGTGATCGCCCCGATCCGGGCAGAGAGCGGCCATCCGGCGTGGCGGCAGACGATCTTCCACCCGATCGCCTTGACGTCACGGCATGCTGTGGGAGACGTACTTGCGGTGGAGACGACGTGCGCTACTTACGACACCCCGATGATCGGTTCGGTACCCCTCTGCGAAGTCACCGCCACCATCGATGATGAGCACGATGAGGTCGCCGTCTTCATCGTCAGCCGTGCGCTCGAGGAGACTGTCTCAGTCTCATTGGATCTGACCTCCCTAAAAGATCCCCGAGTCATCGAGCGGATTCAATTGGGCGGCGGCGATCTCGGTGCGACAAACACTGTGGAGCATCCGGACCGCGTCACACCGGTCCGCGTGCAGGAGGTATCCGTCGTAGACGGGATCCTTCGCCTCGACCTGCCACCAGTGAGCTGGACGCTTCTACGGCTGCAGACCTCCTAGTGTCCGCGCGCGACCCAGTCGTCGTACGAGGCTGCTTCCGAGCCGATCGTCGTCTCGTCCCCGTGCCCGGTGAGCACGCGTGTCTCGGGTGGCAGTGACAGCAGACGCTCTCTGATCGAGTCGAGGATCGTGGGGAAGTGGCTGAACGACCGGCCCGTCGCGCCAGGCCCTCCGTGGAACAACGTGTCGCCGCTGAAGACCACTCCGAGTTCAGCCGAGTACAGGCAGATGCCACCAGGGGAATGGCCAGGAGTGTGGATGACCAGGAGTTCGGTACCGGCGACGATGATCGTCTCGCCGTCGACGAGGTCGAGCGTGGGGACGCCCGGATGCACGACATTCCACAGCATCAGGTCGTCAGGGTGAATGTGGATGGCCGCACCCGATGAGCTGGCGAGCTCGGGCGCGACGGTGATGTGGTCGTTGTGACCGTGCGTGCAGATGATGGCCAGCACGCGTCGATCGCCGATGGCGGCTGCGATCACCTCCGCGTCGTGTGCGGCGTCAATGACGATGACCTCGGTGTCATCGCCGACCACATACACGTTGTTCTCAACGTCGAAGTCCTGGCCGTCGAGCGAGAACACGCCGCTGGTGACGACGCGTTCGATCCGCGCGGTCATGCGCCGAACTTCACGACTGAGCGGAGGACGTCTCCGTGATGCATCTTCTCGAACGCGGCCTCGACATCACCAATGCCGATCGTCTCGGATACGAAGTCCTGCAGGGGCAGTCGGCCCTGCAGGTACAGGTCGATCAGCATGGGGAAGTCGCGAGAGGGCAGGCAGTCCCCGTACCACGATGACTTGAGCGCGCCGCCGCGGCCGAAGAACTCAATCAGCGGCAGGTCCAGGCGCATGTCTGGTGACGGGACGCCGACGAGCACGACGGTCCCGGCGAGGTCGCGTGCGTAGAAGGCCTGCTCGTAAGTCTCCGGCCGTCCGATCGCCTCGATCACCACGTCGGCACCGAACCCGTCGGTGGCCTCGCGGATGGCCTCGACGGCATCGACATTCTTCGAGTTGACCGTATGCGTTGCTCCGAAGTGCACAGCCTTGTCGAGCTTGCGGTCATCGATGTCCACGGCGACAATCGTGCGCGCTCCGGCCAGCCGGGCACCTGCGATCGCGGCGTTGCCGACGCCACCGCAGCCGATGACGGCGACGGTGTCGCCGCGAGAGACGTTGCCCGTGTTGAGGGCCGCACCGATGCCGGCCATGACTCCGCAGCCGAGCAGGCCGGCGACTTCGGGCGGTGCGGCCGGGTCGACCTTGGTGCACTGGCCCGCGGCGACGAGCGTCATCTCGGCGAAGGCGCCGATACCCAGCGCTGGCGACAATTCCGTTCCGTCGAGCAGTGTCATCTTCTGTGTGGCGTTGAGAGTGGCGAAGCAATACTGCGGCCGCCCGCGCAGGCACGCGCGACACGAGCCGCACACGGCTCGCCAGTTGAGGATGACGTAGTCACCGACGGCGACATCGGTCACGTCAGGGCCGATCGACTCCACAATGCCGGCGGCCTCGTGGCCGAGGAGGAACGGGTAGGCGTCGTTGATCGCACCCTCGCGGTAGTGCAGATCGGTGTGGCACACCCCGCACGCGAGCACCTTCACGCGCGCCTCTCCCGGTCCGGGGTCGGGAACGATGATCGTCTCGAGGGTGACCGGTGCGCCCTTCGTACGCGCCACCACTGCCTGAACCTGAACCGCCATGTCGAGCCTCCGTGTCTCGCTGCGCCCCGAGGGATCCGCGCCAATGCACCCTATCCGCGATCCCCATCGCCGACCGTCTGAGATCCAGGCCCGGCGCTGCGACGCAGCCGCTTGTGCTCGTACATGCGCTGGTCGGCTTCATGGAGCGGATCCTCTCCGCTGCCGGCGACCCCTGCGCTGAACCCGATCGCGAATCCGGACTCAGTCCAGCGGGTATCGAGCTTGTCGACGACGAGCTGCGCTTCCTCGACTGTCGTGTCGGGCAGCAGGAGCAGGAACTCGTCACCGCCGAGACGAAAGACGAGATCGGCTGGTCGCACCGACGATCGCAGAGCCGAGGCAAACGAGACGAGCATGTTGTCCCCGGCCTTGTGACCGCGGGTGTCGTTGAACGTCTTGAAGTCATCGAGGTCGATGATGACGACCGACGCGTCCGTCGAGTGAGCCGCGAGCTCGGGAGCCAGTGAGGTCCGGTCCAGGAGTCCGGTCAACGCGTCGGTCTGCGCGGTCGTGCGCAGCTCGCGCTGCTGAGCCTCGAGTTGCGCGATGAGCCGCGCGGGAACTTCCGCGACGAGCATCCACATCACGGCCGCGAGCAGAATCTTCGCGAGGTCGCCGGGCAGCTCGAATCCGCCTCCGACCACATACGCCACCACGCCGAGCGGCAGCAGGTACCAGCCTCGGCCAGGCGGAAGGGTCAGTCCGACGTACGCGAATGACAAAGTGATGATGCCGGGCAGATCGCGGGTCGCGTCAACGTCGACCGCTCCCGTGACGATCGTGAGCACGAGCACTGCCGCTGGCCAGAAGATCAGCAGCTGCCGGGTGTGCTGCCAGTCGCGAGAAAGACCGAGCGCAACGACGGCAACGATGACAGCGCATGACACCCCGAGCAGGAGCTGCACGTCGAGGGTGTCGACACCGGTAGCGGCGGAGTACATAACGGCGGCGATTGCGAATGCCGCCAAGCCCACTGCATGCCAGCGCCAGACGTCCTTCGCGGAGTCGGCGCGCCACCTCATCCCGTCAGCGTACCGAGGCACGCGCTACGGCCTGATCGCCTGATTTTCCGAGTCGTCAGGAGCCGCATTCACTATCTGCGAGCCGGGCCACCAGAATCGGTCGCCGGCGAGGAGCGCTAGTGCGGGGACGATGACGGTCCGGACGAGAAGCGTGTCGAGTAGCACGCCAAGGCAGACGATCAGTCCGATCTGCGCGAGGGCGATCAACGGCAGGACGCCGAGAACCGCAAACACGGCAGCGAGCAGGATGCCCGCGCTGGTGATGACACCGCCGGTTGCGGCTAGTGCGCGGAGCATTCCGTCGTGGCTCCCGAAGGTCATTGCCTCCTGTTTCGCACGGGTGACAAGGAAGATGTTGTAGTCGACGCCGAGCGCGACGAGGAACAAGAACGCGAGCAGTGGAACCCCTGAGTCAATGGCGGCGAAGTCGAAGACATGCGTGAACAGCCACCACGACGCGCCCATCGCAGCAAGGTAGGTGCCGACGACCGTCGCGACGAGAAGGAGCGGTGCCACGAGCGCTCGCAGCAGGACGATGAGCACGGTGAGGACGAGCAACAAGATCAGCGGGACGATGACGAGGGTGTCACGCTGCTGCGCGTCTGCCGCATCGAGGGACTGAGCCTGGGATCCGCCGACGTATGTAGTGGGCGTTCCCGAGAGTGCCGCACGCAGGTCGCGGATCGCCTGATCGGCGTCTTGGGATCCCGGGGCCGCGGTGAGCACTACGTTCGTCTGCGCGAGTCCGTCGCCCGTGGCGCCTGGAACGACTGACGCAACTCCCGCAACTGACTTCGCCGTCTCCGCAACGGCGACCGCGTCCTCCTCGCGACTGATGACGGCCACTGGGTCGGTCGCGCCTGCGGGGAAGGCTCGCGCAAGGGTCTCCTGTCCTGCGACTGCTTCGGGCTTGGACAGGAACTGCTCGGTTGGCCCCAGACCGATCCGCAGTCCAAGCAGGGGGAGCGCGAGAACGACGAGAACCATGAGCCCACCGACGACGACGACGAGTGGACGGCGGGCGATCACCGCGCCGATGCGGGACCACACCGAATGTCGGTCGGTGATCGCGGTGTCGCCAACCTTGGGAACAAACGGCCAGAAGAGCCGCCGACCGAAGATCACGAGGGCGGCGGGAAGCATGACCAACGCGTACACAAGAGCGACGAGAACGCCCACGGCGCAGGCGAGGCCAAGGCCCCGAGTCGTCGGGATGGTCGCGAGCAGAAGCGTCAGCAGCGCGAGGATCACCGTGAGTGCGCTGCCGAGGATCGCGTCCCCCGCCCCGACGACCGCGCGGCGCATTGCCAGGAATCGATCGGGCTCGATGCGGAGCTCGTCGCGGTAACGAGAGATGAGCAGGAGCGCGTAGTCGGTGCCCGCTCCGAATACCAGGACGCTGAGAATCCCGAACGCCGAGTCATCCATGGGGATGCCGGTGAGCTGCGACATTCCACCTGCTGCGACTGCAGCGACGCGGTCGGCGAGGCCGACGACGATCAGTGGCACGAGCCACAGCCACGGACTGCGGTACGTGATGATCAGCAGGATCGCGACCACGAGGACGGTCGCAAGCAGCAGGTTGGTGTTGGCGCCGTCGAACACGTTGGCGATGTCGGCCTGGAACCCTGCCGGCCCCGTGACCTGGGCCTGCAACCCTTCGGCGAGCCCGGCGCGGGCCGTCGCACGGATCTCCTCGACCGAGTCGGCAGTCCCGAGGACATCATTCGTGGCGGCCAGGGGAATGGTCACGAGGGCGACCGTGCCGTCGTCCGACTCGACGGGCGGGGAGCCTTGTCCGCCCAGCGCCAACGGAGCAAGCGCCGCTGCCTGGTCGTTGATCGACGACAGGTCCTCGGTCGTCAGTGGACCGGCATCGGTGCGAGCGAACACGACGAGCGCGAGCGTGGTCTTGCTGGCTGGAAGTCGGTCCTGAAGGTTCGCGACCTCGGTCGACTGCGCTCCGACCGGCAGGGGGTCGGTCGCGTCGGTTGCTGTGGAGGACGAGGATCCGCCGAATCCGAGGATCGCCGCTGATGCCAGCAGGGCGCAGACGGCCACGGCCCACGACGTCCGTCGACCCACCAGTCGGGACAAGAGAACGGACATGTCGGCTCCTCCACGTCGGCATGGCACTCGCATATCGCTAAACAGGTGATTAAACTGTTTAGCGATATGGACATTAAGGCAGGTTCAGGTGTCCCGCAAGACGGGGCAGACGCGGTGTCCTGGGTGGAGAGCTGGGAGCCGTCAGATCCACTGTCCGCACTCCAGGAGCTGCTCACGCTGTCCGTACGCGTCCGCCATGCCGTGGCCGATCGCCTGCACCTGTATCCCGGTGATCTCGACGCGATCCAGCACCTGATCGCCGAGCCCCTGGGGCCAGTGGAACTGTCGAGGCGGCTTGGCCTGACTTCCGCGGCAGCGACAGTGGCGGTCGACCGCCTCCAGGCACGAGGTCACGTGGTGCGAGAAGGGGATCCGACGGACGGTCGCCGCACGCGTGTCGTCGTGACGCAAAGCGGGAAGGCCGACGTGTTCGGCGAACTCGTGCCGATGTTCCAGGCGCTCGCATCGGCGGCCGACGATCTTTCCGCTGACGAGCGGGCGGTCGTGACTGGCTTCCTGACGCGCGCGATCGGCGCGTTGCAGACTCGGCTCTAGATGCTGCGCCAACTCCCTCGTCGAGGGCGCACACTTGCCTCGTGACCAGGCGCCGCATGCCCCGCCCGAACGAGATCCTGCCGTTGATCGGAGCGCCCGACCGAAGCCGGACTCGCCTGCAGCGTCGTCTTGATCGATGCGCGAGCGTCTGGGATCTCCGGACGATGGCGAAGCGGCGAACACCCAATGCGGTCTTCGACTACACAGATGGCGCAGCGATGTCGGAGACAACTCTGGCGCGCAGTCGCGCGGCATATCAGCGGGTCGAGTTCATTCCCCGCGTGTTGCGCGACGTCGCTGATGTCGACCTGAGCGTCGACATCCTCGGCCAGCGCAGCGCTTTGCCCTTCGCGCTTGCGCCGACAGGCTTCACGCGCATGATGCACGAGGCTGGCGAGCCGGCTGTCGCACGGGCTGCCGCATTGACGGGCCTGCCTTACGCCCTGTCGACACTGGGCACGACGAGCATCGAAGAACTCGCTGCGGCGAGTCCGGCAACCCGGCGCTGGTTCCAGCTGTATGTCTCGCGCGACCGCGAGCGAGCCGAGGACCTCATGCGGCGAGCTGACGAGCAGGGTTTCGACACCTTGATCCTCACGGTCGACACCGCGGTCGGCGGCATCAGGAGGCGCGAGATTCGTAACGGGCTGACGATCCCCCCGCAACTGCGCCTGGGCGCTATCGCCGACATGGCCCGCTATCCGCGATGGTGGCTCAACCTTCTGACCACAAAGCCGCTGGAGTTCGCGAGCCTGTCTCACACCGGCGGCACGGTCGGAGACCTGCTCACCCGCGTCTTCGATCCCGGCGTCACCGGCGAGGACATCACGTGGATTCGCGAGAACTGGTCGGGAAAGGTCGTGCTCAAGGGAGTGCAGTGTCTTCAGGACGCGCAACTTGCCGCGGATCTCGGCGTCGACGGCATCGTCCTGTCGAACCACGGAGGACGCCAGATCGACATGGGCGGTGCTCCGCTGGAACTGCTTCCCTCAGTCGCGAAGGCGGTTGGGACTCGCGTCGAGGTCTACATCGACGGCGGGATCATGAGCGGTACCGACATCGTCGCGGCTCTGGCGCTGGGAGCTCGCGGGACCCTTGTCGGTCGCGCCTATCTGTACGGCCTGATGGCCGGCGGCTACGACGGAGTCGTTCGCGCGATCGAGATCCTGGAGAAGGAGGTGCGGACGACGATGCAACTGCTCGGAACAACGTCCGTAGCCGAACTCGATGGGAGCAGAGTTCGGCTACGGAACGTCGCCTGACTACTTCTGGACCGTGATGGTGTTGCTCGAGTTGCCCACGAATCCGTCACCGGCCTGCGCTGTGGTCAGGACGGTCCTGAAGTGACTGATCCCCTTGGGGAGCTTGCTGACGAACCGCACGCTCGAGAACTCCCCGAGGGTTACCGTCCGAAGGGTCGTCCAGCCGCCGAGACGGTTCTGGCGCTGCACGAGCAGACGATGCGCGTTGTACGAGGTCGACGAGATGACCTTGGTGACGAAGTACGCCTTGCCCTTCTTGACGAAGCGGAGAGCCAACGTCACGTTCGGCTTGACCTGGACGACCTGGGTGGAACTGCTGATCTTGTTGCCGCCGCTTTGGAAGTCAGCCCGGTAGGTCGTCTCGATCTCCGGAGCGATGGCGAACGCGTACGCGCCGCTCGCCGTCGTGGTGGCGGTGCCGACCTTGGCGTATGTGGTCTCGCCCTTGGCGAGAGCCATGATGTCGACGGCCGTGCCGGCGGTGTTCGTGCTCGTCTTGCCGGAGAGGTTGACCTTGTTTCCGTACTCAACGACTGCGCTGTCGGCATTCAGCGAGATGGTCGGAACCGCTGGCGGCGCCTCGACCGTGATCGTGCCCTTGAAGGTGTTGGCCCTCTGGTTCGGGTCCGAGTAGGTGTATGCCGCTGCCACGGTGAACGTGCACGACTGTGTCTTGGTCGGCTCGACGACCAGCGGGGTGGCAGTGCAGGTGAAGCCCGTCGTCTGCTTGAACACGACCTGATGGGCGTCGACGTCGGCGTTCGTGAACGAGATCGTGTCTCCGACCTTGATCGTCTGGTTCATCGGCACGAACCCGGACTTGGTGATGCTGATGCCCTGGGTTGCGGCGCTCGCTGGCGAACTGATCGTTGCGCCCATCGCGACTAGCGTCAGCGAGCAAGTCGCCGCCAAGGCTGTGATCCGTGCGGATCGACGCACTGCGGTGTTCATCGTGGTCCCTTCGTCGTTGAGTGTGGCCTTGCTCAGGTACCCGCACGACAGGCGACGAAACGGCCACTGCATAACGAAATGGCTTTCGTGAGGGCACCGAGCGCACCTCTTACGTGCGTATTACCTTCTGCGGCGTCGTATCGCGATGAGAGCCGACGCCGCCAGAGCGGTCCACGAGGTCCCGAACAGCCAGCCGCCGATGACATCGGTGGGCCAATGCACCCCGAGCCACACACGCGTGAGCCCGACGATCCCGGCGTACGCGACCGCCGCCGAGCACATGGCGATCAGTTGCCCTCGTGATCGCAGTCGAGGCGCGAGGGCCCACACACAGCTGGCCGCGAAGATGGTCGCCGCCGTGGTGTGTCCCGAAGGAAAGGTGGGTCCTGAGGCCGCGCCCGCCCAGTCCATTGGGTCCGGGCGTTCTCCGCCCATCAGCGAGTTGATGACGAGCCCGAGGTACACGCCGAGGCTTGCAACGCCGGCGAGGAGGAAGCCGCTGCCCACTCGGGAGGAGGTCGACCGGGGCCCCTTGGGCGCGAGTGCACCGATCACGAGGAGGGCCGGGAGAGTGACGATCGTCGCTCCGCCCCACGTGAGAGCCCGCGCGAGGTCGGTGTCGAACGGCGCGCGATGGATGATGACCCAGGCGTGGATGTTTCCGTCGAGCGTGCCGGTCGGTACGGAATGCGTGCCGACCGCCACAGCAAGAGCGGCAAACGCGACACCGGTTCCGATCCCCAGCCAGAGCACGGCGTTGGCGCCGCTCGTGCGTGGCAGGACCTGGGGGAGGTCGACGACGACACCGTCATCGTCCGGGTGGCGCGGCGCGGTGGGGCTGACGACCTCGGAGACCGCGTCCTTGATGCTTGCCGCCGCGCTGTGTGCGGTGGGCTGGTCGTCGCTGCTCGTCACGGTGTTGCTCCAATCGCCTTCACGGATCTGGTCTGTACGGATGGGAGCAGGGTCGTCAGGACGATGGTGAGCCATGCAGCGCCGCCGAGTGCACCGAACACCACATCACTGGGGAAATGCATGCCGCGATAGACCCGCGATACCGCGACGATGACCGGAATGGACCAGCACACGACCGCAATCGCGACGGCGAGCCAGCGCGGTCGAAGCTCCCGCAGCACGATGAACGCGATGCACCCGTACAGGGCAACGGCCGCCGCGGTGTGCCCCGACGGGAAGCTGGAAGTCGGCGGTGCCAGGTCGAGTTGCGCCACGTCAGGTCGATCGCGTCCGACGAGTGCTGTGACGATGAGGAACACCTGTAGTTCGCCGACGATCGCGGCGAAGACTGTCCACGACTCGCGCCATCGGCCCAGCCACAGGCGGAATCCCACGAACGTGATGATGAGGACGGCGATGCAGGTAGGCGTGTCGGACAGGTAACTGCCAATGTGGGTCAGCGTGTCGAGGAGGCCCGTGCGGTGCTCGACGAACCACTCGTTGACGTCCGCCTCGGCAGTGAGCCATGAATCGGGCACGAGGTTGACGATCGACCAGCCGACCAGGCACAGCGCGAAGGCGAGGACCAGTCCGCCGCCGATGAGGCGAACTGCGACGACCGGGCCGCTGAGGGCTGGGTAGGTGTGAGGAGTCATGCTCGCTCCCCGTCCGGGACATGCCGCCACAACATCTCCGTCACTCCGTAGAGTCCGAAGAGAACGAGTCCTGCGCCCATCAGGGCAACGACTGCGCCGCCGAACGGCCGGTCGATCGCGGCTTGCACGACCTCGTTGATTCCGCCGGCTGTTGAGGCGTCACCCCACCACGCGCCCAGCACGACAAGGCTGCCAGCGAGCGCGAAGACGATGCCGCGAGTGATCGTGCCGACGCGACCCAGCCACACAACGGCCTTGCGTCGACGTGGCGGGAGGTAGTCGAAGTAGGTGAGGAACTTTGTGGTCCAGCCCTCCCAGATCATCAGCAGTCCGGCGATCATGAAGGCGAGACCGAAGGCGCCGAGGATCGCCTGTCCTCCGGGCAAGTGGATAGTCGCATCCGCGACGCTCTCCTGCTGGTGAGTCTGGGACTCGCGGCTGCCCATGAGAATTGACACCGCCCCGAAAGCGAAGATCGAGTACGCGACCCCCCGCACGAGTGACTTTGCTCGAGGAACGAATCCGTCCTTCTCCCCATCGGGTCCGAAGACGACCTCGGAGAAGCGCCACAGTGCGTAAGCAATGAAGCCAGCGGCGAGCAGCCACACGAGGGCGGTGCCGAACTGCTGGTGCATCACCGTGCGCAGAGCACCGCGCTGGTCAACGCTCGTCTTGCTGTCGCCGACGACAACGGCAAGGGCCAGCAACCCCATGATGAGGTAGACCGAGGCGCGGGCGCCCAGGCCAACGCGCGCCACCCAGCCCATGGGCCGGCTCGCCGCGACCTTCTCGGCGATGCTGCCGTCGTCAGTTGTCGCGCTCATCGGCTCACGAGTCCGATGCGGGTACGCAGATCGTCGTGGACTTCGGGCGCACCTTGATGCGCAGTTTCTTCGCGGGCTTGCGAACGCTTCCGTCGAGCTCGTAGGGAATTGCGTGATCGAAGCGGATGGTCATCTTGGTGCCGCGCGTCGTGACGACGAAGGGCGACTTATCCGAGCGTCCGGCAACGACGCGGCTGAGAGTGCGGATCCACTGGGTGCGGCTCTTGGCATTGACGACGCCGATCTCCAGGATCCCGTCCTCTGCGCTGCCGTCGTCGAACACCTCGATCCCGGCCATGATCTGGCTGAGGTTGCCAAGGAGGATGCAGCTCATCTTGCCGGAGAAGAAGCGGCGTCCCTCGACATCGACCTTGCACCGGACTGGAGACGACTTCAGGTTCCGCGCGCCCGTCCATAGGTACGCGGCCCGGCCGACGCGATCCTTCAGTCCCTTGTCAGCCGCCTTCATTGCGAGCGCATCGAGCCCGGCCCCCGCCATGATCGAGAAGTGCTCGCCGTTGACGGTTCCCGTGTCGATCTTCCGGTGGGTGCCTACGAGGCCGATCTGCACCGCTTTGGCCAGGTCCACCGGAATTCCCATGTTGTGAGCGAGCAGGTTTCCGGTGCCTGCGGGGAGGATGGCGATGGGAACGCCGCTGCCCGCGAGCGCGTCGATGCACTTCTGCACCGTGCCGTCCCCGCCCCAGACGAAGACGAGATCCGCGCCCTTGGACACAGCCTCACGCGCGACCTCGGGCACTTGCCGACTCTTGGCGACCTCGAACCACAGGGGTTGCGGGTAGCCGGAATCTGAGAGCACCTGACGCAACTCGCTCAGGCCACCGTCCAGTGACTTACCGATATGCGCAATCACGGCAACGCTCGTCATGAAGTCCCCATTCGTCCGCTCCAACTGGCAGACGAGTGTGCCTGCGGCATTGGGGTACCCCCGAGCGCCGGCGTCCAACCGCGTTGGTTCGACGGAGTTCCACGCGGGTATGTGGAACGGATTTCATGGGGAGGTTGGCAATGGCACGGCTTGATGGTGAGCACGACATAGACCGCGACTTCGCGGAGATACTTCAGGAACTCCGGGTTGTCCAGACCGGCGGTCAACTCTTTTTTGCATTCCTCTTCGCCGTCGCATTCGCTCCGGGTTTCAAGGACCTCGATGCCGGGCAGCGGCTCCTCTACGGATGGACGCTCTTCGTCGTGGCGTCCGCGATAACTGTTCTGGTCGCGCCCGTCGCGTTCCACCGCTGGAATTTCGGCCTGGGGATGCGCCCGCAGTTACTTGTTGTGACGCACGTGTTTGCTGGGATCGGTATCGGACTTCTAGCGGCCGGCATGGTGATGGGAATGCTGCTGATCAGTTCGGTGGTGTTTCCTGATTCTCCCGCGTGGCTGGCAGCAGCGTCGGCCGTTCTTGCCGCGGTGGCGTGGGTTGTGGTGCCGCTGTGGCTGCGCGTGGCCCGCTCGGATTCCAACGGACGTCGCTGACCCAGTGCAGCGCCTCGCAGCCGCGGATCGTCTCAGCGGCCAGGTCGAACTGCCACCGCCCCCGGCCGTGCCGAGCGCAGCTGGGAGCCGAATGGTGTCCGTTGTGCCAGCTCTCGCCGAAGGATACGAACGCCAGCGGCCAGAAGTTCGTGGCCCGATCGAACGGACGCGTCTCGTACGGGCGATTGCCGAAGACGTGGCACAGGGAGTTGACGCTCCAGGTCACGTGCTGAAGAAGGGCGACTCTCGCCAGTCCGGCCCAGATGAACGCAGTGAGTCCGCCGAACACAGTTCCGGAGATCGCCCAGCCAAGCGCGAACGGAAGTGCCAAGGACGCAACGCACAGCAGGGGAAACGAGCGACTGACGCGAGTGACCATGCGGTCCTCGAGGAGGTCAGGTGCATAGCGGGCGACGGAGGTCGGGTCGTTGACGAGCAGCCATCCGACATGCGCGTACAGCAGTCCTCGGATCTGTCCGGTCAGCGAGGTTCCATATCGGTAGGGCGAATGGGGATCTCCGGGCCGATCGGTGAACGCATGGTGGCGACGATGGGTGGCGACCCAGTCGTTGACCGCGCCCTCGAACGCCATCGATCCCGCAACCGTGAGGAACAGCTTGAATGGCCCACGCATCGTGAAGGAGCGATGGGTCAGTCCGCGGTGGAACCCGATCGCGATTCCGAGTCCAGTCACGAAGTAGAAGACGACCGCGAGCACCAGGTCCGTCATCGTGAACGCGCGCTCCCACAGCAGCACGGCGGCGACGACGAGGCCGGCCACCGGTCCCAGTACGAGGACGATCGTGACCGCTACGCGGACGGTCGAGTCCGTTGTGGACGTGGGAACGGCGACATCGGGAAATGCGGATTCGCCGTCGTACTTCTGCGTGGCCGGTGAGGAGGTCGAAGTGCCCATAGCAGCGCTCCATGGTGAAGGAGGACAAACTGCCGGGTCTGGGACAGGACGACTTTCTGTCGTCCGTTTGACTATCGCACGCAGACTCAGGTTCGGTCAACGCGCGGGCGATTGCCTCGCGCAAGAGCGCCGGCCACCGCGAGGGCAGCAACCGAGATCGCGAGCCCGACGACGACGGCTACGGCGGGACGGCGAAGGCGTTGGAGTGCGCCGTGCATCACCATGAGCGAGTCGTCACGGACATCCAGGGTGTCGGGGGCCGCATCGGCGGCGTCGGGCACTGACTCCGCGAGGCTCAGCTCGTCCGCTTCCGCCGCGAAGGTGGTGCGCTCCGCCTTGTCTGACTTCGCCATCGTTAGACCCTTCTTGACTGTGAGGTCGAATCCTCGTTGTTGCGGACCTTGGTGCGTGCGCCGCAGTGCCATGCGTCGAACGCGACCAGCAGCCCGACTATAGGGATCGCAATGGCGAGCCCGAGCACGACGATCACCACTACCCCTCGCTGTTGCGTGGTGACGTACCCAGGTTCAGCGAGCTCGAAACGGGCGAGTGGGTCAGGTCGTCGTCAGGGAGGGTATCTCCGAGGGCGTCGTAACGATGATCTTGGCGACGTCGCTGAGACGCAGTCCGTTGCCTCGGCAATACGCGCGCAACAGCTCGAAGGCTTCATCAACGCTGCATCCTTGGGCTTGAGCAATGACGCCCTTGGCTTGCTCCACCACAATCCGACTGTTGAGTGCTCCTTGAAGCTGCTCGGTGAGCACCTCACCGCGCCGAACGGCGCGTTCTTGAAGCAGACCGATGGTCGCGACGTCCGCCAGCGCCTGGACCGTACGCGAGTCGCCCGCGTCGATGGAGCCGGTCTCGGCGCCGAAGAGATTGAGCGCGCCGATCACCTCGCGCCGCAGGCGCAGTGGAAAGGCGTGAACGGAGCGGAATCCGAGTGCGACCGCGCGGGGGGCGAACTGGGGCCAGCGCTCGGTCGCCTCGCGAAGATCAGCGTTGACCACGGCCTTGCCCTGGCTGAAGCAGTCCTGACACGGCCCCTCGAGCGTTTGCACCTGAAAGAGTTCAAGCAACTCGGTGCGCTCATCGGAAGCAGCCATGAATTGGAGTCGGCCGCGAGGATCGGCCAAGAGCAGCCCTGCGGCCGAGGAACCGGCAAGATCGGCAGCGCGGGCGGTCACCATGTGGAGGAACTCGAGCAGGTCGAATTCCTCGACGAGCGTGTCGGCGAACTCCACGAAGGCGTCCGCGACAAGGTCGGCACGGAGAGGACTCATCACTCACTCCCCTTCGGTAGCGCTTGCGTCATCGGCCGTCCCGCTCAAGGGTGAGCGCGCGGGCCACGATGTCCCGAGCTACCTCGCCCAGACTACGGTCATTTGCGTAGGCGTATGCCCTCAGCCTCGACATGGCGTCGGGCAGGGGTACGCCGAGTTGGACCATCACCATCCCCTGCGCCTGGTAGATCACCAGGCCGGCCTCCAAAGCCGCGTCGACGCCCGTGGGGGTCGAGCCCTCCCCGGCTCTCTCTTGGCCGTCCAGCAGTATCCGGGTCGCGGTCTCAGCCAAGGCGAGTGCATCGGCGATGACCTCCTCCGCCAACGCTCCGGGGGACGACCGGTAGATATCGAGTACGCCCACCTGGGTCGGCCCGACCTGGAGCGGGAAGGCGAGGGCGGCCCGCACGCCGTGAGAACTCGCGGCAGCCGTCCACGCTACCCAGCGGTCTTCTGATCCCGAACCGAGATCGTCCACAACGACCGGGTGGTTGAGGTCGAAGACGTCCCAGCATGGACCCTCGCCCAAGGAGAACTGCAACTCTTCGATCTTGAGGGTGGAGCTGTCAGATACCGCGACGATTCCCGATGGACCGGAGGAGCTCATGAGGCTCACTGCGGCACCCGACGCTGACTCGACCTGGGCCGCAGCTCGCCGGCAGATTCGTCGCAACTGGCCCGTGGTCTCTTCGCGATTCACTCCGACGACTCAGCACTCACGGCGCGTGTCCCAACGGTTGGCACTGCCAAGGGCCGGGGCAGACGACTTGTCGATCGTGTGGTCACCATACGGCTCACGTTGACGAGTGGGAACCCGACTGTCATCCTCAAGGGGCGATCCCGTATCGCGCTGCCCAGGACCCGGCGGTTGAAACTCGTCCAACGTCGGGTGGTTCTCGTGTCAGTCGCAGTCCTGTTCAGCGCGGAAGATGCCGCAGCAGAGGACGAACTCATTCACTCATTCCTGCCGCTCGCCCGGCGACTCGCGGGAAGGTTTCGCGGACCCGGTGCGGAGTACGAGGACCTCACCCAGGTCGCCAGTCTCGCGCTCGTCAAGGCCGCGAGACGGTTCGAGCCCAGTCGCGGCGAGTTCGGTGTCTATGCGAGCGTCACGATTGTCGGTGAGCTCAAGCGCTACTTGCGGGACCTGTCGTGGAGTGTTCGTCCGCCGCGGGTGCTGCAGGAACTGGGAGCGCAGGTCGCGGCCGAAGCCGATTCGATCTGCCAGGTGGAGGGACAGGTTCCCACCCAGGAACGCCTGGCTCACGCCACCGGGCGCGCGGTGGTCGAGATCCGCGAAGCGGCGCTCGCGAGAAACGGACGGCGCGCCTCGTCCCTTGACCAGCCCCCTTTCGCAGGGGCACGATCGCTGGCCGAGACCCTGCCCGATGCTGTGTCGGCATTCGACCGTCTCGATGATCGGATGTGTCTAGTGCAGCTGTGCAGCGATCTCGCGCCAGCGGATCGCCAGCTGCTGACTCTGCGATTCTTCGACGGCCTCACCCAGCGCGAGATCGGGACGGTGCTCGGCATCAGCCAGATGCGAGTCTCGCGGCGCCTCGTCCAACTGCTCGGCATTCTCCGCGACAAGGCGGACCGGCCCGACGTGCTGCATCAGCCACGGCGCACACTTGCCTCATGAGTGACGTCGCCTTCAGCCAGGTCCCCGCGGCCGACGCAGCCGCAGTGCTCGACCCGCATTGGGTGGAGATGCGTGGTCCGGCCTTGCTCACCCACGCATACCTACCGCCAGCGATGCCCGGTGCGCACCCGCGCTGGTCCAAGTGGGTCGCCGTCGGACTCGTGGCTGTGTTCGTTGGTGCGACCGCAGCCGGCGTCTGCCTGACGTACGGTCCGCAGCCGTTCGGTCACTAGTCGAGCAGGCGTGACTCCTAGACTCTGAGGCGTGCCGAGCAAAGGGACCGTGCGTCGCGGACCCGCGGCGAAGGCCTTCCGTGCCGAGCGCGTGGTTCGAGCCGCGAGGAAGCTCGCGAGCGCCGGCGGCTATGACGCCGTCCAGATGCGCGAGGTCGCGAAGAATGCCGACGTCGCACTCGTCACGCTCTATCGCTACTACCCGTCGAAGGACGACCTGATCCTGGCCATGCTCTACGCGGATCTGGCAATCCTGCGTCAGCAGGTCATGGAGGGCCAGGCGCAGCAGGGCACTCCGCGGGACCGCGTAGCCGCGGTCTACGTCCACGTGTTCCGCGCGATGACCCGCGATCGCGGGTACACGCACGCCTCGATGAGCCGCTATCACACGCCTCGCGCATTCGACTCCGAGCCGACGCAGGACGACACGCGGGTCCGCACCGCGTTCGTCGACATCGTGGCCTTGGCCGCCTGGGGTCCGGACCACGAGAAGACGGAGTCGGAGTTCATGGCTCTGCACGTCTTGGAGTCGCTTCTGCAGAACTGCCTGGTGTCCTGGCTCGACAGCGGGTTGCCGCCGGACTACTTCGAACGTCGACTCATCTTCGCCGCGGAGCATCTCCTGTCGTGACCGCTGCCGGGCTCGGCGCGGTTAGCGCGAGGACGCGAGTCGCCCGCTCATGACGATGTCCTGAGCCACGTCCGTGATGGCGGACTTGTGCAGCTCGCTCAGTTCCTCCAAGCGCGCGAAGGCCGCTTCCGCGGTGGCCCCGTCGGTCGCCATGATCATCGCCGCAGCTGTCCTGACCGTCCTGTTCGATCGCAGTTGCGATGCCGGGTCACCCGGCTCCGCGCTGATCAGGGCGTCGAGGCTCAGATGCGCCGACACCCGGGCGATCAGTGCGTCGGGGTCGAACGGCTTGGTCAAGAAGGCATCTGCGCCGGCGTCCAGTGCTTCCGTGAAAGCCCCCACGCCAGCCCGGGCGGTCAGCACGATTGCGGTCGTCGACGCCGTTTCCGGGTTCTGGCGCATCCACCTGACGAGGTCGATTCCGCTCATGTTCCCGGGGAGCATGAGGTCGGTGATGACCAGATCATGGCCGTCGATGAGCTCCCTGCCCTCATCCGCGGTCGCGGCAGGAGTGACCGACCACCCCTGAGAGTTCAGAAGACGCGCGACGTACGTGCGCAGGTCCGCGTGATCCTCGACGAGGAGCAGACGGGCGTTGCCCTCTCCCGCTGGCACGCTGGGCGACGCCGCCGAAGGCGAGGCGTTCGCGTTCAACTCCTGGATCGCGCTATCCGCGTCTGCTGGCTCACAACGCTCTGCAGGGATTCGGACGATGAAGGTGGATCCCAGTCCCACCACACTGTCGACATGGATGTTGCCGCTGGCGGCACGAACAAGTTCGGCGACGAGGGCCAGCCCGATTCCTGAGCCGGACTCGCCGCGAGCTGACTGGCCGCTTGCCTGCTGGAATCGCGTGAAGATGTTCGGCAGGTCCTCCTCGCTGATTCCCGACCCGCTGTCGGCGACCAGCAGTTCCACCGTTCCGCGGGCGTACCTCAGGTCGACCGCGATCTGCCCCTCCGCAGTGAACTTCACGGCGTTCGAGACCAGGTTGGTGAGGATCTTGAGCCACAACTCCCGATCGATCATGACCGACGGAGGGAAGGCGACGGTCGTGACGATCAGCTGCAGGCCCGCCTGCTCGGCGCGTGATCTGAACATCGCGATCGAATCACGCGTCAGCGCGGCGAGGTTAGTCGGTTCGGGGGAGTTGGTCAGCTCACCGGCCTGGCCGCGGGCGACGTCCAGGAGAACGTCCACCAGACGTTGCAGTCCGGTGGCAGCCCTCGCCGCGGCCTCGAGGTCGGCGCGTCGCCTCTCCGACATGGCGGACATCTGAGCCTCGTCCTTCAGTAGTTCCTGAAGTGGGGCCTGGATGAGAGTCAGCGGTGTCCGAAGCTCGTGGCTGATGTTCTGGAACAGCCGTGTCTTGACGTCGTCGAGTTCGGCCAGCTGCTTGCGCTGCTCGGCCTCCATCTCAGCGAGCTGGCGGTACTCCTGTTCCGATGACATGAGCGCCTGCTCGGCCGCGACGCGATCGGAGACATCGCGCATCGTGCCAACCGCTCCGGTCTCGCCGTGCTCGCTGTAGGGCTTGAAGGTGATCTCGATCCACACGTACTCACCGCTGGCCGTCCTGAATCGCAGCAGGCCTACGCCGGACGTGCCGGAGTACGCCAGGTCGCGGATGGCAAGGGCCTTCTCGTAGTCATCTGCATGCCACAGGCGGTTGATGCTCGTGCCGATCAGGTCCTCGGGCTCCCAGCCGAGGACGTCACGCACGGAGTCGGAGATCCACTGAATCTTTCCGCCGGAACTGTGGAAGACGACGTCGCCCGCGTACTCGACCAGGAGCCGCTCCCGTCGGTCATTCGCACGTGTCGAGCCCAGTAGCGCGGTGCCGACAAGCATGCCGAGGAATGCCAGCATGAGGAGCGAGGGGCCCAGGTTCCCGAACTTGACCCAGAGCGCGGCAACGTAGGCGCCAACCATGCCGACTACCTGGGGGACGGCGTGGTCGCGCGGGAGGTAGTAGAGCGCGTAGACGGTGAGCGCCATGATCGCGAACGCGAGGAAGATCTGTCCTTCGCCGTTCGACCGCGTGGCCGTGAGGACGGCGACGAGAAGCCAGGTGAGGACAAGGAACGTCTCGAGTCCCCACCAAGGCAGGCGGCGAGCAAGAGTCTCGGTGAAACACATGAGAAGGAGCAGTGCGGGTACCAAGGCGACGTTGAAGGCGGTGGTCGTCTCATTTGGCGGGGGCCATGCGACGTAGACGATGGCGCCGACGAGCAGGAATGCCTGGATCGCGGCGAGTGCGGAATAACGGGTCGGAAGGACTCGCTGGAGCAGCCGTCGTGGCTGTCGGCCAGGCGCCGCGGCCCGGTCAGTCACGTTCGTCACGCGGCAAGCATCTCGCGAGAGCCGGAAACGCGCAGGCAGGCCTGGACGAATCGCCTCTCAGCGCCTGCCCAACTGAGAGAAGGAGCCAGCAGTCGCGCTCGCCGGCTCATCGCGTTGAGGATGCAGCGGTCGGTCGTCGCGACTCGGATGGCTTCGGCCAGTGCGAACGGGTTGCAATGAGGCACGATCAGGCCGGCGCCGTCGCCGAGCAACTCGACCGCATGCGGGAATCCCGTGGCGATCACCGGCCGCCCGGCGGCGATGCTCGCCACGAGGTTGGGCGATACGAGGTCCGTGTCGTCATCGGTCGGCAGTACCACCAAAGACGCAGACGCAACGAGGCGACGAAGCGCGGTCGAGTCGCGAGTGCCGGTCGTGACCTTGACGAGGTGCCCGACGCCGGCGTTCTGCGCCCGCTGGCGTAGATGTCGCGCGTACGCCGCAGCCTGGTCGCGGCGAAGGTCGTCATGGGATGTGGATGCGACGGTGTAGCGCACCGGATGCCCTGTCGAGTAGAGACGCGCGATGGCATCGATCACGTGCTCGGCACCAAGGCCGGGGACGATGTCACCCCAGGTGAGCAGGTGATCTCGCGGTTCGTCGCCCGTCCGTGGGGGCCCAGGCAGGGGACCCGAATTCTTCGCACCCCAGGGGATGACGATCACCTTGTCCGCGTCGACCGGGTACACGCGTACGAGGACTGCCTTCGCAGCATGGCTCATCACCGCGACGAGCGACGCCGACACGCACAGTTCGGCGACCGCGTAAACCTCCGTCGGACTGGGCCGGGAGGCGATGCTGTGGAGGACGACGATCGCGGGAGCGGGAATGGCGCTCACCGTTCCCACGAGAGTGGTGTCCTTGCACTGAAGATCGCGTGCGCAGTCCACCTGCGCGATGACGGCGTCGACCGACCACAGGGCGCGTCGATGGTTGGTTCCTGGCGCTCCCACGATGCTGAGATGGCATCCGTCCCTGCGCAGCGAGGTACGCAGCACGCTCTCTACGGTGACTGACAGGTTGCTCGATCGCGAACCTCGCAGCAGTCCGACGCGCAGGGGGAGTCGGTGGGTATGAGGCCGAGCTGGGGAAACCAGTCGAACAGACATGGCGTTCCTTCGGGTCCTACGTCCGGCCGCAGAACTACGCGTCTCCGGGTGCCGTCTCCGCAGCTGGTGTCTGAACCGGGGGACGAACAAGCGCAGGCTAGCACCGCGCGTCGGTCGTGACTAGGCAGTGCCAGTCGTGGGTACTAAGGCCTCACCACGACCGCAGGGGGCCTCCGATGACGACATCACCCGAGCTGCTCGCACAGTGCGCCGTGGGCCAGCACCCGTGGGTCGCCCGGATCAACGATCACGGCGAGCACTACGAGGTCTGCTTGGCGTGCGGGTCGAAGAACTAGCAGAACTTGGAGCGCCCGCTTACGCGGCGTGCGTTTCGGCGTCGGCCATCAGGGCCATGAGACGGGAGCCGGACATCGCGCGTATGTCGATCGTGATGACGGTATCGGGGACACCGCGTCGGAACGCGAGAAGCGCGGCCATCGCCTCTCCATCAATGTCCAGCGTGCTGCTGAGGTCCACGATGACCCGGCGGGGATGAGACCTGCAGGCGGCATCCAGAGCCGAGAGCAGGGTCGGCGCGCTCGCGCCGGTGCAATGCCCGCGTACCGCGACGCGAACAGTGGTGGAGGTCGCGTCGATATCGACCTGCATCTCCTGCCAGTGTCGCGTCACCGGAGTCATCTTTCACGGGTACCCCAAGCCGACTGCGAACGAAACGCCGAACTGAACTTGCGAATTTTTCAGAGTGCGGCAAGATTGTCTCCATCACCGGTTAAGCAAATAGCCGGATCAACGTTTTTCCCGTACCAGGGAGATTTCCGTGGATCCTGTTATTGCTGCCGCATCTGTTCCCTCGGCTTCCGACCCGCTGTCGCGGCTGTCGAATCCTGCGTTGACCCCTCGTGAGCGCGCAGATCTCGAGGACCTCGTCACCGCCACGTACCTGCCGATCGCGCGTCGGCTCGCATCCCGCTTCACCCGAAGCGGCGCCGAGTTGGACGACCTTGTGCAGGTTGCGAGCCTGGCGTTGGTCAAGGCGATCCGACGCTTCAACGCCGAGCGCGGCGAGTTCGAGAAGTACGCGCACGCGACGATCAACGGCGAACTGAAGAAGCACCTGCGCGATCAGTGCTGGAGTGTTCGTCCGCCTCGCCGTGTCCAGGAGCTGCACGCCCAGATCGGCAAGGCCACCGAGGAGCTGGCCCAGTCCGGCCACTCGATGCCGAGTGTCACGTCGCTGGCGACGCAGCTCGACGCGCGGCCGGACGACATCCGTGAGGCCGTGGCATCGAGGACCTGCTTTCGGGCGATCTCGCTCGACCAGCCAATCGACGTCACGGGGCGGTCGATGGGAGAGGCGATCTCCGAAGAATTCCGCGACTTCGACTCGGTCGATGACGCGATGGAGTTGGCCGAGTTGTTCCGCGACCTCAACGAGCACGAGCGCCGCATGCTGTGGCTGCGATTCGTCGATGGCTGTACCCAGCGGGAGATCGCGGAGATCATGGGCATGAGCCAGATGATGGTCTCGCGCCGCCTTGGCGTGCTGCTCGCCGATCTACGCTCGCGTGCGGGGAGTGAAGTTGCCTGACGGCCTCCGGGTCGGTGGTTCGACTGCCGGGGTGAGGGGTACACGGCCCCTATGAGGGACTCCTACCGCGTGACCGCCGAGCACCAAGGTGGAGAGCGCTGGACGCTGCGCAGTGGGGATGTTCGTGTCGAGATGCTGCCGCCAACGGCGGTCCTTGCGGAGAGCAACTCCATTGTCGAGGCCGCAGCGCTAGCTCGTGCGTCGATCTCTGCTCTCATTGACGTACCCGAGGCGGAGTTCGACATCAACGTCGTCGTTATCGAGAACGACCTCTCGCGCTCGTTGCCTGAGAAATGAGTGATAGGTAGTCCTCGTCAGCGATGGCAATCCCCTCGACCTGGGCCGAGGTGAACCAGCGGATCTCGTCGTGCTCCTCGGGAGCCGCGTTGACAACGGATCCGGTCCACTCGTCGATCAGCCAGACCCTGAGGTCCTGCTCCGTGTCGACAAAGCGCGCGATCGGTGGGTCCGCTGGACTGGGAATCGTGATGCCTAGTTCCTCGCTGAGCTCGCGAGCCAGCGCGGCTTCGGGAGACTCACCCTCCTCGACGTGGCCGCCGGGAAAGTCCCACACGTCTGGGTAGAAAGCGCGATCGGCCCGGCGGTGGCACAGCAGCACTCGGCCTTCACGAACCAGGAGTCCGCAGACGATCTCGTGTTCGGCGGTCACGTGGCGAGCATAGGAGGGCTTGACTCAACGGACCCCGTAGAGGTGTTCCAAGGCGAGCTGGTCAAGGTGCTCGAAGTGCATCCCCCGCTTGGCGAGCGCGTCGATGTCGTGGCTCTCCGCACGCAGCGTTGCCAGTGTTTCCCCTGGCCCGATTGTGGGCTCCCACAACTCCATGACTCGAGACGCCTCCACGGCTGCCTGCACTTCGGGATCCGCGCGGAAGGCACGGACCTTGTCGCGAAGGATGAGGTAGTTGCGCATGTTGGCCCGCGCAGTGACCCACACGTCGGCCTTGTCCTCGGTGCGCGGGGGCTTGTAGTCGAAGTGGACGAACCCGTCGTACCTCGGGCTCCGCCCGCCGGCACCCTCCAGCACGTCGACAGTCCAGAACGCGCCACGGGCATTGCCCGCGCCGAATCTCAGGTCCTGGTCGAAGCGCGGGCCGTTCTGCCCGTTCAGGTCGATGTGGAACAGCTTTCCGTTCCACATCGCCTGAGCAATACCGGCCGCGTAGTTGAGGCCCGCCATCTCCTCATGGCCGACCTCGGGGTTGAGGCCGACCATCTCGTCATGGTCGAGTTCGTGGATGAAGGCGATCGCGTGACCGATGGTCGGCAGGAGGATGTCGCCGCGTGGCTCGTTGGGCTTCGGCTCCAACGCGAAGCGCATGTCGTATCCCTGCTCCTTGACGTACGCGCACAGGGTGTCCAGGCCTTCCTTCATCCGGTCCAAGGCGGCGTGAATGTCTTTAGCCGCACCGGATTCCGCGCCTTCGCGACCGCCCCAGAAGACATAGGTCGTCGCGCCGAGTTCGGCAGCAAGATCGATGTTACGAGCAGCCTTGGCCAGTGAGAGGCGACGGACATCGCGATCGTTCGAGGTGAACGCACCGTCTTTGAACACCGGGTGAGCGAACAGTCTCGTGGTGGCCATCTCCACGACCATCCCCGTTGCTGCCAATGCCGAACTGAAGCGGGCAAGTGTCTCGTCGCGGGTCGCGTCATCCGGAACCAGGTCGTCGTCATGGAAGGAGATGCCTGCGGCCCCGAGGGCGGAGAGCTCCTCGACTACCTCGACCGGATCCAGAGGCTCGCGAACGGCGCCGCCGAACACGTCGACGCCCTCCCAGCCCACGGTCCACATTCCGAAGCTCAGCTTGTCCTCTCGCGTGGGCTGCCATTTGTCACTCATGGGTGAATCTCCGTCCGGTGGTGGTCAACTCAGAACTGATGTGGTCCAGCGGGGCGATGTGTTGGTCACCGGATGGACGGGTCCTTCCAGTGTGGTGTGGGCGGTGGCTGCACGATGCTCGGCGGTGCCGATCCACAAGTCCACGTCGCCGGGTTCGACCACTCGGGTCAGCGATCGGTCGGACAGGGCGAGCCGTGTCGTCGGAATGCTGAACGCAACGGTCGCGGACGCGCCCGGCTCCAGGTGGATGCGTCGGTACCCCAGCAGTTGAGCGACCGGCCTCGTTACCGAACCAACCAGGTCGCGACCGTAGATCTGCACGACCTCGCCGCCGGCGACGCTGCCTGTGTTGGTGACCGTCACGACCGCCTCAATCGATCCATCGGTCGGGACGTGGGTTGGGGCACTCAGGGCGCTGTGCGAGAACGACGTGTATGACAGCCCGTGTCCAAAGGAGGCCGCCGGAGTTGTCGGCAGGCTGCTGACCTCGTCGCCCTCGCCCAAGGGCGGATGCAGGTAGGAATACGGCTGCGAGCCGGTCGCGCGAGGCATGCTCACCGGCAGGCGTCCTGACGGATTGACCCGTCCGGACAAGACTCCGGCGATGGCACCCGCCCCTTCCTCCCCCGGAAAGAAGACCTGGAGCACGGCCGCGCATCGCTCAAGTGCCCAGCCCACGACATATGGCCGTCCCGTGACCAGCACGAGGACCACCGGCGTTCGTGTATCGAGCACCGCTTCAACCAGCGCGCGTTGGACCCCCGGCAGTTCCAGGTCATCGCGATCGCATCCCTCGCCGGATGTCCCGCGACTGAATAGGCCAGCGTGGTCACCCACTATCAGTACTGCGATGTCCGCGGCGGCCGCTGCCGCGACGGCAGCGTCGAAATCGGACCGATCCTGGTCGTCGATGGCGCAGCCGCGAGCAAGCTCGATCTGCGACAAGCCGAACTCGCTCCAGATCGCGTCGTAGACGGTCGGCGCCGCAAAGCCGATCTCGTGACCTGGGTATTGCATGAGCACGTGATTGACGAAGGAGTAGCAGCCGAACAGGGCCTCGACTCGGTGCGCGTTCGGCCCGATCACGGCGAGGCGTTGACCGTCTGAGAGGGGAAGCAGGCCGTCATTGGACACGAGGACGATCGACTCCTCGGCGAGCTTGCGAGCCAGGGCGCGATGCACCCGGGAGTCCAAGTCGACCGCTGTGGGCGGCGCCTCGTCGAATGTTGCATCGAGCAGTCCGAGGTCCTGCTTCTGCCGCAGGACGCGGAGCACGGCACGATCGACGAGCGACTCGGGAATAGCGCCGGCACGGATCTGTGCCGCGAGCGGCTCGAGGTACGCGTTCCCGGTCGGCAACTCGACATCGATGCCTGCTGTGAGCGCGAGCCCGGCCGCTTCGCCGAGGTCCCCCGCAACGCGATGCAACAGGTGAAGAAACGAGATCGCGAAATAGTCAGCAACGACCGTGCCATCGAACTCCCACTTATCGCGAAGCAACGTGGTGAGCAGTCGCGGATCGGACGCAACGGGCACGCCGTCGATTTCCGTGTACGCGTGCATGACGGAGCGTGCATCGCCGTCGAGGATGGCCATCTCGAACGGGATGAGCAGGACATCGGCGATTTCCCGCGGACCTGCATGCACGGGGGCGAAGTTGCGTCCCGCGTGCGATGCGGAATAGCCGACGAAGTGCTTCAGGGTCGCATGGACGCCGGCGCCCTGGAGCCCGCGAACGTACGAGGTACCCAGGGTCCCGACGAGGTACGGATCTTCGCCGATGCACTCCTCGACGCGTCCCCAGCGCGGGTCGACGATCACGTCGAGGACGGGCGCGAGGCCTTGGTGGATCCCGAGTGCGTGCATCGAATCGCCGACCGCCGCTCCCATCTGCTCGACCAGTTCGGGGTCGAAGGCCGCACCCCAGGCAAGCGGGGTGGGATAGGTCGCGGCCTTCCACACCGCCAGTCCGGTCAGGCACTCCTCGTGAACAATCGCAGGGATGCCAAGCCTGGTGTTGGTGACCAGTCCGCGCTGGAACTCCCACAGCCATCGTCGGCGCGCATCGGCGTCGACCGGTCGGGTCCCGTACGGCCGTGTGAGGTGGCCAAGGCCCTGGCTGACGAACTCTCCCAGGCCGCGCACGGCATCGAACTCTCCTTGAAGGGGCGCGACGGACTCACCGTCCTCCTTCTCCCAGAATCCGACAAGTTGCGCGAGCTTCTCGTCGAGGGTCATGCGTCTCAGCAAGGCCTGGACGCGTGCCTCTCCCGGTTCCTCAGCCCTTGACTGCACCCTGCAACCCCCCGACGATCCGACGTTCAGCAAGCGTGAAGAACGCGATAGCCGGCAGCATCGCCAGCGAGGTGAAGGCGAGGATCGCTGCGGTGTCCTGCGAGTACTGCGAGGAGAACGCCTGAACCCCGAGCGGGAGCGTGAAGGACGCCGGATCGCTCAGCACCAGGAGCGGAAGCAGGTAGGCGTTCCAGCTCATGACGAACGAGAGCACGCCTACCGTCACGAGCACCGGGCCGGACAGCGGCAGAAGAATGCGCCAGAAGAAGCCGACCCTGCTGCAGCCGTCGAGCGCGGACGCGTCCTCGAGTTCAGCCGGGATCGCTCGTAGGAAGGGCCGAAGAATGACGATCGTGATGGGCAGGCTGAACGCGATCTGCGGGATGATCAAGCCCCACAGCGAGCCGAGCAGCCCCAGGTTCCTGACCATGAAGTACAGGGGAAGGATTGCCACGCCGAGCGGGAACAGCAGCCCCAGGGTGAAGAATGTGTTGAGCGCCTCGCGACCTTTGAACTCGTACCGCGCAAGGACGTACGCGGCCATAACTCCGGCAATGACAACGCCGAGCGTCGTGAAGATTGCGGTCATCGTGCTGTTGAATACCTGACGCCAGAACTCGCTCGACGACAGGACGTTCGCGTAGTTCTCGAAGATCCACGGATCGGGCATCCCGACCGGCTTGGCGGCCAGTTGACCATTGCTGCGAAAGCCGCCGAGTATCACGTAGATGACCGGAACGATGGCTACGGCGATCACGGCAAAGGCGACCACGTAGACGACCGGATTTGACCAGTCGAATCGGCGGCGGGACTGGGTGCGGTTAGCGAGGGCGGTTGTCATGAGTCAGTCGACCCGCCTCGTGAGGGCGCCTTCGGTGTCGCGTCGCAGTACGAAGCGTTGGTACAAGATCGCCGCGATGAACGAGATGGCAAACAAGATGATCGCGATGGCGCTGCCGTACCCGAATCGGGAGCGGTAGAAGCCGACATTGATCATGTACGTCGCCATGGTCGCCGAGGAGTTGGCCGGGCCGCCTCCGGTCATGATCCACACGACGTCGAACAGCTGCAGCGCGCCGATCATCGACAAGAACACCCAGATGCGAATGGTCGGTCCGAGTAGTGGGATGGTGATGCGGCGCTGCACCTGCCACCAATTGGCCCCGTCGATCGATGCCGCCTCGGACAGTTCATCCGGAATGCTCTGCAGTCCCGCGAGGAACAAGATGATGGCGAAGCCGATGTACTTCCAGGTGATGACGAACAGGAGCGTCCACAGCACGACGTTGGTGTCACCCAGCCACAGTTGAACGAGGCTGCCCAGACCGATGCTCTGCAGGAAGTAGTCGAGGACGCCGTCTGGCTGCAGGATCAGCAGCCACATGACACCGGCGATGACCTCGGACAGCACATAGGGCACGAAGATCAGCGTGCGAAAGATCGCGCGCCCGCGGATGCGCCGGTTGAGCAGGAGTGCAACGCCCAGCGCGATCGGCAACTGGACCGCGATCCCGGCGACGACGAAGAACAGGTTGTGTCGGATCGCTCCGAGGAAGACCGGATCCTGGAAGGCCTCGATGTAGTTCTGAAGTCCGACGAAGTTGTCGAGCGGCTCCAGGCCGTTCCACTTGTACAGGCTGTAGTACACGGCAAAGCCGATGGGCAGCAGTACGAACAGGATGTACACGAGTACCGCAGGACCGCTGAACAGCGCGATCTCCAGCCGCTTGCGCCGTTGTCCCGCCCGGGTGTCGACGCGCCCGCGAGCAGGCGAAGGCCCCGCCGACCACGCGTCTGCGTGGTCGGCGGGGCTGTGCCGTGGCGCTGTGCTGGTTGCGCCAGCGGTATCGACCGGGTGAGTCATCGTCAGTTACTGGCTCGCTGCCGCGTCATTCATTGCCGTGACGATGTCGGTTGCCGATCCCTGACCGGCGAACATGTTCGCCACCGCGTCATTGAGGGCACCTCCGATGTTGCCGCCGTAGGCGACGTCGAGCCACAGTTGCACGTAGCTCGCGTTGTTGCGGAAGTCGAGCAGTGACTTCATGTTGGGATCGGTGACACCGACCTCAGCACCCGCACTCACGGGCAGCCCAGCACCGGTCTCTGCAAACCCCGTCTGGACCGGCACGCTCGCGATGTAGTTCAGGAAGTCCGCACACTCCGGCGGAGCCTGAGCCGAGCAGGAGAAGCCGTCGCCGCCGCCGAGCGCCGCGCCGGGATCGCCCTGGCCGCCCTCGACCGATGGGAACGCGAACCAGCCGAGGTTCTCGCCGAGGCCCTTGCCGTCCTCGGTCAGGTCTGCCATCACGGCGGGATCCCAGTGCCCCATGAGTTCCATGGCCGCCTTGCCGTTCGCGACAAGTCCAGCAGAACTGGTCGCTCCCTGCTGAGCTGGCGTGCCGAGGAATCCCTTGTTGAACGGCTCGCTGTCGATGAAGGCCTGGAGGTCTTCGCCCGCCTTGACGAAGCACGGATCGGTGAAGACCTTGTCGATTCCGGCCTGCTGCATGACCGCGGTCGGGCAGTCGCGCAGTGCGAAGTTGTACCAGTAGTGAGCCGCGGGCCACTTGTCCTTGGCGCCGACGGCGATCGGCGTGATGCCGGCGTCCTTCAACTTCTGGATGGCGTCCATGAGTTCGGCCATGGTCGTCGGGGTAGCCGTGATGCCCGCCTTGGCGAAGTCGGCCTTGTTGTACCAGAAGCCCTCGACGCCCATGCTGAATGGCAGACCGTAGGTCTTGCCGTCGACCTGCCAGCCGGCGACAGATCCGCCCTGGAGCGCGAGTGAGTCCCCGACTAGGGCGCTGATGTCCATGACCTTGCCTGCAGCGACCTGGTCGGCGAGTTCGCCGCCGCCCCACTGCTGGTACAGCGACGGCGGGTTGTCTCCCTGAAGAGCCGCCGGGATCTTGGTCTTCTGCAGTTCCTCGTTCTGGATTGCGCTGATCTCGATCGTGACGTTCGGGTGCATCGCCGTGTAGTCCGCGGCGACCTTCTCCCAGTAGCCCTTGAGTGGATCGTTGGTTCCGTTGTGCCACCACGTGAGGGTGACCGGCTCGGCGCTGTCGCTGGCCGCGCTCGAAGCAGCAGGTGCGCTGCTCGCGGCAGTGTCGTCGCTGCCGCTCGTCGTAGAACTGTCGCCGCTTGCCCCGCCGCTACTGCATGCGGCCAGGAGGGCAGCGGTCGCGGCCAGTGCCGTGATTGCACTGGCGCCGCGCTTAATTGCCATCGTCGGTCCCCTCAGTCGTTGTTGACTTGCCCGATCGTCCGTGAGTTTCGCAGCGTAGAAAACGTTATGTCTATCGATATCGATAACGTTTTCGTAACATGGAGATCAGTAGGATCTCGGCGTGGAGTTCAGTCCCCGGGTAAAGATGTCCGACGTCGCTCGTACGGCCGGCGTCTCGGTCGCGACCGTGTCCAAGGTGGTCAATGGCCGGTACGGGGTGTCGCAATCGACCGCTGTCCGGGTGCAGGAGGTCATCGACACGCTCGGCTACGAGGCCAGCCTCGGCGCCCAGAGCCTGCGCAGTCATCGCACCAACGTGCTGGGCGTCCTCGTCGCGGAGTTCGAGCCGTTCTCCACCGAGCTCCTCAAGGGCATGTCGGCTGCGCTGAGCGCCACCGGCTACGAGTTGCTCGCCTATGCTGGCGGCGGGCGCGGTGCCGAGGTGGGCTGGGAGCGCAAGTACCTGTCTCGACTCTCGGGCACGCTGATCGACGGTGCGGTCATCGTCACCCCGACCGTCCTGGATGCCAACTACGGGATTCCCGTCGTGGCCGTCGATCCGCACACCGGCCCCTCGGGCCTGCCCACCGTGGACTCCGACAGCTTCGCGGGCGCCATGCTCGCCACGCGCTACCTGCTCGACCTCGGCCACCGCCGCATTGGCTTTCTCGGCGGGCGACCCGACCTCGAGTCGGCACGACTGCGCGACGCCGGATTCCGGCAGGCGATGAAAGAGGCCGGGATCCCCGTCGATGAGTCCCTCGTCCGGCTGGGCGGCTACGCGAAGCAAAGGGCAGAGGGGCCGGCGCATGAGCTGCTTGCGCTCGCCAACCCGCCGACCGCTGTCTTCGCGGCGAATGACCTGTCAGGCATCGCGATGATGGATGTGGCAATCGAACTTGGACTCTCGGTGCCCGATGACCTGTCGGTGATCGGATTCGACAACGTCCCCGAGTCGGCCCTGTCCTCCCCGACGCTGACGACCATCAGTCAGCCGCTGCAGCAGATGGGCGCGGAAGCGTTGCGCCTGCTCGTCGACGTGATCGATGGCGTGGATCGCGACACGCACGTCCGCCTGCCGACGGCGCTCGTCGAGCGAGCAAGTTGTCGGGCCGTTAGCTAGGGCGTCACCTGTGCTTTGCGAATACGCTGTCGGGAATCGCCGACCACGGAGGAAGCCATGAGCGAGTACAACGACTGGAACACCAAGGTCATCGAGGAGTTCCGCGCCAATGGCGGCAAGGTTGGCGGACAGTTCGAGGGCGCTCCACTGCTGCTTCTCCACACGACGGGCGCGAAGTCGGGCCTGGAGCGCGTGAGCCCGATGATGTATCGCCAGGAGGACGGGCGGTTGTTCGTCTTCGCTTCGAAGGCGGGAGCCGACACCGATCCGGACTGGTACCGCAATCTTCAGAAGACTCCGGTCGTCACGGTGGAGTTGGGAACCGAGACCTTCGGCGCGACCGCCAGCACATTGCCCGAGGACGAGCGAGCGCGTGTGTACGCCAATCAAGCCGCGGTATTTCCCGGGTTCGGCGAGTACCAGGCCAAGACAACGCGGGTCATCCCCGTGGTCGAACTGATTCGCGAGGGATAGTCCCTGCGACACGCCCACAATATGTAGATGTTGAACATCGCACTGGCACTAGATATGGTGTGCGACGTAGCTGGTTCGGCCCGTCATCCAGAGGGGTCGGCGTAAGAGGGAACCTGGTGTGAATCCGGGACTGCCCCGCAGCGGTGAACGGGAACGACAGCCGTCATTAAGCACTGGACGCGATCTGCGTCTGGGAAGCGACGGCCGGTAGGAGACCACCTCGGTGGTCGTGCCCGCGAGTCCGAAGACCTGCCAGCGCCTCACGTGCACCGCACGTGGGTGGTTCGCGGCCTTCGTGGGAGAGGCTAGGCGACGCGCACTTTTTCGACGAACGTCGAGTTGCTGCCGCCACCTCCTCCTTTGTGATTGCTGCGGACCGTCAGGCCCGCGCTCACGAGGAGAGAGCCAGTGACCACCGATCTGCAGACCGAAACCGATACCGCCGTCTCGACTGCCCGACGACCCATGCAGGTTCGCAAGCGCAACGGCGACCTGGAACCCGTGGACGTGAACAAGATCGTGCGCGCCGTCGAGCGCTGCGCGATCGACCTCGTCGACGTCGACCCGCTTCGCGTGGCGACCCGAACCATCAGTGGACTGTTCGACGGCGCGACGACAGTCGAACTCGACCGCCTGTCGATCCAGACCGCGGCGGAACTGGTGGGCGAGGAGCCGCAGTACTCGCAACTCGCAGCGCGCCTTCTGGCCGGCTTGATCGACAAGGAGGTACGCGGCCAGGGAGTCGCATCGTTCAGCCAGAGCGTTGCGATGGGACATCGAGAAGGATTGATTGGAGACCAGACCGCGCAGTTCGTCGCCGCGAACGCGCGCAAGCTCGATGATGCCGTCGACTCGGCGTGGGACAGGCGGTTCGAGTACTTCGGCCTGCGCACCGTCTATGACCGGTACCTCCTGCGGCATCCGTCCGGCCGCCTCGTGGTCGAGACGCCGCAGTACTGGCTGCTGCGCGTCGCGTGCGGGTTGTCCACCAGTCCTGCCGAGGCAATCACGTTCTACCAATTGATGGCCTCGCTCGCGTATCTGCCCAGCTCTCCGACGCTGTTCAACTCCGGCACGCGTCACTCGCAGATGTCGTCGTGCTACCTGCTCGACTCCCCTCGCGACGAACTGGACAGCATCTACGACCGGTACTCGCAGATTGCCCGGCTGTCGAAGTACGCGGGCGGAATCGGTGTCTCGTGGTCGCGCATTCGCGGACGCGGCGCACTGATTCGTGGCACCAACGGCCACTCCAACGGCATCATCCCGTGGCTTCGCACGCTCGATTCGTCGGTGGCGGCTGTGAATCAGGGTGGAAGGCGCAAGGGCGCGGCGTGCGTCTACCTCGAGCCGTGGCATCCGGACGTCGAGGAGTTCCTCGAGCTGCGCGACAACACCGGCGAGGATGCGCGGCGGACGCACAATCTCAATCTTGCGAACTGGGTCCCCGATGAGTTCATGCGTCGAGTCGAGGCTGACGAGCCCTGGTCCCTCATCGATCCGTCCGTCGCGCCTGAGCTCGTCGACCTGTGGGGTGATCGATTCACCGAGGCTTATGCGCAGCACGAGCGTGAGGGTCATGCGGTGAAGACGATCCCGGCGCGTGAGCTGTACAGCCGGATGATGCGAACGCTGGCGCAGACCGGTAACGGCTGGATGACGTTCAAGGATGCGTCGAACAGGTCGTGCAACCAGACGGCCGAGTCAGCCAACGTCGTTCACCTGTCGAACCTGTGCACCGAGATCATCGAGGTCTCGAGCGACTCCGAGACGGCGGTGTGCAATCTGGGTTCGGTCAATCTCGCGGCGCATGTCGACCTGTCGGGCGGAACCGTCGACTGGGAGCGACTTCGTGCGACGGTGCGCACTGCCTTGACCTTCCTCGATCGGGTGATCGACATCAACTACTACCCCACAGAACAGGCGGCGGCGAGCAACCCGAGGTGGCGACCGGTAGGGCTCGGGGTGATGGGACTGCAGGATGTGTTCTTCGCCCTTGGCCTGCCCTTCGACTCCGATGAGGCACTGCAGTTGTCGAGCACGATCTCCGAGGAGATCTACCTGACCGCTCTCGAGACGTCGTGCGCGCTCGCGGAGCGGTCGGGGCCGCACCCTGCCTACTCGCAGACGCGGGCGTCCCGCGGGCAGTTGCATCTGGACCACTACGACGTGTCGACGTCGCAACCGGATCGCTGGGCCGAACTGCGCTCGCGCATTGAGACGCACGGCCTGCGGAACTCGCTCTTGATCGCGATTGCGCCGACAGCGACGATCGCGAGCATCGCTGGCTGCTACGAGTGCATCGAGCCGCAGGTGTCCAATGTCTTCAAGCGGGAGACACTGTCCGGCGAGTTCCTGCAGATCAACTCCGCGCTCGTGCGCGTTCTGAAGAAGCGCGCGCTGTGGACCGATGAGACTCGCGCGTCGATCAAGCGCGACGACGGCTCGGTCCAAGGACTGGCAGGCCTTCCCGACGAAGTCCGGCTGTTGTTCCGCACGGCCTGGGAGCTCCCGCAGAAGGCGCTGATCGACATGGCTGCAGCTCGTCAACCGTTCATCGACCAGAGCCAGTCGCTGAACCTGTTCATGGCGGCGCCCACGATCGGCAAGCTCTCGTCGATGTACCTGCATGCATGGCGGCAGGGCCTGAAGACCACGTACTACCTGCGTTCGCGTCCGGCGACTCGCATCCAGCAGGCAACGGTGACTGCCACACCGGTCGACGTGGCAGTACCCGATGCCGACGCGATCGCCTGCTCGCTGGAGAACCCTGAGTCTTGCGAGGCGTGCCAGTGACAACCCACGCGCCCACTCGCCTGCTGCTTGATCCCGGAATGGATCTCACTCTTCGACCGATGCGCTACCCGCACTTCTTCGATCGCTACAAGGACGCGATCAAGAACACGTGGACGGTAGAGGAGATCGATCTGCACTCCGATCTCGCCGATCTCGGGAAACTCACCGAAGCCGAACGCCACCTGGTCAACCGGCTGGTCGCGTTCTTCGCCACCGGGGACACGATCGTCGCGAACAACCTCGTGCTGAACCTGTACCAGCACATCAACGCACCCGAGGCCCGCCTGTACCTGTCGCGTCAGCTGTTCGAGGAGGCCGTGCACGTCCAGTTCTACCTGAACCTGCTCGACACCTACCTACCCGACGAGGTCGAGCGGATGAAGGCTTTCGATGCGGTCGAGAGCATCCCGTCGATCAGGCGGAAGGCTGAGTTCTGCTTCCGCTGGATCGACTCGCTCGATCGGATGAAGCGCGTGGAGTCGCAGTCGGACCGCAGGGCATTCCTGCTCAACCTCATCTGCTTCGCGGCGTGCATCGAGGGCCTGTTCTTCTACGGGGCGTTCGCGTACGTGTACTTCCTGCGCTCGCGAGGTCTCCTGCATGGACTGGCTTCGGGAACCAACTGGGTCTTCCGTGACGAGTCGATGCACATGGCATTCGCCTTCGACGTCGTCGACACCGCGCGCCAGGAGGAGCCGGAACTGTTCGACGACGAGCTCCGGGCACAGGTTCGCGTCATGCTCGACGAGGCGGTCGAGTGCGAGGCCGCATTCGCGGTCGACCTGCTGGGCCGCGGCGTCGCCGGCATGTCGGCGACGGACATGCGCCAGTACCTCGAGCATGTCGCCGACCGTCGCCTGGCTCAACTGGGAATGGAGCCGGTCTACGGCAGCGTCAACCCGTTCGCGTTCATGGACCTTCAGGACGTCCAGGAACTGTCGAACTTCTTCGAGCGTCGGGTCAGCGCCTACCAGGTTGCCGTTGGCGGCGACTTCTCCCTCGATGAGCCGTTCTGACCCGGTGGACGGCCTGCGCGAGCAGTGGGTGCGCAACGGATGGACTGCTTCGGCATCGGGAATGTCGACCGTCGTCTCCTTGTGCCGGGTCCAGCGGATCCTGCAAGCCAGGGTCGATATTGCGCTCAGGCCGTTCGACATGTCGTTCGCACGATTCGAGATCCTGACCCTGCTGTCGTTCGCACCGACTGGAGCTGTCCCGATCACCAAGATCGGGGACCAGTTGCAGGTTCACCCGACAAGCATCTCGAGCGCGGTGAACAGGCTTGAGTCGTCCGCCTTCGTGCAACGGATCGCTCATCGGTCGGATAGGAGGATCGTCCTCGCATCGATCACGACTGCTGGTCGTGTCATGGTGAAGGACGCCACGGCAGCGATCAACAGCGATGTCTTCGAGCAACTGGGTCTGGAGTCCGACGACGTGCACCGCCTGCTTGCTGTCCTGCGCAGCCTGCGCGCAAACGCAGGGGACTTCTAGTGTGACTCGCGGCTGACCTTCGAGCCCGAGCCGCCGAGCAGGAAGTCGAGGTCGGCACCGGTGTCCGCCTGCATCACGTGGTCGACGTACAGGCGCTCCCAGCCGCGCGTCGGACTGGCGAACCCGTCCGTCGTCGCGCGGTTGACGGACCGCGTCGCCAGTTCGTCGTCGGTGAGATCGACGTCGAGCCGGCGAGTGGCGACATCGAGGACGATCATGTCGCCAGTCCGGATAAGTCCGAGAGGTCCGCCATCCGCCGCTTCGGGAGTGACGTGGAGCACGACGGTTCCGTAAGCGGTGCCGCTCATGCGTCCGTCGCAGATCCGGACCATGTCGCGCACGCCCTGCTCAAGCAGCTTCTTGGGAAGGGGCATGTTGGCGACCTCGGGCATTCCCGGATACCCCTTAGGTCCGCACCCGCGAAGCACCAGCACGGAGTCCGCATCCACGTCGAGAGTCGGGTCGTCGATGCGCGCGTGCATGTCCTCGATCGTGTCGAACACCACCGCGGGACCGCGATGCTGGAGCAGTCCGGGGGAGGCCGCTGCCGGCTTGATGATGGCGCCACGTGGCGCGAGGTTGCCTCGGAGTACGGCGATTCCGGCTTCGGCGATGATCGGCTCGCTTCGCGAGCGGATGACCTCGGCGTCCCAGATCGCCGCGTCGTCCAGGTAGTCGACCAGTGGGCGGCCGGTGACTGTCAGCGCCGTGGGATCGAGCAGGTCGCGGACCTCGCGTAGAACGGCGAGGAGCCCGCCTGCCCGATAGAGGTCGTCCATGAGGAACGTGCCAGCCGGTTGGAGGTTCACCAGCAAGGGCACGTTCGCGCCGATGCGATCGAAGTCGTCCAGCGTGAGATCGATGCCCAGTCGGCCCGCGATGGCCAGCAGGTGCACGACGGCATTCGTCGAGCCGCCGATCGCGGCGAGCGTGACGATCGCATTGTGGAAGGAGCCCTTGGTGAGGAACGTGCTCGGCCTGCGGTCGACCGCGATCAACTCGACTGCCAGTCGGCCGGTGTCGCGGGCTCCGACGAGCAGTCGGCTGTCGGGAGCGGGCGTTCCGGCGAGCCCGGGAAGGACGGTGCCCAGTGCCTCGGCAAGCAGCCCCATTGTCGACGCGGTGCCCATCGTGTTGCAGTGCCCGCGACTGCGGATCATGGCCGACTCCGAGCGCATGAATGCGTCCTGGGACAGCGTGCCTCCGCGAACCTCCTCGCTCAGACGCCACACGTCGGTACCGCATCCCAGCGGTGTGCCGCGGAATGTGCCGGTCAGCATGGGACCACCGGGAACGACAACGGCGGGAATATCGACGGATGCGGCTGCCATGAGCAGCGAGGGAATGGTCTTGTCGCAACCGCCGAGCAGCACCACCGCGTCGATGGGGTTGGCGCGGAGCAACTCCTCAGTCGCCATCGCCGCCATGTTTCGCCACAGCATTGCTGTCGGCCGCACCTGAGTCTCGCCGAGGGAGACGACCGGCAGGTTGAGCGCGATGCCACCGGCCTCGTGGATTCCGTCGCGTACCGCTGCGGCGACCTCGTTGAGGTGCGAGTTGCACGGAGTCAGGTCCGACGCCGTATTGGCGATGGCGATATGCGGGCGCCCGCTGAACGCGTCCTCGGGCAGGCCTCGTCGCATCCACGCGCGATGGATGTAGGCGTTGCGATCGTCGCCGCCGTACCACTCGGAACTGCGCAGGTCAGCCATGGTGTTCCATTTCCCGAAACGGTGATCTAGCATTCGGAACAAGATGGAGGCTACCGGAAGCATCGCCGAGGTGGAGCGCCTTGTCGGTTCCGATCGCGTGCTCGCGGTACTCAAGGAACTCGCGCGCCACCCCGACGGCGTCGGACTGGACGGGCTGTCCCGGGCAGTGGGCAGCCCGAAGCCGACTGTCCACCGCGCCCTCGTCGCACTGCGCCGGGCCGGGCTTGCCGACCAGGACGCGCGCGGCCACTACGTGCTCGGCGATGAGTTCCTTCGACTGGCGTTTGTCCATCACGAGGCTCGACCCGATCACACGCGCATCCTGCCGGTGCTGCGCGAGCTCGCGACCGGTTTCGGCGAGACGGCGCACTACGCGATCCTCGATGGCCATTCCATCGTGTACCGATCGAAGGTGGATCCGCCGTCGGGTGCCGTGCGACTGACCTCGACGGTCGGCGGGCGCAATCCAGCGCACACGACGGCCGTCGGGAAGCTGCTGCTGGCGCATCGGCTGGCCAGCAGCGAGGCGGTCGAGGCCTGGGTGGGCGCAGCGCGGCTGGAGCGTCGCACCAGCAAGTCCAAGTGCAGCGCGCCCGAGCTGATCGCGGATCTTGAGGAGATCCGCGCGCGCGGGTTCAGCACCGACGACCAGGAGAACGAGGAGGGCGTGACCTGCATCGCCGTCCCCGTGTTCCTCGGCACCACGTCCGCGCCGTCCGGGGCCGTGAGCGTGAGCGCGCTCGCGTACCGCACGCCGCTGAGCGTGCTCGTCGCGGCAGCGCCACGCATTCGCGCGATCGTGGCGGGCCAGCCCGGGGAGCAATCGGCATGATCGCGACCTACGACGCTGGCATCGCTACGGAGGAGGTGTTCATCCTCGGCGAGAGCCCGACGTGGGATGCGCTGCGCTCTCGGGTGCTGTGGGTGGACATCACGGCCGGGTGGGTGCTCGTCGGCAGGATCGACGGACCGCGCATCCGCATCGTCGAGCGGCTTGAGTTCGCCGGCACGGTCAGCGCGGTGACCGTCGCCCTGGACGGCTCGCTGCTGGTCGCCGGCGCGGAAGAGCTCATCGTCGTCGACCCCGAGGGCAGGCGGACCAACGCACAACGCATCCTTCCCCGCGGAGCAGCGCACCGGCTCAATGACGGAGGGGTCGATCCCGCTGGCCGCTACCTCGTCGGTACCAGCCCGCTCGGCGACGGATCCAATGACGAGAGCCTCGTTCGCATCGAGTCTGACGGTTCCATGACGACCATCGACGATGACCTGTCGCTCTCGAACGGCCTGGCCTGGTCGCGCACCACGCTCTATAGCGCGGACTCGTTTCGGAACACCGTCTGGATGCGCGACTACGACCCGACCACTGGGGTCACTGGCTCGCGCCAGCGATTCGTCACCATCGACGACGGCTGGCCCGACGGAATGTGCATCGACGCGGAAGGCTGTCTGTGGATCGCAGTGTGCGGGCGCGGGCAGGTCCGGCGCTTCACCCCGAGAGGCGAACTCGTTGCGGTCATTGATGTTCCGGCTCCACGCAGCACCAGTGTGGCATTCGTCGGCCCTGATCTTGACCTGCTCATGATCACGACCGCGAGCGACGAACTGAGTGCGGCCGAGTTGGGCAAGTTTCCGGACTCAGGTCGCGTATTCACCGCTCGCGTCGACGTGGCGGGTGCCCCCGTCCCACACTGGGTTCCCAGCAGTTCTGCCCACCCCGTCTAGTTCCAAGGAGCAACCCCGTGCATCTCATGCGCATCGGTCCCGTCGGCGACGAACGGCCCGTCGTACGTCTCAACGACTCGACGTACGTCGACGTATCGGACCTCGTCCGCGACTTCGACGAGGAGTTCTTCGGCAACGACGGGATCGCGCGCATCGCGGAAGCGGTGGCCGAGCGAGCCGCCGCGGGCGAGGCCAAGGCCTTCGCGGGCGAGCGGATCGGGGCACCCTTCGCGCGACCGCATCAGATCATCTGCATCGGGCTGAACTACAGCGATCACGCGGCCGAGACCGGGCAGCAGGTTCCCGAGGAGCCGATCCTGTTCACGAAGTCACCCAACACCCTGGTCGGACCCAACGACGACGTGCGCATCCCGCGCGGCTCGACGAAGACAGACTGGGAGGTGGAGCTCGGGATCGTCATCGGCCGTCGGTCGAGCTATCTGGACTCAGTAGAGGAGGCGCGCGAAGCCATTGCCGGCTTCGTCCTCGTCAACGACGTCAGCGAGCGCTACTTCCAGCTCGAGCGCAGCGGTCAGTGGTCCAAAGGGAAGTCCGCGGAGACTTTCAATCCCGCTGGTCCGTGGCTCGCGACCCCAGACGAGATCGCCGATGTCCTCGACCTGCACATGACGTTGGACGTCAACGGGGTGCGTCGGCAGGACGGCTCGACGGCGACGATGGTCTTCGATCCCTACTTCATCGTCCACTACCTGAGCCAGTTCCTCGTGCTCGAGCCCGGCGACCTGATCAACACCGGCACGCCTCCCGGTGTCGGAATGGGCCACTCGCCGCAGATCTGGCTGCAGGCTGGCGATGTCATGGACCTGACCATCGATGGACTTGGCGCGCAGAGGCAACACGTGATCGGGCCGCGATGACGTCCTCGATCCGCGCGTTCGTCGTCACCGCGCCTGGATCCGGTGAGGTGATGCTCGTCGATGCACCGGTGGCGGGCCCAGGCGACGTGGTGATCGACGTCGAGCGCGTGGGCGTCTGCGGGACTGACGTCGAGTTCTTCGACGGGAGCATGCAGTACCTGCACGATGGGCACGCGCATTTTCCGATGCGCTTGGGCCACGAATGGATGGGGAAGGTCACCGCCGTCGGCGACCGCGTCGATCCGTCGTGGCTGGGACGGCGAGTGACGGCCGACACCATGCTCGGCTGCGGGGAGTGTCGGCGATGCCTGGGCGGCTACCAGCACGTGTGCGAGTTTCGCACCGAGATCGGCATCCGAGGCGGCCAGCCGGGAGCGCTGGCAGAGCAGATCGCCGTGCCCGCCCGCGCACTCCATGCACTGCCCGACACGATCGACGAGACCATGGGCGCGCTTGTCGAGCCCGGTGGAAATGCACTGAGGTCCGTGCAGGCCGCGAACCTTGCGACCGGTGATCGGGTACTGGTGCTCGGCTCGGGAACTATCGGACTGCTCGTCGCGATGTTCGCCAGGGCCGACGGAGCCGATGTGCACATCCTGGGTCGCTCCCGTGAGTCACTCGACTTCGCGGTGAGCCTGGGCTTCGAGCACGTGTGGACTGAGGGCGACATCCCGGCGTTGCCCTTCGACGCGGTTATCGAGGCATCGAACGCGCCTTCGCTTCCAGCTCTCGCCGTGGAACTGGTCGAGCCTGGAAAGCGCGTCGTGTTGATCGGCCTGTCCGGGACGCCCAGCCTGCTCGATACGCGCATGCTCGCCCTGAAGGACGTGACGGCCGTGGGAGTGCTCAGCGCGTCACCTGGCCTCGTCGGAACGATCGAGCACTTCGCTTCGGGAACTGTCGATCCGCGCCCGCTCGTTGCGGAGACGGTGGGTCTGGCGGAGACGGGAGCCGTCCTGTCCGGGGCCGTCGACATGAAGTCCGGTCGCGGCCCGAAGGTCCATGTTGATCCGCGAAGGTAGAGGAGAGGTTCGCTCATGAGCGAGTTCGATGGATTGGTTGCCCTGGTCACGGGAGGGGCGAGTGGCATCGGCGCCGCCACAGCGTCGCTGCTCATGGACCGAGGTGCGCGCGTCGCCGTACTCGACCGAGTGACGGCCGGAGCTCCAGAGGGGACCTTCGCCGTCGAGTGCGACATCACCGACTCGGCGGCAGTCGACGCGGCAGTCGAGGCCGTCGCAGAGCACTTCGGCGCGCTCGACATCGTCATCAACAACGCGGGCATCGGCGCGACCGGCGATGTGAGCGCGAACGACGTCGAGGAGTGGAACCGCGTGCTCGACGTCAATGTCGTCGGGATCGCCCGCGTGACCCGGGCCTCGCTGCCCTACCTGCGCGCCTCATTGCACGCGGTAGTGGTGAACACCTGCTCGTGCGTGGCCTTCGTAGGAGTTCCGGACCGGGCGCTCTACAGCGCGAGCAAGGGTGCGGTGGCGGCCCTTACTCTGGCGATGGCCGCGGACCACGTCGGCGACGGGATTCGAGTCAACGCGGTTGCGCCGGGGACAGCCGACACTCCCTGGGTGGGGCGACTGCTCGATGCTGCCGCCGAGCCGGAGAAGGCCGAGGCGGCCCTGAAGGCTCGCCAGCCGCTCGGGCGACTTGTCACCGCCGACGAGGTTGCTCATGCGATCGCCTCGCTCGCGTCGCCGGCGGCCGCATCGACCACGGGCACGATCCTGCGTGTCGACGGAGGCATGACGACTCTTCGGGTACCCCCGCGTGCGCCATAGGGTGAGCCTCTCGTGATCAGTGCTCGTGCGACGAAAGACGGTGAGTGATGTCCGAACTGGCTGCTGCCGAGCCGAACGGGTCCAAAGTTGCGGACGTCCTCGTGATCTTCGGGATCACAGGCGACCTTGCCAAGGTCATGACGTTCCGCTCGCTCTACCGTCTCGAGCGCCGTGGGCTCATCTACTTCCCGATCGTGGGCGTCGCATTCGAGGACTGGACAACCGAGCAGCTGATCGCGCGGGCGCGAGAGTCCATCATCGCCACGGGCGAGGAGTTCGACGAGGAGGTGTTCACGCGATTCGCCGCACGACTGTCGTACGTGCACGGCGACTTCTCCGACGACGCGACGTACGCACGGGTCGGCGCGGCCATCTCCGGGGCGAAGACGCCGGTGTTCTACCTCGAGGTTCCGCCGTCGCTCTTCGCGACGGTCATCAAGGGTTTGTCCGGAGCCGGCCTGACAGAGCACGGCCGCGTCGTCGTCGAGAAGCCCTTCGGCCATGACCGTGCCTCCGCCCAGGCGCTCGCCGCCGAGCTGCACCAGTACATCGAGGAGTCGCAGCTGTACCGGATTGACCACTACCTCGGAAAGATGGGCCTTGAGGAGATCATCTTCCTTCGGTTCGCGAATCGGATGCTCGAGCCGCTGTGGAACAGCAATCACGTGGCGAGCGTGCAGATCACCATGGCCGAGAAGTTCGGAGTCGCCGATCGCGGCAGCTTCTACGACCCGGTCGGCACGCTCCGTGATGTCGTCGTCAACCACCTGATGCAGATCATCGCCGCCGTGGCGATGGAGCCTCCCGCGGGCGGTGATCCCGCAACGCTCAAGGACGCCATGGTCAGTGTGTTCCGGGCGATGCCACCAGCGGATCCCGCGCACTATGTGCGTGGCCAGTACGAGGGCTACCTCGACGTGAAGGGTGTCGCGGCGGGCTCGACCACTGAGACGTTCGCGGCTCTGCGCCTCCACGTGGAGAACTGGCGCTGGTCGGGCGTCCCCTTCTTCATCAGGGCAGGAAAGGAACTGCCGGTGACGCAGACCGAGGTCCGCGTTCTGTTCAAGCATCCGCCACAGTTGGGTTTCGCGGCGTTCCATCAGCGGACCGAGCCCAACCAGCTCATCCTCCGGATGGATCCGCAGACCGGTGTGCGGATGATCCTTGACGCCCGGCACGCGAATACGGTGCAAGCGGCCCCGATCCACTTCGACGTGAAGTTCGCCGACTTCGGCGGGGAGCCCGCCACTCCCTACGAGGTGCTGCTGCTCGCCGCTATGGCTGGGCAGGACGGACGCTTCACCCGCCAGGACCAGGTCGAGGAGGAGTGGCGCATTATGCAGCCGCTGCTCGACGCACCGCCGCCGGTGCATCCGTACGCGACCGGGACGTGGGGGCCGGCGGAGGCGAACAGCCTCGTCGCGGGAATGGGTCGCTGGCACGAGCCGTGGACGCCGACGCCCTAGGCCCCTAGCCTGCAGCCCATGACTCATGCCTTCCGTGCCGCCGTCGAATCCCGTGACGTAGCTGCGATGTCAGCGGTGCTCGCTTCGGACGTGGTGTTCTTCAGCCCCGTGGCCTTCGCACCATTTCGCGGCCGCGAGGTGGTCGCCGAGGTGCTCGGGAACGTCCTTGAGGTGTTCGAGGATTTCGAGTACATCGACGACCTGACCGGCGAGAACAGCCACGCGCTCATCTTCTCGGCGAAGGTCGGGGGCAAGGACGTGCAGGGACTCGACCACCTGCGAGTGGATGCAGACGGGCTGATCACCGAGTTCACCGTGATGGTGCGCCCCCTGTCGGGCGCGATTGCGCTCGCCGAGGCGATGGGGCCGCGCGTCGCGCATCTGGCCAAGGGATAGCCCGCCGAATTTGTTGCGCGAGACCCCAAAAGTTATATAGACGAATTTCGCCATTCTCGTTGACGCAGCCCCGGGGCGGTGGTGTGATCGCGATACACCTATTGATGGGGAGCCATGACTACTGACGTGCCCGAAATCGTGGGAAGCCTGCTCGATCCGGACGTCCAGGCCTGCCCGTTCTCTTACTACGCGCAGATGCGCGACGTGGCCCCCGTCTACCGCATGCCGGAGACCGGCTTCTTCCTGATCTCGAACTATGAGGACCTGAAGAACGTGCTCGCCGATCCGCACACCTACTCCAACGACATCTCCATCGAGCAGGTTGCCGGAGAGGCGGCGGCCGACCTCGGTCGGCTATATGACGAGCACCTCGGCGAGGTGGGCTGGGAGCACGTGCAGACCCTCCAGCGCACCGACCCTCCCGACCACAGCAGGTATCGCCGGCTGATCAACCGCGCGCTCACACCGCCGCGCGTGAAGGCGATGACACCGAGCATCGAGCGGATCGCCGACGAGCTGATCGACGCGTTCATCGACAAGGGATCGTGCGACTTCGTCGCCGACTTCAGCTTCCCGCTTCCCGGCAAGGTCATCGCCGAGCAGATCGGCCTGGACTCCAGCGAGATCAATACCTTCAAGCGCTGGTCCGACGCGATGCTCTCACCCGCCCAGGGCCTGCTCGTCGACGAGGAATCTGTTCGCCACTACGCCGAGGTTGAGGCAGAGGCCCAGCACTACCTCGCGAAGATCTTCGAGGAGCGGCGCGCCAACCCGACCGACGACATCCTGTCGGCATTGCTGGCGGACTCGACCGAGGGCGACGAGCCGCTGACGATGCACGAGCTGCAGAACCTGATGAATCAGCTGATCACCGGCGGGTACATCACCACTGCGGACGCCATCGCCAACGCACTTGTGCTGCTGCTCGAGAACCCCGACCAGATGGAGCTGCTCCGCAACGACCGGTCGCTGCTTCGCAACTTCGCCGACGAGTCCTTGCGGCACGCGAGCTCGGTGCAGGGACTCTTCCGCCGCGCGACCGTCGACACGGAACTGCACGGGGTGAAGATCCCGGCAGACAGCATCCTGCACATCCGCTACGGCTCCGCGAACCACGACGGCGAGGTCTTCCCGAACGCCGAGAAGTTCGACATCACCCGCGAGAACGCGAGCAAGCACCTCGCCTTCTCGCGCGGGCCGCACTTCTGCGTGGGCCAGCCGCTGGCTCTGCAGGAGATGATGATTGGCTTCGACCGGATCCTTGACCGACTCGACAGCATCTCCCTTGCTCCGGGCACCCAACTTGAGCGCAGTCCCGGACTGCTGTTCTACGCACTGAAGGAGTTACCCATTGTCTTCACGGCTTCCTAAGGCGGCGTCATGACGTACGTGTTCGATTTCGCCGAAGGTTCGCGCGAGGACGGGGATCTGCTGGGTGGCAAGGGTGCCAACCTCGCGGAGATGACACGCCTTGGCTTGCCTGTGCCTCCAGGGTTCACGATCACGACGATCGCGTGCCGGGAGTTCTTGTCGGCGGGATCGGAGCCCGGCGCGCTGCGCGTCGAGGTCACCATGGCGCTGCGGCGGCTCGAGGACGCGGTAGGCCGACGCTTTGGCGACGTGAAGGATCCGCTGCTCGTCAGCGTGCGGTCCGGTGCGAAGTTCTCGATGCCGGGAATGATGGAGACGGTTCTCAATGTCGGTCTTAACGACTACTCGGTCGACGGACTTGCCGAGGCCGCTGGTGACGGCCGGTTTGCGTGGGACTCGTACCGCCGGCTGGTGCAGATGTACGGCAAGACCGTGCTGGAGATCGACGGCGAGTTGTTCTCGCACGCGCTGGACGAGGCCAAGCGGTCCGAGGGCGTGGGCAACGATGCCGAGCTGAGCGAGGCAGCGCTGCGCGACCTGGTCGACGTGTTCAAGAAGATCGTCTCCGATCAGTCCGGTCGGGAGTTCCCGCAGGACCCGCGCGAGCAACTCGACATGACGGTGCGTGCGGTGTTCAGCTCGTGGAACACCGATCGCGCGAAGCTGTACCGGCGCCGCGAGCGGATCCCGAATGACCTGGGCACCGCGGTGAACATCTGCGCGATGGTGTTCGGGAATCTGGGCGAGACCTCGGGCACCGGCGTGTGCTTCACGCGTGACCCGGCAAGCGGCCAGGTCGGCGTGTACGGCGACTACCTGGTCAATGCCCAGGGGGAGGACGTTGTCGCGGGTATCCGCAACACGCTGACCCTCGATGACTTCGCGACGGTCGACCCGAAGGCGTACACCGAGCTGCGCTCGGTGATGCGCCGCCTCGAAACGCACTACCGGGACCTGTGCGATATCGAGTTCACGGTCGAAAAGGGCAAGCTGTGGATGCTGCAGACCCGCGTGGGCAAGCGCACCGCGGCGGCGGCGTTCCGGATCGCGACGCAGCTGGTCGATGAGCAACTCATCACCTTGGACGAGGCCCTGCAGCGCGTGTCCGGCGCACAGCTGGCGCAGTTGATGTTCCCGCAGTTCGACCCCGAGCATCCGCGCGTGGCGATCAGCAAGGGCATGCCCGCGTCACCGGGTGCCGCGGTTGGCAAGGCAGTGTTCGACTCCGCAGCCGCGGTCGCCGCGGCAGCGGCTGGCGAGGACGTGATCCTCATCCGGCGCGAGACCAACCCTGACGACCTCGAGGGCATGATCGCCGCGACCGGCATCCTCACCTCCCGCGGCGGCAAGACCTCCCACGCAGCCGTCGTGGCCCGCGGCATGGGCACCACCTGCGTGTGCGGAGCCGACGACCTGGACGTGGACGTCACCGGGAAGGTGGCCCGCGCCGGCAACGTCACGATCAACGAGGGCGACATGGTCTCGATCGACGGGTCCACCGGCGAGGTCTTCGCCGGTGCGATCCCCGTGGTCGCCTCACCTGTGGCCCACTACCTCGAATGCGGACTCGAGGACGCTCTCGTCGGCATCGACGAGGGAACCGGAGCCCTGGTCAAGGCCGTCGACCGGCTCCTCGTTCATGCCGACCGCGTCCGGCGGCTGAAGGTCCGCGCCAACGCGGACACCGCCGACGATGCCGCCAAGGCCCGCACCATGGGAGCCCAAGGGGTCGGCCTGTGCCGCACCGAGCACATGTTCCTCGGCGACCGGCGCGTGCTCATCGAGCGCGTCATCCTCGCCGACAACCATGACGACCGGCAGGAGGCCCTCGCCGCGCTGCTGCCGCTGCAGCGGCAGGACTTCACCGACCTGCTCACCGCGATGGACACCCTGCCCGTCACGATCCGCCTGCTCGACCCGCCGCTGCACGAGTTCCTGCCCGACCGCGCCGAGCTCATGGTCAAGGTCGCGAAGGCCGAGGCGGCCGGAGACGAGACGGCGGCCGACCTGCACCTGCTGGCGGCCGTCGAGCGGCTGCACGAGTCGAACCCCATGCTCGGACTGCGCGGGGTACGCCTAGGGCTCATGGTCCCCGGCCTGTTCACCCTGCAGGCCCGCGCGATCGCCGAGGCCACCGCCGCGTGCATCAAGAACGGACAGCGCCCGCGGGTGGAGATCATGGTGCCCCTCGTCGGGTCGGTCATGGAACTGCACCTGGTCCGCGACGAGATCGAGCAGGTCATCGCGGAGGTCGCCGCCGAGAACGAGATCGACCTGGCCATCCCGATCGGAACGATGATCGAACTGCCGCGCGCTGCCCTGACCGCAGGACGCATCGCCGAGGCGGCCGACTTCTTCTCCTTCGGCACCAACGACCTCACGCAGACCACGTGGGGATTCAGCCGCGACGACGTCGAGGCCGCGTTCTTCGCCGCGTACCTGGAGAAGGGCATCTTCACGATCTCCCCGTTCGAGACGATCGACGCCGACGGCGTCGGTGAACTGGTCACCACCGCCGTCACCCGCGGCCGCGCGACCCGACCCGACCTGCACCTGGGCGTATGCGGCGAGCACGGCGGCGACCCGGAGTCCATCCACTTCTTCCACAACGCCGGGCTCGACTACGTGTCCTGCAGCCCGTACCGAGTGCCCATCGCCCGACTCGAGGCCGGACGCGCCAAGCTCGGCTCCGGCTAGGTCAGATCGGCCAGTCGCACCGCCTCCACGGCGAGATTCGTCTCCTCGGTCATGAGGTCGCCGTTGATCGCGGCTGCGGCCATGAGACCGGCCGCCGCGGAGGCGATCACCTGCGCCATCGGGTTCGCCACGTTCCCGGCGGCCCACACGCCCGCGACGCTGGTCCGTCCGGTCGGGTCGGCGGCGATGTGGCTGCCGAAGACCTGACCGTTCATCTCCAGATCGGCCATCTGGAGTCCGAGTCCATCGAGGAAGTCGATGCGGACGCTGACCGGTGAGCCGACCACAAGCGCCTGCCGGGCATGGAACTGACCGTCGGCCATTCGCATGCCGGTTCCCTCCCATCCTGCGACGGGTCCGGTGACGACGGCGATCCCGCGGGCGCGCAGCTGCTCGGCCTCCTGCGGGGACGGCTCGGGCCTCGTGTCCGAGAACACGACGATGTCGTCGCTCCACTGGCGGAACAAGAGCGCCTGGTGAATCGAGAGTGGCCCGGTTGCCAGCACCCCGATCGGCTGATCGCGGACCTCCCAGCCATGGCAGTAGGGGCAATGGATGACCGAGGTCCCCCATCCCTCGGACAGTCCCGGCAGGCTCGGCAGGTCGTCGACGACCCCGGTCGCCACGAGCAGTCGGCGCGCGCGGACCTGCCGGTCTGCCAGTGACACCGTGAATGAGCCGTCCGGGGCGCGCTCGACGTGCGTGACGGTGTCGTCAGAGAACTCCACCCCGTACTGCTCGGCCTCCCGTCGGCCGGTCGCCAGCAGTTCGCGCGGTGCGACGCCCTCCTGGCCGAGGTAGTTGTGCACGCCATGCGCGGGGGCGTTGCGTGGGGATCCGGAGTCGGCGACGAGCACGGATCGTCGAGCGCGGCCCAGCGTCAACGCGCCACTGAGCCCCGCAGCGCCGCCACCGATGACCACCACGTCGTATGTCTTGTCCATGCCGACCAGTCTGCGTACCGGATGACAGGTTGACAACATCCATTGCTGGAACGGCAAACTGGGATCATGGAATCCGTCGACGACGTGCTGCAATCGGTTGGGCCGCGCCTGCGCGCCCTGCGCCTGACCAGGGGCCTGACCCTGGGGGAGCTCTCCGAGCAGACGGGAGTCTCGACGAGCACGCTGTCGCGGCTGGAGTCCGGCCAGCGACGTCCCACCTTGGAGCTGCTGCTGCCCTTGGCGCGGGTGTTTCAGGTGCAACTCGATGAATTGGTGGACGCGCCCGCGACCGGAGATCCGCGGATCCACATGAAGCCGTTCCACGCGCACGGCAGCACGTTCGTGCCGCTGTCCAAGGTGCCCGGCGGGCTGCAGGCGTACAAGCAGATCATCCCGCCGAACTGGCCGGTCGCCGGTCCCGAGATGGCTGTCCACGAGGGTCACGAGTGGCTCTACGTCCTGTCCGGGCGGGTTCGCATCCTGCTCGGCGAACTCGACCTGGTGCTGTCGGCCGGCGAGGTTGCGGAGTTCGACACCCGCACTCCGCACGCCGTGGGAAATCCCGGCCCGGGGGTGGCCGAGGTTCTCAGCCTGTTCGGGCGGCAGGGCGAGCGGCTACATGTCCGCGCCGCGCCGCGCAGCAAGCGCTCGGCGGACTGAGGAGTCCAATTCGGGCTGCGCGGTGAGCAGCGAAGGGCCGTACCACGTCAGGAGTCGGCCGCTGACGAGCACCGTCGTGACCTCGGGCAGCGCCTCTGGCCCGTCATCAGCGGTGAAGACGTACGGTTCGTCTGGCAGGAGAACAAGGTCGAGCTCCCTTGAGTTGAGATCCCCGACCTCCACATGCGGGTAGCGCTCGGGCCGACTGTCGAAGGCGTTGACCAGGCCGAGGTGCGCAAGCAGGTCAGAGGTAAATGTCGCAGACCCGACAACCATCCACGGATCACGCCAGATCGCGACCGCCGCGGTAGCACGGTGCTGGGGGTGCGGCCTGTCCCAGGCCAACGTGACCTGCTCGAGCCAGCCCGGGATCGGCCAGCCGAGTGCATCGACGAACATCCGGCGAAGGGACGCGATCGCCTCCGCAACGGTCTCGATCCTCGTGACCCACACGGTGAGGCCCGCGTCGCGCAGTCGTCGTACGTCGATCTCCCGGTTCTCCTCCATGTTCGCGATCACGACATCCGGAGACAGCGCAATGATTGCCGCACAGTCGGGGTTCTTCGTACCGCGCACGCGCGCGAGGTCGAGATCGGCGGGATGGGTGCACCAGTCGGTTGCCCCGACTAGAGAGCGCGCATCTGTCGCAGCGATCGACTCGGTGATGGACGGCACCAGGGACACGATGCGACGAGCCGGTTGCGTGATGTCGCACGCGAAACCCAGGTCGTCACGGACCGGGGCGATCCCTGCCCCACAGGTAGATCAGCGACAAGATCGCGAACAGCGCGGCGACGGCCAGTCCCGCGATCACACCGATCCCGTAGTCGCGATTTCCCAGGATGACCAGCGCGGCGCCGGCGAAGGTGACTCCGATGAGCGAGAGAACCGCGTACACGAGCGCCTTGAGCAGGCGAACGGTCGCCAGTTCGAAGCGCTCGGTTGCCTGGGTGCGCCGGTCGGCGAGGATCTCCGGCGAGGACACCCACTTGTCTCCGTCCCACACGCGCCCGCCGTGGGTCCAGTGCTGCCCGTCCCACACCGCCTCGTCATTAGACGGTGCCGGGGTGACGTCGGTGGCCAGGCTCACCGGTTCGTGGGTCGCCCCCGGATCGGCGGGAGCGTCCGGCGGGAGGTACGCGGGAACCACTGGGTCAGCCCAGTCCTGCCCCTTGTCCTTCTTGCCCACAGATCTCCCTAGTCCAGCGGTCCGGCAGGTATCTTCGCACGTCCGGCCATCCAGCAGAATGGCACACACATGACCACTACCTACGTGCTTACGCTGACCTGCCCCGACCAGCGCGGCATCATCCACGCCATCACCGGGTCGCTTCTCGACGTCGGTGGCAACATCCTCGAACAGGCGCAGTTCACCGACGCCAGTTCGGGGCTGTTCTGTCTGCGCAGCCGTTTCGAGACGGACGAGGGCGACGTCGAGAAGGTGACGTCAGTGGTGCGTCAGGGCACCGCGAAGTTCGATCCCCAGATCTCGGTACGTGCGGAGAACGAGCACCGGCGAGCACTGATCATGGTGTCGAAGTACGACCACTGCCTCGTCGACCTTCTCTATCGCCACGAGACCGGAGAACTGCCGATCGACATTCCCGCGGTCGTCTCGAATCACGAGGACTGCCGCGGCCTCGTTGAACGGCACGGCATCCCCTTCATCCATCTGCCCGTCGAGTCCAAGGCGGCTCAGGAGGAGGAACTGCTCCGTCTGGTCTCCGATCTGCGTATCGACCTGGTCGTCCTCGCGCGCTACATGCAGGTGCTGTCCGATGACATTTGTCGGGAGTTGTCAGGGCGAATGATCAACATCCACCACTCGTTCCTTCCGGGGTTCAAGGGAGCAAGGCCCTATCACCAGGCGTATGCCCGCGGAGTAAAGCTCATCGGCGCAACCGCGCACTTCGTCACCGCGGACCTCGACGAGGGGCCGATCATCGAGCAGGGGGTCGAGCGCGTCAGCCATGCCGATACTGCCGAGGCCCTCGCGCAGATCGGTCAGGATGTCGAGCGCATGGTGCTGTCTCGAGCGGTTCGCTGGTACGCGGAGGACCGGATCCTGCTCACCGGTGATCGCACGGTGGTATTCGTATGACGACCACGCGCCCATGACCGGGCACTTGGCGAACGCGCGTCGTCGGGTGACGGCGTTCGACGATCAATCGCGCTACCTCGACCGCTTCGGCCTGCTACTCATCGTGACCATTGCGTCGGTATCGATCCTGTCCTTGGTCGACATGTCTCCGCGCGCAGACTCGGCCGTCAGCCGATGGCTTGAAACTCTCGCCTCGCTGCTTGTCGGGACCGCCCTATTGCTGGCTTTGCGGGCGTCCGGGGTCGCGCGACGGTGGCAGCACGTCGCGGACGTGATCGTGGCCGTCATGGTCGGATTCCTCCTGATCGTGGCGATCGTCACGACCTTCAGCCCTGGTGAGCACGACGGGCCCGCCGCGGCGCCGATCCTCGTCGTGATCCTCAGCGTCGTGGCGCCGTTGGTCGTCATGCGTCGACTGCTCAAGCACCGCGAGGTTCGGCGAGCCACGCTCATGGGAGCGGTGTCGGCGTACCTACTGATCCCGATTGCCTACTTCTACGTCTACCTCGTGCTGAATACCGTCGAGCCGACCCCGTTCTTCGGCAGCACGGAGCCCACGACGTCGTTCATGTACTTCAGTCTGGGCAACATCTCAACAGCAGGAGTCGGCGGACTGGAGGCAGCCAGCAACCTTGGGCGGCTGCTGTCCACCAGCGAGGCCATCGTCGGTCAGGTCTATCTCGTCACGTTCGTCGCGCTGCTCGTCGGACTCTTCGCCGCGAATCGAGTGCAGAACGACTCAGGCGGCTGAAGCCGGCTGCGCGATGTTGTGCGCGACGGCGGTGACGCCCTCGGACAGGCGGTCAGCGGTGTTGTCGACGACCTCGCTCGTAGCGCTCGTCGTGGCGCGTGCAACATCCGCCGAGCGCTGGGCGAGCTGGTCCGCCAGACCGGAGAGACCAAGGTCGGACGCGAGGCCGGCCGCGGCGGCCGACAGCTGCTCGTAGCGCTCACGGCCTGCGGCGGAACCGGCGAGATAGCCGATCGCGAGTCCGCTTCCGAATACGACAAGCCTCGTGACCTTCATGACGTGCTCCCTCTATCGGTTCTTGACGATGTCCTCATTCAGTTACCCAGACAGGCTCAACATGAACCGCTTCGCGGTCTACCCTCGTGGCATGCGTATTGCCATCGGAACGCGCAAGGGATTGTGGACCGCGAAGGGTGACGAGAGCGGTTGGGAGGTGAGCCAGCCGCTGCGCGACATGGCGGAGTTTGCGTCCGTGTCGTGGATGGACCGCGGTGCCGATGTGCCGCCTCGGCTGCTTGTCGGGGCGCGAAGCTGGTTCTGGGGTCCGACGGTCATGATGAGCGACGACGACGGCGCGACCTTCACCGAGCCGGCGGCCGGGTCGATCGTCTTCCCGGGAGCAACCGGTGCGGCGGTCGAGCGCGTCTGGAACCTGACACCCGATGGCGGCCGGGAAAACGTCGTGTGGGCAGGGTGCGAGCCGCACTCGCTGTGGCGGTCGGATGACGGCGGCGTTCACTTCGAGCTCAACACCGCCCTGTGGGACCACCCCCACAGGACCGAGTGGATGCCCGGCGCCGGCGGAGCCGCGATCCACACGATCGTTCCCCGCCGTGACGGGTCGATGCTGGTGGCTATGAGCACCGGCGGCGTATATCGCTCGGCCGACAGCGAGGCGGGTTGGGTGCCTGCGAACCGAGGCATCAAGGTCGACTTCCAGCCCGAGGAGTACCCGGAGTTCAACCAGTGCGTGCACCGGATTGCCGTCGATGCCGTTGACCAGTCTCATGTCTTCGCGCAGAACCACGGCGGCGTCTACTTCTCCGCCGACTCAGGCGACAGCTGGCTGCCCATCATGGATGGATTGCCCGCGGATTTCGGCTTCGTCGTGCTCGCCCATCCGACGCAGTCCGGGACCGCCTGGGTGCTTCCCATCGACGCGGAGACGATGTTCCCGCCGGACGGTCGGCTGCGCCTGTGGCGCACGGATGACTCGGGTGGCTCGTGGCACGAGGTCGGCGGCGGGCTTCCTGTCGACGACTACGCGTCGGTGATGCGCGACGCCGCTCATGTCATCGAGCATGACGGTGACGCCGCGATCGCATTCGGCACACGCAACGGCTCCGTGTTTGCCAGCCTCGACGGTGGCGAGACGTTCACGGAGGTGGCGAGCCGGCTCCCCGACGTACTGTCCGTGCGGATCAGCGCCTGATGGTCGATGCGGAGGGGCGGGTCACGATCCGTCTCCCCCAAGCGCTCGCGGAATACGCGGGCGGATCGAGGACCATCGAACTCGACGTAGGGGAGGGCCGGACGCTCGCAGACGTGCTCGACATCCTGCGCGAGGAAGCGCCCGGAGTCGGTCGGCGCGTGCAGGATGAGACCGGCTCGATTCGCCGCTTCGTGAACGTGTACGTGGGTGACGACGAGTGCAGGGTTCTCGACGGCCTGCGAACACCCGTACCGCCGGGATCAGTCGTGATGGTGATCGGCTCGGTCGCCGGCGGCGCTTAGGTCACACCTGGCCGGGGTAGAAGCCCAGTCGCGAGAGCGGCTCCACGAGTTCCCGCTCCTCGTACGCGAGGTGGGAGAGCAGCGTGTTCGTGAGCATGTCGACTGCCGTCTGCAACTCCTGCGCGTTAGCGGGGTCAGCGATGAACCGCACGAGTGCCGCATCGAGTTCCTCGAGGACGTCGTGGATGACGACGTGCTCCTCCGCGAGTCGATCGATGACGGGAGCCAGGCCCGAGTCAGATCGGCGCAGGTAGGGGAACACCTGCGCGTCCTCCATCGAGTGGTGCATCGTCACGGTCCGGCAATAGGCCGCGCAGTACGCAGCAAGAGTCCAGTCGTTCTGGCGCATCGTCATCTCGTTGATCGCCGATCGCGCCTCGCCGACAGACAGGCTTCCCGCCAGCACCTGCTCGGTGATGTCGCGGACCCGCGTGAGTTCGGCTCGCAGCATGTCGTGCACCTCGACCAGGTGCTGACCAACAGCCGTAGCGCCGGGGGAGTAGTCGAAGTCCTCGGGCGGCGGCGGCCCCAAGGGTCGGGCGGACTCGTCCCAACGCGTGCTCGTGGCCATGGCAAACGCGTCGTCGACAGTCGAAGAGGCGTGATCTGGCAGCGACGTCGGACTCGATGAACGCTCCGCAGCAACCAGGTCGCGCACCTCGGGCGCGACCTCGGCGGCGAAGCGCTGGATCGTGCTCGGGTCGTCGGTAGCGAGGATGAATGCGGACGTCCCGTACAGGAGCGTGAGCTCGGCCAGTTCCTCGGCCCATTGCCCGGACGTCGACTGCTGGACGGAGATGTTGAGCAGTCGGCGAACAGCACGAGGCTCGCGCCCGGCCTTGACTGCCGACTCGTCGATGATGACGTTCATGGCGGCGAGGTCGGTGGCGCCGCCTGGCAGGTAGCCAAGCGACGGCAGCCAGCCGTCAGCCTTCGCTCCCGTGAGGCCCAGCATCAGGGGCTTGTAGGCGCCGAGCCAGATGGCGATGTCGTGCGCGGGGGCTGGCCCGCGCTTTGCTCCCGACACCGAGTAGTACTCGCCCTGCACCCGAACGCCGCCGGGACGATCGACGGCCCACACCTCGCGGATCACGTCGATCGCCTCGGCCAGCGCGTCGACGGACTGCCGAGGCGTCAGGCGGCGGCCGCCCGATGCCTCGATCGCGTCCCAGAATGCTCCGGCGCCCAGGCCGAGCTCGATGCGTCCCCCCGACAGTCGGTCCAGCCCGGCAGCGCTCCTGGCGATGCCGACCGGTGGCCGAAGCGGCAGGTTGAGCACGTTCGCCGAGAGGCGGATGTGCTCGGTGCGCGCCGCGACGTAGGACAGCAACGTCCACGTGTCGTAGAAGGTCGGCTGGTACGGGTGGTCCTGAAAGGTCGCGAGGTCCAGACCGGCCCGGTCCGCGAGGACGGCCAGGGCGACCGGGTCGGCGGCAGGATCGTTGGCCGGTGTGATGAACACGCCGAACAGTAGGTCGTGGCCGTAGTCCATGAGTCGGGACTCCAAAAGTAGTTGAGCCTTCGACTACCCTACTTGCGCACCGCGGCCGAGTTGGGGCGCACTTGCAACCTGCTCGCATCAACCGCCTCGAACGCCGATGCGGGGATCGCCTTCAGCTCTGCGATGAGGTCCTCGGGCCAGCCCGCGTCGGCGTCGCCTTGGAAGTACCACGGAGATCCGTTGTCGGCGAGTACCAGTCCGTAGCGCTTCATCGCCTGCAGTACGACCCTCGCCTGTGTCGAGTAGCCGTTCATCGAGTAGCCGGACTTCAGCCGGAACCGAGCGCCCATGGGCGGGAACGACGGGTCCGATGTGGAGCCGGCCTGGTGGCGCGCCGGCCAGACGAACGCGCGCTGGGTGACGTCGGTTGTGAACCTGATGGCGTGATCGACCTTGCCGGCCTTCACCTCGGCCCATCGCAGCAGCCCGGGCAGGATCGGCAGTCCGGCGGCATCGGCCGACGTCCACGACTTCGGGCGCAGCGTGTTCGAGCGCAGGGACCACACGGCTCCCGAACCGGCCGTCCAGCCCGAGGCGGTCAGGCGGGTGTTCCACGTCTCGAACAGCGTGCACGATTCGGCGTCGACGACGATCGCATGCCGGTCACCGTCCGCGTCCGATCCACCCTCGATCAGCGTCTGGGCGTTCAGCGGGTACCGCACGCGGTCGCTCTCGTCCGCGTACTCGAAGCGAACGGGCACGCGTTCGACGCTGTCCACAATCGTGATCGGAATGCCGTAGGGAACCGACTGCTCCCCGAAGGAGGGTCCGAAGTCGGGGTGCAGGGTGCGGTCGGAGCCCATGTTCGCCAGCCACTGTCGTGACGACGTGTTGACGGGCAGGGAGTCGACCCTGGCATGCCAGTAGTTGTTTGCCGGGAAGATCGGGCAGGTAGTGCCGGGCAGCGATAGCGCGGCCGTCGGGACGGCCGCGGCCGCGTTTCCGACCGCGAGCGCGGACACGAGCGTCAGCGTCACTGCCAGCCGGAGGCCCACGTGCTTGCGAGACTGCATGAGCCCATCTAAGCCGACCGAATGTCGCGCAACTGTCACAGAAATAGTCGAAACTGTCGTGGAACGGGTCCGTCATGGGAGGCACGGCTGGGGAGGCGGCCCCCAGGGGCTTGAATGGCCTCTATGGAACGTTCGATCCTCGTGGTGGAGGATGACCCGGCTATCCGCCTTGTCCTTCGTACGAACCTTGAGGACGAGGGATACCGCGTCATCGAGGCGGAAACCGGCGAGCAGGCGCTCGTGCGCATGGTCGACGACAAGTCGGACGTGGTTCTCGTCGACCTGCGCCTGCCGGGCATTCAGGGCCTGGACCTGATCAGGAGCCTGCGCGGGACCAGCCAGGTGCCGATCATCATCGTCACGGCACAAACTGACAGCCACGACGTGGTCGCTGGCCTCGAGGCCGGCGCGGATGACTATGTCACCAAGCCGTTCGTGGCCAAGGAGCTGACCGCTCGGATCCGCACGCTGCTGCGTCGGGCCTCGCCGCAGAACCCCGAGCAGCCCAAGCTCATCTGCGGCCCGATTGAGCTCCGCGTGGATTCGGCCGAGGTGCTGCGTGACGGAGTAGCGGTTCCCGTCTCGCGAATCGAGTTCTACGTCCTGGTCGAGCTGATCAGTGCGAACGGAATGGTGCTGAGCCGGGACCATCTGCTGCGCGCGGTCTGGGGGTACAGCAATGCCGGTGACGGCCGCGTTGTCGACAACCTGATCTACCGACTGCGCAGCAAGATCGAGGTTGATCCCGCTCATCCTGTTCTGCTCAAGACCGTCCGCGGGTTCGGATACCGGATGGCGCCGTGAGCGGGGGCCCGCGCGCATGAAGATCCGTCTGCGTACCCGCGTCGCGTTGTCGTTTGCGCTCTTGTCGTTGGTGGTGGCCGGGGTGGTGTCGATGACCACCTACTTCTATGCGAGCAACTACCTGCTCGGGCAACGGCAGAACGCCGCCCTGACGCGGGCAGTGCTCGACTCGCAGGCGGCCGGTGCCGCGCTCGCCATCGGCTCAAGCCCGAGCCAGGCGCTCGGCCAGGTCCCCTCGGTCGGTACGTCCGTTCCGCTCGTGATGGTCGACGGAGCCTGGTACACAACGGATTCCACGATTCCCGGGGAGGCACTTCCGGATGCGCTGATTTCCGCGGCGCAGCCGAACGGGGCGCACCAGCGTTTCGCCTACGACGGCGACCCCTACTTCGCCGTGGCGATCCCGCTCGGCACGAACACGTATGTCGAGGTCTTCCCGCTACGCGATCTCGATCGCACCCTTCGCTGGGGGGCGTGGGTGCTTGTCGCAGTGAGTCTTCTTGCGGCCGCTTTCGGCGCCATCATCGGGATCACGACGTTCGGGCGCATCCTGCGGCCGGTCCGACGGCTCGGCGGTGGTGCACGTCGCATCGCGGGAGGCGAACTGACGACGCGCATCGATCTCACCGGCGATCCTGACCTCGACCCGATCGCGCAGTCCTTCAACGAGATGGCGGGCGCGGTACAGGCCCGAATATCGCGAGAGCGACGCTTCAGCGCGAACGTCAGCCACGAACTTCGCTCACCACTGACCTCGGTCTTGGGCACGGCCGAACTCCTCGAGAGTCACAGCGACCGACTGCCCGAGCGGGAGGCCGCTCTCGTCACGGTGCTGGTCGAGCAGGTTCGACGAATGTCGCAGATGCTGCTGGACCTGCTGGAGATCAGCCGGATCACCGCTGACGAACCGCCGCAGTGGGAGTCGGCCGACATTGCCGGGCTGTGCAAGGACGTCGCGATCGATCGCGGCGTCGACCCCGCGCTCGTGTTTGGTGACCGCCCCGTCGTGCGGACCGACGCTCGGCGACTCGAGCGGATCGTCGGCAACCTGATTGACAACGCCCAACGCCATGGCGGCGGGCTCGTTCAGGTCGTGGTGCAGCGCGAGTCTGATGATTTCCGGATCCTCGTCGACGACGCCGGGCCGGGAATCGATGACGGGCAGCGCGAGCGACTGTTTGAGCCCTTCACTCGGGGTGAGGCCGGCGGGTCTTCGGAGGGTGCGGGCCTTGGCCTTGCTATCGCCCGAGAGCAGGCGCGCGCGCTCGGCGGCGAGGTGACCGTCGAGGACTCTCCAGCAGGCGGCGCCAGGTTCATTGCCGTCCTGCCCGTCGATGAAGGGACTTCACTGTGAACCGGCACCTGACCTCAGCGGCGCTTCTCGCTGCGAGCGCGATGCTGCTCGTCGGCTGCGGTGTTCCGCTGCAGTCCGAGCCGGAGCCGCTGGAGAGCAACGTCGTCCCGACCTCGTTGCACGTCGAGGTTCCTGCAGCGAGCCCCCTGCCCAGTCCGTGATGTCCTAGCCGGCCACCGACACCCATGCTCCGGTGCGCGCTGACTCGATCGCTGCCTCATTCGCCCGGGCCGCGCCCAACGCATCTGCGAGGGTGGCGCCCTCGTCCACTCCTGTAGCGATGGCGCCGAGCAGCCGAGCCAACTCGATCACCTTGGAGTCGTCGTACCCCATCGCGTTTCCGGCGCCGGGCTGAAAGCGCGTGTACTCGCCGTAGCCTGGCGTTCCGAAGAATCGCTGCGTTCCCACGTCCTGATACGAGTCCGCTGCCGCGACGACGAGCTCATCGGACCTGCGGAAGTCCCATGACACGTGCCCGCGTTGTCCATGCACAGTGAATCCGTAGGTGCACTGATCCCCTACTGACGTCCGACTGGCCTCGTAGGTCACCAACGCGCCACCGGCCGTCCGCACGAGCGCGTTCAGATAGTCCTCGTTCTCCACCGTCCCGAACTCGACGGTCGGGTCGTCGATGTCGACGACATCGAAGTGACTAGCTCCCGGGACGGCAAGCGGCCGTCGGTCGATGAACGTGGCAGTGGATGCAACGAGCGTGTCGATGTCGCCGAGGAGGAACCGAATGAGGTCGAAGCCGTGCGACGCGAGATCCGCGAGCACTCCGTGCCCGCCCTGGCCGATCGAGAAGCGCCAGGAGAGTACAACCCTCGGGTCCGCCGCGTAGTCGGCCAGCGTACGGACGTGTGCGTTCGTGGGAGTGCCAATCGCGCCCGTACGAATCAGTTCACGCGCTCGTTCGACAGCAGGGAAGTTCCGATAGTTGAACCCGACCACCGCGCGAACGCCGGCGCTGTCCACAGCGGCGCGCACGGCATCCACGTCGGACGAGCCGAGGCCGACGGGCTTCTCGATCCACAGATGCTTGCCGGCTTCGGCGACGGCGACGCCAATCTGTCTGTGAACGGAGTTCGGCGCGGTCACGCACACGACGTTGACGTCCGGGTCGGCGATGAGTTCGCGCCAGTTCGCGTAATCGGTGACCGGACCGTGCCGTGATTGGAAGTCGCGCCTGTGCGACTCGAGCGTGTCCGCGACCGCGGTGACGGTAGGCGCGAATGCGATCTCTGGGTAGTGGTGCCGAACGCGCGTGATCGCGCGCGCGTGGACATGTCCCATCCACCCGGCGCCGACGATGCCGAATCCCAATGGCCGGACTTCACCTTCGGACATGCGGAGTCCTTCCGGGCGGCTTCCACTGGGGATTGCTACCCGCGATGATGCCATCATGTCGACGTCGGATCCGGGCCGCTCGAGATTCATCGGCGGCCGATCGCTGCTGGGCGAATGCCCGATCTGGGACATGCGCTCGTCCGCGTTGTACTGGGTGGACATCGAGTCCAACACCGTGCACCGGTGGGACTCGACAACGAGGGAGCTGTCCAGTCACGAGGTCGGCGGGCGGCCGGGGTCGATTGCCCTCACCTCCGAGGCCGGAGTTCTCCTCGTGGCGATCGAGCACTCGCTCGCACTTCTCGAGTGGAGCACCGGCGCCTGCACCACGCGCGTGGACCTGCCAATCGACGACCCGAAGATCCGCCTGAATGATGGACGGGTCGATCGCGCCGGCAGTTTCTGGGTCGGCTCAATGCACGAGCCGTCCAAGGACCGCCGGCCGATTGGCTCGCTGTATCGCGTTCGCTCGGACTGGACCGTGACCGAGGAGGTCATCGGCGTGCGCGTCTCCAATGGGCTGGCCTTCAGTCCGGATGCTGCGGTCATGTACTTCGCAGACACGGGCGACCTGTCGGTCCGAAGGTACGCCCTCGATGCCGCCGGGCGACTGGGTGCTGCGGAGCTCTTCGCTGACTTCGCCGCACTTGGCCTGCCCGGTAAGCCCGACGGCGCCTGCGTTGATTCTCAAGGTGGTTACTGGATCGCGTGCGTGCGCGGATCGGCGGTCGTGCGGATCACCGCGGACGGCATTGTCGATCGGGTGGTTTCGGTGCCGTTCCGCCGTCCGACGTGTGTGACCTTCGGCGGCCCCGACCTTGCCACGCTCTTCATCACGTCAATCGGTGGTGGAGGGGACTACGAGATCTACGACGACGAGCCAGCCGCTGGTCGGGTGCTGGCCATCGACGTCGGCTTCACCGGCGTTCCCGAAGGAGTGTTCTCCATACCTCGTTGAGGCTGCTGCGGCCCGAGATCAGGAGCTCGGCCTGCGGGAGGATCCACTCCGCGTCCGCAGCGCTGAGGTAATTGGCCCGAGATACGCCGCACACCCGTGCGGCGAGGATCGCGCCGGTCTGCCGGTCCCAGGTCGCGGCGGGAATCAACTCACTGCCCTCCCGGTACGCGGACTCGAATGCACGCCGCCCCGTGTCGAGCCGCTCGGAGATCTCGGGCCTCCAGGTGGCCTTGAGCAGCAGGTGTGCCGACAGGAACGCGGCGTCCAGCGCGGGATTGCCGACATGCGCGACCTCCGCGTCGAGGATCCACAGCCGGTCGGAATCCACGGGCGCGACGAGGATGTTCTTCGGCGAGAAGTCGCCGTGCACCAAGCAGGTTCGTGCCGTGTCGAGCTCGTCGGCGAGGTCGAGCAGATCGCTGGCGACCGCGGGCAGTTCGCGCGCGGCAGCGCGGTGGAAGGGATCCGTGCGCAGCGTCTGAAGTCTGTCGCCCGCAGTGAGCAGAGGGTCGAGCAGCTCGATGTCCCGGGTGCCGACGTGCCATCGCGCGAGCGTGCTCCCCAGGGTCGCGCAGATCCGCGAGATTCGACTGGGCGCGATCGCTGCGTCGAGCGGTTCGCGGGTGCTGAGCTGATGACGCCATTCCTCCCAGCTGGCCGGCGCTGCGGTCATCGCCATCGCATGTCGGGGCGGGTAGCTCCACAGGACGTGGGGGACCAGGTCGGGCGTCATGTCCTCATACGTGCGCAGCGCGTGCGCCTCGACCGTTCCACGCGAGACGTCTGCCTCCCACGTCGTCGGCACGCGCAGTCGCGCCAGCGGTGCCTTGACGATCAGGCCGTCGACCGACCCCTGCTCGACGGCGACCTGATCGGCGGATATTCGCCAGACCTCGCACGAGACTCCCCCCGTAACCGGGGCGAGGACGGCATCGCCGGTGATCATGCCGTCGGCGATCAGCTGCGCGGTGATGTCTGACAGGGTGCTCATCGGGAACCATTGTCTAACGCACGAGGAGACCGTGATGGGCACCGCGCTGATTCCCGCGAGCCTGGGACCGATCCGCACGGATGCGACGGTGATTGCCTACGGCGAGGTGATCGACCAGTCCGCGCTGGCCGTCGCGGAGTTCTTCGTACCTGCTTACATGGGACACGCGTCGACGCTGCAGCAGATGGCTCAGATGCCGCGCCTGCAGGTATGCCAGTTGCTGACCGCCGGATACGACAACGCCATGCCCTACCTTCGCGCTGGCGTGACGCTCTGCAATGCCGCCGGAGTGCACGACGCCAGCACCTCTGAACTCGCGGTCGGGCTGGTGCTGGCGAGTCTTCGCGGCATCGACGACGCGGCCCGGGACATGGCCGCCGGGCGATGGCAGCATCGCAACCTGCCGGCGCTGGCGGACAAGCACGTCGTCATCGTGGGTGCCGGCGGGGTCGGGTGCGCCATTCAACGTCGGCTCGAACCGTTCGAGGTCACCATCACCGTCGTCGGCAGGACCGCGCGCCCTGGCGTCCTCGCGACCTCCGACCTGCCGATGCTGCTGCCGGAGGCCGATGTCGTGATCCTCGCGCTGCCCTTGGACCCCTCCACCGAGCACATGGTGGATGCGACCTTCCTCGCCGCCATGCGTGATGGCGCCCTGCTCATCAACGTGGCGCGGGGCGGGATCGTCGACACTGCCGCGCTTGTCGGAGAGCTGTCCACCGGTCGCATTCGCGCCGCGCTCGACGTGACGGATCCGGAGCCGCTGCCCGCCGATCACGAACTATGGCGGCAGCCCGGCGTCCTCATCACTCCCCACGTCGGCGGTGACTCGTCGGCGTTCCTCCCACGCGCGCGGCGGCTGGTCGAGCGCCAGCTGGCGACCTGGGTCGCCGGAGCCGAGCTCGAGAGCGTCGTCGCGTCCTAGTCGGTCGGCTGCTCGTCGCCGCGCTCGGCGGGATCCTCGGGCACCTGGCACGCGGCCGCCTGCAGCGCGGTCCACGTCCTCGGACCCACCTTCGCGTCGACGGAAAGCCCGGCCTGCGACTGGAACTCGCGTACTGCGGCGCGTGAGGCCTGTCCGTAGTGACCATCGACCGCTCCGGGGTCGTAGCCAAGGGTGGTCAACGCGGCCTGCAGCACGCTCGTGGAATACAGGTCCGACGACGAGTCGACCACGTTCGTCAGCTCATCGACGCCGACCGAGCAGAGGTAGCTCATCGCCTCGTCGATGTTGGGCACCGTCTCGGGATCGGGGGGCGCGATCGAGGCGGTGTCGGACTCGGGAACCAGGACGCAGTCGGCGTCCGTGCCCCCGTCGGACAGGAAGGCCACGCACCCGGGGGCCAGGTTGATCTCCGCGTCGGTGCCGTCCCCTCCTGACAGCGTGCCGGCCTGCTTCGTCCCGTCGGGCCACGTGACGATCACCTCGGTCGGGCTGGTCACGAACAACGTGATCACGTGCTGGTCGGTGACCGCCCCGTCCGGCTCGCGGCGAAAGAAGTGGCCATCGAACAGGTCGGGGTCCGACGTCGCCGCCAGGGTCATGCCGTACCCCTCGCCTTCCTTGGCCAGGGGCTGCGTCAGCCAGGTCGAGGGCAGGTCCAGGCCGACCGTCAGATGCATGGACGCGGTCGGCGATGGCGTCGGGCTGGCGGTCGTCGGGCTGACGGGCACGGAAGTACTGGTGAGCGCACTGTCGCTCGCCGCGGTTCCCGATCCCGAGGAGCAGGAGGCCACCGTGAGCGCGGCGACGCATATAGCGACCGCGATGAACGGCCGGCGGAGCACTGGGGGAAGTTTCTGACTCATCACCGGTCCATGGTCGCACCGTCAGTCGATCCGGCCGCGCAGCACTCACGCGACACTCGGGATGGTCGGCCCGCATGTGGCGACCGGGAGGACTAGCCTGCGCACCATGAGAGTCCACGTCGGCAGCGACCACGCGGGATTCGACCTCAAGGCCCTACTCGTGGACCGACTGCACGACGCTGGTCACGAGGTGGTCGACCACGGCGCGCACGTGCTGAACCCCGATGACGACTACCCGGAGTTCTGCATTGCCACCGCGCAGGCTGTCGTCGCCGACGGCGGAAGCCTCGGCGTCGTCATCGGCGGATCGGGCAACGGCGAGCAGATCTCCGCCAACAAGGTTCGTGGTGTTCGCGCTGCCCTCGTCTGGTCTAACGAGACCGCGCGCCTGTCGCGCCAGCACAACGATGCGAATGTCGTGGCGGTCGGTGCACGTACGCACTCCAAGGAGGAGTGCGTTGCGCTGGTACTCCTATTCCTCGACACGCCGTTCTCGGGTGACGCCCGCCATGTTCGCCGAATCGACCAAGTGTCAGCGTTCGAGGACGGAACCCGCTGATGGACCTCAGCCAGCTCGACCTGTCGCGGCTGCAGTTCGCGAGCACGACGATCTATCACTTCCTGTTCGTGCCCCTGACCATCGGCTTGGCCTTCCTCGTCGCCGTACTCCACACGCGCTGGTACCGCTCGAATGACCCGCAACTGCGCCGCTTGGCGCGGTTCTTCGGCACGCTGCTGCTCATCAACATCGCGATTGGCGTTGTCACCGGGCTCGTGCAGGAGTTCCAGTTCGGTATGAACTGGTCGCAGTACTCGCGCTTCGTCGGCGACGTCTTCGGGGCACCGCTCGCGATGGAAGGTCTCGCGGCGTTCTTCCTCGAGTCGACATTCCTTGGCCTGTGGCTGTTCGGCTGGAACATCCTGCCCAGGCGCGTGCATCTCGCGTGCATCTGGGCGGTGGCCGTCGGCACTGCGCTCTCTGCCGCGTTCATCATGGCCGCGAACTCATGGATGCAGCATCCGGTCGGCTACGAGATCAACGCTGAGACCGGCCGGGCCCAGCTGACCGACATCGTCGCGCTGTTCACGAATCCGGTGTTCATCTGGGGATACGCGCACGTGCTGCTCGCCTCCCTCGTGACCGGCTGCATGGTGATGCTGTCGGTCTCCGCTTGGCACCTGCGCAAGCGCAGCAGTCCCGAACTGTTCCTGCGCACGGCCAAGATGTCACTCGTCGTGCTGCTGCCGGCCTCGATCCTCATCCTCGGAGTCGGGAGCCACCTCGGCGTGATCGAGACCGAGTACCAGCCGATGAAGGTCGCGGCGATGGAGGCGCAGTGGGACAACTGCGGACCGTGCTCGTTCTCCGTGTTCCAGGTCGGCGGCGGGCAGAACGACAAGGACCCGACTCAGATCTGGGAGATCCCGCACCTGCTGTCGATCCTGGCGACGGGAACGTGGGACGGACCGGTTACCGGCCTCACGCAGCTCCAGGCCGAGGCTGAGGAGCAGTACGGGCCGGGCAACTACATCCCCAATGTCTTCATTCAGTACTGGTCGATGCGCACCATGGCCTACCTCGGATCACTCGTCCCGATCCTCGTGCTGTGGGGAATGTGGGCCTGGCGTCGCAAGAAACTGGATACCTCTCGGGTGTTCTTGTGGGTTGCGACCTGGGCAGTCGTCACCCCGTTCATCATGAACACTGCGGGCTGGCTGCTCACCGAGAACGGCCGACAGCCGTGGATCGTGCAGGGCCTGCAACTGACCGCCGACGCCAACTCCCCGTCCGTCAGTCGTGCCGAGGTGGCGATCAGCCTGACGACGTTCGCCCTGCTGTACATCGCGCTGGGCATCGTGTGGATTTTCCTCATGCTCCGCTACTCGCGCAGAGGTCTTGAGTTCGAGCACGACGACGCCACGGATCCCGAGGATCCCGACAGTTCGGCCCGGCGTGCGCCGGTGCTGACCTACTGAGGTGCGCGCATGAGTCTCGGGGATCTCTGGTTCATCATCATCGCGGTCTTGTGGACCGGGTTCTTTGTGCTCGAGGGGTTTGACCTCGGAGTCGGGGCGCTCCACAGGTGGGTCGGCCGCACGGAGATCGATCGGCGAGTGGCGATCAACTCGATCGGTCCGGTGTGGGACGGCAATGAGGTGTGGCTGATCGTCGCGGGAGCCGGAATCTTCGCCGCGTTCCCGAGTTGGTACGCGACGTGGTTCTCCGCCGCGTATCTCGCGCTCCTGCTACTGCTCGTCGCCCTGATCATCCGGGGGGTGTCGTTCGAGTGGCGCGGCAAAGTCGCGGTGCCGGCCTGGAAGGGAGTGTGGAGCTGGACGCTCACTGTGGGCTCGGTGCTGATCCCCGTGCTGATCGGCGTTGCGCTCGGTGACCTTCTCGCCGGGCTGCCCATCGATGCCAACGAGGAGTACACCGGGAACTTCTTCGATCTGCTGACTCCGTTTGGCGTGTGGCTTGGCCTGACGCTCCTGGTGCTGTGCCTTGTCCACGGCTCCACGTTCCTTGGCATCAAGACCGACGGTGATGTGCGAGCCCGAGCGCGAACGACTGCGATTGCGCTCTCGTGGCCCGCAGTGGTACTCGTGCTGGTCTACGCGATCTGGGCCCACGGGCTTTCGGACGCGGGCCTGTGGGCTGATGTCGTGCTCGCGGTTCCGGTGGTGGCAGTCGTTGCCGCGGCAATGCTTGTACGCGCCGGATTCGAGGGCCGGGCGTTCGTCGCGACCGCGTTGACGATTGGCGGTGTGATCTCTGCGCTATTCGTCAACCTGTACCCGAACGTGATGGTGTCGAGCACGGACGTCGCGAACAATCTCACGGTCGCTGGTACCGCGTCCGGCGACTACGCGCTCAAAGTCATGACCATCGTGGCGGCAGTCATGCTGCCGATCGTGCTGCTCTACCAAGGCTGGTCGTATTACGTCTTCCGCGCGCGCATCACGGCACCGGCGCCGTCAGATGTCATTCACTAGTCGACTTGCGGGGCGAACAGCGCCCCGGTTGCCGCATCGTCGGCGACCGACTCGGACTCATGCGCGGTCATCTGACCCGAAGCGATGGCAGCGGTGAACGCGGCATAGTCCAGCGCGACCTGGTCGGCGTACGAGAGTGCGAAGTCCGTGATCGCCTTGTCGAAGGCCGTGCTGTTACCGAGGTATGAGGCGACCGCGACCGCGTCGCCCGATCGCGCGTGCGCGCGCGCCAGGGTGTGACCGCACAGCCGTGAGTAGCTGAGGAGACCGTCGGGGGTCAGGGTGGCCAGGTCGGGTGACCACTTCATGTCACGCAGTTGGCGCAGGTAGAAACTGCGTCCGCCTGGGCCGTCGATCCAGCCGAGGAAGGAATCGCTGGCCGCCTGCATCAGGCGCTGGCCCGTGACGACGCGGTGACCGTGCTTGTTGAATGCCGACTTGTGCGTGTAGGCCTCGAGAACCGACGCCTGCGCCTGCTTCACCTGGATGACCATGAGGTCGTTCTCGTCGCGACCGCGCATCAGCAGCACCAGCGCGAGCAGCCCGACGCTGCCGACTCCGACCACCTTGTGGCCGATGTCGACGATCTCGTACCGCTTGAGCAGTTCCTCGCGATCGTCCTGAAGCGTCGCGCGGTACTCGCGGAAGAGCCCGTTGACCACTGCTCGCGATTCCTGATCCACGTCCATGCGCGTGAGAAGTGGCGGATCGTTGCGGAACTGCCGCTGGCCGTCGACCACCTCCGTGATCTTCGCGATGGCCGACCACTGGTCGCGCGCGCGGGCCGCGGCTAGGGACTTGTCCACCGCGCCTTGAACCTTGTCGATCCGCTTCCTCTGCTTCGCCTTGGTTGCGGCGACCGCGTCACCTTGCAGCAGGGTCTGCATGCTGGTGATGTCGATCCGGTCGTACCAGATGTCGATTTCACGTTGGGCCGCGAAAGCGGTCATCGCAATGCGGTACTGCGCCGCGGCCGCCTCGGTACAGGAGGCCGCGACCTTCTCGGTGAGCTTGTTGTCGCGTGCGGCGAGCACGATCGATGCGGCAAGTCTCTTGACGTCCCACTCGAATGGTCCGGGGTTGGTCTCATCGAAGTCGTTGACGTCGAAGACGACGGTGCGATCGGGGGCCGCGAACATGCCGAAGTTGGCCAGGTGCGCGTCGCCGCACAGTTGGGCGTTCAGGTCGGTTCGAGGCCTTGTCGACAGGTCTGACGCCATCACGATCGCGCTGCCCCGGTAGAAGGCGAACGCGCTGGTTGCCATGCGCGCGTGGCGGACCGGTACGAGCTCCTGCACGCGCGAGGTCTCCTGGCCCTTGAGCAGGGCCACCGGATCAGCGCGGTCCGCGGGTGCCTGCCAGCCACCCAGGTCCTGGCGGGGCGTCTGGGCCCTGGCCACCTTGCCGCGACGCTGACGCTCGTCGACGCTCGGATGCGGGACGCCACCCTGAGTGCCCGCCCTGATGAGCCGGGCACGCGCCTCCGACTGGTCGGGGTGCTCCGACAGTGCCCGGATGTCGCTCAGCATGGACGGGCCGATGCTCGGATCCGTCGCGGATGAGGGGGCAGCGGAGGTGTCGGAGTCACTCATGTGGCGGAGCGTACGCCCGCTACAGCCAGCCGTTCTTGCGGAAGGTCCAATACAGGCCGACGGAGATGCCGGTGATCAGGGCCGCCGACGAGATCAGGCCGACCGGGCTTCCGTAGCCAGGGTAGGGAAGGTTCTGGCCGTACCAGCCCGTGATCGCGGTGGGTACGGCGATGATCGCCGCCCAGCTCGTGACCTTCTTCGTGATGATGTTCAATCGGTTGCCCTGCTGGGTGAGGTTGGTCTCCAGGATCGTCGTCACGAGGTCACGCAACGACTCGGTCCACTCCGTCGCGCGCAGCACGTGGTCGTACACGTCCTGGTAGTACGGGACCATCTCGTCGCTGACCACCTTGAGGTCGCGTCGCATGAGGCTGTTGACCACCTCGCGCATCGGCAGCACGACGCGCCGGAGGATCACGAGGGACTTGCGGAGCGAGAAGCTGCGCTTTTGCAGGTCGCTGTCATGCGTACGGTCGTCGAAGAGCATGTCCTCGAGGGACTCGATCTGCTCGTCGAGGTCCTGAACAGCGGCAAAGTGCCCGTCTACGACGTGGTCGATGAGCCCGTACAGCAGGAAGCTCACGCCGCAGTGCGCGAGATCGGTCGTGCGATCCCACTGGTCGACGACAGCGTCCATGTCGAACCGGTCGTCCTTGCGAACTGTGACCAGGACGTCGGGGGTGATGAAGGCGGACACCTCGCTCATGTGCAGTTGGCCGGTCTCGTGATCAAGGCGCACGCCGTACATGTTCAAGAACTCGTGGGAGCTGTAGCGGTCGAGCTTCGGACGCTGCCTGGGGTCGAGGGCATCGGCGACGGCCAGTTCGTGCAGCCCGAGTTCGTCCGCGATCACGGCGAGGTCGGCCGCCTGTGGATCCAGCAGGTCGACCCACACGCAGCAGCCGGGGATGCCGACGTAGTCGGAGACATCCTCGACCGGGAAGTTCTCCTTCTCAAGCACCCCGGATCGGTACAGGCGCGTGCGCGCGGCGCCCGCGGTGCGGTCGTTCGACGTCACGATTCCTCGCCCCGGTGTGTGGTGTCTGGCGCGTGCGCGACCACAGTAGTGCGACCGCGTCCGCACCCTGCCATGCTTGCCGCTACTGCGCCGCCCTCGGAAGGAACACATCATGAGCGATTCGACCCCACCCCCGCCCCCCGGCGAGCCCACTCCGCCGCCTCCCGGAGCGCCGACTCCTCCTCCCACCAACTACCCGGCGGCACCTCCCGCTGGCGGCGCCATCCCGCCCGCTCCGCCTGCTCCTCCCGCCTACGGCGCCGGCGTTGCGGCCCCGCAGAACGGGATGGGTACCGCCTCGCTGGTCATGGGCATCATCCAGTTCTTCTGCTTCCCGTTCATCGGCGCGATCCTGGCGATCGTCTTCGGCCGGATCGGCATGAACAAGGCCAAGCAGGGCCTGGCCACGAATGGTGGAGTGGCGAAGGCTGGCTTCTGGCTCGGCATCATCGGCCTGATCTTGTCGATCATCGGCATCATCATCGCCATCTTCGCGATCGGATTCGGCGTCAAGGTCGTCGCGGACAGCCTCGATATCTCGAATAACTCCAAGACCGGGCTCTCCGATGGCAACTACGGCATGAACCCGAATACCTCGCTCCGGATCAACGACAAGTGCTCCTTCGGTGGCGACGCCGTGGCGATCGAGACCAACGCGGTCGCGGCCACTGATGTCACCGTCGTCGGTGAGGGCACCACCGAGTGCGGAACGGGCACGGGCACGCCTGACGTCGTCCTGTTCACCGTCACCGGCGGCGTCGCGAAGATCGTCCAGGTCAGCTAGTTCGTCCCCCTAGAATCAACGCTCCGGTCAATCGGCCGGGACGGGGGTTCACGAACTTTTCAGGAGGAAACATGTCTGACGACACCATTGAGGTCGGCGAGGCAGTCGAGATCGACGTCGTTGTCGATGAGGACGGCGACGTCGTAGGCGCGATCGTCGATGACGTCGTCGTCGCCACCGGCCCGGAAGGCACGATTGTCGACGAGACCGTCGATGTCCTGGATGCCGACGGCAACGTCGTGCTCGAGGACGAGACCATCAGCGTCTTCGATGCCGATTCGAACCTTGTGGCACAGGAAGAGACTGTCGTCCTCGCCCTCGACGAGTAGCACCCCGAAATGAACGCCCCTGCCGGGCCAATTCTGACGAATTGGCCCGGCAGGGGCGTTCAGGGCCGGATTTGACCCGGGAGGGGCGTTCATTTCGGGGGGCGGGCTCGCTCGATATGGAGGGCGAGGAGCGGACAGGCATGGGTGGCATCCTCGGCCGCCCTGCGGTCACCGTCGTTGATGACAGCGCGCAACCGGCCGCCCGGCAGGACCGGGTACCCCCACTCGTCCAGGTCGATCAGGTGCGGCGCCGCGTCGTGGCACAGGCCTCGCCCGTCGCAGACAGTCGGGTTCAGCACGAGAGTCCGGTCGGCGCTCATTCGAAGTCTCGGCTTCCTACGTCGACGAGCGCACGGCGCGCCGTCGGCACGGGCAGTGATCGCGCGCCGCGACCACCGGCAGCCGTGCATCGACCATTGAGATGGTGCCCGACCTCGTCGGCGAAAGCACTTAGGCCCGAGCTGACGAAGCGCGCGGTGCCGTCGGGGTGCTTGCAGCCGCCGCGATTGCTGACGAGTCGAAGTCGAGCAGTGAGCCGGGTCATGTCGGTGTCTGAGGTCATGCTGCGCGTCGCAAGCTGGTGAACGTCCTCACTCACGGACGGCAGGCCGAACAGGCAGGGTCCGCACTGGCCCGCACTCTCGCCCGCCATCCACGCGGTCACGCGGTCTATCTCGTCCAGCGGGCACGCGCTGCGACCCATGACCCACAGCACTGAGGCACCAATCACCGCGCCGGCGCCGCGCATCTCATCGGGCGACCACCCCGTCGACTCGAAGAGCCCCGCTTCGACCCAGCGTCCTCCGTAGCCTCCGGTGAGATATCCCGAAGCCTCCTCCGTCGCGCCGCCGCATCGGCCGAGGATCTCGCTGACCCTCGTTCCCGTCGGCACTTCGACCACCTGCGCGTGGGCGACTGCGCCGCCGACCGTGACGAGCGTCGTGCCCGGCGCGTCCGGTGAGCCGACTGTTGCGAACCAGTCGCCACCGTGACGAGCGACGAGCGCCAGGTGCGCGAGCGTCTCGACGTTCTGCACGAGCGTGGGCCGCCCGTCGGCGCCCTTCTGGAAAGGGCGGTCGGGATAGACCGGGGTCGCCAGGCCCGTCCCAACCCAATGAGCAAGCGCGCTCTCCTCGCTCGCGACGTACCGCGCCGGCGGGGTCACGACGCGTATGGCCACGCGATCGTGCCGCTCGTCCAGTGCCTGGTGGAGACCGGCCAGCATCGGTGAGTCGCGATGGACGGCAACGAAGGCATCGGTCGCACCGACGATGGCCGCCGCGACCGAGATTCCGTCCAGCACCAGGTGAGGCGACGCGGTCAGGAGCGCGGCATCCTTACCGCTTGCCGGCTCACCCTCCATCCCGTTGGCGATCACTACCGGATGCCGTCGTCTGTTCAGTCGGCTCCGCTGCGCGGAGCTGTCGATCACGGCGCGCAACTTCGTGGCGGTCGGGAACCAGCCGCCCCCGCGACCGCGAAGGCCCGAGCGATCAACCTCGGCCAGAAGCGCCTCGACGCGGGCACTGTCGCGGTGTTCGATCTGCGGCAGGTCGCCGTGGTGCGAGAGGTGCTCGGAGAGGGACCTGCGTGTGTGAATGCCCAAACGTTCCATGGCCACCTCTGCTCGATTGCGTGGTTTGCCTGCTCGTCCATGGTCGCCGTGCGGTGGTGCGGGATCCGCCACGAGACAGCAAAGTCTTGGTAAATCACGACGGCGTGTGACAGCGTTCGGCCCATGCCGCTCGTTGCCGGGATCGACTCGTCGACCCAGTCCGTGAAGATCGTGGTCCGTGACTCGGAGAGCGGAACGCTCGTCCGCGAGGCCAAGGCACCGCATCCTGACGGTTCCGAGGTCGACGCCAGCGAGTGGCTGACCGCCCTCGACCACGTCACCCGCGGAGTGCTCGAGGACGTAGACGCCATCTCGGTCGCCGGGCAGCAGCACGGCATGGTGACCCTCGACGATGCCGACCAGCTCGTGCGCCCCGCGCTGCTGTGGAACGACACTCGATCGGCCCCCGACGCCGACGACCTGATCGCCGAGCTCGGCGGTCCCGCGGCGTGGGCCGATGCCGTGGGAGTCGTCCCGGTCGCGTCGTTCACCGTGTCCAAGGTGCGGTGGCTGGCCAGAGTCGAACCGGAGAACGCGGCGCGCACCGCCCGCGTCATGCTGCCGCACGACTACCTGACGTGGGCTCTCGCCGGACGCCCGGCGGAAGCGGTGACCGATCGCGGGGACGCGTCGGGAACCGGCTACTGGTCACCCGCCACGGGCAGTTACCGCGAGGATCTGCTCCGCCTGGCCATCGGGCACACGCCAGCCGTGCCGCGCGTCGCCGGCCCCGCGGAACAGGTCGGGCACACGGCCGACGGCGTGATCATCGCGCCGGGCACCGGCGACAACATGGGCGCGGCACTGGGCATCGGGGCCGAGTCGGGCGATGTCATCGTCTCGCTCGGCACGTCGGGCACCGCCTTCGCCGTATCCGACACGGCTACGGCGGACGCCAGCGGACTCGTCGCAGGCTTCGCGGACGCCACCGGCAGGTACCTGCCTCTGGTCTGCACTCTCAACGCGGCGCGCGTGCTCACCTCGGCCGCCGATCTGCTCGGCGTGGATTTCGACGAGTTCGCGGCCCTCGCGATGAGTGCCGAGCCCGGATCGGGCGGCCTCGTGCTGCTGCCGTACTTCGACGGTGAGCGCACTCCGAACCTGCCGGACGCGCGCGGCTCGCTGCACGGGATCACCCGTGCGAACCTCACCCCGCAGAACCTCGCTCGTGCGGCGATCGAGGGAATGTTCGGGGGACTAGCGGACGCGGTCGACGCACTCGTCGCCGTGGGCGTGACTCCACGTCGCGTCATCCTCGTCGGCGGCGCGGCAGCGAACGCCGCTGTGAGTGAGGTCGCCGCCACGATGTTTACGGTGCCGGTCGAGGTGCCACCGCCGGGCGAGTACGTCGCCGACGGTGCTGCGCGGCAGGCGGAGTGGGTCCGGTCAGGGGCTGCTCGTCCACCGCGGTGGCCGGACGCGCGACCCGGCACGACAGTGCGTCGCGATCCCGCACCGGTGCCCGCCATTCGCGAGGCTTATGCGATCGCGCGGAGTGCCCTGTACGGCTAGTTCGGCTCTGCAACGCGTTTCGGCAATCGGATATGCGTGACCGAATTGTTACCGAAAGATGTCGAATCGATGCAAGAACCGCTTGTGCCGGTGTATGCGGAGTCATATGTTTCCTGAGACAACAATTCGACGACGGCACTGTCGCCGACGAATTGGAGCCGCTGAATCCTCGGAAACGGCGCAACAACTCCATCTCACAACATTCGCAGGAGCCTCCTGCGTGGAAGGGACTGCATCGCATGTCCAAGAAACTGTACGGAGCAGTAGCCGGCCTCGCGGCCGCCTCATTGCTCGTCGCCGCGTGCGGCGGCAGCTCAAGCAGCGACAGCTCCTCGTCTGAGGCTGCGCCCGCCGCGTCCTCGGCCGCACCGGCCGAGTCTTCGGCCGCACCCGCCGAGTCGGCAATGGCCGCCGGCGGCAAGGCCTGCGTCATCCTCCCCGACGCTGCATCGTCAGCTCGCTGGGAGACCGCGGACCGTCCGTTCCTCGAGCAGGCCTTCACGGCCGCTGGCGTCGAGTACGACATCCAGAACGCCAACGGTGACAAGGCGAAGTTCGCCACCATCGCCGACGGCATGCTCGCCAGCGGTTGCGGCGCGCTCCTGATCGTGAACCTGGACAGCCCGTCCGCCGCGGCAGTCATCGCCAAGGCAACGGCTGCTGGCGTTCCCGTCATCGACTACGACCGCCTCACGCTGGGCGGCGGCGCTCAGTACTACGTGTCGTTCGACAACGTCGCGGTCGGCACCACCATCGGTGAGGGCCTCGTCAAGTGCCTCAACGACGCTGGCACCACCGAGGGTCCCGTTGCACTGCTGAACGGCTCGCCCACCGACAACAACGCCACGCTGTTCAAGCAGGGCTACCAGGCAGCCATCGAGGCTGCTGGCTTCACGGTTGCTGCAGACCAGAGCGTTCCGGACTGGGATAACACCAAGGCCGGCACGATCTTCGAGCAGATGTACACGAAGGCCAATGGCGACTTCGTTGGTGTGGCTTCCGCGAACGACGGACTCGGTGGCGCTGTCATCGCCGTCCTCGATCGCAACGGCCAGGCCGGCAAGATCTTCGTCACCGGCCAGGATGCCACCGATGAGGGCCTGCAGCGCGTGCTGCTCGGCACTCAGTGCATGACCGTCTACAAGGCAGTCAAGCAGGAGGCAGACAACGCAGCCGCACTCGCGATTGCGCTCATCAACGGTGACACCGCTTCTGCCGACGCTCTTGCCACCGGCAAGACCGCCGACAGCGAGGCCGGCACCGAGGTCCCCAGCGTTCTGCTGGTGCCGCAGGCCATCTTCCCGGAGAACGTGAAGGACGTCATCGCTGACGGCTACACGACTGCGGACAAGATCTGCACGACCGACGAGCTCAAGGCAGCTTGCGCGAAGTACGGCGTCTCCTAAACCCTTTCGGGCATTAGCCCGACAGGTGCTGGACACGGTGGGGGCGGGTGCAGACGCATCCGCCCCCACTGTCCGGTCCGGTGATCCTCAGTGATTCAACTCGGCGATTCATCCATCCCCCGTGCGACGGTTACGAGAAGGTAACGACATGACAAACGAGACTCCCCTTCTCCAGCTGAAGAGCGTCAACAAGAGCTTCGGCCCGGTCCATGTGCTCCGCGGCGTCGACCTCAGCGTGTACGCGGGACAGGTCACCGCGCTCGTCGGTGACAACGGCGCAGGCAAGAGCACCCTGGTCAAGGGTCTCGCCGGCATCTACCCGTACGACTCGGGCGAGTACTTCTTCGAGGGCAAGATCGCCCACGTCAGCGATCCCAAGCACGCGAACGCGCTGGGCATCGAGGTCGTCTATCAGGACCTCGCGCTGTGCGACAACCTCGACGTCGTGCACAACATGTTCCTCGGGCGCGAGGAGACAAAGTCGATCATCCTCGACGAGATCACGATGGAAAAGCGCGCCACCGAGACGCTCAAGGGCCTGTCCGTGCGCACTCTGAAGTCGGTGCGCCAGCAGGTCTCGAGCCTGTCCGGCGGCCAGCGCCAGACGGTCGCCATTGCCCGCGCCGTCCTGTGGAACTCCAAGCTCGTCATCCTCGACGAGCCCACGGCGGCGCTCGGCGTCGCGCAGACCGAGCAGGTCCTCAATCTTGTGCGCCGCCTGGCTGACAACGGCCTCGGCGTCATCCTCATCTCGCACAACATCAACGACGTCATGCAGGTCGCCGACAACATCGCCTGCCTGTACCTGGGCTCGCTCGCGGCGCAGGTGTCCGTCAAGGACGTGACGCACAGCAGCGTGGTGGAGCTCATCACGATGGGACGAAGCGGCGAACTCGGGCTCAAACCTGAGGCTGCTGCGCACGCTGGAGGCGTCGTATGAGCACCGAGCAGAAGACCGACGTCGACATCGCGGCTGCGGGCGACCGCGGCACCGTCGGCGACGCGATGCGCGACTACTGGAATCGCGTCAAGGGTGGCGACGTCGGTTCCATGCCGGCCGTTCTTGGACTCATCGTCCTGGTGGCGATGTTCGCGGTCCTGAAGCCGGACACCTTCTTCACCGCCCTCAACTTCGCGAACCTGCTCAACCAGGGCACCGCGATCATCGTCCTGGCGATGGGTTTGGTCTTCGTACTGCTCCTCGGCGAGATCGACCTGTCCGCCGGCTTCACGGCAGGTACTGCGGCAGCGGTGCTGGCGATCGCCTTGTCCTCGTGGGGTCTGTTCTGGCCGTTTGCACTTGTGCTCGGCCTGCTCACCGGCACGGCCATCGGCCTGACGATCGGCCTACTCGTCGCCCGCCTGGGCATCCCGTCGTTCGTCGTGACCTTGGCGATGTTCCTCGCCCTGCAGGGCGTCATGCTGCTGATCATCGGCGAGGGCGGCACGATCACCCTGCGCAGCGATGAGTTGCTCGCGGTCATGAACCGCAACATGCCGGTCTGGGCGGGCTGGCTGCTCTGGGGCATCGTCGTGCTGGGCTACGCGCTCGTCACATTCCGTGCGATCCAGGGTCGGCGCAAGGCCGGACTGGCGAGCACATCTTCGTCGGTCTGGCTCGCGAAGCTCGTCGCGCTGGCTGCGCTGCTCGGCGTCGGGGTCTACCTGCTCAACCTGCAGCGCCAGATCATCCGACCGGGCAAGGTCGCCTGCACCGTCAACGAGCCGGCCGACCCGAAGGGCTGCATCCCCGTGATCCAGGGCGTGCCTTGGGCAGTGCTCGTCATCCTCGTCCTGCTCGTCGTGCTGACCTTCGTCCTGGGCCGCACCTCATTCGGACGCCACATCTACGCCGTCGGCGGCAACGCCGAGGCGGCCCGCCGCGCGGGTATCAGCGTGCCGGGGATCAAGATCTTCTGCTTCATGATCTGTTCGACCTTGGCGGCCGTTGCCGGTGTGCTCATCGCCTCCCGCGACAACTCTGTCTCGCCAACCACTGGTGGTGCGCAGACGCTGCTGTTCGCCGTCGGCGCTGCCGTCATCGGAGGCACGAGTCTTTTCGGTGGTCGCGGCCGGGTGATCGACGCGATCATCGGCGGCCTCGTCGTGGCCGTCATCGCGAACGGTCTGCCGTTGATCACGCAGCAGTCGGGCATCCAGTACGTCGTCACAGGCGCGGTTCTGCTGGTGGCCGCGAGCGTCGATGCGATATCGCGAAAGCGCGCTTCCGCGTCGTAGACGCGTTCCCGCAATAGACAAGAGGATCTGCGCGACATGGCGAGTAGGGGTGCGGCGACCCAGGATGACGTGCGGCGCCACAACCTCGCTCGAATGCTGCGGTACCTGCACGAGGGCGGTGCGAAGAGCCGCTCGGAGCTCGTCGCCTTCAGCGGGCTGAACCGGAGCACGGTGGGCGTTCTCGTCTCCGAGCTGGCCGACGTCGGCCTGGTCTACGAGGGCGCGGGATCCCCTGGACAGGTCGGGCGGCCGTCCCTGATGGTGCAGCCGGTCCCGGAGTCGGCGTTCGTCGTCGCCTTCGAGATCCGTGTCGAGCGGACCATCGTCGCGGTCGTCGGGCTGGGCGGCACTGTCCTGCTGCGCAAGGAGCAGCGTCATCGTCGCTCCAACTACACGGCAGAGGCTGCGGTCCGCAACATCGTGACCCTCACCGCCCAGGCCGTTGCATCGGTGCGGAAGGGAAGCGCGTGGGTCGGCGTCGGTATCGGAGTGCCCGGCGTCGTCGACCACGCCGACGGACGCGTCCGCTTGGCTCCCAACCTCGGATGGGCCGACGTGCCGCTCGGCGACCTCGTGCGTGCCGCGTTGACCGAGGAGTTCGGCTCCTGTCCGTCGGTGTTCATCAACAACGACGCTGACCTAGGCGCCATTGCCGAGTTCGCCCGCGGAGTGGGAACCCACAGCCGCAACCTCATCTACGTCTCGGGTGAGGTCGGCATCGGTGGCGGGATCATCATCGACAGCCGGATCATGTCGGGCGCCGGTGGTTACGGCGGCGAGGTCGGGCACATGGTTGTCAATCCCGCCGGCGAGTTGTGTCGCTGCGGAGCAACCGGCTGCTGGGAGACGGAGATCGGACGCGACTGCATCGTGCAGGCGGCCGGGCTCGGCGGCGAGCAGGTCGAGGTTGCCGATGTCATCGCCGCCGCTGCTGAGGGCAATGTCCAGGCGCGCGAGGCGATCGACGAGGCCGGCCGCTGGCTTGGCATCGGGCTGACGAATCTGGTGAACCTGTTCAATCCCGAGGTGATCGTGCTCGGTGGTCACCTACGACTGCTTCTCCCGCTCGTCAGCGGGGATGTGTTGCGACAGTTGCACTTTGCGCTGCCCGCCGCGCGCGAGCAGGCACGCGTCGAAGTGCCGTCGCTCAATGGCGACAGCACGCTTCTGGGAGCAGCGGAGTCGGCTTTCGACCCGTTGCTGTCCGATCCGATCGGGGAACTTGCCCGATCGCAGCACGAGGTTGCTTCCTGACGTGATGGGTGCGACGACGCGCCTGCTGACGGTAGGTGACGTCACGCTGACGATCGACCTGAGCCTTGGTGCGCGGGCAACGCGGTGGACTGTCGGCGATCTGTCGCTGCTGACCGGCAACGGTGATGGCCCGGTAGAGAGCGGCATGTACCCGATGGCCCCCTGGGCTGGGCGGCTGCGCGACAACACGGTTGTCGTGGGCGGACGCACGGTGGTGCTCCCGGCGACCCGAGACGAGTGGGCGCTGCACGGGACCGTTCTCGCGGCGCCCGTCGAGCTGATCGAGTTCGAGCAGGCGGCCGATCGCGCTCGTCTCGCCGCTAGGGTCGTCGATCACGTCGGCTGGCCATGGCCCACGCAGGTCGATGTGACGTGGGACCTGCGACCCCGCGAACTGGTTACGACGATCACCGTGACGGCCCTCGAGCAGGGGTTCCCAGTCGTCGTCGGCTGGCATCCGTGGTTCGCGCGGCACCTCGACCGGGGTGGACCGGTTCGGTGGGACATGAACGCGAGCGCGCAGGCCGAACGCGGTTCGGACTACCTGCCCACGGGCGCGCTACTTCCCTACGACCGTGACGCGGGTCCGTTCGACGACGCGTTCGTCGTTCCCGACGGGCGCGCGACGGTGACCTGGCCGGGCGCGCTGAGCATCGAGATCCTCGCCGATTCGCACTGGTACGTCGTGTACGACCAACTGGCGGTAGCCGCGTGCGTCGAGCCTCAGACCGGCCCGCCCGATGGGCTGAACCAGGGACTTGGATCGGCCATCCCCACTGTGGAACCCGGTCGGCCGCACCGCCTGACGACGCGCTGGCTCATGCGCGATGACCCGCCGGCGGATCGAGCCTGACCGCCTGGCCCGTTGCCGCAGACTCACGTGCGGCGTCGAGGACGCGCAGGTTGGCGATCACGTCGGTCAGCAGAACGGGCGGGGAGCCCAAGCCGCGTACTGCGCGTTCGACCGCGGCGTAGAAGTGCGGCCAGTCGCCCGCCTCCAGCGGGACCGCGCGCGTCGCCTGGGAACTCGACTCGTCGTACTGGACCAGGAGCGCCTCGCTGCCCGCGGGCTCGCGACCCCACGGCGTGCCGGGAGTCGGCAGGTGGCCAGCGACGAGCGCGTTCTCCTGGGTGTCGGCGGCCGTGATGCGCAGGCCGCCGCGCGTGCCGTAGAGCACGAATCGCGGATCGGCGAACGGTCCGATGAGGCTCACCACGAGCAGGCTCACCGCGCCGGACGTGTGGGTGAGCAGAAGGGTCGCGTCGTCATCGGTCGCGTCGTCGAATCGAACCGACCGCGACGTGGCGAACACTGATTCGACCGGCCCCATGAGCAGCAGCGCCTGGTCGATCACATGCGCACCGAGGTCGTACAGCGCGCCGCCCATGTCGGCGGGATCCGTCGACTCGCGCCAGCCGCCCTTGAGCGCGACGCGCATACGCTCCATGCGCGACTCGAAGCGGTGGATCGTGCCAAGGTCGCCCGAGCCAGCGACCGCGAGCGCGGTGAGGAAATCGCTGTCCCAGCGCCGGTTCTGGAACGGAATGAGGAGTCGGTCGTTCTCGGTCGCGATCGCACTGAGCTCCGCGGCCGCCACCGCGGTCGGGGCCAATGGCTTGTCGAGCACGACGTGCATGCCTGCGCGCAATGCCGCGGACGCGAACGGCACGTGCGTGACGTTCGCTGTGCCGATGGCCGCGAGGTCGTAGCCGCCGCTCCAGGCCTCGTCGGCGCTCTCGAAGATCCGCGCCTCGGGGAAGGCCGCCCGGGCCTGCGCCTGTCGATCGGGGTTGCTCGTGACGATCGCGTCGACGGACAGGCCGGGCGCCGTCGAGGCCAGCGGGCCGTGGAACACGCGGCCGGCGAGGCCGTAGCCGACGAGCAGGACGGAAATGGGGCGGTCGGCGGGAGCGGTCATGCGGTGAGTAAACCAGCCATCTTGTCGACGATGCGCGCGGCAGGGCTATCACGGGTAGGTTCGCGACGACGCCCGATCAGAGGAGGACCACATGCCGTACGCGACTAGAGACCTGACCGACACGGTCGTAGCAATCACCGGGGCAACCGCGGGCATTGGTGCCGCCGCCGCCGTCCAACTCGTCGAGGCGGGAGCCAAGGTCGTCCTTGGCGGCCGTCGCGAGGAGCGGCTCGACGAGGCCGTGGCGCGCCTGGGGTCCGACCGGGCCGTCGGCGTCGTGATGGACGTGCAGAGCCCCGAGGACTGCAGGCGTCTGGTCGACACGGCCGTCGCGACATTCGGGCGGCTCGACTCGATCGTTCCGAACGCGGGGATCGGTCTGTACGGGTCGATCGTCGACCACAGTGACGACGAGGTCGCTCGCATGATGCACACCAACTACGACGGCACGGTCTGGGCGGTTCGTGCGGCCGTGCCGACGCTGCTGGCGGGCGGCGGAGGCGACATCGTGATCGTCGCGTCGGTGGCAGGTCTGCGCGGCGGCGAGGACGAGGCCGTCTACGCGGGGACGAAGTTCGCGCAGGTCGGCCTGGCCGGTGGCCTGGACCGGGAGTTGCGCGAGAAGGGGATTCGCGTCACGGCGGTATGCCCGGCGGGAGTCGGCACCGAGTTCGCCATCGGCACCGGTCGCGTCGACGAGGATCCGCGCTTCGCCGAGTGGCTCACGGCAGCCGACGTCGCGCATGCGATCGTCACCGTGCTCCAGCAGCCGCGATCGGTCCGGACCACCCTGTGGGCCATGTGGTCCATGGGCCAGCAGAGCTAGGACGGCATGAGCAAGCGGCGAACGCAGGCGCAGGAGCAGATCGCCGACCTACTTCTGACCGCGCGGTCATCCCTCGGGCTGAGCATGGCCTTCCTGTCGCGCATGGATGGCACGACCCAGCACCTGGAAGTCGTGGAGTCGTCAGTCCCTCTCATCATGAAGGACGGCACTACCCAGGTTCAGGAGACGAGCTTCTGCCAGGCCATCTTGGACAAGCGCCTGCCAGAGGTGATCCCCGATGTACGCAAGTACCCGGTCGCCATGGCCCTGCCGGCGGCGAAGTTCCCGAGGATCCGAAGCTACGTGTCGGTGCCCGTCGTCCTGAGTGACGGCTCGGTGTACGGAACCTTCTGCGCGGCCGGCCTGACGGCGGATCGCGAGTTGCAAGAACGCGATCGGGCGCTGATGAACGTGCTGGCGAAGGCCGCCGCTCTCATCGTCGAGCCGGGGGTGCGCGAGGCCGCGCGCCGGCTGGAGATCGAGGAACGCCTGCTGCCGCTCATCGAGGCCGGCGGCCCGGCCATCCACCTGCAGCCGATCGTCGACCTTGCGACCGGCGAGCGAATGGGCTTCGAGGCACTCAGCAGGTTTCCGAGGGAGTGGAACCTGACTCCAGACGTGGTCTTCGCGCAGGCACACAGCGTCGGAGTCGGTGCCACGCTGGAACTCCTGGCCGTCACGCGCGCTGCCGAGGCTCTTGACTGTGTGAGCGGCTACGTGTCGATGAACCTTTCTCCCGCCGTGCTCCTCGCACCCGCAAGCATGGCTTTCCTCCAGCAGCTCCCGTTGGAGCGCGTCGTGCTCGAGCTGTCCGAGCACGACCCGGTCGACGACTACGCGTTGCTGGCCGAGGCGATCGCCCCGCTTCGGCAGGCGGGGATGAGGCTGTCGATCGACGACGTCGGCGCGGGCTTCTCCTCGCTGCGGCACATCGTGCAGACGTCGCCCGATGTGATCAAGCTCGATCGGAGCATCGTTGCGGGCGTCGCGGGCGATCGGATCCTCATGACGCTGGTGCGTTCGCTCGTCCAGCTCGCGGCCGACTGTGGATCGGTGTCCGTTGCTGAGGGCATCGAGGAGGAACCGGACGCGGCCACGCTTCGCGAGCTGGGTGTGAACTATGGACAGGGCTGGTACTTCGGTCGTCCGGTGCCCGCGAGTGACCTCGCAGAGATCGCTCCGATCCCCTAGGGTCCGTCCATGCGAAAAGTTGCGGGGACTGCGTTGGTGCTGGCGGCAGCAGCCACGTTGACCGCGGTCGGTTCGACGGCGTCGGCGGTCGCGCCTGCCGTCTCGTCCGGGGCGTGGGTCGGCAAGGCCACGAACATGGCTGGCGACTTCAACTACGGCGCAGTGAAGTTCACCGTGCGTGGGGACACCGTCCGCGGCTTCATCATCGAGGGGGTAACGACCGACTGCGGCTATATGTCCTTGGTCATGAACCCGATGAAGATCAAGGGCAACACGATCAGCAGTTTCTACCAGCCGGTCAAGGACGTCGACCAGGCGATCGTGGTCGACGCGAAGTTCAAGGGCAAGGCCATGAGCGGGACGTTCACGGCTGGCCCCCTGTGCGGCGCCGAGGGAAAGTTCTCCGCCCAACCCAAGTAACCCCCTTTTCCCGAATTGAACCGCCTTCCGGGTCAAATCCCACTTTCTGCCCCCTGAACCGACTCAAAATCCTGATTTGAACCCAACTCGCCTGTGGACAACCGACCGAGGCGACGACCCGTCGTCCACGGTTCTCCCATGGCCGGATCCATGGACGCTCTGGTGCGTGACGCAGCCGCACTCGCAGCACGCATCGAATGCCCCGCGGGCGTGCTTCGTCGCCGAGATCTCGTGGCCGCGGGCATCTCCGACGAGATCCAAAGTGCGATGTTCCGACGTCGACTCCTGGTCCGGATCCGGCACGGCATCTACGTGCTTGCCGATCGGCTCGAGGCCGCGTCCGACACGGAGCGACATTGCATTCACCTCGCCGCGGCGATCGGGGCGGCTCGCGAGCCGACGTGGGCGTTCGGCGCATCTGCTGCGCTCGTGCACGGCCTGCCACTGCCGTTCGACGTCCCCGAGCATGTGGAGTTGTTGCGGCAGTCTCGTCAGGATGAGCGGTCCCTCGCGAGAGCGAGCCGACATCCGATTGAGCTTCCGAGCTTTCGCGTGACGACGCATGTTGTCGATGAGCCAGACGTCACGAGCGTGGCGGGGATCCCTGTCGTGAGCGTGCCGCTGGCCGCGCTGTCGGCGGCGCGAGAACTCTCGCATCGTCGGCAGGTAGCGCTGTTCGATGCGGCGCTGTGGCGACGATCGGCCACGCAGGAGGACCTCTTTCGTCTCAATGAGGAATGGCGATCTCGCGGAGGCAAGGCGCAGTTGGACGCGGCGATCGAGCGATCGCGGCCTGGAGCGCAGACCGTGCTCGAGACGCTGTCGCGGCTCATCCTCAGTGATCAGGGACTGCCCGAGCCCCAGTTGCAGGTGCCGTTTCACGATCGCGGCGGTCTGATCGGATACGTCGACATGTGCTGGGCCGAGTGGCGGGTCATCGGCGAGGCCGATGGCCGCGTCAAGTACGACAGTCGCGAGGACCTCGTCAACGAGAAGATTCGCGAGGACCGACTGCGCGCGCTCGGGTTCCGGGTGGTGCGATGGATGTGGACCGACATCCACGAACGTCCCGCCGATGTGGCGTCGTGGATCCGCGAGGGCCGGCGCCTATCCGCCTAGCAGGGGCGGGTCAATTCTGGGTCCGAGGGCGAAGAACGGCTCGGAAACCGGGATTTGACCCGGGAGGCGGTTCAATTCGGGGGTTCGGACCAGCGGGGGGAGGTGGACCGCGGCGGGTACAGCCGCTGCGGCCAGACGATCAGGCGAGGCTCGCCACGAAGGTTCGCCTCGTACGCAGCCCGTAGCGCACGGGGGATCTCGGCTACGTCGGTCACGGTATCGACGGCGATGCCGAACGCAGCGCCGAGGTGCGTCCAGTCGGGGGTCAGCAGGTCGACGCCACGGACCGGGTGACCGAACACCTGCTGGTCGAACCGCAGCATGCCGTAGCCACCGTCGTCGACGACGAGCAACGTCACGGGCAGCGACTCCTGCGCGTAGGTCGCCAGTTCCCCCAGCGCGAACATCGGTCCGCCGTCGCCGCACACGGCCAGAGTCGGCAGGCCGGCGGACGCCGGGCCGATCGCGGCGGGCAGCGCGTAGCCGAGGGTTCCCCAGCCCACGGGGTACTGCAGGCGCCGGGTGCGCGGCTGGCTGCTGTAGCCGCCGTACCAGTACCCCGCGACGGCCATGTCGCACACGACTACGCCTTCGGCGGGCCAGGTCGTGTCGATGGCATTGACCAGTCGCATAGCGGACTCGGGCCGCGGGTCAAGGAGGAGTCGCTCGACGATGGCGCCGCGGATCCCCGTGGTCGCTGCCCACGTCACTCGCGGCTGGACGTCGAGCTCGTCAAGCGCCTCGTCGAGCAATGCGAGCGAGGGACCGAGGTCGGCGCTGATCAGGCAGTCCAGGTCGACCGTCTGCTCGATGGACGGGCCGAGGGTTATGGCGGCGCGGTGCTGCGGGAGTGTTAGTCGCCAGTTCATGGTGTTCATGCCGTCGAACGACGAACCGAGGATGAGGATGAGGTCCGCGTCCGCGACGATCTGGCCGACTTCGGGCTCGTGCACGGGAGCGTCGATGAGCAGCGGATCGCCCGCCATGAGCCCACGGCCGGCGAAACTGGTCAGGACGGGAGCGCCGAGGCGTCGGGCAAGTGCGGCAGCGGCCTCCTCGGCCCCGGCCGCGACGACGCCGCCTCCGAGCCACAGGACCACGCGATCGGATGCCGCGATGAGCTCTGCCAGCTCGCCGACGCGATGCGCATCCGCGCGCGGCGCGGGCATGCGCGGGATGTGCGGGATCGCCGCCGTCCACGTCTCGGCCAGGACGTCCGAGGGAATGCCGACGTAGCTTGCGACGGGCGGCGGGCCCCACGCATCACGGAGCGCGAGAACCGTGGACGCCATTGCCTCTTGGCGGGTCCGCGCCGTGCGTGCTGGCGCGCCGAACGCGGAGAACATTGCGCCCTGGTCGGCCATCTCGTGAAGCAGCCCTCGCGGCCCGGCGGACGATCGAAGCGCGTGACTGGGCTCGCTGGCGATGACGATGATCGGAGAGCCGCTGACGAAGGCTTCGCCGAAGGCACCGAGCACGTTCGCGGCACCGGGTCCGCTCGTGAGCAGTGCGAGCCCGGGCTGCCCGGTGGCGCGGTACAGGCCGTCGGCCGCGTAGCCAGCAGCCTGCTCATGCCGGACGCCGACGATCGGCAGGGCGTCGTCGGTATCCCAGAAGGGCAGGTTGTGAACGCCCGGGACACCGAAGGCGCGCGTGACGCCGTGACGGGACAAGAGTTCGAGGATCGCGGACGCGACGGATGAGCCGCTCATGCGCGTGACTCGAACATCCCCAGGACTGCGGCGACGCCGAGCACGCTGCGCGGCGCATAGGCGGTTCGCCACAGGCCACCGTGGTTTGCGGCCTGAGCGAACAGGTCCATCGGGTTGTCGAGCACGGTCGACGGGTTCGCCGCGGCCGCGGGGTTGCGCAGGTCGTGCACGAGAAGTGCGGCCATCAGGGTTGTCGACGTAGCGGGATCAAAGACCTCCACGCCGAAGCGCCCGGCGCCGGCGTACGCAGCAGCGAGGGCGCGGTTCTTGACGACCGACTGCGTCCGCGTCGCGGGAGCCAGGTTCAGGGAGACGGGAGTGCCCGTGGAGCGTGCGACCAGTGCGCGCCAGCGCTGCAGCCGCTTGGCAAGCGCGTAGTTCGGGCCTTGTTGCGACACGAGTGAGTCGTTGATGCCGTAGTGCTTGCCGTCATCGGTGACTGCGTCGTCGGGATAGTTGGGCTCGAACTGCTTGAGCAATCTCAGTGGAGACTGCAGCAGGCCACTGATCCCACGTGACTGCCACCGCAGTCGCGATTCCTCGACGGCGGCCATGGGGACCATGAACACGTCGGTGGGTGTCGCGAGGTACGCGAGAGTGATGTCGTGTCGTCGGGAGAGCAGGTCGACGACGATCGCGTCGGCTGCCATCGACAACAGCACGTGCGTCGCGCCGTCGGCGTACGCGTAGGTGCCGAGGACGAAGGGCCGCTCAGTCTCACCGAGCCAGACCCCGAGTTCGGGCGTCTGGCGTAGAAGGTCGGCGCCGGCGCTCGCGGCGACGGTGGCATCGTCGTCGGGATGCACGAGTCCGCCGATGACGAACGGCGGAGCCCCGTGGTCGTTGAGTGCGATGGGGATGCGCAGTGAACCGGCAGTGTTCCTCGTTGTAGCGATCAGTCGTTCCCATACCGCCGGTCGCTGCAGGTCCACGGCGTGAACGCGCGCGCCCCAGCGCAGGAGCGATCGCGTCGGGCCCATCTCCGCTCCGGCGCCGAGGATCGCGATGTCGACGTCATGCAGGTCGAGCCAGTCCGGGTTGTCGAGCAGCAGGTGCATGGCCTCGCCGAATCCCGGCTCGGCGATTCCGCCGGCGACCCAGCGATCGATCTGGCGGCGCAGTTCGTCGCCGAACAGGCGTCGGCCCTGGTAGGGCAGGGACAGGTCCGCCTCGCGGGGGATGAGTCCTTGAACGGTGACCGACTCGAAGCGCGGCTGGCGATGGCGGGCCATCGCCTCGCTCAGCGTCGTCTGCTCACCTGCCCTGACGAAGGTGAACCGTCGATGCGCGGAGTCCAGGCCGTCGGCGGAGATTGTCGTCGCGGCCTCGGGGTTCGCGGCAGCCGCCTTGACGATGTCGCGCAGCGGACGGATATAGCCCGTGCGCCAGTCCGAGGTGTGCTCGATGCGGGCGGCCAGCTGCGGATCGACGCGACGCGCGGAGTCGGCGAACACCGCTCGTCCCGTGCCCGTGGTGCTTCGCCGCCCGTCGCCGCCCTCGGGAAATGACACGCCCTCCTTGCTGGAGCGTGCCGCATCAGTCACGTTCGGAGGATAGCCAATCGCCGTCAGCGACCCGCAAGGACCGCATCACCGATCTCTGCGGCGACCGCAAGGGTCACCCGCACGTCCTCCTCCGTCGTTCGGAAGTTCGTGAAGCAGGGTCGCAGCCACGTCTCCCCATCGATCACCGCGGGCGATATGTAGACGCGGCCGTCGGTCTGCATCGCACGGCACAAGGTCTCGTTGTGAGCGCTGACGTCGGTGCAGCCGGGCGGAGCGTGACGGATCGGCACGATGGACAGCTGTGGTCGCGCTGGCAGCGTGAGGAAGTCAGGATGCGCGGACGCGAGATCGTAGAGCAGTTGAGCCTGCATCAGGTTCCTTCCAATTGCTTCTCGGAAGGCCTGCGCGCCGTGCACGCGCAGAGCGAGCCACAGCTTGAGCGCTCGAAGCGGACGGGAGTACTCCAGCGTTACGTCCACAGCGTTGAGGGCATCGTCGTCGTGCGGGATGTACGCCTCGTTGTGCGAGAAGGCCGTGGCCAGGTCCGCTGTGCGTCGAACGAGGACGGCGCTGCATGCCTTGGGGACGAACATCCACTTGTGCGCGTCGACGCTGAGCGAGTCCACGCGCTCCAGTCCGGCGAACAGGTGCGCCGACTCGCTCGCGGAGGCTGCGGGCAGGCCGTATGCACCGTCGATATGCAGCCAGACATCGCGCGGTGCGCACACGTCCGCGATCGCGTCGATGGGGTCGACCGCCCCGGTGAGGGTCGTGCCAGCGGTGGCCACGACTGCGATCGGAGTGATACCCACGGCGATGTCGGAGTCGATTGCCTCGGCAAGTGCGTGCGCGGACATGCGCCGATTGGCATCGATGCGAATGGGACGCACGTTGTCTCTGCCGATACCAAGCAGTTCAGCAGCACGCGTGACCGAGTAATGCGCCTCTGCGGAGCAGTACAGCGCCACGCGGTGTCCGCCCATTCCGGTTGCCCTGGTACCGGGGAGTGCCCGCTCGCGCGCAGCCGCGAGGGCGGTGATGTTGCTGATGGTGCCGCCGCTGGTGAACGAGCCGGCAGTCGCGGGGAAGCCGAGGAAGTCCGCGAGCCAGCCGATCGCCTGGTTCTCGAGCAATGTCGCAGCCCGGGCGTCGAGCGCGAGGTTGATGTCGTACGAGTGGGCGAGCAGATCTGCCAGTGCACCGATCTCCAGTCCGCTCGAGCCGATGTAGGCCAGGTAGCGAGGGCGTGACTGCGCGAGCGAAGCGTCCAGCACGTCGGCTGCTGCGTCGAGATCGCTGATGGCCTCGCCTGGTTCTTCTGGCAGTGGCTCCGAGAGCATCGCCTGCAACTGCTCGGATGGCACCGTCTCGACGTCGCGGGCCTCGTCGAATCCGTGCCATGCTCGAGCGACCAGCCGCGCTGCGTGCTCAAGTGCCGGCGCTCGCTGGTCTCCAAGGGACAACGACCGCTGAGGTCCCGGGTGTTCGGTCATCGTGGTGGCACTCCCATGAACAGCACACTCAACGACACGACCGCGAGCGCGGTCGTGGCAACTGCGGCGGTGAACGCGGGTGCCGCCTGGATCGTCCGTGCGCCGGAAACCATGTCGTGCTGCGCGCGGGCCAGCGAGCGGCTGGTCACGACCCCGTTCGCCAGCAGCAGCCCCACGCTGACGATGAGGATCGGGACGATGACCCATAGCGGGGCATCGACGAGTGCAGCGCGAACACCGATGAGGCCGACCACCGCTGCAAAGGCGATGAGGGTGCGGCTCCACGCGAGACTGGTTCGCTCGGCGTCGCTGCCCGCGGGGCGGTCCAGGCTCATAGCGCGAGGATCACGGCAACGATGGCAACTGCAGCCATCAGGCTGACTCCGACGGCGAGCGCCGGTCCCATGCGAGGGGAGGGAATGCCCCGGTGATCGCGCAGCGCCCTCTCGACGGCGAGCCAGCGCATCCAGCTCGCCGCCGCAATCGCGCCGCCGATGACGATCAGGCCCGCAGAGAGGAATACGGCGAGTCCGCGATCGAGTTGAGTGGACACGAACGTGGCTACGCCAACACCCAGCGCAATGAGTCCAAGCGAGGTGCGAATCCACGCGAGGAACGTGCGCTCGTTCGCGAGCGACAGGTTCGGGTCGGGGTCCGTGCCGCCGGGCAGGATGCGCTGCGTCCAGTTCGACCGCATGTCCGCGGAAGAGTCGTCGGGGTCAGGCGGCATGGGCTCGCTCCATCAACTGCTTGCGGAACGGGCTGAGGTCTTGGGTTCGGTCGATCCCGACCACGCCGACCAGGCCGGACTCATCGTGATACGCCGCGATGCAGGCGCCGTCGGCGTCTCCGTCGGCCAACTCGATTCGCGTGGCGATTCCCGGCATTCCGAACGACTGCAGCTTGAACTCGTATTGGTCGGACCAGAACGACGGCATGCCCGCGAACGGGTCGGCTGCGGGCTGCTCACCAGCGAGAAGTGCCGCGAGGGTCTGGCCCGCACGGCGGCCCGTCTCCGTCGGCATGTTCCAGTGCTCGACACGTCGGGCCGGGCCAGGGAACAAGGCGTTGGGATGGCGCGCAATGTCGCCGACCGCGACGACTGGGGCTGACTCCGTCGGCACACGCATGCCGGCATCGACGAGGACTCCGTCGCTGAGGTCCAGTCCGTTGCCGTCAAGCCACTGCACGTTGGCGACCGAGCCGACCGCCTCGATGACCACTGTCGCGGGAAGCTCGGTGCCATCGCTGAGCGACATCGACTCGACACGATCGTCGCCGTTGAAGGACTCGATCGTGCGACCCAGATGGAACTGCACGCCACGCGCCTCGTGTCGACGCCTCATTGCGGCGCCGAGTTCGGCGCCGAGCGGTCGGATCATCGGCTCCTCGTCGAGAGCGACGATCGTGACCTCGCCGCCGAGCTTGCGACAGGTAGCAGCCGTCTCGCAGCCGATGAATCCCGCGCCCATGATGATCACGTGCGCGCCGGTTGCCAGTTCGGCCCGAATGATCTGAGCGTCGTCGGCGGTGCGGAGCACGTGCCGGCCGGTGCTCGGCCCCGGGATGGGCAGACGTCGTGGGCGGATCCCGGTTGCGATGACCAGCCCGTCATAGGCCAGGACTGTGCCGTCAGCCAGCGTCACGGTGTTCGCGGCGAGGTCCGACGCGACCGCGTTCGCGCCGAGCAGCCACGTGACGTCGTCGACGGAAGCCTTACGTCGGAACGCTAGGGCCGCCAGCTCGATGCCACCCGCGAGCGCCTCCTTCGACAAAGGGGGGCGGTTGTACGGCAGGTGGGGCTCATCGCCGACGATCGTGATCGGTCCGGAATACCCCGCTCCACGAAGGGACTCGGCGGTGCGCAGGCCGCCGAGACCCGCGCCGACGATGACGACGCCGCTCATCCGTGGATGCTATTCGACGGTGATGGCCTGCATGGGGCAGACATCGGCAGCGCTCTCGATGTCTTCTCGGCGACTCTCGTCAGCCTCAGCCGCATGCACGAGCTTGCCGTCGGCGTCCAGATGGAACACGTCCTCGGCCTCGAAACAGCACTGGCCGTAGTGCTGGCACTTGTCCATGTCGACGATCACCTTGACCATTGCTACTTCTCCTCGCTCGCGCTGACGGTCGACGGGTACAGGTCCTTCGATGGAGTGCGGATGCCCCGGAACTCCCAGTCCCCGCCCTGGGCGGTCGAGATGACCTCTTCGCTCTCGGTGGGCTGAGCGCCAACATCGCTCCGGATCGGCGTGGGGCCTTCGACGATCGTGTTGCTGAGGCGTCCGAGGCCCTCGACCTCTACCTCGACGATGTCTCCTGGGTAGACGGTGCGTGAGTTGGCGGGCGTACCTGAGAAGAGCATGTCCCCTGGCACCAGCGTGATCGTGCGCGCGATGTCCGCGACGAGGTAGTGCATGTCCCATTCCATCTCGTCGGTGGAGCCGTCCTGCTTGATCTCTCCGTTGACGTAGGTGCGAATCCGCTTGCCTCGGAAGTCCCAGTCGGTGACGAGGCCAGGGCCGACGGGCGCAAGCGTGTCAGCACCTTTGACGCGAAGCATGGATCCCGCGTCGGTGTCGCGGAAATCGTGCAGTCCATAGTCGTTGCCGACCGAGTAGCCCGCGATGTAGTCCGCGGCGTCATCGGGAGAGATATTGCGGCAGGTTCGCCCGATGACGATGACAATCTCGCCCTCGTAGTTCAGCCACTTGCACCGCTGCGGACGCACGACGGCTCCTTGGTGCGAGTTGAGTGCGGTTATCGGCTTGTGGAAGTAGGTCGGCGCGGCGGGCAGTTTCGTCATGAACTCGCGGGTGCGTGACTCGTAGTTCAGGTGCACCGCGATGATCTTCGTGGGCTGGGCCGGGGGTAGGTGGATCGCATCATCGATGGACACGGCCCGTCCGTCTGGGGCGACGAGCTCGTCACCATGACGCGTTGTGAGAGTGGGCGAGCCCTCGAGCAGGACTCGACGGTATTCGGTCATGCTGCTGCCTCGGATCGAGTCCAGCCGGACTCCGGCCGGTCGAACCACACGTGTACCTGGCTCGTCCCAATCGAGTTCTCGTAGTCGCCGTACTGCACGCCCGGTGCGGCAAAGTCCTGCTCGCCGAGCGCTGCCGCCATCATGAGGTAGTGGGCGAACTTGCCCTCGGGGCGGACCTTGAGGAACTCGGGCATCGTGCGCAGGACCTCGTCATGCCGTCCTTCGCGGAACCATGCCAGGCGTTCCTGGTCGGCATCGAACGCCTCGCGGCTGAAGATGTGCGAGGGATCGCTCGCCTCGTGGTTGCGCAGCTCGCGTAGAGAGTAGAAGGTGTGCGACATCGACCCCGTCGCGATGATGATCACCTTGCGATCGGTCTCGCGCAGCGCAGCTCCGAGTGCGCGACCGGCCCGCAGGTAGTCCTCGGTGTCCGCCGTCTGACACACGCTCATCGAGATCCATTGCTTGTCGTTGCCCTTGCCCAGGAAGCTCCACAGGTTGAGGGACGGGTAGTACATCGGCAGGTACTGATCGTCGATCGCCGTGATCCATGTTCCGTGGGCCTCGCCCTGGGCAGCGATGTTGTGTGCGAGTTCTGGGTCGCCGCGCCAGTCGTAGGGGATCCGACACATGCCCCGCGGGAGTTCCTCGGCAGTGAACAGTCCGGCTCGTCGGTCCTGGGCAGTAACGACGAACTCCACGGTCGTGAACCAGTGCGAGTCGAGGACCACCACTGTGTCGTAGTCGAGCACGTCGAACTTCTCGGCCCGCAGTTGCTCGAGCGCTGGGACGAGCGAGATGTCCTTGCCGTTGTTCAACTGCTTTCGCGTCTCCAGCGGCAGCATGATCGTCGGCACATGCGAAAGCAGGCCCGCTCCGACTACCTCGCCCATGTCGTCACTCCTTCGTCCAGCCGTTCGGTGCATACACAGTGTTCTTCACGTCGGCGTAGAAGTCGAAGGACCACACGCCGCCCTCGCGCCCGATGCCAGACTTCTTCGAACCACCGAACGGTGCGGCAAGATCGCGCACGAAGAAGCAGTTGACCCAGATCGTCCCGGCGACGAGATCCTTCGTGAAGCGCTCGGCGCGACGACGGCTTCCCGTGACGACGACGGCCGCGAGGCCGAACTCCGTCCCGTTCGCGAGAGTGAGGCCCTCGTCGTCGGTTGCGAATGTCTGCATCGTCAGCACCGGGCCGAAGACCTCCTGCGTGAGGATCTCCGTGCCCGGACTGGCATCGCGGATCAGCGTCGGCTTGAAGTAGTGCGGCCCGAGTTCGGTGTTTGGGCTGCCGCCGTAGACCACCGTGGCGCCCTCGGCCTTCGCTCGGTCGACGAAGCCCTGCACTCGCTCGACGTGCGCGAGGTGGATGTTGGGCCCGATCTGGGTCTCCTCGTCGCGCGGGTCGCCTTGGCGTATCTGCGCCGCGCGCTCGACGAACCGCGTTGCGAAGGCGTCGGCAATGCACTCCTGAACGAGCAGCCGGGTGCCGGCGAGGCATACCTGGCCGGCGTTGTCGTACTGCTCGATCGCGAGTTCCACAGCGAGATCGAGGTCGGCGTCGTCGAGGATCACCGTTGGACTCTTGCCGCCGAGTTCGAACGAGCATGGAGTGAGATTCCCCGCGGCTGCTCGCGCGATCACCTTGGCGGTCGGTACCGAACCGGTGAAGCAGATGCGGGCTACATCGGGATTCGACGTGAGCGGAGCACCCGCCTCGGCACCGAATCCCTGCACGACGTTGAAGACGCCGGCGGGCAGGCCCGCCTCGTCGGCCAGTTGCGCGAAGTAAGACGCGGTGAGCGGCGCCCACTCCGGAGGCTTGAGAACTACGGTGTCTCCCGATGCGAGCGCCGGCCCGATGCGCCAGGTCGCGAGCATGAGAGGGGCATTCCACGGCGTGATGATCACGACGACCCCGGACGGGTCCCAGGTGACGTGGTTGGTGTGCCCTCGCGTATCGAAGTCCGGATGCCCGAGCTTGTCGATCGCAAAGTCGGCGAAGAAGCGCAGATTCATGACCACCCGCGGCATGACTCCGCGTCGGTGAGAGCGAAGCAGTGATCCGTTGTCTGCGGTCTCGAGTTGGGCGAGCTCCTCGATGTGCGCCTCGACGTTGTCCGCGACGCGATGGATGATCGCGCCGCGCTCGGCGGGCGACAGGCGTGACCATGCGGGGAAGGCGGCCCTCGCGGCAGCGACGGCAGCGTCGGCCTCGACCGTGCCTCCGCGGTGGACCTGGGCGATCTCCGAGCCGTCGATAGGGCTGACGCTGGCGAAGGTGCTGGATGAGGCGATGCGCTCGCCACCGATCCAATGGCGGGTGTCGACCTCGACGCCTGCGACGATGGACATCCGTACCCTCCGTGGCCGGTGCTTCCTAGGTCGTTCGGACCCTAACGGATATTCTGCGCTACGTCACGCCATTGTGCCCCGTCTCGTGGAGGACAGATGTCCCGACCGCGCATAGCCGTCCTGGGCCGATTCACAGAGAGGGCCAGTGCCCTGCGCTATCGCGGAATCGTGTCGTCGCAAGCGCTGATGGATATCGTCTGGGCGTCGGGCGGTGACCCCGTGACGCTCCGGCCGGGAGCCGATCCAGATGCTCTCGACTGGAGTGCGCGCCTCGCTGGCTTCGCCGGTGTTCTGCTGCCCGGCGGTGGCGACGTCCATCCCGACCGGTACGGCGGCGACAGCGGCAATGACACCGTCTACGACGTCGATCTCGTGCAGGACGAGGCGGACTTCTCGCTCGCCCGCTACTGCCTCGCGAACGCCGTGCCGATGCTTGCGGTGTGCCGAGGGATGCACGTGCTGAACGTCGTGCTCGGGGGCTCGCTCGTCGTCGACATGCCGTCGAACCACAGGCACGCGGTCCAACGCGTCGCAGTGCAGGCGGGTGCGGACCGTCTGGGCATCGTTGAGCCGACGATCGAGATCTCCTGCTATCACCACCAGGCGGTCGACCGGCTTGGCGAACGGATGACCGTCGTTGCTCGGTCGGATGACGGGACTGTCGAGGCCGTGGTGGTCGATGCCGACGCGTGGACGGCCGGCGTGCAGTGGCACCCGGAGGACACGTGGTCTTCGGATGATCAGCAGGTCCGGCTCGTGCGCACGTTTATCGAGAACTGCGGCTAACTACCAGGTGACGTGCAGTTCGGCCGGCGCACGGAACTCCCACCCGCGGAACGTCACGTCGTGCTGCAAGTCAAGGTCCAGGCTCGGCATCGCGTCGACGAGAGTCTGCAGGCCGATCCGCTCCTGCCCGCGAGCGAACGCATGCCCCGCGCAGAAGTGCGGACCGAAGCCGAATGCTGCGTTCGGTCGGCGCTCGCGCGTGATATCGAACTGATCAGGATTTGCCCACAGCATCTCGTCGCGGCAGGCGCTCGCGACAACTGCTCCCACCGGCGCGCCGGCTGGGATGGTCGCCCCGCCGAGGTCGATGTCCCCGACCGCCTGGCGGGTCTGCGTTCCGATCGGCGCGATCCAGCGCAGTCCCTCATGGACCGTGTCGTCCCACAGGCTGGGCTCCGCGCGAACGAGATCGAGTTGATCGGGGTTGGTCAGCAGTCCGACCAGGCAGGAGCCTGCGCCGTGACCGGGCTCCTGCATTCCGCCGAGGATGATCACCTTCAGGCTCGGCATCACCTCGTCGACCGTACGTGGGTCGTCCTCTGGCCGCCCAGTGGTGAGCATGTGCGAGATCGTCGAGTCATCCGGGCTCCATCGCAACGACTCCATGAGTGGGCGCAGTTCGGCGTCGATCTGCGCGGCCGTCTCATCATTCATCCGCTGCTTGTCCGGGTCGCGCTCGAAGTTCGTGGCACCCATCGCCAGTCCGTGGAACCAGGACTGCAGCGTCTCGGCTGGCAGGTGGCCGAGCCCGAGGACCGCAGCCAGGCTCAATACCGAGATCGGCTCGAAGTACTCGCTCATCAGTTCGGCGCGGCGGTCCGGCCTCGCGAGGAGCCGCTGCAGGCAGGCATTCGCAATCGGCGCGACGAGGTCGTCGATATACGTCGCGACGCTGCGAGGCCTGTACTTGCGGTCCAGACTGCGGCGCTTGTCGAGGTGAGGCTCTCCATCGACGGTCAGGATCGACGGGCCGCCGAAGGACAGGTCGAGTGGCGAGTCGTCTACCGTCGCCGTGAACAGGTCCTGACGCGTGGTGACGGTCTCGACGTCGTCAGCTCGGGTCACGAGCCACAGGTGCACGGCGGGCACCCAAGCGACCGGCTCCTCGGCCCGCAGGCTCCGGTAGATCTCGTACGGATCCGTATCGAGTTGCTCGATGGTGATGCTGTCCGCGAAGGCACCCATGAGCGCGCGACCGACTCAGCGAGGCTCGGAGACGGTGAGCGTCAGCGTGCGCAGCGCGTCCGCGACCTGCGTGCGCTGCGCCGCGGGAATCCCGGAGACGACGACGCGCTCCTGCTCGTTGAACTCCGGGAACAACTTCTTCATGAGTCGTCGTCCCGCGGGTGTCATGCGAACCAGGACGAGGCGGCCGTCATGGGGGCTACGTTCGCGCGCAAGGAGCCCGCGACCCTCCAGCGTGGAGAGCACTCCGGACAGCGTGGCCTTGGAGAACCCGCCCTCCTCGGCGATCACGCGCGTCTCGACCTTCTCCCAGATCCACGTGACCCAGAGGACGACGAATGCCGTCCACGTGAGGTCATGGGGCCGCAGCACCGTGCCCTCCAGGTGGTTGCGCACCGCGTTCGCGGCACGGAACAGGTTGGAGGCCACGGCCATCGCTTCGAAGTCGAGGTCCATGTCCGCCAGCCGCGACTCCACAGCCCGTTCGGTCTCCGCCAGCGTGTGCGGACCAGCCATCGGACTCCTTCGATCGGGGTGTGGCGACAACCTACGCGAAAGTCTGCCAAAGGTATCCAACCTCGGCACCGTGCATTACAGTCTGCGTGATAGTTCGGGCCCAAACGATTAATCGGACTGGCGCTTTTCGGAGGAGCCATGAGCACCACGACTGACGTGTCCCTCGCTGACCTCGATCTCTTCGCACACGGTGCACCGTGGACGGTGTTCGAGAACCTGCGCCGGAACTCGCCCATCCACTGGAACGTCGAGCCCGAGCCGAACTCCGGGTTCTGGTCGGTGACCAGGTATCACGACATCGTCGAGGTGCTCCGCAACACGGAGGTCTTCTCGAGCCAGATCGGAACGGCGAACCTCGAGGAGCTCGACGCGCGCCAGATGGAGATCCGTCGGTCGATGCTCGAGACCGACGGCCCGCGCCACCGTGCACTTCGCAAGATGCTCCAGCCGCAGTTCACTCCGCGCGCGATCTCCGGCTACGAGACCTTCCTTCGCGGGATCACGGCGTCGACCCTCGACCGGGCGCTCGCGAAGCCGGAGTTCGACTTCGTCGCCGACGTGGCTGCCGACTTCCCGATTCGCGTGCTCGCGCAGTTGCTCGACGTTCCCGAGTCCGACATCCCGCAGCTCATCAAGTGGGGCAATCGCATGGTCGGCAACACTGACCCCGAGCATGCCGACGTCCTTGCTGACAGCCCGGAGAGCGAGCAGTACCGCGACCTGCCGTTCCGCTCGCCCGCTGCGCTCGAGGTTTTCAAGTACGGGTACGAACTGGCATGGAACCGACGAGGAGGAGACGGCAAGGACCTCGTCTCGATCGTTCTCAATACTCCGCCATCGGACGGCGTGCCCATCGACGCCCGCGACTTCCGGAACTACTTCCTGCTGCTTGTCGTTGCTGGCAACGAGACGACGCGGCACTCGATCACGCACACGATGAACAACCTCATGGCGAATCCCGATGCGGTTGCACTGCTGCGCAGCCAGCCCGAACTGGTTCCATGGGCAGTGGAGGAGTTCCTCCGCTTCGCGAGCCCCGTCCATCATTTCCGCAGGACCGCCACGCAGGACATCGTCATGCACGGCCAGGAGATCAAGGCCGGCGACAAGGTCGTCGTGTGGTTCGGCTCAGGCAACCGCGACGACGCCGTGTTCGTGGATCCCTACCGGTTCGACGTCACGCGCAAGCCGAACGAGCACATGTCCTTCGGCCGCGGTGGTCCGCACATGTGTCTGGGCAATGCGCTCGCCCGGCTCGAGATCCAGATCATGTTCGAGGAATTGCTCGCGCGGGACGTCGACCTCGTCCCGAACGGGGCACCTGAGTACCTGCGCTCCAACTTCGTGCACGGCTTCAAGCGCCTGCCCGTCCGCCGCACTCCCTGAATTGAACCGCCTTCCGGGTCAAATCCGACTTCTCGGCCCCTGAACGCCCACGAAACCCCGATTTGACCCGGAAGGCGGTTCAATTCGGGCGGGGGAAGGCGACCTGGTCGAGGAAGGCGTCGACCAGGGAGTGTGCGCGCAGGCGGGCGGCCTCGCCCTCGGCGACCGTGTGCTGGTGCAGGACCTCGGGGTCCTGGCCGTCGGCCACGACGAGTTCTCGTCCGTCGAGCTCGAGCCAGCCGTGCAGCGTCGAGGCGGTCAGCTCCGGATGGAACTGCACGGCGAGGTTCCTGCGGATGACGAAGGCCTGAGATGCGTGCGAGTTGCGGGCAACCTCACGTGCGTCGGGCGGTACCTGCCAGCGGTCGTAGTGGAATTCGAACCACGGTCCCTGACCCACCAGCTCGGGCTCGTCTGACCAGATCGCCGTCCACCCGATCTCGGCGACCGGTGCGCGCGCGACGGTTCCACCGTGCGCTCTGGCCAGCAGCTGGCCCCCGAAGCAGATGCCGAACACCGGAACGTCGAGTGCGTCGGCAGTCCTGAGCCATTCGATCTCGGGCAGCAGCCACGCGCCGATCTTGTCGTCGTCCCAGGCACCCCACGGCGCTCCCATCGGCACGATCACGTCGAAGTCGCGGGGGTCGGGAAACGTGTGCGGCACGTTGGGCGCCCGGAAGTCCTCAGGTGCCACGACAACTCTCTCGATCACCTCGTAGCCGCGCTGCTCGAACCGCTCGGCGACAGGCCCGGGCGGGCTCACGTGATCATGCTGGAGGAACAGTGCTCGCACGAGGATCCCTTCCGAAAACAGGGCGACATGGTGTGTGATTGGCTCTAGTATCCGCTTGGATCGTTGGGAGCCTAACGATTTTTTCGGGTCACCGTACTGGCTTAGGCCGCGCAGCGAAAGGCATGGTATGCATAGCGATCTTGCGGATGTCCGACGTGAGCTGGGCACCCTCGATGTCGACGTCCTTCGACTGATCTGGCCCGACGTCCTGGGCATGGCGCGGTCGAAGGACATCCCGGTCTCTCAACTCGAGCGTGCCGCGGGACATGGACCGACCTTCTGCCAGGCAACGTGGACCACGACCACCCGCGGCGATGTGCTCGACGGTCATGGGAGCCTGCAGGACGGCTTGTCGGACATGGTGTCGCGCCTGGACGCGTCCACCATCCGCCCGATCCCGTGGGTGCCGGGTGTCGCGTACGGCATCGCCGACATCGACGAGCCGGATGGCTCACCGAACATGATCTCCCCGCGCACGCTGCTCCGACGGGTCATCGCGGAGTACAAGCTGCTCGGCCTGATCCCCATCGTCGGGCCAGAACTGGAGTTCTACCTCGCGCACCGGCCGAACGGCACCTGGGAGCGCGTACTGAACAAGACGGGCCGTGTCTACTCGACCGGATCACTGGTCGATCCCGACGGGACCTTCCTGCATCTGCTGCGCATGGTGGACCGGCTCGGGATCGGCGCCTTCGCGGCCAATCACGAGTTCTGCCCGTCGCAGTACGAGATCAACCTGTGGCACGGAGAAGCGCTCGACGCGGCCGACCGCACCTTCCTGCTCAAGACCGCGGTGAAGGACATCTGCGCGAGCCGGGGGTTGATGGGCACGTTCCTGGGCAAGCCCTGGAGCGACGAGGGCGGCAGTGGTTTCCACCTGCACCTGTCCGTGACCGACGTCCAGGGCAGCCAGATGATGGACGAGGCAGATGGCGGCCTGTCGCTGATCTCGCGGCGAATGATGGCGGGCATTCTCGAGCACGCGCCCGCGCTGGTCGCCGTGTGCAACCCGACCGTCAACGCGTACAAGCGTCTCGGCCCGGACACGATGGCGCCATACCGATCGAATTGGGGCTACGACAACCGCACCACGTTCGTGCGGATCCCACCCGAGCGCGGTCCTGGCGCACGGCTGGAGATCCGCGTCGGCGATGGCGCGGCCAATCCGTACGTGGTCATTGCCGTGATCCTCGCTGCCGCACTCGACGGTCTGCGGCGGCAGCTCGACTGCCCGCCGGCGTCCGAGGGCTGGGCATACACCGACGAGTCGCGCCCGGTTCTGCCGATGACGCTCGGCGACGCACTCGACGCTCTCAAGGCCGACGAATTCCTCATGGACATCATCGGCGCTCCGTTCGTCGCCGCGTTCGAGACACTCAAGCGCGACGAGATCGCGCGGTACGAGGAGGCCGTCGAGGACCCCTCGACTCGTGATGTCACCGACTGGGAGATCGACGAGTACCTCGAGGACTACTAGGACGATCCTGAGGTCAGCGCCTTGAGCTCGTCGAACAGTGCGACTTCGATCTCGACGAGAGTGCGGGTCTCGCCGTCGGCAATCCACTGCTCGAATGCCAGACGGAAGACGGTGACGCCCGATTCTGCGGACAAGGTCGCGGCAGGTTCCCGGATGCCGCGTGCATGGAGCGCGCCGACCAGCCCGCTGGCGAGGGATGACATCTTGCGCAGTTCGCGCTCGTGCAGTTCCGGGTTCGCCGCGATGACGGACTGACGCAGCCGCGAGGACTCGCGCCGCTCGTCGGCGAAATACCCGGCAGCGCCGGTGACCGCGGCAATGACGATGTCCAGCGGCGGTGCGTCGGCAGGCGCCGCGACGACACCGTTGACGAACTCCTGCTCCAGGAGCTCGGTCGCCGCGAAGATCACCTCGCGCTTGTCGGCGAAGTAGCGGAAGAAGGTCCGTTCCGTGAGTCCGGCTCCGTGCGCGATCTCGGCGACGGTCGTCTCCTCGAAGCCCTTCGAGGCGTACAGCTCCAGGGCCACCCCTCGCAGGCGGTCGCGCGCACCCGGCTCCCATCGCACCACCCGTCGATCCTAGTGATGACAGAGCCTGTCATGGTCGTATACACTGATGACAGTCCCTGACATAGATTGGAGTTCCGCCATGCGCGTGTTGGTCACTGGAGCCTCGGGTTGGATCGGTTCGGCAGTCACGAGTGAGTTGCTGGTTGCCGGGCACGAGGTGGTCGGCCTGGCCCGTTCGGACGCCTCGGCGGCCGCGCTCACGAGCGCGGGTGCACTCGTGCGACGAGGTGACCTCGACGATCTGGGCAGCCTGCGCGCAGGTGCACAGGACAGCGACGCCGTCATCCACCTCGCCAACAAGCACGACTTCAACGACCCGGCAGCGTCGAACCGGGCCGAACGAGGCGCGGTCGAGGCGATCGGTGAGACGCTCGCGGGATCCGATCGCGCCTTCATCGTCGCGTCCGGCGTCCCGGGAGCGCTCGGCCGGGTGGCCACCGAAGCCGACGCCTCACCGAACATCGGGCCGGATTCTCACCGCGGCGGCAGCGAGCATCTCGCGCTCGAGTATGCCGAACGAGGAGTTCGAGCCGTCATCGTCCGCTTTCCTCCCACCGTGCATGGTGCCGGTGACCATGGCTTCATCTCGACCCTCGTGGGCACCGCGCGAGCCACGGGCCGCTCTGGCTACGTCGGCGATGGCAGCAACCGATGGCCCGCCGTCCATAGGTCCGACGCGGCGCGCGTCGTTCGGCTCGGACTCGAGCTCGCGAGCGCCGGCACCATCCTGCACGCGATGGCAGAGGTGGGAGTGCCTGCACGCACGATCGCCGAGGAGATCGGCCGCGGCCTGGACCTGCCGGTGGAGTCCATTCCCGGGGAGCGGGCCTCGGAGCACTTCGGCTGGCTCGGACGGTTCTTCGCAATGGACGTGCCCACGTCAAGCGCGGTCACGCAGCGACTTCTGGGGTGGTCCCCCACCGGTGCGACCCTGGTTGAGGATCTGGAGAGCGCGGCGTACTTCAGGACGTGATCGCGTCGACCCGCTCGATGACCTCGCGGCAGAAGGCCGCATGCTGCGTGCGGTCGTCGATGAAGATCGAGGGCTTGATGCAGAACGTTGTGAATCCGAGATCGAGTTGGCGGGGTATCTCGTCAAGGGCTTCGGGCAGCGGCGCGACCGAGTCGTCCGATGGGAACGAGACGCGGGTGCCGCCGACCATCTCGAAGTCCTCGGTACTTCGGCCGGCCGCAGCAAAGCCGGAGTGGATGGCGGCCACGTCGTCAGCGCTCACTCGTCCGAGCGGGTGGTACCCACTCCCGAAACGCACCAGCCGATCGAGAAGTGCATCGTGCACGTGCTCTCCGCCGAACCACATCGTCGGCCCCTCGGGCCGCCATGGCTTTGGTTCGAGGTAGACGTCCTCGAAGGTGAAGAACTCGCCGGCGAAGGTGACGGGGGAGCGCGCCCACACCTGCTGCCAGATGCGCAGTTGCTCGTCCAGGATCCGTCCGCGGCGGGTGAACGGAATGCCGAGCGCGTCGTACTCGTCCTTGTGCCAGCTGACGGTGGGCTGGATGACGAGCCGGCCTTCGCTGAGCAGGTCGAGGGTGGCGAGGTCGTGCGCCAGCACGAGTGGATTGCGCAGCGGCGCGATGAGCGCGATCGCGCCGAGGCGGATACGGCTCGTGACAGCCGCAATCGCGCTGAGCAGAACGATGTTGGACGGCCATGCGGTGAACGGATCCTGGTTGCCCGGCATCGCGTAGTCGCGGGGGTTGGCCATGCGCCCGGAACTTCCTGCTGACGGCCCGAGCAGCACGTGATCGCTGATCATGACCATGTCGAATCCGGCGTCCTCGGCCTCCTGCGCCATGCGTACGAGGCCGCGGATGTCACGGGGGTCGGTCATCGTCCAGTTCTCGGTGAGCACGCTCACCATGCGAGGCCGGGTCATTCCTAGACCGCCTGCGACTGGTCCTTGAGCAGCGTGCCGCCGGCGAAGGTCACGCCGACCTCGCGGAAGTAGCCCGCGATGATCTCGTCGACCGGCAGCAGAGAGGCGGGCTCGTCCCACGGCGAGTCGCTCAGTGTGAGCTCCGCGTCGCCTACCCACGGCTGGCCAAGGTCGGCATCGACGCCGCCCATTGTCACTATCTGCGACATGGACATCCCCGCTCCGGGCACCATCGACGGCATCACCCGGTGATGGATCATCGGGTGCCCGTTGACGAATCCGTTCGACTCGCTCGGCTCGCGCAGGGTCACCTTCGCGGTCGCGAGGCGATGGTCGTATGCGGCCAGTGAAGCCCCAAACGTCCCTCCCGGGGCGATGCGCGGCGCAGCGATGCCGCGCCCGTAGGGGCGGGTGACGTACACGCTGCCCAGCTTCTTCGGGTAGCCCTGGAACCAGCCGCGGCCGATGGCGAAGTCGGTCGTGACCCAGATGAGCACGCATCTGCTGTAGGTGACCCCCTGGTACGCGCATCGCACGACGACGAAGGCCTCGAGGTACTGGGACCGCGAGGGGTCAAGCAGTTCCGCGCCGCCCGTGCTGCATGACTGCCAGTCCGCCCAGATGAAGGCGACAGCGCCGGGGTCCGCGGGCGCCAGGTCGAGCTCGGCAGGCAGCAGCGCTCGCACTCTCGCCGGATCGGTGCGGTACTCAACGGTCAGCAGGGTCCCCGAGTAGTGCCAGGGCATCTGGGGCACGAGCGCGGATGACCCGGAAGGGGAGAAGGGTGGGAGGAAGCCGCTGAGGTCCGACATAGCCTCGAAGAGTAGTCGACGAGCGGCGATCGTTCGCCCCCGAATGTTCAATTCGGCGGCGCGTATTACGCCGAAATGCTTGACGGCAGGGCTCTAATGGCCCACGCTCCCCCTATCGTTCGGGCCCGTACGACCACTGGAGACTGACATGGCCGCTCTGCAACCCGCACCCGAGGAGACACCGGAGTCCAGCCTGCACCACGGACGCCTGGGAGTAATCGGCATCGTCTTCTTCGTCGTGGCTGCCGCCGCGCCCCTGGTGGGGATGACCGGCGCGGTGCCCGTTGCCATCGTCGTGGGCAACGGTGCTGCCGCGCCGGGCGCGTACGTCGTGGTCGGTCTCGTGCTGCTGCTGTTCAGCGTTGGGTACGGGGCGATGGGAAAGCACGTGGCGAACGCGGGTGCGTTCTTCGCGTACGTCGGGCGCGGACTGGGAATTGCACCGGGCGTGGGTACCGCATTCACGTCGTTGGTCGCGTACCTCGCCGTGCAGTTGGCGATCTTCGGATTCTTCGGCGGCTTGATGACCGGCCAGATGAACGCGCAGTTCGGCATCGACTGGCCGTGGTACGTGTGGACCCTGATCGCCTGGATTCTTGTCCTCGCCCTGTCCTTGGCCACGGTTGATGTCGGTGCGAAGTTCCTTGGCGTTCTCATGGGCGTCGAACTGCTCTCGCTGCTCCTCGTCGGACTGGCCGTCGTGTTCCACGGCGGCGGTCCGGACGGATTCGACCTCGCCGCCTCCTTCGCGCCGAGCAACATCTTCGTCGGTGGCTTCGCCGGATCCGCGGGCATCGCGCTGGCGTTCGCCTTCGCCTCCTACATCGGCTTCGAGGCCACCGCCATCTATGGCGAGGAGGCGAAGGATCCGCACAAGACCGTTCCTCGAGCCACCTACGTCGCGGTCGGCGTCATCACCGTCATCTTCGCGCTCACGGCGTGGGCCATCGTGTCGGGCCTCGGCTCGACGGTGGTAGTCGACCGGGTCGTGTTGTTGACCAGTGTCGACGGAGTGCCGCTCGCGGACCCCGCGGCCGCGCTCTTCGCGGTTGCCACGGAGTACGTCGGCTCGTGGCTCGCAACGCTGATGAGTTGGCTGGTCCTGTCGAGCCTGTTCGCCGGACTGCTGGCGTTCCAGAACTCGGCCGCGCGCTACTTCTTCGCCATGGGCCGTGCGGGGGTGCTGCCGCGCAAGCTCGACCGGGTCAACAAGATGGGTGCTCCGGTGCTCGCCTCGATCGCCACGTCGATCGTCACGCTCATCGTCATCATCATCTTCGTGATTCAGGATCTCGACCCGATCCTGAACATGTTCTTCTGGTTCAGCGGGATGACTGTCGTCGCTCTCGTGTTCGTCGAGATGCTCGTGTGCATCGCGGTGATCGTCTTCTTCCGTCGCGAACCCGTTGACCGACGGCCGTGGAACACCCTCATCGCGCCGCTGCTCGCGTTCATCGTTCTCGCGATCGGCGAGTTCCTGCTGACCTCGCGATTCGGCCTGCTCGCGGGGACCGTCGCCGAAGGCGTCGATCCGACGACTCAAGCGTGGGGTTTGAACGCGACGGGCTGGATCCTCATCGCCACGCCATTCGTGCTCTTCATCCTTGGCGTGATCATCGGGTCGGTGCGGCAGAACCGGGAGAACGTCGACGCGGTCGCCGATCTGGTGACCTGAGTCGTCAGCGCGAGCGTTCGGCGAGCAGAACTCCCACGAGGACGGTTACCGCTCCGAGAATTTGAATGGCGGTGAGCACCTCGCCGAGGGCCACCCAGGCGATGAGCGACGCGAGAAGCGGTTCGACCATGCCGATAACGGATGCCTGGGACGCACGGATGTGGTGCAGCGAGAGCACCACGAGCCAGAACGGAACGACGGTTCCGAGGATCACCATGTAGGCGCAAAGCATCCAGATCGGCACGCCCGTGCCCTCAGTGCCGAGGGGGTAGCCGTCGCCCGTCAGGTCGGACCACGGGAATGACCACCACGGCTGCGCGAAGCACCAGAACAACGCGGCTGCGCCAAAGCCCCACATCGTCAAGGACACGGGATCCCGCGGCTCTGGCCTACGGACCTGGACGTCGCCGAGCAGGTAGTACACGGCCAACGCGGCCGCGGCACCGAATGCAGCGAGGACGCCGAGCCCATCGAGGTTGAACCCCTTCCAGACCTGACCGACAAGCGCGAGGCCTGCGAGGGCGAGTGCCAGTCCCGCCCAGACGAGGCGGTTGACGGACTCGTGCATGCCGAAGCGGAACCACAGGGCCACCATGATCGGCGCGGTGAACTCGATCAGCAGCGCGACACCGACAGGCAGCAGGTTGATGGCGACGAAGTAGAGATACTGCGTGGCCGCGATGCCGAGGATGCCGAACGCCAGGAGGATCGGGATCTCCGCGCGGCGGATCCGCAACGCGGACGGTCGAGTTATCGCGACGACAACCAGCAGGATCAAGAAGGCGAGAGTCACGCGCAGCTGCGACAGCCGCGCCGGTTCGATGCCGCTGAGCAGTATCGACTTGGAGATCGTGCCGTTCAGCGCGAAGAGGCAGGCCGCAAGCAGGTACAGCAGGTAGCCCCTGGCCGGCCGACCATCCTTGGCGGGGAGAACTCCGGGAACGGGTTCGGCCAGGTCGCTCACGCGCGCAGGGCGGCGTCGTACACCGCGATGGTCTCGTCGGCGATCGCATCCCAGCCGAAGTCCGACACCGCTCGCTGCCGGCCGGCGACCCCCATGGCGCGGGCCCGGCGGGGGTCTGCGGCGACGTTGTTCACCGCGTCGCCGAATGCGACCTCGAACGCCTTGGGCTCCGCAGGGTCGTAAGGGACGAGCAGGCCGGTCACGCCATCGACCACTACCTCGGGGATGCCGCCGACGGCACTCGCGACTACCGCCGTCTCGCAGGCCATCGCCTCGAGGTTGACGATCCCGAGCGGCTCGTAGATCGACGGGCAGACGAACGCCAGCGCATGGCTGAACAACTGGATGATCTTGGGCCGGCTGATCTGCTCTTGGATCCAGATGATGCTGTCGGCGCCGCGCTCGGCCTTCAGCCGCTCGACGGCGGCGGCGGTTTCGTCGCCGATCTCTACGGTGTCCGGCGACGATGCGCAGAGCACGAGCACGATGTCCTCATTGAAGCGGCGGGCCGCATTGAGCAGGTGGACGATGCCCTTCTGGCGAGTGATCCTGCCGACGAAGAGAACATACGGTCGCGACTTGTCGATGCCGATCTCCTCCAGCACCGACTCACCGGGGTCTGGCTGGTAGACGGAGGTGTCGATCCCGTTGTGCACGACGTGCACCCGCGCCGGGTTGACCGTCGGGTACGCCGTCAGCACGTCCGCGCGCATCCCGTGGCTGACCGCGATGATCCCCGCGGCGCCTTCGTAAGCCGTGCGCTCGACCCACGACGACACGCGATAGCCGCCGCCGAGCTGCTCCTGCTTCCACGGACGCAGCGGCTCAAGCGAGTGAGCCGTGAGCACGTGGGGCACACCGTGCAGGAGAGCGCCGATATGGCCGGCGAGATTGGCGTACCACGTGTGTGAGTGCAGGACATCGACGTCGCCCGTGCTGTTGACGATCTCCAAGTCCACGCCGAGGGTCTGGATGGCGGCGTTGGCATTGAGCAGAGCTCCGGGAACAGCGTGCGCGACGGCATCGGTCCTCGGCTCACCGAAGCAGTGCACGTCGACGTCGACCTTCCGACGAAGTTCTGCGACGAGATGCTCGACATGGACGCCGGCGCCACCGTAGACATCCGGCGGCCATTCCCGGGTCAGCATTCCGATGCGCACGGGTCGAGCCTAGAGGTGTTGCTCTCAAGCGTCCGCGCATCGGTGCTGATGCCAGTATGGTGAAGCCGTGAGTGCCGATCCGCACGTTCTGGCGATGGTCCTGGCCGGAGGTGAAGGCAAGCGGTTGATGCCGCTGACTGCCGATCGCGCCAAGCCCGCAGTTCCCTTTGGTGGCTCCTATCGCTTGGTCGACTTCGTCCTGTCGAACCTCATCAACGCCGGCCTTCGCCGTGTCTGCGTGCTCACGCAGTACAAGTCCCACAGCCTTGACCGGCACATCACGCAGACCTGGCGGATGCCGACGCTGCTGGGCGACTACGTCACTCCGGTGCCGGCCCAGCAGCGGCTCGGGCCGCGTTGGTACACCGGCAGCGCGGACGCGATCTTCCAGAGTCTCAACCTCGTGTATGACGAGGCGCCCGAGTACGTCGTCGTGTTCGGCGCTGACCACGTCTACCGCATGGATCCCGAGCAGATGATCCAGGCGCATATCGCCAGCGGGGCCACCGTCACCGTCGCTGGCCTGCGGATGCCGAAGTCCATGTCGAACGAGTTCGGCGTCATCCAGACGGCGCCCGACGGACGCAAGATCGCGAACTTCCTCGAGAAGCCGGTCGATCCTCCGACCATCCCCGGGGACGACGAGCATTGCTATGTCTCCATGGGCAACTACGTCTTCACCACTGCGGGCCTGCTCGAGACGCTCAGGGCCGACGCCGCCGATCCCGCATCGGTGCACGACATGGGCGGCAACATCATCCCCATGCTCACCGCTCAGGGCGAGGCCCAGGTCTACGACTTCGCCGAGAACGTGGTGCCCGGTGCGACGGACCGCGACCGCGGCTACTGGCGCGACGTCGGCAGCCTCGACAGCTATCACGACGCGCATATGGACCTGGTCTCCGTCCATCCCATCTTCAATCTCTACAACCGACGTTGGCCGATCCTGTCCAACCTGCCGTCGTTGCCGCCCGCAAAGTTCGTCGAGGGCGGCAACGCGCACGAGTCCATGGTTGGCGCCGGCACGATCATCTCCGGCGCTCATGTGCGCACCTCGGTGCTGGCCACGAGCGTCTCGGTCGATGCGGGTGCGTACGTCGAGGGCAGCGTGATCATGCCGGGGGTCCGAATCGGCAGGAACGCAGTGGTGCGGCGAGCGATTCTGGACAAGAACGTCGTCGTGCCCGACGGCGCGCAGATCGGTGTCGACCTCGAACGCGACCGGTCGCTGTACACGGTGAGCGCGGGCGGCGTTGTCGCCCTGGGCAAGGGTGTTACTGCGGAACGCTGACGCTCGCCGAGGGCGGGGGCGCGAGGTCCAGCATCACGCCAAAGTTGAACAGGTGGCTTGAGGCGTGCACGTCCGCGTCGAGCGCGCCCGACAGCTTCAGGCTCCTGTCGATGCGCACGAGGCGATGGTTCGGATCGACCCACACCCGCACGACGACGACGTCGCTGGGGCCTGCCGACGCCACGAGTTCGGCGACTTCGGCATCGGTCAGTGCCAGGCCCTCGAGGTTCCGTGCGGTGACCGGCAGGGTCCCGCGGTAGGTCTCGGCGTTGAAGCCGTCCATCTGCTCCTCGCCGTCGCGCGACACCGATTCCACGCGCGTGAGGTTGACGAGCGGGTTCGTGAATGCGGACGTCGCGGTGCGGCCCTGCGATTCGGTGCGCACCCACAACGTGTCGGGCCCCTCGGGCTTGGTGAAGATCGCTCGATCGTTCACCAGTTCGCGGAAGGCGGAGTCGCCCCCGGACCACTCGATGTCGCCGTAGCCCTTGTCTATGGCGACCTCACCGACTCCGCGCAGACTGCGGACCGCGCCGTCGATCGACGAGCCCACGGTCGTCTCGATCTCCGCAGCGGCCCAGGTCTTCGTCATGATGAGTGCGGACGTGTACGGGTCGGGAGATGGCGGCGGGGGCACCGCCGAGTAGGTCGCGGACCCGCTCGGCAGCCCACCGCACGCGGTGAGCACGAGCGCCGTGGCCAGAACCCCGACGAGGTTCCGAATGCTGATCACTCCCCCGAAAGCGTGTGCCGCTCGATGCCCACCGCTCGAGCCTTGCCGCTCTCGTCGAAGGCGCGGTGGATGACCAGGAAGCCGCCGGGCGGCAGATGCGGATCCCATGCGCGCGCCCAACGCGGATCCTCGATGTCGAGCTCGAGCGCGGAGGCTATTGCCGCGAACACGGTCGGCAGGACCGGCCGGTGCGAGCACAGCACCATGGATGCCTGAGTTGTCGCCAACTCAGCCGCACGCCGCGCGGTCTTCCCTGACGACTTCGCGTGGGCCTCCTCGGTGAGATCCGGCTCCTGCTGCACCGACACACCGATCGACTTCGCAAACCGTCGAACCGTCTCTTCGCATCGCCGGGCACTCGAGGCGTGGACGGTGTCGATGCCGTACGCGTCGAGTAGGGGAATGAGTTCCTTGCTCTGGCTTCGGCCGCGGCCGGTGAGCGGGCGGTCCGAGTCGTTCTTGCCGGAGAAGTCCGCGCGCTTGAGGGCCTGCGTGTGTCGCAGGACGACGAGCGGGACGGTGGTCGGCATGGAGGAGGCCTGGGCAACCAGCTGGATGTCACCGGGGTAGGTCAGTTGCTGCGGGGCCTCGTCGACCGGAATCCAGCGCGTCTCGTCCACTTCGTCGTCCGGCGCGAAGCCATCCTCGCCGCCGATCCGTGCGCACCAGTAGTTGACGACCTTCGGACGGCTGAGAACGCTGTACGACTGGCTTGGCAGGGGGGCCCCGAGAATGGCGGTGAATCCGGTCTCCTCGTCGCATTCGCGGACCGCTGCGGAAACGACGTGCTCACCGCTGTTCAACTTGCCCTTCGGCAAGGACCAGTCCTCGCGCAGGGGCCGATGCACGACAAGGAACTCGCGGCGACCCGCGTTGTCGCGCATGAGCACCACGCCCGCAGCGCGAACGACTGTCGTACTGGCCATCCTCAGATCATCCCGACTCGCCGGGCGGCGCGACGGGCCTTCGGCCACATCGCTACGAACCGCAGGCGATCGAGAATCTCCTCCTCGGACTCGTACTCGTAGAGCAACCCGAGTGACATGCCGGTTACTCCGTCGGTCTCTGCATGCGCCGCCAGTTCACGAATGATGGTCTGGGCGACGTGCGCATCCTGATGGTCTCCCAGCAGTTCGGTCACGTCCGCGAGTCGGTCGGCGAACTTCTCCATCTTCCGCCCGAACACCCCGGAGACTGATTCGGCGGCGTAGCGGGCCCGCTTCGCCTTGATGCGTGCCGCGTGCCACGGCTCGCTCTCACTGGCGAGGTCCAGGGCCTTGATCACGCGATCAAGCTTGCGCCACGTGCGTGCCACGAGCGGCAGCAGGACATCGGCGCTGGGCTGGTAGGCGAGATCGGTGACCGGCGGCTCGATAGCCGCGCTGATCAGGTCGTCCACCAACTGCTGGTGACGATCGCTGCGGAGCGCGGCGAGCGCGCTTGAGCGAGCTGCAGCGAGCCGGCGATTCAGCAGCGGATCGATGGCTGCACGCGCACGAGCGGTGTCGACGGGGTCGGCGAGTTCGCCGGCGTGCTCGTCGAGGCGAGAGAGCATGACCTCGGTGTCGCGGATTCCGCCCAGCTCGCTGGCGATCCACTTCAACTCCTCGCGCAGTGCCTCGGACTCACTCGGTTCCAAGAGCGGAGAGAAGGTGGCAAACGCACTTCGCAGTCGACGCGCGGCGACGCGCATCTGGTGAACCGAATCCGGCAGATCTCGGCGCACGCCGACGTCGGCCATGAGCAGGTGGCGAACATGCTGGGAGAACACGGCCCTGATCGCATCGACCGCGAGGTCGTTCTTGCCGGGGGTAGGGAGGTCTGGCACGTCCGGTGGCGCGGAGGTCCGCGGACCGAGCGCGCTTGCCGCCTTGCTCACCGAACTCGGCTCGGCGCCCTCGGCGACAAGGAATGTCACCACGGCCTCGAGAGCGTCGAGCGCCTCCGCGTCCTGCGAGTCGAGGGCCTCGATCTCGATCTCGCGAAAGACACTGACGACGCGGCCCTCGTGGATGACGGAGACGATGTCGTCGACGATCTCAGCGATCGAGCGACCTTCGACGTTGGTGACGATGTAGGGCGTCCGCTCCGTCGAGAGCGTGACGACGGGGCGGACCGGCTGCTCTCGCAGCAGCGGCGCGACAACCTCGATGAATGCGCCCGGCACGGATCCGATCGGGCCTGCATCAAGAGGCAGGTGCATCTCATCGCGGGTGGACCCGTCTGCGCCGGCGACCGGAAGCTTCATGTGCCAGCCCTCGTCGCCGCCTCCGGCGCGATGACGCAAGGTGATGCCCCAGCGGAACAGAGTGAGTGCGTCGGTGTCGTGGTAGACCGCGTGCATGCTGAAGGTGTCGTGCTTGTTGACCCCGGCGACGATGCCTGCCTGGGCAAGGTCGGGCATCGTGAACATGCCGTGGACCCGGAGCTTGCGCTCTATCTCTCGATGTGACGTCGGAGCGGTGTCGCTCACGGAGCGAAGCCACCCTTGCGCTTGATGTCGATCAGCGTCTCCTGGTAGTCGCGGAGGCGATTTCCCTCCGCGTCGAACTGACGACGGACCCACGCGCCATCGGGCAGGAGATCCCATGCCGAGGTCTGCGGGTCGTAGGCGAAGTCGAAGAGCGAATTGATGTTCGCGATCTCCTCTGGGTCGACCAGCCGAACGAGTGTCTCGACCCGACGGTCCAGGTTGCGATGCATGAGATCCGCAGAGCCGATCCAGACCTCGTCGTTGCCTGCATTGCGGAAGCAGTAGGCACGAGAGTGCTCCAGGAAACGGCCCAGGATGCTGACGACGCGGATGTTCTCGCTCAGCCCTGGAACACCCGGGCGAACTGCGCAGATGCCGCGCACGAACACGTCGATCGAGACGCCTGCGCGCGATGCCCGGTACAGGGCATCGATGATGCCCTCGTCGACGATCGAGTTGCACTTGAATCGAATACCGCTCGGCAGGCCCTGCTCGTGGTTGAGGATCTCCCGCTCGATGCGATCGACAAGCCCGGTGCGGACGGAGTGCGGTGCGACGAGGAAGCGCGCGTAGTCGGTGTTCATGGAGTAGCCGGACAGCACGTTGAAGAGATTCGTGACGTCCTCGCCCACCACCGGGTCGCAGGTCAGCAGTCCGAAATCCTCATACAGGCGGGCCGTCTTGGGGTGGTAGTTGCCGGTGCCAATGTGGCAGTAGCGGCGCAACTGGTCGCCGTCGTCTCGCACCACCATGGACAGTTTGCTGTGGGTCTTGAGGCCCACAAGTCCATAGACCACGTGAACCCCGGCCTCTTCAAGCTTGCGCGCCCACTCGATGTTGTTCTGCTCGTCGAACCGGGCCTTGATCTCGACGAGGGCAAGAACCTGCTTGCCGGCCTGGGCAGCATCGATCAGAGCGTCGACGATCGGGGAGTCGCCCGACGTGCGGTAGAGAGTCTGCTTGATGGCCAGCACGTGGGGGTCGCGGGCAGCCTGCTCAAGGAACAGCTGGACGCTCGTGGAGAACGAGTCATAGGGATGGTGGAGCAGGACGTCGCGCTCGCGCACGACCGCGAGGATGTCCGGAGCCGTGGAGCTCTCCACCTCGCTCAACTGACGCGATGTCTTCGGGACGAACTTTCGCTGCTTGATGTCGTCGCGGTCCAGCCCGACGATCGTCCACAGTCCGGTCAGGTCGAGGGGGCCGGGCAGGCGGAACACCTCGAGCTCGTTGACGCCGAGTTCGCTGATGAGCAATTCCAGGACGTGCAGGTCGATGGACTCCTCGACCTCCAAGCGGACTGGCGGTCCGAACCGGCGGCGCATGAGTTCGCGCTCGAGTGCCTGCAGCAGGTTCTCGGCGTCGTCCTCCTCGACCTCGACGTCCTCGTTGCGAGTGACGCGGAAGGTGTGGACCTGCATGATCTCCATGCCCGGAAAGAGCGTATGCAGATGCGCGGCGATGATGTCCTCGAGCGGAACGAATCGCGCGGTGCCCACCTCGACGAAACGCGGCAGCAGCGGAGGAACCTTCACGCGTGCGAACAACTCGGTGCCCGTGACGGGGTTCCGGACAACGACGGCCAGGTTCAGCGACAGGCCACTGATGTAGGGGAACGGGTGCGAGGGGTCCACGGCCAGGGGTGTCAGTACTGGAAAGACCTTCGCCTCGAAGAACAGCTCGGTCTCTGACTTCTCACTGGGAGTCAGCTGGTCCCACCGCAGCAGTTGAATGCGCTCGGCCAGCAGGTCAGGCAGCACATCGTTGGCGAAGAGGTCGGCCTGCTGTCGCTGGAGTTCGTACGCGTTCATCCAGATGTTGTCGAGTACCTCGCGCGCTGTGTACCCGGAGGCGGCTCGCACCGCGATGCCGGTGGCGATACGCCGCTTGAGTCCGGCCACCCGAACCATGAAGAACTCGTCGAGATTGCTCGCGAAGATGGCCAGGAACTTCGTACGCTCCAGGACCGGAAGTTCCTTGTCGGCGGCCAGTTCGAGCACGCGGCGATTGAACGCCAGCCATGACAGCTCCCGGTCGAGGAAGCGATCGGGAGGCAGGGGTGCGTCGGGGTAGACCTCACGCTCGGTCTGCTGGCTGGTCACCTCGTGATGCTCCCATACCAAGATGAACGGCGAGGTCCGGACTGCCCTACGGCATACGTCGGAATAGGACGTCGGTATCCCACCGGACGAAGTCCAAGGACTCGTACAGGGCAATCGCGCCCGCGTTAGTCGAATCGACGTACAGCATCGCCTGACTGAGGTCGAGGGAGCGAAGGTGCCGCAGTCCGACCACGGTCAGCGCGCGACCGAGGCCCTCACCCCGCAACTCGGGGTCAATTCCCACCACGTACACCTCCCCGATCGGCTGGTGCTGGTGGTCGTCGTCCGAACCGTGACGGCCGTGCACCTTCGTCCAGTGGAAGCCGACCATGCGATCGTCGCGCCACGCAACGAGGAAGCCGTCCGCGGAGAACCAGGGTTCGTGCAGTCGAAGTTCAAGGTCGTCGATCGTCCACCGTCCCTGGTCGGGGAGCTCGGCGAAGGCGAGGGAGTTGAGAGCGAGCCACGCCTGCTCGTCGATGCCGACGCGAAACGGCTGGACAACGACGTCGGGAGGCAGCACGGGCTGAGGCAGTGGTGAGTAGAGCGAGCGCCGCATCTGCCACAGCACGCGTGCGTGCTTGAAGCCCATGCTCGTCGCGAGCTCCGCGGCTCCCGCATGCTCACCGTGCGCCCACAGTCGAAGGCGGCCATCCGGAGAGTGGTCGACGAGAGCTTCGATGAGTTGGCGACCCAGGCCGAGTCGGCGTTCTGCTGGGTCTACCGCAACCTCGGCGCTTGGTCCCTCGACGGCGTCCGTGATGTCCAGATGCGCATAGCCGACGATCTCGCCGCCCTCGCGGGTCGCGATGAAGTGACGGCCGCGCTCGTCGCCGCCTTCTTTCAGGTGCAGCCAGACATGCTCGGACAGGGGCCGCATCCCATCGTGATCCGTGACGCGTTCGATCAGTGCGCGAAGCGCAGGAATCTCGTCAGCGGTGAGGCTGCGGCGATCGTCGATTCGGTACGGCGATGTGGAGTCGGGCACCGATCAGGCCGGCAGGGAGGCGGTTTCGTCCTCGACGTCGGCGTCTTCCAGGGCCGCTCGCGTCGCCGCGTCGGAGCCGTCCGGCACGAATCGGTAGCCGACGTTGCGAACGGTTCCGATGAGCGCCTCATGCTCGAGTCCGAGCTTGGCACGCAGTCGACGAACGTGGACATCGACGGTGCGCGTGCCGCCGAAGTAGTCGTAGCCCCAGACCTCCTGCAGCAGCACCGCGCGGGTGAAGACGCGGCCGGGATGCTGGGCCAGGAACTTGAGGAGCTCGAACTCCTTGAAGGTGAGGTCGAGCGTGCGGCCGCGCAGCTTGGCCGTGTAGGTGCCCTCGTCGATGTGCAGGTCGCCGCTGCGGATCTCCTCGGGAAGGTCGTCGGGAGCCCCGGTGATGTCGTGCACGCGGGACACGGCCAGGCGCAGGCGGGCCTCGACCTCCGCGGGAGACGTGGTGTCGATGAGAACGTCGTCCATGCCCCAGTCCCACTGGATTGCGGCGAGGCCGCCTTCGGTGGTCACCAGGAGCAGCGGGACGCCCACGCCGGTCTGCCGAAGCAGACGGGTCAGCCCACGCACGGCGGGCAGGTCGCGGCGGCCATCGACGAGGAGGGCGTCGCATGCGGGAGCATTCAGCAGGGCTGTGGGCTCGGCCGGCATGGTGCGCACGTGGTGGGCGAGGAGCCCCAGCGCGGGCAGGACCTCTGACGAGGACTCCATGGCGCGAGTAAGCAGAATGAGCCGCACGTTGCACCCCCTCCCAGTGGTGTTGCGGCCTAAGGCTACGGCACCGATGCCGGCTCGACGACGGGTGTGCCCTAACTCACTGCCCGGTCTACCCGGCGGTAGTTTCCGGCATTTCGGCTCCGGGCACTGGCGGCGAGTACCGTGTGCTCGCGTGACGGGCCCCCGCGAGGAGACGCTGCGGACGTCGGACGGCGTGGACATCAGCGCTGTGCACGTCGAGGGTGACTACGACGACCTGTGCTTCGTCATGGTCCATGGATTCACCGGCAACTGGCGCGAGGACCGGGTGCAGAAGGTCATCGGCCGCCTGCGGCAGTTCGGCGGAGTCGTCGCCATCGACATGCGCGGCCATGGGCGTTCGGGCGGCCAGTCGACCGTGGGCGACCAGGAGATCCTCGACGTGGCGGCCGCCGTCGTATGGGCCCGAGAGCTCGGCTACCCCCGAGTCGTCGGCGTGGGTTTCTCGATGGGCGGGGCAGTAGTACTGCGGGAGTCGGGCCTGGCCGCGAGCTGCGTTCTCGACGTCGGCAGGGTGGATGCCGTGGTCTCGGTGAGCGCACCGGCGTTCTGGTACTACCGGGGAACGCGCATCATGAGGGTCGTGCACCGTCTGGTCGAGAGCCGCTCGGGTCGACTGGTGATGCGCGCGGGGGGCACCCGGATCAGCGGTGCCGGCTGGAGCGATCCCCTTCCGGTGCCGCCGCATGAGGCGGCGGCCATGCTCGGCACCATCCCACTGCTCGTCGTGCACGGGGATATCGATCGGTACTTCCCGATCGAGCACCCTCGAACTATCCACGAGTCCGCCACCCGATCGGGCGTTCGGACCGACCTGTGGTTGGTGCGCGGCTTCGGTCACGCCGAGGCCGCGATCTCGACCGACGTGCTCGATCGCATCGGCACGTGGGCCAGGGAATGCCTCATCGGCCCGCAGGGTTAGGCCCGGCATGACCGGATTGCTCGTCGTCGGGGGAGTACTCCTCGCCGCGACCGCGTTCGGCATCTGGTTCGGGCGCACCTCCGGCCGGATAAAGGACGCTCCGAGCGCTAGCACCCCGGTCCCGGCCAGCGGTGTCGTGGCTGCAGGCGACGACGATCCGCCAGTCGACATTGAACCGGCGGCGCCCGATGCGCGTTCGTCGGCTCTCGCGTCCGTGATGGCGGATCGACTCGGCCAGCGCGCGACCGTGGTGCAGTTCTCGAGTGCGTTCTGCCAGCCCTGCCGGGCGACGCGACGCATCCTCGAGGAGGTCACGGCACTGGTGCCCGGGGTGGCCCACGTGGAGATCGACGCTGAGGACAACCTTGGGCTGGTCAGGGCGCTGGACATCCGCCGCACCCCCACGGTCCTGTTCCTCGATGCCTCCGGAACCATCCGCAAGCAGGCGAGCGGCCTGCCGCGCAAGGTCGATGTCATCGCCGCGCTCGGCGAACTGGTGCCTGGCGGCCCTCAGGACTTCACTATCTAGACATTCCATATTGACGTTGTATATATTGACTACCCGAGCGCGCTCAGCCCGTCTAGAGTGCGACGGTCGCCGAGGAGTAGGGACCGCGCATGAGCTCCACCGACCGCCAGTCATCAGCAACGACCGCCGACTGCACCCGTGAGCAGATCGACCCCCGCGGACCGCGATTCGGCGGCGCGGTCACGACGGTCGTCCTCGCCGCGGCACTCATCTTCATGGGAACCACGCTCGGCACCGTCCTGATCGCCTGGCAGACGGCGGTCTTCGCGCTAGGTGCTCTCGTCGGCCTGCACGCGCAGCCGTACGGCATCTTCTTCCGCAAGGTCATCCGTCCGCGGCTGGCCCCACCCGCGCACATGGAGGACGTCGCACCGCCGCGCTTTGCCCAGGCTGTCGGCCTGGGGTTCCTCGTCGTCGCGCTCGTGGCGGTGGTGCTCGGCTCGACCGTCGTCGCCACCGTATTCGTCGCGTTCGCACTCGCGGCCGCGTTCTTGAATGCCGCGTTCGACTTCTGCCTTGGCTGCCAGATGTACCTCATCGGCAGGCGATTGGCTCACCGGTAGCCGGTCGAGCGGCCGGTACGCTGCCAGCATGGTTGAGGTCACGTACACCGGCTTGCTGATCCTTGCCGCGGCCGTGGCCGCGGGATTCGCCTTCTTCGCCGCGGCAAAGCTGATCAAGAAGGACGGCTAGGTGCTGTCTGCCGACGGCCCCTCGGTCGAGGTGCATCAACTCGTCAAGCCGTGGGCCTGGCTGCTCGGCGCGTGGGTCGGCGTCGGCACCGGGCAGTACCCGACCATCGACGACTTCCGCTTCGGGCAGGAGGTCGCCTTCGCCACCGACGGCCGGCCGTTCCTCGCCTACCGCTCTCGAAGCTGGCTCCTGGACGACGATGGCAACCGCGTGCGTCCGCTCGCCGCGGAATCGGGCTTCTGGCGTCCGAAGGAGGACAACAGGGTCGAGGTCACCCTCGCGCATCCGACCGGGTTCGCGGAGATCTGGTACGGAACCCTCGAGGTCACCGGCCTGGAGAACGCCACCGTCACGGGCGCGCGGGTGGACCTGCGGACCGATGTCGTCGCTCGAACTGAGACGGCGAAGGAATATACGCAAGGCCACCGGCTTTATGGACTAGTAGAGGGTCGCCTGCTCTGGACGTTCGACATGGCGGCCGTGGGTGTTCCGCTCGTGAACCACCTGGCCGCCTCGTTGTCGAGGGTCGCGTCGGACGGCTCGGGTACGGCCGAGGATGACCCGACGGGAGCAGGTAGATGACCGAGGACTGGGAGCGGCGCCTGCGTGAGCAGGGGTTCCGCATCACCCCGCAGCGGCAACTCGTGCTTGAGGCTGTCGAGAACCTCAGGCACGGAACGCCCGAGGAGATCCTCGTCGAGGTGCAGCGAACCGCCACTGGCGTGAACCTGTCGACCGTCTACCGCACCCTTGAGGTGCTTGAGGACGTTGGCCTCGTCACGCACGCACACATCGGGCACGGGCCTGCGACCTACCACTCCATCGACGAGCACGTGCACATCCATCTCGTCTGCGACCGCTGCGCTCAGGTTTTGAGCGTGCCTGCGGGCGTTGCCGAGAACTTCGTCGCACGACTGGATGCCGACTACGGCTTTCGAACAGACATCTCCCACGTGTCAGTGCATGGCCTCTGCAAAGCCTGCAAGGACCAGCCAGCCGATGCGGAATCCGAGGACTCGCCATGACGATCGCCGATGCTGTTGCGCCGCCCGAGGGCAACCCGGATCAAGGAGTGCCATGGCACTTCGGTGAGCCGCACCGCGAACAGCGTTCTCTTGCCAGGGGCGACGCTGCAGTCGACCTGTCGAACCGCGGAGTGATCACGGTCACCGGTCCCGATCGCCTGACGTGGCTGCACGACCTCACTACTCAGCACCTATCGGCGCTGCGGCCGGGGGCCTCATCGCTGGCGCTGATCCTCAGCCCGCACGGCCACGTGGAGCATGAGTTGCATCTCATCGACGACGGAGTTTCGACGTGGATCATTGTCGAGCCCGGAACGGCCGAGACCCTGACCGCCTACCTCGACTCGATGCGCTTCATGCTTCGTGTCGAGGTCGCCAATGTGAGCGACGAGTACGGAGTCGTGTGGGAGCAATCGCGTGAGATCGATCCCGCTCACCCGACCTGGCTCGAGCCCGTCGACTTCGCAGGCGAGGGCACCGTCGACTCGGGATCAGATCGTGGCGGCGATGCATCGAAGTACGTCGCCGGACGTCCTGCGGCACTGGCCGGACGCGAGGTGATTCTGCCGATCGGCGAGGTGTCCGACCGCCTGGCCGAGTACCGCGACGTTGCGGGGACCTGGGCGCTTGAGGCACTGAGGGTCGCGGCCGCCGTGCCACGCATGGGCATGGAGACCGACCACAAGACGCTGCCGCACGAAGTGGGCTGGATCGGTCCGGGCGTCCATCTGGCCAAGGGCTGCTATCGGGGGCAGGAGGCGGTGGCCCGGGTGCACAACCTCGGGCATCCGCCGCGCAGGCTGGCGCTGCTTCACCTCGACGGCAGCGAGCAGACGTTGCCGTCGCATGGCGACGAGGTCGTTGTCGAGGGCAAGGTCGTCGGCTGGATTGGCACGGCCGCGTGGCACTACGAGGATGGTCCGGTCGCCACCGCGATCATCCGCCGCAACACGCCGCAGGGTGTCGATGCAGTGGTGCGATCAGCCGACGGCGACGTCGCGGCGTCGATCGAGACGGTCGTCCTGCCCTAATCGTTCACGTCGATGATGACGGTCATCGGACCGTCATTCGTCAGGGTCACTCGCATGTCCGCGCCGAAGACTCCGGTTGACACTGTTGCGCCTCTGTCGATGAGACGTTGGGTCACAGCGGTGACCAGCGGCTCGGCGACTGCTCTCGGCGCGGCCAGTTCCCACGTGGGCCGGCGGCCCTTGCGCGTGTCTGCGTACAGGGTGAACTGACTGACGACGAGCACTGGGAGGTCGAGATCGCACGCCGACTGCTCCGTTGGCCCCTCGAAGATCCGCAGGTCATAGACCTTGTCGGCGAGTCTCGCCGCCCGTACAGGGGTGTCGTCGTGGGTGATTCCGACGAGGATCACGAGGCCGGGGCCGGCAAATGAGCCGACCACGTCACCGTCGACGGTGACCGCTGCGTCCCGCGCCCGCTGCACCACCGCTCGCATGGCACGCAGCGTGCCATCATTCGCGCGTGACCACGCGACCAGCCCCAGCAGTACTGGCCCACTACACGCGTAGCGGGTTCACGGAGGGCGTCCACGTCGGCCACGCGGTCGTCGTCGATTCCTCAGGTTCGGTAATCCGCAGTTGGGGGGACCCCGATCACGTGATCTTCCCCCGATCGTCGAACAAGCCCGCGCAGGCCGCAGCAATGGTGGCCGCCGGATTGGAGCTTCCCGACCACCTGCTCGCCCTGGCTGCCTCGTCGCACTCGGGTGAGGCACTGCACATCGACGGAGTGCGGGAGATGCTCGGCATTGCGGGTCTTGACGAGTCGGCTCTGCAGACGCCGGTCGACTACCCACTCGATCTCGACGAGCGGGACGCGTGGATCCGCGACGGCCGCACACCGTTGGCAATAGCGATGAACTGCTCGGGCAAGCACGCGGCGATGCTGCTGACCTGCCTGGTCAACGGCTGGCCCGTCGCTTCCTACCTGGACCCGCAGCATCCCCTTCAACTCGCGGTTCTCGCGCAGCTCGAATCCCTCGCGAGCGAGTCGGTTGGCCACGTCGGCGTCGACGGGTGCGGTGCTCCGGTGATGTCCTTGACGGTCTCCGGCCTGGCCCGGGTGATGTCGCGCTGCGTGAGCGACGGCGCGGGGACACCCGCACGGCGGGTCGCCGATGCGATGGCGGCTCACCCCGAGACGGTGGGCGGTCGACGCCGCGACGTCACCGCCTTCATGCGGGCAGTGCCCGGACTGGTAGCCAAAGACGGGGCCGAGGGGGTCTATATCGCGGGCCTGCCTGATGGTCGCGCGGTCGCGATCAAGGTCGAGGACGGTTCGATCCGCGCCCGGCGGGTCGCCCTGGCCACCATCCTCGTCGGGCTGGGCTGCGATGAGCAGGCACTCGACGAGCACCTGCGCCTGCCCCTGTGGGGCGGCGGCACCGTGGTCGGCTGGGTCGAGTCCCCGCTGGTCTAGCGGGGGTGACCGACGTCACGCTAACTCCCGCTAGCACTCATGTTTGCAATTGCAAGCACGTGCTGCATACTGGACGCATGCCAGGAATCGACGTCAGCGGGCTCGGCGGCTTCATCCGCGAGCAGCGCGATCAGGCGCAGATGTCCCTTCGCCAGCTGTCGAAGGCTGCTGACGTCTCCAACCCCTACCTCAGCCAGGTCGAGCGGGGACTGCGCAAGCCGAGCGCGGAGATCCTCAATCGCATTGCCCAGGGCCTGCGCATCTCCGCGGAGACGTTGTACGTGCAGGCCGGCATCCTCGACCACCGCGACGGTGATGCAGCGGTGACCACGGCAATCGCCTCTGACTCCACGATCACCGAGCGGCAGCGGTCGACCCTGCTGCAGATCTACGCGGCCTTCCAGGCCGAGAACCTGGCGCAGGCAGCACGCGCCGCAGAGACCGACGAGACACCATCCACCGAAGACAGTTCTGGAGAGGAAACACCATGACCGACGAGACCACCCCCGAAGCAACCGCGCTTCCCGCGAACGCTGCTGGCCGCGTGAAGAAGACGACCGCCAAGGCGACGAGCACCGCCAAGAAGACCACCACCAAGGCTGCCAACGCAGCGAAGTCGACAACCGCCAAGGCTGCGACCACGGCAAAGTCGACTACGGCGAAGGCCGCCACGACCGCGCGCTCGACCGCGAAGACGACCGGCGCGAAGGCGACTGAGGCCACCGGCCGGTTCAGCCTGCCGAAGTTCGACCTCCCCAAGTTCGACCTCCCGAAGGTCGACCTGCCCAAGTTCGACGTGCCGAAGTTCGAGATGCCCAAGTTCGACGTGCCGAGCGTTGATGTGGCAGGCATGACCACCCACACGCGCGAGCGCGTCGCCGGTGCGGCCAACTCCGTTCGCGGGAACGTCTCGCACACCGTCGCGCTGATCCGCGAGGCGGTCGGCGTCTGACTCAGGCTTCACGGAAGGGGCGCGCCTACGGGTGCGCCCCTTCTGCATTTCCTGCACTAGCGTGGACACGTGTTCGGAAACGTCCAGGACCTCGTCCTACTCGCCCTGTGGATCCTCACGCTCGCGGTCAAGGGCTTCGCGTTCATCGACTGCCTGCGCCGCCCGACCGCCGCGTTCCCCGCGGTCGGCCGCCAGAGCAAGGTGCTCTGGCTGGTGCTCACCGCGCTCGCCGCGCTGAGCGGGCTGATTCCCAGCCTCACCCTGTCGATCTTCGGCATGGCGGCGATCGTCATCGCGCTCGTGTACCTGTTCGACGTCCGCACGCGCATCATCGACATCACGAACTCCCGCTAGCCCCGCGCCACCTTCTGTTTGTCCCGGTTCCCGGGACAAACAGAGTGGTCAGTCTGCGAGGGCGATGCGGATGCGCCGGAAGCCCTTGCCCTTGCTCTCCACCTTGACGACCCGCATCTCGCCGATCTGGCGGGTCGACGCGACGTGCGTCCCGCCGTCGGCCTGGACGTCCAGGCCGCTGATGTCCACGATCCGCACGATCTCGATGGTCGGCGGGAGCAGATTGCTCGCGGTGCGGATCACGTCAGGAATCGCGAGCGCCTCCTCGCGCGGCAGCTCGTACGCGGAGATGCCGCGGTCGGCGATCACCTCTGCGTTGCACGCCTGCTCGATGCTCTCCTTGAATCCCGCGGGCACCTCGTCCAGATTGAAGTCGAGGCGACCACTGAGCGGGTCCATGTTCGATCCGGTCACCAGCGCGCCGAAGTCGCGGAACACCACACCCGACAGCAGGTGCAGTCCCGAATGCGTGCGCATGAGTGCCGTGCGCCGCTCGTTCTCGATGGCCCCGGTGACGACCGTGCCAACAGGCGGCAGGGGGTCGCCGTCAGCGGGAATCAACCACAGGTCGTCGCTGCGCCGAGCATCGACTATGCGCGTCCGCACGCCGCCCCAGAGCAGTACGCCGTGGTCGGGCGGCTGCCCGCCGCCGCCGGGGTAGAAGGCCGAGCGGTCGAGCACGATCCCGTCATCGGCAGTCGCCGCGATCACGACCGCCTGCCAGTCCCGCAGCGCGGAGTCGCTGAGTTCGAGGCGGTCGGTGCGACCGTGGGTGCTCGAACTCACCGGGCGACTACTTCTTGCCCTGCGCGGCGACCGCCGCCGCGGCGACCGCGGCCGCCTCGGGATCGAGGTACTCACCGCCACGAACGACAGGCTTGAGGTCCTCGTCGAGTCGGTAGACGAGCGGGATGCCGGTCGGGATGTTCAGCTCGGCAATGTCCTCGTCCGAGATGCCGTCGAGGTGCTTGACGAGAGCCCGCAGCGAGTTGCCATGCGCGACTATGAGGACGGCCTTGCCTGCTCGCAGGTCAGCGACCACGACGTCCTCCCAGTACGGGATGAGTCGCGTGACCACGTCGGCGAGGCACTCGGTCGCCGGACGGGAATCCGGTGGCAGTGCTGCATATCTGGGGTCATGGGTCTGCGCGAACTGGTCGTCGGGATCGATCGGAGGGGGCGGAGTGTCGTATGAGCGGCGCCAGAGCATGAACTGCTCCTCGCCGTACTCCTCCAGCGTGTCCTTCTTGTTCTTGCCCTGCAGCGCGCCGTAGTGCCGCTCATTGAGCCGCCAGTTGCGCACGACCGGGATCCACGTGCGTCCGCAGGCGTCGAGGGCCAGTTGCGACGTCTTGATCGCGCGCTTCAGCAGCGAGGTGTGGACGACATCGGGAAGGAGCTCAGCCTCGGCGAGCAGCTTTCCGCCGCGCGTCGCCTCGGCCATGCCCAACTCGGTCAGGTCGACGTCGACCCAGCCGGTGAACAGGCCTTTGGAGTTCCATTCGCTCTCGCCGTGACGAAGCAGGATCAAGGTGTATGGCGCAGTCATGCGCTCATCCTGCCGCATCGCCCAATGGCGACGGCGCGGGTTCGTCACCGGCCCCCGCTGCGAGGTGCGTGAATGCGGCCAGGTTCGCGGTCGACTCGCCTCGTGACAGCCGCCAGTCCCATTCCTTGCGGATTGCCGTCGCGAATCCCATTTCGAGGATGGTGTTGAACGAGCCGTCCGAGTACTCCAGCACCGACCCCATGACGCGATCCAGTTCCGCCGCGGTCACCGCCTCCAGCGGCAGTCTGCCGACGAGGTAGATGTCGCCGTGATGATCGATGGCGAACGAGACCGCATACATCCGACGGTTGCGCTCGAGCAGCCAGCGGAATACGAGTTCGTGATTCTCATCGGGGTTTCGCGCCACGAAGGCGTTGATAGTGAGGGCATGCGCACCAATCGTGAGGGCCGCAGTCGTACGAAGCTTGTGGTCACCAGGGAGCGTCACCACGAAGGTCGACGGCGGCACGGCCTCCCAGTCGAGCTCGGCATCTTCCAAGTAGGCGCGCAATGCGCTCTCGGCCTCGACCGGCGTCACGAACCCTGCGCAACCATTCGGTCGGCGCCCAGCTTGGCATTCGCCAGTGCGGCCGAGTAGCTGTTCAGCAGGCCCGCGGTCGTCGCCGCCCAGCCGAAGGCGGCGGCGTGCATGCGGGCTCCGGCGGACAGGGAGGCGCGCAGGGCGGGGTTGCCGATGATGCGCGTGATCGCGCTCGCGAAGTCACCGGGGTCGTGGCCATCGACCAGCAGGCCGCTGACGTTGTCGGCCACCGCCGTGCGCAGCCCGCCGACGGCGGCGGCAACGACGGGCACGCCGCAGGCCTGAGCCTCGATTGCCACGAGCCCGAAGGACTCCGAGTAGGACGGCACGACCACGACATCGGCCGCGCGGTACCAGTCGGCGAGCGTGTTCCTGTCACGCGGCGGCTCGAAGCGGACGAGATCGAGCACCCCGAGCGAGCGTGCGAGGTCGAACAGCGACGACGGCTGATCAAGGCCGCTTCCCGACGGCCCGCCGCAGATGACGACGACGAGTCGCGCCCGCAGGCCTGGATCGATTGCGACCATCTCCGCCGCGGCCCGGATGAGGATGTCCGGCGCCTTCAGCGGCTGGATGCGTCCGACGAAGAGCAAGATGACGGCATCGGGAGCGAGGCCGTGTCGGCGTCGCGCTGCATCGCGGTCACCGGGGCGGAAGCGGTCGAGGTCGACGCCCGGATGCACGACATCGACGTCCATCGGGTTCGCGCCGTACAGGTCGACCAGTTCTCGAGCCTCGTCGTCGGTGTTCGCGATCATGCGGTCGGCGGCCGCGACGACCTGCTCCTCGCCGATGACTCGCATTGCCGGCTCGCGCTCGTCACCAGCTGCCAGGTCGCGGTTCTTGACCTTGGCCATGGTGTGCATGGAGTGGACCAGCGGCACGTTCCAACGTTCCTTCGACAGCCAGCCCACCTGGCCGGAGAGCCAGTAGTGCGAGTGCACGAGATCGAACCAGCCCTCAGGCCGGGCCGCCTCCGCGCGCATCACGCCGGCGGTGACAGCGCACAGCTGACCGGGCAGGTCCTGCTTGAGCAGTCCCTCGAACGGGCCGGCCGTCACGTGGCGAACGGTGACTCCAGGGGCGGTCTCGACCGAGGGAGGCAGGGCCGATGAGGTGGCGCGCGTGAAGATCTCGACCTCCACGCCAGATTCCGCGAGGCGGCGAGCGGTCTCGACCACGTACACGTTCATGCCGCCGGCGTCGCCGGTTCCGGGCTGATCGAGGGGGGAGGTGTGCACCGAGAGGACCGCGATCCGGCGGGGGACGGGTCGGCGCCGAGCACTGTCGAGGCGCGTGGCTGTCCTCACCTGCGTGCCTCCCTCGTCCGGTCCCCTGACGGATAACCCCGCCGAAGTCTGGCCTATTCCAGCCCAGTGCGCTCAGTCGAGCGAGACGCCCACGTAGGGCTTCCCGGTCACGATGGTCACAACTCGGCGCGTCACGGACACCGCGTGGTCGGCGTAGCGCTCGTAGTAGCGCGAGAGCAGCGTTACGTCGATCGCGGATTCGACGCCGTGGCTCCACGACGGCATGAGCACGATCGTGAAGAGCTCGCGGTGCAGTCGGTCGACCTCCACGTCGTGTCGGGCGATATCGGCGGCCAGGGAAACATCCTTGGTTGCGATCACCGAGCCGGTCTTCGAGACGATCGCCTCCGCGAGCCCGCCCATCTCGGCGAACGTGCCGCGGAGTTCCTGGGGGATCGATGGGCGGGGGTAGCGCAGGCGCGCCTGCTTGGCCACGTGCTCGGCCAGGTCGCCCATGCGCTCCAGCGACGCGGCGATGCGCAAGGCCCCGATGACGACTCTGAGGTCCTCACCGTCGGGGTGCTGGAGGGCGATGATGTCGAAGCAGCGCTCCTCCACGTCGCCGGTCAGGGTGTCGATCTGCGCGTCCGCGTCGATGACCGATTCAGCGAGGGTGAGGTCGGCGTCGAGCAGCGACTGGGTTGCGCGGTTCATCGCCGAGCCGACGAGGCGGGTTATCTGCACCAACTCGGCGTAGACCGGGTCGAGTTGCTCAAGGTAGGCGGTGGGCACGCGTCCACCATAAACCCGCGTTCAGGACGGTGAGCCGCGCCCGGTGAATGTGAGATGACCGCAGGGTGAACAGCCGGTGCCCATCGCTGAACGCTAGGGGAATCATTCACCCGCACGGCGGCCGATCGTCGGGTTGGGCCGTGAAGCCCTCCTATTGTTTGTGGTGTGGTTCGCAAACGTCGCTCCAGTGCTGCCTCAGCCGAGGCTCCTGTGACCGCGCGCAGAACCACTGGAGTGCGCCCCGCGGTGCCCGACGAGGTCATCCGCGTGCTCAGCGTCCTGCCGTCCGCCTCCTTGGTCGTGGCCGCCGATGGGCTGGTCCTCAGGTCCAGCGCGCGAGCGATGGCCCTGGGACTCGTCAGCCGCAGTGCCGTCACGATTCCCGACATCGTCCACCTGATTGATCGCGTGGCCGAGGATGGTCATGCCCGCGAGCAGGAGATGCGCGTGCGGCGCCCACCACTGGGCCGCGAGCTGCTCGAACTGCGCGTGCGCGTTGCGCCGCTCGGCACTGGCGCAATCCTCGTCCTCATCGACGATCTGGCCGAGGAGCGCCGAGTTGACGTCGTCCGCCGTGACTTCGTCGCGAACGTCAGCCACGAGCTCAAGACTCCGGTCGGTGCTCTGTCGCTGCTTGCCGAGGCCGTTCTCGCCGCTAGCGATGACGCCGATCAGGTTCGACACTTCGCCGAGCGGATGCAGCTCGAGGCCAATCGCCTGAGCCACCTCATCCAGGACGTCATCGACCTGTCGCGCCTGCAGGGTGACGATCCCATCACCCATGCCGAGATCGTCGACGTCGACGACCTCATCCAGCGAGCCATCGAAGAGGTCCGCACGCTGGCCCTTCGTCAGGAGATCGAACTGGTCGTGGGCGATCCTTGCGACGGAGTGGTGTTCGCCGATCACGGCCAGTTGCTCACCGCGCTGCGAAACCTGCTGAGTAACGCGATCGCCTATTCACCCAGCCACACGAGGGTCGCGGTCGGCGCAAAGCTCATCGATTCGATCGTCGAGATCTCGGTCAAGGATCAGGGCATCGGCATCCCGGTGAACGACCTCGATCGAATCTTCGAGCGCTTCTACCGGGTCGACCAGGCGCGCTCGCGGATCACCGGCGGGACGGGACTGGGGCTCGCCATCGTCAAGCATGTATGCCAGAACCACGGCGGCGAGTGCACGGTCTGGTCCGAACCCGGAGTTGGATCGACGTTCACCCTGCGGCTGCCGTCCTACCAAGCGTCGACGCCGTTCGATCGTGACAGTCATGAAATGTCGGTCGACATGCTGTCGATTCCGACGGGAGAGGTTCTGACGTGACCCGAGTTCTGGTCGTCGAGGACGAGGAGTCGTTCTCCGACGCGTTGTCTTTCATGCTTCGGCGCGAGGGTTATGAGGTCGAAGTTGCTGATGACGGCAATGTCGCCGTCGAGCTATTCGATCGCCGCGGCGCCGACCTGATCCTGCTCGACCTGATGCTTCCGGGCATCTCGGGCACCGAGGTATGCCGGGTCATTCGTGCGAAGTCCCAGGTGCCGATCATCATGCTGACCGCCAAGGATGGCGAGATCGACAAGGTCGTCGGCCTCGAGATCGGCGCGGACGACTACATCACCAAGCCGTTCTCCTCGCGCGAACTGCTCGCGCGAGTGCGAGCCGTCCTGCGTCGTCACGGTGAGGTCGATGATCTGCTGCCGATGACGATCGAGGCAGGTCCGGTGCGGCTCGACGCAGACCGCCACGTGGTCACGGTCCGTGGGGCCGTCGTGCCGATGCCGCTGAAGGAGTTTGACCTCCTGGAGTTTCTGGTTCGCAATTCTGGACGCGTCATGACGCGTTCGCAGCTGATCGACCGGGTCTGGGGTTCTGACTACGTGGGCGACACCAAGACTCTCGACGTCCACGTGAAGCGTCTGCGCGCGAAGATCGAGGTCGACGCCGCGAACCCTGTGCACCTGCTCACGGTGCGAGGCCTGGGTTACAAGTTCGAGGCCTGACGCGCGCTAGCTGGCAGCAGCCGACGGCGCGATCGGAGCCTGCGGCGGATTCGGGGCGATGCCCTCGTAGTAGCCGACCGGCGGCACCGTGAGCACCGACATCGACACAAGTCCCGCATCGGCGAAGCCGAGCTGAACGGGCACGTAGGTCGAGGTAGCTGCCTCGAAGCCGTAGGCATTGATCCACGTGTCGGAGTCGAAGCCGAATGAGACGGATGCGCCGGGGTTCAAGTCGACGCCCCCGCCGGTGATGTCGGCCGGCACGCCATTGACGGTCGCGTACACCAGGCGGTCGGCAACCGGACCGGTATTGACGATCCGAGAAGTCAGGGTTGCGGCCTTGGAGCCCTCCGGGCCCATGACCAAGGTCGCGTTCTCAACCTTGATCTCGCCAGCCTGAGCACTCACTCCATTGCCGGAGTTCATGGTGGCCTGCATGTTGGTGGTGGCGCCCTTTCCGCTGAAGCAACCGGTGAGAACCGGAGAGGCAAGAAGGACGAGGGCGGCGACTGCGGCGACGTGGATGCGCTTCACGGGCACACAGTAGCGAAGCGGACTCCGGCATTTAGGGCCGGAACACCGTGGTAACCTTGATCCCCTTGAGTAGAGGGAGTCCGGATGACGTTCAACGTCGGCGACACGGTTGTTTACCCGCACCACGGGGCGGCCGTTATCGAAGCAGTCGAGATTCGGACCATTAAAGGCGAGGACCGCAAGTACTTGGTCCTTCGGGTCGCTCAGGGCGATCTCACCGTTCGGGTGCCTTCCGACAATGTCGATCTCGTCGGTGTCCGCGACGTTGTCAACGCCGAGGGACTGGACCGGGTGTTCAACGTCCTGCGGCAGCCGTACACGGAGGAGCCGACCAACTGGTCCCGTCGCTACAAGGCGAACCTTGAGAAGCTCGCTTCCGGCGATGTCATCAAGGTTGCCGAGGTGGTCCGCGATCTGTGGCGTCGTGAGCGCGAGCGCGGCCTGTCGGCTGGCGAGAAGCGCATGCTGGCCAAGGCCCGCCAGATCCTGGTGAGCGAGCTGGCACTGGCGGAGAAGACCAACGAGGTCAAGGCTGAGGCCATCCTCGATGAGGTTCTCGCCTCCTAACTGGCTCCCAGAGCCGTCCTTAGGGGCCGAATGAACTCCCCATCAACGGGCCGTACTGCGGTTCTTGTTCCTGCGGCCGGTCGTGGCGAGCGCCTTGGCCCTGGTGCTCCGAAGGCACTGCGTCCGCTCGGCGGAATACCGATGCTCGTCCACGCCGTTCGCGCACTGGCCGCGAGCCGCATCGTCGATCTGGTGGTCGTCGCCGCGCCAGAGGACAGTGCGGAGAGTGTCGCCTCGATGCTGGCCGAGCAGTCATTCCTCGCGGAGGTTGTCGTCGTGACAGGTGGCGACACCCGCCAGGATTCCGTCGCCCGCGCACTTCTGACCCTTCCCGACGACATCGACGTCGTCCTCGTGCACGATGCGGCGCGCCCGCTCGTACCCGTTGAGGTAGTGACCGCGGTTGTCGCCGCGGTTCGGGCCGGACATCCCGCGGTCGTACCCGGACTGGCCGTCGTCGACACGATCAAGCGGGTGGATGGCTCGGGACTGGTCGAATGCACGGTCGACAGGGGCCCGTTGCGTGCCATCCAGACGCCCCAGGGCTTCGATCGTCAGGTGCTGCAGAAGGCTCACGCCACCGCCGACCTCGACGCGGCTGCCGCGACGGATGATGCCGGACTCGTCGAACGACTCGGGCTCCCCGTGCATGTGGTGGCCGGGCACGAGGAAGCCTTCAAGGTCACGACCCCACTCGATGTGGTCATCGCCGAGGCCATCCTCGCCAGACGTCGGGCTGCCGGTGCCGTCTGACATTCCCTTCGTCGGCATCGGAACCGACGTGCATGCCTTCGCGGAGGGTCGCCCGCTCCGGGTAGCCGGCCTGCTGTGGCCGGGTGAGACCGGACTGGCTGGGCACTCGGACGCCGATGTCGCGGCGCACGCGCTGTGCGATGCGCTGCTCTCCGCGGCCGGGCTCGGGGACCTCGGCTCAGTCTTCGGAACCGACGACCCCGCGTGGTCCGATGCCTCGGGCGTCTCCCTGCTTGCCCACACAGCGGGCCTGGTGAGAGCAGAGGGCTTTCGTATCGGCAACGCGAGCGTCCAGGTGATCGGCAATCGCCCGCGCATCGGCGCGCGTCGGCAGGAAGCAGAGGACGTTCTCAGCGCCGCGATCGGCGCCCCCGTGCGGGTCTCGGGGACGACGAGCGACGGCCTGGGGCTCACCGGGCGAGGCGAGGGCATCGCCGCGATCGCCGTTGCATCTGTGGTTGCGAACTGATCCGTCGGTATTAGGGTCGGCCCATGACTTCATTGCCCGATGACGCGAAGGCCCTGTTCGATGCGCCCGAGTTCGCGACGATCGCCACGATTCAGCCGGATGGTCGTCCGCAGCTGTCGGTCGTGTGGATCGAGCGCGACGGCGACGAGCTCCTCGTCTCGACCATCAAGGGTCGGCAGAAGCACGCCAACCTGACCAAGGACCCGCGCGTGACCGTTCTGGTGTTCCCGAAGGACAGCCCGTACTCGTACGTCGAAGTTCGCGGCACGTCAACCATGACCGACGAGGGCGGACCGGAGCTGATCGACCGCCTGGCTCATCAGTACATGGGAGTGGATCGGTACCCCGGAGACGACGGAACGGACAACGTCCGCGTCGTCGTTCGCATCACGCCAGAGAAGGTCATCGTCCACTAGGTACTGTTCGGCCTGTGACTTTGCGCTTTTACGACACGGCTACCCGGTCGATACGGGACTTCGTCCCGATCGTTCCCGGCCGTGCGGGTATCTACCTGTGCGGTGCGACGGTTCAGGCAAAGCCGCACGTGGGGCACATTCGCAGCGGTGTCGCCTTCGACGTCATCCGACGCTGGCTCACGGCACGCGGCTTTGATGTCACCTTCGTGCGCAATGTGACGGACATAGACGACAAGATCATCCACAACGCCGGACACGAGGACGTGCCCTACTGGGTCGTGGGCATGCGCAATGAGCGTGCATTCAATCGAGCGTACGACGCCCTCGGCTGCCTTCCGCCCACCTACGAGCCGCGAGCCACCGGCCACATTCCCGAGATCATCACGCTCATGCACCGCCTCATCGATGCCGGTCACGGCTACGCCTCGGACGGTGACGTCTACTTCGATGTCCGAGGCTTCCCGGAGTACGGCTCGCTGAGCGGCCAGAAGATCGACGACATGCTCGCGTCTCCGGACTCCGATTCGAACGCGAAGCGAGATCCGCGCGACTTCGCCATGTGGAAGGCCGCCAAGCCGGGCGAGCCCTACTGGGATACCCCGTGGGGACCTGGCCGACCCGGTTGGCACATCGAGTGCTCGGCAATGGCCGAGAAGTACCTCGGCTCGACTTTCGACATCCACGGCGGTGGACTCGACCTTGTCTTCCCCCATCACGAGAACGAGATCGCGCAGTCGCGCGCGGCCGGCGACGGCTTCGCGAACTACTGGCTGCACAACGCCTGGATCACCACGGCGGGGGAGAAGATGAGCAAGTCGCTCGGGAACTCGCTGCTTGTCGACGAAGTCCTCAAGCGCGTGCGCCCCGTCGAACTGCGCTACTACCTGGCCGGCTCGCACTACCGATCGATGCAGGAGTACTCCGACGAGTCTGTCGCCGATGCGGGACAGGGCTACCGCCGGATCGAGGGTTTCCTGCAGCGCGCTGCGGAGCGCCTCGGCATCGTCGGTGATCCAGTCGTTCGCCCTGAGGCCCGTCCCGCTGAGTTCGATACAGCCATGGACGACGACATCGGCGTGCCGTCCGCATTGGCCGTCGTGCACGAGACCGTGCGACGAGGCAACGCGATTCTTGCGACGCCCGCCGCTGCCGAGCTGCAGGCTGCCTTCGACCAGACCCTCGCGATGATCGACGTGCTCGGACTTAACCCGTGGTCGTTGCCGTGGTCTGCGGGGAGCGGGGGCGGGGCAGGGCGCGAGACACTGGTCATCGGCGAACTGGTGCAGGTCGTCCTCGACCAGCGCCAGTCAGCCCGAGAACGCAAGGATTTCGCGGCGGCCGACGCCATCCGCGATGGACTGGATCGGATCGGCATCCGGGTCGAGGACACCCCCCAAGGGGTCCGCTGGTCGCTGGACGACTGAACCCGGGAGGGCGAACCATGGCAGGGAACTCACAGCGCCGCGGCGCGATGCGCAAGGACGGCACGAAGAAGGGTGCGACGGCGGGCTCGGGCGGCCAGAAGCGGCAGGCACTCGAGGGCAAGAAGCCGACGCCGAAGGCGACAGATCGGCCTCACCATCCCGCCGCCAGGCGTGAGCGTGCCAAGAAGCGCGCGGCCACCGGCCCGCAGCGTTCCACGAGCGCACGAGGCGGAAGTCGGCGTTCGACCGGAAGCATGCTCATGGGGCGCAACCCGGTTGTCGAGGCGCTTCGGGCCAAGGTGCCGGCGTCGGCGCTCTACGTGCAGGCCAAGCTCGAGGCGGATGATCGCTGGCGCGAAGCGATGCGCAGCGCGGTGGCGGCGGGCATCCCGATTCTCGAGGTGGCCAAGACCGAACTCGATCGCATGACCGACGGCGGCGTGCATCAGGGCATGGTCCTCACGATGCCCGAGTACCAGTACTCGCACGCGCAGGATCTCGAGCACGGCTCGTTGATCGTCGCGCTCGACGGCGTCACCGACCCGCGGAACCTCGGTGCGATTGCGCGATCAGCGGCAGCGTTCGGCGCAGACGGAATTGTGATTCCGACCCGTCGGTCCGTGGGCGTTACCGCCTCGGGCTGGAAGACCTCGGCGGGCGCCTTGGCTCGCGTGCCGGTTGCTCAGGTCACCAACCTGACGCGTGCGCTGGAGTCATTCCAGAAGCAGGGCTTCACCGTCGTCGGCCTCGCGGCCGACGCGGACGCTGACCTCGCGACTCTTGCGAAGGATGTGCTGACAGACAAGGTCGTGATCGTCATCGGCGCCGAGGGTGAAGGCCTCTCGCGCCTGGTCGGCGAGACGTGCGACTGGCGAGTGAGCATCCCGATGGTGGCCGGCGTTGAGTCGCTCAATGCCTCAGTCGCCGCAGGCATCGTCCTTCAGGCGGTGTTCTCGGCTCGCTCCTGAACATCGAGTTCAGGCTGCTGGCCACGGATCAGCCAGTTGCCGACCAGCGGGAAGACGAGAACAGTCAGCGCTCCCGCCCCGACGAGCGCGGCTGCATTGCTCGTGAGCATGATCCCGGCCTCAACCTCGATCGTGGTGACGGCGACGATGATCGGAAGCCCTGTCGCGACGAACAGTGAGAATCGCGCGCGCTCGCGTCGCTCGGGGATCGCACGCCGGTAGAGGAAGTACTGCGTCACACCTCTGGCGAGCAGGATGTAGATGAAGAACCGGATCATTGCCCAGGGGTTCTCGATAATCGAGTCGATGTCCAGATTTGCGCCCGAGACCACGAAGAAGAGCGGGATCAAGAAGCCGAACCCGATCGCCTCCATCTTCGTCTGCAAGGATGATTCCGCGGATGGCGGCGAGAACCGCCTCACGATGATGCCGGCGACGAACGCGCCCAGCACGACATCGAGGCCGAAGTCACTCGCGAGCGCAAGTAGCGCGATGAGCAGCAGCATCGTGAACCGCAGCGCGGTCTGCGAGCTCGTATGGTGTCCGCGCTCGAGGATCGCCCTGACTCGCTCTCCAGCCAATCTCGCCGGGAGAGTCGCGAGTATCAACGCGACGATCCCGAAACCCACAAGGCTCAATAGCGCTACGAAGGAACTCTTGGTTCCGAGAAGGACCGAGATCGCGATGATCGGCCCGAACTCGCCCCAGGCGCCGGCTCCCATGAACAAGTTGCCGAATTTAGTGTGCAGTTCGCCTCGATCCCTGACGATCGGCAAGAGGGTGCCGAATGCGGTCGACGTGAGTGCAATGGCCACGCCGAGCGTGTCATGCACCTTGCCGGTCGCGGTCATCACAAAGGCCGCGGCCGCCGCGACGAGGATCGACAGGCCCCATCCGATTGCTGCAAGTCGTCCGCCCTGGCCCCTCAGCGCGTGGGACTCAAGTTCGACCCCAGCAAGGAAGAACAGCAGTCCCAGACCGAGCTCGGAGAGCAGTTCGATCGAGGAGTCGACAGTGACCCAGCCGAGCAGTTGCGGTCCGAAAATGATGCCGCCTGCCATGAGGAGTACGACCTCAGCGACCTTGATGCGAAGCAGTCCGACGATGAGCGGCACGAAGGCGGCAATCGCGGCGATCACCACGAGCGAGCGAAACTCGTCCGACACTAAGCCTCCTCAGGCGGGAGCACGATTCGCAGTTCGGCGGTGTCGTCGCTGGGCAGTCCCACACGTGAACCCAACACCGCCTGCTCGTCGGGCTTCTTCGCGAGGATAGTCGTGACGTAATCGGAGATCGCATCGCCGAACGGCACGCTGACACCCGCGGCCTCCGACATGAACCAGCGGTGCTCGAGAACCTCGTGGAAGATCTGCGCCGGCTCCAACTTGCCCCGCAGCGCTGGCGGGACCTCGGACATCACGCGCTCGAATCGCTCGGTAACCCAACGATGGGCCGCGAACTCCTCATCCTCAGGACCCAGACCGATCTTGATGCGGAACGAGTCAAGGTCGTTGAGCAGTCGACGAGCCTGGTTCTCCTCGACGTCGAGGCCGGTCAGCGCGATCAGGCGGCGAGAGTGGTGTCCCGCATCGACCACCTTCGGGGTGACGGTGATGTGGTCGCCGTCGGACTGCGACTTGACCTGCAGTTCGGCCACGTCGAATCCCAGGCTGTTGAGGCGTCGAACGCGTGACTCGAGCTGATGCCGGTCCTCGCGCGAGATGACGAGCGGACCTGTCACCTCCTCCCACAACTGGTCGTACCTCGTGCGCAGGCTGACTCCGGTGACGATGGGATCGATCCCCTCGTGCAGGCGGCCGCCAGCCTGGAGGTCCATGAGCTCACCGGCGACGTTCGTTGCTGCCGTCTCCATGTCGTACTCGCGCTGGCCCTTCGACAACTTCTGGTGCAGCTCACCCGTCTCGGCATCAACGAGGTACGCGGCGAAGGCGCCTGCGTCGCGACGGAACAAGGTGTTCGACAGTGACACGTCATTCCACGAGAAGCCCGCGAGATGGAGCTGGACGATGAGCACGGCCAGGGCGTCGAGCAGTCGGCCGGCAGTCTCGAGGCGCAGGCTCGAGGAGAACAAGGCCCGATAGGGCAACGAGAACTCCAGATGGCGCGTGATGAGGACGGCGGGAAGTGGTTCGCCGTCATCGTCAACCCGGTCGAGGACGACTCCCACCGGTACCACCGTCGGAAGTCCGCGTCGGACGAGGTCGAAGAGCAGTTCGTATTCGCGCACGGCGAAGTGCTCCTCGACTTCCTTCACCGCGTAGACCACGCCGTTGATTCGCACGAACCTGACGATGTGCCGCGAGATGCCGCGCGGGAGGGCAACCACGAGATCGTCGGGCCACTCCTCGAGAGGTATCGACCACGGAAGGAAGGCCAGTTCCGGCTCGTCGAGGCTTCCTGTCAGGCGCACGTCCGAAGCCTGCCACGTCCGGCGCGGCTTCGTGCACGGCGACGAGATCGTCTCCACCTAGGCTGACGGTCGTGGCGGACAACCCGAGGGCGCGGCTCTCCGACATCGCCGAGCAGGCCGGCGTCAGCGAAGCAACCGTGTCGCGTGTACTCAACGACCGCCCGGGAGTCTCATCAGGGACGCGAATGGCGGTGCTCACTGCACTCGATGTGCTCGGCTATGAGCGGCCGCTTCGCCTCCGCGGGCGCTCAGGTCTGGTCGGGCTGATCGTGCCCGAGCTCGAGAACCCGATCTTCCCCGTCTTCGCGCAGGTCATGGAAACCCAGCTCGCGCAGCACGGGTACACACCGGTCCTGTGCACTCAGACTCCGGGCGGTGTGACTGAGGACGAGTACGTCGAACTGCTGCTCGACCGCGGAGTGGCGGGCATCATCTTCGTCTCTGGACTGCACGCCGACAGCACGGCGAGCCATGAGAGATACAGCGCGCTCGTCGAACGTGGCCTGCCGATCGTGCTGGTCAACGGCTACGCGCCTGGAGTCGACGCACCTTTCATCTCCGACGACGATACGGCGGCGATGGAACTGGCGGTTGCCCATCTCACGTCGATGGGTCACCGACGCATCGGACTTGCAGTCGGGCCTATCCGTTTCGTCCCTGTCGTGCGCAAGCGCGCGGCGTTCATCGACGCCATGCAGCGGCTTGCGGGCGTGAGCGCCGATGAGGCGGCATCGCTCGTCTCGCACTCACTCTTCGCGGTGGAGGGCGGACAGGCTGCTGCGCATCACCTGCTGGGTCTGGGAGCGACAGCCATCGTGTGCGGCTCGGACCTCATGGCGCTTGGCGCGATCCGGACAGTGCGGCAGCGCGGTCTGCGTACGCCGCAGGACGTCTCGGTGGTCGGCTACGACGACTCGCGGCTGATTGCGTTCACGGACCCGCCGCTCACCACGGTCCGCCAGGCGGTGTCGGCGATGGGAACCGCTGCGGTGCAGGCCCTGATCGATGGCATCAATGGCACGCCAGCGCCACGGGATGAGTTCGTGTTCAGGCCCGAACTCGTCGTTCGCGAGTCAACCGGCCCGGTGCCCGGTCCCCGCTAGCGCTACGCAACGCGCGGTTCGCCCTGCCCTGCCCTGCGCGGTCGTTGCGCACGGCGCTCGTCCTCGCTGAGACCTCCCCACACTCCGGCTTCCAGGCCCGCTCGTACCGCAAAGCTCAAGCACGCATCGACAACGCTGCAGCGTTGGCACACCAGCTTCGCGGTCTCGATCTGCAGGCCGACAAGTCCGATCGTCGGGTTGGGAAAGAACAACTCGGGATCCTCGTTGCGACATGCGGCTTCGTGACGCCAGTCCATCTCTCTCACCTCGATTCAAGCCATCGACGCACTGTCGACGGTAGGGGAGTTCTGTTACGGCGCTTCGAACGCGTTGTTTCGCGCACGTGTTCTGTCCGTGGAGATCTCTGCTCTCGTCCGGTGGCCTCGTGGCACACTGAGCGCGTGCCGCGCCCGGTCATTGGACTGTCCTGCTACGTCGAGCCCGCCAGATGGGGGGCGTGGCACATGCCTGCAGCGCTCATCCCCGAGTGGTACCTGGATCTGATCCACCGCGGCGGGGCTGACGTCGTGATCCTCCCGCCGGGCAACGATCCGTCTCTTCTCGATCGACTCGACGGCCTTGCCCTCGCCGGCGGCGCCGACGTCGACTCCCGCCGGTACGGGGCGGAGCCCCATCCGGCCTCCGATATTCCGCGTGAGTCGCGCGACGACTCCGAGCTGGCGCTCTACCGACGCGCCCGCGAACTGAACATGCCGGTCCTCGGAATCTGCCGCGGCATGCAGCTGATGGCGGTGGCGCACGGAGGGAAGCTCGTCCAGCACGTGCCCGATCTCGAGGGCGAGACCGTCCACCGCGAGGCCGCAGGGACCTTCGTCGATCACACGGCAACCTTCACGAGCGGCTCGCTCGCTGGTCGGCTGTTCGGGACCGAGCCGGTCGTCGTGAACTCCTCGCACCACCAGGCCGTCGAGTCTGCTGGCGACCTCACGGTCTCCGGGTGGGCGGACGACGGGACGGTGGAGTCATGCGAGGACCCTGCGGCCGATTTCTGCGTTGGGGTGCAGTGGCACCCGGAGCATCCGGACCGCGTGGCAGCTGACGCGCCGCTGGTCGCGGCTTTCGTCGACGCAGCGGAGCGTTACGCGTCGTCTCGCTACAGCGGCGTCACGTAGGCACCTGAGATGCCCCCGTCGACGAGGAAGTTCGACGCGGTGATGAACGACGAGTCGTCGCTTGCGAGGAAGGCAACGGCTGCTGCGATCTCCTCGGGTTCACCGAAGCGGCCGAACGGAATGTGCACCAGCCGACGGGCTGCCCGCTCCGGGTCCTTCGCGAACAACTCGATGAGCAAAGGCGTGTTCACCGGCCCGGGTGACAGGGCGTTGACCCGGACACCTGAACGTGCGAACTGCACGCCGAGCTCGCGCGTCATCGCCAGCACGCCGCCCTTGGATGCGGTGTAGGAGATCTGCGAGGTGGCCGCCGCCATCGTCGCGACGAAGGACGCGGTGTTGATGATCGAGCCCTTGCCCTGCTCGAGCATGTAGGGGAGAACGGCCTTGCAGCACAGGAAGACCGACGTGAGGTTGACCTCCTGGACGCGACGCCATGCGTCGATGCCGGTGTCCAGGATCGAATCGTCGTCAGGTGGCGAGATTCCCGCGTTGTTGAAGGCGATATCGATGCTGCCGTAGGTGTCCTTCGCGGCGGAGAACATCGCCGCGACGTCGTCGACCTTCGTCACGTCAGCGCGCACGAACATGCCGCTGACCTCAGCGGCGGCGGCCTCCCCTGAGACGGGATCGAGGTCTGCGATGACCACCGTCGCGCCCTCGTCTGCGAATCTGCGCGCGGTCGCCAGGCCGATGCCGCTGGCTCCGCCGGTGATGACGGCTACTCGGCCCTCAAGGCGCCGGCACTTGCTGTCAGACATCCTGTTCCCTCTTCACGTTGTAGTTGGGCATGAGTCCGTACTAGTCGTCCGTGTTGATGAAGACGTTCTTGGTCTCGGTGAATGCGTCGAGTGCGTCCGGTCCGAGTTCGCGGCCAAGCCCGGATCGCTTGAACCCGCCGAACGGAGTCGAGTACCGCACCGACGAATGCGAGTTCACCGACAGGTTGCCCGCCTCGATTCCGCGGGACACGCGCATCGCCCTGCCGATGTCGCGCGTCCAGATGGACCCCGACAGCCCGTACTCGGAGTCGTTCGCGAGCCGGATTGCGTCGGCCTCATCCTCGAACGGGGTGACGACGACGATCGGCCCGAAGATCTCCTCCTGGAACACGCGCGTATCCGAGGTCACTGGCGCGAGGACCGTGGCCGGGAACCAGTAGCCGGGCCCGGTGGGAATCTCGCCCTGGAACGCGATGGGTGACTGTCCGTCGAGGAATCCACTCACCGTGTCGAACTGGCCACGCGAAATGAGCGGGCCCATCTCCGAGGTCTCGAGCGATGGGTCCTCGACCCTTACGCCCTTCACCGCAGTCTCGAACAGTTCCATGAACCGGTCGAAGGCCGAGCGCTCGACCAGGATGCGCGATCGCGCGCAGCAGTCCTGGCCGGCGTTGTCGAACACGCCGTACGGAGCCGTGGCCGCCGCCTTCTCGATGTCCGCGTCGGCGAAGATCACGTTGGCGCTCTTGCCGCCGAGCTCGAGGGTCACGCGCTTCACCTGCTTCGCGGCGCCGGCCATGATCTGCTCGCCGACTCCCGTGCTGCCGGTGAACACGACCTTGCGGACAATCGGGTTCTCGACGAAGCGAGCGCCGACAACCGATCCCTTCCCGGGAATGACGGTGAACACTCCTTCCGGCAGTCCGGCCTCCAGCGCGAGCTCGCCGAGGCGGATCGCGGTGAGCGGGGTGAGCTCGGCGGGCTTCAGCACGACCGTGCACCCGGCTGCAAGCGCTGGTGCGAAGCCCCATCCGGCGATCGGCATGGGGAAGTTCCACGGCACGATCACGCCGACGACTCCGATGGACTCCTTGAACGTGATGTCGACGCCCCCCGCGACAGGAATCTGCCGGCCGAACAGGCGCTCGGGCGCCCCCGAGTAGTAGGCGAGGACGTTGGCGACGTTGTTCGCCTCCCAGCGCGCGTTTCCGATCGTGTGCCCGGAGTTCATGACCTCGAGCAGTGCCAGTTCCTCGACGTGTTCTCTGACGACATCGGAGAACCGACGAAGCAGGTTGGCGCGGTCTGCAGGTGCAACTGCGCGCCAGGCCGGCAATGCCGCCCCCGCGCGTGCGATGAGCTCGTCAGCCTCCTCGGCGGTCGTGGAGGGAACGGACGCGATGACCTGCTCGGTCGCGGGATTGATGACGTCATGCATGGCAGGTGACTAGATCCTCTCGAAGTTCCGGTAGCGCTCCCAGTCCGTGACGGCCTTGCCGTACGCGGCGAGTTCGACCCTCGCCATGTTGGAGTAGTGGTCCTGGACCTCGGCGCCGAACGTCTCGCGAATCCACATCGAGGATTCCCAGGCGTCGAGCGCCTCGCCCATAGTCGATGGCACGTGCGCCGAGTCGCTCGTGTACGCGTTTCCGATGAACTCGGATTCAAGCGGCAGGTTCGCCTGGATGCCGTGCAGCCCCGCGGCGACCATTCCCGCGACCGCGAGATACGGATTGACATCTCCGCCAGGCACCCGGTTCTCCAGCCGCAGCGAAGGCCCGTGACCAACGAGGCGCATCGCGCATGTGCGGTTGTCGCGACCCCAGCGAATCGCGGTGGGCGCGAAGGATCCCGGCACGTACCGCTTATAGGAGTTGATCTGCGGGGCATACAACAGGGTGAGCTCGCGCGCATGCGCGAGTTGCCCGGCGATGAATGCCTTGCCTGCCGCTGACAGGCCGTTGTCCCCGTCGTGATCGGTCATGATCATCGATCCGTCGACACCGCGGAAGGACAGATGGATGTGGCAGGAGTTGCCTTCCCGCTCGTTGTACTTGGCCATGAAGGTCAGCGCCATGCTCTCCTGCGCCGCTATCTCCTTGGCCCCGGTCTTGTAGATCACATGGTTGTCGCATGTGCGCAGCGCATCCTGATACTTGAACGCGATCTCGTGCTGTCCCAGGTTGCACTCGCCCTTGGCGCTCTCGACGATCATCCCGGCCTCGGTCATCGCGAGGCGGATTCGACGAAGCAGCGGCTCGATCCTGGCCGTACCGAGCATCGAGTAGTCGACGTTGTACAGGTTCGCCGGCGTGAGGTCGCGGTAGCCAGCGAGCCATGCCTCCTCGTACGTGTCCTGAAAGACAATGAACTCAAGTTCCGTGCCCACGAAGGCGCCGTAGCCGGCCTCGTGCAATGCCTCAAGCTGCCGCCGCAGGACCTGCCGCGGTGAGGGTGCCACCGGCTCGCCTTCCTCCGTCTCGAGGTCGCAGAGCACTCCGACGGTTCCGGGCTGCCAGGGAATGCGGTGCAGCGTGTCGAGGTCGGGCCGCATCACCATGTCGCCGTAGCCGCTGTCCCATGACGACATCGCGTAGCCGTCGACCGTGTTCATGTCGACGTCCACAGCCATCAGATAGTTGCAGCCCTCGGTGTGACCATCCATCACCTCCTCGACGAAGTAGTCACCGTCGATTCGCTTGCCCTGCAGTCGACCCTGCATGTCCGTGATCGAGACGGCGACCGTGTCGATGCTGCCGTCATGCACTCCGCCACGCACATCCTTGGCGGTCAGCGGCTTTGGCCTGGCCATGGGCGCTCCTTTGGTCGACGCGCCCGAGGGACGCACGGTCATTCAACCGCACGATCCGTACCTGCGCGGTGCGGTTCGGGCCTACGCTGCCGAATCGTGGAACATCTCGTCGCCGATCTGCCGCCACGTGACACCGAACGGCTGCTGCTGCTTGACTGCCTGACGTCGGCCACTGAGGTCTCACCACTCGTCGGAGGCATTACCAACCGCAACTACCGAGTGAGAACACCAGCGGGCGACTACGTCGTGCGACTATCCGACCCCGAGTCGTCCCTGCTGGCGATCGACCGGGACAACGAGTACCTCAACTCGCTTGCCGCGGCCAAGTCCGGGGCGGGGGCGCCGGTCGCGCAGTACATTCCCGGTCGCGGAGTCCTCGTCGTGAACTGGATCGAAGGCCGCACCTTCACCGAAGCCGACGTCGCTGACCCGACGAACCTGGACCGGATCGCCGCGGCCTGTCGCACCCTCCATCGCGGTCCGGCATTTGCGAGCGACTTCGACATGTTCGACCTGCAGGAGCACTACCTGGCCATCGTGCACGAGCGCGGCTTCCGGCTGCCCGATCGCTACGAGGAGTTCGCCGACCACGTCGCACGCATGCGCCGGGCCATGGCGCTGTCACCCGAGCCCACGGTGCCGTGCAACAACGACCTCCTCGCCGCCAACATGATCGACGACGGCGAGCGTCTGTGGCTCATCGACTATGAGTACTCGGGCAATAACGAGGCGAGCTTCGAGCTGGGCAACATCTGGAGCGAGTCGACGTTGCCACCCGACCTGCTCGAGCCACTGGTGACGAGCTACTGGGGCATCGAGGCTCCGGCGAAGGTGGCTCGTGCCCGCCTGTGGGCGCTCATGTCCAAGTACGGCTGGACGCTGTGGGCCTCCATCCAGCAGGAGGTGAGCGCGATCGACTTCGACTACTGGTCGTGGGGAATGGAGAAGTACGAGCGCGCCCTGGCGGAATTCGACGGCCCCCAGTTCTCCCTGTGGCTTGACGACGTAACCAGGACATAGGGCGGATCCCGTTCGTAACGCTGCTGTTTCCGCCCGCGTGTCGCACTTCACAATTCGCCCACCAGGAGAACACTGCGGCTATTAGTGTCCGCCTGTCACGGTTCGTCGACAAGGTCGGACTTTGACCGCGCACTGAGGAGGGCAGCGGTGACAGATCAGATAACCATGGGCGAGGACGAGCAACGTCTCGCCGAGCTGGGCTACAAGCAGGAGTTGAGTCGCACGTGGAGCGGCTTCAGCAACTTTGCTATCTCGTTCTCGATCATCTCGATCCTGGCGGGCTGTTTCACCACCTTCTACTTCGGGTGGAACAACGGTGGCCCGATTGCGATCTCGATCGGCTGGCCGGTCATCTCGGCCTTCATCCTCATCATCGGCTTCTGCATGTCCGAACTCGTCTCCGCCTATCCGACCAGCGGCGGAATCTACTGGTGGGCAAGCAAACTCGGCAGCATCAAGGCCGGCTACTACACGGGCTGGCTGAACCTCGTGGGCCTCATCGCGATCGTCGCATCGGTAGCCTACGGAGCCGCGACGTTCCTGGACTTCTCGCTGTCGCGCTTCAGTGAGTCTTGGGCGGCCAACTACTCGCTGGAGCGAGTGTTCATCATCTTCCTGGTGATCCTCATCCTGGTCGCGCTCGCGAACATCTTCTCCAGCCACCTGCTCGCTGTCGTCAACAACATCTCTGTGTGGTGGCACGTGGTTGGTGCGACCGTCGTCGTCATCATCCTGGTGTTCTTCCTCAAGGAGGGAGCGACCCACTGGGGAGTAAGTGACGTCTTCACCGGGAAGGTCAACAACACCGGTGGGCTGTACAGCGGCGAGATCAGCGGTCCGGGCTTCTGGTTCTATGTGCTGCCGCTCGGCTTCCTGCTGACCCAGTACACGATCACCGGTTACGACGCCTCCGCTCACCTGTCCGAGGAGACGACTGGCGCTGCGAACAATGCGGCCAAGGGAATCTGGCGCTCGATCTTCTACTCCGCGATCGGTGGCTGGGTGCTCCTTCTCGCCTTCCTGTTCGCCGTCCAGGACCCGGTCGCGGTCTCTGCCGGCGGCGGCGGCGTCCAGGTGATCTTCGACCAGGCGCTCACGCCGAAGATGTCCGGCATGGTGCTGCTCATTGCCACCATCGGCCAGCTCTTCTGCACGACAGCGTGTCTCACGTCAGCGTCGCGGATGCTCTTTGCGTTCAGCCGCGACGGCGCGGTCCCCGGCGCGAAGATCTGGTCGAAGCTGAACAAGTCGCGCACCCCCGTGTACGCGGTCATCGGCGTCGCTGTTGCTGGCCTGATCCTCACGCTGCCAGCTCTGTGGAAGGTCAACATCGGTACGGATGACGCTCCGATCTACACCGTCACCGCGTTCTTCGCAGTGGTGTCGATCGGCGTCCTCGGCCTGTACCTGGCCTTCGCGATCCCCATCTACTACAGGTGGAAGCAGGGCACCGCGTTCAAGCAGGGATCGTGGAATCTCGGGAGCAAGTGGAAGTGGATGGCCCCGCTTGCGATTCTCGAGATCCTCATCACCTCGGTGTACTTCATCCTGCCGCTGTACCCAGCTGGCGCTCCTGCGTTCATGCGAGGGTTCCTCGGCGCGCCGAGTGCAGAGGAGGTGCCGTTCGATTGGAAGTTCGTGAACTACGCACCGATCGTCCTCGCCGCGATCTTCATCGCGCTGTGGATCGGCTGGCACGTGTCGGCCAAGAAGTGGTTCACCGGGCCGAAGATCACCGTCGACCTACCCGCAGGCGTCTCGTCGTCCGATGAGATCGCGCTCGAGCATGAGCACAAGGGCTTCCACCAGCCGGGGGAGCACACCTAACCCATAACCCACTAAACCAGGGCATCGGCTCTCCCACCATCCGGTGGGGGAGCCGATGTCATCTAGGAGCGGATGCGCTCGGACTTCGGGTCGTAGGGCGCGGACAGGTGGACCGATGCGTGGACGACGACACCGCTGACGTTGATCGACCAGCGCCCTTCGGCGAGGAAGTCGTCGGTGACCACGCCGCCGTCGCGTCTCCATACGTACGCGAGGCCGACGCAGGCTCCGACCGTCGTGCCGAACGCGGCAGAGGTCACCTGACCCGATCCGAGCCCGTCGCGCAGTACGAGCTCGCCGCCCCACATCATCACGGCCGGATCGTCGAGCACGAACGAGACGAGCCTGCGACGCACTCCATTCGCCTTCGCTGCCTCCACGACCTCGCGTCCCAGGAACGGGATGTCCGTGCGCAGTTTCACTGCGAAGAGCAGGCCGGCCTCGACGGGGTTGTAGTCGGGCGTCAGCTCGGCGCCGAAGGCGCGGTAGCCCTTCTCCAGACGGAGTGCGTTGATCGCGTAGTAGCCCGCGTTCGCCAGGCCAAGGCGTGCCCCCGCGTCGTGGAGCATCGTGTAGACGCTCACCGCGAATTCGGCCGGCACGTACAGTTCCCAGCCGAGTTCGCCCACGTACGTGATGCGTGTCGCGCGCACCGTGCAGTAGCCGAGGTCCACCTCCCGGCTCGATGCGAACGGGAAGTCGTCGAAGTCGGCCCGGGACAGCGACTGCAGGAGCTCGCGTGATGACGGCCCCATGACGCCGAGGACGGCGAGTGAGCCCGACACATCGGCAACCTCGACGTGCTGGTCAGCGCGGACGTGACGACGGATCCAGTCGCGGTCGCGCACGGCAGAGGCCGAACTCGTCACCCAGAGGTACTCGTCCTCGGCTAGCCGAGTGAGCGTGACATCCGCCTCGTAGGTGCCACGCGCGTTCAGGACGCCGGTATAGACGGTGCGGCCGATCGGGACCGCCACGTTGTTCGTGCATAACCACTGCAGAACGGCTTCCGCGTCGTGGCCGTGCACGAGCAGCTTCCCGAATGAGGTCTGGTCGTACAGGGCAACGCCGGTGCGGGTAGCCACCTGTTCCGCGTCGACCCAAGGCATCCAGTTCTGGCGCTCCCAGGAGTACTCAATGGTCGGGGGCGTACCGGTTGGGGCGAAGAAGTTCGGTCGCTCCCAACCCATGCGCGAGCCGAACGACGCGCCGGCCCGCTCGACGAGGTCGTGAACCGGCGAGCGCCGGAACGGGCGTGCGGTCTGGAACTCCCTGTTCGGCCACGGGATCGCATAGTGCAGGCCGAGCACCTCGCCGACTCGATCGTGCAGCCATTGATTGTTGGCGTTGAACGAGGCGAAGCGGCGAATGTCTACCGCAACGAGATCGGACTGCGGCTCGCCGGCGGCGATCCACTGCGCGAGCGCACGGCCAGCCCCGCCGGCGGAGGCGATCCCCACAGAGTTGAACCCGGCCGCGACGAAGAAATTCTTCACTTCGGGAGCCTCGCCGAGGATGAACTGGTTATCCGGCGTGAAGCTCTCCGGACCGTTGTAGAACTTCTTGATCCCCGTCTGCTGCAGAACCGGGACGCGATGGAGCGCGCTCTCCATGAGGATCTCGAAGTGCTCCCAGTCCTCGTCGAGCAATTGGAACTCGAAGGGATGCGGGATCTGGTCAGGCGCGACCCAGGGCTTGGCGACCGGCTCAAAGCCGCCGACGACGAGGCCACCGACCTCCTCCTTCATGTACGTGTAGCCGTCGGGATCGCGAAGGATCGGCAGCATCCGGTCCACTCCGTCGATCTGCTCCGTGACGACGTAGAAGTGCTCGGCCGAGTGCAGCGGGACGTTGACACCCACCATTGCGCCGATCGCCTTGGCCCACTGACCGGCGCAGTTGACGACAATGTCCGCCTCGATGTCGCCTCGGTCCGTGTGCACTCCGCTCACCGCACCGTCGCGGGTCGACACACCTGTCACCCGCGTGCGCTCGTGCACCTGAGCACCGCGCATCCTCGCGCCACGAGCGAGGGCCTGGGTGACATCGGTGGGGTTTGCTGTGCCGTCGAGTGGCAGCCACAGAGCGCCCTGCAGGTCGCCGGTCTCCAGGAGCGGATAGCGGTCAGCCGCCTGCGAGGGAGTGAGCACCTCGCACTCCAGATTGAATGCCTCGGCAGCCGCGGCCGTCCGGAGCAGTTGGACCATGCGTTCGGGGGTCCGGGCGACCGTGACGCCGCCGCACTGCTTGTAGCCCGACGACAGCCCCGTCTCGGCTTCAAGTGACTGATACAGCGATGCGGAGTACTGGACCAGGCGAGTGCCGCTCTCCGTGGCGCGCAACTGTCCGACCAGCCCGGCCGCGTGCCAGGTGGTACCCGACGACAGTTGGCCCTGCTCCAGCAGTACGAGGTCGGTGTATCCCAGCTCGGTGAGGTGATACGCCACGCTCGCGCCGACGATGCCTCCGCCGATGACGACGACCTGCGCACGCGTCGGTAGTTCGGCCACGTGCAGAGCCTAGGAGGCCTCGGCTTCGCGCGTTGCTACTTGCGGCCTGCGAAGGCCGTCCGCCCGATGCGAACGATTGCGAGTGTGAGAAAGGCCAGGATCAAGGCGCACGCCAAGATCAGGCAAGCCCCGACACCCCTGGCAAGGTTTTCGGCACCGGAGCCGCCGCCCGCCCATTGCACCTTCACGACGTTGCACACCAATGCGCCGAGGCAGGCGAGGATCGCGAAGAGTGCGCAGAGCACGAGCGCCCTGTCGATTGGCTGGCGGCGCTCGAGCCAGGTTTCGTTGTTGACGATCTGGCCGGGTGGTTGATCGGTGGGGACCCACGTGCCGCTCGCCCAGGCCTGATCCATGTCAACCCATTCCTCGCCGTTCCAGACGAGACCCTCCCGCGTGCTCGGGCTCTGGGAGGGCGGATCTACCACGAGGGATAACGAACGTAGAACTCATAGGCCAGGGTGCCGTCAGGGTTAAGCGTCGGCGGGGCATTGTGATCCCACAGCCAGTCATCGAGGTCCTTGCCGGCAATCCAGTTCAGGATGCTCGGCTCGGCCGCCGGATTCCAGGTGAACCGTGCACGATCGTTAGCCACGTATCCGAGGTACCCAAGGGCACCGCGAGCCAATCGCCGCGTCAGCTGTTGCACACCGACTTTTCGGGGTACCGAGTACTACATGACAGAGACCGAAGCGCCCCAGCCCGAAATGTCCGATGAAGACCGTGAGCAAGCGGCCGTATGGGCCGCTGAACTCGAGCGCCGAAACGAGGGCTCGGGGAACGGCAATCCCAACCACCGAGATCAACCGAATGCCACCAAGGAATACCCGAGCGACTGACACCACGGTGTGAGCCGCTCTGCCAGCTAGACGCTGAAGTCGACGACGATCGACGCTAGCGAGCCTCCGGCGTCACGTCACACGGCTTTAGTTCGCGGGTGCCGCCGGGTGTCGAACGGTGCAGACGTACCCGTTCCTACCCGGATCCAACTGGACGAACTTGGTGCAGATGCGCGGCCGCACTTCTGGCCGAATGGAGTGGTGACTGCGGCCCCTACCCATGCCTGACCTAGGGACCTCCGACCCGACTCCGGTCTTAGGCCTTCTGGCCCAGGTTCAGCACAGGGGTAGGTAGTAGTACGCGCGGCCGTCGAGGATCGTTACGTGAACGAGGGCCTTCGACACGTCATCGGCGTAGCCCGGCCAGCGGGTCCTTTGATCGATAGTGACGGCGTATGTTCTCCCGGCCGGTGGCGACGTCTGCGGGATCATGTCCGTCGGGCCTGGTCCTTTCAACATCCAGGTCGGGTCGGCGGACACGGTCGACAGGTCCGCGACTGAGTACCAGCGAACTCCGTCGGGGTAGTTGGTGAAGCAGGCGGCCGAGGCTGCGGTGTCTAACGCTCCGGGGTAGTTGTGCGCGACGACGAAGTCGAGTCCGGCCTTCGTGCCCGCACTCCACGCGAGGGTCTCCTGGTAGAAGATGTCGCGGATCAGGGCCTTGTCAGCTTCCAGCACCGGATCAACCGGCTGCGTCGACGGAACTTCGGTCACGCGGAACGAACCCCTCAGCGCGGCGCCATCCCCGCAGGTCACCTTGACGCCGTACCGTGCCGACGGAAAGCCTTTCGTCCAGATCTTGGCAGTCAGTACGCCCTTCTTCACCGGGTAGTCGTGTGATCCGCTCACGGAGCCCCGGTTCACGGTGACAGTGCATGTCTTGGCACCGTTGGTCTCGGTGACGACGATCGTGACGGGTTTACCCGCCTGAACCGACCCAGGCGCGATGACGATCGTGCCGGCCGCGCTGCTCGACGCTGCGCCCGCAATAAGTGCTCCCATGGCGAGACAGATCGCTACTCCACCGGCTACAACTCTCTTCACGACCGGCCTCGTCTCCTCGAAATTCGTCGCAGCGTACCGGCGGTGAAGATCGGTCCGCTTCACCGGGTCCCGGCCGCTCGGCCACCACGCTGACCCTCCTCACTCTTCGGATGGCGCAGTCGTCCGGGTAACTGGATAGGGCGCCAGGCCCGCGCGCAGGTCTTGGATCTGGACTCATCGGGGGGACCGTCACTACTCGCATCGGCTACGCTGCGTCGAAACTTCTAGGCGAATTGAGGCCCGTCGTGAAGCGAACCCTTGCTGCAGGAGTTGCGATCTGCCTCGTCGCAGGGCTGGGATTCGCGGCTGCCGTCGTGCCAGCGCAGGCAGCGGCGCAGTACGGCACATGTGCTTCCCTGAAAAAGGACTACCCCGACGGTGTGGCCACGTCCGGTTCCGCCGCTGCGGGCGCGGTCAAGAAGGGCTTCACGCGCCCAGTCGTGAACAAGGCCGTCTACAACGCGAACAAGAAACTCGGCCAAGGTGGAACTGGGTTCGTGTGCGCCACGAAGGCGGCCCCCAAACCTGCACCAACACCGACCCCGACTGCACCGCAGCCCGTGACGCTTCCGGTGAGAATCCTTCTCCACAAGGCGCTCTACGTGCGAGCCGCAGCAACCCCGGACTTCGCGGGTGCAAGCGCCAACTGCGCGTCCGGCGGGCCTTATAAAGTGCTCTGGAAGGACGGAGTGCAGGTCTCGGTCAAGGACGCGGCAGGGGTTCTCGTTGCCACAACGGCCCTCGCTGGTGGCACTGCTTCCAATCCCCAGGACACGACCCGGTTGACCTACGACTTCTTCGGCAGGGTCAACGGGACGGAAACGTGGCGCTACTACGACTGCGAGTGGACATCGAGCGTGACCGTGCCCGTGTCACCCTTCTACACAGTCGCGGTGGCCAGCGACACGAGCACCCCACTCTCGCAAGCGGACATCGCGAAGGACGGCAACACGATCTTCATCGAGTACGACTACAACGGCTAACCCCGCGTCGGGTCTCGCCAGTGAGCCCCATACCTTTACTCAGCCACAGACAACTCCCTCATTACACGGGAGTGCCACCAATCAACCGAAACAGGCGTAACCCATCAGGCGAAGGAACACAGTAGATACAGAGCCCCCGGTCAGGTTTGAACTGACGACCTACCGCTTACAAGGCGGTTGCTCTACCACTGAGCTACAGGGGCCGGAGGGTTCAGGATACCGACGGGTCTTCTGCGTAATCTTGTGCCATGGCGCAGCAGTTCGCGACGATCGACGAGTACATCGCGACCTTCCCCGAGAACGTGCGTGAGATCCTCGAGGAGGTCCGCCGTACGATCCACGCGGCGGTACCCGATGCCGACGAGACGATCAGCTATCACATGCCGACCATCACCCTCGGTGGCTCGGCGATCGTGACCTTCGCTGGCTGGAAGAAGCACATCGCGCTGTACCCGGCGCCTTCGGGTGACGCCGACTACGAGCGCGACATCGCCCCGTACCGGACCGAGACGGCGACGCTGAACTTCCCGCTCAAGGATCCGATTCCGTATCCGCTCATCGGCCGCTCCGCGGCGCTTCTGGCCGCGCAAAGGGGACTAAGCGACTAGAGCGCGAGGAATGTCTCCGCGTTCGTGCCGAGGATGCGATCGCGATCGTCGTGTGACAACTGAGCGTTGCGCACGACTGCACCGGCCGGCCGTTCACCCAGCGGATACGGGTAGTCGCTGCCCATCAACAGGTTCTCGGCGCCGAGCGTTGCCACGAGCAGTTGCAGCGATGGCTCCGAGAACACCACGGTGTCGACACTGAACCTCCCGAGGTAGCCGCTCGGGGGCGCGCTGCTCGAGCCGCTCACCACGTCGTACCGCTGGTGCCAGGCGTTGTCCGCGCGGCCAAGCCAGAACGCGAACGAGCCGCCGCCGTGCGCGAACGCGATCCGCAGAGACGTGGGAAGCCGGTCGAATGCGCCACCGAGAATCAGGGAGAGGATCGACAGGTGTGTCTCAGCAGGCATTCCCACGAGCCACTGCGACATCCACCGATCAAGTCGCGGTGAGGCGGGCATGTCCCACGGGTGCACGAAGACAGGGACGCCCGAGTCCGCGCAGTGGGTGAGGAACTCCACGATGCCGCCGTCATCGAGATCGAGATCGCCGACGTGATTGCCGATCTCAACGCCGCGGTGGCCATTGGCGATGGACCGGTCGAGCTCCCGGCACGCGGCTTCAGGATCCTGCAGCGGGACCTGGCAGAACGGCAGGAGCCGTGCCGGATTCTGAGCGGTGATCTCGAGGGCCAGGTCGTTGAACAGCGCAGAGACGCCCGTGGCCTGGTCGGCCGCGCGGCCGTAGGCGAAGAAGACTGGCGTCGGGGAGACGACCTGGATGTCGACGCCATCGGCGTCCATGTCGGCAAGACGGGCGTCGGCATTCCAGCAGGCATCCGTGATGGCGCGGAACTCCCTGCCGCGCAGCATGATCGTGGCGTCCGTCGCCGAATCGACCCGCAGTGAGGGCCACTCCGCTCCTCCGAACGCCTCGGCGAGGTCGGGCCACCCGCGCGGGACGTAGTGGGAGTGGACGTCGATGACCGTCATGCGCAGGATCAGCCCTTGCCCGGGTGAACCGCGCCGCAGTTCCTGCACGTGCGCGCCTCGACGTCGTTGTAGAAGGCCTCGAACACGGGCGGGAGGTCGACCACGATGTCGCTGACCTGGAGCTGCACGTCGTGGATGAGTGTGTGGCACTCCATGCAGTACCACTGGAAGTGCTCGAGCACGCCGGGCTCGCGCACGCGCTCGAAGACCAGCCCGAGAGAGCCGGCCTCCGGTCGCTGCGGGGAGTGCGGAACGTTGCGCGGAAGCACCCACATCTGGCCCGCGCCGATCGTGACCGATCGGGGCCCGTCGTCGGTCATCACATCGACGTGCATCGAGCCGCGGAGCTGGTAGAACACCTCCTCGTACGGATCGACGTGGAAGTCCGTGCGACTGTTCGGCCCGCCGACGACCATGACGATGAAGTCATCGCCACCGGGGAACACCTCCTTGTTGCCGACCGGAGGCTTCAGTCTCGGGCCGTTCTCGGCTAGCCAACCGTCGAAGTCGAGCGCTTCAAAGGCTGCGGAGTCAGTCATGGTCACCTCCGGGGCGATGGGCGACGGCCTGGATCTCGATGAGCAGTTCGGGATGCGGGAGCTCACGCACCGCCACAGTCGTGCGGGTCGGACCGGCTTCCGTGAAGTACTCCGCGTACACGTCGTTGTATCCGTCGAAGTCCCGCATGTCTACGAGGTAGGTCGTGACCTGGACGAGGTCTGCGAGGCTGGAGTCGACGGCGGCGAGGATGTCGGCGATGTTGTCGATTACCACGCGCGTCTGGCCGGCAATGTCGTCACCGGCGATCGACCCGTCCGGCCGCCGGCTCGACGTGCCCGACACATAGATGAAGTCGCCGACGACCTTGACATGCGGATAGCGGCCGCGCGGGGTCGCCTTGCCGGGAATAACCTCGCTGCGTCCGCTCATGATCTATGGGCCCTTCGCCGGATGGTGGCGATAGTCAGGCTACCGACGGCGAGCGCCAGCGCTGCTGCAGCAATGGCAACTGCGCGCTGCTGTCGTCGGGTCCGTTCGACGACATCCGTATACGGGATCGTCGTGAACGAGATCATCTCGTAGCGGGAGCGGTAGGCGCCGGGAAGCAGCTTCTCGAGTGTGTGCTCCACCTTCTTCGCGGCGCGGAACGAGCTCGATCCGACTCGGTCGCGCATCTCCGCGAAGTTTTCCTCAGCCAGTTGCGCAATCGCCTCCGCGTTCGCCCGTCGGCGCTCCTGATACAGCGGGAGGGCGAGCGACCAGTCGTCATCGGCCTCCGCCAGGCACCGATCGAGTTCGACCACATCCTCGAATCCGCAGTTCGCACCCTGCCCGAAGAAGGGCAGGATCGCGTGGGCCGCATCACCGACGAGCCCGACCTTCCCCTCCACCTGCCACGGATCGGTGTGCACAGTGGCGAGTGGGCCGACCGGGTTGAACTGGAAGTCCGCCACGAGGTCGGGGATCAGCGCGACAGCGTCCGGGTAGGCGGAGTCGAAGTAGTCGAGGATCTGCTCGGGCGACTGCAGGGCATCGAAGTCGGCGCGCGGCCAGAAGAGCGTGCACGTGAACGAGGCGTCAGGGTTCGGCAGCGCGATCATCATCGATGCACCGCGCGGCCAGATGTGCAACGCGTCCGGGTCGAGGGCGAACTGACCATCGCGGGCCGGGATCGTCAGCTCCTTGTAGCCAGCGTCGAGCGGCTCAGTGCGGACCGCCACTCGTCCCGTCGCTTCAAGTGACGCACGCACCGCGCTACCGAAGCCGTCGGTTCCGAGTACAACGTCAGCGTGGACGGTGGTGAGTTCCCCGTCGCGGTCGAAGGACAGCGAGTTGGTGTCGACGTCGTACTCGCGCAGCCTCGAGCCGAAAGACACCGTGACACCGGGCGTCGCCTCCGCCGCATCGAGAAGCGTGTCATTGAGCGCCCCGCGGCTGATCGAGTTGATCGAAAGGTCACCTCGCGCCGAGTAGGAGGAGAAGACGGCCTCGCCGTCGCTGCCATGGATCATGCGGCCATGCATTGGCAGCGCGGGTGCCATGACGAGCTCCTCGAGACCGACGCGCCTAAGCGCATCGAGGCCGCGTTCGGAGAGCGCCAGATTGATGGATCGGCCGCGTTCTGCACCCGAAGCCCGCGGGTCGGGCCGTCGCTCGTAGACGTCGACGCGGTAGCCCCGCCGGCCGAGGTAGCACGCGAGAAGCGAGCCGACGAGCCCAGCGCCGACCACCGCGACCGAGCGACCGTCCGCACTCATGCCAGTCCCTCGCCGGTGAGTTCGAGACTGAGCGCGTCGACGGCCCGCCAGCAGTCGTGAAAGGTGCAGTACAGCGGAGCCGGCGCGAACCTGACGATGTCCGGCTTGCGATCGTCGGCGACCACGCCCCAGTTCTCGCTGAGTCGATCGCACAGTTCCGCGACGTCGAGGTCGAGCCGGACCGACAGTTGCGCGCCGTGCCGCTCGTCCTGGCTCGGGGTCACGATCGTCAACGGGGTGCGCTCGGCAAGGGAGTCGAGCAGCCCGCGCAGGTACGCGGTCAGGCGCAGGCTGCGGTCGCGGATCGCGGCCATGCCGACCTCGTCGAAGATCTGCAGCGACGTTCGGACCGGTCCCATGGCGAGGATGGGCGGGTTGGACAACGACCACGCGTCGGCAGAGGGCTGCGGGCTGGTTTCCGGTCGCATCTCGAAGCGGGTCGCCGGGTCGGTGCTCCACCACCCCTCAAGCCTCGGCAGCGCCGGACCGGTGACGTGCCGGTCGTGCACGAATGCGCCCGCGACTGCTCCCGGTCCTGAGTTCACGTACTTATAGGTGCACCAGGCGGCGAAGTCGACATCCCAGTCATGCAGTAGAAGGGGGATGTTGCCGGCTGCGTGCGCGAGATCCCAGCCGACTGTCGCGCCGATTGCATGTCCGGCGGCCGTGATCGCGGGCATGTCCATCACCTCGCCGGTGAGGTAGTTCACGCCGCTGAGCATCACCGTCGCGATCGAGTGGGCGTGGTCGTTGAGCGTGGCGATGATGTCTTCGGTGCGCAGCGTGTCCTCGCCCGGCCGCGGCTGGAGTCTGAGAACGGCGGTGTCGGGGTCATACCCGCGCAGGCCGACGTGGCTCCGCACGGCGTAGGAGTCCGAGGAGAACGCGTAGTCCTCGATGACGATGCGGTGCCGGATCGCCGTCGGGCGGTAGAAGGACGCGAGAAGCAGGTGGAGGTTCACCGTCAGCGAGTTCATCGCCACCACCTCGTGCGGCTCGGCGCCCACGAGTCGGGCAGCCGATTCCCTGAGATCCTCGTGATAGGAGAACCAGGGGCGATCCGCGTCGCCGTGCCCGTGCACTCCGTACTGCTCCCAGGCGTCGAGGTCTGCCATCAGCTCGGCCCGCGTGGCCTGCGGCTGGAGCCCGAGCGAGTTGCCCGCGAGGTACGCCGTCAGCGGGAACTCCCCGCCGACCGCGGGCGGGATGAGGAACTCGTCTCGGCGTGATGCGGGGTCCTCGACGGCGTCGAGTTCGAGGGCGAGGTCTTCTCGGACGTCAGTCACGCTGCTCATTCAATACCCAGGCCCGAGGCGAGCCGATCCAGTTCCCGCAGTAGTGCTGGCCACGCGGCGCTGGCTGGCTCGATCGGCTCGAAGTGCCCGCAGTCGGGGAGGGCGACGAGCCGGGCCGCTGGGCCCATCGCGGCTGCGTAGGACGCGCCGACCTCGATGGGAACGGTGTCGTCCTGCTCGCCGTGCAGGACGACCACGCCGTTCCGCGGCGCCGGCCGGCGCCGCGGGTCGAGATCAGTTCGGTCAGCGGCGCCTGATCCCAGGAACGCGCGGACCGCGCCGGAACCCAGGTTGAGGTCGTCGGCAAGGACTAGGTCGGCGACCGGTGCGAGCGCGAGGGTTGTCGCGGTGAGCCCGGGCTCGGCGGCGAGCCACAGGGCGAGGTGGCCGCCCGCGGAGTGTCCGACGAGCTGGGCGCCCTCCGGCAACTGCGCGACTGCCGTGTGAACGTCGGACACGGTTGCGTCGGGATCCCCGGGAATCCTGCGGTACTCGAGGCTGAACACCGTGTGCCCGCGACCCGCGAGAGCCGTAGCCAGCGGTCGCAGGTGCTTCCGGTCGTACGTCGCGCGCCAGAAGCCGCCGTGGATCAAGACGACCGTGCTGAGCGTCGGCGCAGTGTCCTCCGGTACGTACACGTCGGCCACCTGATCGGGGCCGTCGCCGTAAGGCCACGTCCGGTCGGGAGGACGCTCATTGGGCATGAGTGGAGTATCGCAATCGACCTACACTGGCGGGCGATGATCGATCTGGTGTATCCCGAGCAGCAGGCGGGGCTGGCCTGGTGGCCGGTCGCGCTAGTCATCGTGACCCTGATCGTGCTCAACGTGGTCAACAACCGCCTGGCGCCGCAGACTCACTACCTGCTCTGGTCGTTCGGCGGGTCAGTCGGCTTCCTCGCCCTCGGTTTGCTCGACGGAAACACCTGGACCGACATGGGCCTGGGCTGGCAGTACCTGCTGCCTGGGCTGATCTGGGCCGCAATCTGCATCGGCGGCGTCACCGCGGTGTACCTGATCGGTTCGGCATTCAAGAAGACTCGAACCGCGTTCCACGATGAGCGGATGACCGATCTCAGCGGCAGTCGCATGATGTTCCAGGCACTGGTCGAGGTGCCGTTCGGGACGGTCCTGCTTGAGGAGATCGCCTTCCGCGCCGTGCTGTTCTCGATGCTGACGCGCAGGTACGGGCTCGTGTGGGGCGTCATCATCTCGTCCGTGCTGTTTGGCCTGTGGCACATCCTGCCCAGCATCGGCACGCATGAGCAGAACCCCGCGCTCGGATCTGTTGTGGGCGGAGGGCGGCGCGGGAACATCCTCGCGGTCGCGCTGAGCGTGCTGACGACGACGATCGCGGGGGTGATCTTCGCCTTCCTGCGCCTCATCTCCGGCAGCGTGCTCGGGCCGATGGGCCTGCACTGGGCGACGAACGGTCTTGGCTACGCGTTCTCCTGGCTCCTGATCCGCACCCGCGACCGCCAACGCGCACGGCACCGGGCCGAGATCCGGCGGCAGCAGCGCGAGAAGCGTGAGGCGGAGGAGGCCGGCCACGCTCGAGCGGACGACCAGTTAGGTGGCGTTGAATGACAGCGATGGAATTCACCCCGTACGATGCTGCTGCGTACACGAACAGCATGGAGGAGCCACGGATGGATGCAGCGCGAGCGCCCCAGTCGCACGAGGAGGCTGGCAGCACCCTCAGCGACCGCGATCGCGGCATCCTGGAGTTCGAGCGCCAGTGGTGGAAGTACGCCGGAGCCAAGGAGCAGGCGATCCGCGATCTGTTCGAGATGAGCGGAACGCGCTACTACCAGATCCTCAACGGGCTGATCGACGACCCGCAGGCGCTGGCTTTCGACCCGATGCTCGTCAAGAGGCTTCGACGCATGCGCGCCTCACGCCAACGAGCGCGGTCCGCTCGCCGGCTGGGCATTGAACTGGAGACCCGCTAGCAGTCGGGAGAGGGCAATGCGGCCACGCCACGTGAAGGTTCTCGTCAGCGCTGGACTTGCGCTCGCCATAGGCGCGTTCGGACTCGCCGTCGCTCCGAGCGGGTCCGCAGCGACCAAAGCGAAGCCGATAACCATCTGGGCCGATGCCGCACACGCACCTGTGATCACCGCTCTGCTGCCCAACGGCTACCGCGGCTCGCCGGTGATCGTGGTGCCGAAGGACATGAACGCCATCCGTGACGAGCTGGCAGCCGTTCCCGAGGCGTCCGCACCCGACATCATCTGGGCCGATGCAACATGGACGGGCCAGCTCTCGGCGGCAGGCAGCGTCGTTGCGCTGCCGCTAGGCAAGAAGGCCACTGCATCGTTCCGCGCCAACGCCCTCAGCGGCTTCCAGGTCGGCACCGCCGGATACGGCATCCCCGTTCAGGTGAGCAATCTGGCACTGATCTCCAACGTGACGCTTGTTCCGAACCCGCCGTCGACGTTTTCCGCGCTCAGCGACATCGGGCTGCGCCTGGTCAAGTCGGGCAAGGCAAAGGTCGCCTTCGGCGCGCCGCAGGGCGGCGACAGCGACGGGTACTCGATGTACCCGCTGTTCAGCGGCCTGGGCGGCTACTTCTTCGGGCGCAACGCCGACGGTGTCCTTGACCCCACGCTGATCGGACTGGCCAACAAGACGTTCCTGCAGAACTCGACCGCGATCGACTCGTGGAACGAGTCCGGTCTCATCAGCGCGGCGCTGACCGACGCGAAAGCCCGCAAGACCTTCGCCAACGGGAAGTCACCGTTCTGGCTCGCTGGTCCCGAGGAGATCGCGACCCTGCTCAAGTTGAGCTTCGTGTACCGGATCACCTCGGTGCCGCCGATCGTCAGCGGCATCAAGGCCGCCCCGCTGCTGCGGCTGCAGGGATTCATGATGACCAAGTTCGCCGCCACCCACGGAGTGCAGGACCAGGCCTCCAAGCTGATTCGTCTGGTCTTCGGCGCGGCTCCGGCACAGGTCTCCCTTGCCGCCGCGTCCGGGCTCATCCCCGCCAACCGCACCGCGGTGGGGCAGGTCGCCGAGAAGCGTCTCCAGGCGATCGACCTCGCGGGCGCGGACGGTGTGGCGATCCCCAACATCCCGCAGATGGGCGCGGTGTGGGCTCCGTACGGGTCGGCGTGGTCGATCAGCACCGCCGGGGTCGATGCCAAGCTGGCGAAGCCGTCATTCAAGCTTGCCCAGGCGACCGTCGAAGCGTCTTTGGGGATCGGCCGCTAGGCCCGACCATTTGCACTCACCTAGGGCGAGTGCTAACTTTTAGTTGGCACTCGACACCCGAGAGTGACAGCATCCGTTCGGACGTTCCTGGAGGAACAGGCCTCATGGCAAAGATGATTGCATTCGACGAGGAGGCCCGACGGGCGCTCGAGCGCGGCATGAACGTGCTCGCAGACGCCGTCAAGGTCACCCTGGGCCCGAAGGGCCGCAACGTAGTCCTGGAGAAGAAGTGGGGAGCCCCCACGATCACCAATGACGGTGTTTCCATCGCCAAGGAGATCGACCTCGAGGATCCCTACGAGAAGATCGGCGCCGAGCTCGTCAAGGAGGTCGCCAAGAAGACCGACGACGTCGCTGGCGACGGCACCACCACCGCCACCGTGCTCGCCCAGGCACTCGTTCGCGAAGGCCTGCGCAACGTCGCGGCCGGCGCGAACCCGATGGGCCTGAAGAAGGGCATCGAGAAGGCCGTTCAGGTCGTGTCCGACGAGCTCTTGGCCATGGCCAAGGACGTCGAGACGAAGGAGCAGATCGCTTCCACCGCTGCCATCTCGGCAGGCGGTGACATGGAGGTCGGCGAGCTCATCGCCGAGGCCATGGACAAGGTCGGCAAGGAAGGCGTCATCACTGTCGAGGAGAGCAACACCTTCGGTCTTGAGCTTGAGCTCACCGAGGGCATGCGCTTCGACAAGGGTTACATCTCCGCCTACTTCATGACCGACGCGGAGCGCATGGAGGCCGAGCTCGAGGATCCCTACATCCTCATCGCGAACTCCAAGATCTCCACGGTCAAGGACCTGCTGCCCCTTCTTGAGAAGGTCATGCAGTCCGGCAAGCCCCTGGTCATCATCGCCGAGGACGTCGACGGCGAGGCGCTGTCCACCCTCGTGGTGAACAAGATCAAGGGCACGTTCCGCTCGATCGCCATCAAGGCGCCGGGCTTCGGCGATCGCCGCAAGGCCATGCTGCAGGACATCGCGATCCTCACCGGCGGCCAGGTCATCTCCGAGGAGGTCGGCCTCAAGCTCGACACCACGGGCCTGGAACTGCTCGGTCGCGCCCGCAAGGTCGTCGTCACCAAGGACGAGACCACGATCGTCGAGGGTGCTGGCGACGCAGAGCAGATCGCCGGCCGGGTCTCGCAGATCCGCGCCGAGATCGACAAGTCGGACAGCGACTACGACCGCGAGAAGCTGCAGGAGCGCCTGGCCAAGCTGGCCGGCGGTGTTGCAGTCATCAAGGTCGGCGCAGCCACCGAGGTCGAGCTCAAGGAGCGCAAGCACCGCATCGAGGACGCCGTTCGCAACGCGAAGGCGGCCGTCGAGGAGGGCATCGTGCCCGGCGGCGGCGTGGCGCTCATCCAGGCCATGAAGTCGGCCGAATCGAAGATCGACGCGCTTGGCCTCACGGACGAGCAGGCAGTCGGAGCGAACATCGTTCGCGTCGCTGTCAGCGCCCCGCTGAAGCAGATCGCCATCAACGCCGGCCTTGAGGGCGGCGTCGTGGCGGAGAAGGTACGCGACCTCGAGCCCGGCTGGGGCCTTGATGCCGCGACCGGCGAGTACGTCGACATGATCAAGGCCGGCATCATCGATCCGGCCAAGGTCACCCGCTCGGCGCTGCAGAACGCAGCCTCGATCGCCGGCCTGTTCTTGACGACCGAGGTCGTCGTGGCCGACAAGCCCGAGAAGTCGGCACCCGCCATGGGTGGCGGCGGCGACATGGGCGGCATGGACTTCTAAGTCCTGCACTAGCGCACCCGGAAGGGGCGGTCCTCCTCACGGAGGACCGCCCCTTCCTCTGTGCCGACCTTGAGGTTGGCGTGGAAATGGATGCGCGAAACCCACGCCAACCTCAACGTCAGCGGGGGTGGGCCGGGCCTGTGTGGCCGAGCCGCTGTGGCAGGGTGGACGGGTGAGGGCGAACCGGTGACGGCGAATGAAGGCACGTGGACGGTGCAGGCGGTCGACGGCGCCGACGTGCGCCTGCGCAGCGGACGGATCGGCCTGATGAGCGTCGATGTCAGCGCACCTGTGACCGCGGGTGACCTGCACGTCGACGGCGAGCGGGTTCAGTTGCGGCTGACTCTTGCGCTGGACAAGTTGCGGACCAACTTCGTGATGCAGCGTGCTGCACGCTCGCTCATCACCCGCAACGAGGCGCACGCGCTGACCTACACCGGCATAGGGGTCTCGGGTCAGCCTTGGCAGGTCAGCGGCGCTGCAGTGGCGGGCGATGTCACAGTCGAGTTGTCACTCACCGTGACTCCCGTCGGTCCAGCGGACGACCCGATGTCCGAGATCGAGCTCGTCGGCAGCGCCGAACTCGGCACGATCCACCTGCCGCTGCCGGGGCTAGGAACCGTGGACGACTTCGCCTTCGACGTCGACGCTCGGCTGGCGCTTCGCATCGAATCGGTCTAGCGCCTGGCGCATTCCGAAGCCGATCACCGCACCGATGATCGCGAACGGCGCTACGGCAGGCCCGGCGGAGCCGATGAGCAGCATGGCGAGCAGCGCAGACGTGAACGGCAGCCGCAGAAGCACCGTGACGCTCGCGGCGATCGCCGCTGCCGCCATCGGGCTCACGGACAGGTCGTTGATCAGCAGGCTGGCCGCGAGTCCGACGCCGACGCCGAGGTAGGTCGCGGGGAAGATCGGGCCGCCTCGGAAGCCGCCGCCGAGCGCCAGTCCGTAGGCAAGCGCTTTGCCCACAACGACCAGGAGGACGGTGGCCAGGGATGTCTGCGCGAGCAGGTCGCCCATCCCGTTCTCGCCGGAGAACAGGATCAGGTTCACGCCGACGTCGCCGACATTCGTGACGACCAGGGCGATCACTCCGGTCAGCAAGGCCACCGCAACGAGAACGGCCGAGCGATGCCGGGCGGCTACCGCGGAGACCTGCTCGCCGAACTCGCGAATCAATACGGCGAGCAGTCCAGCGACTATGGCCACGAGGAAGCCGAAGAAGAGATCGCGGAACGTCTCCTGCGTGTATTGGGGCAAGCCCGGAACCACGAGTGCGTGCATATGCAGCCCGGACCAGGCGCCGACGCCGATCTGGACGAGGTATCCGGTGCCGAGTGCGACGAACGCAGGAACCAGAGCCACTGCGGGCATTGCGCCCATGGCCGAGAACTCCAGCAGCATGAACGCGGTGACGAAGGGGTTGCCGAGGATCAGGCCGATCGCCGCAGCACCGCCGAGGAGCATGCCCAGCTGCACGACCTGCGGAGGCTTGCCGCGCAGCAGCAGGGCGCCGAGGGTCGTGCCGAGGATGACCAGTGGCGCCTCGGGGCCGAGCACGATGCCGAAGACCAGGGATCCGGCAGCGGCGAGCAGGATCGACGGCGCATTGATGGGCAGCACGTTGAAGTGCAGCCCGGTGAGCGGACCCTGGCCGGTTGCGCCCGGCATCCGCCACGCGAGAGCGACCACGCCGGCACCGATGAGCAGCAGCAGGAAGATCCACCATGCCGGGATCGTGGTCCAGCCGAACGTGCCCGGCAGGTCGCTCCACAGGTACTCCTGCAGGAAGTTGACGATCCCGAGGTAGGCGGCCGCGCCGAGCGAGGCGATGACGCCGATGATGACGGCCAGCACAAGCGCCTGACGGCCAAGCGACTCCGGCACCGCCGGAGTCGTGGGGGTCATGGGGGTGCCTGTGCTCATGTGTTCTCCCAAGTGCCGCTGTGGATGTCTTCGGCGTCAATGATCCGGTACGAGTAGCCCTGCTCGGCGAGGAAACGCTGACGATGCTGAGCGAAGTCTGCGTCGACGGTGTCGCGCGTGACGATCGAGTAGAAGTGAGCCGAACCGCCGTCTGCCTTCGGGCGCAGGATTCGGCCGAGGCGCTGCGCCTCCTCCTGACGTGATCCGAAGGTGCCGCTCACCTGGATGGCGACACCGGCCTCGGGCAGGTCGACGGAGAAGTTGGCCACCTTGCTCACGACCAGAACTCGTGTCTCGCCGTCACGAAAACTGGCGAAGAGGCGCTCGCGCTCCTTGACGGGCGTAGCGCCGGTGATGATCGGCGCGTCCAGGTGCTCGCCGAGCTCGGCCAGCTGGTCCAGGTACTGGCCGATGATCAGGACGCGATCGCCGGCATGGCGATTGACGATCTCCTCGGCGATGCGGACCTTCTCGGGAGTGGAGGCGGCGAGGCGGTAGCGGTCCTCGGGCTCGGCCATCGCATACGTCATGCGGTCGGCGTCGGACAAGGTGACTCGCACCTCCACGCAGTCCGCGGGAGCGATGTAGCCCTGGGCCTCGATGTCCTTCCACGGGGCGTCGTACCGCTTCGGTCCGATCAGCGAGAACACGTCGCTCTCGCGACCGTCCTCGCGTACGAGCGTCGCCGTCAGTCCCAGGCGGCGGCGGGACTGGATATCGGCGGTGAACCGGAAGATGGGTGCCGGGAGCAGGTGCACCTCGTCGTAGATGATCAGGCCCCAGTCGCGCGAGTCGAAGACCTCCAGGTGCGGGTAGATGCCCTGGCGCTTCGTCGTCATCACCTGGTACGTGGCGATGGTGACCGGCCGGATCTCCTTCTTCGCTCCGGAGTACTCGCCGATCTCGTCGGCGGTGAGGGTCGTGCGACGCAGCAGCTCGTCACGCCACTGCCTGGCCGAGACGGTGTTCGTGACGAGGATCAGCGTGGTTGCCTGCGCGAGGGCCATCGCGAGGGTGCCGACAATCGTCTTGCCCGAGCCGCACGGCAGTACGACGACTCCAGAGCCACCGTGCCAGAAGCCCTCGGCCGCCTCGGTCTGGTACGGGCGGGGTTGCCATTCGCCGGCCTGCAGTCCGATGGAGTGACGCTCCCCGTCGACATAGCCGGCGACGTCCTCTGCCGGCCAGCCGAGTTTCACGAGAGCCTGCTTGAGGTGCCCGCGTTCGCTGGGATGGACGATCACGGTGGTCGAGTCGACGCGTGCTCCGATCAGCGGCGCTACCTTGCGGCTGCGCAGCACCTCCTCGAGCACGGCGGTATCGATTGCCTGGAGTACCAGTCCGTGCACGGGGTGGTTGTTGATCTGGAGTCGGCCGTACCGCGACATGGTCTCCGCTACGTCGATCAGCAGAGCATGGGGGACGGGGTAGCGCGAGTACTTCAGGAGCGTGTCGACGACCTGCTCGGCGTCATGGCCGGCCGCGCGGGCGTTCCACAGCCCCAGCGGAGTGAGGCGATAGGTGTGGATGTGCTCGGGCGCGCGTTCCAACTCCGCGAACGGCGCGATCGCCTTGCGGCACTCGTCGGCCTGCGCGTGATCAACTTCGAGCAGCAGTGTCTTGTCGCTTTGAACGATCAGGGGTCCGTCGGCCACCGCCTGAGCCTACGGGGTACGCGTCAGGCGGTCGGCAACGCGAGAAGCCGGGAGATCAATGTCGAGCTCAACGCGGCGCGCTCGGCGAGCGCCGGGACGCTCGTCCACTCATGATCCGCGTGTGCTCCGTCGCCGACCGCGCCGAGTCCGTCCAGTGTCGGGATGCCCGCCGCGGCAGTGAAGTTGCCGTCGCTGGCTCCGCCGACCGCTCGTCCCGCCAGCGGCTCGATGCCGATCGCCGCCGCCGCTCCCTGCGCGAGCGCGAAGAGCGCAGATGACATCGCCTTCTCCATGGCGGGCCTGTTGATACCGCCCTCGACTGAGACCTCGCCCGCTGTCGGTCGCCAGCCCCGCACGAGTTCGTCAATGCGCGCCTGTTCGGAGAAGGCCCAGGCGCGGACATCGACCGTGAGAGACGCGAGGGCGGGAACCGTGTTCGCTGTCGTCCCGCCTCGCAGTGTCGTCGGCGTGACTGTCGTGCCCTGGGCTGGGTCGCCCCACGCACCGGACTCGGCGATGAACGCGGCCGCGGACGCCAGCGCGTTTATGCCGAGCTCGGGGTCGAGTCCGGCGTGCGACGCACGACCGTGGAAGTCGATCCCGTACCAGGACGTACCCTTGCGCGCGATCTTCAAGGCGGAGTCGACGGACGGCTCGAAGACGAGCACGGCCTCGGCGCCAGTGGCGCAGTCGGCGATCAGTGCCTGGGATGCCAGCGAGCCGGTCTCCTCGTCGCTGGTCAGGAGCATCCCGACGCCCGAGTCCTCGTCGAGCCCGCACAGCGCGAGGGCGGCCCAGGCCTGAACCACCCCCGCCTTCATGTCGAACACTCCTGGCCCCCGCAGTCGCTCGCCGTCGTTCGAGAACGGGATTCGCGCCAACGTGCCGAGGGGCCAGACGGTGTCCAGGTGTCCGAGGATCAGCACTCGCGGCCGGTCCGGCCCCCACCGCCACACCGGCCGGTCGTCGTGGATCTCGACGCGAGCCGGCGACGGAAGCCATGCCGAGAACACGCCGACCGCCTCCTGCACGATCGACGCGCAGGCGTCCAGGTCCTCGGTTGGCGACTCGACGCACACCAGCGCCTCGATCGAGTCGACCATCGCGGGCAGCAGTGCGTTCGCCTGCTGAAGGAGGTCGGAGTCCGTCATGCGCTGATTCCAATCGATACGGTGGGGCGCGTGAGCAAGCAGTCTGCCGAGAGTGATTTCGTCGCTGCGTCGTCGCGCGCCGGTGTGGAGATCCGCACGCTCACTGACCTTACTGAACTCGATGACGCTCGCCGCGTGTTCGACGCCGTCTGGCCGTCCGGTTCAGGAGCAACGCAGATCCAGTCGAACCTGATGAAGGCGATCGTGCACGCGGGCGGATACGCGTCGGCGGCATATCGAGACGGCTTGGTAATCGGCGCGGCCTTCGGCTTCCTGGGTCGTCACGACGAGCGCGGTGTGCCCGTCGCGCACCTGCACTCGCACATGGCTGCGGTGCTGGATCCCTATCGCGACCAGCACGTGGGGTCGGCGCTGAAGATGCATCAGCGAGTGTGGTGCATGGAGGCCGGTATCGACACGATCGTGTGGACCTTCGACCCGCTCGTGCGCCGCAATGCGATCGTCAACCTCATCAAGCTCGGAGTCGATGTCGATGGCTTCGAAGTCGACTTCTACGGCAGCATGGAGGATGAGATCAACGCGCAGGATCCGACGGACCGGCTGTTCGCCTGGTGGCGTCTGACTTCGCCTCGCGTCGAGGCCGCGTCGCTCGGGACACTTCGCCGACTGGACGCCGCCGAGCTGGTGGCCACCGGCCGCCACATCATCGAGGTCGAACTTCCCGCAGACATCGTCTCGCTTCGCAAGTCCGAGCCCGCCGTTGCCGCCCAGTGGCGGGTGGCAGTTCGTGAGGCGCTCGTAGCGGCGTTCGCGGCTGGCTATTCAATCGTCGGAGTCAGTGCCGCAGGCGGCTATGTACTGGAGAGGACGTCATGACGATCGAGTTGATTCGCCTGCACCGGCTGAACATTCCGTTGGTCCGGCCGTTTCGGACGAGCTTCGGAACCGAGACCGTGCGCGACGTGATCCTCGTCGAGGCGATCTCCGCCGACGGTGTGCACGGGTGGGGCGAATGCGTGACCATGTCGTGGCCCGGTTACAGCTACGAGTACGGCAACAGCGCGATCGCGGTGATCACCGAGCACCTGCTTCCCTCCTTGCGTGAAGCGTCTGTGGCCGCCGACCCGGATGAGGTCCGATCGGCGATGGACGTGGTTCGCGGCCATCCGATGGCCAAGGGCGCCGTCTCCACCGCGCTGCTCGACATCTGGCTCCGCGAGCGAGACAAGTCGCTGGCCTCGTACCTCGGCGCGGTTCGCACTCGGGTTGACTGCGGCGTATCCGTTGGGATTCCTCCCACCGAGTCGGTGGCCGAGCTCCTCGACGAGGTCGGTGGCTACATCGATGCCGGCTATCGACGAATCAAACTGAAGATCGAGCCCGGCTGGGACATCGCACCCATATCGGCGGTTCGCGAACGCTGGCCCGATATTCCGCTGCAGACCGACGCGAACCAGGCGTACGAGCGCTCCGACGCCGCTCACCTGGCACAACTCGACGAGTTCGGCCTGCTTCTGCACGAGCAGCCGCTGTCCGAGGAGGACTGGTACGGCCACGTGCTGATCTCGCAGGCCTGCCAGACGCCGATCTGCATGGACGAGTCCATTCACTCGGTCGCGTCAGCGGACTCCGCGCTGACCTTCGGCGCAGCGTCGATCATCAACATCAAGCCGGGCCGCGTCGGCGGGTATCTGACGGCTCGGGACATCCACGATCTGTGCCTCGAGCGCGGTGCTCCGGTCTGGTGCGGCGGCATGCTCGAGACCGGCATCGGACGCGCGGCGAACGTCGCGCTCGCGGCTCTCCCCGGGTTCACGCTGGCCGGGGACACGAGCGCATCGAGTCGCTACTACGAGGTCGACGTCACCGAGCCGTTCGTTCTCGACGACGGACAGCTCGACGTCCCGACCGGGCCGGGGATAGGAATCGAACCACTGCGGGACGTCCTCGCCGATCTGACCGTATGGCGGACCGAACTGCGCGTGACATGACCGCGATCTGATTCCCAGCGGACAGCCAGTTCGACCACAGGAACACGGCAGGTTGCTTCGCGAACCTTGCATCACTCGAGGACATGAGGTCCTCAGGAGCAAGGGAGAGCGTCATGAACACCAAGCGAATCGCCGGGATTGCCGCCGCATCGTCACTCGCGCTCGGCGGAGTGGCCGTACTGGCCTCGCCGGCAATGGCGGCCGAAGGCGACCTGCAGACCGAGGTCGTCCAGGCGGTGGGGTTGCCCGTCAGCGGCACGTGCACGGCCATCGACGACGCGAGCCTGAACTGGGGCGGCGTGCCGTCCGGCGGATGGTCGGCGGGCTGGGGCCAGTGGCTCAACGACGGCAAGGGTGGCGCGGCGTGCGTGCGGACCCTGAAGTTCGCCGAGTCGACGGGAACGTGGTTCGTCGCCTCGTAGTCGGGCGAGTCAGACCTCGACTTCGTCGCTGGCCAGGTCGGCCACTCCGGTCACGCGGGAGACGGCGAAGGATCGCACCTGCTCGGTGCGGTGATCGAACGCGGTCAGGACACCGGCGGCGACTCGGATCGGGTCGACGATCTGCTGCGTGACAGCACCGTCGGTGTCCGCGTATCCGATCCACAGCGGGCGATTGTCGGCGATCGAGGCGCGAAGGCGCGACACGATCGCCGCAGCCGTCAGCCTCGGGAGGTCCAGGCTTCCGGCGGGGCCGGCGGTGGTCGCCAGGCGACGGTCGACGCGCGCATGGTCACCCGCACGCAGTGAGCGGACGGCCGCGGTGACCAGGGCGTCCTCGGGAGGGCGGATTGACGTGACCGCCGAGGGCCGCGGTGCACGGGTGCGGCGGTCGTCGGCTCGTCGGATGAGCACCTGCCCGTCTGGGCTCTCGGCGGCGGGCGCGTAGCCCGCGGCGCGCAGGGCCGCAATCACCTCTGCGGCCGGTGCCTGACTGATGAGCACAGTCTCGGCAATGCGGCTCAGCCCCAGGGTTCTCAGGCGTCGGTCGCCCAGGAGGGTGGTCAGTGTCTCCGCGTTGTCGCTGCGAACGTATCCGAGGGCATTCCCGATTCGTACGGCTCCGTGCTTTCGTGCGACGTCGTCGATCAGGTAGCTCAACGGCTGCGGGACGGGCGTACTGGAGATGTCGTCGAGCAGGGCATGAATCGCCGCCGCATCCCATCCCGCGTCGAGCGCGCGCCGGACCGAAACCTCGCTGATGCGATAGACGGTCGCGTGGCCGCGGGACTCGACATCTGCGACAAGGCGCAGCGCACGAGCGACGTGTGCGACGAGGGGACCTGGCGCGACAACCGTGAAGTCCGCCTGGATCACGACACGGTCGACGTCCGCCGGCAGTGCATCGTGCAGTGCGCTGTGCACGAGCTGCTCGTGCGTGCGACGCGCGGCCGCCGACCCGCGAGGAGTGTCGAGCAGTAGCCGCGCCGCGGTGCTCAACGCACCCGCCCCGAGAAGTCCGAGCTCGCCGGCCTCGCGCAGGGTCGCGTCGACCGTGAGCCGGCGAAGGTCTCCCGCCCGTCGCGGCTGCCGATCGTCGAGAACCGCCATCACGTGCTCGGCGTCGATCACCGCGCCAGGAGGCGCGGACGCGAGGAGGTCGAGCACCTGCCGTCGGAGCACCGGAATCGCACGGCGGTCGCGGTCCGTCGACAGCACCTGTGTCTTCTGGTCCGCCACGGAGGCAAGGCGGGGCAGCGCGAGCCAAGCAGCGACGAGGTCGGTCCACTGCTCTGCGGTACCGCGGCCCAGCCACGCGTCGTACTGGTCCGTTGGCACCCAGTGCGGCGGATCCTCGTGGTCATCCGCCGAGAGCTTCGCCGCGTGTGCCACCTCGATGGTGAGCGCGGTGCGCTGCCAGTCGCTGTGGAGTCGTCGGCGTGCTGCAGCGAAGTCACGCAAGGACAAGCCGCCGCTGCGGAGGATGGCGGGCGGGTGGGCCGACCAGTCGTCGAGCAGATCGCGGACCTGTGCCAGCGCCTCGCGGGCGTTCAACGCGGCCTGCGCGTTGACGTCGGCAACGTCACGCTGCGCGGAGACGTGCAGCATCGGCTTGGGCCACGGCGGGAATGGTGCGTCGTGCACCAGGCCGCGAGCCGCATGGACGGCGCGCCGTGCGTCGCCACCACCCCACACGAGCGCGCGGTCCACAAGATCGGCCAGCGCGGTCTCGATGCTGCTCCGCGCGTCGTCACCTAGGTGCGCGGATGCCGCGTCGATGATGACTCCGTCGTCGACGGCATCGCTGACAGTGAGCTCGGCGACTACCCGGAGGACGTGCAGGTGCATGGCGTCCAGGGAATCCAGGCAGCGCGAGACCGAGGGTCCGGTGGTCGCGCGCGTCGTCAGCGCCGTGATGTCGGACGGGACCGGGTGCAGCAGATCCGGGCGGAATCGCAGCAGTCGGGACAGCGATTCGTCGTCGCGCATGCGCAGGTCATCGGCAAGGCTGCGCGGCGTGGTCATCCGACCCACGGTACGCGCCCAACGGACCGGTCGGTTACCACGATCCGGGCGACTGGCGGCGGTAAGGCCCCGAGAGGGTAGCCTGTTGGGGCGCGGGAGGCCCCGTGCCGGTCGCTGGCATCCCCGCTGGCCGTGGTTGATGGGTGAGTGAGGCTGCCGTGCCAACGGGAACCGTGAAGTGGTACGACTCCGAGAAGGGGTTTGGTTTCATCACCTCTGACGAGGGTGACGACGTCTTCGTCCACGTGTCGACTCTGCCTGCCGGCGTCGCCGCGCTGAAGCCGGGCGCCAAGGTTGAGTTCGGCGTCGTCGATGGCCGTCGCGGCAAGCAGGCGCTGTCCTTGACCGTGCTGTCCGCCGCACCATCGGTGGTCAAGGGCTCACGCAAGCCCGCCGACGACATGGCGATCATCATCGAGGACCTCATCAAGTTGCTCGACGGCGTCTCGAACCAGATGCGCCGCGGCAAGTACCCGCAGGACGCGGCCGCGCAGAAGGTCGCGGCAGTTCTCCGCGCCGTCGCCGACGATCTGGACATCTGATGCCGACTGCCACCGCGACCGAGGCCAAGCGCGACTCCGTCCTGTTCGCCGCCGTTGACGAGGCCCGCGCTGCAGCGGTCGCAGAGGTGGGCGAGTCACTGGTCGGCGCGCACCTGGGCGTGGTCATGGACGAGGAGCGGCTCGCGACGCACTCCTTCGAGTGCCTCAATCCCGCGTACGCCGGCTGGCGGTGGACGGTGACGCTGGCCCGCGCCTCGCGTGCCAAGACGGTCACCGTCAACGACGTAGTGCTGCTGCCCGGAGAGGGAGCGATCGTGGCTCCCGCCTGGCTGCCGTGGAGTGAGCGAGTTCAGCCCGGCGACCTCGGGCCCGGCGACGTGCTTCCGACGCCGGCCGACGACGAGCGACTTGTTGCGGGACTCACCGGAGAGGACGACTTCGAGTCCGTGTCGTCGCTCAGCCCGCTGCAGCCGGGCCAGTGGGAGCTGGGACTTGGTCGAGTGCGCGTGCTGTCTCCCGAGGGCCGCGACGACGCCGCCGACCGTTGGGTCGAAGGCGACTTCGGTCCGACGACCCCGATGGCGCGTCAGGCTGCGGGCGAGTGCCTGACCTGCGGGTTCATGGTTCCCATAGGCGGGGCGCTCGGCCAGATCTTCGCCGTGTGCGCGAACAAGATGAGCCCGGCCGACGGCCACGTCATCTCCTTGAATTTCGGGTGTGGGGCTCATTCCGAGGTTGAGGTCGAGGTCGAGAGCCGGCCGGAGGTCGCGTTCGACGAAGACGGCTGGGACCCGCTCGAGCTAGGTCACTCCTGATCTAGCCGGCTAACTCGCGTCATGCGCGAGCGGCGTCGTCGGGTGAACAGCACGCCGCCGATTCCGGTGACGAGTCCGACGGCCGCGACCGCGATCCACCACCCGCTGCCGTTCGCGTCGAGTTCGGACTTCCTCGCGAGCAGTACGAGGAGCACAACGAGCCACGCGACCGTTCCGAGAGAAACCGGAAGGACCGCGTCCTCGTCGGACCTCGGCACAGCGTTCATTGCCACGCACCGTACCGCGAGCGGCGTCGTAGTCTGGGTGCATGAACCCCCGGACGCGTCGCGTCGTGACGCTGACGGTGCTGGTGGGGCTGACGGTCGTGGTCGTGGCCGCTGCGTTCTGGCGATAGTCCATGAAGCGTCTGCTCGTGGCCGTGTTTGTCGGCCTGATTGCCGCAGTTGTGGCCTCGCCAGCCGCCACGGCCGAAGACGGGGTCACGACCGTCTGCCGATTCTCCGATGATCGGCTGACCGAGATCAGCGGGATGACGCTCTCGTTGCGTCATCCCGACGTCATCTGGCTGCACAATGACTCGAGCGGCGGGCCGTACGTGTACGCCGTCGATGCCACGAGCTGCGAGACGTTGGCCCGAATCACGATCGCGGGCATCGACGCCCGCGACATCGAAGCGATCGGGTCTGGACGTGACGCCAAGGGACGTCCCGTGCTCTGGGTCGCCGATATCGGCGACAACCTGGACTCGTGGCCCGACGTGCGACTGCACCGGTTCCGTGAGCCGAAGTCGCTCGTCGATCAGACGGTCACACCAACGACGTATCGGTTCACCTACCGGGATCGACCGCACAACGCCGAGGCACTGCTCGTCGATCCGAACTCCAAACAGGTGTGGATCGTCACGAAGCAACTCGCGCACGGCCGCCTGTACAAGCTGCCCAAGCGACTGTCGACCACGGAGGTCAACGTTGCCAAGCCGATCGGGCAGGAGGGCGGACTCGTGACCGACGGGTCGGTCAGCCCGGACGGCACCCGTTACGTCCTGCGCGACTACGTGAACGCGACAGTCTTCGACGGTCTGCCGGCAGGACGACTGGCCGAGACGATCGGCCTGCCGATCCAGCCCCAAGGCGAGACGGTGACGTGGACCGCGGATGGTCGCTCGCTGCTGATCGCGAGCGAGCGCGATACCCGTCTGCTGCGTGTCGACGTGCCCAGCGTTGCGCCCACGCCCACCACTGCGCCCGAGCCGACCGAGTCGACCGAGTCGGCGACCCCTGCCCCCTCCGCATCGCAGACCCCGAGCGCGGCACCCGACTCAGGCCGTGCGTCGAGTCTTGGCATCGCGGTGGCGGCTGCTGTGGTTCTGGTCGCAGTTGCGATCGTCGCCCTCATCGCTGCGGCAGGTAGTCGTCGGCGACGGGGTGCGTGAGGATCAACGCGAGAGCGATGAGCAGCAGGACTGGCACCAAGAGGAACGCGATGTGGAAGCCGACGGTGTCCGACATCACGCCTAGCGCGATCGGGGCGATGGCGATCGCCACGCCACCCGCGATCGATGCCGACGCGGACGCGCGGTCGGTCATCCCACCCGAGGCACGGACGACGCGCGCGACCCCGAGCGGCCAGTGGACGCCGATCCCGACGCCGGTGAGCATGAGGCCGAGCAGGACCACGGGCCACAGCGTCAGCGTCCACGCCAGGGCGAAAGCAGCGAGCGCGAAGACGATGGAGACCTTGAGAATCCTCTCGGTCGGCATCCGCTGCGCCAGCCTTGAGCCCCACAGACGGCCGATGAGCATGCCCCCGGTGATCGTCCCCAGCGACGCGGCCGCAGCCGCCGCGCCGAACCCGCAGCGTTCCCTGAGCAGGTCGGCTCCCCAGAAGGTCAGGCAGAACTCCGCGCCGAGGAAGCACATGATCGCGGCCAGCGACCAGTAGACGTGACGCGGCAATCTGCCACCGCGAGCTTCGTACTCCGCGAGTCCGCGCGTGCCGAACACGTCGACATGGCGCCCGCGCCACAGTTCCCCGATGAGGAGGGCGGCCGCGACGACCCACAGCGCGGACCGCCAGCCCAGGACAGTCGCTGCACCAACGCCGACGGCCAGCGGCCCGAGCAGACCGGCCAGTGACGCCAGTGCATTCGCCTCAGTCAGCGATGCCGGCCCCGCGACGCCCTGATGGTCGAGCAGAAACGCATTGACGGAGATGAGAAGGAAGGTTCCGAAGAAGGCAGCGGCCGCCGCGCCGACAAGCGTCACGGGCAAGCCCGCATTCGGAATCGTGTAGAAGCAGATCGCGGCGGCCGTGGTGATCGCCGCGACTCGCATCACCCGGCCGCGACCCCATCGATGGATGGCGCGGGCGGTGAGCATTGCCGAGATGATCGCGCCGACGGCGAAGGCTGTTCCGTGCAGAGCAGCGGTGGAGCGCGATGTGCCTTGCTCATCACGTAGCAGTGCCTGCGTCGCACCGAACGCGTACATGAACCCGGCGTAGAACGCGAGCTGCGTGTACGCGATCCACGTCGGTCGATCGAGAACTGGTTTCGCTGTGGTGACCGCGGTCGTGCTCACGGTAACCGCGAGGTCACGTCAGTTGCGAGATGACGAAGTCGATCGACGCGACTAGAGCGCGCACGTCGTCGGGCTCGACGGCCGGGAACACCGCGACGCGCAGTTGGTTGCGGCCAAGTTTGCGGTACGGCTCGGTGTCGACGATGCCGTTGCGACGCAGCACCTTCGTGATGGCGGTCGCGTCTATCGCATCGTCGATATCGATGGTCGCGACGACGGCTGAGCGCAGCTCCGGATCGACGACGAACGGTGTTGCGACATCGCTCGCCTCAGCCCAGTCGTACAGCACGCCAGACGATTCCGCGGTGCGTGCGACGCACCAGTCGAGGCCGCCATTGGCGTTGAACCAGTCCACCTGCTCGGCCATGAGCAGGATCGTCGCGAGTGCGGGTGTGTTGTAGGTCTGGTCGAGCCGGCTGTTGTCGATAGCGGTCTGGAGGTCCAGGAAGTCGGGGATCCAGCGACCGGACGCGTTGATCTCGCCGGCGCGGGCGATCGCGGCGGGCGACATGAGCGCGACCCACAGTCCGCCGTCCGAGCCGAAGCTCTTCTGCGGTGCGAAGTAGTAGGTATCGACATCGGCGGGGTTGACAGCGAGGCCTCCAGCGCCGCTGGTGGCGTCGATGATCATGAGCGCGCCCTCGTCGGCGCCTTCGACGCGGTACGGGGTCACAGCGACGCCGGTCGACGTCTCGTTGTGCGGCGTGCAGTAAGCATCGATGCCGGCCTCGGCAACGAAGACGGGTGCCGAGCCGGGGGCGCTGTCGATGATGGTGGGGTCGCCGACGTGCGGCGCCTTGCGCACTCCGCTGGCGAACTTCGCGCCGAACTCACCGAAGGTGAGGAACTGCGCGCGGTCGCGGATCAATCCGAAGGACGCGATATCCCAGAACGCGGTCGATCCGCCGTTGCCGAGCACGACCTCGTAGCCCTCGGGCAGCGCGAACAGGTCGGCCAGTCCCGAACGCAGGCGTCCGACCTGAGACTTGACGGTCTTCTGGCGGTGCGACGTGCCGAGGTACGACTGCCACACCGACGCGAGGGCGTCGACCTGCGGCTTGCGCACTCGAGACGGACCGGAGCCGAAGCGACCGTCCGCGGGGAGAAGTTCGGCAGGGATGGTGATGTCTTCAGGCACGGCAGGCACGAGCGTTCTCCCAGAGCTGGTGGCGAAGACGCCAGCCTAGACGGTCGGGGTGTACCCGGTCGGAGCCACCATCTTGGCGTCCCAGCCGGGCACCTGCTCCACGGATCGAGGCGCGGGTCCGACGTAGCGAGCGGACGGACGGATCAGCCGTCCCGTGCGCTTCTGCTCCAGGATGTGCGCGCTCCAGCCGGCGAGTCGTGCGCACGTGAACATCGACGTGAACAGGTGAGCGGGAACCTCGGCGTAGTCGAGCACGATCGCCGCCCAGAACTCGACGTTCGTCTCGAGCACGCGGTCCGGACGCCGCTCGCGCAGTTCGGCCAGCGCCGCCTCCTCGAGGGCGAGGGCCACCTCGTAGCGTGGAGCGCCGAGATCGCGTGCGGTTCGTCGGAGAACGCGGGCCCGCGGATCCTCCGCGCGGTAAACGCGGTGACCGAAGCCCATGAGTCGCTCGTTGCGGTCGAGTGCGCCCTTGACGTATGTCGACGCGTCACCGGTGCGCTCCACCTCTTCGATCATGCTGAGCACCCGTGCCGGCGCGCCGCCGTGCAGCGGGCCGCTCATCGCGCCGATGGCTCCCGAGATCGATGCGGCAACGTCGGCGCCTGTCGACGCGATGACGCGTGCGGTGAAGGTGCTCGCGTTCATGCCGTGCTCCGCGGCCGACACGAAGTACGCGTCGACGGCCTGCACGTGCTTGGGGTCCGGTTCGTCGCGCCAGCGGCGCATGAAGCGCTCGGTGATGGTCTGCGCCTCGTCGATGTGAGCCTGCGGCACCATCGGCACACCGATGCCGCGCGCGGACTGCGCCACGAACGACAAAGCCATGACCGACACGTGGGCGAGGTTCTCTCGCGCTGCGTCGTCGTCGATGTCGAGGAGTTGCTTGAGGCCCCACGCGGGCGCGAGCATCGCGATCGCCGACTGCACGTCGACCCGCACGTCACCGGAGTGAATGGGGATCGGGAAGGGCTCGGCGGGCGGCAGGCCGGGGTTGAACTCGTTGTCGACGAGCAGCCCCCAGACGTTGCCGAAGGACACGCGGCCCACGAGTTCCTCGATGTCGACACCGCGATAGCGCAGCACGCTGCCATCGCGATCCGGCTCGGCGATCTGGGTCTCGAAGGCGATGACGCCCTCCAGGCCCGGCACGAATTCCGACACGTCGGCTCCCTTCATTCGGACGACCCGCGGCCCATTCAACATGGGTGCGGCTTTCGTGGTGAGATCGGGTCATGAATGCGGGCGAACTACGCGAGCAGGACCTGGCCGGATCACCGCTCGAGCAGTTCCAGAGGTGGTTCGCCGAGGCTTCCGCAGCCGGATTCCCGGAGCCGAACGCGATGGTGCTGTCGACGGTGAGCGCCGAGGGCCAGCCCAGTTCGCGCACGGTGCTGCTCAAGGGAGTCGATCGACGAGGGTTCTCCTTCTTCACCAATCTCACCTCGCGAAAGGGCGGCGAGCTCGCGGGAAATCCGAGGATGTCGCTCGTCTTCCCGTGGTACGCCCTGCAGCGTCAGGTGGTGGTGGTCGGGCGAGCCGAGCTCCTGCCCCGCGACGAAGTCGCCGAGTACTTCGCGAGTCGGCCGCGGGGCTCTCAGCTGGGGGCATGGGCCAGCCACCAGTCGCAGGTCATCGACGGACGCGAGGTGCTCGAGCGCAGGGTCGACGAGGTCCGGGCCAGGTTCCCCGACGGGACTCCCGTCGCGCTGCCCGACTTCTGGGGCGGCTGGCTCGTGCATCCGCTCACCGTCGAGTTCTGGCAGGGGCGCGACTCGAGGCTGCACGATCGCCTGCGATTCCGGTCCGTCGCCGACGTGCCCGACCTCGCGCGCCCTGACGACTGGACGGTCGAACGCCTGTCGCCGTGAGCGGGGCGTAGGTTCCGGTGAGTGTCCCGCCTCTTCGCCGACCTGACGCCCCTTCGCGTCAGTCCGTCGTATCGACGGCTGTGGGCCGCTCTTGGGATCAGCAACATCGGCCAGCAGATGACATCGGTGGCCGTGGGGCTGCAGGTGTGGGACCTCACCCACTCGAGCCTCATGGTCGGGTTCGTCGGCCTCGCCCAACTGGTGCCGCTCGTCGGCTTCGGACTGTACGGCGGGACGCTGTCCGACGCGCATGACCGCCGGATCGTCGGGCTCATCACGGCGTTCGGACTGTGGCTGTGCTCGGCGGCGTTCCTGACGCAGTCGCTTCTGCAGTCGAGCTCGGTCGCGCTGCTCTACCTGATCGTTGCCATCCAGTCCGGATTCTTCGCCGTCGGCTCGCCCGCGCGGCAGGCGATCATTCCCCGCATAGTCCCGCGCGAGCTGCTGCCTGCCGCCAACGCCCTCGGTTCGGTCACGTGGAACATCGGCTTCACAATCGGCCCGCTCATCGGCGGGCTCCTCGTGGCCGCGACGGGAACGGTGACCACTCCCTACGCGATCGACGTGATCGGCTTCGGCATCGTCACGTGGGCGATGTTCCGGCTGCCAAGCCTGCCGCCGATCGTCGAGCCGGGACACGAACGGCCCCGAGCGGGCTGGGCGGCGGTCAAGGAGGGCTTCGTCTTCCTCAAGGGCAAGCTCAATCTGCAGATGACCTTCTACGAGGACATCGTCGCGATGGTCTTCGGCATGCCACGCGCCCTCTTCCCCGCGATCGCCGCGCAGTGGTACGGCGGCAGCACCCGAGACGTCGCTCTCGTTCTCGGGCTGCTCTCGGCCGCCCCGGCGGCCGGCGCGCTGACGTCAGGAGTACTCAGTGGGCCGCTCGGGCGGGTGCGCTGGCAGGGTCGGGCGATCGTCGGGGCGATCATCGTGTGGGGAATGTCGATCGCCGCATTCGGGCTGGTGCGCTCGCTGCCGATCGCGTTGGTATTGCTGGCGATTGCGGGGGCGGCGGACAACGTCTCGGCAGTGTTCCGCACGACGATCCTGCAGTCCGCGACGCCCGACGAGTATCGCGGCCGCCTGCAGGGAGTGTTCACCGTCGTCGTGGCGGGCGGACCGCGACTGGGGGATGTCGAGGCCGGCGCGGTTGCCGCGATGTTCGGTGAAGCCGTCTCTGTCGTGACCGGTGGCCTGGCGTGTGTCGGCCTCGCCGTGGGACTCGCGGCCAAGTTCCCCGGGTTCCTCAAGTACGACGCGCGCGACCCGGTGCCTTAGTCAGCCGAGCTGGTCGTCCAGCCAGTCGAACACGATCTCCTCGGCGACCTGCGGCCCGGTCGGCTGGTCGTGAAGCGACGCACCGAGTTGCGCGGTCAGGTGCACCAGCTCCTTTCGACTGCGCGGCACCGACGTGAGCAGGTCGAACGCCTGGTCCGGCTGCTTGCCGAAGAACTCGTCGCCCTCATTTGCGGTGACGAGAGTCGGTATCCGGATCTGCCGGAAGTCCGCGCCGAACCGGAAGGGCAGCAGCTTTTCCAGAAGCCCGTAGTAGTCCGAGGGTGCTCTGCCGGCGCGCGCCTCGCGCTGCACCTTGCGGTCGAAGATCGACCCGCGCTTGTAGATGCTGAACTGCTCGAAGCGCGGAATGGATGGCCACGCCTCGAGGAAGCCGCCGTTCAGCCCGCGTCGGGCGCCCTCCTTCTCCGCAGGCTTCGCGTTGACCGTCTCCTTGACGAGCGCCATGTTCTCCTGGTCACTCCAGATCGTGGTGAAGTCATATGCACCCGGTTCGAGGACGACCGCGTCAAGGCCGTCGACTCGCGCGGCGGCACGTGCGCAGAGCATGCCGCCGAATGAGATGCCGATGAGCGCGATCTTCCCGATGTCCGCCTGCGCCCTGGTCCACGCGAGCACGGGGGCGACGACCTTGTCCCAGTCTGCGGAGAAGGGCACATGGCGCGTGAAGAGCGGGGCCATCTGACCTGGACCCTCGAACAGCACGACGTTGTAGCCCCGCGCCAGCCCTGCGGTCACGCCGAACTGCATCGTCTCGACGTTCTGGCCGTCGCTGCCCTCGCTGATGATCACGGTCGGGCGCGGTCCGGAACCCACCGTGGTGCGCAGGAGGTAGACCGGCAGCGGCCCGAAGTCGGACGTCACCTCAGCGGCGATCATCCCCGGGTCGAGCAGGCGCATGGCCTTCATCCACCGCGACTGCGCCACATCGAAGATCCGGGCCTCGCGCGAGCCGTCGCGGGTGCCCAGGACGAAGAACAGCTGCTGCGCCGCGTACATCGCGGACCGCAGGTACTGGTTCTGCGCGGTGACCGGATGGCGATCGGCGGCTGCGGCGGCAGATGCCTCCAGGCGTGCGCCATAGCGCCCGAACTCCTGGTAGTACGCGTCGAACGCTGATGTGTCGGGCTCGGCCGGATTGCCGGTGCGGGTGTTGATGAGGTTCGCGATGCGCAGCACCTCGCCGACTTCGGCAGTGTGCGAGCTCGCCCCGCCGAGTGCGAAGAGTGCCTCGTCATTGAAGTCCGAGGAGGCGAACAGATCGAGCAGCGAGACGCCGGGCGTTGTCGTCGCGGCAGCGCTCGCCGCACTGGCCCGGGAGGTGAGGAGAGGTGCGGCGGCGACGGCCGCCGTGGCTGCCGCCGCGCTCTTGAGCAGGGATCGTCGGTCGAAGGTCATCTGGAGAAACTAGTCCGACGCGTTCAGCCTTGCTAGTCGACGGGGCTAGCGGGCGGTGCGCTCGCGCAGAGCCTCGGCCACGAGCTGGTCGACGGTGATGCCTCGCCGTTCCGCCTCTGCACGCACTGACTTGCGTAAGGACTTGGGAATCTGGACGCCTAGGTCGACCAGCTTGTCCTTGTCGGGTGCTCCGACCGAGTCGCCGGTCGACATGCCCGGGCGGCCGAACCGCGCGTCCTCGATGGCGGGCGCGGTCGGGTGGACGTCGGCGTCGCCCGCCTTGCGCAGTGGTGCCCGGTTGTCCGGTCCCTGCGGGCTCACGTGAAGAACCTGCGCAGGGAGAACGTCGGCCGATCCGGCTGCGTGCGGGGCACGGGCAGCAGGGAGTCGAGCAGGTCGTCGAGGATCTCGGCGACCTCTCGCGATCCGGGCGAGTTCCACGTGTGGATCGGGCTGCCCGAGCGCTGGGACTGGGGGATACCCGAGCAGTCGGGCAAAGGCCTGGCGAAGATGAGCTCGCCGTGCTCGGCGGTGAGCAGGTCGGCGTGCAGGCGGTGCTCTCGGTCGTCGGGGCGCATGCGGTTGATGACGATCGCTGCGGCCCTAAGGCGCGGATTCGACGTTGCTGCGATCACGGTCACGGCTTCGAGTGCCTCGGTCGCGCCGTGCACCGCAAAATGGTTCGGCTCGGTCACGATGAGCGCGAGGTCCGCTGCGGTGAGCGCGTTTCGGGTGAGCTCACCGAGCGACGGAGGGCAGTCGATGACTACGAGATCGAAGGTTCGCGGCAAGGTTGCCAGCGCGGTCCGCAGACGTTGCGCGGACTGGTGTCCGCCGCCGACGTGGCGATGCTCGAGGGATCGCTCGGACGCGATAACCATCACCGAGTCGCCCCAACTGCTTGCGACCATGGCATCGGCGGCGACCCCAGGGCGGGCGTCGGCGAGGATGTCGCTGGTCGTGAAGGCGGCGTCGGTGACCTCCAGAGCCATCGAGGCATTGGCCTGCGGGTCGAGGTCGATGACGAGGGTGCGCAGCCCGCGATCCCACGCCGAGCTCGCCAGGCCGAGCGCAACGGTGCTCTTGCCCACTCCGCCCTTCATGGAGAGCACGGCGACGACGGTCATGCTCCGAAGTCTGTCAGGTCCACCCCGCTACCCCGGACCGCCACGTTCTCCCGAATTGAACCGCCTCCCGGGTCAAATCCGGGTTTGTGGCCGTTCGGGGTGGCGATTAGCGGGATTTGAGCCGCCTCAGCAACGGCAAGGGGAAGGTCGACGCTGACGCTAACGCGCCCGCGTGCCCTGAACGCTTGCTGGACGGGGAGCGGTTCATATCTGCGTCCGCTGACGGTTTGGCGCCTCGAAACGTGGATTTGACCCGGGAGGCGGTTCAATTCGGGGGGCGGAGGGCGGCGTAGTCGGCGAGGGCCACCAGCCGCTCGGCGGCGTGATCGACGATGCGCTCCGGGTAGCCATGCGAGCCGCCGTCGACCGACAGCCACGGCTCGTGGCACGACGCCCCGGACAGGTGTCGCAACTCGGGCACGTACCGACGCACGTAGTCGCCCTGCGGGTCGAAGGTCAGTCCCTGACGGACGGGATTGAAGATCCGGTAGAAGGGCGCAGCATCTGTCCCGCAGCCGGCGGTCCACTGCCACCCGTGCGCATTGCTGGCGAGATCGCCGTCGCGCAGCCAGCGCATGAACTCCGCAGCACCGCGCTGCCAGGGCACGTGCAGGTCCTTCACCAGGAAGCTGGCCACCACCATGCGCACCCGGTTGTGGATCCAGCCCTCGGCGCGCAGTTGGCGCATTCCCGCGTCGACCATGGGGTAGCCGGTGAGACCGGCGCGCCACGCCTCGACATTGCTCTCGGCTGCCGGCCCGTCGGCCCACCGCATGGCGTCGTCGAAGGCAGGGTTGAGCGATTGCCGAGCACTGGCCGGGACCGCGGCGAGCACATCCGCGTAGAACTCTCGCCAGCACAGTTCCCGCCGGAACGTCTCGGCGCTGGTGGAGTCGTCCGCGATCTCGGCGAGCAGCGACCGTGGATGGATCTCCCCGTACTTGAGGTGATGGCTCAGCGCGCTGGTGCCCGACAGGTCGGCGCGGTTGCGCACGTTCGCGTAGTCGGAAAGCCGGTCGTCGCGGAACGCCTCCCAGGTCTCCCAGGCCGCACGTTCGCCAGCTGCCGGCAGTCGCAGGTCACCGAGATCGGGTGCAGGCGGCAGGTCATGCGAGGCGATGGGCAGCCACCACGCGACGTCGGCGGGAGCATCCGGTGCGGGAGCGCGCCAGCCATGGCGCATCCAGGCGCGGTAGAACGGCGTGAAGACGCGATACGAGGTGCCGTCGTCCTTCAGGACACGTCCGGGGGCGACCGCGTAGGGCGAGCCGGTACTCACCAGCGGCACCGGCCCGAGTTCGTCTGCGACGGCATCGTCGCGTGCGCACCCGTACGGGCCGAAGTCGGCGGCGATGTGTACCGACGTGGCCGCTGCGGATCTCGCGAGGTCCGGAATGACCGTCGCCGGGTTGCCACGCAGGATGAGGAGGTCACCGCCCATGTCGGCCCGCAGGTGCCGGAGGGACTCCACCAGGTACGCCCGACGAACCGGGCCAGCGGGATCCCAGAGCGCCGGATCGATGACGAAGACGGGAATGATCCGGTCGTCGCCATCTGCATGCGACTGGGCTATGGCCGCCTGCAGCGCGGGGTTGTCGTGAAGGCGCAGATCGCGACGGAACCACAGGACGCTGGCCATGGGCCAAACCTAGGCGACACTTGACCCATGGTCCTGGCGGCGCTGTTCGGTGCCCTGTCGGCATCGACGCTGCTCGTCGGCGCGCTGCTCGCGTATGCCGTGCGACCCTCGCCCCGCCTGACCGCGATCATCATGGCGCTCGGCAGCGGCCTGCTGATCGGCTCGGTGTCCTACGACCTCGTCGCAGACGCGCAAGTGTCCCTGCCGATTGCCGGTGTCGCGGTGTCGATGCTCGCCGGGGCCGCGGTGTTCGTCATCGGCAGTCGCATCATTGACACCAGGGTCGGCCAGCGCGGTAAGGACGACAAGGACAGTGGTGTCAGCAGCCCCCTGCCGATCGTCCTCGGTACCGTGCTCGACGGCATCCCGGAGTCGTTCGTCCTCGGGCTCAGCGTGCTCAGCGGCGGAGTGAGCGTGCCGCTCTTCGTCGGCATCGGACTGTCGAACCTGCCCGAGGGACTGGCAGGCTCTGCCGGACTGCGCGCGCAGGGGTGGATGCGAGGCCGGGTTCTCGCGATGTGGGCACTTGTCGTGGCGACTAGTGCGGCATCCGCCGCGATCGGCCATCAGGTGCTCGCCAATGACGACGGGACATGGTCGGGCATCGCTCAGACGTTCGCGGCGGGTGCCCTGCTGGCGATGATCGCGGACACGATGGTTCCGGATTCGTACGCGGTCGAGCGCGAATGGACTGGCGGCCTGGTCGTGGCGGGATTCGCGCTCTCGCTGCTCATTGCCGCCGTGCTCGCGTGAGGGTTGGCCCAGTTCGATAGATTGGCGGTCCTAGGCAGACCTTCCTTCGAGCATGGCGGTCGCACGTGAGCGAGCTCATCGACACCACCGAGATGTATCTGCGTACGGTCTTCGAGCTTGAGGAAGAGGGCATCATCCCGATGCGTGCCCGCATTGCCGAGCGCTTGAGCCAGAGCGGCCCCACGGTCTCGCAGACGGTCGCGCGCATGGAGCGCGACGGCCTGCTCGTCGTCGAGGGTGACCGCCACCTCGAACTCACCGTCACCGGACGTGAGGCGGCGACCCGCGTCATGCGCAAGCATCGGCTCGCCGAGTGCCTGCTCGTCGAGGTGCTGGGCATGCCGTGGGAAGAGGTGCATGCGGAGGCCTGCCGCTGGGAGCACGTCATGAGCGAGTCGGTCGAGCGTCGGCTGCTTGAGATCTTGAACCACCCGACCGAGTCACCGTATGGCAACCCGATCCCGGGCCTGAGCGAACTCACGCCGGGCGGCTCGATGTCCGAGGTCTCAACCGATCACTTCGACACTCTCAGCCACGTCGCGCGCGATGAGGTCCGCTGGGTGATCGTCCGACGCATCGCCGAGCCCCTGCAGGACGACGCCGCGGCGATGACGATGATGCACAGGATCGGCGCGATGCCCGGCGCATCGGTGAAGGTCCGTCGCTCGGCCGGCGGCGTCACGATCGGCAGTGGCGGCGAGTACAGCGAACTTGCCGAGGACGTGGCGATCCACGTCTTCGTCGAGCCCACCGTTAGCTAGGCGTGCACCTGCCGGGTGCTGAAGTCCGGCCTCAGCGGCATTCCGGACTTCCCGCCCGGGCCGAGCTTCACGCCGAGCATCTGGTGCAGCTCGATCATGTTGATGTCGAAGCCCAGCCGCGATGCCGCCATGTACAGGCGCCACACGCGCGCGGTGGCCAGTCCCGCTTCCGCGACGGCCTCGTCCCAATGGTCCTCAAGGTTCTCGCACCAGTACTTGAGGGTCAGCGCGTAGTGCTCGCGCAAGTTCTCCTCGTGCCGGATCTCGAAGCCGGCGGCATTCATCGCGGTCATGACCTGGCTTGGTCCTGAGAGCTCGCCGTCGGGGAACACGTAGCGGTTGATGAACGACTTGCGGAAGTGGCTGACCCAGCCGTCGTGCGGACGCGTGATGGTGTGGTTCAGCAGCCGGCCCTCGGGGCGCAGCTTGTCGTGGAGGAACGAGAAGTACGCGGGGTAGTTGTCGCGTCCGATGTGCTCGGTAAGCCCGATCGACGAGACCGCGTCGAAGCCGGTCTCCTGAATGTCGCGGTAGTCGCTGAACCGGATCTGTGCCTGCCCGGTGAGTCCGGCCTGCTCGATCGACTCCTGTCCGTACAGCGCCTGCTGCTCGGACAACGTCACGCCGATCGCTGTGACGCCGTAGTGCTTCACGGCGTGCATGACCATGCCGCCCCAGCCGCAGCCGACGTCGAGCAGTCGCATTCCGGGCTGGAGACCGAGCTTGCGGCAGACCAGGTCGAACTTCTCCTCCTGCGCGGTCTCGAGCGACGCGTCTGCGTTGGGGAACACCGCGCACGTGTAGGCCATTGAGGGGCCAAGGACCCAGGAGTAGAAGCGGTTGCTGACGTCGTAGTGATGGTGGATCGCGTCGGCGTCGCGGTTCTTGGAGTGCCGACGACCGTTGAGGCGTCGCTCCTGCGCGGGCGGCGCGGGCCGCTTCAGCGCGAACGGCGCGAACGTGCGCGCCAGCCGCGCCTTGTCGTTCCACGTGAGGTGGTCAAGCGGCAGCGGGTACAGCCGGCTCAGCGCGGTGTACGGATCGCCGATGATCTCCAGGTCGCCTGTGACGTATGCGCGCGCGAGCCCGAGCTGTGAGGGCGACCCCGCGAAGTACTGGACGGCCCGCGGACTGCGCACATCAAGGGTGACCTCGGCGTTGACCGGTCCGGCGACGGAGCCGTCGTAGGCGCGAAAGCCCACGCCCCGCTCTTCCGGAACGATCATCGAGAACGCGTCAGCAAGCCGCATGGTCTCCACCCCTCCCCGTGGCGCACATCACTGCCGCTCCACGACCTTTTCGTACAGTCCCCTGAGCCGTCGGTCAGGATCGTAGAGCCCTTTGAGCCGCGCGTACTCGGTACCTCCATAGATCGACCAGAAGCTCTCCCGGTCGTAGAACGCGGTGGAGTACAGCGACTTGCGTCCGTCGAGGGCCGTGACGACCTCCTCGATCCGCCTGTTGATGCGTCCTTCCTCCGGATCGACTCCCTGGGGCAGTGGCACCGTGGACCAGAAGCCGACGTTCACGTAGAGAACTTCGGGGTCGAACTCGTACAGGGGCCACGTGGCTTCCGGGTCGCGCTGCTTAAGCGGACAGACCCAGATCGGCTCGATCCCGACCTCGTCGTGGAAGAAGTCCAGGAACTGCGTCAGTCGGTCGACGGGCACCTCGATGTCCTGGACCACGGCCTCTCGTGCGGGCCTGCCGCGAAGCCGCGCCGCCCGGGTCGACAGTCCGTGCCTGCGGTCGAGGGCGACGAGCTTCCAGTAGACGTCGCTGCGCAGCCGGCTCTTCGGCCACAGCCTGCGGATCACGGAGTTCTGCGCGCCGAACGCGCGCGAGCACCAGAACCAGTCCGTGTCCCAGCGCCACAGGTAGTCATGGATCGTCAGTGCGTCGAGCGTGCGGCTTTGGATCGAGCGGTAGTAGATGCCCATTCCCGTGTAGTCGCTCGGCCGGAGGCCGACGGGCAGCTCGTCGACCATCGTGCCCAGGGTCAGGTACTGCTCGTCGCGGGAGAACACGGTGCCGTCGATGAAGTCGACGCGCCTGCCCTCGTACTCGCGAGTCGCGGCGATCACCGTCATCTGCTCGGCCATCGCGGTCGACGTGGCGAATCGCACGTGTCGAAGCAGCACGTATGGCTGGGTCGGCTCGAGTTCGATTCGCAACCGCAATGCGTACCCGAGGGAGCCGTAGGAGTTGGGGAAGCCATAGAAGAGGTCTCGGTTCGGGTCATCCGCGCGGCCGCTCACGGTCAGGATCTCACCTGCGCCAGTGAGGATGTCCATCTCGATCACTGACTCGTGCGGAGTCCCGTGCCGGAAGCTCGCGCTCTCGATGCCGAGTCCGGTCACCGCGCCGCCGAGGGTGATCGTGCGCAGCTGGGGCACGCACATAGGCATGAGCCCGTGGGGCAGCGTCGCTGCGACGAGGTGCTCGTACGTCGTCATGCCCAGCACCTCTGCGGTGCGAGTGACCGGATCGACCTGGAGCACGCCGTCGAACGCCGCGACATCCAGGCCCGGAGTGCTGACCGCGTCGCGAGGACGGAAGAGATTCGACGTGCGCTTGGCCAGCCGAACAGGTGAGCCGGGTGGAATGGACTGGTATTGATCGCGCAGTGTCGCGCACAGTCCGGCGTACCGCGCGCGCCATGTCTGGTCACTGTCAATCGATGTCACGGGGCAACCGTAGTGAACGCTGGGCCACAATGGCGCCATGAGTTCTCGCACGCCCCGCTGGCTGCCACCCGTCATCGGCGCCGTGACCTTCGTCGCGGTGCTGCTCGGCGCTGGCCTGGTCGCGGGCGACTGGGTCAAGCGCAACACCGAGATGCGCGCGCTGGTCGCGCAGATCGAGGTGTCCGAGCAGGCGATGTCGGACACGCAGGATGCGGTGCGCGATGCGGTTGACGGATTCGCGACGAAGGTCCCGCTCAGCCCGGATAACCAGGAGGCGCTCGACGAACTGCTGAAGGATGCCGCGTCCGCAGGGCTTCGCGACGTCACGCACGCGGGGGACTTGGTCGCCTCCGTGCGAGCCATGCCGTGGCATGAGGACGTCATCGACGCGCAGCGCGCCTACCTCGCCCACAACAAGGCATGGCAGGCGTACCTCGCGGCGGCCGCCGAGGATCCGTCGCAGTTCGGCATAACCAACGATGACGTCAACTCGACCTTTGCCGCCGCCGAGGAGCCGCTGCGGCAGGCGATCCCGGTACCGGACGCCTTCGATCTGCTCGAGGACATCGACCAGATCTATGCGCCCGAACCGGTGGCGGACTCGGGCCCGTCGGAGCAGGCGTGAAAGTTAGTTGACACATCAACTAAATGCGCGCACACTGGGTCCATGCCTCACGAGAGCTGGTCACCTGAGCTCGGGCCGATGCCGGCCGTCTATCTCGGCCATGGCGCGCCGCCCCTCCTCGACGATGCCCGGTGGACTGCCGAACTGGCCGCCTGGGCCGCGAGCATGCCCCGGCCCCGCGCGATCCTGATCGTCTCGGCGCACTGGGAGTCCGCACCGATCTCGCTGTCCGCGACGGCGGCCTCGACGCCTCTCGTCTACGACTTCGGCGGCTTCGAACAGCGCTTCTACGAGATGACGTATCCCACCCCGGACGCATCCGAACTAGCTGCACTCGTCGCGTCGGTACTCCCCGACAGCGAGACCCTGCACCAGCACAACAGTCGTGGTCTCGACCACGGCGCGTGGGTTCCGCTGACCGTGATGTATCCCGAAGCAGACATCCCGGTCCTGCAGATGTCGCTGCCAACATCGGACCCGTACCGGCTGATCGAACTGGGGAGTCGGCTGCGTCAGTTGCGCGAGCACGGCGTACTCGTCATCGGCTCCGGATTCCTCACTCACGGCCTGCCGTTCCTCCGCGACTTCCGCCCCGATGCGAACCCACCCGGCTGGAGCCGTGACTTCGACCTGTGGGCCGCCGAGGCGATCGACCGCGCTGACATCGACGCGTTGGCGTCCTATCAGCAGTCGGCCCCGGGCATGCCGTACGCGCACCCGACCGTCGAGCACTACATCCCGCTGTTCATCACGCTGGGTGCAGCGACCGATCCGACCGTCGTGCCGCGGACGATCATCGACGGCTACTTCCTCGGCCTGGCGAAGAGGTCAATCCAGGTCGCCTGACGTCGGATGCGGTCGCGCCCATCTGGGTACTGTGGCCCGCGATGAACGAGACCTATGTCACGCTCGCGGGGTCGGCCGCGCTCGCGGTCGGCATCGCCGCGTTCATGCGCCAGCGCGGGTGGAGCATCGCCCTGCCGCTCATCGCCGCCGGGGTCCTCGTCGGGGCGCTCCCGTGGGGGCTGACGGCTCCCCCCGACCCTGAGGTCGTACTGGTTGCGATCCTCGCCCCGCTCGTGTTCGGGGAGGCGCTCGGCTCGTCGTACATCGACCTTCGGCGAGTCAGCAGACCGGTGCTCGTGCTCGCCATCGGCCTGGTCATCGCGTCGACCCTCGTCGTGGGCGCTCTCGCCGTCACCGTTGTCGCGATGCCGCTCGCGATGGCGTTCGCACTCGGCGCGGTTCTGTCGCCCACGGACGCCGTTGCGGTCAGCGCGGTTGCGAGACGGGCCGGCCTTCCCCGGCGACTGGTCGCGATCCTCGAGGGCGAGAGCCTGGTCAACGACGGCACCGGCCTGACGGCTCTGAAGGTCGCACTCGTCGCCGCGGCCGCGGGAAGCGTCACGTTGGTCGAGGTCACGGGAATCTTCGTCGTCGCGGTGGTCGCGGGCGTTGCCGTGGGCGGCATCGGCGGCTGGCTGCTCGCGTGGGTGCTGCGTCATTCCAAGGACCTTGTGGCGTCCAACGCGCTCATCCTCGTCGCGCCGTTCCTGCTTTACGTCGTCGCCGAGGAGGTCAATGGCTCGGGCATCCTCGCGGTTGTCGCCGCAGCACTCGTGATCGCGCACTCGCAGAACTCCGACCCGGGCCACTCGGGGCGGGTGCAGAGCGCGACGGTCTGGAAGCAGATCACGTTCATTCTCCAGGCATTGGCGTTCTTCCTCGTCGGGCTTGAACTGTTCGACGTGCTGGGCAATCTTGATGACGAGGCGCACGGTCACGTGGCGGTCCTGGTAGCCGTCGTGATGTTCGCGCTCATCGGTACGCGCGTGGTGTTCGTGTTCGGAATGGTCGGAGCTGCTCGCGCGACGCGGCAGGGCATCGCGAAGCGCACCTATCTGCGAGGCGCGGCGATCGTCGCGTGGGCCGGCGCACGCGGTCCCGTCTCCGGTCTCGCCGCCTTCTCGATTCCCATCACCTTCTCGAATGGGGAGAAGGTGCCGTATCGCGACCTGATCCTCGCCACGACGCTATGCGTCATCGTCATCACGCTCCTGCTGTCACTGACTCTTCCCGGGCTCGCGCGACTGCTCAAGATCGAAAAGGACGACGACACCGACATCCTCCGGCGTGTGGACGTGCTGCTCGCCCGCGCCGCACTCGACCGCCTTGCCGATGTCGAGGCGGAAGCCGACGCGGCGGGTCAGCCGTTCAGCGCCGAGGTGGCCGAAAGGCTGCGCAGCGACGCGGAACGTCGAATGGTCGTGACGACGGACGCGCTGTCGACGTCGCAGACGCAGGAGATCGAGGTGCAGCAATTGTTCGCTGCTGCCCAGGCGATGGTGCGCGCCGAGCAGGAGGAACTGCTGCGCTTGCGCGACGAGGAGGGACTGCCGGACGCGATCGTGCGCCCGATGCTGCGGGAGCTCGACCTGCGCATCCAGGCCCTTCGCTCAAAGGGCTCGTAGCCATGTCCCAAGCACCGCTCGTCACCGCATGGCAGGAGGCGATGGCTGCTGGTCGCCGACCCCTGCAGATCCCCGGCCACAAGAACCGCTACTCGGCGGACGCCCCTGCGCTCGGCGATGACCTGCTGCGCGCTCTCGTCCGCGACGACATCCCGCTTCAGGGCGGAGTCGACGACAACGCGTTCAGTCATCGTTACCTCGAGCAGGCTGAGTCGTTATGGGCAAAGGCGGTGGGCGCCGACCACTGCAGGTTCCTGGTCGGCGGTTCGTCGCAGGGCAACATCGCCGCGCTGTCCGCCGTCACGCACCCCGGTCGTCCCGTTGCTGTCGACCGCACGTCGCATCGGAGCACCCACGCGGCGCTGGTGATCACGGGCGCGCGCCCGGTGTGGGTCTACCCCGACATCCATCCGGAGTTCGGGCTGCCGATGGGTGTGCCCGCTACCGCACTAGACGCGATCGACTCCGACGTGTCCGCACTTTTCGTGACGTCTCCGTCGTACGTGGGAACGCTGTGCGACGTCGAATCGCTCGCGCGAGCGGCGCACGATCGCGGGGTTCCGCTCGTCGTCGATCAGGCCTGGGGAGCGCACCTGGGCTTCATGCCGGCCCGCGGAGCGATCGCGCAGGGTGCCGACGTGTCGGTGACCAGTGTGCACAAGACGTTGATGGGCTTCTCGCAGTCCGCAGTCATCTCGATGCGTGGTGAACTCGTCGCGAGCAGTCACCTGGACCGCTGCGTGGATCTCGTCGCCACGACATCGCCGTCGGGAACCCTGCTGGCGTCGATCGATGCGTCGCGCGCGGTGATGGAGCGCGACGGTGCCGCAGCGCTCGATCGCACTGTTGACCTGGTCCGCCGGATGCGGCGTCGACTCGCGGGCGTGCGCGGCCTGGTCGTCCTCGATGACGGCACCATCGAGGCCGACCTCGACCCGTTCAAGGTGACCTTGTGGCTACCCGGAACGGGAGTGTCGGGCGTCGACCTCAACGACCGGCTCTGGTCGCTCGGGCACGGACCCGAGTCTGCCGATCGCGATTCGCTCGTCCTGACTATGAGCCTGCTGGACGAGCCCGAGTTCGTCGACACGGTTACCGACGCATTGATCTCGCTCATCGAGGAGCACCGCGGCGAGGCTCGCACAGGAGTCTCGTCTGCAGTCTGGGCGGTCGAACCCGAGGTCGTATTGACTCCCCGTGAGGCGTTCTTTGCCCGCCGCGGCAGGGTTCGTCTTACCGACGCGATCGGCGAGGTCAGCGCGGAGCAGTTCTGCCCGTACCCGCCGGGGATCCCGCTCCTTGCTCCCGGCGAGCGCGTGACCGCCGAGGCCGTAGGGGCAATCGCTGCCGCAGGGCTCGTGGGTCGCGTCGCCTACAACAGCGATCCGTCATTGGAGACGATCGAGATAGTCGACGAACTGTGACCCGCGGCTAGCCCGTGACGTAGGTGAGCGACGGCAGCGCCTGCTGCAGCCGCGCGGTGTTCTCCGCAGTCCATCCCTCGGGATTGATCGTCAGCGCGACTGCCGGTCCGATGTTGGCCGTGTAGTTGTGACCGACCTCGGGAGGCTCGCCACCGCTGATGAGATCCATGCCGACCTGGAGGTAGGTGATCACTGGGTACCACTGCATCTCGGGCGCGACACCGGGGCCGAGCGGTGGCACCAGCCAGTCCGGCTTGCTCAGCAGCAGATCCGGGCTCCAGTAGACGACGGGATCGTTGGGATGCGCGACGAAGGTGATCGCCGGGCCGTCCGCGGGGGTGGCGGTGTTGAGCTCGCTCGGGTTGATGAAGACCTTGGCTATATCGCCGTCCTCGATCACCGGCTGCCACGCCGGACCGCTCGTCCGGTCCGCCTGCCACGTGCTCCAGAGCACCGACTCCGCTGGTGGCCCGATCCACATGATCTTGGAAACATCCGCAGCGACCTCGCTCGCAGTATCGGAGGCATCCCACGCCGACTGGCTTCCAAAGGATCCGAGTGACTCCCCGAATAGCAGGAGCTCGGGCCGCTTGTCCGCCGGCTTCGTCTTCCATGCATCGACTATCGCGTTCACGGTGTTGCGGTTCTGGTCCTGCGAGGTCTGGGGATCCAGGACGAAACCGATCCAGCTCGGCACGGCCGAGTACTGCACGGCGACCGTGGTGACAGCCCCGCCGGTCACGGCCTCGATGCTGTTGATGCCGACTGGATTGACCCAGCCGGTCCCTGTCACCGCGTAGATGGCCAAGTACGGCCGATCCCAGGCGCCGACGCGGTCCAGTTCCTTCAGGGCGAGGTCGGTCCGGGCCTGCGGCGAGTCGCCCTGCTGCATCCCGACATAGACGCGCGTCGGCGTCTGCGCCGGCTTGCCGGTGATCTCGCCGATGGTGGCGGGCGTCATCGTGTTGCTCACGTAGAACCGACCCTCCCGGCCGAGGGTGTCCCACGGCGCGAGGCTGTCGGCACTTCCGCTGTTCAGGCCCAGGTTCGTCGCCTCCTGGCCCGACGTATCGGCGTTGACCGTGTCGTACGAGGCGACGAGCGCGGCCATGCCGACGCGAAGCCCGACGAAGGCGAGGCCGATGACGCAGATCGCGACGACAGTGCGCACGACCGCGATCGAGCGATGCACCCGACTGGCCTGATGTCCGGACACCCAGCGTCGAATCGGTGGGACGCGCACGATGAGGCTTGCGACCTTGTTCGTCCCGATGCGAACCAGTCGCGCGATCAGCAGGAGCGCCCCGCTGATGAGCACCGTCATGACGATCAGCGTCACGGTCCCTGGCAGTGTCGCGGGCATATCGAGCGCGGTCTGCTGATCGCCCTGCCAGGCAACTGCAACTGGAGTGAATCCGAACGCGACGAGCCACGCGAGTGCGGGGATGCCGAAGCGGATGACGCGGGCCGGGTGCCACCTGCCAACGGCCGGGATCTTGCGGACCGCCCACGACACAGTGGTGCCGATCGCGTATCCGACCATCGCGCTGATCGCAGTCAGGAGGAGGAGGAAGGTCAGGGGGCGTGGCAGGAGAGAGGGCGTCAGCGCGGCCGAATACGCGAGCGCTCCGACAGTGAGACCGGCCATGCTCGGCACCGCGAAAAGGATGCGCCGTCGGGGCGACAGGCCCCTCAGGGTCGTGCCGGAAGTCTCGTCCACATCGGCAACCTACCCGTCCCCGCGGGCTAGCCTGAGGTCATGTGCAGAAGCATCAAGACGCTCCGTCCGCCGTTCACCGAAGTTGTCGTCGAGGAGGACGTCAGGGCCGCCGCCCTGCAGTACGTCCGTAAGATCAGCGGCTTCCGCCAGCCCGCCGCGCACAATCGTGAGGCGTTCGACGAGGCAGTGGCAGCGATCGCCGACGCGACCCAACACCTGCTGGACCACCTGGTGGTCAAGGGCTGAGTGGATCTGTAGCGTCCCGGCCATGAGAATTCGACTGTCTGTCATAGCCGTCGCCATGACTTCGCTTGCTCTGCTCGTTCCGGCAAGCGCCGCGTACGCCGCCGCACCTGCGAAGCACAGCGCCGCATCCGACACCAAGCTCGGCGAGCGCCTGGTCAACTCCTTCATGACGATGCTCCAGACGAAGAACGTGTCGGGTCTTCGCGAGTTCCTCTCGCCGGCATTTCAGATCGTGAGAAGCAACGGCACGGCCGCCACCAAGAGCGAGTACCTGGCGAACCTGCCAGACGTCCGCTCGTTCACGCAGTCGGACTTTCACGTGACGCGCTACCGAGACACGTTGGTCGTGCGCAACACCGCGGTGGTGTCCGTAGTGGCCGAAGGCCAGCAGTCCGCGTCGACTCCCGCAGCGCGCTTGAGCGTGTTCGAGGTCAATAGATCGACCGGCAGGTGGCAGATGGTGGCGCACAGCAATTTCGTGCCATTCTCCTGACCGCAGGGTGCGCGATCGGTACCTCAGTACTCGGCGTTCGTAAGTGCCCTCGGCGGGAATCGAACCCACGGCCTACCGCTTAGGAGGCGGTCGCTCTATCCGACTGAGCTACGAGGGCGTGCCGCGGAAGTCTAGTCCGGCAGGATGTGCCCGTGACTCCTGAGGATGCGGTGCTTGCCGCCTGCGCAGCCGTGCTCCCGGACCGCGATGTGGTCACCGATCGCGACGTGCTGCCGACCTACTCGCGCGACAGATCGACCGGCTCTGCTGCAGGCGAGCCGTTCGCCGCGGTCTTCCCGCGCACCACCGAGCAGGTGTCGTCGATCCTCGCCGCCGCGCATGAGCATCGAGTTCCGGTCGTGCCGCGTGGCGCCGGCTCGGGGCTCTCCGGCGGGAGCAATGCCATCGACGGATCGCTCGTCGTCTCGCTCGAACGGATGAACGACGTGCTGCTCGTCAACGAGGCCGATGGGTACGTCGAGACGCAGCCTGGCGTGCTCAACACTGCGCTGCGCGAGCACGTGAAGGGCCACGGACTTTGGTACGCGCCCGACCCGGCAAGCAAGGATTTCTGCTCGATCGGCGGCAACGTCAACACGAATGCGGGCGGGCTGTGCTGCGTCAAGTACGGCGTCACGCGTGAGGCGGTGCTCGGGCTTGAGGTGGTGCTCGCCGACGGTCGCGTCACGCGACTTGGGCGGCGCACAATCAAGGGAGTTGCCGGGTACGACCTCGCCGGCCTTGTCGTCGGGAGCGAGGGCACGCTGGGGATCGTGACGATGGCGCGCCTTCGACTGCGTCCGCTCCCGCCACCACCAACGACCTCGATCGCGATGTTCGCCGACATCGGCGCTGCGGGCCGTGCCGTCGCGGCGATCATGCAGGAGCTGACGCCCAGCATGCTGGAACTGATGGACCGCCAGACGATCGCTGCGGTCGAGGCGTGGCAGCCGATGGGCCTGGACACAACGGCCGAGGCGCTTCTCGTCGCGCAGACCGATGCACCGCACGGCGGGGCGGTCGCGGACGCGGATCGACTGCTCGCGATATGCGCGACGCACGGCGCGTCCGAGACGCACCGTTCCGACGACCCGCAGGAGTCCGAACTGCTGCTCGGCGCGCGACGCATGGCGATCCCGGCGATCGAGGCCATCGGTGACTGGCTGCTCGACGATGTCGCGGTGCCCCGGTCGGCACTTGCCGAATCGATGCTCCGTATCCAGGACATCGCTGCTCATCATGACGTGCAGATCTGCACCTTCGGCCACGCCGGCGACGGCAACCTCCACCCGACGATCGTCACTCCACGCGGCGACCACGATGCGGCAGCTCGCGCATTGCTGGCGTTCGAGGACATCCTCGACCTCGCGCTCTCGTTCGGTGGCACCGTCACCGGCGAGCACGGGATCGGCAACCTCAAGCTCCGTGCCCTGGAGGGCGAGCTCGACGAAGTGGGGCGCAGCCTGCACTCCCGGATCAAGGACGCATGGGATCCCGAAGGCATTCTCAATCCGGGCAAGGCCCTGCCCCGCTGGTAGTTCAGGCGCGATCGTGCAGCGTGATCTGGTAGCCGTCGGGGTCGGCGAAGGTGAAGGTCCGACCAAACGGGCCGTCGATCGGTGCTGAGGTAATGGTGTGGCCGTCCGCGGCGAGAGCATCGTGGATCGCCTGCACATCTGTTGCGTGCAGCCAGATCGCGGCGCCGATGCCGGGCTGAGCGACGGATGACAGGTCGGTCCCCGGAACCAGGTCTCGGAGTGCGAAGGCGATCGGCTTCGTCTCGAAGACCACCGCGTGAGGCGGTCCGGCGGGTGAGCGGACGAGTCCGAGGTAGTTCTCGTAGAAAGCCTGCGAAGCGGTGAGGTCGCGTGTCTGCAGGGAGACGAAGTCGGGTCCTGTGACGGGCATGTGGTTGCTCCTTCAGTCGTGTCAGTATTCTGACACAGACCAAGATATGTCAGAATACTGACATGAGTCAAGAAGGTGTCGATCTGCAGACGTCAGTGGGGTACCTGCTGAAGGAGGCTGCGAGCGCGCTGCGCGCGGCCATGGAGGAGGTGCTGCGGCCTCTTGAGATGAGCGTGACGCACTACGCGTGCCTGGAACTGCTCGCTCAGCGACCGGGCTTGTCGAACTCAGAACTAGCGCGGGGTGCGTTCGTGACACGGCAGTCGATGAACGTGCTCCTGCAGTCCTTGGAACGAGACGGCTACGTGACCAGACCCGACGAGGCACCGGTCGGGAAGGTGCTCCCGGCGAGGCTCACGCCTCGCGGGCGTCGAAGCCTCGAGAAGGCGACCGTGGCCGTCCGATCCGTGGAGGTCAGGATGCTGTCCGGCATGACCGATGCGGAAAGGGCAGTCGCATTCGGGATTCTGAAGAAGATGATCCATTCCCTGCGGGATCGCGACGACGCTACGTAACCGCCGCACTCATCGCGCTGATGTGACGCGCATCCGTGCCGCAGCAGCCGCCGAGTACCGACAGGCGAGGGTAGTTCGTCACTAGATCCGCGCATCGTCGTGCGAGATCGAGCGGATCGCCGTCGTCGAGGTCGGTCGCCGCGTCCAACTCGGCGTGGCTGCGCATGGAGGCGTTGCTCCGAATTCCCCTGATGCGCTGCAGTTCGGGATCGGACGATGCGAGAGCTCGCTCCAGGTGCAATGGGTGCGCGCAGTTGAGTAGGTAGAACGTCGCGTACGAGTCGGTCAGCCTGTCGGTCTCGGCGATGATGCTGGCGACGGACTCGCCGCTGGCCAGCCGTCCGTCCATTTCGATCGTGAATGACGCGACCGCCGGGATCTCATTCTCCCTGGCCGCTTCCATCATGCCCGCGGCCTCGTTCGCGTCGCCGAGGGTCATGCCGGCAATGAACTGCGCGCCCCCGCGCGCGAGGGAGCGGACCTGCGGAGCGTGGTAGTCGGCGGCCTGCGCCGGCGTCATGCCTGAGGTCGCGGCATAGCCGTCGCCTCGCGGGCCGATGCAGCCGCCGAGCACGATGTCGGCATCCGGACCTGCAGCAGCACGCAGATCAGCGACGAACGCGACGGCGGCCGCGTTGGCCTCGTCGAGGCCAGAGTCGGAGTAGCCGAGAAGGGAGCCCCAGTCCGAGCTCGCACGCCAGGTCGCGGAGTCGAGCAGGAGCGTTCGACGATCACGCACCGCAACGTCGATGATCGGCTCGTAGTAGCGCCGCAGAGCCGCCCGGCCCTCGGGCGTGGCCAGCGCGGTGAATGACGCGAACTGCGGCAGGTCGATGCCCTCGCGGTAGATGAGGTAGGTCTCCATGCCCGCATCCGCGAGGCTGACCCGGTCACTGTCGAGCAGCAGGGCATCGCTCATGGCTAGGCATTCTTGTCGAGCGACGTCAATGACGACAACAATCGCGCGCGAAGTCCCTCGGCGACTGCGGCGATCTGGCGCTGCTCATCGACGTACTGCCGTCGTCCCTCGGCGGTCTCCACGGGAACCGGCTCATAGCCGAGGTCTGAGAGGTCGTAGGGCGCCGCTCGCATGTCGAGGTCGCGCGCCGAACGCGCGAGCTCGAAGCAGTCCGCGATGAGCTCGCTGGGCACGTGCGGGGTGAACCACATTGCGTACTTGTAGAGATCCATGTTCGCGTGCACGCAGCCCGGCTGCTCCCAGTCATGCTGCTCGGCGCGGGTCGGCTCGTGCGCATTCAGGGGAATCGCCGACGGGGTGAAGAACCGGTAGGCGTCGATGTGGGTGCACCGCAGCCCGACCTCGTCGATCACCGTCTCGACCTCCTCGGCGGATACGCGCAGCGGGTATCCCGCGTGACGCGCTTCGTCGATGCGGTGCACCATCGCCCACTCGTGCAGGCCGAAGCAGGCGAGGTGAGGTGCGCGCTCCGCGGTGCTGCTCAGCAGCCGGACCACCATCCGTAGCCTCGCAAGAGCCTTATCGGCGATCGGCCGGACGGTCACGGCGCCGTCGACGCGCACGTAGTCATCGCGTTCAAGGAAAGCTGAGGCGTCGCCGACAAGGCTCACGCCATAGCCGGGATGCCACGCAGTGAGTTTCGCGACCGAGTAGGGGTAGTAGTCGAACAGGAAGTCGTCCACAGGGTGCGTTCGGCCCGCGAGCCGGCGCTCGCGGCGAGGTGCGACCCACGGCTCGACGCGATCACGATGCCGGCTCGCGCGTTCACGCCACTCGGCCTCGTCGAGCCAGGCCTCCGTCGTCACCTCGGTGCTACTCGACACGACGAAGCCCCAGTGCGGCGCAGCCGTCGACGAGCGCGTCCAGTCCGAACGCATCTGCGGGTCCGAGCACTCCTGCGCCGCTCTCGCGACGCGTGTGGAGCATGGCCGCACCCCAGGCGAGAAGTTCCGCGGTGAGGTCGTAGGGACTTGGGCCGTCCACGCGGACGCGACTCAGTTCGCGGCCCACTCCGTCGACCACTTGTGCGATCGCGATCGACGTGGCCTGCTGTCGTCGGGCCGACGCCGGACCCGCGCCGGTTTCGCGACCACCTCCCCAGGACAGTGCACGGGCCGTCGCTGCTCTGGCGAGCGGCACGAGACGGGTCGCCGACAGGACCCGTCCGATCGCATGGGCGGGCCGGGTCCAGCGTCCCGCCCAGCCGAGATACACGCCGACATCCGCGAGAGCCGGCGACAGGCGAGGCAGGGCGAAGTGCTCGCTGCCGCCGATTGGCAGGCCATCGTGGGCATGGTCGTCGAACGCGAAGGACCTCACCGACGTGGAGCCGTCACGCACTAGACCCTGCCGGAAGGCAAAGGGAGCCTCGGTGGCCATCGACGCGGCGCTTGCGCGAGTGCCGCTGCTCATCGCCATCGGGCCGGAGATGAAGTAGCCGACGTCGACCCGCGCGGCCGAGCCGAGTCCAACGGCGGCGTCGCGCAGCGCGAGTGCACCCGCGAGATTCCCTGGCACGTAGTCGTAGCCGAACGCTGGCAGCAGTCGGGCGCCGGTGGCGACGGCGCGCTCATGGTCGTGCTCGAACAGTTGTCGGACGAACGACGGCTCTCCGGTCGAGTCGACATAGCCGCAGCCCTGATCTATCGCCGCCTCGACCGCGGCGCGGCCGTACCGGGAGAACGGACCGACGGTCGACACGAGCACGTCGTCCGCGCTGGTGACCAGGCGCCGGACGCTGGCCGGGTCGTTGGCATCGGCGCATTGCCATGTGGGCGCGGCATCGATAGGAGCGCAGGGAGCAAGAGCGGCGACGAGATCGACCAGGGCATGGTCCGACCGGCCGGCGAGCACTGGCGCGAGTCCGGCGCGTGTCATCGCCTCGGCCGTGAGGCGGCCCGTGAAGCCCGTCGCGCCAAAGAGAATCACTCGCATCCCGCGACGGTACATCCGTCGCCTACTGTGGCGTCGTGAGCCTTCCATCGGCGTTCTGGCATCCGTTCGCGGACATGTCGACCGTCGTCGGCCGCGACCTGGTGATCGAGTCGGGCAATGGAAGCCACGTTCGCTCCGAGGCGGGCGACGAGTACCTCGATGCCACCGCCGCCCTGTGGTACTGCAACATCGGACACGGGCGGGCCGAGATCGGCGAGGCCGTGCTTCGGCAGATGTCGAGCATCGCGGCGTACTCGAACTTCGGGGATCTCGCGACGCGTCCGACCCTCGACCTTGCCGACCGCCTGTCCGCGATGGCGCCGATGGGCGGCGCAAAGGTGTTCTTCACCAGCGGCGGCAGCGACTCGGTCGACACGGCCGCGAAACTGGTCCGCCGGTACTGGAGCGCGGTCGGCGAGCCGGATCGTCGCGTCATCGTCACTCGTACGAAGGCGTACCACGGGATGCACTTCGCGGGAACGTCGCTCGCGGGCATCGACGCGAACCGCGATGGCTACGGCCAGCTAGATCCCGACGTGTCCATCGTCGAGTGGGATGACGCTGACGCGCTCGCGACCCGCATCGACGAGATCGGCGCGCACAAGGTCGCGGCCTTCTTCTGCGAGCCGGTGATCGGTGCGGGCGGCGTATACGCGCCGCCGGACGGATACCTGAAGCGCGCGCGTGAGGTGTGCGGCGAGCGTGGCGTCCTGTTCGCGGCCGACGAGGTCATCACCGGCTACGGGCGCACCGGTCGAATGTTCGCGTCGGAGGGACTCGATCCCGACATCGTGCTCACCGCCAAGGGCCTGACGTCCGGCTACCTGCCGATGGGCGCAGTGCTCGTGTCCGGTCGGGTTGCCGCGCCGTTCTGGAACGCGCCTGGACTTCTGTGGCGGCATGGTTACACGTATTCCGGGCATGCGGCCGCTGCGGCAGCGGCGATGGCCAATCTCGACATCCTCGAGAACGAGAAGCTGGTGGCGCGGGTGGCCGACAGTCAGCTGTCGCTCGCCGCCGCGCTCTCGCATCTTCGAACCCACGAGTGGATCACGGAGGTGCGCCTGGGCACCGGACTGCTCGCCGCTGTTCAGCTGGATCGCGACATGGTGGCCGCCGATCCGACGGTGATGAACCGCCTGATTGCATCGCTGCGCGCGCGAGGGGTGCTTACCCGCGCCCTGGTCGACGGTGCGCTGCAGATCTCGCCGCCCTTCGTCATCACGCGGGACGAGATGCGCACCCTCGGATCGTCGATCGACGACACGCTCGTCGAACTCGGCTCGCGGCGAGTGCCGAGGGCGGTCATCGATGTCGATCTCCTGCCGGACATCACGTCCGACGAGGCCGGTGGATTCTCCGCGTCAGACCGTCAGCTGCTGGCAGACGTGCCGCCGCATCACGGAGCCTGATCGGCCTTCAGCAGGTCGCGGATCTCCGTCAGCAGCTTGATGTCCTCGGGGGTCGCGGCCGGCTCCTCGCCCTTGCTCATCCGCTCGCGCATCTTGTTCATCGGCACGACGAAGACGAAGTAGATGACCGCCAAGGTGATCACGAACACGATCAGCGCGTTGATCATCATGGTGAAGTCGATGACCTGCCCGCGGATCTCGATCGTTCCGGCATCGATGCCGCCACCGAGGAAGATGCCGACGATCGGCATGATCAGCGCCTGCGAGAATGCGCCGACGAGGGCCGTCAATGCCGCTCCGACAACGACCGCGACCGCGAGATCGATGACATTTCCGCGAAAGACGAAGGTCTTCAGGCCTTTCAGCATGGGGTCTCCCGAGAGTAGGTGTGCGTCTCGCGGCACCCTAGCGAGAAAGCGCCTGCGTGCGGATGACGACGGTCACCGGTCCACGCGCCGTGGCGGTGCTGACTGCCAGCGCGGCTGCCTCGGTGACCGCGACCAGCACGATCGCCGAGGCGGACGATCCGAAGCCTCCGGACACGTCGGGGACGTCAAGTACGCGGGAGCGACGAGCCACGACCGTGGCGCTGGGCTCGACGTCGCCGGCACCGGACAGCCCGATCACGTCTATTACGTCTCCGGTCGCGAGGGTCCTGGCGATGGCCGAACTGGCGAGCGTGAGCGGAATGGCCACCTCCCCAGCCCTCAGGCCGGAGGTGGGCGCACCGGCCACCACGATGGTCGCCGGTGCGGGGCGAAGGCTGGTGACCGCGAGCAGCACGCCCGCCCCAGCGAGGGTCGCGGCGATCGGACGCCGGTGCCGACGCAGTAAGCGGGTCAGCCTGCGACGGGTCTGCGTGGCCAGCACGTCGCGACGCTACGGCGAACTGGCCGTCGCCGTCGAACGGCCATCCACAGGCTGCGTGGCACGAGCCTTAGGACGTAGTTGTCGCCTTCGGGGCGGTCGGCGTGCTCGCGGGCGCAGGGGTGCTCGAGGTCGAGGACCCCGAATCCGAGGTCGACGTCGAGGGAGCGGACGATGAGCCCGAGTCCGAAGTCGTGCTCTTGGCCGGCGCGCTCGAGTCCGAGGACGACTTCTTGGAGTCCCGGGAGTCATTGCGGTAGAAGCCTGATCCCTTGAACACCACGCCCACGTTCGTGAACATCTTGCGCAGTCCCGGCGCACCGCAGGCGGGACACACCGTGAGTGAGTCGTCGGTCATCTTCTGCTGCACCTCGGATCGGGTACCACAGGCAGAACAGGCGTACTCGTAGGTGGGCAACGTTCCTCCGTCGGATTCTTACTGGCACTCAATGGCGCCGAGTGCTAATTGTGCCCCGTCGTGGCGGCTTCGTGCAATTTCACGCTGCGCGTAGCGTTCGTGGCTGTGCCCCGCCTGCTCGTCATTGCGATCGGTGGCGTGCTGGGCTCGCTGGCCCGCTACGGCGTCGTGCTGCTGGAGGGGGAGCGAGGCACGGACGATTGGCCCTGGGCCACGTTGTCCGTCAACATCCTCGGCGCGCTGCTGATCGGCATCATCGCGTCATCGCCGACGATCCGCGCCAGACCTCACTGGGTTCGGCTCTTCCTCGTCACGGGCATCCTCGGCGGCTTCACCACCTTTTCGGCATTCGCGCTGGAGACCGGAGAGCTCCTGGACGCCGGACGGGTGGGGCTCGCGGGCGGGTACGTCGTCGTCACGATGGTCGCGGGACTGCTCGCGGTGCGTCTCGGTGCGAAGATCGGGCACTCGCGATGACCTGGGTCGCGCTGGTCGTCGGCGCCATGGTCGGGGCTCCGCTGCGCTACGTCGTCGACACGTGGGTCACTGCGCGGACGGCGGGCCTGCGGGCCTTCACCTGGGGATTGCTGGCCGTCAACGTGACCGGGTCTGCTCTCGCGGGAGTCGTGCTGGCTCGCACCACCGGGGATTTGCGGATCCTGCTCCTGACCGGCTTCTGCGGCGCGTTCACGACGTTCTCCGGGTTCGCATGGGAGGCCGACCGCCTGTGGCTGGTGGCCAGGACGTCGTTCTGGTGGGCGGTCGTCGTCATGCCGGCAGCCTGCGTTGCGGCGTTCCTCCTGGCCTGGCGGATCGCCGGCTGGATCTGACGTCAGCCAGCGAGGGCCGCGCGCCCGGTTCGCAGAGTTCGCTGCGGAGTGACCACTGCGTCCACGGGTCGGTCGTGGTCCTCGGTCGGGACCTCGTCGATCACCTCGTCGTCATAGACAAGCGCCACCAGGACCGGGCCGCCGTCGGCCAGTGGCGCAGCCGCGGCGAGGGCGCGGTCGTAGAAGCCGCCGCCCTGCCCCAGCCGGCGCCCGAATCGATCAACCGCGAGAGCGGGCATGAGAACGACATCGGCGAATTCGAGGGTGTCGACGCCCGCACCCACGGGTTGGTTGATCCCCATTGGTCCGGACTCGAACGCAGAACCGGCATCGACCCGCACCCAGGCCAGCAGCGGGCCGACGATTCTGGGCAACCAGACGCGATGGCCGCTCGCGAGCAGCCGCGCGATCAGCGGCCCTGTACCGGGCTCGCCGTCGATGGAGGAGTAGCAGGTGACATCGCGCGGCTCGTCCGGAAGGAATGCGACCGCGCGCTCCGCCAGCTGCTCGGCCAGCAGTGCCTGGTCGTCTGAGGCGCGCGCGCGGCGCTGCTCACGGATGAGCGTGCGCACACCTGCCTTATCCACGAGGTCATCTTGTCGGATCGTCTATGGTCGTTGCTATGAGCAGCGTGAGGAAAGCGGTCATTCCTGCTGCCGGTCTGGGCACGCGCTTCCTCCCGGCCACGAAGGCGACGCCGAAGGAGATGCTCCCGGTCGTCGACAAGCCCGCGATCCAGTACGTAGTCGAGGAGGCGGTTGCCGCCGGACTCGAGGACGTGCTCATGATCACCGGGCGGAGCAAGCGGCCGCTCGAGGACCATTTCGACCGCAACTTCGAACTCGAGCAGGTCCTGCGCGAGAAGGGCGACGTCGAGCGGCTCCTGCTCGTCACCGAGTCGACCGACCTCGCCCGCATTCACTACGTGCGCCAGGGCGACGCGCTCGGCCTGGGGCACGCCGTGCTCATGGCCGAGAGCCATGTCGGCAACGAGCCGTTCGCGGTCCTCCTTGGCGATGACCTGATCGACCCGCGTGATCCCGTCCTCAGCCGGATGATGGATGTCCGCGATGCCGCCGGCGGGTCGGTCGTCTGCCTGATGCAGGTGCCGATCGACCAGATCGTGCTGTACGGCTGCCCGGCGATCGAGGTCACTGACGATCCGGACGTCGTTCTCGTGACCGACCTGGTCGAAAAGCCCGATCCCGAGCACGCGCCGAGCGACTACGCCGTCATCGGTCGCTACCTGCTCGACCCCGCGGTATTCGACATCCTGCGCGAGACCGAGCCCGGTCGAGGTGGCGAGATCCAGCTCACCGATGCATTACGCACACTGGCGTCGATGCCGGCGAGCGAGGGCGGCGGGGTGCGCGGCCTGGTCTTCCGAGGCCGCAGGTATGACACCGGCGACCGACTGTCCTACCTGAAGTCGGTCATCACGCTGGCGTGTGAGCGCGAGGACATCGGGCCCGAGCTCCGCTCGTGGCTCGATGAGTTCACCGCGGGCTGAGACGTGTCGCCCCGTGCCTGGCCGGTGACGCTCACTGACGGTGACGTCACTCTTCGCCCGCTGCGCTACTCCGATGCCGGGCGGTGGCGCGACGTTCGTCGTCGCAATGTGGAGTGGCTCCAGGAGTGGGAGGCCACCCTTCCGCCCGAGGCGGTCGCTGACGGTGACGTCGCTCCGACCTTCGGGATGATGGTGCGTCGCCTTCGCAAGGAGGCTCGCGAGGGCCGCACCCTGCCGTGGGTCGTGTCCTGCCAGGGCCGCCTTGTCGGCCAGGTGACCGTCGGGGGCATCGCCTGGGGCTCGCTGCGCGCTGGCTACATCGGCTACTGGATCGACAGCGAGGTCGCCGGCCGCGGCATCGTCACCAAGGCGGTGGCCATGGCCAGCGACTACTGCTTCGACATCCTCCACATGCATCGCATCGAGATCAACATCCGCCCGGAGAACGCCGCGTCGTTGCGCGTCGTCGAGAAACTCGGCCTGCGTCGCGAGGGCGACCGTCCCGCGTATCTGCATATAAATGGGCAGTGGCGAGACCACGTGACCTTCGTGGCGAACGCTGGCGACTTCCCTGACGGAATTCTCAATCGCCTTCGCGGGGTCCAACAGCGCACCTGACGTCACATCGACCCCACGACACGCCGAACGCCCCACTGCTCGCATCCGAGATGTTACTCAGCGGACGCCCTAACGTTACGTTTCGTGACGGGCCTGATCTACGTTGTGATCATTGCCCTTTGGGCCGCGGTACTTATCCCGATGTGGCTGCGGCGCCATGACCAAATCAGCGAGGTTCGGTCCACCGCCCGGTTCAGTTCGGCGATGAAGTCTCTCGGCGGGCAAGGGCAACCGCAGTTCGCGACGGAATCGGGGTACGACATGGACGAGCAGTACGACATGCCCATGCCCCGCACTTCGTCGAACAGATCAGCTCGGGAGGTCCGTGGAATGCGACCGACGACCGAAAGCCGCCCGCCGCTTGGCCTTGACCCCACCTATGAACGGGAGCTGGCCAGGCAGGCCGCCAGCACCAGACGCGCGATTGTCCTGGGGTCGCTGACGTTCATCCTGCTTCTCGCCCTCGTCCTCGCCGTGGCGGGGATGTTCCCGCGGTGGATGCCGGTTCTTGCCGCGATCCCCGTGGTCGCCTTTGTCCTCGCCGCGGCCCTGACCGCCTCGGAGCGATCGGCAGCTCGCCCGGTTTCGGCTCGCCGCACGCATCAAGCTGAGCGCCCGGCACGCTCGGAGCGCTCAACACCGGCGCAGGCCGCGCCGCCGGCCGCCGCGGTCGACGACGACTGGGAGACCTGGAACGCCTGGGACGACGACGAGTCGTGGGACGCCGTGCCCCAGACCCTGCCGACCTATGTCACCGCTCCGCGCGCCTCGCAGGTGCCGCGGGGCATCGATCGCTCTCGCCCGGGCGAGTGGACGGGCGAGGCAATGGTCCAGACAGCGCAGTCGATGCGCACGCGCGAGCGCGCCGAAGCGCTGGATCGTCCGCCCGTCGCCTACGGCTCGGATACTGCCGAGATCCCGGTCGTCAAGGACGGCTACGGGTCGCAGCGGGCGGTCAACGAGTAGGCGTTCTCCACGCTCCGCGCGCGCTTGCTACCCTTTGCAGGCTTCACGGGGCTGTAGCGCAGTTGGTAGCGCACCTCGTTCGCAACGAGGGGGTCAGGGGTTCGAATCCCCTCAGCTCCACAAGTCACACGTGAAGGGCCGGTCCGCAAGCGGACCGGCCCTTCCGAATTGAACCGCCTCCCGGGTCAAATCGCGATTTCGTGGCCGTTCCGGGGCAACTTATGCGGATTTGGCCCGGGAGGCGGTTCAATTCGGGGCCGGGCTAGGTCCAGGTGGGCATCCACATGCGCAGGCGCCACGAGTCGTACGGGATGACCTCGCCCGTCCAGATCGGGTAGAACCACCACGCCGCAGCGACGACAAGCAGCAGGAAGAGCCCCACGACGATCGCGCCGTTGCGCCGACGTTTCTCGCTCGCTGACGACGGGCCGAGCACGGTGCCCAGGCTCATCGACAGCGCCATGACGACGAAGGGCGTGTAGACGATCGTGTAGAAGGTGAAGATCGTGCGGTCCAGGTAGATCAGCCAGGGGACCCAGCCGGCCGCGATGCCGACGAGCACGGCGGCCGAGCGCCAATCGCGGCGACCGACCCAGCGCCACACCTGGTGCAGGATCGCGAAGATCGCGGCCCACCAGATGATCGGGTTGCCGAGCGCGAGAACCTCCTGCGCGCAGTTGTTCGTCGGGCAGCCCTGGCTGCCGTCCTTGATCGCATTCCAGTAGAACGCGGTCGGACGCGTCATGAACGGCCAGGACATGGCGTTGCTGTCGTAGGCATGCCCGGAGTCCAGTCCGACATGGAATCGCCACGCTTCGCCGTGGTAGTGCAGGAGCGACCTGAGCGCGGCCGGGATCATCGAGTCCGGCTGGGTCGCCGCCCACGCGCGGTCGTAGCCGCCGTCGGTGAGGAACCATCCGGTCCACGTGGACAGGTAGACGACGCCGGCGATGGCGAGGAACGAGACCGCCGCGATGGGCGCGTCGCGAAGGACGGTCGCGAGCCACGGCCGCCGCACGCCAACTGCGCGTCGGGCCGAGATGTCCCAGACGACGGTCATGATCGCGAAGAGGGCGAGGAACCACAGCCCCGACCACTTGACCCCGCAGGCCAGGCCGAGCGCGACCGCTGCCGCCCACCGGTAGGGCCGGATGCCCAGCCGTGGCCCCCACGTCGTCGACATCGCGTCGGTGCCGTCGCGCTCGACGAGCGCCGCGAGTTTTCGGCGGGTCCGGTCGCGGTCCAAGAGCAGCAGGCCGAATGCCGCGACGATCCAGAACATCAGCACCATGTCGAGCAGCCCGGTGCGGCTGAGAACGAGGTGCATTCCCTCGACGGCAAGCAGAAGGCCGGCGATGGTGCCGACCAGATCCGAGCGGGTCAGGCGTCGCGTGATGCGCGCGACCATGAGGATCGACAGCGTGCCCAGGACAGCTACCGAGAAGCGCCAGCCGAACGGCGTGGCGCCGAACAGGTACTCGCCGGCAGCGATCGTCCACTTGCCCAGCGGCGGATGGACGACGAATGCCGCGCCGTCCTTGAAGATGTCGAGGGTGCGCCAGTTGCCGTCGGACGCCAGCAGGATGTCGTTCGCGCCGTCGACGAACTGCTTCTCGTAGCCGAACCGGAGCAGGGCCAGGGCGTCCTTCGGGTAGTACGTCTCGTCGAACGCGATCGCGTGGGGCTGGCCCAGGTTCGTGAACCGCAGCAGACCGCCGATGAGGGTGGCGATGATCGGGCCGATCCAGCCGCGAAGGCCGCTGGACGGGAGCGGAGTGAACAATCGCTGGGGCAGCGATGCGACGTCGCGACGGGGCGGCGCCGGCAACGCCTCGGCCCGGGCGCGCGTCGTGGTCCCGGTCACGGCGTCATCGTAAGCGTCGAACGTTGGCTCGCCTGTCAGGATGTGGATGTGGACGTCGCTGCGGGACCGGGGAGCATCGTTCTCGCTGCCACGCCGCTGGGCAATCCGGGCGACGCATCGTCCCGTCTGCGGGAGATGCTGGCGACTGCCGACATCATCGCCGCCGAGGACACGCGGCGGCTCAAGAGACTGCTGGCCGACCTCGGCGTGACGACCACGGGTCGCATCACCTCCTTCTACGACGCTGTCGAGAAGGAGCGTTCCGGGGAACTGGTCGCGCAGGCGGAGTCCGGCGCCGTCGTGCTCGTCGTGTCCGATGCCGGCATGCCGACTGTCAGCGACCCGGGCTACCGGCTCGTCGCGCTCGCCATCGAGCGGGGGATCCGGGTGAGCGTTCTGCCCGGTCCGTCAGCGGTGCTGTCGGCGCTCGCGGTGTCCGGCCTTCCCGTCGACCGCTTCTGCTTCGAGGGCTTCCTGCCGCGGAAGGGCGGCGAGCGTGCGACTCGGATCGCCGAGTTGGGCGCCGAGCACCGGACGATGGTGTTCTTCGAGGCCCCGCACCGGCTGGCGGCGATGCTTGCTGCGCTCGCGGCGGGACTGGACCCCTCGCGGCGAGCAGCGGTGTGCCGGGAACTGACGAAGACCTACGAGGAGATTCGACGAGGCACGCTCTCCGAGCTCGCGGAGTGGGCCGACGAGGGCGTGCGAGGGGAGATCACGGTCGTGGTCTCGGGTGCGGACCCTGCCGATCAGCGCCAGGCGGCCGGCCTCGACGACGAGCAGGGGTGGGTCGATGCGGTCGCCGCAGTCGAGGCTGACGGTCTGAGCCGTCGCGACGCGATCGCCGAGGTTGCCCAGCGCGCGGGCGTTCCCCGCCGTCAGGTCTACAGCGCGGTCGTGAGGGCGAATCCGCCGCGCCCGTAGAATCACCGCGTGGCTGATGCATCGAAGGCGTTCTACGCGACTACGCCTATCTATTACGTGAACGATGCGCCGCACATCGGCCATGCCTACACGACCACCGCGGGCGATGTGCTCACGCGCTGGCACCGCCAGCGCGGGGAGAACGTGTGGTTCCTCACCGGTGTCGACGAGCACGGCACGAAGGTCGAGCGTGCCGCAGAGGCCGGCGGCGTGACTCCCCAGCAGTGGGTCGATCGCCTCGTCACCGAGTCGTGGCAGCCCGTGCTCGGCACGATCGACGCGGCGAACGATGACTTCATCCGTACGACCGAGACCCGTCACGTCAAGGGCGTCCAGGCGTTCTGGGAGACCGTGCGCGACAACGGCTACGTGTACTCGGCGATGTACGAAGGCCCGTATTGCGTCGGCTGTGAGGAGTTCAAGCTTCCCGGCGACCTGGTCGACGGAGTCGGCGAGTTCGAGGGCGAGAAGGTCTGCGCCATCCACGGCCGCCCGGTCGATCAGCTGGAGGAGCAGAACTGGTTCTTCCGCCTGTCCGCGTTCCAGGATCTGCTTATCTCGCACTACGAGGCCGACCCGGACGCGATCCAGCCGCGCAGCGCGCACAACGAGGTGATGTCCTTCATTCGGCAGGGCCTGTCCGACATCTCCATGTCGCGATCAAGCGTCAAGTGGGGCATCCCCCTGCCGTGGGACAACGATCAGGTCATCTACGTCTGGTTCGACGCGCTCCTGAACTACGCCACGGCGGTCGGCTACGGAGCAGACGCCGACACCGCGGAGGGTCGCCTGTTCGCCGAGGTATGGCCGCCGGACGTCAATCTCGTCGGCAAGGACATCCTGCGCTTCCACGCGGTCTACTGGCCAGCAATGCTGATGGCGGCCGGCCTCGAGCCGCCGCGCAAGGTTTTCGCGCACGGGTGGCTGCTCGTCGGCGGCGAGAAGATGTCCAAGTCGAAGCTGACCGGCATCGCCCCGGCGCAGATCATCGACCACTTCGGCTCTGATGCGTTTCGCTATCACTTCCTGCGGGCGATCCAGTTCGGCCAGGACGGCTCCTTCTCCTGGGAGGACATGGCCGCTCGCTACACGTCCGAGCTCGCCAACGGCCTCGGCAACCTGGCGTCGCGCGCGACCGCGATGGTCGGTCGCTACTGCGACGGTGTGCTGCCCGCCGCGCACGAGTTTGGCGACGCCGAGCACGAGATCGCACGCGCGCTCGCCGAGGCGGCCGACATCGCTGACCGCGCGATGGTCGAGCTCGACTTCTCGACGGGCATCACAGCCGTGAAGGACTTCGTCGAGCAGGTCAACGGATACGTGACCACGCAGGAGCCGTGGGTGCTCGCGAAGGATCCGGCCAGCAGTGCGCGGCTGAACGTCGTTCTCTACACGATCTGCGATTCGCTGCGTGCGATCGCGGTGCTCTACAACCCGGTGATGCCCAAGGCGATGTCCTCGCTGTGGAGTCAGCTCGGGGCGGAGGCCGAGCTCGGGCCGATCGCCGAGCAGCGCATCGACGACGTCGGACGTTGGGCGCAACTGCCAGCCGGGTCGATTGTCACCAAGGGCGAGAGCCTGTTCCCTCGGCTCGACGACGCTCCGTGAACGCGATCGCGGCGCCGGAGCCTCTGCTGGCACCGGTGATCGACACGCATACCCACCTGAACCTGCACGATCGCTACCTGCACGGCGACGTCGTTCCCGATCCGGATGAGCTGCTGGCCCTCGCGGCGTCGGTCGGCGTCACGAAGGTCGTGCAGATCGGCTGCGACCTGGACTATGCACGCGCTTCGGTGGAGATGGCTCGGTCGCGACCCGACGTGATCGTCGGCGTCTCGATCCACCCCAACGACGCCGCGCAGCTGCACGCAGACCACGGCGCAGCGGCTCTCGATGCGGCGCTCGACGAGATAGCGACCCTCGCGCGGGAGGACGTGGTGCGCGCCGTCGGAGAGACCGGCCTGGACTATTTCCGTACTGAGCAGGCACTGCATGCTGCGCAGCACCACGCGTTCCGGCGGCACATCGCGATGGCCAAGGACGTCGACAAGGCACTGGTCATCCACGATCGTGATGCGCACGACGACGTCATCGCGATCCTCGACGACTGCGGTGCGCCGCGGACCGTCATCTTCCATTGCTTCAGCGGAGACGCGGCAATGGCCGAGCTGTGCGCCAGCCGAGGCTGGTACATGTCCTTCGCCGGACCGATCACCTACAAGGCGAACGACGGACTTCGCGCCGCGCTCTCGGTGGTCCCCGACGACCTCGTGCTCGTCGAGACTGACGCGCCGTACCTGACTCCCGTGCCACAGCGTGGCAAGCCGAACGCGTCCTACCTGATGCCGCACACGGTGCGCTTCATGGCACAGGTGCGCGGCGTCGACGAGGCGACCCTCTGCGCACAGCTCTTCGGAAACGCACAACGCGCGTTCGGAGAGTGGTGACGAGCCCGGACGCCGCGCTGCTGGGCGGCGGCGATATCCGGGCGCTCGTCAACGAGTTGGGGATCCGCCCGACGAAACGATGGGGACAGAACTTTGTCACCGACCCGAACACGGTGCGACGGATCGTCCGCTCTGCTCGGCTGCGCCTCGACGACGTCGTGCTGGAAGTCGGGCCTGGACTCGGCAGCCTGACGCTCGGTCTGCTGCCGGCGGCGAAGCACGTGGTGGCCGTGGAGATCGACCCGCGCCTGGCCGAGCGACTTCCGCGGACGGTGTCCGAACGCCTTCCCGATTACGCCGACCGACTGACCGTTGTCGAGGCAGACGCGATGCGCCTTGATCGCGTCACGCCCGAACCGACGGCGCTCGTCGCGAACCTCCCGTACAACATCGCGGTTCCCGTGGTGCTGCATCTGCTCGACGCGGTCCCGACGATCAACACCGTCCTGGTGATGGTGCAGAAGGAGGTCGCCGACCGGCTGGTGGCCGGACCGGGGAGCCGCGTCTACGGCGTCCCGAGCGTCAAGGCCCGCTGGTACTGCGATGTCGAGGCGGCGGGGAATGTCGGCACGTCGGTGTTCTGGCCGGTGCCGCACGTCGAGTCCGGTCTGGTGCGCATGACCCGAAGGGAGCCGCCGGAGAGCGCGAGCGGTCGGGCGGCGACCTTCGCGACGATCGACGCGGCGTTCTCGCAACGACGCAAGATGCTGCGGTCGGCGCTCGCGGTTCTCGCTGGCGGCCCGGACGCCGCCGAGCGAGCCTTGGTCGCTGCGGGAGTCGCTCCAACGGAGCGCGGCGAGAGTCTGAGCCTGGAGGAGTTCGCCAGGATCAGCGACGCGCTCGCCGACGGTGGCGCGTTGTCCGCCGATTCGGTTTAGCCTTCGGTGGTGGCGATGTCATCGGTGACCGTCCGCGTTCCCGCGAAAGTCAACCTTCAGTTGTCGGTCGGACCCCTGCGGGCCGACGGATTCCACGGCCTCGCGACGGTCTTCCAGGCCGTCAATCTCACTGACGAGATCGTCGCGCGACCACGTGAGGACGCGGGCATATCGCTCAGCATGTCGGGGGAGGGCGAGGGCACGATCCCGCTCGACTCCGGCAACCTCGCCTACCGGGCCGCGGAACTGCTCGCCGCCCATGCCGGGATCGAACCCTCGGTGGACCTGCACATTCACAAGACGATTCCGATCGCAGGTGGCATGGCGGGAGGAAGTGCCGACGCGGCTGGAGCGCTCGTGGCCTGCGATGCCCTGTGGCGGCTCGCCACGTCGCGAGAGGAGCTCATGGAACTGGCCGCCGAGCTGGGCTCTGACGTTCCCTTCGCGCTGCACGGCGGCACCGCGATTGGCACGGGGCGAGGCGAGCAGCTCATGCCGGTGCTCTCCCGCGGCACGTACCACTGGGTCTTCGCCCTCGCCGAGAACGGCATGTCCACGCCGGATGTCTACGCGGCGTGCGACCGGCTGCGCGACGGAGAGCAGGTAGCAGATCCGACCGTGTCGGACGAGCTCATGCATGCCGTTCGGGCCGGGGATCCGGTGCTGCTGGGACGCGCGCTGAGCAACGACCTCCAGGCCGCGGCGGTCTCCCTGCGGCCGATGCTCGCACAGGTGCTCGACGTGGGGGAGGACTACGGCGCCCTTGGCGGGGTCGTCTCGGGCAGCGGGCCGACATGCGCCTTCTTGACCCGTGACGAGGAGCACTCGCTGGACATCGCGGTTGCCCTGACCGCTTCGGGGGTATGTCGTTCCGTGAAGCGGGCCACCGGACCGGTCGCAGGCGCCCGAATCGTCGGCTGAACGGCCCGCCTCTTCGCGAGTGGGCAGTTGTCGGGGTCAAACCAGCCGCCGGCACCCCGACAAGTGCCCACTCGCGGAGGTGGGGGCTTCGCTGTTGGCGTACAGGAGCGCGGAACAGCGAAGACTTCACGAGGGTTTAACAGGGAGCAAGGCACTGGCGGGGAGCCGATGGGTTCCAGCGCGGTTAGCATTTACTCAAGTCACGCAAGGCAGAAGGACGGAGCGAGCGAAATGTTCGAGAGGTTCACCGATCGGGCCCGACGGGTTGTGGTGCTGGCGCAGGAAGAGGCGCGCATGCTCAACCACAACTACATCGGCACCGAGCACATCCTTCTGGGCCTCATCCACGAGGGCGAGGGCGTAGCCGCCAAGGCCCTCGAGAGCCTCGGCATCTCGCTGGAGGCCGTCCGCCAGCAGGTCGAGGAGATCATCGGCCAGGGCCAGCAGGCGCCCAGCGGGCACATCCCCTTCACTCCGCGCGCCAAGAAGGTCCTCGAGCTGAGCCTGCGCGAGGCGTTGCAGCTCGGCCACAACTACATCGGCACCGAGCACATCCTGCTCGGCCTCATCCGCGAGGGCGAGGGCGTCGCCGCCCAGGTCCTCGTCAAGCTGGGCGCCGACCTCAACCGCGTTCGCCAGCAGGTCATCCAGCTGCTGAGCGGCTACCAGGGCAAGGAGCCGGCAGCCGCCGGCGGCCCCGCAGAGGGCACGCCGTCGACCTCACTCGTCCTCGACCAGTTCGGTCGCAACCTCACCGCAGCCGCGCGTGAGGGCCGCCTCGACCCCGTCATCGGGCGCGAGAAGGAGATCGAGCGCGTGATGCAGGTGCTGTCGCGTCGCACCAAGAACAACCCGGTCCTCATCGGCGAGCCCGGCGTCGGCAAGACGGCGATCGTCGAGGGCCTGGCCCAGAACATCATCAAGGGCGAGGTCCCCGAGACCCTCAAGGACAAGCAGCTCTACACGCTCGACCTCGGCGCGCTCGTCGCCGGCAGCCGCTACCGCGGTGACTTCGAGGAGCGACTGAAGAAGGTGCTCAAGGAGATCCGCACCCGCGGCGACATCATCTTGTTCATCGACGAGATGCACACCCTCGTCGGCGCAGGTGCTGCCGAGGGCGCGATCGACGCGGCGAGCATCCTCAAGCCGATGCTCGCGCGCGGCGAGCTCCAGACGATCGGTGCGACGACCCTCGACGAGTACCGCAAGTACGTCGAGAAGGATGCCGCTCTCGAGCGCCGCTTCGCCCCTATCCAGGTCCAGGCGCCTGACGTCAAGGACACCGTCGAGATCCTCCGCGGTCTTCGCGATCGTTACGAGTCGCATCACCGCGTCTCGATCACCGATGGCGCACTCGAGGCTGCGGCCCGCCTGTCGGACCGCTACATCTCCGACCGTCAGCTGCCCGACAAGGCCATCGACCTCATCGACGAGGCCGGCTCGCGCCTGCGCATCCGTCGCATGACCGCGCCGCCGGACCTTCGCGAGTTCGATGACCGCATCGCAACCGTCCGCAAGGACAAGGAGTCGGCGATCGACGCACAGGACTTCGAGAAGGCCGCGAACCTTCGCGACCAGGAGAAGCGCCTGCTCGGCGAGAAGGCCGATCGCGAGCGCGAGTGGAAGGCCGGCGACCTCGACGTCGTGGCCGAGGTTGACGAGCGGCTCATCGGCGAGGTCCTCGCCCTGATGACCGGCATTCCCGTCTCCGACCTCACCGAGGACGACATCGCACGCCTGCTGCGCATGGAGGACGAACTGCACAAGCGCGTCATCGGCCAGGAGCAGGCGATCAAGGCCCTGTCCAAGTCGATCCGCCGCACCCGCGCGGGCCTTAAGGACCCGAAGCGTCCGTCGGGCTCGTTCATCTTCGCCGGACCATCAGGCGTCGGAAAGACCGAGCTCAGCAAGACGCTCGCCGAGTTCCTCTTCGGCGACGAGGATGCGCTGATCGCGCTCGACATGAGCGAGTTCTCCGAGCGTCACACCGCGTCTCGGCTGTTCGGCTCCCCTCCCGGCTACGTCGGATACGAAGAGGGTGGGCAGCTCACCGAGAAGGTTCGGCGCAAGCCGTTCTCCGTCGTGCTGTTCGACGAGGTCGAGAAGGCGCACCCGGACATCTTCAACTCGCTGCTGCAGGTGCTCGAGGAGGGACGTCTCACCGACGCCCAGGGTCGTGTGGTCGACTTCAAGAACACCGTCATCATCATGACGACCAACCTCGGCAGCCGCGACGTGTCCAAGGGCCAGACCCTTGGCTTCGCCCCGGACAACGACGACGAGAGCGCGTACGAGCGGATGAAGGCGAAGGTGCAGCAGGAACTCAAGCAGCACTTCCGTCCGGAGTTCCTCAACCGCATCGACGACGTCATCGTCTTCCACCAGCTCACCGAGAACGAGATCGTGCAGATCGTCGACCTGATGATCGCGAACCTCGAGAAGCGTCTCGACGAGCAGGACATGGCGATCGAGCTCACGCCCGCGGCCAAGGCACTGCTCGCGGCTCGCGGGTACGACACGAGCCTGGGGGCGCGCCCGTTGCGTCGGACGATTCAACGCGACATCGAGGACCCGCTGAGTGAGAAGATGCTGTTCGGTGACATGAACCCCGGGTCGATCGTTCTGGTCGATGTGGCAACCGACGGCGGCGACGAGGCATTCTCATTCACGGCGCTCCCGAAGGCCGAGCTGCCGGACGTGCCACCGGTCGTGACTGTCGATCAGGAGTAACCGAGCTGAGGGGACTGCACCGTGGCAAACGGCCCGCTGATCCCCGGCATGCGGGAGTTCGACAGACCGGGCAGGGGCTGGCCGAGTTGGATCCTGTGGCTGATCGCCGCGGTGGCGGTGCTCCTCGTGCTCGTGCTGGCCGCAGGATTCGTCGGCGGCGTCGGACCGCTGCGGACACTGGGGCTGGCGACCACCGAACTGACCCCGGTGCAGTACCGGCCGACGGCCACGGACACCGTCATTCAGGTCGCCGTCGCGATGCCGCCCTCGGGGCTGTGTCGCGACGACGACGTGACGGTCACCTCGTTCGAGCGCAGCAATCGCATCGAGGTCGAGAGCAGTGTGACGCGGTCGCGTCGGTCGAACTGCCCCGTCACGATCATCGGCGGGGACCTCAGATGGGTCGATGTCATGCTCGACGAGCCGCTCGGCACGCGCACGGTGGTCCGCCTCACCGATCGCCAGGCGCTGCCGCGAGAGACGTCCGCGAACTGAGTCAGTGCGGCAGGCGCACCCGGCCCTCGGGCAGGCGAACTGCCAGTCCGTCCGTAACGAGTCCGGCCAGCGCGCGCTCGCGCTGCGTGCCATCGGGCCACGCTGCGGTCAACTCGCTCTCCTCTGCAGCGTCGATCGCCCCGCGAAGCACGTGCATGATGGCGCCGCGTGCCTCCCGATCGCTGCCCGCGTAGGTCGGCTGGATCCGTCGGGGAGCGGGAGCCGGTCGGCCCTCCTCGGTCCACAGGCAGAAGTGGACGACCGGGCAGCGGTCGCACAGAGGTGATCGCGCCTTGCACACCACGGCGCCGAACTCCATGACTGCGGCGGACCATCGAGCGCTGCGCGCATCCGATTCGGGCCACAGGTCGTTCGATCGGACCCGCTCCGCGGTAGTGATGTGATCGAGTTGCTGCGCCGTGCCATCGAGGGTCCGCGCCAGAACCCGGCGCACGTTGGTGTCGAGCACGATGGATCGTCGTCCGAAGGCGAATGCCTGGACCGCCGCCGCGGTGTACTCGCCGACCCCCGGCAGGCTCCGCAGCGACTCTGCGTCCGACGGCACCTGACCGCCGAAATCCCGCGTGATGACACCGGCACTGGCGTGCAGGCGAGCCGCGCGGCGCGGGTATCCCAGGCGTCCCCAGGCACGCAACGCGTCGGCGAGGGGCGCCGAGGCGAGGTCACCTGGGGTCGGCCAGGTCGCCAGCCACGTGTGCCAGATGGGGATCACTCGCTCCGCCGGCGTCTGTTGCAGCATGAACTCGCTCACGAGAACGCCCCATGGCGAGCTGTGCCGCCACGGCAGGTCGCGTTCGTGCTCGTCGAACCACGCAATGAGCGCGGGCACGATCGGCGACTCGACTCGCTGCGCGTCCTGATTGCCCACACCGGGATCCTGTCAGGTAGTTGCCGCCGCTCCGGGTACCGTGGACCTGTGAGCACGTTCCTGAACCCTGCCGGCCCCGAGCCGCCGATGGTCTACTGGATTCGTCGCGGGGCAATCGTTGTCGTCGTGCTGGCCCTGCTCATCTTCCTGTGGTGGCTCGTGGGATCGCTGCGCGGTGGCGGCGGCGGTGGCTCGCCGGCCGCGGATCCCAGTCCTGATTCCTCATCTCAGTCTGCGCAGAGCAGCGATGCCGCCTCTCCTGGCCCCGCGGCCAGCGAGCCCTCGTCCGACTCCTCGCAGACGACCGAGATCGTCGAGTGCCCCGATTCGGTCATAGAGGTGGAGGCGACCACCGATGCGTCCACGTATCCGGTCGGCTCCACCCCCAAGCTCACCCTGACGATCACGAACACCGGCTCGGTCGCGTGCAAGCGGGACGTCGGGCCGAAGGCGAACGAGCTGGAGATCACCTCGGGGGGCTACCACGTGTGGTCGAGCGACGACTGCAACGCGAGCAACAAGAGCAAGGTCGTCACGATGCAGCCGGACGAGCCGTTCGGATCAAGCATCACCTGGAACGGGCGACTGTCCCAGAAGGGCTGCCCGGCCGGCGAAGGCGGCGGCGACGCCGCGAAGGCCGGACGCTACGACCTTGAAGGCCGCAACGGCGAGGTCACCAGCGACTCCACCCCGTTCGCCCTGACGTCCAAGGGCTAACCCGTTCCCGTCGACCTTGAGGTTGGCGTGGAAATTGCCCGGTGAAACCCGCGCCAACCTCAAGGTCGGCGCGGGGGTTAGACGAAGCGGTCGAGGATGCTGGCCTCGGCGAGGCGGGAGACGCCGTCGCGCACCGATCGGGCCCGAGCCTCACCGACGCCCTCGACCTGCTGCAGGTCCTCGGTGCTGGCAGCCAGCAGCTTCTGCAGACCGCCGAAATGGTCGACGATCCGGTCGGTGATCACCTCGGGGAGTCGGGGCACTCGGCTCAGCAGCCGGAATCCGCGCGGAATGACCGCCTGCTCGAGGGCGTCGGCAGACTCGGTGAAGCCGAACGCGCCACCGACCTTCGTCAAGTCGATGAGGTCGACTTCAGTGAGCGTGTCGAGGTCGTCGAGCGCGGTATCGACGCCCTTGCGGCGGCGATTGCGGTTGCCCACGAGGTAGTCCCTGACGAGCAGGACGCGGTCCTTGTCGACCCCGGAGACCAGGTCATTGAGCTGGAGGGTCAGCAGCCGGCCCTCGGTGCCGAGTTCGACCACGTAGTTGGCCACCTCGCGATGGATCCGCCGGACCATCTCCGTGCGCTGGGCGACGACGCACACGTCGCGCACCGTGACCAGGTTCTCCACCTCCATGGCGGACAGGGTCGTGCTGACCTCGTCGAGCCGTGACTTGTAGCGCTCGAGAGTTGCCAGCGCCTGGTTCGCGCGCGACAGGATCTCCGCCGAGTCCTCGAGCACGTGCCGGCGCCCGTCGACGTACAGCGCCACGGTGTTCATTGACTTGCTGACGCTGATGACCGGATGACCCGTCTGCCGGGATACCCGATCCGCGGTGCGGTGGCGGGTGCCCGTCTCCTCGGTCGGCAGGGTGGGATCGGGCATCAGTTGCACGGCCGCCCAGGTGATCGTGTGCGCGGTGCCGTCGAGGATGATCGCGCCGTCCATCTTCGACAACTCGCGCAGGCGCGTGGCGGAGAACTCGACGTTGAGGGCGAAGCCGCCGTTCGCGACCTGCTCGACCGAGCGATCCAGGCCGAGCACGATCAGCGCGCCGGTGCGGCCGCGCAGGATGCGCTCGAGGCCGTCGCGAAGAGCGGTGCCTGGGGCGACCATTGCCAGCACCTCGCGAATGCGGACGTCGGACGCGGACTCGGTGCTCACTTCGCCGACAGTCTCTGCGCCGTGGCTATCGCCTCGTGGATGGAGCCGACCTCGTGGATCCGCATGCCGGCAGGCGGCCCGCCCGCGGGAGCGCGGGCGCGCAGCGCGCGCTCGGGGACGATCGCTTCGGTGAAGCCCAGGCGGTGCGCCTCAAGCAGGCGCCGGTCAAGCGAGCCGATGGGGCGCACGTCGCCCGCGAGCCCGAGCTCCCCGAACGCGACGAGACCGGCAGGCAGTGCGCGATCGGCCGCACTGCTGGCGATTGCCAGAGCGACGGCCATGTCGGTGGCGGGCTCGGCGAGCCGGACGCCGCCTACCGTTGCGACGAAGCAGTCGGCGGTCGCGAGCTTGACTCCAGCACGACGCTCCAGGATGCCGAGCATCATCGCGATGCGCGAGGAGTCCAGTCCGCTCGTGACGCGCCGAGGCTGCGGGGAGGTCGTTGGGGCGATCAGTGCCTGGACCTCGGCGACCAGTGGTCGGCGGCCCTCGATCGTCACGGTGACGCACGTGCCCGGTGCGGGATTTCGGCGGTCGCCGAGGAAGAGTCCGCTCGGGTCGGCCAGGCCGATGATGCCGTCGTCGACCAGTTCGAAGCAGCCGATCTCGTCGGCGGGGCCGTACCGGTTCTTGACGGCGCGCACGAGGCGCAGCGGGCCCTGGCGATCACCCTCGAAATGCAGGACCACGTCGACGAGGTGCTCGAGCGCGCGCGGTCCGGCGACGGAGCCGTCCTTGGTCACGTGGCCGACGAGGACGACGACAATGTCGCGCGACTTCGCGAGCGCGATGAGGGACGCGGCAACCTCCTTGACCTGCGTGACCCCGCCCGCGGCACCGTCGACCTCGGCGCTGCTGATCGTCTGCACCGAGTCGAGGATGAGCAGCGTCGGCGCTGTGGCGTCGACTTGGCCGAGGACGCTGCCGAGGTCGGTCTCGGCGCACAGGTACAGCTCGTCGGCGATCGCCTCGATGCGCTCGGCACGCAGGCGCACCTGCGCCGCAGACTCCTCGCCGGTGACGTACAGCGCGCGACGACCCGCACGCGCCCAGGTCGCCGCGGTGTCGAGCAGCAGGGTGGACTTGCCTACGCCGGGCTCACCGGCGAGGAGCAGCACGGCACCGGGAACGAACCCGCCGCCGAGCACACGGTCGAGTTCAGGCGTGCCTGTCGGGATGGCATGCGCGGCCGCGATGTCGACACTGCCGATCGGCAGCGCCGGGCTTCGGCTCGCAACTACTGCGGTCGTCCGGGCGCGGACCGCGCCCACCTCCTCGACGGTGCCCCAGGCCTGGCACTCGCCGCACCGGCCGACCCACTTCGCGGTCGTCCAGCCGCAGTCCGTGCAGCGGTAGGGAGCGACTTGAACCTTCGCCATCGCTATCTCGGGTCGGCGGGGTGCGGCGTGAGGCCGAGGTCGAATCGCTTCTGCTGCAGCAGGAGGTCGCGTGCGCGACACAGGCGGGCGAGCTCGTCGTATGCCGGCTGGCCGATGAGCGCGACGATCTCGTCGGCGTTCGACACGAAGACGGGCTCGGTGCCGATGTGCGCCTCGGTGTTGGCGGTGCAGTACCACTGGAAGTCGTGGCCGCCCGCTCCCCAGTCGCGGCGCTCGTACTCGGCGAGGACAACCACAGTCTTCTCGGTGCCGTCCTCGTACGAGCGGGTGTCGTACGAGCGGCGGAGCGGCAGCTGCCAGCAGACCTCGGGCTTGGTCTCGATGTAGGAGACTCCTTCGGCGGCGGCGAGATGGTGCAGAGCGCAGCCGTAGCCGCCCTCGAAGGTCTCCTCGTTGTGGAAGATGCAGGCACCACCGGTGACCCTGGTCTTCTCCGAGCCGTCCTCCTCGACAACCCAGCCCTTCTTGTGGCCGATCTTGTAGTGCTGCCAGGTCTCGGGCGTGAGCTTCTCGACCCACTTCGCGACGCGCTTGCGGTCCTTCTTCTCCGAGAAGTGCGCACCGTGGACGCAGCAGCCCGCGTCGGGACGGCTCGCGTCGATGCCCGCGCACCCGCGCCCGAAGATGCACGTCCAGCGTGAGGTCAGCCAGGTGAGGTCAGCCTTGATGAGGTTCGTGGCATCCGCGGGATCGACGAACTCGACCCACTGGCGCGGGAAGTCGAGTGGCACCTCAGGCATGGCCACACCCTACGTGGTCGCGGTGACGCGACAACGCGGTAGTTTCGTGGGGTGCGCCTTGGAGTTCTCGACCTCGGATCCAACACCGTCCATCTCCTCCTGGTCGATGCGCATTACGGCGCGGCTCCCATTCCGGCGTCGAAGCTGAACATGCCGCTTCGTCTCTCCGAGCACCTCAACGCCGACGGAGCCGTCGACGACTCGGCCGTCGAGCAGCTGGTGGACTTCGTGACCCGCGGCATGAAGCTCGCGGAAGACAAGGGCGCCACCGAGATCATGGCCTTTGCGACGTCTGCCATCCGCGAGGCGAGCAACGGCGAGCAGGTGCTCAAGACGGTGCACGCCGAGACTGGCCTTGAGATCGAGGTCCTGTCGGGTGAGGACGAGGCGCGGATGACCTTCCTCGCGGTCCGTCGCTGGTTCGGCTGGTCGAGTGGCCGGATCCTCGGGCTGGACATCGGCGGCGGCTCGCTTGAACTGGCCTCGGGAACCGACGAGGAACCCGACGTTGCGTTGTCGGTGCCCCTGGGCGCCGGGCGGCTGACCCGTGACTACCTGCAGGGGGACCCGCCCAGCCCGGAGTCGGTGCGCGAGGCGCGTCGGTATGCCCGCGCGTCGATCGCCGAGGTCGCCGGACGGCTGCGGCGGATGGGCGAGCCGCGGCTGGCCGTCGCGACGTCGAAGACTTTGAAGCAGCTGGCCCGCATCGCGGGTGCCGCGCCGTCAAGCGAGGGCGATCACGTGCGCCGCGTCCTTCGGCTGGAGGACCTGCACGAGATCGTGCCGCGTCTGGCATCGATGACCGCGACGCAGCGCAGCAAGATCCCCGGTGTCTCCGAGGGTCGGTCGCAGCAGATGGTGGCCGGGGCGGTCGTCGCCGAGGCGGCGATGGAACTGCTCGACATCGACGAACTCGTCATCTGCCCGTGGGCCCTTCGAGAGGGCATCATCCTGCGACGACTGGACGGACTCCTGCGATGAGCCAAGCGCCCTCGGTCACCCGCGACATGACCGACCCGGTGGTCGGGCTGACCCAGGCCGAGGTGGCCGAGCGCATCGCGCGCGGCCAGACGAACGTCGCGCCCAACGCACGCAGCAGAAGCCTTGGCGACATCGTCAGGGCGAACACGTTCACCTGGTTCAACGGGCTCATCGGAACCCTGTGGGTGATGATGCTGCTCGTCGCGCCGATCCAGGACTCGTTGTTCGGCTTCGTCATCGTCGCGAACACTGGCATCGGCATCATCCAGGAGTGGCGCGCGTCGCGAACCCTCGCCAAGCTCGCCGTGATCGGCGAGGCGAAGCCGGTTGTCCGTCGCGATGGCGTCGACGTCGAGGTCAGCCCCGGAGACGTAGTCATCGACGACATGATCGTGCTGCGCACCGGCGACCAGCTCGTCGTCGACGGAGTGATCGTCCGCGCCGACGGACTGGAGATCGACGAGAGCCTGCTGACGGGCGAGGCAGATCCCGTCAACAAGGCCGACGGCGAGGGCGGGATGTCGGGCTCGTTCGTCGTGGCGGGGTCGGGGCTGTATCAGGCAACGCGCGTAGGCAAGGACTCGTTCGCCGCCGGGCTCACCGAGCAGGCGAAGAAGTTTCACCTCACCAACTCCGAACTGCGCGACGCCATCAACTCCTTCATCCGCGTCGTGTCCTTCCTGCTGATCCCGGTAGGACTGCTGCTCCTGTGGTCGCAGCTAGTGCGCGCGGACCTGCCGTTCAACGAGGCAATGCGCGGCACGATCGCCGGCATCGTGACGATGGTTCCCGAGGGGCTGGTGCTGCTGACCAGCATCGCGATGGCGATCTCGGTCATCCGGCTGGCGCGCAAGAGGGTGCTCGTGCAGGACATGCCCGCGGTCGAGGTGCTGGCCAGGGTCGACACGATCTGTGTGGACAAGACCGGGACGCTGACAGCGCCCGGGATGCAGGTGCGTGACGTTGTCACGATCGGCACACCTGCTGCGCTTGGTGACACTGACGATCTTGGCCGGATCCTCGGCGCGATGGGCGCCAGTGAGTCCAATCCCAATCCCACCCTCGAGGCAATCGCGGCGACCTACCCGTCGCCGAACTGGACGGTCACCGGCTCCGTGCCGTTCTCCAGTGCACGCAAGTGGTCGGCGGCGACGTTCGACGGGCATGGCACGTGGCTGCTCGGTGCGCCGGAGATGCTGATCGCCGACGGAGATGCGGTTCGCGCCACAGCGGAGGAGCTGGCCGGTGACGGTGCGCGCGTGCTCCTGCTCGCCACGACACAGTCGACGCCGAGCGCAGACGACGGGCCTGGCACAGTCGAGCCCATCGCGCTGGTGGTCATCAACCAGCAGCTCCGCCCGGACGCCGCGGAGACGGTGGCGTACTTCCTCGAGCAGGGCGTCACGGTTAAGGTCATCTCGGGCGACAACGCGACCACGGTGGGCGCGATCGCCCAGCTGGCCGGGGTCCCCGGTGCGGAGCATCCGGTCGATGCGCGCGGGCTGCCAACGGACCCGGCGGAGCTTGCCGAGGTCGTCATGGCCTCGAACGTCTTCGGACGCGTCACCCCCGCGCAGAAGCAGGAGATGGTCGACGCACTGCACTTGAAGAACTCGACGGTGGCGATGACCGGTGACGGCGTCAACGACGTGCTGGCTCTCAAGAATGCCGACCTGGGCATCGCGATGGGCTCGGGCGCGGGAGCGACCCGCGCGGTCGCCCAGCTCGTCCTGCTCGACAACAAGTGGTCGGTCATGCCGAGCGTTGTCGCGGAGGGGCGCCGGGTGCTCGGCAACATCGAGCGCGTCGCGGACGTCTTCCTCACGAAGTCCTTCTACGCGATGATCATCTCGATCATGGTCGGCATCACGGCCATCACCTTCCCGTTCCTGCCCCGCCACCTGTCGCTCATCAGCGCACTGACCATCGGCATCCCCGGCTTCTTCCTGGCGCTCATGCCGAACACCGAGCGCTTCCGTCCCGGGTTTCTTCGACGCGTGCTGCTGTTCGCCGCTCCGTCCGGCGTGATCGCGGCCGCGGCCGCCCTCCTCAGCTTCCAGCTCGCGCAGAGCGCGGGCGAGACGCTGCTCAATGCGCAGTGCGCGGCGACCACGACATTGTTCATCGTGACGATGGCGGTGCTGCTGCAGTCCGCGCGGCCCCTGAACTACATCCGCGTCGGGATCGTCGTGCTGATGATCGTCATGTACCTCGGGGTCCTGTTCATTCCGTTCTTCTCCAACTTCTTCGCGCTGTCGCTCGGTCCGGAGAAGTACGCCGTGATCTCCATAGTCATCGGCCTCGTCGGTGCCGCGCTGGTGTGGGTGGCCACGCTCGTAACCGATCGCTGGCGCCGGGCGTGAGTTCCGTGCCGCGGGTGGGGCTGTCCACCTCGTCGGTCTATCCGGAGACGACCGCGGGTGCGTTCGAGCTCGCGGCTGCTCTGGGCTACGACGGTATCGAGGTCATGGTCGGCACGGACTCCATGAGCCAGGACTCCGAGGCGCTGAAGCTGCTGGTGGACCACTACGGCGTACCGGTCCTGTCGATCCACGCCCCGTGCCTGCTCATCACGCAGCGCGTGTGGGGTACCGAGCCGTGGGGCAAGCTGCAGCGGGCACAGGAGGCCGCCGAGCGACTCGGTGCCGACACCGTCGTCGTTCACCCGCCGTTCCGCTGGCAGCGCGAGTACGCGCGGGAGTTCGTGAGCGGGCTTGAGCGAATGCGCTCGGAGACCGACGTGAAGTTCGCGGTGGAGAACATGTTCCCGTGGCGGGCCGGCCCGACGTCGATTGCCGCGTACCTGCCTGACTGGGACGTGCGCAACGACGACTATCCGCATACGACGTTGGACCTGTCGCACACCGCCGTGTCGCGCACTGATGCGGTCGAGATGGCGCAGGACCTCGGGGACCGGCTCGCTCACCTGCATCTCGCCGACGGTACGGACTCGGCTCGCGACGAGCACCTCATTCCCGGTCGCGGCGACCAGCCGGTCGCCGAGGTGCTCGGCGCGCTTGCTGCGGGAGGCTTCTCCGGCTCCGTGATCGTGGAGGTGAGCACCCGGAAGGCGGCGGATCGGGCCGCTCGCGAGAGTGATCTCGCCGAGGCGCTGGCGTTCGCGCGCCAGCATCTGGCGACGCCCGCATAGGCTGTGGGCGTGCCTGGCGATCCGCGAAATATCAACCCGCAGGATGCCGCGAGCGCCGTCCTCCAGGCCGCTCGCCTGGCCTTCGCGTCGCGCGGATACGCGCAGACCACCATGAAATCCGTCGCTGCTGCGGCCGGAGTCGCACCCGGCGTGGTGAAGTCGCTCTACGACAACAAGGAGCGGCTGTTCGCCGCGGCGATGCGTCTTCCCTTCGATCCCTCGCAGGCGGTACCCGAGTTGATCGCCCCCGGGCTCGACGGTCTCGGCGAGCGACTTGTGCGGATGACGCTCTCGCTGATGGGAGATGAGAACGTCAGGCGCGACCTGACGCGACTGATCAAGTCGGACCAGGCGGCGGCCATGTCGGTGAACGCCGGCATGCCCGCCGATGATTCTGCGTTGGCGCAGTTGCGGTTCTTGTCGGAGTACGTCCAGAGCACGATCGTCGATCGGGTTGTCGCGGCACTGGGAATCCCCGATGCCCGCCTGCGCGTGACGCTGATCTCGTCGTATCTCGTCGGCGTCTCGACGACCAGGTACCTGCTGCGGATAGAGCCGCTCGCCTCGGCTTCGGATGACGACGTGGTCGCCCTCGTTGGACCGTCGATCCAGGCGCTGCTCGATCCGACGCGAAAGCCCGGCCAGCCGTCGTGATCTGGGTCGTCTCCCGTACGGTCCAGCTATGCGGATAGCCATTCTTGGCGGGGGCGTGATGGGCGAGACGCTCGCCGGCGGGCTTCTGCGCGTACTCGAGCCGGTGCCGGAGATCGTCATTGTCGAGAAGCGTGCGGAGCGTGCGGCCGAGCTGACCGCCCTCATGCCGGTCCAGGTGGACGATGCCCAGGGCGCGATCCCGGGCGCGGATGTGGTCATCCTCGCCGTCAAGCCGCAGGACGTCGAGGGACTGCTCGCCGACGTCGGCCCCTTGATCCAGTCGGGTGCCCTGCTCATTTCCATTGCGGCCGGCATCCGCACGGCGACGATCGAGAGTCATGTCGGCAGTTCGGTCAGCGTGGTGCGTGCGATGCCCAACACTCCGGCCCGCGTCGGCCAGGCCGTGACCGGGGTCAGCCCCGCCGCCGGGTGTGCACCCGAGGCGCTCGCGCTGTCCGTGCGCTTGCTGGAATCGGTCGGCATCGTCGTCGAGGTGCCCGAGTCCCTGCAGGACGCCGTCACGGCCGTGTCGGGCAGCGGCCCGGCCTACGTGTTCTTCCTCGCCGAGGCGATGATCACGGCGGCCGAGGGCCTTGGCCTGGACCCGGTTACCGCTGAGCGCATGGTTCACCAGACGATCCTCGGCGCGGCGGCGCTGCTCGACAGCTCGGGTTCCTCGGCTCACGAGCTGCGCGCGCGGGTGACCTCTCCGAACGGGACGACGGCTGCTGCGATCGCGACGATGGAGGGACTCGGAGTGGCCGATGCGGTCGCGGCTGCGATCGCATCAGCGCGCGATCGCAGCCGCGAGCTCTCGGGCGGCTGAGCATGGGCGATCGATTGGGCCTCGTCTGGGACGAGCGCCTCGCGGAGTATGACTTCGGGCCCGGGCATCCGCTGGCTCCGGTTCGGGTGCAGCTGGCTATGCGACTTGCTGCGGACTTCGGGCTCTTGTCCTTGCCGTCGGTACGCATGCTCGGGCCGGTCGAGCCGGTTGACGACGAGGCGCTCCTGCGCGTGCACGAGGCCGGCTACGTCGACGCGGTCGTGCGCGCGTCGACCGACCCGCATTTCTACGACGCCGACCGCGGCCTGGGCACCACCGACGACCCGGTGTTCCCTGACATGCACCGAGCCGCCGCTCGCGTTGCCGGCGCCTCGCTCCTCGCCGCGCAATCGGTGTGGGGCGGCACGGTCGACCACGCCGTGAGCCTGGCTGGCGGCCTGCACCACGCGATGCCGGGCGCGGCGGAGGGCTTCTGCGTCTACAACGACATCGCGGTCGCGATCGCCTGGCTGCTCGACAACGGAGTCCAGCGCGTCGCGTACATCGATGTCGACGTCCATCACGGCGACGGCGTGCAGGCGATGTTCTGGGACGACCCGCGCGTGATGACGATCTCCATCCACGAGCATCCGCGCTCACTGTTCCCGGGCACCGGCTACGCGACCGAGACCGGCGGCCCGTCCGCTCCCGGCACCGCGGTCAACATCGCGCTGCCCGCGGGCACCGGCGACCAGGGCTGGCTGCGGGCGCTCCACGCGGTCGTCCCCGAACTCCTGGAGGCTTTCGCGCCGGAGGTGATCGTCAGCCAGCAGGGGGTCGACACGCACGTCGAGGATCCCTTGGCGCACCTGCTCGTCTCCCTGGACGGCCAGCGGATGGCCTTCGAGGCGATCCACCGATGGGCGCACCGCTACGCGGCCGGCCGATGGGTGGCGCTCGGCGGCGGCGGCTACGAGTGGGTCGATGTCGTGCCGCGGGCCTGGACGCACCTGATTGCGATCGCCGCCGGCGCACCCATCGCGCCCGAGACGACGGTGCCGCCGGAGTTCCACGAGTTCGTCATGGAGCTGCTCGGGCGACAGGCGCCCGGTCGCATGACCGACGGTCGTCAGCCGTGGCCCAAGCCCTTCGACCAGGGTTTCAATCCCGACGATCCGATCGACGCCGCGATCATGGCGACACGCGAAGCGGTGTTCCCGAGGTGGGGCCTGACGGCCGAGCCGTCGGTGTGGTTCTGAGGGCGATGCGGGGCAATATCCGCATTCAACTTTCCCAATGACCACATGGGCCACTAGTCTTCGCAACGCCTAGAAGCCGTGTGACTCCGGAGGGGAAGCCGGGGCGGTCCGGGGCAGAGAGTTCGGTGTGCAGATGTCTACGACCCCCGACCGGGCGTTCGCTGAGGTGCGGTTCCTCACCGTCGCCGAGGTGGCCGCAGTGATGCGCGTCTCCAAGATGACCGTCTACCGCCTCGTGCACAACGGCGAGATGCCGGCAGTGCGGGTGGGACGCTCGTTTCGAGTACCCGAGCAGGCAGTTCACGACTACCTCCGCGACTCGTTCGTGGAAACCGCCTGAGACCACGCATCGGGCTCGGCGGTAGGCTCAGCGAGCCAAGGAGTACGACGGGTGGGCCTGTGATGGCTCGCCTCACCAACATCTGGCCGCAGCGGTCGGCCGAGAGAAGGAAATTTTAATGGGTTCGGTTGTCAAGAAGCGGCGTAAGCGGATGGCGAAGAAGAAGCACCGCAAGCTGCTCCGTCGCACCAGGGTCCAGCGCCGCAACAAGAAGTAGCGTCCGGCGGTCGCCCGCCACGGCATGAGGGGGTCTGTCATGGGCCGCACCGTGCTGGTGACGGGCGTCTCCAGATACCTCGGCGGCCGGATGGCCGCAATACTCGCCGCGGATCCCGCGATCTCGACCGTCATCGGCGTTGACGTTGTCGCGCCCGAGGCCCCGATCCCCGGCACCCAGTTCGTCAGGGCCGACATTCGCAACCCCGTCATCGCGAAGGTGATGGGCGAGGCGGGGGTCGACACTGTCGTGCACATGGGCGTCATCGCGACCCCGAAGCAGGCCGGCGGCCGGTCGACGATGAAGGAAATCAACGTCATCGGGACGATGCAGCTGCTCGCGGCCTGCCAGCGCACGTCGAGCGTGCGCTCGGTCGTGGTCAAGTCGACCTCGGCGGTCTACGGCTCGGGTCCGAAGGATCCGGCTATGTTCACCGAGGACATGGAGCCCAAGCACACGCCCGCATCGGGATGGGCGAAGGACTCGGTAGAGGTCGAGACCTATGTGCGCGGCTTCGCGCGCCGTCGACCCGACGTCGTCGTCTCGACACTGCGCTTCGCGAACTTCATCGGCAGGAACGTCAAGACGCCGACGACCGCGTACTACACCCTTCCGGTGATCCCCACCGTCCTCGGATTCGACCCTCGGGTCCAGTTCATCGACGAGGACGACGGCCTCGAGGCGATGCGGTGCGTGGTGATGAACCCGCGCCGCGGGACATTCAACATCGCGGGCGATGGCGTGCTGCTGCTCTCGCAGGCGGTCCGGCGAGCCCACCGCCCCTCGATTGCCGTCCCACGGCTCCTCTTCGCGACGGTCGGCCGCAGCCTCAGCAGCACGGGGTTCGCCGACTTCTCACCCGAGGCAGTCCGTCACCTGACGTACGGTCGTTGCCTGGACACCACGGCCATGCGACGCAAGCTCGACTTCCGCCCGTCGAAGACCAGCGAGGAGGCCTTCATGCAATTCGTCGGCCGCGGAGATTCCGATCGCGAGGTCGACGTTGCCTGACGCAGAGATCATCCCGATCGATCCCGGATCCGGCCCGTCGAAGGCGGCCCGACTGGTCGGCAACACCGGACCCAAGCCAACCGCGCCGGTTCGCACAGGCCCGTCGAAGAAGAAGCGCGTGATCGTCACGGCCGAGGAGCTCGCCGAGTTCGACGGCAACGCGGATCTCGCTGAAGCCGAGACGGACAGCCTGCTCGACTTCATCCGACGTCGGCTGGCCGGCGACTACAGCGTCGACGACTTCGGCTTCGACCCCGAGCTCACCGAGCGAGTGTTCCTCGCGATGGCCCGGCCGCTGTACAACTCGTGGTTCCGCGTCGAGGTCAGCGGACTGGAGAACGTGCCCAGCGAGGGCGCCGCGCTGGTCGTCGGCAATCACTCGGGCACCATCGCACTCGACTCGGTCATGACGCAGGTGGCCTTGCACGACGAGCACCCCGCGCACCGGCACCTGCGGATGCTCGGTGCCAACCTCGTCTTCCAGACGCCCTTCATCGGCGAGATCGCCCGCAAGGCGGGCCACACGCTTGCCTGCCACCCTGACGCGGAGCGATTGCTGTCCGGAGGCGAGCTCGTCGGCGTCTGGCCGGAGGGCTTCAAGGGCGTCGGCAAGCCCTTCAGCCAGCGGTACAAGCTGCAGCGCTTCGGCCGCGGGGGATTCGTGGCCGCCGCCCTGAGCACCGGCGCCCCGATCATCCCGACAGCCATCGTGGGTGCCGAGGAGATCTACCCGATGGTCGCGAACGCCTCGATACTTGCGCGCATCTTCGGGCTGCCGTACTTCCCGATCACCCCGACGTTCCCGTGGCTCGGCCCGCTCGGCCTCATCCCGCTGCCGAGCAAGTGGCTGATTCACTTCGGCGAGCCGATTCCCACCGACGACTTCCCGCTCGGCGCTGCGGACGATCCGATGCTCGTGTTCAACCTGACCGACCAGGTGCGCGAGGAGATCCAGCAGTCCGTCTACCGACTCCTGGTCAAGCGCCCCTCCGCCTTCGGCTAACCAACCCAAACCCCGAATTGAACCGCCTCCCGGGTCAATTCCATGTTTTTCGTGGCCAAACAGCCCCTGGATGCAGATTTGAACCGCCCCGGGTGAGGCAGCGCGCAAGGCGGTTCAGATCCTCAGAATCCCCGCCCGGAACGGCCACAAACCCCGATTTGACCCGGAAGGCGGTTCAATTCGAACGGCGGCCGGCGCGGGCTGCGGCGTAGCCCACGGCGAGGCCGATTGCGATGCCCCCGGCGCCGGACGCGGCCGGCAGCGCCACTCGCTTGAACTGCTCGCGGCGGCGGAAGTCGCGAATCTTCCAGTCGTTCTCGCGGGCGTGGGCGCGCAGCGCGGGATCGGGATTCACGGCCACCGGCGTGCCGACCGCAGACAGCATCGGGATGTCGTTCGAGGAGTCCGAGTAGGCCGAGCAGCGCGCCAGGTCAAGGCCCTCGCGGGCGGCGAGCGCCTTGATCGCCTCGGCCTTGGCCAGCCCGTGCAGCGGCGGGCCGTCCAGGTGCCCGGTGTAGACGCCGTCCTTGATCTGCGACACCGTTCCCAGCGCGCCGGTCAGGCCCAGCCGCTTGGCGATCAGGCTGGCGAGCTCGATGGGAGTGGCGGTGACCAGCCACACCTGCTGGCCAGCATCGAGGTGTCCCTGCGCGATTGCGAGCGTGCCGGGGATCAGTTTGTCGATCATGCTCTCGTCGAAGACCTCCTCGCCAAGGCGCACAAGCTCGTCGACCCTTCGGCCCTCCACGAAGGACAGCGCGGCCTCCGTGGCCGACGCAACATCCTCGAGGTCCTCCGAACCGCTCATGACGAACTTCAACTGCTTGACGCCGAAGCCGAAGATCTCCCTGCCGGTGAAGTACTTGCGCCGAGCGAGGCCAACCGCGAAGTGGAAGATGCTGGCACCGCGGATCATCGTGTTGTCGACATCGAAGAACGCGGCAGCGGTGGGATCGGACTTCGGCTCGTGCGACGCGTCCGCTCCGCCAGCAACGGCGGACGCTTCGCCGGCCCTGCGGTACTGCGAGAGCACGTCCTCGCTCGAGGCATTCACAGGGTGAGAGTACCCAGCGTTCCTGTGAGGTGTGCCAGACTCAGATCGAGGCGACGCGAGGAGGTGCCCGGATGAGCGCGAACATCGCGGCATTCCTGCATGACTCGGCGGTTCGCCATCCCGATGCCACGTGCATCGTGACCGGCGATCGCAGCTACACGTGGGCGCAGGTCAACCGCGACGTGTCGACCTACGCGGCCGGCCTCCTGGAACGCGGCATGCGTCCTGGCGATCGGATCGCGTTCCTGCTCGGCAACACCTACGAGTTCGTCGTCGCCTACTACGCCTCGGCGCGCGCCGGCCTGGTCTCCGTGCCGCTCAATCCCGCGTATACGAGCGCAGAGGTGGCCGTGCTGATCGCGGACTGCGATGCACGGATGCTTCTCGTGCAGCCCTCCACGCGCACGGTGGGCGAGGACTCTGCAGCGGCGCTGCCGGGGTGCGATGTGGTCAGCGTCGTCGGCTCGGAATGGTCGCGGATCGGACGATCGGGCGAGGGTGTCTACCTGTCGCGCGACGACACGGAGCCAGACACCCTCGCGCTCCTCCTATTCACCGCCGGCACCAGCGGGCGACCGAAGGGGGCCATGCTCACCCACGGCGCGCTGCGGGCGAACATCGAAATGCTCCTCGCGCTGTCCGATCCGCCCGCGGTCGTCGACTCCGACGTGGTCCTCGTCGTGCTGCCGATGTTCCACGTCTACGGCCTCAATACGGTGCTCGGTCTTGCGGTTGCTGCTGGCGCAACCTGCGTGCTCGTCGATCGATTCGACCCGGTCGAATCCCTCAACGTGATCGCGGGCGAGGGCGTCACGACTGTTGCGGGAGCACCGGGGATGTACCAGGCCTGGTGCAAGACTCCCGGCCTGCGCGAGGCGATGGCGACTGTGCGACTGCTGTCGAGCGGCGGATCCCCGCTCCCCGCGCGCGTGTTCAGCGAGTTCGCGGAACTCACCGGTCTGGAGATCTTCGAGGGCTACGGAATGACGGAGACGGCACCGGTCGTTGCGACAACGCTCGTCTCCGGCACGCCGAAGGCCGGATCCGTCGGGCGCGCGCTGCCGGGCCTGGAGATCCGCATGGTCGACGAGTCGGGCATCGAGGTCGACGACGGCGATCCTGGCGAGGTCTGGGTGCGCGGTCCTTCCGTATTCCGGGGCTACTGGCCAGGCGCGATCGGCGGCGCGGATGCCGAGGGCTGGTTCCGTTCCGGTGATGTCGCCTACGCCGACGATGACGGCGACCTGCACGTCGTCGACCGGCGTCGCGAGGTCATCCTCGTCAATGGCTTCAACGTCTACCCGCGCGAGATCGAGCTGGTCATCGACGACCTCGACGGCGTCGCCGAGGCAGCGGTCGTCGGTGTTCCCGACGACACGACCGGTGAAGCCGTGAGCGCGTTGGTCGTCGCGCGGCGCGGCGTCGTGCTGACGCCCGAGGAGATCCTCGCGCACTGCGCGACGCGGCTGGCCCGCTTCAAGTGCCCGACCACGATTCGCGTCGTCGACGAACTGCCGCACTCGGTCACCGGCAAGGTTGCCAAGGGGCGCCTGCGCGACGTGTACGGCGATACCGGCTACGGCGCGTGAGCACGGCCACCGAGCCCCGCGTCACCTTGATCGGCAAGCCCGGCTGCCACCTGTGCGACGCTGCTCGCGCAGTCATCGTCGACGTATGCGCGACGACAGGCGACTCGTGGGCCGAGCTCTCGATCGAGGACGACCCGTCGCTCGCCGACGAGTACTGGGAGCAGATCCCCGTAGTGCTTGTCGATGGAAAGCGCCACGACTTCTGGCGCGTTGACCCGGGCCGCCTGCGAGCCGCGCTGTCCTAGTACCGATCACCCGAAGGCGCGGGGAGCGCATCGAGTTCGGCAAGGTCGGCCGCGCTCAGCGTCAGATCGGCTGCGGCCGCGTTCTCCTCCAGGCGTGCGACGCGCTTCGTGCCTGGAATCGGAATGACCTGGGGGCCTTGTGCCAGGAGCCACGCGAGTGCCACCTGCGCGGGAGTCGCGTCATACCTGCTTGCGACCGCGGTGACGGCGTCGACCAGTGCCTGGTTTGCCGCCATCGCATCGGGAGCGAACCGTGGGAGGTTCGCGCGGAAGTCGTCGGACGCGAACGTGCGGGAGCCGAGCGCGCCGGTGAGGAAGCCGCGGCCCAGGGGCGAGTACGGCAGGAACGCGATGCCGTTGGCGATGCAGTAGGGCAGCACCTCGTCGGCCCATTCGCGGGTCCACAGGGACATCTCACTTTGCACTGACGCGACCGGATGAATCGCGTGGCAGGCGGCGAGCTCGTCGACGGTGACCTCCGACAGCCCGATGGCGCGGACCTTGCCGGCGTCGACCAGGGCAGCGAATGCCGCCCAGGTCTCCTCGACCGGCGTCTGCGGACTGACGCGGTGAAGTTGGTAGAGGTCGATGTAGTCGGTGCCGAGGCGCTGGAGCGAGGCGTCGCATGCGGCGGCGACGTACTCGGGCGTCGCGCGGCGCTCGTACGTAAATGACGGGTCGAACACGAGTCCGCACTTGGTGGCCAGGACGGCGCTCGCACGGCGCCCGTGGAGCGCCCGACCGACCAGGTCCTCGTTCGTGAACGGGCCGTAGACGTCGGCAGTGTCGACGAGCGTGACGCCGAGTTCGAGGGCGCTGTGGATGACCGCGATGGATGTCGCATCGTCGGCGGTTGCGACGTCGTACGCGTGGCTCATGCCCATGCAGCCGAGGCCGATCGCGCCGACCTGAATGCCGCTTGTCCCGAGTGCCCTGATCTCCATGCGAGGAGGCTACCCGCTCGTGAATCCGGCTCCGTAACCGATTATCGGCCACGCACGTCCGGTCAACTTTGTGACTTCGTGCGCAAGTGCCTAATCTATAGGGGTCGAACAATCCCCTCGGAGCCCGTTTTGGCCCCGATTTACCGTTCGATCCGATTCTTTCACGCCTTCCCTGGAGCACCGTGTCCCTGTCCGCCCGGCCCACCGGCTCGACGACTGATCAGCGTCGCCCCCGCGACGCTCAGCGCGAGATTCCGGCTGCGACCGTGGCTCGGCTGCCCGTCTACCACCGGGTCCTTGGCCAACTGGTCGACTCGGGTGTCTCGACCGTCTCCTCCGAAGAACTCGCGGGCGCCTGCGGAGTCTCCTCGGCCAAACTGCGCAAGGACCTGTCCCACTTGGGGTCGTACGGCACGCGCGGCGTGGGCTACGACGTGCGTTTCCTGGCCTACCAGATTGCCCGAGAGCTGGGCCTGACCCAGCCGTGGGGAGTCGTAATTATCGGCGCGGGCAACCTCGGTCATGCACTGGTCGCCTACCGCGGCTTCGCCTCGCGCGGCTTTGAGATCGTCGGCCTGCTGGACTCGCACCCGGACGTCGTGGGTCAGCGCCTTGGCACCCCCGGCCGCGAGGTCGTGGTCCGACCGATGGCGCAGCTGGAGTCGGTCGTCGAGTCCGGCCGAGCCCACATAGGCGTCATTGCCACCCCCGCCGAGGCGGCACAGGCGGTCTGCGACCGGCTTGTCGCCGCAGGCGTACGCAGCATCTTGAACTTCGCTCCCGTCGTGCTGGCCGTACCGCCGGACGTCGAGGTACGCAAGGTCGACCTGGCGGTCGAATTGCAGATCCTCGCGTTCCACGAGCAGCGCCGCAGCGAGGAGACAGAACCGAGATTTGCACACCCGACGATGGACGCGGACGCGTCCTTCGATCCCGAGTCGCTGGGAGAGGCGATCAACGCATGACAACGAGAGTCGCCACCAATAAGTCGGCAGCACCGTCGACGAGCACGAAGTCTGCAACGCCGAAGAAGGCCGCGGTCGTGGCGAAGAAGGCTGCACCCACGGAGAAGTCCGTGCCGGTGAAGAAGGCCGACACATCGACCAAGCCAGCAAAGGCCGCTGCAGCGCCGAAGAAGGCCGCACCCGCTGACAAGGCTGCGCCCGCGAAGAAGGCCGTCGTGGCCAAGAAGGCTGCCATGCCAACCGAGCCCGAGTCGGCGCCGGTCGTGGCAGAGACGCCGGCGAAGGTCGTGGCCCGCAAGAAGGTCAGCACCGGTGCCGTCGCGCTCGTGGCATCCGGCCCTGGCGATCCCGACCTGCTGACGCTGCGGGCAGCACACCTGCTGTCGGCAGCCGAGGTCATCGTCGTCGATGCCGAGGCTGTGGCCATCGCGCAGGCGCACGCCAACGCCGACGCAATCATCACGATTGCTGTCGATGCCAGCGGCATGCCGCTCGACCAGGCTGCGCGCAGTGCACTTGTGATCGACTCGGCGCGCGAGGGCAAGACCACCGTGCGCCTCATCTCTGGCGATCCGGTCATCGACGGCACGCTCCTTCACGAGGCTGGTGCGCTCCGCAAGGCGCGCATCGACTTCGAGGTGGCACCCGGCGTCAGCGAGGTCACCGGTGTCCCGGCGTACGCGGGCTTCGGCCTCACCGGCGGACGGACACGCCAGGTTCGCATCGTCGACGCGAATGACACCGATCTCGTGTGGTCAGACCTGGTGTCAGCGCGCACCACCGTCGTGTTCCTCAACGGTGCTGACCGCGCTTCGGACATCGCCGCCCGTCTGGTTGGCGCCGGCGCCGCGGATCGCACGCCGATCGCCGTGACCCGTCGCGGGACCACGGTCGACCAGCGGACGCTCGTGTCGACGCTCGGGGAGATCTCGGCAGTTGCCAAGTCCTCCAAGCAGGCCGGACCCGGCCTCGTCGTCGTCGGCGACGTCGTCGCGCAGCGCGAGAAGCTCGACTGGTTCGAGGTCAAGGCGCTGTTCGGCTGGCGCATCCTCATCCCTCGCACTCAGGATCACGCCGGCTCTATCGTCGGGCTGCTTCGCGGCCACGGCGCCGTGCCCATCGAGGTCCCGACCATCTCGGTCGAGCCGCCGCGGACTCCGCAGCAGATCGATCGGGCCGTGCACGGGCTGGTGTCCGGGCGCTACGAGTGGATCGGCTTCACATCGGTGAACGCGGTGCGCGCGATTCGCGAGAAGCTCGAGGAGTACGGGCTCGACGCGCGATCCTTCGCAGGCTTGAAGGTCGCGGCCGTTGGCGAGCCCACTGCAGCGGCGCTGATCGACTTCGGCGTCCGCCCCGACATCATGCCGACCGGTGAGCAGACCACGAGCGCGCTGCTCGACGAATGGCCGGCTTATGACTCGCTCACCGATCCCATCAACCGGGTGTTCCTCCCGCGCGCGGACATCGCGACCGACACGCTGGTCGCAGGCCTGGGTGAACTCGGCTGGGAGGTGGAGGACGTCACCGCGTACCGCACCGTGCGTGCCGCACCGCCGCCCGCCGAGACCCGCGAGGCGATCAAGACCGGTGGCTTCGACGCGGTGCTGTTCACCTCGAGCAGCACAGTGCGCAACCTGGTCGGCATCGCCGGCAAGCCGCACCACAGCACTGTCGTGGCGTGCATCGGCCCGCAGACCGCCAAGGCCGCGGAAGAGCACGGCCTTCGCGTCGACGTCCTGGCCGAGACCAGCACCGTCACCGGGCTCGTCGACGCGCTTGCCGCGCACGGCGAGGCGCTGCGGCAGGTCGCGATGGAGACCGGGGAAGGAACGTGGCGGCCCAGTCGTCGCCGCGCGACGGCACGCCGCAAGGCGACCTGATCGTGGATCGCACAGTCGTCCACCTCCTGCGACATGGAGAGGTGTTCAACCCCGAGGGCGTTCTCTACGGTCGGCTGCCGGGCTTCTACCTGTCCGAGCTCGGCCAGGAGATGGCGGTTCGCGCCGCCGATGCGCTCGCCGATCGTGACGTGACCTTGGTGGTCTCGTCTCCGATGGACCGCGCCCAGCAGACGGCCGCCCCGGTCGCCGCGCGGCACGAGTTGGCGGTCGAGATCGACCCGCGCCTGATCGAGGCCGACAACAAGTTCGAGGGTCAGCGCGTCAGCGTCGGCGATGGCGTGCTGAAGCAACCGCGCGCGTGGCGGCACTTGTGGAATCCGTTCAAGCCCTCCTGGGGTGAGCCATTCACCGAGGTCGCCGAGCGCATGATGGCCGCGGTCGACGACGCGCGGCAGAAGGCACTCGGGCACGAGGCGGTGCTCGTGAGTCATCAGCTGCCGATCTGGATTGCGCGACTGAGTGCGGAGGATCGTCGACTGTGGCACGACCCTCGCAAGAGGCAGTGCTCGCTGGCGTCGATCACCTCGCTTACCTACGACGACGACCGACTGGCCGCCATCTCGTACACCGAGCCATCGCGCGACCTGCTGGTCAAGGCGAGCAAGATCGCCGGGGCCTGAGCCGCACGATGCTCAACCGGCGTGCGGTCGCGGCCGCATTGTGCGCCGCGTTCATGGTCCTCGGTGTCTCCGCTTGCGGGAGCTCGGATTCCGGGCAGGGACCCGACAGCGGCTTCGTCGCGGGTGACGGTTCTCTCGTCGTGCTCCCGGTCAGCCAGCGGCAGCCTGCTCCCGACCTGGTCGGCACCACACTCGACGGCGACCAGTTCACTCTCTCCGATCATCTCGGCGAGGTGGTCGTGATGAACGTGTGGGCATCGTGGTGCGCTCCGTGCCGGGCCGAGGCGCCGACTCTCGTGGCTGCTGCCAATGACCTTGGCCCCAAGGGAGTTCAGTTCGTCGGCCTCGACACTCGCGACTCCGACACGTCAGCGCGCGGGTTCGTCGACACCTTCAAGATCCCGTACCCGAACCTGATCGACCGTGACGGCCGGCTGCAGCTGCTGTTCGCGGACACCCTTCCGCCGCAGGCGATTCCATCGACCTTGGTCATCGACAAGGAGGGTCGCGTCGCTGCGCGGGCCTTGGGTCGGGTGAGCGAGTCGTCGTTGCGGGGGATCGTCGAGCCGCTGCTCGCGGAGAAGTCCGGGTAATGGACGGGATCGTCGACCTCGTCTCCAATGGCGCAATCTGGGCCGCTGTCCCCATCGCCTTCGCGGCGGGCGTCGTCGCCTTCCTCAGTCCCTGCGTCCTCCCGCTCGCGCCCGGGTACGTCTCCTACATCACCGGACTCACCGGTGCCGAGCTCGCTGATCCCCGCGGACGACGCGGCCAGGTCCTGGCCGGCAGCCTGCTGTTCGTCCTCGGCTTCAGCGTCATCTTCGTCTCGTACGGAGTTCTGTTCGGTGGTGCCGGCGCGCTGCTCCTGGAGTACGCCGACGTCATCAACCGAGTGCTGGGCGTCGTCGTGATCGCCATGGGGCTGGCCTTCATCGGCGTGATCCCCGGCCTGCAACGTGAATTCCGCATGCATCGGGCACCGACGTGGGGAGTCGCGGGCGCACCCCTCCTGGGCATCTTGTTCGGGCTCGGCTGGACGCCCTGCATAGGTCCGACTCTGACTGCTGTGCAGACTCTCGCCTTCACCGAGGCGAGCGCGGTGCGTGGGGCGCTGCTGTCGTTCGTGTACTGCCTGGGCCTCGGGCTCCCGTTCGTGTTGCTGGCACTTGCGTTCAGCAGGATGGCCGGCGCGATCGGATGGGTCCGCAAGCACTACGTGTGGGTCATGCGCATCGGCGGTGGCATGCTCATCATCGTGGGTCTCCTGCTGGTCACCGGGCTGTGGACCGACTTCACCGTCTGGCTGCGCGTGCAGGTGCCCGGATTCGAGACTCCGCTGTGAGCGTCGACGGTACGGCCGTCACCGACGTGTCCAGCGATGCACCGCTGCCCCCGATGGGCTCGGTCGGTTTCCTCCGCTGGCTGTGGCGCCAGCTGACGAGCATGCGAACGGCACTGATCCTGCTGTTCCTTCTCGCCCTCGCGAGCATCCCCGGCTCGATCCTCCCGCAGCGCGGAACCAACCCGCTTCGTGTCGACCAGTGGCTAGTCGACAATCCGGTGAGTGGTCCATTCCTGGATCGCTTCGGCTTCTTCGACGTGTACTCGTCGCCGTGGTTCGCCGCGGTCTACCTCCTGCTGTTCGTCTCGCTGATCGGGTGCGTCTTGCCGCGGTCGCGCCAGCATTGGCGCGCGATGCTCGCTCCACCCCCTCCCGCACCACGGCGCCTCGATCGACTGCCGGTTGCCATGGTGGTGGAGACGGACCGCACTGCCGATGAGGTCCTCACTGAGGCGCGATCGATCCTCAAGTCACAGCGCTGGCGACTGCGCAGCTCACCGGACGGCGAGACGCCGCAGTGGCTCGCAGCCGAGAAGGGGTACCTGCGCGAGACGGGCAACCTGGTGTTCCACCTGTCTTTGGTGTTCCTGCTCGTCGGCGTGGCTGTCGGCGGGCTGTTCGGGTGGAAGGGCAACGTCATCATCAAGGAGGGCGACGGCTTCTCCAACACGCTCACCCAGTTCGACGCGTGGGGCGGTGGGCGTTTCGTCAGCCCCGATGATCTCTCGCCGTTCTCGTTCACGCTCGACAAGTTCTCCGTCGACTTTGAGCGCGGTGAAGCCCAGCGCGGTGCACCGCGACTGTTCCAGGCCGACATCACCTATCGCGACACACCTACCTCGCCTGGCGTGCAGCAGTCGATCGAGGTCAACGAGCCGCTCGAAGTCGATGGTGCGAAGGTCTATCTCGTCGGCCACGGGTACGCGCCGCACTTCGTGATCAAGGATTCCACCGGCGCGACCGTCTTCGACGACAACGTCGTGTTCTTGCCGCAGGATGGCAACTTCACGTCGACTGGTGTCGTGAAGGTGCCTGACGCCACGCCGTCGATGGGCCTGACCGGCCTGTTCCTGCCCACCGCCGCGGTCGACGACGTCCGCGGCCCGCACTCGACCTTCCCCGGGCCGGACTATCCCGCGGTGTTCCTGTCCGCCTTCAAGGGTGACCTCGGGCTCGATGCCGGCGTACCGCAGAGCATCTACCTCCTCGACACGTCCAAGCTCGAGCAGATCGGCCTGGAGTCCCTGCTTCCCGGCGATACCTGGACCTTCCCGGACGGCTCGGGCACGGTGACGTTCACCGGCTTCGAGAGGTGGGCGTCCTTCCAGATCGCGTACGACCCCGGCAAGGAACTCGTGCTCGGTGCCGCCATTGCCGCGATCGCCGGACTGCTCATCTCGCTGTTCGTGCGCCGACGACGGCTGTGGGTGAAGGTCCTGCCCGGTGGCGCTACCCTCGTGCAGGTCGCTGGGCTGGCGAAGACCGAGGCCCCCGGCCTGGACGACGAGGTATCCGCGCTCGCTGCGAGGCTGGGCACGGTGGCTGGTCCCGACAGTGAGGAGAAGTCGACGTGACAAGCGTGGAACTGGCTCAGGCGAGCAACGCGGCGGTCTACGCCACGATGATCACCCTGACGATCGCGATGATCTTCTTCGCCGTGTCGTTCGCGGCCGGCCGTCGACGAGTCGCCGCAGCCGTCGCAACCACCGAGATCGTCGAGAGCTCCGGAAGCATCGCAGTCCTCACCCGCACCGACGCACCCTCCGATGTCGAGCCGGGTCGCCGGGCCGCAAACATCGGAATGTCGTTGACCTGGCTGGCATTCTTCATGCTGGTCGCTGGAGTCGTGCTGCGCGGCGTGTGGGCTGGTCGGGTGCCCTGGGGAAACATGTACGAGTTCTCGATCACCGCGGCGGTCGGAATCCTCGGCGTATTCCTCGCGCTGTCGATCAGGCGCGACGTCCGGTGGCTCGGGCTCTTCATCGTCATCCCAACACTGCTGACACTCGGACTTGCCGTCACAGTTCTGTACACCGAAGCCGCTCAGCTCGTGCCGGCGCTCAAGTCCTACTGGCTGATCATTCACGTGTCGGCGGCCATCATCTGCTCTGGCGCCTTCACTCTCGCGGCGGCCACCGCGGGCCTGTCGCTCGTGCGATCGCGTGTTGAGCGACGCGCTGACGGAGCCGAGGTCACCGGGTGGGCGGCTCGCCTGCCCACCAGCGCACGGCTCCAGACAATGACCCACCGCACCATCGCGTTCGCCTTCCCGCTGTGGACGTTCGCTGTGGTTGCGGGTGCGATCTGGGCGGAGAACGCCTGGGGACGTTACTGGGGCTGGGACCCCAAGGAGACCTGGGCATTCATCACGTGGGTCGTGTTCGCCGCCTACCTGCACGCTCGATCGACCGTCGGCTGGCGTGGAAATCGGGCCTCGATGATCGCGCTCCTGGGCTGGCTCGCGTTCCTCATCAATTACTTCGGCGTGAACATCTTCGTCAACAGCCTGCACTCGTACGCGGGCACGTAGCCGGCGGTACGCCCTCAGCCGTTCGGGTCACCGCGACGCTGCTGCATGCGCTTGTGCCAAGCCTCATCGCCTAGCTGCTTGAGGAACTTGGGATCGTCATCAGGGGCAAGGGGTCCGCGCCGGCGCCCGAAGCGGGAGCCCGGCGAGGGCCACACTCGACCCAGGGCAAGCCAGATGAAGCCGCCGATGAGGGGCACGAGGACAACCAGCAGGAGCCACACGTACTTGGGGAGTGACCGGGTCTCGCCACGCGGCGTGCGCAGGACGTCGAGGATGAAGTAGATGTACAAGGCGACGCCGAAGAGCACACCCAGGACTCTGAGCACAGCGACCTCCCCTCGTTCGTCACCTAGCGTATGCCACCCCCGTGCCCCGCGCCCGCGACTGTCGGGCGGCCCGGCGTACCGTAGACGCGTGGCCGAATCGCAGCACCCCGCAACCGCTGGCTCGAAGGCGGTCGCGGTCCTCGTCTACACCCTCCTTCGGCTCGGACTCTTCGCAGTCGTGTGGGTCGTTATCGAGTTCGTCAGCCCGATCCACGGGCTCTGGGCCGCCGCCTTGGCCATCTTGATCTCCGGCGCGATCAGCATCGTCGTGCTGGATCGCCAGCGGGGTGCCGTCGGCTCGATCGCCGCCGGATTCTTCGGGCGCATCAACGCCAGGATCGAGGCGTCGGCTCGCTCGGAGGACGGCGAGACCTCGCCGGCGAGCACGGAGTCAGGAGAGCCCGACAGTCAGCCCGAGCACGAGACCGTACGCGAGGAGCAGGAGTCCGGTCGCCTTCAGCGCCGGGATCAGGCCGGGTCCGAGCGCGCCGCCGCCGACGACGCGTAGCGGCTGCACGGCGAGCGCGGCCGTCGCGATCGTCAGCAGGACCCACGGCGACGTCATGAACGCCAGGACCACCGGGATTGCCAGCGCGATCACCACGATGCCGAGGTACAGCAGCCTCGTTCCCCGATCACCCAGTCGCACCGCAAGCGTCACCTTGCCAACGGCGCGATCGCCGGCGATGTCGCGCAGGTTGTTGGTCACCAGGATGGCGCACGCCAGCAGCCCGACGCCGACTGATGCGACGACGTCAGTCGGCGTGATGGACAGTGTCTGGACGTACGCCGTGCCGACCACGGGAACGATGCCGAAGAAGACGAAGACGAAGACCTCACCCAGGCCGGCATAGCCGTACGGGCGCGGGCCACCGGTGTACAGCCACGCGGCGGCGATCGATGCGGCTCCGACCAGAAGCAGCCACCACTGGCCCGTCAAGGCGACGAGGATCAGCCCTGCGACTGCGGCGACGCCGAAGGAGAGGAAGGCGGCCATCTTCACGTGTTGCGGCGCGGCGAGGCCTTGACCGACCAGTCGAATCGGTCCGACGCGAACGGCGTCGGTGCCCTTTATTCCATCGCTGTAGTCGTTGGCGTAATTGACGCCGACCTGAAGCGCGATCGAGACGACGAGGGCAAGGAGCACGCGCGAAACCAGGAGCGAGTCGACGTACGCGGCGAGCCCCGCGCCTACCGCGATCGGGGCAATCGCGGCCGGAAGCGTGCGTGGACGTGCGCCCTCGAACCATTGGCCAGCAGTTGCCATCGTCAACTCCCGTCCTCGTCGCGCGCCCAGGACTGAAGCAGGCGCCGATCAACCTTGCCATTGGGCAGGTGCGGCAGACGCGCGACCTGCTTGACTCCGCGAGGTCGCGCGGCGCTACCCAGTCGTTCGACGACCGAGGCGATCGCCGTGGACTCGACGTTGGGCGCCTCGTCACGGACCTCGAGAAACACCCAGATTGCGGGCTCTCCTGCTGCGCTCGCGATACTCACCGCCGCCGCGGTCACGACATCGGGCAGGCCGTCGAGAACCCGCTCGATTGCCCCGGGCGACACGTTCACCCCGTTGACGACGACGATGTCGTCGGCGCGGCCGAGCACGTGTACCCGTCCGTCCGCGTCGACCGTTCCCAAGTCGGAGGTGATGAACGTCGAGTCATCGAAGTACTCGCGCGTCATCTCGGGATCGGACCGGTAGCCCGATGCGACGCTCGGGCTGGTGATGAGCAGCACTGAGGGTCCCGCTGAGTCGCCCTGGACTGCAACCGCGACCCCGGGGAGTGGGATGCCGTCGAAGACGCACCCGCCGCTTGTCTCCGTAGAGCCGTAGGTAGTGGTGACGGAGACGCCGAGTTCTGCTGCCATCTCGCGCAATGAGGGGCGCATCGGACCACCGCCCACCAGGATCGACGTGCACTCACGCAGCGCGTCGACTCCGGCCTCGTCCGACAACAGGCGGGCGACCTGGGCTGGCACGAGCGCGACGCGCACATCGGCAGCGCGGGCGCGTGCCACGTTCACCGCCTGCTGGAAACCACGCGGAGTGAACGGCTCGCCGCCGCCGATGCTCGGCATCGCGATCGGGTCGTTGCCGGTGGCGAGTGCGCGAACGAGAACGTTCATGCCACCCATCGACGTCACGGGTATGGCGACGATCCACAGCGGAGGCGTGTCGGATGCGTTTGCTGTACCTGCGAATGCAGTGAGCTGGCCGGCAGTCAGCAGCACCCCCCTAGGCGAACCCGTCGACCCGGACGTGGCCATGACTACTGCGACGTCGTCGGATTCGAGCGGGGCCGCCGGATCGTCGGGCCGCACCGCGGCGAGGACCGACATGACGTAGGAGTTGGAGATGGATGCTGAGACCACGGGCACCGGTGCGATCGCTGGGCCCGTGCCGTCGAGCGCGTCGGCGAGCGCGGCGAGGAGCGGGGCGACGCCCGCCGTTCCGGGCGCAACCGGCACGCGGACGAGTGGACGGGGCACGGCCACGAGAGTAGGGCGATAGGTTTCGCCGCATGGACACCCGTACCCGGTACCAGCTTCCACCCGTGGTTCCCGAGGGCTCGCCAGCGCTCGCGGATCCCGGCCATTCATCGTCCACGCCGGCCTGCGAGTGGGTCGTTGCGGGGGACTTCCGCGACATCCGCTACGAGTTGTCGGCCGGCGATGCAGCGGGGATTGCCAAGATCACGATCAACCGTCCGGCCAAGCGCAACGCCTTCCGTCCGCAGACCTTGTTCGAGCTCCAGGATGCGTTCAATCGCGCCCGCGACGACGACAGCGTCGGCGTGATCATCCTCACCGGCCAGGGAGACTGGGCGTTCTGCTCGGGTGGCGATCAGGTCATCCGCGGCAACGACGGCTACATCGGCGACGACGAGATCGCGCGAAAGGGCATCGGCCGCCTGAACGTCCTCGACCTCCAGATCCAGATCCGGCGCACGCCGAAGCCGGTCATCGCGATGATCGCCGGCTACGCGATCGGCGGCGGGCACGTGCTGCACGTCGTCTGCGACCTGTCGATCGCGGCCGACAACGCGCGATTCGGCCAGACCGGGCCGCGGGTCGGCTCCTTCGACGGCGGGTACGGCTCGGGACTGCTCGCGGCAACGATCGGGCAGAAGCGATCCCGCGAGGTCTGGTACACCTGCCGGCAGTTCGGCGCTGAGCAGGCGTTCGACTGGGGCCTCGTCAATGCGGTGGTGCCGATAGAGGACCTCGAGATCGAGACTGTGCGGTGGGCGCGCGACATGCTCGAGCTCTCCCCGCTCGCCCTGCGAATGCTCAAGGCCTCGCACAATGCTGCCGACGACGGCCTCGCCGGAGTGCAGCAGCTCGCCGGCGATGCGACGTTGCTCTTCTACATGACCGAAGAGGCGCAGGAGGGCCGCGACGCGTTCAAGGAGCATCGCGAACCGGACTTCCGGAAGTTCCCTAAGCGCCCCTGATGCCCGCCGACTCCCGGCTTCGGGCCCTCCTCGACGGTGCGGTCCCCTTCGCGCTCCCATTGCGGCGGCGCTTTCGCGGCATCGACGTGCGCGAGGGTGTGCTGATCAAGGGGCCGAACGGCTGGGGCGAGTTCGCTCCGTTCGCCGACTACTCCGACGCTGCCGCATCTCGATGGCTCGACAGCGCCGTGGAGGCCGCCTACGGATCGTGGCCCGAGCTGCAGAGAGCCGAGGTCGAGGTCAACGCGATCATTCCTGCCGTCGACTCGAATGATGCCGCGACGATGACGCGTGCGGCGGTCACGGAGAGCGGCTGTCGCACGGTGAAGGTGAAGGTCGGCGACAGCGACCTCGCGCAGGACGAGGCGCGGGTGGCAAGCATCCGCGACGTCCTCGACACGCTGCTCGGACGCGGCCGCGGCGCGATTCGAGTCGACGCGAACGGCGGTTGGAACGTTCCGTCCGCCGCCGCCGCGCTTCGTCGACTCGGCGCCTACGACATCGAGTACGTCGAACAACCGTGCCGATCCATCGAGGAACTGAAGGCATTGCGTCGTCTGACCGACGTCCCGATCGCGGTAGACGAGACCGTCCGTCACGCCGATGACCCGACCGCAGTTCGCGTGCACGAGTTCGCCGACGTCGCGGTGCTGAAGGCTGCACCGCTCGGCGGCGTCGCTGCGGCAATGCGGGTAGCGCAGTCGCTCGATGTTCCAGTGGTGGTGAGCGGCTCGCTCGACTCGTCGGTCGGGCTGTCGGTCGGCCTCATGCTCGCGGGCGCGCTCGACGACCTGCCCTACGCGTGCGGATTCGGGACCGGGGCCCTGCTCGCTGCCGACCTTGCCTCCGATTCATCGCTGCCGGAGCAGGGCGTCCTCGCCGTCGGTCGCGTCGCGCCCGAGCTCCCCGCACTGCTCGCCGCACGTGACCGGCTTGGCGATGATCGGGCGGCGTGGTGGCGAGAAAGGCTCGCGGCCGCATGGAGAGCGGGAACCGACGTGCGCCTCGGCCGCCTCGTCGACGAGTGAACGAGGACGGTGCATGAAAGGGTGACGTCGTGAATCCCTCGACTGCCCAGGCGATCGTCATGATCGACGAGTTCGTCCGCTGCGGCGTGACCGATGCCGTCCTCTCGCCCGGTTCGCGGTCCACCGCGCTGGCGATAGCTCTCGCGGAGGCGGAGGCCAGGGGGGAGATAACCCTGCACGTTCGACTCGATGAGCGCACCGCCGGCTACCTGGCGGTCGGCATCGCCAAGGTCACCGGAGTTCCCGCGCTCGTCGTGACGACCTCGGGGACCGCCGCCGTGAACCTGCATCCGGCGATCGTCGAGGCCGACCAGTCCGGCATTCCGCTGATCGCCATCACGGCCGACCGGCCCCCGCAACTGCGGGGCGTCGGCGCGAACCAGACGATCAACCAGGACGCCCTGTTCGGTCGCGACGTGCGACTGGCGATCGACATGGCGACGGCGTCCGCGCAGCCGGGGTTCGTGCGTTACTGGCGCTCGACGGTCGCGCGCGTCATCGCCGCATCGACCGATGCCATGCGACCTGGACCTGTCCATCTCAACGTGCCCTTCGTGGAGCCGCTCGTCCCGGCCGGGTCAGAGGACTGGGTCGAGGACCTCGACGGCCGTGCGGACGGGCGCCCGTGGACCGCCGACGCTCGGCTCGTCGCGGGCATGAGCACGCCCTTGGACGACGTGCTCGATGCGTTGCTCGACGATCAGCAGGTGCCGACCCGGGGGATCGTGGTCATCGGTGATCACGACGACTCTGAAGCGGTGGAGCTGGCGGACGAACTCGCCGACGCGATGGGCTGGCCGGTCATCGCCGAGCCGAGCGGCAACGGCGCCGGGTGCTCGACTGCGCTCTCGCACGGACCGCTGCTTCTCGCCGACGGCGCTTTCGCGGATGCTCACGTGCCCGAGCTGGTGATCACGATCGGTCGCGTCGGGCTGAACCGCTCAGTGCTGCGGATGATCGGCCGAGCGCGACTTCATGTGGCCGTCGACGCGCGCCCGGAGTGGAGCGATCCGACCCGCACCGCCGACGTGGTCGTCGCGTCGGTTCCGCTTCCGCCGACCGAGGCTAGCGACGAACCGTCCTGGCTGGAGGCGTGGCAGCGCGCCGACGTGCTTGCTGCCGCAGCGACCGAGACGGCGTTGTTCAGCTCCGATGACACGCTGACCGGAATGCACGTCGCACGGATCACTGCAACTGCAGTGCCCGATGGGGGACTGCTGTTCATCGGGGCGTCGTGGCCGGTCCGTCACGTCGGCTCGTTCGCGGCGAACACGGTGCAGGAGGCGGTGATCATGGGCAATCGCGGCACTTCGGGCATCGACGGCTGCGTGTCCACCGCATGGGGTGCGGCCGGTGCTCTCCAGCGCAACGGAGGTTCTGGTGCACTGGCGCTGATCGGCGACCACACCTTCCTGTACGACAGCAACGGACTGCTGGTGCCGCCCGAGGAGGAGCGGCCCGACCTGGTCATCGTGGTGTCGGACAACGATGGCGGCGGGATCTTCTCCTCGCTCGAGCAGGGTTCGCCCGAGCACGCCGAGCACTTCGAGCGGGTCTTCGGCGTTCCGCTGAGCATCGACATTCCGGCTATGTGCGAATCCATGGGTATCGCAGCGGTGGTCGCGACGACGTCCGGCGAGCTGACTGCCGCCATCGACTACGCGGTTGGCACCGGGGGAGTCCGGGTTGTCGTGGCGCGTACCTGCTCACGCGATCGTGAGGCCGAGATCCTGCTCAATGTCCAGCGTGCTGTAGGCGAGGCGCTCGGCTCCGCGTAGTCGGGCGCAGGTGCACGAGGACGGCTAGCGTGTTGGCATGGCCGTCGATCCAGACAAGCGCGATCGGGTCATCGAGGCTGCAGCCGAGGTCTTTGCCGAGCGCGGCGCGATCGGCGCGGGTCGTCACGATGTGGCCAAGCGGGCCGACCTGCCGCTGCGCACCGTGTCGGCCGTCGGTCGCCATCGAGTCGACCTGCTTCGGCTTGCGCTCGACGGACTGCCCTTCCCGCCGGTGGCCGAGCACCTGCGCGCGCAGGCAAACGAGCCGGTGGAGCCCGCACTGCAGGCGCTCCTGCGTGCCGCACGCGACGTGCTCGGCGACCCGGCGACCGCATGGGACCCGGTCGAGATCCAGGCGATCGTTGCTGCGCGTTACGACGCTCCCACGCGCGAGGTCGTGGTGGGTCGCCTCAACGAGCGATGGGATGCGGCGCAGCGCGTTGTGGAGCAGCTGAGAGGGACGTCGGCGCAGTCGCATCCAGAAGTCGATGAGGCGGCCAGGCGACTTGAGTCGGAGGCGGCTGCACTTCACGTGATCGCGGTCGGCCTCGGACTGGCGATGCTGTCACCCCTCTCGCCGCGATGGGGAGACGCGCAGGCGTGGACCTCGCTCGCCGCGCGACTGCTGGAGACACTCGCTGCCGACGAGGTGGCCCAGCAGCGGTCACCAGACTCCGCCTGGCGGGCGCGCGTTGCCGTGAACTCGACACCTGCGGCCGTGGCACGCCTCCTTCGCGTGCTGTCGCTGCTCGACATCCACGTCGTGACGCTGTTCACCGCGCAGGTGGGAGACGATGCGCAGCTCGTCGATCTCATCCTCAAGGCGCCGGCCGACGTCGAGCGCGCGACGATCCTGCACGGCATCTCGTCTGTCGGGACCGACGCCATCGTCACGCACGGAGTAGGCGACGACGCAGCCGACATCGCCACTCGTGTCCTCCAGCTGTGCGCGCGCCTGGCCACCGATCCCGACGCGGCCCCGAAGGCGGCGGCCGAACTCGTTCTCGCCGACTCGTGGGAGGTCACGCGTGCGGCGGAGGGCGCCGACGACTCGGCCCTCGTGCTGCGACTGCAGTGGACCCTGGAGACTCACGTGGTGCTGCGCCGCGTGAAGGCACCGTTCACGCGCACCGAGCAGAACCGTGCCTCGGCGCTGCTCGAACTCGTGTCCGCGCTGTCGCACGCGCGCGGGGAGGAGGAGGGCTTCGGCTGGCGCGAGGATCTGCCCGGCGGCGGCGCGGTGATCGTGCGCCTGAGCCGTCCGGTGGACTCCGACGGTGTCGAGCGCATGCACGAGCGTTCGTCTGCGGACTCGCGTTACCAGCGCTACTTCACGCCGATGAACGAATGGCGCGAGGACAACCTGCGGCGCATCTCGGGCGGGCATCGCGGCGCCACGCTGGTCGTCACGGATGAGCACGATGTGATCATCGCGCTGGGCAACGTGTTCCCCACCGGGCCGGACGACCAGGACGCCGCGGAGATCGCGCTCATCGTCGATGACGCGTGGCACGGGCGCGGGGTTGGCGGGCTGCTCACCGCGCATCTCGTCGACGTGGCGCGCCGGCTTGGCTTCGTCAGGCTGGTGGCCTACGTCCTCGCCGAGAACCGCGCGATGCTGCACGTGCTGGCGAAGTCGCCGCTGGACTGGCAGCCCAGCTCCGACCACGACCTGGGAATGTCAGTCGTCTGCCTGACGGCCGACATCGCCTGACTCAACCCTCCGCGAGTGGGCAGTTGTCGGGGTGTTGGCGGCCGCCAACACCCCGACAACTGCCCACTCGGCGAAAAGGGGTGGGGTTAGCGGCCTTCGAGGGCGTCGCGGATCGGCACCAGCTTCGCCACCGACTCAGCCAGTTCGTCCTCGGGGTCCGAGCCGGCGACGATGCCGCAGCCGGCGAAGGATCGCACCTGTCCGAGCACCGGGTCGACGGTCGCGCAGCGCAGCGCGATGCCGAGCTCGCCATCGCCGTGGCGGTCGAACCAGCCCACCGGCCCTGCATAGCGGCCGCGGTCCATGCCCTCGAGCTCGCGGATCACCGAGAACGCTCGCTCGGTCGGAGTTCCGCACACGGCGGCAGTCGGATGCAAGGAGGCGGCGAGCGCGAGAACCGGGGCCGCGTCGGCAAGGCGGCCGGTGACGTCGGTGGCAAGGTGCTGAACGTTGGCCAGTTCGAGAACGTGCGGACGCGAGGGCACGTCGAGATCGGTGCAGTGGGCGGCGAGGGCGCGCGCAACCGACCGCACCGCGTACTCGTGCTCCTCGGCGTCCTTCCCGCTCGCGAGGAGTGCACGTGCGAGCCCAGCATCGGCGCGGTCATCGCCGCGGCGACGGACGGTGCCAGCGAGAACCCGGCTCGTGACCAGGTCACCGGTCCGCCGCACGAGCAGCTCGGGTGTGGCGCCGACTAGGTCGCCAACGCTGAACGTCCAGCACGACGGGTAGGACTCCGCGAGGCGCAGCAGCAGGTTTCGGATGTCCAGGGGACCGTCGACGTGAGCAACGACGTCGCGCGCGAGGACGACCTTGTCGAGTTCGCCTGCGCGGATGCGCGCCACCGCCTCGGCTACGGACGCCTGCCACTCAAAGGACGTGCGCGATCCCTCGGCCCAGGTGACGAACAGCGGCCCCTCGGGTACCGACACGGGCGGGAGGGTGCGGCGCGAGTTCGCCTCGCGACTGATGACGGTCATCCATGCCTGACCTGCACGGCGCCCGACCACGACCTCTGGGACCACGACGATCGAGGATCCGGACTCCGGATCGAAGGAGAAGGACGCGAATGCGACCGGCCCTGTGCCCGGCATGCTGACCGTGTCGTCGATGTCCAAGGACGAGCACAAGTTCGTGAACCAGCGCTGCGCCCGGCTGAATCGCTCGTTGCCGCGCACCTCAAGTCGAGCGGCGACTCCCCAGCCGATCAGGCCCTCGCCATCGCGCACCCAGGCAACCGGCTCCGAATCGGGAAGTCGGGCGAGCAGTTCCACCGGGTCGGCGATCGGCCTGGTCGTGACGTGGAGGGGCTCAAGTGCCGTTGCACCATCGGGACCGCGCGATGGAGATGGCGCGGGTGAAGTCACGTGCAGAGCCTAAGCGCCCTCCGACCGGGCGGCATGCCGAGAGGGGTGACAGGATTCCGTTCGTGGCGCGCGCAGACCTCGACAAGGCACCAGCCGACGTTGCGGCGATGTTCGATGAGGTTGCCGATCGCTACGACATCACCAATGACGTCCTGGCCCTGGGACAGACGCGGCGCTGGCGCCGGGCCGTGCTCGAGGCGGTCGACCCGCAGCTCGGCGAGCGCATCCTCGATCTGGCCGCCGGGACCGGCACGTCCAGCGTTCCCTTCGAGGAGGCCGGGGCGACCGTCGTGCCAACGGACTTCTCGCTCGGCATGCTCAGGGTGGGCAAGGCGCGGCAGCCCGGCCTGCCGTTCGTCGCGGGCGACGGGATGGCCCTGCCGTTCCGGGACGCGTCCTTCGACGCGGCGACCATCTCGTTCGGGCTGCGCAATATCCACGATCGCAAGGCCGGACTTCGCGAACTTGCCAGGGTGGTGCGGCCCGGGGGCCGGTTGGTCGTGTGCGAGTTCTCGCACCCGACGTGGCGACCCCTGCGCACCCTCTACACGGAGTACCTCATGAAGGCGCTGCCGTCGGTAGCGCGACGGACGTCGTCCAATCCCGAGGCGTACGTGTACCTCGCCGAGTCGATCAGGGCGTGGCCCGACCAGCGCGCGCTGGCCGCGGACATCGCCGAGACCGGCTGGGGAAAGGTGCAGTGGCGGGACCTGACGTTCGGGATCGTCGCGCTGCACCGCGCCGTCCGCGCAGAGTCTTCGCCGTGAGCCCCGCGAACCCGTTGGGCCGTTGCCCACGCGTTATCGGATCGGACTATGCTTTCGGCGGTCGTGAACCGATTCACAATGGCGCAAACCGTGAGGAGATGCGGGCTTGAACGTCTACACCCCCATCCTCGTTCTTGGGGCTATTGCCTTCGCGTTCGCGGCGTTCTCGGTCACGATCGCGTCGCTCACCGGACCCAAGCGGTACAACCGGGCGAAGTACGACGCGTACGAGTGCGGCATTGAGCCCACGCCCCAGCCCATCGGCGGTGGCCGGTTCCCGGTGAAGTACTACCTCACCGCAATGCTCTTCATCGTCTTCGACATCGAAATCGTGTTCCTCTACCCGTGGGCGGTCGCCTTCGACCAGCTCGCGGTGTTCGGGCTTGTCGAGATGTTCCTGTTCATCATCACCGTCCTCGTCGTCTACGCCTACATCTGGCGCCGGCGTGGACTCGAGTGGGACTGACGGAGTAGTTATGGGCCTCGAAGAGCAGTTGCCGTCCGGGATTCTTCTCACGACAGTCGAGAAGTTCGCCGGCTATGCCCGCAAGGGTTCGTTGTGGCCAGCGACGTTCGGCCTGGCCTGCTGCGCGATCGAGATGATGGCCGCGGGCGGACCGCGCTACGACATCGCGCGATATGGCATGGAGGTCTTCCGCGCCTCGCCGCGGCAGGCCGATCTCATGATCGTCGCCGGGCGAGTCAGCCAGAAGATGGCGCCTGTGCTTCGCCAGATCTACGACCAGATGGCTGGACCCAAGTGGGTCATCGCCATGGGCGTCTGCGCATCCAGCGGCGGCATGTTCAACAACTACGCGATCGTTCAGGGCGTCGACCACGTCGTGCCCGTCGACATCTACCTGCCCGGCTGCCCGCCCCGTCCGGAGATGCTCTTCGACGCGATCCTCAAGCTCCACGACAAGATCCAGGACACCAAGATGGGCGCACATCGTCGCGCCGAGGTTGCCGAGCTCGAGACCATCGCGCTGTCCGCCCCCGCAACCCTTGAGATGAAGGGGCTCATGCGATGACCGACGCATTCCCCGCCGTGCCCGAGGGTGTGCGCGAACTGGACATCATCGGAGTCCGCCAAGGCGCCTTCGGCGTCTCCGGATCCGGCGACACCAGCGGATTCGGCGGGCTGGTCGAGCCGATCGTGCTGCCCGCCCCGTCGGTTCGCCCCTTCGGCGGATGGTTCGACGAGGTCTCCGACGAGCTCGAGTTGTCGCTTGCCGATCGCGGTCTTCCCGCGACCGAGGCGATCGAGAAGGTCGTCGTCTATCGCGACGAGATCACCTACCACGTGCGCCGTGAGCACCTCGTCGCCTTCGTCACCGCGCTTCGCGACGAGCCGGGCCTGCGCTTCGAGTTCTGCAGTGGAGTCCACGGTGTGCACTACCCGCACGAGACCGGTCGCGAACTGCACGCGGTCTACATGTTCTTGTCGATCACGCACAATCGGCGCATCCGGGTCGAGGTGTCGGTCGCGGAGGGCGATGCGCGCATTCCGTCGATCGTTGCCGTCTACCCGACCAACGACTGGCACGAGCGCGAGACCTGGGACTTCTTCGGCATCGAGTTCGAGGGCCATCCCGGCCTCACGCGCATCATGATGCCGGACGACTGGCCCGGCCACCCTCAGCGCAAGGACTACCCACTCGGCGGAATCCCGGTCGAGTACAAGGGCGCCACCATCCCGCCCCCCGACCAGCGGAGGTCGTACAACTGATGTCGACCGACAACGTCACCTACTCGAGCGCCGGCGCTGCAGACGGCGATTCTCCCGATCCCTACGCGGGCTCGTACGACACGACCGAGGGACGCATCTACACGGTCGCCGGCGGCGACTGGGACACCATCACCGCGGCGCCCGAAGGCCAGAAGGACCGCATCGTCGTCAACATGGGGCCCCAGCACCCGTCGACCCACGGCGTACTCCGGCTCATCCTCGAGATCGACGGCGAGACCGTCACGCAGGCCCGCTGCGGCATCGGCTACCTGCACACCGGCATCGAGAAGAACATGGAGTTCCGCTCGTGGGTGCAGGGCGTGACCTTCGTGACGCGCATGGACTACCTGACTCCGATGTTCAACGAGACGGCGTACTGCCTGGCAGTCGAGAAGGCACTCGACGTCACCGATCAGATCCCCGAGCGCGCGAGCGTCATCCGCGTGATGATGATGGAACTCAACCGGATCTCCTCGCACCTCGTCGCACTCGCGACCGGTGGCATGGAACTCGGTGCGCTCACCGCGATGGAGTTCGGCTTCCGCGAGCGCGAACTGGTCCTCGACATCTTCGAGATGGTGTCCGGCCTACGCATGAACAGCGCGTACATCCGTCCCGGCGGCGTCGCGATCGACCTGCCCGCTGACGGCGAGCAGAAGATCCGCGAGACGATCCCGCTGCTGCGCAAGCGCCTCAAGGACACCGCCGACCTTCTCGTCGACAACTCCATCTGGATGGGCCGTACGTCCGGAGTCGGCTACCTCGATCTCACCGGGTGCATGGCGCTGGGTGTGTCCGGTCCCGTGCTGCGCGCAACCGGCCTTCCCCACGACCTTCGCAAGCTGCAGCCGTACTGCGGCTACGAGAACTACGAGTTCGACGTCATCACCGCCACCACCTGCGATGCATACGGACGCTTCCTGATCCGCATCCAGGAGATGGAGCAGTCCCTGCGCATCGTCGAGCAGTGCCTCGACCAGATCAAGCCGGGGCCGGTGATGATCGCCGACAAGAAGATCGCGTGGCCCTCGAAGCTCTCGATCGGCAGCGACGGCCAGGGCAACTCTCCTGAGCACATCAAGGAGATCATGGCCGAGTCGATGGAGGCCCTGATCCATCACTTCAAGTTGGTCACCGAGGGCTTCCGGGTTCCGGCCGGCCAGGTCTACGCCGCGATCGAGTCACCCAAGGGCGAGCTGGGCTGCCACCTGGTGAGCTCCGGCGGCACGCGCCCGTATCGCATCCACTTCCGCGATCCCTCATTCACCAACCTGCAAGCCGTCGCCGCCATGTGCGAAGGCAGCATGATCCCTGACGTCATTGCCGCGGTCGCAAGTATTGACCCGGTCATGGGCGGCGTGGACCGGTAGCGAAGCGGAGATAACCAGATGCCAATCAGCGAGAGCACCGTCGAGCAGTTGCGTGAGCTAGCCGCGCGCTACCCGCAGGCGCGCTCGGCGCTGCTGCCGATGCTCCATCTCGTCCAGAGCGACGAGGGCGAGGTCACCGTCGACGGCATCAACGCCTGCGCCGACGTACTGGGCATCACGTCCGCCGAGGCCACGGCCGTCGCGTCGTTCTACACGATGTACAAGCGCAAGCCGGTCGGCACTCATCACATCGGGGTCTGCACCAACACGCTGTGCGGGCTGCTCGGCGGCGACGCCGTCTATTCCGCGCTGTGCGACCGACTCGGAGTCGGTCAGAACGAGGCGACCAGCGACGGCCAGTTCTGGCTGGAGCACATCGAGTGTCAGGCGGCGTGCACGCACGCTCCGGTGATGACGGTCGACTGGGAGTTCATGGACGACGTCACCCCGTCCTCCGCGGTCGACATCGTCGATCGCCTGGCACGCGGCGAGCAGGTCCAGTCCACCCGCGGTCCGGTCATCCGCGACTTCCGCGCGACCGAGCGCACCCTGGCCTTCCCCGACGACGGACTCGCGAGCGAGGGAACGCCGGTTGACGCGAAGATGCTCGTCGGCCTCACCGTCGCCAAGGAACGTGGCATGTCAGCACCCGGCATCCCCGCACCGGCGGCACCCGCAGGACAGGAAGGCTGACCCATGACTTTGACTCCTGTCATCACCGAGCACTGGGATGACCCCGAGCTCTACACGCTCGGCGGCTACCAGCGTTACGGCGGCTATCGCGCTCTTGAGTCCGCGCTCAAGCAGGATCCAGACGCCCTGATCGGTCAGATCAAGGACTCCGGGCTGCGCGGCCGCGGTGGCGCCGGCTTCCCGACGGGCCTGAAGTGGAGCTTCGTCCCGCAGAACGACGGTAAGCCGCACTACCTGGTCGTCAATGCGGACGAGTCCGAGCCGGGAGCCTGCAAGGACATCCCCATCATGATCGCGAATCCGCATGCGCTGATCGAGGGCGCGATCATCACGTGTTACGCGATTCGTGCGAAGCACGCGTTCATCTACATCCGCGGCGAGGTGCCGCAGGCCCTTCGCCGCGTGGCCAATGCGGTACGTGAGGCCCGCGCGGCCGGCTTCATCGGCACCAACGTCCTGGGCAGCGGCTTCGACGTCGAGATCGTCGTTCACGCGGGTGCGGGTGCGTACATCTGCGGCGAGGAGACGGCTCTCCTCGACTCCCTCGAGGGCTACCGCGGGCAGCCGCGGCTCAAGCCCCCGTTCCCCGCGGTGGCCGGCCTGTACGCGTCGCCGACTGTCATCAACAACGTCGAGACGATCTGCAACATCCCCTACATCCTCGATCGCGGCGTCGACTGGTTCCGCCAGTTCGGAACCGAGAAGTCCCCTGGCTTCAAGGTCTTTGCGGTATCCGGGCACGTCAATCGTCCCGGGATCTTCGAGGCTCCGCTCGGCATCACGATGCGCGAGCTGCTCGACTACGCGGGCGGCGTGCGTGACGGCCGCGACGTGAAGTTCTGGCTGCCCGGCGGCTCGTCGGTCCCGATGCTGATCGCCGACCACCTCGACATCCCGATGACCTATGAGGACATGGCAGCGGCCGGCACCATGCTCGGCACCGGCACGCCGATGATCTTCGACAACACGGTCAGTGTCGTGAAGGCGGTGACGCGCTGGCTGGAGTTCTACAAGCACGAGTCCTGTGGCAAGTGCACTCCGTGTCGCGAGGGCACGTACTGGATCACCGGCGTGCTGGAGAAGTTCGAGCACGGGCACGGTACCGAGACTGAGGTCGACACCCTGGTCAACCTCTGCGGCCAGATTGCCGGCCGCTCGTTCTGTGCACTCGGCGACGCAGCGGCGACTCCGTATCCCGCGGCGCTCAAGTACTTCCGCGAGGAGTTCCTCGCATCGACGACTACGTCGGCTGACGAGCAGTTCGATCCGCTCGCGGCCTATGTCTTCGCAGGGGCGGTGGCACGATGACGATCACGAACAACACCGGCACCGACGTCGAGATCATCGTCGACACGATCGGCGTCGAGGTCGACGGAGTCGAGATGCGCGTGCCCAAGGGCACGTTGGTCATCCGAGCTGCGGAGCTGCTCGGCATCGAGATCCCACGCTTCTGCGATCACCCGCTCCTGGATCCGGTCGCGGCCTGCCGCGCCTGCCTGATCGAGATTGACGGCATGCCGAAGCCGCAGCCCGCCTGCGCGCAGGTGCTGTCCGATGGCATGAAGGTCCACACCCAGTTGTCCTCTCAGGTTGCGCGCGAGGCGCAGGAGGGCGTGATGGAGTTCCTGCTCCTCAACCATCCGCTGGACTGTCCGGTCTGCGACAAGGGCGGCGAGTGCCCACTGCAGAACCAGGCGATGTCCGTCGGGCGCCCCGAGAGCCGGTTCACGGGCGAGAAGCGCACGTTCGACAAGCCGATCAATGTCAGCGCGCAGGTGCTGCTCGACCGCGAGCGCTGCGTGTCGTGCGCCAGGTGCACGCGGTTCGCCGACCAGATCGCCGGCGACCCCATGATCGAGCTCCTCGAGCGCGGATCCCAGCAGCAGGTCGGCACGGCCGCCGACCAGCCGTTCGACTCCTATTTCTCGGGCAACACGGTGCAGATCTGCCCCGTCGGCGCCCTCACCAGTGCCGCGTACCGATTCAGGTCACGTCCGTTCGACCTCGTCTCTACGCCGACCACCTGCGAGCACTGCGCTTCTGGATGCTCGCTGCGCACGGACTTCCGCCGCGGCGTCGTCACTCGCCGACTCGCGTGGGAGGACCCCGAGGTCAACGAGGACTGGAACTGCGACAAGGGCCGATTCGCCTTCATGTACCAAACCGAGGGGCGCCTCACCTCGCCGCTGGTCCGGGAGAACGGAGAGCTCCGCGCCGCGTCATGGCCGGAGGCGATCGGTCTGGCTGCGCGCGGACTCGCCGCCGCCAACGGCAGCGTCGGTGTTCTCGTCGGCGGTCGGAGCACCGTCGAGGACGCGTATGCGTACGCGCGCTTTGCTCGCGCCGTGCTGGGTACCGACTCGATCGACTTCCGCAGCCGCCTGTCCTCCGACGAGGAGGCTCAGTTCCTCGTGTCAACCGTGGCCGGTTCGCCCGTGCACGTGTCGTACGACTCCCTGGAGTCCGCGCCTGCCGTCCTCCTGGTCTCGCTCGAGCCCGAGGACGAGTCCCCGATCGTGTTCCTGCGACTTCGCAAGGCGGCTCGCGGGCACACCCGCGTGTTCCAGGTCGGCGCGGTCGCGACCCGTGGCCTGCACAAGGTCAACGGCGAACTGCTCGCGGCCCGTCCTGGCGCCGAGGCAGCGGTGCTCGGCGAACTGAGTGACGACGTCATCGCCCTGCTGTCGCAGCCAGGCTCGGTAATCCTCGTTGGCGAGCGCATCGCGTCCTCCGCTGGCGCCGCGTCTGCCGCCGTCGCACTGGCGAGCCGCACCGGCGCGGCGCTGGCCTGGGTTCCCCGCCGTGCGGGCGAGCGCGGCGCGCTCGATGCCGGAGCGCTCGCCGGCCTGCTCCCCGGCGGACGTCCGCTCGCCGATCCTTCGGCTCGCGCGTCAGTCGCGTCCGCGTGGGGGATCGACGCCGACGCACTGCCCACCTCGACCGGGCTCGCCGGTACGGCGCTTCTCCAGGCCTCGGCTGCTGGCTCGCTGGCGGCCCTTCTGGTGGGCGGCGTCGAACTCGGCGACTACCCCGATGTTGCGGGAGCGATCGCCGCAATCGATGGCGCCGGATTCGTCGTCTCGCTGGAGAACCACCACTCCGCGGTCACCGAGCGTGCCGACGTCGTGCTGCCAGTCGCGGTGGTGACAGAGAAGGCCGGCACGTTCCTCGACTGGGAGGGCAGGCCGCGTCCGTTCGCCCAGGTCTTCCGCGACGCGCTCACCATGGGTGATGCGCGTGTGCTGGCCATGATCGCCGAGGCCATGGGTTCGTCGGTGCCAGGGGATGTCGCGTCGCTGCGACGCGAGATGGGAGCGCTCGGCCCGTGGACGGGTGAGCGTGCCGCGGTTCCGACGGCTGCGGCCGCGCCGGTCAGCATGGGCGTTCGGCTGGTGACCTGGCGGCAGTTGCTCGACTCCGGGCTGATGCAGGAGGGCGAGCCGCACCTGGCGGCAACGGCGCGTCCGACCGTTGCGCTGCTGTCCGCGACGACTGCGGCACAGTTCGGGGAGACGGTCACTGTCAGCGGCCCCTCGGGCTCCGTTACGGTTCCTGTCGCGGTGGGCGACATCCTTGACGACACCGTCTGGCTGCCGCTGAACTCGCCCGGCTGCCACGTGTACGCCGAACTCGGCGTTCACGAGGGCGATCAGGTCGCATTGATCCGGGGAGGGGGAGCATGAGCGATTCGCAGTTGGGTCTGTTCGGCACCGACCCGTGGTGGATGGTCCTGCTCAAGGCGGTCGCCATCTTCGTCATGCTCGTGCTGCTCACCTTGTTCACGATCTGGTGGGAGCGACGAGTCGTCTCGCGCATGCAGAACCGCATCGGGCCCAACCGCGTCGGTCCGCAGGGGCTCCTTCAGTCGCTCATGGACGGCATCAAGCTCGCCCTCAAAGAGGAGATCATCCCCAGGACCGCGCACGTCGCAGTTTTCTGGATCGCCCCGGTCATCTCCGCGACGATGGCGTTCGTCGCGTTCGCCGTCATCCCGTTCGGTCCGACGGTGTCCATCTTCGGCACCGAGACTCCGCTGCAGCTGACGGACTTCCCGGTCTCGGTCCTGTACGTGCTCGCGATCGCCTCGATCGGCATCTACGGCATCGTTCTCGCCGGCTGGTCCTCCGGATCGACGTACCCGCTGCTCGGCGGTCTTCGCTCAAGCGCGCAGATGATCTCCTACGAGATCGCGATGGGACTGTCCTTCGTCGCTGTCTTCCTGTACGCGAGCTCAATGTCTACTTCGGAGATCGTCTCTGCGCAGCAGCCAATCTGGTTCGCGGTGATCCTGCTGCCGTCGTTCCTCATCTACGTGACGTCGATGGTCGGCGAGACCAACCGCGCGCCGTTCGACCTCCCCGAGGCCGAGGGCGAGCTGGTCGGCGGATTCCACACCGAGTACTCGTCGTTGAAGTTCGCACTGTTCTTCCTCGCCGAGTACATCAACATGGTCACGGTCTCCGCGCTGGCTACGACGCTGTTCCTCGGCGGCTGGCTCGCGCCCTGGCCGCTCTCGCTGTGGGAGGGAGCCAACTCCGGTTGGTGGCCACTGCTGTGGTGGCTGATCAAGGTGCAGTTGTTCATCTTCATGTTCATCTGGCTGCGCGCGACCCTGCCTCGCCTGCGCTACGACCAGTTCATGAAGTTCGGCTGGAAGGTGCTCATCCCGGTCTCGATCGTCTGGATCATGATCGTTGCCACGGCTCGTGCGCTGCGCAACGACATCACGCTCAGCAATCGCGAGATCCTCGTGGGCGGAGCCATCATCATCGTGATCCTGCTACTCGGATCGTGGGTCATCTCCGCACGTCAGGAACGGCGCTACAAGGCCGAGGTCGAGGCGGAGGAGGCGGCGCTTGCCGCCGACTTCGATCCGATGGCCGGCGGCTTCCCCGTTCCGCCGATGCCCGGCCAGACCCTGACCTTCACGTCCCGTCGCGAACTCGCGCAGGGAACAACCATCGTCCAGGAGCCTGTGGCTCTTCCGGCCGAACCTGAGGAGGGCACCGATGCCTGAGACTCCGCAGGTGATCCGCGGCTTCGGCGTCACCTTCCTGACGATGTTCAAGAAGGTGGTCACCGAGCAGTATCCCGAGCAGAAGGTCCCGTCGAAGCCGCGCTTCCACGGCCGTCACCAGCTGAACCGCTGGGCCGACGGCCTGGAGAAGTGCGTCGGATGCGAACTGTGCGCCTGGGCGTGCCCCGCCGATGCCATCTTCGTCGAGGGCGCGAGCAACTCCGAGGCCGAGCGCTTCTCGCCAGGTGAGCGCTATGGCCGCGTCTACCAGATCAACTACCTGCGCTGCATCTTCTGCGGCCTGTGCATCGAGGCCTGCCCGACTCGCGCGCTGACCATGACCAACGAGTATGAACTGGCCGACGACAACCGTGCTGACCTGATCTTCGAGAAGAAGGACCTGCTGGCGCCGTTACTGCCGGGCATGGTCGCTCCTCCTCACGCGATGGTCCCGGGAACGAGCGAGAAGGACTACTACAGCAACACGATCACCGGGGCGGAGGCAGCGCCGTGACGGATGTCGTCTACCAGACGAGCACTGGCGAGGCCGTCGTGTTCTGGGTCTGTGCGATCCTCGCAGTGGCCGGTGCCCTGGGCATGATCTTGTCGAAGAAGGCCGTGCACAGCGCGCTGTGGATCGCCCTCACGATGATCAACCTCGCGGTGCTCTACGTCGCGAACTCCGCGCCGTTCCTGGGCATGGTGCAGGTCATCGTCTACACGGGTGCCGTGATGATGCTGTTCCTCTTTGTGCTGATGGTCGTCGGCGTCGACTCATCCGATTCCTTAATCGAGACGATCAAGGGGCAGCGAATCGCCTCGATCCTCTTCGTGCTCGGCATGGGCGTCCTGCTGGTCTGGGGAGTGGGCAACGGGCTGTCCGAGACCGGCACAGTCGGGCTCGACGCGGCCAACGCGGCCGATGGCGGCAACGTCCAGGGCATCGCGCACCTCATCTTCACGCGGTACCTCATCGCGTTCGAGGTCACGTCCGCGCTGCTCATCACAGCCGCGATGGGCGCGATGGTCCTCGCGCACCGCGACCGCTGGAAGGCGAATCCGACGCAGAAGGAGCTGTCGCAGGAGCGCTTCCGCGGCGGCCACCATGCAGGCAACCTGCCTGCGCCTGGCGTGTACGCACGCCACAACGCCGTCGATACGCCGGCACTGCTGCCCGATGGCAGCGTCAGCGAGATCAGCGTTCCCGAGCCCGTGCGCGCGCGCGGCGACATCCGTCCGGTTGATCACTCCGACATGGGAGAGGTCAAGGAGATCGCGGAGGGCAACAGCGAATGAACCCCTCGAACTACGTGATGCTCTCGGCGATCCTGTTCAGCATCGGCGCGCTCGGTGTGCTTGTTCGGCGCAACGCGATCATCGTGTTCATGTCTGTCGAGCTCATGCTCAACGCCGCCAACCTTGCCTTCGTCGCCTTCGCGCGGATGAACGGCAACCTCGACGGTCAGGTCGTGGCGTTCTTCGTGATGGTCGTGGCTGCCGCTGAGGTCGTCGTCGGCCTGGCGATCATCGTCACGATCTTCCGAACCCGACGATCGGCGTCCATCGACGAACCGAATCTCTTGAAGTACTAGCCGATGACGACGAATAGGAACGCACTGTGACGACGATCATGCCCGCCGAGGGGGTGTTCTCCCTCGTCTGGGTGCTCATTGCGCTGCCGCTCGCCGGTGGTGCGATCTTGATCTTCGGCGGTCGCCGGACGAACAAGTGGGGCCCGTACCTCGGCATCCTGACGGTCGCTGCGTCGGCGGCAATAGCCATCGTGATGCTGCTGCAGATGATGCAGGCCGGTGCGGACGAGCGCACGTACGGTCAGACGCTCTTCTCGTGGGTCTTTGCCGGGTCGTTCCAGGCTGACATGGCGTTCCAGCTCGACCAGTTGTCAATCTGCTTCGTGCTGCTCATCACGGTGGTCGGCACGCTGATCCATATCTACTCGCTCGGCTACATGTCGCATGACCCGAACCGACGCAAGTTCTTCGGCTACCTGAACCTGTTCATCGCGGCGATGCTCCTGCTCGTTCTCGCCAACAACTTCCTCCTCCTCTACGTCGGGTGGGAGGGAGTAGGGCTCGCCAGTTACCTCCTCATCGGCTTCTGGCAGCACAAGCCCACGGCCGCGGCGGCCGCGAAGAAGGCCTTCATCATCAACCGCATCGGTGATGTCGGCCTCAGCCTCGCGATCATGCTGATGTTCGTGACCTTCGGCACCGTCGACTTCCAGGCCGTGTTCGGCTCGGCCGGCAAGGCAACCGAGGGAACGCTCACGGCGATCGGCCTCCTCCTCCTCCTCGCTGCCTGCGGAAAGTCCGCTCAGTTCCCCCTGCACTCGTGGCTACTCGACGCGATGGAAGGCCCCACTCCGGTGTCGGCTCTGATCCACGCCGCGACGATGGTCACCGCGGGTGTCTACCTGATCGTGCGCAGCAACGCGATCTTCGATATCGCACTGTGGGCCGCGACGGCCGTCATCATCATCGGCGTCATCACGATGCTGCTCGGCGCGCTGATCGGCTCAGCGAAGGACGACATCAAGAAGTCGCTCGCGGGATCGACGATGAGCCAGATCGGGTACATGATCACGGCTGCAGGACTGGGCCCGATCGGTTACGTCTTCGCGATCTTCCACCTGCTCACCCATGGCGTCTTCAAGGCCGGGCTGTTCCTCGGTGCCGGATCGGTCATGCACGCGATGCGCGACAACGTGAACATGCGTCGCTTCGGCGCGCTGCGTGCCGCGATGGTTGTGACGTGGCTGACGTTCCTTGCCTGCACGCTGTCGATCATGGGCATCCCTCCCTTCTCGGGCTTCTGGTCCAAGGACTCGATCATTCACGCAGCCTTCGAGAAGAGCACCCTCGTCGGCATTCTCGGCATGCTCGCAGCAGGCATCACCGGCTTCTACATGACCCGAATGGTCGGCATGACCTTCCTCGGCAAGGCGCGCTGGGAGGATGACGAGCATCCGCACGAGTCGCCCAAGGTGATGACGATCCCGCTGATCATCCTGGCCTTCGGGGCGATCACCCTCGGTGCTGCGCTTTTGTACTGGGGCAACATCGAGACATGGCTGGAGCCGGTCACCGGCCTGGAGACCTCGCACCTGCCTCTTCCCGAATGGGCATACGAGGCGATCACGCTTGTCATCGTGCTCATCGGCGCGGGCATCGCATTCGCGACCTTCGTCCGTCGTGCAGTTCCCGTCGACCCGCCCCGCGGCAATGTCTACACGCGGGCGGCGCGCGAGAGCTTCTACGACGACGCAATCAACGACGCACTCGTCGTCCAGCCGACCTACTACGCCTCACGCTGGCTGGTCTGGTTCGACAACAAGGGCGTTGACGGCTTTGTGAACGGCAGCGCCGCGTTCGTCGGCGGGCTCTCGGGCCGCCTGCGTCGCTACCAGACCGGCTTCGCGCGGTCGTACGCCCTCTCGATGGTGGGAGGCGCCGTTCTCGTCGTCCTCGCCCTGGTCTTGGTGAGGATCTAGTGACCTCGTTCCCGTGGCTGACGACGCTCGGACTGGTTCCGCTCGTCGGTGGCATCCTCGTCGCCCTGCTGCCCAAGGGCCGTACTCTGCTCGCGAAGCAGGTGGCGTTCGGCGTCGCTCTCCTGACTCTCGGTCTGACGATCGCGATGGCGCTGCAGTTCAACGGCGACTCGCCCGAGCCGTTCCAGTTCGTCGAGTCCCACTCGTGGATCCCGACGTTCGGCATCTCATACTCGGTGGGCATCGACGGCATCGCGCTGGTACTCATTGCGCTCGCGACCACGCTCGTACCCATCGTCATCCTGGCCGGTTGGAACGATGCTGACGACAGCCGAGGCAGCGTCAAGGGTTACTTCGCGCTGATCCTCGTACTCGAGACCTTGATCATCGGTGTCTTCGCCGCTACGGACGTCTTCTTGTTCTACGTCTTCTTCGAGGCGATGCTGCTGCCGGTCTACTTCATGATCGGTCGCTACGGCGGACCGCAGCGCTCGTACGCAGCCGTGAAGTTCCTGCTGTACAGCCTTCTCGGCGGTCTGTTCATGCTCGCGTCGATGATCGGGCTCTACGTGGTCTCCGCGCAGATCACCGGTACCGGCACCTTCGACTTCATCGCTCTGACCGGCCTGAACATGGACGAGACGACGCAGAAGATCCTGTTCCTGGGATTCTTCTTCGCATTCGCGGTCAAGGCGCCGCTGTGGCCCTTCCACACCTGGCTTCCCGACGCCGCAGCGGAGGCCAAGCCCGGAACCGCAGTGCTGCTGATCGGCGTGCTCGACAAGGTCGGCACGTTCGGAATGATTCGCTACTGCCTGCCGATCTTCCCGGCGGCCTCGGACTTCTACGCACCAATCGTCATAGGAATGGCCCTGGTCGGCATCTTCTATGGTGCGTTCGTCGCGCTGAGCCAGACCGACATGAAGCGACTGTTCGCCTACTCGTCGATGTCCCACTTCGGGTTCATCGCGCTCGGCATCTTCGTGTTCACGACTGCGGGCCAGAGCGGCTCGGTCGTCTACATGGTCGCGCACGGTCTCTCGACGGCCGCGCTGTTCCTGACCGCGGGCTTCCTTATGACCCGCTACCGCGGTTCGAGCACGATCTCGGACTACGCGGGCGTCAACAAGCCGGCTCCGGTGCTCGCGGGCTTCTTCCTCATCGCCGCCCTGTCCTCCCTCGCGCTGCCGGGCCTCATCTCGTTCGTCGGCGAGTTCTTGGTGCTGGTCGGGACGTTCGAGCGTTACATGTGGGTCGGTGCGCTCGCGACGCTGGGGATTGTCATCACGGCCGCCTACGTGCTCCGCCTCTACCAGCGCTCGATGACCGGTCCGTTGAAGCCCGAACTTGAAGGCATGCGCGACCTCGGAGGGCGGGAGGTCACCGCCCTGGTGCCGATTGCCGCGCTGACGATCGTGCTCGGCCTCTTCCCGGCTCCGATCCTCAATGTGATCAATCCTGCGGTCGACCGGGTGATGACGACTATCGGGGCAACGGACCCTGCGCCCACCGTCCCGGTATCCGAAGCCGCTGTTGAAGGGACCGACAAGTGAGCGCCCTGATCTCGGCCGCGAGCGTGGCGGCCGACAACCAGCCCGATTTCGTGCTGGCCTCGATCAACTACTCGGCGATCGCACCGATCCTCATCATCTTCGGTGCGGCCATCGCCTCGGTTCTCGTCGAGGCCTTCGCACCCCGCAAGGCGCGTCGTCCGCTACAGCTGGTCATCGTCCTTGGCTCGCTGGTCGCCGCGCTGATCGTCGTCATCTCACTCGCCGGCACCCGACTCATCACCGCCGACGGTGCCCTGGCGATCGACGGGCCGACACTTGTCATGCAGGGCACGCTGCTGGTCATCGCGCTGCTCGGCGCACTGCTCATGGCCGAGCGCACGATCGATCCGCTGGGCGATGCCTTCGCGCCTCGAGCCTCGGCGCTCCCGGGCTCCGAGGACGAGAAGCAGTTCACCGAGCGCGGCTACCTGCAGACCGAGATCTGGCCGTTCTTCCTCTTCGCGCTGATGGGAATGCTCATCTTCCCGGCCGCCAACGACCTGCTGTTGATGTTCGTGGCGCTCGAGGTCATGTCGCTTCCGCTGTACCTGCTCGCCGGCATGGCGCGCCGCCGCCGCCTGCTGTCGCAGGAGGCCTCGCTCAAGTACTTCCTCCTGGGAGCCTTCTCCTCGGCCTTCTTCCTGTACGGCACCGCGATGCTCTACGGATACAGCGGCACCGTCTCCCTCGTCGGCATCGCCGATGCGCTGACCGCGAAGCCCAGTGAGGCCTCGCTGGTCACTATCGGAGTCGCACTCCTGATCGTCGGCCTGCTCTTCAAGGTCGCGGCCGTGCCGTTCCACCAGTGGACTCCCGACGTCTACCAGGGCGCGCCCACTCCGGTCACCGGATTCATGGCCGCGACGGTGAAGATCGCGGCGTTCGGCGCGCTGCTGCGCGTGTTGTACGTGGGCCTCGGCGGGATGCGATGGGACTGGGAGCCGATGCTGTGGGTCATCGCGATCCTCACCATGCTCGTCGGTTCCATCGTTGCGATCACTCAGACAGACATCAAGCGGATGCTCGCGTACTCCTCGATCGCGCAGGCCGGCTTCATCCTCGTCGGCGTCGTGTCGGTGAGCCGCGAGGGACTCGCGGCCTCGATGTTCTACCTGATCGCCTATGCCTTCACCACCATCGGTGCGTTCGCAGTCGTGTCGATGGTCCGTGACTCCTCCGGAGAGGCCAACCACCTGTCCAAGTGGGCTGGGCTTGGCAAGAGATCCCCACTCGTAGCAGGGGTGTTCGCCCTGTTCATGCTCTCCCTCGCCGGTATTCCGCTCACCAGCGGGTTCATCGGGAAGTTCGGCGTGTTCACCGCTGCAATTGCATCAGGGGCCACCTGGTTGGTCATCGTGGCCGTGGTCGCCAGCCTGATCGCGGCCTTCTTCTACGCCCGCGTCATCGTGCTGATGTTCTTCTCCGAGCCGACCGAGGACACTGCTTCGGTCGTTGTTCCGTCGGCCTTCACGACAGTTGCGCTCGCAGCGGCCGCGACGGTCACAATCGTTCTCGGAATTGTCCCGCAGCCCGTGCTCGAACTGGTGAGCAATGCTGACGTATTCATCCGGTAGTACGTTGGCGCGGTGAGCGACACGCTTTTCGGCCTCGAGTTGCCGGATGCCGGTCTGGACGCTCGGCTGACCGTCGACATGGCGCGCGTCGAGGCCGAACTCCGTGAGGCGGTGGCGAGCGAGGATCAGTTCGTCGCGGATGCCTCGAGGTACCTGGTTGAGGCGGGCGGCAAGCGCTTTCGGCCACTACTCGTCCTGCTCGCCGCCCAGTTCGGGGATCCGGACGCGTGGGGCGTCGTGCCGGCGGGCGTCGTCGTCGAGCTCACGCATCTGGCGACGCTGTACCACGACGACGTGATGGACGAGGCGCAGCTCCGCAGGGGAGCCCAGTCGGCGAACGCGCGGTGGGACAACACGATCGCGATCCTCACGGGTGATTTCCTGTTTGCCCGCTCGTCGCGCATTCTTGCCGACCTCGGGCCTGAGGCCGTCCGGATCCAGGCTCACACATTCGAGCGCCTCTGCACCGGCCAGATCCGAGAGACCATCGGACCTCGCGACGGACAGGACCCGGTTGCGCACCACCTTGGTGTGGTCGCGGACAAGACCGGGTCGCTGATCGCCGCGTCGGGCCGCTACGGCGCGCTCATGGCAGGAGCGCCGGCTGACGTCGTCGAGATCATGTCGCAGTTCGGGGAGCGCATCGGCGTGGCCTTTCAGCTCGCCGACGACCTCGTTGACATCACCTCTGAGTCGATGCAGTCAGGAAAGACGCCGGGCACCGACCTGCGCGAGGGGATCCCGACGTTGGCTGCGCTGGTCGCGCTGGCGAGTACGGACGCCGCCGACGAGCGACTGCGGGACCTCGTGAGCAGGCCGCTGCCCGACGACGTGGAGCACGCCGAAGCGCTCGAACTGCTCCGTGCGCACCCCGCGCTGGATGTCGCGCGTGCCGAGGCGAGGCGTTGGTCGGACCTGGCCCGTGAATGCCTGGAGCCGTTGCCCGCGGGCTCGGCCCGCGATGTACTCGCGCTGCTGTGCGACTACGTCGTGTCACGCACCGGCTGAGGACTTACTCAGGCACCAACCGGATCATTCGACCACCCACCAGCCACTCGGTGACGTACAGACAGCCGTCTGGCCCGGCCACGATCCCGTGCGGCGTGCTGAATTGCCCGTCCCGCAGTTCCGGGCGGACGATCCGGCCGTCGGCGTCGTGTCGATTAGGCCACCCCGGTCGATCCCGCGACGGTTCGCCCGATCCGGACACCGTTCCGATGATCTGGTCGTTGCGGTCGAGAACGCAGATGCGCGCATCCAGTTCCGCCACGTACATGTTCTCCCCGATCACGGCGAACCCGCCGGGGCTGACCAGGTCGTCGACGACTCGAAGGAACGTGCCCTCGAGGTCGTAGACCTGAAGGCGCGCGTTGCTGCGGTCGGCGACGTACAGCTCGGGCTCACCTCGTCGCCGGTCGACTACCACCGCGTGGGGGCGCGAGAACCGACCGGCGCCCTCGACTCCGCTGATCGTGCCGACGTAACTGCCGTCCGGGTCGTACGAGTGCACCAGGCTTTGGCCATACCCGTCGGCGACCCAGATACCCCCGCTGCCGCCGGCCCGCGTGCTGTCCACCGCTACGTGTGTCGGCGAGTAGTCGCCCGACGTGTACACGTCCAGGGGCGGGGTCGGCAGCCGCAGGAGTTCCTCTCCGTCGAGGCTGTACTTGACCACGGCGCCGGTCACCGGCCGCGACGACGGCTCGGTCAGGTAGGTGCCATCGTCGCGCTTGATTGGGATCTGGCCGTTGTCGGCAACCCACAGGGCATCGTCGTCTCCGTCCACCGTCAATCCGTGCGCTGCAGTGACGTCGATGTCGAAGCGCTTGTCCAGACGGCCGCCTGGAGTCAGCACGAGCACCTCCGACTCGCGGGCGGATACGGTCACCACGTAGCCGCGCGCCGTGGCTGCGATTCCATGGTGCGCCCAGCGGGGGGTTGGGGAGGGCCGGAATACCTCGGCGCCCCAGTCGGAATCCCATCGGAACCGGGTCGGGTCTGTCCTGTCCATGGACCGTCAGTGCATCACGAGGCCGCCGGTGAAATTGACCGCCTGACCGGTCATGTAGGCGGCCTCGTCGCTGAGTAGGAACCAGATCGCGCCCGCGCACTCGTCGGCCGAGGCGGCCCGCTTGAGCGGCACGACCGCGTTGCGTTCGCGCGCGAGGTCGGCCACGTCGACGTCGCGCGCCAGCGCGACCTTCGCGAGCACGGCGTCCTGCATCGGTGTGTCGATGATCCCCGGGCAGATTGCGTTGACTCGCACGTTGCCGGAGGCGAAGGCGTAGGCGAACGAACGCGTCAGGCTGAGCACGGCGGCCTTCGACGACGCGTAGCCCGCGGCCTCGGTGGTCGTCGCAAGTTTCGCCGAACTCGAACTGAGGTTGACGATGGCTGAACCGGGCGCCATGCGTGCGCCAATCCTGGAGGTGAGATCCCACACGGCGTGCACGTTGACGAGGTACACCCGCTCCAGGTCCGCCACGGTGACCTCGGTGATCGGCTTCAGCAGGATGATGCCCGCAGCATTGACGAGGAAGCGACTGCCGGACGCCCGCTCGACGACGCTGTCGCGGTCGGCTGCCTGGCTGAGGTCCGCGCGCAGCACCTGCATGCCTTCCGCGGCAGCCCGATCCAGTCCGTCCTCGTCGCGATCCACGCCGAGGACGGCGAAGCCCTCGCGCACGAGTCGTCGCCCCACGGCCAGGCCGATCCCGCTGCCGGCACCTGTGACCACTGCCTGGATCTGTGAACTCACCATGTCGATTCGCCTCCTCGTACCAGCCTACGAGGCAGCCGGAGCGGTGTCCGGAAAACCTAGAATCGATACCAGAAAGGATTGTGGGAGATTCGCGGGAGGGCTAGGGTTTGAGCACCCGGGCAGTGGAGGCGACAGATGAACTGGCGTAGTGACGCAGGTCTTGCAGAGCACAGTGTTGTGGTGACGGGCGCCTCAGGGGGAATCGGCCGCACCGTGTGCGTGGCCATGGCCGAAGCAGGCGCGTTCGTCGTGGCGGTCGACGTATCCCAGGACGCGGTCGACAGCCTGGTCGCCGAGCTCCCGGGCGCCGGACATGTGGCGGTGGGATGCGATCTCCGGGATATTTCCAGCCACGACGGCCTGTTCGCACGCGCAATCGAGATCGCGCCCCTGGCCGCCCTCGTCAACATGGCCGCGGTGCTCGTGCGTCGCGCCACCGTCGACGAGGTGACCGAGGAGGACTGGGACCTCCAGCACGAGGTCAACCTCAAGGCCTCCTTCTTCCTGAACCGGGCTGCGCAGCATGCCTTCGTCGCGCAGGGAACTCCTGGTTCGATCGTCAATTTTGCTTCGCAGGGTTGGTGGACGGGCGGCTTCGGCGGGTCGGTCGTATACGCCGCGTCCAAGGGCGGCATCGTCTCGATGTCGCGTGGTCTGGCGCGCTCGTTTGCGCCCTCCGGCGTACGCGTGAACGTCGTGTCTCCGGGCGCCGCGAATACCTCCATGATGTGGCAGGGAATGACCGAGGAGTCGATGGCCGACTTTGTGTCGATGATCCCCATCGGCCGACTCGCCGAGCCCGATGAACTCGCCGGAGCCGTCATGTACCTGGCGTCCGATGCCTCGACCTTTGTCACCGGTGCGTTGATCAACGTGTCCGGTGGACAACTCATGTACTGAATCGCCACAGTCGGTTGGAGCTGGCAGGGGAGTGTGTAGTGAAGGTCGCTGATCGTGCCGAGTTGGACGACGCCTTCCTCACCGACGACTTCTTCCAGGACCCGTACTCGTTCTATCGGGAACTGCACCGAGTCGCGCCTGTCTACTTCAGCCACAAGGCGAACGCTTGGCTCATCTCGCCCTACGAGGACGTCGAGAGCGGCCTGAAGGATCGGCGCCTGCTGTCGGGCGGCCGGATCGACTCGTCGGCATCGCGACTGGAGGTCGAGGTTCGGGCCGCGAATTCGGCCATCATCGACTGCCTCAACGACATGATGGCCTTCAGGGACGATCCGCACCATGGGCGGCTTCGAGGTCTGGTGAGCAAGGCGTTCACCGCCAGGAGCGTGGGTCAGCTCGAGCCGCAGATACAGGACATCGTGGACGGGCTACTCGACGGCATCGGCGACCAGCAGACCTTCGACCTGGTCTCGCGATTCTCCTTCGACCTGCCGGCGCTGGTCATCTGCAGAATGCTCGGCATCCCGGACGAGCGACTCGCAGATGTCAAGCGATGGGCAGACGGAGTCGTGGGCTTCGTGTCGTCGGGAGTCATGACCCCTGAAAACGCTGCGGTCGCGCAGCAAGCAGTGATCGAGGCTGGCGAATACCTCGACGCCCTGGTTCTCGAGCGGCAACGGGACCCGCAGGACGACGTGCTCTCGAAGCTCGCGGTGGCTCAAGCCGAGGAAGGCGATGCGCTGACTCGCGATGAACTCGTCGCGATGGTGATCCTGCTCTTCTTCGCGGGTTTCGAGACGACCGAGGGTCTCATCGGCAACGCGATCATCGCGCTCATGAAGAATCCCGAGCAGTACCAGGCGCTATGCCGGGATCCGGACCTGATTGACAGAGTTGTCGAGGAGGCCCTGCGCTACGACAACTCCATCCACCGGCAGTCACGCGTCACCTCATGCGACATCGAGTTCGCGGGGATCACGATCCCGCAAGGAGATGTCGTGTACCTGATGATCGGCGCCGCGAACCGCGATCCTCGTCGGTTCCATGACGCCGATGCATTCGACGTCATGCGCACCGACCTCGCGAACGTGAGCTTCGGTCTGGGTATCCACTTCTGCCTGGGCGCGCCGCTCGCGCGTCTTGAGGCGAAGGTGGCACTTCGTTCGATCGCTGCGCGCATGCCCGACCTTGACCTGGTCGCCGAACCGAGATTCGGCAGCCTGCTCGCCGTCCGAAAGCCCGAGGCGGTATGGCTGCGCCGATCAATCCGGTTGCCGCATTCCACTTGACACCGCGAAGTCCACAACTAATATAGAAACGTTTCCAGAATCGTTCGATGGAGGTCTTGGTGGTGAGCACCGAAGGTACGACCAGCCCGCTCCCGGACCTGCGGATCGAGCGGATCGAGACCATCCCGATCCGGGTCCCGCTGGACCGCGTGTACAAGGGCAGTCACTACCAGATGACCCACCGGTCGACGATCATCACGCGGGTCTACACGGCGTGCGGCATCGTCGGTGAGGCCTATGCGGGAGACGAGGACGCCGGCCTCGGGGAGATCGACGGCATCATCCATCGCGAGATCGCGCCGAAGTTGATCGGGGAGGACGCGTTCGCGATTGAGCGGCTCTGGGAGATCGCCAGGCCCGCGACATGGGACATCCTTCGTGACCGCCGGCTCGGACTTGTCGCCACCGCGTGCGTCGACGTCGCCCTGTGGGATGCGATCGGCCAGGCACTTGGTGCACCGCTGTGGAAGCTGTGGGGCGGCTACCGGGATTCCGTCCCAGTTCTCACCATCGGCGGGTATTACGCGGCCGATGCCGACATCACTGCCGAGGTCAGTGGCCTCGTCGAGGCCGAGTTCGGCGGAATGAAGTTCAAGGTCGGCGGGCTTTCTCCGGAGGAGGACGCGGTTCGCGTCCGGACGGCGCGCAAGGCCGCGGGCGATGACTTCGACCTCGCCGTCGACGCAAATCAGGGTTGGACACCTGCGCAGGCCATCAAGTTCGCCCGACTCGTCGAAGACTGCAACCTGATGTGGTTCGAAGAGCCGTGCGTGTGGCAGAACGACAAGCGGGGCATGCGGGACGTCCGCCTGGCCGGGGGCATTCCCGTGTGCGCAGGGCAGAGCGAGTTCTCCGCCGCGGGCTGCCGCGACCTGATGGAGACCGGCTCGATCGACTTCTGCAACTTCGACTCGTCGTGGTCCGGCGGCCCGACCGAATGGCGACGCGTCGCGGGAATGGCGACCGTCTACGACGTGCGCATGGCCCACCATGAGGAGGCGCATGTCGCTGCCCACCTGCTCGCGTCGATTCCTCATGGAACCTACCTGGAGTACTTCCATCCGCAGCGCGATCCGATCTGGCACAACCTCATCGCGAACAGCCCCACCCTCAAGGGCGGTCGGATTCAGCTGCCGACGAGCCCGGGTCTTGGATGGGAACTCGACCAGGACTACATCACGAAGTACCGAATCGCGTTCGACTGATCACTGTCCCCTCAGCACGAGGACGTCAACGAAGGAGATGGGCCCCGCACATGCCGAAGATGCGAGTTAATCAGGCGATCAACGCCGCCTTGGCCGAGGAGATGAGGGCCGACTCGGCCGTCATGATCATGGGCGAGGACATCGCCGCCGCGGGTGGTCCGTTCAAGACCTCGGAGGGCCTTCTCGAGGAGTTCGGACCGCTGCGCGTTCGCGATACGCCGATCTCCGAGATGGGATTCACCGGCGCGGCCGTGGGTGCCGCCTCGATGGGACTCAAGCCGGTCGTCGAGATCATGTTCGTCGAGTTCCTCGGCGTCGCGCTCGACCAGGTCGTGACGGAGGCGGCAAAGTTCCGCTACCTGAGCAAGGGCCAGGTCACCGTCCCCATGGTCGTACGCGCCTCGGTCGGCAGCGGACTGGGATTCGGCTGCCAGCACAGCCAGACCCTCGAGAACTGGGTGAGCTCGACGCCGGGGCTCAAGGTGGTCGTGCCCAGCGACGCGCAGAGTGCCTACGGTCTCACGAAGGCAGCCCTTCGAGATCCAGACCCGACCGTGGTTCTGGAGCCGCGCGCCCTGTACGGAACTCGCGGCGACGTCGTGATCGGCGAGGAGGGCGTGTTCGAGATCGGCAAGGCGCGGGTCGTGCGCTCGGGCTCGGCCGCGACGGTTGTCACGCTGGGGCAGACGACGGGCATCGCGCTCGCGGCAGCGCAGGCGGGCGACCTCGACATTGAGATCGTCGACCTGCTGACACTGGTCCCGTGGGACGTGCAGGCAGTGCTTGAGTCCGTGCGCCGTACGGGTCGACTCGTCGTCGTGGAGGAGGCCCCGGAGTCCGGAGGCTGGGGCAGCGAGATTGTCGCGGCGGTCGTGAAGAACGCTTTCGGAGCGCTGAAGTCGGCGCCGTTCCGCATCACGACTCCCGACGTACCGGTTCCGTACACGAAGGAGCTTGAGGCCCGCTTCCTGCCTACGGCCGAGGAAGTCAACTATCAACTGAGCACGTACCTGGAGTCCGGCGACGTTCCGGCCCCGTGGTGGATCCGAGAAGGAGTGTCACGATGACCGGCGAGACGACAGCATCGCAGGAGCGGCGCGCTGCGCTGATCGGCGATCCCATCGAGCAGTACGCGCGCATGATCGAGATCCGCGATCTCGAGGAGCGAGTCAATGGGCTCTTCGCCTCGGGCAGCATCCACGGCACCACGCACCTGTGCCTTGGACAAGAGGCACTCGCCGTGGGCCTGGCCACGGTCCTCCGCCCGACCGACGTGGTCACGGCCACGTACCGCGGACACGGCATGGCGCTGGCGCTGGGCATGACGCCTCGCTCGGTGCTCGCCGAGATCATGGGCCGGGCGGAAGGCTGCACCGGAGGTGTCGGCGGGTCCATGCACCTATGCGACATGTCCGTTGGGCTGCTTCCCACGTTCGCAATCATCGGTGCCGGTCTCCCCGTCGCCGCCGGAGCCGCACTCGCGTTCCAGAACAAGGGCGAGGACGGTGTCGCGGTTGCCGTCTTCGGCGACGGCGCAACGAACATCGGCGCCTTCCATGAGGCGCTGAACCTCGCGGCGGTGTGGAAGCTCCCCGTGGTCTTCCTCCTCGACAACAACGTCTACGGCGAGTACTCACGCATCAACCTCACGACTCCGTTCGAGGACCTTCATGTCCGGGCCACCTCCTACGGAATCCCCGGCGTCGTCGTCGACGGCATGGACGTGGCGGCCGTGCAGGAGACGATCGCGACGGCAGTCGATCGCGCCCGCGCCGGCGACGGACCCACGCTCATCGAGGCGAAGACCTACCGCTTCGCGGGGCACTCCCGTGCGGACACGGCGCCCTACCGTCCCGAAGGCGAGCTCGACGAGTGGCGCAAGCGTGATCCGCTGCTCGTCACCCGTGAGGCACTCATCGCCACGGGCGCTGCTGATGCTGCTCGGCTCGACGCGGTCGAGGCCGACACTCGTGCAGAGGTGGGCCGGGTCGTGGTCGATGTCGAGGCTCTGCCGCTGCCTGGCGTCGAGGCAATGTTCCAGAACATCCTGGCCGGGTCCGGAGTCCGCTGATGAAGATGACGGTAAAGATGCCGCGGGCCGCCGACACGGTCGATGAGGTCATGGTCTCCGAGTGGGTAGTTGAGCCGGGTGCCACGATCGCCGTGGGCGATCCGCTCATTCGCGTCGAGACGGACAAGGCGCTGGTCGAGGTGCCTTCGCCCGTCGCGGGAACGCTCGTGGAACAACTGGTCAGCATTGACGATGAGATAGCCACAGGTACGCCGATCGCCACCATCGAATCATCCTGAGGGAGAGCACATGTCACGACTGCCGATCATCGACACGCATGTCCACTTCTGGAACATGCGCAATCCCGATCCGGGCATGGCCTGGGTGTGGATCGCGCCGGACGCGGATCACCCGGTCCTCGGCAACATCGACGCCATCAAGATGCTCGCCTACGACATCAACGGCGTGTGGGCAGAGGCGCGGTTTGCTGACGTCAAGGCATTCGTGCACGTGCAGGCAGCGATCGGCTCGACGGATCCGGTCCTGGAGACGAAGTGGCTGACCCGCATGCGCGAGGCCAATGACATCCCCTTCACGATTATCGCTGAGGTCGCGCTCGGCTCGGATCAGGCGACCGCACACCTGGATGGCCACGGGGAGTCCCCGTACTTCGTCGGCGTCCGTGACTTCACCGCCGAGCCCTACCTTGCCTCAGGCGAGGTGAGTGACGTCTATGAGAAGTCTCTCGCGGAGATGAGCAAGCGCGGCCTGGTGTACGACCTGGACTGCGAGTGGCCGAATATGGCCGCCGCGCGAGACCTGGCCCGTCGCCATCCTGACCTGCAGATCGTCCTCGAGCACATCGGTTTCCCGCGCACGCGCGATGACGAGTACTTCGACAACTGGGCTGCTGGAATGCGCACTCTTGCCGAGGCGGAGAACGTCACCTGCAAGATCTCCGGTGTTGCCATGACCGACCCCCAGTTCACTGCCGAGTCGCTGCGGCGCTGGATCGACACCCCCCTTGAGGTCTTCGGTCCCGACCGTTGCGTGCTGGGCTCGAACTGGCCGGTCGATCGCCTGTTCAGCAGCTACGACGTCATCATGGACATCTACCGCGAACGTCTGAGCTCGTACAGCGAGTCCGACCAGGCAAAGGTCTTCTCGGAGAATGCGGCGCGCCTGTACCGCCTGTGAGCTTGGTCGGTGTCGACACGTACTCCTTTCATCGCAGGCTCGGCGAGGTTCGTCCCGGCGAGTCCGCACCGGCGGGTCCGCAGTGGTCGTGGCGCGATGCGATGGACGCTTCAGTTCGTGCGGGTGCGGACGTCGTCGCGCTCGAGACCTGCTTCATGGGAGCACCCGACGAACTGGATGCGGCCGAGCTGACTGCGCGACCAGAGTCCTGCGAGGTCATGCTGTCGTGGGGCCATCCGTACGGGATCGAGTACGGCGCCTCGCCTGCGGCCGAACGGGACCTGCTCTCCTGGCTCGGCGTCGCGGCCCGATGCGGTCATCGCGCGATGCGGATCGTCATCGGTCACTGGCAGGTGCGCGACACGGCCAGCCCATGGCCGCAGGTTCGCGGAACCGTTCCGGCTCTGCGCCGGCTCGCAGCCTCGGCCGCTCGCGAAGGAGTCGTTCTCGCCATTGAGAATCACACGGACGTGACCGCAGAGCAGCTGTCGTGGCTCCTCGACGAAGTCGGCTCTCCAAGTCTGGGCGTATGCCTCGACACCGCCAATGCGGTGAGAATCGGCGACGATCTCCTCGAGGCAGCCTCGTTGCTGACTGAGCATGTGTACGCGGTTCACGCCAAGGACATCTCGGCGGACAGCTGGCACCCGACCTCGGGTCCTCGTTCGGTCCCGCTCGGCAACGGGATCCTTCCGGTGGAGGTGGTGGTCCGCACGATCGCCGCGGCGAGGCCCGAATGCCGCTTCCTCGTCGAGCTTGCACACCTGGGACCTGGGCAGGTCGACGAGGAGACCCTGGTTGCTGCGGACATCGGCTGGCTACGAGGACTACTCGCCGCGTAGCTCATTCAGAACGTCCATGCAGGCCTGGACGAGCACCGCGGCCGCCTCGGGTGCGAAGGGTGCGGGATGGTCGTATCCGCGCTGAGCAACTGCTGGCTCATAGCCACCGAACGGGTGCTCCTGTGCGGTTGACACGTAGCCGAGAATTCCCTGCGAATAGCCGGCGAACAGGGTCGTCTCAAACGGCGATCGGGTCCTGACCTCGAGCCCGATCTCGGAGAAGACCTCACCGGGCGTGCCGATGATTGCAGTCTCCCCGACGCGCATTCCCCAGACCTCGCCAGTGCTCGTCCGCCAGTCGGCGAGCCCGTCGCCACGCGAGAGCATCGAACGGATCCAGTTCAGGTGGTACTGGAGCGGGTTGGTCGTGGCGCGCGAGGCGCCGGCCGCCACCGCGTCCGCATACTCCTGCTCGCGCTGCCGAAGTTCGACGTTCAGTTCGTCGAGGCTGGGTGCAGCGAGCATCGGCAGGTCGACCAGCCGTCGGGCGACGGCCAGCACCTGGTCGGGCTGATGCGCGGCAATGTGCTTGCGGTACAGGGAGATTGGGGTGACCGAGCCGAAGTCCACCTTCTGGATCTCCCACCGAAGCGGCTCGGAGTCGACGACCGCATGGGCGGACTCCAGGCCGAGCCGATCGCCCATGGGAATCTCCGGGCCGAGATGGTCGAAGAAGGCCTGGAGCGGGAGTACGTTGCCCGCCGCGCCCTGCAGGAAGACGCAGACGCCGCCACCGCGCAGATCCTCCACGCGCCTGCGCAGGGGCCCGATGTAGTCGCTGCCCGTGGCCGACACGTCTGGACCGACGACCACCGGATGGCAGCCGAACGCGGTCACGGTCGCAATCGCCTTTCCGTCGAGACCGTCGATGCGCAGTGTCGGGATCTCGTCGTCGATGTCCAGTTCGGGGTTCCAGCCCAGGATCGTGCGTCCGTCTGCGGTTCGCTCGCGACGATTCACGGCGAGGCCGCGTACCGATCCGGTAGCACCGGCGCAACGGGCCGGGCGGCGGGCCTGCCACGCGATGAGCGCCGCGGACGCGAAGTCGTGCGGCAGGCGTTCGACGTAGGCCCGCTCGGTCGCGGTGATCTCATCGAACCCGCCGCCGAGTTTTGTCCCGGTCAACCGAGCCCATGGCGCCGCATGGCTGTGGCTGGAGTTGAGCAGCACCGACTCTGGGCCGCACCCGATCGCCCGCGCGACCTGATCGCGAATCAGCTCCGCGCACTGGACATCGATTCCCGCGAGATCGGCCGCGAGGATGATGGCGACAGTCCCGTCATTCTCCAGCGCCACGGCGGTGATGAGTAGCGGGTCTCCGTGCGTGAGTGCGGGTTCCGCGCGGCGCACGAACCCTTGCAGGTCATGGGGAAGCGGCGGATCGATGTTGACTCTGGCGGCGCCGGCGGTTAGCACGTCGGTGACTCTCCCATCGTGTTGGTTTCGCGGTTACAGGCCTGGACCAGCGATGACACCCTCGCGCGCTAGTTCGTGGATGTGGGGCTCGTCGTAGCCGAGCATCTCGGACAACACCGTGTGAGTGTCCGAACCGAGCCCGGGAGCGTTCTGCCGAACGTGCTCGGAGTCTCCGACCCGGACCGGCGATCCGACGTGGGTGACGGTGCCGAACTCCTCGTGCTCGAGGGTGAAGACCGCGCCGCGGGCGAGCACCTGCGGATCCTCCAGCGCCTGCGCTATCGAGTTGACCGGGGCGCACGGTACGCCGGCCGCCTCGAGGACCGGCAGCCATTCCGCGGTGGATCGCAACGCGAATGCCTCGTCCAGGGCCGCGATCAGGTCGTCCTTGTGAACCAGGCGCTCCTCGAAGCTGGCGAAGCGCGGATCGTCAACGAGGTCGCCGCGGCCCAGCGCCTGCGCCATGCGAACCCAGAACTTCTCCTTCGATCCGCCGGCGACGATCCATCCGTCAGCCGTCGGGAAGTTCCCGAACGGAACGAGAGTCGGATGTGAGGACCGGGTGACTCGCACAGGGTCGAAGTCCTGGCTTCCCGTCCAGGTGGTCAGGTAGTTGAGCATTGACATCGCCGTCTCGAGAAGCGACACATCGCAGTCACAGCCCCTGCCGCCCCGGCGAGCGGCGTGGATTCCCGACATCATCGCGAGGCTGGCCGCGAAGCCGGTGGAGAAGTCGACCGCGGAGAGGCCGGTCTTCGACGGCGGGCCTTCGGGCTCGCCCGTGATGCTCATCCATCCGGACAGTCCTTGGATCATGTAGTCGAAGCCCGGTTGAGCTGCCTTCGGGCCGGTCATGCCGTATCCAGTGAGGGCGCAGCACACGATCGCGGGGTTCAGGTGCGCGAGATCGGCGTAGAGGATTCGCAAGCGCGCCGGTACGTCGCCGCGCAGGTTCGAGAACACCGCATCGCTGACGCGAACGAGGTCCTCGAGGACCGCACGGCCCTCTGGTCGCGCGACGTCCAGGCACACGCTGCGCTTGCTGCGGTTGAGGGACTGGAAGTACAGGCTGTCGTCACTGCCGCGGAACGGTGGCACGTGGCGACCGATCTCACCGCCGGGGTGCTGCTCGATCTTGATGATGTCGGCACCGAGTTCGGCAAGGTGCAGTGTCGCGAACGGCCCGGCTCCGTACTGCTCCAGGGAGATGATCCGAACGTCGGCCAGAGGCCGCACCAAGGTCGTGGCGTCCATGATCGGAAACGATACCAGTTCTTGACGTTGCGGTCCTGAGGAACTAACTTTCGGAAACGATCCCAGCACGGCCCGAGCATTGCGAGGAGCCACGTGAGCGTGCCGCCAGCGAAGAGCATCTCCGGATCAGCGACCGCTCCGGCGACGAGGCTGACGTGGTCCGACGACATCAACAAGCGTGTTCGCACGGGTGACTGGGCGCAGCAGTCGGTATCGACGACCACGACGATCATCGAGGCGATCGGTGCCGGCCATTGGGAGGTCGCGGCCCAACTCGTCGACTATTGGATGGAGGAGGCGAAGGTTGTCTACGTCGTCTACCAGGTGTGGACGGAAGGCTGGGGCGGCTTCCTCGCCTCGAAGGGCGTGTCGGCGGCGGACCTGCAGCAGGAGGTGAACCGTCTGGAAGTACTGCTTGCCTTCCCTGACGGGCAGCCGTTCGATACCGCGGCTCGATGGACCCAACTATCCCTCGCCGCAGGCGCGCTCGCCCATCGTCTTCGCGCGTTCGAAGTCACGCAGGAGCAAGCTCTCGCCGAACTTGAGGTGCTGCGCGAGTCGTGGCGACAGCATCACGACCGTGGCGCCGACCTCCAGTCCGGGCTGCTGACCTTTGTTGCCAACAGGTTTGGCGAAGCCGCGATAGGTGAGGCGTACGCCTATGTGCTGGAACCGTACCTTCAGGAGCGCTACCAGCCGTTCGACATTCGCGAGCATTCCTACGAGCAGACCCTGTACCGAAATCTCTACCTGTCGTTCGAGGCGATGCGCGGTCATCTGGTCGGACCCGACCGCAACGGCGATATCGAGGTCAGGGAGGACGAGGAGAAGTACGTCATCGCATTCGACCCGTGCGGCTCGGGTGGACGTGGGCAGCGGGGTGACCCGGTGGAGGGCACGCCTTCGCGCAGCGAACCGCCGTACAACTTCGGCGTCACCACTGACGAGCACGACTGGGCATGGAACGAGAAGGGAGTCTGCTATTACTGCGCGCACTGCTGCTTCGCGCTCGAGTACTGGCCAGCACAGCAGTGGGGTCATCCCCTGCGCGTGATCGACTCGCCGCTGTACCCGCAGGAGACGTCGGGGGCGACCCCGAAGAAGTGCACCTGGACGATCTACAAGTCGATCGAGGCGATCCCGGCCGCGGCATACGAGCGAATCGGCATGGTCAAGCCCGAATCCGACTGAGCGTTATCAAGTTGTGACCAGACTCAAATCGGCAATTCATTGACGTCCTTCATTAAACCGGACTACGTTTCCGGAAACGGTTCCAATTCGGAACCTTCGATCGAGGAGTGGTGCCAATGTTGAAGCTCAGGCAACTCACGCCGGTTGCGATCGGCGTGGTCCTGGTGGCCAGCGCCTGCAGTGCCGGATCGACCACCTCCGAGTCATCGAGCAGCGCAGCGGCGCCGTCCGAGGCTCCGGCCAGCAGTGCACCGGCATCGGCAGCTGCGGCTGCGGGGGATTACACCGCGCAGGCGGCGGAGCTCGATGCCATGCGATTCGACCAGCTCTCGAAGTCGCTTCTTGAGGCCATGCCCGCTCCCGCGACTCTCAAGGACGGCAGCACCTTCACCCTCAACCCGGACATCGCCGCGAAGATCGCCAATGGCGAGCCCGTCAACTACGTGATCTCGTACGGCTCGAAGAGCATTCCGCTCTTCGGTCAGCAGTACGGCATCGGCTACGAGAAGACCCTTCCCGTGGCGCAGTCGATCCTGCCGATGAACGGCCAGGACGTGTCGCCCTCGACTCCCGGCCAGGATGTCTCTGCGCAGATCGCCGGCATCGAAGCAGTCCTGAACACCGGTCAGATCGACTGTCTGTCGATCCAGCCGCTCGACGACGTGAGCTTCACGGAGATCACGAACAAGGTCATGGCCAAGGGCATCCCGGTCTTCACGGTCGGCGTCGGCTCTGATGCCAATGAGCTGGCCAACTTCACGCAGGTGTCCGAGAAGGAAGGCCTGCAGGCCGCCCAGATCGTCATCGACTGGATGAAGGAGACCGGCAACGACCTCAAGGTATTCGCGGTGTCCGGCGGGGATCCGTCAGCATCGTGGGCGCAGGGCCGCATGAAGGGCTTCATCGACGGCATCACGGCCGGCGTGCCGGGCGCTTCCTTCGTCAACAGCCAGAGCGACGCGATCGTCACGTCGTACGACGCGGCGAAGACCTACGACACCTACAAGGCATTCCTCACCGGTAATCCCGATGTCCAGTTCATCGAGAACGTCGACATCGGCGCCGAGCACCTGACCCGGGCCATCCAGGACCTGAAGCTCGACGGCAAGGTCTTCGACATCGGCTGGAACGTCAGCGTCGGCCAGCTCGACGGCATCGATGCCGGCGTGCAGGTCGCGGCACTCGATCAGGCGTGGACCCAGCAGGCCGGCTACGGCGCCCTCGCCTGCGCGACCTTCCTGAAGGACGGAACGGTCATGCCGAACACGCAGGAACTGATCGCAGTCACCAAGGCGAACTCCGCCGCGGCGCGCGAGGAGCTCACTGCAATCCTCGGCTAGTCGGGGGTTCGCACGACGGGAGCATCGCCGGGTGGGCCGGTTGCAAGACCGGCCCACCCGTATCCCTACTTGAATGGAGCCCAGCAAATGAGCGGTTCGGATTCTGGCAACGGCGCGCCGGTCGCGGTAGTGGTCGACGGGGAAGGCAGCGAGTCCCGGCTGCAGGGTTCGGTACGCGCCTTCGGGCGAACTGCCGGCCTGCTCGGCACGATCATCGTCGTGATGACGATCTTCGCGATCGCGTCGGACGGCCGCTTCCTCAATCCGGAGAATCTGCTCGGCCTGCTCCGCTACATGAGCACGATCGCGATCGTGGGCATGGGCCTGTCGCTCGTCCTCATCGTCGGCGAGATCGACCTGTCCTTCGGCGCGGTCTACGGCCTGGCAGGAATGCTCACTGCCGTCGCGTGGATCTCCTGGGGATGGAGCCTGTGGGCTGCCATCGCGCTCGCGCTCGCAATGGCGGTCGCTGTCGGTCTGTTCAACGGATTCTTCACGACGGTCACGAAAATTCCATCGTTCATAGCAACGCTGGGCTGCAGCACCCTTGTCTTCGGGTTCACGCTGCTCGTCAGTGGCTCGGCGACCTTCTCGCCGCGGCAGCCCGGGCCGGGAAAGACGATGAATCCCGAGCAGGTGGAGTTCTTCAGGGGCCTGAGCAACCGGGACCTGCCACTTGGCCTGCCCATGGGCGCGATCTGGATGGCGATCATCGCGCTCGCCTTCGGCTACCTGCTCAGCCGCACGCTGTTCGGCTTCCGGCTGAAGGCGATCGGTGGCAACCCGATCGCGGCCAAGTTCGCGCGCATACCTGTCATGCGCTACAAGTTCTGGGCCTTCATCATCTGCTCGCTGTCGGCTGCTGTGGCAGCGATACTCGTCTTCGCCTTCATCGGATCCGTTCAACCGGATTCGGGCACCGGACTTCTGTTCCCGACCTTCGCCGCCGTCGTGATCGGCGGAGCGAGTCTCAGCGGCGGTCGAGGGTCGGTGGTCGGAACGCTGCTCGGCTGCCTGCTGCTCTCGATCCTCAACAACGGACTGGCGTTGATGGCAGCGGGCGCGTTCCTGCAGCAGATGTTCATCGGCATCGTCACGATCGGGGCCGTGGTACTTGACCAAGCCACGCGGAACTGGCGCAAGGACCGCTGACGATGGCATCGACTGCGGCAGGCGCGGGCGTGAGCATCGCGAACCTGGTGAAGACTTACGGCGACACGGTCGCCCTTGCCGGGCTGACCCTCGACGCGCGTCCGGGGGAGATCCTCGGCGTGGCAGGTCCGAACGGTGCGGGCAAGAGCACGATGGTCAAGATCCTCGCGGGTGAGGCTGTGCAGGACTCGGGCATCATCACTCTCGACGGGTCGCCATGGAATCTCGACACCGAGGCACACCGAGTGGCGATCGTCCATCAGGAGCCGCAGTTGTTCCCGAACCTCACGGTTGCGGAGAACATCCTCGTGGGAGCTGAAGGGACCCGAGCCCGTTGGCCGAAGTCCACCGCTTCGAATGACCTGGTCCTCGACGAGGTCGGGCTGAGTCGCTACGCGCATGTCCCCGTCGGCGACCTGCCGTTGGCTCTCCAGCAGCGAACCGAGATCGCCCGAGCACTCGCGAAGTCGGCCGACGTGTTCTTGTTCGACGAGCCGAACTCGGCGCTGACCGAAGCTGAGTCGGCCGAGCTGTTCGAGCGGATGCACTCCCTGGCCGGACAGGGGAAGGTGGTCATCCTCGTCAGCCACCGACTGACTGAACTGGCCACCAACTGCGATCGAGTGATCGTCATCGTCGACGGTCTGGCCCGCACAGAGCTGAAGCCACCGGAGCTGGACGAGGAGCGGATCGCTCGAGAGCTCGTCGTCGGGCGGTCGGGCGCCGAACTCGCGGTGCGGGCGAGCCGCGAGCTGTCCGATGAGCGACTCATGACCGTCACGGACTGGACGCACAGGCGGCGCCGGTTCCATGACATCAACCTGTCGATCGGTGTCGGCGAGATCCTTGCGGTCGTGGGAGTCGAGGGCTCCGGAGGTCGCGAACTGGTCCGCTCGGTGGCCGGATTCGAGCCAACGAGCGGCCGCATCGACCTGTCCGCTCGCAGCGGCCGAAGCGCTCAGCAGTCCGTCGCCTATGTCACGGGCAACCGGGCCGAGAGCCTGTTCGACAATCTCTCCGTAGGCGAGAACCTCTACCTGCGCAGGGCAGGATCGGTCACCAATAGGGCCGGTGCACTCAAGGTTCGGTCCGCCAACGCGATCGCCGCCGACGCTCGAAGCAAGTTCCTGGTGAAGACACGCAGCCTCAGCACCCCGATCCGCTCGCTCAGCGGTGGCAACCAGCAGAAGGTGGCCATCGCCTCGGCACTTGCGCTCCAGCCCGTGCTGGTTGCCCTGGAAGAACCCACACGCGGAGTCGACCTCGGCAGCAAGGCGGAGATCTACCGGCTGCTCAGTGAGTACGCAGCGACGGGCGCCGGTGTCATCATGTACTGCACCGAGGACTCCGAGGTATTCGATGCGGCGGACCGCGTTGTGGTGATGTCCCGCGGAACCATCACGGGCTCGCTGAACGTCGCGGACTACCCCGACGCCGAGGGCTTGGCCGAAGCAATCGCAACGCTGAGTGGCAACGACGCCATTCGGCACCAACCTGGCACAGAGAAGGAATGACGATGACGATCGCATCGGTCGAAGCGATTCCGGTCGCGTACCCCGAGCCCAACGACTTCAACGCGACTCGCTACCTGTGTCTGGTGAAGATCACAACGAGCGATGGCATCGTCGGCTGGGGCGAATCGATCACGCAGATCCCCGAGGCGAACCCCGCGGTCGCCGCGATCATCCAGGGCATGGGCGAACTGATCATCGGCAGGGACCCGATTCACACCGAGGCGATCTGGCGGGCGAACAAGGACCGCGCCTGGTGGTACGGCTACAACGGCGGACTCGCGTCGAACGCGGTCGCCGCGATCGACATCGCACTGTGGGATATCAAGGGCAAGATCCTCGGCAAGAGCGTCCTTGACCTCCTTGGCGGTCCGGTGCACGAACGGCTCCCGGCGATTGCGTCGAGTCATGCCCACTACGAGTCGATCCCCGCGATGGTGGAGGAGGCGCAGGAGTGGCTGTCGACCGGCCTGCAGGGAATGAAGGTCGGTTTCGGCAAGCGCGGCGACGCGCGACTGGGCTATGAGCACAACCGCGACGTCGAGTACGTCCGGTCGATCCGCGAGGGCATCGGTGCGGACAAGTCGATCATGATCGACTGCGGTATCAACGTGAAGTGGGACGTGTCGACCGCGGTCAAGCGCGTCCAGGCATTCGACGAGTACGACATCGCCTGGATCGAGGAGCCGCTCGGTGCTTGGGATCCCGAGGGCTACGCGACACTCCGGGCCAAGACAACCACCCTGATCGCCTACGGCGAGAAGGAGTGGAACCTCGAGGGATTCGAGCGGGTTCTCGCGACGGGCACGTGCGACGTCGTCGGCGTGGACCCTGGCAGGGCCGAGGGGATCACCGGATTCAAGAAGGTCACCGACCGAGTGGAGGCCTACCGTCGGCAGGCGAACGCGCACGCATGGTCGTCGGCGATCGTGAGCGCGGCGAGCCTGGCAATCAGTTTCAGCTCCCCGGCCTGCAAGCTCTTCGAACTCAAGCCGCTCCGTAATCCGATGCAGCATGACCTGGTCCCAGAGCCGATCGAGCACATCGACGGCTGGGTCTACCCGCCGTCGGACCGACCGGGGCTCGGGATCGATGTCCAGGAGGACGTCGTCGATCGCTACCGTCAGTAGATTCGACAGCGTGCCCGCGATCCACGGAACGATGAGCAACGGACTCCTGCTCGGCTCGCTGTCCGAACTCGCCGAGGATGCCGGTCGCGACGACGAGAGATCGCTCTACCTCGTAGCCGACGCGACCGCGTGCGTGCTCGCCGGCCGCACGCTGGTTCCTTCGGAGCCCTACCTTGGCGACGGCGAGGCCGGCCGGGTGGCGCTGCTTGCGCTCCGCATGAGTTCACGAGATCTGGATGACGTCGACTGGACTTCGTTGCATCACCCGGGATCCGTAGTCCTACCTGTACTGCTGGCACTTGGGCGTCCGGATCGAGCCGATTCCATCGGCAGGGCAATCACATCCGGCTACCGCGTCGCAGCGACGATTGCGGACTTGCTCGGCATCGAGCATCGGCGCAGATGGCATGTCACCGCGACGGCCGGCGCACTGGGTGCGGCGAGCGCAGCGAGCATCATGCTTGGCGCGACTCCGCGCCAGCACGAGACCGCGCTCTCACTCGCGGCGGCGAATGTGGGCGGCATCGGGCAGGCGCCGCTCGAGCGGCTGGGCGCCGCATCCTTCAACCGTGCGGCGGCATCGTCCCTGGGCCTGCTCGCAGCACGTTCGGCTATCGCGGGCGCACAGCCAACACGCGAGCCATTGACGGGCGCGCGGGGCCTGCTAGCCCTGACTGCGTCGTCCGATGCCGACGACACCGCAATACGCGAGGGAATTCCGGACGCGGCGCCGCGCATATTCCCTGTTACGGGGTTCGCGCAGTCCGCCGTCCTGGCCGCGATGAATCTTCGCGCACAGGTCGCCGAACCGGTGTTGTCGCTGCACGTGAACGTCACCGCGATCACCGAACTCATGTGCGACGGAACGGCGGGTGGAGACTGGTGGAACCTGAGGCTGGCCGTGGCCCGAGCTTGGGCGAGCGGCGACGCGTTCGCGGTTGACGACCCTGACGCGGCCCCCGATATCGAGGTGAGCATGTCCTCGGCGCCGCTTGCAAGCGGAGCGGCGGAAGTTGTCGCGATCACCGCGTCGGGACGCGCTTCCTCTGGTGTCCTCGATGCCCCCGCACTTGACCCTGGGTCACCCGCGCTGTTGCGGTCGAAGTGGTCATCTGTGCTCGGCCAGGACCCCGATGAGGTCCTCGGGATCGCCCGCGACCTCATGGCAGGCGCATCGATCGAGGGACTCGTCCGATGAGTCCGTCACCGGGTCGCGCGGCGCCCATCGATCCGGCACGGGTGACGCGACTGCGCGCGGGCGAGCTCACGGCGTCGTTTGTCGACGGCGACTTGCGCGACGTTCGGTGGAGGGGAGCCCAGATCGTCCAGCGCATGTACATGGCCGTACGAGATCGCTCGTGGAACACGATTCCCGCCACGTTCGGCAACTCGACGCTCGAGCGCGCCGACAACTGGTTCTCGCTCGAATTCGATGCGGCGAATCACTATGAGGACATCGCCCTCACCTGGCACGGGCACATCCGCGGTGACGCCGATGGATCGTTGTCATACGCATGGACCGGCCAGGCGCTCGGCGACTTCGAGTACTGCAAGATCGGCTTGAATGTCCATCACGCGCTGGACGCGTATGCGGGCAGGTCGTTCGCGATCAGGACGACCACGGGTCCCGTCGAGGGACGATTCGACGCGGATATCGTTCCGCAGCTGGTCCGCGATGGCAGCCTCACTGCGATGACCGACTACTTCGACGAGCTCTCCGTGAGCATCGATGGCGCCGATGCCGTGTTCGCCTTCGAGGGTGACCTTTTCGAGTTGCAGGATCACCGCAACTGGGCCGACGCGAACTGGAAGTCCTACGGAACCCCGCTGTCGTTCGGGTTCCCGATGGCGATCGCGGCTGGCGAGGAACGTGGACAGACGGTGCGCGTGCGCGCTTCGGGGGCAGGAGTCGAGATCCCGGACGAGTCGGCGCGTGTCACGTGCTGGCTGGACGATTCCTCGTTCGCCCGGCTGCCGCGGATCGGGCACCTGTGGAACAGGTCCCTCAGCGAGAGCGACGTGGCCCTGCTGCGAGCCACCCGTCCCGACCACGTGCGGATCGACCTGCACGCTGACGCCGATGCAGGCACCCGGATCAGCGAGGTCACCAGTCTGTGCTCGGAGCTGGCGTGCAACCTCGAGGTGGCCGCCTTCCTTCGACCGGATTTCCTGCAGTCCGATGCACGGGCCGCGGCTGGGGCAATCGCCCGACTGGGTGCGCCGGTCGATCGTGTTCTCGTACTGCAGGAGTCGGGAGGCTTCAGCGAGTTCGGCGGAGCGGCCCCGCCGGAGCTCGCGGCGGAGCTCGGCCGAGCATTGACCGGCGCAAGCGTTGGTGTCCCCTCGATCGTTTCCGGCACACCGCAGTCCTTCAACGACGTGAACCGCGATCGCCCGGACTACTCCGCGATCGACGGGATCGTGTTCGCCTTCAATCCACAGGTCCACGCCGCCGACGACGACTCGCTCCTGCAGAACACGAAGGCGGTCCCCGACATCGTCGACTTCGCCCGACGCCTGTTCGGCGACGTCGACGTCGTGCTGTCGCCGGTGGACCTGATCGGAGTCAACGGCCCGTATCCGGGCGGCCCGATGGCCCCTGCAGGTCGCGCTGCGAACGAGGATCCCCGCCAGTGGGGCCGGTTCGGTGCGGCGTGGACGGTCGCGGCGCTTGCGGAGATGGCGCGGTGCGGAACGACTTCGGCAACCTTCTTCGAACTCTCAGGACCGCGCGGGCTGGTCGATGAAGGCGACGCATCCGACGTCTTCGCGTTCTTTCGCGACCTCGCGCTCGTCCGCGACTGGCCGATGGTCGCCAGCGCTTCGTCCGCACCCCATCGCCTTGCGACACTGGCGTTCCGTCGCGGCGCGGACGTTCGCGCGGTCGTCGCGAATCTCACCGCCGATCGGCTGGAGTTCGCGTGGGACGACGCCGCTGCGGGCGACAGCACTGCCCTGGGACCTTACGAAGTCCTCTGGTGCGACGTCGAGCCCAGGCGATGACCTCCGTCGCGATCTTCGGTGCCGGCCAGCTGGGCACCAGCGTCGCGCGCTTGCTGCGCGCTCGCGTCGGATACGAGGTGCACGGGCCTTTCGGTCGGGACGACGCCGCAGCGGCGCTCGACAGCGGCGCGGATGTCGTCATCATCGCGACCACCACGCTGCTTCGCGACGTTGCTGACGACATCCGGCGAGCCATCGACCACGGTTCGAACGTCCTGGTCTCCGCCGAGGAGGCGGCCAACCCATACCGTGCCGACGCAGGGATCGCGGCGGAATTGAATGCGCGCGCCGTGGATCGTGGTGTCTCCATCGCCGGGGCAGGGGTGAATCCTGGACTGATCTTCGACGGGCTGGTCCTCACCTTGCTCGGCGCCGTCCCGGAGGATGTGACGATCAAAGTGCGCCGCACCGTGGACATCTCGGGCTTCGGTCAGACCGTGCGCCGGCGGATAGGAGTTGGCATCTCCGAGGCGCAGTTCACCGAGGACGTCGCGTCCGGTTCCGTTCTCGGCCACGCGGGCTTCCCGCAGTCGATGTCACTCGTCGCCGACGCCCTCGGACTGACAATCGACCGAATCGATCGCTCCCTCGAACCGGTCATGGATGGCGAGATCACAGCCGGTGTCAATCAGGTCTACGTGGCGGTCGTCGACGGCGCGCCGTGGTTCACTGCTTCCTTCTTCGGCCATGTGGACCTCGCCTCGATCGGCCGCGATGCATCCGACGACATCGAGTTCCTCCGCGGCCCCGACGTCATCCAGTCGTTCCACGTGAGTCCGGGCATCAACGCACAGGTCGGTTCGTCGAACATGGTGGCGAACTCGGTCGACCGCATCTGCACTGCTGAGCCCGGTTGGCGCACGATCGCCGACCTGCGCCCCGCGGCACCGAAGCGACTGGGATAGCAGACCGTCGAGCGCTCAGACGGCCAGCCTGAGCAGCACGAGGAGTCCGACGAAGGCGATCAGGCTGCCGACGACGATCCCGTGGTCGGGCCTGGACCGGTGGCGGATCCACTCGAGGCCGATGACTACCAAGGGCACCGTGGCAAGGATGGACTGGATCACGATGACGTTGCCCCGCTGGATGGCCAAGATGGTGAGCACGAAGCTGGCCGTCACGAACGCGGCTCGGATGGCGAGCGGTGGGATGTCGTGCCCGCGCAGATCCTTGGGCGGGAAGATCGCAATGAAGACGATGGCGGCCAGGGCAGCACGAACGACGTAGGTCTCCGGGAGTCCCACGTCGCGAACCGCGAGCATCGCGGTGAGGACTCCGACCATGCCGTTGCACAGTCCCATCACCAGGAGAATTCCTACGACTCCTGCAGAGCCGATGCCGTCGAAGGATCTCCGCAGCGGGATCAGCGCGCCGAGCATCAGCGCCGTCGCGCCGATGACCGTGAGGGGAGTGATCAGGACGCCCAGGAGCAGCGGAGCGGCGATGAGCGTCGCTGCGGGCGACAGCGCCTGGCCGACTGCGACACCCGACGCGCGCCCGCGGGTTATCAGCGCGAACATGCACGCGGTCGACGCGCAGAGAACCACGACGGAAGCCAGGTGGATCGCCAGTATCGCCGGCTCGAAGGTGTGCCAGTGCGGACCGAACGGGATGAACGGGATGACGAGGAGCGCGTTGATCAAGAACAGCGGTCCGACGACCTGCCACGCGGGCATGCGGATGCTCAACGACTTGGTCAGGAAGGTTCCGGTCGCCCCGCAGAGAGTTGCCGCGAGTGCCAGGGCGACGACCAGCACGCGCGGAGCTTCAGAGCTCGATGTCGCGCGGTGCCCAGGCGGGGGATCCGCGGCGGATCTGCGGCCTGACCCCGTCGAAGGTGAGCGGAAGGCCCGGCACGGTGAGGGCATTGCCGTCATCCAACGGGATGTCGAGCATGACCGAGTTCGCTTGCGCCTGCGGGTCGACGAGGAGGTGCTCGGGCAGGAATACCGCGTCGACCGGGAGGCCGGCTCGGCCCAGGCGATCGGCGAGTTCGACGGCCGACGATGTCGAGAGTGCGGACTCGAGCTCGTGCCTGAGCACCGCTGAGTTGCGCGATCGATCGGCGTTCGTCGCGAATCGCGGATCCGCGACGAGTCCATCGAGGTGGAGGACCGAGCACAGCTTCGCGAACTGGGCATCGCCGCCGATGCCGATGCAGATGTCGCCCTCGCCGGTGGCGAAGATGCCATAGGGGGAGAACGCTGGATGCCCGCTTCCGTGCCGCCCGGACGGGTTGTCCGAGACCTGGTTCGCGGCGACGTGGTACGCCACCCAGTTGGCCCCCGTCTCAAAGAGCGAGGTGGTGACCGCACCACCGACTCCGGTCTGCTGCCGGCGGAAGAGCGCGGCTACCACGCCCAGCGCGAGCCACGTGCCCGCACCGACGTCCAGGATCGAGACGCCCGCGCGCACTGGCGGGCCGTCGGGCATTCCGGTCACGCTCGCGATTCCGGTACGGGCCTGCAGGACGGCGTCGTAGCCCGGCTTGTCCCGCTCGTCGCCCTGCGACCCGTATGCCGACAGTGTCGCGTGGATCAGTCGCGGGAACCTGGCCCGTAGAGCGTCGGAGTCCAGGCCGTACTTCTCGAGCTTGCCTGGCCGCAGGTTGCACAAGAACACGTCAGCGTCCGCGAGCAGGCCGTCCAAGCGCTCGCGGTCGGCCTCGACGCGGATGTCGAGCACTATCCCCGTCTTGTTGCGGTTGACGACGTGAAAGTAGGCCGACGACTCGCCCATGACCGGCGACATTCGCCGGCAGTCGTCTCCGGTCGGGCCCTCGACGTGGACGACGTCGGCGCCGAGGTCGGCGAGGACTGCGCCACCGAACGGGGCGGCCACATTTGAGGTGAGGTCAATGACCCGCACTCCGGACAGCGGATTCCCTTGCTCAAGGTCGGCCATTCTGCGATAGTACCGGAAACGTTACCAAGGTAGCGTGAGGGGAACTCACCGGAGGATTCGTGCCCTACGTCGATCCTGATGTCCAGCGCCTGCTCGACCAGTTTGATCCAGCAGCGCGGGACTTCGCGTCGCTGACCCCCGCGCAACTGCGGGCGAACGCCGAGCTCACCGTCCTGGACATGCGTGAGCCGATCGAGATCGCCTCGGTCACGAACCTGATGATCCCTACCGGCGCCGGCGAGGTCCACGGTCGCCTGTACCGCCCCACGCATGACGGAAGTGAGCCGCTGTTCGTCTACTTCCACGGTGGTGGCTGGGAACTGGGTTCCCTCGAGCTTCCTGACCGACTCCTGCGGCGCCTGGCCCAAGACTCCGGCTTCGCGATCCTCAGCGTGGACTATCGACTGAGCCCCGAGCACCCGTTCCCCGCTGGTTTCGACGACTGCTACGACGCCACTGCGTGGGCGGCCGCGCACACGGCGGAACTGGGCGTGGGTTCTGACTGGCTCGTCGTCGGGGGAGATTCCGCTGGCGGCAATCTCGCGGCGGGTGTCGCGCAGGCAGCACGTGATCGCCGAACCCCGCGCATTGATCACCAGTTGCTGATCTATCCGGTCGTCACCCCCGACTTCACCTCGGAGTCCTACGAATCCTTCGCGGAGGGATACTTCCTCACTCGTACGGCGATGCAGCACTACTGGAACATCTATACCGGCCCGGCTGCTCCCAGGTACGCAGACCTGCTGGCCGTCGACACTCTCGCCGGGCTCGCACCGGCAACGGTTTTCACCTGCGCGCTCGACCCGCTCTCGAGCGAGGGCGAGGTCTACGCGCGCGCCCTCGATGCGGCCGGGGTCCCGACCACCTTCACCAGCGTCGGCGGGCTGATTCACGGAATCTGGTACCGGGACGGGGTCAGCACCGCGGCGTACCGCTTTGGCTTGATGCTGGCCGACGCACTTCGCAACTCGCAGCCAATCATCAACTAATCCTTCGTTCGACGGGAGCATCGTCATGGCGCGCATCCGCGTGGGTGTAATCGGAGCTGGCAGCTGGGCAGTCGCCTCACACCTGCCGAACCTTGCTCTCGATCCCGACGTCGAGTTCGTCGCCGTCGCGCGAAAAGGTCCTGAGCAACTTCAGCGCATCAAGGACAAGTTCGGTTTCGAGATTGCGTCAGAGGATTTTCGCGACGTGCTCGCCGCTGATATCGACGTCTGCGTTGTTGCCAGTCCTGCGTCGGTCCATCACGAGCATGTGACTGCCGCGCTGGATGCGGGCGCGCATGTGATGTGCGAGAAGCCCTTCACCATCGCGACCGACGAAGCGTGGGACCTCGTCAGCAGAGCGAACGAGCGAGACCTGCAACTGATCATCGCGTTCGGATCGAACTACCTGCCGATGGTGCAGCAGGCCAAGACGCTCATGACCGAGATCGGCATCGGAACGCTCGAGCAGCTCAGCATCGTGATGTCGTCGACGACCCGCGAGCTCATGACAAACACGGGGTCTTACCCCAACGCGGACCCCGACGCGATTCCCGAGCAGGCCACGTGGACCGATCCCGCGATCTCGGGAGGCGGGTACGGCCAGGCGCAGTTGACCCATGCGCTCGGCCTTGGCCTGTGGCTGACGGATGCGCGGGTGAGTTCGGCGTTCGCGTACCTCGGATCGCCGATGGACGCGCCGGTCGAGCTTCACGACGCCGTCGCCTTTCGCTGCGATGGCGGTGCGGTTGGGGTGCTGTCGGGTGGGTCATCGCACTTGGGCGCCAACGACAACAAGCACGCACTCGAGGTGCGTGCCATCGGCTCCGAAGGACAACTGCAGGTCGACCTCGAGCGCGAGCTCGTCTACATCTTCAAGGACGGCAAGGAGTACCGCGCGGACGTGGTCGACGGTGACGGGATCATCCACTGCAAGGGGCCGATCGATGCGCTGCTCGCTGCGGCGCGCGGTGACTTCACGGCGAATGCGTCGCCCGGCGAACTCGGTGCCCGAACCGTCGAGGCGCTCGACCTGGCATACCGGAGCGCGCGCACCGGACAGCCCCAGAACCGCGGGGCGTAGTCGACCCTCGTTCGCGGATTTTGTTGACAACGATGACCCCGATGGTATCGTTTCCAGTAACGATACACTGACTGCCTTCCGGAGGACCAATGCCGACGATCGAGCGCATCGAGACCATTGCGCTTCGCGTTCCCCTGACCCATATCTACAAGGGGAGCTACTACAAGATGCGGAACCGGTGCACGATTATCACCCGCATCCACACGTCGGACGGGATCGTCGGCCAGAGTTACAACGCGGATACCGACGAGGAGCAGCACGAGGTCCTCTCGATCATTCATGACGAGCTTGCGCCCCTGGTCACAGGACTGGACATCGCCCAGCCGGAACTGATCTGGCATTCGATGATCCCCGCCACTCTTGACCAATTGCGGGACCGCGCGATCCCCATGCAGGCCATCGCCTGCGTCGACAGCGCCGTGTGGGATGCGATGGGCAAACTCGCCGGCCTGCCGCTGTGGCAGTTGTGGGGCGGCTATCGCGATCGCATCCCGGTCATCGCGATCGGCGGCTACTACGGCAGCAGCGAGGGCGACCTGGAACGTGAGTTGGAGTTCTTCTCGGGCGAGCATGGACTCGTCGGCATGAAGTTCAAGATCGGTGCTCGACCGCCGGCGGAGGATGCTGCACGCCTTCGCTTCGCCAAGTCGCGCGTTCCCGATGATTTTCTCTTCGTCGTCGACGCGAACCAGGGCTACACCGTTCCTGAAGCCCTTGAGTTCCTCCGTCTGATCGAGGACGACGTGCCGTTGCGCTGGTTCGAGGAGCCGACGCGCTGGCATGCGGACTGGCGCGGACTTCGCGATATTCGTATGCGCGGCAACGTAAATGTCGCTGCTGGCCAGAGTGAGATCAGCCGTGTCGGCATGCGCGAGATGATGCTCAACGGCGCGATCGACGTGTGCAACTACGACGCATCGTGGGGTGGCGGGCCGACCGAATGGCGCCGGGTCGCCGCGCTGGCCGCGAGCTTCGACATCCAACTCGGGCATCACGAGGAGGCCCAGGTCGCCGCGCCTCTGCTCGCTTCGGTCCCGCACGGCACCTACGCAGAGGTGTTCTCACCGAACCGCGATCCGATCTTCTGGAATCTGCTCGCCAATCGCGGGGACTTCGTCGACGGTCACCTGATACTGCCGAAGACCCCGGGCTTTGGGTGGGAGCTCGACGAGGACTTCATCGCGAAGTACACGGTCGACGCGTAACACGATCGACTCGTTATGTCGACATTTTCATACCTTCAGGTGCGCTAGCCTTTCCCGCATATCACTCTAGGGTTGGTGGGGGATCCACATGGAGCAGCGCGGCGTGGACGGACCGGTAACGATTCGCGACGTCGCCGAGAAGGCGGGCGTGGCGCTGTCCAGCGTCTCGCGGGTCCTGTCGGATCATCCCGATGTGTCATCGAAGATGCGCAAGCGTGTCGAGGACGCCGCGACAGAACTGGGCTACCAGCCCGACCTGCTCGCCCAGTCCCTGCGCAGCGGATCAACCCGCACGGTCGGCCTCGTGATCCGTGATATCTCTAACCCGCTGTTCGCCGTCATCGCCCGAAGGTGCGAGCAGGAGTTGCGCGGGGCCGGGTACTCGGTGGTCCTCGTCAATTCGGACGGTGACGTGGAAACCGAGGCGCGCAATCTGTCGCTTCTGCGCCGTCGGCGAGTCGATGGCCTGATCGCCTCGCTGGAGTCCGAGACCGCGCCCAGCACTCAGGACGCACTGCGCCGGTTCCCCGGCCCAATCGTGCTTCTCGATCGTGACGTCGAGAACTTGAATGTCGGCGCCGTGCTGTGCGACCACTACTCGGGCTGCTACGCAGCGACTGCCGATCTCATCTCCCGCGGCCATCGAGGCATCAGTCTCATCACTGGGTCGGTTGAGGTCCGGTCGACTCGTGAGCGCCTTCGCGGCTACCGCGCGGCCTTCAGGGATGCCGGTCTCGAGCCCGACGAGTCGCTCCTGTCGATCGGAAACTTCGGCGACGACTACGGCAAGGCCGAAGTCATTCGTCTCACTGCACGCAAGCCGGCGCCGACCGCATTCCTCACCGGCGGCGTGCTGATCACCGCTGGTGCTCTTCGTGCGCTGACCCAGCTCGGTCGAACCCCTGGCGTCGACATCGCGTTGGTGGCGTTGGACGAATGGCCACTGTTCGACATCTCAGTGCCGAGCCTGGCGTCCGTCTCTCGCGATCCCAACGAGATGGGCACGACCGCGGCTCGCCTGCTTCTGGACATGCTCAACGGGTCCGAGCCGACCGCACTCACCGTGCCGACCATCTATACCCCGCGCGAGAGCCTCACGACAATCGGCACCCGGCCGCGCAAGGCGGCTCCCTCGAAGGCTGTGGCAGCGAAGGCCAAGGCAGTAGTCGCCTAGCCTGCTCGCTCGTCAGCGGATCAGGAATCCGCCGTTGATATCGAGCACCGCTCCCGTGATGAAGCCCGCATGGGCGGAGCACAGGAACGCGACGACATCGGCGACATCCTGAGGCTGCCCGAGCCGGCCGACGGGAATCCGGTCCTTCAGGTCCGCGATGTTCGCGACCATGTCCGTCGCGATCAGGCTCGGTGCTAGTGAGTTCGACGTGATTCCGAACGGCGCGTACTCGCTCGCGATCGACTTCGCGAGTGTCATGATGCCGCCCTTTGATGCGCCGTAGGCCGCCATCGCCTTTGCGCCTCCGGTAATGCCCGCGCTCGAGCCGATCGACAGGACCCGCCCATAGCCCTGCTCGCGCATGAGCGGAAGCACCTCGCGCGCAACGAGAAATGCGCCGGTCAGGTTGACCGCCAGCGTCTGGTTCCACATCGCCAGCGAGGTGTTCTCAAGAGTCTCGACATGGAAGACACCAGCGTTGAGCACGAGAATGCTGGGGCTGCCGGACTCGGCAACTGACGTCGCGACCGCCTGCTTGACGGAGTCCTCACTGGTGACGTCGAGTTGCAGATTGACGCATCCAGGTATCTCCGGCGTGTTCAGGTCACCCACCGTGACGGTGGCGCCGAGGTCGCGCAGGGTCTCCGCGATCTGCCGCCCGATTCCGCGGGCACCGCCGGTGATAAACGCGGATCGACCCTCAAAACCCTCGAGTTCCATGGTCATGGTTCCTTTCTGCGGTGGTGAGAAGACGTCAGTTGACGAGAACGGTGCGCATGGTGCGACCGCCCCGAAGGTCGTCCAACGCGGTGTTGGCATCGTCCATCGGTCGTACATCCATCGTGAGGTGCTCGGTGGTAAGCGTGCCCGCCTGGACGAGGTCGAGGACGTCGACGATGTCCTGACGGACGAAGCCGCGGCTGCCCAGAAGCGACAGTTCCCGCCAGACGAGTTCACGGCTGGCCAGGTCGAAGGTGCCAAGGGACGTGCCGACCATGACGATGCGCGATCGGAAGCCAGCGATGTCGATCGCGAACCTGTCCATCTCGGGGCTACCCACGCACTGCAGGACGACATCGACCTGCGTGCCGATCAGCCTCGTCACCTCATCGGCGCCGGAGCTCGACCGGGCCAGCACGTCTGCGCCCAGGCGTTCGGCCAGCTCCAGTTTCGCCTCGCTGCGGCCGACGGCGACGACGCGCGCGCCGAGGTGCTTGCCGATCTGTATCGCATTGCTGCCGATCCCTCCAGGACCGATGACCGCCAGAGTCTCGCCGGGCTGGAGCTTCGCGATCCGGGTGAGGGCGTGAAACGGCGTTGCCAGTGCGTCGGTGGCTACGGCAACCTGTGCGGGATCGAGTTCGGGAGACACCGCGACCAGGGTGTTGAGTGGCCGGATGACATAGTCCGCGAACGCACCGTCGACGTCGACACCCATGCGCGAGATGTCGGGGCCGAGATTCTCGAATCCGGCCTGGTACCAAGGTGAGTCGGTGGGACCGGAGATGTAGTAGATGGCGACCTGCTTGCCAACCCAGGCCGAATCGGCATCATCGCCGACGGCCACGACTCGGCCAGCCGCCTCGTGGCCCGGGACCACAGGCAACTTCTCGGCGCCGAAGCCACCCTTCTGCAAGAACACGTCCGATCCGCACACCCCGCACGCGTCTATGCGCACCAGCGCCTCGCCCGGCAGCGGCTCGCGCAGAACTTGCTCGGTGCGGCTCAGCGGAGCGTCGACGGCCGGCAGCACGAATGCGCGGGCTGGCCTTCCGTCGGGCGGTTCCACAGCGAATACTCTAGTGGTGGGCTAGGCTGACAGCAATCCTTTCCGGGAACCTTTCCAGTGGAGCGAACGTGAGTCGTGCGGTTGCGGTGATTCACCCGTACTGGACCTTCTGGGAGTCCTCGGTTCCCGGCGACTTCCGCGCCGATCGCCAGCTCCTCCTCGACCGCGCGGTCGCGCTCCTCGAGCCTGAGTTCACGGTCGCCGTGGCCGCGGTGGTGGCGAGTCCTGACGAGGCTGCGCTTGTGGCCGAGCAGTGCAAGGCTGTCGACGCGGTCGTGATGGTGTCGACAATGGCGGCCCCGCCCACGACATCCATGGCCTTCCTCGAGCGGCTGCCCGACAAGCCCATCGTCGTGTGGGCCTTGCACGAGGACCGCAGCCTTCCCTCCGACTTCTCGCACTCGGACATCACCACCCGAGGTGCGACCGTTGGCGGCCCGATGATCGTGAGCGCGCTTGCTCGAGCCGGTCGGCGATGCGACGTCGTGATGACAAGTCTGGATCGTCCGCAGGACGCTGTGGCGGCGGTGAGGTACGCGGCCGCTGCGGGCGCAGTCCGGGGCGCGACGATCCTGCGCATCGGCAGTCCGATGCCCGGGTATTCGAGCGTCGTGGCTACCGACGACGAACTCGCTGCGCTCGGCATCACGAGTGTCGTGGTCGATCCCGCAGAACTCGCAGCTCGGAGCAAGGCCGTCACCGACGCGACGGTGGCCGGCCTGCGGGCCGAGGTCGATGCGCAGTTCGACGTTGACACCACGGTGGAGGCACTTGCCGTAGACCGCAGTGTTCGGGTCGAGGCGGCGCTGAGCACGCTCATCCTTGAGACCGGTGCCACGGCAGGTGCTCTGAACTGCCACGTGCCCGAGCTTCGCTTCGGCTCGGACGTGGGTGTGGCCCCGTGCCTGGCGCTGGGACGGCTCACGACGGCGGGTGTCCCGTGGACCTGCAGCGGCGATGTGGTCACAGCAATTGCGATGCTCACGGTTCAGAGCCTCGGGTTGCCGACGCTGTACCACGAGGTCGAGGCGGTCGACTACGAGACCGACGAGGTAGTGCTGGCCAACACCGGCGAGCACGACCTGCGCCTGTGCGGGTCGGCGCGTCCCGTGCTCGCCCCGGACGCCTGGTACACCGATGACCCGCTGCCAAGCGCCTGCGCTCTCTACTCGATCCCGCAGTCGCCAGCCTCTCTCGTGGGATTCGCGCCGCTCGAGGGTCTCAGGTGGATCGTCGCGGAGGGTGAGTTCACCGGGTCGTCATATCCACGAACCGGAACCCCAAACGCGGGCTTCAGGTTCGCCTCGGGCCACGTGTCAACTGCTTGGCCGAGGTGGCTTCAGTCGGGCGTCGTCCATCACTCCGCTGCGACAAACGCGCTCGTCGGTGAGGCGGTCGGGCGTATCGCTCACCATCTCGGTGGGCACGTCGTCTTCGTCTAAGAGCAATCTCAAGCCTAGGAGGGCAATCATGGAACGCAGGAAGTCGGCAGTGGTCACGGGAGCAGCAAGTGGCATCGGGCGGGCAACCGCGCTGCGGCTCCATCGTGACGGAATCGACGTGCTCGCGGTCGATCGTGACGAGGCCAGGCTCGCCGACGAGGAGCTCTCCGTACTGCGCACCATTGCCGTGGACCTCAGCACGAGCGAGGGCCGCGACGCGGTAATCGCCGCCGAGCCAACCCCTGACATGCTCGTGAACGCGGCCGGGTTGATTCGCCTCAAGCCAATCCTCGATTTCACGATCCAGGACATCCGCGACATCTATGCCGTCAACATCGAGGCCGTGTGGGACCTGTGCTCACGACTGGGCCGCGAGATGCCCCCGGGTAGCGCGATTGTCAACGTCAGTTCGGTGTCGGCCAAGGCTCCCGTCACCCCGGAGACCGCTGTGTACGCATCGTCAAAGGCCGCGGTCGTCTCTATTACGAAGTCATTCGCCTACGCCTTCGCGGCCCGGAATGTCCGCGTCAACGCGATCCTCCCGGGGATCATGGACACACCCATGCAGGACACGGTCCTCGAACGGCTTGCGGAGATCCGCGGGATCACGGTCGAGTCCATCAGCAATGCGCGCATGGCCACGGTGCCGCTTGGCAGGGGAGCGCATCCCGACGAGTGCGCCGGCGTGATCGCCTTCCTGCTGTCCGACGAGGCTGGGTACATGACCGGGCAGGCGATCAACCAGACCGGCGGAATGGTGATGTTCTAGCAACCACGGGAAAGTGCTTGACAATGCCCTTCAAGTGGTTAAGCGTAGGACTGGAAAGGATTCCGGAATTTAGCTCCAGGCGGCGGGGAGGTGTAGCGACATGGGCAAGAAGGTCAGGGTCGGAGTTATCGGAGCCGGCAGTTGGACCATGTCCAGTCACCTGCCGAACCTGGCGAGGCACGACGACGTGGAGTTCGTCGCCGTATCTCGAAAAGGCCCGGAGATGCTGCAGATGGTCCGGGATCGCTACGGGTTCGCCATCGCGTCCGAGGACTACCGCGATGTGCTCGATGCGGGGGTGGATGTCTGCATCGTCGCCAGCCCCACGGCCCTCCATCACGAGCACGCCAAGGCCGCTCTCATGTCTGGCGCCCATGTGATGTGCGAGAAGGCTTTCACGGTCAGTCCGTCCGATGCGTGGGATCTGGTGGCGACTGCCGAGCAGCAGCACAGGGAACTGGTGGTTGCGTTCGGGTGGAACTACCAGCCGGTCGCGCAGGCCGCCAAGCGCTCGATGGCCGAGCTTGGACTCGGGACGATCGAGCAGCTGAGCGTGACCATGTCGTCAGTGACCCGCGAACTTCTCTCGAACACGGGTGCCTATCCGGGGGCCGCGCCCGAGTCGATTCCCGAACCGCGGACCTGGACCGACGCGGCCGTCTCCGGCGGTGGTTACGGCCAAGCGCAGTTGTCCCATGCGCTGGGACTTGCGCTCTGGCTGACTGGACTGCGCGCCGATGCTGGCTTCGCGTTCATGAGCGCGCCGATGGACGCGCCGGTCGAGTTGCACGATGCCATCACGCTGCGGTTCGACGGCAACGCGATCGGCGTCGTGTCGGGCGGCTCCTCGCACCTGGGCGCCAGCCGGTACTCGCACGCACTCGAGGTCCGCGTGATCGGAAGCGAAGGCCAGCTCATGGTCGACACCGAGCGCGAGGCGGCATGGCACTACTTCAAGGGCCAGGAGCGCATTGCGGACCTGGCCGCTGGGTCGGGAGAGCAGAACTGCATCGGGCCCATCGAGGCGATTCTCGCGGCGGGCCGCGGAGAGCCGTTCGAGAACGCCTCACCCGGTGAACTCGCTGCCCGCACGGTCGAGGCGCTGGACATCGCGTATCGAAGTGCGCGGTCCGGTCACCTCGAGACTCGCCAGTCGTAAGTCGTAAGTCGTCGCTGTGAAACTGACAAAGGGAGAATGCGCGTGAAGATCGACCTCGGTACCACGATTGAGTACGCCCCGAGCATCGGCCGTCGGGTGCGCCTGGGCTCATGGGACGACCAGCGAGTGTCGACCTACTCCAAGATCCAGGACGCCATTGACGCGGGCGACTGGGAGTTCGCGGCCGAGTTGTCCGCGTACTTCGTCGACGAGGCCAGTGTCTGCTACGGCATCTACCGCCAGTGGATCCCCGACCTCCGGGCGTTCCTCAAGGAGAACGGCATCTCGGCCGAGGACCTGAAGGACATCGATCGATCCATCGTCGCCAAGCTGAACCTCCCCGACGGCCAGCCGTGGGATCCGTCCTGGCAGTGGCACTTGGTGCGCACGCAGGGCGAGTCGCTCGTCGAGGCCATCCACCATCACGAGGCTGCCCTCGCACACGAGCGGTTGGTGGAGCTGAAGGAAACGTGGCGTCGCTGTCATGACCGCGACGTCGACCACACCTACGGGTTGATGAGCGAGATCGTCGCGCGCCTCGGTGAGGCCGCGATCGGCCGCATGTGGGACAAGGTCGTCCTGCCGCTGTTCATCTGGCGCTACGAGAAGTTCAACATCGACAACCAGCCATGGGCCGATGCTCTGGATACCTTGATGCTCGTCGCGTGTGAGGCGATGCGCGGCCATCTCGTCGGCCCGGAGCGCACTGGTGACTTTGAGCTCATCGAGACCGATGACCGCTACATCCTGCGCTTCGATCCGTGCGGATCGGGTGGACGCACGATCCGTGGCGACACCATCGAGGGAACGCCTCCTCGGATGGAAGCGCCGTACGGATGGTCGGTCTCCGAAGAGCCGCATCCGTGGAATCACTACCAGACCGGGGTGTGCCACTACTGCACTCACTGCATCAGGCTCATGGAAGAACTCCCGATGGATCGCTTCGGATATCCGGTCCGCGTCGTCGATCCGCCCCGGTACGGAGTTCCCGACGAGTCCGGCCAGCCGGTGAAGTGCCAGTGGCAGATGTTCAAGGACCCGACGACAGTCCCGGAGGAGTACTACGAGCGGGTGGGCCGCAAGAAGCCCGAGGTTTTCGGCTCGGTCGCGCTCGGTTCGCCCTCGCTCGGCGAGGTCACCGTGGCCATGCCCGGCTCCGGCTGATCGGTCCGGCGCTGAGATAACTTGGTCCTGCGCGTGACGGCGAATGTGACGTTATGGCCGCAGTTCTGCTGAGTTGCTTGACACGGCAAAGGGACCGCTTCATAGTAACGCTATGTTTCTGGAAAGGGTTCCAGAAACGCATCCAGAAAGGTCGGCCATGGATTCACTGAGAGCAAAAATGCTCGGCGTAGTCACGGTAGGCACCGCGTGTCTACTGGTGCTTACGGCGTGCGGTAGTTCGAGTTCAAGCGAGTCTGCGTCCTCGTCTGAGGCCCCTGCAGCTTCCGAAGCCCCTGCGGCCTCCGAAGCGCCGGCAGCAAGCGAGGCGCCAGCAGCCTCCGAAGAGGCAGCCGCGGAAGGCGCTGTTGTCCCCGGCAGCGGCGACGGTCTGAAGATCGGCTACATCTCGCTCGGTGACAGCCTCCCGTTCGTGAAGATCGTGTCGGATGGCATCAAGGCCGCAGCCGAGACAGCGGGTGCCGAACTCGTGTTCTGCGACTCGCAGCTCGACGCGGCCAAGGCCCTCGACTGCGCACGGACCTTCAAGACGCAGAACGTCGATGGAATCCTCAACTTCCAGCTGGACCAGAAGGCAGCGGCGCAGATCTGTGCGGCCGGACCGGATGTCCCGGTCATCGCCATCGATATCCACCAGGCTCCATGTGAGAAGGCATTCATGGGCGCGAACAACTCCCTCGCAGGCGAGGTCGCGGGTGAGGCTCTCGGAAACTTCTACAAGGAGAAGTTCAACTGCGAGTACGACGCCTTCGTCAAGGGTGAGCAGCCGGCTGCAGGCGAGGTCACGGCGCTGCGCGCCGACGGCGTCGTCACCGGCTTCGAGAAGGTTTGCGGCCCCATCCCGGCCGACAAGCTGCGTGCGGTCGACCTGGGCTCCACCACGGATGACGGTCGGGCAAAGTTCGCTGACACGCTGACCGCTCTTCAGGGACTGAAGAACATTGCGGTGTCCTCGATCAACGACGACACGGGTCTCGGTGTTATCGCAGCGGCGAAGGCGGCCAACCGCCTCGACGACATCTGGCTGATCAGCCAGGGAGCCGACCCGACATCATGGGAGAACATCCGGACCAACGACCACTGGGTCGGCGATTCGGCGTACTTCCCCGAGCGTTACGGCGAGATCGGCATTCCGGCGATGATCAAGCTGATCAACGGTGAGGACGCGGGCGACCTGCTCGTCAAGCACCAGTTGGTCAACAAGGCGAACATCGACCAGGTCTACCCGCAGTAAGAACTCCAACTATCGATGCGGATGCCATGAATCAGATTGAAGGCCACGTCTCCCTGACGATGCGTGGCATCCGTAAGTCGTTCGGTGGTGTCGAGGTCCTCCACGGTGTGGACCTCGACGCCACCGGCGGCTCCATCCTCGCCCTGCTCGGCGAGAACGGAGCAGGCAAGTCGACCCTGGTGAAGATCCTCGCCGGCGACTACACCGCCGACGACGGCGCAATTGAGATTGACTCTGAGTCACACTCGTCGTTCACCCCGGCCTCGTCACGCCGACTCGGCGTGCGCATGATCAGCCAGGAGTTCCAGGACGCCGGGACCCTGACGGTGGCGGAGAACATCAGCCTGGGTCGCTGGCCAAACCGGGCCGGAGTAGTCAACTGGAACGCCGTTAAGAAGCGCGCAGAGGACGTTCTCGGTCCGATGGGAGTGTCCATCGACCCCGGCGCGATCGTGGGAACCCTCCGAGTCGGCGAGCGGCAGGTCGTCGAGATTGCGCGCGCCCTCGCGGACCAGGCGCGAATTCTCGTGCTCGATGAGCCCACCGCGGCACTCTCGCAGCAGGAAGTGCACAAACTCTTCGACTGGGTGCGCAGACTGCGTGACCAGGGCGTCTGCATCATCTACATCACGCATCGACTCGACGAGGTTGCCGAACTCTCCGATCGCGTACTCGTGCTCCGGAACGGCAGCGTCGCGCTCGACGCGGAGACCTCTTCGGTGAGTCGCCGCGAACTGGTTCAGGCAATGGTCGGTCGCGACATCGGCACCGTCCACCGCCCCCCGGCCAGCGACCCTTCACTCCTCGGCGAGGCGATGGTCGAGATGGAGGAGGTGTCCGTCGGCGATCAGGTCGTCGGCGTGACGATGTCCGTCCGGCGCGGCGAGGTCGTGTGCATCTACGGAAAGTTGGGCAGCGGAACGAGCCAGGTCGCGGACCTCTGCTTCGGCCTTCGTCAGCCGACATCCGGGGTACTGCGCATCAACGGAAGCGAGGCCCCGATGCCCGGCCCGGGGCAGGCGATTGCCCGAGGAGTCGGATTCCTGCCCCCCGACCGCAAGCGCGAGGGCATCTTCATGATCCGTCCGGTCATCGAGAACCTTGCAGTCGCATCCTGGAAGCGGCTTGCCTCCGGCGGGTTCATCATGAAGAAGGGCTCCGAGGAAGAAGCCTACGAGCGTTGGGCGCCCGTGCTGAACGTCAAGGCCGACCGCCCCTCGGTGAACCCGATCAGCAGCCTGTCGGGTGGCAACCAGCAGAAGGTGCTGCTCGGACGATGGCTCGAGCGCGGCTCCGATCCACTCGTGCTCGTCGAGCCGACTCGTGGCGTCGACGTCGGCGCCCGCCAGGAGATCTACAGCACTCTGAGGCAGTTGGCCGCGGAGGGCAAGGCGATCCTGGTGGTCACGTCCGACTACGAGGAGGCCGTGCAAGTGGCCGACCGCGTGCTGGTGATGGCGCGCGGGCAGATTGTCGATGAGTTCACCAACGACGACGTAACGACCGCGAATCTCATCGCGGCTTCTGGAGGATGAGCAATGAGCACGGTTGAGCCCTCACTCATGAGTGAAGAGTCCGTAGTCGTCAAGCGCCGTCGGAGAGCTCCGGAGACTGCCGCACTCGCGGTCGTGCTCCTGGTCCTCATCATCTTCTTCTCGACGAGGTCCGAGTTCTTCTTCACCACGGACAACGCCGTGAACATCCTGTTCAGCGCTGCCGTCATCGGCATCGTGGCAGCGCCGGCGACCTTGCTGATGGTCGCAGGGCAGTTCGACCTCTCGGTCGGATCAGCTGCTGCGCTCATCGGGGTGGTGATGGCCTGGGGCACCATGGAGTACGGGATCGCCCAAGGAATCTTCCTCAGCATTCTGTGCGGCTTGGCCATCGGCATCGTCAACGGAGTCTGTGTAACGGTGTTCGGCATCAACGCCTTCATCACGACGTTGGCGATGCTCGCAATCCTGCGCGGATTGGCCCAGGTCATTGCCGGCGGCCAGACGCTGATCCTCCCGGACTTCGACGGCCTCGGAAATGCGCGTCCGATCGGCGACATTCCCCTGCCGGTGTTCATCTTCTTCGCCGTGATGATCCTGATGGCGCTCGTCATGCGCTACACGGTCTACGGACGAAGCATGTACGCGATCGGCGCGAATGCTGTCGCGGCACGACTGGCCGGAATCAGGACGCGCACCGCGATCTTCCTGGGCTTCATCCTGTCGTCGAGCGCGGTGGTGATCGCCGGCCTCATCCTCGTCTCGCAGCTTGGTGCAGCGTCACCGCAGGCGGCGACCGGACTCGAGCTCACGGTGGTCACCGCGGTCATCCTCGGTGGCGCAAGCCTCTCCGGCGGCCGAGGCACGATTCTCGGAACGCTGCTCGGTGTCCTCATCCTCGGCGTGCTGAACAACGGCATGACGATCATGAACATCGACTCCTTCTGGCAGGGCGTTGCGAAGGGCGTGCTGCTCCTTGTCGCCGTCGGCTTCGACCAGCTCCGGTTGCGCGTCTCCGATAGGTAGCGGTTCCGACGAATGTGGGGGTAGGCCTCGTGCCTGATGCAAATCTCGTCCACTCCGCGTCGCTGGGGAGGCTCGTTCGCACGGGATCGTGGGAGGAGCAGTCCCGTGGCACGTACACGCGCATCGTCACGGCGCTCGACGCACAGGACGCGTCGGATGCGCTCGACTTTGTGGCCTTCTTCCTGCAGGAGGCAAAGGTCATCTTCTCGATGTACACGCAGATCAACCCCGACCTCCGCGCGTTCCTTGAGTCCGCAGGCGTGCCCAGCGAGGAGGTCGCGCAGATCGACGACCGGGTCATCGACCTGCTGGCCCTCCCGGACGGTTCACGTTTCGACCGAGAGCCCATGCTGGCAGAGGTCGAGTCGCTGGCCGCTACGAGCAGCGCGGCGATCGCGGCGGGCGAGTGGTCCGCAGCTCGCGCGAATGTAGAAGCAATGCGGGAGGTGTGGCGGCAGGTCAAGGACCGTGACGGCGACCACTCGTACGGACTGATCGATGCGATCGTCTCCCGGCTGGGCGAGGCGATCATCGGCGAGATGTGGGACTCGGTGATTAGGCCGCTGTTCAACTGGCGCTACTCGAAGTTCGACGTCGCGAGCCAGCCGTGGGACGACAGCCTCGACCAGCTCATGATGGTCGCGTGCGAATCGATGCGCGCGCACCTTGTCGGTGTGGACCGCACAGGAGACTTCGAACTCGTCGAGGTGGAAGATCGCTTCATTCTTCGCTTCGATCCGTGCGGATCGGGCGGGCGCATAGTCCGAGGCGACAGCATCGAAGGCACGGGCTCGCGCATGGAGGCTCCGTACAACTGGTCGGTCAGCCAGGAGCCGCATACGTGGAACCACGGACAGGCGGGCATCTGCCACTACTGCACGCACTGCATCCGATTGATGGAAGAGATGCCCATCGACAAGTTCGGATATCCGCTGCGCGTCGTCGACCCGCCCGTGTATCCGGACAGCGACCCCGACAACCGCCAGTCCTGCCAATGGCAGATGTTCAAGGATCCAACCTCGACCCCCGAGGAGTACTACACGCGCGTGGGCCGCACCAAGCCCGCCACCTTCGGCGCAGGGGTCGACGGAGACGAGGACACTGATCCTTCGCCGTTCTTCGGCGGGGGATAGTGGCGATGTCCCGGCCGGGCGGTTGGGTGCAGACGGTTCGCGGGCCGGTGGCGGCCGATCTGATCGGCCGCACGCTGATCCACGAACATCTGCACATCGACCTTCGCCCGGTGCTCGCCGAGCATGGCTATGCCGGAGATTCCGCCGTCCCTTTCGAGGCGGTAGCCGGGGAGGCGCGCTGGAATCCTGGTATTCACGAATCGAACTACGACCTCACTGACATTGACCTCGTGTGCGAGGAACTCGCACTGGTCATTCCACACAAGGTCAACTGCGTGGTCGATGCGACGCCTGCGGACCTGGGCCGTAACCCCGCCGCGCTTCGCGAGCTCGCCGAACGCCTGGACATGCACCTAGTGATGGGTGCGGGCTGGTACCTCGAGGCTTCCCATCGACGGCAGATCGGCGGACTCTCCGTAGACCAGCTTGTTCAGCGGATTGTCGACGAGTGCATCGACGGCGTCGGCGACACGGGCATTAGACCCGGGATCATCGGAGAGATCGGCACGAACGATCCCGCGACTGACTCGGAGATGACGGTTGTTCGCGCTGCCGCGCTGGCCGGCGCCCAGACAGGCAGGGCGGTGTCGATTCACCTCCATCCGTGGGGGAGTGAGGGTCACGACGTGCTTGACGCGGCGCTCAGCGCGGGCATGGCCGTCGACCGGATCCTGCTGAACCACATGACGACGGCCGTCACCGACATGTCCTATCTTCGGTCGATCCTGGACCGAGGGGTGAACGTGGCGTTCGACCTATTCGGGTTCGATCACAGCCTGCTCGGGGAGGGGCGTTATGCACCGAGTGACTGGGATGTGGTCCGCGCGATGGCTGATCTCGTGGGTGCCGGGCACGTCGAGCAGATCTTCATGTCGCAGGACATCGGCGTGCGCACGCGCCTGCATCGCTACGGAGGCTGGGGGTACGACCACCTCGCCAAGCACGTTGTGCCGATCATGGCTCGAATGGGCATCGGTGAGGCAGACATCGAGGTCATCTTTGCGGCGAATCCGCGAAGGCTGCTGACGCTGGACCAGCCGCCTCAATCGACTACCGGAGGCACTCCATGAGGCGAGCACTGGTCACTGGCTCGGCTCGGGGTATCGGCGCGGCAATCGCCGCACGGCTCGCCGCCGCTGGGCACGAGGTCATCGGGGTGGACCAGACCGAGCACACGGCCGAGTACCTGGTCGCAACCATCCAGGCGGATCTGGCGGAGGCCGCAGTCTGCGCGCAGCTGCTCACGGAACTTCCGCCGGTCGACATCCTGGTGAACAACGCTGCGGTGCTGGTGGATCGTCCGCTTGAGGAAACCTCGATCGAGGACATTGATCGCCTCCTCGCGATCAACCTGCGCGCGCCGATCCTCCTCGCCAGGGCGGCGCTTCCGGGGATGGTCGACCGACGATGGGGGCGGGTCATCAACCTGTCCAGCGTCGGTGCGCGCACGGGCGGCTACGCGGCGTCGGGCGTGTACAACACCACGAAGGCAGGACTCATCTCCTTCTCGAAGTACATCGCCCGCCACTACGGGCCTATGGGTGTCACCGCCAATGCGATTGCCCCCGGCGGCATCAGGACCGAGATGATGCAGCACCTGACCGATGAGCAGTTCGAGGAGTACCGCGCACTGATTCCGGTGGGGCACCTGGGCACGCCGCAGGACGTCGCCGAGGCCGCTGCATTTCTCGTCTCGGACGAGGCGGCCTACATCAACGGCGTCACGCTGGACGTCAACGGCGGCTGGGTGATGGCCTAGCTGCTCGGGCTGTCCTGTGCTGGTGCATCAGCCTTCTGGAAGAGCTCGATGGCATAACCGTCCGGATCAAGCAGGTAGATCGAACGAGCGCCGGCATTCGGTCCGGCCGTGATGTCAACGCATCCCTCGGATCGCGCGCGATATCCCATGGCGAAGGCATTCTCGACCAGCTCGTCGATGTGATCGACGTACAGGCACAGGTGTCCGGCTCCGAAGTCGCATGGGCGCGACGCAGCGGTCATCGTCTCCAGGCCGTGATACTCCAGCAACTCGACGTAGCCGCCGCCGGGAATGTGGAGGTAGACGATGCGAATGTCGACGAGCGGCAGGGCGAGGACGGTGCGCAGATAGTCCGCACCCATGACCCGCTCGAAGGCCACCTCCAGGCCGAGTGCATCGCGGTAGAACGGAAGGCTCACGTCCATGTCCTTCACGGTGATGCCCGCATGGAAGAAGCCGGTTACCTGTGCCACGACGTACTCATTTCCCTTGTTGGTTCGGTCGACTGAAAGCCGTCAGTCGAGGTGCCAGACCTCGTCGGCCCGCTTGAGCTCGCCGTTCTCATCGGTCAGGGTGACGATGACATCGGTGAACCACTCCGACCAGCGGGTGTTGTGCTCCGACTCGCCGACCTTCGCGAAGCAGGTCGCAGCGTCGGGCGTGCACTCGACGTAGGCGATGATCTCGGTGCCTCGACGGAACAGGCTGTAGTTCGCCATCCCGGCGTCCTTGATGACCTCGACCAACTCGGGCCAGATCTCGTCATGTCGCTTCTTGTACTCGGCCTCTTGGCCCTCGTAGATGCTGAAGGTGAAGCACACGCGCTCCATGACTACCTCCTGGTCGTTGACGATCTCCAGCAAGCAACATAACCTAACTTCACGATATTTGGAACCGATTCCAGCAACTCACCGTGGAGGTCACATGAAGAAGATCCGCCTGGGCGTCATCGGTGCCGGGAGCTGGTCGGTGGCCTCGCACCTGCCCAACCTGAAGACCTACGACGATGTCGAATTCGTCGCGGTCGCACGCAAGGGTCCTGAGCTGCTTGCCAAGATCAAGGATGATTTCGGCTTCGCGATCGCGTCGGAGGACTACCGCGACGTCCTCGACGCGGGAGTGGACATCTGCGTGGTCGCCAGCCCGTCGGGTCTGCACCACGAGCACGCGAAGGCAGCTCTCGAGGCCGGAGTGCACGTCATGTGCGAGAAGCCGGTGACGATCGCGGTCGACCAGGCGTGGGACCTCGTCGCGGCGCAGGAGCAGGCGCAACGCGCGCTGGTCGTCGCATTCGGGTGGAACTACCGGCCGATGGTTGTTCGCGCCAAGGAGCTCATGTCCGACATAGGAATCGGCGAGTTGGAGTCGCTGAACATCCACATGTCGTCGGTGACGCGTGAACTGCTCTCGAACACCGGCGCCTATCCCGATGCGGCGCCGGATGCCGTGCCGGAGCAGTCAACCTGGACCGATCCGCGGGTGTCCGGCGGCGGGTACGGGCAGGCCCAGCTGTCGCATGCCCTCGGTCTGGGTTTGTGGCTCACCGATGCACGCGCGGCGGGCGGCTTCGCGCTCATGTCGGCGCCGCTCGATGCGCCGGTCGAACTCCACGATGCGATCTCGTACCGGTTCGACGGGGGCGCCATCGGCGTACTGGCTGGCGGCTCCGCGCATCTTGGAGCAGGGGGCAACAAGCATGCACTCGAGGTGCGGGCAATTGGCAGCGAGGGACAGATCCTGGTCGATGTCGAGCGCGAGGCGCTGTGGCACTTCTCCAAGGGGACGGAGACTCGGGTCGATCTCGTCCCGGGCGAGGGCACGTATGACTGCGCCGGCCCCATCGCCGCGCTCGTCGCGGCCGGCCGTGGCGAGGAGTTCGAGAATCGCTCGCCCGGCGAACTGGGCGCCCGCACGGTCGAGGCCCTGGACATCGCGTACCGCAGCGCCGGCACCGGCGAGTACGTCACCCGCTAGGGTTCGTGGGGTTTAGTTGGGGCGCGCGGCGTAGCGGGGGAGCCGGGTCATGCGGGGACCTCGAACGTCTGGGTGCGGGTCATGCCGGCGGCTCGGCCTTTGGCGGAGATGACCAGGGCCATCTTGCGGGAGGCTTCGTCGATCATCTCGTCGCCCAGCATGACGGCGCCCTTGGCTCCCCCCTGCTCGGAGGTGTAGTAGTCGTAGGCGTCCAAGATGAGCTCGGAGTGGTCGTAGTCGGCCTGGGTGGGTGAGTAGACCTCGTTGGCGATGTCGACCTGCCCGGGGTGCAGGACCCATTTCCCGTCGAACCCCAGCGCCGCGGACCGTCCGGCGACCCGCTTGTAGCCGTCGAGGTCCTTGATCGCCAGGTAGGGCCCGTCGATGGCCTGCTTGTCGAACGCCCGCGCCGCCATGAGGATCCGCATGAGGATGTAGTGGTAGGCGTCGCCGGTGTCATACCCCGGCGGCTGCTCCCCGACCACCAGGGACTTCATGTTGATCGAGGCCATGAAGTCCGCCGGCCCGAAGATCAACGTCTCCACCCGCGGTGACGCCTGGGCGATCGCATCGATGTTGATCAGGCCCAGGGCGTTCTCGATCTGCGCCTCGATCCCGATCCGCCCCACCTCCAGCCCGATGCTCTTCTCCAACTGGGTGAGCAGCAGGTCCAGCGCCACCACCTGGTCAGCGGTCTGCACCTTGGGAAGCATGATGCAGTCCAGATTCGCCCCCGCACCGGTCACGACCTCGATCACATCCGCGTACGTCCACGCCGTCGTCCAGTCATTGACCCGCACGCTGCGGACCTTGCCCTCATACCCGCCCTCATTGAGCGCCGCCACGATGTTCTTCCGCGCCTCGGGCTTGGCGATCGGCGCCACCGCATCCTCGATATCCATGAACACCTGATCCACCGCGAGACCACGCGCCTTGTCCAACATCTTCGGACTACTACCGGGCACCGCAAGATTCGACCGACGCGACCGCAACATGGAGTTCCTCCGCTAGGATTGTGGAAACGATACCAGCAACGTTAGTGCACACATCCTGACGAAAGCAGCGAGGGCTGAGATGGCAATGCGAGTGGCGGCAATCCCCGGCGACGGAATCGGAGTCGAGGTGCTGCCGGCCGCCGTCGAGGTGCTCGACGCCGCACTGGCGGTCAGCGGCGAGCGCATCGAGTGGACCTGGCTCGACTGGGGCTGCACTTACTTCGTCGACAACGGCCAGATGATGCCGTCCGACGGCCTCGACATCCTCGCCCGGCACGACGCGATCTTCCTGGGCGCAGTGGGGCGTCCCGACGTTCCGGACCACGAGTCGCTGTGGGGGCTGCTGATCCCGATCCGCCGCCACTTCGACCAGTACGTGAACCTGCGTCCGATCAAGATCTTCGACGGCCTGATCCCGCGCGTCACGTTGCCGCCTGGCAAGACGGTGGACCTGGTCATCGTCAGGGAGAACACCGAGGGCGAGTACTCCGACGTCGGCGGACGGTTCGCACGTGGAACCGATCGCGAATTCGCGGTGCAGGAGAACATCTTTACGCGAGTCGGCGTCGAGCGCATCGCGAGGTTCGCATGCGAGCTGGCGCTCACCCGCACGCACGCGGTCACGTCAGCGACGAAGTCGAACGGGATCATCCACACGATGCCGTTCTGGGATGACGTTGTCGCAGGCATTGTCGCGACGTACCCCGACGTCACCTGCACCAGTGCGCTCGTCGACGCGCTGGCCGCGGATCTCGTGCTGCGTCCGCACGCGCACGACGTGATCGTCGCCTCGAACCTGTTCGGCGACATCCTCTCCGACATCGCTGCTGCGGTCGTCGGGAGCATCGGCATCGCACCCTCGGCGAACCTCAACCCCGAGCGCGACCATCCGTCGATGTTCGAGCCGGTGCACGGTTCTGCCCCGCTCATCGCGGGCAAGGGCATCGCCAATCCGATCGCGGCGGTGTGGTCCGGCGCGATGATGCTCGAGCATCTCGGTCACGGCGACACCGCGGACCTGGTGATGCGCGCGATCGCCGAGTCCTTGGGCGCACCGGGCACGAGAACCGCCGATCTCGACGGCACGGCAACGACTGCGCAGGTGCGCGACTTCCTGGTCTCCCGGGTGGGCTCGACCTCCTGACCCGACCCGACCCGCGAGTCATCTACACAAATCGGCCCGCCGCGCCGCCGAGCGGTCTATGGTCGGTTGAGTGACGATCTCGGAACGGCCACCCGTCCTGCGCGTCGTGCGCGACCGGGCAACCCTCGTCTCCTATGCCTCGATATCCGGCTGGTCCTGGTTCGTGTACGGGCTGGGCGCGGTCCTGGTCTTCCTCCACGACGAGCAGGACAGCGCGGCGTGGCTGCAGGGATTCCACGGGACGACGCTGGCGGCAGGCGGAGTCATCGGCGCGCTCCTTGCCCCCCGGCTGATCAATCGTTTCGGCCGCGGGCTGGTCATGCGCGTCGGAGTTCTCGGCGCTGCGGCATGCATCGTGCTCTTCGTCGCGCCCGTCCCGGCCGCCGTCTGGACGCTGACCGCGGTGTTCCTGGCCTGCCTGTTCGGCAATCTCATCGTCGTGTGCGTCAACGCATTCCTGGCCACGCACCAGGGAGCCGCCGCTCCGGCCGCGTTCACCGAGAGCACGGGGCTCGCGGCGCTGATGGGCCTGCTCGCACCGCTCACGATCGGCCTGGCCGCGTCGACCGTGCTCGGCTGGCGTGCGGGAATCCTCGTCTGCGTCGTCGGATTCATCGCGATCGAATTCGCCAGGGGCGCACACCTGTCCACCTATGGCGAGGCGGGACTCGTCCCTACGCGCCAGGCGTCGGGCGTCATGCCGTCCCTGACGTACTGGGCACTTGCGGGAGGCACCGCGTACATCGGCGCGGAGTTCTGCATCTCATTGTGGGGGGCGACGCTTCTGCAGGAACGAACCGGAATGAGCGACGCGGCGTCGGCCGCCGGACTTGGCGCCTTCCTCGGCGGCGTGTTCGTCGGTCGTGCGTTCGGGTCCAGCCTCGCCCGTCGGATGTCGTCGGAACGACTGCTCCGCGCCTCACTCATCGCGGGAATGGTCATGTTCTTCGCGATGTGGGCGTCAACGCAAACGTGGATGATCCTGCTCGCGTTCTTCGCGACCGGCGTCGCACTCGCGCTCGCGTGGCCGCTGAGCATGTCGCGGATCATCCGGGCCGCGGGCGGCCGACCGGACCGCGCGTCGAGCCTCGCGCTCGCATGCACCACGGCGGCCATCGGACTGGCACCATTCCTGCTGGGCGGGCTGGCCGAATCAATGCCCGTGCATCGGGCCTTCCTGCTGGTTCCCGTACTCATCGGGGTGGCCCTTGTTGTTGTCGTCTTCCGACCGGTCGCTGAACTCGTACCGGAGGCGTCTACGCCGGCTCCGTGAGTTCGAGGTCGTCTGCCGCATTGCGATTCGTGCGCGCGTTGCGCAGTCCGTCGATTGTCATGATCGACAGCGAGATCCACACGAGCAGGAACCCGATCCACCTGCTGGTGGACATCTGCTCGCCGAAGACGAAGACGCCGAGCAGGAACAGCATCACCGGGCACAGGTACTGCATGAGTCCCAGAGTCGACAGGGGGATCCGTGTCGCTGCTCCGGTGAAGGCCAGCAACGGCAAAGCGGTGACCGGCCCGAGGCCGATCAGGAGGATCAGCGTCAGTGGGGAGTGGTCGATCACCGATGACGTCGTCGCGACCGAGAACCCGACGAGCGCCAACACCGCTACTGGCGCGAGGATCGCGGTCTCGATGGTCAGCGACTGGACCGCGCCGACGCCCAGTTGCTTCTTGACCAGGCCGTACACCGCGAAGGTGCCAGCAAGCAGCAGGCTGATCCACGGCGGGCGGCCGTAACTGACCGTGAGTACGAGTACTGCAAGCGCCGCCACCGCGACAGCGACCCACTGCCCGGTGCGCAGTCGCTCGCGAAGGACCACGACGCCAAGGGCGACGGAGAACAGTGGGTTGATGAAGTAGCCGAGCGAGGCTTCGACGAGCTGGTTGCTCTCGATCGCGTACATGTAGACGCTCCAGTTCACCCCGAGGAGAACGGCGGCGACCGAGAGCATGGCGATGTTCCGCGCTGAACGCGCCGTGCTGATGGTGCGCTTCCAGGTGCGGGTGACCGTGGTCAGAAGCAGGAGGAAGACGGTTGCCCAGATGATCCGGTTCGCGACGAGGTCAAGAGCGGAGACGTCGTCGTCGAACAGGTGGTAGTAGAGCGGCAGCAATCCCCAGAAGCCGTACGCGAACAGGCCGAGCGCCGCGCCGATCCCTGCTTGGGACTGTGGCAGGCGAGAGCGAAGCGTCAGGACACGTTCCAGGTGTCGCTGCCCGTGAGCAGCGACTGCAGGTTGCCCGCACCCTCGCGAGCAGTGACCTCGGCCACCTGCTCGCGAACGAGGCGGTCGTACGAGGGACGCTCGATGTCGCGGAACACGCCGATCGGGGTGTTCATGAGCGTGCGCGGGTTCGCTAGTCGCGACAGCGCGAACGCGAGGCCGGGATCCTTGGCATGTGCGTCGTGACGGATGATCGCGTCCTCGCCGACCTCGGCAACCTCGGCAACGGTGATGTGGCCGTCGGGCCTGCGGATGACGCCCTTCTCATTGTCGCGGCCAAAGCGGATCGGCTCGCCATGCTGCAGCCTGATCATGACGTCGTCGCGGGTGTCGCTGTCCTTCAGCGGCTCGAAGGCTCCGTCGTTGAAGATGTTGCAGTTCTGGTAGATCTCGATGAGTGCGGTGCCCTCGTGGGAGGCGGCTTGGCGCAGGACCTCGGTGAGGTGCTTGCGGTCCGAGTCGATGGTGCGTGCCACGAATGTCGCCTCGGCGCCCAGCGCGAGCGACACGGGATTGAACGAGTAGTCCAGCGATCCCTGCGGGGTGGACTTGGTGATCTTCCCCTGCTCGGAGGTGGGGGAGTACTGGCCCTTCGTCAGGCCGTAGATCCGGTTGTTGAACATCAGGATCTTGAGGTTGACGTTGCGGCGCAGCGCATGAATGAGGTGGTTGCCGCCGATGGACAGCGAGTCCCCGTCGCCGGTGATGACCCACACCGACAGGTCCGGGCGGGTGACCGCGAGACCAGTGGCGATAGCCGGAGCGCGGCCGTGGATCGAGTGCATGCCGTACGTGTTCATGTAGTACGGGAATCGCGACGAGCAGCCGATGCCGGATACGAAGACGATGTTCTCTCGCTTCAGGCCCAGCTCGGGCAGGAAGCTCTGCACGGCGGAGAGGATCGCGTAGTCACCGCAGCCGGGGCACCAGCGCACCTCCTGGTCGGACTTGAAGTCCTTGGCGCTCTGTGGACCGTCGGCCTTGGGGACCAGGGTCAGCGATGGAAGTGATGTCAGCAGGTCGGTCATGTCAGCCTCACAGGCTTTCGAGTGCGGTGGAGATGGCGGTTACCAGTTCGGTGGACTTGAAGGGCATGCCCCGTACTTGGTTGATTCCCTCGATGTCGACGAGGAACTTCGCGCGCAGCAGCATGGTGAGCTGGCCGAGGTTCATCTCGGGCACGATCACCTTGTCGTACGAGCGGAGCACCTCGCCGAGGTTCCTCGGGAAGGGGTTGAGGTGACGCAGGTGTGCCTGCGCGACCTTCGCCCCGGTGCGCCGGGTGATCTCGCAGGCGGCGCCGATCGGCCCGTAGGTGGATCCCCATCCCAGGACGAGCACGCGCGCGTCGCCGTCGGGATCGTCGACCTCCATCAGCGGGAGCGAGTCGGCGATGCCGTCGATCTTCGCCTGGCGCAGTCGCACCATGCGGTCGTGGTTCTCCGGGTCGTAGGAGATGGCCCCAGGACCGTCGGACTTCTCCAGCCCGCCGATGCGGTGCTCCAGACCGGCCGTTCCCGGCACTGCCCAGGCACGAGCGAGGGTCTCCGGGTCGCGCAGGTAGGGCCAGAACTCTTCGGTGCCGTCGGCCGCCGTGTGGTTGGGGGCGGTGGCGAAGTTCGGGTTGATCGCCGGCAGCGCCGACGCGTCGGGGACGAGCCAGGGCTCGGAACCGTTGGCGATGTAGCCGTCGGAGAGGATGAAGACCGGCGTGCGGTACTCGATCGCGATGCGCGCCGCCTCGATGGCCGCCCAGAAGCAGTCCGAAGGCGACTGCGGAGCGATGATCGGCACGGGCGACTCGCCGTTGCGACCGAACATCGCCTGCAGCAGGTCCGACTGCTCGGTCTTCGTCGGCAGTCCGGTCGAGGGGCCACCGCGCTGCACGTCGACGATCAGGAGCGGGAGTTCCAGTGAGACCGCCAGGCCGATGGCCTCGGACTTGAGGGCGACGCCGGGACCCGATGTCGTCGTCAGGCCGAGCGCACCGCCGTAGGAGGCGCCGACCGCCGCAGCGATGCCGGCGATCTCGTCCTCCGCCTGGAAGGTCACGACGCCGAACTTCTTCTGCTTGCTCAGTTCGTGGAGGATGTCGGACGCGGGCGTGATCGGGTAGCTGCCCAGGAACAACGGCATGCCGGACAACTCGCCCGCCGCGACCAATCCGTACGCGAGCGCAGGGTTGCCCGAGATGTTTCGGTACGTGCCCGCGGCCATCTGCGCCGGTGCGACCTCGTACTGCACAGAGAACGACTCGGTGGTCTCACCGAAGGACCAGCCCGCCTCGAAGGCGGCGAGGTTGGCGGCGAGGATCGCGGGCTTAGACCCGAACTTCTTCTCCAGGAACGCGCGCGTGCCTTCGGCCCCGCGTGAGTACAGCCACGACAGCAGGCCGAGCGCGTACATGTTCTTCGACCGCTCGGCATCCTTCTTGCTGAGGTCGAAGCCCTTGAGGGCCTCCACGGTCTGCGAGGTCAAGGCGATCGCGTGCACGTTGTACGGGTCCAGCGAGCCGTCCTCGAGCGGGTTGACCGCGAAGCCGACCTTCTCCCATGCGCGCTTGGTGAACTCGTCGGTGTTGACGATCAGGTCAGCACCGCGCGGCAGGTCCTTGATGTTGGCCTTCAGGGCCGCGGGGTTCATCGCGACGAGCACGTTCGGCGCGTCGCCCGGAGTGGTGATCTCGTGATCGGCGAAGGCCAGCTGGTAGCCGGAGACGCCGTTCACGGTTCCCGCTGGTGCGCGGATCTCGGCGGGGAAGTCGGGCAGAGTCACCAGGTCGTTGCCCAGTCCCGCGGTCTCGGAGGTGAAGCGGTCGCCGGTCAGCTGCATGCCGTCGCCGGAGTCACCGGCGAAGCGAATGACGACCCTATTCAGTTGGACAAGCTGCTTGGGCACGGTCTCCCCTTGGTCCGGGATAGCTCGATGACTGGTCGGCGCTCCCGCGCCGCGAGCCGCGTGATGCGGCCCGCACCATTGTGCTCCTGATTGTGCGGTTCTGCCGCGTTGAGTGTGCAGTGTGTCCTAAGTAACTTTGGTCACGATGCGGTTACGACGCGGGCCGTAGGCTCGGCCGGGTGGACTCCGTCAGCACCGCGACCGCCCCGGCTTTCCGGGTGGCCGGGAACAGCAGCGTTCGCATCGTCATGGCGAACGTGGGCCTGGCCTGCTGCTCGATGGAGGTGGAGTCCGCGATCCGGACGGGCCTCCTGGTCGCCGAGGCGCCCACCGACGATGCGGCCGCCAAGACGATCCTGCTGGTCTCGGGCACGGTGACTGACGCGCTGGCGCCTGCAGTCCTGCGCATGCACGCCGCCCTGCCGGCCCCGGCACGGGTGATGGCGTTCGGCGCGTGTGCGAGCACCGGCGGGCCCTACTGGGATGCGCCGACCGTCACAAAGGGCATCGACCAGGTACTCGAGGTGTCGACCTACGTGCCGGGGTGCCCGCCGCGGCCCGAAGCGCTCGTCGCCGCCCTGGTGGCCTTGGCTGACGGAGACCGGTGGTGATCGCAATCCAGGCACGCGACTGGCTGGAGGAGTGGACCAGGCGTTACGCCGACGGCTTCGTCTATCTGGACTTCCTGACGGCAGTCGACCGCGTGGTTGGCCTGGAGATCGTCGCGCACGCTCTCAACCCGGAATCGCATGAACGGGTGCTTGCCAGCGCGGTGGTCATGTCTGACGACCCGCGAATCGACAGCCTCAGCACGCTGTATGCAGGTGCGTCGTGGCACGAGCGAGAGACGTCGGAGATGTTCGGGATCGCCTTCGTCGGGCTGCGAGATGAGCGTCAACTACTTCTGCGCACGAACCTGGGCGCGCCGCCGATGAAGCGGAGTGCGGTGCTCGCCGCCCGCGTTGCACTCGACTGGCCCGGGACTGCCGAGCCCGGCGGAAGTCCCTCGCGCCGGCGGCAGCGTCCCCCGGGCGTGCCCGATGAGTGGCTCGAGAACCGGTCATGACGCAGCTGCCTGGTCCGCGCCCGCGGGGAGTGATCGGTCTCGTGGCGTCCGCCTGCACGTCATGCATGCTCTGCGTTCGCGAGTGCCCGACCTGGTGCATCACCCTGGACAGCCATACGACTGAGGTCACCGAGGAGGGTGCTCGACGGCCGCGTACCGTCAACGTGCTCGACGAGTTCTCGATCGACTACGGGCTGTGCATGTACTGCGGAATCTGCGTGGACGTCTGCCCGTTCGACGCCCTCGAGTGGAGCCCGGAGTTCGAGTACAGCGCGGCGCAGCGGGCCGAACTCGTGCAGTCGATGACCCAACTGGAGCAGTGGCTCCAGTAAACCCCCCCCAACCTCAAGGTCGGCGTACGGGGTTAGCGGTAGTTGTCGAACTGCACCGCGAAGTCGAGGTCGGCGCCTTTCACCAGCGCCTGCACCGCCTGCAGGTCATCGCGGCTCTTGCTGGTGACCCGCAGTTCCTCGCCCATGACCTGGGTCTTGACCGTCTTGGGGCCCTCATCGCGGATCAGCTTGCCGATCTTCTTCGCCTGCTCCTGGGAGATGCCCGCCTTGAACGTGCCGGTGATCTTGTATTCCTTGCCCGATGACCGCGGGTCCTCGGCCTCGAAGGACTTCAGGCTGAGTCCGCGCTTGATGATCTTCTCCTGGAAGACGTCGAGTGCAGCCTTCGCGCGCTCCTCAGTGCCGGACGTGATCTCGACGCCGAGCTCGCCCTTCCACTCGATCGTCGTGCCGGTGTTCTTGAAGTCGAATCGCTGCGCGAGCTCCTTGGCCGCCTGGTTCAGGGCGTTGTCCGCCTCCTGGCGATCGACCTTCGAGACGATGTCGAAACTGCTGTCAGCCATGTGCTCTCCTTGCCCGCTGCTCGTTGATCTGTGCGCACAGTCTGTCAGCCTCGCACCCGTGTGTATCCTTCTCGATGCACCATGGCGGGTTGCCCGAGTGGCCAATGGGAGCGGACTGTAAATCCGCCGGCTTAGCCTTCGAAGGTTCGAATCCTTCACCCGCCACGCGTGTCGTGGGGCCGCTCCCAAACGGGGTCGGCCCCACGCGCTTTTCTGGGGCTGCCGAGAGGAGTCGCTGGTGGCCAGGATCCTCGTCACCGGCATGTCCGGCACGGGAAAGTCGACGGTGCTGGCCGCGCTCGCCGGCCGTGGGTATCCGGTCGTCGACACCGACTACGACGGATACTCCGAGGAGATCGACTCCAGCGAAGGCCCGCAGCAGGTCTGGGTCACCGAACGAATCGACGTACTGCTCGCCCAGCCTGGCGCTTTGGTGCTGTCAGGGTGCGTCTCCAACCAGGGCGAGTTCTACGACCGTCTCGATGCGGTCGTCCTGCTCACGGCCCCCGCGGACGTGCTGCTCCAGCGGCTCGCGCAGCGCGACACCAACAGGTTCGGTAAGTCTTCCCGGGACGTGACGCGGATCCTCCGCGACCTCGTGGAGGTCGAGCCCCTGCTCCGCGCAACGGCGACCGTCGAGATCGTCACGACGGCGCCGCTCGAGGAAGTCGTCGACGCGATCGAGGTGCTGCTCGCCTAGGCGTCGAGCGGGAAGCGGACTCCGGTGAGTTCCTCGCTCACGGTCCACAGTCGACGCGCTGTTGCCTCGTTCAGCGCCGCCTTCGACCGTCCGACCATCACCGGGTATCCATGCTGCTCGAAGGGACCGCTCGGCCCTACGTAGGCGCCGCCGGGCAGGCCGGGCGACGTCGCCGCGAACAGCGTGGGAAGCGCGCCCATCTCGGCCGACTGCGCGAGCACCCGATTGCCGAGGTCGGTGATGCGTTCCATCCAGCCCCGGCTGCGCATCCGCGGGCCACCGGACTGCAGGTTCGTCGCGGCGTAGCCGGGATGAGCGGCCATGGACAGCGTCGCGATCCCGGTGAGGTCCAGGCGCCGCTGCAGTTCGCTCGCAAACAGCAGGTTCGCCAGCTTGCTCTGCGCGTAGGCGCCCCAGGCAGAGTATCGCCGTGTCGACATGAGGTCCTCGAAGTGAATCCGGCCCAAGCGGTGCGCCTGGGAGGAGATCGTCACGACCCGCGACCGCGGCCGAGCGATCAGCGCGGGGAGCACAAGGGCGGTGAGCGCGAAATGCCCGAGGTGATTGGTGGCCAGTTGCGCCTCGAAGCCGTCAGGCGTGGTCCGGTGCGGCGTTGCCATGATCCCGGCGTTGTTCACCAGCAGGTCTAGGCCCCCGGGATGCGCGGCGGACCACGCGTCGGCGAACGCGTGCACAGAGGCGAGCTCGGCAAGGTCCAGGCGCGCGACGGCCACCTGGGACCCCGGTTCCCATCGCTGGATCTGGGCAGCGGCGGCCGCTCCACGCGCCTCGTCGCGAACCGCGAGCGTGACGTCGGCGCCGTGACCGGCGAGCTGCCGAGCCGCCTGCAGACCGATTCCCGAGTTGGCCCCCGTGACGACCGCGACGCGACCGGTGAGGTCGGACATGTCCTGCGCCGTCCATGCGTCCGTCATGAGGCCAGTCAACCGCTATTCCGGGCCGCCGCCGAGCGGCGGGACTCGATTTCCCGTCGCTCGGGGCGCTTGTGTACGCTTACGGGGCTTTAGGCCCCTTTAGCTCAGACGGCAGAGCGTCTCCATGGTAAGGAGAAGGTCTACGGTTCGATTCCGTAAAGGGGCTCGATGAGGTGCACGTCGCCTCATTGCGGCGGGGTAGCTCAGTTGGTAGAGCAAGCGGCTCATAATCGCTGTGTCGCCGGTTCAAGTCCGGCCTCCGCTACTTAGGCCGGTTCGACCAGCATCACCAACACGCTCGACAAGCGCTTGTCGAGATCATCAGAAAGAGGAAGACCAGTGGGTAAGGCTACCGACGTTCGCCCGAAGATCACGATGGCATGCGAGGACTGCAAGCACCGTAACTACATCACCAAGAAGAACCGCCGCAACGATCCTGATCGTCTTGAGGCCAAGAAGTTCTGCCCGAACTGCAACAAGCACACGAACCACAAGGAAACCCGCTAGTCGCGGTTCGTACGGCAGACTGACCGCATGGCCCTCAACCCGGACTTCGCTGGTCGGGTCTACCCGCCGAGCGCGCCATACGTGGTGTCGCGCGAGAAGGTGCGGGAATTCGCATCTGCGGTTGGCGACGACAATCCCGCTTATCACGATGTCGACGAAGCGCGAGCGCTCGGCTACGTCGACCTTGTCGCGCCTCCGACCTTCGCGATCATCGTGTCGATGCGCGCCAGTTCGGTGGTCATCCATGACCCCGAGTTGGGGCTGGACTACTCTCGAGTCGTCCACGGCGAGCAGCGGTTTGCCTTCGATCGACCGATCGTCGCAGGTGACGAGTTGACCGTCACGACGACGATCGAGTCCATCAGGTTCGCCGCGGGCAACGACATGATCACCACACGCGGAGACATCGCGACCGTCGCCGGCGAGCACGTCGCAACGACGCATTCCCTGATCGTCTCGCGTGGGCCCGAAGAAGGCGGCGAATGAGCATCAGCTGGAATGACGTCGAGGTGGGCACGGCGCTGCCGAGCCAGACCTTCCCCGTTCAGCGCGCGGACCTGGTCCGATATGCAGGCGCCTCCCTCGACTTCAATCCCATTCACTGGAACCAGCGCATCGCAACGTCGGTGGGACTTCCCGACGTCATCGCTCACGGAATGCTGACGATGGCGACGGCAGTCCGCGTCGTCACCGACTGGACTGGCGACCCGGGGTCCGTCGTGCAGTACGGCGTACGGTTCACCCGGCCCGTGGTGGTTCCTGACGACGAAGTCGGTGCGACGCTCGAGGTGAGTGGCAAGGTCACCGCCAAGAACGACGACGGCACGGTGCTCGTGACGATCACGGCGACGAGCGAGGGCTCGACAGTCCTCGGCAAGGCGCAGGCAGTCGTACGCCTGCCCGCATGAGCGCCCTCGCGAACATCCCCGACGAGGTGCTGGCGCTTGCCGACCAGCGCGACGCCGCTCGTGCGATCCGCGACTTTGCGGAGGCAGATCGCCTGCGTGATCGCATCACGGCTCTGGGCTTCGTCGTGACCGATGCTCCCGGTGGCTACGAGTTGGCGGCGCGACCGCCGTTCGACGTATTCGCGAGAGCTGCAGACCTCGTTGCGGCCGAACTGGTCCTGCCGTCCGCCCCGTGCACCGTCGCCCTGATCGTCGATGGCTGGCCGGACGATGTCGCTGTGTGCATCCGCGCGCTGCTGGCTCACGCCCCCAAGGATCTGGTCATCGTCGGCCTTGATTGCGGAGACGTCGATGGCGCGGGGATGGCGCTGCACGAACTGTCCGTCGAGAACCCGGATCGCGTGATCGACCTGCACGTGGCCGGGGACCTCGCCAAGGTCGGGTGGTCCACTGCTGTCAACGCGCTCGTCGACGTGAGCCGCTCGGAAGTCGTCGCGGTGATCGACATGTCTACGGTGCTCGACGCAGATGCGATCACACCGATTCTCGCGGAGTTCGCCGACCCGACAGTCGTCGCCTCGGGCTGGCGTGGGGTGAACGCGAACCTGACTGACGAGTGGAGGTCGTTCGACGACGCACCGCCCGGCGAGGTCGACGCGATTCTCGGCTATCTCCTCGTCGTTCGACGTGATGCGGCGCTCGCGGCACCTGCTCATCCGAAGGCGCGCTTCTATCGCAACGCCGACATCGAGTGGTCCCTCGCGCTTAGGGCGGAGGGCGGCCGTCTCGTCATTCCCACTGGCGACCTGCCCCTGCACCAGGAACGCCATCACGGCTATCACGACAGCGATCCGCAGCTGCGTGACCGCGAGTCCAGGCGCACGTACGACCGCCTGTTGCATCGCTTCCGGTCGCGCCCGGAGATCCTCAGCCCGCGGACGTCGGCCCCCTAGGGTTGCATCGTGCCCTCACCCGCGAATCTCGCCGAGCGCACGACGCTTCGGGTGGGCGGTCCGGCTGATTCGTGGCTCGCCCCGTCATCGATCCCCGAGATTGTCGAAGCGGTTCGCGAGTGCGACGACTCCTCGACCCCCGTCCTCCTGCTTGGCGGCGGAAGCAACCTCGTCGTCTCGGACGCAGGGTTCGCCGGCTCTGTCATCGACGTGGTGAACCGCGGCGTCCGGGTCGACGCGGCAGCTGCCGAGGGCGCCGTCGACATCACTGTCGCGGCGGGCGAGCCGTGGGACGAGGTCGTGGCGATGAGCGTGCGCGAGGGGTGGTCCGGCATCGAGGCGCTGTCCGGGATCCCCGGACGATGCGGCGCGACGCCCATCCAGAACGTCGGTGCCTATGGACAGGAGCTCGCGCACGTCGTCGCCGAAGTCGACGTGTTCGACCGGCGCTCGGGCGAACTCGGCCGGATGTCGGCTGCCGACTGCGGGTTCGGCTACCGCACGAGCGCATTCAAGAAGGACCCCGACCGCTGGGTGGTCCTGGCCTTGACGCTGCGGCTTCGCAGGTCCAGCACCGGAACGGTCAGGTACAGCGAACTCGCGCGCTCGCTCGGGGTCGCGAGCGACGGGCAGGCCGACATCCGCGACATCCGATCGGCGGTTCTCGGACTGCGTGCAGCCAAGGGCATGGTCCTCGATGAGGCTGACCACGACACGTGGAGCGCGGGCTCCTTCTTCACCAACCCGATCATCGACGACGAATCGGGCGCGCCAGCGGGCTGTCCGCGCTATCCGTCGGTCGCAGGCATCAAACTGAGTGCGGCCTGGCTCATCGAGCACTCGGGAGTCTCACGCGGCTTCGCCATCGATGCCGCATCACGGGCGGCCATCTCGACCAAGCACACACTCGCGTTGACCAATCGCGGCGGTGCCACAGCGGCTGATGTCATGGCGTTGGCGCGATTCGTGCAGGGACGCGTCCAACGCGAGTTCGGCATCGATCTCGCGATCGAGCCGACCCTCGTGGGCAGTCCGGGCTAGTTGGCCTCCGCCAGCAGGGCTGCCATCCGCGATACACCCTCGACGATGTCGGCATCCGACGTGGCGTAGGACATGCGGACATAGCCAGGCGTGCCGAAGGCCTCGCCCGGAACGACCGCGACCTCGGCCTCGTCAAGGATGAGCGCGGAGAGGTGGGCTGACGACTCGATGGTGCTGCCGCGCAGAGACTTGCCGACCAGTTCCTTCACCGAGGGGTAGACGTAGAACGCGCCCTCGGGCAGGGGACATGCCACCCCGGGAATCGCGTCGAGCATGCCGGTGATGAGGAGCCGTCGCCTGTCGAACGCGGCCTTCATCTCGGCCACCGCGGACAGGTCACCGCTCACCGCAGCGAGTGCTGCGACCTGCGAGATGTTGGCAACGTTCGAGGTCGAATGTGACTGCAGGTTGGTCGCCGCCTTGACGACGTCGGCCGGGCCGATCATCCAGCCCACGCGCCAGCCGGTCATGGCGTAGGTCTTCGCGACACCGTTGACGACCACGCATCGGTCGGCGAGGGAGGGCACGAGGACCGGCATCGAGGCGAACTCGGCGTCGCCGTAGACCAGGTGCTCGTAGATCTCGTCGGTGACCACCCACAGGCCGTGGGAATCGGCCCACTCACCGATCGCCTTGACCTCGGCGGGGGAGTAGACCGCCCCGGTGGGGTTGGACGGTGAGACGAAGACGAGCAGCTTGGTGCGCTCGGTGCGCGCGGCCTCGAGCTGCGCGATCGTCGCGCGATACCCGGACGTCTCGTCGGTGATGATCTCGACGGGGACGCCGCCCGCCAGGCGGATCGACTCGGGATAGGTGGTCCAGTACGGCGCTGGCAGCAGCACCTCGTCGCCGGGATCCAGCAGGGTGGCGAAGGCGTTGTAGAGGGCCTGCTTGCCGCCGTTGGTGATGAGGACCTGGCTCGCGGCCACCTGGAAGCCGGAGTCGCGCAGGGTCTTGACCGCGACGGCCTCCTTGAGCTCGGGCAGCCCGCCCGCGGGGGTGTAGCGGTGCCACTGCTGCTGGGAACTCGCCGCGATCGCGGCATCGACGATGTAGCCGGGCGTGGGGAAGTCCGGCTCGCCAGCGCCGAAGCCGATGACCGGCCGACCGGCCGCCTTGAGGGCCTTGGCCTTGGCGTCGACCGCCAAGGTGGCTGATTCGGTGATGGCGGCGATTCGGCGGGAGATGCGTGAACTCATGCCTGCATCCTTGCAGCCTCGCTCTCACGGCTGGGGACCGGATTGGACCCGGCTCATGGGCGGACCGTAGACTCCCGTAGCGAAATAGGTCGGCGGCAGCCTGCCCTCGGGCAGGCCTAATCACCGGGCTGAAGGGTCGTAGCTCAATTGGTAGAGCACCGGTCTCCAAAACCGGCGGTTGGGGGTTCAAGTCCCTCCGGCCCTGCGAGTCGATCGATGGCTCCCACGCTCGCCGTGGGAGCTCGCAAGGACGAGATGAAGGTAGGAAGGCATGACGGACACTGACGCCCTGCCCGACCGCGGGTCGGACGGTCGCGGTCGCAAGGACCGCGCCCAGGGCAACGTGTTCTCGCGGCTTGCCCTGTTCATTCGACAGGTCGTCGCAGAACTGCGCAAGGTCATCTGGCCCACGCGCAAGGAGTTGGTCGCCTACACGACCGTTGTGGTGGTCTTCGTGCTCATCATGGCGGGGATCATCGCCGCACTCGACTACATCTTCGCCCGAGGAGTGCTGTTCGTCTTCGGCTAGCCGCCCTACCCGCTTCCCCCTATGCCAGATCACAGACGCAAGGAGAATGACCACCGTGTCCGACCAGGGTTTTACCCCCTCGATCGATCCATTCGCGACGGCCAAGCCAGTCGATGAGGCCGCCGCCGACGAGGCGATCGTGGACGAGTTGATCGTCGAGGCCGTGGCCGAGGCCGTCGCCGAGGAACTGGTCATCGAGGACGCGGTCGACGAGGTCCTCGCGGAGGCTGAGGAGATCGTCGAGGAGGAGGAAGAGGAAGACCCGCTCATCGCCTTCCGCGAGCAGATGCGGATCTCGGCGGGCGACTGGTACGTCATCCACTCCTACGCCGGCTACGAGAACAAGGTCAAGGGCAACATCGAGACCCGCATCAACAGCATGAACATGGAGGACTACATCTTCCAGGTCGAGGTGCCGATGGAAGAGGTCACCGAGATCAAGTCCGGCGTGCGCAAGCTCGTCCGTCGGAACAAGTTCCCCGGCTACGTGCTGGTGCGCATGGAGCTCACCGACGAGTCGTGGGGTGCCATCCGGCACACCCCCGGTGTCACGGGCTTCGTCGGACACGGCCATCAGCCAGCGCCTTTGACCCTCGACGAGGTCGTTGCGATCCTCGCCCCGACGCCCGAGAAGAAGGCGGGCGCCCCCGGCGCTCCGTCATCGAGCGGAGGCGGCTCGTCCGCGCCCGCGATCGAGATCGACTTCGGCGTCGGCGACTCCGTCACCGTCGTCGACGGGCCGTTCGCGACCCTGCACGCCACCATCTCCGAGATCAACATCGAGGCCCAGAAGGTCACCGGCCTCGTCGAGATCTTCGGTCGAGAGACTCCTGTTGAGCTGGCATTCAGCCAGATCAACAAGAACTAGCACGACCCCCGCGGACGCCGTCTGCGGGGAAACGACAACGAAGGACCCGACACACCATGGCACCGAAGAAGAAGAAGGTTGCCGGCCTGATCAAGTTGCAGATCCAGGCAGGGGCAGCCAACCCGGCGCCGCCGGTCGGCCCCGCACTGGGCCAGCACGGCGTCAACATCATGGAGTTCTGCAAGGCCTACAACGCCGCGACGGAAAGCCAGCGCGGCAACGTGATTCCCGTCGAGATCACGGTCTACGAAGACCGCTCGTTCGACTTCACGCTGAAGACCCCGCCCGCCTCGAGGCTCATCCTCAAGGCAGCCGGGCTCGAGAAGGGCTCGGGCAACGCGCCCAAGGTCAAGGCCGGTTCCATCACGCGCGCCCAGGTTCGCGAGATCGCCGAGACCAAGATGCCCGACCTGAATGCCAATGACGTCGACGCTGCGATGAAGATCATCGAGGGCACCGCTCGTCAGATGGGCATCTCTGTCGCTGGCTGACCTGCCGACGACAATCAACCACGAGTGGGAGAGCCGCGCGCGGCTCGCACACCACACACTGCGAAGGAGCAGAGAGCATGAAGCGCAGCAAGGCCTACAGGGCCGCAGCAGAGAAGATTGACCCGGATTCGTTGTACGCGCCCCTTGAGGCCGTTCGCCTCGTCAAGGGCAGCACCGCAACCAAGTTCGACCCGACCGTCGAGGTCTCGATGCGACTGGGTGTCGACCCCCGCAAGGCCGACCAGATGGTTCGCGGCACCGTCAATCTCCCGCACGGCACCGGCAAGACAGCCCGCGTGCTGGTGTTCGCCAATGGCGACAAGGCCGACGAGGCGCGTGCCGCCGGCGCCGACTTCGTCGGCTCGGACGACATGATCGAGAAGGTCCGCGGAGGCTGGACCGACTTCGACGCCGCCGTCGCGACCCCCGATCTCATGGGCAAGGTGGGCACGCTCGGCAAGGTGCTCGGACCCCGTGGACTCATGCCGAACCCCAAGACCGGCACCGTCACGGTCGACGTGGCCAAGGCCGTTACCGAGATCAAGGGCGGCAAGATCGAGTTCCGCGTCGACAAGCACTCCAATCTCGCTTTCCCGATCGGCAAGGCATCCTTCACCGAGCAGGCGCTGGTCGAGAACTACGCGGCCGCACTCGACGAGGTCCTGCGGTTGAAGCCGTCCGCGGCCAAGGGCCGGTACGTCCGCAAGACCACGATCTCGTCCAGCATGGGCCCGGGCATTCCGGTCGATCCGAACCGGGTCAAGAACCTGCTGGCGGAGGACGAGGCGTAGCCCTCCCGATATCCCAAGTCGAGGTGGTCCGGATAACTCCGGGCCACCTCGACTGCTGTTTTCGAAGTGTTGTCCCAATCTGACGAATCCTGTTGACCCGGGTTACTCGCGAGTACAGACTGAGCCACCGCGCAATGAGGCGCGTGCTGCGTGCGAGGCTTATGAGGAGTGTGATCCGTGGCGGCCCCTGACGCCGATACGTTGCTTCAACTCTCGGATATCAAGGTCCGGCTGAGCGGGTTGCAGATCCTCGACGGAGTCAGCATCGAGGTTCCGCGCGGCAAGGTCACCGGCCTCATCGGGCCCAACGGTGCGGGCAAGACCACCGTCTTCAACGTGATCAGCGGCTTCGTCAAGGCCGACTCGGGCGATGTCATCTACGAGGGCCGTCGCCTCAAGCACATCAAGGCTCACCACCTGACGAAGAAGGGCATCTCGCGCACCCTCCAGGGCGTCGGGCTGTTCGCCAGCCTCACCGCCTTGGAGAACGTCATGCTCGGCGGCTCGTCGCGGGTCCGCAGCGGGATCATCTCCCAGACCTTCGCTATGCCCTGGACCGACATCGAGACCGAGCGGCTGCGGATCCGCTCCCTTGAGGCTCTCGAGGAGCTCGGCGTCTCCGACGAGGCCGGCCGACTGCCAGGCGAGATGCCGTACCCCGTGCAGAAGAAGGTGGCGATGGCGCGCGCGCTCGTCTCCGATCCGAAGATCCTGCTCCTCGACGAGCCGGCCGGCGGCATCGGCGCTGCCGACATGACCGAGCTCGAGCGGCTGATCCGCAGCTGGGTTCCTGAGCGAACCGTGCTGCTCGTCGAGCACCACATGGAACTGGTCATGTCCGTCTGCGATCTCATCTGGGTCCTCGATGCCGGCAAGGTCATCGCGTCGGGCACGCCCGATCAGGTGCGCAACGACCCGGCGGTGCTTGAGGCCTACCTCGGCCAGGAGGGGGCGGCCTGATGCTCACGATCACCGACCTCAGCGTCAACTACGGACCGGTTCATGCCCTGTCGCACGTGTCGATCGACGTGCCCAGGGGCGAGGTCACCGCCGTCATCGGAGCGAACGGAGCGGGCAAGTCGACGCTCATGCGCACCCTCGCCGGACTCGTGAAGCCCGCTACCGGATCGGCCACCCTCGACGGCAAGACCATCACCGGTCACAAGGCCGAGGACATCGTCCGGATGGGTGTCGCACTCGTGCCGGAGGGCAGGTCCACCGTTCCCGAGCTCACCGTCGACGAGAACCTTCGCCTTGGCGGCATGTGGCGTTCGCGCGCAGATCGGGCGACGAGCCAGGCCGAGGTCTTCGACCTGTTCCCGGTTCTCGGCGAGCGGCAGAAGATGCGTGCCGACACCCTCAGCGGTGGCGAGCGACAGCAGCTGGCCATCGGCCGTGCGCTGATGTGCGAGCCGCAGTGCCTGCTCCTTGACGAGCCGTCGCTCGGGCTCGCCCCGCTCATCGTCACGCAGATCCTCGAACTCGTGAAGAGGTTGGCCACGGAGGCGAACCTCGCTGTGCTGCTCGTCGAGCAGAACGCCGTCACCGCTCTTCGGGTGGCGAGCCAGGGAGTGGTGCTCAACCTGGGACAGGTCGTGATGGCGGGCTCGTCCTCGGACATTGCCTCGCACGACGAACTACGACATGCCTACCTCGGCTATTAGGACGGGGGCGACGACATGACGAACTTCATCGACTACCTGCTCGGCGGCCTCGGTTCCGGTGCCGTCATCGGCCTGCTCGCCCTCGCGCTCGTCCTGACCTGGCGCGCGACGCGCGTCGTCAACTTCGCCCAGGTCGGCCAGGCGATGTTCACCACCTTCATCGGATTCTCGATCCAGAACGCGACGCACAACTGGTTCATCGCGCTGCTCGGCGCGCTCGTCGCCGGTGCCGTGCTCGGCGTGATCGTGCAGTACCTCGTGCTCCGCCCGGTGAAGCGAGCGGACACGTCCGGGGCGATCATCGCGACCTTCGGCGTGCTCATTGCCCTTCAGGCGGCCGCCGGAATGATCTGGGGAGGCGACCAGCAGGCGTACGCGCAGCCCTTCGACAACTCCGGCATCTCGGTATTCGGGAGGGAGTGGCCGCTGTCGGTCTACGACCTCGTGGTCATCGGCATCACCGCGCTCATGGTCGTCGGCCTCACGTTGGTGTTCACGCGTACGAACCTGGGCCTGGCTATGCGGGCGACCGCGTTCAACCCCGAGGTTGCCCGACTGTCGGGCGTCCGCGTCAACCAGACGCTGACCGTCGGCTGGGCCATCGCCGGTGTCGTGGGAGCCGTGGCAGGCGTGCTTGTTGCACCGACGGCGACGTTGTCGCCGAACAGTTTCGACATCCTCCTGGTCTTCGCGTTCACCGCGGCTGTCATCGGCGGTCTCGACAGCCTCGTCGGCGCTGTGTCGATGGGTATCTTCACCGGCCTGATCCTCTCGCTCGTCTCCGGCTACAGCGACTCCAGCAACGCGCCCGTCGTCGCGCTCGTCCTGCTCGCACTGAACCTCCTGCTCAAACCCGATGGGCTGTTCGGGCACGGAAATTCGAGGGCGGTCTAGATGGAAAGCGTGCGAAAGGCTCTCCGCCTGCCCGGTGCCAGGCTGGTCACCCACCTGCTGTTCGTCGTGGTCGTGTTCTTGGTCCTGACCTCGATCACCGACCACGTGGACCCGCTGACGAACTACTACATCGCGCTTGCTGGCATGTACGCGGCAGCGATGTTCGGCATGGTCATCCTGGTGGGCCTGTCGGGCCAGGTGTCACTGGGCAACGGCGCCCTCATGGCCATCGGCGCGTACTCCTTCGCCCTCGTCTCACTCAACTGGCAGACGGTCCCGATCATCGGCGTCCCGATGAACGGCTGGTGGGCGATGGTCTTCGCCGGCATCGGTGGCATCGTGTTCGGCCTGATCATCGGCGGGCTCGGTGCCCGGCTCAAGGGTCCGTACCTGGCCGGACTGACCCTCGGCATCGCGGTCGGCGTGCCCGCGATCGCCAACCGCTTTCCCGACCTGCTGGGCGGCGAGAACGGCCTCATGCTCACCGTGCCGTATCCCGACGGCGGCTACGCCCCCGTCGATACAGGTGAGACCGACGAACAGTTCGTCACTGACCTGCCGACATCGCAGGACGTGCTGCCATCGGACGGGTCGTCCGGTAGCGGAGACCTGCTCACTTCGGACAACTTCCCGTCCACCGACGCGGGAAGCGTCGCCCCCGGTGACCTGCTCACCTCGGACAACTTCCCGTCCACCGACGCGGGAAGCGTCGCCCCCGGTGACCTGCTCACGGCTGACAATTTCCCGAGCACGGATCCGTCCTCCGGTGGCGACCTGCTGACCTCGGACAACTTCCCCTCGGATGGGGCATCGACCGACTCGCTGCCCTCAATCGACACCTCGGGTACCGACACGAGCGGCAGCACGGGCTCGGACGGCCTTGACGGGGGATTCGTCATCGAGCACTGGCAGGCGGGACTGTCGATCCTCGTCGCGTGCATCGTGCTGTTCATGGCCCTGAACCTGGTCCGGGGCCGTCAGGGCAACGTGTGGCGGGCCGTCCGCGACGATCCGGTCGCGGCAGCCGTCTCGGGCATGTCCCCGGCGTGGTCGAAGATCACCGCGTTCGCGGTAAGCAGCTTCTTCGCGGCCCTGTCCGGCGGCGTGTTCGCGCAGATCTTGTCGTACGTCGGCCCCGGGGCATTCGCTCTCGGGCTATCGCTGTCCTTGCTGGTCGGCGTGGTCCTCGGCGGGCGGTCGGCCCTGCTGGGCGCCGTGATCGGAGCGGTGCTCCTCGTGTGGCTGCCGGAGTTCATCCACACCGCTGCGGGCGACCGAGGGTGGGAGGAGCAGGTCACGAACAACGCTCCGAACCTCATATACGGCTTACTCGTGGTCCTCGTCGTGCTCGTGGCACCAGGGGGAATCGTGGGTTCCCTGCAAGGACTTGTTGCAAAAGTAACGAAACGGGTACGGCCGAACCGCTAATCCCAAAGTTGTTGCGGGGTTACCGGCTGGTAGGTACCCTCCAAAACACGTTGCGTTAACGGATGGCAATCAAAGATTCACCAGCACGCAATAAACAGTCACTAAGGCGTCGTCCGTGCGCCCTTCTTGGGGAGGAAAGTCCGTGAGCAGAATCATTGCGACCCGCGTGGTCGCACTTGGGGTGGTGGCGGCCGTTGGCCTGGCCATCGCCGCACCAGCCGGAGCGTCGGCGCCCGCCGCCGATCCCGGAGTCAGTAATTCGGAGATCGTGATCGGAACGACGGTTCCGCTGACCGGCCCCGCGTCGCCCGGCTACAAGGACATTGCGCCCGCTTCCCAGGCGTACTTCAACTACGTCAACGCGAACGGCGGCATCAACGGTCGCAAGATCAAGTACGTCGTCTGCGACGACAAGTACAACCCCGCCGAGACGCGCAAGTGCACGAGCCAGCTGATCCTTCGCGACAAGATCTTCGCGATGTTCGGTGCGCTCGGCACCCCGACCCACTCCGCCGTCGTCGCTGACCTCAACCGTCGCGGCATCCCGGACGTCTTCGTCAACACCGGTGGCACGTCGTTCGACAACGTCTCCAAGTTCCCGATGACTTTCCCGTACTTCCCGTCGTACACGGTCGAGGCGAAGGTCATGGCGTACTACATCCAGAACACGCCCGACCTGAAGGCGAAGAAGGCCTGCTTCTTCTACCAGGACGGCGAGTTCGGCGAGAACGCTCAGACCGGCTTCGACGCCGCTGGGCTGAAGTTCGCGGAGACCACCTCCTACTTCTCCGGCCAGCAGGCCGCTCCGTTCACCGCCCAGGTGACGAAGCTCAAGGCAGCCGGCTGCCAGCTCGTGGTGTTCTTCGGTGTCACGTCCGCGACCGCCCAGCTGCTCGGCACCGCCGCCCGCAGCGCGTTCGCTCCGACGTGGATGATCACCTCGGTCGGCTCGGATCCGTCGATCCTCGGCGCATCACTCGGCTCGGCTGCGAGCACCCTGATGAAGGGCATCTACGCCCCGAGCTTCCTGGCCCCCATCCAGGACACGGGCAACCCGTTCGTGTCGCAGATGAAGGTCATCGCCGACAAGAACGGCCTGCCGTGGAACTTCTACACCTACTACGGCATCAACACCGCCTACGTCCTGTCCCAGGCACTCAAGGCGGCCGGTAAGAACCTGACCCGCACCGGACTCGTGAACGCCCTCCAGACGAAGGCCGCCACATTCCGTTCCGCAGCTGTGGTCCCGATGGTGATCGGTCGTGGCACCCACCAGGGTCTGACCGGCTACTACATGGGCCAGTACGACGGCTCGGGCCAGCTCCAGCGTCTGACCAGCTACATCATGACCGCGACGAGCGCGTCCACTGGTGCGGCCAAGCAGACGACGTTCAAGCCCGGTGCCCCCACTTCCAAGCTGCTTCCATGAGGACGAATATGAGAATGTCTGTCAACCGCCGCGTCGTCGCGGCAGTCGCCACCGCTGGGCTGGTCGTTGTTGCCCTGCCGCTGACTGCGACATCGGCCAGTGCGGTCGATGCGTGCGCAGCGGGAGCCACCTGCGATGTCTCGCTCAACGGATCGCTCGGTGTGAGCGCCGGCAAGATCATGATGCCCGCGAACTTCAACGGCACCGTGCTCCTGTACTCGCATGGCTACCGGATCGGCACACCCGTGCCGGCCGCCCTCGCCGCCCCGCTTGGTCTGACGACGGATCCCACCGCCGTCCGCCTCTCGGTGCCGTCGTTCGCGGCCGCCTTCGGTTCGGATGTCGCCTTCATGGGCGGCAACGGCGCCGAGGTTGCTCCGAACAGCACCGTCGCGACGAACCTGCTCTCGCAGGGCTACGCCCTCGCGGGTGCTGGCTACGCGAAGCAGGGCTGGGCATCGGCTGAGGGTGTGCAGGCAGGGGAGACCATGCTCGCGCACATCGAGGCCGGCGCCATCCCGGGCGTCAAGAAGGTGCTGGTGTGGGGTTCGTCGCTTGGCGGACTCATCAGCCAGACCATCGCCGAGCGCAATCCGTCGAAGATCGCCGGCTCCTTGCCGGCCTGCGGTGTCCTCATGGGCCCGGAGCAGGCGTTCAACACGGCGATGTCCGTGATGTTCACCTGGAAGACCCTGATCGCTCCCACCCTGCGCGTGGCTAACTACCAGAGCTACCCGCAGGCACTGAGCGACCTGGCGACGGTCCTGGGAACCTTGAACTCGGTGGCGACCACGCCGATCTCGGCAGCCAAGTTCCCCACCGCGCAGGCGAACCTGCTCTCAGGTCTCCTCGGCGGGCTCCCGACGAAGTCGTCGGTCTACGACGGCATCACCGTCAACCCGATCATCGCGACTCTCGCTGCGAACCCGGCCATCGGCCCGGCAGCAGCACCGAGCGCGGCATCGGCCCAGGGCTACTCGCCCGTCACCGCGGGCGCCAGCTCGACCGTGGCGATGCTGCAGAACGTCGGAGGAGCCGCCGCACTTGGCATCCTCGGACGCTACGAGCTCGAGCAGCGCGCCCGTGCGATTGCGGGCATCCCGGCCGACCAGTCGGCGAACTTCAACGACAACGTTGAGGTCTCGTACACCAACCTGCTCTCCCCGGAGCAGGCTGGCGAGTTCGGCGACACCCTGAACGCCTCGACGGCCATCGCCGGCGGCGTGCTCAAGGTCATGCTGGGAACGCTCGATGCATCGAAGGGCAACCCGGCGATCCGCTTCGCGGCCAACCCGGCCGCAGTCGCGGCCGTCAAGGGACTGCCGGCCCCGACGGGCAAGTACACGGTTCCGACAGTGTTCCTGTCGACCACGTACGACTCGATCGTGCCTGCAGGAAACTCCTTCGAGTTCCACGAGCTGCTGGCCGCGAGCGCGAAGAAGCAGGGCGTCCTGCTCCGCTCCTCGCAGTTCTACACCTCTCCTCCTGAGGATGGCTGGACGTCGTTCCTGCCGGGTGCCAAGGCACCTGACGCGGCGCTGTCCGTGGCCAAGCTCAATGGCTCCGGTGTCGGACACTGCGTGTTCTCGATGGACAGCCAGGTTCAGTGGATCAACGCGGTCGCCGCGCTCAACTCCATGAGCAACGCCAAGACCGCTGGCGACATCAAGAAGATCAACCACACCATGTGGCTGACTCCTGGTGTCAACGGTGACGGCTTCTTCGAGCCCGACCCGCTGCAGCACCCGGCCCTGGCTCGCTAGTCGAGCGCTAGGCGCAAGCGGAAGGGGGCGGGTGAGAGATCACCCGCCCCCTTCCGCTGTCCGGTCCGATCCCCGGCCCGAATTGAACCGCCTCCCGGGTCAAATCCGGCTTTCGTACCCCGATCAGCCCCCAGAACACCGATTTGACCCGGGAGGCGGTTCAATTCGGGAGGGCGATTTGCCGGGGTTGCCTTGCAGCCCGTAGCCTGTGTCCACCGAAGACCGCTGGTCGCTGACGACAGGCAACTGTCGCCAGCTGAAGGTTCCGCGAGAGCGGACGACCCGCGTAGGTGACCGAGACAAGTCGGCTGGCGCCACGTGCGCCGCCTGACCCGCCCCGAGCGCCTGCGCCGGGGCGTTCTGCATTCGTGGGGCGAAACGAAGGGAGCCCCATGGCACGGCCGGACAAGGCGAGTTCCGTCGCCGAGCTCACCGACCACTTCCGCAGCTCGAACGCGGCAGTGCTCACCGAGTACCGCGGCCTGACCGTCGCGCAGCTCAAGACGCTGCGTCGCACGCTCGGAGATACCGTCACATACGCGGTCGTCAAGAACACCTTGACGAAGATCGCAGCAAAGGAAGCCGGCGTCACCGGCGTCGACGACCTCCTCGCCGGACCGAGCGCCATCGCGTTCGTTCGTGGCGACGCGGTCGACGCGGCGAAGGCGATCCGCAACTTCTCCAAGGAGAACCCCGCCCTGGTCATCAAGGGCGGCTACATGGATGGTGCGGCACTCAGCGCCGCAGACATCAACAAGATCGCCGACCTCGAGTCGCGCGAGGTTCTCCTGTCCAAGCTCGCGGGCGCCATGAAGGCGAAGCAGTCTCAGGCTGCCGCGCTGTTCGCCGCTCCGCTGGCCAAGACCGCTCGCGCCCTCGGCGCGCTGCAGTCCAAGCTCGAAGCGGACCCCTCTGCCTCTGCCGCACCGGCCGAAGCAGCGGAGCCCGCCACCGAGGCACCTGAAGCACCCGAGGCGCCCGTCGCCGAGGAGACCGCAGTCGAGGCACCCGCCGAGACGGCATCACAGACCGAGACGCCTGCCGTCGAGGACACCACCACCGAGGGCTGAGGCCCACCCACCCGGCCCTCGGCCGGATTTACCTGAAAGGACGCCACCATGGCGAAGTTGAGCACCGATGAGCTTCTCGACGCGTTCAAGGAAATGACGCTGCTTGAGCTCTCCGAGTTCGTGAAGCAGTTCGAGGAGACGTTCGACGTCACCGCAGCAGCCCCGGTCGCCGTGGCTGCTGCCGCTGGCCCCGCCGCTGGCGGCGGCGAGGCAGAGGCCGAGCAGGATGAGTTCGACGTCATCCTCGAGGCTGCTGGCGAGAACAAGATCCCCGTGATCAAGGAGGTGCGCGCACTCACCAACCTCGGTCTCAAGGAGGCCAAGGACCTGGTCGAGGCAGCACCGAAGGCCGTTCTGGAGAAGGTCACCAAGGAGGCCGCAGAGAAGGCCAAGGAGACCCTCGAGGGCGCCGGCGCCAAGGTCACCGTCAAGTAAGCACGCACGACAAGGAAGAAGGGCGGCCCCATCGGGGCCGCCCTTCTTCCTTTGTGTTCAGGTGGAACTACTCGCCCATCACCGCGGGATGATCGGAGTTCGCGCCGCGCAGCTTCACGTCCTTGAGGAACAGCGCGAACACGAATGCGACGACGAGGATCGGCACCGCGCACAGGAACACCGTGCTCAGTGACGACGTGAACGACTCCAGCACGATCGGCCTGATCGTGTCGGGAAGCGCGGCGATGTTGGACATCGCGCTGGTGATTCCTGAGATCTGCGACTCGCTGCCGGAACCCGCGGGCAGGTTGCTGGTCAGCTCCGAGGTCAGGCGCGCGGTCATGACCGCGCCGAACAGCGCGGTGCCGATCGTTCCGCCGACCGACCGGAAGAACGTCGAGCCGCTCGTCGCGACGCCGACGTCCTTCGGGTTCACCGAGTTCTGCACGGCGATGATGAGCACCTGCATCACGTTGCCGATACCCAGCCCCAGGACGAGCAGCGCGAGCGCGATCTGCCAGTACGGAGTGTCGACCTTGGTCGTCGACAGCATGAACATGCCGATAGCCGCGAGCGCCGTCCCGATCACGGGGAAGATCTTGTAGCGACCCATCCGTGAGATGAGGCGGCCGGAGACGATCGAGGCGACGAGCAGGCCCGCCATCATTGGCAGCAGTTCCAGGCCGGCCTGGGTCGGAGAAGCACCCTGCACTACCTGCAAGAACAGCGGCATGAAGACGATCGCGCCGAACATTGCCAGGCCGACGATGAAGCCGATGACGCTTGTGGTGCGGAAGACGCCGTTCCCGAACAGGGCCATCGGCACGATGGGCTCGGACACCCGCAACTGGCGCATGACGAATGCGAACAGCAGCGCGACGGTCACCAGGCCCATGCCGATGATCTGCGGAGAGGTCCACGGGTAGCGCGCCCCTCCCCATTCGAAGATGAGCAGAAGCACGCAGACACCGACGACGAGCATGGCCGCGCCGAGGTAGTCGATCACGTGCTGGACCTTGTGCTTGGGCACCTGCAGCACCGTCGTGATGACCAGGAAGGCTGCGATACCGACCGGGATGTTGATGTAGAAGATCCACCGCCACGTCAGGGAGTCGACGAAGAAGCCGCCGAGGAGGGGGCCGGCAATGCTGGCCACCGCGAACACTGCACCGAACAGTCCGGTGTACTTGCCGCGATCGCGCGGGGGGATGACGTCGGCGATGACTGCCATGACCAGGACGATCAGTCCGCCACCGCCCAGGCCCTGGATGCCGCGGGTCACGATGAGCATGCCCATCGACGTCGACGCTCCGGCGAGCAGCGAGCCGGCCAGGAAGATGATGATCGCGGCCTGGAGCATGATCTTGCGGCCGTACAGGTCGGAGATCTTGCCCCAGATCGGCGTCGACGCCGTCGACGCGAGCAGGTAGGCGGTGACGACCCAGGACAACTGGCCCAGGCCGTTCAGGTCGCTGGTGATGCGGGGGAGCGCGGTCGACACGATGGTCTGGTCGAGCGCCGCCAGGAACATCGTCAGCATGAGCGCGAACATGGTCAGGCCAAGACGGCCGCCGTGAATCAGCTCATGGTCGGGTGCACCCTCGGCGATGAGGGTCGCTTCGGGGTCTGCGGTCGTACTGGGATCGGGATCAAGACTCATGCGTCGTGCCTTTCGTTGACTAGCCCTTGCGCGAAGCGGTCCAGGAGCTGAGCGAAGGTCTGGAGGTCATCTCGAGACCAGGATTTGAGAACTCCCTCAAGGGAGGCGACTTTCTGCGTGATGTGGTCGTGTGCTGCTGCTTCGCCGGTCGGGGTGAGCTGGACAAGGTGGGCCCGGCGGTCGCCGGCGACGGGGACGCGCTCGACCAGCCCTTCGGATTCCAGGTGCGCCACGTGGCGGCTCACCGTGGACTGGTCAAGCAGCAGGCTGGTCGCAAGGTCCGCCGAGCGCATCGGTCCGTGTGCTGCGAGCCGGGTGAGGGCCATCGTCGTGCCGGTCGTGTCGGCCTGGCGCTGACGCATCGTCGACATGAAGTCGATCAGGGCGCCGAGGACCGCAGCGATCGACGAGCTCTCGGCCGCATTGGTGAACAGGGCGCGGGTACGCGCGACGTCGGCGAAATAGCCGACCGGGCTCCCTGTATTTGCTTGTACCATGCATGTAATGTACACCGGGTCACGAGTCGGTCACACCGGGGGTGGAAAACCCAGTCGGTGCTTGACGTTTCCCCTATTCCCCGTCACCATCGTCTTGCGCACGATTTCTGATCGTGCGGCTGGTCCCCGGGGCTCCGGCCCGCTCGACGAGGACCCACCTGCAAGGCCAGGCGCAGTACCGCTGTCGCAGCCGAGGCCGCAGGACTGGGTCGATGACGAGCGAAGCTCGACACCCGGTTAGACAGCGGTGTGCCCATCGGGTATGCTGCTTCTTTGCGCTGCCCTCCTACCCTCGCTACCCTGACCGGTCCTGATCCGGCGCCCACTCGGCGCAGGCTTGACAACTTCAGGGTTCCTACGCGTGAGCGGTCTCGGTCGGCAGTGCGGATGTCCCGCCGCACTGTGGAAGGAACACATCTTGGCCCCCACGCGTTCCGACGTAACGCCCCTCTCCCCGGGATTGAACCGGGTCTCCTTCGCCAAGATTCGTGAGCCGCTCGCGGTTCCGGATCTGCTCGCGCTCCAGACGGCGAGCTTCGACTGGCTCCTGGGTGGTGAGGATTGGCGGGCCCGCGTCGCCGCGGAGATCGCCTCCGGCAACACCGAGATCCCGCAGTCCTCTGGACTGACGGAGATCTTCGAGGAGATCAGCCCGATCGAGGACTTCGCCGGCTCCATGTCGCTGTCGTTCCGCGACCACCGGTTCGAGCCCCCGAAGTACACGGTCGACCAGTGCCGTGAGAAGGACTTCACGTACGCCGCACCGCTGTTCGTCACCGCGGAGTTCATGAACAACGAGACCGGCGAGATCAAGTCGCAGACGGTCTTCATGGGCGACTTCCCGCTGATGACCGACAAGGGCACCTTCATCATCAACGGCACCGAGCGTGTCGTTGTGTCGCAGCTGGTCCGCTCGCCCGGCGTGTACTTCGAGCGCTCGGTCGACAAGGTCACCGACAAGGACGTCTACGTCGCGAAGATCATCCCCAGCCGCGGCGCCTGGCTCGAGTTCGAGATCGACAAGAAGGACCTCGTCGCCGTCCGCGTCGACCGCAAGCGCAAGCAGCCGGTCACCGTTCTGCTGAAGGCCCTGGGCATGACGGCCGATCAGATCCGCGAGCGCTTCGGTCAGTACGAGACCTTCATGGCCACGCTGGAGAAGGACAACATCGGCAGCCAGGAAGACGCGCTGCTCGACATCTACCGCAAGCTGCGTCCGGGCGAGCCGCCCACGGTCGAGAATGCGCGCAACCTCCTCGACAACTTCTACTTCAACCCCAAGCGCTACGACCTCGCCAAGGTCGGCCGCTACAAGGTCAACAAGAAGCTCGGTCTCGACCTGCCCCTCGAGCAGAGCGTGCTCACGCTCGAGGACGTCGTCGCGACCATCGAGTACCTCGTGCGCCTGCACGCGGGCCTCAACACGATCGAGGGACCGCGCGGCACCGTCGCATGCGAGACCGATGACATCGATCACTTCGGCAACCGTCGTCTGCGCACCGTGGGCGAGCTGATCCAGAACCAGATCCGCACGGGCCTGTCCCGCATGGAGCGCGTCGTGCGCGAGCGCATGACCACGCAGGATGTCGAGGCGATCACGCCGCAGACCCTGATCAACATCCGCCCAGTGGTGGCTTCGATCAAGGAGTTCTTCGGCACCTCCCAGCTGTCGCAGTTCATGGACCAGACCAACCCGCTTTCGGGTCTGACTCACAAGCGTCGCCTGTCGGCGCTCGGCCCGGGTGGCCTCTCGCGCGAGCGAGCCGGCTTCGAGGTCCGCGACGTTCACCCCTCGCACTACGGCCGCATGTGCCCGATCGAGACCCCTGAAGGCCCGAACATCGGCCTGATCGGCTCGCTCGCGACCTACGCGCGCATCAATGCGTTCGGATTCGTCGAGACCCCGTACCGCAAGGCGGTCAAGGGCAAGGTCACCGACCAGGTCGACTACCTGACGGCCGACGAGGAGGACCTGCACGTCATCGCGCAGGCCAACACCCCGCTCGGCGCCGACGGCACCATGACCGAGGATCGCGTCCTGTGCCGCCGCAAGGGCGGAGAGGTCGACTACGTCCTCCCGGCCGATGTCGACTACATGGACGTCTCGCCTCGCCAGTTGTGGTCAGTCGCCACCGCGATGATCCCGTTCCTCGAGCATGACGATGCGAACCGCGCCCTGATGGGCTCGAACATGCAGCGTCAGGCAGTTCCGCTGCTGCGCTCTGAGGCACCTCTCGTCGGAACCGGCATGGAGTTCCGCGCCGCATACGACGCTGGCGATGTCATCAAGGCCGAGCAGGCCGGCGCCGTGTCCGAGGTCTCCGCAGACTCGGTCACCGTCGCCAACGACGATGGCAGCTACGTGACCTACCGGCTCGAGAAGTTCCACCGCTCGAACCAGGGCACCTGCTTCAACCACCGCCCCATCGTCGATGAGGGCGACCGGGTCGAGAAGGGCCAGGTCCTCGCGGACGGCCCGTCGACCGATCTCGGTGAGATGGCGCTCGGGCGAAACCTGCTCGTGGCGTTCATGTCGTGGGAGGGCCACAACTACGAGGACGCGATCATCCTCAACCAGCGCCTGGTGCAGGACGACGTTCTCTCGTCGATCCACATCGAGGAGCACGAGGTCGACGCTCGCGACACCAAGCTCGGCCCCGAGGAGATCACCCGCGACATCCCGAACGTGTCGGATGAGGTGCTCGCCGATCTCGACGAGCGCGGCATCATCCGCATCGGCGCCGATGTCGTCACCGGTGACATCCTCGTCGGCAAGGTCACGCCGAAGGGCGAGACCGAGCTCACTCCCGAGGAGCGCCTCCTGCGCGCCATCTTCGGCGAGAAGGCCCGCGAGGTCCGCGACACGTCGCTCAAGGTTCCTCACGGTGAGTCCGGCAAGGTCATCGGCGTCCGCGTCTTCGACATCGACGAGGGCGACGAGCTCCCCCCGGGCGTCAACCGCCTCGTGCGCGTCTACATCGCGCAGAAGCGCAAGATCACCGAGGGCGACAAGCTCGCCGGTCGTCACGGAAACAAGGGCGTCATCGCCAAGATCCTGCCCCCCGAGGACATGCCGTTCCTCGAGGACGGGACCCCGGTCGACGTCGTGCTCAACCCGCTCGGCGTTCCCGGCCGCATGAATATCGGCCAGATCCTCGAGACGCACCTGGGCTGGGCGGCGAAGGCCGGCTGGGATGTCGATCCCGCGGATCCGCGCGGCGTGCGACTGCCCAAGGAGGCAAAGTCGGTTCCGCGTGACACCAAGGTCGCCACTCCGGTGTTCGACGGTGCCCGCGAGGAGGAGCTCTCGCTCGTCCTCGACTCGACCAGACTGACGGACGACGGGCTCAAGCTCGTCGGTCCCGATGGCAAGGCGAGCCTGTTCGACGGTCGCAGCGGCGAGCCGATCCCCGGCCGCATCGCGGTGGGCTACATCTACATCCTCAAGCTGCTCCACCTGGTCGACGACAAGATCCACGCTCGCTCGACCGGTCCGTACTCGATGATCACCCAGCAGCCGCTCGGTGGTAAGGCGCAGTTCGGTGGACAGCGATTCGGCGAGATGGAGGTGTGGGCACTCGAGGCCTACGGCGCCGCATACGCGCTGCAGGAGCTGCTCACCATCAAGTCCGACGACGTGCTTGGCCGCGTCAAGGTCTACGAGGCAATCGTCAAGGGCGAGAACATCCCCGAGCCGGGCATCCCTGAGTCGTTCAAGGTGCTGGTCAAGGAGATGCAGTCGCTGTGCCTCAACGTCGAGGTGCTGTCCAGCGACGGCATGTCGATCGAGATGCGCGACAGCGATGACGATGTCTTCCGTGCCGCGGAAGAGCTCGGCATCGACCTGTCCCGTCGCGAGCCCAGCAGCGTCGACGAACTCTGATCGGCCACAGTTCCACCCTTTGAAACCAAAAGTTCTGCAAGACCGAACGAAGGACACCACACGTGCTTGACGTCAACTTCTTCGACGAACTGCGCATCGGACTGGCGACCGCGGAGGACATCCGCACCTGGTCGTACGGCGAGGTGAAGAAGCCCGAAACCATCAACTACCGCACGCTGAAGCCAGAGAAGGACGGCCTCTTCTGCGAGAAGATCTTCGGGCCGACCCGTGACTGGGAGTGCTACTGCGGCAAGTACAAGCGCGTGCGCTTCAAGGGCATCATCTGCGAGCGCTGCGGCGTCGAGGTCACTCGCGCCAAGGTGCGTCGCGAGCGCATGGGCCACATCGAGCTGGCCGCACCCGTCACGCACATCTGGTACTTCAAGGGCGTGCCGAGCCGTCTTGGCTACCTGCTCGACCTGGCACCGAAGGACCTCGAGAAGGTCATCTACTTCGCGGCCTACATGATCACGTGGGTCGACGTCGAGGGCCGTCACGAGGCGCTGCCGTCGCTGGAGAACCAGCTCGGCGTGGAGAAGAAGCAGATCGCCAACCGGCGTGACAACGACATCGAGACCCGTCAGCAGAAGCTCGAGGCCGACCTGGCCGAGCTCGAGGCCGAGGGTGCCAAGTCCGACGTGCGCCGCAAGGTCCGCGAGTCGGGCGAGCGCGAGATGGCCTCCATCCGCCGCAAGGCCGACGGCGACATCGAGCGCCTCGATCGCATCTTCGACCGCTTCCGCACCCTCAAGGTCCAGGACCTCGAGGGCGACGAGATGCTCTACCGCGAGATGCGCGATCGCTACGGTCGCTGGTTCGACGGCGGCATGGGCGCTGCGGCGATCCAGAAGCGCCTGGAGTCCTTCGACCTCGAGGCCGAGTCCGTGATCCTGCGCGATGTCGTCGAGAACGGCAAGGGCCAGAAGAAGACCCGCGCCCTGAAGCGGCTCAAGGTCGTCACCGCGTTCCTCAACACCTCGAACTCACCTCGCGGCATGGTGCTCGACGCCGTCCCGGTCATCCCGCCGGACCTGCGCCCGATGGTGCAGCTCGACGGTGGCCGCTTCGCCACGTCGGATCTCAACGACCTGTACCGCCGCGTGATCAACCGGAACAACCGCCTCAAGCGGCTGCTCGACCTCGGCGCCCCCGAGATCATCGTCAACAACGAGAAGCGCATGCTTCAGGAGGCCGTCGACGCGCTGTTCGACAACGGCCGCCGTGGCCGCCCGGTCACCGGACCTGGCAACCGTGCGCTCAAGTCGCTGTCCGACATGCTCAAGGGCAAGCAGGGCCGGTTCCGTCAGAACCTGCTCGGCAAGCGCGTGGACTACTCCGGTCGTTCGGTCATCGTCGTCGGCCCGCAGCTCAAGCTGCACCAGTGCGGTCTGCCCAAGCAGATGGCACTTGAGCTGTTCAAGCCGTTCGTCATGAAGCGCCTGGTCGACCTCAACCACGCCCAGAACATCAAGAGCGCCAAGCGCATGGTCGAGCGTTCGCGCCCGGTCGTGTGGGACGTCCTCGAAGAGGTCATCCGCGAGCACCCGGTGCTGCTGAACCGCGCACCGACCCTGCACCGTCTGGGCATCCAGGCATTCGAGCCACAGCTCATCGAGGGCAAGGCCATCCAGATTCACCCGCTCGTCTGCACGGCGTTCAACGCCGACTTCGACGGTGACCAGATGGCCGTGCACCTTCCGCTGTCGGCCGAGGCCCAGGCCGAGGCGCGCATCCTCATGCTGTCGAGCAACAACATCCTGTCCCCGGCAAATGGCCGCCCGGTCACGACGCCGACCCAGGACATGGTGCTGGGCATCTACTTCATGACGTCTGATCGCGCCGACACCCTTGGTGATGGCCGGTCGTTCACCTCGGTCGCCGAGGCGCTGATGGCATTCGACGCTGGCACGATCTCGATCCAGTCGCCGGTGTCGATTCGCCTCACGATCGTCGTGCCGCCCGACGGCTACGAGACTCCCGAAGGCTGGGAGCCCGGCCAGCCGCTGGTGCTCAAGACCACGCTGGGTCGCGCGCTGTTCAACGAGGCGCTTCCTGACGACTTCCCGTACCTCAACGTGCAGGTCGACAAGAAGGTCCTCGGGATCACCGTCAACCGGCTCGCGGAGATCTACCCGAAGGTCCAGGTTGCAAACACCCTCGACCAGCTCAAGTCGCTCGGCTTCTACTGGGCGACTCGCTCGGGCGTGACCATCTCCATCTCCGACGTCATCGCGCCGCCGGAGAAGCCCGTGCTGCTCGGCAACGCGGAGGAGAAGGCCGCCAAGGTCGAGACGCAGTACGGCCGTGGACTGATCACCGACGCTGAGCGCCGTCAGGAGCTCATCGAGATCTGGACCCGGGCGACCGACGAGGTTGCCCAGGCCATGCAGAAGAACTTCCCGCCGACCAACCCGGTCCACATGATGGTGGACTCGGGCGCCCGCGGTAACTTCATGCAGGTTCGCCAGATCGCCGGTATGCGTGGCCTGGTGGCCAACCCGAAGGGCGAGATCATCCCGCGCCCGATCAAGTCGAACTTCCGTGAGGGCCTGTCGGTCCTGGAGTACTTCATCTCCACCCACGGTGCTCGCAAGGGACTGGCCGATACCGCGCTTCGTACGGCGGACTCGGGCTACCTGACCCGTCGTCTGGTCGACGTGTCGCAGGACGTCATCATCCGTGAGGTCGACTGCGGCACCGATCGTGGCGCCCAGATCGTCATCGGCGAGCGCGTCGGCGACGTGCTTCGTCCGGTCGACAACCTGGACACCTCCGTGGCATCACGCACGCTGGCCCGCGCGGTCGAGGTCGATGGCAAGGAGCTGGCACCCGCCGGCACCGAGCTCACCTACCCGATCCTCGAGGAGCTCGTCGCCCAGGGCGTCGAGGCCATCAGGGCTCGCTCGGTGCTGACCTGCGAGAGCTCGGTCGGCACCTGCGCCATGTGCTACGGACGCTCGATGGCGACCGGCAAGCTGGTCGACGTCGGCGAGGCCATCGGCATCGTCGCGGCCCAGTCGATCGGCGAGCCCGGCACGCAGCTGACCATGCGCACCTTCCACACCGGCGGTGTGGCCGGTGAGGACATCACGCACGGTTTGCCCCGCGTCGTCGAGCTGTTCGAGGCACGCACCCCCAAGGGTGTCGCCCCGATCAGCGAGGTCTCCGGTCGCGTCCGTATCGACGACACCGATAAGACCCGCAAGATCGTGGTCGTGCCCGACGACGGAGCCGAGGAGATCGCTCAGCCGGTCTCCAAGCGCGCCAAGCTCCTCGTCGAGGACGGCCAGCACGTTGCGGTGGGCCAGCAGCTCATCGCCGGTGCGGTCGATCCCAAGCAGGTGCTGCGCATCCTCGGACAGCGCGCCGTGCAGCTCCACCTGGTCGACCAGGTCCAGGAGGTGTACCGCTCGCAGGGCGTGTCGATCCACGACAAGCACATCGAGGTCATCGTCCGTCAGATGCTCAAGCGCATCATCATCGTCGACTCGGGCTCGGGCGACTCGGAGTTCCTCACCGGTGAACTGGTGGAGAAGTCGAAGTTCGAGGCGGAGAACCGGCGTGTGGTGGCCGAGGGTGGCACCCCTGCCTCCGGTCGTCCGGAACTGATGGGCATCACCAAGGCCTCGCTGGCCACGGAGTCGTGGCTGTCCGCGGCCTCCTTCCAGGAGACCACCCGGGTGCTCACCGACGCCGCGATCAACGCCAAGAGCGATCCGCTGCTCGGCCTGAAGGAGAACGTCATCCTGGGCAAGCTGATCCCGGCCGGCACGGGCATGCCCGTGTACCGCAACGTTCGCGTCGATCCGACCGAGGAGGCCAAGGCGGCGATGTACGCCAGCTTCGGCAGCTACGACGACCTCGACTACAGCGCCTTCGGCGCCACGTCGGGTGCGGCCGTTCCCCTCGAGGAGTTCGACTTCCGCGGGTACAACGCGTAATCACATAACCGAAAAGCAAGGAGGGGAGCCGAAAGGCTCCCCTCCTTGCTTTTGAGCTGGCAGAACCGCTTTCCTCAGTACAGTGACCGGCGTGACCGAGCGTCGGGAGCACACGCGAGCGGTCCGCAGGCGTGCCCGGCACATTCGCGAGCTCGACCTCTTGAGCACCCGCGGCTTCCGGTCGACGCTGCGGCTGTCCGTGATTGCCGCGTACTCGATCTTGTTCATGTGGGGCGGCTTCTTCGACTGGAACGGCTCGACGGTCGCGATCTTGTGGTTCGGCGCCGCAATCCTGTGGCTGGTCATCGCCTTCGTGTTCGTGCGCGGACTGGTCGTGCACGACCATCGCCTGCGCTACCTCTCTCGGCACCTATCCCTGCCGATCCTGCTGATCGCCCCGGCGTTCTTGTGGATCTCCTGGTGGCCGGCGATGTCTTTCGGGCTGGTTGTCATCGCGTACATCCTCGAGCTGCGCTACCACTCGTCCGGGGACGGGTTCCTCTTCTCCTTCGGCCTGGTGCTCTTTGTCGGCGTCTTCGCCGCGCTGAGCATGGTCGAGGTCGAGAGCGAGCAGTCGGCGGACACGACCTTGAAGTCACCCAAGGACGCCATCTACTGGGCTTTCGGCAGCCTCCTGCGCATCAACTACGGCGAGACCTACATCCCGCAGACCCACGACGGGAAGGTCCTCGCGGCCATCGTCGCCATCTGTGCAGTCCTCGGCGCCAGCTTGTTCACCGCGCAGATGGTCAGCTGGGTGATCGGCTCGCGCGCGGGCCGGGCCAAGGAGACAGAGCAGGACGAGTTCGGTGCGCAGCTGACCGAGATCCGCGAGGAGCTCGCGACCATCCGCGCCGCGCTGGCCTCGCAATCGGCGGATCGTCGGGAGCCGCCGGAAGGTACAGTTGCGCCATGACCGAGGAGAACCAGCCAGGCCCAGACCCCGTCGATCCGGCCGCGGTGCCCGCACCTGAACCGATCGCAGAGGCGCCCCAGGCGCCCGCTCAGTGGCCCGCCGCGCCGCCTCCGCCGCCCGGCTACCCGGCTCCCGGGGCACCGGCGTACGGCTACCAGCCGGTCTACGCACCCGCGCCGAAGACGTCGAGCAACGCGATCATCGCGCTGGTCCTGTCCATCGCCTCGTGGCTGGTGTGTCCCATCGTGCCGGCCATCGTCGCCCTCGTGTTCGCCTCCATGGCGAGCAAGGAGATCGACGCCTCGGGTGACCAGATCCAGGGCCGGGGCATGGTGACCGCGTCGAAGATCGTGTCCTGGATCAACATCGGCTTCTATGTCGCCGTCATCGTGGTCGGCGCTTTCGTGCTCGTCCTCCTCGCGATCGCCGGCGGAATGGACAACGTCAAGAACAACTAGGGACGCACCTACCACCCCGTTTTGACTCATCCGCGGGGCAGCAGGTAGCCTTTCTCCTTGTGCCTGACCCCTCAGGTGCACCCCACCGTGCGCGGCTTCCCCTGAATCCCGCACTCTCGCGGCTCACGCTGCTGGGGCTCCTGCTCGATTAGCCGTCGTTGCGCCATGAAAATGACGCGACACACCCGACCGCGTGGGTCGGACGCACCACCTGAAGCATCACCTGAATAGTGAATCTCGACGAGAAGGTAGGAAGGCAACAGTGCCAACCATCCAGCAGCTGGTCCGCAAGGGCCGGCAGGACAAGGTCTCCAAGACCAAGGCGCCGGCGCTCAAGGGCAGCCCGCAGCGTCGAGGCGTCTGCACGCGCGTTTACACCACCACCCCCAAGAAGCCGAACTCCGCGCTTCGCAAGGTGGCCCGCGTCCGCCTGACCTCTGGCATCGAGATCACCGCCTACATCCCGGGCGTCGGTCACAACCTGCAGGAGCACTCGATCGTGCTCGTCCGCGGTGGCCGCGTCCGCGACCTGCCCGGCGTGCGCTACAAGGTCATCCGCGGCGCCCTCGACACGCAGGGCGTCAAGAACCGCAAGCAGGCTCGGTCCCGCTACGGCGCGAAGAAGGAGAAGTCCTAATGCCTCGCAAGGGACCCGCACCCAAGCGGCCAATCGTCATCGACCCGGTCTACGCCTCGCCGGTCGTCACCCAGCTCATCAACAAGGTGCTCCTTGACGGCAAGCGCTCCACCGCCGAGCGCATCGTCTACGGCGCGCTCGAGGGCTGCCGCGAGAAGAGCGGGACCGACCCGGTCCAGACGCTCAAGCGCGCGCTCGACAACATCAAGCCCACCCTCGAGGTCAAGTCCCGCCGCGTCGGCGGTGCGACCTACCAGGTTCCCGTCGAGGTCAAGGCCAACCGCGCCACGACCCTCGCGCTGCGCTGGCTCATCGGCTACTCCAAGAGCCGTCGTGAGAAGACCATGACTGAGCGCCTCATGAACGAGATCCTCGACGCGTCCAACGGCCTCGGTGCCGCTGTGAAGAAGCGTGAGGACACGCACAAGATGGCCGAGTCCAACAAGGCCTTCGCGCACTACCGCTGGTAACCAGAACCTCCCCTCATCCTCATCCGCAGCAGCTCGTAACAAGGAGAACCGAAAGTGTCGACCGAGACCGCACTCGATCTGGCCAGAACCCGGAACATCGGGATCATGGCCCATATCGACGCGGGCAAGACCACGACCACCGAGCGGATCCTGTTCTACACCGGTATCAACTACAAGATCGGTGAGGTCCACGAGGGCGCAGCAACGATGGACTGGATGGAGCAGGAGCAGGAGCGCGGCATCACGATCACGTCTGCCGCCACCACCTGTCACTGGAAAGACCACACGATCAACATCATCGACACCCCCGGCCACGTCGACTTCACCGTCGAGGTGGAGCGCTCGCTTCGCGTGCTCGACGGCGCGGTCACCGTGTTCGACGGCGTCGCGGGCGTCGAGCCCCAGTCCGAGACCGTCTGGCGTCAGGCCGACCGCTACAACGTCCCGCGCATCTGCTTCGTGAACAAGCTCGACCGCACCGGTGCCGACTTCTACCGCTGCGTCGACATGATCATCAGCCACCTCGGTGCCGTTCCCCTCGTCCTGCAGATCCCGATCGGCAATGAGGGCGACTTCCTCGGCGTCATCGACCTGGTCGGCATGCGCGCGCTCACCTGGCGCGGGGAGACCGAGAAGGGCGAGGACTACACGATCGAGGAGATCCCCGCGGAGCTCGCCGAGAAGGCCGCTGAGTACCGCGAGAAGCTGCTCGAGACGCTGTCCGAGGCCGACGACGCGATTCTGGAGAAGTTCCTCGAGGGCGAGTCGTTCACCGTCGACGAGCTCAACGCCGCGATCCGTCGCGCGACCCTGGCCGACAAGCTCACCCCGGTCCTCACCGGCTCCGCGTTCAAGAACAAGGGCGTCCAGCCCATGCTCGACGCGGTCGTGGCCTACCTGCCCTCACCGCTGGACATCACGGCGATCGAGGGACACAAGCCGGGCCACGAGGACGTGCTCATCTCGCGTCAGCCCGACGACAAGGAGCCCTTCGCGGCCCTGGCGTTCAAGATCATGACCGACCCGCACCTGGGCAAGCTCACCTACCTGCGCGTGTACTCCGGTCGCCTGCAGACCGGTACCGCAGTGCTCAACAGCGTGAAGGACCGCAAGGAGCGCATCGGCAAGATCTACCGAATGCACGCGAACAAGCGTGAAGAGATCGACTCGGTAGGCGCCGGCGACATCGTGGCCGTCATGGGCCTGAAGGACACCACCACGGGCGAGACCCTGTGCGACGTGGCCAACCCGGTCGTGCTCGAGTCGATGAACTTCCCGGCTCCCGTCATCCACATCGCGATCGAGCCGAAGACCAAGAGCGACCAGGACAAGCTCGGCACTGCGATCCAGCGCCTGTCCGAAGAGGATCCGACCTTCCACGTCCGTACCGACGAGGAGACCGGCCAGACGATCATCGGCGGCATGGGCGAACTGCACCTCGAGGTGCTGGTCGACCGCATGAAGCGTGAGTTCAACGTCGAGGCGAATGTCGGCAAGCCGCAGGTCGCATACCGCGAGACCATCACCAAGCTCGTCCAGAAGATCGATTACACGCACAAGAAGCAGACGGGTGGCTCCGGCCAGTTCGCCAAGGTGCAGATCGACATGGAGCCCACGGGTGGCGAAGAGGTCGGCGGCTACGAGTTCGTCAACAAGGTCACCGGCGGCCGCATCCCCCGCGAGTACATCCCCTCGGTCGATGCGGGTGCGCAGGAGGCCATGGAGAGCGGCGTTCTCGCCGGCTACCCGATGGTCGACGTGCGAGTGATCCTCCAGGACGGCGCCTACCACGACGTCGACTCCTCGGAACTGGCCTTCAAGATCGCCGGTTCGATGGCATTCAAGGAAGGCGCTCGTCGCGCCGGACCGGTGCTGCTCGAGCCGATGATGGCAGTCGAGGTGACGACGCCCGAAGACTTCATGGGCGATGTCATCGGTGACCTGAACTCCCGCCGTGGCCAGATCCAGGCCATGGAGGAGCGCTCGGGAGCCCGGGTCGTCAAGGCCCTGGTTCCGCTGTCCGAGATGTTCGGCTACGTGGGAGATCTACGCAGCCGCACGCAGGGTCGCGCCAGTTACAGCATGCAGTTCCACTCGTACGCGCAGGTTCCGACCAACGTTGCTACAGAAATCATCGCTAAGGCTCGCGGCGAATAGTCGCGGATCACAACACCAATAACCAAAAGATCAGCACTCCGATCCGCGACAACGCCGGACGGCAAGAGGACAAGGGAGAACTCAAGTGGCGAAGGCCAAGTTTGAGCGCACCAAGCCGCACGTCAACATCGGCACCATTGGTCACATTGACCATGGCAAGACGACGCTGACTGCAGCCATCACCAAGGTGCTGCACGACAAGTACCCGGACGTGAACCCGTTCACGCCGTTCGACATGATCGACAAGGCTCCCGAGGAGCGTCAGCGCGGCATCACGATCTCGATCGCGCACGTCGAGTACCAGACCGAGGCGCGTCACTACGCCCACGTCGACTGCCCCGGCCACGCCGACTACATCAAGAACATGATCACCGGCGCGGCCCAGATGGACGGCGCGATCCTCGTGGTCGCCGCCACCGATGGCCCGATGCCGCAGACCAAGGAGCACGTGCTCCTGGCCCGCCAGGTCGGCGTGCCCTCGATCGTGGTCGCCCTGAACAAGTGCGACATGGTCGACGACGAGGAGCTCATCGAGCTCGTCGAGATGGAGGTCCGCGAGCTGCTGTCGACGTACGAGTACGACGGCGACAACATCCCCGTGGTCCGCGTTGCTGCTTTCCCGGCGCTTCAGGGCGACGAGAAGTGGGGCGAGTCGATCATGGAGCTCATGACCGCCGTCGACAACTTCATCCCGACCCCCGAGCGTGAGGTCGACAAGCCGTTCCTCATGCCCGTCGAGGACGTGTTCACCATCACCGGTCGCGGCACTGTCGTCACCGGTCGTATCGAGCGCGGCATCGTCAAGGTCAACGAGGAGATCGAGGTCGTCGGCATCCACCCCGGACCGGCCACCAAGACCACCGTCACCGGTGTCGAGATGTTCCGCAAGCTGCTCGACGAGGGTCAGGCGGGCGAGAACGTCGGCCTCCTGCTCCGCGGCGTGAAGCGTGAGGATGTCGAGCGCGGCCAGGTCTGCTGCAAGCCCGGCTCGATCACCCCGCACACGGACTTCGAGGCTCAGGTCTACATCCTGTCGAAGGACGAGGGCGGCCGTCACACGCCGTTCTTCAACAACTACCGGCCGCAGTTCTACTTCCGCACCACCGACGTGACCGGCGTCGTAACCCTGCCCGACGGCAAGGACATGGTCATGCCCGGTGACAACACCGACATGATCGTGGAGCTCATCCAGCCCATCGCCATGGAGGACGGACTTCGGTTCGCCATCCGTGAGGGTGGCCGCACCGTCGGTGCGGGACGCGTCACCAAGATCCTGAAGTAACTCAGGCTCTTCCCGGAACTTCGTGGGGGGCGGCGCGACCCGCTGTCCCCCACGAAATCCGACAGCACCACAGCAGCACCCGAACGGCACAGCACTCCACTAGCGGCACTACACGAGTAAGGACACCAGCCACCATGGCGGGACAGAAGATCCGCATCCGGCTCAAGGCCTACGACCACGAGGTCATCGACTCTTCGGCGCGCAAGATCGTCGAGACCGTGATCCGTACCGGCGCGCAGGTTGCTGGCCCGGTGCCGCTGCCGACGGAGAAGAACATCTACTGCGTCATTCGCTCGCCGCACAAGTACAAGGACAGCCGCGAGCACTTCGAGATGCGCACCCACAAGCGCCTCATTGACATTCTCGATCCCACGCCGAAGACAGTCGACTCGCTCATGCGCCTCGACCTGCCCGCCGGCGTCGACATCGAGATCAAGCTCTAGCTTCCGAAGCACGCTGCGAAATACGACTAGGCAAGGACGAAGAATGGGCACCAACGTGAAGGGCGTTCTGGGCGAAAAGCTCGGCATGACCCAGGTCTGGGATGACAACAACAAGGTTGTCCCCGTGACCGTGGTCAAGGCTGGGCCGTGCGTCGTCACCCAGGTCCGTTCCCCCGAGATCGACGGCTACTCCGCCGTCCAGATCGCGTTCGGCGCGATCGACCCCCGCAAGGTGAACAAGCCGGACACCGGCCACTTCGCGAAGGCCGGCGTCACCCCGCGCCGCCACCTGGTCGAGATCCGCACCGATGACGCGACCGAGTACACCCTCGGCCAGGAGATCGGCACCGACACGTTCGAGACCGGCCAGATGGTCGACGTCGTCGGCACCACCAAGGGCAAGGGCTTCGCCGGTGTCATGAAGCGCCACAAGTTCCACGGCCTGTCCGCCTCGCACGGCGTGCAGCGCAAGCACCGCTCGCCCGGCTCCATCGGCGGCTGCGCTACTCCCGGTCGCGTGTTCAAGGGCATGAAGATGGCCGGTCGCATGGGTGGGGTTCGCCAGACCACCCAGAACCTGGTCGTTCAGGGCATCGACGCCGAGCGTGGCCTGCTGCTCATCAAGGGCGCCATCCCCGGCCCCAAGGGCGGACTCGTGTTCGTCCGCACGGCTGTCAAGGAGGACCAGGCATGACCGCGGTAGACGTCCGCACGCCCGCAGGGGCGGCTTCCGGCAGCGTGGAGCTGCCGGCCGAGATCTTCGACGTGCAGGTCAACGTGCCGTTGATCCACCAGGTCGTCGTGGCCCAGCTCGCCGCGGCACGCCAGGGCACGGCCAACACCAAGACACGCGCCGAGGTCAGCGGCGGTGGCCGCAAGCCCTGGAAGCAGAAGGGCACCGGCCGCGCCCGTCAGGGCTCGATCCGCGCACCGCAGTTCGTCGGCGGTGGCGTCGTCCATGGCCCCAGCACACGTGACTACTCGCAGCGCACTCCCAAGAAGATGATCGTCGGTGCGCTTCGCGGTGCGCTGTCCGATCGGGCGCGCGATGGTCGTATCCACGTCGTGACCGAGCTCGTCGAGGGCGATACGCCGTCGACGAAGGCAGCGATTGCCGCGCTCGCCGCGCTGGGCCTCGAGGGCAAGGTGCTCATCAACATCGATCGCGATGACGATGTCGCGGCCCTGAGCCTGCGCAACGTGCCCGACGTGCACCTGCTGTATGTCGACCAGCTCAACACCTACGACGTTCTCGTCAGCGACCACGTGCTGTTCACCTCGGCCGCGCTCGAGATCTTCCTTGCCGGTCCCGTCAAGGGTCGCTCCGTCAAGGCCGTTGCAACCGAGAGTGAGGTGGCGGAGTGAGAATCGCCGACCCCCGCGATGTCCTGATCTCCCCGGTGATCTCCGAGAAGAGCTACGCGCTCCTCGACGAGAACAAGTACACGTTCGTCGTGTCGCCGGATGCGAACAAGACGCAGATCAAGATCGCGGTCGAGCAGGTGTTCGGGGTCAAGGTGACCTCGGTCAACACGCTCAACCGCGAGGGCAAGCGCCTGCGCACGCGAACCGGCTTTGGCAAGCGTGCATCCACCAAGCGCGCCATCGTCACGGTCGCTGCAGGCGACCGCATCGACATCTTCGGAGGCCCGGTCTCCTGACCGGGTAGCCGACCGAACCGCACTCACGAGACGGAAAGACAGCTATGGGAATCCGCAAGTACAAGCCGACAACGCCGGGCCGTCGTGGCTCCAGCGTTGCCGACTTCGTCGAGATCACCCGGTCAACGCCGGAGAAGTCGTTGGTTCGGCCGCTGACGAAGAAGGGCGGCCGTAACAACTCCGGCAAGATCACCACCCGCCACCAGGGCGGTGGGCACAAGCGTGCCTACCGTGTGATCGACTTCCGTCGCGCTGACAAGGACGGCGTGCCCGCGCGCGTCGCTCACATCGAGTACGACCCGAACCGCACAGCGCGCATCGCACTGCTTCACTACGCGGACGGCGAGAAGCGCTACATCATCGCCCCGAACAAGCTGAAGCAGGGCGACCCGATCGAGACCGGCGCCAGCGCCGACATCAAGCCGGGTAACTGCCTGCCGCTGCGCAACATCCCCGTCGGCACCGTGATCCACGCCGTGGAGATCAAGCCAGGCGGTGGCGCCAAGATCGCGCGCTCGGCCGGCTCGTCGGTGCAGCTCGTGGCCAAGGACGGCCCGTACGCGCAGCTGCGTATGCCGTCCGGCGAGATCCGCAACGTCGACCTGCGCTCGCGCGCGACGATCGGCGAGGTCGGCAACGCCGAGCAGTCGAACATCAACTGGGGCAAGGCCGGCCGTATGCGCTGGAAGGGCAAGCGCCCGACCGTCCGCGGTGTCGCCATGAACCCGGTCGATCACCCGCATGGTGGTGGCGAGGGCAAGACGTCCGGTGGACGTCACCCGGTCAACCCGAACGGCAAGCCCGAGGGCCGTACCCGTTCGAAGAACAAGGCCAGCGACAAGTTCATCGTCCGCCGCCGCAAGTCCGGCAAGAAGCGATAGGGAAGCACATGCCACGCAGCCTGAAGAAGGGCCCCTTCATCGACGGCCACCTGCTCAAGAAGGTGGAAGTTCAGAACGAAGCGGGAACGAAGACCGTGATCAAGACCTGGTCACGTCGCTCCATGATCATCCCGGCGATGCTGGGTCACACGATCGCGGTGCACGACGGCCGCAAGCATGTCCCGGTCTTCGTGTCGGAGAACATGGTCGGGCACAAGCTCGGCGAGTTCGCCCCGACCCGCACGTTCCGCGGACACATCAAGGACGACCGCAAGGCGCGCAAGCGCTAAGCAGTCGACAACTCAAGACTCACACCGATCAGTAGCCACCGAAGCAGCAAGGGGATAGACATGGAAGCCAGGGCCCAGGCGCGGTACGTCCGCGTCACGCCCATGAAGGCGCGTCGCGTTATCGACCTCATCAGAGGCATGAACGCGGCAGACGCCCAGGCGGTGTTGAAGTTCGCGCCCCAGGCCGCTAGCGAGCCGATCGGCAAGGTGCTCGACAGTGCGATCGCCAACGCGACGAACAACCACGCGATGGACGCGCGCGGTCTGGTCGTCAGCGCTGCGTACGTCGACGAGGGCCCGACGATGAAGCGCATCCGCCCCCGCGCTCAGGGTCGCGCGTACCGGATCCGCAAGCGCAGCAGCCACATCACCGTGATCGTGTCCGACGGCGTGCCGCTCGTACCGGTTCTCAAGGCTGCCAAGCCGAAGCCCGTCGCGAAGGCGCCGGCCCCCAAGCCGGTCGTCGACGAGACGCCAGCCAAGAAGGCACCGGCCGCGAAGAAGGCGGCTGCCGAGAAGGCTGCTCCTGCAGCCAAGAAGACGACCGCAGCCAAGAAGACGGCTGCTCCTGCTGACGACGCAGAATCGAAGGGCTGACCCATGGGCCAGAAAGTAAACCCGCACGGCTTCCGGCTGGGCATCACCACCGACTTCAACACTCGTTGGTTTGCTGACAGCTCCAAGGTCGGCCAGCGCTACCGCGACTACGTGTCCGAGGACGTGCAGATTCGCAAGCTGCTGTCCAAGGGCATGGAGCGCGCCGGCATCGCCCGCGTGGAGATCGAGCGCACCCGTGACCGGGTTCGCGTCGACATCCACACGGCGCGTCCGGGCATCGTCATCGGCCGCCGTGGCGCCGAGGCCGATCGCATCCGCGGCGACCTCGAGAAGCTCACCGGCAAGCAGGTCCAGCTGAACATCCTCGAGGTGAAGAACCCCGAGATCGAGGCCCAGCTCGTTGCGCAGGGCATCGCCGAGCAGCTCTCCAGCCGTGTCTCCTTCCGTCGCGCCATGCGCAAGGGAATGCAGAGCACGATGAAGAGCGGCGCCAAGGGCATCCGGGTGCAGGTCTCCGGCCGTCTTGGAGGCGCCGAGATGTCGCGCACGGAGTTCTACCGCGAGGGTCGGGTGCCGCTGCACACGCTGCGCGCCGACATCGACTATGGCTTCTACGAGGCGCGAACCACCTTCGGTCGCATCGGCGTGAAGGTCTGGATCTACAAGGGCGACGCGCTCGCCACCCGTTCGGAGCGCGAGGCGGCAGCTGCCACCGCGCGTCTGAGCGGCCCCCGCGCCCGCCCCGACCGTCCCCGTCGCCCCGAGTCTGAGGGCACCGAGCGCGCCGCCGAGCCGGCTGGCGACGTTCTCGTCGAAGCCGCCCCAGTCGTGGCAGCAGAAGGCCAGGAGGGCTAGCCGACATGTTGATTCCCCGCAGGGTCAAGCACCGCAAGCAGCACCACCCCACTCGCCGTGGCGTGGCGAAGGGCGGCACCGAGGTGACGTTCGGTACGTACGGCCTCCAGGCAATGGAGCCCGCGTACGTGACGAACCGTCAGATCGAGTCCGCTCGTATCGCCATCACTCGCCATATTCGTCGTGGCGGCAAGGTCTGGATCACCATCTACCCGGACCGCCCGCTCACCAAGAAGCCTGCTGAGACCCGCATGGGTTCCGGCAAGGGCTCGCCCGAGTGGTGGGTTGCGAACGTCAAGCCCGGACGCGTCATGTTCGAGCTTGCCTACCCCGACGAGAAGATCGCCAACGAGGCGCTAACCCGCGCCATGCACAAACTCCCGATGAAGTGCCGGATCGTTCGGCGCGACGAAGCAGGTGACAACTGATGGCCGCAGGCACACAGGTGGGCGAACTCCGCAACCTCGATGACGCCGATCTGGCGTTGAAGCTCCGTGAGTCGAAGGAAGAGCTCTTCAACCTTCGCTTCCAGGGCGCGACCGGACAGCTCGAGAACCATGGTCGCCTCCGCGCCGTCCGCAAGGACATCGCGCGGATCTACACGATCCTGCGCGAGCGCGAGCTCGGCATCACCCCGTATGAAGTTGTGACAGACGGCACCGAGGGTGCCGCATGAGCTCGAATGAGGCAGGCGTGACAGAGTTGAACCGCGGTTACCGCAAGACCCGCGAGGGTCTGGTGGTCAGCGACAAGATGGACAAGACGGTGGTCGTCGCAGTCGAGGACCGCTTCAAGCATCCGCTTTACGGCAAGGTCGTCCGTCGGACGAGCAAGCTGAAGGCGCATGACGAGGCCAACGCCGCAGGCATTGGCGACCGCGTCCTCCTCATGGAGACCCGGCCCACGTCCGCGACCAAGCGCTGGCGCGTGGTCGAGATCCTCGAGAAGGCCAAGTAGCCCACTAGTTCCGCCAGGCTCTTTATGAGAACCGGCAGACGATCAGGAGAATGCAGTGATTCAGCAGGAGTCGCGACTTAGGGTCGCCGACAACACGGGTGCCAAGGAAATTCTGTGCATCCGCGTGCTTGGCGGTTCAGGCCGCCGGTACGCCGGCATCGGTGATGTCATCGTGGCCACGGTCAAGGACGCCATTCCGGGTGGCAACGTCAAGAAGGGCGAGGTCGTCAAGGCCGTCATCGTCCGCACCCGCAAGGAGCGTCGTCGTCCCGATGGTTCGTACATCCGCTTCGACGAGAACGCAGCAGTCATCCTCAAGGGTGACGGCGAGCCGCGTGGTACCCGAATCTTCGGGCCGGTCGGTCGCGAGCTGCGCGAGAAGAAGTTCATGAAGATCATCTCGCTCGCACCGGAGGTGCTGTAACCATGTCGCTGAGCATTCGTAAGGGCGACCTCGTCCAGGTCATCTCGGGCAAGGACCGCGGCGTCAAGGGCAAGGTCATCGAGGTCTACCCCGACACCGAGAAGGTCATCGTCGAGGGTGTCAACCGGATCAAGAAGCACACCAAGGTTGGTCAGAGCAACCGTGGCGCGAAGACCGGCGGCATCATCACCACCGAGGCTCCCATCCATGTCTCGAACGTCATGGTGATCGATCCTGAGGACGGCCGTCCCACGCGCATCGGCTTCCGCAAGGAAGAGGTCGAGAAGCGTCGCACCGACGGTTCTACCTACGCCTCGCAGCGCAGCGTTCGCATCTCCCGCCGCACCGGCAAAGACATCTAAGGAATCTGCGATGACTACCGCAACCACCACCGAGACCACGGTGCCGCGCCTGAAGGTGCGCTACCGCGAGGAGATTCTTCCCGCGCTTCGCGAGGAGTTCTCGTTCGCCAATGTCATGCAGGTGCCGACCGTCACCAAGGTCGTCGTCAACATGGGAGTCGGCGACGCCGCTCGTGACTCGAAGCTGATCGAGGGCGCCATCCGCGACCTCGCCGACATCACTGGGCAGAAGCCGCAGGTCACCAAGGCCCGCAAGTCGATCGCCCAGTTCAAGCTTCGCGAGGGCCAGCCCATCGGCGCCCACGTCACGCTGCGCAACGATCGCATGTGGGAGTTCCTCGACCGACTGCTGTCGGTCGCTCTTCCCCGCATCCGTGACTTCCGCGGTCTGTCGCCCAAGCAGTTCGACGGCCGCGGCAACTACACCTTCGGACTCAACGAGCAGTCAATGTTCCACGAGATCGACCAGGACAAGATCGATCGCGTCCGCGGAATGGACATCACGATCGTGACGACTGCCAAGAATGATGACGAAGGGCGCGCATTGCTTCGCCTTCTCGGATTCCCCTTCAAGGAGGCCTGAGCCATGGCGAAGAAAGCCCTGATCCAAAAGCAGCAGAAGACCCCGAAGTTCAAGGTGCGGGGATACACACGCTGCAACAAGTGCGGCCGTCCGCACTCGGTGTACCGCAAGTTCGGCCTGTGCCGCATTTGCGTTCGGCAGATGGCCCACGCGGGCGAGCTGCCTGGTGTGACCAAGAGCTCCTGGTAAACAACGACGCTGCAGGTCCGATGGGCACAATGCCCGGTTGGATACCACAGCGAGGAAGGCCGATGAGGCCATGACAATGACTGACCCGATCGCGGACATGCTTGCGCGACTGCGCAACGCAAACTCCGCGTATCACGACACCGTCGCGATGCCGCACTCGAAGATCAAGGCGAATATCGCCGAGATCCTCCAGGCGCAGGGCTATATCGCGGGCTGGCACGTCGAGGACGCCACCGTTGGCAAGACGCTGACCTTGGACCTCAAGTACGGGCCTTCTCGCGAGCGCTCGATCGCCGGCCTTCGCCGCGTCTCCAAGCCGGGCCTGCGGGTCTACGCGAAGAGCACCGCGCTGCCGCGCGTACTCGGTGGACTGGGGATCGCGATCCTGTCCACATCCGGTGGACTCCTGACCGACCGTCAGGCTGCAAAGAAGGGCGTAGGTGGGGAAGTCCTCGCCTACGTCTGGTAACGGAGGACTGACATGTCACGCATCGGACGTCAGCCGATCCCCGTTCCCGCCGGAGTCACCGCCACGATCGACGGCAGCGAGGTGACGATCACCGGGCCGAAGGGCACGCTGAGCCTCACCGTCGCGAGCCCGATCGTCGTCGAGCAGGAGGACGGCGTTCTCGTTGTCACTCGGCCGAACGATGAGCGTGCATCGCGCGCTCTGCATGGCCTGACCCGCACGCTGGTTGGCAACATGGTCATCGGCGTCACAACCGGATACGAGAAGGGCCTGGAGATCGTCGGCACGGGTTACCGCGTCGCCGCCAAGGGCACCGATCTGGAGTTCCAGCTCGGCTTCAGCCACCCGGTCCTCGTGAAGGCACCCCAGGGCATCTCATTTGCCGTGGAGAGCCCCATCAAGTTCAAGGTTCAGGGCATCGACAAGCAGCAGGTCGGCGAGGTTGCCGCCAACATCCGCAAGATCCGCAAGCCGGAGCCGTACAAGGGCAAGGGCGTGCGCTACGAGGGTGAAGTCGTACGCCGCAAGGCCGGAAAGGCTGGTAAGTAATGACCTCCTTCGCTCCCAAGCTGGGAACGCGCACCCGCTCCACCGTGGGCCGTGCGCGTCGCCACCTGCGCGTTCGCAAGAAGGTCTCGGGCACGGCACTGCGCCCGCGGCTCGTTGTGACCCGCTCTGCTCGTCACATGCTGGCCCAGGTCGTCGACGACACCCAGGGTGTGACCTTGGCATCGGCATCCACGATGGAGGCCGATCTCCGCGGCGCATCCGTCGACAAGACGGCCAAGGCTCGCAAGGTTGGCGAGCTCGTCGCCGAGCGCGCCAAGAAGGCTGGCATCGAGACCGTGGTCTTCGACCGCGGCGGTAACAACTACCACGGTCGTGTGGCCGCTGTCGCCGATGGCGCCCGCGAAGCCGGCCTGACCTTCTAATGGCATCGTCGAACGACGCACGCGAAATCCGAAACGGAAGAGGAACTCATGTCTGATACAGCCCGCCGCGGAAGCGGCGGCGGTGATCGCCGGGAGCGCAAGGATCGCGCTCCGCGCGAGGAGAAGTCCGCCTTCATCGAGCGCGTGGTCGCCATCAATCGTGTCGCCAAGGTCGTCAAGGGTGGTCGTCGCTTCAGCTTCACCGCCCTCGTCGTCGTCGGTGACGGCGACGGCAACGTCGGCGTCGGTTACGGCAAGGCCAAGGAGGTGCCCGCGGCGATCGCCAAGGGTGTCGAAGAGGCCAAGAAGCACTTCTTCCGCGTCCCGCGCATCCAGGGCACCATTCCGCACCCCATCACGGGTGAGGCTGCTGCTGGCGTCGTCATGCTGCGCCCGGCCGCTCCCGGTACCGGCGTCATCGCCGGTGGCCCGGTTCGCGCCGTGCTGGAATGCGCTGGCGTCCACGACATCCTCAGCAAGTCGATGGGCTCGGACAACGCCATCAACATCGTGCACGCCACGGTCGCTGCGCTGAAGATGCTCGAGATGCCCGAGCAGGTTGCTGCTCGTCGCGGACTGCCGCTCGAAGACGTTGCCCCGCCGGCACTGCTGCGCGCGATGGCTGCGGGGAGGAGCGCGTAATGGCTCGTCTGAAGGTCACGCAGAAGAAGTCCAAGATCGGCGGCACGAGCGGCCAGCGGAACACGCTGCGCTCGCTCGGTCTCAAGCGAATCGGCGACACCGTCGTCAAGGAAGACCGCCCCGAAATCCGCGGCATGGTGAACACCGTGCGGCACCTGGTTGTTGTTGAGGAGGTCGACTAACCATGACACTCAAGGTCCATCACCTGCGCCCGGCTCCGGGCGCCAAGACCGCCAAGACCCGCAAGGGCCGTGGCGAGGCGTCCAAGGGAAAGACCTCGGGCCGTGGCACCAAGGGCACCAAGGCTCGCTACCAGGTTCCGGCCCGGTTCGAGGGTGGCCAGATGCCGCTGCACATGCGACTGCCCAAGCTCAAGGGTTTCAAGAACCCGTCGAAGATCGAGTTCCAGGTCGTGAACCTGGCCATGCTCACCAAGCTGTTCCCCGAAGGCGGGGAGGTCACGATCAGTGATCTCGTTGCCAAGGGTGCAGTTCGTAAGGGGCAGCCGGTCAAGGTTCTCGGCCAGGGCGACATCAACGTCGCGGTTGCGGTGAGTGCCAATGCATTCTCCGAAACGGCCCGTGGCAAGATCGTTGCTTCAGGCGGTTCCGCAACCGAAGTCTAAGCAGGAGGCACAGTGCACATCAGTGCGTTCGGGGCTGCCCTGCGTACACCGGATCTTCGCAAGAAGATCTTCTTCACTCTCGGTCTCTTGGCTCTCTACCGCCTCGGGTCGGTTGTTCCCACGCCCGGTGTCGACTACTCCGCTATCCAGCGGTGTATCGACGTCGTGCAGGACAACTCCGTCTACGCGCTGATCAACCTGTTCAGTGGCGGGGCACTGTTGCAGTTGTCGGTGTTCGCGCTCGGGATCATGCCGTACATCACCGCGAGCATCATCCTGCAGCTGCTCACCGTCGTGATTCCGCGTCTGGAGACGCTGAAGGCAGATGGTCAGGCCGGCCAGGCGAAGATCACGCAGTACACGCGCTTCGTCACGATCGGCCTGGCGGTCCTGCAGTCGACGGCGATCTTGTCACTTGCTCGAACGCCAGGGGCTCTCTTCAGCGGCTGCAACGAGAACATCATTCCGAATCAATCGGTGTGGGTCATCCTCGTCATGATCATCGTCATGACCGCCGGTACCGCGATCATCATGTGGTTTGGCGAACTGATCACTGAACGCGGTGTCGGCAACGGCATGTCCGTCCTGATCTTCACCTCGATCATCGCCACGATCCCGGCCCAGTTCGTCGGGATCTGGGGCAGCCACGGCCCGTTCACCTTCGTGCTCACGCTGCTGGTCGGCCTCGCGATCGTCGCGTTCGTCGTGTTCGTCGAGCAGGCCCAGCGGCGCATCCCCGTTCAGTACGCCAAACGCATGGTCGGCCGGCGAATGTACGGCGGCACCTCTACTTACATACCGCTGAAGGTCAACATGGCCGGCGTCATCCCGGTCATCTTCGCGTCCTCGCTGCTGTTCCTGCCCACCTTGTTCGTGCAGCTCACCGGCAGTCAGTCGTCGTGGGCAGTGTGGGTCCAAACGAACCTCGGCAGCGGTACCGGCTCGTGGTACATGCTCTTGTACTTCACGCTGATCGTGTTCTTCTGCTACTTCTACGTGTCGATCACCTTCAACCCCGTTGAAGTTGCCGACAACATGAAGAAGTACGGCGGCTTCATCCCCGGAATCCGTGCCGGACGGCCGACCGCCGAGTACCTCGACTACGTGCTCACCAGGCTCACCGCACCAGGTGCGCTGTACCTGGGCATGATCGCGATCCTGCCGCTGTTCGCCTTCAGCTTCCTCGGCGTCGCCAACCGGTTCGTCTTCGGTGGCACGAGCCTGCTGATCATGGTCGGCGTCGGGCTTGACACGGTCAAGCAGATCGAGGCGCAGCTGCAGCAGCGCAATTACGAGGGATTCCTCCGCTGATGCGGCTGGTGTTGATGGGCCCTCCCGGCGCGGGCAAGGGCACTCAGGCCGGCTATATCGCCGCGCTGCTCGGCGTGCCGCACATCTCCACCGGCGACATCTTCCGCGCCAACGTCTCGCAGAGCACGCCGTTGGGCATCGAAGCTCGCCGGTACATGGACGCGGGGGAGTACGTGCCGGACGGTGTCACGAACGCGATGGTGCGCGATCGCCTGGCGCAGGCCGACTGCCTTCCCGGGTTCCTCCTAGACGGGTATCCCCGCACGGTGGAGCAGGTCGGCGAGCTCGACTCGATGCTGCAGTCGTCGGGCCAGGCCCTCGATTCGGTTGTCGAACTGGTCGTCGAGATCGACGAGGTCGTTGCGCGCCTCGTCAAGCGCGCCGCCGACCAAGGTCGAAGCGACGACACTGAAGACGTGATCCGCCGCCGGCTGGAGATCTACTTCGAGCAGACGGCGCCGCTCATCGCCGTGTACGAGGCGCAAGGACTGCTGGTCCGCGTCGATGGGCTGGGCGAGGTCGACGATGTCACCGCGCGCATCGTCGATGCCCTCGGCATCAAGCAGTAGCTGGATGTTCCGCCGGAAGAGCGCGATCGAGATCAAATCCGCTGACCAGCTGGCAGTCATGCGCGAGGCGGGACGAGTTGTCGGCGTGACGCTTCAGACAGTTGCCGAGGCGGTCCGTCCTGGCATCACCACCGCAGAGCTCAACGAGATCGCGGCCGCGTCGATTTCCGATCATGGCGCGACGCCGTCGTTCCTCGGTTACCACGGCTTTCCCGCTGTCATCTGCACCTCGGTCAACCGCGAGGTCGTGCACGGCATACCCGGCGCGACGGTCCTTGCCGAGGGTGACCTCATCTCGATCGACTGCGGCGCGATCGTCGATGGCTGGCACGGCGACGCGGCGCTCTCCATGGGAGTCGGCTCGATCTCGCCCGAGACCGCTGCACTGTCCGCCGCGACGGAGGCGTCGATGTGGGCAGGCCTGGCCGCCGCGCGCGTCGGAGCGCACCTGTCAGATATCGGGCACGCAGTGGAGACCGCCATCCGGGCTGCCGGCCCGTACGGGATTGTCGAGGAGTACGTCGGCCACGGCATCGGGTCGAGCATGCACATGCACCCGCCCGTCCCGAACTACGGACGTCCGGGCAGCGGGCCGGTCCTCGTTGCCGGGATGGCCCTGGCGATCGAGCCGATGGCGACCCTGGGTAGCCCCGAGGTCGGCGTCCTTGAGGATGACTGGACCGTGGTGACGACTGACGGCCGCTGGGCCGCGCACTGGGAGCACACCGTGGCGATCACCGACGCGGGACCGTGGGTGCTCACCGCGGTCGACGACGTCCGCCTGTGATCGGGCCGTCTCGAAGACGACCAGATAATCGTGGGTTAGCCTGTGACGACCAAATTCGACTCTCGGGGGTTAGCAATGCGTAAGGTCCTAGCTTTGGTTGCTGCGGTGGGCATCGCGGCCACGGCGCTTCCATTATTCGCCGCACCCCCCGCTTCCGCGGCCGGCTCGCTGGTATTCGCGACGTACAACGTCTGCGGCGCCAAGCCCAACTCCGGCTCCTGCGCGACGGGCGCTGCCCCCTGGGAGGCGCGACGCGACAAGACCCAGCGGGTCATCGCTGCATCAGGTGCCGATGTCCTCGGGCTGCAGGAAGTGACCAACAACCCGGTGGCCGGCGCCAAGACCCAGGCCGAGGACGTCGCCAGGCTTATTGCGCCGAGCGGCTATGTGCCGATCACCGTCGGCGAGGCAGACAACGAGTGCCGCCGACCCCGCGACAGCGCGGGCCAGTTGGCCGGTCCGTCGCCGTGCGAGACCACCGCGATGCTGACCTACCGGCCGGCTTCAGTGTCGGTGTTCCAGCCACCACAGGGCTCGGCCACGGGTCGGGTGATGCTGCAGTCGATCGCGGCTGGCCTGGACGCGGGCACCGCCCATCGCTCGGTCGAGTGGGCATACCTCAAGGGCAACAATGGCGCGGGTCCGTTCCTGGCCATCTCGCTGCACACGGACAGCGACAAGAGCGGCGCGGCCGAGGCGTCCAGAATCGCCGTCGCCTCGGGCCTGGCCGGCTGGGTGTCGCTGGTCAACGCCACCCGCGGCATGAACGGTACGCCGGCGATCCTCATGGCCGACCTGAACTCCTACGCTGCCCGCCAGCCGAACGGTGCGCAGAAGGTGCTGACCAACACCGGTTGGCTGGACTCCTTCAACGCCACGGTCAAGAAGAACGTCCAGTACCCGACGATCAACGAGAACCCCGCGAACGGCCAGAACGGGTTCCCGGTCGCGCCGTACGTGTTCCGACCGACGAAGAAGAACCCCAAGGGGTACGCCACGCGCATCGACTACATCATGGGCTTCGGGCAGGGCATCACCATGGTGAACTACGAGCACGTGATGTTCCTCAACGGGCGGGCGCACAACCCCGACTACCAGGGCTCGGACCATCAGATGGTCAGGGCGACGATCGCCTTCGCGTAGGGGGATCGTCGTCCGATAGTCGGAGGAGCGCGTATCGTACCCCGGATTTCTCAATAGCGACCGGTTGGGCGTAGACTCGCGGGGCCGACAAGGGGCTTCCCCGTTCGTCCACCGTGACCTCACCGGTTCTTCCGGGCAGTTTGGTGCGACCTCGTGGGGCGCCGCTTGCCCCGCAGGGGCTGTTCACGCAGACGGCACCACAACGGAAGCTGAGGGTATGGGTAAGAAAGACGGCGCGATCGAGCTCGAGGGCACGATCACTGAGTCTCTTCCCAACGCGATGTTCCGCGTGGAGCTGGACAACGGGCACAAGGTGCTCGCGCACATCAGCGGCAAGATGCGGATGCACTACATCCGGATCCTTCCGGATGACCGAGTGGTCGTGGAGCTTTCGCCCTACGACCTCACGCGAGGCCGGATCGTCTACCGCTACAAGTAAGCAGATCGACCCGTCACCACCGTCCCAACGAACAGTTCACGAAAGAGCCATCATGAAGGTCCAGCCGAGCGTCAAGAAGATCTGCGACAAGTGCAAGGTCATCCGTCGCCACGGCCGCGTCATGGTGATCTGCGAGAACGTTCGCCACAAGCAGCGCCAGGGCTGACCCAGACCTGACGCGGCCTTCGGGGAGACAACCCGAAGTCCGAAACAGCAGAACCCGACCCCCGCAGCGGTGCGTGCGCCGCAGCGGGACGATACCCCCGGTCACGAGGCCGGGGACCGGCCTTGGCGGGCCGGACTGGTTCTGCACCGCACACCTCGTGAACGACCAAGAAGAGAGAACGCCTTATGGCACGACTCGTTGGTGTCGACCTGCCGCGCGACAAGCGCATGGCGGTGGCACTCACCTACATCTACGGCGTCGGACGCTCGCAGGCCGCAAAGGCCCTCGACGCGACCGGCATCAGCCCGGACCTGAGGTCCAAGGACCTCTCTGACGACCAGGTCATCGCGCTTCGCGACTGGATCGATACCAACCTCAAGGTCGAGGGCGACCTGCGCCGTGAGGTCACCGCCGACATTCGACGCAAGGTCGAGATCGGCTGCTACCAGGGTCTTCGTCACCGCAAGGGCCTTCCCGTCCGCGGTCAGCGCACCCACACCAATGCGCGTACGCGCAAGGGCCCGCGCAAGACCGTCGCTGGCAAGAAGAAGGCAACCAAGTGACCTACCTCAAGACTCTGGAGAACTGACCCATGGCACCGAAGACCGGCAAGGCTCCGGCGGCGAAGAAGGTTCGTCGCAAGGAGAAGAAGAACGTGGCTCACGGCCACGCGCACATCAAGAGCACGTTCAACAACACGATCGTCTCGATCACGGATCCCACGGGTGCCGTCATCGCCTGGGCCAGCGCTGGCCAGGTTGGCTTCAAGGGCAGTCGCAAGTCCACTCCGTTCGCCGCACAGCTCGCCGCAGAGGCTGCCGCGCGACGCGCCATGGAGCACGGCATGCGCAAGGTCGACGTGTTCGTCAAGGGACCCGGCTCCGGCCGCGAGACCGCTATCCGTTCGCTGCAGGCCACTGGGCTCGAGGTCGGATCGATTTCCGACGTCACCCCCGTGCCCTTCAACGGAACCCGTCCGTCCAAGCGTCGCCGCGTCTGACCGCGCGCACTGAATAGGAGATACCAGACATGGCGCGTTATACAGACGCCGATTGCAAGCGGTGCCGCCGCGAGAAGATGAAGCTGTTCCTCAAGGGCGCGAAGTGCGAGTCACCGAAGTGCCCGTTCGAGAAGCGTCCCTACCCTCCCGGCCAGCACGGCCGCGGTCGCTCGAAGGACAGCGAGTACCTGTTGCAGCTTCGTGAGAAGCAGAAGGCCACCCGCATGTACGGGGTGCTGGAGAAGCAGTTCAGGAACTACTACCAGGAGGCCCAGACTCAGTCGGGCAAGACTGGTGAGAACCTGCTGCGCATCCTCGAGACCCGCCTCGACAACGTGGTGTTCCGCGCCGGCTTCGCCAAGTCTCGCGACATGGCCCGCCAGTTGGTCACGCACGGCCACTTCATCGTCAACGGCCACAAGGTCAACATCCCGTCCTACCGGGTGTCGCCCAACGACATCGTCGAGGTTCGTGGTGGATCTCGTGAGATGACGCCGTTCGTCGTCGCGCACGCCGAGATCGGCGAGCGCACGGTGCCCGCGTGGCTCGAGGTCATCCCGTCGAAGATGACGATCCTCGTGCACTCGCTCCCCGCCCGCGCTGTCATCGACACGCAGGTCAACGAGCAGCTGATCGTCGAGCTCTACTCCAAGTAGTTCGTCCCACCAGTCCCGGCTCTGCCGGGCAAGAATCGCGACGTCAAATAGCGGTCGTCGCGGGAAACGGAAGTCAATAGTGCTTATCAGCCAGCGTCCCGTGCTCACCGAGGAGCCGATCAGCGAGTTCCGCTCGCGCTTCGTCCTCGAGCCCCTCGAGCCCGGTTTCGGCTACACCCTCGGCAACTCGCTTCGCCGCACCCTGCTGTCGTCCATCCCCGGTGCTGCAGTCACGAGCATCCGCGTCGACGGAGTCCTCCACGAGTTCACGACCGTTCCCGGCGTGAAGGAGGACGTGACCGAGCTGATCCTCAACATCAAGCAGCTCGTGATCTCCAGCGAGCACGACGAGCCCGTTGTCATGTACCTGCGCAAGCAGGGACCCGGCACCGTCACCGCCGCTGACATCCAGCCGCCGGCTGGCGTGGAGGTGCACAACCCCGACCTGCACATTGCCACCCTCAACGCGAAGGGCAAGCTCGAGATCGAGCTCGTCGTCGAGCGCGGTCGCGGCTACGTGTCGGCGGTCCTCAACAAGCAGGTTGGCCAGGAGATCGGCCGGATCCCGGTCGACTCCATCTACAGCCCCGTGCTGAAGGTCACCTACAAGGTCGAGGCCACCCGCGTCGAGCAGCGCACCGACTTCGACAAGCTCGTGCTGGACGTCGAGACCAAGACCTCGATGCGCCCGCGCGACGCCGTCGCGTCCGCAGGAAAGACCCTCGTCGAGCTCTTCGGCCTGGCGCGTGAGCTCAATGTCGACGCCGAGGGCATCGACATCGGCCCGTCGCCGACTGATGCGTTCGTCGCCGAGCAGCTGTCGACTCCGATCGAGCAGCTCGACATGACGGTCCGGTCGTACAACTGCCTCAAGCGCGAGGGAATCCACACCGTGGGCGAACTCATCACGCGCAGCGAGGCCGACCTGCTCGACATCCGCAACTTCGGTGCGAAGTCCATCGATGAGGTCAAGGTCAAGCTGGCCAGCCTCGGACTCGCGCTCAAGGACAGCCCGCCCGGGTTCGATCCCGGCGCGGCCGTGTACTTCAGCGACGAGGACGACGACCTCGCCTTCGCCGAGGACGAGCAGCTCTAACCAACAGATTTCATCCGCGACGCACATCGCGGTTCACGCACTGAGGAGTAAGAATGCCTACGCCAACAAAGGGTCCCCGTCTCGGCGGTGGTCCCGCTCACGAACGGCTCATGCTGGCCAACCTGGCCACCGCGCTGTTCGAGCACGGGCGGATCACGACCACCGAGGCCAAGGCCAAGCGCCTGCGCCCGTTGGCCGAGCGACTGATCACCTTCGCGAAGCGTGGTGACCTCCATGCCCGTCGCCGGGTGCTGACCGTGGTGCGCGACAAGTCCGTCGTCCACACGCTCTTCACCGAGATCGGCCCGAACTACGCCGGTCGCCAAGGCGGTTACACCCGCATCACGAAGATCGGCCCCCGCAAGGGCGACAACGCTCCGATGGCGATCATCGAGCTCGTCGAGCCCATGCTCGAGCAGGTCGTCGCTGAAGCGACCGGAGCCACCAAGCGTGCGGCGAAGGAGAAGGCAGCGGCCGCACCGGCTGCTGTCGCGACCGAGACCGTCGCTGATGACGCCGTCGATGAGACGGCGAACGAAGCGGTTGTCGAGGGCGGCGCAGTCGAGGACGCGACCGAGGGCGAGGCGCTCGCGGAGGCTGGCGACGAGGCCACCGATGGCGACGACAACATCGACGATGCTGAGAAGAAGGACGAGTCCTGACCGACTCACCGACAAGCGATCAGCCCGTCCCCGGTTCGCCGGGCGGCGGGCTGTTTCGTCTGCGCTTGGACATCTCCTACGACGGGCGCGGGTTCGCCGGCTGGGCTCGTCAGCCAGGTCTGCGCACGGTGCAGGGCGAACTCGAGCGTGTGCTCGGCTACGTGTGCGGAATGGACCTGGAGCTCACCTGCGCCGGACGCACCGATGCCGGCGTGCACGCCCGGGGGCAGGTGGCCCACGTCGACGTTCCCGTATCGCTTGAGGAGATCGACCTCGGCCGGCTCAACCGCGCGCTGCCCGATGACGTGCGCGTGGGGCGAATCGCGCTGACCGACGAGAGCTTTGACGCCCGCTTCTCCGCGTTGTGGCGCAGGTACACGTACCGCGTCACCGACAACCCGGTAGGACCGGCTCCTCTCGAGCGGCATCTGGTGCTTGCGTGGACACGGGTCCTCGACGTGGAGCGCATGAACGAGGCGGCAGACGCGCTGCTTGGCGAGCACGACTTCGCCCCCTTCTGCCGACAGCGCGAGTTCGCGACGACTGTTCGCGAACTGCGCGAGCTGCATTGGGCCCGCCGCGAGGACGGCGTGTGCGTCATGAGCGTGCGGGCAGACGCGTTCTGCCACTCGATGGTGCGCGCGCTGGTCGGGGTGCTCCTGCCCGTCGGCGACGGTCGTCGCCCGATCACCTGGCCAGCAGAGGTCCTCTCGACGGGGACCCGCGACTCTGCGGTCACGGTCATGCCCGCCTTCCCGCTGGTACTGGAGGAGGTCGGTTATCCCGACCCGGCCGACTACGGTTCCCGACAGGTGCAGACCCGAATCTTCCGCAAGATCTAGCAAGGACCGACATGGGCCACATCGACGTCCAGCACGTCACGTACTCGCTGTCCGACGGACGCGTGCTGCTCGATGATGTCTCGTTCCGCGTTCCAGAAGGCGCCACTGCCGCACTCGTCGGCCCCAACGGCGCCGGCAAGACCACCCTGCTGCGGATGATGGCGGGCGACATCAAGCCAGACGAGGGATCGATCGTGTGCACCGGGGGACTGGCGGTCATGCGCCAGTTCGTCGGGCAGATGTCAGAGGGCACCGTTCGCGACCTCCTGCTGGGCGTGAGCCCGGCACCCCTACGTGCGGCGGCGACTGCACTCGACGCGGCCGAGCTGGCGATGATGGACAGCGACGACGAGGCGACGCAGATGAAGTACGCGCACGCCATCTCCGACTACGCGGAGGTCGGCGGCTACGACGCCGAGGTGCTGTTCGACGTTGTCACCGTCGCCGCCATGGGCGAGCCTTACGAACTCCTGCGGTGGCGCCGGGTGTCGACCCTGTCCGGCGGAGAGCAGAAGCGGCTGGTGCTCGAACTGCTGCTCCGCGGTCCGGCGCAGGTGCTCCTCCTCGACGAGCCCGACAACTACCTGGACGTGCCGGGAAAGGTGTGGCTCGAGCAGCAGCTGCGCGACACCCCCAAGACCGTGCTGCTCATCAGCCACGACCGTGAACTGCTCAGCCAGTCCGCCAGTCACGTCGTGTCCGTCGAGCTCGGTGTCGTCGGCAACACGATCTGGCTGCATGGCGGTGGGTTCGCCTCCTTCCACGAGGCGCGCGCCGAGCGCTTCTCTCGCTTGGAGGAGCTGCGCCGACGGTGGGACGAGGAGCACGCGAAGCTCAAGGCGCTGGTGCTGTCACTGCGGGTCAAGGCGAAGTTCAACGACGGCCTGGCGTCGCGCTACCAGGCGGCGCAGACGCGACTGCGCAAGTTCGAGGAGGCGGGACCGCCGATGGCGGTGCCCCGCAAGCAGACCGTCCGCATGCGTCTGACCGGCGGGCGTACGGCCAAGCGTGCGGTCGTGTGCGAGGCGTTGGAACTGAACGGCCTGACGAAGCCGTTCGACGGCGAGATCTGGTTCGGAGAGCGCGTGGCGATCCTGGGTGCGAATGGCTCGGGCAAGTCACACCTGCTGCGCCTGCTGGCGCTTGGGGGCTCAGACCCGGACATTGAGCACCAGCCGGTGGGCGATGTCGAGATCCTCCCGGTGGCCCACCGCGGGGTCGCGCGGCTGGGCGCGCGCGTTCGGCCCGGCTGGTTCGCGCAGACCCATGTGCGTCCTGATCTGTCGGGGCGGGACCTGCTCGACATCCTGCATCGTGGCGATGAGCGACGCTCGGGAATGCCGCGTGAGCAGGCTGCCCGCGTTCTGGACCGCTACGAGCTGGCCGAGGCGTCGGAGCAGGACTTCGACACCTTGTCCGGCGGCCAGCAGGCCAGGTTCCAGATCCTCCTTCTCGAACTGGGCGGGGCGACCCTGCTGCTGCTCGATGAGCCCACCGACAACCTGGACATCGCCAGCGCCGAGGCCCTCGAGGACGGGCTGAATGCCTTCGAGGGCACGGTCATCGCCGTGACCCACGACCGCTGGTTCACCCGGGGGTTCGATCGATTCTGGGTCTTCCGGGGTGACGGGACCGTCGTCGAGGCCCCCGAGCCCGTCTTCGGCGACTGGTAACCCCGCCGACCTTGAGGTTCCGCCCAGAATCCGGCCCCGGAAGTGGGCGGAACCTCAAGCTCGGCGGGGATTTCGGGGCGATTTGGCTCAGCCCCGGCGTGGCGGGTAGTCTTGGGCGCTGCTGTGGGCCACTTCGCGTGACCAGTGCAGCCTGAGCGTCAGGGATGACGCCCAGTACGGCGCATCGGAACCAATCGGTGCGTACAGAGTCCGGTCCCGACGAGAAACGTAAGGCGGCGTCCCATGCGCACGTACAGCCCCAAGCCAGGCGATATCGAACGCACCTGGCATGTCATTGACGCCACCGACATCGTGCTCGGACGGCTCGCTTCACAGGCCGCGACCCTCCTTCGAGGCAAGCACAAGCCCACCTTCGCCCCGCACATGGACGGTGGCGACTTCGTCATCATCATCAACGCGGACAAGGTCGCACTGACCGGTCAGAAGCTGAAGCAGAAGATGGACTACCGCCACTCCGGCTACCCGGGCGGCCTGTCGGCCACCTCGTACTCGGAGCTGATGGAGTCCAACCCGCGCCGCGCGGTCGAGAAGGCCGTCAAGGGCATGCTCCCGCACAACAAGCTCGGTCGCCAGCAGATCAAGAAGCTCAAGGTCTACGCCGGCCCGCAGCATCCCCACGTGGCGCAGTCGCCGCAGCCGTTCTCGATCACCCAGGTCGCCCAGTAACCGTGCGACTGTCGGTCATTTCGGCCGGCGCTAACGAAAGGAACCGTGGCAGTGTCTGAGGCCACCATCGACGAGACCGACCTTGACGAGTCAATCGACGAGGCGATCACCGAATACACCAGCGAGACCCCGTCGGCTCGCCCGGCGGTCACCCGCGAGTTCATCATCGCTCCCGCCAACGCCACCGGGCGTCGCAAGCAGGCTGTCGCCCGCGTGCGCCTGATCCCGGGCACCGGACGCTGGACGATCAACGGCCGCGACCTCGAGGGGTACTTCCCCAACAAGGTTCACCAGCAGGCCGTCAACGAGCCCTTCGTCTCCTTGGGATCCGAGGGGCGCTTCGACGTCATCGCTCGCATCCATGGCGGCGGCATCTCGGGTCAGGCAGGCGCGCTGCGCCTTGGCGTGTCCCGCGCCCTCAACGAGATCGACGAGGAGGGCAACCGGCCGACGCTGAAGAAGGCCGGCTTCCTCACGCGTGATCCGCGGGCCAAGGAGCGCAAGAAGTACGGCCTGAAGAAGGCCCGCAAGGCCCCCCAGTACAGCAAGCGGTAATCCGTTGGGCCGCCTGTTCGGCACCGATGGGGTACGCGGGCTCGCCAATCGCGATGTCACGGCCGAGCTCGCGCTCGACCTGTCGGTTGCGGCCGCCCACGTATTGGCCGATCGCGGTGCGTTCGCGGGACATCGCCCGCGGGCGGTAGTCGGTCGCGACGGCCGGGCGAGCGGGGAGTTCCTCCAGGCGGCGGTAGTCGCTGGACTGGCGAGTGCGGGCGTCGACGTCATCCTCATGGGCGTTCTGCCGACCCCAGCGGTCGCGTACCTGGTCGACGTCCTCGATGCCGATCTCGGCGTGATGCTGAGTGCCTCGCACAATCCGATGCCGGACAACGGCATCAAGTTCTTCTCGCGCGGCGGCCACAAGCTCGACGACGCGATCGAGGACGACATCGAGCAGCGACTGGGTGAGCCCTGGGATCGACCCGTAGGCGCTGACGTCGGCCGGGTCACCTTGGACTTCGACTCCGTCGGACGGTACGAGCGGCATCTGCTCGACAGCCTCCCGCATCGCCTTGACGGCCTGACCATCGTCGTCGACTGTGCGAACGGCGCATCGTCGGCACTGGCCGCTGACGTGTACGGCGGCGCCGGCGCGACCGTCATCCCCATTCATGCTCAGCCCGATGGACTCAACATCAACGACGGCTGCGGCAGTACGCATCTTGAGGACCTCATCACCGCGGTGCGCGAGCACGGTGCCGACGCGGGCATAGCGCACGACGGCGACGCCGATCGCTGTCTCGCCGTCGATGGTGATGGCAACGTCGTCGATGGTGATCACATCCTGGCGATCATCGCCACGGCGATGAGTCGTCGCGGAGAGCTCACCGGCAACACAGTGGTCGCAACGGTCATGGCCAATCTCGGATTCATGATCGCGATGCGCAAGGCCGGCATCACTGTCGTCGAGACCGGGGTGGGCGACAGGTACGTGCTTGAGGCCATGCGAGCGAACGGCTACGTCCTCGGCGGTGAGCAGAGTGGCCACGTCGTCCTCTCCGAGTTCGCCACGACGGGCGACGGGATGCTCACCGCGCTGCATCTGCTCGCCGAGGTGGCGGCATCGGGGCAGACGTTGGCCCAACTTGCCGGACGGCTGGTGAAGCTGCCCCAGGTGCTCATCAATGTTCGCGACGTCGATCGCGCAGCCCTCGAGGATTCCGACGAAGTGCGGGCGGCGGTGGCCGTGGCCGAGGCCGAGCTCGGCGAGGAGGGACGGGTCCTGCTGCGTCCATCGGGCACCGAGCCGGTCATCCGCGTCATGGTCGAGGCCCCCACGCAGGAACAGGCGCAGGCGATCGGCGAGCGACTCGCCGCTGTGGTCAGCTCCGCACTGGCTGTTGCCTGACCCGTCGCCAGATCAGCTGCTGTATCGCCAGCGTAGCCCAGCCCGCCAGGGCCATGCCGATGATGTTGACGGTCAGCGTCACCGCACTGCCAAGGACCTCGTGCCATTCTGCGAAGACCGCCGCGACGGCGATATTGCCGGCGGCCGGAATGGTCGTGACCGAGATGAAGACTCCGGCCAGCCCTCCTGATTTCGCGGATGTGAGGGCCAGAACGCCCGCCGCTCCGGCGATCACCGCGATGATCAGCGACCACGCATTGGGTGAGTAGATGAAACTGGTTCCGGGCCTGGTATCGGGTGAGATCTGGTCGGCGCTGATCAGTCCGGAGATCCGGGCGATTGCGGCGAGAACGGTTACCAGGGCAATCGCGACTGCGAAGCCGACGACGAGTGTTCGAAATGCCTGGCGCACCAGTGCGAACCGCCGCCGTACGAGGCCAAGACCGAGCGCGGCGATAGGGACGAACTCCGGGCCAAGGACCATGGCACCGATGATGAGGATCACTGAGTCCGTCACGACAGCGATCGCGGCGAGAAGGGTGGCCAGGACCATAAAGCTCAGGAACGTCCAGGTGATGGCCGAGTCGTCGTAGGCCCGTTCGGTGACCTCCGCCCAGACGACGGCATCCGAGCTCGCGCCCCTGGCCAGGTTCTCCGCCGCGAGTCCGCGCCGGGACACCCAGGTCGTCACAGGAAGGAGCTGGATGGTGCCCTCCTCGTGGACACCAGCAGCGACCAGGGCGTCGACGACGGCGTTCACCGCCTCCCGTGGCAGGTCCGCTTCAACGATGTCTCCCGCGGGTATCACGCTTGCGCCAGATTGGACGGCCAACGAACTGGTAGCGGGATTCGATTCGAGGATTTCGCGCACGATCGGCGTCAGGGCCGATGGGCAGGCCACGCGCACGGTCATCACGCCGCCATTGTGGCGCTTGCCAGGGCCGTCATGCTGCACTGTGGAGGCGCAGTAGGCAATCGCATGTGCGGCCGCTGCGCGGCCTGCATGCTTCAATCGCCCACCGCTCGTGAGCGAGCTCACGGCGGTAGGCTCAATCGCATGTGCGGAATCGTCGGCTACGTCGGTCAGAAGCAGGCACTGGAGATCGTGGTATCCGGCCTTCGCCGGATGGAGTACCGCGGGTACGACTCCGCCGGGGTCGCCGTGATCAGCGATGGCAACCTCGTTGTCCGCAAGAAGGCCGGCAAGCTCGCGAACCTTGAGACCCTCCTCGGTTCGGACCCGATGCCCGACTCCACCACCGGAATCGGCCACACGAGGTGGGCGACCCACGGCGGTCCGACCGATCGCAACGCCCATCCGCACGTGAGCGAGAGCGGTCAGGTCGCTGTCATTCACAACGGGATCATCGAGAACTTCGCGGAGCTGCGCGATGAGCTGACCGCGGCCGGCGTGACGCTCTCCTCGGAGACCGATACCGAGGTCGTCGCGCATCTGCTCGCGGCGGCGCTGCTCGAAGTCGAGGATGACCTTGCCGAGGCGCTGCGTCGCACATGTCGACGCCTCGACGGCGCGTTCACGTTGGTGTGCCTGGACCGCACGCATCCCGAGCTGGTCGTCGCGGCTCGTCGAAACTCACCGCTCGTCGTCGGGATCGGAGACGGTGAGAACTTCCTCGCGTCCGACGTGGCAGCGTTCGTGGACCATACTCGCGATGCGCTCGAACTCGGCCAGGACCAGGTCGTCGCGATCACGGCAGACTCCATCGTGGTCACCGACTTCTTCGGAACCGTGGTCGAGGCCACGCCGTTCCACGTCGATTGGGATGCCGCCGCCGCCGAGAAGGGCGGCTACGACCTGTTCATGCTCAAGGAGATCGCCGAGCAGCCAAAGGCTGTCGCGGACTCACTGCGCGGACGGATCAGCAAGGACCATCGCATCCAGATGGACGAGATGCACATCGACGACGCGATTCTTCGATCGCTGACGAAGGTCGTTGTCATCGCGTGCGGCACCGCTGCTTACGCGGGCATGGTCGCGAAGTACGCGATCGAGCACTGGACGAGACTTCCCGTGGAGGTCGAGCTCGCGAGCGAGTTCCGCTACCGCGACCCCATCGTCGGGCCAGACTGCCTGGTGATCGCCATCTCGCAGTCGGGCGAGACCATGGACACGCTGATGGCGTTGCGCCATGCGAAGGCACAGGGTGCTCGCACGCTGGCTATCTGCAACACGGTTGGCTCCACCATTCCCCGCGAGTCCGACGCCGTTCTGTACACCTACGCAGGTCCGGAGATCGCGGTCGCGTCGACGAAGGCATTCCTGACGCAGATCATCGCGTCGTATCTCGTCGGCCTGTACCTCGCGCAGGTGCGCGGCACCATGTTCGAAGACGAGGTCCGCGCGATCCTCGGCGAGCTCAATGACATGCCGAGCAAGGTCGATCTCGTGCTCGACACCACCGAGCCGGTCCGCGCGCTGGCTCGCGAGCTGTCCGGGTCGTCCTCGGTACTGTTCCTCGGTCGTCACGTGGGCTACCCCGTGGCCCTCGAAGGCGCCCTCAAGCTCAAGGAACTCGCCTACATGCATGCGGAGGGATTCGCGGCCGGTGAGTTGAAGCACGGCCCGATCGCGCTCATCGAGGAGGGCGTGCCCGTTGTCGTCATCGTTCCGTCACCGCGAGGTCGAGCAACCCTCCACGACAAGATCGTGTCGAACATCCAAGAGGTGCGCGCTCGCGGTGCCTTGGTGATTGCCATCGCGGAAGAAGGAGATGACGTCATCTCCAATTACGCCGACCACGTCATCCGGATCCCGGCGGTTCCCACGCTGATGCAGCCACTCGTGGCGGTCGTGCCACTGCAGGTGTTCGCGTGTGAGATGGCGCTGGCCAAGGGCCACGACGTGGACCAGCCGCGTAACCTCGCCAAGTCCGTCACGGTGGAGTAGCACCCTGTTCCGCGATCTCCCCGCGCCGGTTGTCGGCATCGGCGTCGACATTGTCGACCTCAGTCGCTTCGCGCGGGCTATCGAGCGCTCTCCGGGACTCATTACGCGGGTTTTCACAGCGCGAGAGATCGAGCAGTGCGGTGGCGATCGGCTTCGGACGCACTCCGTCGCTGCGCGGTGGGCAGCAAAGGAAGCGGTCGCGAAGGTACTCGTCGACAACCGTGGACTGTCATGGCATGACTGCGAGGTGGTCACAGGTGATCGCGGCGAGCCGTCGCTGGAGATGCGCGGCACCGTACTGGCCGCGGCAGGCGGTTTGGGCATCACCTCGTGGCTGCTGTCTCTCAGTCATGATGGGAACATGGTCATCGCATTCGTCGTCGCCAGCGGAGGTGCGCGTTGATCGAGTTGCGCACTGCTGACGAGATTCGCAACGCCGAGGCCAACCTGCTGGCCGCCCTTCCCGATGGCGCGCTGATGCGGAGCGCCGCGACCGGCCTCGCGATCGCCTGCGCGCGACTCATCGAATCGGCCGTCGGCGAGCTGACGGGGGCACGCGTCGTTCTGCTTGTCGGCTCGGGCAACAACGGCGGAGATGCACTGTGGGCCGGTGCCGGCCTTGCGAACCGCGGCTGCCGCGTCGATGCAATCGCCATCACCGACCGAGCGCACGCCGATGGCTCTGCGGCCCTCGCGCGCGCGGGCGGACGTATGCATCGATGGGACCCCAACGACCCGCGAATCTCCGCGATCATCGACGAATCAGAGGTGGTCATTGACGGCATCCTGGGCATCGGAGGAGAGGGTGAGCTGCGTGCGGATGCGGCGGCCGTGGTCGATCTCGCTGCGCGGAGCGGGGCGATCGTCGTCGCAGTCGATGTGCCCAGCGGAGTGTCGGCGAACACCGGAGGGATTGTGGGCGCGGCGGTGTCCGCTGATGTGACCGTCACCTTCGGGGCCGTGAAGCCAGGGCTTGTCATCGCGCCGGGCGTGCTGAACTCGGGCTCGGTTCTCCTGGTCGACCTCGACCTGACGTTCGACGAGCCCGCCGCGCTGCTCTCGATGGAGTCTCTCGACGTCGCCGGGTGGGTGACCGAGCCGGCGGCCGACGCATACAAGTACCGCCGCGGGGTGGTGGGCGTGGCGGCGGGCTCGGCCGCGTACCCGGGCGCGGCTCTACTCTCGACCGCAGCGGCACGACGAGGCAACGTCGGCATGGCACGCTTCCTCGATCGCTCCGACTCAGTTGCCGCGCTCGTGGTGTCGAGCTTTCCGGACATCGTCATCGACGGCTCCGACCCGCAGTCCCAGGATCGCGTCGATGCGTGGGTGTGCGGACCGGGATTCTCCGGCGACGAGGTCGACGCGATGACTGTGCGCGCGGTGCTGTCCGTGACGAGGCCGGTGGTGCTCGACGCGGGCGCCCTGTCCGTGGTCGCGCACAACGACGATGTGCGCGAAGCAGTCAGACAGCGTTCGGACGCCGGCCTGGCCACGGTGCTCACGCCGCACGACGGCGAGTTCGAGCGACTGTTTCCCGCGCTTCTCTCGTCGGCGGGCGGACGGCTCGCCGCGGCTCGCCGGGCGAGCGAGCAGTCGGGCGCGATCCTCGTTCTCAAAGGCCCCGGCACGATCATCGCCACGCCCTGGGGCATGGCCTACGTCGACACCGAGGGCACGTCCGATCTTGGTACTGCGGGATCCGGCGATGTGCTCAGCGGTTTGCTCGGCGCGATCCTCGCGGGAGCGTGGGCTGGTGGGCGCCGTACGATCGATGAGCTCGCGGAGGCGACCGCCGCGGCGGTGTGGCTGCACGGGGCAGCTGGCCGGATCGCTGCCGCCGGCGCGCCGGTGGTCGCAACCGACATCGCCGACTCGGTGGCCGAGGCGATCCGCCTGGCTCGCTTCGGCCCGGGGCACGCCTCGTGAGCCGCGCCAGTGCGCGAGTCGACCTGTCCGCGATCCGCCGCAATCTCGGTCGCATCGCAGAGTTGGCGGGCTCGGCCGACGTGATGGCCGTCGTCAAGGCTGACGCCTACGGCCATGGACTCGTTCCCGTTGCGCGTGCTGCGCGCGCGGCGGGCACTTCGTGGCTTGGCGTGGCACTGCCGTCGGAGGCGCTGGCCCTTCGGTCCGCCGGCGACGACGGGCGCGTGCTCGCGTGGCTGTGGTCACCGGGAGACGAGAACATCGATGGGTGTGTTGCCGGTTCTGTCGACCTGTCGATCTCGAGCTCGTGGGCATTGGCCGAGGTGGTCGCCGCGGTCGCGCGTGTTGGCCGACCCGCACGAGTCCACGTGAAGGTCGACTCGGGCCTGTCCCGCAATGGCGTGGGTCCGGCCGAATTGCCGCACCTGATCGACGCGCTCGCGAGGGCGCAGGCGGATGGCTCGGTCGAGGTGGAGGCGATCTGGTCGCACCTGGCCGACGCCGACCTGCCTGGCGCCGCGACGGTGCCTGCGCAGCACGAGCGCTTCCTGCGGGCGATCGACAGCGCCGGTGCGGCTGGCATTGCGCCGCGTCTTCGTCATCTCAGCAATAGCGGCGGACTGTGGGCGTATCCGAGTCTTCGATTCGACCTCGTCCGCACGGGGATTGCCATGTACGGCCTGACGCCTGCGCCCAACCTGGGCTCCGCGGCCGAGCTGGGCCTGGAGCCGGCGATGACGCTGCGCGCGTCGTTGGCGAGCGTGAAGTCCGTCGAGGCGGGCACAAGCGTGTCCTACGGCAGCACCTGGACGACGTCCGTCCCCACGACCTTGGGTCTCGTGCCACTCGGTTACGCCGACGGCGTGCCACGCGCGTCGGGGGGGCGCGTCGAGGTGGCGGTCAACGGACGTCGCTACCCGGCCGTGGGTCGAACCGCAATGGACCAGTTCGTGATCGACCTCGGCACAGGCGACGTGAAACCGGGCGACGAGGCAATCTTGTTCGGGCCAGGTCGGAACGGTGAGCTGACCGCAGACGAATGGGCCGCACGCATCGACACGATCGGGTACGAGCTCGTGACTCGACTTGGCGCGCGCGTGCCGCGCGAGTACGTGGGCGAGGTAGTGGCGTGAGTCCCGATCTCGGTCCCGCCGCCCGCATCGCCGGCCGAGGACTCGCGGCCGCAGGCGTGCTCGCCATTGGCGCGGCTCTGGGCGCGGTCGCCGAGCGGACGCTGCTGCGCACGGCGATCCGCATGCCGATCGAGGACACCGGCGTCGAGTTCGGGAGCCTTCGCGGCGATGTGCACGTCGTTCCCGCAGACGACGGGACGCTCCTCCATGTCGAAGTCGACGAGGCTCCGGGCCGCGATTCGCTGACCGTCGTCTTCTGTCACGGATACGCGCTCAACCTCGACTCGTGGCACTACCAACGGCAGGCCTTCCGAGGGAAGGCCCGGCTGGTCTTCTACGACCAGCGCAGTCACGGGCGCTCGGGTCGCGCGGAGTTCGACTCCCATCACATCGACCAGCTCGGTCGTGACCTGGCTTCGGTCATCGACGCGGTTGCCTCGACCGGGCCGCTGCTGCTCGTGGGGCACTCGATGGGCGGCATGTCGATCATGGCCTTCGCCGAGCAGCGTCCGGAGGTGATTGTGGACCGCGTGTTTGGCGTCGCCTTGATCTCGACCACTGCCGGAGGCGTGAACAGCGGCCTCCTGGGCCTGCCACCGTTCCTGGGATCGATCCTCCAGCGGCTGGCCACTCCCGTCGCAACGGCGGTCGCGCGCCAGAAGTCTCTGGTCGAGCGATCACGATGGAGCGACAGCGACCTGGGCCTGCTCCTTACGCGGATGTACTCATTCGGATCGGCCACTCCGGACGAAGCCGGACGGTTCGTCGCGGCCATGGTGGCCGCAACGCCGATCGACGTGATCGCGGAGTTCCTCCCCGCGATCCAGGCACACGACAAGAACGCCGCTCTTCGACTCTTCCAGTCTGCGGAACTGCTCGTCGTCGTCGGATCCTCGGATCGGCTCACCCCCCGCGAGCAGAGCGACGAGATCGTCAAACACGTGCCCGGTGCGGAGTACGTCGTCATTCCCGAGGCCGGACACATGGTCACCGTCGAACGGCCGGAGCTTGTCAACGACGCCCTGCTCGCACTCCTGGATCGAGTGCGCAGGGATATCGCGGGCGACTCGGTGGGCGGGGCCGCGTGACCGTGTCCTGTCGGTACTCAGTGGCGACGGCAGAGCAGATGCGCAGCCTGGGCGCCCGACTCGGAGCCGCCGGCGCAGGGGGCGACGTCATCATCCTCAGCGGCGACCTCGGCGCCGGGAAGACGACGATCACGCAGGGAATCGGCGCGGGTCTGGGCATCGTCGATGCGATCACCAGTCCGACGTTCGTCATCGCCCGTGCGCACCCGAATCCAGGGGGCGGGCCGGACTTGGTCCACGTGGATGCGTACCGACTTGGATCCCTCGCCGAACTGCACGACCTCGACCTCGAATCAGATGTCGACCGCAGCGTCGTGGTCGTCGAATGGGGGGACGGAATGGTCGACGACCTGTCGCCGTCGCGCCTCGTCGTGCGCATCAGTCGCCTCGAAGACGATACCGACGACGGGCGCATCGTCGAGCTGGTAGCGGAGGGCGGGCACTGGACGGCCGCCGAACTCTCCTGGACTCCGCGGTGATCCTCTCGATCGACACGTCGACGGCTCTGACGTCTGTGTCGATCACGGATGCCGACGACGTCGTTGTCGAGTCGTCGCATCTGGATGCACGCAAGCACGCCGAGGTGCTGGCGCCGATGCTCAGCACGGTGCTCGCGCACGTCGATCGCTCCGACGTGGATGCCGTCGCCGTCGGCGTCGGACCAGGGCCGTACACGGGCATGCGCGTGGGCATCGCGTCCGCGACCGCGTTCGCGGCCGCGTGGGGTCTGCCCGTCTTCGGGCTGTGCTCACTCGACGCGATCGCCGAGTACCGCTGCGCCACGGCCGTGTCCGGCCCGTTCGCAGTGGCCAGTGACGCGCGTCGGCAGGAGATCTACTGGGCGCGGTACGACGAGCGGGGTGCGCGCATCGATGGCCCCCGCGTCGGACGGCGTGCGGACATCGATGCGCACGTGCTCTCCGGCGAGTGGATTGGTGATCTCGGCGCGGACCAGCCGACGGGCGTCGCTTCGGTGCATCCGCACGCATCGTGGGTCGGTCGACGCGTCGTGCGCCTGTTGCGGGCCGGGGCGCTCGTCGCGACGGCGGACGCCATCTTGTCGATCCATGGGGCCGACGGCGGCAGCACGTCGGATGCCCTTCGTGGCATGGATCTGCTGCCCCCGCGCCCGCTGTACATCAGGCGTCCCGACGCCGCCCCGGCCAGCGCGCCGTGAACGTGGAGGAGATGCGTTGGTGGCACGTGGCCGCGGTCGCGGAGTTGGAATCGACGTTGTTTCCCGATGACCCGTGGTCTGTCGAGCAGTTCTGGCAGGAGCTGGCGCAGGACACCAGAACGTATGTGGTCGCCCAGGACGACGGGCAGGTCGCGGGCTACGCGGGGGCGTTCATCATGGCTCCGGACAGCGACCTGCAGACCATCGCGATCTCGCCGTCGTGTCAGGGCCGAGGACTCGCGCGGCAGATGCTGACCGCGTTGATCGAGCGCGCGAGCGAGTCCGGCTGCACACACATGCTGCTGGAGGTGCGCGAGGACAACGCCCGCGCAATCGCCCTGTATGAGGGGATGGCGTTCGAGCGGATCAGCGAGCGGCCCCGTTATTACCCCGACGGAGCCGCCGCGATCATCATGCGACGTCGACTCGTTCCAGCTCGATAGTTGCGAGAGCTCGGAGCTCGGCGATCGGCATGAGGTCCTCGACGAGTGTGCGCACCGTGTCGGTCGGATCCTTGGTGATGCCGAGGATCAGGTGCTCGTCGGTTATCCGCCGGTCGTGACGGGAGACCGTCGCCCGCATGGCGTTCTCCAGGGATTTGCGGGTCGCTTGTGTGAAGGGCTCACGCAGGGGTTTGCCGAACAGGCTCCGACGGCGTGGGCGCCCGGCGCGATGCCATGCGTCCGGGCCGAAGTTCGTCGTGACGGCGTCACGGATGGCCTCCAGGTCGATTCCGATAGTGCGCAGTGCGACTGCATCGTCGACTTCGGGGTCGGCTGCCCGCAGGGCCTGCCTCACGCGTTCCCGCTCGAAGCCTGCGCTGGCAAGAACCGGGCTGCCTTGCGCGACCAGGGCAAGCAGCACGTGCTCGGGCGCGACCTGGTCGGCGCCCAAGGCCCGTGCTTCTAGCACCGCCTCGTGAACCGCGTGCCGGGCGGAGGATGTGAATCGTTCGAACATGACTAGTCCTTTCCGTGCTTTTGCTGGACGGCCTGGCGGGTCACGCCGAGGACGTCGGCGATGGCGGCCCAGCTCAGGCCCTGTCGTCGGGCGTTGGCGACCTGGATGTTCTCCATGCGCTCGGTCAGTCGTCGCAGGGCGGCGACGGCCCGAAGGCCGATGAGCGGGTCGGTCGATCCGAGGTTCTCGTCAAGTGCTGAAGTGCTCATGAGTGTCAAGATAACTTGACGCTCTCTCACTTGTCAAGAAATCTTGACACCACGTGCTCTGGCACGCTGGGCCGCATGGAGCCCCTCGTCCTCGGCATCGAGACCTCGTGCGACGAGACGGGTATCGGGATCGTTCGTGGCAACCTGCTCCTGGCGAATGAGATCGCATCGAGTGTCGAGGAGCACGCCAGGTTCGGCGGAGTCGTGCCCGAGGTCGCCAGTCGTGCGCACCTCGAGGCGATCGGGCCGGCTCTCGACCGCGCGCTGGCGAGTGCGGGTGTCGGGTTCGCCGACCTCGATGCCATCGCGGTGACCGCTGGCCCCGGGCTGGTCGGCGCGCTGCTCGTCGGCGTCTCGACGGCGAAGGCACTCGGCGTGGCCCTTGGCGTTCCCGTCTATGGCGTGAACCACCTCGTCGGCCATGTCGTCGTCGACGAACTTCAGCACGGGAGCCTTCCGGATCCGGTGATCGGACTGCTCGTATCCGGAGGGCATTCCTCTCTCCTGCTCGTCACCGACGATGCGTCGACATTCGCGCCGCTCGGCCAGACGCTCGACGATGCGGCCGGCGAGGCGTTCGACAAGGTCGCGCGCCTGCTGGGCCTGCCGTTCCCCGGAGGTCCGTGGATCGATCGCATCGCCCGTGACGGGGATCCCGGCGCAATCGCGTTCCCCCGTGGGCTCACGCAGGCCGCCGATCTGGAGCGCCATCCCTACGACTTCTCGTTCTCAGGGCTGAAGTCCGCGGTCGCGCGGTGGGTGCGCGCACGAGAGGCCGCGGGGGAGCCGGTGCCCGTGGCCGACGTCGCAGCGTCATGTCAGGAGGCCATCGCCGACGTGCTGACCGCGAAGACTGTTGCTGCCTGCAGAGCGATGGGCGTGCAGCACGTGATTCTCGGCGGCGGTGTCGCCGCCAACTCGAGGTTGCGGCAGATGGCGCAGGACCGTTGCGATGCCGCGGGTATCCAATTGCGGGTGCCACGCGCGGAACTGTGCACCGACAACGGCGCGATGGTCGCCGTGCTGGGCGCGCGCCTGGTGTCGGCGGGTGTCCCCGCATCCGGCCTCGACTTCGCGACGACGTCGAACCTGTCGGTGACGAGGTCGGTCGCGTGACGACCCGCGCTACAGCCGACTGGGCGCAGTTGTTCGGGGGCGGCCCCGTATTGGTCGACGGCGGACTGTCCACTCAGCTCGAACGGCGTGGGCACGAAGTCTCCGGTCAGCTGTGGACCGGGCGCGTCCTGCTTGATGATCCCGAAGCCGTGACGCAGGCGCAGCGTGACTTCGTCGCTGCGGGTGCTGGAGTGGTCATCACGGCGAGCTATCAGGTGTCCAGGCCCGGCTTCCTCGAGGTCGGCATGACCGCGGATCAGGCCGATGCCGCGCTGCTGTCCAGCATCGCTGCAGCTCGCGCTGCAACCGGCGCGGCCCCCGTTCGCGTCGCGGCAAGTGTCGGCCCGTACGGCGCGATCCTGCACGACGGCTCGGAGTACCGCGGCAACTACGGCCTGTCGCGCGAGAGTCTCTCCGCGTTCCATCGAGATCGCATTGCCGTCCTTGTCTCGGGAGGTCCGGACCTGCTTGCGGTCGAGACGATTCCCGATGCGCTCGAGGCCGAGGCGATTGCCGACGTACTCCGCGAGTACCCGCAGGTGCCGGCCTGGATGACCTTCTCGGCGGCAGACGGCGAGAGGCTGTGGGCGGGCCAGCCAATCGAGGACGCCGTACGTGCGGCGGTCCGGGCGCCGAATGTCATCGCGGTCGGCATCAACTGCACCGATCCTCGCTATGTGACCGAGCTCCTGCAGCGGATCGGGCACGTCACCGACCTGCCCTTGGTGGTCTACCCGAACGCTGGTGGCTCGTGGGATTCGGGAAGCCGGACGTGGGACGACGCGGGCGGTGCGCAGTTCCCGCAGTCCGTCATCTCCGCATGGATCGCGGCAGGCGCCACGGCAGTCGGCGGGTGCTGTGGCACCGACGACCGGACCATCAGCCAGATCGCCTCGGTGCTGGCCGGCAGACAATCCTGACAGTCCGACCCGCGCGCCGGGTCATCACGAGCACGTGGTCGTTTCCCTCGCGCCGATCGAGTTCGCGCAGGACGGCGTGCGGAGCGACTCCGGCATCACGGCTCTTGACGGTCAGGCCGTCTACGCCCAGCCGATCGAGTTGGCGTCGCTGGCTCGTGGTGCTGCCCTGCAACTCCTCGATCACCGCAAACGACCGCAGGTAGACCGCGTCTGTCTCCTCCGGGCTGGCGAGCCAGGTGCTTTCCGCGTCGAACGACCAGACGCCCGGATTGGCGCGCAGCACCGCGCTGACCGCGTGCGCCTTGAGGATCGCCGGATCGGGTTCGTGCAGCCAGTGGCACGAACCGGTGGGTCGTGCGTCGTACGGCTCGTCGTCGGCGTCGATGGTCACCACGTCGTCGCCGACCCACACCGTGGCACGCCGAGGCGTGTCGAGGATGGGCCACGAGTAGATCGCACACTCCACGACGGTCCGGTTGACGCTCACCCACTCCGCGCACCAGCTCGGGGGAGTGCGGAACGACGGTGCCACCTTCGCCGCTATTCGGGGATGGGCGAGTGACTCAACCCACGGCCATGGCGGGGACCATCGCGATGGATCCCGCTCGGGCCGTGCGCGGAGGTCGGCACCGCGCGCCCCGTCGCTGTCGCGCCTGGCGGGGTCGACGAACACCACATCCGAGGGGGCGAGGTTGCGGATCAGTTCGTCGACGACGCCGGGCTGGGTCGAGTCGGCGTGCACGACCTTGATCGTCGGGCAGTTGTGCCCCAGCAGCGCCGCGATCGACTCGTCGCGTTCCACCGCCGTGACGTCCAGTCCGGCTGCCGCGAAGGCCGCGGAGTCGAAGCCAAGGCCGCCGGTCAGGTCGACAACGCGGCGCACGCCCGCCGCTCGCAACTGCGCGGCGCGGTAGGCCGCCACCTCGGGCCGAGTCGCCTGCTCGAGTCCGTCGCGAGTCAGGAGCAGCCTGCTGGCATCCAGCCCGTAGCGCAGTCGCGCCAGGCGGCGCAGTTCGACCTGATCGAGCGCGGCGGACGCGCGAGCCGGGTCGAGCGTGGGCAGGGCACGTCGCAGCCGCGTCGACGCGGCCACCGGATCGTCCGGACAGGCCTCGATCGCCGCCTGCGCGGCCGCGATTGCCACGCCAGAATCCGGGCCGGCCATCCAGGCGGCCAGGGCTGCTGGCGCATCCACGTCGGGGGTTGGCACGGCGCCATTGTGGTGCACCGCGGCGCTGGCACTCGACTTGACGGAGTGCTAATCCCTGCGTAATGTCGGATCTGGCACTCCCCACCTGGGACTGCCAGATAAACCGATCGCCGCCCTCGCGGGTGGCCCATCGACGCACTCGGAGGATGTAACCGTGTCGGTCTCCATCAAGCCGCTCGAGGATCGCATTTTGGTCCAGACTCTCGAAGCCGAGCAGACCACTGCTTCCGGCCTCGTTATCCCTGACACCGCCAAGGAGAAGCCCCAGGAGGGCAAGGTTCTGGCAGTCGGCCCAGGCCGTTTCGATGAGGATGGCGCCAAGCGCATCCCCCTCGACATCAAGGTCGGCGACGTTGTCATCTACAGCAAGTACGGCGGCACCGAGGTCAAGTACGACGGCGAGGAGTACCTGCTCCTGTCCGCTCGCGACGTCCTCGCCATCGTCGAGAAGTAAGCCATCGCTGATTGGCCCGTCGTGTACTTCTACGCGGCGGGCCTCTCACGTCCGTGAACACGCCTGCAGAGAGTTGACGCATGTCCAAGATCCTGGAGTTTGACGAGGACGCCCGCCGCAGCCTCGAGCGCGGAGTGAACGCGCTCGCTGACGCCGTCCGCGTGACGCTTGGCCCGAAGGGCCGCAACGTCGTCATCGACAAGAAGTGGGGCGCTCCCACGATCACGAACGACGGCGTGACCATCGCCCGCGAGATCGAGCTTGAGGATCCCTACGAGAACCTCGGCGCGCAGCTGGCCAAGGAAGTCGCCACCAAGACCAACGACGTTGCCGGTGACGGCACGACCACCGCGACAGTGCTGGCCCAGGCGATGGTCCGCGAGGGACTCAAGCAGGTTGCCGCAGGCGCCTCGCCTCTGGACATCAAGCGCGGCATCGACAAGGCCGTCAAGGCTGTGACCGACGAGCTGCTCAAGAACGCTCGCGAGGTTGCGGACAAGTCGGAGATCGCCGACGTCGCCACCATCTCCTCCCAGGACCGCGAGATCGGCGATCTCATCGCCGACGCGTTCGACAAGGTCGGCAAGGACGGTGTCATCTCCGTCGAGGAGTCCAGCACCACCGGGCTTGAGCTTGAGTTCACCGAGGGCATGCAGTTCGACAAGGGCTACATCTCGGCGTACTTCGTCACCGATCCCGATCGCATGGAGACCGTGCTCGAGGACGGGCGCATCCTGCTCGTCCAGGGCAAGGTCGCCTCGGTGCAGGAACTGTTGCCGCTGCTGGAGAAGGTCGTCCAGTCCGGCAAGCCGCTGCTGATCATTGCCGAGGACGTCGAGGGTGAGGCGCTGTCGACCCTGGTCGTCAACCGCATCCGCGGCACGTTCTCCTCGGTTGCCGTCAAGGCTCCCGCCTTCGGTGATCGTCGCAAGGCGATCCTGCAGGACCTCGCGATCCTCACCGGTGCGCAGGTCGTGTCGGCTGAGGTCGGCCTCAAGCTCGACCAGGTCGGCCTCGAGGTACTCGGCAGCGCGCGCCGCATCGTCGTCACCAAGGACAACACCACGATCATCGACGGCGGCGGCAACGAGACCGACGTCAATGACCGTGTCGCGCAGATTCGCTCGGAGATCGAGCGGTCTGACTCGGACTGGGACAAGGAGAAGCTCCAGGAGCGGCTCGCGAAGATCTCCGGTGGCGTCGTCGTCATCAAGGTCGGCGGCCACACCGAGGTTGAGCTCAAGGAGAAGAAGCACCGGATCGAGGATGCCGTCTCCGCGACGCGCGCCGCGATCGAGGAGGGCATCGTCTCCGGTGGAGGCGCGGCTCTCGTCCAGGCCGTCAAGGTGCTCGAGGGCGACCTCGGCCTGACCGGCGACCAGGCGACCGGCGTTCGCATCGTGCGCCTGTCGGCCTCCGAGCCGTCGCGCTGGATCGCCGAGAACGCCGGTGAGCAGGGCTACGTCGTTGTCTCGCGTACCGCAGAGCTTCCCTTCGGACACGGCTTCAACGCCGCGACCGGCGAGTACGTCGACCTCATCGCGGCCGGCGTCATCGACCCGGTCAAGGTGACCCGCTCGGCACTGCAGAACGCGGCGTCGATCGCAGCGATGCTGCTGACGACCGAGGCGCTCGTCGTGGAGAAGAAGGACGACGAGCCGGATTCCCCCGGCGGGCACGGACACAGCCACGGTCCCGGCGGTCACTCGCACTAGGTCACTCGCACGCCAGCAGCACCCCGAACACCAGAAGGCCCGGCGCTTCCGCGCCGGGCCTTCTGCATGCGCCGACCTTGAGGTTGGCGTGTGTTTCGGTGCCTGATTCCCGCGCCAACCTCAAGGTCGGCGGGGGTTAGGAGGCGTGGGACCAGCGGCGGTAGGTCGCCTCGCGGTCGTCCTCGGACAGCCCGCCCCAGACCCCGTAGGGCTCGCGGACCTTCAGGGCGTGCGCGGCGCACTGGGCGATGACCGGGCAGGTGCTGCAGACCGCCTTGGCTGCGCTCTCCCGTCCGGCGCGGGCCGGGCCGCGTTCGCCCTCGGGGTGGAAGAACAAGCTGGGGTCCTCACCGCGGCAGGCCCCGTCCATCTGCCAGTCCCACAGATCCGCGTTCGGTCCGGGGAGCCGGGTTACGTCAGCCATGGTGCTGTCCTCCGCTCGGCGGGAGGAGATCCGGTCCGGACGCTCCCGCAACTGTGACACTACAAACGCTTCATAGGTTGGTCAAGAGAAGGTGACGAGCATCACGCGGCCGGCGCTGTCGGCGGGCGCGAACGGTCGCTGAGCCCCACAATTGGGCGGTGGGAGTCGACGAGGAACCCGGGCTGACGGTGTCCGTCGTCGCGCGGCGCATGGGCGTGGCGCCCGCCACCCTGCGAACCTGGGATCGCCGCTACGGGGTCGGTCCAAGCTCACACACCGCTGGTACCCACCGGCGCTATTCGCCTACCGACCTCGCGCGGCTGGAGTTCATGCGCAGGCTCGTGATCGAGGGCGTGCCCCCGGCCGAGGCGGCCCGCGCGGCGCACGGCCACACTCCCGTCGAGCAGTACCGCACGGGCGGTGGCCGCGTCGTCCCGCAGCCTGGTGCCGCGCCGGCCGAGCGTGGCCTGGCCCGCGCCGCGCAGTCGCTCGACACAGCCGCGTGCGCGGCGATCATCAACGACTCCATCACCGAGCACGGCGTCGTGTGGACCTGGGACCGGCTTCTCGTCCCGGTCCTGTCGGCCGTCGGGGTCCAGTGGCGCGACACCGGTCGGGGCGTCGAGATCGAGCACGCCCTGAGCTCGGGCATCCAGGCATCGCTCATCTCGTCGATTGTCAAGCTCACCGACCCCGTCAACACGAGGTCCGTGCTGCTCGTCTGCGCCCCCGGGGACGTCCATACCCTCCCGTTGTGGGCGGTGGCCGCCGGGCTGGCCGAGCGGGGTATCGGCAGCCGGGTTCTCGGACCGGGCCTGCCGTTGACGTCATTGATCGACGCGGTCGGGCGTCTTGGACCCGCTGCAGTGTTCCTGTGGTCGCAGGTACCCGACTCCGCGAACTGCGAGATCCTCAGCGAACTGCCCACCCATCGGCCGCGTGCCTCGATTCTCATCGGTGGAGCGGGCTGGGAGGGGACTCCGCCGGCCGGCGTGACTCGGGTGGTGGACCTCTCGGACACGGTGGCGCGTTTGGCGCATGCGGTCGGCGAGTAGCCTTAGTCCCACCGCCCGCGGCACCCACGGAGACCTCATGGAGCAACGTCCCGACTCATTGGCATTCGATGGCGTTCCCGCGAAGTTCGGGTACCTCGGCCTGACGTTCGACGACGTTCTGCTTGTGCCCGGCGAATCGGACGTAGTTCCCAGCGAGGTCAACACGGCCTCGCGCGTGACGCGGAACATCACCGTGCAGATGCCGCTCGTCTCGAGCGCGATGGACACGGTCACCGAGGCGCGGATGGCGATCTCCATGGCACGGCAGGGCGGCGTCGGCGTACTGCACCGCAACCTGCCCATCGAGGAGCAGGCCACGCAGGTCGACCTCGTCAAGCGGTCCGAGGCCGGCATGGTCAACAACCCGATCACCTGCCTGCCCAACGACACGATCGCGGACGTCGATCGGCTGTGCGCGCGCTACCGGATCTCCGGCGTTCCCGTCGTCGACGAGGGCGGCATGCTGCTCGGCATCGTCACGAACCGCGACATGCGATTCGAGGAGGACATGAGCCGCAGCGCGGCCGACATCATGACGCCGATGCCGCTGGTCACCGCGCCGGTCGGCATCAGTCCCGACGACGCTCTCGCGCTTCTCGCCCGGCACAAGGTGGAGAAGCTGCCGTTGATCGACGCGGCCGGCCGGCTCCAGGGGCTGTTCACCGTCAAGGACTTCGTCAAGGCCGACCGCTACCCCCACGCGACGAAGGACGCCACCGGACGCCTGGTCGTCGGCGCGGCGATCGGCGTGGGTGACGATGCGGAGAAGCGCGCCCGCGCTCTCATCGAGGCGGGCGTCGACTTCCTGATCGTCGATACGGCCCACGGACATTCCCGCGCCGTCATCGACATGGTGCGGCTGCTGAAGCAGAAGTCGGCGATCGACATCGTCGGTGGCAACGTCGCTACGCGCTCAGGTGCGCAGGCGCTCATCGATGCGGGGGCCGACGGCATCAAGGTCGGCGTCGGACCGGGATCGATCTGCACGACCCGCGTCGTCGCCGGTGTCGGGGTGCCGCAGATCTCGGCGATCTACGAAGCAAGCCTGGCCGCGCGGGCGGCCGGAATTCCGGTCATCGGAGACGGTGGCGTGCAGTACTCCGGCGACATCGCGAAGGCGCTCGTCGCGGGGGCCGACACGGTCATGCTCGGCTCGCTGCTCGCGGGCTGCGAGGAGGCACCGGGCGACGTCGTCTTCGTCAGCGGCAAGCAGTTCAAGTCCTACCGCGGCATGGGCTCGCTCGGTGCGATGCAGTCCCGCGGCCAGGCCCGCTCGTACAGCAAGGACCGCTACTTCCAGGACGACGTGCTGAGCGACGACAAGCTGGTCCCCGAGGGCATCGAAGGAATGGTGGCCTATCGCGGACCGCTCGGCGCGGTGGCGCATCAACTGGTCGGCGGACTTCGCGCCGCGATGGGCTACTCAGGTGCGGCGACGATCGCCGAACTGCACGACAAGGGCTCGTTCGTGCGGATCACCGCTGCGGGCCTGCGCGAGAGTCACCCGCACGACATCCAGATGACCATCGAAGCACCCAACTACTCAGGACGGTAGTCCGTGACCGACATCCAGATCGGCGGGGCTAAGCGCGCCCGCCGCGGCTATTCCTTCGACGAGGTCGCCATCGCGCCAAGTCGTCGCACGCGGGACCCGCAGGCGGTCACGACGGCGTGGACGATCGACGCCTATCGCTTCGACACTCCCCTGCTGGCGGCTCCCATGGACTCGGTCGTCTCGCCGGAGAGCGCGGCCACCCTCGCTGGCCTTGGCGTCCTGGCAGTGCTGAATCTCGAGGGACTGTGGGGCCGGTACGAGGACCCCGAGCCGTTGCTGAAGGAGATCGCCGGGCTCGCACCCGAGGCGGCGACTCCTCGTATGCAGGAGCTCTACGCGGCCCGGCCGGTCGATGCGGCGCTGGTCACCGCCCGCATCGCGGAGATGAAGGCCGCCGGCATCATCGTCGCCGTGGCAACGTCCCCGCAGGGCACTACGCACCTGGCACCGTTGGCCGCGCAGTCGGGCGCCGACATCGTCGTGATCCGCGGGACGACCGTGTCCGCCGAGCATGTCTCGACCGACGGCGTGCCGCTCAATCTCAAGCAGTTCATTCACGAACTCGACGTTCCCGTGATTGTCGGCGGGTGCGCGACCTACCAGGCGGCATTGCACCTGATGCGAACCGGCGCCGCGGGTGTGCTCGTTGGCTTCGGGGGCGGATCGTCGCACACCACGTCCGACGTGATCGGCGTGCGCGTGCCGATGGCAAGCGCGGTCGCGGATGTCGCGGCAGCACGGCGTGACTACCTCGACGAATCCGGCGGACGCTACGTGCACGTGATCGCCGATGGGTCGATGGGCCTGAGCGGTGATGTGGTCAAGGCATTCGCGTGCGGCGCCGATGCGGCGATGCTCGGCACCGCCCTGTCACGCGCGTCGGATGCACCGGGCCGCGGCGCGCACTGGGGGGCCGAGGCATGGCACCCGCACCTCCCGCGCGGTGCTCGTCACCTCACGCCGACCGTGGGAACGTTCGAGGAGGTGCTGAACGGGCCGTCGAGCAGCGCCGACGGCACCATGAACCTGGTGGGCGCACTGCGCAAGGCCATGGCGATCACCGGCTACAGCGACGTCAAGGAATTCCAGCGCGTCGAGATGGTGGTCACTGCGTGACTGCCATCACCGCCGATCAGGTCTCGCGTCTGTCGCGGGACCTGATCGATCGGCTGCTGGCGACGGCGAGCGTCAGTTCCCGCGCCAACACGATGACGATCCTCGCGCCCTTCGACGGCAAGCCGCTTTACGACCTGCCGCTCGCCTCGGAGGCCGACGTCGACGCTGCCGTATCCGGACTTCGTCAGGCGCAGGCCTCGTGGGCAGACCGTCCCTTGGCCGAGCGCTCGCGAATCATGCTGCGGTTCCACGACCTCGTGCTCAGCCGGCGCGATGAGGGCCTGGACATCGTGCAGTGGGAGACGGGCAAGGCCCGGCGCGACGCGATGGAGGAACTGCTCGACGTCTGCCTCAACGCGCGTCATTACGCACGAGATGCGCGCCGCCTGCTGAGCCCGCGGCGCCACCTCGGCGGGCTGCCGCTGCTCGTCGGCGTGACCGAGGTCCAGCACCCCAAGGGTGTGGTCGGCGTGCTCGCGCCGTGGAACTATCCGCTCACTCTCACCGCAGGTGACGCCATTCCCGCGCTCATTGCGGGCAACTCGGTGCTCATCAAGCCCGACGTGCAGACGACGCTCACCGCACTGTGGGTGATCGGGCTCATGGTCGAGGCAGGCGTGCCCGAGAGCGTCGTGCGCGTCATTCCCGGTGACGGTGCTGTAGTCGGGCCGATGGTGATCGATCGCGTCGACTTCGTCATGTTCACGGGATCGACGAGGGTCGGTCGCGAGGTTGCCGCGCGATGCGGCGAGCGGCTCATTGGCTGCTCCCTCGAACTCGGCGGCAAGAACGCAATGATCGTGCGCGCCGACGCGTCGGTGAAGCATGCGGCGGAGATCGCCGTGCGCGCGTGCTTCTCGAACTCCGGGCAGCTGTGCATCTCGATGGAGCGCATGTACGTGCACGTCGACGTGTACGACGCGTTCCTCGAGGCCTTTGCCGAGCGCACGCGCAAGATGACGCTGCAAGGCGGTATCGGCTGGGGCGCCGACATGGGCTCGCTGATCTCCGCCCGTCAGCGTGATCGCGTTCAGGCGCACATCGACGACGCGGTCGCGCACGGCGCGCGCGTAGTCGCCGGCGGGCGGGCCCGGCCCGACATCGGTCCGTTCTTCTTCGAGCCGACCATTCTCACCGGCGTCACCGGCGACATGTCGCTGTGTGCCGAGGAGACGTTCGGTCCCGTCGTGTCCGTCTACCCCGTCGGTTCCGACGAGGAGGCGATCCGCCGCGCGAACGACTCTGTGTACGGGCTCAACGCGGCCGTGCTCACGCGCGATGCCGCGGCCGGGCGGGCAATGGCCTTCCGCATCAAGGCGGGAACCGTCAACGTCAACGAGGGCTATGGACCGGCATGGTCGAGCACTCGGTCACCGATGGGCGGCATGGGCGACTCCGGTCTGGGTCGCCGTCACGGCGACGAGGGTCTGCTCAAGTACGTCGAGTCGCAGTCCATCGCGACGCAGCGATTCCTGAGCTTCGGGGCGCCGCGGGGCGTGAGCGACAAGCAGTGGCTCGGAACGCTCGCTGCCACGTTGGGCGTCATGAAGAAGCTCGGCCTGAAGTAGCGTCCACTCCGTGGCCGCCCCAGACTTCGACGTACTCATCATCGGCTCGGGCTTCGGCGGCTCGGTGTCTGCCCTGCGCCTCGCGGAGAAGGGCTATCGCGTAGGCGTTCTCGAGGCTGGCCGCAGGTTCGCCGATGCTGACCTGCCGAAGACGTCCTGGCGCCTTCGCGACTTCCTCTGGGCACCCCGACTGGGCCTCACCGGGATCCAGCGGATCCACGTGCTGAAGGACGTCGTCGTCGTCGCCGGCGCGGGCGTTGGTGGCGGCTCCCTTGTCTACGCAAACACGCTTTACGTGCCGGGCAAGGCCTTCTTCGAGGATCCCCAGTGGGGTGGCATCACGGACTGGGCCACGGAGCTTGCTCCGTACTACGACCAGGCGAAGCGGATGCTCGGCGTGACGCAGAACCGGTCCATGACCCCGAGCGACGAGATCATGAAGGCGATCGCCGATGACATGGGAGTGGGGCACACGTTCTCCCTCACTCCTGTCGGCGTGTTCTTCGGAGATGGCCCCGGCGTCTCAAGCAGCGACCCGTTCTTCGGGGGAGTCGGTCCGGACCGCTCCGGGTGCACCGAATGCGGGGAGTGCATGACCGGCTGCCGGCACAATGCGAAGAACACCCTGCCGAAGAACTACCTGGCGCTCGCCGAACGAGCTGGCGCCGTCGTCTACCCGCTGACTACCGCCACCGCCATCGCCGAGCGTGACGGCGGCGGATTCACGGTTACGACTGTGCGGACCACCGGCCGGCAGCGCGTCCGGACCTTGTCGGCCGATCAGGTCATTGTTGCGGCCGGGACCTACAGCACGCAGAAGCTGCTGCACCGCATGAAGAATTCGGGCATGCTCCCGCGCCTGTCGCCGCGGCTCGGTCGGCTAACGCGTACGAACTCGGAGTCGTTGCTCGGGGCGGTGGCGACGCGATCCGGCACCGATTACTCGCGAGGCGTGGCCATCACATCAAGCTTCTACCCGGCTCCCGACACTCACGTTGAGCCGGTGCGGTACGGGAGAGGCTCGAACTCCATGGGCATGCTCCAGTCGGTCCTGACCGCCCCGCGCCCCGGCGAGCGGAGATGGCGCTCATGGGCGCGCGAGGTGGCTGCCAACCCCGGGAATGCCGCGAGCTTCCTGAACGTGCGCCACTGGAGCGAGCGGTCGATCATCTCGCTCGTCATGCAGACGGTCGACAACTCGCTCACGCTGGTCGAGACACGTGGGCGCCGCGGTCGTCCGCGCCTGACAACCCGCGCCGACGACTCACGTCCTGCTCCGACCTACCTGCCCGTCGCGCAGGACGTTGCCAGGCGGCTCGCGACGCTGATCGGCGGGCGCCCGGCGGGCAGTGTCTTCGAGAATGTGGACAAGGCAGTCACCGCGCACTTCGTCGGAGGATGCACGATCGGCGAGAGCGCCGAGACCGGGGTCGTCGATGCCTATCACCGCGCCTACGGGCATCCGGGGCTGCACGTCGTCGATGGGTCGGCGATCACGGCCAACCTCGGCGTGAACCCATCGCTGACAATCACCGCCCAGGCGGAGCGGGCGATGGCGCTGTGGCCGAACAAGGGCGAGCCGGACACTCGGCCGGCGCTGGGGACCCCGTATCGACGGTGCGAGCCGGTTGCGCCAGCAGCTCCGGTCGTGCCGTCGCACGCCCACGGCGCGCTGCGCCTTCGTTAGTCTGCGGTCAATGCCACAGACTGAGTCCCCGGACGACGCCGCCCTCCCGATCGCCAGGACCTACCTGGCGTGGTCTCTCGTCGCGACGGTGCTGTGCTTCCTTCCGGTCGGACTGGTCGCGCTGTACTTCGGCTTTCGGGTCCACCAGGCCAACGTGGACGGACGCAGCGAGGACGCCGAACGGTCATCGATCGTGGCCCGGCGGTGGCTGGTGGTCACTGCGATCGTCGGCGGCCTCATCTACGCGCTCGTGGCGCTCGTCCTCGCCGTGCTCGGCGCTTTCTCGAAGTAGACCCGGCGTCGATAGGCTCGCGGTGTGAGCGCAGACCTCGACACTGTCCTCGTCGTCGATTTCGGTGCGCAGTACGCGCAGTTGATCGCCCGGCGCGTCCGTGAGGCACATGTGTACTCGGAGATCGTTCCGCACAGCATGCCGATTGCCGAGATGGTGGCGCGCAAGCCGTCGGCGATCATCCTCAGCGGCGGACCCTCGAGTGTGTACGAGGCAGGCGCCCCCTTCGTCGATCCCGAGATGTTCGCCACCGGGATTCCGGTGTTCGGAATCTGCTACGGATTCCAGGCCATGGCCCAGGCGATGGGCGGAGTCGTGGCCCGCACGGGACTGAGCGAGTTCGGTGGGACGGCGGTCAACGTGGTTGAGCCCGGCGTGCTGTTCTCCGACGTCCCCGTCCACCTGAATGTGTGGATGTCGCACGGCGACTCGGTATCCACCGCTCCGGATGGCTTCACTGTCACGGCGTCGTCCGACGGAGCTCCCGTCGCCGCGTTCGAGGATCGCGAACGCCGGCTCGCGGGCGTCCAGTTCCATCCCGAGGTCATGCACACCGACAACGGGCAGGTGGTGCTCGAGCACTTCCTCTACGACATCGCCGGCTGTCGGCCGGACTGGACGATGACGAGCGTCATAGATGACCAGGTCGCTGCCATCCGCGCGCAGGTGGGCTCGGCACGCGTGATCTGCGGACTGTCGGGCGGCGTCGACTCGGCTGTCGCAGCCGCGCTCGTGCATCGCGCCGTCGGCGACCAGCTGACGTGTGTGTTCGTCGATCACGGCCTTCTGCGCAAGGGCGAGGCCGAGCAGGTTGAGCGCGATTACGTCGCTGCGACCGGCATCAACCTGGTGGTCGTCGACGCGCGCGAGCGGTTCCTTGCGGCGCTCGACGGCGTGAGTGATCCGGAGACCAAGCGGAAGATCATCGGGCGTGAGTTCATTCGCGTGTTCGAGGATGCGGCGCGTGGAGTCGTCGACGACGCCGGGGCGCACGGCGAGTCCGTTGACTTCCTCGTGCAGGGGACGCTCTATCCGGACGTCGTCGAGTCCGGGGGCGGCACAGGCACCGCCAATATCAAGAGCCATCACAACGTCGGCGGTCTGCCGGATGACCTCCAGTTCGCCCTGGTCGAGCCGCTGCGCACGTTGTTCAAGGACGAGGTTCGCCAGGTCGGCCTCGACCTCGGCCTGCCGCCCGAGATCGTCTGGCGTCATCCGTTCCCCGGACCCGGCCTCGCGATCCGTATCGTCGGCGCAGTCTCCGAGGATCGTCTGGCGATCCTGAGGGAGGCGGACGCCATTGCGCGCGAAGAGCTGACCGCTGCGGGGCTGGACCGCGATGTATGGCAATTCCCCGTCGTGCTGCTGGCCGACGTACGCTCCGTCGGCGTTCAGGGAGATGGGCGGACCTACGGTCACCCCGTCGTCTTGCGTCCGGTGTCGAGCGAGGACGCGATGACCGCCGACTGGTCGCGACTGCCCTACGAACTGATCGCGAAGATCTCCACGAGGATCACGAACGAAGTACGCGAAATCAACCGGGTGACCCTCGACGTGACGTCGAAGCCGCCCGGCACCATCGAGTGGGAGTGAGTGGCTGATGGACTTCTTGTTCAACGTTCTCGTCGTGCTGCACTTCGTCGGACTGGCGAGCCTTCTGGGCGGCTTCATCGTTCAGATGAAGTCCGAGGAGAAGGGCGTAAACGCAGCGATGCTGCACGGAGCGCTCACTCAGTTGGTCACCGGCGTACTCATGGTCGGCATGATCGAGTCCGGATCTCTTGGCGACGACGAGAGCGTCAACTCAACGAAGATTGCCGTGAAACTCGTGATCGTCCTTGTCATTACGGCGCTGGCGATTGTCGGCCGCCGACGCACGCCGCCTCAGGTTCCGCTGTGGGCGACCATCGGAGTGCTCACTCTCGCGAACGTGGTCATCGCCGTCTTCTGGTAACCGGTCATGCGGTTCCGACGATCATGAAGGCCTCGGCGAGCCGACCCTCGGGCAGTCCGCCCTGCGCGGCCCACATGCCCATCCACCCGCGGATGCGTTCGTCGAGGTCATCCATATGGCCCGTCTGGCTGGCATGAGCGCGCAGCGCCGCAAGCTTTGACTCGAAGTTTTCCGTGATGTCGACGTAGTAGTTGGGCTGCGCGCTGGCCATCACCCACACCTCGGGAACAGACCAGGCCTCCAGGCCCTCGTCGTTCAGCAGGCTCGTGTGGGCGAACGGGTTTCGTGCGTCCGGGTAGACAGCCTGGATCGCCGCATCGCCGGCGGCGAGGTGATCAGGATGGGATGCCTGAATGCGATTCCAGTTCCGCTCGGGGGACTGGATAAGCATGCGGTCAGGTCGTACCTGCCGGATGACGCGGCTGATGTCGCGACGCAGTTCGTGGCTCACCGTCAGCTCGCCATCGCGGTAGCCGAGGAATCGGATGTCGCTGACACCCACCTCCGCGCCGGCAGCGGTCTGCTCCTCGCGCCGGATCCGAGGGATCTCCGAGCGCGGCACGTCGGGGTCGAAACCGCCCGCGTCGCCGTCGGTCACCAGGCAGTAGCTGACCTCGATGCCCGCGTCCGTCCAGCTCTTCACCGTGCCCGCCGCACCGAAATCGACGTCATCGGGGTGCGCCATGACGGCCAGAACCCGCTCGATGGCGGTTCCGTCGGCGTTGTGGAGGAGGGGGTTGCTCGGTGTCGTCACTCGCGCAGCGTAGTGTGCGGCGGCAACGCCGAGGTGCGCCGGATTCCCTCGTCGTGAGGAATTACACGCGTGTGGTTCTATGTCACAGTAGTAACATCCGTCACTTCCGTGACAGAGTATGCCCGTGCTTCCCCGCCCACCGGGGCATTCCGCCCTGCCCGTCCGCTCCCGCATTCGCGGGAGTCGACGACTGCTGATCGCTGCCGCAGTGCTCGTGGGCCTCGGCGGTGCGGCAATCGTGGCTCCGACGTCGGCGGGAGCCAAGGTCGGCACGGATGCGTGGACTCCCTCGACCTGGACCGGCGAGGTCGCCGGACCGCCGGTTCCGGGCACGGGACTGCCGCCCGCCGCTGTGCCGGTCATCCAGCAGGCGCTGCCGCAGGGCTATGACGTCTCGCCGACCTATGAAGGACAGGGTCAGTGCGATCCGGTCGCCAAGCCGGGGACCCAGAAGCTCGCAGATCTGATCAAGGCGACCTACGGTGCGGACCAGACTGTGTGGATTCCGCGGGCCTGCGATTCAGGTGGCCAGAGCGAGCACAAGGAAGGTCGCGCGCTCGACTGGATGACGAGCGTGCGCAATGCGCAGCAGCGCGCGAACGCCGAGACCTTCCTCGCCTGGCTCCTGGGTCCCGATCAGTTCGGCGTCCCGTACGGAAACGCGATGCGTCTTGGCGTCATGTACATCGGCTGGAACGACCGCATCTGGCGCGGCTACGACATCAAGCGCGGGTGGACCGAACTCAAGGGCTGCTTCGCGACGCCCACCACGGGCATGGACACCACCTGCCATCGAAACCACATCCACATCTCGCTGACCTGGGACGGGGCAAGCGCTCGAACGTCCTTCTGGGACGGCACCCCGATGGATGCGCCCTACTGCGCATCGCAGAAGTCGTCCGCGACAACTGTCGGCGGCGGCCGCGCGGCGGACCTCGTCGGGGTCGCGCCGGTTCGCGTGCTGAACACCCGCAACGCGACGGGCATCCCCGTCCGCTGCCGCCTCGAGCAGGATCGCTGGAGCGGTGACAGCCATCGGCTCTACGCGAAGGTCACAGGGCTCGGAGGCATCCCGGAGACAGGCGTCGCGGCGGTGGCGGTGCAGGTGACCGCTCTGGGCAGCAATTCGCAGGCCAATGTCCGCATCTGGAGTCCAGGTCAGAGCAAGTCGCAGGTCGTCGTCAAGGTCCCGATGAACATGGACGCCGTGGGCACCGCGATCGTCCCGGTGTCGACGGCGGGCACGATCGTGCTTGCGACCTCGTCCGGCGCCACCGATGTCGCGGTCGACGTCGTGGGCTGGTACCCGGCCGGCGACGTGCCGAATGACACGCAGGCGACGCCGGGTGCGGCGAGCCCGATGTCGGGTGAGGGCGGAGCCGCGCCTCCCGCTGCTCCTGCACCTGCGCCTGCCGCTCCTGCGCCTGACGATCTCGTCGACGAGTTCATCTCCATCGGATCCGAGGTCGGCTATGAGTCGACGGCGCAGGGTCCCTTGCAGCCGGGGGAGGAGCGCATGGTGAACCTCGCCGGCGTTCCCGAGGGCGCCACCTCGGCCCTCGTTCTCGTGACGACTCGGGAGGCGAACAAGAAGGGCAAGCTGAAGATCGGCACCGATGTGAACGCGGCCCCGACTTTCAAGTTCCCGAAGAAGGGCGTGCGCTCGGCCGTCATGGTCGTTCCTGTCGCCAACACTCAGGTGAAGATCGCGACCTCCAAGAAGGCCAGCGTGCAGGTCCGCGTCGAAGTCCTCGGCTACGCCATCAACGGCAAGCCGATCAAGGTGCGCGGACTGAGCGCGAAGAGGATCTCCAAGGTGAAGATGGAGGCCGGCGCCACGATGCCGCTCGGCCCGCTCACCGGGTTTGACGGGCTGCCCAAGAAGGCCAAGAAGATCACCGGAGTGATCTTGCAGGTATGGGCGAAGACCAAGGGCGCCGATGCCGGCGCGGTGAAGGCCTACCCTCTGGACGGCGCTGCACCGGGCACGCGATCGGCACCGATCGTCCCGGGCAAGCCCTACACCAGCCTCGTCGTCGCCGAACTCGGGACCGACGGCAAGATCGTCATGTCCCCCTCTGTTCAGGCGAAGGTCAAGGTCACGCTCGTGGGCTATATCCACCGCTGATCGACGCCCGTCGGCGGTGTCTGCGCCGGTCCCTAGGATGCTCAAGTGAGCGACGGATATCAGCTGAGCCTGGAGACCGGTCACCCCGAAGCAGACTCAGTCGCCGCTCGTCTGGTCGAGGATCTCAACCCCTCCCAGCGGCTGGCAGTCGAGCATCGCGGTGGCCCTTTGCTGATCGTCGCGGGCGCCGGATCGGGCAAGACCCGAGTGCTCACCAGGCGCATCGCCCACCTTCTGGCTACCCGCGACGCGCAGCCGGGCAACATCCTCGCGATCACGTTCACGAACAAGGCCGCGGGCGAGATGAAGGAGCGCGTTGCCGAGCTTGTCGGGGCTCGCGCTCGGGCAATGTGGGTGTCGACCTTCCACAGCGCGTGCGTTCGCATCCTGCGCGGGGAGGCAACGCGCCTCGGCATGACGAGCAGCTTCACCATTTACGACACTGCTGACTCGCTTCGCCTGATGAGCATGATCATCAGGGACCTCGATCTTGATCCGAAGAAGAACACACCACGCTCCTTCTTGTCCCAGGTGTCGAACCTCAAGAACGAACTGATCGATCACGAGTCCTTCGCCAGCCGGGCCGTCAATCCGACCGAGCAGATCCTGGCCAGCGCGTACGGCGACTATCAGCGACGGCTGCGTCGCGCCAACGCCTTCGACTTCGACGATCTCATCTCGTCGACGGTCGCGGTCATGCAGTTATTCCCCGACGTCGCCGAGCACTACCGCCGGCGGTTCCGCCACGTGCTGGTCGACGAGTACCAGGACACCAACCACGCGCAGTACATCCTCATCAAGGAGCTCGTGGGTCTCGGCACCCCCGAACTGCCCCCCGGCCAGCTGTGCGTGGTCGGCGACGCCGACCAGTCGATCTACGCGTTCCGCGGCGCGACGATCCGCAACATCGAGGAGTTCGAGCGCGATTACCCGAACGCGACGACGGTTCTTCTCGAGCAGAACTACCGGTCCACCCAGACGATCCTCACGGCGGCCAACTCGGTGATCGCGCGCAACTCCGGTCGGCGGGAGAAGAAGCTGTGGACCGACGCGGGCGAGGGCACCCCTGTCGTCGCCTATGTCGCCGATGACGAGCACGACGAGGCGTCGTTCATCGCGAACGAGATCGACCGTCTCACCGACGCGAAGGAGATCACGCCATCTGACGTGGCGGTCTTCTACCGAACGAATGCACAGTCGCGATCGGTCGAGGAGATCTTCATCCGAGTCGGCCTGCCGTACCGAGTGGTCGGCGGCACGCGCTTCTACGAACGACGCGAGGTCCGCGACGCCATCGCCTACCTGCGGGCGATCTCGAATCCTGACGACGAGGTGTCGCTGCGCCGCGTGCTCAACACGCCCAAGCGCGGCATCGGCGATAGAGCCGAGGCGATGGTTGAGTTGTTCTCCCAGCGCGAGCGCATCAGTTTCGCTGCGGCTCTGGAGCGCGCCGACGAGGCGCCCGGCATCGCGACTCGCTCCCTCACGAGCATTCAGGGCTTCGTGACGCTGATGCGCGACCTGCGCACGATCGTCGAGTCCGGCGCCGACCCCGCTACCGTCCTGCAAGCGGTGTTCGAGCAGAGCGGCTACCTCGCCGAACTGCAGGCATCGACCGATCCGCAGGACGAGACCCGCGTGGAGAACCTCGCCGAGTTGGAGTCCGTCGCTCAGGAATTCTCCACGCAGAATCCCGAGGGCACGTTGAGCGACTTCCTCGAGCGCGTCTCGCTGGTAGCCGACTCCGACGAGATTCCCGACTCCGATGGCGGAGTAGTCACATTGATGACCCTCCACACCGCGAAGGGCCTGGAGTTCCCCGTCGTCTTCCTCACCGGGATGGAGGACGGCGTCTTCCCGCACATGCGCTCCCTCGGCAACCCGCGCGAACTCGAGGAGGAGCGCCGCCTGGCCTACGTCGGGATCACCCGCGCCCGCCAGCGGCTGTATGTCACGCGATCGGTCATGCGATCGGCATGGGGCGCGCCCGCCTTCAACCCGCCGTCGCGGTTCCTCGAGGAGATCCCGGCCGAGGTCATCGACTGGCGCCGAGAGGAGCCGGTGGGCCGTAGCCCGCTGTCCGGCGGTTACGGGTCCTCCCCGAGCAGCAGCAGCGCGGCGCTTCGCCTCGGGGACCGCATCGTCGGCGTGGGCCCGGTGGTGTCACTGGCAGCGGGCGAGCGGGTCACCCATCAGAAGTTCGGGCTCGGCACCGTTGTCTCGACGTCGGGCATGGGCGACAAGGCCGAGGCGACGATCGACTTCGGATCCGCAGGCATCAAGCGCCTGTTGCTTCGCTACGCCCCCGTCGAGAAGTTGTAGGCCCGTCGGGGTCCTGTCGTCCGGTGGTGCTGTCGATCGAGGTGACCCCTGGCGCAAGCTGCGAGCCGTCGTAGTCCAGTTGCGCGAGCGCGAGCGAGATCTCGTTGACGACGCGGCGGTCGACGGGTAGCGACATATGGCCGATGCCGCGGATCAGGACGTTGCGGGCACGCAGGTCCGGATGCTTGATTCGCGCGTGCCGCTGCGGCAGGACGAGCTGGTCGAGGTCTGACCAGATGGCGATGAACCTTGTGCGGCAGCCGGGCGCCGGTTCCTCGAGCTCGGTGATGAGGTCACTCCCAGGACGCATCTGGCGCGCGACGGGCCACGGCACGAACTGCGCGACGAGCGATCCGCTGTGCGGGGTTCCGAGCGTGCACACGGTATGCACATTGCGATCCCCGCCGAGCCGCTGAACGTAGTAGCGAGCGACGAGGCCGCCCATCGAATGCCCGATGATGTGCACTCGTTCGTAGCCTGTCTGCTCGCAGACCTCGTCGATCAAGGTGCCCAGGCGATGCGCCACGTCGGAGATGTCATCGGTGAGCGGCGAGTAGTTGAGGGCATAGGTGCGTCCGAATCCTCGACCGCGAAGTGCGCGGCGCAGCAGCGTGAAGATGCTGCGATTGTCGATGACTCCGTGCACCAGGATGATCGGAGTTCCCGCTGCCTCGACGTCGCCGACGATCAGTCCGCGTTGCACGGGCGAGAGGTTTCCGACACGCATATGGGAGGCCTCGTCGAGCCGGTCCTCGAGAAGTCCCCATGGGTAGAGCGCGAGATGCAACGCGACCCAGACTCCTTCGACGGCGACGCCGGCGACTCCGGTGGGCGTGAGCAGGGCCCGGCGCGCGCTGGCGAACTGCGCACCGATTCGCGAGATGCCGTCGATCACGCTGCACCCCCGCTGCGAAGTGCGTACTGAGCCATCGCGAACTCGGTGACCTGCTGGCCGATGACGGACAGTTGCCGCTGGAGTGCGGGATCGGTCGGAATGGCGTCCTTGCCGATCGTGCCCGCAACGTCATTGATCGCGCAGCCGAGCGGAGTCGGCCACCCGCGAAGTGAATGCACGGTCTGGCGCAGTTGATGCAGCGCACCGACCGCGGTCTGCCATCCGTGCGCGACCGTGATGCAGCCAACAGCTCGACCGTCGAGGTACGGGCGCTCGTCGCGCCGCAGATCCTCGGCGTAGTCGAGTGCGTTCTTCACCATTCCGGACATGCCGCCGTGGTACCCCGGCGTGGCGACGATCAACCCGTCCGCATCTCGCAGCTCGGAGATCAGTCGCGCCGCCTCGTCATGGCGGTCTGTGGTCTCGGTGTCGTAGATCGGGAGCATGAGATCACGACCAGTGAAGTACGTGACGTCGGCTCCCGCGGCACGGGCTGCTTCCGCCGCGAATCGCAGAGCGCGCTCGGAGGCCGACATCGTCCGAGTGCTGCCGCCCAGCGCGAGAATTCGCGGGCGATTCGTCGGGACCATGCTGCAGAGTCAACCACCAAGGGTCGGGCGGTACTCTGCGAGCACAGCATCGCGCCAGCAGGCCTCAGGAGGAACCCGTCATGTCGGCACCGATTCGGGTCGTCGTCGCCAAGCCCGGGCTTGACGGGCACGACCGGGGAGCAAAGGTCGTCGCCCGAGCCCTGCGTGATGCCGGCATCGAGGTCGTGTACACCGGGCTCCACCAGACCCCTGCCCAGATCGTCGACACGGCAATCCAGGAGGACGCCGACATCGTCGGTCTCTCGGTCCTGTCGGGCGCGCACCTGACCTTGTTCGCGGAGGTCACCGACCTGCTGCGCGCGAAGGACGCCACAGACATCATCGTTTTCGGCGGCGGCATCATCCCCGAGGACGACATTCCCGTCCTCGAGGAGATGGGCGTCGCGAAGATCTTCACCTCGGGCACGACCACCCACGAGATCGTCGAATGGGTGCAAGATCACGTTCCTAAGGACTAGCGCACCATTGCAAGGTCAGTAGGCTGCAAACCGCACTTCTGGCAAGATCCTTTACTGCGCTAAGGAGCATGAGTGGACCTGTACGAGTACCAGGCCAAGGAGCTGTTCGGGCGGCACTCCGTGCCCACCACCCCGGGCGAGGTCGGCGACACCGTCGACAAGGCGCGCGAGATCGCGACCTCGATCGGGAAGCCGGTCGTCGTCAAGGCGCAGGTCAAGGTCGGCGGTCGAGGCAAGGCCGGCGGCGTCAAGCTTGCCGACGATCCCGCCGATGCGGCCGCGAAGGCCGAGGCCATCTTGGGCATGGACATCAAGGGCCACACGGTCTACAAGGTTCTCGTCGCCGAAGCGAGCGACATCGACAGCGAGTACTACGTCTCCTTCCTCCTGGATCGCGCAAACCGCACCTTCCTCGCCATGGCGAGCGTTGCCGGCGGCATGGAGATCGAGGAGGTCGCGGCCACGCGACCTGACGAGCTCGCCATGATCCGCATCGACGCCCTTGAGGGCTGCCCGCCGGAGAAGGCGGCCGAGATTGTCGACGCGGCCAACTTCCCCGAGGCGGTCAAGGACCAGGTCGCGGCCATCCTCGTGACGCTCTGGCAGGTCTTTGTCGATGAAGACGCCACGCTCGTCGAGGTCAACCCGCTCGTACTCACCCCTTCGGGCACGGTTCTGGCGCTCGACGGCAAGGTGACCCTTGACGACAACGCCTCATACCGGCACCCGCTCAACGAGGTGTTCATCGACCGCGACAACGTCGATCCGATCGAGTTGCGCGCCAAGGAGTTCGACCTCAACTACGTGAAGCTCCACGGTGAGGTCGGCATCATCGGTAACGGGGCCGGGCTCGTCATGAGCACGCTCGACGTTGTCGCCTACGCAGGCGAGGAGTTCGGCGGCATCAAGCCCGCGAACTTCCTCGACATCGGCGGCGGCGCGAGTGCCGAGGTGATGGCGAATGGGCTCGATATCGTCCTGAACGACCCCGAGGTCGAGGCTGTGTTCGTCAACGTGTTCGGCGGCATCACCGCGTGCGACGCGGTGGCCAATGGCATCGTTCAGGCCATCAAGGTTCTCGGTGATCGCGGCGAGCCCGTGACGAAGCCGATCGTCTGCCGCATCGACGGCAACAACGCTGTCGAGGGTCGCCGCATCCTCGTCGAGGCAGAGCATGACCTGATTGAACTTGTCGACACCATGGACGATGCCGCGCGACGGGTGGCCGAACTGGCCGCCGCTCGCAAGGCCGGAAAGCAGGGCTAAGCGCGATGGCGATCTGGTTGGACGAGAACAGCCGCATCCTGGTGCAGGGAATGACCGGCGCCGAGGGCACGAAGCACACCCGGCGCATGGTCGCCTCCGGCGCGCAGGTAGTCGCCGGCGTGACGCCCGGCAAGGGTGGCACCGACGTCGACGGCATCCCCGTCTTCGGTGACGTCGCCGAGGCGATGGCCGCTACCGGAGCGAACGTGTCGGTGGTCTTCGTACCGCCGCGCTTCGCGAAGGCAGCCGTCATCGAGGCTATCGACGCGACCGTGCCCCTCGTGGTCGTCATCACCGAGGGCATCCCGGTGCACGACACCGCGCAGTTCTTCCAGCATGCGGTCAACACCGGCACCACGCGGATGATCGGCCCGAACTGCCCCGGCATCATCAGCCCAGGCAAGTCGAACGCGGGCATCATCCCCGCCGACATCACCAAGGCCGGTCGGATCGGACTCGTGTCCAAGTCGGGCACCCTGACCTACCAGATGATGTACGAGTTGCGTGATATCGGCTTCTCGAGCGCGGTCGGCATCGGTGGCGACCCCATCATCGGAACGACGCATATCGACGCGCTCGCGGCGTTCCAGGACGACCCCGAGACCGACGCCATCGTCATGATCGGTGAGATCGGTGGCGACGCCGAGGAGCGCGCAGCGGCTTTCATCAAGGACAACATCACCAAGCCGGTCGTCGGCTATGTCGCGGGCTTCACGGCCCCCGAGGGCAAGACGATGGGCCACGCAGGCGCGATCGTCTCTGGCTCGGCGGGAACCGCGGCAGCCAAGCAGGAGGCTCTCGAGGCGGCAGGGGTGCGCGTTGGGCGCACGCCGAGCGCCACGGCCCGCCTCATGCGGGAGATCATGTCCTAGGTGGTAGGCGTGGCGGTCACGGTCCGGGATGCTCGTTCCTGAGATTCTGGGCGGGTGACCGCGCCCACCCTGCCTCCGGTTGAGGACGAGAGTCCGTCGCGGGCAGAGCGTCGCCCGCTGGTCACGTCCGCAGGGTTGACGGTCCGGCGCGTCATCACGACCGCGGTCAGCCGCATCAATGGCGTCAGCGCGCGCAGGTCGTGGCTCCTAGGTCCGCTCGCTGCGGTCTGGGTCGCGTGTATAGGTCTGGCCATCGCCGCCGTCCCCCTGCTCGTGGTGTGGATGGCCACGCCGGAGTCCGGTCTGACGTGGCTGGAGTCGCTGCACGTTGCCGGCCTGCTGTGGGTGGTGGCGCACGGCACGCCAATAGTCGTCGCGGGTGTCACCTACTCCCTGCTGCCCTGGGGCCTGGCGATCATTCCGGCCGTGCTCATGGTCTACGCCGGTGGCTGGGCAGCGCGGTCTGCGCGTGCCGAGACGATTCGCGATGTAGGCGTTGTGGTCGCGAGCGCTAGCGTCACGTACGCGGTGATCGTCGGGGTAGTGGCGCAGTTGACGGTGCGACCCGACGCACGAGTCGGCGCGATCGATGCCGTCGTGCATGCCCTGCTGCTCGGGATTCTGGCTTTCGGTTTCGGTGCGTTGCGCGGGTCCGCGATTGATCTCAGAAGCCTCGTTCCCGCTCCCTTGGCCGTCGCGCTTCGGGCGGGAATTGTCGCGGCCCTGATCCTGCTCGGCATCGGCGCGCTCGCGGCAACCGCCGCACTCATCATCCGCGTGGACGATGCCGTCACTCTGACGCAGTCCTTGCACCCGGGAGTGTGGGGTGGTCTTGCGTTGACCGCACTCGGGATCGCCTACGTACCGGTTCTGATCGTGTGGGCCACGTCGTACGTCGTCGGCGCGGGCGTCATGATTGGCCCGGCCATCACTGTGTCGCCCTTCGTCCCGGCAACCGCGCCGACCGACCTTCCACCATTCCCGCTTCTCGCGGCACTTCCTTCGTCTGCAGGCCCGCTTGCCTGGGCTCTGCCGCTGGCCGGAATCGTGGCCGGCGTTCTCGCCGGAGTCGTGATCTCCAGGCGGGCGCGTGCCGAGAGCCGACTGACCCGCATGGCACTCGCGCTTGGCGCCGCTGCTGTCGCCGGGGTGGTCATGTTCGTGCTCGCCTACCTGTCTACCGGGTCACTGGGCGATCTCCGGCTCGCCAACCTCGGTCCTTCACCGACCACCGTGGCGGTGCTCGTGTTCGTGCTGGTGACCCTGGGCGCCGTGCCTAGTGCGGTCGTGGCGTCCCCACCCGCGCCGCCGAAGCTCGCCGTGGCGGATCCGACCGACGCCGCCACCCCGCCAGATCCGGCGATACCCGAGGAGCACGACGCTGATGTCTGAGCAATTGCCGCCCGGCTCGATGCCGCCCCCGCCGGTCAACCCTCCCGAGCCGTCGGGTCCCCGGCCGAGCGTCGGCGTGGCGATCTCTTGGGCATTCGATCGCTTCAAGGCGAACGCCGCCGCGTTCGTCGGCCTCGCGGCGGTCGTGACCGTCATCCAGTTCGTCCAGCAGATCGGCGCTCGCCCGCTCGAGAACATCCTCACCGACTGCACGGATCCCCAGACCCCCGGTCAGCTCAACGCCTGCACTGCTGCAATCGGCGTCAGCGCGATCGTCGCCATCGTCATCTCGCTCGTCTTCGGACTGCTGGCGTTCATCGCGCAGATCGGTGTCCAGCGCGCCGCAATCCGCAGCAGCCTCGGGGTCACCCCGACCTTCTCGGACATGTTCACGACCCAGTACCTGGGCCGGTATCTGCTCTTCACCCTCTGTTACGCGCTGCTCGCTTTCCTCGGGCTCATCTTGTGCATCGTCCCCGGTTTTGCCGTGCTGTTCTTGTTCCAGCTCGGCCCCTATTACATCCTCGACAGGGGCTATGGCGTCCGCGAGGCGATGAGGGCGAGTTTCCATGCCGTCACCAAAAACTTCGGCCCGGCCATCCTCATGACCGTGTTCACCTTCCTCGTGCTCCTTCTCGGCGGCGTGTTCTTCGGCATCCTGACGCTCGTCACGCTGCCGTTTGCCTGCCTGTTCACTGCTCACATGTATCGGCAGTTCAACCGTGAGCCCGTGCACTGAATAGGCTGCGGGCGTGGCTGCTCGCGTCGTCGTCCTCGCATCAGGTTCTGGCACACTCCTGCAGGCGCTGATCGACGCTTCTGCAGGAGGAGAGCTGACCGCGGAGATCGTCGCGGTCGGAACGAATGTCGACGACGCCTTCGCCCTGAATCGCGCCGCGGCGGCGGGCATTCCGACCTTCGTGTGCAGACCTTCCGACTATCCGGACCGCGCCGCTTGGGACGCAGGGCTGCTGGATGCTCTTCGCAGATGGAGTCCTGACCTCATCGTGAGCGCGGGATTCATGCGGATACTCGGCCCAGTCGTCGTCGATGCGTTTGCGGGTCGGGTCATCAATACCCACCCCGCTCTGCTTCCCGCGTTCCCCGGAGCGCATCCGGTGCGCGATGCCCTCGCGTACGGAGTCAAGGTCACTGGCTCCACCGTTCACGTCGTCGATCACGGCGTTGATACCGGGCCGATCCTCGCCCAGCGTGCGGTTGACGTGCTCCCGGACGACGACGAGGCCTCGCTCCACGAGCGGATCAAGGTGGTCGAGCGGGTATTGCTCGTCTCCACCGTCGCCAAGCTCACCACCGATCGGAGAGACCAATGAGTGACGACAGCCAGCGCCCAATCCGCCGCGCCCTCGTGTCCGTCTATGACAAGGCCGGACTCGAGGAGCTCGCCCGCGGTCTGTCCGCCGCTGGCGTCGAGATGGTCTCCACCGGATCGACTGCGAAGGCCATCGCTGCAGCTGGGTGCGAGGTCACGAGCGTCGAATCGGTCACTGGTTTCCCGGAGATCCTCGACGGCCGCGTGAAGACGCTCCACCCCCGCGTGCATGGCGGGCTGCTCGCCGACCTGCGCAAGGATTCTCACCGTGAGCAACTGGCCGAGCACGGCATCGAGGCATTCGATCTCGTAGTCGTCAACCTCTATCCGTTCTCTGACACCGTTGCGTCCGGCGCGGACGTCGATGACTGCGTCGAGCAGATCGACATCGGCGGGCCGGCGATGGTGCGTGCATCTGCAAAGAACTTTGCGAATGTCGCGGTGGTGACATCGCCTGCGAGGTACGGCGACGCACTCGCCGCGGTGGCTGGGGGCGGCTTCACGTTCGCGGAACGTGCCTCGCTTGCGACGGAGGCCTTCTCCCACACAGCCACGTACGACATCGCGGTTGCCTCGTGGCTCGGAAGCGTCGTTGCGCCTGATCCGGACGGCAGTGGCTTCCCTGCATGGGTCGGCGGCGCCTGGCAACGCGGAAATGTGCTGCGGTACGGGGAGAATCCGCATCAGAGCGCTGCTGTGTACCTGTCCGCGCACCACGAGCCGGCACTCGCGGGAGCGACGCAGTTGCAGGGCAAGGAGATGTCCTACAACAACTACATCGACGCCGACGCGGCCCGCCGTGCGGCGTTCGATCACCTTGAACCGGCGGTCGCGATCATCAAGCACGCGAATCCGTGCGGCGTCGCGGTCGGCCTCGACATCGCGGAGGCCTACCGGCAGGCATTCGCGACCGATCCTGTCTCCGCATTCGGGGGAGTCGTGGCGGCGAACAGGGCCGTGTCCGCCGAGATGGCCGAGGCGATGGCCGATGTGTTCACCGAAGTGGTGATCGCGCCCGACTACGACCCCGAGGCACTGGAGCTGCTCGCTGCGAAGAAGAACCTCAGGGTCCTTCGCGTCGCCGGGCCGCATATGGGCGCGCGCGTCGAGTCCCGCTCCATATCCGGCGGACTCCTCCTGCAGGTCACCGATGCGATCAATGCCGAGGGCGACGATCCGTCGGCATGGACGTTGGTCAGCGGTGATCCGGCGATCGCGTCAGTTCTGCGCGATCTGGAGTTCGCGTGGCGCTCCGTGCGGTCGGTGAAGTCCAACGCGATCTTGCTCGCGAAGAACGGCGCGGCAGTCGGTGTCGGGATGGGGCAGGTGAATCGGGTCGATTCTGCACGGCTTGCTGTCGAGCGAGCGGGCGACCGGGCGTCCGGCTCAGTCGCGGCGTCCGACGCCTTCTTCCCCTTCGCGGACGGTCTGCAGGTACTACTTGCCGCAGGAGTGTCGGCCGTTGTTCAGCCAGGCGGCTCTGTTCGCGACGAGGAGGTCATCGCCGCCGCCGCTGATGCAGGCGTGACCATGTACCTCACGGGGACTCGGCACTTCTTCCACTGATGCTGACTCACCGCCTGCTTCCATTCGCTGCGACCTTCCTCGTCGGCGGGATGATGTCCCTGCAGTCCCGGATCAACGGCCAGTTGTCAGCCGCTCTGGGAAGCGGGCTTGAAGCCGCGGTCTACAGCTTCGGCTCGGGTCTTGTCGTGGTGCTCGTCCTGCTCGCGATCTTTCCGTCGATCCGCCGGGGGGTCGCGCGAATTCCTGGCGCAGTTCGATCCGGCGAACTCGCCTGGTGGCAGATCCTCGGTGGCCTGCTCGGCGGATTCTTCGTCGCGGTGCAGTCCGCGGCGGTCCCCTTCGTTGGCGTGGCGGTATTCACTGTCGCCGTCGTTGCCGGCCAGAGCACGAGCTCGCTCTTCGTCGATCGCGCGGGCCTTGGCCCGGCTGGTCGAGTGCCGATCACCGCGACCCGGGTCGTGTCGGCGGCGCTGGCGATCGTCGCCGTCGTTCTCGCCGTTGCGAATCGACTGACGGCTGGCCATATCTCTTTGCTGCCAGTGCTTTTCGCGGTGCTTGCGGGAAGTCTCACTGCCGTGCAGCAGGCCACAAACGGTCGGGTTGCGCGCGCTGCGGCGTCTCCACTGTCTGCTGCGTTCTATAACTTCGTGTTCGGCACTGCGGCTCTTGCGTCGGCGTTCGGAATCTCCTTGGCGGTCACGGATGCCCACGCCTCGGCCCTGCCGTCGAGCCCGCTGTGGATGTATCTCGGTGGAGTCATCGGTCTCGGGTTCATTGCGATCGCCGCATGGGCGGTACCCATCGTCGGTGTCCTACGTTTTGCGCTGCTGTCGATCGCGGGCCAGCTCACCGGCGCGGTCTTCCTTGACATCTTCGCGCCTACGTCGGGCACCGAACTCGGCTGGAATCTGTTCGTCGGTGTCCTGCTCGCCTTCGTCGCGGTCGCCGTCGGCAGCAGAAGTCGCAACGATGCGGCACCGCAATCCGTGCGAGAATCCGCCGCATGACGGCACAGATCATGGACGGCAGGGCCACAGCCACCGAGGTCAAGCAGGAGTTGGCCGTTCGGGTCGATCGCCTGCGCGCTGACGGGGTGGTCCCGGGTCTGGGCACCGTCCTGGTCGGCGACGATCCGGGCAGTCAGGCATACGTGGCCGGCAAGCACCGCGACTGCGCCGAGGTGGGGATCGGGTCGATCCGGGTGGACCTGCCTGCTGACACGAGCCAGTCCCAGCTTGAAACCGAGATCGCACGACTCAACGCAGACCCGACGGTCACCGGCTATATCGTTCAACTGCCGCTGCCGAAGCATCTTGACGCCAATCGGGTCCTCACGCTCATGGACCCCGACAAGGACGCGGACGGCCTGCACCCGACCAACCTGGGGCGGCTCGTTCTGGGCGAGGACGCGCCACTTCCGTGCACCCCGCGCGGGATCGTTGCTCTCCTGCGGAGGTACGGCGTGGCCATCGACGGCGCGAATGTCGTGGTCGTCGGCCGCGGTGTCACCGTCGGCCGGCCGCTTGGATTGCTCCTCACGCGCAGGTCAGAGAACGCGACCGTGACGCTGTGCCACACCGGGACGCGCGACCTCGCCGGACACCTTCGCCAAGCCGACATCATCGTTGCGGCCGCGGGCGTGCCGCATCTGATCACGGCTGACCTAGTCCGACCCGGCGCCGCGGTGCTCGACGTCGGTATCACCCGCACCGATGGCGGCCTGGTGGGCGACGTCCACCCCGACGTGCTCGAGGTGGCCGGCTTCGTCGCACCGATGCCGGGCGGTGTCGGGCCGATGACCCGCGCGATGCTCATCACCAACGTGGTCGAGGCGGCGGAGCGTGCCAGCGAACTGGTGCGCTCTGCGTGATCGCGGAACTACCGCTCCTGGACGGCATTCGAGTATCGCCCTCGCGTTGAGTGGCAGGATGGCGACGTGGCCGACGCAGGGACTGACGACGAGCCGAGCCGCAATGTCGTGAACGCCTCAGACAATGTCGTGCCCATCAGGCCGCAGGCTCGTCGCAACTGGCTTTCGCAATGGCCCCTGACGTTGGTGCTCATCGGTGTCTGCATCGCGATGCTCATGATCGGCCTGGACTACTTCAGGCGCGGCTGCGTGATCTTGTCGGCATCTGTGCTCATCGGTGCGTTCCTGCGGCTGATGCTTCCGGAGTCGGAGGCGGGCATGCTCGTCGTCCGATCGAGGAAGGTCGACGTGGCGATCCTCGCGGTCCTCGGGCTGGGCCTCTCGGTGTTCACCTTCTGGGTTCCAGCGCCCAGCTAGGAATCGCTCAGCGCCTCAAGTCGCTCGTGGATCGACTCGATCTGGAACTCGCTCTCCGGCTTCATCACAGTGCTGCGCAGGATGCGCGCTGTGGCACGGTCCTCAACCAGAACATGGCCTCGGCGCTCGAGGTCATGTTGCTTGACCGTGTAGGTGGCGAGGTGAATCTGCTCCCGTTCGGGCGCGTCGGCCGCGCGGTGGAACAGCTCGGCGCTTGCGTCGTCGAGTTGGGACATGGTCGTGCGACGGGGCAGGTACGTGACGATGTCCAGTTCCGGCCGTTGATACGTGACCAGCCTCTCGGACTCAGCCAGCCGCGCCGCCAGTTCCAGGGCACCGCGTCGGCCCGCGCGCAGTGCCTGTCCGAGCCCCGCGTCAGTCAGGGGAATCACCTCGAGGGTCAGCCACAGAGCGGCTGCAGCAGCACCCGCCCGGCTGCACTCGAGGGAGATCTCCCCGAGGTGGAGTTCGTCCGAGCTGAAGTAGGTGTACGGGGAGTCATGAACGTAGAAACGGCCCACTGCCGGATCGCGAAACAGGACTGCGCCGCAGCCATAGGGCTGCAGACCGTGCTTGTGCGGATCGACGACGATGCTGTCCGCATCGCGTAGCGCTCGGTACGGCTCACTCGCCACGCCATCGGCGGAGTCGTCCGCGATGAGGGCGAAGAATCCGCCGTATGCGGTATCCACGTGGACGCGCGCTCCGTGCTCATGAGCAAGCGCGAGGATCTCGGGCAGGGGATCGAGGGCGCCGAGTCCCGTCGTGCCGAGCGTCGCCACCACGGTCCCCACCGCGCTTGAGCCCAGCACGCGCTCCAACGAGTCCAGGTCCATCCGGCCGCGGCTGTCCGTCGCGATCGAGATGCCTTCGACGCCGATCACCTGGCACATGCGCGAGTGCGTGTAGTGGGCGTCGGCGCTGAAGGCGATGGACTTGCCTGGATGGATCTCTCGTGCGATCCACAGCGCCTCGAGGTTCGCAATCGTCCCGCTGGAGGTCAGATGGCCCAGGTGCTCGGGCATCGCGAACATCTCCGCGATCCGCGCAACGACCTCCTTCTCCATCTGAGCCGTCGCGGGGCCGCCGTCAAGTGCGTGGTTGTTGGGATTGATGAGCATCGCGGTGGTGTAGCCGAGTACCGCCGCGGGATGGGGCGGCTTGAGCATCTGGCCGATGTATCGCGGGCTGCCGAAGGGGTAGTTGTCCTGCAGTCGCGCGGTGAAGCGATCGAATGCGTCGGACAGGTCGTCGTCGGTGACCGCCAGCGATGGATGCTGCTCGGGAGAGCCGAATCGGTTCTGCCAACGGGCGACTGCCTCGACCCCGCGGGGTAGCCAGTGGGCAAGGTCCGTCATGCGCCCATCATGGTGGACACTTGGCGCCACCGAAGGATCACCAGGAAGGGCGCAGATGCCGAGCCAGTCCCCCCGCCTCCGCCCCGAGCTCGACGCGGTGCCCGCGTACAAGGCCGGTCAGCCCGCGGTCCTTCGCGCTGAGGGACAGGTCGCCCACAAGCTGTCGAGCAATGAGAATCCATACGCGCCGCTGCCGTCGGTCCTGCGCGCCACCGAGTTGGCGCTCGCGGACCTGCACCGCTACCCCGACTACGGCTCGGGTGAGCTCGTTGATCGCCTCGCCGATCGGTTCGACGTACCCGCGTCCGACGTCGCCGTCGGCACGGGGAGTGTTGGACTGCTGCAGCAGTTGCTGCAGATCACGAGCGGACCCGGCGATGGAGTGGTGTTCGCCTGGCGTTCGTTCGAGGCTTACCCGATCATGACGCAGATCGCTGGCGCCACTGCTCAGCGCGTTCCGCTCGACAATGAGGCCCGGCACGATCTCGACGCGATGCTGGCCGCGATCGACGAGACCACTCGTCTGGTGCTCGTGTGCAATCCGAACAACCCAACGAGTACAGCCGTCGGTCGCGACGCGCTCGCCGCGTTCATCGAGGCGGTGCCGTCCGACGTTCTGGTCGTCGTCGACGAGGCGTACCGCGAGTTCGTCGATCCCGAGCGCATCCCCGACGGCATCGACTTCTACCGCGAGCGCGAGAACGTCGCCGTGCTTCGCACCTTCTCGAAGGCCTACGGCCTGGCCTCCCTCCGCGTCGGCTTCTGCATCGCTCACGAGCCGGTCGCGGAGGCATTGCGGAAGGTCCAGGTGCCGTTCGGCGTGTCGACGATCGCGCAGGCGGCGGCTATCGCGTCGCTCGACGCGGAGGAGGAACTGCTCGAACGGGTCGCGCGGATCGTCGCCGAACGAGCCGTGCTCCATCAGGGACTGACCGACGTGGGACTTCGTCCCGCGCAGACAGAGGCCAACTTCGTATGGCTTGCGTTGGGGGAGAGCACGGGAGCTTTCGCCGACGCGTGCGATGCGGCAGGACTGTCAGTTCGGCCGTTCGCGGGCGAGGGTGTTCGCATCACCGTCGGCAACGCTGACGCCAACGCCCGGATGCTCGCGGTTGCCGCGCAATGGCAGTCACGCTGAGGTCCGCAACCGGGTGGTCACGCCCCGCCGCACCTGAGGTATCTTGACGTCAAGATTTCCCCGATCACCCTCCCGGAAGGCACGCGTCAGCTATGGCACGCAGCGGCAAGGTCTCAGTAATCGGAGCAGGTTTCTACGGTTCGACGACCGCACTGCGGCTCGCCGAGTACGACATCTTCGAGACGGTCGTTCTCACCGATGTCATCGAGGGCAAGCCCGAGGGCCTCGCCCTCGACCTCAACCAGTCCCGCTGGATCGAGGGCTTCGAGACCTTGATCGTCGGCCAGACGACCGGCCCCAACGGCGAGGGCTACGAGGCCATCGCGGGCTCGGAGATCGTCATCATCACCGCCGGCCTGCCCCGCAAGCCGGGCATGAGCCGCATGGACCTCATCGAGACCAACGCGAAGATCATGCGCGCGGTCGCCGAGAACATCGCGATCCATGCGCCCGAGGCCATCGTCATCAATGTGGCGAATCCGCTCGATGAGATGACCGCCCTCGCGCAGCTGGTCACCGGCTTCCCGTACAAGCGAGTCATCGGGCAGGCGGGCATGCTCGATACGGCACGCTTCACGAACTTCGTCGCAGAGAAGCTCGGGGTCCCGGTCGGCTCCGTCACCACTCTCACTCTCGGTTCGCACGGCGACACCATGGTGCCCGTCGCGTCCGCGTGCTCGGTCGACGGCAAGCCGCTCTCGGACCTGCTGTCCGCCGAGGAGATCGATGAGCTGGTCGTCCGCACGCGCAATGGCGGTGCCGAGGTCGTGGCTCTGCTGAAGACCGGATCTGCGTACTACGCACCCTCGGCCGCGGCAGCGCGCATGGCGAAGGCGGTCCACGAGGACTCCGGCGCCGTGATGCCGGTCTGCGCCTGGGTCGACGGTGAGTACGGACTGTCCGGCGCGTACCTGGGTGTCGAGGCCAAGCTCGGCCGTGAGGGCATCGTCGCCGTCGTCGAGACCCCGCTCACCGACGACGAGAAGGCGCTGCTCGTCGAGGCCTACGAGGCCGTCAAGGCCAAGCAAGCCGACGTCAAGGACCTGTGAAATGAACCGCCTTCCGGGTCAAATCCGCAGAAGGCGGGCGTAAAACCCGAGAAAAGGCCGATTTGACCCGGGAAGCGGTTCAATTCGTACGAGCTGAGGAGACAGTCACGTGAGCAAGATCAAGGTGGTCAACCCGGTCGTCGAGCTGGACGGCGACGAGATGACGCGCATCATCTGGCAGTTCATCAAGGACGAGCTCATCCTCAAGTACCTCGACGTGGACCTGAAGTACTACGACCTGGGCATGGAGCACCGCGACGCGACTGACGACCAGGTCACCATCGATTCGGCACTGGCGATCCAGCAGTACGGCGTCGGCGTGAAGTGCGCGACCATCACCCCCGACGAGGCGCGCGTCGAGGAGTTCGGCCTGAAGAAGATGTGGAAGTCCCCGAACGGGACCATCCGCAACATCCTCGGCGGCGTGATCTTCCGTGAGCCGATCATCATCTCGAACATCCCGCGCCTGGTTCCCGGCTGGACGAAGCCGATCGTCGTCGGCCGTCATGCGTTCGGCGACCAGTACAAGGCCACCGACTTCAAGGTGCCGTCCGCCGGAACTCTGACGATGACCTTCCAGCCGGCTGACGGCTCGGAGCCGATGGAGTTCAACGTCTTCGACTTCCCCGGCGGCGGTGTCGCGATGGGCATGTACAACCTCGACGACTCGATCCGCGACTTCGCCCGCGCGTCGATGCGCTACGGCCTCAATCGCGAGTACCCGGTCTACCTGTCGACCAAGAACACGATCCTCAAGGCCTACGACGGGCAGTTCAAGGACATCTTCGCCGACGTCTACGAGAATGAGTTCAAGGCCGAGTTCGAGGCCGCCGGCATCACCTACGAGCACCGACTCATCGACGACATGGTCGCTGCGGCCATGAAGTGGGAGGGCGGCTACGTCTGGGCGTGCAAGAACTACGACGGTGACGTGCAGTCCGACACCGTGGCGCAGGGCTTCGGTTCGCTGGGCCTGATGACCAGCGTGCTCATGACCCCGGACGGCCGCACGGTCGAGGCGGAGGCCGCGCACGGCACGGTCACCCGTCACTACCGCCAGCACCAGCAGGGCAAGCCGACATCGACCAACCCGATCGCGTCGATCTTCGCGTGGACGCGTGGCCTCGAGCACCGCGGCAAGCTCGACAACACCCCCGAGGTGACCGCGTTCGCGCAGACTCTCGAGCGCGTGTGCATCGAGACGGTCGAGGAGGGCAAGATGACGAAGGACCTGTCCCTCCTCATCAGCGCCGACCAGCCGTGGCAGACGACTCAGGAGTTCCTCGGCTCGATCGACGAGAACCTGCAGAAGGCGATGCGCTGATCCTGGCAATACACGTTCGAGGCGGCGGACAGTGACGGCAACACCTGCGTCACAGTCCGTCGCTTTCGATCACGGCCTGTCAATGCGCGGGCTGTGGATCCTCATGGTCACGATCGCGGCCATGACCGCGTGCGCTCCGCTGGCGACCGACATCTACCTACCGGCGCTGCCCAACCTGACCGATGAGATGCATGCGTCGGACGGCGCTGCACAGCTCACGCTTACGGCGACGTTCGTCGGCATCATGATCGGGCAGTTGATCTTCGGGCCGCTGTCGGACGCGATCGGGCGGCGTCGTCTGGCTATCACGATGACGCTTGCGACGGTGGTCTCTGCCGCGGCTTGTGCGCTGGCTCCGTCGATCGGCTTCCTGACGATGGCGCGCCTCATCCTTGGCATCTCGGGCGGTGCCGGGATAGTCGTCGGCCGGGCGATCGCCGCCGACATCGCCAAGGGGCCGGAGGCCGCGCGGTTCTTCTCCATCCTCGTCAGCATCACGATGCTCGCCCCCCTGGTCGGACCCCTGATCGGCGCGGGTCTCCTGACGTGGACGGACTCCTGGCGATCGGGGTTCGTGCTTCTCATCGGCTTCGTGCTGCTCGTCGTGCTGGCGATCGTGCTGTTCGTCCCCGAGACCCTGCCGCCGGATCGCCGGCATGCGGGCGGTGCCGCAGAGCTGCGCCGCGGTGCAGGGCTCATGGTCCGCGATCGCATCTTCGTCGGCTACGCCCTGACGCAGGTATTCGGGTTCGCGACCTTGTTCACGTACCTGGCGAGCTCGTCGTTCGTCTTCCAGGAGACCTTCGAGCTCACTCCGACGGGCTACAGCCTCGCCTTCGGCGTGGTCGTGCTGGCGATACTCGCCGCTGGCATCGTCAATCGCCGCCTGCTGCTCATCTGGTCCGCACGGAGGCTCCTCATCGGTGCGCTGCTCGTCGCGGCGGTCGCCTCCCTCGTCCTCGTGCCCGTCATGGCGGCGTCCTCGCCGTCGATGATCGGGATGATTGCCGTACTCATCTTCGTGGTGGGCACCCGCGCACCGGTCGGTGCGAATTCGATGGCGCTGGGTCTGGAGCGCAGTGCCTACGTGGGAACGGCGTCCGCAATCCTCGGAGCGATGGGATTCGGTGGCGCGCTGCTCGCGACGCCTCTGCTCGCTGTGCTGCCCTTCAGCCCCGGTCTCGATATGGCGGTCGCCATGCTCGTCTTCGCGACGCTCGCACTCGCGAGCACGCTGCTACTCACTCGGGGCGCGCGGCATCATCAGGTCGCCGACCGGGCCTTCGCGTAAGGTGACGCCGCATGAGTGACCTCTGGGTCAACGTTCTCGTCGTGCTGTTCTTCATCCTGCTGGGTGGATTCTTTGCGGCCGCTGAGTTGGCGCTCGTATCGCTGCGCGAGTCGCAGGTCCAACGCATGGCCGAAGAAGGCGGGCGAGGACGACGCCTCGCGATCGTCACGTCTAACCCGAATCGCTTCCTCGCTGCCGGCCAGGTCGCCGTCACCCTCGCGGGCTTCATCTCTGCGGGCTTCGGGGCATCGCAGATTGCGCCGCAACTGTCGCCGGTGTTCGTCGGGTGGGGACTGAGCCAGGGTGTCTCGGAGACGCTCGCGTTCATCATCGTCACGATCATCATCGCGTACGTCTCGCTGGTGCTCGGCGAGCTCGTGCCGAAGCGCATCGCGCTGCAGCGCGTGGAGCCGGTGGCGCTCGTGGTGGCCGCCCCAGTTGACTTCATCGCCAAGGCCTTCCGTCCCTTCATCTGGGCGTTGTCCGTCGCGACCGACGCGATAGTTCGACTGTTCGGCATCGATCCGCACGGCGCCAAGGAGGCGATCAGCGGCGAGGAGCTGCGCGACCTGGTCGCGACCCATGGCGAACTGACGCGCGAGGAGCGCGAGCTCATCGATGACGTGTTCGCCGCGGGTGACCGCGAACTGCGCGAGGTCATGCTGCCGCGAACGGAGGTTGAGTTCCTCGACGCATCCATGCCGGTGGGCGACGCGGTACGCATCGTGATCGCCCAGCCGCACAGTCGCTATCCGGTTCAACGCGATTCGGCTGATGATGTCATCGGATTCGTCCACATTCGCGACATCCTCGATCCCGACCTGGCCCAGCGCAGCGTGCGAGTGGGGGAGCTCGCCAGGGAGATCACCTCGTTCCCTGGCAGCAAGGAGGTACTCGGGACGCTCACCGAGATGCGGCGGCTGCGCCAGCATCTGGCGCTCGTCCAGGACGAGTACGGCGGCACCGCAGGCATTGTCACGATGGAGGACCTGGTCGAGGAGCTGATCGGCGATATCCAGGACGAGTACGACGTCGAGCATGTGTCTGGGGAGCCGGAGACGCTCGGCGCGACCACCGTCGCGGGCCTGCTCAATGTCGATGATTTTGCGGAGCAGACGGGCATCGAGCTCGCCGAAGGGCCGTACGAGACGGTCGCCGGCTTCGTCATCGCCGAGCTGGGCAGGGTGCCGCTGCTCGGTGATGTCGTGATCGATGGCGATCACCGGTTCGAGGTGGTCGAACTCGACGGCCGACGAGTCTCACGGGTCACCGTGACCAGGGTCGTGCGGCCCGACGGAGAGGACGCGGCGGACGAGTCGTCCGTCACCGATACGACACAATGACCGCATGATAGAACAGAACTCGCGCCGTCCGCGTGTCCTGTCGGGCATCCAGCCGACGGGGCAGGCCTTCCACCTGGGCAACTACCTGGGGGCGGTTCGCGAGTGGGTGAGTCTGCAGGAGACTCATGACACGTACTTCTGCGTCGTCAACCAGCACGCGATCACAATCGATCAGGACCCCGCAGAACTGCTCGAGACGACCTACCGAGCGTTCGCGCAACTGCTCGCTGTTGGACTGGATCCGGATCGCTCGACGATCTTCGTTCAAAGCCACGTGCCTGAGCACACGCAACTGGCCTGGGTCCTCGAGTGCCAGACGGGATTTGGCCACGCGCAGCGCATGACCCAGTTCAAGGACAAGTCGCAGAAGGTCGGCAAGGACAACGTCACCGTCGGCCTGCTGACGTACCCGATCCTGCAGGCCGCGGACATCCTCATCTACCAGGCCGATGCCGTGCCGGTCGGCGAGGACCAGCGACAGCATCTGGAGCTGACGCGCGATCTCGCCCAGCGGTTCAACTCTCGGTTCGCGCCGACGTTCACGGTCCCCGATGCGTTCATCGTCAAGGCGACGGCCAAGATCCTGGACCTGCAGGACCCTACGTCGAAGATGAGCAAGTCCTCGCCCGGCGGCTGCGCGTGGCTACTCGACGACGACAAGGTGCTCGTCAAGAAGTTCAAGAGCGCGGTCACGGACTCCGAGCGGGAGATCGTCTTCGATCCCGAGCGTAAGCCGGGCGTGTCGAACCTGCTCACGATCCAAAGCGCCTTCGGCGGCCGAGACATCGACTCGATCGTGGCCGACTACTCCGGACGTGGCTACGGCGACCTCAAGACTGACACCGCGGACATCGTGGTCGAGGCGGTCCGTCCGATTCGCGAGCGCACGGCCGAACTCCTCAGCGACCGTGCTGAACTGCGCCGCCTGATGGCGGCCGGCGCGGACAAGGCTCGGGCGACCGCCGCAACCACGTTGGCGACGGTCTACGACCGGGTCGGTTTCGTGGCGATGGACCGGGATTGACCGACCCGACGGGTCACACCCTCGGAGTCGCGATCGTCATCGCGTCGCCGGCACGGGAGATCCTCGAGGAGGCGCGGTCTCGCTACGAGCCCGCATCGGGCGAGATGCCCCCGCATGTCACGGTCCTGGCTCCGATTGATGTCGACTACGACGCGTTGCCCGCGGTCGTGCGCCATCTCGGGGACGTCGCCGCGCGTACGCGACCGTTCGCGATGACGTTGCAGGGGACCGGGACGTTTCGCCCCGTCTCTCCCGTCGTGTTCGTCGTCGTGAGCGAGGGCGTGGAGGAGTGCGCCGAGCTCGAGTCGCGCGTGCGGGCGGGTGACATGGCAGTGGAGACTCGCTTCCCCTACCACCCGCACGTGACGCTCGCCCATGATGTCTCGGAGGCTGTCCTCGACAGGGCGACGAACGACCTCGCCGAGTTCGGTGCACAGATGCTGGTCAACTCGATGGGCCTGTACGAACATCGTGATGGACGCTGGGAACTGGTCAGGGAGTTCGAGTTCGACGGCTGACCCACCTCATCAGGTCGCGGCGTGCCGTCCGTGCGAGCGCCGTCGGCCGAACAGCGCGAGCAGGAAGACTCCGGCGACGATCAGGGCGAGGATGCCGGCACCCCAGAGCACTGCGGTCGACAGGCTCGTCGGCGCCGCCGACCTATCCGCTGCGGCCGGGGTGCCCTCGTGGGGCGCGGCGGCAGCAGCGGAGCTCGTCGACGGCGAATCGGTGACGACCGCTACCGGGGTGTCTATCGGATCGACGAGCGTGCCGACGGGAAGCACCTTTGTGTGATTGGCGAAGCCCCAGTCGAGCAGTTTTCGGGCCGCCGCCTCACTCGACTCGTGGATGCCCATGAGCGTCACGAGCAACGTGGTGCCGCCACGGCGCGCGGCGCCCACATAGGTACGGCCAGCCTTCGAGGTGAAGCCGGTCTTCACGCCGATCATTCCCCGATACCCGTGAAGCAGGAGGCGGTTTGTGGTGTAGATCGGGTGGCTGCCCTTGCCCTTGGTGTTCGGGAACATCGCGCGCTTCGTCCCCGCGTACGTCGAGAAGTCCTCCCGAGCCATCCCGGCGCGAGCGATGAGGGCGAGGTCGTAGGCGCTGGAGACCTGACGAGGCCTATCGAGCCCGTTCGGGGTGCGGGCAACCGTGTCGTTCGCCTGAAGTACCTCCGCGAGCTGGTTCATCTGCTTGATCGTCTTCTTGACTCCGCCGTTCGCCTCGGCGACGGCCAGGGCGGCATCGTTCGCGCTGGGCAGGAACACCGCGTACCAGAGCTGGTCGAGCGTGTAGCTGCGACCGGGCTTGAGGCCGACTCGCGCGCCGTAGATTCCCGCGGCCCGCTCCGTGGCGACGTAGGTCTCATCGGGCGAGGTCCGCGGCAGGACCGTCAGCGCGGTCAGCATCTTCAGCGTGCTCGCCGGCGGGCGCTGCACATGCGAGCCCTTCTGAGCGAGCACCTCGCCCGTCTTCGCGTCGGCAATGATCCAGGTCTCGGCCCAGACGTCGGGCAGCGCTTCGGCGCCGGGCAGGAGGGAGACCGTTCGGTGGGTGCTCGCCAGTTGCTCCCCGCCGATCGTGTCGGCAAGGGCGGGGGAGGCGGCGACCGAGGCGACCAAAGCCAGTGCCGCGAATGTCGCGGTGGCGGCCGTGAAGCGTGCCGCGGGTCCTCGGTGCATGGAGATCGATACTACGCGCGGCGCTAGGCTCGACCCCGACATACGGCACCCACGGAGGACTCATGTCGACACCTTCTGTTCCCACTGGCTTGCTGATTGGCGGGGAGTGGCTGCAGACGGACAGTCGCCTTGCGGTGATGGATCCGGCGGCGGAGTCCGTGCTGGCGGAGATCGGTGACGCCTCGGTGGCTGACGGCCTCGACGCGGTCGCGGCCGCGCACGACGCGTTCGGGTCGTGGTCACTGACCCCGGCCCGCCAGCGCGCGGAGATCCTGCGCAGGGCATTCGAGATCATGACCGCGGAACTGGAGACCTGCGCTCGGCTGATCTCGCTGGAGAACGGCAAGGCCACCCGTGATGCGATGGGAGAGGCGGCGTATGCGGCGGAGTTCTTCCGCTGGTTCTCGGAGGAGGCCTCGCGGATCGAGGGCGACTTCCGCTACTCCCCGAGCCGGGACAAGACGATCATCACCGACCACCGCCCGATCGGGGTGGCCTACATGATCACCCCGTGGAACTTCCCTGCGGCCATGGCCACCCGCAAGCTGGCACCCGCCCTGGCGGCGGGGTGCACGGCGATCCTCAAGCCGGCGTCCGAGACGCCCTTGACGGCCCTGTGGATCGGTGAGGTCCTGATCCGCGCGGGGGTTCCTGCCGGCGTGGTCAACATCATCACGACCACTCGCACGGGCGAGGTGTCCACCGCGATCCTGTCCGATCCGCGGGTGGCAACGCTGTCCTTCACGGGGTCCACATTCGTGGGCAAGATGCTCCTGAAGCAGACCGCCGAGCGGGTGCTGCCGTCCTCCATGGAATTAGGTGGCAACGCGCCATTCCTCGTCCTCGAGGGTGCTGACGTCGACGGCGCGGTCGCCGCAGCGATGGTCGCCAAGATGCGCAATGGCGGTGCCGCGTGCACTGCGGCGAACCGCTTCTACGTCCACGAGTCCGTGGCCACCGCGTTCACCGATCGGCTCGAGTCCGCGATGGGCGCCTTGAAGATCGGCCCCGGCGTCGATGCCTCCAACGACCTCGGCGCGATGGTGTCGGTCAAGGAACGCGACAAGATCCTCGAGCTCCTCGACGAGGCAGGCGGGGAAGGGCTCACCATCCAGGCCACCTCCACCGCCCCCACCAAGGGCGCCTTCGTGGCCCCCTACGTGGTGCGGGGAGTCCAGCACGGCTCGACCCTGACCCGCAACGAGGTCTTCGGCCCGGTGGCCCCGATCGTCACCTTCACCACCGAGGAGGAGGGGATCGCGATGGCCAATGACACCGAGTTCGGCCTGATCTCCTACGTCTTCGCCAAGGACCCAGGAGCCGGGGTCAAGGTCGCCCGCCGCATGGAGTCCGGAATGGTCGCCGTCAACCGGGGACTGGCGTCGGACCCTGCGGCCCCCTTCGGCGGCACGAAGGAGTCCGGACTGGGCCGCGAAGGCGGCTTCGCCGGCATCCACGAGTTCCTCGAAACCCAGTACTTCGCCGTGGACTTGTAGGAGATTGCTTAACGCCCGTTAACCATGTGATCAACGTCGCACCCGTCGCGCTGCCAGCCTCCCAAGGTTCCCGTACGATGCGAGGCGCGGCGAGTGAGCCAAGACCAGCAGGCACCCTGGGAGGACCCGAGCATGGCAAGTGTGACCAGCCCACCCCCCAGTTCGGACACTCCCGACAGGCGGGCGCAGATCACTGCTCGCACCCTCCGCACCGACCGATGGTGGATCCAGCCCGCGATCACGGCGACGGTGCTGGTCCTCTTCGTCATCTACTCGACGATCCGTGCCTTCTCCGGCTCGAATTACTACTCGTCGCCGCTGATCTCGCCCTTCTACTCACCGTGCCTGTCGACCGACTGCGTCGAGGGATCCAGCGAGTGGATGCCGATCGGCAGCTGGTTCCCCTTCTCGCCCGCGCTGCTGATCCTGGTCTTCCCGCTGGGCTTCCGGCTGACGTGCTACTACTACCGCAAGGCGTACTACCGGTCCTTCTGGCAGTCACCGCCGGCGTGCGCCGTCTCTGAGCCGCACAAGAAGTACACGGGCGAGACCAGATTCCCGCTGATCTTCCAGAACGGCCACCGCTACTTCTTCTACGCGGGCCTCGTCTTCAACGTCATCCTCACGTACGACGCGATCATCGCCTTCCGCAATGAGGACTACCAGTGGGGCCACATGAGCATCGGGACGCTCGTGCTCGTCGCGAATGCGACGTTCCTGTGGCTGTACTCGATGTCCTGTCACTCGTGCCGGCACGCCATTGGCGGTCGACTCAAACACTTCTCGGCGCACCCCGTGCGGTACAAGTTCTGGACGTGGGTCTCGACGCTGAACCACTCCCATCCGACGTTCGCCTGGATCTCGCTCATCGGCGTCGCCTTCGCGGACTTCTACGTGATGCTCGTCGCGTCGGACACCATCACCAACTACTACTTCTTCTAGAACTCGAAGGACATTGATGTCGGAGATCGAGCGCTATCAGTTTGACGTCGTGGTCATCGGCGCCGGCGGTGCTGGCCTGCGCGCCGCAATCGAGGCACGTGAGGGCGGCGCCACGTGTGCCGTGCTGAGCAAGTCCCTGTTCGGCAAGGCACACACGGTCATGGCCGAGGGTGGTATCGCCGCGTCAATGGCGAACGTCAACCCGAAGGACGGCTGGGACGTCCACTTCTGCGACACGATGCGCGGTGGCAAGTTCCTCAACAACTACCGCATGGCCGAGCTCCACGCGAAGGAAGCACCCGAGCGGGTCTGGGAACTCGAGTCGTGGGGTGCGCTGTTCGACCGCACCCCCGAGGGCAAGATCAGCCAGCGCAACTTCGGTGGACATGAGTACCCGCGCCTGGCGCACGTCGGGGACCGCACGGGCCTGGAGATGATCCGCACGCTGCAGCAGCGCATCGTCGCCCTTCAGCAGCAGGACAAGAAGCTGACTGGTGACTACGAGTCCGGCCTTCGGGTGTTCGCGGAGTGCACCGTCACCGACGTCTTCATGACCGGCGAGGGTGAGGATCGCCACGTCAGCGGAGTCCTCGCCTACTGGCGCTCCACCGGCCAGTTCGTCGTGTTCGAGACCAGTGCGGTGATCATCGCGACGGGCGGCATCGGGCGGTCATGGAACGTGACGTCGAACTCGTGGGAGTACACCGGCGACGGACACGCACTTGCGCTCCTCACCGGCGGCTCGCTCATCAACATGGAGTGCATCCAGTTCCACCCCACGGGCATGGTCTGGCCGCTGAGCGTGAAGGGTCTGCTCGTCACTGAGTCGGTGCGCGGCGATGGCGGTGTCCTCACGAACTCCGAGGGCAAGCGCTTCATGTTCGACTACGTGCCCGAGGTCTTCCGCTCCAAGTACGCGAGTACAGAAGCCGAAGCCGACCGCTGGTACACCGATCCCGACAACAACCTCCGTCCCCCCGAGCTGCTGCCGCGCGACGAGGTTGCGCGCGCCATCAACTCCGAGGTCAAGGCCGGTCGGGGATCCCCGCATGGCGGCGTGTTCCTTGACGTGTCATCGAGGCTGCCCGCCGATGTCATCCGCGCGAAGCTGCCGTCGATGTGGCATCAGTTCAAGGAACTTGCCGACGTCGACATCACCGCCGAGCCCATGGAGGTCGGGCCCACATGCCACTACGTCATGGGCGGCGTTGAGGTCAACGCCGACACCCAGGAGCTCGTGGGCGTCAAGGGCATCTACTCCGCTGGAGAGGCATCGGGCGGCATGCACGGCTCGAACCGCCTCGGCGGCAACAGCCTGTCGGACCTTCTCGTCTTCGGCCGTCGCGCCGGCCTCTACGCGGCCGAGTACGTCAATGGGCTTCCCGAGCAGCCCAAGCTGCTGGAGTCGGAGATCGAGGCTGCGATCGAGGTCGCGCTCGCGCCGTACGGCGAGGACCGCACCGAGAACCCCTTCACCATCCAGGCGGAACTGCAGTCCATCATGGGCGACCTCGTCGGCATCATCAGGACTGCGTCCGAGATGGAAGAGGCTCTGGTCAGGCTCGAGGGCCTCAAGCAGCGGGCAAGGAAGGCAAAGGCAACCGGCGGTCGCGAATACAACCCGGGCTGGCACCTCGCGCTGGATCTGCAGAAGCAGCTGCTGATCTCCGAGTGCGTCGCCAAGGCGGCCATCGCTCGCGAGGAGTCGCGCGGAGGTCACACCCGCGACGACTTCCCGGGCATGGACCCCGAATGGCGGAAGGTCAACCTGGTCTGCAAGCTGGACGACGGCTCGATCGACATCAAGAAGCAGGCGTTGCCGACGATCCCACTCGAACTCCTCTCGCTGTTCGACGTGAGCGAGCTCAAGAAGTACATGACAGCCGAGGAACTCGTTTCGATGACGCAAGGGACGGCGTAGACATGAGCTACATGGCCAAGTTCAAGCTGTGGCGCGGGGCGGCCGGCGCAGGCGCGCTGAAGGACTACGACGTCGAGGTGCAGGAGGGTGAGGTCGTCCTCGACGTCATCCACCGCATCCAGGCAACGCAGGACACCGACCTCGCCGTGCGCTGGAACTGCAAGGCGGGCAAGTGCGGATCATGCAGCGCCGAGGTGAACGGCAAGCCGAGGCTCATGTGCATGACGCGCATGAACACCTTCGAGGAGGGCGAGACCGTCACCGTCACGCCGTTGCGTGCGTTCCCGGTGATCCGCGACCTCGTCACTGACGTCTCCTTCAACTACGCGAAGGCGCGTGAGGTTCCCTCCTTCACTCCCCCCGAGGGACTGAAGCCGGGCGAGTACCGGATGCAGCAGGAAGACGTGGCGCGCAGCCAGGAGTTCCGCAAGTGCATCGAGTGCTTCCTGTGCCAGAACACGTGCCATGCGGTGCGCGATCACGAGGAGAACAAGACCAGCTTTGCCGGACCTCGAGTCCTCATGCGCGTCGCCGAGCTCGACATGCACCCGCTCGACACTCTGGACCGTAAGAAGATCGCGCAGGACGAACTCGGTCTTGGCTACTGCAACATCACCAAGTGCTGCACCGAGGTGTGCCCCGAGCACATCCACATCACCGACAACGCGCTCATCCCGCTCAAGGAGAGGGTCGCCGACGTGAAGTACGACCCGATTCGCTGGCTCGGGAACAAGATTCGGGTGCGTGGGAGTAGTGACTGATACTCGGGCCGAGACGGAGTCCGGGCTCCCGCTAGAGGCGGTCTACGGCCCGGATGCGCTGTCGGGCTGGGATGCCGCTGAGCAGCTGGGCGAGCCTGGACAGTTTCCCTACACGCGCGGTGTCTACCCGTCGATGTACACGGGCCGTCCCTGGACGATGCGGCAGTACGCAGGTTTTGGCACGGCGAAGGAATCGAACGAGCGCTACAAGCAGTTGCTCGCGGCCGGCACTACCGGACTGTCCGTCGCCTTCGACCTGCCCACGCAGATGGGCTACGACTCCGACCACACCCTCGCTCACGGCGAGGTCGGCAAGGTCGGCGTCGCCATTGACTCGATCGACGACATGCGGATCCTGTTCGGCGGCATCCCGCTCGACAAGGTCTCCACCTCGATGACGATCAACGCACCAGCGTCAGTGCTCCTCCTTCTCTACCAGTTGGTCGCTGAGGAGCAGGGCGTCGCAGCGACGGAGTTGAACGGCACGATCCAGAACGACGTGCTCAAGGAGTACATCGCGCGCGGCACGTACATCTACCCGCCCGCACAGTCGCTGCGACTGATCACTGACATCTTCACCTACTGCCGCGACGAGATCCCCAAGTGGAACACCATCTCGATTTCGGGCTACCACATGGCAGAGGCGGGGGCGACTCCCGTGCAGGAGGTGGCGTTCACGCTTGCCGATGGCATCGAGTACGTGAAGGCCGCCGTCGAGTCCGGTCAGGATGTCGACGAGTTCGCCCCTCGGCTGGCCTTCTTCTTCGTCTCCCGAACGACGATTCTCGAAGAGGTCGCGAAGTTCCGCGCCGCTCGCCGCATGTGGGCGCGCATCATGCGCGATCGCTTCGGTGCGAAGAACCCCAAGTCGTGGATGCTGCGATTCCACACGCAGACGGCCGGTGTCCAACTCACTGCGCAGCAGCCCGAGGTCAACATGGTCCGCGTCGCAGTGCAGGGGCTTGCTGCCGCGCTCGGGGGAACGCAGTCATTGCACACGAACTCCTTCGATGAGGCGATTGCGCTGCCTTCGGAGAAGGCCGCGCGCCTCGCGCTTCGCACGCAGCAGGTGCTCGCGTACGAGACCGACGTGTGCAGCACAGTCGACCCGTTCGCAGGGTCCTACGTGGTCGAGTCGCTCACCGATGGCATCGACGACGCTGCCACCGCGCTCATTGCCCGGATCGACGAGATGGGTGGAGCCGTTGCCGCGATCGAGCAGGGCTTCCAGAAGTCGGAGATCGAGCGCTCCGCTTATGCGATCGCGCTCGAGATCGAGGACGGCCAGCGCACGGTAGTTGGCGTCAACAAGTTCACCACCGACGAAACCGAGCACTACGCCCCGCTGCGCGTGAATCCGGCGATCGAGGCCGAGCAGGGCGAGCGGTTGTCCCAACTGCGGGCTGATCGTGACAACGACCAGGTCAATGCGCTGCTGGAGCTCATCCGCACGACCGCACGAGGCTCGGACAACCTGCTGTACCCCATGAAGGACGCATTGCGGGCCAAGGCGACCGTTGGCGAGGTCTGTGATGCCCTTCGCGACGTCTGGGGCCAGTACGTCCCGCTCGACGCATTCTGAGTTCTGCGGTCAGATGGCGCCTCGACAGATCATTCTCGACTGCGACCCCGGTCACGACGATGCGATCGCGATCATGCTCGCCGTATCCGACCCGGGTATCGAGCTCCTTGCCGTCACCACTGTGGCCGGGAATGTCACGCTGGAGAACACGACGCGCAACGCGCTCCGGGTGCTCGACATGGTCGGCCGGGCCGACATCCCCGTTGCCGCTGGGCGTGACCGGCCGCGCGTGCGGGACCTGTCCACCGCGGCGGTGATGCACGGCGACAGTGGACTGGCCGGACCGTTGCCCATGGACCCGAGCCGCGCCGCCCTCGACGTGCCCGCGATCGAGCTGATCGAGCAACTGCTGGTCGACGCTGCCGAGCCCGTCACGCTCGTCGCGACCGGCCCGCTGACGAACATGGCCGATGTCGTCGAACGACTGCCACACCTGCGCGACCGCATCAGAGAACTCGTGATCATGGGAGGAGCGGTCGACCTGGGAAACTGGACCCCGGCGGCGGAGTTCAACATCTGGGTGGATCCCCATGCGGCGGACATCGTGTTCCGTGCTGCTCGTGTCCCCGGCTCGGTTCATGACGATCGCATCGGCCTGACGATGATCGGGTTGGAGGTAACCCACGAGGCGTGGCTGTCCGACGAGCATGCCGACGAATTGCGCGGAACCACCCGAGCCGGTCAGTTCGTCGCGGAGCTCCTCGACCACTTCGTGGGGTTCCATCAGGAGCGTTTCGGATGGGAGGGAGCGCCGATTCACGATGCGGTGACGATCGCCCATCTCATTGATCCGACCTTGGTCTCGACGCTCGCTGCAAATGTTCAAATCGAAACGGAATCACCGCTGTGCATCGGGCGCACGGTGGTAGACAGATGGTCCGTGACAGACCGCGAACCGAACGCGTTAGTCGGAATGCACATCGACCGTAATCGTTTCGTAACAATGCTTTTAGAGCATCTGAGCACGCTGCCCTGAACGTTGGTCGGCCGGCAATTGTGAACGTGCGATAACGATCTGCGTCATGGTCCTAACGCGTTCGCTAACCCGGCTTACCAGTGGCTAGGGTGACCCCATGTGCGTGCGCCATGACGGCGACCTGCCACTAAAAAGGAGAGACATTGAAGACCAACCTCAAGATCGCCGCGGCCGTTCTGGCCGTCTCGGCGATGGCCCTCGCGGGCTGTAGTTCGAGCAGCTCGAGCGACTCATCGAGCGCCGCCGCTGAGACCACCGCAGCCGCATCCGAGGCCGCATCGTCAGCTGCGCCGTCCGAGGCAGCTTCTGAGCCCGCTGCCGTTGCACTCAAGGCCTGTGAGGTCACCGACGTTGGTGGCGTCGACGACAAGGGCTTCAACCAGAAGGCGTACAAGGGCGTCACCGACGCGGCAACCGAACTGGGTGTCGAGGCAGCAGTCCTCGAGTCCACCGCTGAGACGGACTACGCGCCGAACATCCAGTCGTTCGTCGACCAGGGCTGCGGCGTCATCGTGACCGTCGGATTCCTCCTCGGTGACGCGACCATGGAAGCGGCAAACGCCAACCCCGACATCCCGTTCACCATCGTTGACTACGCCTACGGCGACAACGAGGACGGCACCCCGATGATCACGAACAACAACGTGCTCGGACAGGTGTTCAACACCGATGAGGCAGCTTTCCTCGCCGGTTACCTTGCTGCTGGCATGAGCAAGTCCGGCAAGGTCGGAACCTTCGGCGGAATCAACATCCCGCCGGTGACGATCTTCATGGACGGCTTCTACTACGGCGTCCAGAAGTACAACGCGGACAACGGCACCGCCGTTGAGGTCCTCGGCTGGAACCCGGCCAAGCCCAAGGCTGGCCTGTTCACCGGCAACTTCGACAAGATCGATGACGGCAAGACGTTCGCCCAGAACCTGGTCGACGAGGGCGCCGACATCGTCATGCCCGTTGCTGGCCCGGTGGGTCTCGGCTCGGCTGCGCTCGCAACCGAACTCGGTGCTGACAAGCTGATGATCATCGGCGTGGACAGCGATCAGTACGAGTCCGACACGGCCAACCAGGCTGTGTACCTGACCTCGGTGCTGAAGAACATGGACGTCACGACGTTCAATGCCATCAAGTCAGTCGTTGACGGCACCTTCGAGGGTGGCGTCACGACGGGCACCCTGGCGAACGACGGTGTGGGCCTGGCCCCGTACCACGACTTCGACGCCACGGTCCCGGCCGACCTGAAGGCACAGATCGACACGATCAAGGCTGGCATCGTCGACGGCTCCATCAGCGTCAAGGGCTAGTTAGCAGCAAGCACGAGGAGGGGTCCGGTTTTCGGGCCCCTCCTCGTGCGTCCTATGCCAGAGTGAGACCCACATCGGATGACTCGGAGGTCAGGTGGAACTGGAACTGCGCGGCATCACCAAGCGCTTTCCCGGCGTCCTGGCCAATGACGATGTGACCCTCACGGCACGCTCGGGAAAGGTGCTCGCACTCATCGGCGAGAACGGCGCAGGCAAGAGCACGCTCATGAACGTCCTGTCTGGGCTCTACCAGCCGGAGTCCGGCGAGATCCTCATCGACGGCGTCGTGCAGTCCTTCCACGATCCAGGTGATGCGATCAGGGCCGGCATCGGCATGGTTCACCAGCACTTCATGCTGATTCCCGTCTTCTCTGTCTATGAGAACGTCGTACTCGGCGTTGAGCCGGTCGTGGGACCCGGCGTGATGAACCGGAAGAAGGCGCGCACCGAGGTACGCGAGATCTCGCAGCGCTACGGGCTCGCAGTCGACCCGGATGCCGTGGTCGAGGACCTGCCGGTCGGGATCCAGCAGCGCGTGGAGATCATCAAGATCCTGCTGCGCGGCGCGCGAATCCTCGTCTTCGACGAGCCCACTGCGGTTCTCACGCCGCAGGAGGTCGAGGAATTCTTCGGCATCGTCGCGGAGCTGAAGGGTCGCGGCGCAACCGTCATCTTCATTACCCACAAGCTCAAGGAAGCACTCGCCATCGCCGACGACATCACGGTGCTCCGCGGTGGCCGGGTGGTCGGGCATGCCGATCCCGCCACGGCCACGCCCGAGGAACTCGCAGCGCTGATGGTCGGCCGCGACATCGATCTGGTCGTGGACAAGTCGGAGGCAAGCCCCGGCGCCGAGGTGCTGGCCCTGCGCGACGTGCACATGGTCGACGACTACGGGCGCGCCCTCCTCGATCACGTCACGATGTCGGTGCACGCGGGCGAGATCGTGGGCGTGGCCGGAATCCAGGGCAACGGGCAGACGGAGCTGGTCGAGGCGATCACCGGCCTCCTGCCGATCGCCAGCGGCGAAGTCGAGTTCCTGGGTCGCAACGTCACCCGGTTCTCCCCGCGCAAGCGCCACGAGGCGGGAATGGCGCACGTTCCCGAGGATCGCAACGAGATGGGCATGATCAGCACCTTCACGATCTCCGAGAACCTCGTGCTCGACGCGTACTACTCGGCGCCGTACTCAAAGCGCGGCGTTCTCGACGCCGATGCCATCCGGGAGTCGGCGCTCGTCCAGGTCAAGGACTACGACGTGAGACCACCCAATATCGACAACACCGGGGGAGCCCTCTCCGGAGGAAACGCTCAGAAGATGATCGTGGCGCGCGAGTTCAGCCGCGACGTGCCGATGGTGATCTGCGCGCAGCCCACACGCGGTATCGATGTGGGCTCGATCGAGTACATCCACGAGCAGATCGTCCGCAAGCGCGACGAGGGCAAGGCGATCCTCATCGTGTCGACCGAACTAGACGAGATCTTCGCGCTCTCCGACCGCATCCTGGTCATGTACGACGGCAAGATCGTGGCCGAGCGCAAGGCGTCAGAGACAACCCCGACAGAGATCGGGCTGTTCATGGCGGGGAAAACCGCATGAGCACCACAGCCCCCGAGGTCGACGGACAGGGTCCGCCTGAGCCAACGCCGACGCACACGTTCCTCCAGCGGGTCACCACGGGCACGGACTGGAAGTCCGCGGTCGTGATCCCCCTGCTGGCCGTCATCACCGCGTTCGTCATCGGTGGCATCATCATGATGCTCGCCGGCGTGCCGTTCACCCAGGTGCTCGAGGCCTATCGGGCGCTGATCGCCGGGTCCGTCGGTTCGGTGAAGGCCATCTCCGAGACCCTCACCGCTGCAACGCCTCTCATCCTCACCGGCCTCGCTGTCGCGATCGCGTTCCGCGCCGGGCTGTTCAACATCGGCGGCGAGGGCCAGATGCTCGTCGGCGGCATGACCGCCCTGGTCGTCGGCTTCTCGTTCGAGGGACTGCCAGCCGTCGTCCACGTTCCGCTGGCGCTCCTCGCTGGCGTGCTCGGCGGAGCGGCCTGGGGCTTCGTGCCCGGCTTCCTGCGCGCCAAGACCGGCGCGCACGAGGTCATCACGACGATCATGATGAACTACATCGCGTACCGCCTGATCGAGTTCCTCCTGACTCTCACGTACTTCCAGAAGGAGGGTCGCAACGACCCGATCTCCAAGAGTGTGGAGAAGTCTGCGGAGTACCCATTGCTGCTCGGCTGGCAGGATCCGTCGCTGCGCGTGCACCTTGGTCTGTTCATCGCGGTGGGGGCGGCCGTGGTCATCCACTGGCTCCTGTTCCGCACCAACCTGGGCTTCGAGTTCCGCGCGGTCGGTGCGAACCCGGCAGCCGCGCGCTACGCGGGCATGTCGGTATCCAAGGTCTACATCCTGGTCATGGTGATCGCCGGTGGCCTCGCCGGAATGGCGGGCACCGGACAGGTCCTCGGCGTACTCGGGCGGGCAAGTCCGGGCTTCTCGGCCGGACTGGGCTTCGACGGCATCGCCGTGGCGCTGCTCGGCAGGTCCAATCCGATGGGCGTCGTCGCGGCTGCGGTGCTGTTCGGCGGCCTGCGGGCGGGCGGCCAGCAGATGCAGGTGGAGGCTGGTGTCGGCATCGACCTCATCGCCGTCATCCAGGCGCTCATCATCATCTTCGTCGCCGCGCCCGCGCTGATCACCACGATCTACCGGCTCAAGGCGCCGTCCACTGCTACGCAGATCAGCAGGGGGTGGGCCTCGTGAGCGCCGACATCGGTCGTCCGCCGACGGAGAGCTACGAGTTGGCCGCGAAGAAGACCAAGGAGCTAACGCGCAGCCAGATTCGTCGGGCGCGCATCACGGGCTTCGTCCTGTTCGCGCTGTCAGCGGTCGTGATGTTCTACTTCGCGCCGGGCGTGAGCGGGTCGTCCACCTTCGGACTCAGCCTGCCCGACGAGGTCGTGCAGCTCGAGCCGCTGTCGGTGCCGGCTCAGACATCGTTGTGGATCCTTGCGATGGTGCTGGCATTCCTCGGAGTGCTGCAGTTCCTCAAGGGCTTCCAGCACAAGTCGACCATGCTCCTGGGCATCGCGTTCGCGGTGTTCGTCGTCGCGATGATGGTGTGGGCGACGGCCGAGCAGGAGTTCAACCTCGAGAGCATGCTCGTGTCCACGGTTGCGCGGTCCACGCCGATCGCCCTGGGTGCGCTCAGCGGCATCCTGTGCGAGCGATCCGGCGTCGTCAACATCGGCATCGAGGGCATGCTGCTCGGTGGCGCCTTCACGGGCGTCGTCATGGGATCGCTCTTCGGTGGCTGGATCGGGCTCGTTGCAGCGACCCTGACTGGAGGCGTGCTCGCTCTTGTGCTCGCGGTGCTGTCCGTGAAGTTCAAGGTCGACCAGATCATCATCGGCGTGGTGATCAATCTCTTTGTCCTCGGACTGACGTCTTTCTTATCGTCGCAAGTGCTCGTCGACAAGCCCGAGTTGAACGATGCGCCGATCTTCCCCGCGCTGAAGATCCCGATCCTCAGCGACATTCCGATCATCGGCCCGATGTTCTTCGATCAGACGATCATCGTCTACGCGATGTTCGTCCTCGTCGGCATAGTCACCTACCTGCTGTTCCGCACGAGGTGGGGACTGCGTACGCGATCGGTCGGCGAGAACCCGAAGGCGGCCGAGAGCCTGGGAATCAGCGTGTCGAAGGTCCGCTACCTTGCCGTCATCTACGGCGGCATGGTCGGCGGATTTGCCGGTGCATGGTTCACGCTGGGTACTGTCGGGCGCTTCGACGACAACATGGTCGCGGGCCGCGGATTCATCGGTCTCGCCGCGATGATCTTCGGCGGATGGAACCCGATCGGTGCCTTCTTCGCCGCCCTGATCTTCGGATTCTTCGACTCGCTGCAGCAGAAGTTCGCAGTGATCGAGACGATCATCCCCTCGGAGTTCCTGGCGATGCTGCCGTACCTCGTGACGATCATCGTGGTCGCGGGAGTCGTGGGCCGTCGTCGCCCGCCGGCCGCCGACGGTGTCCCTTACGAGAAGGAGTAACAGGTCGTGACGACCGTCGACTGGGACCTGCTCAAGGCCGCCGCGATCGAGATCATGGGCAAGGCCTACGCCCCCTACTCCCGCTTCAAGGTGGGTGTCGCAGGGTTGATGGACGACGGCCGAATCGTCGTCGGGTGCAACGTGGAGAACGCGTCTTACGGAGTCGGCCTGTGCGCCGAGTGCGGGATGGTCTCCAGCATCCATGCCACGGGGGGCGGGAAGCTGGTCGCCGTCGCGTGCGTCGACCAGCACGGTGCAGCGCTGATGCCGTGCGGGCGCTGCCGGCAACTCCTGTGGGAGAACAGCCGGCCGACAACCTTGCTGAGCACCCCCGAGGGGATCCTGCCGCTCAGCGCGATCCTTCCCCAGGCCTTCGGCCCCAGTGACCTGGTTGAGCGGGCAGAGGACCGGACGTGATGGAGCCGTTCCACGCCGTCGACATCATCAAGGCGAAGCGGGACAACCGTGCGCTGAGCCACGCCGAGATCGACTGGGTCGTCGACGCGTACACGCGCGGCGTCGTCGCAGATGAGCAGATGGCGGCCCTCGCGATGGCGATCCTTCTGAACGGCATGACCGAGGACGAGATCGTGCGGTGGACCACCGCGATGATCGACACCGGCGAGCGCATGGACTTCAGCAGCCTGCCGCGTCCCACGGTCGACAAGCACTCGACGGGTGGTGTCGGCGACAAGATCACCTTGCCGCTGGTTCCGGTCGTCGCGGCCTGCGGGGCGGCGGTCCCGCAACTCAGCGGTCGTGGACTGGGTCACACCGGCGGCACTCTCGACAAGCTCGAGTCGATCCCGGGCTGGCGCGCGCTGCTCACCAACGAGGAGATGCTCAACGTCCTCCGGGAGACCGGGGGAGTCATCTGTGCGGCAGGCGATGGCCTGGCTCCCGCCGACCGCAAGCTGTACGCGCTCCGCGACGTGACGGGAACCGTCGAGGCGATCCCGCTGATCGCGAGCAGCATCATGAGCAAGAAGATCGCCGAGGGTGCGGGCGGCCTCGTGCTCGACGTCAAGACCGGCTCCGGCGCATTCATGTCCGACCCCGCTCAGGCTCGGCTGCTCGCCGAGACCATGGTCCGACTCGGAAATGACGCCGGCGTGCGGACCCGCGCGTTGATCACCGCGATGGACGTTCCGCTCGGCTTCGCCGTCGGCAACGCGCTGGAGGTGACGGAGTCTGTCGACGTGCTCGCGGGCGGCGGTCCGTCGGATGTCATCGAGCTGACGATCCTGCTCGCGCGCGAGATGCTCGATCTCGCCGGCATCGCCGACAAGGACCCGGCCGACACCCTCACCGACGGAACGGCGATGGACGTGTGGCGGCGCATGATCGCGGCGCAGGGCGGCGACCCTGATGCGACGCTGCCAGTCGCACGCGAGCACGAGGTCGTCCGTGCCGAGACTGACGGTGTGGTCTCGCGGATGGACGCGATGGGCGTGGGTGTCGCGGCGTGGAGGCTGGGCGCCGGTCGTGCTCGCAAGGAGGATCCGGTCTCGGCGGGCGCGGGGATTCTCCTGCACGCCAAGCCGGGGGACCGTGTCGTCGCCGGGGCGCCGCTGATGACGCTGTTCACCGACGATGCCGCGCGATTCGCCCGTGCTCACGATGCCCTGGTGGGCGCTGTCGAGGTCGGCGCGCCGGGCTCTACGATTGAGCGTCTGCCACTGGTGGTCGGACGCGTTGACTGACTGGGTCGAGGAGAGCCAATGAGCGAGCACAGGACCAAGCACGATCCGATCGGGGCGTTCATCACCCTCGCCGTGATCTGCCTGCTCTCCGCATACGGCTTCGGAAAGATGAACGACGGTGGGCTAGCCACCGGGGCCGTGCCCGGCATCCTGCTCTTCGCAATCGGAACGTACGTCATCCTGGCCCTCGGGTCGGACGACGACAGTGCCTGAGTTCATCCCCGCCCCTGCGCTGGTCTCGGTACCAGGCGGGAAACTGATCGAGGAGTACGTCGGCAACGCCTCGAGCGGCGACGACACTGTCTCCGTCGCGCAGATGCTCGCGCCTGCCGGGTGGGAAGAGCCGGCGCAAGAGCCGGAGTTCGATGAGTTCACCGTGGTCCTCGAGGGCTCGCTGTCCGTCGAGCACGACGACGGCGTCACGCACGTGCGGGCCGGCCAGGCGGTCATCACCCGGGCGGGCGAGCGCGTGCGCTACACGACGGTCGAGGGCGCCCGGTACATCGCGGTCTGCCTCCCCGCGTTCCACGGTGACCTCGTCCACCGCGACGACGACGACGAGTACGACCGCCCCGCCGAGGAGTAATGCCGCCCGCCTACCGCCCCCCGAATTGAACCGCCTCCCGGGTCAATTCCGGGTTTCTGGCCGTTCCGCGCCCTGATTCCGCGGATTTGCACCGCCTCGTCGCCTGCGCTGGCCGAGCACGTGCCGGGCAGGCGCTCGACTGCCGGCTGACGCGGGGCGGTTCACATCGCACTTTTCGGGCCTGGTTGGCCACCGAAACCGGGATTTGACCCGGGAGGCGGTTCAATTCGGGCTAGGTGACCGCGGAAGCGATGCTCAGGCCCGTGACGGCCACGACCACGATTGCCACACCCGTGATCTGCAGGCGGCCGAGGCGCTCCTTGAACAGCAGGAATGCCAGGAGTGCCGCGATGGGCGCAAACTGCGACGCGAGCACAGAGGTGACAGCAACCCCGTACTGGGCGCCGATCGAGAACAGCGCGAAGCCGATGACTTCGGCCAACCCCATTCCCACAACGAGCGGCGCAGTTGCGCGGGTGAGCTCCAGGCGGCGGGCGAGCGCGAGCGGTACGGCAAGGGCCACGACACCGACGAGGCGGGCTGGGAGCAGCACCCACGAGATTGGCAGCTCGCCGCTGAGGTGGCCCGCCGCGTATAGGGACACGCCAAAGACGAGTGCAGCGCAGACTGACAGGCCAACAGCGAGCACCGGGCGTTCATGCACGAGCGGAGCAGGGTCCGGCGCGCTGGCCGCGAGCACGACGCCGCAGACGATTGCCAGGAGGAGGAAGCCGACGATCGGCACGATGCTCTCGCCGAGTAGCGCTGCGATAACCGCCGCGAGGGCTCCTTCAGTCGCGAGCACTGGCGTGATGATCCCGACCTTGCCAATTCGAAATGCCATGGCAGCCAGCACGATCCCGGTGACGTTTCCGACACCCGTTGCGATGAGCCAACCGATGTTCTCACCGGTGAGACCGTCGGGTACCCCCGCGACGAAGACGAAGGGGAGCGTGACGACCAGCCCGACAAGCATCATCCACGCGACAACCGACCACGGGCTGATGATCTTGACCGCGCGAGACGACAGGAGCGAGCTCGACGCGAACATAAGAGCGGTGCCGAGCCCGCAGACAATGCTGATCACCGTGGGACTGTAGTCGGCCGAGACTTCGGGGGCTTCCCGCACTAGGTTCGTGACATGGTTTCGAACGCCGGCACGTACGCCCCGATCCCTCGCGATCTCATAGTTCGAGCACCCAAGGTGCTGCTGCACGATCATCTTGACGGAGGCCTTCGTCCGCAGACTGTCGTCGAGCTCGCGAAGGAGTCGGGCTACGCCGACCTGCCGACTACCGATGCGGAGGAACTCGCGCGATGGTTTGCCGAGGCCGCGTACTCCGGCTCACTGGAGCGATACCTCGACACCTTCCGCCACACCGTCGGCGTGACGCAGACAGCGGATGCGCTGCGTCGGGTTGCGCGTGAGTGCGCGCAGGACCTCGCGTCCGATGGCGTCGTCTACGCCGAAGTCAGGTATGCCCCCGAACTGCACCTGGAGAAGGGACTGGAGGTCCATCAGGTCGTCGACGAGGTGTTGGCAGGCTTCGCCGAGGGGCAGCGCCTCGCGGCCGCTGACGGCCATCGGATCCGGATCGGGGTGCTGCTCACCGCGATGCGCACCGCGACCCACTCGAGGCAGATCGCGGAGCTGAGCGTGGAGTACCGCGACCGCGGGGTCGTCGGCTTCGACATCGCCGGCGCGGAGGCGGGATTCCCGCCCACCCGCCACCTTGACGCCTTCGAGTACCTGCGCCGGGAGAATGCGCACTTCACGATCCATGCGGGCGAGGCTTTCGGCCTGCCCTCGATCTGGGAGGCGCTGCAGTGGTGCGGAGCCGACCGGCTCGGCCACGGAGTGCGCATTGTCGACGACATCGAGATCGGTGCTGACGGCGAAGCCCACCTCGGCCGCCTCGCCGCTTATGTGCGCGACCGACGCATTCCGCTTGAGATGTGCCCGTCCTCGAACGTGCAGACGGGCGCCGCGGAGAGCATCGAGACGCACCCGATCGGCCTGCTGCGCAGACTCGGCTTCCGGGTGACGGTCAACACCGACAACAGGCTCATGTCCGGAACGTCGATGAGTCATGAGATGGAGTTGCTCAGCGCTGCGTTCGGGTATGGACTTGACGACATGCAATGGTTCGCGATCAACGCGATGAAGAGTGCGTTCATTCCGTTTGACGAGCGACTTGTCATCATCAACGACCACATCAAGCCGCAATTCACCGCCCTGCGAGCCGTCCTCGCCGAGCGCCTGACCGAGAGGATCTGACATGGCACTGCTGGACGTAGTCGAGTCGGGGCAGGTTCGTGTGAACGACCTGCGCGGAGAGATTGATCGCGCGCGCGACGCGCTCGATCGCACCGACGCGGTTCTCGCGATCACCGACACGGCGCTCGGCCGCGCCGAGGTCGCGATCGTCGGCGGCCGGCGCTGGGGACGTCTCGTGGCACTCGCCGCCGGAGTCGTCGTCGTCGGCGCGGTGGTCTACGTCGTGGTCAAGAGGCGTCGTTCCTCCGACGAGGGCTAGCCGCGACCTTGAGGTTTGGCACCCTCGCGCTGCGCGCGCGGGGTGCCAAACCTCAAGGTCGACGATTCAGGTGGGGATGCTCAGGTACTTGGAGTCCATGACGAGGACGAAGCCCTCGCGTTCGTAGGTGCGGGCGGCATCGTTCGTCGCGGTGACCGCCAGGGTCAAGCACGTGTACCCGTCCTCCAGGAGTTGGGACTTCGCGCGGTCGATGAGGCTCGGACCCACGCCGGATCCGCGCAGTGCCGGATCGCGCCAGATGTCGGAGATCCACGGACCACCTGACGGCGGATGTCCCTCGCGAATGTTCACGATGATTCCGGCGCGCGCCCGACCCGCGGCATCGATGAGCAGGCAGCTGGACCTGTGCAGTGGACCCATCTCGCTGCCATCCACCAGGCGCATGAAGAACTGCACGGCCGTATTCGGGTCAGACATGTCCAGATAGTCGGGGTGACCCGGAGGGAAGGCGGCCTGCCAGCTCTGAAGCACCGGCAGCCATTGGTCTACCTCGCTGGTGGTCGGTACGTCACCGAGCGCGAAGTCCTCGCTGAATGGCCTCGCCGGTCCGAGACCGGCAAGCGGGCAGCTCATGATGAGGGCCCGGCGAGTCTGAGTCGCCCCGACATCGACCAGTGCGTGCGCTAGCGCATCGTCCTGCGTGACCAGGTTCCAGCCGATGAGCTGCGACATGACGAGCGCAACGGCATCGTCGACCGATCGCCCCGGTGCCAGTTCGACGAAGTTCGCCCGAGGCTTCCCGTCGCGCTCCGCGCGTTCGAAATGCAGGACGGGGCCGTCCGCGTCGCCCAGTGACTCGCGATCGATGGCTCAGGTACCCATCGGATGCCACACGGTCTTCGTCTCCACGAGGGAGCGAAGCCGCGACAGTGATGGAGTGGCGTACCAGTCAGCGCCAGGCTGCGGCCCGCGCACCCGCTTGACGGTGCCCGCAGCCTCCTGCTCGAGTGACACGGCGAGTGCAGCGTCCTCGATTCCGGTGAGGTCAATCGCGTTGACGTCGGCATGGCTGGCAAGCCAGGGCATGATCTCCGCCGCATCGCCGGTCAGGACGTTGATCGTGCCCGCAGGCACATCGGAAGTCGCGAGCACCTCGGTCAGCGTGATGGCCGGAACCGGCCGCGCGGTGCTCGCGATGACGATAACGGCGTTGCCCGTGGCGACGATCGGTGCGATGACGCTGATCAGGCCGAGCAGGCTCGAGTCCTGCGGAGCGACCGCGACGACAACCCCCGACGGCTCGGGGATCGAGAAGTTGAAGTACGGCCCAGCCACCTGGTTGGCCGAACCGAGCACCTGCGAGAGCTTGTCGGTCCATCCCGCGTACCAGACCCAACGATCGATCGCCGCCTCGACCTGGCGTTCGGCGGTTGCAGAGTCGACGCCCTCCGCATCCTGCACGTCGGCGGCAAACTGAGCGCTGCGCCCCTCCATGACCTCGGCAACGCGGTAGAGCACCTGTCCGCGGTTGTAGGCGGTCGCTGCGCTCCACGAGGCGAAGCCCTTGCGCGCGGCGAGGACCGCGTCACGCCCGTCCTTGCGCGAGCCCTTGGCGGCGTTGGCGAGGAAGGAGCCGTCGGCTGCCGTGACCTCGTAACTGCGACCCGACTCGCTCCGCGGAAACGCACCGCCCACGAACAGCTTGTAGGTCTTGCGGACCTCCACACGGTCGCTCATCGTGCGTCCTCCATGACGTCTGCGGCGAGGTAGGCACCGAGTCCTTGCCGTCCGCCCTCGCGTCCGAAGCCCGACTCCTTGTAACCGCCGAACGGGCTCGCGGGATCGAACCTGTTGAACGTATTGGCCCACACCACGCCGGCTCGCAGGCGCTCGGCCATCCACAGGATGCGGCTGCCCTTCTCGGTCCAGATGCCAGCAGACAGTCCGTAGGGCGTGTTGTTCGCCTTGTCGACCGCCTCCTCCGGTGTGCGGAAGGTCAGTACCGACAGGACGGGCCCGAAGATCTCCTCGCGGGCAATGCGGTGGGCCTGCGTCACTCCCGTGAACACGGTGGGAGCGAACCACCAGCCCCGCTCGGGAATCGCGCAGGGCGCGCTCCAGCGCTCGGCGCCTTCGTCCTCTCCCGACCGGACGAGCTCGTCGATGCGCGCGAGCTGGGCCGCCGAATTGATCGCGCCGATATCGGTGTTCTTGTCGAGCGGATCTCCAAGTCGCAGCGTGCTCAGGCGGCGCTTGAGCGAGTCAATGACCTCGTCGGCCACGGACTCCTGAACGAGCAGCCGCGAACCCGCACAGCACACGTGGCCCTGGTTGAAGAAGATGCCGTTGACGACGCCTTCGACGGCCTGGTCGACAGGCGCATCGTCGAACACGATGTTGGCGGCCTTGCCTCCGAGCTCGAGGGTCAGCCGCTTGCCGCTGCCGGCAAGCGCGCGCATGATCGCCTTGCCGACCTCCGTGGATCCGGTGAACGCGACCTTGTCGACACCGGGGTGCTCGACGAGAAGGCGGCCGGTCTCGCCGGCACCGGTGATGATGTTCACGACGCCCGGCGGCAGGTCGGCCTGGCGGCAGATGTCCGCGAATGCGAGCGCGGTGAGAGAGGTCGTCTCCGCTGGCTTGAGTACCACGGTGTTCCCGCAGGCGAGCGCTGGAGCGATCTTCCACGCGAGCATGAGAAGGGGAAAGTTCCACGGAATCACTTGCGCCGCAACACCTATCGGCTGCGGGTCGCGGCCGTAGCCCGCATGATCGAGCTTGTCGGCCCAGCCCGCGTGGTAGAAGAAGTGCGCCGCGACCAACGGAATATCGACGTCGCGTGACTCTCGGATCGGCTTGCCGTTGTCGAGTGACTCCAGTACCGCCAGCTCGCGCGAGCGCTCCTGCACCAGCCGCGCGATGCGGAACAGGTACTTGGCGCGGTCCCGGCCGGACATCGGCCCCCAGACGTTGTCGAATGCGGTCCGCGCGGCTTGCACCGCTCGATCGACGTCGGAGGAGCCGGCCTCGGAGATCTCGGCGAGAACTTCCTCGGTAGCGGGGTTCAGCGTCTTGAAGGTCGACCCGCCGGTGGCGTCGACGAACTCGCCATTGATGAACAGTCCGTACGACGATGCAATGTCGACGACGCTGCGCGACTCGGGAGCGGGCGCGTACTCGAAGGCCATGAGATTCCTGTCAGTCGATCGTGACGTAGTCGGGACCGGAGTAGTGCCCGCTCGCCATGCGCTGGCGCTGGAGCAGGAGGTCGTTGAGCAGTGTCGACGCGCCGAAGCGGAACAGGTCGGGTGTCAGCCACGCCTCGCCTACCGTCTCGTTGACGAGGACGAGGTACTTGATCGCATCCTTGCTGGTGCGAATGCCGCCGGCCGCCTTGACGCCGACGCGCCGCCCGGTGGATGCCTCGAAGTCGCGCACCGCCTCGAGCATGACGAGCGTCACGGGTGGCGTTGCTGCGGGCACCACCTTGCCCGTCGAGCTCTTGATGAAGTCCGCACCAGCCAGCATCGCCAGCCAGGACGCACGTCGGACATTGTCGAGAGTGCGCAGTTCTCCGGTCTCGAGGATCACCTTCAGGTGCGCGTCGCCGCACGCCTGCTTGACGGCGACGATCTCGTCGAACACGTGCGAGTAGTTGCCAGCGAGGAAGGCGCCGCGGTCGATGACCATGTCGATCTCGTCGGCACCCGACGCGACGGCTTCCTTGGTGTCCATGAGTTTCACGTCGAGGCTCGCGCGCCCGGATGGAAAGGCCGTCGCGACCGCGGCCACGTGCACGTTGTCGCCGACGACCTCGCGTGCGACACCGACGAGGTCTCCGTACACGCACACTGCAGCGACGCTCGGCACTGATGCGTCGGTGGGGTCGGGGCGGAGCGCCTTCGCGCACATCGCCCGGACCTTGCCGGCGGTGTCCATGCCCTCAAGGGTGGTGAGGTCGACCATGCGGATGGCCAGGTCGATGGCCCAGGACTTCGCTGCGTTCTTGATCGATCGAGTTCCGAGTGCGGCTACCCGGGCGTTTGCGCCAACCTCATCGACGCCCGGCAGCCCATGCAGCAACTGGCGCAGGGAGCCGGTGTCGGCCAGTGCAGGGGAACGTGTCACCGCCCTACTCTAGCCACCGGCCCACGTCAGCAGCCATGGCTCGCAACTCTTCGGCGGCCCGTGAGCGAGCCCCAGCGAGGTCGTCGTGAACGACCGGGACCACGCTTTGCAGGTAGCACTTGACCTTCGGCTCGGTTCCGCTCGGACGCACGATGACGCGGGCGCCCGAGGCGAGCGTGAAGCGCAGGCCGTCGGTCGGCGGCAGGCCGTTGCTGCCCGTCGCGAGGTCATCGACAGTGCTCACGGGCACTCCCGCGATGGTGGACGGCGGGGCGGTCCGCAGATCCGCCATGACCTGATCGATGCGCGCGACGTCGGTGACGCGCACGGACACCTGGCTCGTGGCGTACACGCCGTGTAGCAACGCGAGGTCGTCGAGTACGTCGAGAATCGTGCGGTCCTTGGACTCGAGTCTCGTGGCCATCTCGATGACCATCAGCGCCGCGGTGATGCCGTCCTTGTCGCGCACCCCGTTGGGATCGACGCAGTAGCCGAGGGCCTCCTCGTAGCCGAATGTGAGGTCGGGCACGCGCGCGATCCACTTGAACCCGGTGAGGGTTTGCTCGTAGCCGAGGTTGAAGTCTTCTGCGATCTGCGCGAGCAGCGACGACGACACGATCGACTGTGCCATCACACCTCGACGGGCCAGGCGGCGATTCCCGGTGCCGATCCACCATGCGAGCAGGGCGCCGACCTCATCGCCGGTAAGCATGCGCCAGCCCTCGGAGGTGGGCACGCCCACCGCACAGCGGTCTGCGTCGGGGTCGTGCGCAATGACGAGGTCCGCGTCACTGGCCGCCGCCGCTGCCAGCGCCAAGTCCATTGCTCCGGGCTCTTCCGGGTTCGGGAACGACACGGTCGGGAAAGCCGCGTCGGGTTCGAACTGCTCGGCGACGATGACCGGCTGTGGGTATCCGGCCTCCTTCAGCACGCGGAGGAAGACCTTGCCGCCGACTCCGTGCATCGCGGTGTATGCAACGCGGATCCGCGTGGGCGGACCGGGTTCGAGGAGGGTCACCGCGCGCGTGGCGTAGGCCTCGACGATGTCGTCACCCAAGGTCGTCCAGTCGTCGCCGTGCGGAAGTTCGGCGACGGGGCCGAGCTCGGTGACCGCGGCGATGTGTGCGCTGATCTCCGCGTCGGCAGGCGGAACGATCTGGCTTCCGTCACCGAGGTACACCTTGTAGCCGTTGTCCTGGGGTGGGTTGTGGCTCGCGGTGACCATGATTCCTGCGACGCAGCCCAGGTGCCTGATCGCGAACGCGAGCACCGGAGTGGGCAGGTGCTCGGGGAGCACCATCGCGGTCAGTCCCGCACCCGTCAGGATCTGTGCAGTAACGCGCGCGAAGAGATCGGACTTTGTGCGTGCGTCGTAGCCGATCACCACCGCCCCGCCACCGCGCTCGTTGAGATACGCGGCGATGCCCGCAGCGGCGCGCGCGACGACGACGAGATTCATGCGATTGGGACCAGGGCCGATTCGACCGCGAAGTCCCGCCGTGCCGAACTCGAGGACACCGGAGAACGCGTCGGCAATCTCTGCGTGCGCGGCGCCGTCACCCGACTCGGCCGCCGCGATGGTCGACGCCAGTTCGGCGCGCGAATCGGGATCGGGGTCGGTCGCGGCCCAAGCGCGCGCCTGCGCGAGCAGGTCCGCCATCACAGCTCGCGAATGACGCGTCCCAGGAGGTCGCCCATCCGCGTGGCGGCGGCCTTGCCTGCCTCGAGCACCTCTTCGTGGTTCAGCGGCTGCCCGGTCATCCCGGCAGCAAGATTGGTGACGAGCGACAGGCCCAGGATCTCCATGCCGAGCGAACGCGCGACGATCGCCTCCAGCGCGGTGCTCATGCCCACGAGGGTGCCGCCGATCGTGCGCACCATGGCGATCTCGGCCGGCGTCTCGTACATCGGGCCGGGGAACTGGGCGTACACGCCCTCGGGCAGCGTTGGCTCGAGCTGACGGCACAGGCCGCGCAGTCGGGCGGAGTACAGGTCCGTGAGGTCGACGAAATGCGCGCCATGCAGTGGTGACGTGCCAGTGAGGTTGATGTGGTCCGCGATGAGGACGGGGGTGCCCGGGCTCCAGCTCGCGTCGAGCCCGCCGCAGCCGTTCGTCAGGACGATGGTCGAACAGCCCGCCGCCGCTGCGGTACGCACGCCGTGGGTGACGGCGTCCACCCCAAGCTCCTCGTACAAATGCGTGCGACCGAGGAACACCAGAACGCGGGTGCCGTCGGCGTCGACGCTGCGCACGCGGCCGGCGTGGCCGGCTACCGACGGAGCGGAGAAGTGCGGCAGATCCGTGATCGAGATGTCGGCAGTCGTCGTGCCGAGCAGATCGACCGCGGGCACCCAGCCGGAGCCGAGGACCACGGCGACGTCGTGTTGGGGCTGGCCGGTCAGTTCGGCGAGGGCGGCGGCCGCCTCGGCGGCACGTTCGGTGGCGAGGAGGGTGCTCGGATGCTGGGTCACCGGACGACGATAACCGCTACTCAGCAGCGATGTGCAGGCGCCGCGCTGCTTCGGCGATCGACCCGGACAGGCTCGGATACACCGTGAAGGTCGACGCCAGCTGGTCGACGGTGAGCCGCTGCTCCACGGCGATCGTCAGCGGATGGATCAGCTCGCTGGCATGGGGGCTGACGATGACCGCCCCGGCGACAATCCGGGAGCCGCGGCGGCAGAACAGTTTCACGAAGCCGTCGGTGTGATCCTCCATCTTGGCGCGCGCGTTGGGCGCCAACGGGACGGTGACGACGTCGCCGCGGAATCGCTCAGCATCGAGATCGGCCTGCGTCAGTCCGACGGTCGCGATCTCGGGGTTGGTGAAGACGGTGCTCGAGACGGTCGTCAGATCGAGCGGAGTCACGGCGTCGCCAAGCGCGTGCCACATCGCGATCCGGCCCTGCATGGCGGCTACGGATGCGAGCATCAGCACGCCGGTGCAGTCGCCGGCCGCGTACACCCCGCGCCGCGATGTTCTCGACACGCGGTCTACGCGGATGAAGCCACGGTCGTTCGTCTCGACACCGGCCTCTGCGAGGCCGAGGTCATCGGTATTGGGCGAGGAGCCGACGGCCATCAGCACGTGCGACCCGGTGATCACCTCGCCGGTGCTCAGCGTGACCTCGACGCCGTCGGCGGTCCGTCGCGCTGCGGTTGCGCGGGACCGGTTGAGCACCTCGAGGCCGCGTCGCCCGTACACGCCCTCGAGTACGCGGGCCGCGTCGGGATCCTCGCTCGGAAGCACGCGATCGCGCGACGACACGAGGACCACACGGCTGCCGAGAGCGTGGTACGCGCCGGCGAACTCGGCACCGGTAACTCCTGAGCCCACGACGATCAGTCGCTCGGGCACCGCGGGAAGGTCGTAGACCTGGTCCCAGTTGAGGATCCGCTCTCCGTCGGGCGCTGCTTCGGGCAGCTCGCGTGGCCGTGCTCCCGTCGCGAGGAGGGTCGCGTCGGGGGCGAGGTCCTCCGTCGACCCGTCCGCGTGCTCGACGATGACGTGCCCGTCAGCATTCAGCCGCCCCGTGCCCGCGATGACGCGGATTCCCTCGCGTGCCAGCTGGCCGGCGATGTCGTCACTCTGCGCTGTGGCGAGGTGCTTGATGCGGTTGTTCACCTCGTCGAGATCGACGCCGATGAGCGACGGATCTGGCTTCTGGCCGTTGATGCGTACGCCCAGGGTCGCGCTGCTGGCGGCCGCGGTGATGACATTGGCGGTCGCGATCAGCGCCTTGCTCGGAACACAGTCGGTGAGCACGGCCGAGCCGCCGAGCCCGTCGCGGTGCACGACCGTGACCTCGGCGCCGAGCTGCCGAGCGACCAGCGCCGCTTCATACCCGCCCGGCCCACCTCCGACGATCACGACTGTGGTCACGCGCGGCATTCTTCCGTACTTCGCCGCGCATCCCTACTCTGGTGCGCGTGACCTTGTATGCGGCCTATGGCTCGAACCTTGATCCCCGACGCATGGCGCTTCGCGCGCCGGCGTCGCCAGTCTTCGCGACGGGGTGGCTGCACGGGTGGCGCCTGACCTTCGCCGGCAGCGATTCGGAGTGGGCGGGCTCGAATGCCACGGTCGTGGAGGACCCGGACGAGTCGGTCTTCGTCGTTCTCTACGACGTGCCCCCGGCCGACGAGCAGGCCCTGGATCAGTGGGAGGACATCGATCTGGGCCTGTGGCGCAAGATCCGCGTCAGGGTGCAGACCCTCGACGGGGAGCCGCTGGCCTGGCTCTACACGCTGGATGCGTACGAGGGCGGCCTGCCGACGGTCGAGCAACTGGCCACGGTGGCCGACGCGGCCGAGGCGGGCGGTGCTCCGGCGGACTACGTCGACCGCATTCGCCGGCACCCCTGCCAGCTCGACGCCGACTAGGCCCGCCAACCCCCACCCCTTCCGCCGACCTTGACGTTGGCGTGGAAATGGCCACTCAAAACCCACGCCAACCTCAAGATCGGCGAGAGGGTTAGTCCTTGATCTCGCAGAGGACGGTGCCGGTCGGGACGGTGGCGCCCTGCTCGGCGGTCAGCTTGGTCACGGTGCCGGCCTTGTGAGCCGTCAACGGCTGCTCCATCTTCATGGCCTCGAGCACGACGATCAGGTCGCCAGCGGCGACCACCTGACCCTCGGTGACCTCGACCTTGACGATCGTGCCCTGCATCGGCGCGACCACGGAGTCCCCGGTCGCACCCGGGCCGGCCTTCTTGCCGCCCGCGCGCTTCTTGGGTCCGGCTGCCGCAGCCGCGGGTGCCACGCCCGAGCCGAGTCCGGCCGGCAGGCTCACCTCGATGCGCTTGCCGCCGATCTCGACGACGACGGTCTCGCGTACCTCGGCCTCGGCGCTGGCATCGGAGCCCCCGGTGTACGCGGGGATCTGGTTGTCGAACTGGGTCTCGATCCACCGCGTGTGGACCGTGAACGGGGCATCGGCATCCGCCGGCGCGAACGCGGGGTCGCGGACGACGACCCGGTGGAAGGTGAGCGCCGTCGCGATGCCGTCGATCTCGAACTCATCGAGTGCGCGACGGGACCGCTCCAGTGCCTGTTGACGGGTCGCGCCGGTGACGATCAGCTTCGCGAGCAGGGAGTCGAAGTTGCCGCCGATGACGTCGCCGGCCTTGAAGCCGGTGTCGACGCGAACGCCGGGTCCGCTCGGCGGGTTCCACACGGTCAGCGAGCCGGGGGCGGGCAGGAAGCCGCGGCCAGGATCCTCGCCGTTGATACGGAACTCGAACGAGTGGCCGGTGAGGACCGGGTCGTCGTAGTCAATGACGCCGCCCTCGGCAATGCGGAACTGCTCGCGGACGAGGTCGATGCCGGCGACCTCCTCGGTGACCGGGTGCTCGACCTGCAGGCGGGTGTTGACCTCGAGGAAGGAGATCGTGCCGTCGACGCCGATCAGGAACTCGCACGTGCCGGCGTTGTAGTAGCCCGCCTCCTTGATGATCGCCTTCGACGACGCGTAGAGCTCGTGCAGCTGCGCCTCGGTCAGGAACGGCGCGGGCGCCTCCTCGACGAGCTTCTGGTGACGGCGCTGCAGCGAGCAGTCGCGCGTGGAGACCACGACGACGTTGCCGTGCGTGTCCGCGAGCACCTGCGTCTCGACATGCCGCGGGTTGTCGAGGTAGCGCTCGACAAAGCACTCGCCGCGACCGAATGCGGCGATGGCCTCACGAACCGCTGAGTCGTAGAGGTCGGGGATCTCCTCGAGATTGCGCGCGACCTTCAGGCCACGGCCACCACCACCGAACGCCGCCTTGATGGCGACGGGCAGCCCGAATTCCTTGGCGAATGCGACGACCTCATCGGAACCGGTGACGGGGTCTGCGGTTCCGGGGACCTGCGGGGCGCCGGCGCGCTGCGCGATGTGGCGCGCGGAGACCTTGTCGCCGAGGGAGCGGATGGCGTCGGGCGGCGGGCCGATCCACGTGAGCCCGGCGTCGATGACCGCCTGGGCGAAGTCGGCGTTCTCGGACAGGAAGCCGTAACCGGGGTGCACGGCATCGGCACCGGACTTCGCGGCGGCGTCGAGCACCTTCGCGATGTCCAGGTACGACTCGGCGGCGGTGGAGCCGCCCAGCGCGAAGGCCTGGTCGGCGAGGCTCACGTGCATGGCATCGCGATCGGGGTCGGCGTACACGGCCACCGACTGCAGCCCAGCGTCCTTGCAGGCTCGAATGACTCGGACGGCGATCTCGCCGCGGTTGGCGATCAGGACGGTGTGCACGTCGGGTGGGACCTCTCTTTATGTGGCCGATCACAGACTCGTGTGACCCGCGTGGCAGCGTATCGAGTGGACGGGTCCGATGGGGCCTGACGGACTATGGCTTGGGCCACAGTTCGTACCAGGGGATCCCCAGCTCCTGAAGGAGCAGCCTCAGCAGGGGCAGCGACAGCCCGATGACGTTCGACGGGTCGCCCTCGATGCGCTCGACGAAGGGTGCGCCGAGCCCATCGAGAGTGAATCCACCCGCGACGCGGAGTGGCTCACCAGTCGCGATGTAGGCGTCGATTTCGGCCTCGGTCGGGGAGGCGTGGAACACCTCCGTGCTCGCCACCGCACCCAGTTCCTCGCCGGTCGCGGGGCGAATGAGCCAGTGACCGGTGCGGAGGGTCCCGTGGCGTCCGCTCATCGCACGCCAACGGTCCTTGGCCTCCGCGGCGGTGGCCGGCTTGCCGTGCGCGACGCCGTCCATCTCAAGCACTGAGTCGCAGCCGACGACGATCACGTCGTCAAAGACCTGGGCCGCTACGTCGCGGGCCTTCGCCTGTGCCAGGGACAGACACAGGTCGGACGGTGTCATCGAGCCGAGGGCCGCGATGAGGGCCGGTTCGTTGACGTTGCTGACGATGACGTGCGGAGTGATGCCCGCGTTCTGGAGCAGGGTCAGCCGAGCGGGCGACGCGGACGCGAGTACTAGGTGCACGAGTTGCGGCCGCTAGCGCGGCATCATCGATGCACGCCACGCGCCGAAGCCTGGCCGCTGCGCGGGCCGGACCTGCCGGCTCTTGCGTGCCCACAGGCTCCACGTCGGCGTCTCGACCGGTGCCGCCGCGCGCCGGGTGGAGACGATCGCAATGACCGTCGCCAGTTCCTCGTCGGTCGGCGATCCGGAGATGACACGCAGCACGGGTGGTGCGGGCTTGTCGTCGGCGGTCACAGCGGGATGTTCCCGTGCTTCTTCGGCGGGCGACTGGCGCGCTTGTTGCGCAGTGCGCGCAGCGCGCGGGTCACGGTGGCGCGTGTCTCGTGCGGGAAGATCACGCGGTCGATGTAGCCGCGCTCGGCAGCCATGTACGGATTCGCCAACTCGTCGGTGTACTCGTCGATCAGTTCCTTGCGCTTGGCGACCGGGTCGTCGGCCGCGGCAAGTTCCTTGCGGTAGAGCACGTTGACCGCGCCCTGCGCGCCCATGACGGCGATCTCGGCGGTCGGCCATGCGACGTTGATGTCGGCGCCTAGGTGCTTGGAGCCCATGACGTCGTACGCGCCGCCGTAGGCCTTGCGCGTGATGACGGTGATGAGGGGGACGGTGGCCTCGGCGTAGGCATAGATGAGCTTCGCGCCGCGGCGGATGATGCCCTCCCATTCCTGATCGGTGCCCGGCAGGAAGCCGGGGACATCGACGAAGGTAAGCACGGGAATGTTGAACGCGTCGCAGGTGCGCACGAATCGCGCGGCCTTCTCCGACGCTGCTATGTCGAGCGTGCCGGCGAACTGCATCGGCTGGTTCGCGACGATGCCCACCGGGTGGCCCTCGACGCGTCCGAACCCGCACAGGATGTTCGGCGCGAACAGCGGCTGCGTCTCAAGGAACTCGTCGTCGTCGAGGATGTGCTCGATCACCTTGTGCATGTCGTACGGCTGGTTCGGCGAGTCGGGCATCAACGTGTCGAGTTCGTAGTCCTCGTCGTTGAATGTCAGGTCTGCCTCGACCGGGTACGTCGGCGGGTCCTCGAGGTTGTTGCTCGGCAGGTACGACAGCAGCGCCTTGGTGTACTCGATGGCGTCTTCCTCGTCGGTCGCCATGTAGTGAGCGACGCCGGACTTGCTGTTGTGAGTGTGCGCACCGCCGAGATCCTCGAACTCGACGTCCTCACCGGTGACCGACTTGATGACCTCGGGTCCGGTGATGAACATGTGCGACGTCTTGTCGACCATGATCGTGAAGTCGGTGATCGCGGGGGAGTACACCGCGCCGCCCGCGCACGGTCCGAGAATCAGCGAGATCTGCGGGATGACGCCGGACGCCTGCACGTTGCGACGGAAGATCTCGCCGTACAGGCCGAGGGCGACGACGCCCTCCTGGATTCGCGCGCCACCGGAGTCGTTGAGGCCGATAACGGGGCAGCCAAGGCGCATTGCCATGTCCATGACCTTGACGATCTTCTCGCCGAAGACCTCGCCGAGGGACCCGCCGAATACGGTGAAGTCCTGCGCGAAGACGCACACCGGTCGTCCGTCGATCGTGCCGTAGCCGGTGATGACGCCGTCGCCGTACGGGCGATTGGCCTCAAGGCCGAAGGCATGCGAGCGGTGGCGGGCCAGTCCGTCGAGCTGCTGGAAGGAGTCCTCGTCGAGCAGCATCTCGATGCGCTCCATCGCCGTCTTCTTGCCCTTGGCGTGCTGCTTGTCGACGGCCTTCGTGCGGCGTCCGACAGCCTCGGCCCGTCGCGCCCCGAGATCCGCGGCCTTGCCAGCCGTGGTGCGCTTGTCGGGAGCATTCTCATCGACGGTTACCGCGCTCATATGTCCTCCATGCTCGACCGCGACGGGGTCGAGCCCGTCCGCTGCTACGTCTGCGTACCTTAGTCGCGTGACCATCGCCGACGCGGCCCGAGCACCAGTCGATCCCGAGTACGTCCAGCGGTGCCTTGCCGACCGCGAGATCGACTGGCCAACACCGGTGGTCCTGGAGTCCACGGGATCGACGAATGCGGATGTCATGGCGCTCGCGCTGTCAGATGCGCCGGAGGGCACGGTCATCGTCGCGGACGAGCAGACCGCGGGCCGCGGGCGCCTTGGCCGCGCGTGGATCAGCGCCCCGGGGTCAGGACTATGGGTCTCGGTACTGGTCCGAGTACCGGCGGGCGGTGGCGCAAGCCCCGGCCTGCTGCCGCTCCTCGCGGGTGTCGCGGTCGCTGACGCGATCGGTGCACTAGGCGTCGCCGCAGTTCTGAAGTGGCCCAATGATGTGATCGTCGACGACCCCGATCCTGCTCCAGGACGCGCGCCGCTTCGCAAGCTCGCGGGAATCCTCAGCGAGGGCGACGGGTCCGGAGGCGTGGTGATCGGCATGGGTGTGAACGTCAGCCAGTCGGCCGAGGAGCTTCCCGTGCCGCAGGCGACCTCGCTTGCCCTTGAGGGAGCTTCGGTGTCGCGCTCGGACCTGCTCGTCGGAATCCTCGCCGGACTGCACGACGCCCTAGTCGACCTGCGATCAACGGGCGGGACCGTGACGATGCGCGAATACCGAAGGCTGTGCGCGACCGTGGGACGCAATGTGACGGCGACGCTGCCTTCGGGTGACGTCATCGCCGGCCGCGCGGTGGACATCGCCGACGACGGCCGGCTGGTGATCGACACCGGTTCTAAAAGGGAGTATGTCGCCGCGGGTGACGTCATCCATGCCACCATCTGACCCATGGCCTACCCGCAGAGTCTCCTCGCCGATGGTGAATCCATCCAGTTCGAACTGCGACCGCACTTCCGTGCACTGTTCGTTCCGATAGTCGTGCTCCTGGCGATCGTGTTCGTCGGCACCTTCTTGCTGGTCAAGTTCTGGGACACGTCAGTCGGCGACCTGCACATCATGCGCTGGGTGATCCTGTTCTTGTACATCCTGATCCTCATCTGGTTCGTGCTCGTACCGTTCCTGCGCTGGCTGACCACTCAGTACGTGTTCACGAACCGTCGGATCATCACCCGCCGCGGCGTCATCACGAAGCAGGGCCGCGACATGCCGCTGTCGAAGGTGAACAACGTGTCCTTCGACATCCCGGTCATGGGACGGATCCTCAACTACGGAGCGCTCAAGATCGACTCCGCGAACACCGAGGGCGACCTGGTGATCATGGACGTTCCGAACGTGGAGAACATCCAGCGCGAGGTCTACCGCCTGCACGAGGAGGACGACGCCCGGCGGCGCTCCCGCTCGGAGGATCTCGGCGGCGACCCCGTGCCGCCCAACGACGGGACCTGAGTCGCGCACTAGATTTCGTTCGTGGACGACAAGGGCGCACCGCGGGTCGGCATCGTCGGAGGCGGGCAGCTCGCGCGCATGAGCGCCGCTCCCGCTACCGCGCTCGGCATCAACCTTCGTGTCCTCGCCTCAACTCCTGCTGACCCCGCCGCACAGGTCATTCACGATGTCGCGATCGGCGAGCACGACAATCTCGCCGCGCTGCGCGCGTTCGCGACCGGATGCGACGTGGTGACCTTCGACCACGAACACGTGCCGCCCGCACATCTTGAGCAGTTGGAGGCGATGGGCGTCGCGGTTCGGCCCGGCCCCTCGGCGCTGTTTCACGCGCAGGACAAAGTCCACATGCGCCAAGCCCTCAGTGACATCGGCGTGCCGGGACCGCGCTGGAGTGTGGTCGGCACCGACTCCGACGTGGCCGAGTTCGGGGATCAGGTCGGCTGGCCCCTGATCCTCAAGACCTCTCGCGGTGGCTACGACGGTCGCGGCGTGTGGTCGGTGGACTCGATGGCCGACGCGATCAAGGTGCTGGCGACCCCCTTGGCCGCCGGCGCGCAATGGCTGGCCGAGGAGCGCATCGCCTTCGTCCAGGAGCTGTCGGCTCAAGTGGCTCGCTCGCCGCACGGCCAAGCGGTCGCGTATCCCGTCGTGCGCACGGTGCAGCGCGACGGGATCTGCGCCGAGGTCGTCTCGCCAGCACCCGGACTGCCCGCGGCGCGTGCCGTCGAGGCGCAGGAGCTAGCCCTCCGCATTGCCGGCGCGCTCGGCGTGACGGGCATGCTCGCGGTGGAGCTGTTCGACGACGGCACGAGCCTGTACGTCAACGAGCTCGCCATGCGCCCGCACAACTCCGGTCACTGGACGATCGAGGGCGCGGTCACGAGCCAGTTCGAGAACCACCTTCGCGCGGTCCTGGACCTTCCACTGGGCAGCCCGACGCCGTTGGCGCCCTACGCCGTCATGGTGAACATCCTCGGTGGCGACGTGGGGGACCTGCAGTCCGCCTACCGGCACGTGCTCGCCCGCGACCCGGGCATCAAGGTGCATCTGTACGGCAAGGACGTGCGCCCCGGTCGCAAGGTTGGCCACGTCACGGTCCTGGGAAACGACTATGAGGAACTATTGGCACGTGGCCGACATGCGGCCGACTACTTTGCGGGGGTTGTCGATGAGTGACGCGGGTGCACAGGTCGCGATCTGCATGGGCAGCGACTCCGATTGGCCGGTCATGCAGGCGGCCGCTCAGGCGCTCGAGGAGTTCGACGTTTCGCACGTCAGCCTCGTCCTCTCCGCGCACCGCATGCCGATGGAAATGGTGGAGTTCGGACGCACCGCCGTAGATCGAGGACTCAAGGTGATCATCGCTGGCGCGGGCGGCGCGGCTCATCTGCCCGGGATGCTCGCGTCGCTGACACCGCTTCCTGTGATCGGCGTTCCTGTCGCAGTCGGCACGCTGGACGGAATGGACTCGCTGCTGTCCATCGTGCAGATGCCCGCCGGGGTTCCTGTCGCCACAGTGGCGATCGGCAACGCACGCAATGCCGGACTCCTCGCAGTGCGGATGCTCGGCATCGCCGACCAGGACCTCGTGGACGCCATGACCACCTTCCAGGCAGAACTCAACGCGCAGGCGAAGGCGAAGGGCCAGAACCTCAGCCGTTGATCGCGGTGTTTCCGATCGCGGCAGCGACTGCGTGGTGCACCTCGGGATCCCACGTCAGCGCCTTGTGGTGAGGCAAACCGAACTCGTGCGCGAAGAACAGGCTGTGCACGTCGTTGAAGGTCAGCGCGGGAGACGGATGCAGAACGGCGCGCGGCACTGCTGCGGCGAGGGCGCTGCTGATCGTGACGAGACCGTCATGGGGCCATACATCCGGCGAGCCACCGGTGCTGCGGAAATGGTCCCCTCCGATCAACGTCAACGCAATGTCATCGAGCACGCCCGCCTGCCGGTCGTTCCATCCGCCCGCCTCGGTCAGGAAGCGGCGCGTGACCTGCGCGCTTGCTCCCGGGGCCTCGGCCTCGACGCGCTTCTTGAACTCGACCATGATCGCCGCCGTGCTCGGGTGCGCGCGAGCGGCCGCAAGCGATATGTCGCCATTCGAATAGTCGGCGGGGAATGAGCCCTGCCACGGCGTGCCGATGGTGATCAGCGACCGGAAGCGCAGTGTGGATCCCCGACGCGCGAGCTCGCCGATCGCGGCGCGAGAGAACAGGCCTCCCATCGAGTGCCCGACCAGGTCGATGCTCCCGATGCCGAACTCTGCCTGGAGGTACGTGAGGAAGGAGGCCAGATGGACTCCCGCCGTGTCGATAGGCCCGATCGAGTTGACGGTCAGGTTCGCGGGCAGTTGCTCGGGCGGCTCGCTGAAGCCGCCGTACCCGGTGTCGACCGTCACGGGTCCCGCGCCTGCATGAGCCGGCGACGTGTAGACCGAGTAGCCCGCCTTCAGCAGAGCAGTCCTCAGTGCGGTGTCGGTGCTCCCGGCCGGCAGCCCGTCGCGACAGGCCCGATCGGGTGTTGTGAAGGGGCTGATGGCATCGCCACCGGACACGATGACCACCGCCCGGTCGTCGGATTTCTCGGCTCCCGCCACCCTCAACCCCCTTCCCGAAATGAACCGCCTCCCGGGTCAAATCCGCAGAATCCCGCCAGAACGGCCACCTAAACCTCGATTTGACCCGGGAGGCGGTTCAATTCGAGAGGCGGGGGAGCTCGATGGCGGGGCAGCGGTCCATGATCATCGTCAGCCCCGCGTCGATGACTCGCTGCGCCGCATCGTCATCGACGACCCCGAGCTGGAACCACACGACCTTCGCGCCCGCGGCGATCGCCTGGTCGGCGAACTCGCCGGCCCGGTCCGATCGCACGAACACATCGACCACGTCGGGAGGCCCCACGGCGGCCGCGGCCTCGGCGATCGTCGCGAAGCCCTGCTCTCCGTGGACCACCTCGGCTCGGGGGTAGATCGGCACGATGCGCTTGCCGTTCTGCTGCAGGAACCGTGCCACCCCGAACGCGTCACGCTCGGGGTTGTTCCCGAGTCCGACGACGAACCACGTGGTCGTGTCTGCCAACGCGGAGCGGATCTCCTCTGGCCTGTTCATCCGGTCACCTCACTCATGCCGTGGGCCGGCCGAGGGCTCGGTAGGTCCACCCGGCGTCGCGCCAGGCCTTGGGGTCGAGCGCATTGCGGCCGTCGATCACGTACCGGGTGCCCTCGGCGCCGCTGATCGTCGTGGGATCCAGCTCGCGGTACTCGCGCCACTCCGTGCCGAGGACGATTAGCTCGGCGCCGGCGGTCGCTACGGTCAGGTCCTGCTCGTAGGTCAGGTGCGGGTACACGCGCTCGGCATTGACCAGCGCCTTCGGGTCGTGAACGACGACAGTGGCGCCCGCGTTTGCCATGGCCACCGCGACGTCGAGCGAGGGCGAGTCGCGTACGTCGTCGCTGTCCGGCTTGAACGCGGCGCCCAGCACGGTGATGCGTCGCTCGCGGAAGGAGCCGCCCAGAGCCTCCTTGGCGAGATCGACGGTGCTCGCTCGCCGGCGCAGGTTGATCTGGTCGACCTCGCGTAGGAATGCCACGGCATCCTCGGCGCCGAGTTCCCCGGCCCGGGCCATGAACGCGCGGATGTCCTTGGGAAGGCAGCCGCCTCCGAACCCCAGCCCCGCGGAGAGGAACCGACTGCCGATGCGCGGGTCATGGCCGATCGCCACCGCCAGTTGCGCGACGTCGGCCCCTGCGGCCTCGCACACCTCCGCCATCGCGTTGATGAACGAGATCTTCGTCGCGAGGAAGGAGTTCGCCGCGACCTTGACGAGCTCGGCCGTGGGGAAGTCGGTGACGAGGAAGGGCACGCCGTCGGCGGTTATCGGCGCGTAGACCTCACGCAGGAGTTCCTCGGCTCGAGCCGAGTGCACCCCGACGACGAGTCGGTCCGGATGCATGGTGTCCTCGACCGCGAAGCCCTCGCGCAGGAACTCCGGGTTCCACGCGACCTCGACTCCCTCGGCGGCGGACAGCGTGAGTCGAGTCTCGATCTCCGCAGCGGTTCCGACGGGGACCGTCGACTTGCCGACGACGAGCGCGCCAGGGCGCAGGTGCCGCGTCAGGGACTCGATCGAGCCGAACACCTGCGACACGTCGGCGCGCTGGGCCCCGGGCAGCTGCGGCGTCCCGACGCAGATGAAGTGCACGTCGGCGAACGCCGCGGCCTCCTCGAAGGACGTGGTGAAGGTGAGGCGGCCGGAGTCGATGGCACGGGAGAGGACCTCGTCGAGGCCCGGCTCGTAGAACGGCACGCGACCGGTTCGCAGGACGTCGATCTTCTGCTGATCGATGTCCAGGCCGATCACCTCGTAGCCGAGGTCGGCCATGCAGGCCGCATGGGTCACCCCCAAGTAGCCCGTACCGATCACAGACAGCCGTAAGGTGCGGCTTGGGGACGTCATCCCCGCAGGTTAGTTGATCGCCGCATGCAGATGACCGGACGAGGGAGTTGACCGTGGCAGGGAATCCGGATTTCACTGACTTCACGCTGAGCGAGGAGCACCTGGCCCTTCGCGGTGCCGTCCGGGACCTCGTCGTGGACAAGATCGCCCCGCGCGCGTCGGAGATCGACGAGACCAGTGAGTTCCCGTGGGACGTGTACGAGGCGCTGAAGGCCGCGCGCTTCCACGCGATCCACATCCCCGAGGAGTACGGCGGCGAGGGCGGCGACGCGCTGGCCGCGTGCATCGTGATCGAAGAGGTAGCCCGCGCGTGCGCGTCGAGCTCCCTGATCCCGTCGGTCAACAAGCTCGGCACTCTCCCGCTCATGGTCGGCGGCGACGAGACCCTGCTCAAGACGTACCTTCCGCAGGTGGCCAGCGGCGAGGCGATGTTCTCCTACGCGCTCAGTGAGCGCGAGGCGGGCAGCGACGCCGCATCGATGACGACCCGCGCCGTCGAGTCCGACGGCGGGTGGCTGCTCAACGGGCAGAAGAGCTGGATCAGCAACGCCGGAATCTCCACGTACTACACGGTCATGGCCGTGACCGAGCCCGGCGCGAGGGCCAAGGGAATCTCCGCGTTCGTCGTCCACGCGGACGATCCCGGCTTCTCGCTCGGCACTCCCGAGCGCAAGCTCGGCATCCACGGCTCTCCCACGCGAGAGATCTTCTTCGAGAACTGCTGGATCCCCAGTGACCGCATCATCGGCGAGCCCGGCACCGGATTCCGCACGGCAATGGCAACGCTCGACCACACGCGCATCACGATCGGCGCGCAAGCCGTCGGCATCGCGCAGGGAGCTCTCGACGTCGCCACGGCCTACGCCAAGGACCGCCAGCAGTTCGGCAAGTCCATCTCCTCGTTCCAGGGCATTCAGTTCATGGTTGCCGACATGGCTATGAAGCTCGAGGCAGCCCGTCAGCTGGTCTACGTGGCCGCGGCGAAGAGCGAGCGCGGCGACGCGGACCTGACCTTCTTCGGGGCGGCCGCCAAGTGCTTCGCCTCCGACGTCGCGATGGAGATCACGACCGATGCGGTGCAGGCACTCGGCGGCGCCGGCTACACCAAGGACTGGCCGGTCGAGCGCTACATGCGCGACGCGAAGATCACGCAGATCTACGAGGGCACGAACCAGGTGCAGCGAATCGTCATGGCCAAGAAGATCTTCGGCTAGTTCGCAGGTGCGCGCAGGCGCGGCCGGGCGATTGCCGGGTGCTTAACCACGTGACATAGTGAACCGGTGTTCACTGCCGCCTGGGTTCGTCGCGTCCGGGGACGTTCGGGCAGCACGCTGGTGGTGGCGGTCCTTGCGGTGGCGACGTTGAGCTGCTCGCTCATGCAGACGGTGATCATCCCGCTCATCCCGCAATTGCCGGCCCTGCTCGACGTCACCCCCGACCAGGCATCGTGGCTGGTCACGGCGACGCTGATCACTGGCGCGATCTCCCTGCCGACGATCTCCCGGCTCGCCGACATGTTCGGCAAGCGGCGCATGATCGTGTTCTGCCTGGCCGCACTGTTCGTCGGTTCGCTGATGAGCGTCTTCGCCACCAGCCTTGGCGTTCAGATCGCCGCGCGCTGCCTGCAGGGCGTGTCGTTTGCGCTCGTGCCGGCGACCTTCAGCATCCTGCGCGACGAACTGCCTCGCGAGAAGCTGACCATGGCCGTCGCGCTCATCAGCGCGACCCTCGGACTAGGCGGGGCGATCGGTCTGCCCGTTGCGGGCGTCGTGTTCAACCTGTGGGGTTGGCACGCGGTGTTCTGGCTCGCGGGCGGTCTTGCCGTTCTCACGGCGATCGCGGTGCTGGTCGTCATCCCCGAGTCCCCAATCCGCACCGGCGGCCGCTTCGACTTCTTCGGCGCGGTCTTCATGTCCGGTGCGCTGCTCGCCCTCCTCGTGGCAATCACGAACGGGAACAACTGGGGCTGGCTAAGCGTGACGACGCTGGGACTGGTCGCGATCTCGCTCGCGCTGTTCGCGGCCTGGTTGCCTTGGGAACTGCGGACCGCCGACCCGTTGGTCGACCTTCGAACATCGTCCGCGCGGCCGGTGCTGCTGGTGAACATCGCTGCATTGTTCGCCGGCATCGCCATGTTCGGGAACATGGTGTCGACCACGCAGTTGCTCCAGGAACCAGCATCGACCGGGTACGGATTCGGACTCACCGTGATGCAGGCGGGGGTCGCATTTCTGCCTATCGGTCTTCTCTTCGTGGTCATCGCCCCGCTCGCTGGCGGACTCAGTCGGCGGTATGGCGCACGAGCAACGCTCATGCTCGGATGCGCGGTGATGCTCCTCGGCTACGTCGTGCGCATCTGGCTCATGGCGTCGCCGCTGCAGATCGTCATCGGTGCATGCATCGTGGCGATCGGGATGACGGCGACGCTGTCGGCGTTGCCCGTCATCATCATGCGATCGGTGCCGCTCGACGAGACGGCTGCCGCGAACGGACTGAACTCCCTGGCACGCACTGCGGGTTTCGCGGTCGCGAGCGCCGCGGTGACCGCCGTGCTTGCGAGCGTCACGGCGAGCGTCGGTGGCGTGCAGATGCCAACTCAGGGCGCATACGTGGGGCTGTTCGTCCTCGGTGCGCTCGCATCGTTGGGCGCCGGGCTGGCCGCGACGGCGATTCCGCGAGGGGATGGGCCGGCGGAGTCGGAGTCGGACGTGTTGTCGAGTGCCGCTGGCGTGCCCGGCGCGGTGACGTAGCGAGCCAACCCGGCCGCGGCTGCAGCGAATACAGTTCTGCACGTGACCGTGCCGCAGATCCCGGGAGTACGCGTGCGGTCCCGGCGAGGTGGATCGACCTGGCAGGTGACCTCACCCGGCGCCTACGGCGTCCAGCAGCTCGCGGCGTCCTCGGTCGGCGTTGCGCGCATATCCGCGCTGGAGCTGACGGTCGACTCGTGGTCACCGCCGATCGAGGGCTGGGTCGGGTCCCCCGGGATCGCGGGAATCACCGGACTGGCCTTCACGCGGACCGCCAAGGGCGTGGAACTGCTGATCCAGACAGCGCAGCCGGTCGACTGCGCTGTGCTCGTGGCCGCAGCGCTGCGCAGGCTTCGACCGTTCCCGACCGGTTCCGTGGGACCGCTGCTGACCTTTGCTCCCGGGCTGACGGAGTGGGCCGCTCCTCTCGCGCCTCGGATTATCGACGTCCTCACCGACGACGAGGCCCGCGATGCGCACGTGCGCCGTTGCGACACGCTCGTCCTCGCGACGGCGGGCGCTGCGCCCGACGTCGAACGCCAGTCGACGATCGTCGTGGGCCCCCCCGCCTGGCTGCGCGACGGAATGCCTTTCGACGTCGACGTGGATCCCTCCGTGCAGCGCCCCGTCGGCCGCCGTTCGACCGGGGGCTCGGTCGCCAGGGCATCGGTCGTCGGTGACGCGCTGTCGATCACCGGTCCCGACGTGGCTGTCGCCATCACCGGCCGCGTGAGCGCATCGGATGCGCGCGCGCTGCGTGCGACTCTCGCAATCATCATCGACGACGTCATCCCGACCCGCATCGCACGCCAGCTGACCGCATGCGGCGTGGTCGTTGCACCGTCGTCGATGACGCTGCCTGACGTCGACGACGCACTGTCCTGGCAGGCGTTATCGGTGCACGAGCGACGGCACGCGCTCCGACAGTTCGCGCCCGCCGCGGCGCTCGATGCCTGGCCCACGGTCAGCGTCGTCCTCGTGACGAACCGGCCTGACCACCTTGAGCACGCGCTGCGGCAGGTAGCCGGGCTGCGGTATCCACGGCTCGAGGTGATCATCGGCGCGCACGGGGATTCGGTCGACGCAGCACGCGTGTGGGAGCTCGCTCAGGAGGTTCCGCACGAGGTGTCCGTCGTCGCGGTTGACGGATCGCGCACGCTGGGCGAAGCCCTACAGGTCTGCAGTGATCGCGCGAGCGGAGCGCTCATCACGAAGATGGACGATGACGACTTCTACGGACCCGAGCACATCTGGGACCTGGTGCTCGCGCGCGAGTACTCCGGCGCGCAGATCGTCGGCAAGGCCCTCGACTGGATCTATCTCGAGTCGCAGGACTCGACCGTGTTCCGGCCGACCTACGCGGCGGAGAAGTACGCCGACTTCGTCGCTGGCGGGACGATCCTCATCTCGCGCGCGGACCTGCTGGCCGTCGGGGGCTGGCGTCCCGTGCCCAAGTCGGTAGACCGCGCGCTGCTCGATCGCGTGCTCTCGTCCGGGGGACTGGTGTATCGAACGCATGGCCTCGGGTACATCTACGTGCGGCATTCCGCAGGTCACACGGCGTCGGTGAAGGACGAGCACTTCCTCACCAAGGTGGCTCAGCAGTACGACGGACTGGTCCGTCACGAGGCGTTCGGCACGAACGACGTCGGACGGTCGGGATCGTGAGCGCCACGTGGCCCGCGGTGTCGGTGGTCATGCCGGTCGTCAACGAGGAGCGGCATCTGCAGGACTCCGTCGACCGCCTGCTGCAGCAGGACTACCCCGGGGAACTCGACATCGTCATCGCCGTCGGCCCCTCCAAGGATCGGACCCACGCGGTCGCGCACGCGATCGCCACGGCGAACAGTCACGTCCATGTCGTCGACAACCCGAGCGGCAAGACGCCGTCCGGTCTGAACGCCGCGATCGAGCACTCCACGAGCGAGGTGATCGTGCGGGTTGACGGTCACGCGATGGTGCCGTCCAACTACGTGCGCACCGGAGTCGAGACGCTGCGCGAGACCGGCGCCGACAACGTCGGCGGGATCATGGCCGCGGAGGGCACGACCGAGTTCGAACGCGGTGTCGCCCGGGCCATGACATCGCGCTTCGGCGTCGGCGGGGCCGCTTTTCACGTGGGCGGTGAGCCCGGCCCTGCGCTCACGGTCTACCTCGGATGCTTCCAGCGATCGGCGCTCGAGCGGGTCGGTGGCTACGACGAGACCATGGTGCGTGCCCAGGACTGGGAGATGAACCTGCGCATCCGCCAGTCCGGCGGGATCGTGTGGTTCACGCCGGACATGCACGTCACCTACCGCCCGCGACCCACGCTTCAGGCGCTCGCGCGCCAGTACCACGACTACGGCCGCTGGCGCCGCGAGGTCATGCGCCGCCATCCAGACACGGTGTCGCTGCGCTATCTCGCCGCGCCCGTTGCCGTGGTCGGCGTCACTGCGGGCGTAGTGCTCGCTGGAGTCGGCGCGGTCGCCAGGCAGCCGTGGCTTGTCGCACTCGGACTTGCAGCGCCCGTGGGCTACGCAGCCCTGGACCTCGCGGCGACCGCGCAGAGCGCCGTCACATCGCCGAGACTGACGTGGCGGGAGGCGGCGCGCCTGACGGCCATCTACCCGACCATGCACGGGTCGTGGGGCCTGGGCTTCCTTCGCGGGCGGCCACGCAAGGCGAGAGGCTAGCCGCGTGGCACGGTGGCGGCGAGGTTCACGCCCCCTCACCTGGTCGGTCGTCGTCTCGGCTCCCAAGGGATCCGCTGGTGCCCAATGGGGCGACACGTGGTTCGCAGCAGATCTCGTCGACGCGCTCAATCGCGCAGGTCAGCGTGCACGAACGGTGTTTCGTGGTGGCGCCGCCAGCGAGGCCCGCGACGAGGACGACGTCGTGCTCGTGCTGCGCGGGTTGCGTCGCGTAGTACCGCGCACGAGCGATGCGACGTGGATGCTGTGGGTCATCAGTCACCCCGAGCTCGTCGAGGCGGACGAGCCCGCGCAGTACGCCGCCTGCTTCGCGGCAAGCGAGCACTGGCAGCGGGCGTCCTCCGGCGAGTTCGATACGGATGTCACGCCACTGCTGCAGGCCACCAACCCGGCGAGGTTCCGCCCCGGTGCCGCGTTGCCCGACACAGGCGACGCGGTCCTGTTCGTCGGCTCGACGCGCGGTGAGTTCCGGCCGGCGGTGCGCGACTCGCTCGCCGCAGGGTTTGACGTGTCGGTCTACGGGGTCGGTTGGGAACAGTTCCTGCCCCCCGAGCAGATTGCGGGCGAGTTCATCCCCAACGACGAACTCCCGGCTGCGTACGCATCGGCCGGCATCGTGCTCAACGACCATTGGCCGGACATGGCGGCGGAGGGCTTCTTGTCGAATCGGCTCTTCGACGCTGCAGCGTGCGGTAGCCGCGTTCTCTCGGACGACGCCGCGGGACTCTCCGAGGTGTTCGGTGACGCAGTGCGCACCTACACCGACGCGTCAAGCCTGAAGCGTGCGCTCGACGGCGGTCCCGCCTCATTCCCTGATCGCGCGACCCGGCTCGCGCTTGCACAGCGCATCGCGCGCGACCACAGCTTCGACGCGCGCGCCCTCGTTCTTATCGAGCGTGCGAAGGCGCTACGCGGCGGGCGTTCGGCATGAGCCAGACGCGTCCGGATGTCACGGTCGTCATCATCTCGTTCAATGACGCCGCGCGACTGCCGCGTGCCATCGCCTCGGTTCAGCGGCAGACGTTGCGGAACCTCGAGATCGTCGTCGTCGACGATGCGTCGACGGACGACACGGAGGCGGTCGTCCGGCGCATCGCGAAGACGGACCCTCGCGTTCGCTACGAGCGCCTGGCGGAGAACTCGGGCGGGTGCAGTGCACCGCGCAATCGCGGCATTGAGGTCGCCTCGGCCCCCTGGATCATGTTCTGCGACTCGGATGACGAGTACGAGATGCACGCGTGCAAGAACCTGCTCGAGGCCGCTGAGCGACTTGATGCCGATGTCGTCTGCGGTACCGCAGAGCGAGTCGATGTGCGGTCGGGTCGCACCAAGCGCTGGCGTCCTGAGGTTCACGAGGAGGAGCGGGTCGCTGACGGTCTAGTCGACTTCCCCGAATTGCTGTACGACACGATCAGCGTCAACAAGATCTATCGGCTCTCCGTCGTGGCGGAAAACTCGATCTTGTTCCCTGTCGGGCTGCTGTTCGAGGACCAGCTCTTCACGCTGCAGGTCCTGGCCTCCGCACGCCGCGTGGCCACGATTCCGGAGACTGTGTACCGCTGGTATGTCGACCGGCTGAGCGACGAGCCGTCGATCACTCAGCGACGTCATGAGGCGAACAACGTTGAGAGCCGGATAGAGATCAATCGACGCATCGACGCATTCCTTGGCGAGCGCGGACTGGTCGCTGTCCAGTTGATCAAGGATCACAAGTTCCTGCGCCACGACCTGTACCTGTACCTGTCGTCGATGCTTGAGATCGACGATGACGCTGCTCACCAGCTGATGGACCGTCTCACGCCTTACGTGTCGTCAGTGAACCTTCAGCCCGCGTGGGATCTGCGCCCCGCGCTGCGGGTCGCGATCTACCACCTCCTGGTCAACGACCTCGACGGGGTTCGTGCCGCGATGCGCTTCGTGAAGTGGGCATCGGTGGTCGAGGTGCCGGTCGTGGTCAGCGATGATCGTGAGTATTGGGGGTGCGAGCACCTCGCGAATGGTGACCCCGTCGGCGCCGTTGCCGCGCGCGACTGGCTCGACGTCACCGAACTGCACATCTCCTTGATCCCGTACTCGCAGCGACGGTTTCTCCATCGGCTGATGTCGCTTGAGGCGGTCGACGGCACGGTGTCCGCCTCGGGAACGACTGTTGACTACGACGGCTCGTTGTCGGATGTGAGCGACATCGAACTGAGGTTCATCATCAACGGCGACCGAACGGTCGCGTCGGTTCCGGCGACGTGGACCGGACATGAGGGTCGGGTGTGGCGGTGGCAGGCCACCGGGAGGATCACCGGCCACCTGGGTCGGCGGCTGGCGGGCCGCGACCAGGGCACCCTGGGCATCGCCATGGTCGCCAACGGTGCGGAGAACCTGTCGAACTGCCGTGCCACCGAGGCTGAGATGCCACGCGTGCGCGTTCCCTACCGCGGTCGCACGGAGCCACTTGGCCCCGAATCCTTGGAGATGTACGCCTACGGGAACGGAGCCGTGGGGTGGCGCGCGGTGCGCGTGTCCGCGAAGCGGGCTCGCCTGGCTCGCCTGCGTGCGACGTGGTTCCGGATTCCCGGAACGCATCGCCTCGCCGTGATCGGCGGGCTCCTGCGACGTGATGTGTACCTGACGCTCCTGCAGCGCATTGGTGCTGCGCTGCCACCGCGTCATCTGGCCGTCGTCCAGACTGACGGCGGGCGAACCGTCACCGACAACGCCAAGGCGATCAGCGATCGGCTGAGCGTCATCGATCCCAGCCTCAAGCAGGCGTGGGTGCATCGCGGCCGTCCTGAGCTCACGCCCGACTTCGCCGAACCCCTCGAGCACATGACCACGCGGCACCATTGGCTTGCCTCGCGCGCGCGCTTTTGGATCGACGACGGCACGTCACCGCTGACTCTCAGGAAGCCGAAGCACACGACCGCGGTGCTGGTCGCGTCCGGCGTGCCCGTGCACCGCAGTGGGCTCGATGACCCCAGCGTGCTGGTGAGCAAGGCTGCGGTGCGCGACGTGAAGAGACGTTCACAGCGTTCGGACCTGCTGGTCACTGCCTCCCGTTACTCGACTGACCAGTTGCGGCGCTCGATGGCGTTCACGGCCGACGTGGTCGAAGCCGGCCTTCCGCGCATCGACTCGGCTCTCGGTGCGCGCTCGCGCGACTCGCGCGAGTCCCTGCGTCGAGAGTTCGACCTGCCGACGGACCGAGCGATCGTGATCTACGCGCCGGCATTCCGGCAGCGAGAAAGTGACGCGATCGAGCCCCTACTCGACCTGGATAGCTGGGCAGAGGAACTGGGTCCACGTGCGTACCTGCTCCTTCGCGCGCCGCGGCAGCAGCGCTTCACCGTGTCGACTCGGCTGCGCTTTGCCGTCCGGCCGATTCCGGACGAGCACGATGCTGCGCCCTACCTCGCGCTGGCCGACCTCCTCGTCTCGGACTACTCGTCGATCATCGGAGATGGTGCGGCACTCGACCTGCCGACGATCCTGTTCCAGCCCGATCGCGAGGTCTACGTGAACCGGACTCACGGGCTGTACTCCCATGACGGCTCGCCCGGCCCCGTGCACACTGCGATGGACGGACTCGTCGGCGAGGTCGACTCGCTCCTCGCCGATCCACGCGCATGGGACTCCCGTCACGGCGCGGCGAGGCGCGTGTTCGCGGCCGACCAATGCGGGCCGGCCGACGGACTCGCGGCCGAACGCGCCGCTCGCGGCATCCTCCAGTCCCGATCAGGGCGGTCGAGATGACGAAGCCTCGGATCGTGCTGGTGGCCAACAACATCGACGAGCTCGGCGGTGCCCAGCGGGTGGCCAACGTCGTCGCCGACCAGCTGGCCCGACGGGGCTACTCCGTCGACCTCGTCGGCATCGCCCCGTACTCACCCAGTCATGCGTATGACGTCGATCCCTCGGTCCGTCGGACCAGCCTCATGAGCGCCGAATGGCCTGCGCCGCCTCCCGATGGCCGACTGTGGACCCGCCTGCGGCCGTCGATGCGCCGACTGATCGCCAGGCGCGCGAGCCTGCGCGCTGAGGCGATCTCGGGCCTCGGCGCGCTGCTGCGCAGCGGCCAGCCCGGAGTCGTCGTCACCATGCAGCTGTGGGCCATGGAGCACCTGGCCGAGGTCCCGCATGAGGAGTGGGCGGTGGTCGGCCAGTACCACTCGTCGTTCGAGGCGGCGGCGGCCGGACGCGACCTGCCACGCGCGCTCGAGCTCTACCGCGATGTCGACCTGGTCACGATGCTGACCGCTGAGGATGCGCGGTCGATGCAGCGCGCCGGCCTCAACAACGTGCAGTCCCTGCCGAACCCGCTCGCCTTCTGGCCGGACGTGCCGGTCGAGGCTTCGGGAGCGGAGACCGGCGTGGTCACCTACCTGGGCCGGCTGTCCCCGGAGAAGGGCGTCGCGTTCCTCGTCGACGCGTGGGGCCGCATTGCCGACCGGTTCCCCGGCTGGCGGCTGAGGCTGGTGGGCTCCGGGCCTGACGAGAAGGCGGTGCGTCGGCAGATCGCTGCGCTGTCTGCAGGCGCCGACCGGGTCGAGGTCATGCCACCGGTCACCGACGCCGAGGCCGAACTGCGGACGTGCGACGTGTTCGTCCTCCCCTCGCTGACCGAGGGACTGCCGCTGGCACTCGCCGAGGCCATGGCGCTCGGACTGCCGTGCGTCGCCGCGGACTGCTCTGCTGGAGTGCGCATGCTGAGCCGCGACGGGCAGGCCGCTGTCCTGGTCCCGCGCGGGGATGCCGCTGGCCTGGCCGACGGCCTTGCATCGGTGATGTCGTCGGCCCAAGCGCGCCGCGACCTCGGTGCTGCTGCTCGCAATGCCGTGTCGGCATATCGGGCGGACCTGATTATCGACGAATGGGAGCGTCTCATCGCTCGGGTCCTGCGCTGACTAGCCTTCGGCCATGGTGACCACGCTCCTCCTGCGGCCGTTCGCGCCTGGCGATGAATCGGCGGCCATTGCAGCGCAGGCAGAACTCCTGCGTGATGACTTCACCTTCCTTCTCGAGGACTACTCGCCGGACGAGCCGTGGGCGGACTACCTGGCTCGCCTGCAGCGGATATCGCAGGGAATCGGACTTGCACCTGACCGGGTTCCCGCCTCGTTCCTCGCGGCGGATGTGGACGGCGAGCTTGTGGGCAGGGTGTCGATCCGGCACGAACTCAACGACTTCCTCGCCATGTGGGGCGGGCACATCGGCTACGGAGTTCGTCCCGCGTTCCGGCGGCGCGGCTATGCCACGGAGATCCTGCGCCAGTCCCTGGTCCTCGCCCGCGACGTGGGGGTCTCCAGTGCGCTCGTGGTCTGCTACGACGACAACGTCGGCTCCGCTGCAGTGATCGAGGCATGCGGTGGAGTCTTCGACAAGGTCGTCCCGGGCCACGACGGTGACAAGCCGATGCGTCACTACTGGATCGACACGTCGGCCTAGGCCGAGAACTGCGGCGGGACTAGAGGTGCGTGTTGGCGCGCTTCAGGTCTTCCTCGAAGTCCACCTCGACGGCGAACAGGTCGCGGATGTCGTACGGCATGACGCGTGCCGAATCCTTCTCGATCATGAGCTCGATGCCGCGCTCAAAGTAGTCGCCGTCGGCGCAGTCGACGAGCCTGGTGATGAGCGTGGCCTTGTCCGCGGAACTGACGTAGTTGATGCCGACGGACTCACCGAGCGCATCGGTCACCGTCTTCGACAGCCGGTCAACGAATCCGTCTGCGTCGACGGTGTACTTGACCTCCTCCTCGCCGACGACCGCGGTGTTCACGCAGATGAACGACTGGTCCTCATCGATGAGGGGCTTCACGCGCTCGAAGACCTTGGGGTCGAAGACGACGTCGCCATTCATCCAGAGCACGCCGCCGGGTGTCGACTGTCGCAGTGCCTTGAGCAGGCTGCGGTTGGTATTGGTCTCGTAGAACAGCTCGTTGTACACGTACCCCACCCCGGGGAACGCCTCCATGATGAGGTCCTTCTGGAAGCCCACGACGACGCCGATCCGGAGGTCGTCGAAGCCGCTGGCGAGGTTGTCCATCTGCTGCTGCATGATCGTCCGCCCGTCGGCCAGCGGCGTCAGCGGCTTGGGCCAGGGCTTGCCCAGGCGCGTGCCCATGCCCGCCGCCAGAATCACTGCCTGCACGGTCATGCCGTCTCCTCGACTACTCGTAGGCGACTCAGGTCGCGCAGCGCCGCATCATGTAGGTGGATTGCTGCCGTGAGCTCGCGCCAGAAGCGCTCGGTGCTCTGTCCCGGGGCCAGCGCGTCGAAGTAGAAGTCGCGCAGTTCGTGCCGCGTAGTACGCATCGTGTCGATGGCCAAGATTGCGGCCAGGTCCTCCGCGAGCGTCGCCACCGATGACTGGTCGACGACGTGCGCGCCGGCCGCGACCGGGGCGTCTTCCAGCAGGCGTGCCCTGTTGGTGCGGCGATCGGACAGGACGAGCGGCGCGTCCGGTCGCAGGTAGAGATGGTCAAGGCTCACGCTCGACACGTCGGCGATCATCAGGTCGGTGCTGCGGATGACGGAGAGCATGTCCGCCTGGTCAAGCACGGCATGCCCGCGCGCCGGGTCTGCTGCGATGGCCTTGTCCATCTGCTTGAGGATCTGCTGATGGCCCTGCACCATCCCCGCATCGTCGGACATCGCGACCCGTGGGTGCGGCTTGTAGATGACTCGGGCGCCCGGCTGCGCAAGGGCAGCCGCGATGATCTGCGGGCCATAGCGGTCGACGGACGTGTAGTTGTTCGCGTCGTCCTCGCCCTCCCAGGTCGGCGCGTAGGTGATCGTCGGGCCGGAGAAGGGCGGGACCGCGGCCGGTACGTCGAGGTCGAGCTGCGGACGGCCCACGCGAACCAGGCGATTCGGGTCGAACCACGCGAGCGCTGCGGCGTGTCGGCGGACGGCTGCCTCGCCGGCGACGAATACCTGGTCGTACGCCTTGGCCTGATTGCTGACCATGCAGATCTTGTCGCTCTCGCCATGGTTCACGTGGATGTGAACGGCCTGCTGGAACGACAGCGACTGGAAGTTCGTCCACCCGTTGTTGACGTAAACGACCGCGTGGAAGTCGGCGCGGTCGTATAGGGCCATGAGGATCTCGTATCGAGGCACCAGGAGGACCTGCAGCGAGGTGCGGTTGAGGAGTTCCTTGTAGGTCTCGACATGGCGGACGACGACGATCGTGGTCGCGTCCTTGTTCCCCTCGAAGACGGGCAGCCACTGGGTCAGCTGGTACAGCTTCGTGGGGGAGTCGGCGAAGTAGAGCGCCACGTCCGCAGAAGGCACCGCTGAGAGGTCGAATCCCTCAGCCTCAACCTTGCCGAAGTCGCGCATGCGCCGCGAGACCCCGCGGGCCGCCCGCTTGGCGAAGGCCTTGACCGGACCGTTGCCACCGCTGCCTGCTTTAGTCACCGTCTCCGCCTGCCGTGTTGGTGTCCGCGTGGCTCCTGAGCGTCCAAACACGGGTGTGACCTATCGTAACCAGCGTGCGCTCTCTCTGGGAGCACCGTCTGGTGCTCCGCATGCTGGTCCTCCGCGACCTGCAAAAGCAGTACACAAAATTCCGCCTCGGCTACTTCTGGACGCTGCTCGAGCCGCTTGGCATGTCGATCGTCCTCTGGTTCGTCTTCTCGGTGCTTCTCGGCGAGCGAAAGCTCGGCCTGCATCCGTACCTGCTCTTCCTGTCCGTAGCGATCCTTCCGTGGTGGTGGTTCACCAAGGGGATCGCCGCGACCACGCGGGTGTATCGACGCACCGGCGGACAGCTGCGCATCAGCCTGCTGCCGACCGAGCTGTGGGTGCTGCGTGTCCTCCTGGTGTCGATGCTCGAGTTCTTGTTCTCGCTGCCTGTGATCGTCATCGCGATGCTCGTCACGCAGACCTTCCCCGGGCCGCTCATCGTGCTGTTCCCCGTCGCCATCGCGCTGCAGTTCATGCTCATGTACGGGCTGGGGCTGCTGATCTCCGCAGGCTCCGTCGTCATCCCCGACCTCGCGCGGATCGTGCGCATCGCAATGCGCGCGCTCTTCTACCTCTCGCCCGTGCTGTACTCGATCTCCAACATCCCCGAGCACGTGCAGCGCTTCGCCGCACTCAACCCGCTCGTCGGAATCCTCGGTCTGTATCGAATCGGGTTCTGGCCAGAGGAGATCGAGTCGGCCACGGGCTACCTGCTCTCGATCGCCTTGTCGCTTGTCATTCTCGTGATCGGCATCGTCGTCTTCCGGCGGCTCGAGCCGCGCATCCTGAAGGAGGCGTGAGATGGCCCGCAACCTCCTGACCAGCGATCTCGCCGCGGCCATCGTCTTCGACAGCGCGGGAGTCCGGATGCCGCGCCACGTTCGCCGAGGAGGAGACGGTCGCCGCCAGCGGCTGCGGCGCATGGCCGGGGAGACCCGTCGCGACGAGGTGTGGCGCATGCGGGACGCGTCGTTCTCGATCGAGCCAGGGGAGGCCGTCGCCATCGTCGGCGGCAAAGGATCCGGGCGCGAGATCCTCCTGCGGATGGCGGCGGGAACCCTGATCCCCGACGAGGGAGCAGTCCGCCGGTCCGTTCCCGTGATCCCGGTCATCGACATCGCTCGCTCGCTTCAGCGTCGATTGACGATGCGACAGAACGTCTACCTCATCGCGGGGCTCCTGGGCATGACGCCCGTAGCCGTGGGGAGCCGGCTGGACGCGATCATCGCCTTCGCCGGCGTGGAGTCGACGCTGGACAAGTACCTCGGGCCGGCGCCCGCACTCGTTCGCCAGAAGCTCGCCTGGTCCATCGCGATGCACACCGGCGCGCGCGCCTACGCGATCGAGCAGGTCCTCGTCGTGGGCGATCGAGACTTCAGGCAGAAGTGCTGGACCAAGGTCGACGAGCTCAAGGCCGACGGAGTGACCTTCCTGCTGGCCTCGGACAGCCCACGGCAGTTCCGGCGCTTCTGCGACCGGGCAATCCTGCTCGAGAATGGCCAGGTGGTCGCGCAGACGACGGTTCCCGATGCGATCACCCGGCTTCGAATGTCCCGACGGCGGACGACCGAGGATCCGGCCGCCGCGGACGACGATTCGTCGCCCGACCCGACCGAGGGCTCCGTCTAGGCTGTGGACATGTCCGTTCCGACCTCCGTTCCGCCCACCGACGGGGATCGCCAGATCACGCTTCTGCCCGATGTGGAGCCCATTCCCAACATCGGCGTCCTGCTCCACGTGGGTGTTCACAAGACCGGAACAACCGCGATCCAGGCCGCGCTCGCCGATGCCCGACCCGAGCTGAGGGCCGCGGGCGTGGCCTATCCCGGCAAGCGTCAGGCTCAGCATCGCGCCGCACTGGCCGTCCTTGACCGAACCTGGGGCTGGAAGGACCAGGGCGGCGTGCCGCCCGATCGGGCCGAGTACGAGCGACTGGTCAAGCAGGTGCACAGCCACGTCGGGCGCGTCGTCGTGAGCAGCGAGTTCCTGTGCGAGACCGACGCCGAGAGCGCCGACATGATGGCCCACGACCTCGGTCGCGACCGTCTCCACGTGGTCGTGACCCTGCGCAACCTCGGGCGGCTGCTCCCGTCGTCGTGGCAGCAGTACCTGAAGTACGGCCTGACCACACGCTACGAGAAGTGGTTGAAGAACATCTTCGAGAATCCCGGTGCATCGTCGATGACGCCGACCTTCTGGCGGCGTCACGATCACGGCGCCGTGCTCACCCGGTGGTCCGAAGCCGTGGGTGCGGAGAACGTCACGGTGATGATCGTCGACGAGGTTGATCGCAGCGCGCAGTTCCGGACGTTTGCTCAGCTGCTCGGCGTGGAGCCGGACGTGCTCGTCAGCCGCATGGATCTCACGTCGAATCGTTCGATGACGGCTCCTGAGGCCGAGTTGCTGATGATGCTGAACAAGCGAGTCAAGGCCGAGATGACGTGGGACGAGTATGTGAAGTTCGTCCGCCGGGGAGTCGCGCTCGGCATGGTCGAAGGGCGTACGCCGAGCGCCGACGAGCCGCGCCTGCATACGCCGGACTGGGCACTGGATGCAGCGCAGGTTCAGGGCATCAAGGCCGCCGAGACCATTCGCTCGCTCGGAGTACGGGTGCTCGGCGATGTCGACTCGCTCGCCTCCCGGCTTCCGTCGTCGCCGGCAGTCGCTGTCAACGACCGGAATGCGGTTCCCGTCGATGCCGCCGTTCAGGCGATCATGACCGTGATCGCGGCAACTCGCGAGAACACCGACCTGTCCGCCAAGGACCTTCGCGACGAACTGTGGCAGCGCACCAAGACCGACATGCGCACGCGGTGGCGTCTTCGGTCACTGCGCCCCTGATGCATCCGCAACGTTCCCTCCCGGGGTCAGTCGCCGCGGTTGACGCACTCGACGCGCTGGCATCGCACCTTGAGACGGCGCACGACGGAGTGGTGCTCGTAGCCGACGGACTGATCGTCGCTCCCGCGGCACTTGCCCCGCTCACGGATGATCCGTTCGCCCCCACCACGTTGCTCGTCCGACCCGCCACCGCAGGCGCGGATGTCCGCGTTCGGCATCACGTCGTCACCAGCGTGGGCTCGGAATTCCATGACGTGACGGCGCCAGATCACAGGTCGGTGGGCGCCCTCTTCGTGTCGGCGTCCGACGTGAGTGCTGCGGCCGCCGCGGTTCGCGGAGTTGACGCCGCGGTTCGCGACGGAGCGATTGCCACTACCGGCTCTGACCTAGTCGAGCTTGTCGCAGTCGCGCTGGTGCGTGGCGGCGTGTCAGTGCGCGCGGTCGACATGGTCGACGTGCCGTGGTTCCGGTCGCCCGAGGATGCCGGCACTGCACGTGCCGCCGCTGCGGCCGTCGACGACGCACGCATCGCTCAGCTGCAGGCCAACCGCGTCGACGACGGCTTCTACTCGACGTTTGTCGTGCGCAAGGCGTCCAAGCCCCTGACCCGACTGGCATTGCGAGTTGGGTGGAGCCCCAACGCGATCACGCTGCTTTCCTTTGCGATCGGCATCGCCGCCGCCGCATCGTTCGCAGTGGGCGATCGGTGGGCGCTCGTGCTCGGCGCACTGCTCCTACAGCTCAGCCTCATCGTCGACTGCGTCGACGGCGAGGTGGCGCGAGCGACACGGCGCTTCTCGGCACTCGGCGCCTGGCTCGATGCGTCAACCGATCGCGTCAAGGAGTTCCTCGCGTACGCCGGCCTTGCGTACGGCGCGAGCCGCTTCGGGGTCGACATCTGGTGGCTCGCCATCGTGCTCGTGGTCCTGCAGACCACGCGTCACATGTCGGACTACGACTTCTCGCGGATCCAGCGCATGCGTGAGGCGCACGTGCCCGAGCGCGACGTTCGCATCGCCGATGACGGCGCGGCCGGCGGCGCCGGAGGCTGGTCCGTCAGCGGCGCGATGGAGATGTCCACCCGGATGAACCGGCGCGATGCAGTGAGGTGGGTGAAGCGCGCGATCCACCTGCCGATCGGCGAGCGCTGGCTGATCATCAGCGTGTTCGCCGCCCTGCTCGGACCGACATGGGCTCTGGGCGTTCTACTGGTCGGAGGGCTGTGCGCTCTCGCGTACGTCACGGCCGGGCGGACCCTGCGCACGTTGACCTGGCACGGCCCGTCGCCCGACGCTGGCGTCCGGCTCCTCGCGCGACAAGGCGATTCGGGACCACTGCTGAGCATCGTCGGACTGCTCATTCCCGAAGCTGCACGCCGCCGCTGGTGGCAGAACCGCGCGGCGTGGGCGGTGCCGGCAATTCTGCGCCTGTGCGAACTCGGCGCCGTTGCCGCAATTGCCCTGGCGTGGTTCCCGACGGCCTCGGTGATCGCGTTCTGGTGGATGGCGCTGGTCGCGTACCACCATTACGACACGCTCTACCGGGCGATGCAGGACCGCTCCAGCCCGCGATGGCTCACGTGGGCGGGGCTCGGCTGGGAGGGTCGGACGATCGTCGTCGTCGTGCTGGCGATCGTCGGCGCTACGGCATTGCGAACCGGCCTGACGTGGGGCGCGTGGGTCATGGTTGCACTGTTCGTGGTCGTTGCTTCCGTACAGTGGCTGTCCGTGCAGGCCAAGGCGAGCAGATGAGCGATCCGGTAGTGCGTCCGGAGCGGCCCACGATCGCCCAGATCCGCGAGGTCGGGCAGCCGCCCGCGGTACGCGGCCGCCGCAACTCCGAGCACTGGGTCGCCGACACGCACCTGCGTCGAATCTCGCCCTACCTCACCCGAATCCTGCTTCGCACGTCGATCAGCGCCAACGGCGTGACATGGCTCATGGTCGCGTCCGGCGCCGGGGCCGCGTTCGCGCTGCTGATTCCCGGGCTGCCCGGCGCGATCATCGCCGTGCTCCTCGTGCAGTTGCAGATGCTGTGGGACTGCAGCGACGGCGAGGTCGCCAGATGGCGGCAGACGCCCTCGCCCAAGGGCGTGTTCATCGATCGCGTCGGCCACTACACGGCCGAGGGCCTGATTCCGATCGCGCTTGGCCTGCGCGCCGCTGGCTTCCCGGATGCGGGCTGGATGGACACCCCGTGGCCGTTGATCGGCGCGCTCGTCTCGGTTCTCGTTCTCTACAACAAGGCGCTCAACGACATGGTCCACGTCGCGCGCGCCTACAACAACATGCCTCGACTGGAGGAGAAGGCCGATGTCGCGGCGCCCGCATCATCGGGCCTGCGCCGCGTGCGCTCGCTCGTGCGGTTCTTCCCGTTCAATCGCGCGTACCACTCCGTCGAGCTGACGCTGCTCGCGCTGCTCGCCGCGATCGTCGACATCCCGCTCGGTGACCTCAACGCCACTCGGTTCCTCGTCGCGTTCCTCGCCGTGTTCGGCGTGGTCACTGTCGTCGGACACCTGATGGCGATCCTGTCGTCGAGTCGGCTGAAGTAGCGATGCCGGATCAGCCGCAGTTCGGCGTCGTCGTTCTCACGATGGGCAAGCGGCCCGACGACCTCGACCGCGCCGTGAGTTCCGTGCTGGCCCAGGAGGGAGTCGACGTCGACGTGGTCGTCGTCGGCAACGGCTGGGATCCCATCGGACTGCCCGACGGTGTTGCGGCGCTCGGGCTTCCGCAGAACGTCGGCATTCCCGCCGGACGCAATGCCGGTGTACCGCACGTGCACGGAGACCTGTTGTTCTTTCTCGACGACGACGCGTGGCTGCCCGATCCGGCCTTCCTGCGAACGCTAGGCGAGCGCTTCGCCGCCGACCCGCTGCTCGGCCTCGTCCAGCCGCGTCCGGTGGACCCCACCGGCGTCCCCGGTCCGGCTCGATGGGTGCCGCGCCTGCGAGTGGGCGACCCGGCGGAGCCCGGCCCGGCGACGTCTTTGTGGGAGGGCGCGACCGCGATGCGCCGGAGCGTCTACGACGCGGTCGATGGCTGGCCCGACGAGTTCTTCTACGCGCACGAGGGCATCGACCTTGTGTGGCGCGTGTGGGACGCGGGCTACCTGCCCTGGTACGCGGGGGACCTCGTCGTCAACCACCCCGTCATCAATCCGACCCGTCACCAGGAGTTCTACCGGCTCAATGCGCGCAATCGCGTGTGGCTGGCACGCCGGAACCTGCCGGTGGTGCTCGAGCCGCTCTATGTCGGCAGCTGGGTCGGCATGACGCTCCTGCGCGTCCACGATCGCAAGGCACTCGGCGCGTGGTTCGGCGGGTTGCGCGAGGGGGTCGCTGAGCGCCCGATCGGGCGGCGCCGGATGCGCTGGCGCACGGTCTGGGCTATGACGAAGGCCGGCCGCCCGCCCGTCATCTAGCCTCGCTCCACCACTCCGCGACTGGTCCTCCGCGTACGTTCCGTTGAGTGGCCAGTTGTGGGGGGTGTGACGCGCTGCGGAACCCCCACAACTGGCCACTCAACGCCGGGGTTCGCGGGAGTTGAGCGCTGACTGGACCAGCGCGATCATGAGCCACGGCCGCCTCAGGTCTGCGGCAGTAAAGGTGATCACCAGCCAACCGGCAGCAAGGAGCAGGTTGCGCCTGGCAGCGTCGGTCCTTCGCTGTGCTTCCTGCAGATGCACGATGCCGTCGTATTCGACGATGAGGCGAGCACGCGGCCAAGCGAGGTCAGCTCGCGCCAACCATTCGCCATCCTCGATCACCTCGAGGTTGCACTCCGGCCGCGGGATCCCGGCGAGCACGAGATGCGCACGGACGAGCGACTCCCCTGGGGACTGCGACCTTGGCTCGAGGATCGGTACCGCGCGTCGCGCATTAACTACGCCGCGGCGACGTCGAGCCCAGCGGATCATCGCGAGGAGGTCATCGCGCGTCGCCAGCCGTCGGCTGAGCACGACGTCACCCATCGCGACGATGTGCTCGATCGGGATGAACTCGGCGCAGTCGAACCATGTTCTGGCGGGCGTCGTTGTCAGCAATCCGCCGACATACGTCAGGTCGTCGGGCGGAAGGCGGAGACGGCGGCCCCGAACATCTCCTCGGCGCGGTCGGTTGCGGTCCCTTGGCGCGGAGACCGAGATCGGAACAGCGCCCGACTCGAGCCCGATCCACGGAGGGAGCGGCAACGCCCAGGCTTGCGCCGCGGACACGTCGGTCAGTACCGCGCCGGTGCCGCTGCCGATCAGTGCGGCGCTTCGGCGTGATCTCTCGACGTCGCTAGTTCCGGTCGGGTAGCGAACGCCGCGAGCCGGTGCGACGAAGCGCCCTGTTCGCACCTGTTCGCGTGTGAGGTCCGGCGTGCCGCTGGCGGTAACAAGAAATGCGCGATCGGTCTGTCCATCCATACGCGCAGTAGCGCGCATTGGCTGGCGCTGGGGGACTGTCGCACGGGCGCCGGGGGACGCAGGCCGCACTGCGGTGAGGGTGTGGAGGACACCCGCCCGAAGGTTGAGTGGCCAGTTGTGGGGGTTCGGGCGCAGCCGCGAACCCCCACAACTGGCCACTCAACAGAAGGGCGCGGCGCGCAGTGGTCGGGGGCTATGCGGCGCAGAGGACCTCGTCGCCGGTGTTCACGTTGGCGGTGTAGTCCTGGGTGATCGCGCTGATCTTCACGGGCAGCACGCCGGTCCAGTCGGTGCCGACGATGAGGTTCATCGTGGCGCCTTGCTTCTTGACCTTGTCGGTGGCCGTGGCGCTCGTCGCGTAGATGAGGGTCTTGGCGGACACGTCCCAGTCGGGGTCGTACTCGACCGTGGTGGCGGTGTAGGTCGCGTTGTCGGCATTGCCGACCTCCTGCACGCTGTAGCCGGCCTTGCGCAGTTCCTTGGCCACCTCCTTCGCCTTGCCAGGAGTGCTCGTGCCGTTGAGGACGTTGACCCGGATGTTCTCCGGCTTGGTCTTGAGCAGCGGCTGGATGTCATCCCCGTCGACGGTCTTGCCCTTCGGCGGCCAGGAGGTGTCGTTCTTCAGCGCGTCCCAGATGTTCGCGGCCTTCTTCGTGTTGACGCTGACCGTCGCGCCGTCGCCGTTGGGTGTCCACGGCAGGGTGACGAACGTGACGTTCGCCGGCTTGAGGTCCTTGAGGCTGACCGCGAGGTCCTTGAGGTTGTTGATGTCGGCCAGCTGTGTGTCGGCCGTCAGCGACTTCGTCGCCGCGTCGAGCACGCCGAGCAGGGAGGCCGGGTTCAGCAGGGTGCCGGAGGAGAGCACCTTGCGCATGAGCGAGGAGATGAACGCCTGCTGGCGTCGGATGCGCGAGGTGTCCGAACCGTCGCCGATGCCGTGGCGGACGCGGACGAAGGCGAGCGCCTCGTCGCCCATGACCAGGTGCTTGCCCTTGTCGAGCTTGAGCCCGCTCAGCGGGTCGTTGACGTCAGCGGCGAGGCAGATGTCAACGCCGCCGATCGCATCGACGATGCGCTTGAAGCCGCCGAAGTCGACGAGCATGAAGTTGTGGATGTCCAGGCCGGACATCTCGTTGATCGCCTTGACGGTGCAGCCGGGGCCGCCGATCTCGATCGCCTGATTGAAGCGGCCGCTGTAGCCACCGACCTTCTTGCCGTCCTTCTTGCAGGTCGGCAGGTCGATGATGGTGTCGCGGGGGATGCTCACGCCGATGGCCGACTTACGGTCGCCGGCGATGTGCAGCACGATGACGGTGTCAGATCGCTGTGCCGTGCCGAACTCCGCGGTGCTGCCGAAGCCGCCGTTTCCCTTTCCGGCCCGGGTGTCGCTGCCCATCAGCACGATGTTGAGCGGCTCGTAGGTGCCGGTCTCCTCGTTTACCGCGTCGATCGGGACTTCCGTGATGACACCGAGGTCCTCGGAGACGTCGACCGCGGTGATATTGCCCTGGAGCTGGTTCATGACCACGCTCACCCCGGCCCCCACGACCGTCATGAGGAGCACCATGGCCGAGAACACTGCGAGGACCACCCGCGAGACGCGACGGGTCGTAGAGGACGGCACTCGTGGTCCTTTCGGGCGGGCGGCGGATCGAGGGTCTGGCGGTGCCCTGCCATGGTAAGCGGGGACGCCTTCTGATCGACGCACCCGGCCTCGGCAGGGTTCCGGCGTTGCGCCGTGAGGACGACGCTCGTGGGGCGAATGTGACACACGGGGCCTGTGGTGTGAGGAGATTGGGCCCTCGTGTGGCACCGTGGTACCCGACCACCGCCCTTCCCCCGGCCGTCACCTCGTCAGGAGCCTGCTCGTGATCGTCCGTCGCACCGTGGTTGCTGCCGTGGTGGCTGGGCTGACACTCGTCCCCGGAACCGCCTACGCGGACGACCCGGCCGTGCCCCCCGCGAGCTTCCCGGTGGCCGGTGCCGGCTTCGGCCACGCCGTGGGGATGTCGCAGTGGGGCGCCTACGGCATGGCCCAGGCTGGCTACGACGCGGCCGGCATCGTCACCTACTACTACTCCGGCACCTCGGTCACCCCGGTCCAGGACGACATGGACGCCCGTATCAACCTGCTGTACCACGTGGCCTCGGCGAAGATGCGAACCGAAGTCCTCGATCCGGCGGGCGGCGCCATCGAGGTCACCGTCGGCGGCACGGTCGTGGGCGGGGGAGTGTCCGACGAGTTCCGCTTCACCGTCAACGGCCCCGCCGTGTCGGTGCAGAAGATCAGCGCTGGCGTGGCCACTGACCTGGGCACGGCACCGACGGTGACGGTCCGCTGGGCGGGCACGCGAACCCCGGGATCCGCCGCGGGCGGCCCGACGCTGCTGAACGTCGCCGGCCCGAGCACGTCGCTCGATTCCTCCGGCCATCGGTACCGCTTCGGCTTCGTCGAGGTTGTGCCCGTGTCGACGTCGAAAGGCATCAAGCTCAACGTCGTGAACTCCGTGCGCATCCACGACGAGTACCTCTACGGCATCTCCGAGGTCTCCAGCTCGTGGCCAGCTGCGGCCCTGCAGGCGCAGGTCCTCGCTGCTCGGACGTATGCCATGAGCAAGGTCAGCAGGGGAGTGCGCCAGGCCTGCTCATGCAACATGGACGACGGCGGCGGGCCGTACTACGACCAGACGTTCACCGGCTGGATCAAGGCCAGCTCCGCCAAGGGCAATCTTTGGGTCGATGCGGTCAACGCGACCGCGGCTTCGGGCAACACCGGGCTCGCGATCCTCTACAACGGCCAACCGATCAGCGCGTTCTACAGCGCGTCAAGCGGTGGTGCGACGCAGTCGGTCAAGGACGTCTGGGGCGGCGCGCTGCCCTACGCGGTCAGCGTCCCCGACCCGTGGGCCCTCAACTCGGACAATCCGGATCGCGCATGGACGGTCAATGCCAGCCAGGCGCAGATGGCCAGCACCTTCGGCCTTCCCGCGGTGGCGAAGGTCGAGGTGACTGAGCGCTTCGTCTCGGGCGCCGCGAAGACGGTCACCGCGACTGCGCCCGACGGTGCCGTCGCGACGCGAACCGGCAGCCAGTTCCAGGGCGCGCTTCGCCTGAAGTCGATGTTCGTCACGTCCATCTCGGGCAATGTCGGTGCCGCGCTGCCGGCTCCCGCACCACCGGCCACGCCGGTTCCCGCGGCAACCCCCGCTCCCGCGCCCGCTCCGGTCGCGAACGTCATGCAAAGGCGCGTCTCGCTGCTCACTCCGACGGCGATCACGACCAAGCACGGCCATCGTTACAAGGTCGTCGGCATCGTGCGCCCCGCCAAGGCCGGTCTCAAAGCCTGGCGCCAGGTGCTGGTCGACGGGGTGTGGACGACGGTCGAGAAGACCAAGACCAACGCCAAGGGCCGCTACAAGTTCGTCGTCAAGAAGACGGGCAAGGCCGGAACGAAGACGTTCCGCGTACTCATCGTGAAGAAGAAGACGGTGGCCGGCGTGAGCGCCGAGTTCACCGTTGCCGTTCTGCCGAAGCGGTAACGCGCTCGCCTTCGCGAAGCGCGTCGGTCGGCGCGCCGCCGGCGATGAGGACAACAGACGCATCTGCAACGAGCGGTACTGCCAGTGCGCCGAGCCACGCGTCCAGATCGTCGATCTCCTCCGGTACGAGCAGCGTCCCGCCCGCAGCGAGCCCCCAGGTCGATGCATGCTGCGCCGCCGCGACGAATGCCTCCTCCTGAGTGAAGGCCGTGCCCGCAACCAGCAGCGCCGCATAGTCGTCGCGGGGCGGGTCGAACAGGTATGCGTCGGGCTGCTGGCGAACAGCAACCGTGACGTCTATCGCGCCGTCGGGAAGCGACTCGGTGAGGGGGAGCCCGAACGGGTGCATCGAGACCACGGCAACCTCCCGCGCTCCGCCGACGAGGCCGGGGGCCAAGCCCGCGCTCGCGACGAGGAGGTCGGCGTCCGTCGCGCCCGGCACGACGATGCAGCCGGCGACCCACGCCCCCGCGCACCAGGCCGATCGCTGCCAGTGGGGCGGCAGATGCAGCCCCACGGTCATCCCGGGTTCCATCTCGAACTCGTCGCGAAGCGCGTTCGCGATCTTGGCGGCCGCGTTCTCGAGGCTGACGGCGGACAGTTCGGTGCGTTCGGTACGAGCCAGGTCAACGAACGTGACGACGGGCGTGCCCCCCGATGCGCGCTTGCGCTTCTGCAGCATCGTCCACGCGTCGCTCACGTGGGCACGGTAGCCGCCCGAGCAGCCCACGGGTATGGCACCCTTGCGCGGTGACCGAAGCCGTGCTCCTCGTGGGAGGCCAAGGCACGCGCCTTCGCCCGCTCACCGTCAACACTCCCAAGCCCATGCTGCCCGTGGCAGGTGTGCCGTTCACGGTGCACCAGATCATGCGGGCGCGCGATGCCGGCGTGACGCGGATCGTGCTCGCGACGTCGTACCGAGCCGATGTGTTCCGCGCCTTCATGGACACTGCCGATCTCGGTATAGAGGTCGTCATCGCCACGGAGGACGAGCCGCTCGGCACCGGCGGCGCGATCAGACATGCACTGCCGTACCTGGAGAGCGGGCCGGACGAGGCGGTGCTGGTGTTCAACGGCGACGTCCTCACCGGTCTGGACATCCGCGGTCTCGTCGATCATCACGAGGCCACCGGCAGCGACGTGACGCTCTACCTCACCCCTGTCGAGGACCCGCGCGCCTACGGGCTCGTGCCGACGGATGGCGAGGGTCGCGTGACGGCCTTCCTGGAGAAGCCCACGTCCGACGAGCAGATCGTCACGCACAACATCAACGCCGGCTGCTACGTGTTCAAGCGCAGCGTCATCGACTCGATTCCCTCCGGCCGCCCGGTATCCGTCGAGCGCGAGACCTTCCCGCATCTCCTGCAGACGGGCGCGCGCGTCACCGGCGTCGTCGACAAGGGCTACTGGCTCGACCTCGGCACTCCGCTGGCCTTCGTGCAGGGCTCGTGCGACCTGGTCCTCGGCGCTGCACCGTCGCCCGCGGTTCCGCGGACGGGCAACGCGCTGGTGCTCGATGGAGCGACCGTCGCTCCCGATGCGCAACTGCGCGGTGGCTCGGTGATCGGACGCGACTGCGTCGTCGGACCCGGCGCGATCGTCTCAGGCACCGTCGTGTTCGACGGCGCGCGCATCGGCGACGACGCCCACGTGGTCAACAGCATCATCGGCGCGGGAGCGGTCATTGGTGCCGGGACTGTCCTGCACGGCGCGGTGATAGGCGACGGAGCGCGCATCGGCGCGGGCAACGAGTTGCTCACCGGAGTCAGGGTGTGGCCGGGCGCCGAGATCGCCGATGTCAGTGTCCGGTTCTCCTCCGACGGCTGACAGCTCGTCGGCCGTCGCGTCGCGCGAGTGGTTCGCGCCGTACCGGGTCGACCTCGCGGCAATCCTTGGGAAGTTCCAGCTCGGCCGAGCCGACCCCACGACCATGCCGGACTCCTCGGGCGGGATGTGGCGCACGTCGCTGACTCCTGACGGGGCGGCGACAATGCACCTGCGCGTGCTTCCCGGCAACGAGGACGCGATGGTCCGCGCGACTGCGTGGGGACCGGGAGCGCTCTGGGCGCTCGATCGCATGCCCTCGCTGCTCGGCGCCAACGACGAGCCCCGTGGATTCCGCGACGACCTCCTGCCCGAGCGCCTGCGCATGAGATGGCGGATCCTCGGCCGTGGCTGGCGAGTCCCGCGGAGTGAACGCGTGCTCGAGGCGCTCGTCGCCGCGATCCTCGAGCAGAAGGTCACCGGCCTGGAGTCGCGCAGGAACTGGTCGTCGCTGGTGAACGCCCTCGGCGAGATCGCGCCGGGACCGACACCGCGACCGATGCGCGTGTTCCCCGAAATCTCGGTGATCGCGCAGGTCCCGTCGTGGCAGTGGCATGCGTGGGGCGTGCAGCCGGCGCAGTCGACGACGATCCTTCGCGCCGTGTCGGTCGCGGGCCGCCTTGAGGAGGGGGTCTCGCTGCCGGTCGCGACGGCCCGTCGTCGGGTGCGCTCCGTCGACGGGTGCGGGCCGTGGACCGTCGCCGAGGTTGCCGCCAAGGCACTTGGCGATGCCGACGCGGTCTCGTTCGGCGACTTCCACCTTGCCGGTCAGGTCGTCTACGCCTTCACCGGCGCAATCGATGGGACGGACGAGCAGATGGCGCAGCTGCTCGAGCCATTCGCCGGGCACCGGCATCGCGTGCAGCGCCTGATCGAGGTCGCGGGGATCACCAAGCCTGCGCGGGGCCCGCGCGCATCGATCACCGACCACCGCAAGCGCTAGGCGTTAACCCATCGGGGTTAGCGGAAGTCGAGGAAGTCGCTGGTGCTGCGGGCCGGACGGACCGGCGCCTCCGCAGCGGCGCGACCGACAGCAACGGCACCCAGCGGCTGCCACGAGTCGGGCAGGTCCAGCACGGACCGAACGGTCTCGGCGCTGAACAGCGTCGACGAGATCCACGCCGATCCCCACCCGTCCGCGGCGAACGCGACCATCAGGTTCTGCACCGCAGCACCGCCAGCGACGATGAACATGTCGCGCTCCGCTGCATTGCGGCGCGCGTCCGGATACGTGTGCGCCGACCCGTGGAGGTCGACGAACGGAAGCACGACGGCCGGCGCGGTACGCAGCAGATCGCCGCGTCGCACCCGTCGCGCGATCGCCTCGGGATCGAACCCGTCAACGCCCGACAGGTCGGAGATCCACGCCTCACGCATCGCGTCGAGCAGTTCCTCGCGCGTGGCGGGCTCGCGTAGGACGATGAACCGCCACGGCGTCGAGTGATGCGGTGCCGGAGCGGAGATCGCGGCCAAGACCGCGGACTCGATCGCGGCAGCGGGCACCGGATCGGCGGTGAAGTTCCGAACGGTGCGCCTGCTGAACGGCGCACGGCGCTGGCCCTCGGCGATGGCCTCCGCGGTGCCGAGGGTGAACAGGTCGTCGTCGAACGGACGGATCACCGCACGGGCACCTGGCCCGTCGTCCTCGGTGACGTAGCGGCCTAGGCCGCGGACGAGGGCGACCGGGACGCCGTCGACCTTGCCCTTGACCAGGTCGGCCGCCGCGGCAACCTCGTCGGCGATGGCGACGACAGTCATCTCCAGGGTGCGTCCGAAGTCGTCGATGCGACCGGTGTAGTCGTCGAGGGGCACGAGCCCGGCGCATCCGATCGACGCATCGGCTACTCCCATGCGCCACGGGCGACCGAGCGTGTCGGTGATGAGAACCGCGACTCGCGTGTTGGTTGCTGAGGCGATCCGTGAGCGCATGGCGCGGGCGGAAGCGTCGGAATCCTCAGGCAGCAGAACCACACTGCCAGCATCAACATTGCTGGCGTCGACCCCTGCCGCGGCGAGGACAAGCCCGTGGTTCGTCTGGACGATGCGCGTCGTGCCGCGCGCGTGATGCTTCGTGGCGACAACCCGTGCGGTCTCCGCGTCGATCGCGTCATCTCGGCTGTCGGCGATGACGATGCGCCCCTCGGCCTTCGCGACGATCTTGCTCGTGACGACCACGATGTCGCCGTCGCGCAGTCCAGTCGAACCGTCCGGCCACCTCGCAGATGCCACCGCGCGCAACACGATCTCCGCGATGTCGTCTCCGGCCTCAATACGGCCGATCCCGCTCACGCCGATGGCGATCAGGGGCTCGCCGCTCATCGCGACGCTCGGATCCGATCCGCGGCCGCGAGGCAATGCGCAGCCATGGTCGCGGTCGCATCGACGTCGGTCATCATCGCGGGAATGGCCACGCAGTCGATACCGAGCGCGGAGATCGACTCGACGTCGTCGGCGTCGGCGTCGTCGACCAGCCACGCGTCGATGAGCCCGCCCGACGAACGCGCGCCGTAGTGCGCGGCGACCGCCGCGGCCGTCGTCTCCACACCGATGGCGGTCAGGCAGGCATCGGCCATGCCGCGCACCGGGGCTCCGCCGACGATGGGGGAGACCGCGACGACGGGGGCCGGGGTGGTGCGCACGGCGTCGGCGATGCCGGGCACCTGAAGGATCGTGCCGATCGACACGACCGGGTTGCTCGGCGGGAAGATCACCAGGTCGGCCGTCATGATCGCCTCGACCACATCGGGGCCGGGCTTGGCACTGTCGATGCCGACGAGCACGAAGCCGTGGGCGGGCACTGCGGCGCGCAGGCGGATCCACCACTCCTGGAAGTGAATTGCGGTGCGCAGCGGCGCCCCATCGTCGCCAGTCGCGCCGGTCTGGTCGTCAATGATCACGTGCGTCTCGGCTCGCTCGTTGGACATCGGCAGCAGTCGGACGCCGGGCTTCCAGTGGGCGCACAGCGCAGCAGTCACCTCCGTCAGCGAGTAGCCGGCCGACAGCGACTGCGTGCGCACCAGATGGGTGGCGATGTCCTTGTCGCCAAGGCCGAACCACGCGGGCTCGACGCCGTAGCCGGCGAGCTCGTCCTTGACGATGAACGTCTCTCCCTCTCGGCCCCAGCCGCGCTCCTCGCTGATTCCCCCGCCGAGGGTGTACATGACGGTGTCGAGGTCGGGGCACACCCGCAGGCCGTGGACCCAGATGTCATCGCCTGTGTTGCCGATGACCGTGACCTCGGAGCCCGGATGCTCGCGGTCGAGCAACGCCAGCAACCCGCGCAGGAAGCGCGACCCCCCGATGCCGCCGGCCAGGACTGTGATGCGCATCGGGTCATCTTGTCAGAGGCGATTGCGTGCTCGGCGTGCGATGACCGGCGCGGTCATGCCCGGGATTCGGCCGCCGCGTGCGCAGAATGACGTCATGGCTTCCGACGACACGGCAGAGATCCCTGTCGTCGTTGCCGACGTCGGCGCGAGCGCGACGGCGGGTTCCGTGGTTCCCGCGATCGCCTCGCACAAGGCACCTCGCCGGCGACGTCGCTGGCCATGGGTCACGCTCGGCTCGATCGTCCTCGTGCTGGCTGTCGTTGCTGGGGGCACCCTCTGGTATGTCAGCGGTCTCATCGCGGACGGCGCGCGCGTCGCACAGCCCGACGAGGGCTATCCCATGCTGATCACGGCCGCCGAGGGCACGAGCATCACGTACTCCGGGCCGACGGGTGGCTGGACGGACCAGGGCCTCATGGGCATCGCGACCGTCGAGGGCGGCTACGTCGAGACGGACCTGCCTTCGGCCAGCGGCGGGCTCACCACCAGATCGGTCACCGCGCAGATCCTGCCTCCTGCTCCCGCGGCGGGGCAGGCGGCGACCCTCGACGGCTGGTATTTCCCGCGCAACCCCCGCGTCGGCCTGGGCCTGGAGTACGACGACATCGAGTACGCCAGCCCGCTTGGCCCCATGCCGGCGTGGTTCATCCCCGGCACGGAGAAGACGTGGGTGATCTTCGCGCACGGTCGCGGCGCGACGCCGGCCGAAGGCCTGCGAATCGCGAACACGGTGAGCGGACTGGGCTACCCGATGCTGCTCATCAAGTACCGCGACGACGCTAACGCTCCCCAGCAGGACGGCCTCGGGAGCTTCGGCGCGGACGAGTGGCCCGATCTCGAGGGTGCGGTGCAGTACGCGCTCGACAACGGCGCGACCCAGGTTGTGCTCGCCGGCGCGAGCATGGGCGGCTCGGTGGCCCTGGCGTTTCTGGAGAACTCCGAGCTGGCCGATCGCGTGGTCGGGACCTTCCTCGACTCACCGATCGCGGACTTCGCGCAGGTCGTCGAGTCAGAGGCTGCGAAGAAGGGCCTGCCGTCCTTCGTCACGTCGGCTGCGATGCGCGTCGCGTCATGGCGGTACGGCTTCGACTTCGATGCGACCGACTACACCTCCCGCGGCTCGAGTTTCACGTCGCCAATGCTGATCGTGCAGGGAACGGGCGACGACACCGTCCCGCCTGCCGTCAGCGAGGACTTCGCGACTGCCACCGGTGCCCGCCTTGAGCTGTTCGAGGGTGCCGGGCACCTGCTGTCGTGGAACGTCGATCGGGCCAGGTACGACGGTCTCCTCACGGAATTTCTCGGGCAGGTGGCGCCGACGGCCGCGCAGCCCGAATAACGCCCGTTGAGCCCTTCCCGGCAGAAAAAGTAGCCAATCTGTCCGGTATGTCCGGTTTACTATTGACTTCGGTAAATCACACCGGTGTAATGCGGTCCCAACAGCGACTTTCGTCGCGCTGGGTCGAGGAGGTCTTTCAGGTGGCTGATATGGCATTGGTGCCCCTGTCCGACGTCGAGGAACTCGAGTGGCAAGAGCGCGCCCTGTGTGCCCAGACCGACCCGGAAGCCTTCTTCCCCGAGAAGGGCGGCAGCACCCGCGAGGCCAAGAAGGTCTGCCTGTCCTGCGAGGTCCGCGTCGAGTGCCTTGAATACGCCTTGGGCCAGGACGAGCGATTCGGCATCTGGGGCGGACTGTCCGAGCGCGAGCGCCGCCGCCTCAAGCGGAAAGCCGTCTAGTCAGCCCGTGACCGTAGGCGCGACCGCGGTCGGCGCGGGTCAATGGGCTCCCTCGCGGCACCACGTACAGTGAAACGGTGATGGAAGACGACTGGCGCGAGGATGATCTCGCAGCCGCCCTGACCACCCCGTCACCCGATTCGCTCAACAGCGCCCCGGCCTTCCCGCCTCCTTCGGAGGGCCACGACAGCGTCGATCCCACGGTCCAGACGACCGAGTGGTTCAGCGTCGAGGAGTACCTCGCCGACGAGGACGAGGCGCCGATCCTGCCGCGCCGCCTGCACCACGTAACTGCCGTGGTCGTCAGCCACGACGGTTCGGTGTGGCTGCCCGCGGTTCTCACCACCCTCGCCCAGCAGAGCCGCCCGATCGACGCTGCGGTCGGCGTCGACACCGGTTCTGTCGACCACAGCCCACGCCTGCTGTCCGGCTCGTTCGGCAGCGAGCGCACCGTGGTCGTGGACCACCGCGCCGGCTTCGGCGAGGCGGTTCGTGCTGGCCTCGCCAAGCTCGGCCGCGCCGGCCATCAACCGTTCACGCCGGATCCCATCGAGTGGGTCTGGCTGCTTCACGACGACAGCGCGCCCAGTGGCGACTGCCTGCGCGCCCTCCTCGACACGGCCGACGACAACCCGAGCGTGGCGATCCTCGGCCCGAAGGTGCTCGGCTGGCACGACCGCCGCCTGCTGCTCGAGGCGGGTGTCACGGTCACCGGATCCGGGCGCCGGGTCACCGGACTCGACAAGCGCGAGCACGACCAGGGCCAGCACGACGGCGTGCGCGACGTGCTCGCCGTCAGCTCAGCGGGAATGCTGGTGCGCCGCGACGTGTGGGAAGCGCTCGACGGCTTCGATCCCGCGCTGCCGCTGTTCCGCGACGACCTGGACTTCTGCTGGCGCGCGCACCGCATGGGCGAGCGCGTCATCGTCGCGACCGACGCCGTCATCCACCACCGCGAGGCTTCTGCGCATGGCCGCCGGGCCGACGACGTTGCCCCGCGCCCGCACCGCGCCGACCGCGAGGCCGCCGTGCACGTGCTGCTGGCACAGGCGACTTCGCTCGCCGCCCCGTTCGTCGCACTTCGGCTTCTCCTGGGCAGCCTCATCCGCGGCGGCGCGTACCTGCTGGGCAAGGACGTCGCCGGTGCACGAGACGAGGTCGGTGCGGTGCTCGCCGTCGCACTGCACCCGTCGACCCTGCGTTCCTCGCGCGCTCGCGTCGCGCGCACGTCGACCGAGCCCGCGAGTGTTGTCCGGGCACTGAGACCGACTCCGGCGGCGCAGGTGCGCCAGGTGCTCGAGGTGGTCGGCGCCGTGGCGACGACGAGCGGAGCGGCGGCTCCCAGCGCGTCGGTGAGCGCCCTCGACAGCGGTCCGACCGGTGACGACGCGGACTTCATGGACGACGGGTCCGTAGGACTGCTGCGCAGGCTGTTCGTGCGCCCTGGCGTGATCTTGACCCTCGTCCTCGCGCTGATCACGATCATCGCCACACGCGGACTGTGGCTCGGAGACGGGGTGCTGCAGGGGGGCGCTCTGCTCCCGAGCCCGCAGGGCGCCGGAGACATCTGGGAGACCTATCGGCAGGCGTGGCACGACGTTGGACCCGGCTCGACGACGCCGGCGCCGCCCTACCTCGCCGTGATCACTGCTGTCGCGATCGTGCTGCTCGGCAAGGCGCCAGCAGCAGTGACCCTCCTGCTCCTTCTCGCGATTCCGATCGCCGGGTGGAGTGCGTACTTCGCGATGCGCGGCATGGTCGCGAGCACGGCGGTTCGAGTGTGGGCAGGCGCCGCATACGCGTTGCTGCCCGCGATGACCGGCGCGGTCGCCAGCGGTCGCATCGGCACGACGATGGCGGCGATCGCGCTGCCCTTCGCGCTGAGATCGCTCGTGCGGATCGCTGGGCCCACCGGAACGCTGCGTCGATCCGCGGGCACCGCGATCCTCGTCGCGGTCGTGCTCGCAGTCGCCCCCGCGCTCTGGGTGATCCTTCTCATCGCCGGTGCGGTCGTCGCCGCGTACCTGTTCCGCACGCGCGGCAGCGCCGACCGCGGCGTGCTGGCGCGCCTGGCCCTCGCGCTGCTCGGCCCGCTCGTGCTGCTGCTGCCCTGGACGCTCTACGTCATCAGCCAGCCGACGGTGCTGCTCCTCGAGCCTGGCCTGAACACCATGGCGCTGACCGACCCGGATCTCAAGCCCTGGGACGTGCTCCTGCTGCACCCGGGCGGGCCGGGCATGACACCGATCTGGCTCACGGTCGGGATCGTCATCGGTGCGTTCCTCGCCCTGCTGCGCACGGACCGATTCCGCATCATCGGCGCGATGGCCGCAGTCGCCGGCCTCGCGCTGCTCATGGGCATGTTCCAGACGATGGTCATGGTGACCCCACCGGGTGCGACCAACGAGGTGCGGCCGTGGCCGGGCCAGGCGACCCTGCTGCTCGGCCTCATGATGATCGGCGCGGCGGCAGTGGCGATCGACGGGCTTCGCGATCGCATGGTCGGTCGCAGCTTCTCCATCGGCCAGCCGATCGCGATCGTTGTCGCCATCGCCGCGCTCCTCGCGCCCGCGCTGTCGGCGGTGTGGTTCGGCGCCGGCCTGCGCCTTGAGGTGCGACTCGCGCCGGAGACGTCGGTGCCCGCGTTCGTCGCGGCCGACTCAGAGGGCGCGCAGGCTCCGCGCACGCTCGTCATCGACGACGACGTCGCCGGCCGCGTCACCTACTCGCTCCTGAACGGCGCCGGGCCTCAGCTCGGCGACGCCGAGACTGGTCCGCCGGCGTCCGACTGGGAGGCCCTGGACCCGTACGTCGCGGCGATGGCCTCCGGCCGTGGTGGCGATGAGATCGAGGCGCTCGCCGGCTACGGCATCCGCTACGTGGTGCTCGCGCGCGACACGTCCCGCGATCTCATCCCCACTCTTGACGCCGAGCCGGGCCTTCGTCGGCTGTCGAGCTCGGGTGGTGAGGTGCTGTGGCGCGTTGGCGGGACGACCTCGCGGGCCCGCATCGTCGCGGACGCGAAGCAGACCCCGGTTGGCATCGCCGATCGTGGGCGCGTCACCGCAGACCCGTACATCGATCAGGCGATGCCCGAGGGCGCTGGCAGTCGAGTCCTTGTCACCGGGGCGGGCACCGATGACGGCTGGCACGCTGCCTCGGTCGGTGCTGACGGCTCGCTCACCGATCTTGAGGCCGTTGCCGGGCCCAAGCTGCTCGACTGGTCGCAGGGCTTCGTCGCGCCCGAGGGTGCACCGCGGATCTCGGTGTGGTTCGACTCGTCCGCGCGAACTCGCTGGCTCTGGCTGCAGGGCATCGTCCTACTCGTCCTCATCGTCATGGCCCTGCCCGAGCGCCGACGCGAGGATCCCGATCCCGACATCGACGATCCTGACCCGGACACCGCGCTCGCGATCGAGGTCGAGGCCGAGTCGGCGATCGAGGCCGAGGCAATGGCCGAGGCCGTCTACGACGACGAGCCCGAACGACGGGAGGACCAGTAATGGCCCGCCCCGGGTTCACGCCCGGCCCGGCACTGTCCGGTGCCCGTCCGCTGGCGATTGCCGCCGTCGTCGTCCTCGTCGTGACGCTGCTGGCCACGCTGATCCAACGCCCCGTGCCGGCAGTCACCGAGGGTGCCACGTCGATTCAGCCGATCGGGTCCTCCGTGCTGCTGTGCCCGGAGCCGGGCGCCGGACCTGACCTCGGCGTCCGCGTCACCGCTGCACTCGTCCCCGGCCAGCCGGGTCAGGACGTCGCCGACGCACCCGATGCACCTCCGAGTGCCGCGGGATTGGAGACGCTGCCCGGCCGGGAGTCCGCGTCGTCGAAGATCACCGTGCCAGGGGGCCAGGCGCAGATCGAGGCCTTCGGAACGCGGCTGCCGGCCATCCGCGCGTACGGCGAGGGAAACCTCGCCCCCGGGCTCGTCGCCGACCAGTGGGGCCGCAGCCCCGGTGGCAGCGGCCGCGGCCTGGCGAGCACCGCGTGCGCGCCGGCAGCCTCGGAGTTCTGGTTCGTCGGCGGAGGCGCGATCTCCGGTCGCCAGACGCGCATCGTGCTCATCAACCCCGACGAGACCGCCGCCGTGGTCGACGTGCTGATCCACGGACCCAACGGCCTGATCGACGCGCCCGCAGGCCGCGGACTGGTGATCAAGGGACAGGACCGACTGGTCGAGCGTCTGGACGTCCTCGCCCCCGGCGTCACCGCGACTGCCGTGCAGGTGCTGGCGCGCACCGGTCGCGTCGGTGCGTCGGTCGACGACGAGCAGCGCGTGGGACTGTCGACGGTCGGCACCGACTGGATCCCGCAGGCGGCGCCCCCGGCGACGAAGGTCTACGTCCCCGGCATCGTCAGTGGCGACGGCGCGCGAGTGCTGTCGGTCGTGGCGACGGGCGATGACGACGCGATCGTCAACATCCGGCTCATCACTCCCGAGGGCACGTTCACGCCGACGGAGCGATCCAAGCTCGACGTGCCGGCGGGCTCGGTCGTCACGATCGACATGTCGCCCGTCCTGGACAAGCAGCCCGCAACTCTCGAACTGACATCGGACCAGCCGATCGTCGCCGGGCTGCGGATGTTCTTCGGCGGGCAGAACGTGCAGGACGAGACCGCGTTCTCCGCGGGTGCGCAGCCGTACAACGCAACCTCCGCGGTCAGCGGACTTCCCGTGCGCGCCGCTACCGACGTGCGACTGTCCATCACTGCCCCCGACACCGCCGCGGAGGTCGACATCGTGCTGCTGCCATTCCGGGGAGGAAAGGAGGCGGCCGTGCCCACCACCGCTCGGCACGTGAAGATCGGCGCCGGCAAGGTGCGCTACATCAAACTGACGCCACCGGCCGGCATCGACTGGTACACGGCTGTCGTCACGCCGAGTGAGGGGTCCGGGCCGGTGCTCGTCGCGCACCGCGTTCGAGAGCAGTCCAGGTTCGGGGACCTGGTGACGGGCTATCCGTGGAGTCCGCTGCGCACGGAGGTCACCGTGCCCACGGCCCAGCAGGACCTCGCGGTCGCGAACCGCTGACCGCGTCGCCCGGTCGGCTGCGGCGCGTCGTCAACCCGAAGGACTGACTTCTCGCTACCGTGCCACCGTGAGTCGCCGCCGCTGTTCGAAGCCCTCGTGCAACGGAGCAGCAGTCTCGACGCTCACCTACGTCTACGCGGACTCGACCGCTGTGCTCGGACCGCTGGCGACCTACGCCGAACCCCACTGCTACGACCTGTGCGCGATGCACAGCGAGCGGATGACCGCACCGCGCGGCTGGGAGATCGTCCGCATCACCCCGGACCCCGATGCGCTCAAGCCGACGAGTGACGATCTCGAGGCGCTGGCCAACGCCGTGCGCGAGGCTGCGCGGCCCCGTTACGAGCCGGGCACGGCGTTGCCGAGCGAGGTTCCCGCGGGCTCGGTCGAGACCGGCCGCAAGGGCCACCTGCGCATGCTTCAGTCCGTCGAGAGCCTCGAGGCCGCGGAGTACGACGACTAGTCAGCGGGGCCCGCGCTCGCTGACCGATACGATCCCAAGGTGCGAAACCTCGACGCGATCATCAAGGCCTATGACGTCCGCGGCATCTATCCCGATCAGCTCGACGAGGACCTTGCCCACGAGGTAGGCGCAGCCTTCGTTCGAGTCCTGGGCATCTCGGCTGCCGACGGGGGGCCGGGTGCGGTCGTCGTTGCACACGACATGCGTCCGTCCGGGCCGTCCCTGGTTGCCTCCTTCGCCGAGGGCGTGCGCGAGCAGGGCTGCGACGTCATCCTCATTGGCCTCGCGAGCACTGACGGCCTGTATTACGCCTCGGGCAAGCTCGGCCTGTACGGCGCGATGTTCACCGCCAGCCACAACCCCGCGCAGTACAACGGCATCAAGTTGTGCCGCCCGGGCGCGGCACCCGTCGGACAGGACAGCGGTCTGCGCGCCATCAAGGAGATGGTCCAGGCCGGAGTGCCTGCGAGCGATGCACCGCTCGGCGAGGTTCGCGAGCAGGACATGCTCGCCGGCTACGCCGAGTTCCTGCGCGGACTTGTCAATATCAGCGGAAGCCGTCCGCTGAAGGTCGTCGTCGATGCGGGCAACGGCATGGGCGGGTTCACTGTTCCGGCAGTTCTCGGCACGGGCGCGGGGCTGCCCGCGCTTCCGCTCGACATCGACCCCATGTACTTCGAACTGGACGGCACGTTCCCGAACCACGAGGCCAACCCGATCGAGCCGGCCAACCTGCGCGACCTGCAGGCCCGCGTCACGGAGGTCGGTGCCGACATCGGCCTGGCTTTCGACGGCGATGCGGACCGCTGCTTCGTGGTCGACGAGCGCGGCGAGATCGTCAAGCCGTCGATGCTCACGGCGCTCATCGCGACGCGCGAACTCGCGAAGAGCCCGGGCTCGGTGATCATCTACAACCTGATCTCGTCCAAGGCCGTTCCCGAGGTCATCCTCGAGAACGGCGGCGTGCCAGTTCGCACGCGCGTTGGCCACTCGTTCATCAAGGCACGCATGGCCGAGACTGATGCGGTCTTCGGCGGCGAGCATTCCGGCCACTTCTACTTCCGCGACTTCTGGTTCGCCGACTCGGGCATGCTCGCTGCTCTGCACACCCTCGCGGCCCTCGGCGAGACCGCGCCAGGCACGACGCTGTCGAGCCTGCTCGCGTCGTTCGATCGCTATGTGTCCAGCGGCGAGATCAACACCGAGGTTGCCGATCAGGAGGCGATCTCGGCCGCGATCGTCGCCGACTTCTCGGCACGTCCGGGAACGAGCGTTGACGACCTCGACGGATTCACCGTCACCGGTGACACGTGGTGGTTCAACATCCGGCCGAGCAACACCGAGCCGCTGCTGCGGCTGAATGTCGAGGCAGACGACGAGGCGGGCATGGTCCGCGTCCGCGACGAGGTGCTCGCCATGATGCGCGCGGGAGGTTCGCATGACTGACAGCAGGCTCGGCCCACTCGACATTCCCACAGCGCTGTGGGACGTCCTCGCGTGCCCGTGCCCAGCGCACGCTCCGCTGATCGTCGACGAGAAGGCGCACCAGCTGGTGTGCACGTCCTGCGGTCGCCACTTCGACGTGCGCGATGGCGTGCCCGTCATGCTGCTCGACGAGTCCACCCCCGGCCCCGTCCCCGGCGCCTGATCCATGCTCGTCGTCCGTGGTGCGGTCAAGGACTACGACTGGGGGATCGTCGACGGGCTGGCCGCGTGGAGCGGTGCTGCGACCGGCGGCCCGCAGGCAGAACTGTGGTTCGGCGTGCATCCGGGCGGACCGTCACCGCTCGTCGACCACACCGGCACTCCCACCGGCGAGGTGCTCGCCGACCATTTCGACATCGAGCACATCCCGATCCTCGTCAAGCTCCTCGCCGCCGCGCGTCCGCTGTCCGTCCAGGTTCATCCGTCTGCTGCAACCGCGCTGCGCATGTGGCGGGCCCAGGAGGACGGCACGGGCCAGGCGGTGCTGTCCGACCCATTCGAGAAGACCGAGATGCTCGTCGCCCTCGGACCGTTCGAGGCGTTCGCCGGCTGGCGGGATCTCGACCAGGCAATGCAGATCCTGGCCAATGTTCCCGGCTGCGAGCAGGGAGTCGCGGCCCTCGCTCTCGGTGACGAGAAGGCCGCGATCGTGGCGCTGCTCGAGGTCAGGGACGTGACGGGCGCAGTCGCACTCCTGCCTTCAGCGGCGTCGGCGGCCGGACTGGAGGGCAGCGAGCTGCACGCCTACGCAACCGTCGCGGCGCTGTACCCGAACGACGCGGGTGCACTGGTGACCCCGCTGCTGGCCTTCGTGTCGCTGGCCGAGGGGGAGGCCGTCTACGTGCCCGCCGGCATCCCGCACAGCTACGTCCGCGGCACCGGCCTGGAGGTGATGACCTCGTCGGACAATGTCCTTCGACTCGGGCTCACGCCCAAGGCGGTCTTCGTCGACGAGGCCCTCGATGCACTCGAACCCGATCTTGAGCCCGTGGTACTGCGCACATCCCTCGGTGATGCGGTCGCCCCGGTCGGCGCTCCATTCGCCGCGACCTTGCACCGCGACGGCAGCGTCGACATCGCGAGCGGCACGTACCGGATCGTCCTGCTCATCGAGGGCTCGGCGCGGGTGGCCACCGCACTTGCCGACATCGACCTGCGACCGGGAACGGCCGCCGTTTTGGCCGCGGACGATCCTTCTGCCATCGTCACCGTGTCGGGACTTGCAGCGGTAGTGACTGCACGCAGCCAGGGGACGTCGGAGAGGCAGGACGCATGAGCACCGAGGGTGGGATGCGCGCGGTCATCGCCGCACTGCTCGCGAACATGGGCATCGCGGTCAGCAAGTTCATCGCGTTCTTCTTCACAGGGTCGTCGTCGATGCTGTCCGAGGCGATCCACTCCGTCGCGGACTCGGGCAACCAGATCCTGCTGCTCATCGGCAACAAGCGCGCGAAGAAGGCGCCCGATGAGCATCACCCGTTCGGGTACGGGCGGCGGCGGTACGTCTACGGGTTCATCGTTGCGATCGTGCTCTTCCTCGTCGGCGGCCTTTTCTCGTTGTACGAGGGCTTCCACAAGTGGCAGCATCCCGAGCCGCTCGACGACTGGTGGATCGCGGTCCTTGTGCTCGGCATCGCGATCGTCCTGGAGTCGTTCTCCTTCCGGACGGCCATCCGCGAGGCGAACCACTCGCGCGGCAAGCGCTCGCTCTTCAAGTTCATCAGGGCCGCACGCCAGCCCGAGCTTCCCGTCATCCTGCTCGAGGACGCCGGTGCGCTCGTCGGCCTCATGTTCGCCCTGATCGGCGTCGGGCTCGCGGTCATCACGGGCAACGGGCGGTTCGACGCGCTCGGTGCCATGTCCGTCGGCACGCTGCTCGTCGTCATTGCGATCTTCCTCGCGATAGAGATGACGGCGATGCTGGTGGGCGAGGGCGCGCTTCCCGAGGAGGTCGCGGCCATCCGCGCGGCCCTGGAGTCGGCGCACGGTGTCCGCCGCGTGATCCACCTGCGCACCCTGCACGTTGGACCTGATGAACTGCTCGTCGCCGCGAAGATCGCAATCCTCAACAACGACACGGGTGCGCAGATTGCCAGCGACATCGACTCGGCTGAACGGGCTCTTCGAGCGGCCGTCCCGACGGCGCGCTACATCTTCCTCGAGCCCGACCTCGATCGCACGCCGCAGCCACCAGACGGCGCCCCCGAGGCCTGAGCACGATGCTCGAACTTCGGCCGAACTGCGAACTGTGCGATGCCGACCTGCCACCGCACGCATCGAACGCGCGCATCTGCACCTATGAGTGCACCTTCTGCGCCGACTGCGTCGACGGAGTTCTGCTCAACGTCTGCCCGAACTGCGGCGGCGGGTTCGCCCCTCGGCCGATCCGGGCGGCGCGCGCTTGGCGGCCGGGCACGGGGCTGCTGAACCACCCGGCGAGCACCGTCCGGGTGCGACCCGAGCAGTCGCCCGAGGCGATCGCCGAGCTCACCGCCCGGCTCAAGGACATCCCGCCCGCCTCCCGCTGAGCGGGGTGGGAAGGTGCCGAAAGCTTCCGTTTCTGGCACACTTGGGCTGTCGCTGATGGTCCGGAGCCCTGGTTCCCGTCGCGGACATTCGCAGAACCTGTTCATCCTTTGGCGAACCATCGAAGCCTCGTGCCGTTCGCGCCCTTTCGCCGACAAGGAGTTTTGATGTCTGTCCTGAAGTCTGACGGAACCCCCGACTACAAGGTCGCCGACCTGTCGCTCGCCGAGTTCGGCCGCGACGAGATCCGGCTGGCCCAGCACGAGATGCCCGGCCTCATGGCCATGCGCGAGGAGTACGGCACGACGAAGCCGCTCACCGGTGCACGCATCACCGGCTCGCTGCACATGACGATCCAGACCGCGGTGCTCATCGAGACCCTGGTCGAGCTCGGCGCCGACGTGCGCTGGGCCTCCTGCAACATCTTCTCCACCCAGGACCACGCGGCTGCCGCAGTCGTCGTCGGACCTAACGGAACGGTCGAGAACCCCTCGGGCGTGCCCGTGTACGCGTGGAAGGGCGAGAGCCTGCCCGAGTACTGGTGGTGCACCGAGCAGATCCTCATGTGGCCGGACGGCAAGGGCCCGAACATGATCCTCGACGACGGTGGCGACGCCACCCTGCTCGTCCACAAGGGCAAGGAGTTCGAGGCCGCTGGCGTCGTTCCCTCTCCCGATGAGTCCACGTCCGAGGAGTACGCGGTCATCCTCGAGACCCTCGCCCGCACGCTCACCGAGGATCCGCAGCGCTGGACGAACATCGCTGCCGGCATCAAGGGCGTCACCGAGGAGACCACGACCGGGGTGCACCGTCTCTACGAGATGATGCGCGAAGGCGCGCTGCTCTTCCCGGCGATCAACGTCAACGACTCGGTCACCAAGAGCAAGTTCGACAACAAGTACGGCTGCCGCCACTCGCTCATCGACGGCATCAACCGCGGCACCGACACCATGATCGGCGGCAAGGTTGCCGTCGTCTGCGGGTTCGGCGACGTGGGCAAGGGCTCGGCCGAGTCGCTCCGCGGCCAGGGCGCGCGCGTCATCGTCACCGAGGTCGACCCGATCTGCGCACTGCAGGCGGCGATGGACGGCTACCAGGTCGCCAAGCTCGAGGACGTCGTCGGCATCGCCGACATCTTCATCACAGCGACGGGCTGCTACGACGTCATCACTGTCGACGACATGGCGAAGATGAAGCACCAGGCCATCGTCGGCAACATCGGTCACTTCGACAACGAGATCGACATCGCCGGACTTGCTGCCCGTCCGGGCATCAAGCGCAAGACGATCAAGCCGCAGGTCGACGAGTGGACGTTCGAGGACGGCCACTCGATCATCATGCTGTCCGAGGGTCGCCTGCTGAACCTCGGCAACGCGACCGGCCATCCGTCGTTCGTCATGTCGAACTCGTTCACCAACCAGGTGCTCGCGCAGATCGAGCTGTTCACCAAGCTCGATCAGTACCCGCTGGGCGTGTACGTGCTGCCCAAGCACCTCGACGAGAAGGTGGCTCGCCTGCACCTCGACGCGCTGGGTGTCCGCCTGACCGAGCTCAGCAAGAAGCAGGCCGAGTACCTCGGCGTGGACGTGGCCGGCCCGTTCAAGTCGGACCACTACCGCTACTAGAACCACCGCGACCTTGAGGTTTGGCACCCCCGCGCGCGGCGCGGAGGGTGCCAAACCTCAAGGTCGACCCATGTCCGGAGCACGCCGACCTTGAGGTTGGCGTGGCTTTCAGGGCCGTGAACCCACGCCAACCTCAAGGTCGGCGCGGTTTTTACGGGGTGGTTGGCGGCGGGACGACGTTGAGCGAGGTTGACGTCTCCGCGATCGAGCCGAGGTCGTTGGTGATGCGCAACGTCGCGGTCTGCCCGAGGAGCGCGCGGGTATCGACCTTGCAACGCGGGTCGAAGGTACTGTCGCAGTCCCAGGAGCCGTTCGAGTCCAGGTCCCACTGGTAGCGCTCAATGCTGCCGAGTTTGTCGTACGAGCGCTCGGCGGTGACGAATCCGGCCGCGCCTTGGAAGAAGGTGTACGGCCCGCCTGCGTTCACGACCGGCGCGGGCGACAGCACGCCGGCGATGACGCTGCCCGCCTCCTGCTCGTCACCGCTTGCGAGAGCCGTTCCGCCCGTGCCGATGACGATGCCACCGGTCTCCTGCGACATGAGCAGGATGTCGCTGACCGTCCTCGGGTCGGTTCCGTAGGCGCGGCCGCTTACCGAGATGCCGAGCGGTCGCAGTTGCTTCACGACGGCCGCTGCCTGCGCCGCATTCGTGCTCTCAGGAGCCGAGTCCGGTGTATCGGTGAGCAGGATGATGGCCTTGTGCGCGTCGGGACGCCACGTCGTTGTCGTCGCGGCCTGACGAACGGCGGCGTACATGTCCGACGACGCACTCTCCTGATCGCGCGCCGTGGCCTCGCGACTCTCCAGCGCGGCAGCGATGGCGTCGAAGTCCTCGGTCGGCTGGACGAGCACCTGGTACGTCGATGCGCTGGCGTCGGTAGCCGCCTTGCCGTCGGCTCCGTAGCCGGCGATGCCGACGCGCAGGTTCTGGTCCGTCTTGGCTGACAGCTCCTGGATGAAGTAGCGCGCATCCGACTTGAGCTGCTCGATGTCGTTCTCCGGATGCGCGAGGTCCACCGCGAACATGAGATCGACGGGCCGGTTGATCAGGTCGAGCTGCGATCGTGGCGCGAGTCGCGACATCAGTTCGCGCGCCACCTGCACGGACTCCTCGTGCGACCACGCAGTGCTCGGCATGGATCCGAGCTCCATCGTCACCTGTTCGAACTGCGCGTCGATTCGAGCGCGGGTGGCCACGGCGAGGCCGATGTAGGTCCCATGGTCGGCCATGCCGTGGTCGATGCCGACTCCTTGGCAGATGAAGTCGAGGGCGTGGCAGATGCTGATGACGCGGCCGCGCATGCTCGAGTCGTACTCGGGCCTCGTCACGACGTTCAGCCCGTCGTTCCCACTCGGACCGGTGGGGATGATCCCCGCCCGCACCGACCACGAGGTGCCGTTCATCCTCGGGTCGCCGGCGAGGATCAGCGCGACCTTGTCGACGTTGTCACCGAACCCACCGCCCTGCAGAGCGTCGCCGGCAACCTGCGCGCCCTGCGAGTGCCCAATGATGATGATCCGTCGATTCGGATTGACGCTGCCGCATCGCGCGAACTCCGCGTTGACCATGTTCGTGAGCACGTCGACGCCGGCCGCCGCCGAGCTCACGATGTCATCGTCGGGGTTCATCTGCCGCAGGATCAGGCCCGCGGTTACGCCAACTGGACCGAGCAGAAGGCCGAACACCGGTGCGTAGGCAACGATCGTGCCGCTGACGGCATTGACGGCGGGGTAGTAGTAGCCGCCAGCCTCGTAGACCGGGTCGACGATCGGATCGACGGTCTTGCCCCGCAGCTTTGCCTCCGCCGTGAGGGCCTGCACGATGTCGTAGAACGTCGAGGTCCTGACCTCACCTCCCTGATTCTCACGGTTGTTCCAGTTCACGACCGGCTTGATCTTCGGGTTGTAGCGACCGGTGTCGTTGCCCTGGTTGCTGCCTCTGACGGTCATGATCTTGAAGTCGTCCGCGCACGTCCTCTCGGCCGCCTGCGCGACGGGCATCGGAGTCATCGCGGCAAGTAGCGCGATGACGATGCAGAAGGCGATGCGCTTCATATCGAGATGTCCATCTCGCAGGTGATCCCGGTTGCCTCGTTCGGATGCTCCTCGAAGTAGACCCGGTGCTGCGCCACCTGCTCGGGCTCGGCGTACCCGCAGGTGAAGCGTCGAACCCTGCCATCGTCGAAGGTGATCTGCGAGTCGAAGGTGGGTCCGTACCCGTCCTGCGTCGGCACGCGCGTGGCTGCGCCGATCGTCATGCCAGAGTGCGTGCCTGGAAGGGCAGCAAGCCCCTCCTCGAACAGAGTCGCCGCGATCGCTGGATCGGCCGCAGTGGTGGGATGCATGATCACCCAGTGCTGGGCCGAGTAGCGACCAGCCGGAGCGCAGCTTGTCGGCCCGCTGAGCGGCAGCCAGTCCGCGATGAGCGGGTGGCAGCCGCTGAAATCCGATTCCGCAGTCCAGCCGGCCGGGGTGTCGAACAGCTCGATCATCGCCGTATCGAACTGGTCCGCCTGCTGCGGGGGAAAGCGAAAGTGCAGCCAGTAGGCGACACCAACCCCCGCCCCGATCGAAATCAGGATCAGGGCGCTGGCAAGCACGACGAGGACCACGTTCTTAGGGGTCATCTGCCTGCCACCTAGAGTCGACTTCGCCGCATCGTATGCGGACCGAGCCGGAGGTGCCCTATGTATGCGCTTGTCGTCCGCTTCGACGTCCTCGCCGATCGGCTATCGGAGTTCGATCGGCTCGTCGCCGACACCATCGACGAGATCACCGCGCACGAGCCCGGGACGCTGACCTACGTGTCGACCGGAGTCGAGGGTGACGACGCGGCTCGGGTGTTCATCGAGATCTATGCGGACGAGGCGGCATTCGCCGCACACGAAGCGCAGCCGCACACGCAGCGCTTCCTCGTCGAGCGCGAGTCGATGCTCGCGTCGATGCGGGTCGAGCGCCTCAGGCCCGTCTCCCTGGCCTGAAGATCAGCACTGCTCCGCCGATGACGGCAACGACCCCGGCGATTGCCCAGAACGTGCTGCCGCTCATCGAGCTGTTGCCGATCGTGCCGATTCCCTGGAGGAACCAGATGACGCCCACGATCATGACGACAATGCCGATGACAAGCCTGATGACGCTCGCAGTCCCCATGGCCACAGTCTCGCCTACGGTTCTGGCATGACGCGAGTGCGCCCGCCTGCGGACTACCCGGGCTCTCCCGCGACGGTCGACGAGGCGCTCGCCCGCGGAGTATCTCTTCGTATTCCGCGATGGGGGCTGTGGGACGTCACCTGGGGCCTCATCGCCGCCTTCGTCGTGTCGCTCGTTGCTGCCGTCGTCCTCTACGCACTCGATGCGCCGATCGGGGTGCAGGTTGTCGTCGGCGTCTCGACGCCGTGGATCGTTCTCGCCGGCTGGCCGTTGCTCACCACGACGCTGCGCGGCAACGGCCCGCGGATCGACCTGGGCCTGAGCCTGTCGTGGCGCGATGTCGGCTGGGGTGCGCTGGGCGGAGTCGTGGCGCTGTTCGCGGCGGGCATCGCGGCAAGCATCACGCAGATCTTCGTGCCCGACCTGACGTCGACTGCGGCGGATGCGGCCGACGAGATCCAGGACAGTGGCCGACTCGTCATCGTCGTCTTCTCGCTCATGGTGATGGTCGGCGCGCCGATCGTCGAAGAGCTGTTCTTTCGCGGCCTGTTCTACGGAGCGGTGCGCAAGGCTGGAGCGAGTGCGCTGTGGACCATCGTCATTACGGCCGTGGTTTTCGCGGGATTCCACGTCGAACCACTGCGATTCTTCGTGCTGCTGCCGACTGCGCTGGTGCTCGGCTGGGTGCGCTGGAAGACCGGATCGACGGCCGCCGCGATGGTGACGCACGGGCTCGTCAACGCTCCTGGAGCCATTCTTCTACTCCTCGGAGTCGATGGGGTGTCACCATAGGTACATGACGGTGACTCAACCTGGCCTCGGCGCGCCCGCTCGCGGGCGTGTTCTCGTCGTCGACGACGACGCCGCGCTCTCGGAGATGCTCGGCATCGTCCTGCGTGGAGAGGGCTTCGAGCCGGTCTTCTGCGCTGACGGCGCTCAGGCGCTGGCGGCGTTCCGCGACAGCAAGCCTGACCTGGTCCTCCTCGATCTGATGCTGCCCGGGCGCGACGGCATCGACGTGTGCCGCGCCATCCGCGCGGAGTCGGGCACGCCGATCGTCATGCTCACCGCGAAGAGCGACACCGTCGACATCGTCGTCGGCCTCGAGTCCGGCGCCGACGACTACATCGTCAAGCCGTTCAAGCCCAAGGAGCTCGTCGCCCGCATCCGCGCGCGAATTCGTCGCAACGACGAGGCGCCGACGCAGGTGCTGCTGGTCGGCGATCTGGAGATCGATGTATCCGGTCACACGGTCAAGCGCAGCGGTGAGTTCCTGTCGCTGACGCCGCTGGAGTTCGACCTCCTCGTTTGCCTCGCGCGCAAGCCGGGGCAGGTCTTCACCCGCGAGGTGCTGCTGCAGGAAGTGTGGGGCTATCGCCACGCAGCGGACACGAGGCTCGTCAACGTGCATGTGCAGCGACTGCGCGCCAAGGTCGAACGTGACCCCGAGCGCCCCGACATCGTCCTGACCGTCCGCGGCGTCGGCTACAAGGCAGGACCGGCGTAGTCGGACGATGTCCCGATTCCTAGCCGCCCTTTCCCGGATACTGCTGGCGGTCCCGAGAGCACTGCGCCGCATCTGGCGCAGGTCACTGTGGTTGCGTGTCACCGCGACGACCCTCGTTCTCTCCCTTGTCGTCGTCGGCGTCCTGGGCTTCTCGCTGCTATCCCGCGTCACCACCGGTGTGCTCGACGCCAAGGAGCGCATCTCGGTGGGCGAGGCGTCGGCGGGCCTGGGAGAGGCGCAGCGCATTCTCGACGCGGCCGACACCGGACCGTCGACTCCGTCGCCGGCTCGGCTCGTCGACAGCGTCGTCAGTGCACTCGCGGCGCGCGCGGGCTCCCCGTCGACCTTCGACATCCTCCTGCTCTCCTCGCAGCGCTCGAGCGATGCACCCGAGCGCGGCACGAACCTCGTCGCGGTGTCGAGCGTCTCCGAGGCCCTGCGCCTCGCAGTGGTCGAGTCGCAGCGCCAGTCGTGGACGTACACCGAGATCAAGTTCGAGGACGGCCGTTCCGCGCCCGGCCTGATCGTCGGTGCTCCGCTGCTCGTCCCCACGGTCGGCGCGTATGAGCTCTACTACCTGTTCCCGCTGACGCAGGAGCAGTCAACTCTCGACCTCGTGCGCAGTTCGGTGCTCGGCACCGGAATCCTGCTTGTCCTCCTCCTCGGCTGCGTCGCCTGGCTGGTGACCCGCCAGGTCGTCGTGCCGGTCCGCGCCGCATCCCGCACTGCTGGTCGGCTGGCGGAGGGCCACCTGTCCGAGCGCATGAAGGTGACCGGTACGGACGACCTCGCGCGACTGGCCCGTTCCTTCAACGCGATGGCGACGAGCCTGGCCCGCCAGATCCGTCAGCTCGAGGAACTCTCGCGCGTGCAGCAGCGATTCGTATCCGACGTGTCCCACGAGTTGCGCACGCCGCTGACGACTATCCGCATGGCGGCCGACGTTGTCTACGACGACCGCGACATCCTCGATGCGCCGACCTCCCGCGCGGTCGAGCTCCTGCAGAACCAGCTCGACCGGTTCGAGGCCCTGCTCGTCGACCTTCTCGAAATCTCCCGATTCGACGCGGGTGCTGCTGTGCTCGATGCCGAGCGGGTCGACCTCGTCACGATCATCGAGCGATCGATCGAGGCGGCGAAGCCGCTGTCGGAGCGCAACGGCATGGACGTGCGTCTCATCTTGATGAGCGAGGACTGCGTGGTCGAGTGCGACCCACGCCGGGTGCACCGTGTGGTGCGCAATCTCATCGAGAACGCGATCGAGCACGGTGACACTCGTGGCATCGACATCACGGTCGCTCGCGGTGACGACGCGATCGCGGTGACCGTGCGCGACTACGGAGTCGGGTTGCGGCCTGGGGAATCGGCGTTGGTGTTCAACCGCTTCTGGCGGGCCGACCCTGCACGAGCCCGGACCTCGGGAGGAACGGGCCTTGGCCTGGCGATCTCGCTGGAGGATGCGCGCCTGCATGGGGGCTGGCTGGAGGCCTGGGGCGAGCCCGGCAAGGGCGCCTGCTTCCGTCTCACTTTGCCGCTCGATCGCAAGGTCGGATTCAACGAGTCACCCCTTCCGCTCGACGATGACTACGTGCCGCCCGCCGTATCGACAAGCGAGCCGCGGCGCGAGCTGCCGGCGCGGCCGGAGTCCTCGCCCGCGGCAACCTTCGTCATCAACAGCGGGGAGCCTCGGCCATGAGAACGCTGCCCCGACTTGCGCTGGCAATGTGCGGCCTGGCGATCCTTACCGGCTGCGCGACCGTGCCCGGATCGTTCACGGCCCGCGTTCCCACCGCCGGGCCGATCGAGCAGGGCGAGCAGGTCGGCGTCGATCCCGAGGACCAGTTCATCCGCGTCATCGCGCGTGGACCGCGCGACGGAATGTCTCCGACCGAGGTGGTCCAGGGATTCCTTGACGCCTCCGCATCGTTCGACGACGACCACGCGGTCGCCCGGCAGTTCCTCACCCCGTCGGCGAGCACCACGTGGGACACGAATGCCGGCGTGCGCGTCTACGAGGCCACGTCGTCGCTGAACGAACTCGGCCGCGCTGTGCTGATGAGCGCCGTCGAGACCGGGCGCATCGCGACCAACGGCCGCTACGAGGTCGATGGCCCGGGCACCGAGCTGCGCGAGACATTCCAGGTCGTCAAGTCCGACGGCGAGTGGCGGATCGATGACCTGCCCGAGGGGCTGCTGCTGACTCAGACCGACGTCGACCGCGCGTTCCGCAGCTTCGCCGTCTACTTCTTCAATCCGTCGTTCGAGACGCTGGTCCCTGACCCACGCATGATTCCGGTCGTCGGCTCGGGGCTCGCCACGACGCTGATCCGTCGACTTGTCACCGGACCGAGCGAGTGGCTGCTGCCCGCGGTGCGGACGGGATTTCCCGACGGCGTGAAGCTCAATATCGATGCCGTGCCTATCGAGTCCGGTGTCGCGCACGTGGACCTCACTCCGAACGCGCGCGCTGCTGACGACCAGACGAGGCAGGCGCTGTCGCAGCAGATCGTCTGGACCCTCAAGCAGTTGCCCGACGTGCAGTCGGTCGACATCACCGCGGGCGGCCAGCCGCTGCTCGTGCCCGGTGTCTCGTCGCCGCAGCCCCGCGACTCGTGGCAGGCGGTCGATCCGAACGGCTTGCCGCCGGGATCGTCCGGCTACGCGGCGCGCCCCGGCGGCGTCGTCAAGCTCATCCTCGGTGGAGTACGGCCCGTGGCCGGAGATGCCGGGTCGGGCGACATCTCGCTCGTCGACATCGCCGTGTCGAACGACTCGCAGTCGATCGCCGGCATCGACGCGGAGGGTGCGGTGTGGAAGGGGCGGATGGTCGAGGGCGCACCGCTCATCCGCATCCGCGAGGCGGGCGCTCCAACCGGTCTGGCATTCGACCGCTCGACCTCGGTGTGGCTGGTCGATCCCGAGGAGGGTCTGGTCTCGGTCGGGGGCGACGGCAGCTTCGAGCCGATCACGGTCACCGGGCTGACGAAGCGCACGACCCTGATCGCGGCAATCCCGTCGCGCGACGGCACGCGCGCCGCGCTGGTCATCCGGCGAGGGCCGCGAACGGGGCTTCTGCTGGCTCGCGTCATCCGATCATCTGGTGGCGCGACGAGCATCGTCATCAACGAGCCGATCCGCGTCGAGTCTCGGCTGGTGGAAGTCGTCGACGCGGCATGGTCCAGCGCCGACTCGCTCGCCGTTCTCGGCAGCGAGAGCGCTGGCTCGCTGCAGGTCTTCGACATCGACCTGGCCCGGGGAGTATCGACGTCGCGCGGAACGGTGGAGCAGCCGGTCACGGTCGCTGCTGCCCCCGGCCTTCCGACATTGGTCGGCTCGGCGGACGGACTCGTCTACGCGTTCACGACGGGTGCGTGGCAGGAGCGTGTTCGAGGCTCGTCGCCGACCTACCCCGGCTAGCCGCAGCAACGACGGCGATCGCCGTCACGTGGATCCCCGCCCGTTGGAGCGTGGCAACGGCCTCGCCGAGAGTGGCGCCGGTTGTCATGACGTCATCGACGACGATGACGGGCGACTGGGCGGTCGGCGTCGGTACCGCACGGAAGGCGCCGGTGACCTCCGCCTGCCGCGCGGACCGGCCGAGTGCCTTCAGCGTGCGGTAGTCCGCCGCGGGGGACAGCCAGTACTCCTGGCGCACGGGCACGCCCGCGCCCGACAGCGCGCGCACGGCAGCGCGAACGATCGCAGCAAGCGCGTCGAAGCCACGTCGCGATCGAGGGTGTGCCGGAATCGCCACGATCGTGCAGGCGCGCACGGAAGCCCGCGCCATCGCCGACCACACCGCATCGGCGAGCAGCCAGCCGAGCGGTTCGTCGAGACTGCGATAGCCGTACTTCTTGTACTCGATGATCAGTGATCGCGTCAGACCTGAGTACTCGCGGGCCGCCGTCGCAGGCACCGGGGACCCCTCGATTGCCGTCGCGCTGGTGCGCAGCCCGGTCAGGCAGGTCGGGCAGATCCCCGGTGCTGGCGCACCGCAGCCCAGGCATTGGCGGCCCAGCACGAGGTCGGCCAGGTCGCTGAGGATCGCTGGCCGTCCCACGTTGCCAGCCTCGCGCTCGGATGGTCAGGCGTCGCGTGTCAGCCCCAGCCTGTGGACGCCGGCCCGACGGGTCAGGGGTCCAGCCGGACGGTGATGTCCATGGGTCGTGACGGGTCGGTGACAAGCCGCCCATGAATGTGCTCGTCATGGCGGACGCCCCGGGAGTCGACGTAGGAGGACCGCAGCGTGCCCTCGGGCTGGTACCCAGACGTCACGGCTACGCGGCACGACGCGTCGTTCTCGATCGAGTGCGCCAGCTCCAGTCGGGCCAGGCCGTACTCGACGAAGGCCCACCGCGAGACGGCCTCCACGCAGGTCCGCGCGACGCCGCGACGTCGGGCGGCAGCGCTCACCCGGTACCCGATTCCGGCAGTGGCCTGGGTCAGGCTGATGTCGAAGATGGCGCACGTGGCGACGAGGGCTCCGCTTGCTCCGTCGACGGCAATCCACGTTGCGTGGTCGCCGACGCTCCAGTCGGAGTTCTCCCGACACCACGCCCGTGCCGACTCGAGGTCCGCGACGCCCCGGATCGGGTTCCACGTCTGGACGGCCGGATCGCGGGCGAGACCGAGCAGTTCGTCCGCGTCGTAGTCGACGGGCCGCCGAAGCAGCAGGCTGCGCAGTTCGAGGTCCGTCACTGGCCGAGCACCGTCAGTCCCTGTCGCAGGCCGGTGACGACCGCCTCCGACCGCGACTTCGCCTGCAGCTTCTCCAGGATGCTCCGAACGTGGTTCTTCACCGTGTTCTCGCTGATGCCCAGCTCCGCGGCGATCGTGCGGTTCGCATGCCCCAGTGTGAGCTGGCGCAGCACGTCGAGTTCGCGTCGCGTCAGCTCGGGCCCGAGGTAACGGCCGCGGGCGTCGCCCAAGCGTGCGGCGACGGCGAGGTCCTCGGGCGTGATCGACCCGATCCAGGCGTCGCGCCGCTCGCCGCGCTGCGACAGGTAGGCGCGGAAGACGTGGTCGGGTACCTGGAAGCCGGCCGCCCGTGCGGTCTGCCGGGATGCCTCGTTGCCGACGTAGGCGCACCACTTGACGACCTGCAGGCCCAACGTGCTGAATCCCCACCCGCACAGCAGTCGCAGCGCACGCGCCGCGTGGCCGTGGCCGCGGGCCCAGGGGGCGAGCATGAATCCGACCTCGGCGCCGCCGCTGTCGTCGAGCCGCAGGTCGATGTTTCCGCTCCAGCGGTCCGACCCCGGCGTGGTCACGGCGAACAGCGGGCCTTCCCACCATGAGGGGTTCGTCGGCCTCAGAGCCAAGAACTCCTCGGCGTTCTGGTGGGAGTAGGGCACCGGGATCGTCGTCCACAACTGGCTCTCGGGATCCTGGCAGCCCAAGGTGATGTCATCCACGTCATCGGGGCGCGGTGCCCGCAGCGTGACGACCCCGTCGCTGAGGATGGGGGGCGGTGAGGTCTGGGCCGAAGGCATGGGACGCAGTTTGCACCCCTCCATCTACGATGTAGGAACTGTCCCGACGGAAAGGTCGCATCTGACGTGGGTGTGCTCGACAAGATTCTTCGCGCTGGCGAGGGCAAGATCCTTCGGAAGTTGCATGCCGCCGCCAAGGCGGTCAATGCGATCGAGGAGGACTTTGCCAGTCTCACCGACGCCGAGCTCCGCGATCTGACCGACGAGTACCGCAAGCGGCTGGCCGAAGGGGAGACCCTCGACGACCTCCTGCCCGAGGCGTTCGCCACGGTCCGCGAGGCAGCGAAGCGCACGCTGGGGCAGCGCCACTACGACGTGCAGGTCATGGGCGGCACCGCGCTCCACATGGGCAACATCGCCGAGATGAAGACCGGTGAGGGCAAGACCCTCGTCGCCACCCTGGCCGCCTACCTGAACGCTCTCGGTGGCGAGGGCGTTCACGTTGTCACCGTCAACGACTACCTCGCCGAGCGCGACTCGGAGTGGATGGGTCGCATCCACCGGTTCCTCGGCCTCGAGGTCGGCGTCATCCTCGCGAACATGACCCCGGCCGAGCGTCGCGTCGCCTACGCGGCCGACATCACCTACGGCACGAACAACGAATTCGGCTTCGACTACCTGCGCGACAACATGGCGTGGTCGAAGGACGAGATGGTCCAGCGCGGTCACGCATTCGCCATCGTCGACGAGGTCGACTCGATCCTCATCGATGAGGCGCGCACCCCGCTCATCATCAGCGGCCCGGCCGACCAGGCCACGACCTGGTACCAGGAGTTCGCGCGCATCGCCGAGATCCTCAAGCGCGATGACGACTACGAGGTCGACGAGAAGAAGAAGACCATCGGCGTCCTCGAGGAGGCGATCGACAAGGTCGAGGACCAGATCGGCATCGACAACCTCTACGACACCGTCAACACCCCGCTCGTCGGCTACCTGAACAACGCGATCCGCGCGAAGGAACTGTTCAAGAAGGACCGCGATTACGTCGTCATCGACGGTGAGGTGCTGATCGTCGATGAGCACACCGGGCGCATCCTGCACGGCCGTCGCTACAACGAGGGCCTGCACCAGTCGATCGAGGCGAAGGAGGGCGTCGAGGTCAAGGCCGAGAACCAGACCCTCGCCACCGTCACGCTCCAGAACTTCTTCCGCCTATACCGCAAGCTCGGCGGCATGACCGGAACGGCCATGACCGAGGCCGCGGAGTTCAACCAGATCTACGACCTTGGCGTCGTCCCGATCCCCACGAACCGCGACATGGTCCGCATCGACAATGCCGACCTCGTCTATCGCACCGAGCAGGCCAAGTACGCGGCCGTCATCGACGACATCGTCGAGCGCCACGCGAGCGGCCAGCCGATCCTCGTCGGCACCACGAGCGTGGAGAAGTCCGAACTGCTGTCGAAGCTGCTGAAGCAGAACGGCGTCCCGCACGAGGTACTGAACGCCAAGCACCACGAGCGCGAGGCCGCCATCGTGGCGCAGGCCGGGCGCAAGGGCGCAGTCACCGTCGCCACCAACATGGCCGGCCGAGGCACCGACATCATTCTGGGCGGCAACCCGGAGTTCATGGCCGCCGCGGCGCTGTCGCAGAAGGGCCTCTCGCCGATCGACGAGCCCGAGGACTATGAAGCAGCCTGGCCCGAGGAACTCGAGCGACAGAAGGCTGCCGTCGCCACCGAGCACGAGGAGGTCACCGGCAGCGGCGGCCTGTACGTGCTCGCGACCGAGCGTCACGAGTCGCGGCGCATCGACAACCAGCTGCGCGGTCGTTCCGGTCGTCAGGGGGACCCGGGCGAGTCCCAGTTCTACCTGTCCCTCGAGGACGACCTCATGCGGCTGTTCAAGTCCGACATGGTCGATGCCTTCCTGCGCCGGTTCAACGTCCCCGACGACGTGCCCATCGAGGCCAAGATGGTCACGAATGCGATCCGGTCCGCGCAGTCGCAGGTCGAGGCGCAGAACTTCGAGATCCGCAAGGACGTCCTGAAGTACGACGACGTGCTCAACCGCCAGCGCCTGGTCATCTACGACGAGCGTCGTCGGGTGCTCGAGGGCGAGGACATCCAAGAGCAGGTCCGCACGTTCATCGAGGACACGGTCACCGGCTACGTCAACTCGGCGACGGCCGACGGCTACCCCGAGTCCTGGGACCTGGAGCGCCTGTGGGGCGCGCTGAACCTGCTCTACCCGGTCGGCGTCACGGTCGAGGAGCTCGAGCAGGAGTCGGGCGGCGACCGGTCCGGTCTGTCCTCGGACTTCCTGCGTTCCGAGCTCGTCGACGACGCTCAGGCGGCATACGACAAGCGCGAGGACGACCTCGGCGAGGAGGTCACCCGCGAGCTCGAGCGGCGCGTGATCCTCTCGGTTCTGGACCGCAAGTGGCGCGAGCACCTGTACGAGATGGACTACCTGCGCGACGGCATCGGTCTGCGCGCGATGGCGCAGCGCGATCCCCTCATCGAGTACCAGCGCGAGGGCTTCGACCTGTTCACCGCGATGATGGACTCGATCAAGGAAGAGACGATCGGCTACCTGTTCCACCTCGAGGTCGAGGTGGCTCCGCCGGTGTCGGAGGAGGCCGCGGCTGCCGTCGAGGGTCTGACCGACGCGACCCAGAGCGATGCGACTGCCGCGCTGGCCGCTGCAGTGAGCGCCGGCGCGAAGCCGGCACCGACCGTCGAGGCGGCACCGGCGATCATCGCCAGGGGCCTGGAGGCACCGGCACGTCCGGCGGTCATGGAGTACAGCGCGCCGAGCGAGGACGGCGGTGTCGAGCACGGGCACATGGAGGTCGAGGGCGGCGGTGTCGTCGACGTCGACCCGAACGCCTCACGTGCGGAGCGTCGTCGCGCCGAGCGCGCCAACCGCAAGTCCCGCTAACCCATCTCGCCGACCTTGAGGTTTGGCACCCTCCGGCTGCGCCGAGAGGGTGCCAAACCTCAAGGTCGCGCAGTGCGGGTGGGGAGTGTGCGGTTACGGGGAGGGCAGGACGACGACGCGGTCGCCGACCTTCGCGAACTTGTACACGTGCGCAGCCGCCTTCTCTGACAACCGAACGCAGCCACCGCGCGCGATGGCCAGGCCGAGCTGCTTGACCGAGTGCATCGGCTTGCCGTCGTAGTAGCGCGGGATCGCGTGCAGGCCGATCGGCGACTTGGTGTCCGGACCATAGGTGAATCGCACCATGTGGTTGAACGTCACCTTGGAGTTCGGGTTGTACGCGACGGGCGACTTCGAGAACACCCGGTACACGCCCTTGGCCGGACGGTCGAAGCGGCCGACCACCGGGTAGCGGGCCACGACCTGGTCGTTCTTGTTGATCAGCCAGACCGTCATGAGCGCCTTGTCGTAGACGATCCGCTTGCCGTGGTGCTTCTTGTCGCGCGGGAAGTCCGGCACGTTCTTGGCCTTGTGCGTGGCACTCGCGGGCCTGGGCTTCTTCGGCTTCTTGGGCTTCGCCGGCTGGGTCGACGCGTCGTCGCCCACGCTCGTCGTGCCTGCTGCCGTCGGCTGGCCGGCGGACGTCGATGCGGTCGGAGTCGGCGTGACGTCGGCCGCGGCCATCGACGGCACGATCGTCGCGGTCAGCAGGCCGACCGCGAGGACGCCGCCGGTAATGCCGGTTGCGAGCCGATGACGTGAGGTGAACGTCAGGCATGCCGAACCTGCGGCGCGAAGATGAATGAGGGCGCGATCAAACGTGGGCGGGGAAGCCATGTCACTACTGTCCCGTACGCCACACGAGTCACGCCGTCACGACGCGCCGATCATGGCGAGTGTCAGACCCCGGTTTCAGCATGCTGATCATGAGTGAGCCCATGTCATCTGGAGTACCGCTGCCATACAGCGAAGTCCTTAAGCGACAGCATCACCACTTCGAGGGCTTCTGCATCGCATTCGCTGTGGCTGGTGCATTCGCCTTCCTCATCGCGTCGGCTTCTCTGATCGCGGGCCCAGTGGTTCGCGACGGCGTGGTCAGTGTTCGGCCCGAGGCGTTCCCGCTTCTCGCCGTCGCGATCACGCTCGCCCTTGGAGCGTTGCAGGCGCACATCCAGGCGAAGGCCGTTGAGCGCGACCAGGCAAAGGACCGCGAGGCGTCGGCAGGACTCGGGTCCTAGCCGTCCTGCTGAGTCAGTAGTCCGACGCTGTTTCTCAGGCGGAGTTGACATTGAGTGCGTAGGTGTCGTCCTCGTCGTTCCAAGTGATCGTGCAGTCGAAATCGGTCGCACCGGCTGGTCCCTTGTTCCCATCGAGGTCCATGGACGTCTGGAGAAGGTAGACCGAGTCGGAATATGCCCCCGGATGGTTCGGGGCTGCATTTGGACCTGGAGGTGTGCGATCCCTGAGCTGAGGTGCTCCGGAGGGGTATGCATCCTGTGCAGCGAGACTCTCGATGTACTCGCTGCAGGCGACGAAGCTTCGGTAGGTGCGGTCCTTGATGACCTCGCGGCCTGCCTCCTGGTGGGCGATTACTCGGCACCCGACGAACGTAAAGAGGACGAAGGCCACGGCCAGCACGACCTCCCAGCGAGCCTTCCACCAGTCACTCAGGCCGCTCAGATGTCGCGCCACGTCCCGCCTCTCCCTGGCCAGTTGCGCTTTGCCTTGCGAAGCGTACTGAGAGGTGGAGACCTGCCCCGGCGCTTCGCGCGGGGGTTGTTTTCGCCAGGCGGTCCACAGAAGCGATGCACGGGCCCGTCGATCATCGAAGGTCGACTACTGTCGCGAGCCATCGATCCGCGACCATCTCGATGCGGAATGCGATCGCCTGCGAGCGGTCGCTTCCGGCCAGGACCGCGGATGCCTCGATGACGCCGGGCGCGACGTGGCACACCCGCACCGCGCGAACAGTGCGCGCCCGCGGCGTACCGCGCTGCGCACGCGCCGATGGGTGCCGGGAGATCGCCGCCGCACGGGCCGACACCCGCGTGAGCTGATCGCGCGTCAGCCAGCGAGTCAGCTGCGAGGCGGGCCGGGAGCCCGCCATGACCTCGGAGACTGCGCTCGCGAGTCTGGCCACCCATTGCCTGGGCTCGAGAAGCTCGGGGTACTGCGGTGCATCGGCAGATTCGCCGACGATGTGCAGGTCGGGAGGGACCTCGGGAACAGCCGGCACCCCCGGTGAGATCTCCCACACGAGCGGTAGTTCCTGGGCGGGCTCGACGTCGCGGACAATCCGCAACTCGGGCGCGCGCGATTGGGCAGCGGAATTCTCGGACAAGGTTCGAACGCTCACGGCACGGCCTTCTGGGATCGGTGAGTGGTGGAAACCGACCTGCTGGGTGATCGGCGGTCGCGCCGGGGGATCGCGGTTTGGTGCGTTTGCTTGCGTTTGCTTTTGTAAGGGACCGATATTTGCGTGTCAAGCAGGATCCCCAGGGTGGTGGAGAAACCTCCTCATCGATCGGTGTGCCCCGGTTCGAACCACTCCAAACATGTGACTTGTGGAAGTTTTAGCGAGTCCGCTCCGGGGCATCACGGATTCGTGACGGACTTCCCCGAGCAGGTGCGCGATGACGCCTTCGAGTTGTTCACAGCCGAGGCCGCGCGCGTTCGCCTTGAGGATCGAACCGGGGACGTTCGCGTCGTTCTGCGGTCCGGCCACATTCTCATCGGTGAACTGTCGACCTCCGAGCTGGTCTCCGGCCATCTCGAACTGCTCGACACACGCGGTCGCCACCTACTCGTGCCGACGGCCGCAGTCTCGGTGATGCACGGGTCATCGACCGCACTACGGGACGAGGCACCGAGCGGGGCCTCGCGGTCGCTTGCCTCGAGGCTCCGTGAGACCTGGTCCGCAGGCGCTCGCCTTCGGGTCCTGCTCGCCAGTGGCGAGTGGCTCGGAGGGGTGATCGTCCTCGTCGCGTCCGATCATGTCGAGCTGGCGACCGGCGGGGACCACTGCGTCATCCCGTTCGCCGCGGGCCAGGCCTGGGACGTCGGTCGCGCGCTTTGAGTGTCCGCGGGCCTTACGTGTCGTCCGATCCGAACGGATGCGCCTGCACGAACTCGCGCGTCTGCTCGTACTTGCGCGCGATGAACTCCTCGAGCGCGCTGTACTCGACGCGCCACTGACCGCGGCCCCCGATCTTGATGGCGGTGAGGTCGCCGCTTCGCACGAGCGCGTACGTCTGCGCGGCCGAGACGTTCAGCGTCTCGGCAACATCGGCGAGCGTGAGGAAGCGCGGGGCCATGTGCCGATCGTGCCAAAACATGGTCGCGCGCGGGCGCATACCCGGGGCCTGTGGACAGCCATTCGCGCCCGTGCCGATCAGACACGATGCTGATCTGCACACCGAGGTCGGGGGCTGGCATGGCGTGGCTATCGCGGAAACAACGGGTCGAGGGCCGACGAACCGCTGCTGCGCCATCGCCGGCACCCCCGGCTCGGCGACTGCGCCGTGCGCGCTTCGGCGATGTGCGGCTGTGGCTCGGCATCGCGCTCGTCGTCGGCTCGGTAGTTGTCGGCGTGCGCGTGATGAGCGTCGAGGACAACACGGTGCTCGTCCTTCGCGCGACGCGGGACCTCGCCTCCGGATCCGCGGCGGTCGACCTCGCTCCCGTGCGCGTCAACACGCTGGCCGCCGGTAACGCATACCTGACCGAGCAGCCCTCGGCGGGCCATGTCGTGCGCTGGCCGATCTCGGCGGGCGAGCTGGTGCCGAGGTCGGCGATCGCCTCCGCTCCCGATGTGCCGATCCGGGAGGTGGCCGTCCCGGTCGACCCGCTCCACGCACCTCCCGGGCTGCAGGCCGGAGACCTCGTCGATGTCTGGTCCGCGCCTCGCGAGAACGAGGCGGGCGCGCCGTCACGTGTTCTGGCGGCAGTGACCGTGGCGGGCGTGGCAAGCGACGACGTCGGCATCGGCGGCGAGATCGGAGTGGTGCTCAACGTGCCTGAAGAGCTCGTCGCCGCTGTTGTCTCGGCCTCCAGGTCCGGGGTCATCGACCTCGTTGCCGTCCCGCTGCGCAGTCAGGTTCCTGCCGACATCGAGGTCGCGGGATCGTGATCGACCTCGTTCTCGCGACCCCTGAGCTGAGCCACGAATCCACGCTCGTCGCATCGGCGGCGATCAACGGAGTGCGGCTGCTGCGCCGCTGCGTCGACGCGGTGGACCTGCTGGCCGCCGCGTCGGTTGACACGTCGGTGCCCGTCGTCGTGTCTGCGGGTCTGCCGAGGCTCTCCGCCGACGTCATCGCGCGCCTCGGGTCGGACCGCTGCATCGTCGGAATCGCAGGCGACCCGCTCGACGCGACGATGCTCGACGGCTTCGGAGTCCGGACCGTCGTGCCCTCGGATGCGAATGCCGACGCGATGTGGCATGCCATTCGCGATGCCGTCTCATTCGCCGGCCCGCCCGGTGTTGCGACTCTCGTGCCGCCGGGAGTGTGGACCACCGGCGTGTGGTCAGAAACCGACCCGCAGCCCGAGCCGGCGATTGCCGCCGCGGGCACCGTCATCGCGGTGTGGGGAGCGATGGGTGCGCCGGGTCGCACGACCGTGGCGATGGCGCTGTCCGAGTCCCTGGCCGTCGGCGATCGGCGGGTCTGCCTCGTCGATGCGGACACCTACGCGCCGTCGATCAGCATCGCTCTCGGCCTGGTAGACGAGTCCGGAGGGCTCCTGCGTGCGTGCCGGCAGGCCGACAACGGCATGCTCGACGGCGGTGGCGTCATCACCTCGACGCGTCTGATCCGTGGGTCCTGGCACGTGCTCACCGGCCTGCCGCGCGCGGAACGGTGGTCCGAGCTGACTCCCACGGCGCTCGATCGAGTGTGGTCCTCGCTGCGCGCGGCGTTCGATGTCACCGTCATCGACGTGGGCTTCTGCTTGGAGGACGACGACGCGCCGGCGGCATGGGCGAGACGAAGAAACGCGGCGGCACTGAGCGCACTTGCGACTGCCGACCATGCAATCGCCGTAGCCGACTCCAGTGCAGCCGGGGCCGCGCGACTGGTTGCGGCGTGGCCGGCCTTCTGCGCGGCAGCCGTCACGACGTCGGTGACCGTTGTGCGTAATCGCACCACTCGGCGGCACGCCCTCGGCTGGGTCGACGCACTGCAGGAGTTCGGGATCGCGGCACGCGTCCACACGGTGCCGTCGGACACAAAGGCGGTCAACGCGTGCTGGTCGCGCGGTCGCAGCCTTGGCGAGGGCGCGCGCCGCTCGCCGATGCGGAGGTCGCTAAACGGACTCGCGAGGGAACTCATGTCAATATAGGTGGACAACCGCGCGGGAGGAGGGTGGCGCATGCCCAGTCGCATGTCGGCTCTCGATGCCTCCTTCTTGTTCATGGAGGACGCCTCCACCCCGATGCATGCAGGCGGCGTCGCCATCTTCACGCCTCCGCCGGACGGCTTCGATCACGAGCGACTGGTCCGCCTGATCCGCCAGCGCATCCCATTCGTCCCGCGCTACCGGCAGCGCGTGCGTGAGGTGCCGTTCGGCCTGGCGCGTCCCGTCTGGGTCGACGACCAGCACTTCGACGTCACGTACCACGTTCGCCGATCGGCGCTGCCGCGCCCGGGCTCGCGTGAGCAGCTCAACGAGCTCGTCGCACGACTGATGACCCGACCCCTTGATCGCAACCGTCCGCTGTGGGAGATGTACCTGGTCGAGGGTCTCGACGACGGCAACTTCGCGATCGTCAGCAAGAGCCACCAGTCGCTCGTCGACGGGCTGTCGGCAGTCGACATCGCCCAGGTGATGCTCGACCCGACTGAAGAGACGGTCACGGTCGCGGGCGATGCGTGGCGACCGCGTCCCGAGCCCACCGACATCGAGCTGCTCGCGTCTGCCATGACCGAGCTCGCCACGCGCCCGGCCGCGGCGTTCGAGGCAGCGCGCAACACCGTCACCGGCACGGCGTCGACCGCTGCCTATGTCGGTCAGCGGGCCATCGGCGTGATCAGCGCGGCCCTGGCGATGGCGCGCATGCCAGGACCGAGCCCGCTGAATGTGACGATCGGCGGCCAGCGCCGCTTCGCGACGGTCGACCTCACCCTTGCTGACCTCAAGAAGGTGCGCGCGGAGTTCGGCGGCACTGTCAACGACACGGTGCTCGCGGTGATCTGCGGCGCACTGCGGTCGTGGCTCATGACGCGCGGGGCGCCGGTGAACCAGGGCGACATCCTGCGCGCGCTGCTGCCAGTGAGCATCGCGGTCCCCGGCACCGCTGCCGAGGGCGCGGGCGGCAATCGCGTGACTGCCGCCCTGGTCGACCTCCCCGTCGGGGAGGCGGACCCCGCGATCCGACTGCAGCAGATCAGCTACCAGCTCGCGCAGCTTGAGGAGGGCGGGCACTTCGTGGGTGCCGATGCGATCGTCAACATCGCGGGCTTCGGCCCGCCGACGCTGCACGCGCTGGGCGCACGCGTCGGGTCGACCCTGTCGCGCAAGGTCTACAACCTGGTGATCACCAACGTGCCAGGACCGCAGCGTTCCCTGTTTGCCGCCGGCTCGCGCATGGTGTCCGCTTACCCCGTGGTCCCGCTCACCAAGGGCCAGGCGTTGAGCATCGGCCTCATTTCGTACGACGGCGGCGTCTACTTCGGGCTGTATGCCGATCGGGACGCCCTGCCGGACGTCGACGTGCTCGTCGCATGCCTGAGCGAGTCGATGGACGAACTGCTCGCTCGAACCGAGCGGGTCCGCCCGACCCTGCGGTCGGTGCACGGCAAGGCCGAGCGGAAGGCACGCCCGACGGCGAGCGGGGAGGTGCCGTCGTGACTGCTCCTGCGGACCGGCCTCGGCGCGGCCTCGTGCTCGGCGGAGGCGGAGTCCTCGGGGGCACGTGGGCCGTCGGCGCGCTCGCTGCGCTTGAGGAGCAGTACGGATTCGCGGTCGCGGATGTGGACGTCATCGTCGGGACATCTGCCGGCTCCGTGCTGACCGCGCTGATCGGTGGCGGCGTCACCGTGGAGCAACTGCGGCAGCAGTACGCCGACGAGGTCGTCACGACCGGCCCGCTCGCCGGGTATGCGTTCGACCCTGAGGTCGCCACCGGCGGCAAGCGGCCGGGCATGCCGAAGTTCACCGGTCCTGGCTCGCCCCGGCTTGCGGCGTCGAGCCTGCGTCACATGCGGCAGATGCCGGTCACCACCGTGCTGTCGGCGTTCATGCCGGAGGGCACCAAGTCCCTGGAGCGCGTGGGCCACCTCATCGACGCGTTCACGCCGATGGGCGAGTGGTCTCCGCATCGGGGCGTGTGGATCGTGGCCATGGACTACGAGGACGGCCGCCGAGTCGTGTTCGGCCGCCCCGGAGCGCCGGTCGCACCGCTGGCGAGCGCGGTCATGGCCTCGTGCGCCATCCCCGGCTGGTTCATGCCCGTGACGATCAACGGTCGGGTCTACGTCGACGGCGGTGCGGTGTCGGCGACGTCGATAGATGTCGTGGCGCATGCAGGCCTCGACGAGGTCTACGTCGTCGCGCCCATGGTGTCCTTCGCCATGGACCGTCCGTCAAACGTCGCGGGGCGACTCGAGCGGCGGTGGCGGTCCGAGGTGACGAAGACGGCGCGCCTGGAGGCCGCCACGGTGCGTGCAGCGGGAGTTGAGGTGCGGATGGTCGGTCCCGGTCCGGAGGATCTCGCGGCGATCGGGTCGAACCTCATGGACTCCACCCGCAGGCGGCACGTGCTGGAGACGTCGCTGCGCACGAGCGCGGCAGCGTGGCGGGCGTCCGACGACGTCCCCGCCACCGGCTAGAACGCCGAATTGACCCGCCTCCCGGGTCAAATCCGGGTTTTGCGGCCGTTCCGGGGCGGATTCTAAGGATTTGACCCGGGGCGGTTCAATTCGAGGTTCTGGGTGGCAAACCGGGTGAGTTCTGCGGATTTGACCCGGGAGGCGGTTCAATTCGGGAAGCGGGGCTAGCGCGCCAGCCATTCGTTGGCGACGGTCTGCTCGACGTCCAGGTATTTGGTCGTCAGCTCGGCCGCGCTGCTCTCGATCGAGCCGCCGATGAACGGCACGCCCGCCTTGAACGATCCGGACGTGCGCACAAGGGTCCCGCCGTCGGACGCCGCCAGGGTGATCGTCGCGGTGAACCCGAGCGGGGCGTTGAAGCTGACGGTGCCGGCGGCCGAGGCCGAGCCGTCAGCGGCCAGGGGCGTCCAGTCCTGCCTCTCGGTCACGGTGATCGTCTCGCCGACGAACTTCTTCGCGGCCGCCGGGACATTCGCCGGCAGGACCCGGGTGCAGGTGAGGATGACCCCGCCGTCCGGCTTGTCCGAGACGTCGACATCGGACTTCAGGGAGCCGGTGCGATCGCACTTGAGCCGGATGTAGTCGGGGTCCTTCAGCATCGCCATGACTGCCGCGGGCTCGCCATTGAAGTGCTGCTCATGCTCGAACTTGGTCGCCACCGCGTCATCATGGCACGGCCCGGGCGCGCCTCGGGATAGCGTGATGCTTGTGACTGGCGATCGGGCACGGCAGGCGGCGCTCGACAAGGTGACCGATCCCGATGTCCGACTGCTCGCCTCGCGGTTCTACCGCCATCTCGCCGAGGAGGACCTCCTCGATCACCCCGTCGACACCGTCGTCGCCCACGCGCAGGAACTGATCGACTTCGCCCGTGTGCGCACTCCGGGCATCGCGAAGGTCCGCGCGATCGACGCCGATGGATCGGCCGACGTGTCGGTCGTCGTCGAAGTCGTCACCGACGACATGCCATTCCTCGTCGACTCGGTCACGCACGCGCTCGCCGCCGCCGGCCGCGCAGTCCACCTCGTCGTGCACCCGCAGGTGCTGGCTCGGCGCAATGCCGCGGGCGAGCTGACGGAGATCATCGACGCCGTGGCATCGGACGGCGCTGCCGATGTGCACGCCGAGTCGTGGATGTGGCTCGAGCTCGAGCGCGACTTCGGCGGGCTTGACGGTCCCGAGCTCGAGGGCCGGGTCAACGCCGTGCTCGACGACGTGCGCATCGCCGTGCGCGACTGGCAGGCCATGCGCGCCAAGGCGCTCGGGCTCGCGGACGAGATCACCGCGTCGCCACCGTCGACGGTGCCGCAGGCGTCGGTCGACGAGGGCGTCGAGCTGCTGCGCTGGCTGGCGAACGACAACCTCACCTTCCTGGGCTACCGCGAGTACGTCCTCGACACGCGCGAGGGAGAGGACGTGCTGGTGCCCGTGCCGGGCAGCGGGCTTGGCCTGCTCGGTGCCACTGAGCCGGAGTCGGCAACCTCTCGGAGCTTCGCGGCCCTGCCCCCCGCCGTGCGTGCTCGCGCACGGGAGCCCGAGCTGCTCGTGCTCACCAAGGCGAACTCGCGATCGACGGTGCACCGCGCCTCGTACCTGGACTACATCGGCGTCAAGCGCTTTGACAGCGCCGGCCGGGTTATCGGGGAGCGCCGCTTCCTCGGCCTGTTCTCGTCCAGTGCCTACACGCAAAGCATCCTGCAGATCCCGGTCCTGCGGCAGAAGCACGACCGCCTGCTCGCCGACCTCGAGTTCGCCGGCGGCTCGCACAGCGCCAAGGACCTGCTGCAGTTCCTCGAGACGTACCCGCGCGACGAGCTGTTCCAGACGCACGACGCACTGCTGGCCGAGATCGCGGAGTCGGTGCTGCACCTGCAGGAGCGACGGCACACGAAGGTCTACCTGCGCGCGGACGACTACGGCCGTTACATGTCCTGCCTGGTGTACCTGCCGCGCGATAGGTACACGACACCCGTGCGCCTGCGCATTGAGCGCCTGCTCGTCGAGGCCTTCAGCGGATCCTCGGTCGACTACACCGCGCGGGTGTCGGAGTCCGTTCTTGCGCGCGTGCACTTCGTCATCCAGGTGCCGCCGGGCCAGGGCGTTCCCGATGTCGACGTGCCGACGCTGGAGTCCGCGGTCGCGGCTGCTGCGCGCAGCTGGCAGGACGACTTCAACGTGGCGCTCGTCGCGCGAGTCGGCGAAGGCCCCGCGGTGGCGCTGCTGCGCACCTACGCGCACGCGTTCCCCGAGGCGTACAAGGAGACCTTCGGTCCCGGACGTGGCGTGAACGACGCACTGGTCATCGAGAACCTCACTACCGGTGAGCTGTCGCTGGAGATCTACGAGCCGCCGAATGGCTCGCGCCGCGATATCCGGCTTCGCGTCACCCGCGTCGGCCCGGCCATGTCGCTGTCGCGCGTGCTGCCGATCCTGCAGGCGATGGGGGTCGACGTCGTCGACGAGTACCCGTACGAGATCGCGCGCGCTCTCAAGGAACCCGTGTGGATCCTCGACTTCGGCATGCGGCTCGCTGACGGCGACATCCCCGCGCGATCGACCCTCGCCGAGCGCTTCGAGGAGGCATTCGCCGCAGCGTGGGACGAGCGCTGCGGTGTCGATGGCTTCAACGCGCTCATCGTCCGCGGAGGCATGCGCTGGCGGCAGGCGCTGATCATCCGTGCCTACGCGCGCTACATGCGCCAGATCGGGTCCTCGTTCAGCCAGCAGTACATCGAGGAGGTGGTGGTCGGCAACGTCCACATCACCCGGCTCCTCGTGTCCTTGTTCGAGGCGCGCTTCGCGCCGGTCGAGGTCGACGACCGATCCACCGCGGAGGCTCGGCTCGTCGACGACATCGAGCAGGGCCTCGACTCGATCGCGAGCCTCGACCAGGACCGCATCATGAGAACCCTGCTCGCCTTGATCACTGGCACGCTGCGTACCAACTACTTCCAGGCCGATGACGACGGCATCGACCGCTCGTCCATCGCACTGAAGCTGGATCCTCGTCAGGTGCCGGACCTGCCGGTGCCCAAGCCGCATTTCGAGATCTGGGTCTACTCACCACAGGTCGAGGGCGTGCACCTGCGCTTCGGGTCAGTCGCGCGCGGTGGCCTGCGCTGGAGCGATCGGCAGGAGGACTTCCGCACGGAGGTACTCGGCCTGGTCAAGGCGCAGGAGGTCAAGAACTCGGTCATCGTGCCCGTCGGTGCGAAGGGCGGTTTCTACGCCAAGCGACTCCCCGACATGACGACGGACCGCGAGGCCTGGTTGGCGGAGGGAAAGTCCGCCTACAGCGAGTTCATCAGGTCGCTGCTCGACGTGACCGACAATCGCGTCGATGGTGTCGTGGTGCCGCCGCGCGACGTGGTCCGTCACGACGGCGACGATCCCTACCTCGTCGTCGCTGCGGACAAGGGCACGGCGACGTTCTCCGACCTGGCGAACAGCATCTCCGCCGAGTACGACTTCTGGCTCGGTGACGCGTTCGCATCCGGGGGCTCTGTCGGCTATGACCACAAGGCGATGGGCATCACCGCGCGCGGTGCGTGGGAGTCGGTCAAGCGCCATTTCCGCGAACTGGGCGTCGACACGCAGACCACCGACTTCACCGTCGCCGGGATCGGCGACATGAGCGGCGATGTCTTCGGCAACGGAATGCTGCTGAGCGAGCACATCCGCCTCGTCGTCGCCTTCGACCATCGTCACGTGTTCGTCGATCCCGACCCCGATGCCGCGACGTCCTTCGCGGAGCGGCGGCGCCTGTTCGACCTGCCGCGCTCGTCGTGGGGCAGCTACGACCAGGACCTGATCTCCGCAGGAGGAGGGGTGTTCCCGCGCGCGGCGAAGTCGATCGACATCACGCCGCAGATGGCGTCCGTGCTCGGAATCCCGTTCGACGTCATGACGATGACGCCCGACGAACTCATCCAGTCAGCGCTGCGCGCCCCCGTCGACCTGCTGTGGAATGGCGGGATCGGCACGTACGTCAAGGCGCAGACCGAAACCAGCATCGACGTCGGCGACAAGGCCAACGACCGTATTCGCATCAATGGATCCGACCTGCGCTGCCGGGTAGTCGGCGAGGGCGGCAACCTCGGCATGACTCAGCTCGGACGCGTCGAGGCCGCACGGCACGGCGTGCGCCTGAACACCGACGCGATCGACAACTCCGCAGGAGTCGACACCTCAGACCACGAGGTCAACATCAAGATCCTGCTGGACTCACTCGTCCGCGCGGGCAGCATGGATCGCGACGAGCGCAACCTCCTGCTCGCCCACATGACCGATGTCGTCGCTGCGCAGGTGCTTGAGGACAACTACGGGCAGAACGTCGTGCTCGGCAACGCCCGCGCCGGGGCGACGAACCTCATCACCGTGCACCAGCGGCTGATCCGAGAGCTGGAGCGTGGCGGCCTGCTCGATCGCGCGCTGGAGTTCCTGCCCGACGATGTCGAGCTGCGCACACGGCGCATCGCGGGGGAGGGACTGACCTCACCCGAGCTCTCCGTGCTGCTTGCCTACTCGAAGATCTGGCTGACCGAGCGCCTGAATGAGTCGGGCATCGCCGACGAGACCTACTTCGCGCAGAAGCTCGTGTCGTACTTCCCGCCGGAGCTCGCGGCCGGCTTCGCCGGCGCGCTCGAGGGCCACCCGCTGCGTGCGGAGATCGTCAGCACCGTCACGTGCAACCGACTGGTCAACATCGGCGGCATCACGTTCGTGTTCCGCGCGATGGAGGAGACCGGCGCGAGCGCGGTCCAGGTCGTGCGGGCGGCGTGGGCCGCGATCGAGGTCTTCGGCATCGACGCGATCTGGCAGAGCATCAACGAGCTGGACAACCACGTTCCGACCACGGCTCAGTCGGCGCTTCACCTCGAGACGCGTCGGCTGCTTGATCGCGCGACGCGCTGGTTCCTCCAGACGCGCGGCACGTCGCTGGACGTTCAGGGGGAGATCGACCGGTTCGCCGCAGTCGTGTCCGATCGAGCCGCCGAGGTTCCCACGCTGCTGCTCGGCAAGGAGCGCGAGCGCTGGGAGCGGCTGACACAGCGGTTCGTCGCGGCCGGCGCACCGGAGGACCTCGCCCGCAAGGCGGCTGCTGCCCTGGACGTGTTCGCGCTGCTCGACATCACTGATATCTGCCTGCGCACGGACGAGACCCTTGACGCCGTCGTGCCGCTCTACTTCGCCGTGTCCGAGCGCTACGACATCGACCGGACGCTCGTCGACATCACGGCCCTGCCGCGCGGTGACAGGTGGACCGCTCTGGCACGTCAGGCGCTGCGCGGTGACATCTACACGGTCGTCGCGGAGCTGACGACGCGAGTGCTCGAGTCGACGCCGTCGACGGCTACCGCTGCGGAGCGTCTGATGCAGTGGGAGCTCGATCACCGCGAGGGACTGGCGCGCGCACGAGCGACACTCGACGACATCGCGTCTGTCGAGAATCCGGACCTGGCGACGTTGTCCGTCGCATTGCGCGCGATGCGCAACCTCGTCACGCAGGGGACGACGTCGCTCGGGGCCGACGGCTGAGCGCTAGTCCGCGAAGGACCTGATGAACCGACGCTGGCCGGGAGTCTCGACCGCCCGGCGGTGGTAGTTGGCGCGGACATACGAGATCGCCTCATCCGCGGGCAAGCCATCGAGGACGACCATGCACGCCAGCGCGGTGCCCGTACGACCTCGTCCGCCACCGCACGCGACCTCGACGCGCTCGTTCGTGGTGCTGTCCCATGCGAGCCTGATCAGGCGCGCCGCGTTGGGCAGCGACCGCGGCACCCTGAAGTCCTTCCACCTGATCCAGTCCGATGGCCAGGGGGTCGGGTTGGGGAGGCTGCCCAGCAGGTAGAGGCCGTACTGGGGCAGCAGCCCGTCGGGCACGGGCTTGCGCAGCGCGCGCCCGCGGACCAGTCGCCCGGACGGCAGCGCCAGGACTCCCGGCGCGTTCGGATCCCAGTTCACGAGTCGACCGTAGACGAGGGCGGCTTTGAGTCGCGCGTCTAGGCTGATCAGATGAAGAAGATCGGGTTCTTGTCCTTCGGTCACTGGATGGACGAGCCGTGGTCGAAGGCGCGCACCGCCTCCGACTTCCTGCTCCAGTCGATCGACCTTGCCCAGGCAGTCGAGGGCGTGGGCGCGGACGGCGCGTTCTTCCGCGTACACCACTTCGCGCGCCAGGCGGCCTCGCCGTTCCCGCTTCTGGCAGCGATCGGCGCGCGAACCGAGCGCATCGAGATCGGCACCGGCGTGATCGACATGCGCTACGAGAACCCGCTGTACATGGCCGAGGACGCGGGCTCTGCGGATCTCATCTCCGGTGGCCGCCTCCAACTCGGCATCAGTCGCGGTTCGCCCGAGCAGGTCATCGAGGGCTGGCGCCACTTCGGATACGCCCCGGCCGAAGGGGAGACCGAGGCCGACATGGCAAGGCGTCATGCGGACGTCTTCCTCGAGGTGATCGAGGGTGACGGTTTCGCCGAGCCGAGCCCCCGGCCGATGTTCCCGAACCCGCCGGGGCTGCTGCGACTCGAGCCGTACTCGGAGGGACTGCGTCGACGCATCTGGTGGGGCGCGGCGACCAACGCCACCGCCGTCTGGGCCGCCGAGAAGGGCATGCACCTGATGAGCTCGACCCTCAAGTTTGACGAGTCCGGCGCGCCGTTCCATGTACAGCAGCGCGAGCAGATCGAAATGTTCCGCGATGCCTGGTCCGGTGCCGGGCACGAATGGGAGGGGCGCACGTCGGTCACCCGATCGATCTTCCCGATCACCAACGACCTCGACCGTTCCTACTTCGGGCGCGAGCGCACGTCCTCGGATCAGTTCGGCATCATCGACGATGCGCGCGCGGTGTTCGGGAAGACGTTCGCCGGCGACCCTGAGGTGCTGGTCAAGGAACTGGCGGAGGACTCGGCGATCGCCGCAGCCGACACGCTGCTGCTTGCGATCCCCAGCCAGCTCGGCGTCGAGTACTGCACTCACATCGTCGAGTCAATCCTCCTGCACGTAGCTCCCGAACTCGGCTGGCGCTGACGTGGCATCGACCGCGACGACCGTGGAAGCGGCCGGACCCGACGGGCTCATCGAGATCCGCATCTCCAGCCCGGACCGAGTGGTCTGGCCGGCCCTCGGCATCACCAAGCTCGACCTCGTTCACTACACGATCGAGGTGGCGGGCGCCTTCCTCGTCGCAAACGGAGACCGGCCGGTCTCTCTCCAACGGTTCGGCGACTCGGTCGAGGGGGAGTGGTTCTTCTCGAAGAACCCGCCGAAGGGCGCACCGCCGTACGTGAAGTCCCAGATGGTCAGGTACCCGAGCGCGAGGTCACACCCGCAGATCATTCTCGACTGCGCCGCGGCCGTCGTGTGGGCCGTGCAGATGAACACCGTGGTGTTCCATCCGTGGCCCTCGCGAAGCGCCAACACCGACAACCCGGACCAGCTGCGCATCGACCTGGATCCTCAGCCAGGGACCGGGTTCGCGGAGGCTGTCGAAGCGGCCCTCGTTCTGCGGACCGTGCTCGCAGAGGCGAGCCTGGATGCCTTCGTCAAGACCTCGGGCAACCGAGGCCTGCACGTCTTCGCGCCCATCGAGCCGACTCACGAGTTCCTCGACGTCCGACACGCCGTCATCGCCGCGTCCCGTGAGCTGGAGCGACGGATGCCCGATCTGGTGACGACGAACTGGTGGAAGGAGGAGCGCGGCACCAAGATCTTCGCCGACTTCAACCAGGCGAACCGGGACCGGACGATGGCCGGTGCGTACAGCCCTCGGCCACTGCCTCAGGCGTCCGTCTCCTGCCCCGTCACGTGGGACGAACTGGAGTCCACCGATCCGATGCAGCACACGGTGCTGACGATCCCCGAGCGGCTGCGCACCACCGGTGACGTGTGGGCCGACTTCGGCCAGAATCCCGGACGCATCGACACCCTGATGGAGTGGTGGCAGCGGGACTGCGACGACGGCCTGGGTGAGCTGCCGTTCCCGCCCGAGTATCCGAAGATGCCCGGCGAGCCGCCTAGGGTCCAGCCCAGCCGCGCGCGCAAGGAGCCCGACGACGTTTCCTGACGCTACGACGTGGTCAGGGCGATCGCCAGCAGATCCGAATCGGGGTCCGTCGACACCTTGATTGGAGTCCCGGGCACGCCGGTAGCGACCGTGATGGGTGTGAGGGTGCTGTCGCCGTTGCCCACGACGTAGGCGGTCTGCCCGTCGGACGTGAAGGCGATCCAGTGCGGCTGCGACTTTGCGACGAGCTTGATGGCCTGACCCAGGGTCGCCGGACTGGTGGTCAGATCCACGGGCACGACCTCGTCGACCTCGGGCTTGCTCCCCGCGATCGCGACGTAGGCGAGCTTGCCCTCGGGCGCGATCTCCATCTCGATCGGCGGCCCCGGAAGGTCGATGGGTGCGCCCGCAGTGTTGGTGGCCACGTCGATCGCCGTGAGCGAGTTGCTGCCCTTGTTCGCCACGTAGGCGGTGCTGCCATCATTGGTGATGGCGATCCAGTTGGGATTGAGGCCGACCTTGATCGAGGGCAGCACCTTGCCACCCGCACCCCCGTCGGTGACCTCGATAGGCGTGACGGTGCTGCCGGCGTCGTCGTCCGTACCCCAGTTCGCGACGTAGCAGGTCAGCCCGTCCGGAGTGAAGGCAACCGTGTTGGGACCAGCGTTCGGGACGGCGATCGTCGTGCCCACCTGTCCGGTTGCCAGGTTGACGGTGGAAACCGACTTGCCGTCGTAGTTCGCCACCCATGCCCACTGCTCGTTCGTATTGGGAACGAACGCGATGGCGACCGGATCCTTGCCCACCGTGATCGGCGTCCCCAGCTCCCCGGAGGCCAGATCAATGCTCGTGACAGAGCTGGTGTACTCGTTGGTCACGTACGCCGTCTTGCCGTCGGCGGTGATCATGATGTCGTTTGTGCCGGCACCTTCGCCCAGCTCAATCGGGGTGCCGGGCGACTGGTCGGTGAGATTGACGGGGATGACCGAGCCCATGCCTGGAGTCTTGCCGTTGTCCTGCGCATTCGTCACGTACGCCATGAGTCCACCGCCGCTCGGAGCGCCAGAACTCGCGGCGTTGGACGTGCTACCTGAGCAGGCCGCGAGCATCAGCATCCCGAGTACTGCGGGCGCTGCGAGTGCCAGGCGCCTGGTCGGGGCCGTCGGAAGGCGGTCTCGTCCAGCGATTTTCAGCATGCGCCATAGTGACAGACCGGACTTCCGAGGGTGGGAAGTCACCCATGACGCAGCGGCTGGCGTGAGCATGCTGGCCTAGCATGGGACGACCCGCCGCCAACCGTCCTTGAGGTCACATGACCAGCCGCCGCTCCCGCCGCAACATTCGCGCACTCGGTGTCGTCGCCATCGGCGCCGTCACGGTCCTGACCCTGTCGGGCTGCCTGTCCGTGACGGCCGACGTCGCCATCGACTCGAATGCGAACACGTCCGGCACGGTCGCCGTCGGCTTCCAGAAGTCGACGATGGAGATGCTCGGCGTGACGTTCGACGACTTCGCCAAGGACTTCGCCGACAAGCTCAAGGAACCGAGTGAGACCAGCGGTGACATGGATGGGCTCGACCCCGCGAGTTGCACGCCGTCGCAGACGGCCTCCGAGTTCGTCATGACGTGCGACATTACCGGCGGCAAGGACGCGATGGGCGAGGACTTCACCGTCACCAAGGACGGTGACTCGATCACCCTTCACATGACGAAGGAGGGTCTGGGCGGCCTCGCCGGATCCGATGCCCCGGACCTTGAGGACCTTTTCGGGGATTCGGGGCCGCTTTCGGGCCTCGGTGGTGGCGACGACGCGACGGCGGGCCTCGGCGATCTCCTCGGAGGCGCCGAGAGGTTCATGTCCGGCGCGACCTACACCGTGAACGTGCAGTTCCCCGGCGACATCACGTCGATCAGCGGGGAGGGCGTCGAGCAGACCTCCGACACCTCGGTCTCCGTCTCGACTCCCTTGACCCAGTCGCTCGACGTCACGGTCACGAGCAACGCGACTGAAGGCAGGGGGATAGCCGCACGCACGGTCGTTGTCATCCTTCTCATCGTCGCGGTCGCGGTGCTTGGCCTCGCGGTGATCGCCCTGCTCGTGGTCCTCGTATGGCTGCTCTCGCGGCGGGGCAACTCACCGGCCGCTCCCGTCGTCCCGTCGCCGGCAGCCGAGGTGGGCGGCCCGCCCGTTGCGCCCCCGACCGTCGAGCTGCCGAGGACCGAGCCGGAACAGCCCCAGTCGTAGCATCGCGCGCCGAGCCGAGGTCCGGGAATGGCCAGCGGCCCGGCTTGGTTACGCTCGATGTCGACCGCAACCGTGAGGAAACCCCGTGATCCTGCCCCCGCTCGTCGAGCCTGCCGAGTCCCTGAGCGTCGACGAGGTGCGCCGCTACAGCCGCCACCTGATCATTCCCGACGTCGGCATGGCCGGCCAGAAGCGCCTGAAGAACGCCAAGGTGCTGTGCGTCGGCGCCGGTGGTCTCGGCAGCCCGGCCCTGCTGTACCTGGCAGCGGCTGGCGTGGGCACCCTCGGCATCGTCGAGTTCGACGAGGTCGACGAGAGCAACCTCCAGCGCCAGGTGATCCACGGCCAGAGCGACATCGGCCGCCCCAAGGCCCAGAGCGCGCGCGACAGCGTCAAGGAGATCAACCCCTACGTCACCGTCAACCTTCACGAGGAGCGGCTCGACTCCTCCAACGTGATGGAGCTGTTCGCGCAGTATGACCTCATCGTCGACGGCACTGACAACTTCGCGACCCGCTACCTCGTCAACGACGCCGCAGTGCTGCTCGGCAAGCCGTACGTGTGGGGCTCGATCTACCGCTTCGACGGACAGGCCAGTGTGTTCTGGGCCGAGCACGGTCCGTGCTACCGCTGCCTGTACCCCGAGCCCCCGCCCCCCGGCATGGTCCCCTCGTGCGCCGAGGGCGGCGTGCTCGGCGTGCTGTGCGCGTCGATCGGGTCCATCCAGGTCACCGAGGCGATCAAGCTGCTCACCGGCATCGGTGACACGCTCCTTGGCCGCCTGATGGTCTACGACGCACTCGACATGAACTACCGCCAGGTGAAGATCCGCAAGGACCCGAACTGCGCAGTGTGCGGGGAGAACCCGACCGTCACCGAGCTCATCGACTACGAGGCGTTCTGCGGAACCATCTCGGAGGAGGCGGCCGACGCGGCACGCGACTCGACGATCTCCGTCACGCAGCTCAAGGCGCTGCTCGATGCACGCGAGGCTGGCACGGATGACTTCGAGCTGATCGACGTCCGCGAGCAGAACGAGTACGAGATCGTGAGCATCCCCGGCTCGATCCTCATCCCGAAGGGGGAGTTCCTCGACGGGTCGGCGCTGGGCAAGCTGCCCACCGACAAGCGCGTCATCCTGCACTGCAAGGTGGGCGGCCGTTCCGCGGAGGTCCTCGCGGTCGTCAAGGGTGCCGGCTTCTCCGACGCGGTGCACGTCGGCGGCGGCGTGCTGGCCTGGGTCAACCAGATCGAGCCCGACAAGCCCACCTACTAACCGCCAATCCCTCTCGCCGACCTTGAGGTTTGGCACCCTCCGGCACGCCGGCGAGGGTGCCAAACCTCAAGCTCGGCGAGGTGGGTCAGCCCTCGAGGATGTCGCCCTCGACGCGCGCCACGTCGACGCCGAGGCCGGTCAGGTACTCCGTCGCCGAGTCGAGGTCGGCTTTCCTACCGGCCAGGTCGAGCACCATCCAGCCGGTGTGGTCGTGGATGGCCGCTCGTCGGATGTTCGGCACGACGTCGAAGCGCTTGACGATCTCGTAGATGACCGGCTCCGTGGCAGAGCCCTCCGGGAAGGTCAGCCGCACGTGGATGTGGGTCGATGCGTCGGTCATAGCGCACCCTTCTTGGTGAGGAAGTTGAAGGACCAGTAGCCGGGGATGGTCGGCAGCCAGAACGTGACGACACGGAACAGCAGCACTGCTGACACCGCGGTGCCTCCGTCGAGGCCGCCGGCGGTCAGGCCGGCAGCAAGTGCGGCCTCCACTGCGCCGAGGCCGCCGGGCGTCGGCGCCGCCTGACCCAAAGTCGCGCCCGCGAGGTAGACCACGGCGACAACCGCGACGCTCAGCGATCCGCCGAAGGCCAGCACGCATGCGTAGAGCACCCCGATGAACGCGGCGTTCAGCAGCAGGATGCCGCCGATGCCCTCGAGCAGCTTGAACGGCCGCTGGACGATCGTGACGAGGCGGGGCACGACCTCCTTCAGCGTCGGCTGCACGCGCTTGACGATGAGGCGTCGCACGGCCGGGACGGCCAGCAGTGCCAAGGCGACGACGGCGAGCGCGACAACGCCGATCACGACCCACTGCGGCGGATCGAAGGTGTGGTCGGCCTGCGTGCCCGCGGCGATGCCGAACAGGAGCAGCAGCACGATGTGGAAGATGAAGGCCATGACCTGGGCGACGCCGACGCTGGCAGCGGCGAGCGCTGGATGCAGGCCGGCCTTCTGCAGGAACCGCACGTTGATGGCGATCGAGCCGATGGTCGGCGGCGACACGAGGGTCGCGAACGAGCCGGCGAGCTGGGCGAGGATGGTCCGATGCAGGGGAATCTTCTCCGGCACGAAGCCCGACAGGGACCATGCGGCAGCGACGAACGTGATGATGCTGAGGAGGAGGGCGACGACCGCCCAGCCCCAGTTCGCCGTGGTGAACAAGGTGGCGAGGTCGACGGACGCGAGCTGGGTGAGCAGCAGATAGCCAGCGACGCTGCCAACGACGATCATCACCAGGGTGCGTGGCTTGACCCGCTCGAACTGGATCTGCTCGTCGTCGGCGCCGGGACGGATCTCCGAGAGTGCATCGCGCAGCGAGACGAACAGTGCCTTCTTCTTGCGCACCGCCTTGCGGGTTTCGTACGACAGCGCGACGGGCTGCAGCGCTGGCAGCGCACGAGACAGCCCCGTCACTCCCAGGACCGTGCGACCGGTCTCCACCGCGCGCTCCACATCGGTGAGCATGGCGAGCGTGACGAGGAGCTCGGCGATGTCGATGCGCTGGGCGATGTCGCCGGCCGCGATGCTCCCGGTCTCACCGCCGATCAGCCAGACGCTGCCCTCCTCGGTGCGCACCAGGTGCGAGGCGGTCAGTGAGCGGTGGCTGACCTGGTTCTCGTGCAGTGTGCGAATCGCGCGCCATGCCTGCACGAGGTCGGCGTCGCTGACGGACTCAAGCTCGCTGAACCGAGTGCCCTCCACGTGCTCCCAGGCCAGCAGGCAGGAGTCCGGGCCGATCTCGCTGGCAAGCAGCAGGCGCGGCTCGGGCGCGCCCGCAACCTGGGCGGCGTAGGCGAGCAGCGCCGCATGATCGAGTGCGCGGCGCATATTGAACGCGCCGGCCGCGCTGTCATCGCGCAGGCGCAGGCCGGTCCAGATCGCGTTCGCGAGCCCCGCGCCCTCCAGGTCGCGGTCGAGCACGGTGATGACGAGGGGGTCGCCCGACCGGGTCGTCGCGCTGTAGCGGCGACCGCGGCGCGTGGTCTCCTCCGCCTTCAGCAAGGTGATGGGGAAGCCGCCGCGGCCGAGCGCCTCGGCGATCTCCATGCCGCTCGGGCGGGCGGTGGGCGTGCCCATCGCATACCGCGTCATCAGCCCGACGGCCCAGCCGATGGACAGCGAGATTCCGACGCCGGCGAGTGCGATCCCCGAGCTGAGGACTGTGACGATGATCAGCGACCCGATGACGACCACGGTGAGGACGTTCCACGGCCGCCGGGTCATCAGGCGCGAGACAGTCACGAAGGCGAGCAGCCCGCCGAGGATCGGCGCGGTGGCGACGCTGTCCGAACTCGTCGATCCGGCGAGCGCGACGAGCAGTCGCGGGAAGTCCAGCGAGGTCAGCGCGATCGAGATGCCGGTGAGCAGCAGGATCGCGACGAGCAGCGCGACGAGCGCGTCGAACAGCTGGCGCATGCGGCCGCGGAGCACGAGAGTGACGGCTGCGGCAATCGGCAGGCCTAGGGTGCCCAGGCCGCCGATGACGTTGAGTGCGAGGACCAGGAGCGACGGCAGCAGGCGCGCCCCGGTGTCGAGGTCGGTGTCGAGGCCGGCCGCGGTCTCGGTCGCGAAGTAGGCCAGGGCGACGATGCCCACGGTGATGAGGATCGCCAGGACGAAGCGGGCCAGGTCGAGCGGTCGGCGGACCCGGCGGGGGATCACCCCGTCCTCGATGACCAGGGTCTGCTCGATGTCTGGCGCAGGAAGCGTGCCGTTCTGCGCCGATGCGGGCGACTCCGCAGACGTTTCTGCCGCCGGCGCCTCGGGCAGTGCGGGCTCGGTACGCAGGGTGCCGTCCGCCGTGAGCGGGTCGGGCACCGGATCAGTCACGGGCTGATCGTGTCAGAAGCGGCACGCGGGGGGTCTGACCCGGGTGGTATCCATGCCCTATGCAGTGGACTCTCGACATGGCGCCGCCGACCCCGGCCGCGCCTGCCGTGCTCGATGACGAGCAGCGCCTGGTCGTCGAGCATCGCAGCGGACCCCTGCTCGTGCTGGCCGGCCCCGGCACCGGAAAAACGACCACGATCGTCGAGGCGATCTGCTCGCGCCTGGCGGATCCCACCGCCCCGCTCGCCCCAGACGCGGTCCTCGCCCTCACGTTCGGCCGCAAGGCCGCAGTCGAGTTGCGCGATCGCGTCGCCGCGCGGATCGGCGGAGGCGTTCTCCCCACGGTGTCCACCTTCCATTCCTTCGCCTACGGGCTCCTGCGCAAGACCGATCCACTGGAGGAGTACCCCGAACCGCTCCGATTGATGTCCGGGGCCGAGGAGGATGCCCGGATTCGCGAACTCCTCGTCGGGGCCGTGCTCGACAAGCGGCTGGACTGGCCCGAGGAACTCTCCGGGGCGCTGCCCACGCTTGGCCTCGCCAACGAGGTCAGGGCGCTTCTCGTCAAGGCACGCGAGCTCGGCATCTCGCCCGAGCGCCTCCGCCAGATAGGCCTGGAGTCCGACCGACCGGCCTGGGCCGCGATCGGGGCGTTCGCCCGCGAGGAGGAGGAGGTCGCTGCCTTCGAGAACGTCATCGACTACTCCGACCTCCTGCAGCGCGCCTGGGCCAGGGCCGTCCAGCCGGCCCTCGCGGATGCGCTCCACCGGCAGTACCGGGCCATCTATGTCGACGAGTACCAGGACACCGATCCGCTGCAGGTCGCGCTCCTGGCGGCCCTGGTCGGACCGGGGTGCAGCATCGTGGCGGTCGGTGATCCCGATCAGGCGATCTACGGCTTCCGCGGCGCCGACGTCGGTGGGCTCCTGCGGTTCCCCGACGAATTCCGGACGCCCACCGGGGATCGCGCGCCGATCGTCGTCCTTCGTCACGCGCGGCGCTTCGGGCCGAACATCCGTGCGGCGGCCGCGTCCGTGTTCTCCTCCCGGCTGCCGCACGGACTGCCTGCCGAACGTGCCCAGGTGCATCGCACGCCCATCTGCGCGCCGCGCGCGGAGCAGGACGACCTCGTCATCCTGCGCAGCTACGACGCTCCCGGCGCGCAGGCTGCCCACCTGGCCCGCGACGTCCGGCTCGCGCATGTCGAGCGAGGCGTCCCGTGGAGCGAGCTCGCGATCCTCGTCAGGTCGGGGGCGCAGATCCATGCTCTTCACCGGTCGCTGCTGTCGGCCGGAGTGCCGGTGGTCGTCGCTGCCGACGAGATCCCGCTGAAGTCCGAGCCAGCGGTCGCAACGTTGCTGGCCGCGCTGCGGCTCGCCTCCGATCCCGTCGCCAGCACGGCGCCCGAGGTGCTCGATGTGCTCAGCGGCCCGCTCGTCGGCCTCACCGCGAGCGACCTGCGACGACTCGGGCGCGCCCTGCGCGTGAAGAAGCACGAGGCCGGCTACGCATCACCCGCATCCGACGCGCTGATCCGCGAGTTCATCGTGGGAGTTCCCGAGCGCTCGCCCTTGGACGACGACGACCCGGTGAGCGTCGCAGCCGGCCGTCTGCGCATCCTCATCAGCCAGACGCAGCAGCTGATCCGCGACGGCGCGTCGCCCCAGGAGGTGCTGTGGCTGGTCTGGACCGGAGGGAAGGTCCCGCACGGCTGGTCGAACCGACTGCACAGTGCCGCGCTGGCGGGCTCGCGATCGGCCAATCACGACATTGACGCGGTCATGGCCCTGTTCGATGCGGCGGAGCGGCTGAGCGGACGACGTGGTGGTGAGGTGGGCGTTCGCGTATTCCTCGCTGACGTGTCCGCGCAGCAGATTCCGTCCGAGCCGGTCGCCGACCGGGGCGCGCGACCCGATGCGGTCCGCATCCTCACCGCTCATCGGGCCAAGGGACTGGAGTGGGACGAGGTCTGGGTGGTCGGCGCGCAGGAGGGCGTCTGGCCCGACCTTCGTGCCCGCGGCACCACGCTTCGCGCCGAGGAACTCACGGCCGCAGGCATCGGCTCCGGCCCGCGGCCTGCTGACCTGCTCGAGGAGGAGCGGCGGTTGTTCTACGTCGCGTGCACGCGCGCGCGCCGGCGCCTGCACATCTCGACGGTCGAGGAACCCGGTGACGGGGGGGACCGGCCCAGTCGATTCATCGCCGACGTCATTGCCGGTCTGCGGCGGGCCGGAGTGCCCGTCGACGTCGAGCACCGTCCCGGCCGGCCGCCGCATCCGCTCACCCTCGACGGACTGGTGGCCGAACTGCGAAGCGTGGCCCAGGATCCGCTTGCCACCGCGTCGATGCGCGACGCCGCGCTGACCCGACTCGCCGTGCTCGCCGCGCAGCGCGACGACGACGACTCGCCACTCGTGCCACTTGCCGATCCGCGGAACTGGTGGGGCTCTCGCCCACGCACTGCCGGCGTGCGACCGGTTCGCGACCCCGAGCTCCCGATCCGCCTCAGCGGCAGCGGCCTCGATGGCGTGCTGTCCTGCTCGCTGAAATGGTTCCTCGAGCACGAGGCGCACGCCGAGACGCTGCGTGGCACGGCGACGGCGTTCGGCAGCGTCGTGCATGCCGTCGCGGACTTCGTCGCCAAGGATGTCGTCCCCGCCGACCTCGACCTCATGGACGCGGAGGTCGAACGGGTGTGGTCCGAGCTGCGGTTCGAGGCCGCCTGGCAGTCGCAGGTCGAGCGCAAGGAAGCCCGCGCAGCGCTCAGTCGATTCCTCGTCTACCACGATCGCGCCGACCGCGAGCTGGTCGGCGCCGAGCTGGGCGTGAGTGCCGTGATCAACGTGCCCACCCCCGATGGGTTCGAGTCGGTGCGCCTGACCGGGTACATCGACCGCGTCGAGCGCGACGCCCGCGGACACCTCGTCCCGATCGACCTGAAGAACATGCGCAACGGCGTGAAGGCGAGCGACATCCCCGAGCACGGCCAGCTCGGCGTCTACCAGCTGATGCTGCGCGAGGGTGGACTCACCGCGACGCCGGAGGGCAACGGCGAGCCGGCCGAGGTCGGCGGGGCCGCGCTCGTGCAGCTGCGACTGCCTGCGGCCAAGGGCGCCGAGGATCCCAAGGTGCAGTTCCAGGAGGCGCTGCCGCAGGAGTGGCCAACCTGGGTCGAGGTGAAGCTCGGTGCGGCGGCTCGCACCGTGCGTACCGAGGACTTCACGGCGAGCGTGGGACCTGCCTGCCGGTACTGCGACTTCAAGACCTCGTGTCCGGCGTGGCCCGCGGGCGAGCCGGTGGCGCCATGAGCGACCTCACCTCCCCGAACATGCAGGCGGTGCTGGGCTTCCGGCTCAGCGACCAGCAGTGGGCGGCGGTGTCAACGGGCCTGGATCCCTCGGTCATCGTTGCCGGAGCGGGCACCGGCAAGACCACGTCGATGGCCGCCCGCGTGGCCTGGCTCGTCGGCAGCGGCTACACGAGGCCCGACGCGATCCTGGGACTCACGTTCACGACCAAGGCGGCCGCCCAGCTGCTCACCGCGATGCGCGCAAGCCTTGCCGCTCTTGAGCGCGAGGGAATCGTCCAGGCGCCGCTCGACGACGCTGACCCCGAGGGCGAGCCGCAGGTGCTCACGTATCACGCCTTCTCGTCACGAATCCTTGCCGAGCACGGCATCCGGCTCGGCTTCGAGCCGGGCGCGACGATGCTCACCAACGGCGCGCGCCAGCAGCTCGCCTACCGCTTGGTGTGCCGAACGACCTTGCCCCTGGGCCCGCTGGCCCGCTCGCCCATCGTCGTCACCGGCAGCCTGCTCGAGCTCGATGACGAGCTCACCGAGCTCGACGTCAGCCCGGCCGCGCTGCGCGACTTCGACGCCGGCCTTGCGACGATGCTCGCGGCGCATGCGCCGCTTCAGAAGATCGGCGAGACCATGCTCGCGACCAGCAACCAGCGCGAGGTGCTCGCGACGCTCGTCGAGCAGTGGCGCGCGGAGAAGGCCGCACGCGGGGTCATGGACTTCTCCGACCAGATCCGCCTCGCCGGCGTCATCGTCGACAGCTATCCCGATGTGGTCGACGACCTGCGCGATCGCCATCAGTTCGTGCTGCTCGACGAGTACCAGGACACCTCGATCGCGCAGCGCCGGCTGCTCCAGCGGGCGTTCGGCGACGGGCACAGCGTGATGGCCGTCGGCGACCCGAGCCAGGCGATCTACGGCTGGCGTGGCGCGAGCGTCGACAACATCGACAACTTCGTGACCCACTTCCCACCGCGTGACCTCGCGGGCCGCACGTCGGTGCTCAGCCTGAGCGAGAACCGACGATCGGGCCCGCGCATCCTCGAGATCGCCAACCGCATCTCCTCCCGGCTGCGCGAGGTGCACACCGGAGCTCATCCACTGGTCGCCGGCGACAACGACAAGGGTCCCGGGCGCGTCGCGGCCGCACTCTTCGAGACTTACAGCGCCGAGCTGGACTGGCTGGTTCAGGAGGTCGAGGCGACCCATCGCGGCAGCGTGGAGTGGAAGCAGATCGCCGTGCTGTGCTCCACGACGCAGCACGTCCTCGCCGTCGATGCGGCACTGCGCAAGCGCGGTGTGCCCACTCAGGTTGTGGGTGCCGCGATCCTGCTCGCGCAGCCGGCGGTGATCGAGCTTCGCTCGATGCTCGAGGTGATCCACGATCCCACCGCGAATCCGGCCTTCGTCCGCCTCGCCACGGGAGCGCGCTGGCGCATAGACGCTCGTGACCTCGCCGCCCTCGGTGATCGAGCGGCTCGGCTCGCGGGGGGTCGCGGCAGATCCGATCAGGCCGAGCTGTCCGCAGCGCTCGACGATGCCGTCGCGGGCAGCGACGTCGTCGACGCGGTCTCGCTGACCGAGGCACTCGACGACCTCGGCGATCTCGAGCACTACTCGCCGGAGGCAGCCGAGCGCTTCACCGCGATGGCGGCCGAGCTGAGCGCATTCCGGCGCCATGTCGGTGAGCCGTTGCCGGACCTGATCCTGCGCGTCATGCGCACCACCGGCCTGGAGGTCGAGGCGGCACTCGGCGCCCCTGGCGTCTCCGGTCAGCAGCAGACCGCCCTCGCGGCGATGCTCGACCTCGCCGCGGAGTTCACCGAGCTCGACGGTCGCGTCACCCTCGGCGCGTTCCTCAGCCGCCTGCGCGACGCGGAGCGGTTCAACGTCGACCTCGACCTCGACATCACCGGCCCTGCCGACGCGGTTCAGCTGCTCACCGTGCACAAGGCCAAGGGCCTGGAGTACCCGTACGTCTTCGTCCCGTTCGTGTCGAAGGGCGCATGGCCCGGGGGGCTGGGGCGATCGCAGTGGCCGTCGAGTCCGAGCACCGTGCCGTGGCCGTTGCGCGACGATGTCACCGATGCTCTCGGCTCGTTCCCCGTGCCCGGGGAGAACCCGCGAGCGAAGCACCACAACGAGTACCTCACGATCCTCAACGAGCTGACCGAGCTCGAGCATCAGCGCCTTGCCTATGTCGCCTTCACCCGCGCAGAGCGGGCGCTCGCTGTGTCCGGCCACTGGTGGGGGCCAACCCAGAACAAGCCGCGCGGGCCGCACGCCTTCCTCCTCGCCGTGCAGCAGGCGTGCCTGGAGGGCATTGGCGAGATCGTGCACTGGGCGTCGGCGCCGGAGGAGGGCGCAACGAATCCCGAGGGCGCGGCGTCGCGCCCTCCCGTGCCGTGGCCGGTCGAGCCCGACGCCGACGGCCAGGCGATCCGCGACGCGGCAGCGGCCGCGGTCGGGGCCGTGCATTCGGTCCAGCCCGCGCTTCCGGGAATGCTGCCGCCGCCGTCGGTTGGCACGCAGGGCCGGCAGGATGCCGCCGAGCGGCGCCGCGTTGCCGAGTGGGACCTGCTGTCGGCGGCGCTCATCGAGGAGACGCGTGCCCGGCACTCGCGATCGAGGACCGTGCGCCTTCCCGAGTCGGTCTCCGCGAGCATGCTCATGCATGCGATCGCCGACCCACGGGCGGTCGCCATGGAACTGGCCAGGCCTATGCCTCGACCGCCCGCGCCCGCCGCCGAGCGGGGCGTGCGGTTCCACAGCTGGATCGAGGCCCGCTACGGGCAGCAGTCGCTGCTGGATCCCGAGGACCTGCCGGGAGCGGCAGAGCACGGCATCACGAGCGACGAACAGCTCGCCTCGCTCAGGTCGGCGTTCGAGCTGAGTCCGTTTGCATCGCGAGTGCCGGTGGCCGTCGAGGAGCCGTTCGCGGTGCTCGTGCGCGGCCGCGTCGTCAATGGTCGAATCGACGCGGTATTCGTCGACGACGAGACGGGTCGCTACGACGTCATCGACTGGAAGACCGGCTCCGCGCGCAACGTGGACCCCATGCAGCTCGCGCTGTACCGGCTGGCCTGGGCGAACCTGCGGGGGGTGCCGGTCGACGAGGTCGACGCCGCCTTCGTGATGGTCGCCACCGGAGAGATCGTCCGGCCTGACACGAGCGCCGAGCTCGCGCAGCTGCTCGCACGCTGATCGACTACCTGAAGCCCTTGCCCTCGTCGCCCGGCACATCGACGGGCGACGCGCTGTCCGGGTCGCTCGCCGCGAGCGCGATGGTCTCGCCCGCCTCCTCGGTCGGCCGCTTGCGCGCACCCACCCAGCCGCGCATGGCCTCGCGGGCCGGCTCCTCGACGAACTTCCACATCAGCCACGCGATGAGCAGCGCGCCGACCACGAGTCCGACAAAGCCGATCGCGTAGAGCGGGCCGCCCGTGATGCCGACAGCCTTCATGCCCGCGCGCCACAGCCCGAACCACACCAGGTGGGTCATGTAGAGCGAATACGAGATGAAGCCACCGAGAACCAGCGCGCGGGAGGACAACCAGCGTGCAATGCCCCGGCGCGACAGGGCGAGTGCGCCGATCCACGCGATCAGCAGTGGGACGAGCAGCAGGTGGAAGTACGGCGGCAGCGGCTCGGCGTCGGGGTCGAGGTTGATCTGCGGTGGCTGCGCAGCGGGCAGGTTGCTCAGCACGATTGCGCCGATGATGACCAGCACGGGCAGGACGACGGACAGCGTCGTCGCGAGCCGCTCGATACGCGGCTTTGCCGGCTCGGTCATGCCCTCGCCGGGCAGCAGTCGGCAAACGATGAGATACGTGATCGCGCCGGCGGTGAACTCGGTCAGGATCCGATACGTCGAGCCCCAGTTGTTCGTGTAATAGGAGTCGGTCGTCGACAGTCCGTAGAAGACGATCGGCGACATCGCGATCAGCCACAGCACGACGAGCACGGGTGCGGACACGCGCTTGTACAGAACCCACAGCAGCAGGACGAGCAGCGGGAAGATCAGGTACGCCAGCCACTCCATCGACAGCGACCACGCGACGAAGTTCCAGCCGCGATCAGGGTTGGCGCCCCACTCCTGCACGAGGAAGACGTTCTTCAGCAGGTCGATTGGATTGAGCCAGTCGCGGTCGAGTGCGTCGCCGGTCACCTTCGCCTGGGCGACGACGGCGATGCCAGCGATGGCGATCATCGCCAGGTGCACGGGATAGATGCGCGCCAGACGCAGCCACCAGAAGTCGAGCGCGCCCTTGGCCTTGAGGCGTGGACCCATACGGCGCAGGTAGGTATGAGTGAGGATGAAACCGGAGAGAGCGAAGAACAGATCCACGCCAAGTCGCCCGACACGCAGCACGTCGCCGAGGCCGGGGATGACGAGCACGCCGATCGTGTCGAGGGGTCCTTGGAGGTGGTACAGCAGCACCCAGGCCGCCGCGATGAAGCGGATGCCCGTGAGCTGACGGATGAAGACGTTCACGACGCGACCCTCGCCCCTAGGTGTGCGGTCTGGTGTCCGGTCATCGTGTCACGGGCCTTGGCGAAGTCGCCGGATAGGCTCGCGGATCATGGACTCCGACCGGCAACTGCTCGCGAATCTCGTCCTGGCTCGTGGCGTAGTCGACCGCTCGGCGCATCGCCGGGCCGATGCCGCGTGGCAGGCGGAACGGCGTCAGCAGGCGAACTCGGCAGTGCTGCGCGTCAGCGAGGGCTCGACGATCGTGCGCACCAGGCCCGATGACGGGATCGGCATCGAGTTCGGCGCCGCCGCAGACGTGCCGGGCGACATAGACCTCACCTTCCTCGGCGTCGATGATGACGACGTCGCTTACTTCGCCGAGCACCTCGGCGCACGCGATGACCTCGTCGCCCCCGACGGCACCTCGTGGTCGGACCTGCGCAGCATCGGTGCGGTCCTGAGCGCGCGTGATGCAGGCCTGATCGTCACCGCGGTCGGCCTCGACAACTGGCTGCGCACGCACTCGCACTGCCCGCGCTGCGGGGCGCTAACCGAGTTCAACGCCGCGGGCTGGTCGCGCCGCTGCCCGGTCGACGGCAGCGAGCACTTCCCGCGCACCGATCCGGCAGTGATCATGCTGGTCCGCGATCGCGACGATCGCGCGCTTCTTGGCCGCCAGAGCATCTGGGCCGAGGGCCTGTTCTCCACGCTGGCGGGCTTCGTCGAGTCGGGGGAGTCGGCCGAGGCGGCCGTCCGCCGAGAGGTGCGCGAGGAGTCGGGCGTCGTCGTGGGCGACGGCATCGACGACGTGCGCTACCTGGGCAGCCAGCCGTGGCCGTTCCCGTGCTCACTCATGCTCGGCTATCACGCGTGGACGGATGATCCGTCCATTGATGTCGACGGCGACGAGATCGCCGAGGCCCACTGGTTCTCGCGTTCCCAACTGTTGGCCGCGTGCGAGAGCGGGGAGGTCAAACTGCCCCCGTCGATCTCGATATCCCGACGGCTCGTCGAGCGCTGGTACGGCGCCGAGCTGCCGGGCGCGTGGACACGGCCGCCGACCGTCGCGCAGCGCTAGCGGCCGAGCTGCTTCTTGACCTGGCCGATCGGCGGGTTCGTCATGGCCGTGCCGTCGGGGAACACCAGAGTCGGAACCGTCTGGTTGCCGCCGTTAACGGACTCGACGTAGGCGGCGGCTGACGGGTCGGCCTCGATGTCGACCTCGGTGAAGGTGATGCCCTCGCGGCTCATCTGCGCCTTCAAGCGCTGGCAGTAGCCGCACCACACGGTGCTGTAGATGGTCAGGTCGGTGCCCGCCTCGGTCGTCGTCACCCCGCCACGTTACCTTGCGATCGATGGAGCCGCAGAACACCCTCGACGGGCTCGACGACGAGCAGCGTGCCGTCGCCGAGGCCCTGCATGGGCCGGTCGTCGTCCTCGCGGGAGCCGGCACCGGGAAGACCCGGGCCATCACCCACCGGATCGCCCACGGAGTGGCCACGGGCGCCCATGACCCCCGCCGCACGCTGGCCGTCACCTTCACCGCCCGAGCCGCCGGCGAGATGCGCACGCGCCTGCGCACCCTTGGCGTCGACGGGGTGCAGGTCCGCACCTTCCACGCCGCCGCCCTGCGGCAGTTGCGCTACTTCTGGCCCAGGCTGAGCGGCGGCACCTTTCCCGACCTCCTGCCCAGCAAGGCCCGGCTCGTCGCCGAGGCTGCGAACCGCTGCGGCCTGCCCACCGACACCGCGACGGTCCGCGACCTCAGCGCCGATCTGGAGTGGGCGAAGGTCAACTTCCTGTCGGGTCCGGCCATCGGCATCGAGGCCCGCAAGGTCAACCGGAATCTGGCGGCGGGCGACGCGGAGGTCGCGCACGTTCAGTCGGCTTACGAGGACATCAAGAACAGCCGCGGCGTCATCGATTTCGAGGACGTCCTGCTCGTCACGGCCGGCGCACTCGCGGAGCGACCCGACATCGGAGACGAGGTTCGCAAGCAGTACCGGTGGTTCACAGTCGACGAGTACCAGGACGTCAACCCGCTGCAGCATCGGCTGCTCGGACTGTGGCTCGGTGACCGCGACGACCTGTGCGTCGTCGGCGATGCGAACCAGACGATCTACACGTTCACCGGCGCATCGCCGCGCTACCTCACCGGCTTCCGCACGGCGTATCCCGATGCCACCGAGGTGCGGCTTGTTCGCTGCTACCGGTGCACCCCCGAGATCGTTGCGATGGCCAACGGCGTCATCGCGGCGGCCAGCGCGGCGCCGTCGACCTTGGTCCTGCGCTCGCAGCGTCCGTCCGGACCGAAGCCCACCGTCGATGTGTGGGACGACGACGTCGAGGAGGCCACCCAGGTCGCAGCGCGCGCCCGCGACTACATCGCCGCAGGCACATCGCCGCGCGACATCGCGGTGCTGTTCCGCATCAACGCCCAGTCGGCCGCGCTCGAAGAGGCATTCGCCGAGGCGGGTGTGCCGGTGATCCTGCGCGGCACCGAGCGATTCTTCGACCGTCCCGAGGTCCGCGAGGCGGTGACCCGGCTTCGCGGGGCCGCACGCGGCGGAGAGCTGCTCGGCCCGCTGGGTGTCGAGGTTCGTGCCGTGCTCGGCGCCGCGGGCTGGAAGCCCGAAGCGCCACGCACCTCAGGGGCCGTACGCGAGCGTTGGGAGTCCCTGGCCGCCCTCGCCACTCTCGCCGACGAGCTCGCCTCGGACCTCGCCGACTCGATGCCGGCGTTCGTCGCCGAGCTCGACGCGCGCGCGGAGCTTCAGCACGCCCCTGTCGGCGACGGCGTCACGCTCTCGTCGATGCACTCGGCCAAGGGCCTGGAGTGGGCGACGGTCTTCGTCGTCGGCTGCAGCGACGGGCTGATGCCGCTGCAGTACGCGGAGACTCCCGAGCAGATCGAGGAGGAACGCCGCCTGGCGTACGTGGCGATCACGCGCGCCGCCGATCGGCTGCACCTGTCGTGGGGTCGGGCCCGCCAGCCGGGGGGCCGCGCCTCGCGGTCGGCCAGCCCATTCCTCGTCGCCGCGGGAGCAACGACGTCGGGCGATGGTGCGTCGGGCTCCGTGCGCCGGGGCTCGGGCAAGACCCGCTCCGAGCGCACCCGCAAGGGACCGGGCAAGTGCCGGGTTTGCCGCAAGAGTCTGGTCACCGCGGAGGAGCGCACGCTCGGGCGGTGCCGCACCTGCCCATCCGACGTCAACGAGCCGCTGCTCGAGGCGCTGCGTGAGTGGCGGCTGGGGGAGTCGCGCGAGCGCGCCGTGCCCGCCTACGTGATTTTCACCGACGCGACCCTGATCGCCATCGCCGAGCAGAACCCCGGCGACGCGGACTCATTGTTGGAGATCCCGGGCATCGGCCCGAAGAAGCTCGACGTCTACGGCGAGGCCCTCCTCGACCTCGTCGACACCCACACCTAAATCGCCCCTGACCCACCGGCGGGAGGGGTGGCCGGACAGGCCGTGCTGCACGGCGTACCAGGTCAGCGGCTGGGTCGGGTTGATGTCGTAGGTCGTGCCGCCGGGTCCGACTGTGTCGCCGCCGACGTTCCACACGCCGACGCCAGCAGCGCCGTTGCGCCACGAATCGCGCATCACGTCGCGGAACCACGCCGCTCGCGTCGCATCACCGCGCTGGTACGGGATTCCGGTCTCCTCCATGATCCATGGCTTCCCGATGGACCGGCAGTAGTCGGCGACCGGGACCATCCCCGACTTCAGGCTCTCGTCGCTGTAGACGTGGATCGCGCACAGGTCGTTGCCGGGCAGGGCGTAGATCGACTTCCAGTCCAATCCCGAGTCCCAGTCTGTGTGCAGCAGTCCTCCTGCGTTGACGAGCGTGTCGGGCGCCAGGATCGACCAGGCATCCAGTGTCGAACGGAAGAACTGGGTGACCTGACGGGTCGTCGGCAGGCTCGGCTTGGCGTCGCCATGGGGAGGCTCGACCTCGCCGGCCATGCTCACCAGGGCGATCGTCGGATCATCGCGATACGCGACCCCCGTGATCGTGTTGATGCGCGTTGCTGCCTTCGTCAGGTAGGGCACCCAGTCACGCACGTAGGGGTTCAGGCCTTCGACGAGCAGCAGGTTCCGCAGCGGTGACAGGTCGAGAAGCACTCGCATATTCGCCGTCGCCGCGAGATCGATGACGTTGTCGACGCGCTGCCATGCCACCTCCAGCTCGACCGCCTGCGCAGAGTTGATGCCGTAGGACAGGAAGTCCGTGATCCGGATCGTGTTGGCGCCGGCGGCCTTGGCCATGTCGATCGCCGGACCGGGGTCGTCCAGCGATCCGTAGATCGTCGCGATCCGCATGACCCATCGCTGGTCGCCGATGCACAGGTGCACGCCGCAGGTTCGCACTCGGTCGGACGGTGACGCACTCGCACGGCCCGGCAGCACGACGACGAGCAGTGCGATCGCCAGCGCGATGAGAGCCGACCGACGTCGAGGCATCAGGTCAGGTAGGCGAGGCGAACGTCGGAACCCAGCGCTCCAGCTCCCCGCGCATCGGCACGGTGGCATCGAGTTGGCAGAGGACCGCGATGCTGCCGAGCCACACCCGATGGATGAGTGCGTACGACGGCGGCAGGTTCAGCTTGATGCCGATCGTGAAGTCGGGATTGCGCACGTCCTGCATGCGCGTGAACTGGCCGCGCATCCACTCGCGGCTGAAGTGGAAGGTCTCGTGACGCGCGGGCTCGACGAACGGGTCGAGGTAGTTCAGCACCTGCACCGGATCGACGTCGACCTTCGGGCGGATGAAGCCCTCCTCGCGCAGTCCGGCGATGACGGTCTCCGCGTCGCCGGACATCGCGATGCGCAGCAGCGTGCCCATCGCATCGGGCAGTCCGTTCGGGAGCTCGGCAACCGCGCCGAAGTCGAGAACGCAGAACTTGCCCTCGGGAGTCATGCGGAAGTTGCCCGGATGCGGATCGGAGTGCAGGAGTCCGGCGCGTGCCGGACCGGACAGCAGGAACCGCTCGTACAACTCACCCGCTCGGTCGCGCTCCTCGGAGGTGCCGCTCGCGATGATCACCGATAAGGGCGTGCCGTCGACCCATTCGGAAACCAGTACGTGCGGCGCCGCCGCGAGTACATGCGGGATGACGTACTCCGGGTCGCCCTCGAAGGCGGCGGCGAACTGGCGCTGGTTGCGCGACTCGCGCAGGTAGTCGAGCTCCTCGATCGCGCGCGCCTTCAACTCGTCCATCAGGTCCTTGATGTCCAGGCCGGGGACGATCGCGGAGAACATCTTGCCCATGCGGGCCATCTGATTGAGGTCCGACACGAACGCCTTGTCGGCACCGGGGTACTGCACCTTGACCGCGACGACGCGCCCGTCGTGCCACACCGCCTTGTGCACCTGGCCGATCGATGCGGCAGCGGCGGGGGTGTCGTTGAACTCGGTGAACCGCGTTCGCCAGTCGTCGCCCAGCTCCTCGGCGAGGATCGCGTGGATCTTCTCTGCGGGCAGCGGTGGAGCGGCCTCCTGCAGTTTGGTCAGTGCCGCGCGATAGGGGCCGGCGACCTCCTCGGGCATGGCCGCCTCGAAGATGCTCATCGCCTGGCCCATCTTCATGGCGCCGCCCTTGAGCTCGCCGAGTACCTTGAACAGCTGCTCGGCCGTGCGCGCCTGCAGTTCCGCGGTGACCATCTCCGCGGGCTTGCCGCCTATCCGCTTGCCGAAGCCCCAAGCCTGACGTCCCGCGTACGAGGCCGGCAGCGACGCAATGCGCACGCTCCGACTGATCGCGTTCTTGGGGATGTCGGCCACCTGGCCATTGTCGCCTGTTCTCCGCGAATCCGCTTCATGCGGTCGGCCATCGGCATCCGCACAGCGCATGAGGGGGACGATCGAGCCACGTGGCACCACCGTCGGGCAGCCGCAGCTCGAGTGCCTTGTTGCCCCAGCGATCGGGCTCATCGGGTGCGTCTGCCCACATGCGGACGAGCAGGGCGGCATGCGAACTCGCTGCGCGCACGAGCAGCGGGTCGATCGGCGGGCAGGCGAGCGACGCGACCACCTGGGCCCATTGCACGGCCAGCAGTGGCCAGGCCGGGTCGGCGTCGCGGCGGTGGAGGTGCGCGCATCGCAGGCAACTGGTTCGCCCCGGCGAGACCAGCGGACCGACGACGGCGCGCTCGCCGAATATCCCAAGATGAAGGTGCGGCAGGTCCTGCACGTCGTGGTCGAAGTGGGCGGGAACCTCGGGATGGTGGCCGTCCGCGAGGACGACGATCGTCGCCTGACGTGGCTGCGCAACCGTGCGCAGGCCGGCGTCGCCCATCGCCTCACCGAGCTGATCGGCGAGGAGGCCGGAACCGAAGACCATCACGCGAGCCGCGTCGCGGGCGGCCATCGCCGCATACGCGCGGTCGAGGTCACGCGTGGTCCGCAAGGCCGCACCGAACCTGCGGCCAGCCACGTCGCGCTCCTCCTGCGCGGCCCAGCGGACGGCGTCGGGAATCCGCGCCGCGTCCTCGATCGCCCCCGCCGCGAGCATCGCGCGGAGCAGTCGGCGGGCCTCGCTGACTGGCAGCACGAGTTCGTCCTCGATCTGCTGCGCGCTGCGCAGGCCGTCGAGTCGGGACATCCACTCGATGTGTGCGCGCCCGATGCGGGTGAGGGTGACGTCCTCACCGATCTGCACGCTCGTGTTGTCACGCCACAACGCCGGTGCGTCCTCGCGCCATCGGGGCCTGGCATAGCCGACGAGCTCGGGAAGCACGGATGACGCGGGCACGGTCTCGGCAGCGCTCATGGCGGCGACTGTGACGAGGAAGGCCTGTGGATCGACAGTGGCGGTCCACAGGGCTCGTGCGCTACGCGCCAGATCTGAAGGGGCCGGGGCGGGGCACGAACGGGGGTAGGGCCCCGCCCCGGCTGATCAGGGGGACGAGCCCGATTACTCGGACGTCGTCTGATCTACCGGTACCCCCGCCGCCCCGTTTCTCAAACGACGGTGGGGCGCCAATTTCGACGCCCCACCGAAGCACTGCTGACCTACCGGCCGATTACGGGCCGTACTACTTAGCGGTGGCCGCGTCCGTGACCGTGATTGCCACCGTTGTTGCCGTGACCGTGACCGTTGTTGTCACCATCGTCATTGCCGTGACCGTGGCCCCAGCCGAAGTGATGGCCGTTGCCCATTCGGTCGCCAGGCACCTTGAGGAGGGCGGCCGGAGCCTCGGCGGGCGCGAACGCCGCCTTCACCGCGGCGACGTACGTCACCTCAGCAGCATCCAGTGCGGACTTCGCCGTGGCGGTGGCCGCGTCGACCTGCGTCTTGTACTTCGCTTCGGCGGTGGCCGCGGCAGCCTTGTACGCGGACTCGGCGGCCTGGTACTTGGCCTTGAGGTCGGCAAGCGTCGCGGCATCTGCGTTGGCCTTCAGCGCGGTGAAGTAGGCGCTACGTGCGGCGTCCTTCGCATCGTGCAACGGCGCGAGCTCGGCCTTGATCGACGTGCGCACAGCTTCGAGTGCAGACTTCAGGGCCTCCTTCACGGTCTTGGCGGACGCGACGTAGGCGGCGCGGGCGTTCTGCACCGCGGCGAGCTGCGTGGCGGTCAGACCCTGCAGTCCGTCATTTCCCTTGAACGACGCGAACGAGCTGTTGAACTGCGAGCTGGTGGTCGAGGAGTTGTTGCAGTCCGAACCTGAGCCCGAGCCATTCTCGTGCGCCATGGCGATTCCCGCGGGTGCGGTCGCAAAGAGGGCGACGGAGGCAGTGAGGGTGACGATTCGACGGACAGTGGTCGATGTAGTCATGTCAGCAAACCCTTCTGTTGGTGTTGCGGTTATTGCTCTTTCACTATTGCTCCTTTATCGGCACGTTGAAACGCGCCCTAGGGGGAGGGCGGGGGTTAAGTCTGGGTAAGAAGGCGAATTTCCCCTATGAATGCGCGAGCACGAGGCAGAACGGATGACCCACTGGGTCGAGATACACGCGGAACGACGTGCCCGGCTGGACCGGATGCTTGCGGGCACCGACTGCCAGCAGCTGTGCCTCGGCGACGTCGAGATCGTCGACCGCGAAGTCCAGGTGCGCCTGCTGAGGATGCTCCTGCCCGGGCCACGTGGGCGGGGTGTAGTCGGCGACCTGCTGGAACGCGATCGACGCCCCCGTGTCGGACTTGAGCTGCAGCCAGTCCGAGTCTGTGTGCTCGTCGTCGATCGGCCATCCCGTGATTGCCGAGTAGAACTCCGCAAGGACGCTCGGTTCAGGGCAGTCGAGGGCAATCACCGTGATTCGTCCGATGGCAGTCATGCGCACACCTCCACAATCAGTCGCGCGAGAACGCGAGCACAGTCGATGGTCTCCTCGATGGATACCCATTCGTTCGGCGCGTGAGCCGCGCGCGCGTCCCCTGGCCCGTATTGGATCGTCGGGATTCCGCCGATTCCCTGGAGCAGGCGCAGGTCCGAGCCGTACGGACCCCCGTACAGGTCCGGGCTCCTGCCGAGGACCGACGAGTGCGCGGCACCGGTGAGCGAGATGACGGACGCATCGGCCGGCGTGCGCCCAGACGCGAACTGGCCACCCCACCACGTGACCTCCACGGGGTTGTCCGCGAGCCAGGTGTCGGATGCGCAGGCTTCGGCGACGGCTGCCTCGAACTCCGCGCGCGCATGCTCGATCGTCTCGCCGAGCGCAACGCCAAGGCGCCCCTCGGCGATCAGCAGGTCGGGCACCGTCGACGCCCAGTCACCTGCGTGCACAACGCCGATGGACAGCGGATAGGCCAGTGACCATCGCTCCATCAGCGGATCGACGTCGGCGTTGCGTCGTGCCTCGAGCTCGGCGAGCGCGGCCATGATCGGCAGCAGCTTGTCGATCGCGCTGACGCCCTCGGTGCGCCGTGATGCGTGCGTCGCACGTCCGCGCACCGTCAGGCGGAAGGTCAATGCACCGCCATTCGCGGGCATGATGTCCAGGCTCGTCGGCTCGGTGATGACGCACAGGTCCGCGGTGACGCCATGACGAAGCAGCGAGAACGTGCCAAGCCCGCCGTCTTCCTCCCCGGAGACGGACGCGAGGACGACGTCGCCGCGCAGTTGCACGCCCGAGTTCTGCACAGCGCGCACTGCCGCCCACATCGCAGCAAGGCCCGCCTTCATGTCGCATGATCCGCGCGCGACGAGGCTCTCGCGACCGTCGACCTCCATCGTGCGCGGGACGAACGGATCGGCACTCCACGAGGCGAGGTCCCCGGGCGGCACCACATCGGTGTGGCCGTTCAGCAGGAGCGTAGGTCCGGTGCCGTCGCCGGCGAGTGTCGCCGTGACGCCGACCGCGGCGGATCGATCGACCTCCTGGCCGGGGAACTGCGGGTCGTGGATCACTGACTCGACGTCGATATCCCAGCGGTCGACGAGCAGGCCCTCGGCCGACCACCGTCGGGCGATGTGGTCCTGCACCTCGACCTCGGCGGACGTGCCGCCCATCGACGGGAACAGCAGGAGTTCGTGGAGATCGGCGAGGAGCGCGTCCTCGTCGATCGCAGGGATACGTGCGGCGTCGGTCACGCGTGCATCCTCGCGCCCGTTCGCGCCTCGCGTACGCCGACCCCGACAATGTGCGCATGCGCACTCCCGTCCTTCTGATCCTGTCCGCCGTTATCGCGATCCCCGTGCTCGTGGCTGCACCCGCTTCGGCGTCCGCCGCGGATCCGCAGGTGGCGGAGTGCTTCGACATCACCATGGAGCAGGCGAGCGCCGATGTGTGGCCGGGATCGCCGGCGGTGCCGTGCACGGGTCCGCACGCGCTAGAGATCGTCAGGGCGCGTCCCCTGCCGGCCGATGTCGACGTCGTGGATTTCGCGAGGGCGAGTTGCACGTATGAGGTCGTCCCGACCACGACCGGTCTCAACTCGTCCGTCAAGGGCGTGGTCGCGAACCCGATTCGGGTCGGTTCGTTCTCGTTCGTTGTCAGTGAGGAGGGCTCGCCGCCCTCGTTCGTGTGCGGGGTGGGCGCCCTGCGTTATAACGGCGCGCTTGAGCCGTCGTTCGTTCCCTTGACTGGCCCGGCCGCGAGCCTCACCGCCGCCGAACGTGCCAGCCTTCGGTTCTGCGCTGCGGTGGTCAAGGGGCGCTCGCCGATGGACAATCAGCTCACCGTGCCGTGCTCACGCACGTCCCGCTGGCAGGCGACCGCCTGGGTTGATTTGAGCCAATTCTTCACGAAGTACCCGGGCGACGAAGCAGCGATGGCCCGCATGAAGCAGCTCTGCCCTCGGGCGAACTTCCGTACGGCGACGAGCGCGTCAGGCTGGGATCAGGGCTACACCCGCGGGTGGTGTTGGAAGAAATATGCGTAATGTCCCTTATGTCCGTAGTTATCCACAGAACTGGGTGGCTAAGCCGCGGCGGGTCGGGTGTGGTGCGCCCCTCATAGAGTGGCGCCTGCCCTAGGGTGGACGTGACCAAGGGGGAACCCCCACGGCGGCACCAGCCGCCAACCGCGCAACCCGCGGTTCTGATCGAGCAACAGGAGTGCCCAATGGCCGAAGAGTCATACACAGGCGAGGCTTACTGCGTGAAGTGCAAGGAGAAGCGGGAGTTCACCGGCCACGTCGAGGAGACGAACGGCCGCCGTTTCGCCAAGGGCATCTGCCCGGTCTGCGGCACCAAGGTGACGCGCATTCTCGGCAAGGCCTGATCTCACCCAGCACACAGGAGGCGGCTCCCCACGGGGGAGCCGCCTCTTCGCTTGCCCGCCGACCTTGAGGTTCCGCCCAGAATTCGGCACCCGAACTGGGCGGAACCTCAAGGTCGGCGAGGGCGGGTTCTCGCTCAGGGCGTACGTCGCCAGATCGGACATTCGCGATCCGGCGTATACCGTTGAGATATGAGCGTTCCCTTCGGTTTCGGCATGAGTGACGACGGCCAGGACAAGCAAGGCGTCCCCGGCGGCTTCGACATGAACTCCCTCGGCGCGGCGCTGCAGCAACTGGGCGCGATGCTGCAGAGCGGCCAGTCCGGCCCCGACGCCGGCGGCCCGGTCAACTGGTCGATGGTCACCGACATCGCCCGCAAGACCCTCGTCCAGGCCGGCGACCCGTCGGTCTCCGACGCGGAGCGCCGCGCGATCACCGACGCCGTCCACCTCGCCGACGTCTGGCTCGATCCGGCAGTCACCTTCCCGTCGAGCAACGCGGCGGCGCTCGCGTGGAGCCGCTCGGAGTGGCTCGAGGCGACGATGCCCGTGTGGCGCACCGTGATCCAGCCGATCGCCGAGCAGATGGCCAGCGCCGTGGGCCAGAACATGCCGTCCTCCGGCGTCGACCTCGCCACGATCAACGACAACCTGCCCGAGCAGTTCCGCGGCATGTTCCCCGACGGCATCCCGCCGGAGATGGCGCAGATGATCGGGCCGATGCTCGGCATGGTCCAGCAGCTGGGCGCGGCCGCGTTCAACATGCAGGTCGGCCAGGCGCTGTCCACGCTTGCCTCCGAGGTGGTCAGCTCGTCCGACATCGGCATCCCGCTCACCGCGTCCCCGCAGCCCGCGCTGCTCCCGCGCAACGTCGACGCCTTCGCCGAGGGCCTCGGCCTGCCGATCGACGATGTCCGCCTGTACCTGGCCCTGCGCGAGTCCGCGCACCAGCGTCTGTTCGCGCACGTGCCCTGGCTGCGCCCGCGCGTCATCGGCGCGGTCGAGGAGTACGCCCGCGGGGTCAAGGTCGACCAGAACCGGCTCGCCGAGGCGATGGGCGACGTCGACATGAGCAACCCCGAGGCACTGCAGGAGGTGCTCAGCAGCGGCGTGCTCATGCCCGAGGACACCGACGAGCAGCGCGCTGCCATCGCCCGACTGGAGACCCTGCTCGCCCTCGTCGAGGGCTGGGTCGACGATGTCGTCGACGAGGCGATTGCCGAGCGGCTGCCGTCCGCCGTGCAGCTGCGCGAGACGATGCGGCGCCGTCGGGCCGCCGGCGGTCCGGCGGAGAAGACCTTCGCCACGCTCGTCGGCATGGAACTGCGCCCGCGGCTGGCCCGCGAGGCCGCCACGCTCTTCGCGGTCGTCCGCGCCGGCCGCGGCGTTGAGGCCCGCGATGCGCTCTGGGCGCACCCCGACCTGCTGCCCGCGCCCGACGACCTGTCCGACCCGCTGGGCTTCATCGAGAACAACACGACCGATCTCGAGTTCGGCCTCGACCAGGAGTGACGAGCACCGACAGCGGGTTCGCGCTCCTGCACGACGACGCCACCAGCGTCCTCACGTCCTGGCCCGCGCCCAATGAGCGGCAGGCGGCGCTGCGGGTCGAGTACCTCGCCTTCCTGTCCGAGCACCCGGCCGCGATGACCCGCGAGTGCCGGATCGGCCACCTGACGGCCAGCGCCCTGGTGCTCAATGCGTCCCGCACGCACACCCTGCTGACCCTGCATCCCAAGGTCGGCCGCTGGCTGCAGCTGGGCGGGCACTGCGAGCCAGGCGACGCCAGCCTGCGCGCCGCGGCAGCGCGCGAGGCCGTCGAGGAGGGCGGCATCGCCGAGGTGACCATCTCTCCCGCGCCGATCCACCTGGACCGCCATCCGGTGCGGTGCGCCGGCGACATGAGCGAGCACCTCGACGTTCAGTATCTGGCCACCGTGCCCGACGGCTCGGTACCGGTGATCAGCGAGGAGTCCGACGACCTGCGCTGGTTCGCCCTCGAGGATCTGCCTGCCGATATCGACGACTCGATGCGGTCGCTGGTCGCGGCCGCGAAGGCGTACGAAAGGTAAACGTCCGATAACGACGGGGAACTATTTTTCGTCCACAGGCTGGGTACGACGTTTGCGCTGGTCAGACGCGAGAAGTCGCCGTCATCCTCAGGTTTGTGCACAGCACTATGCACGTCCCGTCCACAGCGACACACCGCTGTGTCCCCAGCTCACACACACGATGTCCACAGGGACGATGAACGGATTGACTCGAACTCATTGACGCGCTGATCGGCCAGTACCTAGGTTCGTCCGCGTTGGACCCCCGGGATAACACGCGCGTTCGCAAGGGGAAGGCGAACGATGCGGAGAGACCCGGGGGTCCGTCCACGTTTACCCCTCGGCCTACCGCGTAGCCTTGGGCGGAACCGGGCCCGCGTCAGGCCCGTCGAACCGTCGTGACCAGGCGGCTCGTGCGACCTAACCGAGGGAGTCATTGGTGTCTGCGCTGGCCTGGTGGCTCATCCCGATCGGTGCCACCGTCCTCGCCGTCTGCTTCGTCATGCTCCGCAGCCGCCCCACCAAGCCGATGACGGCCGAGGACGGCATGACCAGCCTCAAGCGCATGCAGGAGGCCATGGAGCGGCCGCTTCCCGATGAGGGCCCGATCCGCCGGGAGACGCTGGACGGCGACGGATGACCGAGTCCGGCGACATCGAGCCCCTTGAGGCAACGCCGGACCAGAAGCCACCTGGGTACTGGAGCTCGCTGACTCACCCCACCCGCCGCGGCTGGATGCTCATCATCGCCGCGTGCTCGACCCTCGTGCTCCTGGGCGTCGCGTTCCTCATGCCGGTGCCGTTCGTGAAGCTCGCGCCCGGGCCAACGTTCAACGTCATCGGCCAGGCCGACGGCGAGGACGTCATTCAGATCTCCGGCACTGAGACCTTCCCCACCTCGGGCAACCTCGACATGGTCACCGTGCTCGAGTCCGGCGGCCCCCGCGGCGGCCTGACCTTCGTCGATGCCATCGCCTCGTGGCTGAACCCCAACGACGCCGTCCTCCCGCGCGAGCTGCTGTTCCCCGACGACGAGACCGGCGAGGACGTCGCCCGCAAGCAGGCCGTCAGCTTCAGCACCTCGCAGTCCGACGCCATCGCAGCCGCCATGACCTACCTCGACAAGCCGATCGTCAGCCAGATCGTCGTCACGACGGTCTACGGCGACTCGCCGGCAGACGGGTTCCTGGAACCCAAGGACGAACTGCTCAAGATCGACGGCGTCGAGGTCACGAGCCCCGCGCAGATCTCCGACGCCGTCAAGGCGAAGCCCATCGGCACGACGTTCACGTTCACGATCAACCGCGGCGGCGAGACGAGCGACGTCGAGGTCACCTCCGCCCCGAACCCGGACGACGCGACCGTGCCGTACATCGGCATCGGAGTGGGCGTGTTCTACTCGGCCGAGTTCCCGATCAACTTCACCCTGCAGGACGTGGGCGGGCCCAGCGCCGGCCTGATGTTCACCACCGGCATCATCGACAAGCTCACGCCCGGCGATCTCACCGACGGCCACTACATCGCGGGAACAGGCACCATCGCCCCCGACGGCACAGTCGGCCCGATCGGCGGCATCCGGCAGAAGCTCGCCGGGGCCCGCGGCAACGGCGCGACGCTGTTCCTCATGCCCAAGGCGCACTGCACCGAGGCCGCGGGGCACATCCCCGACGGACTGACGGTCGTGCCGGTGACCACCCTCACCGAGGGCATCCAGGCCATCGAGGACTACAACGCGGGTAAGCCCCTGGCAACCTGTCCCGCCGACGTGTCGTAGGTTGTCAAAGTGACCTTTGAGATGCCCATTTCCGACTCGGGCGGCGGAGCGCCCCCCGAGGAGCGCAAGCGGCGTCGTGGGGTCCTGCTGCCCACCATCATCATTCTGGTCCTGCTCGTCGGCGGGTTCATCCTGTTCTCCGGCTTCTACACCGACTGGCTGTGGTTCGTGTCGGTCGACAAGACCGAGGTCTTCACGACCAGCCTCCTGACCCGTGCGCTGATGTTCGTCATCTTCGGCACGGTGCTCGGCGTCGCCGTCGGCGTGACGATGTGGATCGCCTGGCGCACGCGTCCGACGTTCCGCAACATGACGCCCGAGCAGGCGAGCCTGGAGCGCTACCGCGTCGCCATCGAGCCGTACCGCCGCCGCCTGACGATCGGCATCTCGATCGCACTCGGCCTCGTCGCCGGATTGACGGCCGCGTCGGAGTGGGGCACGTACCTGTTGTGGAAGAACGCGACCGCGTTCGGCATCACCGACCCGCAGTTCGGCATGGACCTGTCCTTCTACACGTTCACGCTGCCGTTCATCCGGTTCGTCATCGACTTCGGCTTCGCGCTCATCATCTTGTCGTTCGTCGCCGCGCTGATCGTCCAGTACATCTACGGCGGCATCCGCCTGCAGCCGCGCGGCGATCGCGCATCGGGTGGAGCTCAGACGCAGTTGTCGTTGATCATCGGGTTCTTCGTCCTCCTGAAGGCCGTGTCCTACTGGTTCGACCGCTTCGGTCTCGCCACGCAGAGCCAGTCCCTGGTCGCGGGCTTCACCGGACTGAAGTACACCGACGTCTACGCAGTCCTCCCCGCGCTCAACATCCTCGCGGCTGTCTCGGTTCTCGTCGCGGCGCTGTTCTTCTTCAATGCATTCCGCCGGCACTGGGTCATTCCGACGATCGGCGCGGGCCTGCTCATCCTCACCGCTGTCGTCGTCGGCGTGCTCTACCCGCTGTTCGTCCAGCAGTTCCAGGTGCGCCCGAGCGAGCTCGTCCGCGAGCAGCCCTACCTCGAGCGCAACATCAACGCGACGCGCGACGCGTACGACATCGCCGCGTCCGAGATCATCGACTATCCGGGTTCGGTATCGCCACCGAGCAAGGAAGTGCTGAACGCTAGCGCCGGAACGCTGAACGCGATCCGGCTGCTCGACCCTGCCGTCGTCTCGCCGACCTATAACCAGCTGCAGCAGATCCGCGGCTACTACTCGTTCAACGAGCGCCTCGACGTCGATCGATACGACCTCGAGGAGGCCAAGCGCGGAGCCGTCGTCGCGGTGCGCGAGATCAACCTCGCCGGCATCCCCGACGGGCAGCGCAACTGGACCAACGACCGTCTCGTCTACACGCACGGCTTCGGCTTCGTCGCGGCGTACGACAACACGTCGGACACCAACGGGCAGCCGGACTTCTTCGAGAGCGACATCCCGTCGACCGGACTCCTCGACGTCGCGCAGCCGCGCGTGTACTTCGGCGAGTTCAGCCCGCAGTACTCGATCGTCGGCGCCCCCGCGGGCACTCCGCCCGTCGAGCTCGACTACCCCGACGACGCGAGCGCCACCGGCCAGGCCACGAACACGTACCAGGGCACCGGCGGCGTGCCGATGGGCTCCCTGTTCGGCAAGCTCCTGTTCGCGACCAAGTTCCAGGACGCCAACATCCTGCTCAGCGACCTGGTCAACCCGGACTCGCGCATCATGTGGGACCGCGATCCGCTGACCCGTGTGGAGAAGGTCGCCCCGTGGCTGACCCTCGACCAGGATCCGTACGCGGTCGTCGCCGACGGCGGCATCAAGTGGATCGTCGACGGCTACACACTGTCGAACGAGTACCCGTACAGCAGCCGCGTCTCGCTGAGCGACGCGACGAGCGACTCGGTCAGCTCGCGCACGGTGCCCGCCGGACTGGTGCCCAACGACCAGGCCAACTACGTGCGCAACTCCGTCAAGGCCGTCGTCGATGCCTACAACGGCACCGTGACGCTGTACGCGTGGGATCCGGACGACCCGGTCCTGCAGACGTGGATGAAGGCGTTCCCCGGCGTCGTCGAGCCGGTCGAGAACATGTCGCCGCAGATCCTGCAGCACGTGCGCTACCCGCAGGACCTGTTCAAGATCCAGCGCGCGATCCTGTCGCGCTACCACGTCACCGATGCCTCGACCTTCTACAACGGCACCGACGTGTGGATCGTCCCCAACGACCCGACGGTCAGCCCCGCGTCCGTCTACCAGCCCCCCTACTACCTGACCCTCGAGATGCCGGGCCAGGAAGCGCCGACCTTCTCGCTGACGACGACCTTCGCTCCGCAACGGCGCCAGACCCTTGCCGCGTTCATGGCGGTGGACTCTGCCCCGGGGCCGGGCTACGGCACGATGCGCGTACTCCAATTACCCAGTAATACGACCATTCCTGGGCCTCAGCAGGTGCAGAACAACTTCGAGTCCGATCCACTTGTGAGCAGTCAGCTCAGCCTGCTGCGTGCCGGCGGCTCCGACGTCGAGCTTGGCAACCTGCTGAGCCTGCCGTTCAACGACGGCCTGCTCTACGTCGAGCCGGTCTACCTGCGCGCCCAGCAGCAGGGCTACCCGCTGCTGCGCAAGGTGCTCGTCGGCTACGGCCAGACGGTTGCACTGGAGAACTCTCTCGACCTGGCCCTGGCGAAGGTGTTCGGCACGTCGCCTGACACGACGACCGAGCCCTTGCCCGATCCCGACGTGCCGAGCGGAACCGACGAGGGCGCCAGCCCGACTCCCACGCCCGCGCCGAGCACTGACGACGCGGCGACCGACCTGGCCGTCGCGCTGGCCAAGGCGTCGTCGGCCTACGACGATGGTCAGCTCGCGCTGGCCAAGGGCGACTTCGCCGCCTACGGCGTCGCGATGGATCAGCTCAAGGCGGCTCTCGACGAGGCCGCCGCTGCCGAGGCACGGCTCAACCCCGAGCTCATACCCACGACGGCTCCGACGCCGTCTCCCTCGCCTAGCCCGAGTGCTGACTCGGGCGCGGCCGCGTAACCAGAACCGAGCAGCCATGGTCACGCAGCAGTGGGATGACCCCACCACCAGTTACGAGCTCATCTCGGCGGTCGCGAGCCCGCCCGCGAGCGTCGTCGACATCGGCGGGGGAGCCAGCCAGCTCGTCGACCGACTGCTCGAGAACGGCTACCGCGACATTGCGGTCGTCGACCAGAGCCAGGACGAGCTGACCGCCGCGTACGAGCGAGTCGGCAGTGCGCCGGTCACATGGACGGCAACCGACATCAACGAGTGGATCCCCGATCGCACGTTCGACGTGTGGCACGACCGAGCGACGTATGACGAGCTCACCGATCCCGACGAGCAGCAGCACTACTGGGAACTCGTGCGCACGACCGTCGAGCTCGGCGGCCACATCGTCATTGCGACGAAAGGCACCGACGCGACAGCGATCACCGCGGCGATGGGCGAGGGATTCGCGATCCGCCAGTCGCAGCTCAAGGAGCGCATCGCTCCGGTCGGGCAGCCGGAGAACTTCACCTGGCTCGTCGCGCAGCGCACCTGACCAGCCCGTCCTCACGTTTGTCCTGCGCCGCTCATGTCGTCATCCTTGAGGCATGCCTGACGACATCGTGGTGCGCGGATCCATCGTGATCCCGCAGTCTGAGATCACGTGGCGGTTCTCCCGCTCGTCCGGTCCCGGCGGGCAGGGCGTAAACACCACGGACTCCAAGGCGCAGCTGGTCTTCGATCTCGCGAGTACGACGAGCCTGTCGGTCCACTTGAAGGCACGAGCGCTCGAGCGCCTCAGTACGACTCTTGTCGACGGGTGCATCGTCATCACTGCGTCCGAGCAGCGGTCCCAGTTGCAGAACAGGAGAGCGGCCGAGGCGAGACTCGTCGAGACCCTCAAGCAGGCGATCGCGCCGCCGCCCCGCAAGAGACGTCCGACCAAGCCGAGCAGGGCCGCGACCGACAGGCGCATCAAGGCCAAGAAGTCCCGCGGAGAGACGAAGCGGCTGAGGCGCACTCTCGACTAGTCATACGCAAGGATGTGCGCCGTGGGGGGTCTCAGCAGGCGCGCGTTCATCGCGACGACCGGTGCTCTCGCCACGGCATGGGCACTGCCGAAGGATGCTCTCGCTGCCCGCCTGCTTTCCCCCTCCGCGTCGGCTCCCACTGTCGGCAGCACGCTCGACGCCACGATCGCCTTCGGTCCCGCGCAGTCGCGTAACTACCGCACATTGATCAGCGCGCCGGGGGAGCCTCATGTCCCGCGCATCGACATCATCGGCCGCGCACCCGGTGCCTCCCGGGTAAGTGCGCGCAGGTCGATCGCGTACGTCGGGCACCTGTCGGACGTGCACCTCATGGACGCGCAGAGTCCCGCGCGACTCGAGCCGATGATCGCCCAGGACCACTCGTCGTGGGCGAGCGCGTTCCACCCGCACGAGACGCTGACGACCTACGTCGCGTCAGCAATGGTCAGGTCGATCAGCGACCTTCGCGTCTCGCAGGTCACTGGCGCTCCGCTGACTGCCGCGTTCGCCACCGGTGACTCAACCGACATGCTGTCCAACCACAGCACCCGCTGGTATATCGACATCCTGGACGGAGTACCGATCACCCCGAACTCAGGTGCGGTCGGCGTCTACGAGGGTGTGCAGGTCTGGTCGGAGGCCTTCTACGCGTACCACCCGGAGAATCCGGTGGGCGACTGGTTCGGCGAGTACGGCTTCCCCGCCGTGCCGGGCCTGCTCACTGCGGCGGTCAGCCAGCAGGTGTCGTCGCCGGGGCTTCCGGTGCCGTGGTACGGCGTCTATGGCAATCACGACACCCTGCTGCTCGGAACGCTCGCCGTTCCGGACTCCCTTCGCGCCCTCGCGCTCGGCGACCGCAAGGCGTACGACTGGACGAGCCTGACCATGGACTACTTCCAGGGCTGGGCGGCCGACACCTCCGCCCTCGGACGCCTTGCGCATCAGGCGATGGTCAACTTCGGATTCACCCGCGGCTTCAAGGCCGTCACTCCCGATCCTGCTCGAAAACTGCTCGAGTCGACGGAGTTCATGCAGCAGCACTTCGACACCACTCCTAACCCGGGGCCGATCGGACACGGCTTCACGCAGCACAATCTCGACACCGGCCAGACCTACTGGCAGGCCGACATCAACCCCTTCGTCCGCGTGTTCGGCTTGGACACCTGCAACCAGATCGCCGGTCCCGACGGTGCCGTCCCCGAGGACCAGTTCGAATGGCTCAAGGCTGGCCTCGTCCAGGCGCAGCAGGAGGGCAAGCTCGCGCTGGTCCTCAGCCACCACAACTCCACCACCTTGGAGAACGAGGCCGAGCTCGCGACCGGGCCGAACCAGCGCCTCATCCACTCCGAGGAGTTCGTGAGCATGCTGCTGGACCATCCGGCATGCATCGCCTGGGTGAACGGCCACACTCACATCAACACGATCCTCGCCCATCGCGCCGCAGATGGCGTCCGCGGATTCTGGGAGATCACCACCGCGTCGTGCATCGACTTCCCGCAGCAGCAGCAGGTGATCGAGATCGTCGACAATCGCGATGGCACGCTCTCGTTGTTCACGACGACGCTCAACCACTCCTCGCCTGCGACGTGGGACGGAGACCTCTCGCCAGTCGGCCTGGCATCGCTGTCGCGCGAGTTCGCGGCCAACGACTGGGTCGAGTTCCCGCCGATGCGCCTGGGCTCGGAGATGGACCGCAACTGCGAACTTCTCCTTCCCGCGCCGTGGGACCTCTCGTCGATCGGTGACGCGGCGATCGAGTCGGCGCAGGCGGTCGACCGCGCACGGGCCATGGCCTACGAACGGGGATGGAACGCATGAGGGCGCGCAGCAGGACGGTTATCGTCGCAGCGTCAATCGCCGCTCTCGCCCTGAGCGGCTGCGCATCGCAGGTCGCAGCAATCGCACCCGTCGGCGGGGGAGACATCACGGCGCTGCGGATTGCATCGATCGACGTCCTCCAGGAACTCGGCATCGGCATGATGCAGGTCCCCGTCTGTGTCGACGCGACAGAGCCCGTGGGCGGATACGAATGCGCCGGTACGACCGTGGAGGGCAAGGCGATCACCGTCACGTCCGATGGCACAACACCGCTGACGTTCACTCTCGACGTCGGCGGCGAGCAGGTCTTCGCCGGGAGCGTGAGTGACGTCATCGACAAGGCGGCCGGGGAGGGCGGGTGAGGTTCTATCGGGTTTCCGCCCTCGCCTACGCCGCGCAAAGGATGTGGCGCGGGTGGACCGTCATTGTCCCCGTCGTCGTCGCCAACGCCGCGATTCAGGCCCTGCTGATCTGGCCGGATGTGGAGGTGACGGACTGGCTTCCCCTGATCGCGCTGGCGATCGCATCGGCGGTCGCGTTCATGGTCGCGTATGGACTCGTGGCAGCGACCTCGCTGCACGTGCCCGAGGGAGTCGTCCACCTGCGCCAGGTCGTTCCCATCCTCAAGGCGAACGGAATTCGCTACGCCCTGTGGTCACTCGGTCTGCTCCTCGCCGCGATCGTCGGCCTGGCCCTCTACGCGATCCCCGGCATCGTGATCCTCGCGATCACACCGTTCCTCCTCCTCGCCGCGATCGACGGACGTCCCAACCCGCTCCTCGCCAACTTCCGGACGATCGGGATTCGCTTCTGGCGATACCTCTCGGTGCTCGTCGTGACCGGCATTCTCATTGGGGCGGGCACGCTCGCCGCGGGAGCCACCAACTTCTTCGTCCGCGGGCCGGTGGCCTCGTTTGCCGTGTGGCTCGTGGCGGGTCTCGTGCTCGCCTGGTTCACGACCGCGTGGGCCCTCGTCTACCGCAGCGCCAACGAGGCAGAAAGGGCCGAGATCGCTATCCGCTGACTCGTCGCGTATAGTTGCTCAGGCAACGCGGGGTGGAGCAGCTCGGTAGCTCGCTGGGCTCATAACCCAGAGGTCACAGGTTCAAATCCTGTCCCCGCTACGACGCGAAAGGCCCTGGCTACCAGGGCCTTTCGCCATTTTTTGGAGTATTCAGCCGAAGAGGCCTAACCAACAAATGTCAGTTCCGCTCGCGCCCCGTCCAGCCTAATGCTGCCTTCCGCCGCCTGCTCGAGCTGGAGGCGTGCGTGCATCGATCGCACCCTTAGCGGCGCGTGGGACGCGCAGTGACCGTCCTCGGCGACTTAACGGAGTTCATGAGACTCAAACACCGTGTCGAACGCATGTTCGATTCGGGTGAAGCATCAGAGCAGAGGAGCAGAGTCGTCACGCTGCAGCGGGGTGAGTGCCTACTGGAGTATTGCGGGGGACGATCGTCGGTAGAACAACGGGGGCCTGTGACTACGCGAGCAGGCGGACCGTTAACACGACTGAGGGAAAGTCGCGGAATTGCAGATGGAACCAAGCGGGATCTCCTCGGCTTATGTCACGAATCGTAGGATTCGTTCAGTTGGAGGGCCGCCCGCGATTCTTCGCCGGAGAGATATCGCTCAGCCGCCGCCTTGACGAGAAGCTCGGTCTCTGGTTGCCGCGAGAGTCGCCAAAAGATCTGCCCTTCAGCTCGGCGAGCCTCCCTCACAGGCATGTCGCGCCCGGCGAGGGCGCTCTCCTTACATGCCGCTAATGCTGATGGCGACCATCGTGCGAGACGGGACGCCCATGAGATCGCTTCGCTGAGAAGAGAAGCGTCCGGGACAACTCTGTTGACTGCTCCCCACAAGAGTGCCCGATCAGCAGAGATGGGACCACCGTCGATCAACAGTTCGAGGCAGCGTGCGTGGCCCACTAGACGCGCGAGGCGAGAGGTTCCCCCGCCCCCTGGGATCAATCCGATCGCGACCTCCGGCTGCGCGAATGTCGCAGATTCACCGGCTATTCGAACGTCGCATCCCCATGCGAACTCTGCTCCAGCACCCCAACACTGCCCGTTAATCGTTGCGATTGAGATGAGGGGGGATCTCTCGAAACTCTCGAACATGCGCGGAGTACGAACGGGAGGTTCAGCGCTCGCGAAGGCACCGAGGAGCCATTGAAGATCCCAGTGGGCCATGAAGTAGCGAGGAGTGCTTGAGGCCACCACAACTACGCTGCATCCGGCCTGCTGCACTTGATCGAGGCCCTCGACGATCAGGTCGTCGAGGGCGAGCGTCCCGAAGTTCATTGGCGGGTCGCCAAACTCGATGAGGCCGACGCGATCATCCGGATATGTGACCGTAACTCTGAGGCTCATGATCTGACGCCTACTTTCGGGTTAGTCAGGGCCGGATCCCCAGTGGTCTATGTAGGTAACGGTCGTGGCGGGGGGCCTTGGCACTGGTTTGAAGTCAGTTCCGACTGTGTATGCGACTGGAAAGAGTGCGATCTGCGTCACGGAGCTGGGGATCCCCAGAAGCTCCGCAACCTCGGCCTCCTTATACAGATGGAGGGTCGTCCAGACAGAACCAAGGCCACGAGATCGCAGCGCGAGATGGAAGGACCAAGCTGCTGGCATGATCGATCCATACTGGGAAGCCGCCGCGACATTCGTTCGTAAGTCGAGCCGCGCTTCGAGGCATGGGATTACATGCACCGGGACTCTCGCCAGAGTGTCCGTCAAGCTGAGCGCACTCTCGTATACACGTTTCGTCTGAGGGTCGTCTTCACCCAATTCTCGGACGGTCGCAGCCAGGTACTCAGCAGCGACAGAGTTGTAGGCGTCTGCAATTGCCTGGCGTTTCGCTTGGTCTCTGACGACCATCCATCGCCACGACTGGGAGTTACTCCCGGTTGGAGCTTGTTGCGCGATTCGAACACAATCCAGAATCACCTCCTGCTCGACGGGCTTGTCGAGGTCGAGGCGACGGCGAACTCCTCGCGTGGTTGTGAGCAGGCGATCCGTCTCCGCGATGTCGAACGGCAGCGTTGACACAAGTCGACTCCTAAACTTCGCTTGACGACCGAAATAGTATCGCGCGCTACTTGTCTGCTTTTGGCCGAGCGTCCTAACTAGGCTGAGCGAATCTCCGTGGATGGGAAGCCATCGCTTTGAACGAATTCGCTGGCCTTGTTGGACGCGTAGACGGCGCGTGCTTGCCGTCGACGAGGGCTACGACGACGATCGATTCTCGCTTCCTTTGCGCGCCGCGTACTGCGCCGCGGTGTCGGGCATGGTTGATTTGATCGACACTCCTGCGTCAGCGGTGACTATCGAGCCTGTTACAAAAGCTGCGTCTTCGCTCGCCAGGAACGAAACCGCCGAAGCAATGTGTTCTGGAACGCCCATGAGGTCCAACATCTGGATGGACCTCATGCGGGAGCCCATCTCAGGATCGTCGTGGTTCTTCGCGCTGGCTCCGACGCGGAACATTCCCGCGCGCACGCAGTTCGATCTGATCCCGTCGCTTCCGTAGTCGATAGCGATCTGGTTTGAAAGGGCTTCCAGCGCTGCTTTCGATGGCGCGTAGGCCGTCATGCCGGGCATTACGCTCACTGTGGTGATCGAGCTTATGTGGACGAAGGCGCCGCCGCCCTGCTTGACCATTAGGGGAATCACCGCCTTCGCAAGTAGGAACGGACCCGTTACTCCTATCCGCATCATGGCCTCGAATGTCGCGAGGTCCTGACTCGCGACTGGCAACGATTGACCACCACGAAGCATGTCGACCGCAGCCGCGTTGTTCACTACGAGATCGACTCGGCCGAACTGCCGACAGTAGCGTCCACGAGAGCTGTGATCTGCTGCTCATCACCGAGATCGCAGGCCACGAAGGCGGAGCGCTCACCACTCTTATCGAGGGCCTTCGCCGCTGCCCGGCCGGCGTCTTGACTGCGTCCGCAGCCCACGATGCTGAAGCCATCAGTGAACAGTCGACTTGCTATAGCGATCCCTGCGTCGCGAGTCGCGCCGGTAACGATGGCTACCCGGCGCTCGGACGGATCTGGCATCTGTACCTCTCAGCCGTAGAGCCCGGTCTTGCGCAAGAGACGCCAGGTAAGGGGGAGGAGGCTAGACGCGGCCAAGATTTTGATGACGTCCCCAACTAGGAAGTCCTTGACCCCGTATGCCCATGCGGACGCATCTCCAACCCACGGTACGTCCAACTTGTACTTCAGCCAGCTGGCGCCGACCGCATAGATGATCGCATTGCCAAGAACCATGAGACCGATCGAACGAAGGAAGGTACGAGTGCCTCCGTTCTCGGCCAGCTTGCCCACAATGAACGCGGCGAGGATGAAGCCGACGATGTAGCCCAGCGACGCCATGCTCAGCGCGGCGGATCCAGAATTGCGTATGCCTTCGGCGTTGGGCGCAAACCAAGGGATGCCAGCGATGCCCAGCACGGCGTAGAGAGCCATCGCTGCCGCTCCACGCAGGGAGCCGAGTGCTCCGGCGGCGAGCACCACCGCAAAGGTTTGCAGGGTGACGGGGATCGTGGGATTCCAAGGCAGGTAAAACGCGATCTGGGCGGAGAGTCCGACGAATGCGGCGCCACCCGCTACGAGGATCGCGTTTCGGACTCCCGTACGGCCGAACACGTCACCAATTACGCGGGGCTGGGGTGCCGTGATTGTCATAGCTCCTCCGTTTCTGTCTCTCGCTCTCAGAAATGTACAGAGCATCGGGACGGCCGGGGATCTCCGTTTCGTGACACTCGCCACATCCGAATGACCAACTCACCGAGTGGCCAACTGACACGAACTTGGTTGTAGGGCCAGGCTAGGACGTGCGGTCTAGAGTCGGAAAGACCACGACGTTGTGAGTTGACGTTTGAATGGAGCGCTTGAAAGGCGAGAGGGAGGCTGTATGTCCGAAGAAGAGTCGAGTGGACTCGTTTCTGTCATAAGACGGGGGCCCATGGGCCACGTCACATTGAATCGCCCTGAAGCAATAAACGCCCTAACGCTCCCGATGGTACGAAGGTTGGCGCAAGTTCTTCGTGCGCTTGCCGAGGATGACAGCGTGACTGTGGTCTTGATCGACGGTGCGGGCGACAAAGGACTCTGCGCCGGGGGCGACGTCGTTGCTGTGCGGGAAGCGGTCCTTTGTGGCGACGGCACGGCAGCGACCTTTTGGGCGGAGGAGTACCGCCTAAACGCGTATATCAGCGAGTATCCGAAACCCCTTGTTGCGGTCATGGATGGCATCGTGATGGGAGGCGGAGTTGGGATCTCGGCACACGCTTCCCACCGCATCACGACCGAGCGCACGAGGCTTGCGATGCCGGAGGTCGGGATCGGATTCTTCCCTGATGTCGGGGGAACGTGGCTACTTTCACGCATTCCGAACGAGATTGGGATGCACCTTGGACTGACGGGCGACGCCATTGACGGACACGATGCGGTGGCTCTTGGTTTGGCTGATCACGTCGTCGGTCGCGACGAGATCCCCGCGCTGTTGTCGCTCCTCGAATCGGGAGTTGACGTCATCAGCGCAGTACGGAGTTGTAGCGCGCCTCCCAGGCGATCGGAAGTGTCGATTCAGGATGACAGCGACTGGATCGGCACTTGTTATCGGCCAGGGGAGGTTGGCGAGATCTTGCAGCTGCTTGACGGAAGTAGTGCGGCGGGAGCGAAGGTGGCTGGCGCGAAGATACGAACGAAATCGCCGACTTCTCTAGTCGCGGCGCGCGCTGCGATCGAGCGTGCGCGAAACGTGCCGTCCCTCCGCGACGCACTCGAGTATGAGTACGCTCTGGCGCTCGTAATGACGCAGATGCCGGACTTCGTCGAAGGGATTCGAGCTGTTCTTGTGGACAAGGATCGCAGCCCAAAGTGGTCCCCCGACCGCCTGGCCGATGTCGACGCCGCGATCAGGGATGTTCCGATGCTCGACCCGCCATTGTCGTTTTCATTTGAATCCGGAGCGAGCGTGCAGTCGCCTTGACCCGAAGACTTGCTCGAAGCGGAAGTTAGACAGCGAAGTAATGGCCGAACCAAGTAGCGGATCACTTAGTGGGCGCGCTTGGTGATTTCGTCGGTGAGCTGGGGGACGACGGTGAACAGGTCTCCGACGACGCCGTAGTCGGCGAGCTCGAAGATCGGTGCCTCGGGGTCCTTGTTGACCACGACGATGGTCTTGGAGGTCTGCATTCCGGCGCGGTGCTGGATGGCCCCGGAGATGCCGTTGGCGATGTACAGCTGCGGGGACACGGTCTTGCCGGTCTGCCCGACCTGGTACTGGTGCGGGTACCAGCCCGCGTCGGTCGCCGCGCGCGAGGCGCCGACGGCCGCGCCGAGGGAATCCGCGAGTGCCTCGATCACCGCGAATCCCTCGGCGCCGCCGACCCCCCGACCACCGGAGACCACAGTCGAGGCCTCGGCCAGGTCGGGACGCCCACCCTTGCTCGCGACCGTGGAGCCCGTGATCGTCGCCCTCACGGCGGCCTCGGACAGCGTGATCGCGATGTCGACACGAGCTTGGGGTTCTCGTGACGGCGTGGGTGGGGTGGAGTTGGGGCGGACGGTGATGATGGGGGTTCCCTGGGTGACCTTGGAGTGGACGACGGTCGAGCCGCCGAACACCGACTGGGTGCACGTCAGGTCCGCGGCAACGGCGACGGCGTCGGTGATCACACCGGAGTCCGTCTTCACGGCCAGGCGCCCTGCGGTCTCCTTGCCGTCGGTGGACGAGGCCAGCAGCACCGCGGTCGGGGACGTCTCCGCCACCAACTGCGCGAGAACCTCAGCCGCGGGAGCCACCGGATGCTCACCCAAGGCTGCATCACCCGCGACATAGACCGTCGCCGCACCGAACTCCGCCAGCACCGCCGAGGCGGCATCGTCGAAACCGGGACCCACCCACACCGCGGACGGCGTGCCCAGATCACGCGCCAACGTCAGCAACTCCGTGGTCACCTTCTTGACCGTGCCACCGGACTGCTCGACCAGAACCAGAACCTCACCCATGCTGAATCTTCCTCTGGAGAGTGCGCTCGAGCCATGGTGCAATCTGCACCGATTCAGCAGTGGTGGGATCGGTTACCGAGATGACGCTCGTTGCGCGAGCCAGGACTCGTTCCTCTGTTCCGTACAGCCGTCCCTCCACATCGAACGTTGTATCCCCGATTCGCACGACCCGGAATTCAGTCGCAACCTCGCGAGGTGGATTCAGAACATCGATGTCGCAAGCCATTTGCTGGCACGCAATTAGCACAGGAGTGAGTTGCTCATTCGAAGCGAAGATGCGACGCAGCCACACTTCCCGGTCGTCGGCCAACGCGGCAAACAGGGAGGGGGTGCAATCCTGAATCGGAGTTGAGCTGTCGAGCCGGTCTGATCCGAGAAAGGTTGTCATTGCTGCTCCTAGATGAACTTGCGCTCGGCGAGGAACCCGGCGATCTTCGTGCCGCCGTCGCCCTCGTCGACCACGATCGTGCCTGCGGCCTTCGGCGGGCGGGCCGCGAAGTCGACCACCGTCGACCACGCCGCGGACAGGCCCAGCCTGCTGGCATCCAGGCCCGCGTCGGCCACGGTCAGCGTCTCGACCGGCTTCTTCTTCGCCGCCATGATCCCCTTGAACGAGGGGTACCGCGGCTCGTTGATCTTCTCCACCACCGACACCACCACCGGCGTGGACGCGGTCACCGTGTCGAACCCGGACTCGGTCACCCGCTGGACCGTGACATCAGCCCCGGCAACCTCGACCTGCTGGGCGAACGTCAGCTGCGCGTAACCCAAACGCTCGGCCACCATCGCCGGCACCACACTCATCCGCGCATCCGTGGACTCCGACCCGAACACCACCAGATCGAACCCGCGGTCCTTCAACACCTCCGCCAGCGCGTACGACGTCGCCACAGCATCCGACCCCGCGAACACCCCGTCCACCAGGTGCACCCCCGCATCCGCACCCATCGACAGCGCCTTGCGCACCGTCTCCGCCGCCTTCTGTGGACCCATCGTCACCACCGTGACCTCACCACCATGAGCCTCCGCCAGCCGAAGCGCCTCCTCGACCGCGTACTCATCAAGCTCATTCATCACCCCATCAGCCGCCTCACGATCCAACGTGGCATCACCCGCACGCAGCACCTTCTCCGCCCACGTATCCGGCACCTGCTTCACGCACACCGCGATCCTCACAACAACTCCCTCTCGACCTCTTGGTCGTACGGCACACAAGGGACGGAACGGCAGGGCTCTTCCGGATGCGCGTGCAGTCTAGGTCGCTAGTCCTAGTGACAAGCATACTGTGATCATCCGTAGTCCTGACAAGTGGGGAACCGGGAGCGTAGGGCGCTGAGTGCCACAATAAAAGGACGCACGTCCTAGTATTGTGATAATCTGCCGCGCGGGCTGGTGCCTCCACGCACGGCCCGACCATGGCCGAAAGGCTCGTAGCCCGGCTTGGTTTGAGCATTCAAGCTTCCGGACCTGCAAGAGAGGAGAGCCGCCTTGTCCTATTTGTCGGCATGGAAAGACGAGTCCGTCATTGCACTTCAGGATGTGGCAAGCAGGTTTGTCAAGCAAGAGGTGATGACCAACCTCGACAAATGGGAGCAACAGCAGTTCGTCGATCGAGACGTCTGGACCAAAGCTGCCTCACTTGGCCTCCTATGCTGCTCGATGCCAGAGGAGTACGGGGGTGGCGGCGGGACAATCGCACACGATCTCGCAGTAGTGGAAGCGCAGGGAGCACAGGGTGACTTCGGCTGGGGAAACATCGTTCATAGTGGAATCGTGGCTCACTACATCGCCGCCTATGGGACGGAGGAGCAGAAGCGAGAGTGGCTGCCACCGATGTGCGACGGATCGGTGATCGGGGCGATTGCGATGACAGAACCGGATACAGGCTCGGACCTTCAGGCAGTCCGCACGAAGGCGGTCGCTCAGGGTGATCAGCTCCTAATCGATGGATCAAAGACCTTCATTTCAAACGGACATCTCGCCGACCTCGTCATTGTGGTTGCCAAAACTGATCCATCTGCCCGCGCGAGCGGCATCTCTCTGATACTCGTTGATACGCGCGACGCACCTGGGTTCAGTCGCGGACGGATCCTGAACAAGATCGGCCAACATGCTGCCGATACGTCCGAACTGCATTTCTCCGGCGTGACTGTCCCCGCATCCAGTGTCTTAGGAGGGGAGCCGGGCAAGGGCTTCGAGCAGTTGATGTCTCAGCTCGCGCAAGAACGCCTTTTCATCGGTGTCGTTGCTGTGGCCGCGATGGAGACTGCGCTCCGGTTGACAGTCCAGTATACGAAGAACCGCCGCGCCTTTGACCAGACGCTCTTCGACTTTCAGAACACCCGATTCGAACTGGCGGAAGTTGCCACGTCGACCCATATCGCGCGAGTGTTCCTCGACTCATGTATCGAACGTCACCTCGCGGGCGAACTCGACGCAACTACTGCTGCGATGAGCAAGTGGTGGTTGACGGAGCAGCAGATGATGGTAATGGACAAATGCCTGCAGTTGCACGGAGGAAACGGCTACATGCGGGAGTACCCGATTGCACGCATGTACGAAGACGCACGCGCGCAAAAGATCTATGGCGGCACGAACGAGATCATGAAAGAACTCGTCTCTCGTTCCCTGTAGCGGAGACGCTCAGAGTCGCCGTTGTTTGATACTGCAAAGAGCTCGCCTTGCCCCGAAGAATCGTGCTAGCGTCCAGCATTCGCCAGATTAGGACGAGCGACCAGTGAGGGAGAAGATGGTGGAGAACGAACTCTTTGACTACTCGCCAATCACGACTAGGAAACCCATCCGCTGGCCGAATGGTGCACGCGTCGCGTTCTACGTTGGGCTAAATATCGAGTACTTCGAGTTCGACAAGCCGTCTTCGTCGATCAACGCTTTCACCGCTGGGTTCGTCCCAGATCCCCTCAACTTCGGCTGGCGCGACTATGGAGTGCGCGTGGGCGTGTGGCGTGTGATCGACATCCTGGACAAGCATGGCATTCGTTCCAGCACCTTGTTGAATTCCGAGGCCGGAGTGCGCTATCCGGAGATCATCGCCGCCGGACGGGAACGCAACTGGGCGTGGCTTGCGCACGGCAAGAACAACTCCATGATGCAAGTCGGCATGGACGAGGCAACGGAATTGTCGTTGCTCACGGAAATGGTTGATTCGATCGAAGAGACAACCGGTCAACGCCCCAAAGGTTGGCTCGGTCCAGCACTTACCGAGACGCTAAACACTCCGCGCCTTCTACGCCAACTGGGGCTTGAGTACGTGCTGGACTGGAACAATGACGACCAGCCTTACCAGCTGAACGTGCCGGGTATGTTCAGCGTCCCGTACTCCGTCGAAGTAAACGACTTCTCTCTCTTCTTTGGGCAGTTCCTGACCGGGGACCAGTTCTGCCAGGTCCTTCGCGACCAGTTCGACCAGCTATACGCGGATTCGGAGGATAGCGGACGGGTGATGGCGCTGCCGCTTCATCCCTTCGTTATTGGTCAGCCCTTCAGAGCAAAGTATCTTGACAAGGCGCTCGACTACATCGTCAATCACCCAGACGTGTGGGTTACGACTTCGGACGAGATAGCGAGTCATTACATCGCTGCTCAGTCTGAGTCCTGATTGCCTTAGTCAACTACCATGGCGACACAGACTCCGCCACCGTGGGCAGACGCGATTTCCGAAGAGGACCGTCGGAGTTTTCGCTGGGCAACGGGTGAACGCCCCATATCGGCTGGCACGCGGCCAGCCGTCGTCGTAGTTGACATGACTCGCGCCTTTGTGGATTCCGCATACCCCACTGGATGGAGCCCCACGGGAAAGCCAGCCGCGACTAATACTGCGCTTCTGCTCGCATGGGCTCGGATGGCCCGGCTGCCGATCTTCTTTACTCACGGCTATCCGAGGCCGGGCGCTACAGAGATCGAGCTGGGACGTGCTGCGAAGGGGCATCCCGGAGGGATCGCGCTTCCGGAAGGCACGCCTCCGGGTGACGTCATCGTCGACGAGTTGACACCTCACGAAGGGGAGGTCGTCATAGATAAGGGGACTAAACCGAGCGCCTTCTTCGGCACACCGCTCGCGTCGTACCTAATCAATTGCGGTTCGGACACGGTGATCGTCTGCGGCATGACGACCAGCGGCTGCGTACGGGCAACGGTTCTCGATGCCTACCAATTCAATTTCAGCGTCATGGTTCCTTTCGAATGTTGTGGCGACCGTAGCCAGACCTCACACAAGGTAAGTCTGTTCGACATGCATATGAAGTACGCGGATGTGGTCAACCTTGCAACTGTTCAGAGTTATATCCAGACGCTTCCCCGGTGAGCGGAACCCAGTCGCCTTGATCAGGGTTTGCATACGCCAGGAGAACCGATAGCGGCTTTAGAGCCAGAAGGAGTCGGCGTTGAGCGAAGACATTCCTGGCTTAGAGATGACGCTTGAGGAGATTGGCCGATTTCTTGGGGATCCGTCCAGACTCGCCTCCGTAGCTTCGCTGCGTCGTGACGGCTCTCCCGTCATCACCGGGGTTGGCTTTGACTGGGATGGCGAGGCCATGTACTTCTCCCTACGCAGCACTCGACTTCTCAACAAACGGCTGGCGCGTGACAATCGGGTCGCGATCTATGTCTTCAACACGAGTTACCCGGTCGCTTGGGTGCATATGGCGGGTCACGCGGAAATAGTTGCCGACCCTGATTTCGAGCGAGCACTCTCGATCATGCACAAGAGTCTCGGTCCGAACTCGGAGACACTTGTGCTGAGCAATCTGGACCTAGACGAGTTCGACAGGAACTACGTCTCAGTCGGCCGAACGCTGTACCGAGTACGGCCCGAGCGGATACTCAGCGAAGATCTCGGCAAGCTCGAACTCGCCGACCATGCGCGTCTCGGCGGGGGAACGAAGGATGCCGGCGCGCGTCGAGAGGGGGATACATGAGTGACTCGAAGGTCGTACTGATCACCGGAGCCGCTCGAGGCCTCGGCAAGGCGACTGCGGAGCGGTTCGCGGAGGCTGGCTACAGGGTCGTCGTTTCGGACGTCGACCGAATCGAGGCTGAAGAGGCGGCGAGAGATATCGGAGGCGATGCCTTCGGATGGGAACTGGATGTTCGTAGTCCAAAGCAAGTCGAAGCGGTACTCGCTCGAGTGGCGTCGGACTTAGGCCGACTTGATGTACTCGTGAACAATGCGGGCCTGTGTCCTCCAAAGCCTACTCACCTGGTCAGTGAGGAGGAGTGGACGAACATCGTTGATATTTGCCTAGGCGGTACCTTTCGATGCTCAAAGTTTGCGTATCCGCTCCTCGCCGCCAGCCGTGGTTCGGTGGTCAACATGTCATCTGGCGCCGGCCTGTTCGGTCACGGGAACCGCGCGCCTTATGCGTCGGCAAAGGCTGGAATCTTGGGTCTGACACGAGACTTGGCGGTGGAGTGGGCGAAGGACGGAATCCGAGTCAACGCGATCGCTCCAGGTGTATTTCTGACCCGAATTGTGCGACGCAACATTGAGACCAAGCAGTATGACCCGGCCCGCATGCATGCAGGGATTCCGATGGGCCGGTTCGGTGAGGAGTCGGAACTAGCGGAGACCGTTTTCTTCCTCGCCGAGACCGCCACATACTTCACAGGGCAAACGCTCTCCTGCGACGGAGGACTCTCCATAGGGCCGCACTGGTGATACGCACACCTGTCAAGCGTCCCACTTGCGGGCAAAATGGACACCAATCCAAGGCTGGCAGGGAGCCAGCAACAGCCAAGGTCGGGAGCCGCTCGGGTGGGCCAAGATGAGGGAGATGCCACGATGGGCGGCGCATACGAATCTCTCTCGACCACGCCAGCCCGACTCTTCATGAAGAGCTCAGAGACGGGTCCGGTGCGCACCGAGATTCGCGGTGGCATCGGTGTCGTCACCCTCGCCAATCCCCGACGACTGAATGCGATGGGCGTCGATTCCGTCAAGGCTCTTCGGCTTGCGTTCGCATCGATGGGAAACGAGCCCGCCGTAAACGTGGTTGTCTTTCACGGAGAGGGAAGAGCATTCTGTGCAGGATTGGACTTACAGGCAGGTCTCAGGGACGCGCGATTTGCCGATCCCGTCGAAGCGGCCAACTCCGCGATGCGAGAGTGGGTGGACCTGGTCTGGACAATTCGATCAATTCCGCAGCCGGTAGTCGCCGCTATCCATGGGCACGCTGTTGGTGCCGGATTCGCACTCGCAGTCGCATCGGACGTGCGCTTCGTTTCATCCGATGCGGTGTTCTCTGCTCCCTTCCTTCGGATCGGCATGACGGTGGGGGACGTAGGGCTTTCCTGGTTTCTGTCCCGGATTGTCGGTGCTGGTCGTGCTGCGGCGCTCTTCTATTCCGCTGGGCGATGGACTGCGAGTCATGCTGTCGAGATCGGTCTCGCTTCCAAGGAGAGCGAGGATCCACTGGCGGACGCTATGGAGTTTGCGGATCGACTTGCGGCTTTCCCACCCTATGGAGTCCGGGAGAGCAAGCGGTTGCTTGATGCGGGTGCCGCGACGAGCCTGCGAGATCACCTCGACAGCGAAGCGCGTGCGCAAGTCATCGGTAGCCTCACGGAGAGGGCGCGGGCAGCAATGGCCGATGTGCTGAAACCGCAGGCACCGACCAACGATGCCTAGGACATCGCTGGCACTAGTCGAGACATAGGCTTTTGAACTGCCGGCACACTGTCCCGTCTCGCGAATGATTGGCGTCGCGAACTCATCAACCGGTAGCCTCCGACCAACCGAGGCGGGCCAGCAACAACGTTGATCCTGCGGGCTCCAGGCTAGGGAGTGATCCTCGCGGCAAGCATTGATCTGACGGTCTCGACGTTGCCAGTGACTCTCAGCGAGTCAGCAGATTCTCGCTTCCATAACGCGAGAAGGACATCGACCGCGGACCCTTCCAGAGTCGCGTCGATCGCTACCGACGGACCTCCCAAGCCGTCGCCCGCAATCTCGAGTTTCATATCGGGCCGTTCGGTAAGAACAATCCGCACTCCGGGGATCTGAGCCTGGATTGCGCCGTCGCGCACGTGTCGTGCGTAGAAGAGCTCGATCGTCTCCTCGACACCATCCGCAGCCAGGGTTGCGTCCATCGTCCCCGGCGAGCCGATCGCGCGGCTTGCGTCACGTAGATGCATCGCCATCTCGTGAGCCTGGCGACGCGACCAGAACAACGCGTGACGTGGTCGCGGCCAGGGGGCCCACGTCGGGGATTCCGGAGGCTTCGAGCGGAGTTGCGTAATCAACTCGACAACACCGGACTCGAACCAACCAGCGACGTCGTCTGGGTCCGCCGGACGCGGGGGGAAGTCGCACGCCTGTCCCGACCTAACGATCTTGGTAGCCCACCGATGAACAGTCCCGAGATGGACACCGAGGTCAAGAAGCGTCCAGCCCGGACAGTCAGGCACCTCAGTTGACCGAGGCGAACTACGCAGAATCTCGGCGAAGGCGACCGCGTTCGACTCTGTCGAGAGGATGTATTCGGATGCCTTGAGGGGCACGCGTTAGAGCCGTTCGATGATGGTTGCATTGGCTTGACCGCCGCCTTCGCACATCGCCTGTAGGCCGTATCGTCCGCCGGTGCGTTCGAGCTCGCCCAAGAGAGTCGTCATCAGACGCGCGCCACTGGCTCCGAGAGGATGACCCAATGCGATCGCGCCCCCGAGGACGTTCGTACGCTCGGGGTCGGCGCCCACCTCGTGCATTGTCGCCATGGGAATAGAGGCGAACGCCTCGTGGAACTCGAAGCGGTCGATGTCGTCCACACTTAACCCGGAGCGCCGAAGGGCGCGCTTGGTAGCAGGGATCGGGGCGGTCAGGATCATCATGGGGTCATCGCCTATGACTGTCATCTGATGGATCCGCGCTCGGGGCGTTAGCCCGTGCTGCTTGATCCCAGCCTCGCTGGCGATCAGCAGCGCCGACGCGCCGTCGGATGTCTGCGAGGAGGTTGCCGCGGTGATCCGTCCTCCCTCGCGGAGGGGCTGCAGGGAGGCAATCTTGCTTCGGTCTACTGGGCGAGGGCCTTCGTCGCTGTTAACACCCTCGAGGGGCAAGATCTCTTCATCGAAGGCGCCAGCTGCCTGCGCGGCCAGAGCGCGCTCGTGAGAGCGAGCGGCGTACTCATCGAGTTCCTCGCGGGTGAATCCCCATTGTTCGGCGATCATGTCGGCGGCGTGGAACTGCGAAAGAAGGGTCGTCCCGTAGCGCTTGGCCCATCCGGTGGAAGTGGTGAAGGGGTCGTCGTAACCGAATTGGGCGCCCAGAATCGCGGCTGATGTCAGGGGGATGATCGACATCGACTGCACACCACCGGCGATGACGAGGTCCTGAGTGCCCGACATGACCGCCTGCGCCGCGAAGTGCACTGCTTGCTGGCTTGCCCCGCACTGCCTGTCCACCGTCATCCCGGGGACCGACTCGGGCAGCCCCGCGGCCAGCCAGCAAGTCCTCCCCATTGCGCCGTACTGCGGCCCGATCTGGTCTAGGCATCCAAAGATGACGTCGTCGACGGCCGCTGGATCGATACCCGTTCGGTCAACCAGGCCGTTAAGAACGTGCGCACCCAGGTCGGCAGGGTGTACGTGCGCAAGCCCACCCTTTCGCCGACCCACCGGCGTACGCACTGCATCGACGATAAAGGCCTCAGCCACCAGAACCCCCAAAGTAAGAATCGAGTAGAGCCTAGGACAGGTGACCTAACTCTACCAGTGCGGCCGCACTGGCGCTAGGCGCTGCGGGGGTTGACGATTGCCGTGTGAGCCGCCGCAGGGACCGTGGCCCATTCTCCGCGCGGAGCTTGCGGTCGACTCGTCAGGATGCGCCCGTCGAACCCACTCGGCTGGACTGCATGAGGGCGCAACATCTGCCATCGAGATTCTCAATGGTGCATCTTCCTAGAGCAGGTCCATAGTAGTTTAGGACGCACGTACTGGATCGAACTCAAACGTGGGCGTGGCTCTTGCCGTTGCACTGTGCCTCTCGCCCATGAAGTTGGGTTCACTTAATAGTCGTAAAGGGAGAGACCTCATGACTGAAGAGAAGAAAGTCGTCCTCATCACAGGAGCCGGTCGCGGGTTGGGCAAAGCGACAGGCGTTCGCTTCGCAGCCTCGGGCTACACGGTGGTGATCACGGACGTCGACCCGGCGTCCGCGAAGCAGGCAGCCGAAGACATTGGGAATGGCGCTGTCGGTTGGGAACTTGACGTGCGCAACCCCGAACAGGTTGAGGAAGTGTTTCGCCGGGTCGCCTCAGAACTCGGGCGATTGGACGTCCTCGTCAACAATGCTGGCCTTAGCAGGCCCACACCCACACCGGAAGTGACGGAGGAAGACTGGCACAACTTGGTGGATATTTGTTTGGGTGGAACGTTCCGCTGTTCGAAGTTCGCATACCCGCTTCTCCTCAAGAGTGGAGGATCCGTCGTCAACATGTCATCGGGCGCGGGGACCATCGGTCACGGCGACCGAGCTTCCTACGCCGGCTCCAAGGCGGGTGTGATGGGCCTGACACGCGACTTGGCTGTCGAGTGGGCGAAAGACGGAATTCGAGTTAACGCGATTGCTCCTGGGGTCTTCATGACCGAGATGGTGAGGAGGAACGCTCGAGAGGGAATATATGACCCCACCAAGATGTGCGCAGGCATCCCGATGGCGAGGTTCGGCGAAGAGTCTGAGATTGCCGACACGGTCTTCTTCCTCGCGGAGACTGCTACGTACTTCACGGGGCAAGTTCTGCATTGCGACGGTGGCTTGTCGATCGGCCCGCATTGGTAACCCGCCTGTAGGGCAGGTGGGGCGTCAGGTTGGGCGAATCGGACGTGACGCTCCACCAGTCATCTCGTGCGGCCTTCTAATCACTGGTATGTCAGATGGTCGAAGAACGCCACATTTCGGCGATGGGATGACCTGCTTATGACCCGATTAGGAATGGTCTGAGATTCTCGAGAACCGAAGCGTCCTCGATCGTCGCGGGCACGGGCTCATCCCGGCCATCAGCTATAGCTCTCATGGCGCGGCGGAGGATCTTTCCGGAACGCGTCTTAGGTAGGGCTGGGACCACGGCGACGGACTTAAGCGAGGCGACAGGACCAATTCCCGCGCGTACTGCCGCGATGATCTCGTTAGCCAAGGTGTCATCGTCTACCTCCGCCCCCAGCTTGAGCACGACGAGTGCGCGTGGTACCTGGCCGCGTAGTTCGTCTTGAACACCGAGCACTGCGCATTCCGCGACTGCGGGGTGAGATGAGACGATTGCCTCCATCGCTCCCGTAGATAGCCGATGTCCGGCAACGTTGATGACGTCGTCGGTACGTCCCATGACGAATAGATAGCCGTCCTCGTCTACGTAGCCACCATCGCCGGTTGTGTAGAAACCTGGAACCGCAGAGAGGTACTCCTCCACGTAGCGCGCATCGTCGTGCCACAAGGTAGGAAGCGTTCCTGGGGGCATAGGGAGCTTGATGACGATTGAGCCCTCGGTGTTCGGAGGCAATTCGAGGCCTCCGTCGTCCACGATCCGTACATCGAATCCCGGCACCGGGACACTGGGTGAGCCTGCCTTAATCGGCATTGGATGGAGGCCGCGGAGGTTGGAGGAAATTGGCCAGCCCGTTTCCGTCTGCCACCAATTGTCGATAACCGGCACATGCAGGTGCCCGGTTGCCCAGTGATACGTGTCGGGGTCGAGCCGCTCTCCCGCGAGGAATAACGCTCGCATCGAGGAGATGTCGTAGTCCTTGAGGAGTCTGCCTTCCGAGTCAGCGCGCTTGATAACGCGGAGTGCAGTGGGAGACGTGAAGAGCGCGTTGACCTTATAGTCCTCGATCACTCGCCAGAATGAGCCTGCGTCGGGAGTGCCTACAGGCTTGCCCTCGTAGAGGACGGTTGCGGCGCCGCAGATCAAGGGCGCGTACACGATGTACGAGTGGCCGACCACCCATCCAATGTCCGACGCAGCCCAGAAAACATCTCGCGACGTGATGCCGTAGACGTTCCTAAGCGACCATGCCATCGCAACCGCGTGACCACCGTTGTCTCTTACGATGCCTTTCGGTCTGCCTGTGGTTCCGGAGGTGTACAAGACATACAAGGGGTCCGTGGCTGCAACTGGAACCACCGGATGCGCTAGGGCGACCGACATCGCCTTAACCCAGTCGATATCGCGTGGGAGCATCTCGGCTCGCAACTCGGGACGCTGCCAGACGATTGTTCGGTCGGGCTTGTGTGAAGCGAGCGAAATCGCACTATCTATCAGTGGCTTGTACTCGACGATGCGCCCTGGCTCTACTCCGCAGGAGGCGGTGACGATCAGCTTCGGGCGTGCGTCGTCGATGCGAGACGCCAGTTCAGCGGAAGAAAAGCCGCCAAAGACGACAGAATGAACAGCGCCGAGCCGCGCGCACGCCAGCATGGCGACGATTGCTTGTGGGATCATCGGCATGTAGACGATGACTCGGTCACCCGTCGCGACGCCGTATTCGGCCAGTACGCCCGCGAATAGGGCGACGTCTGTCAGCAGCTCTTCGTAACTGATCGTTCGCTTCCTGCCCGTTACCGCACTGTCGTAAAAGATCGCCGGCCTGCCACCGTGGCCATTGGCAACATGACGGTCGACAGCGTTGTAGCACGTATTCAAACGCCCGTCAGGGAACCACCGATAGAGAGGCGCCGTACTTCTGTCAAGGATCGTCGACGGAAACTCCTGCCAATCGATGAGCTTGGCCGCTTCGGCCCAGAAGAGCTCAGGAGACTCCCGAGAAATGTGCCTCGCCATCGAATAGGGGTCCATCGTCGCTGCCTCTCTAATTCTGTTGCTGCAGGGCCGCCGCGTGGATTTATCGTGCTGCCATTCTTAGGGCGCCGTCCATCCGTACGGTCTCTCCGTTCATGTAGTCGTGATCGAGGAGCATTAACGCGAGGCGCGCGAATTCGCTCGCCGAGCCAAAGCGCTGAGGAAACGGAACTGACTCAGCAAGTGCGTGGCGAATCTCGCTGCCGAAGGCGTGCATCATCGGAGTCTCTACGATGCCTGGAGCAATGGTGCAAACGCGGATTCCAAAGCTAGCGAGTTCCCGTGCTGCCGGAAGGGTGATTCCGACTACAGCAGCCTTTGACGCAGCGTACGCGGCCTGACCAATCTGACCTTCGTACGCTGCTATCGAAGCCGTATTGACGATTACGCCACGGTGGCCCTCGGCATCCGCGTCTGTCATTGCCATCTGCTCCGCCGCGAGCGTCATCACCGTGAACGTGCCTACGACGTTGATCTGCAAGACTCTGGCGAAGGCTTCAATGTCGTGCCTGCCGGACCTTCCTAGTATCCGCATTGAGGGAGCAATTCCTGCGCAGTTGATCACCGAGCGAAGCGGTCCGTGAGCCGAAGCGGCGGCGATCGCTTGCTCTACTTGTGCTTCGTTAGTAACGTCCACTTCAAGGTAGGTAACGCCGTCCGTCGGTCGTTCGGGCGGGTTCAAATCGATCGCAAAAACGCGCACGCCCTTTGCTGCGAGTGCGTCTGCAGTCGCAGCGCCCAGGCCAGACGAACCACCGGTAACCACCGCGGAGGTGTTGACGACTCTCAATTCTCATCCGTCCATAGCTCTTCGCTTGCCCAACACTTCAGAATCGCGGCCAGGCCCAAAGGATCGTCAGCATCGACGCCCCAAAAGATAGTACACGCGTCCTAACGGTCTGCCGGTGCGACACGCTTCCGATCTGAGACCGCCCTAGGCGCCCTTTTTGCTACGGTATGGCCCATGACACCCCGGGTTGGGCAGCGAGCGACTGTTCGCACTCATACGTCCGCACGTGCGTCAGCTACACGTAGCGCCATCGTCGAGGCGGCTACCGAGATCATTTCCGCGCGCGGATACGACGGCGCTTCGCTGCGTGAAATTTCCGATCGTGTCGGCATCACTAAGGGCAATCTGACCTATCACTTCTCGGTCAAGGAGGAGTTGCTCTTCGCGATCATGGATGACGTTCACGACATCTTCCTCTTGTTCGCTCAGGATTGGCCGAACCTCCGAGCCGACGATCCTGATGAGGCACTCCGAATCGCATTCCGGCAACACGTGGCATTGGTAACGAAGTATCCGGACGCCACGCGAATTTTCTACGAGTCCTTCCGGAACCTGACGTTTGATCATCGGGACGTCATTATTCGGAAGCGAGACAGATATGAGAAGGCGCTGCGGGTGCTCATCGCGAGGTGCCGACCGGAATTAGGTTCTCCCACCGGGCGTGAAGTCAGGTTGCGTGCACGTATTGTGATTGGGACATTGAGTTGGCCGTATGAATGGTTCGACCCAAATGGGCCGTGGAAGGCTTCATACGTCAATGAAGTGACCGCGGACATGGCGGTTCGCGCGCTTCACGCGTAAATAGGATAGCTTTCGACGGTTTTGCGGAAGCGGTTTCTCATTCCTCGCGCGCCATTTAGGATGTTTGTCCTAACCCGCGAGACGCAGCCACTTTGGACAGCGGAGCGCTCGCCTTCTCTCTGGACGGTGGAAAGAATGGGAACCGATACGGTCTCGAAGTTCAGGCTAGATGGACGTACTGCAATCGTGACGGGTGTCGGGCCAGGCATCGGGGCGCACGTCTCGCGTGCATTCGCTTCTGTGGGAGCGAACGTCGTCCTTTGTGCACGAAACGAAGCCCCCTCTGAGGAACTTGCTGCGGCCATCGTCGCTGACGGCGGCAACGCAGTGTCAGTGGCCGCGGACATCGGAACTCCCGAGGGCGTCGATCGTGTCGTAAAGCGCGCTCAGCAAGCGTTTGGCACCCCCCACGTCCTCTTTCACAACGCCACAGCTCGAGGAATCGTTCCGGGCAGGGATCCTCTGGAGATCACCGACGAGGAATGGCTCGCGTGTTTCCAGGTCAACGTAATGGCAGTCGTTCGGCTGTCACGCGCCCTCGTCCCGGGCATGAAGCTCGAAGGCGGATCAATCATCACGGTTCTCTCGACTGCCGCCTTCGTGCCCACTCTCGACATCTCCGGGTGGGCCTATGCGACTACAAAGTCGGCCCTTCTAACACTTACCCAGAATATTGCCGTGGAGTGCGCACCGCACGTGCGGGCCAATGCCATATGCCCCGGCACGATTGCGCCCGCCGTCCAGCACGACGATCCTCGCGTAAACCTGTGGAAGAGCCAGGTCGACGCCACGCCTCTGGGGCGCATCGGGCTTGCTTCCGAAGTTGAAGCAACGGCGCTCTATCTCGCTTCGGAAGCATCGAGCTATGTGACTGGCCAGGTCATCTTCGTCGATGGCGGCCGGGTCGTTGCTGGCGGAAACCTCAGCGGGAACGGATACCGGGCTCCTACAAACCAGTCATGGGAATGACGGGCTGAACCGTAAGGCTGGGTCTTGTCATCCCCAATGTCATGTGGCATCATCGGTCGCATCGACTTGGGACGTTCGTCCTAATATGCGCTGTGCAGTCGACGAATCGGTTACCGCAGCGAACGCGTGGAACCCTAGTGCGGAGGTCTTGTGGCAGCAGTAGTGTCAGGAGTCGGAATCTTTCGGCCGGAGCCAGACTCGACGGCCGCCGAAGTCATGGCGATAGAGGCCGTTGTACGAGCGTGCGCCGATGCGGGTATTGACCCTGCGGAGGTAGACGGCCTCGTCAAGTACAGTTACGACGGGTCAATCTCGACGATGGCGATGGCTCGAGAGTTGAACTCCCGAGAGTCTCGTTTCTCCATCGAGTTCCCACACGGCGGCGGGGCATCTGGCACGCTACTCGAGACGGCACGCATGGCCGTCGAGTCGGGCGTCGCGCAGAACGTGGTGTGCTTCCGATCAGTGTCAGGCGATCTCTACAAGAAGCAACTCAACATGGCGGACTGGAACCGTCCGTACTATCTGGACACGGTCAACTACCTGCGTCGCGCGGGATTCACGACATACCTGCACCTGTTCGCCCCTATTTTCGACGAGCACGCGCGTCGATATGGCACGACGAAGGAGACGTTGGGGCGCATCGCGATCGAGCTTCGGGACAACGCGATTGCCTCGGGGAACCGATCTCCAGACGAAGCCCTCGACATGGCCGCTTACATGGCCGAGGCGCCGTATGTCGGTGAGCTCGGCGACTTGGACGACTTTACGGTCATCGACGTAGCGTCCGCGTTCGTTGTTACCTCCGAGGAACGCGTCAGCGACAGGACCCGACCCGTAGTAGAAATCGTGGCGGCTGCTCAAAGCCACGGAACCAACCCGATGGGCTGGCACGACTTGATGCCGCTGAGCCCCACAGGTCTAGACAATCCCGCCCGTCACGTCGCTGACCGGCTGTGGGAGGACTCCGGCATGAGTCCCGACGATATCGACGTTGCCTGCCTTTACGATTGCACGTCGGTCACCTTCATGTATCTGCTCGAACAGACCGGCCTTTGCAAGGCAGGTTCAGTGCCGGAGCTGGTCGCGGACGCCGGAGTATTCAGTGCGACGGGAGCACGGCCAGCTAACCTCGACGGCGGTGATCTTGAAGCGGGCTACACGCACGGGTTCCGTCATATCGTCGAAGCAGTGCAGCAGCTGCGTGCCACCTCGACCAACCAAGTGGTCAACGCCGAAACAGCGTTGGTCATGGGCGGGCCAGGAAGCGTCACTTCCGGAGCGGTGCTTCGACGAAAGGATCTCTCATGAGCAGTCTCGGTGCATGTCCGGTGGAGCGAGGCTTCACAGCAATCGCCAGAGACTACCGAGACGTGATCCGCGAAAGTCGAGCACCGATTGTTCAAGCTTGCGTCAATTGCAATGCTGCGTACTGGCCCCCCAGGCTTCGCTGTTCGTGCGGCGCGGGTGATCTGCATTGGTTTCCGGCCGGGCCAACAGGTCGCATCGTGAGTACCGTGGGCGTCAAGATCGACCCCAATCAGGTGATCGAGCGAATGGTGCCGCGGCAATTCGTGGACCGCCTTCCTTACACGACAGTTGTCGTAGAGCCCCTGGATTGGGCCAATGTGCGCATGATGTTCCTGGCAGACGGGCTCGAGCTTACAAACTCCGAGACAGGTGCCACGGTCGCTTTGTCGGCCGAGGCCATCGACGAGAAGACCGTGACATTGATCGCTACCGCCGAGAAGGGTTGAGAAGATGACTGAGACTGTCGCCCGCCCAGCGGCCGGCCAGGTAGTTACAAAGCCGCCAACTCATAAGTACCACTGGGAGGATGGTGTCCCAGCGTCGTGGTACTGCGTGGCGTGGTCAGACGAGGTACGCGAGGACAGTGTGCTGGATCTGCGCTACTTCGGCGCCGACCTGATCTGCTTCCGATCCCCATCAGGAGAGGCGAGGGTCTTTGATGCGCACTGCCCGCACCTGGGCGCGCATCTCGGTGACGGTTGCATGATCGACGGTGAGGTTGAATGCCCCTTTCACGGGTGGCGATGGAATAGCGACGGCGAGAACACGCTCATTCCGTACGCAGAGAAGACCACACGTCGGACTCTGATCCCATGGCTCGTGCACGAAGTTAACGGAATGGTGTTCGTTTGGTATGACCCATCCGGCAGCGAACCGACGTGGCGTATCCCGGCGTACGAACAGCACGGCAGCGATGAGTACCTCAACTTCTATCCCGACTTCTGTCGGCGCTGGCCGGCTATGAAGCTTCATCCGCAGCAGAGCGTCGAGAACACGACCGACCCAGCGCACGTTACGTACGTGCATCATGCATCTGAGGTGCCTCTCATCTCTTGGCACGGCGCCGAGGGGCCTGTGTTCAAGACCGAAATGCGGTACGAGTGGGGAGGCGGCAAGCAGTCCACCTGGCTGACTCCAGATGGGCCTGTCGATGGGGGGCTTCTAGCTGAATGTTGGGGAATCGGCTTCATCGCGACGACGTATATCGGGATCCATCCGACCATTCAGTTCACTGCTGTCACGCCTGTCGACGAGCAGGGCAAGGAGAGCGTCTTCTTCAGCGCGATCACAGGCGCGAAAGGGAACTCCGGCAGGCTTAGTGGTCCCGAGTTCGCGCAGCGTCTCGCCGACTACTTCTTCGAGCAAGTTTCGTCCGACGAGCCGATTTGGGCCCGCCAAACACTGATTGAGCATCCCCCATATCCGAAGTTGGAAGCCCGCGCATACGCTGACATGCGCGCATGGGCAGCGACGTTCTACGGAGAAGAAAAGTGACTTCAGTACAGGCGCGGGCGCGACGCAGGATCGACGGGGTCTGGCCTACCTTGGACTTGGCTCGCGATGTCAATATCTGCAATGCAATCAGTAAGTCGATGCGTGCGATGCCGGACAAGACGGCGCTGGTGTTTGGCGACCAGCGAGTGACCTACTCAGAGCTGGACGCTGCGATACGGCGAGTGGGCGGGCAACTTCGAGCCGCCGGAATTGGCGAGGGCGAGTTCGTCGTGACGATCGGGCGCAGTTCAGCCCATCTGCTCGTGCTGTACCTCGCGCTTGCACACATCGGAGCCGTCAATGTTCCGTTGAATCCATGGCTGACGACGCCGGAAGTGCTGGCGTTGATCGAGCGCACGTCGCCGGCAGTGGTGATTCACACGTCGGAGTACGTCGAAATTTCTGCCGCGGCGAAGGACTCCGGATACGACGTCTTGACGATGCCGGAGACGCCTGCGGAACTAACTACGGAGGGCTGGTTCAACCCGTTCTCCGGCCCAGTTCCAGACGATCCCCCTGCCCCAGGAGGGTCTCGACCTGCGATGGTTGTGTTTACGTCGGGCTCGACGGCCCTGCCAAAAGGGTGCATTAAGAGCCACGAGAACCTCCTGTGGCACGTTGCGAACGGTCGGGTCAAGTGGCCCCGAACCGCGGACGATGTCGAGTACTTCTGTGTACCGATGTCAGGGGTGGGGGTTGGCAACTTCCTTCTTCCCACGTTGGATGCAGGGGCAACTCTTGTGATCGACCGGCCGTCGGCTGAGTCCGGGGCAATCGTCGAGCGGGAACGTGTCTCCACGACGCTGCTGCCGCCTTCGGTAGCAGAGGCCATCTTGCTTTCGGAGGATGGAAAGGCTCGAGACTTCTCCCGCTTGCGAATTGTGTGGACCTCATTCCGGATCACTCACGAGGTACGCACCGCCTTCGTCGAGAGGGTTGGCCCGATCTTCCGATACGGATTTGGAATGACTGAAGGCAGTTTCGTCGCTGCGCCGGCCGACGTGTTCATTAGCAAGCCCACCTCCGCGGGCCCGCCCGATGGAGTCGACGAGATCGTTATCGGTGATCCGGAGACAGGCGCGCCGCTTCCCGTCGGAGAGAGCGGGGAAATCCTGATCAAAGGTCCCAGCGTGATGCTCGGCTACCTCGATGACCCGGACACCACAGCGGAAACCCTGCGTGGAGGCTGGCTCCATACGGGGGATCTCGGTCACATCGACGAGGACGGGCATATGCACTTCGATGGAAGGATTAAGGACACGATCAAGACCGGTGGTCTGAACGTCTCGGCCGAAGAAGTCGAAGGCGTAATTACTACTCTGGTAGGCGTGAAGGACGTGGCCGTGATTGGAGTTCCGGACGACCACTGGGGCGAGGCCGTGCGAGCAGTCGTCGTGCTCGATGCTGGGAGTAGTTGGACGGAAGAGTCGATGATTCTCGAGCTTCGTAAGACCATGGCTGGCTACAAGACTCCGAAGTCGGTTGTATTCGCGTCGGAGCTGCCGCGCAATCCTGGCTTAGGAAAACTCGCAAAGGGTGAGATCGCAAAGATGTACGGCAGCTAGGGACTTCGCTCAGTTCGCGGGGCCGAATGAAGTATGCGGCGTCGCGAACTGAGTCGGTCCACGGCACCGTAGGGAGCGTGTATTGACTCCGAGCCGAAGATTGTCGGTGTCCCGGTCCTAAGTGGCTCGGGGACAATCGGTTCTGGCAGCACATATTGCGTGATCCTCAGGGACGCCGAACAGGCGGACGAACATCATGACGCGGGTCAGCGGGCAGAGTCGGAATCCGGAACTCTTTCAAGGAATGTGAGGATCTCCCACCACGCAACGGAGCATGCATCTGCCCACTCCGCAAAGGCGCGGTCGAAGAACGAATGAGGAGCTCCCGCGAAGACAACGGTCTTAACCGCTGCACCAGCTTCGCGCATTTGTGCGGCAAGACCGAGCTGGTCCTCGACAGGCGTCACTGCGTCCGCACCGGCAATCAGCATAAGTGTTGGTAGCCGTGCACGATCAGCGTACTCACCCACGCGTGTGGGTTGCCCGTAGAATCCGATGCACCCGTCCAGATCGAGCGATCCCTCGGCTTGGCGCCACGCGTTGCTTCCACCGAAGCAGAAACCTAGTACGAAGGCCTTCGCGCTTGGACCGGTACAGGATCGAACTTTTGCCAGGGCAACTGCAGTGTCGTCATCTATCTGGATAACGCTTGTCTGCCTTAAGTGGTCCATGTATTCGAAGTTTGCGTCTCTACCGGCCTCAGGTACGAGGCCGGCGGTGCGCCCGAAGTAGTCGATCGCAATCGCAGCAAACCCGGACTCAGCTAGACCCCCAACTAGCTTTATGTAGTAGCCGTGCAATCCGCGAGCATCAGGGAGAACAACGATCACGCCCCTCGACTGAGTCTTAGGTAGAGCGAGAGCCGCAGAGAAAGGCTCGCCGTCGGAGGATCGCAACGTGATGGTTCGTACGTGTCCAACGTTCCTGGGAAATGGTGGAAATGGCGGTGCATCATTTGGGTCATGACACATTGGGTGGTCTACTCCGCGGACTGCTAGAGCAGCATCGCGCCAGCATCGACAGGGATGGTTGCTCCTGTGATGTAGCGAGACTCGTCCGAAGCTAGAAACGCAACAAGATCGGAAACATCCGACGTCTCGATCCACGGCACCGGAATCGCGTGGAGCCGCGACGAGACCGCGCTGAACTGGTCCAGGGTGGGAATGTCTTCATCTGGGACGAATCGATGCATGATCAGGTCATTCATGATCATTTCAGTGTTCACCTGAGTGGGATGAATGGTATTGACACGGATCTTGTGGGGAGCAACTTCAAGAGCAAGAGTGCGCATCAGCCCGACAAGACCATGCTTCGACGCAACGTACGCTCCCGCATGTGCTCGTCCAAGCAAACCCGCGACCGACGAGGTGAAGATCATCGAGCCGCCGCGTTCCCCCCTGATGATGTGGGGGAGTGAGACCTTAGCCGTGAGCCATGCGCCCATCAGATTTGTGTCGATGACGTCTCGCCAAGCTTCGATCGGGGTTTCGATTACCGACCCGAGAGATATGATCCCGGCATTGGCATTGACGATGTCGAGACCTCCGAACCTGTCCACGCCTTCGGACACCGCATTGGAGAGGGCCTCAACATCTCGGACGTCGGCGATCCGGGCATGTATTGTTCCGCCGCAATCCTCAATGAGTCGAACCGTCTCAGCGAGATCTTCTTCGGTTCCGAGGCTGTAGTCAACGGATTCGATGTGTTCGCATCTGTCCACGCCGATGATCATCGCGCCATGCTGAGCAAGCCTCACGGCGTTGCTGCGGCCCTGACCGCGCGCCACGCCAGTAACGAACGCGACCTTGCCTGCGAGCTCTCTAGGCATTGAATCTTAACCCTTCGACGAAGCTGCTGACCCGATCGTGCCGCGAGGGACCGTACCACAAGAATAGGACGCCCGTCCTGCACGAGATCTGCTGTAAGAAGAGTCAATCTGCTGGAAGAAGGGTCTTCAGGTTACTGAGCAGCTGCGTCCCGAATCCAGCCGAGAACGCTGAACCGGGTCGCCGGTAGGACGTCAGGCCTACTCGTCGGAAGAGTCTTTCCCGAAAAATTCCTAGGTGATGCCGGATTGTTATGTCGAAACGAGGGTTGATATGGCAAGGTGCTTCACACGAGTCCGTAAGACGGGCGTCCTAGTGAGTCTTGGAGTGCTGATGAACAGATCTGTGAATGTCCTCGTCGCAGTGAGCGTATCTGGGCTGCTGGTGGGAGGGGCAATTGCGCCTTCTGCATCCGCGCTCGCGGGATCGACCGACTCGACGGTTACGGCCGCGGTTGATAAGGGCCTTCTGCGTGCTAAGCAGATCGTCGCTAAGTACGCAGCCAACCCCAAGACAATTGGGGTCACGACGAAACTCACGAAGAAGCCTCGGACGGGTTTGACGATCGCATATGTGTACACGGGCACGTCGACGTCGCAGGTCGTGGGCGAGAACCTGGTTCAAGCCGCGAGCTTGTTCGGTTGGGACGTGAAGCTCTTTCCCGGTGCAACCACGCCGGAGAAGTATCAGCAGTTGATGTCTGCGGCATTGGACCTCAAGCCGACCGCAATTGTCAGCCCAACTAGTGAGCCGTCGGCCATGGGGCAGTCGATCATTCAGCGTTCGATCGATCAGAACACGTTCATAGTTTGCACGAGTTGCATCGAGGCGCCGCCCGCGAAGAACTGGAATACAAGAGGCATCTCGGGCCTGTCTCTGCCTGCGTTGCAAGGTCAGATCCTCGCTGCTGCAGTCGTCGCAGCGTCGGGGGGGACCGCGAACACGCAGGTAATCTCAGCTCCGCTGCTGGCGACGTCACTCATCACCACGGATACCTTCAATAAGTCGATGAAGGCGATGTGCCCAAAGTGCAAGGTGACTGAGAACCAGTTCGCTGTCGGTGACGTAGGGACGAAGATTCCGGGCGCAATGGTCTCGATCGTGCAACGAGATCCTTCGGTCAACTGGATCGTTGGAATTGGGGCGTTCCTGACTGGTGTCCAGCCGGCCCTGTCGACGGCAGGATTCGGCGGTGGCAAGGTTCAGCTCGCTTCCTACAGCGGCTCGCCGGCGAATATCGCGGCCCTGCGTGCTGGAACTCAGGCCGCTGAGGTCCCCAGCTCTCTGCCGATCAACGCTTACCGGGCGGTCGACGCCGTGGCGCGATGGGTGAATAAGCAGCCGCAGTTGACAACGTCCATTCCGCTCCAACTCCTGACAAATGTGAACGTCAACTCGGCCGTGTACGACTCGGCAGGTGTCTATCTCGCAGTCCCAGGCGCGCTCGACCAGTTCAAGCGAATTTGGCTGATGAAGTAGGCGATCTGCAAGACGTACCTCTCCGCGAAGGCGGAAACTTGCAGTGCAATCACTCCACCTATCTCAGGGAATCCCATGACCACCGCTGTGCCCGCGCTCTCGGTTCGCGACGCCTCGAAGATCTTCGGTGGTCAAGTTGCACTGGATCACGTGAATATCGAGGTCGCTGCGGGCGAGATACGAGCGCTCGTCGGACAGAACGGATGCGGCAAGTCGACTCTTATCAAGATCCTGGCTGGCTTTCATCAGCCTGAGCCCGGAATTCGTGTGACCGTGGGTGGCGTGGAACTTGAGATGAGCGACCCGAGTTCCAGCGCGAAGGTCGGGTTGCGCTTCGTCCATCAGGACCTAGGTCTCGTCGCGGATCTAGATGCCGTAGACAACATTTCTCTTGGCAAGGGCTACGAGACAAACTTCCTGAAGTCGATCAACTGGCGTCAGGAGCGACGTGTCGCCCGCGAAGCGCTTGCAAGCTTGGGATACGACATCGACGTACGTCGGAATGTCGGACAGCTCAAGATGAGCGAACGCACAGCGGTAGCAATTGCGCGCGCGATGTCCGACCGCCAGTCGGACCCGAGGGTGCTGATTCTCGACGAGCCAACAGCAAACCTCCCGGTGGCTGAGGCCAGACGGCTCTATGCGTTGGTACGCCGAGTGGCTGCTGCGGGTATTGCCGTGCTCTTTGTCTCTCACCACTTTGACGAGGTGTTCGAGATGGCCGATTCGGTCACCGTGCTTCGTGATGGACGTCTCGTGGAGACTCGTCCTGTAGCGGGCCTCAACGAGGACCAGCTCATAGCACTGGTGATCGGCCGTGAGCTTGACGCGTTCGAACGCAACCCTGAGGCGCGCGCGCATGGCGGGCCGATATTTGTTGTAGAGCACCTAAGCGGCAAGTCAGTCGCGGACGTCAGTTTCACGCTGCACAAAGGTGAAGTCCTGGGCATTGCAGGAATCACCGGATCTGGTCGCGAAGACATAGCTCCGATGCTGTTCGGCGGAGCAAGTCGCCATGGACAGATAACCGTCGCTGGCGATGAGTTGCCAGAGCAGAGACCGGACATTTCGATGGACCATGGAGTTGCGCTCGTACCCGCTGAACGGCATACCAACGCGTCGTTCATGTTGCACACGTTGCGTGAGAACGTCACGATCGTGGATCCGGCTCGCCACTGGAACAGCGGGGTTCTGCGCTACGGCAAGGAGCGCGCTGACGTGAGTGGGTGGCTCGAGCGACTCGACGTGCGTCCGCCGAAGCCAGAGTTCGCGATGAGCCAACTCTCGGGAGGGAACCAGCAGAAAGTCGTGCTTACGCGGTGGCTCCGTCAGGAGCCAAAGGTGCTCATTCTTGATGAACCAACGCAAGGCGTCGACGTTGGTTCGAAAGCGGATATCCACAGATTCGTGGACGAGGCCGCCGCTCAGGGAACAGCCGTACTGGTCGTCTCGACCGATCACGAAGAGCTGGTCCGCGTCTGCGACCGTGTGCTAATTCTTCGGCGTGGTCGCATAGTTGACGAGATCGCTGGTGCGCATCTCACGAATGACAACCTAACCGCGGCCACCATCGGGCGCGACTCCGCAGAAGCGCCAGCTGACTGACCAACCAGTTCGAAGTCGAGTGTCCGATTCCCGATCAGCAATTGGAGAGATTTTCGTGTCTGACGTTCAAGCGGAGCCCCGCCGAAGAATCAACCTTGGCTTCGAGCGATTCAGCGGCATCTACGTGTGGATCCTGCTCATCATTGTCTTCTCGCTTTGGATTCCGGACCTTTTCCTCAGCGTCGACACGGGCCAGAACGTGCTCAGCAACGAAGCCATCACAGCGATGATGGCGCTCGCCGTCATCGTTCCGCTCGCCGCCGGCGTGTTTGACCTTTCATTCGCGAGCGTACTGTCGGTTTCCGCTTGCTGGACGGCTTGGGCTCTTACGAATCACTACGGAATCGTGATCGCGGCTGGAGGCGCGCTTGCGATCGGCGTCACGGTTGGCCTAATCAACTCCTTCGTCGTGGTACGCCTCGGGGTCGACTCGATCATTGCCACCCTGGGCATGATGAGCATCCTTGCCGCGATCGCCTACGTCATCACCAACGGCGGACAACTAACGATCCCCGAGGATGGGTACTACCCGTTTCTGGACTTCGGACGGACCTTGGTGTTCGGATTGCCGCTGCCCGTGTACTACGTGGCGGTGGTCGCCCTGATCATGTGGTGGGTGCTCGACTACACCCCGGCGGGGCGATATCTCTACGCGACAGGTGGTAACCCGGTGGCTGCTCGCTTAGCGGGCGTTCGCACCGGCAAGGTCACCATGTTCGCATTCGTGACTACCGGATTCCTCTCCGCGCTTGCCGGAATCATTCTTGCCGCACGGTTGGGAATTGCTGAAGCCGCGATCGGCGCGCCGTACCTACTACCAGCGTTCACGGCGGTATTCCTCGGAGCGACACAGGTCCGACCTGGCCGGATGAATGTCTTCGGAACACTCATAGCAATCCTCTTGCTCGCTACTGGCGTCAAGGGCCTCCAGTTGGTCGGCGCTCCGTACTACACGACCGAAATATTCAACGGCCTAGCCCTGATCGTCGCGGTCGCGCTCGCGGCCCGTACGGCTCGCAAACGCAGTTGATCCTCGAACTTCACCAGCCTCGAACGGGAGTGACCGTCATGCGAAACTCAATCCTCGGTGTCGCCACCGCCGTAGTCGCCACCATGGTTCTCGCAGGATGCGTGATGCCAGGTGACGATCCCAACTTTGGACTTCGGGAGCCTGGTGTCGGGGAGGCGGGGAGCAGTTCGGATGGCGCAGCCGCAATCCTGGCGCAGTCTTCCGCCGCACCGACAACGATTGGGATCGACACACCGCTCACGGCAAAGCCCGATGCGGGAAAGCTCATCGTTAGCGTTTCCGACGGGACGCCAGCTGATGCCACACTCACCAAGTCGATTGCGGCTGCGGCCGAGACTTTGGAATGGACGCTCACGGTCCTTCCCGTGGACGGGACCCCGGAGTCAGCTCAGGCTGCATTTGAGGAGGCCATTAGGCTCAAGCCGTCAGGCATTCACGTAACAGGTTCGCAGGAGGAGTTCCTTGCCGCCTCCCTGGCTTCTGCCGAGGAGGCTGGGATCCCGGTCGTATGCACGGGATGCGCGGGCGAGGAACTGGGATCCGTGAAGGACACCGCGATTGCCGGCCCCGCTCAGATGGACGAATGGGCACGGATGCTGGCGGCCTTCATTGCGCAGGCATCTAGTGGCGATGCGAGCATCGACTACATCACTCACCCGGCGTCTCCAGGGCTCGCATACTTCACAAACGCCTTTATTACCGAACTGCCTGAGTTCTGCCCAGTTTGTTCGGTGAATCAGGTCGCGTTCGATCCGTCGATCGATGTGGATGCCGCTAACGCGGCCGCAAACGCGGTCAGCGTCGACATTCTCGCGAACTGGCTACTGACTGACGATGGCGCAGGATTCACTGGAGTGGAAGGGGCGCTCGACGCCGCTGGTGTTCTCGAGCAGGTCCAGATTGCGGGCAACATGGGCAGCGCGGAGAACATCAAGGGACTGCTCGACAAGACCCAGGCCGCATGGACGGCCTACTCAATCCCGATCGCGGGTTGGCGTGTCATCGACTCATTTGCGCGACTCTTCGAGGGCGGTCCAGCGTCGGACGCCCTGCTCCCGACTCAACTCATGACGCAGGATAATGCGGCGTCTCTCGTTCTTGACGATGCCGGCAACTACGTCGGAGTTGCCGACTATCAGGACCAGTTCACAGCACTGTGGAAGGTGAGTTAGGCGGGCAGCGGATATCGAAGCAATCCGAATGAGTTCGTTGCCCCGGAGTTCGCCGAGTCGGAACCAGAGATGAGGCCGGCCATACCGGACGGGCTTCAGGAGAGCAGCCGCGGCGTCGGGCCAGTTCGTGATGCCATCGACGTGCGACATCCGAACTTTGCGAGTTGGCTCCGCGACTGCGGCCTCGGCTCTGGCCCGGTCTCAGCGGTGGTGCCGTTGGCCGGCGGAACCCAGAATGTGATGTACGCGTTCCGCTTCGGTGGTAGGGACTTTGTCATTCGCGCAGGCCCGGAACATCCTCGTTTGGGTTCAGATGCGGCCATACGAAGAGAAGTTCGTGTACTAAGTGCTCTTGGCGACACTGGGGTTCCTCATCCGAGGATTGTTGCGGCTGTCAACGAAACAATCGATGCAGTTGGCCCGCCCGCGTACGTGATGGAGTATGTCGTCGGGTTCAATCCCGGAGTTGAACTGCCCGAGCCGTATCGCTCCAATCGGGGGCTTCGATACCGGAGTGGACGCGCCGTGGTCGACGCTCTGGCACAGGTGCACGCAGTGGACCCAGAGTCGATTGGACTCCAAGATCTCGGCCGGCCAGAGGGATTCCTTGCGCGCCAGGTTCCCCGTTGGCTGCATGAGCTTGAGCGCTACTCGGAGCTTCCTGGTTACACCCATCCGCAGTTGCCCGGAATCGAGGAGCTCGGCGAATGGCTCGGAGAGAATCGTCCAGACCAAGGAGAGCCTGCTCTGGTCCACGGCGATATACACCTTGCAAACCTCATCCTGACTCCGACTTCGGGCAAGGTCGCAGCTCTAGTTGACTGGGAGATGTCCACGCTTGGAGATCCCTTGCTAGACCTCGGGTGGCTCGTTGTCATGTGGCCACACGGGGAGGGGCCGCAAGTGCTCGAAACCCCGATCGGGTTGGCCGGTGGGCTTCCGCGTCCCGAGGAGCTCATCTCGTTCTATGCCTGCAACTCCGATCGGGATCTAAGCGCTGTCGAGTGGTACGTCGAACTGGCGCGATTCAAGCTGGCAATCCTCCTAGAAGGTACCTATGCCCGGTCGCTCTCCGGACTCGCGAGCCCGGTCCATGGCGAGCGACTCCATTCCGCGGCTTTGCTGCTGCTCGCTAAGTCACGCCGTTGAACTGTCTGCGATGGAGGGGTCGTGTTTGAAGTGAGCCAGCGCGCAGACCATTTGGTCCAGTCCATGTCGCGATTCATGGAGGAGGAGGTGTATCCAGCTGAAGTTACGTTCGAAGAGCAGTGCCGCGAGAGAGCGGAGAGCCATGAGCAACCTCCCATACTGGAACATCTCAAAGCGCGAGCGCGGGAGGCGGGTCTGTGGAACCTCTTCCTCCCACACGCAGAAGCAGGGCACGACCCGCTGCGTAATGTTGAGTACGCACCCATCGCGGAGTTATCGGGGCGCAGCATCAACCTCGCTCCCGAGGCAATGAACTGCTCCGCTCCTGACACCGGCAACATGGAGTTGCTCTCGCTGTTTGGCACTCCTGAACAGAAGGAGCGCTGGCTGAGGCCGCTGATGGACGGGCTCGCCCGGTCGTCGTACGCCATGACTGAACCGCTGGTGGCGTCGAGTGATGCGAGCAACATCCAGACCACCGTAACCAGGCGAGGCGACGAGTGGGTCTTGTCGGGACGAAAATGGTGGATTACGGGCGCGCTTCGCGAGCGAAACACGCTGCTTATGGTCATGGGTATCACTGATCCGACGGGCGATGCTCCGAGACATCAACGGCACAGCATCATCCTCGTTCCAAGAGAAACTCCAGGGATCACTATCGAACGGGAACTAAGTTTCATGGGTCACCTCCCGTTCGAGAGTCACGTGGAGATGACGCTGGACGATGTGCGAGTACCAGTAGCGAATATTCTGGGTAAACCAGGTGCAGGATTTGCCATGTCCCAAGCGCGCTTAGGCCCAGGTCGGATACATCACTGCATGCGCCTTGTGGGCGCCGCGGAGCGCGCGCTTGAGCTTATGATCGCCCGTGCCCGGGCGCGCACCACATTTGGCGTAGACCTCATTGATCAGGGAGTGATTCGAGAGTGGATCGCTGAGTCCAGAATCGCAATCGATCAGGCTCGCCTCTATACCCTCTACACCGCGTACTTGATGGACACGGTCGGAAACAAAGCTGCGGCGAGCGAGATCTCGGGAATCAAAGTGGCGGTCCCGAAGATGGCCCTAGATGTGCTCGACCGCGCCATGCGAGTGTTCGGTGCTGGAGGATTCTCTGGCGATTACGTCTTGTTCAGCCTTTACGCCGAAGCCAGGAAGATCAGCATTGCTGACGGTCCTGACGAGGTACACAAGCGGGCAGTCGCGAGAACTGAGTTGCGGCGCTTTGATGGCCTCATGGCTCCGCGGCCGTCGGGCGCTGCGGCGCACCTCGCCCACGTGAAGCGGCTATAGGTCCGCCCTAGTACTCAGAACTCCGGATCCGCTGAGCCGGTTTACTTTGGCTAGCCGGGGCAGTAGTTTAGGACGGACGTACCAATTGTTCTTTCGCGAGGTGTCCTCGAAGGGGTAATGAATGGGCCAGGCAAAGGTCGTACTCATCACCGGTGCCGGCCGCGGTCTGGGAAAAGCTTCAGCGGTCCGATTCTCTACTGCGGGTTATGTCGTCGTCGTAACCGATGTCGACCCCGCGAGCGCAGAGCAGGCCGCCCAGGATGTCGGAGGTCAAGCGCTCGGATGGGGGCTCGATGTTCGCGACCCTGCGCAGGTTGAGGAGGCGATGGCCCGTGTGGAGTTGGAGCTCGGCCGTCTCGACGTGCTCGTGAACAACGCTGGATTCAGTCGTCCGAAACGGACCCCTGAAGTCACGGAGGAGGAATGGAACAATCTCGTCGATATCTGTCTTGGCGGGACGTTCCGGTGTTCGAAGTTCGCATATCCGCTGCTCGCCCGGAACGGAGGAGCGATCGTCAACATGTCGTCGGGTGCCGGACTGATCGGGCACGGCGACCGAGCATCGTATGCGGCTTCTAAGGCTGGAATCTTAGGGTTGACTCGCGACCTCGCCGTCGAATGGGCCAAGGACGGTATTCGAGTTAACGCAATCACGCCAGGCGTCTTCCTCACGCAAATGCTGCGCACCAACATCGAAGCAGGCGAATACACCCCGGACCGCCTAATTGCTGGAATACCAATGCGTCGTCTGGGGGAGGAAAGTGAGATGGCCGAGACGGTCTTCTTTCTGGCCGATACGGCCACCTACTTCACGGGTCAGACGTTGGCCTGTGACGGTGGCCTGACGATTGGACCCCATTGGTAGCCGGTCCTCCAGTCTCCAGTCTGTAACCCCATACTCCTCACACGAAAGGCAATAGCGTGCCCCGAATCGAAGCGAACGGCTGCAACTTCTACTACGAAGACGACAACTTCACCGATCCGTGGACGAGTCCCAGCACCGTGGTAATTCAGCATGGGGCTTTCCGCAGTAGCCGTTTCTGGTATCACTGGGTCCCCTCACTTGCTACCAGACATCGAGTGATCCGCCGAGACTTGCGCGGCAACGGTCGCTCGTCTGCCCCGAGCCAGGATTACGTCTGGTCAACAGAAGGCCAGGTAGAAGACCTCCTTGCGTTTCTCGACGCGCTCGGACTCGAGCGCGTGCACTTCGTCGGTGAGTCTCTCGGAGGGATCATTGGCGCGGCTTTTGCAGCAGAGCATCCCGAGCGCCTTCACAGTCTGATCTTGTGTTCTACACCTATGACGCTTACTGAGGAGAAGCTGAATGGGCGCAGGATCCAGGAGTCCATCAGTTCATTCGTTGATGACCGATGGAGCGAGGGTGTACTTACCCCATTGGACGAGGCGCAGCAAGGGTGGGTGAAAGCGGAATGGAATCGCAACCCCAAAGAGATCATTGACGGCATCGTGAACTGGGCACCCTCCATCGATCTCTCTAACGACCTGCCGCGGATCAACGTTCCTACTCTCCTCATCTCGCCCCTCCGTAGTCCGCTGACCTCTCCGGAGGAGCAGCAGGAGTTCCATGAGGCCATCAGGGGGTCAGTGATTGAGCCGATAGATGGATACGGTCACGAGCTGTACTGGGATCGTCCCGAAGAATGTCTGCGCGTGTTGAATGCATTTCTCGATGAGCGCGATCAGGCCGACGCTCCTAGGTGAGGTCGGCGTCATGGAACAGGACCCGCGTCCTAGACGCTGTGCTAAGTTGCCGACACCGCGAACTCGTCAATTGGACGCGAATGCCGCCAGCGCCACCCACAGTGCACTGAGATCGGCCGCTCCGGCTGCCGTGGGTCAAGCGAATCATGCTCCGCTCGGACTGACGGCGAACTAAGGAGATCAGGTTGAGAGAGTTCATTCGAACGGAGCACCCCGCCGACGGGGTGGCACGAATAGTGCTCGCTCGTCCAAGCAAACGGAACGCGCAAAGCCCTGCGCTGCTTCGCGAGTTGGACGCGGCCCTCGTTGAAGCAGTGGCGGACGAGAGTGTCGTGGTCATCATCGTTGCCGCGGACGGTCCTGACTTCTCGTCCGGGCATGACCTGCGCGCCGGATTCGCTCTAGATGGGTCCCCGATCGCGACGATGGAAGCGTCTTCCGAAGGTCCAGGAATTGAAGGCCACTTCGCTTTCGAATGTGAGATGTACCTGGGACTCTGCTTGCGATGGCGTGACATTCCCAAACCCACCATCGCGCAGGTAAACGGTAGGGTCATCGCCGGCGGGCTCATGGTGATGTGGCCGATGGACATCATCGTGGCCGCAGAGAATGCCACGTTTCAGGACCCCGTAGTCGCGTTCGGTGTCAATGGTGTCGAATACTTCACGCACGTTTGGGAGGTCGGTGCCCGTAAGGCGAAGGAGATGCTTTTCGCTGGCGAAGCGCTCAGCGCCAGCGACGCCCACCGGCTCGGGATGGTAAATCACGTCGTGCCAATTGAGGAACTCGAGAGCTTCACACTTGCACTCGCAAGTCGTATTGCGCAACGACCTCCTTTCGCGCTTCGCCTTGCCAAGGCGAGTGTGAACCAGTGTCTAGACGCCCAAGGCCAACGCCACGCGGTACAGGCAATTCTCTCAACCCACAACCTGGGACACGCGAACAATCTGGCGCAGTTTGGCTCGATCGTGAGGGCGGATGGTGAGCAAGCTATCCGCGCGGGAGTTGCCCCGCCGATCTCGGGTCGCCGCGATCCGTAAGCAACCAAGCAACTACCCGCCCCAGAATCGACAAGCGATGGGTCATACACAAGGAAGCAAGGAGGAAGGCTCATGACAGACAAGGTGGTCGTCGCCGGAGTCGGTATGATTCCGTTCACAAAGCCGGGTAGGAGCGAGGCCTACGACGTGATGGGCGCTGAAGCGGCGCGTCGCGCGCTGACAGACGCTGGACTTGACTACTCGGCTGTGCAGCAGGCCTACGTCGGATACGTGTATGGCGACTCGACGTCGGGCCAGAAGGCGCTCTACCACCTGGGCCAGAGCGGTATCCCGGTGGTGAATGTCAACAACAACTGCTCGACCGGCTCGTCGGCGCTCTTCCTGGCGCGACAAGCGGTTGCAAGCGGTGTCGTCGACGTCGCGCTAGCTCTCGGTTTCGAGCAGATGACGCCAGGGGCGCTGACCAACGTTTACACCGACCGGCCGTCCGCGACGGAGCGATTCGAGGAGGTGCGCGATCGGGCAAACGGGGGTGCGTTCGAAGGTGTACCCACGGCAGCTCTCTTCTTCGGAGGCGCCGGGCAAGAGTACGTCGACGAGCACGGAATGGATCCCTCGGTCTTCGGTCGCATTACGGTGAAGTCTCGTCTGCACGCGGCGAACAACCCATACGCTGTGTTCCGCGATCCGCTGACGCTGGAAGAGGTCATGGCGTCTCCGCACATTTTCGGCCCGCTCACTCGGTTCCAGTGCTGCCCGCCCACCTGTGGAGCCGCTGCCGCTGTCATCGTCTCTCAGGACTACGCCAAGAGGCACGGGCTCCGCTCCGATGTTGTCATCGCTGGTCAGTCTCTGTTCACGGACATGTCGACCACATTCGAAACGGATCGAAAGAGGCTGATCGGATTCGACATGGCCGCGCGAGCCGCGGCTGCGGTGTACGAAGAAAGTGGCATCGGACCCGACGACATTCGTGTGGTGGAGTTGCATGACTGCTTCACCACCAACGAGTTCCTCACGTATGAGGCCCTGGGGCTCACCGCCGAGGGAACAGCAGAGAGGTTCGTCATGGATGGTGACAACACATACGGTGGCCGTGTAGTAACAAATCCGTCGGGCGGCCTCATCTCGAAGGGGCATCCCTTGGGCGCGACGGGCTTGGCGCAATGCGCAGAACTCGTGTGGCAGTTGCGTGGTGAAGCAGACGCGCGGCAGGTCGAAGGTGTCAATGCTGCGCTTCAGCACAATGTTGGCATTGGCGGGGCGTGCGTTGTCACGATGTACCAGAAGGTCGATGCATGATGGCGCTATCCCCATCGTTGATCGGAAGCACCAGATCGGGAGGCACCCTCTTAGTTACCCGTAACCGGCTTCGATTCTTCGCCAAGGCAACCGGTCAAACCGACCCCGTCTTCGTAGATGTCGACGCGGCGAAGCGCGCGGGTCACCCCGACCTGCCGGTCCCGCCGACCTTCTACTTCGGGGTTGATCTGGAGATGCCAGACCCCTTCGGCTATCTCGACGATGCAGGTGTGGACCTAAATACCGTGCTTCACGGAAGTCAGAAGTTCACATATCATGAGCTCGCCTTTGCTGGCGACGAGTTGAGCAGCTCGTCGGTCGTGGCGGACGTGTACGAAAAGAAGGGCGGCGCCCTTCAGTTCATGATCACGGACACGCCGGTGTTGAACCAGCATGGTTATACGGTTGTCACGATGCGGAACACGCTCGTTGTACGCCCCAAGCGAGGTTCGGAGTGACCCCCCTGAGTGAAGGAGCTGAGCTCGAGAAGCTCTCGCTGCCTCCCATCTCCCGGTCGACTTTGGCGCTATTCGCGGGCGCATCCGGTGATCACAACTCGATTCACATTGATATTGATGTCGCAAAGTCCGTTGGCCTAGAGGACGTATTCGCGCAGGGCATGCTTTCCATGGCATACCTAGCGCGCATGCTGACGAACAACGTTCCTGTAGAGCGGATCCGCTCCTTTGAGGTCAAATTCGTCGCTATCACGCCCCTCTACGGCGAACCCACATGTTCGGGGAGGGTCCGTCGGGTCGATGCCACCAGCAGCGAGCGGATTGCAATCGTGGATGTCGAGGTGAAGCTGGCGGATGGGACCGTGACGCTCATCGGCTCCGCAGAGGTCAGCAGCATGCCTCTCGATGAATCGTCGTAAACACACATCACGGATAGGAAACCTATGGGAAAGCTCGAAGGAAAATCTGCTCTCGTCACTGGCGCTGGTCGCGGCATCGGCCGGGCTGTCGCATTCAAACTCGCGGCAGAAGGTGCGCGGGTTGTTGTGAATGACCTTGACGAGCAGCCGGCTATCGATGTCGTCAATGCAATTGTCGATGGGGGCGGATCCGCCGTCGCAGTCCCCGGGAACATTACCGAGGCTGGTTTTGCCGACAGGTTCGTCTCAACAGCCGTCGAAGCGTTCGGTGGCGTCGACATCGTCATCAACAATGCTGGGTACACCTGGGATGCGGTGATCCAGAAGATGACCGACGAGCAATGGCACGCAATTCTCGACCTCCACCTGAAGGCTCCCTTTGACATCCTGCGAGCAGCGCAACCAGTCATCAGCGCCGCCGTTAAGTCAGAGCGCGAGGCCGGAATCTCCGTCCATCGGAAGGTGGTTAACATCTCATCGATCGCTGGCATTTTCGGTAACGCGGGACAGGCGAACTATGGCGCGGCGAAGGCCGGCATCGTCGGGTTGACCAAGACTCTTGCCAAAGAGTGGGGTCGATACAACGTCAATGTGAACTGCGTTGCATTTGGCGTAATCAGTACCCGTCTGACTGCCAGTACCAGTGAGGGCGCGACGATCGATGTCGACGGGCGGACTCTAAAGATCGGCATCAACCCGCAGGTACTCGAAGCAGTCAGTGCCGCGATTCCTCTTGGTCGTCCTGGCACGCCAGAGGAGGCTGCCGGATCCGTAGTAATGCTCACCTACCCCGAAGCCGACTACGTCTCAGGACAGGTGCTGATTACTGCTGGCGGCTTCGAAGGCTGATCTGCAAACCCAGCCCGCTGTGCAGTGGGCAGCTGTCTGCCGAAGTAAATGGATGATCACTTGCGGCGGTGTTGCTGTGAGAAGACGACGTTGCCTATTTGTTATCAAGATTTCGTATGTAGCGCAGCAGTTCGTGTGCAATGGTGAGCCCATCATCAGATTAGGACTGTAGTCCTAGCAAATATTGGAGAGTTCATGAACAGAACTTCGCGCGCCCTTTTGGGCGCGGGCATGTCGACGTTGCTGGTGGGGGTTGTTCTCATGCCTGTAGCTTCCGCGGCATCGGCTTCCGGAGGTTCCTCTGCACCGACGGCCGTGGACAAGGGTCTACTTCGGGCCCAAAAGATTGTCCAGCAGTACGCGCCAAACCCGAAGTCGATCGGTGTCACCACAAAGCTCACCAAGAAGCCTGGGACGGACGTCACAATCGCAGTAGTCCGGAGCGGGTCACCTGCGTCGCAGACCATCTTCGACTACATTTCTCAGGCAGCGACGCTATTCGGTTGGACCGTCAAAGACTTCGCCGGTGCGACCACTGCAGAGCGGCATCAGCAGTTGTTCTCTGCCGCACTCGACCTAAAGCCGGTGGCGATTATCGATCCGACAGGCGAGCCCTCAATCGTTGGCTCGACCAACGTACAGCGGTCCACCGCACAGAATACATTCGTCGTCTGCAGCAGCTGCGTTGAACCTTCACCAGCAAAGAACTGGAGTTCGACGATCACTGGGCCGGCCAACTCGAAGCTTCTTGGGCAGGTTCTGGCCGCGGGCGTGGTGGCTGCGTCCAAAGGTGCTGCGAACATCCAGATGATCACGGTGCCCCTTGTCGTCACCCAGACGTTAACGACGGCATCCTTCATAGCGTCAGTAAAGGCAATGTGTAGTAAGTGCCAGATCGCAGACAACCCCTTCACGAACGCAGACGCGGGTACGAAGATTCCCGGTGCAATGGTCTCCCTCGTCCAACGCAACCCGGGGGTCAACTGGGTAGTCGGAGGCGGATTCTTGCTCACCGGCATCCAGCCAGCGCTGACTGCTGCGGGATACGGGGGCGGAAAGGTTCAGCTTGCGTCCTACAGTGGTTCTCCGCCCAACTACGCAGCGTTGCGTGCTGGCACCCAGGCCGCAGACGCGGCGAGCGCGCAGCCCATCATCAGCTACCGCGCTGTGGATGCGGTTGCCCGGTGGGTCAATGGTCAGGCCCAGGTTAGCAACCCGCTGCCGGTGCAGTTGCTGACGAACGTGAACATCAACTCAGCAGTGTTCTATCCAGACGGAAACTACGTTGGAGTACAAGGGGCCTTGGATCAGTTCAAGCGGCTCTGGCTGATGCGGTAGGTATGCGAATGACCGGTGCGAGGCAGAAGATGCCTCGCACCGGTCACACCGTGGTCCTGGCTATCGGTGGAGGACCGAGTGGTGCAACAGTGTTCTGGTCAGGCATTCGCGCGCGGGCGGCCGGGCGCGCGGAGATCAAGATGGTGGCCGTCCCGTCTCGACTACATCGGAGTGACACGCAATGGCATCAACGTATCGAACGTACAACGCGCCTTCGGACACCGGAGATTTCGGAATTCTGGATTTGGCTCCCTTCCCGATCGATCTTGACGGACTGCCTCCGCGGGGTTCGCTTCCGGCAGTCCTCGACGGTCACGTAAAACTCCTCCAACTAGCAGGCTTGGTCGATGTCGGCTATTGCGATGAAGTCCTGACCGCACTGTCTGCAGTCGCATTCAAGGACTATGGCGCCAAAGCGATCAAAGCATCAGCGGATGACGATCGCCCGACCCTGAAGATCGGACCTACTGCGCACTGGCAGTTCGAGGAAGAGGAGAACGGACTCGAGCTCTACTTCAGCGAAGCAGCATCCACGCACGCTGAACTGCGACAGCGCTTCAGCGGAGCAGGGATCGTCGACCCGCTCGATTTGCTCGTCGCGATACTCAAGTATCTATGGAGCGGGACTGTCGAAATTGCTACAGAGGGCGACAAGCAGTACTTCGCGGGCGTGGTGCGTTCCGTTACCGGTGGCGCGGACCCGCATACGGACAACGCGCAGCGCACGCCCGAGCTAGCGATTGGCAAAGTTGTGTCGCAGGGATCGATCCTTCTCTACCTTCGTATGCCCCCAGCTGGTGGGGGCGTGAAGGTGTTCCACAAGCGACCCGAATCCCCAGTTCCGATCGACGGTTTGGGATGGCGCGGCGTTGCAGGTCTGCAGTTCAGCGGCGCTACCCCCTCCGCCGGGGACGTAGTGATCTTCCCGACGACCTACATGCACGCCGTCGAGCCGGTTATCGGAGAGGGTGAGCGGGTGACGATCTCCTCGTTCTTCGGTGCTCTCCCTGACGGCCGACTAGTTGTCTGGTCCTAGCGCGCGGCGACGGAAGAAGGAGGCTGACCGTGGAGGGACTTGTCCGACCTGTCGATGACTTGCTTGCTTTCGACACTGGCTACCCTCGTCATCGGGCGCAGGTCTTATCGCAGGCAGAGAGCGCCCTCGTCTTCGCGAGTACAGTCGGCGAGGGTGGATGTGCTGCGGGGCTTCACTACCACCACTTCGATCAGATGTACTTCTTGTTCGAAGGCCAGATGTCCGCACGGCTGGGCGACGATGTTCGTGAACTAACTGTGGGGACGTTCGTCCATATTCCCGCCGGCCTTGCGCATTGCAACTGGAACGACGGACCTGGGCAGGAGACACATCTGGAAATCTGCGCGCCAAGTCCCGCGATCCCGGGTAGCAAGCTCGCGTTCGCCGTAGACGGTCCCGAGGATGTGCCAGCGGATGTGCGCGCGACGCGCAAAGCGACCGTTCGGGCGGTAGACCCGGACGATCTAGTTCAACTCGCCTCAGGTGCGCGCTATCAGTCCTTGGCAGAAAGTACGGACGGCATCGAGTCCGCTGCCGTCTACTATGTTGAAACGGAGCCGGGCTTAGGAAGACGGCTCATGCACCTGCACGAGTTCGACCAGTACTACTTCGTCCTGGGTGGTCGACTCACCGTCGACTTCGCGATCGGGTCGCTTGAGGTACCCGCTCGCCACCTATTGTTTCTGCCGGCGGGTGTTCCCCACCGGCTGTCGAACGCCGGAAGCACCACAGAGACGCACCTTGCTATGGACATCCCACCCCCGGTCGGCACGGATTGGGACCACGTTGTGGAGATCTCACCCGCAAGAGACCAGCTGTCATAGCGGCGAGGACTACGAAGTGACCCACCGAACGTAGGAGTAGGAGTAGGAGTCCTCATGTACTTCCATGAAGCGATCGCTCGGTCCCTTTCTGACCAAGGGATCACCGACATCTTCGGCGTGCTGGGCGACGCGAATCTGTTCATGATGGAGTACTTCGACCGAGAAACCGGAGGAAGCTTCTACTCTGTGGCTCACGAGGCGGCGGGGGTCCTGGCTGCGTACGGATATGCGCAGACGACAGGCCGCTTAGGTGTAGCGTCCGTTACTCACGGTGGTGGGCTGACCAACACCGTGTCTGCGCTGATCGAATGCGTCAAGGACCGAACTCCCCTGCTCCTGCTCGCAGGGGACACGCCAGTTGCCGATCGGGACAACTGGCAGAGCATTCCACAAAGAGACGTAATCGTCGCGACTGGAGCGGGATTCGAGCAGGTGCGGACTCCCGCGACCGTCGCGGAGGATGTAGTCACGGCTATCCGCCGCGCTTGGCTTGAGCGAAGGCCCGTCGTCCTTAACGTCCCAGTCGACTTTCAGTGGACAGAGGTCGAGTACGAGCCGGTCTCGCCGCGCTTTGTTGGTATTCAGTCGCCGGCACCCGATCCCGCGGCCCTCGAGGCCGCAGTCGGGGTCCTCGCCTCTTCGCGGCGCCCGGTGGTGCTGGCTGGCCTAGGCGCGACCTCCACGCGGGCACGGGCCTCGCTCCTCACTCTTGCGGAGCGGCTGGGCGCACCAGTGGCCACGACACTGCGGGCCAAGGATCTATTCCGCGGTGAACCGTTTGACCTCGGAATCTCAGGAACGCTCTCACACGAAGTGGGGCTGGAGGCGCTTAACCAGAGCGATTGCATCATTGCCTTCGGAGCGAGTCTCAACATCATGACGACCGCGCACGGCTCCTTCGAGTCAGGAAAGCACATCGTGCACGTCGACGTCAATCCCGAAAGCATCGGGCGCTACACCTACGCCACGGTTGGAGTCGTGGGAGATGCCGCCACCGTCGCCGACCAACTTGTAGCACTTCTCGATGAGGCCGAGCTGCCACCCACGGGCTTCGCCTCTCCAAGGCTTTCTGCGGCACTCGCCGGGAGGTCAGACTCGGATTTCGTCGACCAGAGCGGTGACGGCACGGTGGATATTCGCTCGGTGCTGCTACGTGTAGACGAGGTCTTTCCAGAGGAACACACACTGGTCACCGATGCGGGACGCTTCGTCATGCACTGTTTCGCGAGGGCGCATGTTCCGCATCCCTCGGCGTATGTCCACGCAGTGAACTACGCGTGTGTGGGTCTCGGTCTGGGGACCGCAATCGGGGCTGCCGTGGGCGCCCCGCACAGGCCAACCCTTGTTTACTGCGGGGACGGCGGGATGATGATGGGTGGCCTATCAGAATTCAACACGGCAGTGCGCCTCGGACTTGATCTAGTCGTTGTCGTCCTCAATGATGGTTCGTACGGCGCGGAGCACCGTCACCTCCGCCTTAGGGAGATGGATCCCAGCATCTCGTTGTTCGTCTGGCCAGAGTTTGCTCCACTCGCCGATGCGCTCGGCGGGCAGGGCTTTACCGTACGTTCGCTTAGCGAACTTGACGATGCGCTTGAGGCGATCGTCACCCGGTCGGGGCCAGTCCTCATCGACGTCAAACTCGATCCTGACAAGGTCGCGTTCGTCGGGATGTAGACCGGGCCAAGTCCGACTCCTTGTGGGCGATTTTGCATTCTCGCCCCAGTCCGGTAGGACTGTCGTTTACAAAATGTTTAGGACTATCGTCCTAATAACCCTTTTGGAGCGTGAATGAAAAGAACGACGCGCGCGCTCTTGGCCGCGACCTTGTCCTCGATGCTGGTTGGCGGACTGCTGGTTCCCGCTGCGTCCGCGGCTTCAACGTCAAATGACACCGAGTTGCCGGCAGCAGTGGATAAGGGCTTGTTGCGCGCCCAGGCGATTGTCAAACAGTACGCACCCAATCCTAAATCCGTCGGGGTGACTGCCAAGCTCTCGAAGAGGCCCCCGGCAGGCGTGACTATCGCCGTCGTGCACAGCGGCTCGGCGGCTGCACAAGTTATTTACTCGTATGTAGTCGAAGCGGCGCTGCTCTTTGGCTGGAAGGTCGAGAACTTCTCGGGTGCGACGACTGCGGAGAAGCATCAGCAGTTGTTCTCCGCAGCCCTCGATATCAAGCCCACTGCGATCATTGATCCGACCGGCGAACCATCGGTGGTGGGCTCGACCAACGTTCAGCGGTCGACCGCTCAGAACACTTTCGTCGTTTGCTCCAGCTGCATCGAGCCTGCCCCCGCGAAGAACTGGAACTCGACGATCAGTGGGCCCGCCAACGCGCAGCTTCTCGGTCAGGTTCTGTCCGCTGGTGTCGTGTCGGCATCTAAGGCGAACGCAAACATTCAGATGGTCACCGTTCCGCTGATTGCGACGCAGAAGCTTACTGCCGCGGCATTTGCTAGGTCCACGACTACGCTGTGCCCGAAGTGTCAGGTTGGGGACAATCCCTTTGCGATTTCGGATGCCGGCTCGAAGATTCCCGCTGCAATGGTTTCGATCGCTCAGCGCAACTCGGCGGTGAACTGGATTGTTGGCGGTGGCTTCTTGCTCACGGGCATTCAGCCAGCGCTCACGGCCGCAGGCTACGGTGGAGGAAAGGTTCAGCTTGCCTCCTATAGCGGCTCTGCGGGCAACTACGACGCCATGCGTGCAGGCACCCAAGCTGCCGACGCCGCCAGCGGACAACCGATTGTGAGCTACCGCTCCGTCGATGCGGTGGCTAGGTGGGTCAACAAGCAGACGCAGGTGAGCAACCCTCTACCTGTCCAGCTATTGACGAACGTGAACATCAAGTCGGCGATCTTTAGCTCAGACGGCAGCGTTTACATCGGAGTTGCCGGCGCGCTAGATCAGTTCAAGAGACTGTGGCTGATGAAGTAGTTCCACGTTCAGCATGCGGGTGGGGCCTGGCGACAACTGGTCCCCACCCGCATGTCGTCGTGAGGAGAGGAGAGCCTCGGCCTCGGCTAGCTCGCGAGCATCTCCTCCGATACTCGCCACAGTCGAGCGGCGAGCTCCGGATCCGTCGAGTATGGGGCGTACCCGGTGCGCTCTCCGGGCATGTTCGGCCCGGCCTCGTTGCAGTCCTCGAAGTAGCGTCCACCGATACCTTCGACCAGCGGAGACCCGGCGAGTAGGGTCGAAGTCGCGGCGCCCTGCTCGACCGTCTTGAAGTCGACGACGTGATTCCCGCGCAGCCTGTCGAAGTCCTCCTGCGACACATGGCGAATCAGCTTCGTCTGGATCACACCAGGCATGAGGGCGTTGGCGCTTATGCCTTCGTCCGCCCATCTGTTCGCTAACTCGACGGCGAACAGGATGTTCGCGGTCTTCGACTGGCCGTAAGCGGTCCAAGGGTTGTACTTGCGGTCGTCGTCGTGGACGTCTTCGAACACGACTGGGGAGTAGAGGTGCCCAGCTGAGCTCACCGCCATAACGCGGGCACGGCCGGCCGCGGCCAGGTTGGCGCGAAGGCCCGTCGTCAGCGCGTGATGCCCGAGGTGATTGGTAGCGAGCTGCAGTTCGCAACCTTCGGGAGTGCGTGTCAGGGGCGTGGCCATCACGCCTGCATTGTTGACGAGAATGTGCAGGGGTCCTTCCCAGACGGCGACGAAGGAGGCGACGCTTGCTCGATCGCTGAGATCCAGCGGTCCACGGAGATGGTCCCGTCCCGATCAGCGATCTCTGAAGTCGCTCGCGCGCCAGCATCCACGTCACGGACGGCAAGGGTGACTTCCGCTCCGGCTGAGGCGAGGGCTCGGCCCGTTTCCAATCCGATACCGGAAGATCCGCCGGTTACGATCGCGCGTTTGCCCGAGAGATCGACCCCTTCCAAGACCTCTGCTGCGGTCGATCTAGCACCGAACGGTGTGAGGGCGCTGCGGCGGTTGGCGTTGTTCATGAAGCCCCCGTTCCTGTGCGAGTCATTGACTCTTCAGCGTGAAATCACGACCCGCGCAATGAAGTGAACTTCTACTATTCTTTGCCGGGATAGAAGGTTGCCGCCCATTCCCTCAGGTCGTGATAGGCGCGTGCTTCCAGCTTCGGGTACGGGGGATGCTCGATGAGTGTCTGTCGCGACCAGATGGGCATGTCAGCCTCGACCTGCTCGAAGAAGTGACAAGAGAGACGCGTGGCGAACTCGGGTCCACTTAGCCGGCCCATACTGCCTTTAGCACCGATGAGCGCAGAGAAGAAGTCCGACGCTTTGCCCTGCGCATCAATTGGCGTCACTGCTGTCAGCTGCATCGTCGGGTGGATGCCTTCGTATGTGGTCGCAATGAAGCCGAGACCCCAGCAGTCCATGTGCGACGCGCCGTCGATGGGACCGTCTGGTGTCAGCCAAGTGGAGGGCTTGCCGCCTCCCCAGGTGTAGCGCAGTTCCGTGGCGAAGAGCGGCCCATCGGCGCCGGACCGGGCGACTTCCGGGACTTCGGCGGAGTGATGCACGAAACGAACATGCGCAGGGTCGGCGACGTTCTCGACTGCCTGTTGCGGATGGACGCTGACGCTAGGCCAGACTCGGCAGTAATCGGGGTAATAGCAGAGGTAGTCGTTGCTGGCGCACTGGTGGTACGCAGGAATGCGCCAGGTCGGTTTGCTGCCCGCAGAGTCGTACCAGACAAAGATCATGCCGTTGACCTCGTGCACGAGCCACGGGGCCAACGCGCAACGGCTCGTCTCGCCCGTACAGGAGATGGCTGTGTTCTCGCCGGCGCTGTTTCTCCGCAAGCCATGGAATCGGCACCTCAGTTGGCCGTCAGCTTGGTGGCCTCTTTCGAGATCGTCGCCGAGGCGGGGGGAGTGCGCATCGGAGACTCGCGCCTCTCCCGACGAAGTTCGGAAGCAAATCAGGTCGGCACCGAAGTAGCGCAGATTCAAGGTCGTGTCACCGCGTACCTGCTCGGACCATGCGACGCAGTACCACGAAGTCGGAATGCCCTGCTCATAGTGGTATCGATGCACGGGCGGTCGCACCGCGACATCGGTCGACAACATCCGGGTCACCAACTCCTAGGCTAGGATTAGGACGAGAGGCCTAAGATACCAGCGGCCTCCCGGCGACACCAGTACCAGAGGTTTGCAACTCGACCATCAGGAGCCGAAGCCGAGTTGCTCGGCACCGCGGCTTCGTGGGTTGACTGGTTGGAGCAACGCGACATTCGCGCGGTCGCTCGTAACGTTTTGATTTCGGGCCTTGCCGCTGCACGCGGGTGATGGCATGATCCGGCAATCGACTAGGACACCAGTCCTAGTCCTCGGTCGGGCGTCCTATTCGTGGCGCCCTAGCAGCTAGCGTGTTCGGAGGGCTTTGTGCTGGGAAATGCGGGCGCGAACCCTGTGGTGTCGCGGTGACGCGGTTCGACGCGACCGCACCCGCGCTTCGCTTGCGCGGCGTGTCAAAGACCTTTCCGGGAGTGCGAGCCCTGAGCGGCTTGGACCTCGACGTTCGCACGGGGACTGTCCATGCGCTCCTGGGCCACAACGGTTCGGGCAAGTCGACGGCAATCAAGCTGCTAGCTGGCTTGTATTCGGCGGACCCGGGCAGCGAGGCGTGGGTGGGCGGTCAGCGTTTGCATCTAGGCGATGCTGCAGCGGCGTCGAGATGCGGTTTGCGTTTCGTCCACCAGGACCTCGGGATCGTGCCCGAGTTGAGCGTGGCCGAGAATTTTGCGCTCGGCACTGGGTTCGAGCGTGGTCGTTTCGGCCTGATCGACTGGCCCGCGCAGCGTGCTCAGGCTCAGGCGCTGCTGGCGCGATTCGGCTTCGACATTGACGTGGATGCACCGCTAGGGGCGGCGAGCCCTTCAGCGCGCGCTGCGGTTGCGATCGTGCGCGCCATTACCGACTGGCCGGAGGCCGGCGGGGTGCTTGTGCTCGACGAGCCCACAGCCGCCTTGGCGGCGCGCGAGGTGGACCGCCTCTTCGAGCTGGTGCGCGCGGTGACTCGAGAGGGCGGAACGGTGATCTTTGTCGGCCATCGGCTGGACGAGATCATGACGATCGCGGACAACGCGACGCTTCTGCGCGATGGCCTGGTGGTATGGGATGGACCGCTGGCGGACACGAGTCTGCAGGGGCTGGTCAGCATGATCGCCAATGACGAGGACGCGGTTCTCGAAACGGGGACGAAGCGACAAGCGGTGGGCTCCGCGCCTGCGGCGCAGGTTGTGCTGGACTGCCGCGGGATCGAGGGTGAGTTCCTGAACGGAGTCGATCTAGTCGTTCGTTCGGGAGAGATCGTCGGCGTAGCGGGGCTACTCGGCTCTGGCCGCGAGGAACTCCCATACCTACTCGGCGGCGACCCTCAGTCGGTTGCTCGGGGAGATCTCGCCTCGGTGCAGGCCGGTTCGGGTACGGGGATCAGCTTCGTGCCAGCCGACCGCTTGCGTGAGTCCATATTCGAAGGGTTCACGACTGCGGAGAACGTCTCCCTCGCAGGGTTGCCCTCCATCCGGCAGCGGGGCGTGGTCACGTACGCCGCTGAGCGCCGCGCGGTCGAGAGCTGGCTCGCGGCGACAAACACCGACGTGGCGTACGCGCCGCGACCGATCCTTACGTTGAGCGGCGGTAACCAGCAGAAGGCGGTCCTCGCCCGGGCGCTGTCGACTAACCCGTCAGTGCTTGTGCTCTCCGAGCCGACCGCCGGCGTTGACATCGGTGCACGCCGAGTCATCTACGAAGAACTGAAGCGTCGGGCTGGCGATGGCCTGGCCATCGTGGTCGCATCCTCCGACGTCGAGGACCTACTTGCCTGCTGCACTCGTGTGGTGGTCCTGCGGGACGGGAAAGTCACGGCGGAGTTCGACGCTCCGCTGTCCAAGACGGCCATTACCTACGCGATCGAAGGTGCACATGAACAACAAGACTGAGGCATCGAGCCGACCGGCATCGGTAGGTTCCGCAGTTGCCCCCTCGCGCAGGTCCTGGCTGCGCAAGTTCAGCTTTGTAAACATCAGCGTGCTTTATGTGTTGATCGTTGTCATCATCATCTTCTCGCTGTGGGCACCGGAAACCTTCCCGACTTGGACTACCGCGCGATCGATCCTTAATGGCATGGCCGTCCCCGGCTTCATGGCACTGGCCGCCATCCTGCCGCTGTCGGCACGACAGTTCGACCTCTCGATCGGAGCCTCGATGGGCTTCGCAAACATGCTGGTGGCATTCCTGCTCGTTACCCAGGGCATGCCGGTCGTGCCCGCGATTCTGATCACCTTGTGCGCTGGGCTGGTGATGGGTGTGATCAATGGAGTCGTGGTGGTCAACGCCCGCATCGACGCCATCATCGGCACTCTTGCGACCGCGGCCCTGTTCACATCAGCGACGTCGATCATCTCTGGGCAAACGATCACAGGTGTGGTCATGTTCGGCGACTTCGCGAAGATCGCCACCACCAGCATCGGTGGGATTACCCTCCCGGTCATCCTCATGCTTCTTACTGGGCTCGTTATCTGGGTCTTTCAACGGTTCACCGTCACGGGCCGCCGCATCTACGCCATCGGCTATAACGAACGCGGCGCGGAACTTCTCGGTATCAACCTCAAGAGGCTCAAATACCTTGCTTTGATCATTGGTGCCGTTGTCGCCGTCATTGCCGGAATCATCTTGGCCTCGACCGTGAGTTCCGGCACCCCCGGAATTGGTGCGCCCTACCTTCTCAATGCCTACGCAGCGGCCTTTCTCGGATCTACACAGTTCGGAGGGAAGTTCAACGTCTGGGGCACAGTGCTGGCCGTCCTGATGCTCACGACCGCCACTAACGGCATTTACCTTGTCGGCGGCGCAGTGTGGGTTCAGGGACTTTTCAGTGGCTTCGTTCTACTTTTCGCGCTTGGCGCATCCAACCTCGAACGGGCCATTCAGGCACGCAACTGGGTCCGCCGCAAACGCTCCAACAGTGGACAGCAGGCACCGGCCTGAAGTCCAGCTCCCGGGCATCACCTGTACGACGCGATCCCGGCGCGCCCCGCCCAACCCACGCAATGTCATACGAGAGGAAAGACCGTTCTATGTCTATCATCCGAGGCAGATCCGCCCGCACCCTCGCAGCGTCCGTCGCTATCGCGGCCGCCCTCATCGCGACCACAGCAGCTTGTGGCAGCAGCAGCACGGCCGACTCCACTGCATCGATCGAATCTGGCGGTCCCTCAGATGCGTCGACCGCATCTACAGATCCGTCGACCGCGCCGTCCGCGGAAACCATGAAGGAGATTGCTGCGGCAGCCGTCGCGGAGTACATCGACGCGCCTGCCACCATCGGTATCGCGGAACCGCTCGGTCAGGCCGTTCCCGCGGACAAGACGGTTGCGTTCATCACTGCGGGCCCGGGTGGTACGGGCATCGCGCTGACCCAGAAGGCACTGCAAGAGGCGGCCGAGAAGGTCGGATGGACGATCAAGGTGATCGAACCCGAGTCTCCGGCACCGCAGGCTATGCAGCAGGCGCTCACTCAAGCGATTCAGCTGAATCCAGATGCCGTAATCATGAACTCGGGTGATGTGACCGCACTCAAGACTCAGCTCGCCGAGCTGAAAGACAAAGGTATCCCAGTCGTACAGACTTTTGGATTTACCAGCCAAGAGGATCAGGTCGACCTGAGCTTCTTCTCCACTGGGGAGATGGCGAGACTCGCGGGGCTCACGGCTGATGCGGCAGTGGCGAAGCTAGACGCACCAGGAGAGTTCGGTGTCGTAACGATCGAGGGTTATCCGGCTGCGGACGAAACCGTCAAGGGTTTCACCGACAGGCTTACAGAACTCTGCTCCGAATGCACGACCGTGCCGATCGTGCTGTCCCTAGCTTCCCTCGGCGGTAGCGCTGGTACGGACATCGTCAATGCCTACCGCGCCAATCCGAACATGCAGGGCATCTTCGTTCCATTCGATCAGCTGAGCGCCGCTCTGTTCCCCGCGGCACAGCAGGCTGGCGTCGACCTGCCCCCCGTCTACGTCCTAGCGACGGTCCCCGGCACCATTCTTAGCCTCCAGAGCGGCGATATCGAGGCCGCTGTTCAGGTCGACAACCAGTCGCTGGGCTGGCGTTACGTAGATGCATTGTCCCGCATCTTCACCGACCAGATCGAGTCAGCCAAGGCCGTTCAGCAGCTCCCGTCCCAGCTTTGGTCCAACGCTTACGACAACGTTCCCGAAGTTCCTTCTGATGGGACATTCCCGACGCTTGTGGAGGACTACAAGGACCAGTACGAGGCGCTCTGGAAGTAGAACTGTCCCGAAGCAGGTGGGGACTCCTGAGAAGTCCCCACCTGCTTCTGCAGTGTCTTGGAAGTCAACCCGGCGGCATGTGACCGGCTAGCCGGGTCAAGTCAAGAGGAGGCGCGATGCAGGATTCGTCGGTCCGCGGTGTTTCGACTAGCACGCCGGACGGCATCATCCGTAATCGGCAGGTGGACATGGCGAAGTTGGAGCCGGGGGCGTGGGACGGTCGGGGGCTTCCGTACCTTCCGCAGATCGATTTGCGTATCGATCCGAGCCTGAAGCTCCACACGGGGTTCGATCTTGATGTCGATCCGATCACCTACCAAGTGCTGCGGTCTCGGTTCTGGAACTTGAATCTGGACCACTCGGACACCATCAAGCGGATGTCGGGCTCGGCCGTCGTCGTCTACATGGACGACCTGAATACCTCGTTGCTCACGGAGAACGGCGACACGATCGTAGCTGGGCCGTCAATTCAGTACTTCACGGGTCATGGGGACTTGGTAGTGAAGTGGACTCTGGAGAACCGCAGCGCAAACCCGGGCATCGAAGATGGAGATGTGTTCCTGCAGAACGACCCCTATATCGGCACGGCTCACCAAAACGACGTGATGACGTATGCCCCGATCTTCTGGGAGGGAGCACTCTTCTGCTGGGTACTTAGCGCCACGCACGTCGGGGATATTGGGGGGACCCAGCCTGGAGGGTTCTGCCCCGATGCTCCCGACATCTTCAGCGAAGCCACACCAGTCCCTCCTATCAAGTTCGTCCGTGCCGGAATTCCGCAAGACGACGTCGTGGACATGTTCGCGCGCAAGAGTCGTGCTCCCGATCAGATCCGACTTCAGTTACGCAGCCAGCTCGCAGGCCTTCGCCTCACTCGTGAGCGGATCCACGAGATGCTGGAGGAGTACGGCCCCTTGGTCGTCAAGGGCACGATGCGCGCGATGATCCGTGACTGCTCTGAGGCGGTGGGTCGTCGTCTGGAACAGATTCCCGACGGGGAGTGGACAGAGACCCTGTACATCGCCAATGTGGCGCCTGGCGATCGTGCGGTCCACCGTCTCGTCACGACGGTTCGCAAGGAGGGCGACAGGCTCTACCTCACCAATGAGGGCAGCGATCCCCAGTTCGGCGCTGGTAACGCACCTTTCACGGCGTGGCGCTCCAGCCTCATGTGCGCGGGGGCGGCCCTGTTTGGCTACGACCAGTTCAACTGCCCCGCCGGAGTCGTTGACCATATGGAGTTCTTGCCGATACCCGGCACCATGACCTGCGCGCGGTACCCCGCAGCCGTGACGACTCCGGCCGCATCGCTTGTCATTGTCTACTTGGCGAGTCAGGTCCTGAGCAAGATGGCGCTCGCCGGACCGCCTGATGTGCGAAAGACCGCGAACGCGACGGGTGGTACATCCTGCCCCAGTTTCTGGGTAGGCGTAGGACTGGACCGAAAAGGCAGGTTCGTCGCGGAGGTGCCCGGAGACCCCCTTGCAGGTTCTATCGGGGCATTTCCCGATCGCGACGGCGTCGATACCGGCGGCGCGTGGTGGTGGCCGAATTCCAACGCTGGCAACGTCGAGAACTGGGAGGCCGCCTCACCGATCCTGTATCTGTTCCGCCGTGAGCAGGCCGACAGCGGCGGTGCCGGGCTCTGGCGCGGCGGCAACGGACTCGAACTCTGTGTCGTTCCGCACAAGACTGAGCAGTTCACAGCACAGATCGTTTCCAATGATCCCGCGATCAACACGTCCGCTGGCCTCGCAGGTGGGATGCCTGGTCACCCGGGAAACCACCTCGCCAGTCTGGGCTCGTCGATTCAGGAGGGGTTCAAGGCGGGCAAGCTGCCGGCCTCGCGGGCTGAACTCGAGGAGGCGTTTGGAGCAATGCGTCGGCTCGATCCCAAGACCGTTGCCCAACTAGACAGCAGCGACGTCCTTCTTGTGGGCTTTAGCGGTGGAGGAGGATACGGCGATCCATTGCTACGGAAAGTTGATCTCGTGGTGTCTGATCTCGCCCGCGGCCAGATCAGCGATGAGCATGCGCGCACTCACTTCGGTTGTGTCGTCGAGCGCGGCGAGGTCGACGTTGTGGCCACCGAGCGGTACCGGTCCAGGGTCGTTCGGTCGCGATTAGACCATTCCCGCTTGCGCGTCACGGAAATCGACGGCTTCTCCGAACTCGCGAAGGTTCGACGAGTGTCGGAGCTACTCGGAATCAGCTTCGAGTCGGATGTCCCTCAGTGGGCGTGTTGTGGGTGCGGTCAGCTGCTCGGAAGTGCTGATGCGAACTTCAAGGACGGGACTTGTATCAACGAGGCGAGCCCATTCGATATCGATCCCGTGGCCTATCCGAATCCGGCGGACTTCTGTGACGTTCCCTTCGTGCTTCGCAGGTATCTGTGTCCCTCGTGCGGTGTGTGCCTCGGTTCCGAATGCGCTGCTACCGAGGATCCGCCAGCACACGACATGAAGCTTCTGCCCGCCGGCCTTCGCGCACTCGCCCAAACCGTAAACCTATGAGAGAGATGGTTCCGATGACGGTCCTTGAAGTCGTACAGATTGACGTCCTACCCGGCCACGAGGAGGAGTTCGAGGCAGTCCTCCTCGACGTCGGAAAGGCCTTGCTGTCCGACGCTCAGGGTTTCGTCGAGTTCAACGCCTATGGGTGGGGAGTCGAGAGGCCGTCTGTCTACCTCTTCTCCGTTCGCTGGCAAACAGTCGCCGACCATGTCGCGGCCAGCGCTAGCGACCGCTTCGCGCAGTGGCGTGACCTCATGGTGCCGCACTTCGCGGCTCGACCAGTCGCGGAGCACTTCCAGCTTCGGGAGGATGGGGAGTCTGCCTAGTCCAGGGCTCCCTACTTCGAGCGAAACCCCAAACGTACTTGCCGTTCGCCTCGTGCCCTGAAATGCTACTTCAGGATGTAGGACAAATGTCCTAGATTGCAGTCCATACGATTCGTCGCCCGGTTGAGTCCAATCGCGGACTCAAGGCTTCTTGGAGGATTCTTGTTGCAGGATTCGTCGGTCCGCGGTGTTTCGACTAGCACGCCGGACGGCATCATCCGTAATCGGCAGGTGGACATGGCGAAGTTGGAGCCGGGGGCGTGGGACGGTCGGGAGCTTCCGTACCTTCCGCAGATCGATTTGCGTATCGATCCGAGCCTGAAGCTCCACACGGGGTTCGATCTTGATGTCGATCCGATCACCTACCAAGTGCTGCGGTCTCGGTTCTGGAACTTGAATCTGGACCACTCGGACACCATCAAGCGGATGTCGGGCTCACCCATCGTCATCTACATGGACGACTTCAATACCTCGTTGCTCACGGAGAACGGCGACACCATCGTCTCGGGGCCGTCGGTCCAGTACTTCACGGGTCATGGGGACTTGGTAGTGAAGTGGACTCTGGAGAACCGCAGCGCAAACCCGGGCATCGAAGACGGAGACATTTTCCTGCAGAACGACCCTTACATTGGGACTGAACATCAGATGGATGTGATGACCTACGCCCCGATCTTCTGGGAGGGAGCGCTCTTCTGCTGGGTGCTCAGCAACGCGCACATCGGAGACATCGGGGGCACCGAACCGGGGAGCTTCTGTCCGCAAGCACCCGACATCTTCAGCGAGGCCACACCAGTCCCCCCGATCAAGCTTGCGCGTGCTGGGGTCCTGCAGGAGGACGTCGTGGACATGTTCGCGCGCAAGAGCCGAACGCCCGACCAGGTCCGACTACAACTCCGTAGCCAGTTGGCGGGGCTCCGTGTGACCCGTGAGCGGATCCACGAGATGCTGGAGGAGTACGGCCCCTTGGTCGTCAAGGGCACGATGCGCGCGATGATCCGTGACTGCTCTGAGGCGGTGGGTCGCCGTCTGGAACAGATTCCCGACGGGGAGTGGACAGAGACGCTGTACATCGGAAGTGCCTCGCCAGGTGACAGGGGCGTGCATCGAATCTCGACGACGGTTCGCAAGGAGGGCGACAGGCTCTACCTCACCAATGAGGGCAGCGATCCCCAGTTCATGTCAGCAAGCGCGCCGTTCTCGGCGTGGCGCTCGAGCCTCATGTGCGCGGGGGCGGCCCTGTTTGGCTACGACCAGTTCAACTGCCCCGCTGGAGTGGCAGATCACATGGAGTTCTTGCCGATACCCGGCACCATGACCTGCGCGCGGTACCCCGCAGCAGTGGGAACCCTGACCGCTGCCCTGCTCACGGTCTACCTGGCGAGTCAGGTCCTGAGCAAGATGGCGCTCGCCGGACCGCCGAATGTGCGAAAGACCGCGAACGCCAGCGGTGGTATTTCATGCCCGAGCTTCTGGGTAGGCGTGGGACTGGACCGCAATGGCAAGTTCGTCGCTGAGTCGCCGGGTGACCCCACCGCCGGTTCTATCGGGGCATTTCCCGATCGCGACGGTATCGATACCGGCGGCGCGTGGTGGTGGCCGAATTCCAACGCTGGCAACGTCGAGAACTGGGAGGCCGCCTCACCGATCCTGTATCTGTTCCGCCGTGAGCAGGCCGACAGCGGCGGTGCCGGGCTCTGGCGCGGCGGCAACGGTATTCAGGTTTGCGTCATCCCCCATAAGACGACGAACTTCACGGCAATGATCGTTTCGAATGACCCGGCGATCAACACATCAGCTGGTCTCGCAGGTGGGATGCCCGGCCACCCGGGAAACCATCTAGCGAGTATGGGGTCCTCCATCAGAGAACTATTTGGAGATGGCAAACTCCCTGCTTCCAGATCGGACTTGGAAGACGTTTTCGGGACGATGACGCGCATCGACCCCAAGACGGTATCCGGGCTAACAGACGCGGATGTCCTCGTAATCGATTTCAGTGGTGGCGGGGGGTACGGCGATCCTTTGCTTCGCGAGCTCGACCACGTCGCTTCGGACCTCGAGCATGGCTTGATCAGTGAGGACCACGCGCGAGAGCATTATGGAGTCGTCGTCGACAGCGGCGTCCTCGACGTAGGGGCCAGCGAGTTTCAGCGCGTACAAGCCGTCCAAGTGCGCATGAGCCGTTCGCGGCCTCCGATCTCTCCAGTGCTGGGTTCTGTCGACGCCTCCCGGGTTCGGCCCTTGTCAGGAGCCTTGGGCGTCAGCTTTGAGCGCGGCTCCGCGGAGTGGGCGTGTTGTGGGTGCGGTCAGCTGCTCGGAAGTGCTGATGCGAACTTCAAGGACGGGACTTGTATCAACGAGGCGAGCCCATTCGATATCGATCCCGTGGCCTATCCGAATCCGGCGGACTTCTGTGACGTTCCCTTTGTGCTTCGCAGGTATCTGTGTCCCTCGTGCGGTGTGTGCCTCGGTTCCGAATGCGCTGCTACCGAGGATCCGCCAGCACACGACATGAAGCTTCTGCCCGCCGGCCTTCGCGCACTTGCCGAAGCCGCGTCCTAACAGTGCCTGACGCCAGCGAAAGGGAAAGTTCGATGACTACTGCACCTGTCCAGGGAACCACCTATGCCATCGGTGTTGACATCGGAGGTACCTTCACTGACTGCGTGCTGCTAGGTAGCGAGGGAACGATTGTTGGCGCCAAGTCGCCGACGACGCCGAATGACCGGTCCGAGGGCTTCTTCAACTCCATCGCGGAGGCAGGAGATCGGGTAGGTCTCTCTGTCGGGGAGCTGTTTGCGAGAACTAGCAGGATCGTGCATGGCACTACTACAGGCACAAATGCGATTGTCTCGCGCGCCGGCGCTGCGGTCGGTCTCATCACCACGGCAGGTCACGGCGACATTATGTTCATCATGCGCGGCGGAGGTCGGACCGCGGGGCTGTCGCCAGATGAGGCACTGCGTGTGCACACCACCTACAAGCCCGACCCTATCGTGCCGAAGACATTGATCGCGGAAATCCCTGAACGCATAGACATCGACGGTGATGTGGTCGTGCCGCTCGACGAAGTAGCGACGCGAGAAGCAATCCAGCGAGTAATTGGCGCTGGCGCCGAGGCCATTGCCATCAGCCTTCTGTGGAGCTTCCGCAACCCCCGCCATGAGCGACGCGTTCGCGAACTTGTCCGCGAGATCGCCCCGGACATGTTCGTGAGCTGTGCAAGCGACTTGGTCGCACAAATCGGTGAGTATGAGCGGACGACGACTGCCGTAATGAACGCTTACATCGGCCCCCTCATGAATCGCTACGTCAATCAGATCGTCCTAGGGGCCCGTGAACGCGGTTTCGACGGGCATGTGCTGTTCGCCCAGTGTGGAGGTGGGGCGATCACCGCGGAGGAAGCGCGATCGGCGCCAATACTTACCGTTCAGTCAGGTCCCGTTGCAGGCATCGTCAGTTCGGCCTTGCTATGCAAGCAATTGGGCTTCGAAGATGCGCTTCTAGCGGATATGGGTGGTACGACATTTGACGTTAGCGTCATCCGTCACGGCGACCCCATCAGGCGTCGTACATCAGTCTTTCAACGCTACGAACTCGCGCTACCGATGCTCGATGTCGAGTCCGTTGGAGCCGGGGGCGGCAGCCTCGTGTGGACGGATGAATCCGGTCGTCTGAACGTTGGGCCTCAGAGCGCAGGAGCGTTCCCTGGGCCTGCGTGCTACGAAAAGGGCAATGACATTGCCACTGTCACCGATGCCGACGTCACGCTCGGCGTGATCGATCCGAGCACTTTCTTGGACGGACGGATGAAGATCAGTGGCGAGGCGGCGGAGAGGAGCATTGCGACGGTCGCAGAGCAGTTCTCGCTGAGTGTGCCCGAGATCGCCGCGGGCGTGAACCGTCTGGTAGATGCGAAGATGGCCGACCTGATTAGGCGCATGAGCGTCATGCGTGGCCTAGATCCACGTAAGTTCGTGATGCTCGCGTTCGGTGGCGGAGGCCCTGTCCATGCATGCGCCGTCGCCAGGGAGGCTGGTGTCGGGAGAGTCATCATTCCCTTGCCCCACGTGGCCGCGATGTGGTCTGCTCTCGGGGCTGCTCTCTCCGATGTGACCCACAGCTTCTCTACGCCGCTGGAGCTGACGCTGCCCTTAGAGGGCGAAGAGCTTCGCGAGGTTTTCGCCACTATGCAGAAGCGCGCACGCGACACGTTCAACGAAACTGGCTTTGAAGGCGACGAGCCTACCTTCCAGTACACCGTCCGTATGAAGTACGCGGCGCAGGTGTTGGACGTTGAGGTGCCAATCTCCGCCGACCACCTTCAGGGCGATGTGTCGGCCAAGTTAGCTGACACGTTTGCGGATATCTACATCGAACTGTTCGGCAAGGGTTCGGGATACGCTGCTGCAGGGATAGAAATCACCGATGGGACGGTCCATGCGACTGTTGCCACACCGAAGCCCGAGTTTCGTCGTGTTGACAATTCAGTCGCGACCCCGGTCACCCGAACGACCCGCAATGTGCACTGGGCCGAAGCCGGCACGGAGCTTCCGACCTCTGTCCTCCGATTGAAGTCGGGCGTCGTGCCGGGCGCGATCCCAGGGCCGGCTCTGATCGAACTCCCAGATACTGTTGTCGTCGTTGGGCCGCACGACACGGCGCACTTCGATGAGTTCGGAAACATCATCGTAGATATTGGCTAAAGCCTCGCGCGTCGCCTGGCAGTCTGAACTCGCACAGGCCCGGTCGCTGCGAGTGCGGTCGGATTCATGTATTTGATCGTCCGGCTCGAGGTGAGTCAGCATTCTCCGCTAAACGATATGTTTCTTCGCGCGAGGTCCAAGGACTCCTTGGGCCAGCCCCGCGCCGATCACCACGACGACGGCACCCAAGACCTGATACCAGGCTAGTACCTCGCCAAGCAGCGCAACTCCCGCGGCGATTGCGACGAGAGGGACAAAGTATGTGATGGAACTCGCAGTCGTCGAGTCGGTTTGCTTCACTACGTAGAGAACTAGAACAGCAACCACGCCGCTGCTAAGAGTGCCGACCGCGATCATCCCGATCAACGCTGACGGGACTAGGGGAGCATGAGTTCCGCCAAGAACGATTGAAAAGGGCAGCACCTCCAACGTCGCTAGGAAGAACGTCACGGCCGAGAGGGCGATGGGGGAGGTGCTGACGTTCGCCTTCCCGCCCGTGAGAAAGCGGTGCGAGTAGGGGAGTGAGAACGCGTAGAGCAATACGGCTAGGAGCTGCGCACCAATGCCCACGACAGTGCCAGAGCCAACCCCATTCCACACTCCGATCACAACGAGGATCCCTGCAAATCCCAGGAAGATTCCTGCCACGCGAGTTGGCGACGCGCGTTGCTCGGGGAAGAACAGCAGGTTTAAGACGAAGACCCAGATTGCTGTCATGCTTCCTAAGACGGCGACGATCGACGTGGCAACGTGGGTGACCGCAACTCCGAGAAGCACCCACGGCACCGACGCAACCAAAAGTGAGTACACGACCAGGCGCGGCCACAAGGCAAGAGGTGGCAGGCGAGTCCTCGTAACGAGGCAGACGAGGAGCAGCGTCGTAGCGCCTAGGACGCTGCTTCCTAGCGAGACGCCAATCGGCGTAAACGTGACGAGAGTCCAGGACGTGAACAGAAAGGTCAAACCCCATGCCAGTACGATCGCGAGGTACGCGAGGATCCAGCTCTTCGATTCAAATGGTCTGTGAGTGGACCAGTCTTCGGCGGGACTTTCACCATGTGCACCAGTCAAGCTGAAGAGCTGCCCAACATCCTCAGTACTTCTGGGGATTCTTCCAAGTGGTGATCTGTTACCAATTGAAAGGCGTCTGCGGCCCGAAACACGTCCGACTCCCGGAAGGCGCCGCCGGCAAGTTGCAACCCCACCGGCAGGCCACGCGACGTTTGGCCCATGGGTATCGACATCGCTGGAAAGCCTGCGCCGTCCCAGTAGGGGGTCAGCGCAGCGCCGGCTAGCGTTGCAAAGTTGAGTTCATCGACTCTCAGGGGTCCGCGCATGCAGGTTGGCGAGACGAGAACGTTGTGATCGCGAAATACGTTGGCCAGTTCCTTCAAGGCGACTCTCCGAACCCTTTGGGCCTGAACGTAGTCTGCCCCAGTAACCAGCGCGCCGAGCCCCAGAGTGAATCGGCTTTCCCAGCCGTAGTCATCCCAGCGTTCGATCAGGTCGGGTCGGTGATAGGTGAAGCCGTCGGCGGTAGCCATGCTGAGCGCGCACGTAGTCAACTCGTCGAATAGCGGGAACTGAATCTCACGTACGTCGGCCCCTGCCTGACTGAAGACCTCTACCGCCGCGCGGGTGAGCAGCGCGACGTCCGGATCGCACTCCGGGCGCGACAGGAACGACATGTCTACGCCAATGATCATTCCCTCCACTGAACCGGTCAGGGCGCCGATGTAGTCGTCAACAGGATGACGGATACTGGAGTGGTCGCTGGTATCGTGGCCAGCGATCACTCCCAAGATGGCAGCCGTATCACGGGCGCTTCTGGCCATCGGCCCGATGTGGTCAGTACTGAATCCAAGAGGAACACTCCCCGACCGTGGGACTCGTCCGTAGGTTTGCTTCATTCCGCTGATGCCACACCACGACGAGGGCACTCGGATGCTGCCACCGGTGTCTGTGCCCAGGCCGCCGAGGAACAGTCCCGCTGCTACACCACTTCCGGTTCCCGAGCTCGATCCGCCGGCCCAATAGTCGAGGTCAAACGGGTTGAGTGGAGTCGGATATCCCTTGCTGGGATCAGGCAACCCGACTGCGTACTCCATCGTGGTGGTCTTGCCAGTGATCACGGCGCCGGCAGTTCTCAGCCGCGCAATTACCACGGCGTCGCCCTGCTGCCCAAACTCAGGACGAAGGATTAGGCTCTGCCCAGTAGTTCGTGCGTCCGACGTCGCAATGATGTCCTTTATGCCCATGGGAATCCCATGCAGCGGGCCGCGGTCCAGACCTGCGGCGAGTTCTTCGTCGGCTTTGGCCGCCGCCGCCATCACTGCATCTCCAGCGACGCGGTTGATATAAACTCCCAAGGCTTCATCTAGTGCGTCAGCCCGAGCCTGGACGGCCTGAACCAACTCAACCGCCCTGAGCGATCCGTCGCGCAGTTTGACGGCTGCCGCAGCGATGGTGAGTGGGAGGTGGTCTGAAGCGGACGAATACTCCTTCGGTCGAACGTGCGCGGCCGTCATACTCGAACTATCGTCTTGACCTGACATGTTCCTGCCCTCTAGACGTTAGTCGGGTCGAATGTGAGCTGGGGTTCTTCTTCGCGGATCATGGGCACCGCGTACAGAGCGTCGAGGCCAGCCCTCCAGAACGGATACGCCTCAACGAAGGCCGCCTTGTCGTCGTCTGGAACTGTTAGTCCTGCGGCGGCAAACAGAACATTGACTGACTCTTCGGCTGTTGGGGTCATGGCTCGAAATCCTCACGCTCGTCGTTTGAGATCTGTGTCGTACGAGTGACCTCGGACGTATACGGCGAAAGCCACATACGTCCAGGGCGTGGGCTGGCAGTCTCGTTCGGCCACTGCCAGCCCACGTTGGCCGCCTACTTGCCCCAAAGGGCGATGTACTGGTCTTTGTAGTCCGGGACTAGGACAGGCTGGAAGCCATCAGCAGGCAGTGCGGGTACGTTCCCGTATTCCTTCGACCAGATCTGAGTGGGCAGCTGCTGGGACTCCTTGGCTGACTCGGGCTGGCCGGTAAACAGACGTGCGAGAGCGTCAACAGAACGCCACCCCATGTCGGTTTCATCGATGGCCATAGACGCCGTTAGATCTCCGCTTTCCAGATTTCCCAGGCTGGTGACGCGCGGCGCGATGGAATAGACAGGCGGAAGATCAACTCCCGCGGCTTCGGCCGCCGGATAGAGCGCTCCGCCGAGGCCGTCGAATGCCAGGAACAGCGCCTTCATGTCTGGAGTGGCGCGGTAGGCGTTGACAATGTCAGTACCGGCACTGCCGCCGAGCGAAGCAAGGGAGAGGACGATCGGCACGGTCGTGCACTCCGGACAAAGTTCAGCAACACGGTCGGTGAAGCCCTTTGCGTAACGGTCCGTTGTGGCATAGCCCTCGATGGTGACCACACCAAGCGGACCAGGAGTATCGATCTTCGAGAGCGCAGCGTCGGCATCTGTGGCGGCGAGTTTTGCCATGTCTGCGGTGGACGCAAAACTCAGTGCCACCTGGTCATCCTGATCATCAAACCCGTAGAAGTTGACGACATGGATGCCCTGGTCCTTCAGGTCGGCGAGCTGGGTCGTTAGCGGAGTCAGATCCACGGCTGTTAGGTAGATCGCATCCGGGCTCAACTGCGCAGCTTGCTGGAGGGCTTGTTGGATCAGTTGCGGCGTCGGGGACTCGGGGGAGATCACCTTGACCGTCCATCCAAGTACGTCAGCTGCTTCCTCGATGGCCTTTACTTTGTCTGGAGTGTCCGCGGGACCTGCAGTGATCACGACCAAGTTCTTTCCTGATGGAATTGCCTTTCCCACCGGCTCGGTGATGCCGATAGTGGTGGGTGCGTCTTTGAAAGCCGCTACGGCTGCGGCGGCCTTCTCCTGCATGGTTTGTGCTGCCGATGCGCTGGACGCTTGGGAGGGTGCAGTCGACGCATCCGAAGATGCACTGGATTCCGGTGCAGCCGTCGCTTCTGTGCTGGTAGTACTGCCGCACGCAGTAGTAGCAGCCACGGCTGCTAACACGGCGGCCGATGCTGCGAGCTTCACTGCGGATCTCACACGGACAGTTGACATATGGCGGTATCTCCTCACCTAGATGTCGCTACGACTCGTGTCGAGCGGCTTCACACGTCTAGCGATGACCAGGCCAGCTCTCCCAGACGCTGTGTGTCGCCGAGAGCTAGTAGGTCCGCAACGGAATGATCTGCTGAGGACGGTCTGGTCGTATATCTAGGACTACGGTCCTAGATATACGACCAGATCATGACAGTGGTGCGGAGTGGCCGCAAGAGGCGTCACCGAAACGTAACTTTGAGTGTTTGCTGTCACGAGAATGTAACGAGCAGCGCGCAATTTCGACAGTCGTACAGCCTGAACCCCTAGTTCTTCGGAGACAGATACCTCAGTTCTTCAGTAGGTTGCGAACGACTTGTGCATGTGCCATATTTGCGCACACATAGGACGGGCGTGCTAGATCCAAAACCTCTGCCCATGGGGCAGCGGATGGGCTCGGCACGTTTCGCGACACTTCGACGGAAGGACCGGCATGAGCGCCGAAGACCTCATCTTCACACCGATTTCAGAGATCGCGCCGCGCATCAGGAGCAAGGAGCTGTCTCCAGTCGATGTGGTCCAGGCCACGCTCGACCGCATCGAGGCCGTCGATTCAAAGGTCGCCTCCTACTACACGGTATTCGCAGAGGATGCGATGTCCGAGGCGAAGAAGGCTGAGGCGGACATCGCAGGGGGAAACTACAAAGGACCTCTGCACGGCATCCCGATCGGCCTGAAGGACGTCATCTTCGATCGCCGGACAACGGGCGGCTCAAAGACCAGGGAGCACTTCATCGCCCCCGAGAAGGCGACGTTGGTCCGGAATCTGGAGAAGCACGGCGCGATCGTCGCTGGCAAGCTCGCCACCTACGAGTTCGCGGTCGGCACGCCCACACTTGCGTCCTACTTTCCTCCTGCGCGCAATCCATGGGATTTGACAAAAGAGCCAGCAGGATCATCCTCCGGACCCGGCGCTGCGGTCGCTGCCGGCACGGCTTTTGCATCAATCGGAACTGACACGATGGGTTCGGTCCGATACCCTGGATTCGCGACCGGGACCAACGCGATCAAACCAACGTATGGGCGAGTCAGTCTGGCGGGTACGTTCCCGTGCGCATTCACCATGGACAATCCCGGGCCGATCACTCGCACGGTGCTCGACAACGCATTGATGCTCAATGGGTGCGCGGGCTACGATCCGCGCGATTCCGCGAGCGCGGACGTTCCAGTCCCGGATTTCACGGCCGGTATCGAGGGCGGCGTAGCGGACCTGAGAATCGGCGTACCGTGGAGCCTGTTCGAGACGACGAATATTCAACCCGACATTCTCGAAGGGTTCAAGGCTGCACTCGCGGTCATGGAAGGCCTAGGGGCCACGATCGTCGACCTGCCGGGCCCGGACCATTCTACGATGATGGCGGCCAGCTGGATCATTGTGGCGACAGAGTTCGCCGCGGCGTACAAGGAAGCGGTCAAGGCTGATCACCACGGCTTCAGCAGAGACTCGGTCTACCTAACTGGCTTCGGATCGATCATCCCTTCTGCTCTTTATGTAAATGCACAACGCGTTCGCGAGCAACTGCGTATGAGCATGCTTGACCAGCTTCAACAAGTCGACCTCTTCATGCTTCCGACCGCGGGCCGGCCGGCGCCATCGATCCTGGACAAGGCGCCCGAGAGGTGGATGGGCGAGAGCGAGGAACTGCTCCTCTTCTATACGCCCATCTTCGACCTTACGGGCTTTCCGGCACTCTCCACGCCCTGCGGCATTCTGGATGCTGGAACACCCAACGGATTCCAACTCGCGGCACGGCCGTTCGACGAGGCAACGGTCTACCGAGCCGCGTATGCCTATGAGCAAGCCACACGCTGGTGCGATCGTCACGCACAGCTCTAATCGCCGATCTCGAACACTTGGAGTTTCAATGGACAACAATTCACTCATCGCGGCAAAGCTGAACGAGGCGGGCCTGACGTTTTTCGGAGAGACGGCCATCGAGGATCTCTCGAACCTCTATCAGGGCGTCCTGTATTGGCAGACCCTTCTCGAGGATCAGCTTAAGTTTGAAACGGCGCCCGCCGCTGTTTTCAATGCGGCGCAAAGACCCTGATCGCAGTACCTATCCACGTCCGGGGCTGAGAAGGCGAAACTCTTGGGTCGCGCGTGCCAGTCTCGGTGGCTCGTGACAAACGCGTGATCGGGCTCCCGCGCGGGTCCGGAGCGCCCTAAATTGGGGGAACTGTTGTCCAACATCGCGATGACTGCGGCAGAGATGGTGGAATACCTCGATGCGTCCCCGGTGGCTGCATTCGGGACCATTCTGGCTGGTGGTCTGCCTTACGTAGAGCCGTCGTCCTATGTGCGCGACGGGCGCGAAATCTACATGACTGCGAACCGCCAAGTAGAACCGGTTCGCATGACTCACAGCGAGGCAATGGAGTTCCTCTCGAACTACCGCCATCCACACGTAGGGACGCCGCTGCTCCTCTCTGCAGCGACGGTGCGCAAAGACGGCACGTGCTATGTCTCTCCATTGGGTTTGTATTGGGACGGCAGCCACGTCTACTTCCACCTGTTGGAGAGTAGGTCGATGCTCCTTCGCCTGGAGCGAAACCCACGTATAGCTATAGCCACCTTCACGAGAGATTTTCCGCTGAGAGCGGTTGCCGTAGAAGGCGTTGCCGTCAGGGTTGCGAAGGACGACCCGGCGCAGGCCTATTCTCACGAAATCGTCCGGCAGAATTTCGAGTCTCCCGTGTACGCCGGGCTTCTCGCTGCAGACGCCCTCGACAATCACGAGGCTATTCCGTCGATTCTGTTCCGCATTGAACAACGGAGCATGGTCGCTTGGGACGAGTCCAAGCGTCCGACCGCGGTCACCTCGGCAGCGCAGACGCGGATCGCTGACACAGCTCGTATCTTCATGTCGATGACTACGACCCACATGCCGTTGCAGGTCTTCAATGCCGTAGGCGATGCGGAGAGAGTTGAAGATGCCGAGGAAGCGACTAGGTGGGCCGCACTCATTCAGGAACGTCATTGCCGCCTTACGGCAAAGCCGCTGCTCGTCCACGAGCCGACTCTGGAACGAAGCGTCTTCAAGGTGACACTGGACAAGGTCATGGCTTGGGATCAAGCCAAGGACGTCTCGACCTTCGAGGACGGCTCGGGTGCGGCCGACACCGTTGCCCCGTGGGTATCTGCGAGCGAACTCTGGCGCACAGATGCTGGGAAATGAAGAACACACTGACAACGAAGAAGGGGCGATGAGAAGTCCTGGCTATACGTTAGTTGCGAGACTGCGTGTCACGGCGGAGTTGCATTTGTCTGGCCGTATCACCACAACGCTTGCCGAAAATGGGTATGTCGTCATCGGACTGGACGTAGTCGAAGCAGGACATCTCGAGATCGTCCTCGATGTCACCTGCAGGACGACGCTGGACGACGACGGCGTCCGGATGCGGGAAATACTCGCCTCCATGGGGGGATGCTCGGTAGAGCACGTTAGTGACGCGACCTTCCTTGTACACCTAGGCGGGAAGCTCGAGGTGCGTTCGACGGCCCCGCTCAAAACGCGCGACGACCTATCTCGCGCCTACACTCCCGGTGTTGCGCGCGTGTGTCTAGCAATCCACGAGAACCCCGCTAATGCACGTCATCTGACCATCAAGCGCAACACGGTCGCAGTGGTCACGGACGGATCCGCGGTCCTAGGTCTCGGAAATCTCGGACCGGAAGCGGCGATGCCTGTCATGGAAGGCAAAGCGGCTCTGTTCAAGGCGTTCGCAAACGTGGACGCCTGGCCGATTGCGCTAGATACGCAGGATGTCGACGAGATTGTTCGGGCCGTGGAACTCATCGCTCCCGGATTTGGGGGCATCAATCTCGAAGACATCTCGGCACCCCGATGCTTCGAGATTGAAAGACGCCTCCGGAAGTCGTTGCATATTCCGGTCTTTCACGACGATCAACACGGAACCGCAGTTGTGGTCCTAGCCGCATTGCTTAACGCGAGCAGAGTAGTGTCGAAGGACTTCGCGCGGCTGCGCGTTGTTCTGGCAGGCGCCGGAGCGGCCGGTGCTGCAGTCGCACATCTTCTCTTGGCTGCCGGAGTTTCCGACATCACATTATTTGATTCCTCCGGTCCCGTCCATGTGGGTCGGACCGACCTGGATCCCGTTCGCCTCGAACTCGCTCGCCGCACAAATTCACGGCGGCACGTTGGTTCGATAGCCGAGGCTTTGGTGGGAGCGGACGCGTTCATTGGCCTGTCTCGGCCCAATGTGATCTGCGGCGACGACATCGCAGCGATGGCCTCCAGCCCAATCGTCTTTGCTCTTGCCAACCCGGATCCGGAAATCGACCCTCAGGTAGCGTCGGAGTATGCCGCCGTTGTCGCGACGGGCAGAAGTGACTACCCAAACCAGATCAATAACGTTCTCGCGTTTCCAGGGATCTTCAGGGGTCTGCTAGACACTGGGACCGCAGAAATCTCAGACAGCATGCTGCTGGCGGCAGCTCATGCAATCGCCAGTGTGGTGCTCGACGATGCCCTCTCAGCTGCCTACATAGTCCCGAGCGTTTTTGACCCGCTGGTCGCACCTGCAGTTGCTCGAGCGGTTGCTGACACGGCGGGACGCCTTGCGCCGAGGAATCCGTGACCGTCCGTAGCCAGTTCGGGTCTGACGTCCTGATCACGGGATGGTCGCATTCCGAGTTTGGGAAGTTGGCAGATCACGACGTGGAATCGCTTGTTGTGGGCGTCGCTACGGAGGCAGTAGCGAACGCGGGACTCGAGTTCGCTGACATCGACGCGATCTACGTTGGCAATTTCAACTCCGGATTGACCCCCCTGTCTTTCGTGTCGTCGCTCGCGCTCCAGTCGTCAGATTCTCTGCTGTGCATCCCGGCGACACGCGTCGAGAACGCGTGCGCCTCCGGTTCCGCGGCCGTGCACGCGGGGATTATCGCGCTGCTTGCGGGAGTTGCGCGGAATGTCTTGGTCGTTGGTGTGGAGAAGATGACGCATGCCTCTGCCTCATCCGTTGGAAGCGCGCTCTTAGGTGCGGATTACGATCTAGCGGGCGAGGCCTCTTCGTCGGGATTTGCTGGCATATTCGCCACCGTTGCTGACGCGTACACCTCGCGGTATGGGGACTGCTCGGATTCTTTGGCGATGATCGCGGCCAAGAGCCATCGCAACGCGATGGACAACCCCTATGCCCATCTTCGTAAGGACCTAGGGCTCGAATTCTGTCGGACGGTGTCAGACAAGAATCCCGTAGTCGCGGGCCAACTACGCAGGACCGATTGTTCTCCGGTCTCAGACGGTGCGGCCGCGCTCGTCTTGTCCACGGCGGCGTCGGCGACTACGTCAGCCGTGAGGATGATCGGCTTCAGTCACGCCAATGACTTCCTGCCGGGAAGCAAGCGAGATCCTCTTGCGTTCGTGGGGAGCGAGATGGCGTGGAATCGAGCCCTGGAGATGGCGGGCGTTACGGTGACCGATCTTAGCCTCGTCGAGTTGCACGACTGCTTCACCATCGCCGAGCTCAATCTGTATGAAGTGCTCGGGATCACGGAGCGGGGTCGCGCACGCGAAGCGCTGGACGAGGGCTGGGTGTTCGCCGGCGGGCGGATACCTGTCAACCGATCTGGTGGCCTGAAGTCGAAAGGCCACCCGGTTGGGGCGACTGGAGTAAGCCAATACGTAATGGCCGCCCAGCAGCTGACAGGATCAGCGGGCGCGATGCAGCTGCCGAACGTCGCGAGAGTCGCCGTGCACAATATGGGAGGCTTAGCAGTGGCCAACTATGTCGGCGTCCTGGAATTGGCGTAGTGCGCGTTCCCATCTGGGCGGCAGAAGTCGGAGATTCACTAACGCGTCAACGAGCGCAAGATTGCCTCTCAAACACTTCCGTCGTCGTCTCTGCTAGCAGGCGTGTCGCGTCTGCAGGTTCCATCATACCGAGCGTGTCGGATAACACCTCGACCGAAACTGGAGCAGAAACTCCGGAGGAGTACATCGTTGATAGCAAAGAGTCGATGTCGAAGCCTCCACGCCCGGGAGCTTCCCGCAGGTGAAAGGCTTCCTCGAGAAAGCTGACATCTTCCGCGGGCGTTGCAGTTCCGTCGCCGACCTGAATCAGGATGACTCGATCGGCGGGGACGGCGCGGATCAGCTCCAGGTCGGCTGCTCCCCGGAAGTGGTGCCAGAAGTCGATGAGCAGACCGCCGTTGGCGCGATTCGCCTCCTCGACGAGGCGCAAGGCGGCGCCGGCATCCGGGATGTTTGTTGTGGGGACGAACGCGAGGGCGACGAGAAGGTCTACTTCGGCAGCCCGATCGCAGAGCTCAGCGAAACGTTCCACCGCGTTGGGCTCCAGATCCGCGTCGAATGCCCCCATCGCGGCGAGGTGCCGGCAGCCGAAGGTATCGGCGATCGCAAACATCGCTTCTATGTCTGCTGCAGGCGTATAGCCGTAGCGGTCGTAGAACCGCGAGCCCGCTTGGTCTGCGTCGACGGCAAACCCTGCAGCCACCTCCAGCTCGCTAAAGCTCACTCCGTTGGAGGTCAGAATCGACTTCATCTCTTGTGGAGTGGTGCCAGTTGCGACCGTCTCACGATACGCGGAGAGACTCATTCCGATCGAGTCGAATCCCGCTGAGGCCGCTGCCTCCACTCTCTCGGCGAAGGACCTCGTTCTGATCGTCGACATGTTCGCAAGGATCATGGGCTGCATAGACCCGTTGACGTTCAGCAACAGTTGACTCCTAAGGATCAGCGACTCACATCGATCTTAGTACGTACGTCCAATTTTCTGTAGTATTTCACAACGCATCAGATGATCCGAGTCCACAGCTTCGCGCGCGTCCGGAGCGGTATTGGTGGACAACGACATTTCACACGGAGGTGCCATGACCGGTCGTGCCATAAGGGTGCAGGGATCTCTCGATCTTTGGATGGGAGGATCGGTGACTTCATCAACTAGATGCATACTTGCTCCGAATCCTTCTGCGATGACCCTAGAAGGCACCAACACGTGGCTCCTGGGCGCTCCAGGGAGCAGTAGGACTGTCGTCGTCGATCCAGGCCCGGACGAGCAGGAACACCTCGATGCAATTGCCGACACGGCAGCCGGAACAGTCGCGGAAATACTGCTCACTCACGGCCATGCCGATCACTCCGCGGGCGCACGTTCACTGGCTCAGCGGCTCGGAGTTCGTGTCCGTGCTATGGATCCGCAGCACCAGCTCGGGTCAGAGGGGTTGGTTGGTGGAGATGTCCTCGACCTAGGGGAGTGGGTCATCGAGGTGGTCGCTACTCCGGGGCATAGCACGGACAGTTTGTGCTTCGTCATCCCACACGAGGGCGCGATTCTGACGGGCGACACGGTGCTAGGAAGAGGCCCGTCGGTCGTCGACTGGCCAAACGGGAATCTCCGCGACTATCTCGACAGCCTGCGTCTGCTGCGTGACGTTGTTGCGGTTCGAAACGTGGGTGCTTTGCTGCCTGGACATGGTCCCGCGCTCTCGGATCCCGGAGGTGTCATAGACGCGTACTTGGAGCACCGAAGTTTGCGCTTGAGCGCAGTGCAAGCCGCACTGGATTCCGGCATTCGCGAACCATTAGACATCGTCCGTCGCGTCTATGCTGACGTTCCAGAGGCAGCCTGGCCATACGCCGAGATGTCGGTTCGAGCCCAGTTGGAATACCTCTCGGGGCTGTAAAGCCAAGCCAGGCTGAGGTCTGCCCATTAAGCCTCACGGCCACGAGATGACAACTTTTCCGATCTGGCGCCCTGAGGCCATGTATTCATACGCCTGCATCGCCTCTGCGAAACGGAAGGTGCGGTCGATCACGGGGGATATGCGATGCTCGATCAGAAAGGCGAGCATTGACTCGAAGTGCGCCCTTGACCCCACTAGGACGCCCTGAAGGTCCACGGCCCGAACGGCAAGCTCGGAAGGGTCAATCGTTCCAGCGGCGAGACCTCCGATCAGGGAAATCTTGCCTCCAACCTTGCAGGCCTTGATCGAGCCGCTGACAGATGCACCGCCAACCGTCTCGACCACGTTGTCGACTCCCTGACCGTCGGTCAGTTCACGGACCTTGGCCGGCCACTTGTCGTCACGCTGATCCACGACTGCTACCGCTCCCAGGCTCGACAAAGTGGGGAACTTGGCGGGCGTGGTCGACGTTGCGATCACGTGTGCGCCTCGCGCCAACGCAAACTGGAGCGCGAATATCGAGACGCCTCCGGAGCCTTGGACCAAGACACAATCGCCGGCTTCGATCTGGCCGACTGCGTTCCACGCGGTTACCGCCGCACAGGGAAGGGTCGCGGCACTTCGAGGATCGACGCCGTTTGGGATCTTCACGGTGCCTTCGGCGGAAAGTAGGCAGTACTCCGCGAGCACGCCGTCCCTGGTCCCTCCCAGAGCAGAGCTGAGGTACTCCTTCTTGATTGGTCCATCGATCCACGACTGGAAGAATGTGCCCGCGACCATGTCACCTGGTGACACGCGCTGCGCACCCGGTCCGCACGACACCACTTCGCCAACGCCGTCCGATAACGGGACGAAGCCATCGATGCGGCTGTACGTTCCGTCCTTAACCCCCCGGAGCATGATTAGGTCTCGATAGTTGAGGGACGCGGCCCGTAGTCGGACTAGGACCTCTCCCGGGCCCGGGGTCGGCATCTCTTCGTCGACGGTTTCTACTCCGTATGCACCCTGCGACGTGAACCGATATGCCTTCATCCGTGATCTCCTTTGGACGGACAACGTCGAAGCGATAAGGCTCGAGACGCGCGCCAACTCGCCTTTTCCACGCCCTATTGTGCACACCGGTCGGAATGCCGACTCACCCGGTAGGACGGATGGCCTAATATCTCATCTGGAAACGACTGCTGGCCCATCGTTGAGAAAGGAGGATCTGTGTGTGCGTTGGAAATAAGCCAATCTGCCCGCCAACCCGAAGACTGGACGGAGCCAGGAGTCTTTGAGGTTTCTCCAGGCGTCTATCGCGTTCCATTGCCCCTCCCTCTTGACGGGCTGCGTGCCGTCAACGTGTACCTGATCGTGGGTGTCAACGGGATTACGGCGATCGACTCCGGTTGGGCCATCCCCGAAGCTAGAGGTTTGTTCTTGGATGCTCTTGTCGCGCTCGGGGCCGCGCCCGGCGACGTACGGCGCTTCCTCATCACCCACATCCATGGCGATCACTATCAACACGCCATAGCGCTACGGCGCGAGTTTGGCATCCAGGTAGAGCTGGGAATCGACGAGCGGACCAACCTGGAGATGGTGAGGAGTCCAGACTTCACCCCGGCTCGTGCACAACTTCGATTGCTGCAAAGTCTCGGAGCGCGGGAGCTCGCCGAACGCCTCCTGACGGAGAGTTCGGACACCTTGCCAGACATCTCAAACATGGAGCCTCCTGACAGGTGGATGTCTGCGGGGCGACTCGAACTTGATGACCAGCGGAACATCGACATCGTCTCCACGCCCGGCCATACGCGCGGGCATATGGTGTTCCACGACCTCGACGCACGTCTGCTGTTCGCAGGAGACCACATCCTTCCCACCATCACTCCATCGATCGGATTCGAGGAGAGCATTACTCCGAATCCCCTCGGAGACTTCATGCGCTCGCTTGCCATCGTTCGAGCGCGGCCAGATGCCGCGCTTTTACCCGCACACGGCCCGGTCACGCGCAGTGTTCACGGCAGGGTTGACGAACTTCTTGCGCACCACGAAGAACGTCTCAAGCGAGCCGAGGAGGCACTCGTCGAGGGCGAAAGCACGGGGCTTGCGGTTGCCACCAGGCTCACGTGGACTCGGCGAGGCCGAACTCTCGACGAGCTAGATCCCCTTAATCAGTTGCTTGCAGTTGTGGAGACGGGTGCACATCTTGATCTCTTAGTGTTTACCGGCCGTGCGAGCAAGACGTCACGTGACGGGATCAGCATCTATTCGGCTAACCCTGCTTTCCTCCCGACCGTGCCTAGCATGTAGCGATGCGCGGAAGATGGAAGTGAGTAACGACGGTGACGACAGCGGAGGACCTACTCGTAAAGGCACGGGCAGCTCTCGCCAGCGGCATGCCGCATAAGGCGTTGAGACTTGCTTGGGATGGTGCTAACCAGGCTTTGCAGCAGGGGGATCTGGGCGGAATGAATGACGCGCTGTCCGTCTCGCTAGAGATCGAAGCCGCGACCAGCGGGCGGGAGCGTGAGAGGGCTACCAAACTTGTTTTGTTCTGCCAAAACTGTATCGATGGCGAGGGCGGCGACCTAAGACCTTCCTCGGTCGTCTCACGCTTGTTCCGCCGGGGCAGTCGAACGGAGTCGCGCCGAAAGTGTCCCGATTGCGCGGAAGCAATCGCGGCGGATGCGAACGTATGCCGATATTGCGGGTTTCGTCTGGCCGCGCCCCGGGCTGAGTGAGTGCCCTGTGCGATTCGGCCGACGCACTGAACGTCCTCCCCGCATCTCCGCTGCGTTAGAACCATGATGGAGGCGCAACGTCGAGGCACGCGTCTGGCGATGACTGAGGCTGAGCGGGAGGCGTACCTGAAGGTTGAACGGACGTGCCGAGTCGCAACGACGGGCAGATCGGGCCCGGATCTATCCGCGTTGTGGTTCGTATGGAACGAACAGGCACTTTGGTTGTACTCGATTGTTGCTAGTCAGCGATGGGTCAACATTCAGCGTGATCCGCGCGTGAGCGTGCTCGTCGACAGCGGTGAAACATACGAAGGCCTACGGGGAGTCAAGGTCCTTGGTCGAGCAATGGCCATTGGAGAAATTCCTCGAATAGGAAGTCCATGCGCAGAGTTGGAGTCGGTCGAGGACCTGTACGCCAAGAAGTATGGGTTCGCCCACGACGGTCGACACGCGTGGCTGCGAATTACACCCGAAAAGATTGTGAGTTGGGACTTCCGAAAAGTTGGACGAGTGTAACCCTCTCCACTACTCGCCCACTCGATCTGCGGCGCCGAAGGCGCTCTCCCGAAGACCGAGAGCGCGGGAAGCTGAGCGAATGGCTCTAGGCTTTCTGAGAACCCTCAACTGCTCCCCCTTTCTCGGACCGATGTTCAGATCCCAGAATCGGGGTTGAGGATGTTGTTCGGGTCTAATGCAGCCTTGATTCGTTGATTGAGGGCAAGGACGTCGGGTCCGAGGTATGCACCCAACCAAGGGCGCTTCAGCCTCCCGACGCCATGTTCCCCTGTGATAGTCCCCCCGAGCTCGATCGCCAGGTTCATGATCAGTCCGTACGCCTCCGTTGCTCGGGCGACCTGGTCGGGGTCGGAAGGCTCGACCACGATCAACGGATGGGTGTTGCCGTCGCCAGCGTGCGCGATGACGGCGATTGTTAGGTCCCGCACCCGCGCGATCTCGTGGATACCGCGGACGAGGTCTGCCAACCGGTAAAGGGGGACGCCAACGTCCTCCAGCAGGAGCGGACCCCTGCGCTCGACAGCGGGAATGGCCATGCGACGGGCGGCCACGAACTGCTCGCCTGTTGCGGCGTCGTTGGTCGCGAACCACTCCGTGGCGTTGTTCGCTTCGCAGAACGCACCCACGCGCGCGATCTCCTCCGCAGCGGTGGATGCGGGTTCGTCGGACTGGACCACGAGCATGGCGGCCGCTGTACGGTCGAGACCCATACGCGCGACGTCTTCGACAGCGTTGATCGTCGCGCTGTCCATGTATTCCAGCATCGAGGGACGCATCGCGCCAGTGATCGCCAGCACGGTCGCGCAAGCGTCATCCAAAGACGCGAATGTTGCGACGAGAGTTGACGGTCGCCGTTGAGCGGGCAGCAACTTGAGCACGATTTTGGTGACGATGCCGAGCGTTCCCTCACTGCCGACGAACAGGTTCGTCAGCGACAGTCCGGCGACGTCCTTGAGGCGAGGTCCGCCCAGCTCTACGCATGTGCCGTCGGCCAGTACGACGCTCAGGCCTAGGACATAGTCGGTAGTGACGCCGTACTTCACGCAGCACAGGCCGCCGGCGTTCGTCGCGACATTCCCTCCGATCGAACAGATCTCATACGAGGAGGGATCCGGCGGGTACCACAGGCCGTGCTCTGCGGATGCGGCCTTGACTTCGGCGTTTAGGAGCCCGGGCTCGACCACAGCCGTCCGGGTCGCGGGGTCGATCGTGATCGCTCGCATGCGCTCGAGGGAGATGACCATGCATCCGTCGACCGCCGACGAACCTCCGGAAAGTCCCGTGCCCGCACCGCGCGGGACTATCGGGATTCGGTGCGCAGCTGCGAAGCGGACGGCGGCCTGCACCTGCGCAGTGCTCTCGGCCCGCACGACGGCGGCTGGCATCCCCGCACGCGGGTCGTTCGCGCGGTCCCATCGGTACTTGCCCATGCGGTCTTCGTCGAGGATGACGACGCTTGAGCCCAAATCCGCCTGAAGCGTCAGCCAGGGGATGCCGTTTAACTCGCTCAACTTGCACTACTTCCACTATACGAAATTACAGTTCCGTATAGTCTAGGTAGCGCCGACTGTGACGTGCAAGGGCTACGGGATCACCTCATCCTCGGCTAGCCGAGCCGCGGCCGCGGACAGCAGCGGAACGGCGCGCGCCACTGTGTCATCGGTCATCCGCGTGACAGGTCCGGACACCGACACGGCTCGACCGCCGGGCACCGCGACAGCGACGCACCGGACGCCGACCTCCTGCTCCTGGTCGTCGATCGCGTAACCGTCGTCGCGAATGCGCGCGAGCGCCGCGTGTAGCGCAGTCCTCGTTGTGAGCGTGTGCTCGGTGTGCACGGCAAGGCCTGCGCGGTCGACGATCGCGTCGACCTGAGCGCTCGTCAGCTGCGCGAGCATCGCCTTGCCCACACCGGTGCAGTGCAGCTCGACTCGGCGTCCCACTTCGGTGAACATTCGCATCTGGTGCGTCGATTGGGCTTGCGCCACATACTGTGCGCGGTCTCCGGCAAGCACAGCCATGTTCGCCGACTCGCCGAGTTCGCCGACGAGATCCGCGAGTACACCCTCGGCATTCGCGCCGACCTGGGCGTTTGCCAAGGTTCCCAGCGGAACCAGGCGGAAGCCGAGGGCGTACTGACGGTTGGGTAGTTGCCGAACGTACCCCCGGTCCACCAGCGTGCGCAGCAGTCGATGAATCGTCGGCAAAGCCAGCCCAGAGCTTGCGGCGATCTCGCCCAGCGGCAGCACCCCTCCGCCGGTCGCCATGATTTCCAGAACGTCCAGAGCGCGATTGACTGACTGCACGCCGCCGCGATCGTCACCATTCGTCGGACTCATGTCATAGCCCCTCTCGTACGCGCCGCCTTGTCGAACGACTGTAGCCGCGCCCGGGGAGCAGTTGACAGCAACTCTTCGTCTAACTAGTTTCTCCACATACTATAGTTGTAATTCCATAATGCGGAAGTGGGATGAGGATGTCTGCTCGGCGTTCCGTCGGCGAACTTTCTGTTGCGGAGGCTCTGTTCAGGTTCGTCGAGGACGAGGCGCTGCCGGCGTCCGGCGTCACTTCCGAAGAGTTCTGGCGGGGGCTCCAAGTTGCCATCAGAGATCTGGGGCCTCGACTGTCCGAGTTGCTTTCGACGCGAGATCGGCTGCAGGCGAACCTCGACGAGTACTACCGGTCGGTTCCTGGCGTGCCTCGTGATGTCGAGCGCGACAAGTCGTTCCTCCGCGAGATCGGCTATCTCGTTGATGAGCCGGCTCCCTTCCAGATCTCGACGGCAGGTGTCGACTCGGAGTTGGCGGCCCAGGCCGCCCCCCAACTCGTCGTGCCCTTGCTGAACGCCCGTTACGCCGCGAACGCGGCGAACGCGCGATGGGGCTCGCTGTACGACGCGCTCTACGGGACTGACGTGATCGCCGATGTCGCGCCTAACGCGCGCACAACGGGCTACAACCCTATGCGCGGCGAAGAAGTCATTCGCCGCGGTCGTGAGTTTCTAGACGCCAGCATGCCCCTGGCCGGCGGCTCACATGCGGACGTCATCGCGTACTCAGTCGATGACGGCGGCGTCATCGCACATTTGGCCGGCGGAACCGAGCAGCGGCTCTCCGATCCGCAACAGTTCGTGGGCTACCGCGGGGAGCGGGCAACGCCAACGGCGATCCTTCTCGTTCATCATGGCTTGCACGCCGAGATCGAGATTGATCGCACACATCGCATCGGCGGCCGGGACCGCGCTGGAGTTCGAGACATCCTTCTGGAGTCGGCCGTCACATCGATCATGGACTTGGAAGACTCAGTGTCTGCCGTCGACGCTGACGACAAGGTCCTTGGATACCGAAACTGGCATCAACTGATGAACGGCACGCTGACGGCCAAAGTCGACAAGGCCGGGTCGACATTTGAGCGGACTCTGGAGGCGGACCGGGAATACCGCGGAGTCGACGGCTCAAGCGTCGTGCTCCCCGGACGAGCTCTGATGTTCGTGCGCCAGGTCGGGCACTTCATGGCTACGGACGCAGTACTTGATGCCAACGGCCGGTTGATCCCCGAGGGCTTTCTCGACGCATACATCACCGCACTGTGCTCCCTTTCGGACATCCGAGGGCGCAGTCGCCTGCGCAACTCCCGCACGGGGTCGATGTATGTCGTCAAGCCCAAGATGCACGGGCCTGAGGAGGTCGCGCTCACGGTTGAGCTGTTCGAGAGCGTCGAGCGCACGCTGGGACTGCCAGCGAAGACGATCAAGCTAGGCATCATGGACGAGGAGCGCCGCACGACGGTGAACCTCAAGGCCTGCATCTACCAAGCGCGCGATCGGGTGGTGTTCATTAACACCGGATTTCTGGACCGTACCGGCGATGAGATCCATACCTCCATGCACGCCGGCCCATTTATGCGCAAGGGCGACTTGAAGGCACAGCCGTACCTCGCCGCGTACGAGAACCTCAACGTGGACATCGGCCTGGACACTGGTTTCGCCGGACGTGCGCAGATCGGCAAGGGTATGTGGGCCATGCCCGATCTCATGGCGGCCATGCTTGAGCAGAAGATCGCGCACCCGTTGGCAGGTGCCACGACGGCTTGGGTGCCGTCGCCCACCGCGGCGACTCTCCACGCCCTCCATTACCACCGCGTCAATGTCCGCGACGTCCAGCAGCAGCTCGCTGGCCGGGTCCACCAGAGCATCGATTCCATCCTGAATCTGCCACTCGAGCCGTCGCCCAGCTGGTCGGCCGAGGAGCGAGGGCGTGAACTCGACTCCAACGTGCAGTCGATCCTGGGCTACGTCGTGCGATGGATCAATGACGGAGTCGGGTGCTCGAAGGTCCCGGACATCAACGACGTCGGACTCATGGAAGACCGTGCCACCCTCCGCATCTCCAGCCAGCTCCTGGCGAACTGGCTCCTGCACGACATCATCAGTGAGGCGGACGTCGTCGCCAGCCTTCACCGCATGGCACCGATCGTGGACTCACAAAACGAACACGACCTCAGCTACCAACCCCTCCTCACCTCGAACGGCCCGTCGCGTGCATTCCGTGCTTCGCTCGATCTGATCGTCCTGGGTAGTCAGCAGCCCAACGGTTACACCGAGCCGATACTCCATGCCGCTCGGAGAAAGCAGAAGGCTGCTGAGCGAAAATAGGAGGCACTAACCCTTCTCAGCTCAGACGCGATGGAGACCTAAGTCGATAGGTAGAACTCGGGGGGCTGGTGAGCTAGAGGGGATTAAGCCGTACCGACGACTTCGATACGCCGAAAAGGGACTGCGCATACGGAACGACCGCAGAAGCGGGTTCGTGACCGAACACGCCCGACCAACAGGGTAGAAATCCGCGCACTGCCGTAGTCCAAGGAGGGCAATCGAAAAGTACCAACAAGTTTCGGCGCACTGAGACTCACTGAATCTCAGGGGGAAAGGGCCAGCGACGGTGCGCGGAAAGGGCCAAGAAAGGGCCACTAGTCCGATGGACTCGTTGGCTAACGGATCGCGGTTCTCCACGGACCTTGCGCCGTCGTCCCGTCAATGCTGCTCCAGGTAATAGTCAGAACAGCATCACCAGTCGGACCCTCCGTACCGATTAGCACCGAGGCGTACGCGCCGTGTGCGATTACCTCGATGTCCTGCCGGTCGAAGGTCCAACCCTCGGACATCGCAATGTGTACGTCCCGCGTATCTTCGCCTGAACGGTTGTACAACCGGTACCAGGATGCGTTCGCCTTGCGTTCCGTGCCGCGTTTCTCCACGAACCAGGGTTCACCGCGGCTCACAGTGACGATCTGCTCGACGGCGTCCGCGAGTCGAACCGTTGCAAGGGCAGTCAGGTTGCGAGCGAGGTTCGCGCGCTCTTCCGCAAGGTCGGCCGAGCGGCGCGCCTGGTCTGCCTTCCACCAGGCGATCACAACCCCGAATAAGGCGACGGCGGCGCCGGCCCATGCTGCGATCGCTGCTCCGTCCACCAACGAACAGTAGACCCGCAGGCCATCCAACCGTTCGCCGCGACTACGTGGTGGTGTGAGCCATACTCTGCTAGGAATGGCGCGTGAGTCCTGAGGAAGCGATCGCAGACGAGTGGCGATCGAGGCTCCGACGACAAGAGGAATCCCTTGACGAGGTCAGGCGACGCGCAGCCCAAGGGCTCGCTGCGTCGCTCTTGATCGCTGGCCTGTTCATCGTCGGCGCTTCGGACCCATCTTTGTGGCAGATCCCATTCCGGATCCTCGCCGTGTGGTCACTCGTCAGCCTCGTCGCGATCGTCGCGTGCATCGAATGGCCGCGGACCTGGGAATTCAACCAGGACACCGACATCGTTTCCGGACTGGTTGCCAAGCACCCGGGCCACTACACCGCGGGAGCGGTCGCGAAGAGCATGACCTCGGGCATGAAGACGTCATGGACAAAGAACCAGCCCAAACTCGAAACGCTCCACACCCTGTTCAGCATTGCGCTGCTCGCCGCAGGCGCGCAGGCAGTCTTCTGGATCCTCGCAGCCGTCTGACTACTGGCTGCGCTTCTCCGGCACCCCAGTAGTCGGCGGAAGCTCGGGAGGTGGATCTACCGCTGCGCGTGGCGCCCCGCTACCCGTGAGCGCGACCCCAACCGTCGGGGGCAACTCCGGTGGGGGCTCCTGCTGCTCGTTCTCGTGGCTCATGCAGCCAAGGCTATGGGTCGGGTCCTACGCCCTTCAACACTTACACAGACTCCTGGGCACGTGCCGGGATCGGTGCGCCTCCTGCCGGCATAGCGCGACAAGGAGAATCGTACTCGCCGCGCGACGACACTAGGCGGCACTGGGTCACCGGCGACCGTTCAGCCGGTTCCCCGGCACCGAGGACGAGAATGGCTGCCGAAGACTGGCGTCAATGACGGGTTTACCTGAATCAGGAGAGGCGGAACATGGACCGAGAAGAGATCCGGTGGCCGACCGAAGACGAGATGCGCGACGCGCTCGACGACGAGACGCTGCCCGACGATACGTTGATCGAACTCGGGCGCCTCACATGGGCCACGATCAAACTCGAAGCGTGCTGCGACGAGATCCTCTCGCTCATCGAGTGGTCAGTGTCTCCCAAGTCAGCGCTGAGGCCCACCAGCCAGCGCATCCAGGACGCGATCGAGGTATTGGAAGGATGGCCGGTCGAACGCGCTCAGGATGCGGCGATTGCGTGGCTCTTCGGGGTGCGAGAGGCGCTCGATCGACGACAGACGATCCTGCACGGGTCGATCATTAACTCCGTGCCGTTCCCTGGGACCGTTCCGATCCCCTTGCCACCCGCGCTCAGCCATGTCAGCCGACGGGACGAGGAGCACGTCATCACCGGCATTGAACCCGGCGAGCTCGGCGACGTCACCGACTTCATCCGCGAGAAGCGAGCCGGGTGGAAATACGTCTACACCTCGATCGAGGACGCGCTAGTTGAGATGCAAAGTAACGCTGCGCTGCTGCCCGACGCGGAGGATTAGGTGCTGCTCGACATGGACGTGCCCGAGTCCTGGCCGTGGGAAGTCGTCAACGCGGTCGATGAGGTCATTGAGGGCCGCCCGGATCTGGCCGCCTTGGACTTCAACGAGGCGAGCTCGATCGGTCCGGACGAGATCGCCCTCGGCCGCAAGGAGACCGCCGTGATCGACGAGGCGATCGGCGATACCCCTCTCGCGCTCTTCCACGCAACTCGCCTGCTTCCGCACGAAGTACAGTCGATCAGGGAGCGCGGAATGCTGCCGCTGACTCCAGAGCTCGTGAACTACCGCCTCGATTCCGCTATCGCAGCAGTCGACGGAATCGACAGCACACTTGCCGAACGGTTGCGGCCGGCCGCGCTGGAATACGCAGTGGACCCTGGCCGCTCAAATCAGGTGTGCTTCTCCGGGTCTCGCCTGTCGCTGCGGAAGCGGAGCGGGTTCTGGCGCCTCTTCACCTACTGGGGCGGCGAGGCAATCTACTGGCAGCTGGACGACAGACTCCCGGACCCCGCTTTGGAGCAACTCAGCCGCGTCGGAACTCCTGCTGTTGTCATCGCGGGCTTCCCCTCCAGAGGCCCACGCCACGGGCGTGGTGTCCGTCATCCGCAACTAGCGCGCCGGTTGGTCGCGGTCCGGCTCGGCATGGATCCGGGACTGGAGACACACGTACACCTAGTGCGTAGCGACGAGATCGTCGACGTAGTACTCCGAGGCTCAACCGAGTGGGACGACCTTGAGCCGATGAGCGGCTACTGACCGGAGACCTGAGGCTCGGCGGTCTCTCTTGCTTGCCTCAGCATCGGGTGCAGGCGCTGCGACCGTGACGAGGGCGGCGAGGTACTTCCCGTGCGCTCTCCCGGTCGGCCTCGCCCCTGGCTCGCGGCTAACTCCGGCAAACTCTGTTCGCATTGGCCCCTCGCCGCTACGATCCGTTCGCGAAACTAGCGTTACGGGAGACACCAGTGAAGGAGCCTGCGGAGCCGATGATTCCACGCGCCATGCGTCCCGTGGAACAGGTAGGCCTACCGTGAGCTCCAAAGTGCGCCGGCGATGGAGCCCGCCGCTGTGGCTGGCCATTCTTGGGATGATTGTCAGTCTCTTCGTCGGCGCAGTGATCGCGATATGGATCGGCGCCGCTCGCGAAGGAGACGTTCGCACGTGGCTCGGAGAGTTTGTTCGTAGCCCGGGCGCTGCGGGTCTCGCGGCAGTGATTGCCGCGGTCATTGCGTTCATCGGCATCTCGAACCAGGTGCGCGTCTCTCGACAGGTGCTGGAGCACCAAAGGCTTGCCGCCGCAGCGGACACGTGGTGGGGCAGGTTTGAATGGTTCTCGGACAGAGCATTCCCAGCAGACGAGCGCCGGCAACCGTTCCCGGACGCTGTAGCGGTCAGCATCCTCGAACGTTTGGCCGACACTGCAACGGACGACGTCCAGGAATCGGCATGGCAGGGCATGCTGGATGAACTCCGGACGCGAATCTCAGACGCCGAGAAGGCGCCTGTCGCGGTTGACGCAGCAGCTCCAAGCGGCCCGACCAGCGGATGGGTACGCGACCGTTCTGGCGGCAAAGCTCAGACATATGAGGCCGAGGTTCTAGGTGTTCTCTCGGGCCTGAGCGGAGTTGGAATTGTCGTGACCCAAGTTGTCTCTTCCGGAGACACAGGTTTCGACGCGACTGTGGACGTGGGAGGTCAAAGCGTCGACATTGAGATCAAGTACGCGGCCCGGCCAGAGGCGGCGCGCGCGAGGGCTGGCATCGCACGCCTACTACGAAATCACATGGCTCAAGGATCAGTGCCCTTGGTCGTGGTAATGCCGCTCGACGTCCCTCTCCAGCTTGCGAACGACGGCACCGTCAGCGTCGCGAAATGGGCCGGGCCTGAAGACACCCTCGAGCTCGCCGGTGCCATCAAGCGCGCCGCGGGCGCACGAGGCTAGGTCTATGCCCACCTACTGGGAGGACGCGCAGAGGCGACGACAGGAATCATGGCGCCTGATCCGCGCGTGGCGAAGCCGGGACTTGGTCGCCGACGGCGATCGCGACCTACTCGTATCTGCACTGGATCAAGCCGAGGATCTGTTCCGTACTGCTGCCGTCGCCGAGTACTCCACACGAGCCCTGCCTTTGTTCTACGGGCTATCGCAGGCCGGCCGCGCGGTCGCTGTGGCGGCCGAGGATGGCATGAGGTTGCGGGGACACGGGATCCACGCTGACTTCGCGAACGCATCGGGCGGATCCGATTTGTTCGCGACCACCGTCACGGCGAATGGGAAGCAAGGAGCAAGCTTCACCGAACTGAGCCGTCTGCTGGGCTCGGCTCAGATGCGGCGCCCACAGACGCTGTCCGATCTGTGGTCCATGGTTCTCGAGGTCGGGCTCTCCGAGCCACGACTTCGGGCACGACGCACACATCTGATCATCGATCAAAGCGGCACTCGTCGAGAACGGATCCTCTACTCGGTCGCGTCCATCCCGCTGTCCGGGCATGTGTTCGACGATGCCTCCTTCGCAGAACTGCGGGCCGGATACCCCGATTTACGCGGCTTCGAACTCGACGGGGTGCACTACAGGAATGCGGAGGACGAGGGCACCGTTCAGGTGAATTTCGCCCCAGCAGTCCCGTGGGCGATCAGGCGTCCGGGTAGGAGGTACCGGCACTCCGAGGTTCTGATGCCGGCCGTTTACGGCGAGGCGGCCACCTTGCACCCGATGATGCTGTGGTGGGCGATCCTCTTCTCACTCTCGATGCTGACTCGGTATGAGCCGGACGCGTGGAAGCGGGCCATCGACGTCAATAGCGTCTCGACGGCTGTCGTTGTCGAAGCGCTTCTCGACGTCGCGCTCGATGCCGTTCCCGACATCATCGAACGCGTACTCAGCGAAGTATCCAGAGCGAATATGCCGAGCCGCTAGGCGCCTCCGCACGGTCCGAGTCGACGCCGCGAGGGGTCCCCTCACCTCAACCCCTCACCTCAACCCCTCACCTCAACCCCTCACCTCAACCCCACACCTCAACCCCACACCTCAACCCCACACCTCAACCCCACACCTCAACCCCACACCTCAACCCCACACCTCAACCCCACACCTCAACCCCACACCTCAACCCCACACCTCAACCCCACACCTCAACCCCACACCCCCAACTCAATTGCACGCATACAATTCGGGGTTTCGTCTGCGACGAAACCCCGAATTGTTGAGGGTGTCACCACTTCTCGGCATCCTTCTTGCACTGCGAGGAGGGGTCCGAATGAAGCGTCGACAGCCACGGCCGGCGATCTGCGGCATCTGCGGATCAGCGTTGCCACCGCCCGGTGAGAGCGGAGGTCGCCCTCGCGCCTGGTGCTCCAAAGCGTGCAGGCAGGAGGCCTACCTGCGACGACGCCACGGCGCGGCTAACCCCAAGAAGACCGTCGCCACGAAACCGCCAAGACCGGCCGCACAGGGAACTTCAGAGTTCGTCGAGCCGGTTAGGCCGGTGCCGGAAGCAACGACTCTCAGCCGCGCGGAGCGACGACGCCGGGAGCGAATGAGGCGGCGCAGCCGCTGATCTCGCTACAACGCCTTTAAGAGATCTGCGGCGTCCACGTTGAGAGCTGCTGCTAGGTCGAAGACGCGATCGAGAAGGATCGAATGCCTGCCCGTCTCGACGTCGACGAGAAAGGACCGGTCGAGACCAGCTTCGATCGCGAGGCGCTCCTGGGTGATGTCCTGGGACTCTCGCAGCGCCCGCACGCGGGCTCCGAACGCGGTGCGCCCGGCGAGGGCGGCTGGCGTCGGCGAGTAAGTCACAACGACGACCGTAGGAACGTTCCGACATCATGTATGTAGCCTTGTTCCTACATTGGCGATCGAGCGGTCGCCGCTCCCAGACGTGGAGGTACCTGTCATGACGCAGAACCGCGGGGTTAGCGAGCTTCCGTTCGGGAGCCTGCTCGTCGAGCTGGCCCGGCAGCGAGATCATGTCGACGACACGATCCGTGCGCTGGAGGATGTTCAGGCCGTCCTGAAGGAGAAGGGCGTATTGCGGGCGGACTGGTTTGGGATCGAACGCGCAGAGACCGGGCTCTCGTTGGGCAAGCTCAGCGTCCGCCAGCTTATGGAGGACGACGCCCGTGCCACGGTGGCCGTGTACGAGTTCCTGGAGATTGACCTGTCCAACTGCCTGAGGTACCTGCATGGACAGATCAGCGACTACCTCGAGCTCGCTGTCTTCACCGGGGCAGATCGAAGCTCCATCTCCCTTGCCTGTGGCATGTCGCTAACGAAGATCGAAACCACGCTCGCCCGGATGGAGCTCCTCGGGGTCTGAAGGTGGAGCGCCAGGTCGCCCGGCATAGCCACCGATGGCACACTCGCGGTCGTGAGCACCTCAGTCATCGACGGAGCGGGCGCCGCCTATCCGGTCGCGTTCTCGATGAAGCTCACCAAGCGGAACCGCCCGTTCTACGTCCCTGACCGTCTTCCCGAGCGTCCCGCCGGCAGCGCACTAGCCACCGTGACTCTGCCGCAGTGGGTCAAATGGTCTCCGCCATTTCGCACCTATGACATGTCCCAACTGCGGGATCGCGCCCGGGTCTACGAGCTGGTGATGACCGAAGGCGGCCCCGCAGACATCTCGCGGTACGTCGACGCGGCACTACTCGTCGAGGTGTGGCCGCAACTCGTCCTTAGAGCGGAAATTCGCGCCGCATGGACACCGGTCGTCGAGGCGTGGCAAGAAGCACCCGCGTAATCGCGTAGCGGCACCTTCGCTCGACGGGAATGGCCACACCCCGTGTTATTTGAAAGTGCGACGCCTTGTCACATTGTGCGCGCACCATTTGCGCTCTTACCGTGTTCGTAGGCCGGCGACGCTCGACATCCCTCGAGCCACGAACCGGAGTTTCATGGAAGCGGAAGGCGTCATAGACGCGACCAACGCCGTGGGTGGAGAACGGACATGCAATGACTGAGATCGCTGCCGGTGAACGGTTAATGACCGTAGAGGACCTCTGCCTGTACCTCGTCGTGTCCAAAGACTTTATCTACGAAGAGGTTCGCAGGGGACGCCTTCCCGCTGTCAAGATCGCTCGGCACCTGAGGTTTCGTTCGGCCGATGTGGACGCGTTTATCGCAGCTCGATTAGTCCGCCGCGCCGCAGGCTAGGGGTCCGTATCCGACGAGACAGGTCGCACCGCTATGGGCTCCTAGTTCGTTCTGTTTCTCGTAGCCTCGAAAGCAGCGAGTGCCCGTTCACCGGCATCGGGAAGACTGCCAAGGTATTGCTGCGTCGTTGTGATCTGTCGGTGACCGAGTCGATCCATGACGACCTTGAGATCGGCTCCACCAGCGAGAAGCCAGGAAGCGTGAGCGCCGCGGAGGTCGTGGAATCGCACCTGTCGACGTAGGCCGGAAGAGCCGATGGCAGGCAGCCATACGCGCGAGCGGAACGTGTTCCGGGAGATCGGCGTGCCAGCTTCGGTTGAAAAGAGCAGGTCTTCGTCGCGTCGGCCGCATCTGATCATGTGAGTCTTGATCGCTCGAGTCAGCGGAGCGCCAATCGCCACCTCTCGGTGTTCGTTGTCCTTGGGGTACTCGCGGATAGTGTGGACGGTCGAGGCGTTCGTGATCTTCTTGGAAACCTCAAGAACAACGCGCCGCACCGCGACGACGCCGGTTGCGAAGTCAATGTCGACGGGTCGGAGCGCAACGAGTTCGCCCCAGCGGAGACCGGTCTCGATGGCGAGCAGCACCATCACTTTGTGATCATCCGGAACCTGGGCAAGTAGAGCGTCGAACTGCTCCGGGGTGACTGCGACCTTGGGGGTCTGTACAACCTTTGGCAGAGCAGTGTGATGACAGGGATTCACGACTACCACCTGGTCGACGACAGCGCGTTCGAAGATCGCGTGCAAAAACGCGTGGTACTTGACCACCGACCTGGCACTTAAGCCGGATGCAACTGCTTCGTTCACCCACACTTGGACTTCTGACGCGATTATGGCTGACATCTTGATGCCGCCGAAGCACGGGAAGAAGTGGCGATCCAGATTGGACTGGTAGGCGGCGCGGGTGGTCGGCTCGAGGTGCTGAGCTGCGGGCCAGTAGTAGTTCGCGACGTAGTCGCGAAAGGTAATTTTGCTGCGCCGCCTATCCAGCGCCAGACCGCGGGTGGCGTCATTTTCAAGCTTGTGCGCCTCGCGCTCCGCCTCACGCTTGGTCGGGAAGCCTCCTCCGTTCACCTGACGGCCAGCGGGCGTGAAATAGATCGCGTACCAGCGCACGCGGCCGGACGTGGTAACCCGCCGATGAGCGAAAGCCACCGCTCCTCCTCGTGCGCCGTCGGTCTCGCCAAAAAATGTCAGTCAAATGTCAGTCTGACTCGCGCCTTGTGAAGCCAACTCGAGCCGTTTCAAGCCGGTTTGCCAGTGCCAAAGAAGGCTTACCTACCAACGACTATAGTGCCATTCGAGGGGTCTCGGTGAGAGAGGGGATCTAGCCCTTTAATCGGGCTCATAACCCAGAGGTCACAGGTTCAAATCCTGTCCCCGCTACGAAACGAAAGGCCCCGGGATTCCGGGGCCTTTCGTCATTTCTGCGGCGCGACAGCAAAGACTTAAGCCGAACGACCTGGCTGGGTATGAACAAATAGAGTTCACGCGTGCGTGTCGTCTCAGTCAATGTTGGTCGGGCGAAGCCGGTCGCATACCGAACTGCGTCCTTGCCGAAAACGGGATCGGAGAAGCTGCCCGTTGACGGGCGTGTGTGGGTCGGCCTCGACGGGCTCGCGGGAGACGATTCAGCAGATCGGCGCGTTCACCGCGATGCCTGGATGAAGGTCTACGCCTACTCGATTGAGGACTATCAGTACTGGAGCGAGGAGTTGGGCTCGCCGGTTGGCCCCGGTCAGTTCTCCGAGAACCTCACCACTTCGGGAGTAGATCTGAACGCCGCGCTCATCGGTGAGATCTGGCGCGTCGGGAGTGCACTGCTTCAGGTAGCGCACGTACGGGTTCCCTGTCAGACCTTCAAGGGATGGATGGGGGCGTCCGGCTACGACGAAAGGGCGTGGGTCAAGCGTTTCGCGATCGCTGGCCGTCCAGGTCCGTACTTCCGGGTAGTTGAAGAGGGTGACGTAGGACCTGGGGATCCAATCACCATCGAGGCCCGACCGAGCCACGACGTCACGGTGGCCGAACTCTTCCGCGCTCTCACCACCGACCCGACCGTGTTGCCGCGACTGGCGCAGGTCGACGGCTTGAAACCGTGGATCTATGACGAGATCGCCCGTGCGCGGTGAGGTGGGACATGACGACTCGTGCGCGCAAGTCAACGTCCCGTCGGTAGTAGGGAAGTAGTCAGGTTCGCTGCGTGTGGTCACGTGTCACCGTCGCGGTCATCGACTGTGCTGTGCGCCTCCCCGATCAGAGGCCCCCGTCGAACAGCCCTTGCGAGCGTTCCCATGGCGAGGGTCTTGCGGAGACGCGACGACACGAGCTGCATCTTCTGATCGGATGAATTAGCCCGTATTCACCCTCAATGTTGCTAATCTGTGACTAAATGACCCTAGACATCAGATGTCTAAGTGGATTACGTTCCCGCAGAGACCTTGGAGGCGGCCAAACGTGGCTCAGATCGATCGCGATGCGTCGGTGAGCGATGCACGCTTGAAGGCACTTCAGGCGTCTTTGGCTTTACTCAGACTCGGGCCGGTCCTCATCCTCATCATCCTCGTCGTTGCACTGTCCTTCCTGTCGCCAGTCTTTGCCACGACGCAGAATCTGGGCAATGTTCTATCTCAGACGTCTGCTATCGCGATTCTGGCCATCGGCCAGTTGCTCGTCATTCTCACTCGTGGCATCGATCTGTCGGTGGGTTCAACCCTCGCGCTAAGCGCGGTAGTCGGCGCGCTGGTATTCGGCTCTTTGGGCGGCGGCGCGATCACCATTCTCGCGATGTTAGGAGCGGGAATCGCGGTCGGTGCGGTCAACGGAATCGTGTATGTATACGGGCACCTTCCCCATCCCTTCATCATCACGCTTGCAACCTTGAGCATCGCTCGAGGACTCGCCTTGGGGCTGTCAGGAGGACAGCCGATCCGCGGCATGCCCGACATCGTGCAGACCATTGGCGGCGGCTCATTCGGTTGGCTTCCCTACTCCACGTTGCTTGTTGCCTTCGTCGCTATCGTCGTCGCGCTGTTCTTGAATCGCGTCGTATGGGGCCGGTGGATCTATGCGGTTGGAGGCAATCCCGAGGGGGCGCGGCGGCTGGGAATACCGCGGTCGCGGGTACTCGTGTCGGTTTACGTTCTCAGTGGTCTCCTCGCTGCCGTAGCGGCGATCATCACTGCCGGCCGACTCAATGCAGGCTCACCTACCTTCGGACAGCTCGCCGAGCTGGACGCGATCGCCGCGGTCGTTATTGGTGGGGCGAGCTTCCTGGGCGGCCGAGGCAACGTCGGGCAGGCCCTCATTGGAGCTCTGATGATCGGCGTCATTCGCAATGGCATGAACCTGCTCAACATCCAGGCATTCATCCAACTGATCGTGATCGGCGTTGTCATTGTCATCGCTGTCGAATCCGATGTCGTGCGGGGCCAGCTCGAGAAGCGCTTTCGAGTCCGCAAGGCGGCACTTCAATGAGCGCGGCGTCGGCAGTGCCGGCCCTGGCGGTTCGTGGCGCGAGCAAGAGATTCGGTGCAGTGCTCGCACTCGACGACGTCACGATCGAAGTTCACCACGGCGAGGTGCTCGCTCTTCTGGGCGACAACGGTGCCGGAAAGTCCACCCTCATCAAGTGCATCAGCGGAGTGCACCGCCTTGACGCGGGCACCGTTGAGGTCGATGGAGTCGAATGCTCGATGACCAGCCCTGCGAGCGCGCAGGCGGCTGGCATTGAGACGGTCTACCAGGACCTTGCGCTGTTCGACAATCTCGATACTGCCGCGAACTTCTATGCGGGGCGGGAGTTTGCCGGACCCAGTTGGCTGCCGCGGGGTCTGAGATGGATGCGCCGATCCGAGATGGAGCGCGCTTCGGCGGAACTTGTCGAGCGCTTGCAAGTGCGCCTGCCTGTCGAGGCCGCGACCGTCGGAATGATGTCGGGTGGGCAGCGCCAGGCGATCGCGGTCGCTCGATCGAGCGCGTTCGCGTCCCGAGTGGTGATACTCGATGAGCCCACCGCCGCGCTCGGAGTCCGTGAGTCACGACAGGTTCTGGACCTCATCCTGCGCTTACGTGACGACGGCCGCGCAGTCATCGTTATCTCCCACGCGATGGACCACGTCATCGAGGTGGCGGACCACGCAGTGGTCATGCGGCGCGGCCGCACGGTCGGGCGCGAGATCCCCTCTGCTGAAAACCGATCCCGCATCGTGTCGCTGATTGTCGGAGGTGACGACTGAACTCTCGTGTTTGTCGTCCCACGATCGTCAGCGTCGCGTTCGGACGCGGGTACCTCACGCCCTCAACTACTCATTCCTCACGAAAAGAAGGAGCATCATGAACGGAAAGCGGCGGTTCATCGCCCTTGCTGCGGCTGCCTCGGCAGCCGTAGTCCTGGCCGGTTGTTCAAGTAGTGGTTCGAGCAGCGACTCGTCGAGCGCAGCGGCGAGCAGTGCGCCGGCCGCAGCGTCGAGCGCTGCAGCTCCGACGACGTCCGAAGCGCCTGCGGAGGTTGTCAAGATCGGGTTCATCACCAAATTCCCCGTCGACTTCTACGACACCATGGTCGACGCGGCCAAGGAGTGGGACGCATCGGAGCCCGGCGCCGAGGTCATCTTCGCCCAGGGTGCGAGCGGCACCGACGACGAAGGGGAGATCGCCGCGATTCAGTCGATGATCACGCAGGGCGTGAAGGCCATTGCGATCACGCCGACCAGCCCGAACGTCCAGGGTGCTCTGCAAGATGCAGTCGACGCAGGCATCAAGGTGGTCCTCATCGACAATGACATTCCCGACTGGGCAGGCAAGAGCTCGGTGGTGGCTACCGACAACTACGCAGGCGGACAACTGGCCGGAAAGTGGCTGTCTGACAATCTGCCAGCCGGAGCGCAACTCGCGGTCCTGCAGGGAGTACTCGGCAATCCGTCACTCGATGCTCGCGTCGACGGAATGCTGGAGGTTCTCGGCGACAAGGCAAAGGTTGTTGCCACCACGCCGACCGATTGCGATGAGACCAAGGGACTGAACGCCGCGCAGGACATCCTCACTGCTAATCCTGACCTGACTGCGGTGTACGGGGCATGCGGGCCGCCCATCACGGGAGCGCTCCAGGCGATCAAGGCAGCTGGCAAGGAAGGCAAGCTGATCGTCGTTGGATTCGACGCATCGCCCGCCGAGGTGGCCGCAATCGCAGCAGGCACACAGTCCGCATCGGTTGCACAGTTCCCCGCCAAGATGGGCTCGCTCGGCGCGCAGACTGCTTTTGATGCGGCGCTCGGAAACCCGGTGGAGGCCAACGTCGATACCGGTACGGAGATGGTGACCAAGGAGAATGCAGCTGACTTCAGCTGACCGGAGTGAAGGGGGCGAGTCGGGCATGACTCGCCCCCTCAACGGTGTAACAAGTCGAGAGGTCGAACCGATGGAGATAGCTCAAGAGGCCATCGTCGACAGCCACGTCCACTTCTGGGACCCCGATCGCCTCCGCTATGACTGGCTCGGCGACGACCCGATCCTGCACCGCGCCTTCCTGCCTCACGCCATGCCAGACACTGGAGGATCGGTTCGCGCAGTCATCGCCGTGCAAGCCGACTGCGAGGACTCCCAGGCCGGCTCCGAGGTTGCGTGGTTGCAGAGCCTGGCCGACGACGGCGCGCCGATCATCGGAATAGTCGCTCACGCGCAGCTTGAGCGGGGGAGCGGTGCTGCGGCTCAGGTGGCGTCTCACGCTGCGTGGCCCCTCGTAGTCGGGATTCGCAGGCTGATCCAGGACGAGGCTGCGGGTTTCGCGTTGCACCCTGACTTCGTCGACGGCGTGCGACTGCTCGCCGAACATCGTCTGGCGATGGACCTCTGCGTACGTCAACATCAGATTGCCGAGGTCACTGAACTGGTGAGGCGATGCCCGCAGGTCACCTTCGTTCTTGATCACCTTGGCAAACCCCAACTAGACCAGGGACCCGCTGACACGTGGGCTGGTGACCTCGCCCGACTCGCAGTGCTGCCCAATGCGTACTGCAAGCTATCCGGGCTGACCAGCGAGGTAGGTGCGGATGCCAGCAGCGCTAGCAACATCCCCTCGGCACTTGCAATTGCCTTGGACCTCTTCGGGGCGTCCCGATGCATGTTCGGTAGCGACTGGCCGGTCTCGAGCGCGACAATCACCTACGCGGACTGGCTCGAACTCGTCGACGCGGCCGTGGCGGACCTGTCCGCCACGGAGCGGCGGGAGGTCATGAGCGAGACTGCGCTTACCGTTTACGGTCGTGCAGAGCGTCCGCTGAGCATGGTCGAGTCGTGAAGAAGGGAAGCGGGCTATGGCACTGACGGATGAGGCCATCCTGCGGATCAAGGCGATGATCCTCGCTGGACAGTTGAAGCCCGGTGACCGGCTTCCACGAGAAGCGGACCTGGCCGATGAACTGGGATTGTCGCGGAGCTCGCTGAGAGAGGCGGTGCGTGCGCTTGCGCTGATCAACGTCCTCGACGTGCGTCGTGGCGATGGCACATACGTGACCAGTCTCGACCCGGACCTATTGCTCGATGCGCTCACATTCGTCGTCGACTTCCACCGCGATGACAGCGTCCTGGAATTCCTACGGGTGCGGCGCATCCTTGAGCCGGCCGCCGCGGCGATGGCCGCGACTCGAATCAGCAATGACGACCTTGTCGCGCTCCAGGCGGCCGTCGATGCCTCATCGCCGGCATCCTCTCCCGAGGAGGTGCTCGCCCTGGATATCGAATTCCACCGGCTCGTCGGCATCGCCTCGGGAAACTCGGTCCTTGCTTCGCTCATCGAGGGTCTGTCGGCACCGACGAATCGTGCGCGAATCTGGCGGGGGCGGACACAGATCGGCGCGCAGGAACGAACCGTGAGGGAGCATCAGGCGATCCTCGATGCACTTGCCTCCCAGGAGCCGGACCTGGCCCACGCCGCCATGGTCGCCCACGTCGCGGGTGTAGAAAGCTGGCTCAGGCAGACCCTGCTGGCCGAGCGTGCAGTGACTGATTCGCCGGATACATCGGATCAATAGCACCAATTCAGGCAGTTTATGGGCGTTAGCGCCTACTAATCGTCATTGACATCAGATGTTTGCGGGCATACGCTCACCGTGTTCACGCCACGCGACTTGGCTGTAAAGGTCACACCGGTCGCCGTTGGCAAGGTCGACGGAAGGGTTGTTCCTCGCTCATGGCCCGATTTGTGTCCTTGGTGACCCACGATGTTCGATTCCCGACATCGCGCGATCTCGACGGCTCTGACGCGATGAATCCTGAGCCGGACTATTCCGCGGCGTACGTCGTCGTCGGCACGGACCTAGGCGACGGACTCGAGGGGCACGGGTTCGCGTTCACGACCGGCCGTGGAAACGACGTTCAGACGCTGGCGATTCGCTCGCTGTCCCCGTGGTTGGTGGGTCGCGACGTCGATGAGGTTCTCGACGATCTCGGACGGTTCGGCCGTGAACTGACCGGCGATCCGCAGCTCCGCTGGCTTGGGCCGGAGAAGGGCGTCATTCACATGGCATGCGGCGCCCTGATCAACGCACTGTGGGACCTGCGTGCGAAGCGCGAGGGAAAGCCGCTATGGAAGGTGCTCTCGGACCTGAGTCCTGAGCAGATCGTCGACCTCGTCGACTTCACCTACCTGACGAACGCACTGACGCGGGAAGAGGCCCTTGCGCTCTTGCGTGGCCAGGTCGACAGTCGACCCGCCCGCGAGACGGAACTACGTGCGCACGGCTATCCCGCGTACACCACCACTCCTGGGTGGATGGGGTACTCCGACGAGAAACTTGCCCGACTCTCGCGTGAAGCTGTCGACGATGGGTTCACTCTCATCAAACTGAAGGTCGGGAGCACGTTGTCGGAGGATGTCCGACGCATGGGCATCGCGAGGACCGCGGTCGGCCCCGACATCGGGATTGCGATTGATGCGAACCAGAGGTGGGAGGTCGATGAGGCGATCGGCTGGGTCGACGCTCTCTCCGAGTTCGCTCCCTATTGGATCGAGGAACCCACGAGTCCCGATGACATTCTCGGCCACGCGTCCGTGAGATCTGCTGTGGCTCCGATCATGGTTGCTTCGGGCGAGCACGCACACAACCGGGTGATGTTCAAGCAGCTCCTTCAGGCGCAAGCCATCGACATTGTGCAGATTGACGCCAGCCGCGTCGGGGGAGTCAACGAGAACATCGCCATCCTGCTGCTCGCAGCGAAGTTCGGGGTGCGCGTGTGTCCGCACGCTGGAGGAGTGGGCCTTTGCGAGTTGGTTCGGCATCTGTCCATGTTCGATTTCGTCGCCGTCAGTGGATCGCAGGACGGCCGGTTCATCGAGTACGTCGACCACCTACACGAGCACTTCCTCGACCCGGCGGTGATCATCGACGGACGTTACGTCGTGCCGGCCGCACCAGGCTTCTCTGCAGAGATGCGCCCTCAGACACTGAGCGACTTCCGATATCCCGACGGACCCGTCTGGGCATCAGCGTGAACGTCGCGGCTCAGTACGCAGGGCCAAGGCGGATAGAGATCGCGCGCAGCCCCACGGTCGATCCCGGTCCTGGAGATGTCCAGATCCACGTGGCGTACACGGGCATCTGCGGCACCGATCTTCACATCTTCCACGGCGACATGGACGCGCGCGTGACCATTCCGGCGGTGCTGGGACATGAGATGTCCGGTCGCATTGCGTCAGTCGGTGCGGCCGTCGACGGGTGGTCCACCGGGGACCCTGTGACGGTCATGCCGCTTAAGTGGTGCGGAACCTGCGCGGCATGCCTCGCAGGACACTCCCACGTATGCCAACGACTCGAATTCGTCGGCATCGACTCGACCGGTGCCATGCAGCACACGTGGACGGTGCCCGCAGACCTACTCGTCCGCCTCCCCGAGCACCTACCCCTTGACCTTGGCGCGCTGGTGGAGCCAACGGCCGTCGCCGTGCACGACGTGGCGCGGGCCGAGGTCCGGCCCGCCGAGAAAGCGGTCGTCGTCGGAGGCGGGCCCGTCGGGCTTCTCATAGCGGCAGTCGCACGCGCAGCCGGCGCCGACGTCCTTGTGCTGGAAGTGGACGAGTTCCGCAGATCCGTGATCGACGGCGCGGGCCTGACCGCAGTGGATCCTCTCAGCACCGATGCAGCGGCGCTGATCCTCGATTGGACTGCTGGGGCAGGAGCATCGGTCACGTTCGAGGTGTCCGGGTCGCAGCAGGGGCTCGACACTGCGCTCGACGTGCTGGGGGTGCGCGGTCGAATGGTCCTGGTCGGAATTCATCCGACGCCGAAGCCAGTCAACCTGCATCGCGTCTTCTGGCGGGAACTGACGATTCTCGGTGCCCGCGTGTACGAGCGAGCGGACTTCGAACGCGCCGTCGAGCTTGTCTCCGCCGGGAGCGTTCCCGCGCGCGCTCTCATCTCGCATGTTGAGCCGCTGGGCTCGGCGGCGTCAGCCTTCGAGGCGCTCGAAAACGGAGTTGGGACCATGAAGGTGCTTATCGATTGCGGCGCGGAATGAGCAGCCGCGCTGGCGGGTCGCCCGAGGGTCTGCAGATGTTCGATCTCTCCGGTCGGCTGGCCGTGGTCACCGGCGCCCGGCGGGGCATCGGCTTGGCCATGGCGCGCGCACTCGCAGCCGCTGGCGCAGACATCGTGGGTGTCAGTGCCAATCTTGAGGACTCCGGGAGCACCGTGGAGTTGGACGTGCGCGCTGCTGGCCGGTCCTTCACCGGGCTCCGCGCTGACCTGGCCGACCGCGATGCGGTCGCTGCGTTGGCGGACACCCTCAACGACCTTGGTCGTCCGGTGGACATCCTCATCAACAATGCCGGCACGATCGCACGCACTCCTGCTGCCGAGCACTCGACCGAGGACTGGGACCGCGTCCTGCAGGTCAACCTCACCAGCCAGTTCGTGCTCGCCCGCGAGGTCGGCGGCGCCATGATCAGCGCAGGCCGCGGAAAGATCATCTTCACCGCATCACTGCTGAGCTTCCAGGGCGGTATCAACGTCCCGGGCTACACAGCCTCCAAGAGCGCGATCGCCGGACTCACGAAGGCACTGGCCAACGAGTGGGCGGGGCGTGGGGTCAACGTCAACGCCATCGCCCCCGGCTACGTCGCAACGGACAACACGCAGGCGCTCCGCGACGACCCACATCGCAGTCGCTCCATTCTTGAGCGGATCCCCGCAGGACGGTGGGGCAACGCGGATGACCTGTCCGGTGCGACTGTCTTTCTCGCGAGCAGTGCCTCGGACTACGTGAACGGTGTCGTGCTACCCGTCGATGGCGGATGGATGGGCCGATGATCGACCCCTTCGAGTTCCATGCCAAGACGCGAGTCATACCCGTGGTCATCATCAACGATGCGTCCGACGCAGCACCACTCGCTGAGGCGCTCAAGGCGGCAGGTCTGCCGTCAGCAGAGGTGACCCTGCGGACCCCAGCGGCGCTCGCGGCCCTGCGGATCATGGCCGAGGACCCAGAGTTCATGGTCGGCGCGGGCACGGTGACCCGACCCGAGCAGGTCGAGCTTGCTGCCTTCGCCGGAGCGCGATACATCGTCTCGCCGGGATTCAGCCCCGACATCGTGCGTTCGTGCCAGATCGGTGGGCTGCCTGTATTGCCGGGCATCGCGACGGCCACGGAACTGCAGCACGCGACCATCTGGGGGCTTGGCCACGTGAAGTTCTTCCCGGCCTCCGCCGCGGGAGGCGTGGCGATGATCAACGCCCTGTCCGCGCCATTCCCGGACGTGCGTTTCGTCCCAACTGGAGGAGTGTCACGGGACACCATGGCTGATTACCTGGCCGTGCCCTCGGTCCTCGCCATCGGTGGGAGCTGGATGGTCTCCCAAGACCTCATCGCTCGACACGAGTTTGGGCGCATCACCGAGCTCGCGGCCGAAGCAGTCGAACTGGCGGCACGATGAGTGACATCACGATGCGATCCCGTGCCGACTGCGCCTTCGATGTGGTGGCGCTTGGCGAGGTCATGCTGCGGCTGGACCCGGGAGAAGGACGAATACGTACCGCACGGGAATTCCGAATCTGGGAGGGCGGTGGTGAGTACAACGTCGCTCGTGGGCTGCGTCGCTGCTTTGGCATGCGGACCGCGATCGTCACCGCACTGGCCGACAATGACATCGGCCGGCTCGTTGAAGACCTCATCCTCACTGGCGGCGTCGATACTTCGCTCCTGTCGTGGACTGCGTTCGACGGCGTGGGCAGGTCGTCACGCAACGGGCTCAACTTCACCGAGCGTGGCTTCGGCGTCAGGGGCGCGGTCGGAGTATCCGACCGAGGCCACACCGCTGCCTCCCAGATGCACCCCGAAGACGTGGATTGGGAACACCTCTTTGGGAGCCTTGGTGTCCGGTGGTTTCACACCGGCGGGATCTTCGCCGGGTTGTCCGACGGCACGCCCGACGTCGTCCTGGAAGCGATGAGAACCGCCAAGCGCTACGGCACCGTGATCTCCTACGACCTCAACTATCGCCCGAGCCTGTGGAAGGCCGTAGGCGGCCAACAGCGAGCACAGGAGGTCAACCGACAGATCGCTCCACTCGTCGACGTGATGCTCGGCAATGAAGAGGACTTCACGGCGAGCCTTGGCTACGAGGTGGAGGGGATGGCCGGAGACCTCCGCGACCTCGACGTCGACGCATACTCGCGCATGATCGAGACGGTGATCCGCGATCTCCCGGGGCTCGCCGTCGTCGCGACAACTCTGCGCACCGTGCACTCTGCCAGCACAAACGACTGGGGAGCGATCGCGTGGTCGAACACGACTGGGCTCGTCCGGTCGACACAACGCAATTCGATAGACATCCTCGACCGCGTGGGCGGCGGAGACAGTTTCGCGTCCGGACTTATCTACGGACTCCTTCAAGGCGACGACCTGCAGACAGCGGTGGAGTACGGGGCCGCGCATGGTGCCTTGGCCATGACAACCCCCGGGGACACCTCCACCGCCATGCTCCCGGAAGTTGAAGCACTCATGCGAGGCGGGGGCGCGCGCGTCCAGCGCTAGGGTTCCGCGGGGCAGCAACGCCTGACATCCAGATCAGCGGCCGACGAGTCCCAGCGCCGCGGTGACAATCGATCCGGTATCTATGCCGTGCAAGCGGTAAGCGTCGTCAATGTCACTGGACTGGCCGAACTCCCGCACCCCTAGGCAGCGAATGGGGTCCCCGCGCACCCCTGCCAAGAACGACAGCGTGTGCGGGTGTCCATCGATAACGGTGACCAGCGGGGCTGACGAAGCCGAAGGGAACAACGCACCGGCGATGTCGTCTCCAGCCGTCGATCCCGCGCCTACCTGGCCGCGATTCAAGAACGAGCGGAAAACGAGGTCCGGACTCGTGAGGCAGACAACGCCGGTGACCACTCCCTGGCCCTCGAGCACGGTCGCTGCGGCGATGACCTCGGGAAGGATCGCGCCAACGCCGACGAGCGTGACCTGCTCTGCGGCGGGATCATGCTCGGTGAGGCGATACCCTCCCGCGACCGCATGCATGCGGCGTCGCTCGAGCATCAGGTCGTCGGTGGGAACACGTGCCAGATCCTGCTCGATGGGACGTGTCGAGAGCCGGAAGTACGACGAGGTGCCTCCGTCGACGCCGACCCTCGACATCGCGTGGAGTAGGCACCACTCCAGATCCTGGGCAAAGGCCGGCTCCCACGCGATGCATCCGGGCTGCTCGAGACCAATCGAGGGTGTGGTGATCGACTGGTGCGCCCCTCCCTCAGGGGCGAGCGTCACGCCGGACGGCGTCCCGATGATGATCGACTGTCCGCCCGAGTAGATCCCGTAGGACCATGGTTCCAATGCCCGGGAGATGAAGGGGTCGTACAAGGTTGCGATCGGGATCAACGGCTCGCCCCACCTCGACCACGTCGAACCGAGTTCTCCGAGCAGGCAGACCAGGTTGACCTCGGCAATCCCGAGTTCAATGTGCTGGCCGTTGGTGATCTCCGTCCACTTCAGGACTCGCTCCGCATCGTCGGAGAACCAGTCGCGCCGCGCGGCCGCAGACCAGACTCCGCTCTTGTTGATCCAGCCGCCGAGGTTGGTCGACGAGGCAACGTCGGGACTGCATGTCACCACCCGCGCAGCGGCGTCGGGAGCGGCTCGTTTGAAGTCTGCAAGGAATCGTCCCAGCGCCGCCTGCGTCGAGATCGGTGCTCGGTGGCGATGGCCCAACGTCGTGGGGATGGCTGGCCTCGCGGTCGATGGCGGGACTGGGCGCGCCATCGTGGTCGATCGCAGTCCGCACAGGAGAGCTTCGGCGGACTCGGGGTCGAAAGTCCGCCACGGGTCCTCGAGGTCCGCGTCAACATCGCTGGCAAGTTCACGCATCTGGGCTTCGTTGAGCAGCGCGGAGTGGTTGTTCGGATGCCCCTCGATCGGCAGACGCCGGCCCTTGATCGTGTAGGCGAAGATGACCGTCGGGCGCGAGTCATCGATCAGGCGGTAAGCCCCGAGCAGGGTTTCGAAGTCGTGACCGCCCAGATCGCGGACCGCCGTCGCGAGCTCCTCGTCCGTCAATGATCGAAGCAGAGCCGACAACTGCTCGCTGCTGCCGTCGCCGAGGATGCGTGCGCGGATCTCCGACGACGAAACCCGAAGCATCCGTTGGTACTCCTCGTTGGGCATGCTCTCCAGGCGAGCACGCAGCTCATCGCCGCTCGGGCGGTCAAAGATCTCCTGGACCGCCCGTCCCCACTTCAAGGTGATGACCTGCCATCCCGCCGCCGCGAACATCTCGGACAGTCGGCGAATCTGAATATCGGGGACCACGCGATCCAGCGACTGGCGGTTGACGTCGACGATCCACAGCACCTCACCAAGACTGGCGACCGCTGGATCGATTACGGCTTCCCAGATCGCGCCTTCGTCCAACTCGGCATCCCCGAGGAGACTGACGAATCTTCCGGCCGGCGGGGTAGTCGGGAATTGGGAGCGGATGTACCGGTGGGCCACCGCCGCCCAGAGCGAGGCGGTCGCGCCGATGCCGACGGACCCTGTCGAGAAGTCGACGGTGTCAGGGTCCTTCAGGCGACTTGGGTAGGACTGCAAGCCGCCCTTGGCGCGAAGCATCGGCAGGTACGTCGCATCCAGGTCGCCGAGCAGGTAGTTGATCGCGTGAAGGACCGGGGAGGCGTGCGGCTTGACCGACACCCTGTCCAGATGTGTGAGTTCGGAAAACCACAGCGACACCATGATGTCCACCATGGATGCGCTCGACGCCTGATGGCCGCCGACCTTGACTCCAGTGGCGTTCTCCCGACCTCGATTCGCGGAGTCCACGATTGCGGTCGACAGCCACAGCACCTTGTTCGCGACGTCGCGAAGGACCTGCGGGTCGGTCTCGGCGGTGATCGGGGGAGCACCGGACGGATCACGTGGCGAGGTCATCCGCTAACACTTGCGGTCGACAAGCGCGCGTGCAACTAACCTGCACGTAACGGTGACTAAGCGATGATTACAGCCGCCTGGCCTTCGGAATCCGGCGGTAACGAGCGCGCCGCGATACTCTCCTGCAATGGCCAAGGGTGCGATCGATTCGGTGGACAGGCTCCTCGTCGATCACTTGATCGCGGACGGACGCCTCAGCTATCGCGACCTGGCGCAACTGGTCAACTTGTCGCCGAGTTCGGTCCGCAGGCGGATCGACCGGCTCGAGCAACAAGGCGTGATTACCGGCTACACGGTCCTTGTCGACGAGAGCCAGTTGGGGGAGACCTTCGAGGCCTTCGCGGAGGTCCGCTACGCGGGTGCGACCACCGTCGAGGAGATCACGAACTCCGCGAAGGGCATCCCCGAGGTGATCGCGATCTACACCGTTGCGGGGGACCCCGATGCGATCGTCCACTTTCGGATTGCGAGCCTCCAGCATCTGCACCGCCTGATCGACCTGATACGTCGCGACGGCAATGTCATCGGCACGAAGACCCTCATGGTTCTTGACTCGTGGCGACGCGGAGAGGCGCGAGTCCCGTCGGCTCGGCGCGAGTAGCAGGAGGTCCCGTGCGCCAAGCGCTAGGCCCGGATCGCGCCGTCTACAAGCTGGATGACGCTGTCGCACAGTGCGGCAAGGTCCGGATCGTTCGTCGCCAGCACGACCGAGGCCCCTGCATCCGCCTCCGCACGGAGCGCCGCGAACACGACCGCAGCAGTGTCGGCGTCGAGCTCGGCGGTGGGCTCGTCAGCGACGAGCAGGCCCGCAGACATCGCAAGAGCACGGGCCACCGCCACCCGCTGACGCTGGCCGCCGGACAACTCCTCGGCCAGCCGGTCACGCAGATCTCCGAGGCCTGCGCGCTCCAGCGCGACGACCGCGCGCTGGCGCGCCTCGTCTCCGGCCACTCCCCGAACCAGTAGTGGAAGTTCGACGTTCTCCTGCGCCGTCAGGACGGGAAGCAGCCCGTAGCCCTGGAGCACGATGGCAGCGCGGTCGAACCGATCGGGGGGGTCAATCGTCCCGGCGTCAGGCTCGATGAGCCCCGCGAGCACCCAGAGCAGCGTCGACTTGCCTGCACCCGATGCTCCCGTCACCGCGAGGATGCGCCGGGGTTCCACGTCGATGTCGATGTGGTCGAGGATGGCGCGCCCGGCTCGCGTGACGACGATGCCGCGGGCGTGCACGTGCGGGCCGTCGCCCGAGGTCGTCGTCACTGGTTCCTCCTGCGCAGGATCACTGCATCTGCGTCGCGCTCGACGGTGACCTGAGTGCCGGGCGGCCATTCGGCCACGATCTCGTCGGGCAGGTGAACGCTGCCGTCCTTGGCCACGACCGTGAACTGCTCGCCGTGCATGCCCTCGTGACCCACGCGCCCGTAGCGCATCGACACCGTCCGGCCCAGGCGCCTGCCGACCTCGGCATCGTGCGTGACCACCACGATCGTCGTGCCGAACCGCTCGTTGACGACGTCGAGCAGGTCGAGGACCGCATCGCGGGCGGGAGTGTCGAGCTGCGACGTCGGCTCGTCGGCGAGGAGGAGGCCGGGGCCGTTGGCGACGGCGACGGCGAGCGCCACGCGCTGCTGCTCGCCGCCCGCGAGCGCTGCCATCGGGCGATGCGCGACGTCGGCAAGTCCGAGCGCGTCGAGGAGCTCGAGCGGCTGAAGCACCTTGCTGCGTCGCGCGCGCGAGAGGGATCGGTTGGCGAAGCGGACGTTCTCCGCCGGTGTCGCATACGGGAGCAGGTTGCGGGCGGCGCCCTGGAGCACGAACCCGACGCGGTACGCGCGCATGCGCAGGAGCGCTCGCTCGGTGAGGCCGCCGATCTCGTCGTCGCCGATCCACGCCCGCCCCGCCGATAGCGGGATGAGCCCGCCGAGCATGCCCAGCAGCGTCGACTTGCCCGAGCCAGACGGCCCGAGAAGTGCGACGCGCTCGCCGGCGCTGACGCTGAGGTCGACTCCGCGCACGGCGACGACGTCGACGTCGCCCGTGCGGTAGATGTGGACGAGCTCCTCGCACCGGATGCTGAGGCCCGCGCGGGTCGGTGTTTCGACGGCGTCGACGGTCATTCCTGCACCTCCCTCAGCAAGTCGGGCTGGGCCAGTCTCGCGGTGCGGCGGGCGCCGATCTCCGCGACGATGGCCAGCACTGCGAGGACCGCCACCATGACGGCGGCGACGGGTGTCCACGCCGGGCCGATCCACGGTGCGGGGTACTCCGCCGACGCCGATTCGAGCAGGCTGGGCAAGGTGAGAGCAGCGCCGACGAGACCCGATACCGCTCCGAGGACAGCGCCGGTGAAGGCGAGCGCGACCTGTTCGAGTCGTCCCGCGCGCACGAGCACGCCGTTGGACGCACCGAGGCTCCGCAACGCAGCGAGTTCGTAGGCCCGGCGCCTGACCGTGACATAGGTATTAGCGAGCATCGTCCCTGCGCCGATGGCCAGCGCGATCAGCGCGGCGACGACGAACAACTGCAGCGCAAGGGCGGTGCCGCCCCGGCTGAGTTCTGCCACCCGCTGGTCGACGGTGTCGACGCCGGTAACTGTGAAGCCGCCCGCTTCGAGCGTCGCGCGGATCGACTCAGGCGCGTCATCGGCGAGCCAGACCTGGTAGTCCAGCGGCAGCGGCGCGCGTCCCATGGCGTCCAGGGCGTAGGAGAGGTCGGCGAGAGCGCCTCCGCGCAGGATGCGAGGCAGGACCCCCGAATTGAGTTGCTGGACGGGGATGATCTCGCCGTCCAGGCCCTGCGTGGTCGGAGTGGAATCGGTGCCCGTCGACTGCGCGAGGTCGCTGCCGAGGAAGACCGGCAGGGCTGCGGGATGGTCGGTGAGTTCGATGGCCGCGTCTGCGCTGGCGTCGATGGTGAATGACGTCACCAGCTGCCCCGGTGCCGGGACTGAGATCACTGCGCCCGGCGGGATGGGGAACGGAATCGCCGCGGCACCACTGCGCCAGCCGTCAATGCCCGACGAGGTCAGGTCGATGGGCCCGACGGAGTCGGCCATGTTCGACAGGGTCACTGTGCCCGTGGCGGTCGACGGAGTCGCCCCGATGGGCTGGGTGAAGGTGAAGGCCTCGATCGTGCATGCCTCGGCAACGCACATCGGCAGATCGACCTTGATCGTCGACGAACCCGCCCTCAGTTCGTCGAACTCCACCATGTGGATGAGCCCGGTTGCGGCGCGGATCGCCATCCTGAAGGTGACGTCCCCTTCTCCGTCGGTCCGGTCGTAGTCAACGTCGAAGGACACCGAGTCGCGGAGCGGGATCGACGGGACGGTGGGCGCAGGGTGGAGCTTGGCGCCGATCGTGCTGCGCGAACTGCCCGTCCATTCCGGATCCCAGGCGGCCACGGCGCCGACCCGCTCCGCGTCGACGGCGACGAGGCCACCTTGCTGATTGGAGCTGACGACCGCGGCCATCGCCATAGTTCCACTCGGATCCGCTGCCCGAACCGCTGACAGCAGCGAGCCGGCGGAGTCGGAATGGACATGCAGCACCTCGTAGCCGCCCGTCTCCGCGCGTGCTGCGTCGACTCGGTTCGCCGACGCCACCGCCCAGCTGTCAATAGCGAAGACCGAAAGTCCCACTGCGAGCGAGAGAAGGACGACGATGCGGAGCCCGGACGGACGGCGCGCGATGTTGCGCGAGGCGAGGAACGAGGCGACCCGGCTGGACCCGCGAGTTCGCGCCACCTGAGCGCGGGCGATGCGGGGGAGGACCCTGACCGCGAGCAGGCCGGCGGTCAGGGCGATGAGCCCGGGCGTGAGCAGGGCGAGTACATCCGATCCGCCGCGCTTGAGCTGGTAGATGCCGGCGGCCATGAGCGCGATCGCGGCGGCGTCGATCGCAACGGAGCGGGCCAGTCGTGCCCGGCGCCCGCCGGTCCGGCGCAGTTGGTCCATGACCGGTGCGGTCAGAATGCTGCGCGCCGCGATCGCGGCGGCCGCGACACCGCCCAGGAAACTGATGGCCAGCGCGACGAGCACGGCCGGCGTGAGGGTCACCTCGGTGCCGGGCGCCAGCACCCTGCTGGTGAGAGCGACCTCGACGCCATAGGCGATCGCAAGTCCGACCGGAACAGCAGCGAGCAGCAGCAGGATCGGCTCGGTGAGCCCGAACATCACGGTGGAGCGTGCGCTCATCCCTCGTAGCTTGGCGAGCGCGATCTCACCTGACCTCTCCTCGCTCGTGGCGGAGATGACCAGGAACAGGGCGAACCAGGCCAGCAGCACGAGGGATGCGGTGACGGCGAACGAGGCGCTAACTACCTCGTCGACGGTCGGATTGAGTGAGCCGAGGAAGTTCGGCAGTCCGCTCGTCACCACGGAGTTCGGAATGCCGGCGGCGGTTGTATCGGAGATCTCTGTGGCCGCAGTGACCGCAGCAAGAAGGGAGGGGAGCTGGGACTGGTGGACGCTTGCCGCATCGAGGGAACGGAAGCTGACGGCGGCGATGTCACCTCCGGTCCGCAGCATCGTGTCCTTGTCCACCACGACCTCGTCGAGCTGGTCTGCGCCTTGCTCGTAGTCGGCTGATCGGAGCTGCGCAGGCGATGCCAGCCCCCATGCGGAGGCGTCGGCGGTGTCCTGGTCGTACAAGCCGACGATCTCGACGCGATCGTCGTCGCGGTCAGCGGTGATGCCCAGCTGCATGAAGTCGCCGACGGCAATGTCGACGCGCTCGGCGGTTCGCGCGGAGACCATCGCCTCGCCGGGCGCATCGGGGCAACTGCCAGCGGTGATGACGACGGCGTCGCACTGACCTCGGTGCCAGCCAACCTGCGCCAGGCCGAGCTCGCGATCGTCGACGTGGGGGACACCATTGCCGACGGTCAGCGACAGCGTCTCCTGCCCGTACCACTGATCGAGCGAGGGATCCGCGGCCCGCTCGTCGACCGCAGTCATCAGGTCCTCGGGCGAGAACTGCGTCTGCCCCGCCCGTTGAGCGCGAACCTGCACTCCCGTCGAGACCAGACCCGCCTGGGAGAGTCCCTCGCGGACCAGCGAGTCGGCCGCGCTGTTTGCGTACAGCGGCCCGAGGGCGCCGCCGACCATGGCGACGACGGCCACGAGCGCCACGGATATGGAGGTGGCCCATCGCCAGCGCAGTCCGCGCAGCACCAGACGCAGGGACGTCATGCGCTAGCGGTCCTTTGGTGCTGCTGGGGGGTCCTCTGGTCCACGAGCGGCAACCCTACGTGTCGTGTGTCATGTGGCAGGCGGATGCTCGACATTCGGTCCGCAGTCAGATGGCTCGCCTAGGTTCCGGTCATGACCAGCATCGACGCGACGGAGAGAATGCCGATCGTCGTTCGTTGGCTGTGGGACGACTGTCATCTGATCGATGGCGGTCGCGCCTACATCGTGGAGATCCCCGCCGAGCGTGCCGTCCGCCTCGAGGGCGGCCGGTCGACGCACGAGGTGGACGCGTACCTCAAGGCGGTCGCGACCCAGGTCGCGATGTGGCCAGGGACCGTCACAGAGGGACACGTGTCGTGCCTCTTCACGGCCGACGGGCGGGTCGTCAAGCACTACCACGACCCGTGGTTTCCGTACTCGAACCTCTGGAATGCCTATTGTCCGCTGCGTCGCCTGGGTATCCGCGTGGCCGGCCTCGACGACCTCGTGCACATTCCCGATGAGGTGATCACGCGCGCTATCGACGACGACATCCCATCGACGTGGTGCTTGGGGCCGGAGTCGTGGGCAGGAACCGAGCTTGAGGTCAGTCAGAAGCGGAGCCTCACAGGTCGTTGAGTACCGCCTCGTTGTGGCGATACCCGCGGGCTTCATAGCCCACGACCGTGACCCACGGCACGAGAGATAGGGCAAGCAGGCACCACGCGATTGATACTCCCGCGGCGGCGAGCAGCATCGCTCCCGCGAGCACGACCCCCGAGCCGATGACCAGCCACACGTGTAACGGGTCGACGGTGCGCGTCAGCACCGCGTACAGAACGTAGAGCGCGCCGATGTAGGTCGCCAGCGGTATGGCCACGCACCACATCGTCCCGACGGTGCCAAGGTCGGACTCGCCTTCGATGAGATACGCGGCTGCGTGGATGCCCGCGCCGACAGCGACTATCGCCCCGAAGATGACCATGTGCCCGTAGCCCCAGCCGAACGAGCGACTGCGCCGCGTAGCCAGCACGTCGCCGCCCGGCATCACGAGGTAGCCCCACCACATCCCGAACGTCAGCGCGACGCCGGCGAATCCGACGACCGCGACATCAAGCGGAATGGCGATGCCCTCATCCGACGGGAGTCCGATCAGCGTTGCCATCGTACCGATCAGCGCCTCACCGAGGGTCACGATCACCAGGAGCAGGTAGCGCTCGGCGATGTGGTGCGCGTGCCACGGGGTGCCGCCCATGCGGGTCTCCGCGATGACCGGGCCGGCCATCTCAACGAGTGCCAGTGGCACAGCAAACGCGAACATCACCGCGACGGACGTGTGGGCAAGTGCGAGCGCAATCCAGCCCGCCTGGGCGACAAGGATCGTGACCACGTAAACCATGCAGGTCGATCGCCGAGCGGGATCCTGTCGCGCCGCGCGAAGCCACTGAGCCACCATCGCCACGCGCATGATCACGTAGCCGAGGACAACCGTGCCGTTGTTGACGTACTCACCCTCGGCGATCGACGTGAAGAGCTTGGGCACCCCGAGGGCGAGGACGAGGACACCGACCATCTGGACCATCGTCATGACGCGGAAGATCCAGTCGTCCGTGTCATAGGCGGACGCGAACCAGGAGAAGTTGATCCACGCCCACGACACGGCGAACGTCGCGAACAGGAATGCGGCGATGCCCGCGGCGATGTGGCCGCTCACGAGCTCGTGCGAGAGTCCGCTGGCCGCGGTCCCGAACGCGATGACGAAGGTGAGATCGAAGAGCAGTTCCAAAGGTGTTGGCGCCCTGCCAGCCTCGTGCGGATCCCTGCCGCTCATCGGCAGCAGGCGATGCTGCAGGGAGCTGGGCATGGCGGGAGTCTAAGTGTGAAGCGAGAATCGGGAAGCCCGCTCGTCGCGGGGCTAGTCAACCCGCCACGCCTCGGTCCATCATGTGTAGACCGGCATCCGCGCGGGACCGTGCGGTGCACGCGCCGCGCATAGGCGTCGAGGAACGGATCCGAGCATGCCCGACAACGAAGCTGCAAGCGCGACACAACTGCGCAACATCGAGCAGAGCACCGGACGCAGCCTCGCGGAGTGGTCTGACCTCATCTTCGAGGCCGGGCCTCGCAAGCATGGCGAGATCGTCGCCTACCTCAAGAGCACGCACGGCATGACCCACGGGAACGCGAATGCCCTCGCGCACAAGGCGCGCGAGATAGCCGATGGCGGGCCAGTGCCGACGGATGAACTTCTCGACGCGCAGTACTCAGGCGCGAAGCACGCATTGCGGCCGGTCTACGAGAAGGTCGTGTCGGTCGCGCGAGGTCTTGGGACAGATGTGGACGTGGCCGTGCAGAAGACCGGCGTGAGCTTGCGACGCGGTAAGCAGTTCGCCCTGATCAGAGTGCCATCTGCGTCAAGGGTCGAACTCGGGCTGAACCTCGGGACAACCGAGCCCGCCGGTCGCCTGCAGCGATCGACCGGGATGTGCTCGCACCGGGTAGACCTGAACGCGCCGTCCGACGTCGATGCCGAGGTCGTTGGCTGGCTCCGGGATGCGTACGGGCGCTCGACGTAGAGCGGTTGTCCTTGAACCCGCTGGGCCGCGTGGTTTGACTTCGCCGGCGCCGGGGAAAGACATGATGTACGTCGCCCATCGCCATTCGCCGCCCGAGATCGGATCGTTTGCCATGCCACGTCGCCTCACCGCGCTGCTCGCGCTGCCCGCAGTACTCGTCCTTGCGCTTGCCGTGTCGCCAGCAGCCTCGGCAGCGCCGATATCGACAGGGGTGGCCGCCGGAGACGTCTCCTCGTCGTACCGCTCGACGTGCACCATCACGGGGACGTCGGGTGACGACCGCCTGGTCGGCACGAGCGGCGACGACGTGATCTGCGGGCTCGGCGGCGACGATGTCATCTTCGGCCTTGCTGGAGACGACGTCATCTACGGCGGTCCGGGCGACGACCGGGAGTTCGGCGGACTGGGGCAGGACCAGCTGGTCGGCGGCGCTGGCGACGACGAGCTGAAGGGCGGCCCCGGTGACGACTTCCTCGGTGGCGGGGGCCAGGACGGCGACACCTACGCCGGTGGCGGGGGCCAGGACCAGACCGACGACACCACGCCGTTGACCACGAGCGACGCATGGCAGGTCAACGTGCAGCCCACCTACAACCTGCCGACCGGGACCACGGTGCGCTGGCAGTACACCGGCGCCTCGAACTGCATCTCGGATCCCGTCAATGACCGCACTCAGGTCGGCCCAACCTCAGGGAACAGCTGGCCCATCTTCACCGTCGTCGACGCCGGGTTCGACAGCCACTGCTCGTGGGAATCCAGCAGCGCCTACTGGCAGCTGACGATCACGACTCCGTCGAATGTGGTGAGGACGGGACAGTTCTTCATCAACACGGGCGCTCCCAACCGGATCTACCACTACGTCCACGCGGAATGTAAGTACTGGGGGAGCACCCACTGCGAGGATGCCTCGGACACTGTGGCGGCCGACTTCCACAAGGTTCCTGTGCTGCGCGTCGTCGTGGGCCCGATCAGCTGACCCATCCACCTGAGTAGTTCGCGGATTTCTCTGTGGCTTCCTGATCCCTGTGCGAAACTGCATACAGTTTTGGGGCGATCGCTCCAACCCATTCAGGAAGCGAGAAATCCATGTCTACTTCAGGTCAGTTCGCGGGCCGTACCGCGATGGTCACGGGGGCCGCGGGCGGGATCGGCCGGGCATCCGCGCTCGCGTTCGCTGCGCACGGTGCGTCCGTCGCAGTCTGTGATGTCAACGATGTGGGCGGTATCGAGACTGCCTCACTGATCGAGGCCGCGGGTGGCGAGAGCATCTTCGTCCACACCGACGTCGCCGACGAGTCGAACGTGCGATCGACGATCGACACCGTGGTGTCGACGTTCGGCAGCCTCAACTTCGCGCACAACAATGCGGGTGTCTTCTCTCCGGCCATGACCGGCGAGCTCGATCCATCGGAGTTCTCCCGGGTCATCAGCGTCAACCTCACGGGGGTCTTTCTGTGCATGCGCTTCCAGATCCCGCGGATGCTCGAAGCCGGGGGAGGGTCGATCGTCAACACGGCGTCGATCTGGGCCCACATCGGCGAGCTCGGGCAGGCCGCTTACGTGGCCAGCAAGCACGGGGTGGTGGGACTGACCAAGACCGCTGCGGCCGAGTACGCCTCGTCGGGGGTTCGTGTAAATGCCGTGTCGCCCGGGTGCATCGACACGGCGATGACCCAGGGCGTCCCGCCGGAGATCATGAGCGGGATCCTTGCCCGGCAGCCGATCGGCCGCTTCGGCGAGCCGGAGGAGGTAGCCGCAGTCGTGACCTTCCTGTGCAGCGATGCCGCGTCGCTCATGGCGGGCGCGATCATCAACGTCGACGGCGGCTACCTGTCCCACTGACCTCCAGCCGGCAGGCGGCGGGCTACGGAGTCCCGAACACCGTGGCCGCGGCCGCCTGCCAGGCCGGATCGCTCGTGTCGATGAGAGTGGGGTTGCCCTCGCACCACTTGAAGCAATGCTTCAGCTTGGAGATCTTCCACCCGTCATCGGTTCGGCGGAACGAGTTCTCGTACCAGCCGTACTGGGTGTAGTGGTCGTCACCGTGCGTATTGGGGAAGCGGTGGCGTGAGACGTGATAGAAGATTCCGTCCGCTTCGTCGCCGTTCAGGTTGATCGTGAAGTTCGAGTACTGGTGGTGCACCTCAAGGCGCTGCAGGCAGGCGCTGGCGAAGTCCGCCCAGATTGCCGGCGTCGTGGTGGCGGGCGCCTGACCCGTCAGGTCGAAGAAGTCAACATCGAATGGATCGGTGAGCGTGTTCGCGTACAGCTCCCAGTCGTGGAGATCCAGGCCCCTGCCGAATCGAAGCATGACGTCAGTGATCTGCTGCCGATCCCAGAGTTCACGGACCATTTCTTCAGTGGTGGGCGTGGGAGATGCCATAGCCGATGTCACCTTTCGTGGTGGATGTGCTGATACCAAATCGTTGTCGAATGGCTTGATGAACTTAACGCGATTTCGTTGCCAGTGGCAAGCAAAACTGCATACACTTATCGAGGTTTGGAACTGATCATCGAGACGGGAGCTAGCAATGAGCCGAGACGTAGCAGGCATTTTCGCTGACATTGACGGATTCGATCCGGACAAGTTCGTTACGCATTTGACCCCCGACGCACGTTTTCGATTCGCCAACGCGGACGCAGTGACCGGTCGCGACGCAGTGAAGGAAGCAGTCGGAGGGTTCTTCTCGAGCATTGACGGACTCAAGCACCACATCAAGGGCTCGTGGGACTCCGGCGACACGACGATCGTCCATATCGATGTCGAGTACCTCCGCAAGGACGGCCAGTCCGTGACTGTTCCGAACGCCGACATCCTCGTCTTCGACGGCGACCTCGTGAAGGACTGGCAGATCTTCATTGACATCGCGCCGGTGTACGCCTGATCTAGACCGTGATCACACTCACCGATATCGCCTACGTCCGCTCGGGCGCAGCCGACCTCTCCGGCGCCGTCAAGTTCGCGACCGACATCGTCGGCCTCGAACTCGTCGAGCAGTCGGAGGTCGGCGTCGCGCACCTGCGCGCCGATCACCGACACCACTGCCTGGCATTGGTCGAGGGACCTTCAGGCGTGATCGCGTCCGGGTTCAGCGTGGCGAACGACGACGCGCTCGCGAAGGCCGAGACTGAACTCAACTCGGCGGGGATCACGACGAGTCGTGGCTCGGCCGAGGAGGCGCGCTCGAGGCGGGTGCGGGAGTTCATCGCGTTCGACGACCCATTCGGCAACCGCCTGGAGCTGGTCACGCAGCAGGAGACGATTACTCGTCCGGTGGCATTCAGTCGTACGTCAGGCATCACGGAGTTCGGGCACCTGTGCCTGGATGCGCCCGATGTGCACGAGGCCTTCCGATTCTGGAGCACGCACTTCAACGCCAGGGTCTCTGACTGGATCGGCGACGGTGCGTGTCTCATGCGAATCGACCCAGTGCATCACAAGCTCGCGGTATTCCAGGGCGACGGGCCGGGCCTGTGCCACATGAACTTCCAGGTCGCCACCATCGACGACGTCTTCCGCAACTGGCACTACCTCGTCGAGCACGGCGTGGAGATCACCATGGGGCCAGGGCGACACCCGCAGTCCACAGCCGTCTTCTTGTACTTCCTCGGTCCCGAGGGATTCACGTACGAGTACTCGTTCGGAGTGCGTCGGATCGAGGATGAGGCCGCATGGGTCCCGCGCACCTTCGACCCCGCAGAGCCGGGCTCGATCGACATGTGGCTGGGCGAGGTCAAGCGGACCACGACCCAGGCGCAACTGGTCGCGAAGGGCTAGCGGAATTCTGCTGGCGCCCGTCGATCGACGAGCGCCACCGCGTGGATCACGGCGGTGGGCTCGTATGAGGGTGCCGAATCCGTCAGCACGCGCAACGCGGTCCGGGCCAGATGGTGCGCCATGAAGTTGAGGGCCGATCGCTCGTCGCGCTCGACGATCGCCTCGAGGATCTTGGGATGCTCGACGTCTCCGGCTGACTGCCAGCTGCCCGGACTGCCCTGCTGGTAGATCCGGATATAGCGGGTGGTGCGATCCGAGAGCGCGTTGAGCTGCTTTTGCATGGTCTCGCCTGCCGCCTCGGTCAGCAGCCTGTGGTACCCGGTGTGCGCCGAGAACCAACCGGAGAAGTCACCCGACTTCGCATCACGCTTCATCGTGGCGAGGTACCGCTTAGCCGCGGCCATGTCTGCGGTACTGAAGTTGGCGATGGTCATCGACACGGCCAGCGTCTCAAGCAGGATCCGGTTCGCATACAGCTCGTCGAGTTCCTGCGGATCGAGTCCGGCCACGCGGGTGCGCTGGTTGGGCTCCGTCTCTACGAGGCCCTCCTCCTGCAGCATCCGGAGCACCTCGCGCAGCGGAGTGCGGCTGATCCCAAGCTGCTTGGCCAACGTCACCTGCGACAACTTCGTTCCCGGGGCAAGCGTCCCATCGAGAATGCACTCGCGAAGGTACGCATGCACCGGCGGAATAGCCTGACGGACTTCGCTCAGATGCACCTTGCGAATGTCGGGCTTCGGGGTTGTTCGAGCCATGGCGTCAGTGTATGCAGTTGATTCGATCATTGGCACTACGCGCGCCGGTGCTGCACGTGGGACCACAGGCGAGGCAGCAACTCGTTCTGAACGGCTCGCCACGAGTCGATCTCGTCCTCGGTCAGCAATGCCGAGTTGCCGGACGCCGTCGTCGCGAGATGGACCTCGCATGCCGCTGACAGCAACCACATTCGAGCCACCGCGATGCCGGGACTCGTGCCCGTAGTGATGGCGCCGTTGCCTCGGAGCAGGAGAGCCTCGCCCTCGGGGAAGCTGCTCGCTGCAGCAGTCGCCCGCTCCGCCGAGCGCAGCAGGTGGGCGCTGTCGTGCACCGGGATCGACCTGCCCAGCCACGCCGCCTGGCCGTGCACTGGGTACACGCGCGTCGTCGTGGCCGCCGCTGCGTATGCGCTCGTCGGCTGAGCGCGCGCGATCGAGTCCACGTCGGCACGACCGTGGTAGATCGCCATGTGGATCCACGCCTCGGCCGGCGATCGCGGGGGGAGCTCGATCGCGTCGAGGGGGATCGACACGAGCGTCGCCTCGGACACTGCCGCGAGATCGCCCGCGGGCGTGATGAGCATCGAGGCCCCCGCACGTGCGGAGACGTGGCCGAACGCGGAGACCAGTCCGAGTTCGGCGAGCGCATGCGCGGCCTCGACGATCTCTGCTGGCTGCACTTCTCCTGCTGTCATCGGACTCCTCAATTCTTGCCCGCGATCGACGGCGAGTAACTGTATTCAGTTCGTATAACGATGAGATAACGACCGTTGTAGTGGAAGCCAAACTGTATACACTTATGCCACGCCGCCACCACCCTCAGCCAACAATTTCCGCACCTCGCTCGTGGAAGGAACCGACCAGTGGGACTCACGCCCGAGACGGAAGTAGCAGCAGAATCTCCAGCCGCGAAGGGCCCCTCGCGCCTGCGCCGACTGACGCATTTCCAGGAGCTCGGCATCGTTGCGGTCCTGATCCTGCTGTTCGCGATCGTCGCCGTCGGGCACCCGCGCTTCTTGTCCGCGCAGTCGCTCACCAACCTCGGTCAGCAGTCCGCCTTCTTCGGGATCATGGCGCTCGGTGTCGTCTTCCTGCTGGCCATGCGCGAGATCGACCTGTCGGTGGGCGCGAACTACGCGCTGTGCACCGTCGTTGCCGCGATCCTCGCGCGGGACGGCATGAATCCGTGGCTTGCGGCAGGGTGCGGAGTCCTACTCGGCACCCTGCTCGGCGGCGTCAACGGACTACTGGCCAACCAGTTCAAGCTCCCCGTCATCATCGTGTCGCTCGGAACGCTGTCGTTGTATCAGGGACTGACGCAGGTCGTTTCACACAGTTCGCCGATCAGCGGCCAGCCGGTCGACAACTCCTTCTACACGATCCTCGGCGGGCCGATCCTGGGCGTGCCGGCGATCATCTGGCTGTTCGTGATCCTCTGCGTCATCCTCACGCTGATCTTCAACATGACGCGCTTCGGGTTCGCCGTGCGCGCGGTCGGGTCCAACGAAGAGGCCGCGCGGCTGACCGGTTACTCGATCTCCAAGGTTCGGCTGATCGTGTCGATGCTGGTCGGTGCCTTGTGCGGGCTTTCCGGAGTGTTCACCCTGGCCTACTTCGGCGCAGCGGATCCCGGAGTCGGGTCGGGATACGCGCTGACCGTCATCGCAGCGGCAATCATCGGGGGCACTGGGCTTGCTGGGGGATCGGGCAGCGTTCCGGGCGCACTGTTCGGCGCGCTGATCATCAGCGTCATCGCGGGTGGCCTCACCCAGATGGGCGTTCCGTCCGACTGGGGCGAGTTCGCCACCGGTGTCGTCATCATTCTCGCCGTCGGGTTCGACGCGCTGATTCGCCGTCGCTCCAAGGTCCAGGCGCGCTCGTGACAGCACAGCCACTCCTCGCACTCACCGACGTCCACAAGAGCTACGGCGGCGTCAAGGCACTCCAGGGAGCCAGCCTCGACGTTCTCGCGGGGGAGGTGCACGCGCTCCTCGGCGAGAACGGAGCGGGCAAGTCGACGCTCATGAAGATCCTCGCCGGTGTCACGAGCCCCGATAGCGGGGAGGTCGTCCTCGATGGCGAGGTCGTGTCCTTCTCGAACGCGGCTGCAGCCCGGCAGGCCGGGATCGGCATCGTCTTCCAGGAGCTCAGCCTCTTTCCGGACCTGGACGTGCTCGCAAACCTGTTCATGGGCCGTGAGCCAACCCGGTTCGGGCGCGTCGACCGCAAGGCCATGCGCAAGACCGCAGAGCCCATCGCGCGCAAGCTCGGCCTGAAGTTCGCCCTCGACGCGAAGGTCGCGAACCTCACGTTGGCGGAGCGTCAGCTCGTCGAGATCGCCAAGGCGCTCGTCGGCAACGCGCGCGTGCTGATCCTCGACGAGCCGAACTCGGCGCTCAACCTGTCCGAGAGCGACCGGCTCTTCCAGCTGATCGCGGAGCTGAAGGCGGACGGCACGGCGATCATCTACATCTCGCATCGTCTCGAGGAGGTCTTCGAGCTCGCCGATCGAGTCAGCGTCGTGCGCGGTGGCCGCGTCGTGCTGTCGGATCTCACGGGCAACCTCAACGTTGCCACCGCCGTCGAGGCGATGCTCGGCCGCAAGGCCAGCGACCTCGTCGTCCAGGATGCCCCCGATCAGTCGACGTCGCCCGTCGCCGTAAGCCTTCGCGACGTCGACGTCCCGGGCCGGCTGCATGGGGTCAGCCTCGATGTCCATCGCGGTGAGGTCGTCGGACTCGTCGGCCTCGAGGGCGCCGGCCAGCAGGACGTGCTTCGCGCACTGTTCGGCGATATCGGCGTCGCTGCAGGCAGTATGGAACTGGACGGACAGAACTGGCGCCCGAGCAGCCCCAGGGATGCCACCAAGGCCCGGATCGGGTTCGTCCCGGCGGATCGGACCCGCGCCGGCCTGATGATGGACCGGACTATCGGGGACAACTTCGCGCAGGTGCGCATGGCTATCGACGCGCCGCTGACCTACCGCAACTCCGACCTGCATAGAAGAGCGGCTGCGCGAGTGGCGGAACTGCGCATCCGCGCGTCCTCCACGCGCGCTCCCGCGCACTCGCTGTCGGGCGGCAACCAGCAGAAGATCGTCCTGGGGAAGTGGCTTGAAGTCAGCCCCACCGTCCTCCTCCTCGACGACCCGACACGTGGCGTCGATGTCGGGAGCAAGGGCGAGATCTACGCCCTGATCCGAGACCTTGCGGCGACAGGCGTCTCGGTCCTGTTCACGTCGTCGGAGTTCGCTGAGTACGGACTGGCGTGCCAGCGCGTGCTGGTCTTCAACTCTGGCCGGGTCACCAAGGCGCTGCCCGGCAGCAGCGCCACGGAGCACGAACTCGCCGCCGCAGTGAATGCGAGTGGCAAGCATGCCTGACGACTCCGTAGAAACGCGTGCAGCTGCGACCGTGCGTCGACTGCTGGAGAAGGACTACTGGCTCGTGTGGTCCACACCGCTGGAGGGCGTCGACGGCAGCGAGTTCGGACGCCACGTCGACGAGCATGTCGACTGGATGCTCGCGCTCGAGGCGACGGGCGTCCTGTTCGCGTCCGGACCGATCCTGTCCGGACCCGACATTCGCACCGGCGCCGGCATGACGATCCTGCGCGCCGACGACGAGCAGGCCGCCCGGGCGATTGCCGCGCAGGATCCATTCGTGCGCGCGGGACTGCGGGACTTCGCCGTCTTCCTGTGGCGCCTGAACGAAGGCAGTGTCGAAGTTCGACTCTCGTTAGGAAGCGGAACCCATGAATGGCACTAGTACTCCCCAACAGACCGAGAAGGTAGCTATGCGCAGCGTTGGTGTGATCGGTCTCGGCAAGATGGGCTTGCCCATAGCCGTCAACTTGATGGAGCAGGGTTTCGAGGTCGTCGGCTACCGGCGCAACCCGTCGACGGAGCTGGCCGAGGCCGGTGGCGTGCTCGCCAGCTCCCCGGCAGAGGTTGCGGCGCGAGTCGACGTGCTGCTCTCGATACTCCCCGACGCCGAGGCGCTGCGCGAGGTAGTGCTCGGCGATGCCGGGACGCTCACCGCTCTCAAGCCGGGAACCGTCCACATCGAGATGAGCACGATCGACGTCGCCGAGAAGGCGGCGATCAACGAGGCCATCAAGGCGCGCGGCGGGCACATGCTCGACTGCCCGATCAGCGGCAGTCCGGGCATGGTGCTGCCACGCAAGGCGACGACGTTCGCGTCCGGAGATTCCGACCAGGTGGAGGCCGTCAGCGACGTGCTCGCCGCGATCTCGGGTCCCTACGTCAATGCGGGCGAGTTCGGTGCCGGCACGCGACTGAAGTACATCGCGAACCTCCTCGTCGCGATTCACACCGTCGCGGCGGCCGAGGCGCTGGCGCTGGCCGAGCGCAGCGGGCTGGACCTCACCGTCGTGCAGAACGCGCTCGACAATTCGATCGCCGGATCGGCGATCCTCAAGCAGCGCGGACCGGTGATGCAGGCCAGGTCGTGGACGCCGGCGCCCGGACCGATCGGCACCCTGCACCCCATCCTCGAGCAGATCGAGGACTACCTGCCCACCGTCGGCCTCACCACGCCGGTGTTCGCCGCAGCCAAGCACGTCTTCGACACCGCGATGCGCGACGGCGGGGCCGCGCTCGACATCGCGGCCGTATTCGACGAGATCACACACGCGAAGTCCGGCCTCGCAGGAGTGACGACATGAAGTGGTCCCTGGTTACCTATCAGAGTGGCGACAGCATCGAGCTGGGCATCCTGCTCGAGGACGGCTCCGTCGTCGCACCACCCGAGCTCAAGCAGTGGGACTCCATGCTCGACCTGCTCGACGACTGGAAGGTCGCCGAGCAGGAACTCAAGCAGCTCGCCATCACCGATGCCCCGGTCGTGGAGTTCGACAAGCTCCTGGCTCCGGTGCGCTGGCCGCGCAAGGTGATCTGCGCCGGCGTCAACTACCGACGTCACATCCGGGAGATGGGCGGCGAGGTGCCGGGCGACACTTGGGTGCCGTTCTTCTTCCTCAAGCCGCCGACCACCACGGTCATCGGGCCGACCGACAACGTCATCGTCCACTCGCCGGACTCTGCGGGATATGACTGGGAGGTCGAACTCGCTGTCGTCATCGGCGCGGGAGGCAGGGACATCGCGATGGATGATGCCCTCACCCACGTGGCCGGGTACTGCGTCGCGAACGACATCACGGCGCGCAAGCGCCATAAGCGGGAGACCGTGCCCGCCGCGGCGTTCACGTATGACTGGGTGGCGTCGAAGGCGATAGATACGTCCTTCCCGATGGGCCCAGGCATCACTCCGGCCTTCCTCGTACCCGATGCGCAGGACCTCCGCATGCGGCTGTGGGTCAACGGCGAGTTGCACCAGGACGAATCCACCTCGGACATGATCTGCACGATCGCCGAGCTCATATCCGCCGCGAGTCGGATCATCACGCTCGAAGCCGGCGACGTCATCGCCACGGGCACGCCCTCGGGAGTCGGCTCCAGCCGCGGACTCTCGCTCGGCCATCGCGACATCGTTCGCACGTCGATCGAGGGCCTCGGCACGCTCGAGAACCATGTCATCAATCCAAAGGAGGACAAGGCATGATCTACGTTTCGCATGCGCTCGACGTCAACGTCGAGGGCGAGCCGACCCTTGATCGGGCGGCAGTCTGGGACGGCCTCGTCCTGAAGGCCAACAACGCGCTCCCGTTCGTGCCGAGCATGACGGAGTGCGAGGTGATCTCTCGGGCGTCGGATTCCGAATTCGACCGCGAGATCCAGTTTCGCGGCCAGAACTTCACCGAGCGGATCACGCTCGAGTGGCCGCATCGGGTGGTCTTCACCCGGATCGCCGGCCCCGTGCTCGGCACGATCGCCAATGAGATCGAGGGCGACGGCGCCGACATGAAACTGCGCTTCAGCTTCGCCCTGGTCGTCCGAGACCTCGAGGGCGGATCGAGCGCGGAGCAGGAGTACGCGAATTCCATGACCGACGACTACCTCAAGGCAGTCGCCGCGACGTTGGCAGCGATGCGCCGCATCGCGTCTGAGAATCAGGGAGTGTCGTCATGAGTGGTCGTTTAGACGGTCGTGTGGCCGTTGTTACCGGGGCAGCGCAGGGAATCGGGCGTGCGTACGCCCTCCGCCTTGCTGCCGAGGGCGCGTCAGTCGCGATCCTCGACGTGGCGGACGGATCGAAGACCGTCGCGGAGATCACCGAGGCGGGGGGCACGGCGCAGTCCTTCGTCGCCGACCTCACCGATGAGTCGCAGGTTGCGGGGGCGGCACGCGCGGTCGACGCTGCTTTCGGCCCCGCAGGGATTCTGGTGAACAACGCCGGGATCTACCCGAACCAGGGGTTCGAGCAGATGTCGCTCGCGGGCTGGCAGCGGATGTTCGCGGTGAACTGCGATTCCATGTTCCTCACCACTCAGGCCTTCCTGCCCGGAATGAAGGCCGCGGGTTGGGGTCGCATCGTCAACATGACGTCGAACTCCATCAACCTCGTCATCCCCGGCTTCAGCCACTACATCGCCTCGAAGATGGCGGTGATCGGATTCACGCGCGCGATCGCCACTGAGCTTGCCGAGTACGGAGTGACGGCCAACGCGATCGGTCCGTCACTGGTTCGCACAGCGAGCACCGAACTGGGTCCGGACATCTTCTTCGACATCGTCCCGCAGATGCAGGCGATCAAGCGAGTGCAGATGCCCGATGACCTCACTGGCACGTTGGTCTTCCTCGTCTCCGACGATGCTGCGTTTGTTACCGGCCAGACGATCTATGTGGATGGTGGCTTGGTACGCAGCTGCTGAGGCAGCCAACCCTGATTCCGGCAATGCGCCCGCGCGCTTGGAAGTCGCAACGCGCGGCGCATTGTCATGCGCCAAAAACCGTTGCGTAGCAATGGGAATGCCAAGGTCTCAATCTGATTACGAACGTTGACCGACCCCTCAAACTGTATACACTTACGATCGCAGAAGTGAGAGCATCAGGCCATCGGCCTAAGCACGACTCGACTCAACGGGAGACCAATGTGATTGATCGAAGTGTGAAGTCAAAGCTGTACATCGGGTCCACCCTGGTGGCTGTCTCGGCGCTCGTCGCCGCATGTGGAAGTTCAAGTTCGCCGGACAGCAGCTCCGCTGCCGCGGACACGTCAACCGAAGCCGCTGCGAGTTCGGGTGCTGCTGCCTCGAGCGCTGCGCCTGTTGACGACAAGTTCGCGGAGGGAAAGGTGATCATCCTCGACACCCTCTACCGCGCACCGCTTGCGCAGAATGAGGCCGCTGGTGCGATGGCGGCCGCTGAGGAGACCGGCGCCAGCATCAACTGGGTCGGCCCCACCAACATCGACCCGCCCGCTGCGATCAAGGCTTTCCAGGATGCTGCCGCTGCTGGTGCCGACGGCGCCATCGTGGCTGCGTTCCCCGGAGACCTGTTCAAGGTGCCGATCGATCAGGCAGACATGCCCGTTGTGACGATCCAGTTGTCCTCTCCCGGTTCTGCAGCCAAGCTGCACCTCGCGACGGACAAGTATGAGCTGGGCGCATCGCTGGCCAAGGAGTTCGCGGCGGCACTGCCTCCCAACTCCAAGGGTGAGGTCATCGCCGGCATCTGTGTCCCCGGTCTGCCGGCACTCGTTGCTCCGCAGCAGGGCTTCATTGACACGATGAAGGAACTGCAGCCCGGAGTCACGGTCATCGGTGACAACCCGGTCGATGGCGACGCGACGAAGAACTACGTCTCCTGGCAGCGCATCATCCAGCAGAACCCCGACGCGCTCGGCTTCGTCGGCCAGTGCGATCAGGATGTGCCGAACCTCATCAAACTGAAGCGCGACAGTGGGGCACCGTGGCTGATCGGCGCGACGAGCGGCGACAGCGCGGAGAACATCGCCGCGATCAAGGACGGCACGATGGTGGCGATCATCGGGCAGAACGGCTGGCTCGAGGGATACCTGGCTACCAGGCTCCTGCTCGATCAGATCGTCAACGGCACGCCGATGCCCGAGGGCTTCATCGACCTCGGCCACACGGTGATCACGCCGGAGAACGCGGACGCCGTCACGGCCCGCGTGCAGGATCCGACACTGAACGCCACCGATTTCAAGGAGTTCATCGACAAGGTCCTGGCGGACCCGGCCGCAATGGCCCAGCCGCTCGACGCCTGCCGCGGTTGCGGCACGACCTTCACGCCGTAGCAACACCAGTCGTAGCCGGGGCGCGCCGACTGGGCGCGCCCCGGCTACGACGGTCGCAGAGAGGAACACGAGGATGCCGGAGAACATGGACGTGCTGACGCTGGTGCTGCCCCTTCGCAAGAAGGAGTCGATCGACCTCGCCGACTTCTACGACTATTGGCTCGACGCGCACGTGACGATGCCCCCGCGCTACCCCGGCATCGACTGCATCTGGCTGCATCGCGTGTCGTGGGAGACCTCGCTGTGGCCGCAGGTATCCGGGGTGAGCAGCAGGCCCGAGCCCGAGGACGAGTTCCATGGAGTGCCCGAGGCGACGTTCACCTCGTTCGACGGACTGGCCGCCTTCCAGGGCGCATCGGGCCTGCAGATGGACGACGGCATCAATTTCCTCGGCGAGCAGATCGCCTACCGCAGCCTCAGCAACTCACGGACTCTCGTGGACCTCACCGATCCTGCGCCCTACGGCGGCGACGACCTGGTCCGGCACCTGCTGTTCATCCGGCGCCGCCCGACTGTCGACGTCGACGCATTCCGAGCCTTCATCACCGAGCGCCTCGCCCCCGCGTGGGCGCAGGCACCTGAGGTGCTCAAGGTCCGCACCCATCTCCTAGAGGAGGTCGAGCTGACCCTCGACCATCCGGGCGTGCGCATGTTCAAGCCACTCGAACTCCAGTACCAGGCAATGGTCGAGGTGGTGGTCGCAGATACGGGCAGCCTCCAGCGATTCTCGGAGTCGCCCGAGTGGACCGCGACCGCGGCTGAACTTGCAGAGGCCTGTGAGGCGGTGCATGCGGCTCGCGACGAGCAATGCATCACGACCAAGTTCCACGGGCAGATCACCCTTGAGGGGGTGCGCGGCATCTCGGCCGGTAGCGCCATCCGCCGCCTCGATGCCGCCAACCAGTGGCAGCCCGCTCTCGTGGACATGTTCCTTCCCCAGGACATTCCGCTGTACGTTCCGTAAGAGCCCGAAGCAGCAAGGTCAATCGAATACTGGAGGACGTGTGGACACGGCAAGCCTGGCGGTGATCGCGGACGAGTTCGACTCCGCGTACGCCGATCTGACGCCCATAGACCAGGTGAGCACGCGCTTCCCGGACCTGACGATCGACGATGCCTACGCGATCCAGCTGGAGCAGATCCGCCGACGGTGCGCGCGCGGCAGTGTCATCGTCGGACACAAGGTCGGGCTCACGTCCTTCGCCATGCAAAAGCAGCTGCAGGTCGACCAGCCCGACTTCGGCCACCTCACCGACGACATGGTCTACCTCGAGCACGACGTCGTGCCGACCGCGCGGTTCCTCCAGCCGCGCATCGAGCCGGAGATCGCCTTCGTCCTGCGCAAGCCCCTGTCCGGCCCGGGCGTCGGTGTCGGCGAGGCACTCGCCGCTGTCGACTTCGTGCTCCCCGCGATGGAGATCATCGACAGCCGTATACGCGACTGGAAGATCGGCCTTCTCGACACGATCGCCGACAACGCGTCATCCGGCGGGATCGTTCTGGGCAGCACGCCGGTCCGGGTCGACGGTGTCGACCTGCGACTCAGTGGCTGCGTCATGACCCGTAACGGCGAAGTTGCGACCTCGGGCGCGGGCGGTGCCGTGCTCGGCTCGCCCATCTCTGCGCTGGTGTGGCTCGCGAACACCCTCGGTCGACTCGGCGTGACTCTCGAAGCAGGACACGTGATCCTTCCCGGATCCCAGACGCCCGCAGTCACAGTCGTCCCGGGGGACGTGTTCACTGCGCGCTTCGCGGGCATCGGCAGCGTGACCACGAGATTCGCCGCTGGGAGTCTGGCGTGACCAAGGCACTCGCGGCCATCGTCGGGCCGGGCAACATCGGCACGGACCTCCTGGCCAAGCTGCAGCGCAGCGACTACGTCGACGTGCGCTGGATGATCGGCGTCGATCCCGACTCCGACGGCCTGACTCGGGCACACGCCATGGGAGTGGAGACCTCGCACGAGGGTGTCGACTTCCTTCTCACGCGTGACGAGCTTCCGGACTTGGTCTTCGAGGCGACGAGCGCCTACGCCCACAAGGCCAATGCGCCGCGCTACCAGGCGGCGGGCATCACGGCAATCGACCTGACGCCGGCGGCGATCGGCCCGTTCGTATGCCCGCCCGTCAATCTCGACTCCCACGTCGACGCACCGAACATCAACATGATCACGTGCGGCGGCCAGGCCACGATCCCGATCGTCTTCGCGGTGAGCCGGATCGTCCCCGTCGAATACGCGGAGATCGTCGCGTCGATCGCGTCGCGCTCGGCTGGTCCGGGCACGCGAGCGAACATCGACGAGTTCACCGAGACGACCTCGAATGCGATCGAGCGGGTTGGGGGAGCTGGTCGCGGCAAGGCGATCATCATCCTCAATCCGGTCGAGCCACCGATGATCATGCGCGACACGGTCTTCTGCGCGATCCCGGCTGACAGTGACCAGGACGCCATCGCCTCATCGATCCACGACATGGTCGAGCAGGTCAGGGAGTACGTCCCCGGCTACAGCCTTCGCGCGGACCCTCAGTTCGACGATCCGCGTGAGATCTGGAACGGCCGTGCCAGAGTCGCGATCTTCCTGGAGGTCCGGGGCAACGGCGACTACCTTCCGGAGTTCGCAGGCAACCTCGACATCATGACCGCCGCCGCTGCACGCGTCGGCGACCTCCTCGCCAAGTCCAACCTGGGGGCGACCGCATGAGCGACCAGGCCACCGGCGTCCGGATCACCGACTCCACCCTTCGCGACGGCAGCCACGCGATGGCGCACCGCTTCACCGAGGGTCAGGTGCGGCAGGTCGTTCACGCGCTCGACCTCGCCGGAGTCGAGGTCATCGAGGTCACCCACGGTGACGGGCTCGGCGGGTCGAGCTTCAACTACGGCTTCAGTCTCGTCGACGACATCGCGCTCGTGGCCGCTGCCGTCGACGAGGCGACGCGTGCCAAGATCGCCGTCCTGCTGCTGCCCGGTCTCGGCACCGTCAGGGACCTGCGCATGGCTCACGACGCGGGAGCTTCCGTCGCGCGAGTGGCCACGCACTGCACCGAGGCCGACGTCTCGCGTCAGCACTTCGCCGCCGCACGCGATCTCGGCATGGAGACAGTCGGCTTCCTCATGCTCGCCCACCGGGCCACTCCAGTGAAGCTCGCCGAGCAGGCGCGGATCATGGTCGACGCCGGAGCGCAGTGCGTCTACGTCGTTGACTCTGCCGGCGCGATGGTTCTTGCGGACGCTCAGCTACGGGTGCAGAGCGTCATCACCGAGATCGGCGGCGAGGCGCAGGTCGGCTTCCACGGCCACCAGAACCTGTCGATGGGCGTGGCCAACTCGGTCCTCGCCTACCAGGCCGGTGCCCGCCAGATCGACGGTGCGCTCCTTGCCCTGGGCGCTGGCGCGGGCAACGCGCCCACCGAGGTCCTTGCCGCCACCTTCGATCGCCTGGGAGTGCCCACCGGCGTCGATGTCCAGGCGGCGCTTGCCGCAGCGGAGGACATCGTGCGGCCGATGGTCTCGCGCATCCCGCAGATGGATCGATCCTCGATCGTGCAGGGCTACGCGGGCGTCTACTCCAGCTTCCTGTTGCACGCCGAGCGCGCGGGTGCGCGGTACGGAGTGCCGGCGCACGAGATCCTGCAGCGCGTCGGCGAGGCGGGCTACGTCGGCGGGCAGGAAGACATGATCATCGACATCGCGTTGCAGCTCGTTGAGGAACGCGATCGCCGCGCCGATGCAGTTGAGGAGATCTGAGATGGCTGACCAGGTAGCACAGCTCGCCGACGAGCTGATGAGACGCGAGGCGAATCAGGTCGACGGTCCGCCGCTCACCGACACATGGCCCGATCTCGACCTCGACACCGCGTATGCGGTGCAGGACGAGGTCCTGCGCCGCCGGATCGCGTCGGGGGAAACGCTCATCGGAGTGAAGCTCGGGCTCACGTCTCGGGCGAAGCAGGAACGGATGAACGTCCATGCCCCGCTGACCGGCTGGCTCACCGATGCGATGGTTCTCCCGGCCGGAGTGCCGGTGCCTCAGGACCAGCTCATCCACCCGCGCGCCGAGCCGGAGATCGTGTTCGTGCTCGGCAAGGCCCTCCAGGGGCCAGGCGTGACCGCAGCTAAGGCGATGGCCGCGGTCGACGCGGTCTACGCGGGCGTCGAGATCATCGACAGCCGCTACGCCGACTTCCGCTTCACCCTCGTCGACGTCATCGCCGACAACGCGTCCTCCGCGAAGTTCATCATCGGGCCGAAGTCCGTCGCGCCACAGGGGATGGACCTGTCCATCGAGGCGACCCTGCTCGAGGTGAACGGCGCGATAGTCGACACAGCGACGGGCGCCGCCGTGCAGGGGCATCCGGCCGAGGCCCTCGCCCTCGCGGCCAACGACCTGGCGAAGCGAGGTCTGCGCCTGGAGGCCGGCTGGATCGTGCTGACAGGCGGCATGACCGATGCGGTCTTCATCCCGGCGGCCTCGACCGTCGCGGCCCACTTCACCAACCTCGGGTCCGTCGTCGTCTCAGGCGGCTGACAACAAGCGAAGGAAGAGCAATCAGCATGGAGCGTTTCGGCCACATCATCGATGGCAACGAAGTCCCATCCCTGGACGGCGCCACGATGCCCGATATCAACCCCTTCACCCGAGAGCCGTGGGCCGAGATCGCGTGCGGTGGCAAGGCTGATGCGGACCGGGCGATCGCCGTCGCCCGACGGGAGTTCGACGAGGGCGAATGGCCACGCATGGGCTACGAGAAGCGTCAGGCGATCATGCACAAGCTCGCGGATCTCATGGACGCCAACGCCCGCGAGCTCGCGATGGCCGACACCCGTGACATGGGCAAGCCGATCACGCAGGCACTGCACGACGTGGCGCGCAGCTCGTGGAACGTGCGCTTCTTCGCCGACCACGCCCGACTGAGCGCTGCGCAGGCGCTGCCGATGGACTCCGGCCACCACGCCTACACACGGTTCGATCCCGCCGGCGTCGTAGTGGCGATCTCCCCATGGAACTTCCCACTCATGCTCGGCACCTGGAAGGTCGCCCCGGCGCTCGCCTGGGGGAACACGGTCGTATGGAAGCCAGCCGAGGACACACCGGCGTCGGCAACCATCGTCGCTCGACTCGCGCTCGAGGCGGGCGTTCCCGCGGGCGTCCTCAACGTTGTGCACGGATACGGGCCGGACTCCGCCGGATCGGCGCTGACGGAGAGCCCAGACGTCGACCGCATCACGTTAACTGGCGAATCCGGAACGGGCAAGGCCATCAGCGGTGTGGCCGCCAGGAACCTGACACCGGTGAGCCTCGAGCTCGGGGGCAAGGGCGCGAACATCGTCTTCAACGACGCCGACATCGACAACGCGGTGTCGTGGTCCGTGCAGGCGATCTTCCGCAACGCGGGCCAGATCTGCCTGTCCGGGAGCCGCCTTTACGTGCAGCGCGGCATCTACGACGACTTCCTCGCGCGCTTCCAGAAGGCAGCCGAGGCACTCGTCGTGGGCGACCCCGAGCACCCGGACACGCAGTTCAGCTCGCTGGCCAGCGAGGAGCACTTCACCAAGGTCGCCAGTTACCTGCACGAGTCCAAGCTCGGCGGCGGCATCATCCTCACCGGGGGACTCGGTGACGGCTGGCAGGTGCTTCCGACCATCATCGTCGGCACCAGCACGGACGCCCCCGCGCTCAAGGAGGAGATCTTCGGGCCGGTCGTCGTCGTTCAGCCGTTCGACACGGAGGCCGACGTCATCGCCGCCGCGAACGACACGCGCTACGGGCTCAACGCGATGGTCTTCACCGAGAATCTGTCACGCGCGCATCGCGTCGCCGCGCAACTGCGGGCGGGAACGGTGTGGATCAACTGCTTCTTCATCCGCGACCTTCGCGCGCCCTTCGGGGGTTTCGGCGACTCGGGGATCGGCCGCGAGGGCGGCGACTTCAGCCGCGATTTCCTCACCGAGCCGAAGGCGATCATCGTGCAGATCGACAATGCGCCGAAGTAGGTTGCGACCCGCCTTCCGGTACGCGAAACTGTATGCACTTACTCTAGGAGAGAACCAGTGATCACAGGCCTCCACCATTACGCGTTGGGTGTTCCCGACCTCGCCGTGGCCGATGACTTCCTCACTGGCTTCGGCCTCGACACGAGCGCAGTTGACGGGCAGCTCGTAGCCAGGTGCCCCGGTCGAGATCAGGACCAGGTCCGAATGATCGAGGCTCCGACCAAGCGTGTTCACCACGTGTCCTTTTCCGTCAGCGAGCAGGGACTGGACGAACTGCGGGATCGCCTGCAGTCCGCAGGCGTCGCAGAGATCGAGGCACCCGACGGAGCATCGGGCGGCGGCATCTGGGTGCGCGACCCCGACGGCAACGCGGTGCAGCTGCAGGAAGCAGTACCCGCGCCAGCGAGGGCAGTGCCAGACGTGCTGTCGAACATCGGCGGTACGTACGCGCGATTCAACGACGCGGCGTGGCTCGACGCGACAGACGTACTGCCTCGCCGGCTAGGTCACATGCTGCTCTTCACCGCCGATCCCGCCAAGATGACCGAGTTCTACTCCGACGTCCTTGGCCTCGGCATCAGCGACCGCATTCACAACAAGGTGACGTTCCTCAATGCCGGACCCGGAGACCATCACGTGTTCGGCTTCATCGCCAGCACCCACCGTGGATTCCATCACGCGAGCTACGAGGTCCCCTCGATCGATGCGATCGGCAAGGGGGCTATGCGCATGCACGACGCGGGCTGGTCGAAGGGCTGGGGCCTCGGCCGTCACACCGTTGGCTCCAACTTCTTCCACTACACGCAAGACCCGTGGGGCAGTTGGATCGAGTGGTTCAGCGATATCGACCAGATCGACGAATGCTGGACGCCGGGGGAATGGGATGCGCCCCCGCACCTGTGGGGTCCGCCGCCGCCGTCCGACTTCATCACCAACCAAGAGCAGCTTCACTAACCGCATCGACGAGAAGGAGCAGGCCGCCGTGAGCTCAGACCGCACGCCCGAAGGATTCACCCACAAGACTCTGCAGACCCCTGGAAGCCGTCTGCACTACGTGCAGGGTGGAACTGGTCCGACGGTCCTCCTGCTCCACGGCTGGCCGCAGACCTGGTTCGAGTGGCGGCATGTCATGCCCGAGCTTGCCGAGGACTACACGGTCATTGCTCCCGATTGGCGAGGCGCCGGTGCCTCCGGCCGGCCCCAGGACGGCTACGACGCGAACTCAATAGCGGAGGAACTGAAGGTTCTCGTTGATCATCTCGACAACGGCCCGGTCACCGTCGTTGGCCACGACTGGGGCGCGGTTTTCGGATACGCATATGCAGCGTCGTATCGCGAAGACGTCACCGCGCTCGCGATCTTCGAGATGGTGCTTCCGGGCCTGGGCATCATGGAAGGTGCGATGACGCCTCAGCCCGGCGGCAACTTCCTGTGGCATATGGCGTTCCAGTCCGTGCCGGACATCCCCGCAATGCTCATCGCCGGTCACGAGCGCGAGTACCTGCAGTGGTTCTTCCAGCATTTCGCCTACGACCCGTCGGCCATCTCGTCGGAGGACCTCGACGTCTACACCGCAGCGATGACGCAGGTCGGAGCCCAACGAGCGGGCCTCGCCGTCTACCAGGAGTACTTCACGTCGGCAGCGCAGGTTGCCGAGCACGCGAAGATTCCGCTGTCCATCCCGACGATCGCATTCGGCGGCGAGGCCTGCCTTGGACCAGCCACGTTGATGTCGGTCGAGCTGGTCGCACCGAAGGCAACAGGCGGTGTCGTCGAGCGATCGGGACACTGGATGCCAGAAGAGCGCCCGGACTTCATCGTCGAGCACGTGCGGGCGCTGGCGACCTGACATGCCCTTCGTCCAGATCACGCTCGTCGAAGGTCGGACCGTCGAACAGAAGCACGAGCTGATGAAGCGGGTCGCCGAGGTGACGGCTGATGCGCTCGGTGCGGAGCTGACGCGGGTGCGGGTCGCGTTGTACGAAGTCAGTGCCGACGAGTGGTCGGTGGGCGGCGTGCCGATGTCGGTGAGTCGACCAGTCGGCTAGTGCGGGCGATCAGCCATCCATCTGCGTGAGAAGTGCCTGCAGCGCCGCCTTCTCGGTCGTGGGGGTTGGGGTTCGTCGAGCGCAGTGCGCGCAGCACTGTGTCGATCCTGTCGTCGACCGCATGCCATGCGTCCGAGTTGCGGCGCTTCAGTGTCGCCTCCGCGTTGTCCCACGACCACTCAAGGTCCGTGATGCGCGCGACGGGCGTCCATGCCTTCGCGGAGCCCGGACCGGGCGGTCATTTCTCCGTGAACTTCCCGCTCGGGTGATTCCTGCACTCAGCGCCAGATTTGACGCGCTGCCGTGGGCTCCAGTAGATCTGGGTTATGAGCCAAGGAACAGTTGCAGTCTTCGGTGGGATTTTCTGGCGCGAGCAGGCACTGCGATCGCAGGCCACGGAGGTGGCTGCGGAGATCGAGGAGCTGGGCTTCTCGGGACTGTGGCTGTCGGCCGGACACGACCAGGGCCTGCCCACGATCTTCGGCGACCTCCTCGACGCGACCACGTCGATGACGGTCGCGTCGGGCATCGTCAGCATCTGGCACGCGACTCCCGATGAGTCTGCGGCCGCCTTCGCCGATCTCGAGCGCAGGCACCCGGGACGCTTCCTCCTCGGCATCGGCACGTCGCACCCGACGTCGACCTCTGAGTACAACAAGCCGTACTCCCACACGATCGCCTACCTCGACGGACTCGATGCGGCGCAGACGCCAGTGCCCGTCGACCGCCGTATCGTCGCCGCGCTCGGGCCGAAGATGCTCAAGCTCGCTGGTGAGCGGTCGATCGGCGCGTTCCCCTACTTCGTCCCGCCCGAGCACACCGCGATCGCCCGAGGGATCCTCGGCCCCGGCCCGCTGCTCACCCCCGAGCAGGCCGTCCTGCTCGAGACCGATCCCGTCGTCGCCCGCGCGATCGCGCGGGCGCACATGGAGTACTACCTCGCGCAGCCGAACTACACGCAGAGCCTGCGCCAGTTCGGCTTCGACGATGCAGACTTCGCCAACGGCGGCAGCGACCGACTTGCCGACACGATCGTCGCCTGGGGCGACGTCGACCAGATCGCCGAACGGGTCCGTGCGCACCACGCTGCCGGCGCCGACACCGTCGTCGTGCAGGTGCTCACCCACGAGGCGAACGACTTCGCGGCCGCCGACTACCGACTGCTTGCCGACGCGCTTCTCTGAGCCCCGATCGGCCGCCGCGTCGTCGCCGATTCGTCATCAAAATCCGGGATCGCTGGGCTTCGCCATGCCGTCGCATAGGGGGAAGGTTTCGGTGCGGTAACAAACTGGTAACTGACAACTGCAAACTGTTGACAGTTACCTCCGGTATGCGCAGACTTCACCAAAAGCCCCCCGAAAGGAGCTCGCATGCCGGGAACGTACCCCGCATTGGACCGAACCGCCGAGATCGATTTCGGCGATGACGGCCCGTTTGGCCCCTTCTCGGCCGAACTGAGCTTTCGTTCCGCAGATCAGACCGTGAGCTTCCGCGTGACACGTGGTGCGCTGGTCGGCATCGCCGGGGTAGTCCCCTTTACCGCCCAGGAGGCGGCCGAGGGCATCTGGCTGGTGACCTGGCAGGAGCCCGGCAACCTGTCCGTCGCCCAGGTCCACAACTTCAACTCAGGCCTCCTGCTCACCGTCAACGTCAACGAAGCCCACGAGCAAGCCCACATCAACGGAACCATCCGCCTCATCTAGTCAGTCGCCGTTCCACATCGCGCGCTCGTCGCGCTCCAAGGAGATATTTCGTGAACACGCTGCGATCGTTGATCGCCTCGGCAGAGGACAGGGGACGCGCGCTCGTCCTCCCGGGCGCGTACGACGCGCTCAGTGCTCGCCTGATTGAAGCCGCCGGATTCGATGCCATCTATGTGACCGGTGCTGGTTTCGCGAACGCGAGTCTTGGTGTCCCGGACATCGGATTGGTCACGGCTACCGAGATGCGCGACCACGTGGCGAGGATCGTCGACGTTGTTGACATCCCGCTCGTCGTCGACGCTGACACGGGCTACGGCAACGCGATCAACATGGGCCGCACGGTGCGTCAGTTCGAGCGCGCGGGCGCATCGGCCCTGCAGATCGAGGACCAGCTCTTCCCGAAGAAGTGCGGGCACTTCGAGGGCAAGGGCGTCATCTCCGCTCGCGAGATGGTTCAGAAGGTGCACGCGGCCGTCGACGCACGACAGTCGGAGGATCTGCTCATCATCGCTCGGACCGACGCGCGCGCCGTGTCGACTCTCGACGAGGCGCTTGAGCGCGCCGAGCTGTATCGCGAGGCTGGCGCCGACGTCCTCTTTGTCGAAGCACCGACGTCCGTGGAGGAGATGCAGATCATCGGCCAGCGCCTGGACGGGCCGTTGGTCGCGAACATGGTCGAGGGTGGCAAGACACCGCTGCTCAGCGCCGGCGAGCTCGCAGATCTGGGTTTCTCCGTCGTCCTGTTCGCCAACGCGACCCTCCGTGTCGCCCACCGAGCGATCAACGGCCTGCTGAACGAGCTCGCTCAGACCGGCACGACGAACGCCTTCCTCGACCAGATGGCCGGATGGAACGAACGCCAGGACGCTGTCGGAAAGTCGCACTACGACGCGCTCGAGCGCAAGTACTCGACGGAGGACCCCTCTTGACGATCTCCGACCTGCGCATTGCCAACGCCGACGTCGTCCTGCCGACCGGCGTGACGAAGGCTGACCTCATCGTGCACGACGGCCGCATCGCAGAAATCGTGCAGACGGGCGCTCCCGCGGAGACGACGTCGACGCTCGATGCGAAGGGTCTTCACGTCTTCCCCGGCGTCGTCGACCCTCATGTGCACCTTGGGCCGAACATCACGTTCCCGCAGTCGCCCGAGGATGCCGTCCCCGAGTCTCAGTCCGCGTCGGCCGGCGGCGTCACGACGATGCTCGCCTACCTCATGTCCCCGCAGCCGTACCACGACGTGTACCCGATCGCCCGCGAGACGATGTCCAACCACTCGTTCACCGACTTCGGCTTCCACTTCTGCGTCGTCACGCGCGAGCAGATCGAGGCGATCCCGGACTACGTCAGCGACTTCGGCGTCAGCTCCTACAAGTTCTTCATGAACTTCCGCGGCGAGGAGGGCGCCTACCTCGGCCTTCCCGGCAACGACGACGGCTTCATGTTCGACCTGCTCGAGGCGGCCGCCGCCAGCGGCGCGATGCTCGACCCGCATGCGGAGAACATCGAGCTGGTGTGGCGCCTGCGTGCCGCGGGGCTCAAGGAGGGCAAGACGCCCCTCGACAGCTGGAACCTCAACCGGCCCGACTATGTCGAGGCGTCAGCGCTCAACAGCCTCGCCTTCCTCGCCCGTGTCACCGGCGCGAGCGTCTACGCGGTGCACACAACCAGCGCGATCGCACTCGACGTGCTCCGCCAGAGCCGCACGGCGTACGACAACGTCTTCGTCGAGACGTGTCCTCACTACCTGACCCTCAACGTGGACTCCCCGTGCGGCACGTACGGCAAGGTCAACCCGCCGCTTCGCACCGAGGCCGATGCCGAGGCGCTGTGGCAGGCGGTGGCCGACGGCTTCGTCGACACCATCGGCTCGGACCACGTGCCGCGTCACCGCTCCTTCAAGGAGAAGGACATCTGGACCGCGTCCGCCGGCTTCCCCGGCATGGAGAACCTCCTGCCGACGATGCTGTCGAGCGGCTTCCACGAGCGCGGCCTGCCGTTGACGCGGATCGCCGAGGTCACCGCCTCTCGTCCTGCGCAGCTGTTCGGCATGTATCCGAAGAAGGGCGTCATCCAGGTCGGATCCGACGCCGACTTCGCGATCGTCGACCTCAACGAGTCCTACGAGATCGCCGCGGCCGACCAGTTCTCCGCATCGGAGTACACGCCGTGGGAGGCCTGGCAGATGAAGGGCCGGGTCCGGCACACGATTCTGCGCGGGGAGACCGTGTTCTCCGTCGGTCGCGCCTTCGGTACCCCGACCGGTGAGTTCATCTCCCGTCGCTACAGCGGCGAAGCAGCATTGGCGGTGAACGCATGAGCAACCCGTGGGACGACGTGATCAGCGCCGAGGACCTCGAGCGCTACGACAAGGCTGGCTTTGGTCGTCCGTCCGGCATGGGCACCAAGCCCGCGCTGCTGATCATCGACGTGCAGTACCGCACGCTCGGCGACTCGCCCAAGCCCTTCGATGAGGCGATCAAGGACTACTCCACCGCCGTCGGCCAGGCCGGCTGGGACGCCGTCGATCAGATCGAGAAGTTGCTCGTTGCCTTCCGAGCGGCGGGACATCCGGTGCTGTACCCGCACGTTGCGCCCAAGCTTGCCTACGACGCCGGCACGCTCGGCGCGAAGGTGCCGTCGATCATGTCGATCCCCGAGCAGGGGTACAAGATTCCGGACCGGCTCGCCCCCCGCCCTGACGACATCATGCTGCCCAAGAAGCACCCCAGCGCATTCTTCGGGACCCCGCTCGTGAGCTACCTGATCGACCTCGGCGTCGACACTCTCATCGTGACCGGCTGCAGCACCAGCGGCTGCGTTCGCGGCACCGTGGTCGACGGCTTCGCCTACAACTTCAAGGCGATCGTCCCCCACGACGCGGTCTACGACCGAAGCGACCTCGTCCACAAGGTGAACCTCTTCGACATGGGCCAGAAGTACGCCGACGTCATGAGCACCGACGACGTCATCGCGAAGATCGGCTCGCTCGAGGGGAGTGGCTGACATGTACTCGATCAACTGGAGCCAGGTTCCCGAGACGGCACACCTGCCGAACAACTTCCGCAATGCGGTCGCCGGCAAGGAGATGGGCGTCAACCGCATCCGCTGGGTGCACCCGACCTCCCTTCCCGCGCACATTCACGAGGACGCCGAGAAGGCGATCGTCGTGATCCAGGGCGCGATCTCGTTCACCATCAACGGCGAGGAGCTCACCCTCGGCGAGGGCGACGTCGCTGTCGTGCCGCGCAACGCCGTCCACTCGGGCCACAGCATCGAGGGCGAGGCCGTCTTCATCGAGGTGTTCGCGCCGCTGCGCATCGAGAACCTCGCCTCGTTCCTCGGCGACACCTCCGTCACGATCGTGGAGGCCTGACATGGCACGGCAGCAGGTAAGCCCGCGGGTCGTCGTCGAGACCGAGCACTATGGCAGCAACAACTCGATCGTCGTCGGCGACGACGGCCTGATCCACGTCGATTCACCGCACCTGCTGTCCGACGCCAAGGCGTGGGCCGAGTTCGCGTCGACGCTCGGCACGACGCGGTTCATCGTCAACACCGACCACCATCCCGATCACACCATCGGCAACTTCATGATCCCCGGGGAGGTGGTCGGCCACCGGGTCACGCGCGAGCGACTGCTCGCCGAGCCACCGACGATGCAGTACCTCCAGGACCTGCTCGCCCGTCTGGATCCCGACGGCGTGCAGTACCTCGATGGGTACTCGGTTCGCGTTCCCAACGTGGTGTTCGACACGGCCATGACGCTGCACGTCGCCGGCGCATCCGTAGAGCTCACGCATCACCGCGGGCACACGCGGAACAGCGTGATCGCGTACATGCCCGAGGACAAGGTCATCTTCACTGGCGACGTGGTCTGCGAGGTCGGCCTGCCGTCCTTCCAGGACTCACGCCTGGTCGACTGGTTCGACGCACTCGACTTCGTCGAGACATATGACTTCGACATCTTGGTGCCCGGCCACGGCCAGGTCACCGATCGCTCCGGTGTCGATAGGTACAGGCAAATGGGACGAGCCGTGGTGGCAGACGTTGCGGATCGCATTGCCAAGGGCCAGCAAGAAGAGCAAGTCGTGGCTGAGGTCCGGTTCGAGGACAACATCCACGTCGAAACACCCACCAATGCGGGCTATCCGGACCACCTCATCGAATGGTTCCAGACGAAGTCCATCTCCCGCATTTACGAAGACCTGCTCGAGACCCCAACTCTCGCGCATCGGTAGCTCGCTGCCGGCAACCACAGCAAGTCACAAGGTAAGAACTACCAACGGGAAGATACGGAGATAACATGCGCAAACGTCAAATGCTGTTCGCGGTACCCGCGATCAGCGCCGCACTGCTTCTCGCAGCTTGCGGTTCCAGCTCGAGCAGCGACAGCAGCTCCTCTGCTGCCGCAACCGAGGCGCCAGCATCCGCTGCCGCCAGCACCGAGGCCAGCATGGCCGCCAGCGATGCTGCGGATCCGTTGGCAGCAGTCAAGGCGGCAATCGATGCCGCCAAGGCCGTGCCCAGCACCGAGGAGCTCGGTGAGCCGATCGACGTCAAGTCCCTCGCGGGCAAGACGATCTACAGCATCCCGATCGACAGCAAGCTGGAGTTCTACCAGGTTGGCGAGAATGCGATGAAGGCAATCGCCGAAGAGGCCGGACTGAAGTACGTGACGTTCCCCGCGGACGGCACACCGACGTCATTCCAGCAGGGCTTCGCGCAGGCCATCAGCGCCGGCGCCGGTGCGATCCTCCTGAACGGCCCGCTGCCGGAGAGCCTGGCCCCGCAGATTGCGGACGCCAAGGCTGCAGGCATCCCCGTCATCCCGCTCCACCTCTCGGACTCCAGCGAGCCCGCGCTGCCCGACACGCCGTACGAGGCATTCGCCCCGTTCAACCTCGGCGCTGAGCTGGCAACCCAGTACGCCATCATGGACCTGGACGGCGAGCCTGTGAACGCTCTCGTCATCGAGGCCTCGGGTACCGGTCCGTCTGACGGCATGGTCAAGACGATCACCGACACCCTCGCAAGCCAGGGACCCGAGGGGTCCTCGGTCGTCGCGACGATCAACTCCCAGGTGCCGCAGTGGTCCACGGAGATCCAGCCTGCAGTGCAGTCCGCACTGCTCAAGGATCCGTCGATCAACGCGGTCATCCCGATCTACGACTCGATGGCGCTCTTCGCGGTACCCGGCATCACGCAGGCCGCTCCCGATAGCAACATCGGCGTCTACTCCTTCAATGGAACGCCCGCGGTCATGAAGATGATCAAGGACGGCGTCGTCCGCATGGACGCGGCAGAGAACCCCGACTGGGTCTCCTACGTGAACCTGGACACGGCGTTCCGCGCCATGCTCGGTGCTACCCCGATCCCGGGAGTGGCCGGTCCGCTGCGCGTCATCGACGCAACCAACGTCGACGAGACCGGCAACCCGCCGGAGAGTGGCAAGGGCTTCGGCGATCAGTACCCCGCCGCATACAAGACCCTCTGGGGCCTTGGATGAGCTTGGCTCACAACGAGAACGGTGGGGGCGCCAATGGCGCCCCCACCGGGCTCGCCCTGCTCCGGGTCGTCGGGCTGTCGAAGGCCTTCAGCGGCGTGCCGGCCCTTCGCGAGGTCGACTTCGAGATCGCTCCCGGTGAGGTGCACGGACTGCTGGGAGCCAACGGCTGCGGCAAGTCGACGCTCATCAAGATCCTGGCGGGCTTCCATCAGGCCGATGCCGGGCAGATCTTCGTCAACGGTCGCGAGGTGTCCTTGCCCATGGGACCCCGAGGCCTTCGCGACTACGGCATGGCGTTCGTGCATCAGGACCTGGGCCTGGTGGGCGAGTCGACCGTGCTCGAGCACATGGCCCTTGACGCGTACGGCCCCCGCGGCGGCCTGACCCGCATCTCGTGGCGCAAGGAACGATCGCGGGTCGACGAGCTGCTTGCCCGCTTCGAGGTCGATGTCGATCCGATGGCGACCATCGACACCCTGTCTCCTGTCCAGCGCGCGATGGTGGCAGTCGTCCGCGCGGTCGGCGACCAGGAGGCCTCGGACAGCGACGTCGAGCGCCACGGCCGCATCCTCGTACTCGACGAACCGACCGTCTTCCTGCCTCGTGACGAAGTCGAGCTGCTGTTCGCGCTCCTTCGCCGCTTGAAGGCACAAGGAGACTCCGTTCTCCTCGTCTCGCACGACCTCGACGAGGTCCTTCGCGCGACCGACCGCCTTGCTGTTCTGCGCGACGGACGACTCGTCGGGTCTCGCGAGACCAAGGACATCACCCGCCAGGGCGTCGTCGAGCTGATCCTGGGCGCCCATGACGAGCACGTTCCGCACGAGGCAGCAGTCGTGCGTGAGGATCTCGCGCCCCTGCTGTCGGCGGCCGACATCGCAGGCGACCGGGTGCGGGGCCTGTCCTTGGACCTTCGCTCAGGGGAGGTCGTGGGTGTCACGGGCCTGGCCGGCTCGGGCTTCGAGGAGCTGCCCGAACTGCTCTTCGGTGCACGGAAACTGCGGGCCGGCTCGATTGCCGTGAACGGCGTGATCGTCAAGCGGCCATCCCCGGGCGAGCTCATGGCTCTGGGTGTGGTCCTCATCCCCTCGGACCGCAAGAAGGAGGGAGCAGCACAGGGCCTGACGGTCACCGAGAACCTGTCGATCCCCTTCCTGGCCGAGTACGCAGGTGGCTGGCGGCTCAGCTGGAAGCACCTTCGCGAGCAGGCGTTCGCCATCTGCCGTCGGCTGAACGTCAAGCCGCTCAACCCCGACCTCAACTTCGGCAACCTCAGCGGCGGCAACCAGCAGAAGGCGCTCATCGGCAAGTGGCTCCAGACGAGCCCTGCGGTGATGCTGCTCAACGAACCGACCCAGGGCGTCGACATCGGTGCGCGCAAGGAGATCTTCCGACTGGTCAGGGCCGCAGTCGCCGACGGCATGGCCGTCCTGTGCTGCACGTCCGACTACGAGCAGCTCGTGGAGATGGCGGATCGGGTCATCGTGCTGAACGACGGTCGGATGCAACACCAGCTGTACGGGTCAGACATCACCAAGGATCAATTGGCGGCATCCATCTACTCCGAGGAAGCGGCATGACAACGACAGATAACTCGGCAGGCGACGCATCCGCAGCCTCGAACACGAGGATGGCCAAGAAGGGATTCTTCAGCGACCCGGAGCGCTTCGCGCTCATCGGCGTGTGGCTGGTCCTCATCGCCTTCTTCATCATCATGGTGCCGAACACGTTCCCGACGATGGCGAACCTGTCGAACATGCTGGGTTCGCAGGCCGTCCTGCTGATCCTCGCCCTCGGCCTGATCATCCCGCTGCGGGCGAACATCTACGACCTGTCCGTGGCCGCCGTCCTCACGCTCTCCGCGGTGATCGTGGCGTCCTTCTACGTGAACTTCGGCTGGCCGCTGTGGCAGGCGGCGATCCTCGCGCTCGTCGCCGGGATGTTTGTGGGAGTGGTGAACGGCTTCATCGTCACCAGGTTCGACATCGACCCGTTCATCGTCACGCTGGGCATCGGCACCGTGGTGCTCGGCGTCACCTACATCATCTCCGAGTCGCGCACGATCAGCGGCGTCGATCCAGTGCTGTCAAAGGTCATGCTCTCCAAGCCGTTCCTCGGCATCCCACTCGACTTCTACTATGCGCTCGCCCTGTGCTTCATCGTGTGGTTCGTGTTCGAGTACACGGCCTTCGGCCAGCGCCTGCTCTTCATCGGCCAGAATCCCGACGTCGCTCGCCTCAACGGCGTCGCCGTGCCGAAGCTGCGCTGGATCGCGCTCATCTGCTCGGCGACGGTCGCCTCGCTCGCGGGCATCGTCTACGTCGGGACGACCCTGAGCGCCGACCCAGTATCGGGAGGCGGGTTCCTGCTGCCCGCCTTCGCTGCGGCATTCCTGGGATCGACGACCATCCGCATCGGCCGGTTCAATCCGTGGGGGACACTGATTGCCGTCTACTTCCTCGTGACGGGTATCACCGGTCTTCAGCTCATGGGCGCGCAGCAGTACGTGCAGCAGCTCTTCTACGGTGGCGCGCTTGTCATCGCCGTCGTACTGTCAAAGATCGTTCGCTCCCGAAGCGAAAAGAAGCGACTGGTCATCCAATAGCAACTCCCGGCAATCCACTCGAGTTCCGAACAACTGTCACGAAAGGTCGACATCAATGAAGGCGCAAGGCTCGGTACTGTTTGAGGTCGGTGGCAAGTGGACCGTCGAGGAGCTCGAGCTCGACGATCCGAAGGACCACGAAGTACTCGTTCAGGTGATGGCCAGCGGGCTGTGCCATTCCGACGACCACTTCCAGACGGGCGACATCCCCGTCACGCTTCCGCTGGTTGGCGGCCACGAGGGCGCCGGCGTGGTGCTGAAGGTCGGATCGAAGGTCAGCCGCGTGAAGGTCGGCGATCATGTCGCGACGCTGTTCATTCCCGCCTGCGGCACGTGCAAGTACTGCGCCCGCGGCATGTCGTACATCTGCAACAACGGCGCCGGCATGGAGCACGGCCTCGCCATGGACGACACCGCGCGGTTCCACCTCGCCGACGGCACGGGCATCGGCGCGGTCACACGCCTGGGCAGCTGGGCCAACTACCTCGTGTGCCACGAGACCCAGACCGTGAAGATCCCGGACGACGTGCCCTTCGACGTGGCATGCCTGGTGTCCTGCGGCGTGGCCACCGGCTGGGGTGCCGCGGTGAACGGCGGGCCCGTGCGCGCTGGTGACGTCGTCCTCGTGATGGGCGTCGGCGGCGTGGGCATGAACGCCGTTCAGGGCGCGAAGCACGCGGGAGCTGACCACATCATCGTGGCCGAGCCGGTCGAGTGGAAGCGCAACGCTGCGCTCGACTTCGGTGCCACCGACGTCTACCCAAGCGTCGCCGAGGCGCGCGAGCGCATCGACCACCTCACCAACGGTCAGGGCGTCGACGTTGCGATCGTGACGGTCGGTCGCGTTGATGGTGACCTCCTCGGCGAGGCCTTCGAGGCGACCGGCAAGTCGGGCACCTGCGTGCTCGCCGCTGTCGGATCGCACGACAAGGGGATCGCGATCAGCCCGCAGGACTTCACGAACTTCGCCAAGAAGCTCCAGGGGGTCATGTACGGACTGTGCAATCCGGTCGTGGACATCCCGCGCCTGCTGCAGATGTACAAGGACGGCCGGCTCAAGCTCGACGAGCTCGTGACCACCCGCTACGACGTCACGCAAATCAACGAGGCCTACGCCGACATGCACGCGGGCAAGAACATCCGCGGCGTCGTCGTCCACTCTCACTAGTCGTTCCACCCGCCAACGCATACGTCTGGAGAACCACATGACTGCCACCACGCTTGCCGCCCCCGATCCGGCCACCGCCATAAGGCGCACTCGGCTGCTCATCGATGGCGAATGGGTCGACGCGGCCGACGGCGCCGAGTTCGACGTGTTCAACCCGTCCACGGGGGAGGTCATGTGCCGCGTTGCGGAGGCCGGCCCCGAGGACGTCAACAGGGCCGTGGCGGCCGCCCGTCGTGCCTTCGAGTTCGGCCCGTGGCGGACGATGTCACCGCTCGACCGGTCCAAGGCCATCTGGCGCCTTGGCGATCTCATCACCGCGCATGCCGACGAGATTGCCAAGGTCGAGACCCTCGATCAGGGCAAGCCGTTCGGATACTCGCTGCACGGCGATGTCCCGTCCGCGGCCAATCTCTTCTACTACATGTCGGGATTCGCCACCAAGGTCGAAGGCGACGTCATCCCGATCTCGGCACCGGGCAACTGGCACGCCTACACGACTCGCGAGGCGGTCGGAGTCGTCGGGCTCATCGTTCCGTGGAATTTCCCCCTGGTGATCGCGTCGTGGAAGGTTGCGCCCGCGCTTGCGGCCGGCAACACCGTGGTGCTCAAGCCTTCGGAGATGACGCCGCTCTCGGCGCTGCTCATGGGTGAGCTCGCGCTGGAAGCAGGCATCCCGCCCGGCGTCCTGAACATCGTGCCCGGCTTCGGTGCCCGCGCTGGCCAGACGCTGACCGAGCACCCTGACGTCGACAAGATCTCGTTCACCGGATCCACGGCGACGGGCCGGCGAATCATCGACGCGTCGAAGGGCAATCTCAAGCGACTGACGCTCGAACTCGGCGGCAAGAGCGCGAACATGATCTTCCCCGACGCCGACCTCGACGCGGCGATCCAAGGGTCGGCTGCGGGAATCTTCTTCAACGCGGGCCAGGCCTGCGCGGCAGCGTCGCGGCTCTACGTCCACGCGGATGTCTACGACTACGTCGTCGAGGGCATCGCCGAGGTCGCGCGCGGCATCAAGGTCGGCGACGGCTTCGACCCGACGAGCGAGATCGGACCGCTCGCGAGCCTGGAGCACCTGAACCGGGTCAGCGGCTACCTGCAGAGCGGCTTCGACGAGGGCGCTCGCGCCCTCACCGGCGGCACTCGACTGGGGGAGACGGGCTACTACGTCGCGCCGACCGTCTTCGCCGACGTCACCGAGTCGCACCGAATCGTGCGGGAGGAGATCTTCGGCCCGGTCGTCGTTGCGCAGAAGTTCACCGACGAGGCCGAGGTACTGGCCGCGGCGAACAACTCGCAGTACGGACTCGCCGGAGCCGTATGGACAAAAGACATCAGCCGCGCTCATAGAGTTGCGTCCAAGGTCCGCACCGGGACGATGTGGATCAACTGCTACGGCGTCTTTGACCCGGCCCTGCCGTTCGGCGGGTTCAAGGAATCCGGTTGGGGGCGAGAGATGGGGCACGAGGTTCTTCATCACTACACCGAGGTGAAGACCGTCGTCGTCAATCTCGACGCCTGATCTCGACGATGACCGAAGAGCGCATCGATCGAGGGCGAACGACCCTCGCGCATCGAGTCGAGGAGTTGCTGCGGAAGGAGATTGTCCGCGGCGATCGGCCCAGTGGATCCCGCCTGAATGAGGTGGAGATCGCTGCCGCTTACGACGTCAGTCGCGGGCCGGTGCGCGAGGCGCTTCAGCGCCTGGCCCGCGACGGACTCGTCGTACTCGAGGCTCATCGCGGCGCCTTCGTCACCGAACTTGGACGAGACGAGGTCCTGGAACTGTTCGAGGTCCGCGCCGCGCTCGAGGCCGAGGCCGCCGGCCTGGTGGCTCTCAAGATCACCGATGAGGACATCCTGCTGCTTCGTCAGATGCAGGAGCTGTCGGTCAATGCCGTCGACGCGGAGGACGACCACAGCTTCCCCGAGCTGTTCGACCTTCACGATCTCATCGCGCAGCTGGCGGGCAACCGACGACTGACAACGTTGATGAATCAGGTCAACGGCGAGCTGCGTCTGATGCGGTCGCGCTCTGGTCAGTCCGCGCAGCGCGCGCAGCAGGCACTCATCGAGCACGACGAGCTGATCGAGTGCCTGGCCAAGGGCGATGTCGAGGGCTCGCGTAACACCATGCGCGCGCACCTGGATGCCTCGCGAGCAAACACGCTCGCGCTCATGTTCCCCGAAACCACAAACCAGCCCTAGGAGACCCTGTGGCCTCGAAGATCTTCGAGCCGTGGGTTATGGGTCCTTTCACCCTGGCGAACCGTGTCGCCATGGCCCCCATGACTCGCAACCGTGCCGATGACGACGGGATCCCGTCCGCGCACGCCGTCGACTACTACCGGCAGCGGGCCGGTGCCGGACTGATCATCAGCGAGGCGACGCAGCCCAGTGCTGCGGGCCGCGGCTACTTCGGCACGCCCGGCATCCACTCGCAGGAGCAGCAGGATGCGTGGGCGCCGATAGCCGACGCGGTGCACTCCGAAGGCGGCCACATCTTCCTGCAGCTCATGCACACCGGCCGGATCGGCCACACGAGCCTGCTTCCTGAAGGCGGCACCCTGATGGCTCCTTCCGCGGTGCGCGCCGAGATGGACCTGGCCCGCAAGGACGGAGTCGAGGTTCCGGCCGAGACGCCGCGGGCGTTCACGGTCGATGAGATCCACGGCGTCATCGACGACTACGCCTCCGCAGCGGAACGCGCGATCGCCGCCGGTATGGACGGCGTCGAGCTGCACGGGGCCAACGGCTACCTGATCCACCAGTTCCTCGGAACCAACACCAACATTCGAGACGACGAGTACGGCGGCAGCCCCGAGGGCCGGGCCAAGTTCGTCGTCGACCTGACCGCCGAGGTCGCACGTCGCATCGGTCCTGAGCGCGTGGGCCTGCGCATCTCGCCCGGCGGCAAGTTCAACGACATGCGCGAGGTCGACAACGACGACACCTACCTCGCCCTCGCCGAAGGCCTGCTGTCGCTGCGGATTGCCTACCTGCACACCCTGCGGCGGCGCTCGACCCCGTTGCATCAGCAACTGCGGGACCTGTGGCCCACCACGTTCATCCTCAACACGGGATACCAGGGCTCGAGCGAGCTCGACGTGCTCGAGGAGATCCTCGTCGACGATGCCGCCGACCTGGTCAGCGTCGGTCGCTACTTCATCTCCAATCCCGACCTCGTGCAGCGCTGGCGAGTAGGCGCACCTCTCGCCCCGTGGAACGAGGACACCTTCTATACCCCCGGTCCCGAGGGCCTCATCGACTACTCGTTCCACCAGCACGGCTGACCAGACCGCAAACAGACCTGACAACAAGGGAGATTCAACATGGCTGACTTCGACGGCAAGGTCGTCATCGTGACCGGCGCTGGGCAGGGCATCGGCCTGGCGTGCGCGAAGGCGTTCGCCGAGCAGGGTGCGACGGTGCAGGGCTGGGACCTGTCGGGCGCCAGCGACACGGTGTCCGTTGACGTCGCGAGCTGGGACAGCGTGAAGGCAGCTGCCGACGCAGCAGTCGCGGAGTTCGGCCACGTCGACGTGCTCGTGAACTGCGCGGGTGTCATCACCCCGAACATCTCCGCGGAGGACGTCGACCCCGACCACTACCGCAAGTGCTTCGAGGTCAACGTCATGGGCGCCGTGCACACGACGAAGGCGCTCTACCCCGCGCTGCAGGCCGCACCCGAGGGCGCCGTCGTAAACGTCGCGTCGCAGGCAGCGCTCGTAAGCCTGCCGTCCCAGGCGGCATACACCGCAAGCAAGGGCGCCGTCGCCGCGCTGACGCGCGCGCTCGCGATCGACTGGGCCGCGGTAGGCATCCGCGTCAATGCGGTGTGCCCCGGATTCACCCTCACCGAGATGGCCATCAAGCAGATGACCCCAGAGCTCGACGCGGCCGTGTCGCGCCGCGTGCCGATGGGCCGCATGTTCCAGCCCTCCGAGATCGCCAACGCCATCTCGTTCCTCGCCAGCAGCAAGGCCTCGGCCATCACCGGCGTAGTCCTGCCGGTCGACGGCGGCTGGACCGCTGGCGAGCCCGCACTCCCGATGTAACCCACCTGCTCACTCCATCCACAGCCTCGGAGACACCATGAGATTCACAGGAAAGATCGCCTACGTCACGGGCGCGAGCTCGGGTATCGGCAAGGGTGCCGCGATCCGTCTCGGCCAGGAGGGCGCGAAGGTCATCCTGCTGGGCCGACGCAAGGGCCTGCTCGACGAGGTCGCCGCCGAGTGCAATGCCGAGTCCGTCGGCGTCCAGCTCGACGTCACCGATCGCGACGCCGTCGCCGAGGTGCTCGCGGCCACGGTCGCTGAGCACGGCGGCCCGGACATCGTCGTTCACAACGCCGGCGAGACCGTGCTGGGTGCGCTGCACAACCTCACCGAGGACGAGTGGGACCGGCAGTTCAACACGAACCTCAAGAGCATCTACTACACGAACCTGGTGCTGTGGCCAGCGATGGTCGCGCGCGGCGGCGGCTCGATCATCACCATTGCATCGACGGCTTCCTTCGTCGGCTTCCCCGAGGATGCGGCCTACGTCGCGTCCAAGGGCGCTGTCCTGTCGATGACCAAGGCCATGGCCCTCGACGGCGCACCGGTCGGCATCCGCGTCAACGCGGTCTGCCCCGGCTTCATCTGGACGCCGAACCTGGAGGGCTACTTCAACGGTCAGCCCGACCCGGAGGCGGCGATTGCCGCGGCAACGACGTTCGCACCGATCGGGCGAATGGGAACCATCGAGGACACCGCTGGCGCGATCGCGTTCTTCGCGTCTGAGGATGCCTCGTTCATCACCGGCGCCTCGCTCCTGGTCGACGGCGGACTGCTGGCGAAGGCGTAGGGAATTGACCATCAACGGTTCCGGTCGCGAAGTGGATATTGACGTGGTCGTCGTCGGCGCGGGCGGTGGCGGACTAGCCGCTGCCCTCGCCGTCGCGGATGCGGGGAAGTCAGTAGTCGTTCTCGAGAAGCTCGACCGCGCCGGTGGAAACACGGCGCTGTCGACCGGCTCGATTCCTGCCGCAGGCTCCCGGCTCCAGCGAGAGGCCGGCGTCGAGGACAGCGTGGATCGCATGATTGCCGACCTCCTACGGCAGTCAGGTCCGCACGAAGCCGAGGCCCTCACCCGGCGGCTGTCCGAGACGTCGGCCGACCTCGTGGACTGGCTCGTCGACACGCACTCGGTCAACTTGTCGCTCATCACCGACTACAAGCACGTTGGCCACTCCGTCACGCGGCTGCACGCTCCCGCCTCGCGCCGTGGCATCGACCTCGCGAACGGCCTGCTCGAGGCCTGCGAGCGCGCGGGCGTCGAGGTGCTCGTCGGCAACCCCGTCAAGAGCCTCGTCACCGAAGACGGCCGGGTCACCGGTGTGGTCGTCGGCGGTGATCGCGTCGAGGAGTACGTCCTCACCTGCGACGCCGTGATCCTCGCGTGCAACGGGTTCGCCGCGAACAAGGCACTCATCGAGAAGTGGATCCCCGAGCTGACCGAGGTCGAGTACTTCGGGGCGCACGGGTCCACCGGCGAGGGACTCGAGTGGGGCCTCGGCCTCGGCGGCTACCTGCAGAACGCGTCGGCCTACCAGGGCTACGCGGCCGTCGCCTACCCGCACGGATCACTCCTGTCGTGGACGACGGTCGAGAAGGGCGCCGTCATCGTCGATGCCACCGGCGCGCGCATGGGCGACGAGATCATCGGCTACTCCGGCTTCACCGCCGAGGTGCTCAAGGGCACCCCGCCCTCGTTCGTCATCTACGACACCCGCATCAAGGCAATCGCGATGAAGGAAGAGGAGTTCGTCGACCTTGTCGAGATGGGCGGCGCGAAGGAGTACGACACGATCGACGAGATGGCAGCGGCCATCGGCATCGACGCAAAGGCGCTGACCACCACGATCGAGGACTACAACGCCGCAGTACGCGGTGAAGCAGCCGACAAGCACGGACGCACGGTCTTCGGCGACGCTCCGCTCACCGCGCCGTTCGTCGCGAGCCGCGTGACCCCGGGTCTGTTCCACACCCAGGGCGGACTCGCCGTCGATGAGGACGGTCGCGTCCTGAAGGACGGTGGGAGCGTGGTGCCCGGGTTGTTCGCCATCGGTGGCGTCGCGCCGGGCATCAGCGGGCAGCAGGGCGGGCGCGGCTACTCCTCGGGCAACGGCTTGCTCTCGGCGGTCGGTCTTGGTCGGCTCGCCGGCATTGCCGCGGGACAGGACGCGGGAGACGACAGGACATGACCTCGCCGTTCTGGGACAAGTGGCAGGACACCCTCTACGCACGAGTCGACGCGCTTGCAGATGGCACGACAACACTCGATGCCGCGACCCGCCGCCGCGCCGCACTCGTCCTCGTCGACGACACCGCGGCCATGGCCGCGGGTCTCAACGAGCCGCAGGTCCATGCCCTGTCCGCCGCGGCCGTGCGCGTGGAGCCCAACCAGGAAGCGACGCACGTCACCGGAAGCAGGAGCGGTCGCGCGTGGGCTGCTCTCGTGAACGCGGTCGCCGCCAACTGGAACGAGCTCGACGAGGGCTACCGACCGGCCACCTGCCACGGCGGGCTCTACGCGCTGCCCGCGGCGATGGCCGAGGTCGAGGCACGCGGCGGCACAGTCGGCGAGCTGCTCACCGCGCTCGTCGCCGGCTACGAAGTGTCGACCTCCTACGCACGGGTCATGCGCCCGCCGCGGCCGTTCGCCTGCCACCCGCACGCCACAATGGCGCCGATCGGCGCGGCCGCTGCAGTCGCCGCGGTCCGCGGCACGGACGGCCCGGGCATCCGAGCCGCATCGCAGGTTGCCATCACGCTGGCCGCAGCGGGCCCGTTCGACCATGCGATGAAGGGCCTGCTGATCCGGAATGGCTGGGCCGGCGCCGGCGCGCAGGCCGGGTTCACCGCTGTCGAGCTCGCGGCTGCCGGTCTCCACGGCGACGGGACCAGCGCGCTCGGCGTGCTCGAGAACGGCTTCGGCTATCCCCTCGACGAGACCGAGCTCAAGGCCGAGCAGGACACCTGGGCCATCCACGACGGCTATCACAAGTCGTACGCCTGCTGCCAGTACTCGCATAGCGCCGTCGAGGCGACGCTCTCGCTGGTCACGGGTCGGCTCGCGGACGTGCCGGCCGACGACATCGCGTCGATCGTCATCGACGCGAACCCCTTCGCGATCACGCTCAACAACCACAACCCGGTCTCCGTGCTCGGCGGGAAGTTCTCGCTACCGCACTCCGTCGCCGCCGTGATCGTGCGCGGCAGCGCCGACGCAGAGGCCTTCTCCGAGGCCTACGTCAGCGATCCCACGGTCGTGGCACTGCGCAACAAGATCATCATCAACGCCTACGAGGGCGACCTCGCCCCGCCCTTCGACCGACCCGCGCGCATCACCGTCACCACGACCAGCGGCGCCGTGTACACCGAGGAGTGCCGCAGCTCCCTCGGCGGACCCGATCGCCCGCTCTCGGACGCGGACGTGCTCGACAAGGTTGAGCTCATCACCGCGACCGACTTCCCGCAGTTCGCCGCACTCGCGAGAGGCTTGGTCGACGGCTCGGTTGGCGACGCCACCGCATGGTCCGATGTCATCGGTGAACTATGGGCGCGCTGACCGTCGAGCAGTCGCTTCCGAGCCGACTCATCGCGGCGAGGAACCAGATCCCTGAGCACGTGCTCGACGCGGCACGACTGCACTTCCTCGACGCGCTCGCCGTCGGAATCGCCGCGTCGAAGGTCGGCCCGGTCAAGAACCTCAGTGCTGTGGCCAAGAATCAGGGCATCGGGTCGAGCACCGTCCTCGGAACGACACAGGCCTCGCCGGCCCCCATTGCCGCGCTGATCAATGGTGGGCTCATCCACTCGCTCGAGTACGACGACACCCACGTCGCGTCCGTCATGCACGGCAGCGCCGTCATGGCCGCCGCCGCGCTCGCCGTTGCCGAGGAGACCAACGCCACCGCAATCCAGATGCTCTCCGCGTTCACGGTCGGCTGGGAGTTCCTCATCAGGATCGGCCTGGCCAGCCCTGGCAGCATCCAGGCGCAGGGCTTCCAGATCACCTCGGCCGCCGGTGCGTTCGCGTCGGCTGCTGTCTCCTGCTTGCTGCACCAGGACACGGACGACGTGTTCGAGAACGCCATCGGCATCGCCGGCAGTCAGGCTGCCGGCACCTTCGCCTTCCTCGCCGATGGCGACACGGTGAAAGCCGTGCAGCCCGCCTGGTCGGCGCACGCCGGGCTGCTCGCCGCGGAGCTCGCCCGCGCCGGAGTGACCGGACCGAGCAACGTCTTCGATGGCTCGTACGGCTTCTTCGCCCTATACGCGAAGGACCCCGAAGGGGCGGCGAACCTGAAGAAGCAGCTCGACGACCTTGGCGAGACCTGGCACCTGCCCGACGCCGCGTTCAAGCTGCAGCCGTGCTGCCACTACATCCACCCGTTCATCGAGGCGCTGGACGAACTCACCCAGCAGGGCGTCACCGCGGGCAACCTCGAGGAGCTCCACTGCTGGGTGCCCACTGAGGTCATCCCGATCATCGCCGAGCCGTGGGCCACTAGGCAGCGCCCCGCGAAGGCGCACGATGCACGCTGGTGCCTGCCCTACGTCCTCGCTGCCGTGATCAAGGACGGGCCACTCGCGATCGACGTCTTCGACGGCGCCTGCGATGAGGACGTCATGGCGATCAGCGACGTGATCACCTACGAACCGTGGGCGGGCAGTGGCTACCCCGCACGGTTCCCGGCCCGACTGCGCGCCCAGCTGACCGACGGCACCGTCATCGAGGCAGGCGTCGACGACGTCAAGGGCAGTCCGACCAGGCCGGTCACCGTCGACGACGTGCTCGCCAAGGTGATCCCCAACCTCATCACCGGCGGCATGAGCCAGGACGACGCGCAAGCGCTCGCCGACGAGATCCTCACAACGCCCGATCCGGACATGATCCTGATCGGTGAACTCCTAAGGAAGGCGACATCATGAGTGACCGCTTCACCGAGGCCGAGGAACTGGTCGACCGCTACCTGACCTTGTTCATGGAAGGCAAGCTCGATGAGGCCCAGGCCTGCCTCACGCCCGACGCGCAACTGATCTTCCCCGGCGGCGCAGTGCAGACGTCGCTCGCCGACGTCGCCGCGGAAGTCCGTCGCCTCTACATCTCGGTGGCCAAGAAGATCGACCGCACCTGGTCGGCGAACCTCGGCGACGACGTAATCGTCACGACGACCGGATACCTCTACGGATCGACGAGTGGCTTCGGGCCGTTCAGCCAGGTGCGCTTCATCGACTTCTTCACCGTGCGTGACGGCAAGATCGCGAAGCAGGAAGTCATCAACGACGCCGCGATTACCGGTGTCGTGCCTGCCTACCCGGCGGGCAGCGCGCAGGTCGACATCGCGAGCTAGCCGAGACGGCGAAGAATTCCCGGCACCCAGTCGGGCAGACGCACCGTCGGAGTGAGCGGCACGCGGGTTCTCGCGCGCACGCAGCTGGCCAGCACGCCGGTGCCGTACGCGGCATCGTCGAGCAGGCGCAGGCCCAGGTAGCGGCCCGGATCAAGCGGAGGCCGCTGCGTTGCGTACTCCCACGCGATCGGCGCGAGCATGCAGGCGGCAAGCGTCCGCGCGACCCGCGAGCGAGGGGACAGCGCCAGCGCCGCAGCACCCACCGGCCACCATTCCCGGCGCAGCAGGTGTCCGATGCCAGCAGCATCGGCGACGACTCCCTGGCCTACGATCCGCGCCGCGAGCAGCTCCGGGTTGTCGAGCGCGCCCAGTTGGCGCGACAGCGCGCCCGCTGCACCAACGGCAACTCCGGCAGCGGCGCGCGGGCGACCAAATGCCAGCAGCCCCAGAGCAGCGAGGTTCCACGCCGACACGCGAGCGGGTACGAGCTTGTCGGGATGGCGCAACGACAAGGCGGCCGCGGACGTCCCGTACTCGAAGCGACGCGTCAGCCACGACACAGGTCGGGACCGCGTCTCATGCGCCACGATCACCGACGGGTCATAGAGCACGTGCCAGCCCTCATCGGTGAGCCGCCACACCAGGTCCACGTCCTCGCCCAGGCGTAGGTCCTCGTCGAAGCCGGCGCCGAGGGCCGAACGACGCACGATCAGCGCCGCGGTCGGCACGAACCCCAGGCGCGACCCCGGACGCACCAGCTCGGGGAACACGCCCATGTCGAGCGAGGATCGAGTCGCCTCGTAGCGATCGATCACCGAGCGCCCGGACGGATTCGCCCGCACACGCGGAGCCACCGCCGCGACGGCCGGATCGGAGAAGTGGTGCAGCATCGACTCGGGCCAGCCCGGCGAAGCGATGCAGTCGGAATCGAGAAACGCTACGAACTCACCAGAGGTCGCGGCCACGCCGGTGTTGCGAGCGGCCGCCGGACCTCTGTTCACGCCATGCGCGACCACCAGTGCGGAATGAATCGCAGCGACGGCGGTCACCACGCCCGCGTCGACAGAACCGTCGTCGACCACCGTCACGGATGCAGAGGCAAGGGACGTCAGCGTGGTGTCCAGGCTCGCAGCGCGATCCATCGCCGGCACGACAACGGAGACGGAGCCAGACGGATCAGCGCCACCCACCACGATTGCGAAGCCGCGGTCCACGAGCATGCGGAAGATCGCGAGCGTCTGCGGGTCTGAGGCCGCAACCCCCGTCGAACCTGCGCCCAGCAGGCGAGCCACGACCGTGCGCGCGGCACCGGACATCCGGCTGACCCGCCACGGCGACCCGCCGATCAGCACTGCCCCCGAACCCCACGCCCGAACCCGGGGCGCGAGCCGCACCACCGCGCCCGCGGGCAGCGAGCGATCCACCTCAGCTGTCCAGGATCGAGCGCAGCGCCGAGCCCGTGCCGAGCAGCAGCTGCTCGAGGGTCTGGGCGTCGCTCTCCAGCCACTGCTCGTACGCCGACAGCGCCAAGGCAAGAGCCACGTGACCCGCCAGCCGAGGAACCAGCGAGTCTGCCGGCACGGCAAGGCGCGCGGCCACATACGACGCGATCACCTCACGCCACTGCTCGTACCGCAGCGCGGAGTGCGCCTGCAGTGCCGGCGTGCGCAGGATGAGCGCCATCCGCTGGCGGTGCTGGGGGAGCGTGTCGGGGTCGAAGCGGTTGAAGTCCACGACCGCGCGGTTGATGGCCTCGAACAGTGGCACGTCGGCAGGCGTCGACTCCAGGTTCAGCCGCAGGCCCTCCAGGCTCGCGTCGAACTGCCCCCACGGGATGTCGTTCTTGGAGGGGAAGTAGCGGAACAGCGTGCGGCGTCCGACCCCGAGCGCGGTGGCGATGTCATCGAGGGTGGTCTCATCGAAGCCCTGGGTCGCGAAGAGCTCGAACGAGACCGCTTCGATTTCGGCGTGGCTGGTCACCGGGGGACGTCCGGCTGCTGGCCGCTCTGCCGTGCTCATGACCGGATGAACCTAGCAGGCATTCACACAGTATTAACACGAATGTATTGCTTTTTGGCGCACGGTGCCATTACTGTCCGATCAGTTGCAATCCACTCATCGAAAGGATCGACATGAGCATCGAGGCACCCCAGACGGAAACCCAGGACCTGCAGGTCGAGAACCTGATCGAGGACGTGTCGATCGACGGCATGTGCGGCGTCTACTAAGCCCAGCGAACAACCCACCGAAGTCATCAGCATGACCATGCTCGACGAGCCCTGGCAGCTGTCTCCCCGCGTGGAGCTGCGCCCGGAGCCGTTCGGCGCGCTCGCCTACAACTTCAGCACCAGGCGCCTGACCTTCCTCAAGCGTCCTGAGCTCGTCACCGTCGTCGCGGGCCTCGCCCAAGGAGCGGACGTTCGCGAGGCTCTTGAGGCAGCGGACGTGCCAAAAGAACAGTGGCCCTCGTACGTGAAGGCCCTCGAGTCGCTCGCAGAAGCGGGCACGATCCAACCTCGACCACTGGAGACTGCATCGTGACCATCCTCGACGACCGCATCACGACAACGAAGCCAGCAAAGCCCCCAGTCGTCCGTCCCACCGGCGGATCGCTGCTCGACCAGTTCGAGCTCGGCCTCAACGCGCCGATCTGCCTGACCTGGGAGCTCACCTACGCGTGCAACCTCGCGTGCGTGCACTGCCTGTCATCCTCGGGCAAGCGCGATCCGCGCGAGCTCAGCACCGAGCAGGCCGAGGCCGTGATCGACGAACTGCAGCGCATGCAGGTCTTCTACATCAACATCGGCGGCGGCGAGCCCACCATCCGCCCCGACTTCTGGCACCTCCTCGAGTACGCCGTGGCCCACAACGTCGGCGTGAAGTTCTCGACGAACGGCGTGCGCATCACCCCCGAGCGCGCCAAGTTCCTCGCCTCTACGGACTACGTCGACGTGCAGATCTCACTCGACGGTGCCACCGCTGAGGTCAACGACCGCGTGCGCGGCACCGGCTCCTACGACATGGCCATCCGCGCGCTGGAGAACCTCAAGGACGCCGGCTTCAAGGACGCGAAGATCTCGGTCGTCGTCACCCGCGAGAACGTCGGCCAGCTCGACGAGTTCAAGGCGCTCGCCGACAGCCACGGCGCCACCCTGCGCCTCACCCGTCTGCGCCCCTCGGGCCGCGGCGCGGACGTGTGGGATGACCTCCACCCCACCGCCGCCCAGCAGCGCGACCTCTACAACTGGCTGATGAAGGCGGGGGAGAACGTCCTCACCGGCGACTCCTTCTTCCACCTCGCCGGCTTCGGCGAGCCTTTGCCCGGCCTGAATCTCTGCGGCGCCGGACGAGTCGTGTGCCTCATCGATCCCATCGGCGACGTCTACGCGTGCCCCTTCGCCATCCACGACAACTTCCTCGCCGGCAACCTGCTCAACCCTGGCGGGTTCCAGGAGGTCTGGCAGAACTCCGAGCTGTTCGCCGACCTGCGCAGCCCGCAGACCTCCGGCGCCTGCACCAAGTGCCAGCACTTCGACTCCTGCCGCGGCGGCTGCATGGCTGCCAAGTTCTTCACCGGCCTGCCGCTCGACGGACCCGACCCCGAGTGCGTCCAGGGCTACAGCGAGGACGCCCTTCTGCAGGTCGGCCGCACCATCCCCGCCGCCAGCCAGGACCACTCCAAGTCCAGCAAGCGCAAGCAGGAGCCGGTGCTCATCCAGCTCGGCCAGCTCATGCCGGCCAAGCCCCCCGTGCACGGCTGCGCCGAGAGCCCGCTCGCGGGCTTCGACCCCAGCGTCATCTAACGACAGAGAAATCCAAGAGGTTCACCGTGGCAAACCCGTGGTTCGAGTCCGTCGCCGAGGCGCAGCGTCGCGCCAAGAAGCGGCTGCCCTCGTCGGTCTACAGCGCGCTGCTCGCCGGCAACGAGAAGGGCACCAGCTACAACGACAACATCACCGCGTTCTCCAAGATCGGCCTCGCCCCGCACGTCGCCGGCCTCCACGCGAACCGTGAACTCGCCACGACGTTCATGGGCCAGGACATCTCGTTCCCCGTCGTCACCTCGCCGACCGGAGTGCAGGCCGTCCACCCCGACGGTGAGGTTGCGATCGCACGAGCCACAAACGCCCGCGGCACGGCCATGGGCCTGGGCTGCTTCGGCAGCAAGCCGCTCGCCGAGGTGATTCAAGCTAACCCGCTGACCTTCTTCCAGATGTACTGGATGGGCACCCGCGACCAGATGCTCGAGCGCCTCGCCTACGCCAAGGACCTCGGCGCCAAGGGCATCATCCTGACGCTCGACTGGTCCTTCTCGTACGGGCGCGACTGGGGCAGCCCGATCATCCCCGAGAAGATCGACTTCAAGACCATGGTGCAGTTCGCCCCGCAGGTCATCGCCAAGCCCAAGTGGCTCGCCTCGTTCGCAAAGGGCGGCGGCATCCCCGACCTCGGCACCCCGAACCTCAAGAACGAGGCAGGGGAGACCCCCACCTTCTTCGGCGCCTACTACGAGTGGATGCAGACCCCGCCGTGCACCTGGGAGGACCTCGCCTGGCTTCGCTCGCAGTGGGACGGTCCCTTCATGCTCAAGGGCGTCTGCCGTGTCGACGATGCGAAGCGGACGGTCGACGCCGGCTTCTCGACACTCTCGGTCTCCAACCACGGCGGCAACAACATCGACTCCACGCCGGCACCGATCCGCGTCCTCCCCAGCATCGTCGAGGCGGTCGGCAACGACATCGAGATCGTCCTCGACGGCGGCGTCCGACGCGGCAGCGACGTCGTCAAGGCAGTTGCCTTGGGAGCCAAGGCCGTCATGATCGGACGCCCCTACCTCTGGGCGCTCGCGGCCAACGGACAGGCCGGCGTCGAGAACGTCCTCGATATCCTCCGCAGCGGCATCGACTCCACCGTCTACGCGCTGGGCCACAAGAGCATCCACGACCTCGGCCCCGCGGACGTCATCGTCCAGGACGGATTCACCAGAACCCTCGGCGCAGGCAGCAAGTAGCGATGGCAATACGACGGCTGGCCAGCATGACGTGGGACGACGTCCCACCGAGGCCGCTCGTGCTCGTTCCCATCGGTTCGACGGAGCAGCACGGACCCCACCTGCCGTTCGAGACGGACACCCTCATCGCCACCGCAGCAGCTGAGCGGATCGCGGAAGCACTCAGCAGCGAGGAATCCAACGTCATCCTCGCCCCCGCCATCGCCTACGGCGCCAGCGGCGAGCACCAGGAGTTCCCCGGCACCATCTCGATCGGGCACGACGCACTGAGGATGCAGGTCGTCGAGCTCGTGCGATCGCTCTCCACCTGGGCCGGACGCATCGTGTTCGTCAACGGTCACGGCGGCAACGTCAGCACGCTCGCGGATGCGATCACGCAGATGCGACACGAGCGGCACGACGTCGCCTGGCTGCCGTGCATCTTCGAGTCCGCGGGCGATGCCCACGCAGGATCGATCGAGACCTCGGTCATGCTCCACCTCGCGCCCGAGAAGGTGCGCATGAACAAGGCAGCACCCGGGCAGCTCGCCAGCCTCGAGGAGATTCTTCCTCTTCTCATGGCCAAGGGCGTGCGAGCCGCTTCGCCAACCGGGGTGCTCGGCGACCCGACCAACGCCAACGCTGAAGTCGGCCGACAGATGATGGAGCAGCTCGTCAAAGCCGCCGCAGATCTCATCACCGACGCAACCGTCGACGACCGTGGACGACTCAAAGCAACAGAACTCGCCACTCGATGACCACACAAGCGAGTCCACGAGTCGCCCTCGTGACTGGCGCAGCACGCGGCATCGGTCGCGCCACAGTCGACGCCCTCGTCCAGCAGGGCTACCGCGTCGTCGCCGTCGACTCGTGCGCCGGCAGGCGCAGCGATCGTGGCGACGGCGTCGACTACGCCCTCGCCACGCCAGACCAACTACTCAGCCTTAAAGCTGAATACCCCGACGCAGTCCGTACCCAGATCGTCGACGTCCGCGACGCTGACGCACTCGCACGCGCAGCGTCCCTAGCCGTCGACGAGTTCGGACGGCTCGACGCCGCGGTCGCTGCGGCCGCCGTCATCGTCGGTGGCGATCCGCTCTGGGAGACGCCCGAATCACACCTGCGCACCCTGCTCGACATCGACGTCGTCGGAGTGTGGAACACCGCATCCGCAGCAGTGCCGCTGATGCTGAGCGGTCCCGATCCCCAAAACTGCCGCTTCGTCGCCATTGCATCCGCGGCCGGAGCGCGAGGCCTCTTCCACCTCGCCGCCTACAACGCTGCCAAGCACGCGGTCGTGGGCATCGTGAAGGGACTAGCCGCCGACCTCATCGGCACCGGAGTCACCGCCGTCGCGGTCTCTCCCGGATCCACCGAGACCGAGATGCTCAGGGCCACTGCCGCCCTGTACGACCTCGCTCACATTGATGAGTTCGCGGCATCACAGCTCGTGCGCCGACTACTGCAGCCCGAGGAACTCGCAGCGACGATCGCCTTCTGCTGCTCGCGCGAAGGCGCTGTCCTCAACGGGTCGGTGGTCGACGCCTCCGGCGGCTTCACCGCGTGATCGCCCACGGCATGCGGCGCCTCGACGGCGACGTCGTCTACGTCACCGGAGCAGGCATCGGCCTCGCTACCGCGATCCGCCTTCGTAGGAGGGAGCGACCGTCGTTCTGCTCGGACGAACCGAAGCGGACCTGCACGAAGCGAGGCGGGAGTGCGAGGGTTCTACCGAGGTAGTCGTGCAGGAGTTGTCCGAAGTCGCAGCGGTCGGCCAACTGATTCCACCAGCTCTGGCTGGTTCGGCAACCCGACAATCGTCGTCCACCTCGGCTGGGGAGACGGTCATCGGTTCGCTCGACTCGCTGACCGAGGAGCAGTCGAATCGGCAGATCAATTCGAACCTCAAGTCGAATTATGTGTCAACCGCACTCTTTGGCCAGCAATGGTCGTGAGCGTCGTGCTGATCTCATCGCGAGCGTTCTTCGTGGGTTATCCGAAGAACGCTCCATACGTCGCGAGCAAAGGCGCCGTGCTCTTGATGACGAAGGCGATGGCCTTGGACGGTGCAGGCGACACACGGTATCCGCGTCAGCGCCCTCTGCCCCGGTCTGATTCTCACGCGGAACTAGCAGCAGTACTTCGATGAGCAGCCAAGTCCTGAGCTCGCGAGAGTGACCGCCGCAGCGGCTCCGCCAGTCGGGCGGCTACTCTCAGGTCTCTAGCCGGGAGCGGCGAAACTCCCAATCCGCGGCTCGGCTAACCACACAGCCAGAATGGTCTGGTGGCGCTGCACGCTCACGTTTCAGCTTGTTCGATCTACGGAGTACGCGGGGACACGTACGGCACACGGAGTCAGTCCTCTGTGGCAGTATCCGGTTCACACGGAGGGGGCCGCATGGCAAGCGCAAAGCATTGGCGGTGTGTTGGGCACTTTGGCCAATTGGAGTGTTCGTCCAGGGTTGCACCGGCGGGTGCCTCAGATCGGCCAGAGGCTTGATGGCCATCACGGAGATCCCAGAAGTTGAGCCGTATTGGGCAGGATTGGCACGGCTGTGGGAGAGATCAACGGGTGGTTCGGGAGTGGCGGAGGCGCCCTCAAACGATGCAGACCGATTCTGGCCTCAGGGCCCAAGCGCTCCCGCGGCGAGTGAACTGGTGGAGTGGCTCCTCAACTGTGTTGAGTCCGGGGATTCACCCTCAATGCTCTTTTTGGTCGGCGGTCCCGGTAACGGGAAGTCCGCACTTGCCATGAAGGTCAAGGGGCGGTTGTCTGCCATCGACTCAGTTACCACAGAGCTCGCTCAACGTACGTATGAGTACGCGTCCATGAACGGGCACAGGCTGGTCCTGGTCAATGACGCGACGATTCCTCCTAACGGGGGACGGGCCAAGGATTCAGGACCGACGCCTCTGATCGACGAGATCGACGAGTCTCTCAAGTCTGGATCCCATTTGCTCGCGAACATCAACAGAGGCATTCTGTTCGAGGAACTTGCCAGCAGATCTCAGGCGACCGAGCAGACCCCCGGCAGTCAGATCGCAGGGTGGCTGAGCGAGCGAGACAGGATCGATCTGACCTCGAACTCGATGTCCGGTTCAAACTCAGCGTTTGTGAAATTCACGCAAACGGCCTCGCCCTCCGGTGAGGCGATCCGAGTCATCGCAGTGTATATGGACGTTTGTTCACTGTGCGAAGTGCGCCCGTCGGTCGAAGTTCGAGATGATGACGAATTTTCCTTGTCGATGACGGAGTACCAATTAACGCGATTCAGCGAAAGACAAACGCTGGATGCTGCGGAGGTCCCGGCCCTAAGCCTCCTGGCGGAATTCGTTGCAGGACTCGACATCGACCGAGAAGACGTGCTCCTTTGCGATCCAATTGCTGCGAACCTCGAGTCGCTCAGGAGCGACGTTGTCCGCGGCTCAGTCGTGACAGCTATCAGAGCAGGGGAGCTCTCGTCCGGCAAGCGCTTGACATATAGGGAGTTGTGGGGCGCATATTGCCGGCTTGTCGTCGGCGATCTGCCTCAGAGGGACAGCGGCGGAGCTCCTTTGGAATGGTTGACTGAACGTCAGCCGCCGAAGGACGGAACGGCTGATCGTTTTCGTTCGATCGCGACGCTCGCCTCACTGCGATTTCATCAGGCATTGTTTGGGGCCCGCCCGTTCGATGGACCAGATCCGGTCGCGCGTGCTGGCTCGGATCCAGTTCTGGCTATCACCAGGAGTAGCGATCCAGCAAAGGACGCGCGCCCTGGGAGTATCTCCGATGCGAGCGGAGGCTGGTCAGACGCGACAATCAACGCTTTCGGCTTTCGCACTGAAGGGGACTCCCCGCTTGAGACGCTGCTGGAGAGTTGCGATGACGCGAATCCCTTCCGGCAGGCGGTGACCATCTTCGACCACCAGTTGGACTCTGCATTCGTTGCCGTAATGGACGACTCGAATTCAGACGAAAAAACGCGTCGGCGTATCGAATCGTGGTACGGAGAATATTTGCTGAGGCTTTACGGAACGGCAGTTGGTAGGCCTGCGTTTTTTCAGGAGTTGAGTTTGTGGTCCCACGCTTGGAAGCTTTCACCCGCAAACATTCCCGCCGAACTCAAGTCTGCTTTGAGAACGCTTCTCCAGCCCCGTCGTGCGCCGGAACAGTTCGATAGTTCTTTTGTACTACCGCTGTTTGATGCGCGAGCCGTCCCAGTGACTGGAAATCCGGAGGATCCTCGACTCGGTTTCGTGGCGCCTGACCTCTGGACTCTGCGAACTGCCCGGGATGGTGACGCTCTCGAGGTCAGACTAATGCAGGGCGATTCAGTCGTGGAGACCATCCAACTTGACTTTCCGATGATTCGGGAAGCCATGGCCTGCAGTGATGGATATCTCGGAATTACCGAGTATTCGCACAGCGCTTCACCTCGGTTGGAGAGGTTCAGAGCAAGCATGCTGCGACCTAGCTCAGAGGGTGGCTACGTGATCGTCGTAGGCCATGAAGAGTTTCAACTCACCGCGGAGAATTCCTCATGATCGACGAGCCCGCGCGCTTGATGATCGTTGGTTTACCGCGGCCGGAGTACGTCGCAGCTCCCGAAGCTCTTCTCGCCTCATTGGCCTGGGACGTCTACGACGTGGAAGGAATGGAGAGTCAGGGCAGCCGGCCGATCGCACTGGCATTTCGTACTGAGGTGCGAGAGTCCAAGACGCTTGTGTTTAAGGCGACTGAACCCTCGGACGCCGAGATGGAAAGTTGGACCGAGGCGTTGTTCGATGCCGGACTGTATTCCGCGAATCGTGACGTAGTCGGGAGAGCTGTAGCGCTGTCCTTACGTGGGGTTCGCGCGAAGAACGCCAAGTCTCAGGCTGCGACTCCGCTCACTTACCGTTTGGCTCTCCTGCAAAATACTCGTGGTATGGCTGCGAAGCGACAGCCATGGGATATCGCACAGATGATCGAATCGATGTTTGCTATCGGTTCCTCTGAGGGCGGCGTGAATGCCTCCGCTGCTGAGCTGTGGCTAGCCGCCGTGGACCGCCGGCTGAACGATGATCACATTCTGCGAGCTGTCGACCGTGCTTCAGGTCATCTCCTCCCGGGACTTGTCGCGAAACGAGAGGTACCTCGCAGAAATCTCGTCGGAAGTTCACCTCCGGCCGCGTTCGCGGTGGGAACTCCTTTTGCATGGTTCAACGAATCGTGGAGACGCCTGACAAGCGACGAATGGGTCGACGCATTGCCAGCGCGCGTTTGGGTCGACTGGGCCACCACTCTGCTGAGGACCGCGCTTGGCTTCGGGTACTTGTGGGAAGCGAAGTGGTACGAGCGATTGGGGCGAATGATCGCAAGTGACAGCGTGCCCCAGGACGTCACATGGAGATCTCTGGTTGATGACGTAGGGGAGACTTTGCCGTGGGTAGCTCAGGCCGAGAGCATCTCGATTCGGGATATCGCGCCACTGCTTTCAGCCCGGGTCCGTCGAGGGGGAGCGATTCGGGAGTCGCTCGCAAGTTGGCTCGATGACCACCCGAAACATGCAAAGGGAGACATTCAGGAGTGCTTGAAGAAGATGAGTGCAGACGAGGACCTATGCGACTCGCTCGAGCGCGATCTTGCCCATCCCCCGCCTCGCAGCAACACATGGGAGGCAGTTCGGTACGCCCTCGCCACACGTTCCTCATCCGGGCCTTATGCGGATCACTACGGCCTTGTAAGAACTAGTGGTCGGTATGCGGTCGTAGCGCCTGGAACCGAATGGAGCGCGTTGATTGCGAGTCTCGCGGCCGGTCGCCCGAAGAGCCGAACCACCGTCGGAACTGTCTCTGAATCTCTCTTCCAACTTGGGCTTCGGCCCGATGTAGCGGAACTAGTTGGTTTGCTAGAGGTCTCAGGCCTCGCTCGCGGCAGTGCAGACGCCGATCAGGCCGTAGAGGTGCAGAGTGCCTTCTGAAATGAGTTCGCTGGAGATTGAGAACGGGCATCTACTTTCCGTGGCGATCGGTAGTTGCCTCGGAGAGCGAAAGAATCTCATGCGGGCGTACCTTCCAGTTGCTCGCGCCGAGGATGCAATCGCGTTAGTGCGCGCGGCAAACGATGCCAACGCATTGAGCAACGATTCTGGTTCGCTCTCGTTGAGCGCGAAACCAGAGGATTCAGCGCCGTTCGCGATTCTGGTATCTGAGACCGTCTTCGACAATGCGGAGGGCGTCACCCAGGTTGACGCAGGCATGGCTGCTAGCTACCGCGAAGGAGATCGCCTAGCGGTTTGTGTCGGACGTGTACCAGATTTGGCCACGATCACCGGGACGTTCCAAGTCGTGATGGGCCCTTCGTGGCCGAAGGTGGAGTCCTCGTCGCTGATGCTTTCTGACGTCGCGCCCGTCGCGCTTTCGATCGCGATCGCTGCGTCGGGCCGACAGGCTCAACCGGGGGACTCACTTGATACTGGAGCAGCGCGCCTTCACCACATTCTTGTCGTCTTACGGGACGCCTACGAGCTACTTGGGGCGACGACCAAACCCTGGAATGCGCTTTGGTACGAGCACATCAATGCCGGGCTCTCCCTTCTTTCCGATGCTGTCGCGCGTGCGGATGCAAGTGCCGATTTGGCAGAAGTGGTCGAGGATTCCCTCTACGCCGCGTTCTCGCTACCGTCCCCGCTGGCAGGCATGAATCTCCCGACTGCAAGCCGACTCGTGAAGGCCCTGTCCGAACATTGGTTCGATGCTGACTCGATTGCGACGTCCGTCGCTCTTTTAGCTCGCAATCCTCACTGGTTGGGCACTCTCCACAATCCGAGCGAGCATGAACCTCACCCAATGGCGCGAATCGATTGGACTGGTTTCGGCCGGACACTAGCCGAGTCAGGGTGCACTCTTGCAGCGTTCGGAACGCACGAGCTTACAGCCTCCGCGCGACTTGAGGCATTCTCGAAGTTGAGCGTTCCGGAGTTCCTCAACCCCGTTGCGGAGGGCCAGAACGAACCGATCGAGATTCTGGGTACAGGCGGGATCCCACTCGCGCGTGCGGAGATTGCGGGGCCTTTGGCAGTCCTGACCTGCGAAGGATTGAAGGATGTCGGGGACACTAGAGCGCTGACTTCTGAGGTTGTCTCGGTTCGGATTCCCCTGGTAGGTATACCGTCGGCCAGCGACGTTGCTGGATCTCGAATGCAACTCCTCGTCACTCCACGAGCGGCGTCCTTCGAGGGGTCCCTTGCGCTCGTTGACGGTGCGCTCTTCATGCAGGGTCGCTTTAATCACAAGGTCGGGAATGTCGATTTCGAGTTCCGGCCAGTGAAATGTCACGTGTCGATTGATCTCGATGCCGCGGATCCGCTCGTCGGTGTCGTCCAGAGCGCTGCTACGGCGTCGTACCTGCTCCTCCCTCCTAGCGGAGCGGCAGTCGTCCTTCTGACAAAGAAGAATGGTGCTCCGAGCGGAGCACCCGTTGTCCTCTCATGGGAGCGTTTCGACTCGGGGGGCGTGGCGCTCGAGAGTAGCTCGATTGTTCACCGACTTCGGTCGGAAGATCCGCTACGAATAGTCACATGGACGTCCACCAGCACTCCTACCCTCGACGGTGCGCTCCTAGGGGAGTGGCCAGATCGGCCGTCGATCGCCTACGGGGATGCAAATGCAGCGTCCGAGCACGTGATCTCCGCTGGGCAGTACTCCGTGGAGCTACTGCCTGCCGAGGACAGCAATCGTCCGCTGTCGCCGCTCGTCGCGGCCAGTCTTGGAGTTCAGGCATCTGAAGACTACCTTCCAGAATCGCTCGTCAGTAGCCTGAGAGGCGAGCTTGAGGCGGAACTCGTGCGCCTGTTGATGGAAGGCACATGGACGGCATCTCTCGGGCATGTCTTCTTGCCGAGTGACGTCCGTGCTGGACTTGGCGGACTCGTATCGAGCGGGAACGGTGCGTTCGTCACAACACCCGAACTGCAGCAAGTGTGGGGCTCTCTAGGAGCTCTAGGGGTACCCACCCAGCTCACCGAGTCGGATGAGGTTGGAGAGTTCAGGGCAGCCTTTTCGGCGCTCGGTATCGAGGAATCACTTCGGCGCGGCGTTGGGGAAGGCGGCTCCTTAATGCTTTGGCCATCTCGGATTGCCTGGGGTCACCTTTGGGAAGACCGAATGCGGCTCGAGCGATACTTGACCGCTTACGCCAGAATGGTCACGAAGGCTCGTTCTATAGGCAATCCGGTTGGCGTTCTCTGGGCCGCGTATCCGTTCAGTTGCTCCGCATGGACGACGACGCAACTTCCGGCATCATGCGACTCGGTCTATCTCAGTCCATTGCACCCAATAAGACTCGCATGGCTAGCTTCCGTGGAAAGCACCCTGCGAGCTGCCTCGGAGCCACTAGCCCTAGCGGGAGCGATCGAGGGATGGAACCTTCCGTTTCTCGGACCAAACGAGTCGAGCAACGGACGAATGCTCGCCATACCAACTGACAACGGCGAGGGAGAAATATTCGCAGGATGGTCCGTCTTGATTCGGGCGTCAATCGAGAGTCCTAAAGTACCGAGCCCGCCGGAGTACGTCGGTGCTCGGCGTGCTCCGGGTTCGTCCGCAAGTGGTCTGAACGGTGGCGGCACCTTGGCGGCGATCCGGGATTACAGGCGCCTTCACCCGTTCGCTACCACCATCACCGTGGACCTCGCAGCAAGCTCGCCCAGCCCTCGGCTCGAGGAGATTGATCGCGCTGTACTTAGGGAAGTAGGAGATTGGTCAAAATCGGACGAGACGCTGATTGGCGGGGCCCGAATTCTCGACTCACTGAACCGGCTCGGAGAGGCACCCAGAGACGAACTGTCCGAGGCGACGACTCATGGGGGCGAGTCTCCACTCGTGTGGTCGCGTTACCGCCCGAAGCAAGGCGAACAGCCCGCGTCGAATATTCGCATCCTCCAGGATGCGGGCGTTGCGATGAAGGTAGTAGATGCGTCAGCGGGTGACTTCGGCCTAATCAGCGACACACCGCTCCGGAGATTCGAGGCGGTAAGCAATGAAGTAACTGAATCGGCTACCAGTTCGACAGATCCAGTGATCGCGGCGGAGCGGGGTTGGCACCCGATGACTGCAGCGCTAAGGGCCCTCGAGGTTCCAGATGACAGGGCCAATGGTCCCGGCATCCTGACTCAGCTTGTCGGCGGAGTGCTAGCTTCGAACCGCGCTGAGTGGACCATCTCCGGCGACTCGATGGTGACTCCAGCGGCGTTGGCTCGCCAGATTCACGAGCACTCCAGTGATCAGGCGCTCTGGGAATGGAGGCCACCGTTTCTCGCCACAGGCTTCGGAAAGGCTGAGGCAGGATCGCTACTCCAGCGGAGGCCATTCCTCTCAGTGGTTAGAGTGCCCGAATCTCTCAAGACACAGGTTCAGAAGAAGCTGTCAGCGTCGTGGGGAGTGCCTGCCACTGTTGATCAGGCGACGAACGTCCTTAGGAGTCTCGGCGCACGGGGTGTTGGGCTGTCCTCCTTGATCGCAATTGGTGGCGCCCACGCTACAGGGGCACTCGGCTTTTACACGACGCTTGAGCTCCTTGATCGCGCCGAGCCCGAAGACGCGCACCAGTTTGTGCTCCCCATCGATGCATGTGACAAATTCTTGCTGGCTCTCGTCGGCCGAGATCCACGGTTAGTCGGGCGACGTCGTGCAGACCTACTGGTTATCCGACTTGACGACCGACGCTTGACACTCGTCGCGGTCGAAGTGAAGTACTACGGTCTTGACACGCCCAAATCGGCGTTTCCAGGGTTGGGGACTACGTCTTACGACGAGCCAATTGAACAACTGAGCAACACTCAGAGCCTCCTCGCAGGCCTGGCTGAAAGATGGGATACGCGCGAGCTGACTTCCCATGCAAACAACGTGCTATGGCTGAATGGCCTTACTGCATTGATCGAGGCGGGCGCGCGCCTAACGCCTGCTCGTGACCGAGTTCGGTCTGATCTAGCGCGCCGCTTGCAAAGGCTGATGGATGGAGAAATGCAGGTGATTTGCGGCTCTCCACTGCTTGCGTATTTCCAGCACGGTCCCGCGGAAGGTGGGCACATTGGGCATGAAGCCCATTTCGCCGCACCCTCCGGTTCTTCGTCGGGAGTCTCGCACTCGACCTTTCTGGCTGATCCCGCTGCCGTAGCCGCCGGCCTGACTGGCTCGAATCCGGAGCTCTTGAATGCCTGGGCATCAGTTCTGGATGCGTCGTTCTCAAATCCGATTCCGTCGTCCATAACGCTTGTCAACGGACATGTCGTCAGTTCTGCCTCGCGGTCGGGAGGAGAAATGGGCGACAGCACGGACGATCCTGGCAACGAGCCGCCAAACGACCATAAGCTAGACGTAGTCGAAAACTTCGTTCATATGCAGGGCAGCGTGCAGGCTCAAGCGAACGAAGCAGAGTCTTCAGTTGAGGACGATTCAGCAGCCGACGAACAGCCGGAGGCCCTGGGCGATGGGGTCAAGTTCTCGGTTGGGCGTCTTCTGAACGCTGTTGGGCCGGCAGAGGCATACTTCTGGCCCGGAAACACGGCGCTAACACAGTTGAACATAGGGATCGCTGGCGATCTTGGGACTGGCAAGACTCAGCTCATCAAGGCCCTGCTCGCAAACCTTCGTCACACGACGAGGACGGCACAGGACAACCCTTTATCGGTTCTTGTCCTTGACTACAAGGGTGACTATGAAGATGCCGCGTTCCTGAGCGCGACGGGTGGCAGAGTCTTGCGCCCGCATAAGATTCCTTTCAACTTCTTCGAGATGGCTCCCGGCTACACGTCCCTCGCGGCCGTTAGACGCGCCGGAAGTTTCATAGATGTGCTTACCCAGATCTATTCAGGGATCGGACCAGTTCAACAGAACCTGCTTCGAAACGTAATCGTTTCTGCGTATGCAACTGGCGTTCCGCCTACTGTGGACGAGGTGCTCGTCGCGTATCGCGCAAATGGGGGAGCCCCCGACTCCGTTGTGGGTGTGCTGGAGACCTTCGTTCTGAGCGAAATCTTCGCGACCCGAGGCGATCGTCTGGAGACGTTCGATGAGCTGATGAGAGACTCGGTCGTTGTCGTTAACCTTCTGGATCTCGGTTCCGACCAGAAGGCTAAGAATGCGATCGTCGCGCTTTTCCTCAATCAGTACTACGAGTTCATGAGTCGGCAGACCAAGTGGCCGTATGTGGGTGAGGATCCTCAGGTCCGGAGGCTGAATTCATTTCTTCTCGTCGACGAGGCGACGAACATCATGCAGTATAAATTCGATGCGCTAGAGCAGCTCTTGCTGCAGGGGCGAGAGTTTGGGGTTGGCGTCATCTTGTCTTCCCAGTACTTGAGTCATTTCAAGGACGGCGGAGTTGACTACGCGCAGGCCCTGCGAACCTGGTTCATTCACAAGGTGCCAAACGTATCGGTGCAGCAGCTGCAGAGGCTTGGCCTTCCGCATGCGGGGCAGAACGAAGTCGCGCGCATCACCGGCCTCGCCACGCATGAGGCCTACTACTCATCGCAGGACTTCCCGGGCAGATTCATTTCGGGTACCCCGTTCTATCGGCTGGAAGGCGCTGAACTCCGAAAATAGCCGGCCGCAGCCGTACTGTGATCTTCCGTTGTGCTTTGGTAGTTGAAGAAGGGGTGAGCGTCATCGGCACCGTCGTTGACCTATTTGCGGGCTGCGGCGGTATGAGCCTCGGTTTGGAACACGCGGGTTTCGAGCCTGTGTTCGTGAGCGAGTTGCATGATGACGCATTAGCGAGCTACCTGATCAATCGTCCAGGCGCGCTAGTCAATGAGGAGCCAAATCACGTCAACGACATCACAGAAGTCACTCGGTCCAGCCGTCGCCTTCGCGATCTATGCGCACGGCTGAATGAGCAGCACGACGGCGTGGATCTGCTAGTCGGCGGCCCGCCTTGTCAGGGTTACAGCGGAATCGGCCATCGTCGTTCGTTCGTAGTCTCGAAAGAGCAGATCCCTTCCAATCATCTGTACAGGGATATGGCGGCCTTCATTTCTGAGCTCGGGCCAAAGGCCTTCGTTTTCGAGAATGTGAAGGGTCTTAAGTCAGCAAGGTGGACACCAGGCGGTTCACCCGGAGAGATCTGGCGAGACGTTGAGTCCGCATTCGCGGAGATTCGCCTCTCGGGATCAGGCGATGGAGCTGACTACTTCATCAGGGCCGAGGTGGTCAGGGCGAGCGACTACGGAGTGCCGCAGAACCGCCCTCGAGTCCTTATGGTCGGAATTCGTCGGGACTGTTTGCCCGATCTGGATGAGTCACTTCCCGCTGGTGGTCTCCTACCCGAGAAGTCATTGCAAGCGCCTAGCATCGTTGAAGTTCTCTCCGACCTAGACGATCCGGAATGGATGTCTGAATGGGTGACCAGGACGTATCCACTCAAAGCGGGAAGCGATTTCCAAAGGCGCATGCGTCGAGATCCGGAGACCAATCTCGTTCGAGGAAGGGGTGCGCCCGTGTCTGAGCAGGTGTACTCGCATCATCGTGCGGAGATCGTTGAGAAGTTCGACCACATGATCCGGTTTCACGAGATTCCCGTCCATCAACGAACGAAGAAGTTCGCGCAGAGGGTCTTGCCGCGGGAGTGGGGACCCAAAGGACCACTCATTACTGTGGCTTCCATTCCCGACGATTACGTCCACTACAACACTCCTCGAGTGCTCTCGGTGCGAGAATGGGCACGACTGCAGACCTTCCCAGATTGGTATCAATTCGTCGGTGCGAGAACAACTGGGGGACGTCGACGTGCTGGCGACCCGTCTGTCGGTGACTGGGCCCGCGACGTGCCGAAGTACACCCAGATCGGCAATGCGGTCCCGCCGGATCTAGCCCGCAGCGTTGGGATTCACCTACGGCATTTGCTGGGACTGTAGGCCTGGTCTGGCCAACGAGTTTGGTGGCGCAGGGGGAACTTTCGCGTTCACCGGCGGAACGGAGGTCGTAAGCTCGCTTTCGTGGAGTTCCTTATTCTCGAGTCTCGAGAAGGAAGCGGATACGAGGACTCCGCGACTTCTTATGAGTTTCCTAAACGGTATCTTTCTCAGTTCGAACGAGCGTCTGAAGATGGCCAAGTTGCGCTCATCTACGAACCAAAGCGACAAGGCGGCCGTCAGGGATTCGTCGCATGGGCCATCGTGTCGGGCAAGCCGCGACCTGTTGGTCCTGGGATGTTTGCAGTCGACTTTTCGGGAGGCTGGATGTCCTTCGATCGCGTGGTTCCCTTCTCGAGCGGAGGCGTTCCAGCGGAGGATCGCCTACGAAGCCTCGAGCCACGTCAGTACGGCGCGTCTCTGCAAGGCAAGGCAGTTCGGCGATTGCCCGCGGCGAACGCGGTGGACATATTGTCGCGGGGAATGGAGCCCGTTACGAACGACTTGTTTTGGCATGATGGTCTGGTCGGTTCCGCACCGAGTCTTGAAGATCGGCAGAGAAGTTTCGTGTCAAGGCTGGAGCGCGACGCAAGATTTCGTGACGGTGTGCTTGACACGTTTGATTTCAGCTGTTGCATCACAGGCCTGTCCGCTGGTCGAGTGCCCGCTTCACGGCTGGGAGGGCTGATCGAAGCCGCCCACATAAGGCCGGTCGCAGCGGGCGGACCGGACCTCACTCTTAATGGCATTGCGCTTAGCCCAACGGTTCATCGATTGTTTGACGCCGGTCTCTTTACGCTGCGTACCAACGGTGACGGCTTCGAAGTTCAGACATCCCCCCTCCTCCGTCCTGAGATGACACACGGGACTCGCGGAACTGTTCTGCGAATCGAAGACAAGCTCCCGATACGTTTGCCGCGCATGGCTCAGGACCGGCCGTCCCGGGAGTTTGTTGAGTACCACCGCAGCAAGGTCTTTAGAGCCTCAGCTTGATCCAATGCGAGCCCTGTGCCTGCTTATTGGAATACTCGAGGTATCCGCGGCCGCGTTGCGTGCCGGTTTCGACACTTACCGATGTGGCCACGTGAGCCCGGCGCCGGCGACGACGAAGTCGGCCTCGATGTCAGACGTGCTTTCAGGATCTCCATTGTCGGTAACTAGAAACAGACTAGGGAAACCACTGAGCAGAGTTCTAATGGTAATCCGGGCAGTTGGATGGACTGATCACCCGGTCCGTCGGTCGAGGACGAGCGCCTCAATACGGGTGGCAGCCTCATGCGGGTCCTCGTGCTCCCAGACGCGGACGCTTATCCAGCCAGCCTTATCGAGCAGCTCGTCCGTCTCGCGGTCGCGCTCGGCGTTACGCGCGAGCTTTGGCGTCCAGTAGTCGGAGTTGGTCTTCGGGCTGCTGCCATGGTCGGGGCACCCGTGCCAGAAGCAGCCGTCCACGAAGACCGCGACAAGCGCTGGTCGGAAAACGAGGTCCGCGGTACGACGAACTTCGGCGAGCGGTCGGGTGGAGACCCGATATCGAAGGCCCGCCGCGTGTAGCAGTCGTCGCAAGGCCAGTTCGGGAGATGTGTCGCGGGAACGGTTCGCCTGCATGAGCCGTCGTCGTCCTGGTGACGATGCCCACGAGTTGGAAGGCAGGACCTCAGCATCGTCGGGCTTCGTCGCCTTACGCGGCATTTGGCGCCGCTCTCGTCGCCGCGACGTAGTCGAGATCCACCGTGTCCACCTGATCGGCCCAGCGCATCGTGACTCGCCAGCAGCCCGGGAGCGGCAGGTCGAGAGTGCCGGGGCCGGGCCCGCCCTCGCGCACGCGGTGGACGACGTCGCCCGTGCCGTTGAGCTGCGCCTCGATCGTCATGGGCGCCGAGCCGTTCGGGATCGTCTTCGCGACGAGCAGCACCTTGTTCTGCGGGTCTTCGCCCTCGCCGGTCGCGACGAGCGGCTGCGAGAAGGGCACGGCGACTATTAGGCCGTTCGATCCGATGACGTGCGGGACTGTTGCGCCCTCGCTGAATCCGGTGTTTGCCCACTCGGGCATCTCGACGGTGACGAGGTTGCTATGGCACTCGGCCGTCGGTTCCGCGGAGCAGCCCGCGAGTGCTGTCGTGGCGAGCAGCGCTACCGCGAGCAGCGGTGCAACGCGGCGCGTCATCGTGAATGCGCGCCGAACGACATGCCGGCGGAGGAGAGGCGGGTGCGGGAGAACCGGTCGCCCGCGTCGGACGTGGAGTAGCGCAGGAGAAGACCGGCCTGCAGGCACGTCGCCACGCGCTCGGCGAGGAACCGTGCCCGCGGCTCGGCGGCGGCGGGATCGGCCTTCGCGTCGTGGAGCGACTGCGCGAGCTCCTTGGAGGCAATGTCGAACTCGCTGTTCAGTCCGCGGGCGAGGTCGAGCTCGGCGATGAGGACGTCGACGACGCCCTCCTCGCGCGACACGGCGCGCAGCAGGTCTAGGGCGTTCACGTTCCCTGATCCCTCCCACACGGAGTTCACGGGCGCCTCTCGGTAGAGGCGCGGCATGCCGGACTCCTCGACATAGCCGTTACCCCCCAGGCACTCCAATGCCTCGCCGGTGACGCTCATCGTGCGCTTTGTCACATGGAACTTGGCCGCGGGCAGTGCGATGCGCCGCAGGAGTCGCTCGGGCTCGGAGCCTGCCTCGCTGTCGTCGACGGCGTTGGCCAGGCGCAGGCCGAGGGCGATTGCTGCCTCGGTCTCAAGTTCGAGGTCGGCGAGCACCGAGCGCATGAGCGGCTGGTCGACGAGGAGCTTGCCGAATGCCGCGCGGTGTTCCGCGTGCCAGCTCGCCTGGTTCACAGCCGCCCGCATCAGTGCCGCCGATCCGAGGACACAGTCGAGACGCGTCGCGGACACCATCTCTACGATCGTCTTCACACCTCGACCCTCGTCTCCGAGCCTGAAGCCGACGGTGTTCTCGAACTCCACCTCCGACGATGCGTTCGACCGGTTGCCGAGCTTGTCCTTGAGCCGCTGGAGCCGGAACGTGTTGCGCGTGCCGTCGTCGAGCACTCGCGGCACGACGAAGCAGGTGAGTCCGTCCGGCGCCTGGGCCAGGACGAGGAAAACGTCGGACATGGGTGCCGAGCAGAACCACTTGTGGCCGGTGAGCAGGTAGTGGTCACCCTTGACGACGGCGGTCGTGCTGTTCGCACGCACGTCCGAGCCGCCCTGCTTCTCGGTCATTGCCATGCCTGCGAGCAGTGCGGGCTTTGACTGCGGGGGAGCGAGGGCGGGGTCGTAGGCGCGCTTCGTCAGTCCGGGGATCCAGCGAGCTGCCGCGTCCGGATCAGTTCGCAAGGCGGGGATCGATGCGTAGGTCATGGAGATGGGGCACATGTGGCCGGCCTCGGCCTGAGACCAGAGGATGAAGCCGGCCGCGCGGGCCACATGGGCGCCGGGGTAGGTGCTGGCCCACGGGGAACCGTGGAGCCCGAACGACGTGGCCACCTCCATGAGGTGGTGGTAGCTCTCGTCGTAGGCGACCTCGTCGATTCGGTTGCCGTAGCGGTCGTGGGTGCGCAGCGTCGGAACTCGGGTGTTGGCGACTTCGCCCCAGGTGCGGGCCACATCGCTCCCGGCACGCTCGCCGAGCTCGGTGAGCGTCGCCGTGTGGGCTTCCGAACCGAACACCTCTATATAGCGACGCAGGACGGCGTCCTCGGTGAATTCGTTGACGCCCGTTCTCGGCGGCACCTGATTGAGCACCTCGTGGGTAGGAGCCATGGATCGATGGTAGTTCGGCCCGTGGTCCGGATGCCCGGGGAACCCAGTACCCTGTGGCGCATGCATACGCAGGTTCTGACGCGTCGACTCGTCGTCGACCTCATGCGTACGTGCTCGGCGAGCTGTCGTCCGTAGCTGACCCGCTCCCACCCGTGTTTGCGGGCCATAGCGGTTTCCCAAGTGATCCAGTAGGGTTTCGTTCGCACGCGCGGTGGATCTCGCACCCGCGACTAATCAGGAGGAACAAGAATGGCTCTTTCCATCGGCGCCGACGCGCCGGACTTCACCGCGGAGACGACCGAGGGTCCGCTCCACTTCTATGACTACATCGACGGCTCGTGGGCAGTGCTGTTCTCCCACCCCAAGGACTTCACCCCCGTCTGCACCACCGAGCTCGGTACCGTTGCCGCGCTCAAGCCCGAGTGGGACAAGCGCGGCGTCAAGGTCATCGGCCTCTCGGTTGACCCGGTCGATCGCCACGCAGGCTGGGCAGCAGACATCGAGGAGACCCAGGGGACTGCGGTCAACTTCCCGATGATCGGCGACACCGACTACAACGTGTCCAAGCTCTACGACATGCTGCCCGAGTCGGTCTCAGGCGACCCGCTGGTCCGCACCCCGATGGACAACCAGACCGTCCGCAACGTCTACATCATCGGCCCGGACAAGAAGGTCAAGCTCGTCCTCGTCTACCCGATGTCGGTCGGACGCAACTTCGACGAGATTGTGCGCGTCATCGACTCGCTCCAGCTCGGCGCGAAGTACAAGGTCGCTACCCCGGCCAACTGGAAGAACGGCGACAACGTCTTCATCGGCGGCGCCGTGTCGGCCGAGGAGGCCAAGGAGCTGTTCCCGCAGGGTTGGGACGCCCCGAAGCCGTACCTGCGGATCATCCCGCAGCCTTCCTAAACACTCGATTCACAACTTCGGGCCCGGCAGGTTCTCCTGCCGGGCCCGAAGTCTGTCTGGCGCTCGTTTGCGAAACATTCGAAAAGTTGACCGGTCTCAGTCGAAGTAGTCGGCCTCCTACTTGTCCCTATCGGCCGAGTGTCCGGAACTCAGTCATGAATGTGATTGCGGCACCCACCGCATCCTGTGCGAGCACCTCGACGTCCGTCGGATCCCCCGACAAGCGCATTTGCTCGGCGAAGATACTTGCTGGCCGACTGTGCTCGTCTTGGTACATCTTGAGGGCAGCCACCACCTGCGATTCGAACGCCGCATTCGTGTCTTGGTGCATTACTGCGTCCACCGCCCGTGCTGCGGCTCTCGGTCCTCCCTCGTCGTTGTACAACAGGACAAAAGGAAGGTCATAGAAGTCCTTGTCTTGTCCACGCGCGACAACTGCTGCAGCTTTGGACATGACGTATCCGCCGAGCCCTGCGAAGTGCACGATGACTTCTGTCGGCGCCTCCGGAAATTCCTCAAGTAGTCGGGGCGGGACTTCGAGGGTGCGCGCGACCGTGTCGTAAATCGCCGGGCGTGGACCTTGAAGGTTCTGTGCGACGACTGTCTCGCAGCCTGGCAGCACGATCTCAAGACCTGGAGAATCCGGAGTGTCGCAGAGCAATTCGAGGGTGACTCGCATGCCGTTCACTCGCGTCGTCCAGCGCCAAGCGCGGGCGGCTCCGCGACCCGGAAGAAATCCGGCCAGATTAAGCGCGGCTTCTAACCAGGAGAAGTCCATTTCTTGGCGGTCGTACACAAACCCGACCTCAAGGAGGATGTCGACGTCGGTCGTGCCCAGGTGCGGTGCCGGAGGAGAGTGTGTTAAGTACTCGGGGTTCAGGCCGCCGATGACGACGATGCTCCCAGAGCGATTGCCTAAAGCGAGCGCGAGCCGGATGAGTGCTTCCTCGGCTAGGTCCCGAGCCAGCTTGGATCGGGACCGATCAGAAGCCAATTTCGGACTCCCTCAAATGTTCCGCCGCATCAGATCCGCGCACGCCGTGCCGCAGCAGGTCACCGTAGAGCCTGATAGCGGAGACCGTTGGCGCCGGTGTCCCTTGGCTGCTCTGCGTGAGCACGTGTTTCTCCGCCCTCACAAACGTGACTCGAGCGCCAGACGTTACTGGCCGCAGGTCCAAGGAACTCATGATGCGGAAGAGGCTGTGGTCGTAGTCCTTTGGATCCAGGTAGCAGCGAAGACTCGGCACATCGCTCGCAAATGGTGAGACTTGCGACAATGCGAGCCAGTCGCTCACCGCCCATTGTCGATCGCCCAGCACACGGTTTAGGTGATCGGTGATGAAATCCCACGGGTCACGAGATGAAACGTGAGCACCTGTGTGCTTGAGTGGACGCTTCTTGTACCAACTAGCCCAACTTGAGAGCATTGCGCCTGGATCGGTCAGGTTCCTTCCCGCATTTGGTCCTCGTTCGGATCCTGTCTTGCTTGTCCACCCATTTCGGTCGAACCCTTGCATCGACTTGGAGACTTGAGGCAAGGACCACTGGACTTCTTCAGCTATTCCCGTGAGTCGCGGAACTCTGAATCCCATCCGTTCTGTCTCTGAGCCGTCAGTTGGTTGCTGGCGTGAACATTCGACCAAGAGTGTCTCTGCTACGGCACCGGTCGACGATGTCCATCTGAAGTCGGCCGGCGGCCTCGCCAAGGCTTGCTTCATGCCCTGCCGAAAGATCATGAATGCAGGCGGTTCCTCGATGTGCGCGTCGCCTGCGTCGTCGACCCAGTTGACCCGGTCGCGATCCAGTTTCTCCCGTGCACCCGGTGATAGGCGTCGCGCCGTGACAACCATTGGCCATGCACTGCCTTGGGCTTTGCTGAGCGCGGCGTCGACGTCCCTCGGATAGCCCTCGCCGGCCCAGATCAGGAGGAAGTTCTGCGTCATCTCTCCCAAGGGCACACTCACGACTGTTCCGTGCGGTGACTCTGTCGCCGTCGCGTCTAGTGCGAGCCGTTCAGGCAAGGCCCGCAGGAACGCCTCCGCTGCAGGGTTATCTCTTATTATCACGAATTGAGCGTAACAGGATTTTAGTACCCATTACGAGAGGCACAGTAGAATACATCTCCACTACGAGTGTGAGAAAAGGAAAAAACTATCAACTCCGGCAACTCTTGACTGATTATCAGGCGCCCTGTTGGCGTTGGGGTCCGGACAGAGCCAGCCGCGATCCGGCTTGAGTCTACGACCAGGCTCGGGCGTTGGTTTCCGTACGGAAATACGCATAGAACCCGCTGCGAACGGCGTTTCGAGGTACCTCTGCCAACCCGTGAGCATCTCTGGGTTCTGCCGTAAGCCTCAGCGCCCGCTTCGACAAGCGAGGCCGAACACTCAGCTCGGGAATACGTCCGATTGCTTTAGAGTTCAACTACCTATACAGTTGAACAATCAACTAAAGGAGATCGACTTGACCACCCTTCTTGACTCCGCCGCTCGTCCGCTCGACGAGGCGTCGATCGACCAACTGTTCCGGGATGCCCACACGGCGTACTCGTTCACCAGCGAGGGCGTCTCCGACGCGCAGCTGACCGAGCTCTACGACCTGGTGCGGCACGCGCCGACGGCCCTCAACTCGCAGCCCTTGCGGATCACGTTCATCCGTTCAGACGAGGCGAAGGCGCGTCTGCTGCCGCACCTTGCCGAGATGAACCGCGCCAAGGCGCAGTCGGCCCCGGTCGTCGCGATCTTGACTGCAGACACGAACTTCCACGAGAACCTCGACCGCACCGCGCCCCACATGGACAACGCGAAGGCGAAGTTTGCCGACGACGCTGCTCGCGCGCAGACCGCGATCACGCAGGGCTACCTGCAGGCCGGCTACTTCATCGTCGCCGTCCGCGCTCTCGGTCTTGATGCCGGCCCGATGGGCGGATTCGACCGCGAGGGGATCGACGCCGAGTTCCTCGGCGGCACCGCTCAGAAGTCGTTCCTCGTGGTGAACATCGGCCACGTCTCCGCTGATGGAAACCGCCCGCGCCAGTTCCGCCTCGAGTGCGAGGAGGCCGTCACCATCCTGTGACGCCTCGCCCGAATAGTCCCCAGTCCCTACTCTTAAACCATCACAGCACTCGCCTTAGGAGCATCACATGCCTGCAGCAACCGCTGACACCTTGACCCTGCCGCGTCTGTCCGTCGACGCTGACGCCAAGCCGCGAGTCGTGCGCTCGGTCACCACTGCCCCGACAGGATACGAGGGCGAGGGCTTCCCTGTGCACCGCGCATTCGCGGGCGTCGCAGCCGCGGACCTCGACCCCTTCATCCACATGGACCAGATGGGCGAGGTCGACTACGCCGCCGGTGAGCCCAAGGGCACGCCGTGGCATCCCCACCGCGGGTTCGAGACCTTCACCTACTTGATCGACGGCCAGTTCCTCCACCAGGACTCCAACGGTGGCGGCGGCGTCATCAACGACGGCGGAACCCAGTACATGACCGCTGGTGATGGCATTCTCCACATCGAGACGCCCCCCGAGGCGCTCGTCGAGTCCGGCGGCCTGTTCCATGGCGTGCAGCTGTGGATCAACCTGCCAAAGGCCATGAAGCGCATCGCCCCGCAGTACCAGGACCTCGGTGGCGTCGACTCGATGATGGTCACCACCGCTGACGGCGGAACGCTTGTTCGCGTTCTCGCCGGAGAGGTCGACGGCCATGCCGGCCCCGGCATCTCCCACACGCCGCTCGCGGTCACGCACCTGACGATCGCCCCCGGCGCGCAGGCGGACATACCGTGGCGCACGGACTTCAACGCGCTGGCGTACGTCCTCGCTGGCACCGGAACGGTCGGCGCAGAGCGTCGTCCGATCAAGTCCGGCCAGCTCGCACTGCTCGGCGCTGGTGACACCGTCCTCCTCCAGGCGGACGCGCAGCAGGATTCGCGCTACCCGAACCTCGAGGTGTTCCTCATCGGCGGCGTGCCGCTGCGCGAGCCGGTTGTGCAGTACGGACCGTTCGTCATGAGCACACAGGCCGAGATAATGGAGGCCTTCGAGGACTTCCAGAAGGGCCGCCTCGGCACTGTTCCCGCCGGGGCGCTCCAGCCGCACCGTTCGGGCCAGTAAGCACCACCCGCTGATCCGATGATCGAGATCACCGATAGCCATGAGGCTCACGTCGGTGCGATGACCGTTCGCCGTGCTCTCCCGCGGCGCGGTCGTCGCACCGTCGGTGCGTGGTGCTTCGCGGACCACATGGGGCCGGTCAACGTGACCGAGGGCGCCGGGCCTGACGTCGGACCGCACCCCCACATGGGACTGCACACCGTCACCTGGCTGGTCGATGGGCAGATGCTCCACAAGGACAGCCTCGGATCCGAGCAGGTCATTCGCCCTGGACAGCTCAACCTCATGACCGCGGGTGCGGGAATCGCGCACGCGGAGGAGGCGACGGGACAGTACGTCGGGACGATGCAAGGGATCCAGTTGTGGGTCGCGCAGCCGGAGGCGACTCGCAACGGTGAGTCGGCGTTCGAGCATCACGATTCGCTCCCGCAGGTCGCGCTCGACGGCGGTTCGGCAACGGTGCTGGTCGGCGAACTGGCCGCGGTTGCCAGCCCAGCTCATCGGGACTGGGACATCGTCGGTGCTGAGGTGGTGCTGCACTCGCCAACAACGCTGCCGCTCCGGCCGGATTACGAGTACGGCGTGATTGTGCTCGAGGGGTCCGTCGCTATCGACGGAGAGCCCGTTACGCCGGGGCACCTCGGGTACCTCGGCATGGGCCGCGACGAACTTCCTATCGACGTCCGTGAGAACTCACGCCTGATGCTTCTGGGCGGGGTTCCGTTCGAGTCGGAGATCCTGATGTGGTGGAACTTCGTCGGTCGCTCGCGCGACGAGATGAACTCCGCGTACGAGGCATGGTCGACGCAGGACGACCGGTTCGGGCGCGTGAAGTCCTCACTGCCGATTGTGCCGGCGGCAGCGCCCGCGTGGCTGGCCGGACAGACCTGAGTTGCACTTGCTTATCCGTCGTTCGTTGGCCAGATGCTGATTGCATCCACGCTCTCATCGACAGGCAGGCGAATTCATCCAAGGCTCCTAATGTGGATCAGTTCGTCTCGCAGTTGATCTAACGCAGCTTCCAACATGACTGGAGCGGTCACGGCGATCCATGGTGAGTCCTCGCCGGTGCCCACGATCCTTCGAAACTCCTGTTCAGGAACGAGGACGCTGCCGTTCCAGTTGGAACTGACTAGGAACTCCCCAGGGGCGCTCCGATAGGAGCCTGCCGACGAGGCGTAGGTCCATTGAATTAGCGCGCACCTGAACTCAAAGCCGTCCGTTGCTCGACGATAGTCTTCGTCATCCGGTATGGCCTTGCGAAGCAAGTCACGCAAGGTCTCACGCAGATAGTGGCTCGCAGGGTAGAGGTATCGTGTGTCGCCCCACATCGGGAACTGCTTGATCATTTGCGGCTCTAGTACTTTGAAATCGTTCAGTGCAACGGCCGCAGGTTGGACAACTCGCGCTCCAGTCCATTCGCGCCACGAAGCGCCCTTGAGCATCGCGATTAGTACCTCGTCGTATTCGTAGTGGACGGCAACGATCCCAGCCGCTCTCAGCGCCAGGAGAGCGGGCACGTGGCGCGCTGCTTCCCACTGGGGCGCGAACGGCCCTGACTTCGGCAACTTTCGAGCCTGCATTAGACGTTGAATGTAGTCCTGCCATAGGCCCACATACTCGTGTCCGCGATCGAAGCGCACTCCAGCAACGAGTAGTTCGATAGCGGGCTCCGAAATCTTCGTGAGTTGCGAAAGGAGATCTTGGTACCCAGGTATGTCTACGTGCTGCGGTACCGGGAGATCTTGTATTCGTTGAAGCGTGACATCCACCTGCGATTCGAGTAGTTCCTCTAACAAGATTCGCTTTTGGGGATCAGGCAAGTAGACCTTCAGTGCTGCGACAGGATCGAGTTCTTGATCGGTCGGCGCAGGGCCTGCTTTCACGTCCTCGGCCTTGTCAGCCGCGCTTACGGGCAGTCCGATGGAGCCGGCATCGACAGGCTGGTCAGTGTCTGGGGCGAAGTCGCCCGCCTCAGGCCACTCGTCGTTGTCCATGTGTACAGCAAGTCCAGCGGTCTTGAGGCGTCCCCCCAGGCGACGACGCGAGGTTAGATCATCCTTGATTCGAAGGACGTTAAGCCCCTCAGTGTCGCTCATGGCGCGCACATCACCGATCTCGACGATGACAACTCGCGTTCGGTCGCGGGCCATCGCGATTCCGGCTTCAAAGATAACGTTCATGCGTGGCTGGCCGTTCAACCTCGATTCATGAAGGCCGTCCGATGTCGTAAGGAATTTCGGATGTACGCATCCCAAGTCATCTGGAGTTAGGAGGACAACGACCACGTCCGCGACATTCATTCCAGCGACGATTACGTCGCCCGTGTAGGGCGTGGCAACTCCGGTCGCGCGAGACGCTTCATCCCAGTCAACGACGCGCAGGTCGAACGCTCTGAGAAGCGCGACCATGGAGTCGCGTAGTCGAAGGTCCCGTCCATGTACGAGAAATACGCTCCTGCGAGGGACATCAACGATGCCCGTGCCGGAATGCGCACCATTCTCAACGTCCGAAGGGACCTCGGCAGCCATGATGGGTATGGCTTGCGCGTCGACCGTTGACACTTCGTCGGACGCGTTCTGGCGTGTCGAGTGAGGCACGTCGACAGCAATGACTTCGTCGGTCGGCGTCTCACTGTCTTCCAACTCTAGAGTTGAGGCGGATTGCAGCGCCGTACCCTCTCCGTACAACTCCTCGTAGAGGTCGTAGTCGTTCGTAGCCAGCCACTCGCCAAGGCGGACGTATTGCTCTGCAAGTTGCAAATGCCTGAAACGCTTCTGGCCGTAGCTGCGCTCTTCGCCTAGGACTGTTGGAAGAACGTCGTACACCGCTCCCGAATAGTCCTCGTCGCCAAAGCTCAGCGCGCGGAGCAGTCGAGGGTGGTCCCTGATCGTGTCCTCAGTGTCTGTTATTAGTCCCAACTCAAGCCAACGACCTTTGTCGAAGGTCGCGATTATCGCGCGCGCAAATGCAAGTTTGACCTTGTTTGCGGAAGCTCCTTCGAGCACTACACCTCCACGTAGTAGCTGTGACGCGAGTCACATGCTCGATCGACTGTTCGTCCGCCCAGTCGGTACGCCCAGACGCGAGTTCGTGGGCGCACCGAATCGAGAGCAAACGAAGGACGCCCACCGCGAAGCGGGCATCGTCCGTGCGACGATCGTCGCGGCGTCCTGGAGCCCCATCTCGACCAACTTGAAGCGCCTTTGCCGACCCATTCAGGGCTGTCGAATCGTGGCTGGAGGCCGTAGAAATTTCCGGGCGCGTAGGTTTGTTGGCACACGGATAGGAACCCACCCGACGAAAGGCCCAACATGGCAACCACCCGCATCGCAAATGCCCAGTGGAACGGCACCCTCTTTGAGGGCTCCGGCGAAGTCTCCTTCGCCTCGAGCGACCTCGGCACCTTCCCCGTCACCTGGGCCGCGCGCTCGGCCGAGCCGAACGGCGTGACCAGCCCGGAGGAGCTCATCGCTGCCGCTCACGCCACCTGCTTCTCGATGGCCTTCTCCAACGGCCTCGCGAAGGCCGGCACTCCCGCCGTCCAGCTCAACACGTCGGCCGAGGTCGACTTTGTTCCCGGCACCGGCATCACCGAGATCCGTCTGACGGTCTCCGGTGACGTCCCCGGTCTCGACGCCGAGGGCTTCGCCGCCGCGGCCGAGGCCGCCAAGGAGGGCTGCCCGGTCAGCCAGGCGCTCAAGGCTGTGCCGATCAAGCTCGTCGTCCAGTAGTCATCGCGAAGGCCTGCCACCGCGCCTCATTGGGCTGCGGTGGCAGGCCTTCGTGTTCTACTTATCCGGTGCGTTTAGCCGTGCGGGTCACCGCCACCATCGCCGCCGCCATTGTCGGCGGCGTTCTTCTTGCGCCCGCCGTCTCCGCCGCGCCCGTCGCCCATCCGACGATCACCGTTGTCACCCCTGACGTCCTGCGCGTCGACAAGCAGAACGAGACCAACAACCTTGTCGTGTTCGCCGGGATGGACGCGAAGTCCAAGGCTCGCGTCAACTGGGGCGACGGTCAGGGCACCGAGTCCGTGCGCGGGAAGTGCAAGACCACGACGGCGATCGCGCACCCGGACTGGTGCTCGGTCAGCGTGGTCCACGACTACTCCGCGCCCGGCACGTACACGATCACGGCGATCACCGGGAAGCAGGTCGTCAGCAAGCTCGTCACGATCTCCCCTGCGCCCGTGCGGTGGTCACCGCCCGCGGGGTTCGTACCCAGCGGATGGTCGATGCTCGGCAACGCGGCCACCTACTTCCCGTGCCAGACGGTGAACTGGTATTACGACCGCAGCAATCAGCCCGCCGGCGCGAGCCAGATCTACAACGACACGATCACCGGCCTGCAGATGCTCTCGACCGAGACCGGCCTGACGTTCGCCGAGACCGCAGACCCGAACGCGGCTGACCTGCTGTTCCGATTCGCCAACACCGGCACTGCAGCGGGCATCGGCGGCGGTGGATTCGGCAAGGGCACCGTCACCTACAGCACGACCGACTGGTGGCCGACTGACCAGTGGCCCGGTTTCGGCGTCGTGCGCCAGCCGAATGGAACGTCGGCAGCGGGTCACGGCTGGCTGGTCGTGCACGAGGTCATGCACGCGATCGGGCTTGGTCACGTAAACGACCGCTCCTCGGTGATGAACCCGGTCGGCGGCGCGATTGCGTTCAACGCGGGCGACCTCGACGGGCTCCATACGCTCTACCGGAACAATCCCTGCCCGGTCGGCTAGTTCATGGCCGCGGATCGCTCGCCGACATGCGGTAGAGCACGTGGCGGCGCCACCAGTCCGCTGGCTCTGCCCTGGGATGGTCGAACTCCTCGGTCTTGTGCATCCCGATGCGCTCCATGACCCGCCACGACGGCTCGTTAGCGGGCGTCGTGAACGACACGATCTCGTCGAGCCCTGCGATGTCGAAACCGTAGGCGACCGACGCGCGTGCGGCCTCGGTCGCGATGCCCAGACCCCACCAGTCCCTGCTCAGGCGCCAGCCGACCTCGACGCACGGCTCGGCGTGCTCGAACGGGGGATCGAAGGACGGCGACATAAGGCCGGTGAAGCCCGCGAACGACGTGGCGCCGCGATCGCTCTCGATAACCTCGACCGCCCACAGGGTGAAGCCCTGCTCGGCGTGGATCTCCTCGATCCTGTCGGCGAGCGCGTCCGATGCCTCGCGACTCATCACGTCGGGGAAGTAGCGCATCACCTCGGGATCGGCATTCATCGCGGCAAAGGGCTCGCGATCCTCGTCGCGCCATGCGCGCAGGAGGAGACGCGGTGTGCGGAGCTCATCGAGTTCCATGCCGTCCCCTCGCTGTGGTGAGGCGCTCACGCTAGCGTCGGTGTCCATGTACCCCGTAGAGCCGATCGTGCCCGGTCCCGGCCAGGAGTCCGTGTGGGACTACCCCCGGCCCCCACGCGTCGAGCCGACGCGCGAGCACATCGTCATCAAGTACGACGGAAAGGTCATCTGCAAGTCCAAGCGCGCGGTTCGCGTGCTGGAGACCAGTCATCCGCCCGTGTACTACCTGCCGGTCGAGGACTTCATGCGCAAGGTCCTCGTGTCGGCCAAGGCCTTCTCCGAGTGCGAGTTCAAGGGCAAGGCGTACTACTTCGACATTCGGTACCGCAAAGGGGTCGTGGCCCCGAAGGCTGCGTGGGGCTACTCCGACCCACTGCCCGGCTTCGAGATCCTGCGCGGGCGGCTTGCCGTGTATGCGGGCCTGATGGAGGAGGTGACGGTCGACGGGGAGATCGTCGTGCCGCAGCCGGGCGGCTTCTACGGGGGCTGGATCACGTCGAAGGTGGTCGGTCCGTTCAAGGGCGTCCCGGGCTCGATGGGCTGGTAGCAGCCCCAGGTAGCAATCATTTGGTGCCCGACCAATCTCTGAGCAGCAGCACGGCGAACTGTGGGCATGCTGACTCTCATTGCCATCGGCCTTCTGTCGGGAATCGTCACCGGGCTGTCGCCGTGCATCCTGCCCGTCCTGCCTGCCGTGCTCGCGACATCGGTGATCCCGCCCGGCCTCGTCGATCCGTCGTCCGGGGAGCCGCCGAAGCCGGACCGTTGGCGCCCGTTCGTCGTCATCGGCGGACTCGTGACGTCATTCGCACTCTTCACGCTGATCGGCGCGACGCTCCTGTCCGCGCTTGGACTGCCAGCCGACCTGCTGCGCAATATCGGGATCGTGGCGATGATCCTCGTCGGCATTGGCTTCCTCATTCCCGCCGTGGGGCACCTGCTCGAGCGGCCGTTCGCGCGTTTCAGCACGGTGGGCCCGCGACGAAAGGGCTCCGCCTTCATCTTCGGGGCTACCTTCGGGCTCGCCTTCGTGCCATGCGCCGGCCCGGTGCTTGCAACAATCACCGTCCTCGCCGCCACCAATCAGGTGCAGGCGGAGCTGATCGCGCTGACGGTCGCCTTCTCGATCGGCGTCGCGATGCCTCTGCTCGCATTCGCGTTCGCGGGTCAGCAGATGACCGAGCGGATCAAGGCCGTGCGTACTCGCATGCCCGTGGTCCGCCGGGTCACTGGCGCGATTCTCATCGTCACGGCGTTGGCCGTGTTCCTCGGACTCGCCGACCAGGTGCAGCGCCTGGTTCCCAGCTACGTGGCGACAGCGCAGAGCACGATCGAGGACAACCCCGCCGCCCGCGCGGCCCTCGACGGGCTCAGCGCTCCCGCGGAGACGTCGACCGCACACGAGCCCGCCGCAGCGGCAGCGAGCAGCGCAGATCTTGGGCCGGCCAAGTCGTTCAACGAATGTGAGGAAGATCCAACGGTGCTGGCCAACTGCGGCCCCGCCCGTGACTTCGTCGGCATCCAGCAATGGCTCCACACGAAGGACGGCAAGGCCCTTGACCTCGCGGCGCTGCGCGGGAAGGTCGTGCTCGTCGACTTCTGGACGTACTCATGCATCAACTGCCAGCGGACACTCCCGTCGCTCACGTCATGGGACGACAAGTATCGAGATGCCGGGCTGACCATCGTCGGCGTGCACTCACCGGAGTTCGCCTTCGAGCACGACGTCGACAACGTCGCCGACCAGGCCGACCAACTCGGCGTTCACTATCCGATCGCGATCGACAACGACTTCACCACGTGGCGCGCCTACAACCAGCGGTTCTGGCCAGCGCACTACCTCATCGACCGCAACGGAGTCGTCCGACAGGTCCACTACGGCGAGGGGGCGTACGACGAGACCGAAGGCCTGATCCGCCAACTTCTGGACGAGAGCGCCGCACCCGCGGACCTGCCGCCGGTGGCGAAGACCGTTGCGATGCCCGAGGCGGTGGCCTCGATGGGGGCGACCGCGGAGACGTACCTCGGATACGAGCGGGCATCCGCGTACACGAACACCGACATTGCTGCCGACGTGGAACGCGACTACGCGGCGCCGGAGCGCCTCGGTTCGGGCGAGGTCGCCCTCGACGGTGGCTGGGCGGTCGGTTCCGAGCACATCACGGCGGGCGAGAAGGCGCGGCTTCGGCTGCGGTACACCGGCGACAAGGTGTTCCTGGTCCTCGGCGGAGAAGGCACGGCGGCTGTGTCGGTCGACGGGTCTGGCCCTCGCACCATCGAGGTTCACGGGGCACCCACCCTCTACACCCTCGAAGACAGCAGGCATCGCGACGCGGTGCTCACGCTCGAGGCAAGTCCGGGGGTGTCGGCATATGCCTTCACTTTCGAATAGGTCGGTCCGCGGACCAATCTCTGCGGCCGGTCAGGGCGAAGAAGCGGCGATAGGAGGGCAGACCTGCCCACCACTCTCAGGAGGAGTCCCACATGCGCACGCTCACCCGCCCCATCGCCCTGTCCGTAGTCGCCTTGGCGATTGGTGCCGCTGCCCTCACCGGCTGCTCGAAGGACGAGCCTGCACCTGCCCCCAGCCCAACGACATCCGTCATGACCGGCGAGAACATGGTCGAACCGAGCGGCGACGCCATGATGAGCGAGTCACCCGATGCGATGATGAGCGAGTCACCCTCGTCGTAGTCACGTCGCGGAATCGAGCCATGGTCCAACCGCAGCACGATGCGCAGCCCTCCGTCGAACCCTCGACGGAGGCGCTGCTCATCGACTGCGCGCGCGGAAGCCAGGATTCATTCAGGCAGTTGTATGCGCAGCTGGCGTCCACCGCATACGGCCTGGCTCTTCGTGTCCTGCGTGACGACCAACTCGCCCAGGACGCGGTCCAGGAGGCATTCACGCAGGTGTGGACGGAGTCATCGACATTCGACTCCGACAGGGCGTCCGGGCGCGCGTGGATCATGACGTTGGTGCACCGGCGAGCGGTCGATCGCGTTCGACGCGAGGAGTCCGACCGGAACCGCGGCCGGACCTGGGGCGCCAAGCAGGTCGTGCCGCAGAACGACTCAGTCGCCGAGATCGTCGAGCTCCACGCTGAGCACCGGCATGTTCGCGCAGCGCTCGGTCGTCTGACCGCGCGTCAACGCGAGGCACTCGAACTTGCCTACGATCACGGCTTCACGCAGGCCCAGATCGCGGCCCACCTCGACATCCCCATCGGAACGGCAAAGACCCGCCTGCGCGATGGCCTCCACAGCCTGCGTCGGGAACTTGAGGAGACACCGTGAGCGACGACATCACGCAGTTGTCCGGCGACCCGCACGACCTCGTCGCCGGATTCGCTCTGGACGCGCTCGATCCCGATGAGTCTCGACGGTTCGTCGAGCACCTGCCGACCTGCGATCCGTGCCGAGCAGAGCTCGCCGCGCTCAACGAGACCGCCTCCGCCTACGGCTCCTCGACTCGCGTCACGCCGCCCGCGGAACTCGAGGCCCGGCTGATGGGCGCGCTGTTCGGGCAGTCACCCGAAGCGGCCACGGCAGACGGGACCGAGGCGGACGTGATCTCCATTGCCCGTAGGCCTCGCTGGTACCTGCCTGTCGCCGCAGCAGCGGCGTTCATCCTCGGCGCGGGCTTAGTCGCCGGCGCCGTGCAGTTGACCCGACCGGACACCAACTCGGTGATCGTCGCCGAAGCGCAGCAGATCGCCGACATCGCAGGCGCTCCGGACACTCACTTCATGCCGCTCGACCTTGACCGCGGCTCCGCGAAGTTCATGGTCTCCGAGGAGATGAACAGCGCGGCCATCATGGCCACAGACCTGCCCATGCCCGAGAGCGGGATGGAGTACCGCGTGTGGACGATCATGTCGGACGGGTCGATGGTCCCCGCCGCGACGTTCCTGCCCGATAACAGTGGTCACGCCTCAGCAGTGCTCGACACAGAGGTCGACGGCGCAACGGGGTTCATGCTCACCGTCGATTCCGCCGACGCCTCACACCCGTCCGACCAGACACTTGCCGAGGTTCACATCTGAGATCGACGAGGCGGTCAGGAAGCGTCGACTCTCTCGTTCTCCGTGCTCTCGCCCGCCGGCCCGGCCGCGCGCCCGGCAGCCATGGCTGCTCGTCCAGACGGCACGTTCATGGCGATGACCATGACCGCGACCATGACGAATCCCGAGACGATGAGCAGCGCCTGCACGCTGACGATGTCGGCGAGCGGCCCGAAGATCGACATGCCGATCGGTGCCGCAAGCGCCATGACGATGCCGACGTAGCCGAAGGCGCGACCTTGCATCTCCGGCTCGACGGTCTCCTGGATGAGCGTCGTGAAGGGCGACCCGAACAGCGGCACCACCAGCCCGAACGCGAACATGCACGCGTAGAAGATCCACAGGTTCGGGCTGAGTCCGAGGGCCACGTTCAGAACGGCGAAGCTGAAGGTCGAGAACAGGATCAGGCCGATGCGGCTGCGCTTGGCGAGGATCGTGGAGATCAGCACGCCGCTGATGAGCATGCCGATGCTGAACACGATCTCGAGCACGGTGACCATCCACACCTCGTCGCCGAAGGTGCGGGCGACCATGAGCGGCGTGATGAACGAGGGGGCAACCGTGAGCAGCATGATGATCGCGAAGACGACGAGCAGCCAGCGCACGATGCCGTGGCCCCAGATGTAGTTGAAGCCCTCCTTGAGGTCCGTCGTGTAGCTGGACGTCTTGTCACTGATCGACGCGAGCGTGGGCACCGCGATGAGGGCGAGGATGCCGATCCCGATCGCTGCAGTCACGACATCGATGAAGAAGACCGGGACTATCCCGAAGAGGCCGAACACCGCACCTGAGGCAGCGGGGGCGAGCAGCATCATCGCGGACTGAATCGTCTGATTGATGCCGTTGATGCGCAGGAGCTGGTCCTCGGGGACGAGTTGGGGGATGAGGGCATTGACGGCGGGCTGCTGGAAGCCTGCTCCGACCGAGCGAATGCCGACCGCGAGCAGGATGATCCACAGGTCGGTGATCCCGTTGAACATGAGGATCGCGAGCGCAAGGGTCGCGATGGCGATGCTGCCGTCGGCGACCATGATCAGCACCTTGCGGTTCATGCGGTCGGCGAGCACACCGCCGAAGATCGACAGCAGTCCCTGCGGCAGGAATGCGCACACGGCGTAGAGGGCGACCGCGAGGCCGGACTCGGTCTCGAACGTGACCCACCACATGACCGCGTACTGGACGATCATCGAGCCGAACATCGACACGGTCTGCCCGGTGAGGAACAGCGCGATCGTGCGCTTCCAGCGGGGGTTTGCTACGGGCTCTGCGGCAGACACTTTTCCACCGTAGCGGGGGCGTCAGACCTCCGGTGAGAGGGTCGCGACCGACAGCCGTGCGATCTCGTCGGGATCCACGTTGTGTCCCTGGTGCCGCAGTTGGAGCGCCGCATAGACGAGACCCATGACCGCGCCGACCGCGAGCGTGGGGTCGATCTGGCGGAACTCGCCTTTCGCTGTGCCCTCGTTGATGAGTCGGGCCACGGACCTGCGCCACTGGTCGGCCTTCTTGCTGACGTAGGGCAGTCCTGTGGAGTCGGCTTGCGACGGGCCGACGACAAACCACAGGTCGTAGGGGCCGCTGGTGAGGCGCTCGACGTGTCGGGAGACCAGCGCCGCGAGGCGCTCAGGCGCCGGACCGGTTCCTTTTGCTGCTGCGGTGGCGAATGCGGCGGAGTCGTCGACGACGTAGGTGAGCAGGGCCTCGACGATCGCATTGAGGTTGTCGAAGTAGTAGTACATCGACGGTGCGGTGATGCCCACCGCGCTGGCGATGTCGGTGACCCGCGTTCCGCTGACGCCACGGGTCGAGAAGAGCCGGGCGGCCTCGCGGAGGATCTGCTCGCGCGGATCGAGGTCGGTACTCGGCGTGATGTGACGGGGGCGCCCGCGCCGCGCGGTGGTGGATTCGCTGGTGGTGTTCACGGCGTGCGCTTGGTGATTGCCTCGTTGAGTCCCTCGACGAGCATGGGCCAGCCTCGATCGACGACGACACCGAACGAGTCGAGCGCGTCGGCGCGCACCTGGGCGCGCGGGTACCAGTCGAGGCGGCAGCGGCCCTCGCCCAGCGGTCGCACCTCGTACCGGCAGGTGTAGTTCTCGATGGCGTCAGGAATACCCGCGTCGATGGTGAGGATCAGCATGCGCTCGTCGGGCCGGTAGTCGATGAGCCGTTCGATCAGCAGCGATCCGTTGTGTCTGGTCATGGTGCGGGTCATGCCTACCTGCAGTTCGCTGCCCGCGGTGAGGTTGGCGAAGCCGCCGGGCCACCAGGTGTCGAGGTTGTCGAACTGGCCGACGATTTGCCAGAGTGCATCGGCGGACACGTCGAACTCTGCATGGCGGGAGTCGGTGATGTTCACGACTCCCGTGGTGGGCGACGGCCGCTCGATGAGGATCCACTCCTGCATGAGGTGCCGCTCGAGGGTCGCCAGGTCGGTGAAGTTGCCGGCGTCCTGCTGGATGACGCCGCGGCCGACGGCATCGTCGGTCGAGCGCTGCTCGAGCTCTTCGGGGAGCGGCCACTGGGTGACGGTGAGCCCGTTCCTCGGTGCCCCGCTCTCGGTCTCGGTGACGGAGACCTGCGCGTAGTCCCACATGCCGAGGTGGTGACGGAGCGCGCGCGGGCCGTGCTCGCGCTCCCAATGGCGGTGGTAGTCGTCGGCGCTCAGGCCAGGGCGGGCGTGGCTGAAGTAGAGCTGGGTGATGCCTGGGGTGGCATCGCCGATCGGCCAGGTCCGCCGGTGGCGCAGCAGCGATCGCGTCGCCGTTCGATGGAGGGACAGATCGGCCATCGGGCTCAGCGCTGCGCTGAGCTGCTCCTGATCTCCGGTGGCGATGACCACGCCGAGGTCGGAAGTGACGCCGAGGTAGAGCAGGAGGCTCGTGGGGTTCGTGCTTCGCGCCTCCTCGGCTGCGGGTGCCGCGGCCGCGTGCGTGCTGCAGATCGCGGCGACTCCGGGCTCGCCGTTCGCGTGCGCCATCACTCGCCTCCGTCGTCATGGATGATGACGCGGCCGCTCCCGCCGTCGACCGTGATGAGCGCTCCATCGGGGATGAGGTCGCAGGCGCGGGCGAGGTTCGCCACGCAGGGCAGACCGTACTCGCGGGAGATCATGACCGCGTGGGCGACGACCCCGCCGGTCTCGACGACGACCCCGGCGATGAGCGAGAACACGGTCGTCCAGCCGGGGTCGGTTGCGACGGTGACGAGGATGTCGCCGCGTTGGATGGTGGCGATCTCGGACAGTTCGCGGCACACGCGTGCACGCCCGGTGACGACGCCGACGCTCGCACCGATGCCCTGCAGCCCGTCGCCGTCGGCGATCTGCACGTCCTCGAACGTGCGCCATCCCTGGATGTACTTGGGCGGCTCCTGGCGTGAGTACTTGTCGTAGACGCGCCTGCGGGCGCGCACCCGGATCGCGATCTGTCGTGCGGTGAGGCCGCCGCTGTCGGCGGCGAGCATCTCCTGGCGGCCGAGGAAGAAGATGTCGTCGGCATCGTCCAGCAGGTCCTTGGCAATGAACCTTGCGGCGATCGCCTTGTAGAGGTCGCGGCTGCGGGACATGGTCTTGTCGTTGTAGAAGCGCTCGAAGTCGCGGTAGTGGATGTAGTCCTGCACGAGATCGACGAACCACGCGAAGAACGGCGCCTTGAGCTCGCCCATCGGCTGCGACGTGAGTCGCGCGATGGCGTCGGCCTTCGTCTGCTTCATGAGGTCCCGCATGCGTGTCTCGTGGAACTCGGGCGACTCGTTGTCGTCGCGATCGACCATCGGGCGGATCACGTTGATCAGCAGGGCGGGGTCGTCTCTCCAGCGCGGGTGGTACGCGTCGCGCTCGGCTCCGCCCCGGTGCCCGTGCCCGGCCAGGAACGCATCGAGTTCCTCGCGGAAGCGCCGTCCTTCGTCGTCCTCGTCGAGTTCTTGGATGACCTCATCGCCAGGTGCGTTCTTGATGATGTCGGTGAGCCGCGCGGAACTGCGGATCGTCCTGGACAGGTGCCAGACCTCGATGTTCTCCTCGCTGGTCTTGGTCTCCAGGCCCGCGACCAGCCGGTTCGCGACCGTGCCGTCGTCGTCGAGCCAGCTGCGGCACAGGGCGTTCAACGACTGCGGGAGCATGAACAGGTAGATCGTGAACGGCAGGATGACGTTCTCGCCGAACCGCGAACCCGTGCGCGATGCGACCTGGCCGGCGAAGATCTCCTCGACGCTCGAGCCGTCGAGGTCGAACGCGGCCCAGAAGGCGTCCTCGGCATCCGTCCACCGCTCGAGTCCCTCGTACATGACCTTCGTCGTGCCGAGCAGCGACACGTCGGGCGTCTCCGTGTGAAGGCGCCACAGGAGTGACGTGAACTCGTCCCATGCGAATGGCATTTCCCTGATCGCGATGCGCTCGTCCTGCGGGAACGGCCACAGCGTGGCTTCGTCGCGCGCGAACGGCGGGATGAAGCGGCGGATCCGCTCCCGCTCGAACGCGGTGTTGTAGTACGCGCGGGCGCCGTACCAGCGGAAGTAGGGGATGTCACCGAACTCACCGGGGGAGTAGCCCAGGCAGTCCGTCGTCCACGTCATCTCCAGGGCCTTGACCTTGAGGTTCGTCATGCCCAGCTGCAGGTAGGTGTAGAAGGACGGGGTGGTCGGGCCGGTCTGCGCCTCGTCGGAGTAGGCGCGCGACCAGGTCCAGCGCTCGTCGTACATCGTCGCCAGGGACTTGGCTGACTTCCATGTCTCGAGCTCGTGGCCGAAGTCGAGGTTCGCGCCGGTGATCTCGCGGGCCTGGAGGATGGCGAACCTGCCGTCGGTCCAGCCCCATTCGATGTCCTGCGGGAACCCGTAGTGGTCCTCGATCCGCTGCGCGATCCCGCACAGCTCGGCGATCAGCTCGTCGGACAGGCACTGGACTTCGCGCTTGCTGATGGGGACGTCCGCCGTGGTCGAACCCTGCCCGGATCCGTCCGGGACCGTCATGACCAGCTTCTCGTTGACTTGGCGGTCCGTGATGGTGAGGTCTGGCCGGGCAATGATCATCTGGTCGGGGTTCACCTGACCCGACACCACCGCCTCGCCCAGACCCCAACTGGCGTTGAGGAAGAACTCGAACGGGTTAGAGGTGACCGGGTTGGCGGTGAAGATCACCCCGGAGACCTCCGACGGGAACATCTCCTGCACGACCACGGCGAGCAGCACCGACTGGTGCGCGAATCCCTGCGACTGGCGGTAGGCGATCGCCCTGCCGGTCCACAGCGAGGCCCAGCAGCGCTTGACCGCGTCGATGACGCCCGCCTGCCCGGTGATGTGAAGGTAGGTGTCCTGCTGGCCGGCGAAGGAGGTGCCGGGCAGGTCCTCGGCCGTCGCGGAGGAGCGCACGGACACGGGGACGTCGTGAAGGTGGCGTGTGGTGACCGCTTGGTAGGCCGCGGCGATCTGCTGCTCGATGTCGAGGGGTGTGGGTGCTGCCATGATCGCGGCGCGGATGGCGGTGGCGTGCTGCTCGACGCTTGCGGTGTCCTCGTAGTCGATGCCGTCGAGGAGCCCGGCGATCACAGCATCGAGCCCGTTCTCCGCCAGGTGGCGCCGGTAGGCGGTCGTCGTGACGCAGAACGCCTCGGGAACGGGGATGCCGGCGGCGACGAGCTCGCCGAGGTTTGCGCCCTTGCCGCCGACAAGGGCGAGGTCGTCAGCGCTGACCTCATCGAGCGTGCGGACTACTGAATCGGGATTCGCTGACATTATTTACGGAACTGTAGATAATGGTTGAGCGAACGTCAATGGGAGGTTTGGTGTCAGGTATCAATGCAGTGCTGTTCGACCTGGGCGGGACGCTGTTCGGGTACGACCAGCGCGAGCTCATGCGTCGTCCGGCGCTAGTTGCCCTCCAGCGGCTCGGCATCGACACGGACTCCGACGCTGTGGTTCTTGCGCGACAGCAGGCATCGGCAGAGGTCGAGCGCGAGTATGCGCTGCGATCCTCGTTCGTGCACCGGGATCTGTTCCGCGATCGCGTTGCCCGCGCCGCCGCGTTGGTCGGCGTGACGGCGACCGACGAGGTGCTGGACCAGTTCGACGTCGAGAACCGGCAGGCGATCCTCGACCACCTGGTTCCCCGCCCGGATGCCGTCGCGACTCTGCGGGGCCTTCGCGAACGCGGCGTGTACACGGCGGTCGTGTCTAACGCCGACGACGACTATCTGGGTGAACTGCTGATCCGGCACGGCATTGACGCGCTGCTCGACGACTGGACCAGCTCGGAGGAGGCGCAGTCGTGCAAGCCGGATGCGCGGATCTACGAGTATGCGCTGGGGAAGTCTGGCTCGCCTGCGGCCGCCACGCTGTTCGTGGGCGACTCGCTGCCGCACGACGTGGCGGGCGCGCACGCAGCAGGGATGGCGACCGTGCTGATCGGCGAGCCGGGTGCCGTGGCGCCGCTGTCGACCGGTCTTGATTCCTCCGTCGCTGCGGATTTCACCATCCGCGAGCTCATCGAGGTGCTTACGATCGTGGACCGATCGAACGGCAGGGGAGAGTAAGTGGACGCAGTGCGATTCCAGGCCTTCTTGGATGCCGTCGAGCCCGACCTTGGCGGGACGGTGCTCAGCGCGGAGCCGATCCCCGGCGGGTACAGCCGCGACACGGTGATGGCTGAGGTGCGCTGGGGCGACGGGTCGACTGAGAGGTTCGTACTGCGCGGGGACCCGGACGTCGACCGGTCGGTGTTCCGCAGCGACCGCGATCGCGAGTGGCTCCTGCTCCAGGCCCTGAGTTCGGTTCCGACCTTCACGATCGCCGCGCCGCGCTGGTACGACGCGACGGGGGAGTTCCTCGGTACCAAGTGCATCGTCTCCGAGGCGGTCACCGGCACGTCGATGCAGTCGTTCATCGAGCAGGACGTCGACCTCGACGCCGCGCGACGGCGATACGTCGATATCATCTCGACCGTCCACACCACCCCGCTCGACACGGTCGACCCGTCGATCCCGCGGCCGGAGAGCTGGGATGCGTACATCGACTCCGTCCTCGCGACGTACGACGAGATCATCGATCGCATCGGTGAGTGCAGTCCCGTGCTGCGGTACGCGCGCAAGAAGATGTGGGCGAACCGGCCGCCGGCCGTTCCCCTCGCCCTGGTGCACGGCGACTACCAGCCGGGCAACTTCCTGCTGCGCGAGGATGCCGACCCCGTGATCATCGACTGGGAGTTCGGGCACATCGGCGATCCGCGGGCCGATCTCGGCTACTACACGCAGATTCCAATGCCCCCGCAGATGTATCAGTCCGATCCCGAGGCCTTCCTCGAGCGGTACCGCGAGCTGACCGGCTACACGCGCGAGCAGGTCAATCCCGAGGTGGTCGAGTACTTCAAGTTCATCGGCCTGGCGAACGTGCTGCGGCAGATGGTGTTCGCGGCCGAGGACATCGAGGACGGCGAGCATCGCGGGATCATGGGCCCGTACATGCTCATCGCGATCGCGCACTTCCACAACCTGTTCCTCACCGTGGCTGAGTCCCTCCCCAACCCTTCGGAGCAGTCGTGATCACACGCCCGTCCACGCCCCGAGTCCTCGCCGACGTCGTGACCGAACTGGAGCGGGAGATCCTGCCGCTCCTGCCGGACAGCGTCGCCCAGATCCGGCTGCACATGATCATGACCGTCATCGGCCACTGCGCGGTGCGCTCGGGCAACGAGACGGCGTGGATGACGGAAGAGTCGGCGGAGTACGTCTCCTTCGCCGAGGAGGTGCTGGCGGCTACCGACAGTGAGTCCGTGCGGGCCGCGCTCGACGCCGTCACTCCGTTCGAGGACCTGCGGCTGCGCGAGGTGTCGTCGAACTACTCCCGGGCGAGCGAGGCCCTGACCGTCGCGCTCGAGACGGCGCTGGACGCGCACCTCGACGCCTTGGTTGCCCGGGGCGAGTCGCTGTTGCGGATGCGCGTGATGAACGAGCAGGCGGTCACGGGAGCCTCGGAGTACGCCGGCCGCTAGGGGCGGGCTTGCCTACGCTGCCTACGGATGGCACTGTTGTAGGCAACGTCGGAGGATGAGCATGTCGCTGCCCGTTGGTGATGAGGTCGAGTCGGCCCTGGAGGCGCTCTGGCGCCTGGGCCCGGACCAGCGCACGGCGGTGCTCGAGCGCCTGCATGAGCGGGCGGGGCTTCCTGGCAACACCGCCACCTGGTCTCTGCTCCTCTACGTGACGATGAACCAGGAGTCCGAGCTCGAGCGGCTCGCGGGCGAGCCGCAGCAGGTGCACGAGACCCTCGAGACGGCGTTCACCGACCTGCGCATCCGGGCCGAGGCGCGACGGGCGGTACTCGCGCAGCCGCTGCTCGCCGCGGGAGCGGTGGCCGAGGCGCTCGGCTCGACGGGCACGAATACCCGCGAGGCGGCCAGCACGCTGCGTCGCAAGGGTGATCTCGTCGGCGTGATGGACAAGCGGCGTTACCTGTACCTCGCATTCCAGATCGATCCGCTGGAGCGACGGGTGCGGCCGGTCGTGTCCGACGTGAACCACGTCCTCGATGCCAAGGGCGATGCGTGGGGCGTGGCGTCGTGGTGGGTCAGTCCGCATCCGCGGCTCGACGATCGCGCGCCGATGGACCTGGTCGCCGGCCCAGACGAGGCCGACCTGCGCGTGCTGGCTCGCACTGCCGTGTCCGACTGATTGCCGGGCGTTGTTCTCGTCCCCTCCGCGTCGCAAGCCGCCGGGCACTCCTGTCGTCTCCGTGCTGTCCGCAGGCACGGTGCTGCAGCGGGTGCACGGCACGCATGCGGCCGACGAGTTCAACTGGACGCCTCAGCCGACTGCGCTGACGGGTGGTCGGTTCGACAGCCTCGACGGTGAGTTCGGCTACGCGTACCTGGCTGCGTCCGCTTCCGGCGCGATCGCGGAGACCGTGTGCCGGGACCTGCCGCTGGGCGGGGCGGGCCGCCAGGTGCCAAGGGCGGTGCTGGCCGGTCGTCGGCTGAGTTCTGTCGCACTCGCGCGCGATCTTCACGTCCTGGAGTTGCACGGCGCCGACCTCACGCAGGTGCACGCCGCGTTGGAATTGACCAAGTGCGATGCCAGTGAGTTCGTCATGACGCGGCGGTGGGCCGCGGCGCTGCGCACGTGGGTGCCGGAGGCCGACGGCTTCCGCTACCGATGCCGTCACGACGAGGACGAGTTCGCCGTGGTGTTGTTCGACGATCCTCCGCCGCGCACGCGGGCGCACGACGGGTTAGTCGCGCTGCCCGACTCACTGGCGCTCGACAGCCTGGCAGGACTTGCGCGGGTGCTCGCGGTGCTGCATCGGCACAACGCGTCGATCGCGTAGGGCCAAGGCTCAGCCGGGTGGCGGCCCGAGGTTGTTCATGAGTTGGACGGCGAGGCGGTTCACTGCCCGCCTCTGCTTGGGGGTCGTGGATCCGGTGCCATTCATGTACAGGCGCGTCTGCACGATGACGTTCAGTGAGTTCATGAACACGGTGTAGGTCGTGGTGACCGAGCCATTGATCTTTGGGTCCTTCGACTTCACCTTCGTGTCGGTGCTGATCCAGACCGCGCCGTTGGCGAGCGTTCCCGAGGTGTTGGTGTTCACGTAGGCGCCGTCGACCGGGTGGGAGGCGTCGGTGCTGATCGGCGAGGTGGTCGTGCTGTTGCACTGCATGGCGGCCTGCTGCACCTCGCCGAAGTTCGCCTCGCCGGCCCCGGCGCCGGCGAAGGTGCTGGCCCACTCGCTGAGTTCGCGGTACCCGGGGCCGGTCAACTCGACAGAGGTCAGCCAGCCGACCGCTGCTGGCACATTCAGTGCGGGCTCGCCCGAGACGGACACGCACAGTTCGAAGTTGCCGTCCGGTCCCAGGCCGTGAGTGCCGACGGAGTACGCGTTCTTGCCGGGCTTCGGCTGGCCGAGCGCCTCGGGCACGTCGTTGGGGTGAAGCATGAAGTCGGGCGCCGTCAGTTTCGTTGGAGCCTGCGGCGCGGCGTGCACAGTTGCGGGGATGGCCGCGAGCAGCAGCGCTGACGCCGCGGCGATGGCGAGATTCCACTTCACGGTGACTCCTTGGGTCCGCGCCGGAACTTGATCAGATCCAACCCCCATTGGTGCACGCGATCAACCTGCACGAAGCCACAGGCGACCATGACGGCCCGGGAGCGGGCGTTGTCGGGTTTGACGAAGCCGACCAGTTCGTCGAAATCGAGGACGTCGAAACCGTGCTTCGTGCTCGCCTTCGCCGCCTCCGTGCCGAAGCCGCGACCCCAGTACTCCTCGCCGATCACGTAGAGCAACTCGGTCTCGCCCGACTCGTCAAGTCGCTGCAGTCCGCAATGGCCCATGAGCGCGCCGGATCGGTCGTCAACCACGGCCCACGGCCCGAACCCCTGGTCGCGCCAGTGGCGAATCCAGTGCTCGATCAGGGCGCGGGTCTCGTCGGTCGAGGTCGTTCTCGACGAGCGGCCGCAGCAGCAGTCGCTCGGTGCGGATTGTGCCGTCAGGCGGCATGCCCGAGGGCACGCCGCAGCGCCGCGAGCCGCGTCTGCCACATGCGCTTGGTCAGGTCCGCGTCGGGCGCCACGCTGTCCGAGCCGTGGTACGCGCCGGGGTAGAGGTGGAACTCCGTCGACACTCCCGCCTGTAGCAGCCGCGCGGCGAACGCGATGTCCTCGTCGCGGAACAGGTCCATCTCGCCGACGTCGATGAAGGCCGGAGGCAGGCCGACGAGACTCGTCGCGCGTGCCGGCGCCGCGTACTGGTCGGCCTGCAGTCCGTTGAGGTACCAGCCCCAGGCCTCGATGTTCGCCGCCCGGTCCCAGATGCCGACCTCGGTGATCTCGCGGCTCGACGGCGTGAGGTTGCGATCGTCGATCATCGGATAGATCGGCATCTGGAAGCAGACCTTCGGGCCCTTGCGCTCACGGGCCTTCAGGCAGGTGGCGATGGTGAGCCCGCCGCCCGCGCTCTTGCCGAACACGGCCAGCCGGTCGGGGTCGATGCCCAGCTCGTCGGCATGCGCTGCGGTCCACGCCAGTCCGGCGTAGCAGTCGTCGACCGGTGCCGGGTAGGGGTGCTCGGGTGCGAGGCGGTACTCGACCGACACGACCAGGGCCTGCAGCTCCTCGCACAGCATCGCGGCGGTGCTGGCCTCGTCGTCGACGGAGCCGAGCACCATTCCGCCGCCGTGGATGAAGTAGATGCCAGGCAGCGTGCTTTGCGCGCCGACCGGCCTGAAGATCCGCACCGAGATGTCTGGATCGCCTTCGGGTCCGGGGATCACGCGGTCCTCGGTGGTTACGGCGGTGTTCGGCGGCAGCCCCTCGCTCGCTCCGGCGAGCAGGGCGTGGAGGGCGACGCGGCGCTCCTTGAGGTCCCGAATCGCGTTGAGTCCTCCCGGGATCGCCGCGAGAAGCTCCTCAAGCGGTCCGCGCGACTGCGGATCCAATCGGTCGCGCTGACTCATGCCACGTCCTCTCGAGTTGTCCAACGGCTGTTCATGACGACGGCAATGGCAACGCTCAGGGCCAGGAGGCCAGCGCCGATGATGAGGCCCCAGCCGGCGATGTCGCCAACACCCGCGAGATCCGTCGGGTTGTCCGGGCACATGCCCAGGCCGCACTCGGGCAGCACCGAGATGCCGATCGCGAGCAGGTCGATCGTGACCCAGACGATCGCGGTGAATGCCGCGATCCGCAGTCCGCGACGCTGATGCAGGACTCCCGAGTCCGCCGCGCGGAACGGCTTGTCCCACAGCAGCAGGACGGCACAGCCGACGATGGCGATGACGAAGGTGATGAGCGCCCACGTGTAGAGGTGGAAGCCAGCGACCTCGGGTCCGTAGCCGGGATCGCCGGGAGTCGAGATGTGCAGCAGGATCTGGCGGGTGCTCGCCGCGCCGCCGACGACTGCCGCGAGGATGCTCAGCGCGTAGTGCGCGGGCTTCATGCCCCACAGCAGGTTCATCAGCGGGCCGATGGCCAGGCCGATCATCGCCGAGCGCTGGATCAGGCACAGCGGGCACGGCTGCTCGCCGATGCCGAACTGCAGGTGCAGTGATCCGGCGAGCACGCCGAGAAGCGCGAACAACGCCAGGACGTTGATGATGCGGGCGAGTTTCACCTCGCGGGTCTCGGTCATCAGAAGTTCAGGGGGATGTCGGAGGACATGTGGGCCTTCAGCAGTACTGCGGTCCACACGAGTGTGATGAGCACCACGGGGATCGTCCAGCGCTTGCGAAGGAATACTCCGATGAACGCGATCGCCCACAGGACGAACATCGAGAACATCACGGAGTGACGTTAGCCGACGGAGGCCTCGTAGATGCTCCCAATGGACGCATCGAGTTCGGCGTTGAACTCGTCGTCGGACATCTGGGCGGTGAGCCCCTCGGTCAGCGCGCGCGAGAAGCTCGCGACCACTCCGGGATTGCGCGAGAGCAGTGCATCGGCCTCGTCGCGGCTGTAGCCGCCGGAGAGCGCGACGACGCGCAGCACGCGGGGGTGCGCGACGAGGTCTGAGTAGAAGCCGTCCTCGTCCGGCAGCGTGAGCTTGAGCATCACCTGCTCGTCCATCTCATCGAGGCGCGCGCGCAGGGCGGTCTTCAGGAGCGCCTCGGCCTCGGCCTTCTGCGGACTGTGGATGTCGATCTCCGGCTCGATGATCGGCACGAGGCCGTGGCCGAGAATCTGACGCGCGACCGTGAACTGCTGGTCGACCACCGCGTCGACGCCTGCTGGATTGGCCAGGCCGATCACCGACCGCATCTTGGTGCCGAACACCCCGTGCACGACGGCACGGCCGAGCAGGTCGTCGAGGTCGGGCATCGGCTTCATGATCTGCGCGCCGTCGGCGGATTCGGCGAGGCCCTTGTCGACCTTGAGGAACGGAACGACGTTCTTCTTGTTCCACAGGTACTCAGCGGTGCCGAGACCGTCGATCTCGCGCTCCATCGTCGCCTCGAACAAGATCGCACCCAGAATGCGGTCGCCGGTGAAGGCGGGGCTCGTGATGATGCGGGCGCGCATCTGCTGGATGAGGTCATACATCTCGGCGTCGTTCGCGTACGCCGAGGAGTCCAGGCCGTAGAGCGCGAGCGCCTTCGGGGTGCTGCCCCCGCTCTGATCGAGTGCCGCGATGAATCCCTGGCCGTCGAGCATCTTCGCCAACTGCTGCATGTTCACGTGTTCAGTCTCCTACTGGGGCAGGTCCAACGCGCGGGGAATGGCCTTCTCGGTCGGGTCGTCCACGAGGGCCGACAGCGCGAGCGACCCGATGCGTCCGCGCGTCATGCGACACAGTTAAGCATCGGCGCTTACCATCGGGGTAGGCGTCCGAGGTAGCTCGGCGTTTCAGGTCGCTCGGAGGTCCGTGCCGGATCCGGGATCGACGGCCTCCACTGCGGCACGGGAAGCATGAGGCGTCGACATGAAGGCACGAAGCAGCGTCATTGCACTGGCGTCAATCGCCCTGATCAGCGCGCCCGTGCTGGCGGCTTGCAGCGGCTCAAGTTCTGACGAGTCCACTTCGGCCTCGCCGTCGGCCTCGTTCGCGCCAAGCGACATCGCGCCGAGCGCCACGCCATCGGCCACCGAGACCGGTCCCCTCGTGGGCGGGGATCCCAGCACCTGGACCCCCGTGTCGATCACGCAGGACATGAACGGCGACAAGGTGAAGATCGTCGTCGGCCAGTTCGCGAACTTCGACGACCTGCCCGCCGAGAACGCGGATAACAAGATCGTGCTGCGCGCCAAGAACAAGGGCGTCGTCGACATCAGTCAGGCGACCGCCAACTCCAAGGCTGGGTTCCAGGGTGTTGCCAAGGGCAAGACTCGGATCACGGTGTGGGACGGCAAGCCGTCGAGCAAGAGCGCCTCGATCATCATGTACATCGTCGTCAAGGTGAAGAAGGCTCCCGCCGAGACGACCGGCTGACCACGCCGCACCGCACCTGCACACCATGCAACTCCCCGCGAGTGGGCACTTGTCGGGGTTGTTCGGGCCGAATGTGGCCCGACAACTGCCCACTCGCGTGGGAGGCCCCCGCCGAGACGACCGGCTGACCGCTCTCGGGCGGGGCGTACAGTGGTTGACATGACAACTACCTCCACCGACCTGCCCGACACCATCGACTTCTGGTTCGACACTGCGTGCCCGTTCGCGTGGGTGACGTCGCGATGGGTGCACGAGGTGGCCAAGCAGCGGCCCGTCGACATCAACTGGCACACGATGAGCCTGGCGATCGTCAACGAGGACGAGGACATCCCCGACGAGTACCGAGCCCTCATCGCGAGGACCCCGCTGAGCGCGCGCGTGTGCCTGGTGGTCGGCCGCGACCACGGCAATGAGGCGCTCGGCCGCTTCTACACGGCTGTGGGCACGCGGATCCACGTCGACAAGCGCGAGTTCGACCGAGCCCTCGTCGAGGAGTCCCTGACCGAGGCCGGCCTGCCGCTGGAGATCGCCGACGTCATGGACGACGAGAGCCTGGACGTGGCGGTTCGCGAGGACCACATGGCCGGTCAGGCCGCGGTCGGCCAGAAGTCGGGTACTCCGGTCGTGGCGTTCGGCGGCAAGGGCTACTTCGGCCCCGTGCTCAGCTCGATCCCGCGCGGCGACGACGCCTTGCGCCTGTACGACGGCCTGCGCCTGGTGCTGAGCGTGCCGAGCTTCGCAGAGCTCAAGCGCGAGCGCGACGGCCTCGTCACCTCGTAATCCCGTCTGTGTCCCGGGGTGCGAGAATCGCGCCGTGACCGGCCCCTTCGCGACAGCCATCATCGTCGTCTCGCTCGTGCTCGCCCTGTGGTCCGTGGTCCTGGTGATCGTCAACAAGCCACCGCACCCCCCGCTCATCGCTGGGGCTGCGCTGCTTGAACTCCTGCTGGTCGTCTTCGCGATCGGGGGCATCGTCCAGATGGTGGGCACCGACCGTGACTTCGCTCGCGCCGAGTTCGTCGGCTACCTGCTCGCCTGCATTGCGGTCGTGCCAGGCGCCGTCTGGTGGATGAAGGACGAGAAGTCGCGCGCGGCCTCGGGAGTTCTTGCCGTGATCTTCCTCGTCGTGCCGATCCTTGTGCTGCGCGTGCAGCAGGTCTGGCTGGGTATCAGTGCCTGAATCGGATTCGACGTCCGCTGCGGCACCGGCGACGAACCGCGGCTTTGGCCGCGTCCTGGTCGTCATCTACGCGATCTTCGCGATCGCGGCCACCGCTCGCTCGGGCGTGCAGATCGCGACGAAGTTCGACCAGGCGCCCGTGGCGTACCTGCTCTCCGCCCTCGCTGCCGTGGTCTACATCGTGGCGACGATCGCCCTGGCACGCGGTGACCGCACGTCGCGTCGGGTCGCGACCGTAGCCATCTCGATCGAGCTCATCGGCGTGCTGGCAGTCGGCATGGCATCTCTAGTGTTCCCGGGCGAGTTTCCGTCCGCGTCGGTCTGGTCGCGGTTCGGCATCGGCTATCTCCTGATCCCACTCGTCCTGCCGTTCGTCGGCCTGTGGTGGCTGCGCCGGACGCGCCCGGCGTCCTGAGGACTGTCGGTGCTGGGTAGGCATCCGGCGGGGTCGTAGCGCACTATGGAGGCATGAACCGTCGCCGAGCACTAGTCGCAGCCGTCCTCGTATCCGCCCTCGCCCTCGCCTTGTCCGCGTGCTCCCCGAGCACGAACGTGTCGACGACCGCCGAGCCCGCCCGCACCGTGAGCGTGTCCGCGACCGGCATGGCCGACGCGGTGCCGGACGCGGCGCACGCCTCGTTGAGCGTCATGACCACAGACCCGGGCTCGGCGAAGACGGCACAGGAGACCGCAGCAGTCGCGACGACGAAGGTCATTGACGCGCTGAAGGCGGCCGGCGTCGATGAGGCCGACATCTCCACGCAGTCGATCAACGTCGGGCCGACCTACTCGTACCCGACCGATGGCGGCCAGACGCTGACCGGGTACCAGGCCTCGCAGTCCATCACGGTCACCCTGCGCGACCTGTCGACCGCAGGTGCCACCCTTGATGCCGTCGTCGCGGCTGGTGGCAACGCCGCACGCGTCGACTCGCTCAGCACCTTCGTGACCGACCCGACCGTCGCCGCCAACAAGGCTCGCGAGCAGGCCGTCGATATCGCGCAGGCGCAGGCCGAGCAGTACGCGCAGCTCCTGGGCTTCACGCTCGGACCGGTGGCATCCGTGTCGGAGTCGACGAACTCGAACGGACCGATGCCCATGGCGATGAGCGACTCCGCGGCGTCGGCAGAGAAGGTTCCGACTCCGGTCGAGGCCGGCACGACTCAGGTCAGCGTCACGCTGAACATCGCGTGGTCGATCGCCGACTAGTAGTGCCAGTACTGCAGGAACGTGATCTGGAACACCAGCAGTGACAGGGCGTACAGCGCGAGGACGATCCCGGTTCCAATCAGGGTCGTCCTGAGTGGAGCGCCATCGACCGGGTCGAGCCAGAACCGGAAGATCCGCGTGGCGAGCGGCATGAGGAAGAACGTCAGGATGGCCACACTCGCGATGTTGCTGATCCACAGTCCCATTCCCGGTGCGACATTCCAGTCGGACAGGACCGGCCCGAGGAATCGCGTCAGCAGCATCACCGTCGGGTAGAGCACGAGTAGCACCACCATCGCGGTCTTCCAGTTCGGCGTCGTGCGCGTCTGTCCGTCGACCACGCGAACGATGGAACCGAAGGGCGTACGCCGCGTGATCTGCTCGAAGTCCTGCACGAGGAACTTGCGCAGCACGGTCAACTGCGCCGCGCGCTCGGGTGACTCGAGCCATGCGGTGAGCTGGCCGTCGCTGGCGAAGCGGACGACGGAGATCCACGAGCCGTCCGGGTCGGACGGCGCGAGCACGAGCCCGCCGAGGTAGCCGGGGAATGACTGCGCAGCCCGATTCAGCGCGGCCTCGGCCTGGAGGAATCCGACCTGGTCCTCGACGGAGACACTATGCAGGAAAACGCCGACTCCGGACGGAGGCCGCTCACCGGGCAGGAGCACGATCGTGTCGCGGGTGCGGGCACCGAACGCCTCGCCCTGCCCGAGCAGTCGTGCGCGATCCGCTGAGTTGAGCCAGTGACGCAGATGAGGCTCGGACGAGAAGGTCACGGCGGCGGCCCAGTCGTCACGCTCGTCGAATCCGCGGGTGAAGTGCGAGGCGACGAAGCCGGGCTGCTTTGCAGCCTCGGTGTCGAGTTCTGACTGCCACGTCAGCACGCGATCTCGGTCGACCTCGTCGACCTCGAAGAGGGCAATCGCGGTCGCTGCGCCGCTCATGCGGGCGTCAGGGCCGAGGCTGCATCGGCAACCAGTTGGTCGAAGGTCGTCACGCGCGGGTCGCCCGCTGCCACGCCGATGCGCACCGTCGTGGGCCACTTGCCGAGGTTCACGCCGCTCACGCGCACCGCCTCCTGGATTCGCAGCGCCAGCTGCTCGCCGTTCGGCTTGCCTCCGAGTCCGGTCACGAGGAACTCGTCTCCTCCCCATCGCGCGACGAGATCGCCGAGGCGAACGTGCACCTTGATCGCGTCGGCTACCGCCCGCAGCACGTCGTCGCCGTAGATGCTGCCGTACTGCTCGTTCGCCTTCGCCAGATGCTGAACGTCGAAGTACATGACGCAGATGCTCTCGCCGAGGCGTTCAGCAGTGCCGGCGAGCCCGGTCATCATCGTGAGCAGCCCGTGGCGCGAGAGGACTCCGGTGAGCACGTCGGTCGACACCAGGGCGGCGGATCGCGCCTGTTCGTCGGCGAGCGCGTCGATGGCCTTCAGCCGCAGTCTCAGCAGGACGGCCCCGACCAGAAGCGAGGCGACCGCGGCCGCGATGAGGCGGCCGTCCTCGGTGCCGTCGACGACGATGACCGTCACGCACACGATCACCACCATCAGCGCGCCGGCGGCGATGCTCGGCCGCCAGGCCAGCGCCACCGGCGGGAAGGCGGTCATGACGATGAGGCTGTACGCCAGCGGCAGTTGCTGGTTCACCCGGATGGCCTCCGCGGCGAGCATGGCGACGATGACGACACAGCCCATCGCCCACGTCCACATCACCACGCGCGCCTTGGTGTGCGTTCGCCCGAGCACCTGCGCGACGAGCAGGAACAGCACTCCCACGCCGATCTCGACGAGCTGGAACGCGATGCCGCTCTGGTGGAACGCAGCGATGGCGGCCACCGACAACGCGATGACCAGGCCGCCGACCAGGCCGAACGCCTGGGGTATGTCTCGTCGTGCGATCTCGCGCCGGATGTTCTCGTACGGGTTGTCGGTCTCGGGAGCCTCGGGCCGTGGAATGTCGTCCATCGTGGCGTCCTTGTCGGGATTGAAGCCGAGCCGCCGGAGCAGGTGGCGTACTCGGTCGGGATGGAATTGGCGCGGCATCGGGATCAGCTTGGACAAGGTGAGGCCGATGTAGATGATCGTGTTGAATGCCACGACGGTGGCCATGAGGATGAACCACGACGACGTGAGGACCGTCTGCGGAAGCAGGATCCCTGCGGGCGCGTGCACTAGGCGCCGACCGGTGTCGTCGGATGCTGGACGTGGCCCCACGTCGTGCGCTTGGCCAAGGTGATGTCGATCAGGCACTTGACGAACACCACCTGCAAGAACACGTCGTACGCCAGCTCGGGGAACAGCAGTACGGCAAGCAATCGGGCCTTCCACCCGCCCCGCCATGCCGTGATCACGCGCTCGGCGACGAAGACCGCGCCGATCAGGAGCCAGAACGGGAACCAGATCCACTGGTCGACGGCGAGCACGGTGATCAGCATCAGCAGCAGCGCGAGGTTGAGCGCTACGGTCCCGTAGCCGATGCCGACCTGCTGGCCCCAGTAGCGGATCGTGGCCCGGGTGATGCCGTAAGCGCTGAGGTTCTCCAGTGCTCCGCGCTGCCAGCGCTGCCGCTGGATCCACAGGTTGCGCCAGGTCGGCATGATCTCGGTGGTGACCATGCACTCGATCGGGGAGGTCATCGTTGCCCCGAGCGACTTCAGCGCGAGAGTGAGTTCGTTGTCCTCGGTGAGCGCTGCAGTGTCATACACGCGGCCCGTCTCGCCGGGAATGAACACCCCGCGTGCTGCAGCGACATCGAGGAGTGCTTCCGCGCGGAACATCGTGGCCGTTCCCGTCAGCACGAACACGCGTCCGTGCCGAGACCGGATCTGCAGGGAGTAGCGCGCGTACTCGTTGCGCTGGAACTGCCCGATCAGACCGTGCCCGTCCTCGCCGTAGAAGACTCCGCCCACGGCCGTCAGCTCGGAGTCCTCGTCGAGGCGCGCGGCACCGACTTCGATGAATCGCGGGGCGAGGCTGGTGTCGGCGTCCATCACGAGGATCACGTCGAGGGAATCGCTCTCCGGCAGGATTCGCGCCAGCGCCTGATTGAGCGCGCCGCCCTTCTTGTGCACGTTGTCGACGCTCTCGATCGCCTCGAACCCCATCGCGCGCGCGACCTCGACCGTTCGGTCGGTGCAGTTGTCGGCGACGACGATCACGCGGTCCGGCGGTCGCGTCTGCTCGAGCAGCGCATTGAGCGTGACAGGCAGCGAGAACTCCTCGTTGTGCGCGGGCACGAGAGCCGTGACGCGCACCGTTCCTGGCTCGACCGGATGCGTCGCCTTCGGACGATACGAGCCGAGCAGGCGACGTCGTGGGTTGATGGACATGAGCGCGGCGATTGCCTCGAAGGTGATGGCGGCAGCAGCAACACCCAGCATGCCGAGAATCGCAGTGAGCACGAGGTTGGCTGGCGGCAGCTCCGAGGACACCAGGACGGTCCACGGTCCGATGGTCACCTCGTGCGGCGGCTCGGCGACCTGGGTGCCGGCATAGAACTGGCCCACCGCGGCCGCGAATGCGCCCACGGCCACGACGACAGCGACGACGACAGCGACGACGAGCCGTCCGTACATGACGCTGGGGTCGGCGCTGCGCTGCGGAATGGGCGGCACGTCGACGAAACGATGCGTCGAACGCCCGACGGGAGCGGGGGAGCCATCCGTCATGTCGCCCCCGATCACTCGTCGTGCTGAGGAGTCTCATTGTGTCGTGGCGGGAACGGCGTGACGATGAATCCGGCGAGCGAGTCGCCGTGAACCATGAGCTCCTTGCGACGGTTTGCCCACATCCACGCGAGGTAGGCGCACAGGACCGCATCGATCTCGTCCTCGACGCTGTTCAGGTGGACCGGGCGGGTTGCGCCGTCGACGTGGGCTCGCAGGCACGCCCACCGCTGCGAGGAGTCGAGCGCGAGCTGGGGTCCGAACGCGTCGTCCATTGCGTTCATCGCGTGCATCAGTTCCGTGCGGCGGCTCTCGACGCTCCGGCCCCTGCCACGCTTGTACTTGAGCACCCGCGGCAGGTCGAACAGGGACACCATCGCCGGATGCGGGTACACCTCGATCGCGACGGATGTGTCCTCGGATGCTGGCGTTCGCGGGTCCATGTCCCAGCCGCATCGCTGCGCGAGGCGCGCGCCCCGCGGCTGGGGGTTGAAGGCGGCCATGCTGCGGTTCGCGGGGTACGCGCCGGCGTGGAACTGGTGGAAGAGGGCGTTGACCTCGCGCTCGCAGGGACGCTGACCCGCTTCGTTCGGGACGATCAGAGGTGCGTCGATGGCCACGACGAGTCCTGGGCCGTGCGCGGCATCGCCGAGGAACTCGACGATCTCGTCGTCGGTCCGAACCGAATCCGACGCGACGAGGCGGCCCGAAGCATCGAGCAGCGCCACCCCGGTACGCGCTCGTGTGCCCCACGCCAGATCGATGCCGACGTAGCGCACCGACTACGCCGCGATGGCGTCGATCGTCGCAACCTGCGCTGGGGTGAGACGGACCGGTCCCGCCTCGCAGTTCTCGATGAGGTGGTTGACGGAGCCGGTGCCGGGAATCGGGAGCACCACCGGCGATCGCTGAAGCAGCCAGGCAAGCGCAGCCTGCGCTGGGGTGCAGCCGGCCTCGGCGGCAACGCTCGCGACCGGGCCGTTCGGCGCGAGGAGCGCGCGATTGCCCAGAGGGAACCACGGGATGAACCCGATGCCATGCGCGGTGCAGTGCTCCAGGAGGTCCTCGCTCGTGCGGTCTCCCGCGTTGTAGAGGTTCTGCACGCTGACGATGTCCACGATGCGCTGCGCCGCGACGAGCTCGTCGACCGTGACCTCGGAGATCCCGACGTGCCGCACGAGTCCCTCGTCGACGAACTCGCGAATCGCTCCGAACTGCTCGTCGGCTGGAACCTGCGAGTCGATGCGGTGCAGCTGCCACAGGTCGATGCGGTCGACACCCAGTCGGCGCAAGGACATGTGCAGGGCCTGCCGGAGGTAGTCCGGGCGCCCGACGGGGGACCAGCGGTCCGGTCCCTGCCGCGTCAGTCCGCCTTTGGTGGCGATGACCAGGCCGTCGTACGGGAACAGCGCCTCGCGGATGAGGTCCTCGCTGGTCGCCGGGCCGTAGGAGTCCGCGGTGTCGATGAAGTCGACGCCCTGGCGTACCGCCTCGCGCAGCACCTCGATAGCGGTCCCGCGGTCGGGCGGATCTCCCCAGATGCCTGCCCCGGTGATGCGCATCGCGCCGAAGCCCAGCCGGCGGACCGTGAGGGGATCGTTTGAGGCGGCGGCGAGGGTGAAGGTTCCTGAGTCAGCAACGGGGGAGGCGGTCATGGCGCCATTCAACAGTGCAGTCAGTCGGGCCGCGCGGCGGGCCGATCGCGCTTGGGCAGTTTGCTCACCACGTAGTCGTAGGACCCGTCGATCGCGTCATAGATCTCGTCAGCGGGGATGGCACCGTCGATGCGCAGCGAGTTCCAGCCGGACCGGCCGAGGTACGGCATGACCGAGGCATCGTCGGGATACCGGGCCAGCCACTCGTCGGCCTCGTCTCGAGTTCCGCACTTGAGGCCGACCGCGCCCTCGCCCGTGAAGGCGAAGACCTTGGGACCGACCTTCGCGACGACGTCGTCCTCCCATGGGGTGTCCAGCCAAGCACCCGCCTTTGCCAGGCAGTAGTCCAGGAGAGTCGGCTTGTTCATGGCGTCCATGGTCCCAGCCGGCCCGCGGGTTAGCATCGAGTTCGAGCGGAGACGTCAGTCTTCACACCAGGGAGGCAACGTTGCGCAGGACCGCACGGGCTGTGGCGGCCGCTGTCGCACTCCTCATGTCGGCATCGCTCCTCGCCGGCTGCGGCGGCGAGACCACATCCGCCGCTTCGGACGGCGAGGTTCCGGATCCCTGCACGCTGCTGTCCACCTCCGACACGATTGAACCGGTCCTCGGCGTAGATCCCGGGGCTCCGTCGATGACCACCGAGGATCCGAAGGTGCGCAAAGTCTGTCTCTACGCGACCGGCGTCTTCTTGGAGATCGAGATCGCCGCGAACTACGAGCAGTCGGTCGCGGCCGTCGAGGATCCCGCGACCGGAGCCACCACGCAGGCGCTGACGGGCGTGGGCGACGAGGCGATCCTCGCGTCGTACGGAGAGGGCATCAATCAGGTCGTCGCGCTCGCGGGTGACTACTACATAGGCGTCACCGGTGTGATGAGCCCCGAGCAGGCGACTGATCTCGCGACGGCCATGGTTGATGCCGTCTCGTAGTGCTGCTGCTTTCCTTCGCGGCTAGGCGGGCCGCGACGGCGCCGTCGTGACGATCGATTCTGCGATGCGTCGGGCCTCGATGCCGATCTCGCGCAGCATTCCGGTGGGCGACACGTAGTAGCCGCAGTAGTACAGGCCCGGCACGCCAGCCTCGTGCCCGGAGATGAGCGGAGTGCCGTTCTCGTCATATGACGCGCGCGCGTCGATGAACGTATCGACGCGGGGGCGGTAGCCGGTTGCGAGCACCACAAGATCGACGTCGTCGTGGGTTCCGTCGACGAAGGTCACGCCCTTCTCGGTGAACGCCTCGATACCCGGCCGCACCGTGATCGCGCCGCTGGTGATGAGGTCGATCGTGCCGATGTCGATCAGCGGGATGGTGTGGTGCTTGCGGATCTGTGTGGCCGGGCCGTAGGGCAGTTTTCGCAGTCCGTGCTTGGTGAAGTCGCCGACCACCCTGCGCAGGATGGGCGCGTTCAGGCGGTCGGAGATACTCGCCGGCGTGCGCTGCTGGGCGATACCGATCGACAGGATCGGGATACCGAACAGCTCGCGGGGAATCACGTTGACCGGGTTGCGGACGGACATCATCGTTCGCGCTCCGCTGTCGTGCAGGTCGATCGCGATCTCGCCGCCGGAGTTGCCGAAGCCGACGACGAGCGCGGTCTTGCCGGAGTACGCGCTGCCGTTGCGGTACTGCGAGCTGTGAATGACCGTGCCGGTGAAGTTCTCCTGTCCGGGCCAGCGGGGAATGTTCGCCTCGCGGATATTGCCCGCAGCCACGACGAGGTAGGCGGACTCGTAGGTGGCATCGTTCGTTGTGACCGTCCAGCGGCCCGCGCTGCGCTTGGCGGAGATGACCTCCTGGCCGAAGCGGATGTCCAACGCTGTGCGCTTGGCGTAGTACTCCAGGTAGTCGACGACCTGCTGGCGCGACGCGTACCGGGGTGTATCGGTCGGGAACGGAATGAACGGCAGTGCGGAGTGCTGGCGTGCCGTGTGCAGGTGCAGCCGGTCGTAGTGCCGGCGCCACGTCGACCCCACGTTCTCACCGCGTTCGAGCAGCACGCTGCGCACGCCGGCGCGCTTGAGGCACGCGCCCACGGCGAGTCCCGCGGGCCCGGCGCCGACGACGATGACGGGGACCTCGGTAGCGGCAGAGTCAGTCACAACGCGGAGCCTTTCATGGCAGGCTGGCCGCATGTTGGATCACGTCGGTATTCAGTGCGAGGACATGGAGGCCAGCGTCGCGTTCTACGACGCTGTGCTCGGCACGCTGGGCAACACCCGGATCATGGACTTCGGCGAGGCCGTCGGCTACGGCAAGGACTTCCCCGACTTCTGGATCGGTCAGCAGACCACGGGTGAGGGCTTTCGCGAGTCGCACCTCGCGTTCCGGGCGCCGAGCCGCGACGCCGTCGTGGCGTTCCGCGATGCCGCGGTAGCGCTGGGCGCCGAAGTGCTGCACGAGCCGCGCGTGTGGCCCGAGTACCACCCCGGCTACTTCGGCGCCTTCGTCCGCGATCCCGACGGCAACAACGTCGAGGCCGTCCACCACACCTTCGAATAGCCCGCCGACCTTGAGGTTTGGCACCCTCTCGGCGAAGCCGGGGGGTGCCAAACCTCAAGGTCGGCGAGGGCGGTTCGGGGCTATTCGGTGCTGATGGCGCGCAGGACGTTCAGCCGGCCGGCGCGGAAGGCGGGCCACAGTGCCGCGAGGATTCCGACGATTCCCGCGATGAGCAGGAAGATGACCAGGCTCACCCACGGGACGGCGAGAACGTCGATGCCCTGGTCGACGAGCGTGCGCTGCAATGCCACCGCGAACCAAATGCCGAGCATCAGGCCCACGATCGCTCCGTAGACCGCGATGATCAGCGCCTCGAGCACGACCATCGATCGGATCTGCCGTCGCAGGGCGCCGATCGCGCGCAGCATGCCGATCTCGCGCGTCCGCTCGATCACCGACAGGACGAGCGTGTTGACGATGCCGAGCACGGCGATGAAGATCGCAAGGCTGAGCAGCATGATCATGATGAGCAGCACCTGGTTGACGCTGGCGCTGATCTGGTCCTTGAACTGCGCCTGGCTTTGCACCTCGACGGTCGGGTAGGCGGCGAGCGCGTCGCTCAGGGCCGTCTCCAGCTGCGCAAGGTCGGCATCCGGCGCGGCCTTGATGTAGACGGTGGCGTCGCCGGTCTCCATGCCAGCCGTCCGCAGCGCCTCAGCATTGACGACGTATCCACTGAGCGCGCCTGCGGCCTGGTAGACGCCGGTGATCGTGTACTCGGTGCCCGCGGGATCGGTCGGCAGCTGGACCGCGACCGTGTCGCCGAGCGCGAGTCCGGCATCCGTCGCGGTCTGATCGGCGATCACCATGGAGTTGCCGGTGAGGCTCTCCAGAGACCCAGAGGTGAAGGTCAACGAGAGCATGCTGCCGAGCGTCGCCGGATCCACTCCGACAATCGCAGCTCCCACCCCGTCGACCTTGGCGGGCACCAGCTTGACTGCGGAGACCGTGGCCACCCCGGGCACCGCCGCGACTGTTGTCGCGATCTGCTCAGGGAACGGCCGCTGGGTCTGCGTGGAGACCAGGAAGTCCGCGCCGAGCACGCGGTCGATCACGCCGGTGATCGAGGCATTGGCCGACGAGGCGAAGATCGTGAGCGCACTGACGAGCGCAAGCCCGATCATGAGCGCCGAGGCGGTTGCCGCAGTGCGCCGCGGCTGTCGTTCGGCGTTATCGACCGCCAGGCGCCCGACCGTGCCGAACAGGCGGGGGAACGCGAAGCCGAGCGTGCGCACCATCGGTCCGGAGATTGCCGGGCTCACCACGATCGCGCCGACCAGGGCAGCGACGACGCCGAGGCCGACCAGTTGAGAGCCCGAGCCACCGCCGACGGCCGCACCAGCCGTCATGGAGCCGAGACCGGCGAGCAGCAGGATTCCGCCCGCGATGGCGCGAACGCGCAGGGATCGTGCGGGAAGCGACACGTCCTCTCGCAGCGCGGCCATCGGTGGAATTCGCGACGCGCGAAGAGCCGGGGCGAGCGCTGCGATCACCGTGACGAGGACGCCGATGACGATGCCGACGACGACCGTCCTTGCCGACACCAGAAGCCCGTTTGTCGGGATGTCGGCACCGATTGCGCGGAACAGCGCCTCCAGCCCGTATGCGACGGCGACCCCGAGCCCGAGGCCGAGAATGGCGCCGATCAGGCCGACGAGGAACGACTCCGCGACGAGGGACCGCAGGATCTGCCCGCGCGTGGCACCCACCGCGCGCAGCAGCGCGAGTTCTCGGCTGCGCTGCGCGACGAGCATCGAGAACGTGTTGAGAATGATGAACGTGCCGACGAACAGGGCGATGCCTGCGAACACGAGCAGGAAGATGTTGATGAAGGCCAGGCCGTCGGTGATGTCCTGCGTCGCCTTGTCGGCCGCCTCCTGACCGGTGCGCACCGTTGCGTCCGTACCTACCACCTCGCGGACGGCCGCGGCGAGCGTGTCCTGGGAGACGCCCTCGGCCGCGACCGCGTCGATCTCGGTGAACGCAGCCTCGCCCCCGAGCAGGATCTGCTGGGCGTAATCGGTGTCGAACGCGGCGATCGTCGCGCCAGCGAGGTTGCCAGACGTCCCGTAGCGGAAGATGCCGACGAGCGTCGCCTGGGTCGAACCCTCCGGGTTGATCAGCGGAATCGTGTCGCCGACCTTGTAGCCCGTCTTCGTCGCCGAGACCGAGTCGATGGCCACCTCGCCGTCGGCGGTCGGCCCGCGACCGGACTCGAGCCGGAACGGCGTGAGCTCCTCGTCGTCCTCCCAGTTGCTGCCGAACTGCGGAGCCCCGGGAGTGCCGACCTGCTCACCGGCGGGGTCGACGATCGTGACTCCATCGACCAGGACCTGGCCACCCGCCTTGGCTACCCCCGATACCGATCGGACCGTGTCGAGCATCGATGCCGGCAGCGTCGCAACCGTGCCGGCGAACCCGTCGGACTCCACCGTCTCGGTCGGCACGACCACGACGTCGGTTGTCGTGTTGGCGAACAGGTCGGTGAAAGTGCGGTTGAGGGTGTCGGTGAAGATCAGCGTTCCGACGACGAAGCCGACGCCGAGGACGATGGCGATGCCCGACAGGACCAGGCGAAGCTTGTGGTGGCGCAGGCTGCGCCAGGCGGTGCGCAGCATTGGGCTACGACCTCCGGCCCTTGCCGTCGAAGCTCTTCATCCTGTCGAGCACGGCATCGGCGGTCGGGTTGTCCATGGTGTCGACGATTCGACCGTCGGCGAGGAACAGGACGTGGTCGGCGTAGGAGGCCGCCGACGGATCGTGCGTGACCATGACGATCGTCTGGCCGAACTCGTCGACGCTGCGGCGAAGGAACGACAGGACCTCGGCGCCCGCGCGGGAGTCGAGATTGCCCGTGGGCTCGTCGGCGAAGATGATCTGCGGCCGGCTGGCCAGCGCTCGTGCCGCGGCAACGCGCTGCTGCTGCCCACCGGACAGTTGGTTGGGCCGGTTCTTCAGGCGGTCCCGAAGGCCGATGGTGTCGATCACGTTGTCGACCCACGCCATGTCGACTTTCTTGCCGGCGATGTCCATCGGCAGCGTGATGTTCTCCATCGCGGTGAGCGTCGGCACCAGGTTGAAGGCCTGGAACACGAAGCCGACGGCGTCTCGGCGCAGGCGCGTGAGGTCGTTGTCCTTCAGCGTCGTCAGGTCGACATCACCGATGTAGACCTTGCCTGACGTGGCGGAGTCCAGGCCGGCACTGACATGCATCAGCGTCGACTTTCCCGATCCTGACGGTCCCATGATCGCCGTAAACCGGCCGCGGGCGAACTCCACCGACACATCGTCGAGCGCGATGACCTGCGTGTCTCCGAAGCCGTAGGTCTTGGTCAGGCCGACCGCTCGCGCGGCCGGGCCGAGGGCGACCGCCTCGGCTACCACGACCCGACGCTTCCGCCGCCGCCTCCGCCGCCGGAGAAGCCTCCGCCGCCGGATCCGCTGCTCGGTGCCGTCATCGCGCTGGAGATCGACGAGGTGCCGCTGTCGATGAGGGACCCCATCGAGCCGAGGCCGACGTAGTAGAAGCCGTAGCCGGCCAGCTGATCAGGCGTGAGATCGGGGAAGGCCCCGATCCACGAGTTCTCGAGTTCGAAGACAATCGCGTAGGGCAGCATCGTCGCGAAGACTGCCTCGGGCGGCAGGCCGAGCTTCTGGGCGAACTCACGGCGTGATGCGGACGCATCGGTGCCGAGGACCTTCTCGAAGCCGCGCACCTTCGCCTGGTACTGCGCCGACTGCTCGGTCTCCTTGCGCGGCGTGATGATGCGCGCGGAGATGAAGCCGATCAGGGCGCCGATGCCGACTGTGACGGCTCCAGCGGTGAGTGCGGCGAGGCCGAACACCGCGAACAGGATCGTCAGGCCGATGCAGACGACGAAGATGAGCGCAAGCCACCACCAGCGCTGGTCGGGTGCATCGCCGTGCTCGTTTCGGCGCCCGCTTGCCTCTGCCTCGGCGTTGAGGGTCGCCCCGGTGGATGCCCACAACGTGGCCATCTCCTTGTCGTACCCGCTCATCACCGCAGCGGACTGGCCCTTGAGGATCGCCCCGACGAGGCTCTCCTCCCACGGGAGCATCGGCTTCGTACCGGTGCCGACCCACGTGACCTGGAGGTCGTCGCCCTGGCTGGACAGGTTGATCCACCGTCGCGCGGCGAGGTCGACCAGCGTGGCGATAAGTGTGCGCGAGTCCATCGACGTGGCGCGGCCCTTCCAGCCGGCAACCATCTCGGCCGGGGTGAGGTCATCGGGCGGGGAGTACTGCGGTGGCGCTCCGGTAAGCACCACGCCCGCGTCCTCGCGGCGCTTCGACATCGCGTAGATGATCGGCCCGACGATGAGGAGGATCGCGGGGATAAGGCCACCGGCGATGCCCCATACCGGACTCAGCGGCCCGGCCTTGATGTTCTCGGTCGGAACTCGCGAGAACGCCGCCGCCGGGTAGACGGTGATTCCGGTGAAGCTATCGGTGGGAGACAGCGACGTCGGACCGTAAGCCACCGCGTTGCCGTCGACCGCTGCCGGGCATGTCTCCTGGCCGCCCACTTCGCCGGTGTAGCACTTCGCGCTGATGACTGCCCCGGGACCGGTCACCGTCGCGTTTGCCTGTTGCGTGAAGACCGTCGCTCCCGTGGCAACCAGGTCCCAGAACAGCTCGACGTCGCCGAGCGAGACGCCCGCTGGCATCAGCGGATCCTTCATGTCCTCGGCGTTGATGACCCGCAGGCCGTTCTCGACCGTGTACGAGATGACGTAGGTGTGCTCACCGGTGACAGTGAGATCCGGGTCGCCGATCTTGAGTTTGAGCAGCGGGCCGTCCTGGGACTCCTCGACCGGAACTGACTGGCCGTCGACGGTGACACTGTCGACAGTGACGTCGTAGACACGGCGATCCCCGTTCGGCTGCTCGCCGTACACCTTGATGTCGCGGAAGATGCCGTGCCGGTCGCGATTGCCGAAGTCGTACTTGATCGTCTCGACGACGTTGAAGGACGTGTCGGCGTTGACGGTGATCTCGGTGTTGGAGTCGCTGACCTGCTCGGCCAACGCAGAACCCGCGAATCCGACCGCGGTCACGGTGGCAAGGGCCACCGTGCCGACAACCACTGCGATGCGCTGGCGCATCGATGTCATATGCGAGACCCGTCAGCCGAAGTTGACGGTGGGCGCGGAACGACGACCCGCATCGGGCTCGGAGTACATCTCGCGCTCCTTGACCTTCGCCCAGCCGGCGAACCACATGGCCGGAACGGTGATGATCGTCGTGTTCAGGGTGACGACGGAGTCGTTGTAGTACTGGCGTGCGAACTGCAGTTCACCCTCGATCGAGGTGAGCTGGGCCTGCAGGTCGCGGAAGTTCTGGGTGGCGGTGAGCTGCGGGTATGCCTCGGCGACGGCGAACAGGCGGCCGAGGGCCTGGGTGAGCATGTTGTCCGCAGCGGCGGTCTCGGCGACCGTGTTGGCGCCGGCCATCGAGGCGCGCGCCTTGGTGACGTCCTCCATCGTGCCGCGCTCGAAGTCGGCGGCACCCCTGACGGTCTCGACCAGGTTCGGCACGAGGTCGGCTCGCTTGGCCAGAAGGGTGTCGATGCCCGCCCAGGCGCCCTGCGCCGCAACGTCGAGGCGACGCAGCTTGTTGAACTGGGAGACGACGAAGAGACCGACGATGATGAGAAGCAGGACGATGACGCCGATGATGATGATGATGCCGGCCATGAATTCCTCCGCGATGATCCTCGGCCCCGCCACCGACGCGGCCCTGTCATCTCAGTATTGCGGTTTGGCAGCCTCCTCGGCTACTTCGGCCCGGCTGCGGGGGATCAGCGCTCCTGACGCCGCCTGTACATGTCCTTGTCGGCGCGCCCGATGATGCTGTCGACTGAATCCACGGATGGGAGCCCCGAGGCGAACCCGACGCTGAGCTCGCCGTCCCACTTTGCCCGATCCTCGCCGGTCCACTCGTCCTGGGACTGGAGGCGATCGTTGAACGAGATGGCATCGGGCATGCCGCCGATGCCGATGACCACCAGTTCGTCGCCGCCCCAGCGGGCGACGAGATCCCCGGCGCGAACGGACTTGACCACGGCGCGGGCCGCGGCCCTGATCGCCTTGTCGCCGAACTCGTGGCCGTGCTCGTCATTCGCCTTCTTGAGCCCTGGATGTCGACGAAGACGACGAACAGCGGCCGGCCAATGCCCGACGCCGTGGACCACAGGCTGTCGATGCGCTTCATTAGGCCGTGCCGGTTCAGGATGCCGGTGAGCTGATCGGAGTCCGCCAGCTGCTGCGTCTCCGCGGTGGCGTCGGCGAGTTCGAACACCGTCCGCAGGCGCACGCTCAGCAGGACCGCGCCGACGGCGACGGCGCCCAAGGTGAGCATGAGCCAGTTGATCGTCGGGCCGACGGGCCAGACCCGAAGCGTCACGAGTGCCATCGCGGTGACGGCCACGGCAAACGCGAGGTACGGCTGCCACGCGAGGATGGCGCCACCGCAGATGCACAGCAGCAGGAAGTAGATCGCGTAGGAGTAGGGCTCGGTCACCAGGGCGACGTTGAATGCCAGACCGACGCCCATCAAGGCGCCCACCAGTGCGAAGACCCAGGGGCGACCGCGCTCGGGGACCAGGTCGGTACCGAGCAGCTGGCCGCCGCTGAACAGGACGATGGCCATGCACAGGTAGGTGAGGTAGACCCCGGGTGTGTGCTTCGCCGGGTCGAGCAACTGCGTCGCGACGATCGTCAGGACGGTGAAGAAGACGAGGACCACTCCGCCGAGCGTGCAGGTGCGCGGGTACTCGCTGGCCGCGACGGCGATGCGCACGTTGTCCCGGTGCACGGTGCGGTCGAGTTCGAACTCGACGATCGGAACGTTGATTGGAGACGGCGAGGTGACCCGCCTGCCTGTCATATCAACCCCCGCCAGCACTGTCGGTTCTCAGCCGTGGCTGGAAAGTACCGGTATCGAGCGCAGTCGGCGAATTAGCCGTGGCTACTGGACGAGCGGTCCGCGACGTCGTCGGTACATGTCCGCATCGGCACGACCGATGATGTCGTCGATCTTCTCCATCGACAGCAGGCCCTCGGCGTAGCCCACGCTGAGTTCACCGTGCCACGGCGCGGAGCCGGTTGCTGGCCACGTGAGTCCGGCCTGCAGTCGGGCGTTGAACGATCGAGCGTCCGGCAGGCGGCCAATTCCCACGACGATCATCTCGTCGCCGCCCCATCTGGCCACCAGATCCCCAACGCGTACCGCCCCGACCATCGCTCGTGCGGCATGTTGAAGGACCTCATCACCGAACTCGTGTCCGAACCTGTCGTTCGCGGTCTTCAGGCCACGTACGTCGACGAAGACAACGAAGACCGGCTGGTCCACCCGGTCGGCGGTGGAGGTCAGGCGGGGGATGTGCTCAAGGAGTCCGTGTCGATTGAGGAGCCGCGTGAGCTCGTCGGTCGTGGCGAGCTCCTTGGCGACGGCGTTCGCGTCGGCGAGTGCGTTGATACCTCGCAGACGCGCGCCGAGCAGCAGGAGTCCGACCGCAGCCGACAGGAGGGCCACCGTCGTCCAATCGATCCAGGATTGCCCCTCCCACGATCCCGTCACGACGGCAACGGCGACGATGACCACAGGCGCGGTGACCAAGTACGGATGCCACGCGAGGGTGCTGGGGCCAAGCGCGCAGAGGACGACGATCGCGTAAGTAAGGAGAACGGGAGTCTCCTGCAGTGTCACGTTGACCAGAAGCGCCAAGACGAAGACGGTGCCGACGATCGCAAACACCCACGTCTTAGCAGTATTGGCTAGCGTTCCCCAAGCGATGATGGTCCCGCCGGCGAACAGGGTGAGTGCCATGCCGACGTCAACGAGGTGGGTTGCGATCACCAGTTCGGACTCGGTGAAGTAGGTGAGAACACTGAATACCAGGACGAGCCCGCCGGCCCAGAAGAGGATGCGCGGGTAGTCTCGCGTCGCGATCAGGAGGCGGAGGGCGTTGCGATCGGTCGAGACGGCTGGATTGCGCACCGCACCCACCGACAGCCATCCCAATTCCAACCTAACCACGTTAACGAGAGTACCCGCTTTGCATGCGGCACAATCGCCCCGTGACGGAGGATCCCTGGACTTCGCGGTTTTACCCGCGCGCCAGCGACGGCACCGGCTTCGAGCGGGTGGTGTTCTTCTGCGACGCGGTGTTCGCGATCGCGCTGACGCTGATGGCCGTGGAGATCGGTGTCCCCGTCATCTCCGACTCCTCGTCGGCGGGCGAACTGGCCGAGGCCGTGCGAGACAAGGTGCCCAACCTGCTCGCCTTCGCCGTCGCATTCTTGTGGGTCGCCTTCTACTGGCGTGCCAATCACCGATTCACGACGACCCTTCGGGGGATGACGCGCCCGTACATCGCGTGCGTGCTGGTGTACCTCGGGCTCGTGGCGCTGCTGCCATTTCCCGCGGGCCTGCTGGGGGAGTACTGGCAGAACCCGACCGCTGTGGCGTTCTTCGCCGTCTTCGCAGCATGCATGAGCACGATGGAGGTCGTGCTCTTCGTCGTTGCAGACAGGCAGGGAATGTTCATCCGCCCGTTGACACCGGCGTTCCGTCGTCAGTCGATAGTCGGCTCGCTCACGCCCGTTCCCGCCTTCCTGCTGTCGATCCCCGTTGCCTTCATCTCGACGGGTGCGGCGATCGTGAGCTGGCTCGTGCTGTCGTTCCTACTCGGGTGGGCCGTGAGCCGCTGGCTTCCGGCGTCCCCGCCTTAGCAGAGAACTGCGGTAGACTGCAGACACATTCGGGTTATTGCCGCCCAAGCGGCGCGTGCTCCTCTTCACACAGGTTCGCGAAAACCTGTTAGAGGAGTCCCATCATTTCTGTTTCATCAGCAACCTTGACCCCGCCTGCCGTGGAGCCGTCCATCGGCTTCGCCGCGCTGGGAGTACCCGAGGCGCTTGTTCGCCTCCTGACGTCGCAGGGCGTCACCGATCCGTTCCCCATCCAGTCGGCGACCCTGCCCGATTCGCTTGCAGGGCGCGATGTTCTCGGCCAGGGCCGCACCGGCTCAGGCAAGACGCTCGCCTTCGCCCTGCCTCTCGTCGCCCGTCTCGCCGAGACGCCGACCAAGCCGCTGCGCGGTCGTCCGCGTGCGCTCATCCTCGTTCCTACTCGTGAGCTCGCGACCCAGGTCGCGGCAGTGATCGAGCCCCTCGCCGCGGAGTTCGGAATGTCTACCGTCACCGTCTTCGGCGGCGTCGCCCATGGTGCGCAGCGCAAGGCGTTCGCGGCCGGTGTCGAGATCGTCGTCGCATGCCCCGGTCGACTTCTTGATCACATGCAGGCCGGCGATGTGAACCTCGACCGAGTCGAGATCACGATCCTCGACGAGGCCGACCACATGGCCGACCAGGGCTTCCTGCCCACCGTGCGCAAGATCATGGACAAGACGCCGACCAAGGGCCAGCGCATGCTGTTCTCGGCCACGCTCGCCGGCGGCGTCGACACCCTCGTGTCGCGCTACCTCCACAATCCCGTGTCTCACTCGGCGGGTATCGAGGCGCCGGTGCTCCTCGAGCATCGCGTCCTTGTAGTCAACGAGGTAGACCGCGTCACCGAGATCGCTCGCATGGCGTCCGCCGGCCGGGTTGTCGTCTTCACCCGCACGAAGCACCGCGCCAAGCAGCTCGCGAAGAAGCTCGAGGCATCCGGTGTCGGCGCGGTCGACATGCACGGCAACCTCTCGCAGAATGCACGCGAGCGAAACCTCGCCGCGTTCTCGAACGGCACCGCGTCCGCGCTTGTCGCCACCGACATCGCGGCGCGCGGCATCCACGTCGACGATGTCGCGCTTGTCGTCCATGCCGATCCGCCCATTGAGCACAAGGCTTACACGCACCGATCCGGACGCACCGCTCGCGCGGGCGCCGCTGGCCAGGTCGTGACCATCGCGACGATGGATCAGGTCGCCGAGGTCAAGATGCTTCTGCGCAAGGCCGGAGTCACGGCCACGTGGGAGGGCATTCCCGTCACCGCAAGCGCCATGGCCTCAGCGGTTGCCGCAGCTCCGGTGGAGCGAAGCTCGTCGCGTGGATCACGCTCGAGCGGTCGTCCGTCGGGCTCATCGAGCAGCAGGTCGTCCGGCAGTCGCTCGTCCGGCGGTGGCTCGTCGAGCAGCCGTTCCGCAGGCGGCCGTCCTACCGGTGGCAGTTCTGCCGGATCGAGCTCGCAGGCACCGGTATCTGCCGGTCGGCACCCCGGTCGCCGCAGCCGCTAGCTAGTCCTGAGCTTGCTGCGCTTCGACGATCCGGGCTTTCACCGAGTCCGGATCGTCGACGCTGACGATCACCCGCGCGTACTTCTCGTCGCGGAGTGTCAGCACTAGCCCTCGCTCGGTGACGACCACCGCGACGTAGTCCTTCACGCCGTCGTGACGCCACGTGCCCATGCGCAGGTCGGGCATGCCGATGCCCGTGCGCCAGCCCTTGATCGCGTTGACCGGCTTGTCCACTACCTCGACGGTCTCGACGTGCTCGATCGCGACGTTCAATGCGCCAAGCAGGGACAACCGGTGAAATCCGGTCGGCGCAGCGATGAGCAGCCGTCCGCGGACGATGTCTATCGCGACCGGTGCGTCAGACACTCTCGTCACCGTCGAGGAGATTCTGCGCGAGCACGCTGAAGCGATACCTGCCGTCGGACTCGTCGTCACGGGTGAGGATCCAGTACAGATCGAAGCGATGGTCCGGCCATTCCGACGGCACATCGTCGGGATTTGCCAGCGGGAACTCATGCGCCAGAGTGGTGATCTTTCCGTGATGCCACACCACGAGGACGTCGTCCGGGCTTGCGAGGATCAGCTGGGCGAGTTCGACCTCCTTGCCGTGCGCGACTGAGTCGTCGACGTGCAGGCCAAGTCGGCGCGCGGTCGGGGTCGCGGTGTCGAGCTCGCGCGTGCTGCGCGCAGTGTGGGTCGGCTTGGTCGCATAGACGCGCTGCGGCGTGACGAGCGCGGGGTGCTGCGCGTGCGGCGCGTGCGCGAACATCGCTGCCAGGGCGCCGGCCCTCGTCCACCCGCGAACCGACAGCGAATGCCCGTCGTGCTCCCCGTGGCTGTTCACGCCATGCGGAGCGCCGCCCTCATGCGGCTTCTCGCCGTGGCGGATGAGAATGATGGTCTGCGGAGACGGCACTACCAGCCCTTTTCCTTCTCCTCCTCCTCGATGGAGGTATTGAAGAATTTGAGCCCGAGCGCGATCGCGCCGGCGATGAAGACCGCGGCAACCGCGATTCCGATGACGAAGTTCATGCGGTCAGACTAGTTCGTCAGGAGATTCGCTCGCGCGCCCGCTCGATTAGAACCCTCGTCCCCGCGCCGAACTGCGCGAACGCCGGGTTAGTCGTCTCCCCGAGTCGGAATCTGTACCAGATCTGCTGGAGGATCACGGCGAGGCGGAACAGCCCGAACACCTCATAGAACCGGAAGTCGTCCATGGGCAGGTCCGTGCGGGCCAGGTACCGCTCGACGTATTCCTCGCGCGTGGGCATGCCCGGCACGTGGCTGGGCTGCCGGCTCAGCGCCTGGAACGCGGGATCGTCGTCGCTGGTGATCCAGTACGCCAATGACGATCCGAGGTCCATCAGTGGGTCGCCGACGGTGGCCATCTCCCAGTCCAGCACACCGGCGACGCGCGGTTCGCGGTCGAGGTTCAGGACGAGGTTGTCGAATCGCCAGTCGCCGTGGATCAGCCGCGCGGCGATGTCGGGTAGCTGGTTCTCGTCGAGCCAACGCATGACGTCCTCTCCGTCAGGCACGTCGTCGGTGCGGGCAGCGCGATAGCGCTTCGACCACCCGGATACCTGTCGAGACACATAACCCGGCCCGCGCCCAAGGCTCTCCAGGTCCGCTGCAGCGGGATCGATGCTGTGCAGATCGGCCTGCGCGTCGATGATCGTCTCGGCGAGCACCCGCGCCTCGTCCGGCCCCAGCGTCATCCCGGCCGGAAGGTCCCGCCGCAAGATCACGCCGGGGATGCGTTCCATCACATAGAAGTCGCCGCCGATCACGGAGTCGTCCTGGCAGAAGCCATATATCTGCGGCACGAGCGGATACAGCGGGCGCAATCGAGTCTGGACGGTGACCTCTCGTCCCATGTCATGCGCTGATGCCGCCTTGTGACCGGATGGAGGGCGTCGCAGGACGACGTCGGCGGCCGGGTAGTGGACCAGGTAGGTGAGGTTCGAGGCACCGCCCGGGAACTGGTCAATCGGAGGTGGTCCGTCGGAACCGACGGCGATCGACGGAGCATTGACGAGTACCCACCGGTGGAAGGACTCGACGTCGAAGGAATCCTCCTCGCGAACGGGCGTTGTGCCTGCGGTCACTGCAGGTGCCTCTTGAGCTCGGCGCGCGCGATGTCACGCAGGTGGACCTCGTCGGGGCCGTCTGCCAGTCGCAGGGTGCGCGCGAAGGCGTACATCTGCGCGAGCGGCACGTCATCGCTGACACCCGCACCGCCGAAGATCTGGATCGCGCGGTCGAGCACGGAAAGCGCGACGCGTGGAGCGGCGACCTTGATCGCCGCGATCTCCACGCGGGCACCCTTGGCGCCGACTCGGTCGATCATCCACGCGGCCTTCAACGTCAGAAGGCGCGCCTGCTCGATCTCCAGTCGCGATTCCGCGATCTGCTGCTGCACCACGCCCTGCTGGGCGAGCGGCTTGCCGAACGCGACGCGCGAGATCGCGCGCGCCGTCATGAGGTCTAGTGCGCGCTCGGCCATCCCGATGGCCCGCATGCAGTGGTGGATCCGGCCGGGTCCGAGGCGCGCCTGCGCGAGCGCGAACCCACTGCCCTCCTCGCCGAGCAGGTTCGAGGCAGGAACGCGGACATCGGTGAACAGGATCTCCGCGTGGCCGTGCTGGTCGTGATAGCCGAAGACAGGCAGCGACCTGATGATCTGCACGCCTGGCGTGTCCGCGGGCACGATCACCATGGACTGCTGGTGATGCGCATCCGCGGAGGGATCGGTCTTCCCCATGACGATGAACACCGTGCAGCGCGGATCGTTCGCACCGGTCGTCCACCACTTGCGGCCGTTGATGACGTACTCGTCGCCGTCGCGCGTGATCGACGTCGTGATGTTGGTCGCATCGCTGCTGGCCACGTCGGGCTCGGTCATCGCGAACCCGGAGCGGATCCGACCGTCGAGGAGCGGGACCAGCCAGGCCTGCTTCTGCGCCGCGGTGCCGAACATGTGCAGCAGTTCCATGTTGCCGGTGTCAGGTGCCGAGCAGTTCATTGCCTCGGGCGCGATCTCGACTGACCGGCCCGAGAGTTCGGCGATCGGTGCGTACTCGATAACTCTGAGACCGTGCTCCGGCTCGTGCGAATCGGGAAGGAACAGGTTCCACAGACCGCGCGCCCGGGCCTCCACCTTGAGGTCCTCGACCACCGCGGGCAGCGTGTGGGTTGCGCCCGCGGCAGTGAGGTCTCGGCGCTGCTGGGCATACACCGGCTCCGCCGGATACACGGCCTCGTCGAGGAAGGACTGCATGCGGGACAGGTAGTCGCTCGCGCGGGTGCTTGGCTCGAAATCCATGGTGGTTCCTCCTCGGCGGGTTGACATCGTTGCACGCCGATGGTTGCCGTCTGGCGGATACAGTGACGCCGTGCCCGACGACTTCGCGACCCCGACCTTCAGCCGCGCGGGACGGACAGCGTTCGGTCTCACTGCGCTCATCGCCGCCTTCGGACTCGTGCTCAATGTCGTCATCACGGCTCTCGGGACCTATCCGGCCACGCAGACGCACGAGAGCATCTACGGGTACGACAATCCCGACGGTCTAGCCGGCGCGGTGAGCCGCACTCTGGACTTCCTCAGCTACTTCACGATCCTCAGCAACGTCGTTGTGGTGATCGTGCTTGTCGCGCTGTGGCGCGGGCGGATCGGGCCGACCCCGGTCTGGCGCGCGCTGCGCATGGACTCGCTGCTCATGATCACGGTGACCGGCCTCATCTTCGTGATCGTCCTGCGACCCGAGGCTCACCTCGAGGGCCTGCAGCACATCACGAACACGACCGAGCACTACATCACTCCGGTGCTGACGGTGCTGACGTGGCTGATCTGGGGACCGCGTGGCTGGTTCCGCTTGGGTACGGTCTTCGCGGCACTCATCGTCCCGCTCCTGTGGGTCGCCTACGCACTGGCCAGGGGTGCGGTTATCGACGCGTATCCATACGGGTTCCTCGACGTCGCGACGCTGGGCTGGGGCAAGGCGCTGGTGAACATCGGCGGCGTGCTCGTTCTCGGCATCGTCCTCGGATTCATCTTCCTCGGCATTGACAAGCTCCTGTCGCGGCGCAAGTGAGGCGCTCACTCGCGGCTGCCCTCGCAAGCGTCACCGCCGCCCTCCTCGTCGTAGTCGCGCTACCGGCAGGCGCGTCCGCCGCACCCCTTGATCCCGACGCCGTCTCCGCGAAGATGCTGCAGAAGTCCGACGTTGTGCCCGTCATGGGGCTGGGCAAGCCGCTCACGAAGAACGTCTACAACATCGAGGGCAATGCGCCCCCGTTGTGCAACCAGGCGAACCAGCGGCTCGTGCAGGCGCCGGCGGCGGAGTCGAATGCAGCGGTGACGGTGGACCGGAAGCAGCAGAGCGGCCTGAATCAGGCGGTTTACGAGTACGGCACGCGCGCTGCGGCCGTCAGCGCGTTCACGGCATTGACGCGACGCGCGAAGCAGTGCAAGCAGACCAACGTGCTGCCCGCATCGGGTGGCAAAGGAGTCCAGGTGCTGACGTCGGGAGCCGCGGCCGTCGCGTTCAAGGGCGTGCCAGGGGTCTGGACGCGCGAGGTCGACACGATGGCGCGCGGCAAGGTGGCATTCGACATGTACTCGCTGAACCTGCTCGTCGGCTCCACCATTCAGCAGTACAACCTCGCCTTCTTCGATCAGGGCCGAACGGCTGACGTCCAACGATCCGCCGTCGACACGCTCGCGCTCGACCTTGCCAAGAGATGGCAGTCCTGACCGTCCGGGGATTCGCTCGGGCCTGCCACCCGCTTCCTGCGGCGGCCGTCACTGTCGTCATGTCCGCGTTCGCGTGGAGTCTGGGCTGGCGTGGCGGGCCGTTGGCCCTGGTGTTCGCGACGATCTTCATCGGGCAGCTCTCCGTCGGCTGGAGCAACGACGCGTTCGACGCACGCACTGACGCCATCGCGCATCGCGCATCCAAGCCGACCGTCGCCGGCCTGGTCACCGCGAGGGCGCTGTGGATCGCAGCGGCCATGGCGCTCGCAGCGTCCGCCTGCCTGAGCTGGGTCGTTGCCGGCTGGGTCGGCGGTTCCTTCCATATGTTCGCGCTCGCGATGGCGTGGACCTACAACACGGTGCTGTCGCGGACGGCATGGTCGTGGCTGCCCTACGCGCTCGCCTTCGGAGCGATGCCGGCGTTCTTGACGTTCGGACTTGACGACTCGGCGCCTCCGGCATGGACGGTGATCGTGTTTGCCATCGTCGGGGTCAGCGGGCACCTCGCGAATGCGGTTCCCGATCTAGAGTCCGACGCGTCAGCGGGCATGGACGGACTCGCCCTGCGTATGGGCCGGCGTCGCGCGCTTGTCGCCTGCTGGGTTCTGCTGGCTGCCGGGACGGCAGTTCTCGCCGTCGTGACGGCCCAACAGCGACCGGCTGTCGCCGGCGTCGTGGTTGTCGCCTACCTGGGTGCGCTCGTGGTCGGAGTGACGGCACGTAGCGAGGCCGCCACCTTCCGGGCGCTGCTCGCTGTGGTCGCGGTCGACGTGGTTGCGCTCATCCTGGCCGGATCGCTGGCAGGGTAGGGCAATGGCCGAGGAGATTGCCGAACTGATCGTTCGCGATGCGAAGGCGTGGCACAAGTGGCTCAAGGCCAATCACGCGAAGGAGACACACGCGTGGCTTGTGCTCGCACGCAAGGGCGTCACCGACCCCACGAGCGTCACGCGCGCCGAGGCACTTGAATCCGCGCTGATCTTCGGCTGGATCGACGGGCAGGCGCGAAGTCGCGACGAGTACACCTTCCTGCAGCGTTTCACCCCGCGCCGCAGTCGTAGCCCGTGGTCGATCGTCAATGTCAACTTCGCGAACCAACTGATCGCCGACGGGAAGATGGAACCGGCCGGGCTGGCCGAAGTCGAGCGGGCGAAGGCCGACGGCCGGTGGGATGCCGCCTACGCCGGACCGGCGACTATCCAGGTCCCCGACGACCTCGCGGCCGCGCTTGCGGCAAGCCCGAAGGCGACCGCCATGTTCGCGATCCTCACCAGCCAGAATCGCTTCTCCATCCTGCTGCGCACGACGAGCGCGAAGCGTGCCGACACCCGAGCGCGGCGCATCGAGAAGTTCGTCGAGATGCTCGAGCGCGGCGAGACGATCTATCCGCAGAAGCGACAGCTAGGGGTTGGCGAGTAGTCCACCGTCGATCACCAGCGACTGGCCCGTCATGAAGGACGAAGCGTCGCTCGCGAGGAACAACGCGGCAGAGGCGATCTCCTCGGAAGTTCCCCAACGCTTCATGGGCACGCGCGAGATGAGCGCATCCTCGATGTTCTCATCGTTCCGCGCGAACCCGGTGAGGTCGGTCTCGATCCACCCCGGCACAAGCGCATTCACCCGGACACCTTGAGTGGCGAGCTCGACGGCGACGCTGCGGGTAATGGAGATCAGCGCGGCCTTCGACGCCCCGTAGTGCGCCATGTAAGGCGAACTGAGGGCCCCGGCGACTGAGGCGACGTTGATCACGGACCCGTTGCCGCTCGCGATCATCGACGGGAGCGCGGCCTGGAGAAGTCGCACGATCGAGTTGAGGTTCAACTCCATCGCCTTCTCCCACCCTGCGTAACGCATCGTCGCCAGTGGCGCCTGGAAGTTGTTTCCTCCCGCGTTGTTGACCAGTACGTCGAGTGCACCCATGCCCGCGAGTGCCTCATCGACGATCCGGCTCGCTGCGTCCGGCTCGGTGACGTCGGCGACGATGACCGTGCACGTCGCGCCGGTCGCGCGGATCGCATCCGCGACCTCGGCAAGATGCTCGGCCGATCGGGCCGTAATCGCGACGTCCGCGCCCTCGGCGGCGAACATCTCTGCCGTGGCGCGGCCGATGCCCCGCGATGCCCCCGTGACGAGAGCGTGCCGACCGGACAGTGCAGTGCCGCGAGCCATGGAGTGCCTTTCTATCGGGTGATGTCGGTCAGGGCGTGAGATCGAGGACGAGCTTGCCGACGTTGTCGCCGGAGAATAGCCGCCGGAAGGTGGAGTGGAAGTCGGTGATCGCACCCTTGGCGATTGTTTCCGGCGCGACGATCCTGCCTTCGGCGACCCAACGGGCCAGGCGCTGCCGCGCGATCCGGTACTCCGCAGCGTGGTCGAAGACGAGGAAGCCAGTCATGGTGGCGCGGCGAACCAGCAGCGCCATGTAGTTGGACGGTCCGGGAGTCGCCGCCTCGGCGTTGTACTGCGAAATAGCCCCGCACAGCACGATGCGCGCATGCATCGCCAGCATCGACAGAGCCGAGTTGAGAATCGCGCCGCCAACGTTGTCGAAGTACACGTCGATTCCGTCGGGGCACGCGGCAAGCATCGAGGCGCGAAGCGAGGGTGCCTTGTAGTCGATCGCGGCGTGCATGCCGAGCTGATCGGTGACGTAGCTGCACTTGTCAGGACCACCCGCGACGCCGACAACGCGGCAGCCGTTAATCACCGCGAGCTGGCCGACGATGGATCCGACGGCGCCCGCTGCGGCCGACACGAGAACCGTGTCGCCGGCGCGCGGCTTCGCGTGCTCGAAGAGACCGAAGTAGGCCGTCATGCCGGTCGCACCGAGTACGCCCAGATACATCGACGCAGTGCCGAGTGCGGGATCGACGCGCACCAGGTCGCGCCCGTCGGAGATTGCGTACTCCTGCACGCCGAACGTCCCCTTGACGATGGTCCCGACCGGGTAGCGCGAGTTCTCCGACGCCACGACCTCACCGACGGCGTCGGCCCTGACCACCTCTCCGATGCCGATGGGAGGCAGATAGGACGGCCGGTCGTCGAACCACCCGCGCATTGCTGGATCGACCGAGACCATCATCATGCGCACGACGATCTGCCCGGGGCCAGGAGAGGGTACCTCGTCGGTCGTGATCTCGAAGTCATCGTCGGTGGTGTCTCCGACGGGCCTGCGGGCAAGGCGAACGGCGCGGCTTGTGGTCATGGCTGAAGGCTATTCGCTGCGGCCGTGCACCGCAGTCAGGTTCGCTGGCGGCGATAGGACTCGAGGTCGAAGTAGTCGCGCCACAGGCAGACCCTGCCGTCGCGCACCCGGAACACCGCTGCGATCGGGATCTCCACCCACCTGCCGTCGACGAGAAAGCGGTCCACTCGCTCGTTCATCACCACATCACCGTCGGACACCTGATTCAGGACGACCCATTCGATCTGCTCGGCAGCCGCAGTGACGCCACCGGACAGGACCGAGCGGACGCCGTCGGGTCCGTAGACCTTGCCGATCGGCACGTTGTCGTACTCGATGTCATCGGTGACGAGATCGCATGCGGCGTCGAGGTCGCGTCGCTGGCACGCCTCGATCAGTGAGGTGACGACTTCCGAGGGGGTCACCGACGATGAACGCGAACCGGCAGGGTCTCGAGACCGCGCAGGACAAAACTTGGCCCGTACCGCAGGGCTTCGCGATCGACGACCTCCAAAGACGTGACGTGCGCGGCCAGAGCCTGCAATGTGGCCGCGGCCTCGATTCTCGCGAGACCGGCACCCACGCACACGTGGATGCCCTGCCCGAAGGCGATGTGCTCGCGCAGGTTCTTCCGCTCCGGATCGAAGTCGTCGGCGTCCTCAAAAATGGTCTCGTCGCGATTCGCCGAGGCGTAGGCCAAGAACAGCGTGGTGTCGGCTGGCAACTGCACGCCGCCGAGCTCGGTATCGCGCGTGACGCGCCGGAACAGGCCCACAGCGGGAGAGGAGATACGCAGACCCTCCTCCACAATTCCGCGAATGCATGCGGGGTCCTCATGCATCTGATCCCAGACGCCAGGTCGGCCGTCGAGCATGACGATCGTCTCGGCGAGCATGCGCGTCGTTGTCTCGTTGCCGGCAATGATCAGTTCCCGGACGAGATAGACGAGTTCGGCGTTGGTGAGTGGAACCTCGTCGTCCTCGACCTGAACGAGAGCACTGAGCAGGTCCTCGCGCGGGTTGAGGCGACGCTCGTCGAGCGTCGCGGCGAGGACACGCTGGTAGTCCAGCATGTCCCTCTCCGCCTGCAGCCAGCGCTCTGGTGGCAGCTCAGCGCCCAATGCTGCCGTGGCTGCGTCCGACCATCGAATGACGTCATCGCGAAGATCCTCGGGCAGACCGAGGATGCGCAGAATCGCCCACACCGGTAGCGGTCGCGTGACCGCGTCGATGATGTCGACGACCTCGCCGTCGGGAAGGTCGGCGGACAGCGAGGTGGCCACCGACTCGACGAGTGGCTCCATCCAGGCCAGCGATCGCGGAGTGAAGGCGCGGTTGACGAGCTTGCGGTAGCGGGTGTGGATCGGCGGATCGCTCAGGTTGAGGGTGGGCTCGTAGGAGAAGCCCTGGGCCCGGATCGCCATGACCTCGTCGGCGACCTCCGGCGGCGGGTCGGACCGCCGCCCGCCCGGCCGCTCGTTGGAGTACAGGGCCGGATCGCGCAGGACCTCGCGACACAGCTCCATCGTCGAGACGATGAACAGGTCCTCGCCCTCGACCTTGTACACCGGTGCGTCGTGGCGCAGCAGTGCGTAGTCCGCGAACGGATTCTGGTGAAACGGGTCGCTGCGCGGGTTGACGACGGGCATCGTGTTTGCGGTCATGGGGGCACGCTAAGGCAGAAACAGGAGTAGATCAATAGAAACACCAATCACGGTCAATACTGATCACATGGCGCACGGGGGCGAACTGCCGATGCTGGGTCGTCGCAGCTTCATTGGGGTCGCCGGTGCCGCGGCTGCTGCGGTCGTCCTTCCCGCTGTTCCGGCGGACGCTCGCACCCGCGCCCGCACGGTTCCCGATCCGACCGGCGCCCTCGTCACACGCTGGGACAGCGACCCGTGGTCGCGCGGCTCGTACTCCTCGCTGCCAACGGGTGTTCCCGCGGCCGTGCGACGGACGATCGCTGACGCACTCATCGGGGGACGCGTCGCCATCGCGGGGGAGTACGCGGACTGGGCGCACTCGGCAACAATGCCCGGTGCGCTGAGGTCCGGTCGCGCGGCGGCTCGCCTGCTCGATGATGATGGTCCGGGCGTCTCGGGCCGGCGGGTCATCGTCGTCGGCGCCGGCATGGCTGGGCTTGGCGCGGCGACTGAGTTGGTGCGGCGCGGTGCCGACGTTGTCGTGGTCGAGGCGCGCGACCGAGTGGGCGGACGCATCCTCACGGACCGGGCGTGGGGCGTGCCCGTGGAACTCGGCGCATCGTGGCTGCACGGTGTCGGCAATAACGTCGCCGTGCCACTGGCACGCAGGGCGGGCCTGGGTCGGGTACCGACCGACTACGACGACGAGGTCATCCGCAGTCTCGCCACCGGAGCGACCGACCCCCGCGCTCGTCGTCGCTCGGCCGCCTTGATCTCGCTGGCAAAGTCGCTGGAGAGGTCATCGCCACCCTTGACGATGTCGGTCACGACATGGCTCGCCAATCACGGCTGGGTGTCGGACGGTGCCGACGACTGGGCGGTCAATACCGAGATCGTGCAGGAGTACGGCCTTGATGCGGAGCTGCTCGGCACGCACGCGATCACCGAGGGCGCGTACCAATACGGTCGAGATGACTTCGTGAGCGGCGGATTCGACCGTGTGCCGCGAATGCTGGCCGCTCCCCTTGACGTGCGGCTGAGCACGCCGGTGAGCACTGTCGCCGTGAACGGCTCTCGGGTGAGTGTCACGGGCCAGTCGGGGGAGCAGGTGAACGCCGACCTCGCTGTCGTTGCGGTTCCGCTCGCGCTCATGCAAGCGGGAGTGCCGACGATCACTCCCATGCCTGAACAGGTCAGGTCGGCGATCGGCCGGCTCACCACGGGCAGCCTGCAGAAGGTGGCACTCCGCTTCGACCGAGATTGGTGGCGCAAGGACTTCGGCGACGACGTGCGGTTGATCGGGCTCGTCGGTGGACGATGGACCGAGTGGTACGACATCAGCGACGTGTGCGGGGTTCCGTCGCTCGTGGGGTTCTGCGGAGGGAGTGCTGCCGCACGACGGCCGGCATCCGACGCGGCCTGCATCGCCGAGGCGATGGCCGAGCTACGTGGCGCGTATCGCGCCTGATGCCTCGGTGCGGATCCCGACGTACTCTGGACTGGACACTTCGGCCAAGGAGAGCGATGAGCAGCACCCCCGAGTCCCCTGACCCTTTCGACGAGATCGTGCTCGACGAGAGCTTCGTCTCGGGAGGCCCGAAGGAGTCCTCCGCGGAGGAGCGGATGGCCAACGCGGCGCGGATCGCCCGCAACAACGACCGGCTCAAGGCGCAGGGCGAGATCGCCGACGGCAGCGGCAAGCCGCGTTACTCGCGGCTGCGCCGGTCCACGCCATGGATCGCCTTCGCTGTGGTGGCCGCGGTGGCGATCGTCGTCGTGGCGATCATCGTCCGCTGAACGACACCACGTTCGCATAACCTACGATTGCGTAAGTTACGGTACAGTAGGTTTCTGGAGGTGGACGATGGATCAGCAGGTTGAACGACCGGCTCGCGAGTTCGCGACGCTGCACGGGCGGATGGTGGCCTATCGCGACCTGCCCGGACACGGGACTCCCGTTCTCCTCATCCACGGGATCGGCTCCAGCAGCGAGACCTGGGCCGACATCCCCGACCGCCTCTCCGCCGCCGGCGTCCGCGTCGTGGCAGTCGACCTCCCCGGGCATGGCGAATCCTCGCTCGGCCGGGGCGACTACAGCCTGGGCGCGATGGCCAGCACGCTGCGCGACCTGCTCGACGAACTCGGGCTGGAGAAGGTCCATCTGGTGGGCCATTCACTCGGCGGAGGCGTCTCGATGCAGTTCGCCTACCAGTTCCCCGAGCGGGTCGACAGCATGACGCTCGTCTCCAGCGGAGGCCTGGGCGAGGAGACCTTCACCGGCCTGCGCGCGGCAACGCTGCCCGGTGCCGAGTTCGCGCTGAAGTGGACGATCAACCCGAAGACCCTCCGCGGCGCCGGATGGATCGGTGAGCAACTCGGACGCATCGGCGTGCACCCGCATGCGCTGAGCCCGCGCGCACTCGAGACCGTTGGCTGGCTTGGCGATGGTGAGCGACGTTCCGCTTTCCTCGCCACGCTGCGCAGCGTCGTCGGACCCCGCGGACAGAACGTCTCGGCGCTGGACAAGCTCCACCTGATGGCCGGACGCCGCGTGCTGATCATCTGGGGAGATCGCGACCCGATGATCCCGATGAAGCACGGAGAGAATGCGCACGCGCTTCTGCCTGGAAGCCGATTCGTGGTGTTCCCGGGGGCGGCTCACGAGCCTCACATGCACGACCCCCAGCGATTCACCGACCTCATCCTCGAGCACGTCACGCAGTCGGACTGATGTCGTCCGCTCGGTAGGCCATCACGCGATCACGGCCCATCCGCTTCGCTCTATAGAGCGCGCGGTCGGCCCGGCTCATCGTGTCGAAGCCGGACTCACCCGGACGACGCTCCGCAAACCCGATCGAGACTGTGTGTCCGTCGGGGGTCGACCGTCTGACCTGTTCAAGCACCGGCTGCGCACTCGACAGTCCATGTCCGGGTAGAAGGACGACGAACTCCTCGCCCCCGTAGCGCGCCAGGAACCCAGCGTCTCCGAGGGTGAACCGCCACGCGTCCGCACACGACCGCAGCGCCTCATCTCCACGCTGGTGGCCTTGTACGTCGTTGAACTCCTTGAAGCTGTCGAGGTCCATCATCGCGACTGTCAGCGGCACGCCGGCATCGCGCGTGTAGCTCTCGACGCGCTCGAGTTCGAAGTCGAGAGTCCTTCGGTTTGGCAGCCCGGTCAGAGCGTCGAGACGGGCCTGCGACGCGAGCCTGGTGGCCTGGCCCTGCGCAAGGCGGAGCAGGAGCTGGACGCGCCACAGGACGAGTGCGAGTACGAGCAGGCAGGCGCAGGCGAGGATGCGCGCATCGTGGTCCGTCGAGCTCCACGTGAGATAGACGAGGATGAACGGAACGGTCAGCGCGCCGAGGGCAAAGCCGGCCATGCGCAGGGGCCTGATCGAGTCCGGCGACGTGTCCGCATGGTCGGCGATGGTCGCTGCCCCCGGGGCGTTGGCCGCGGCCGCACCGATGACGAATGCGACGAGGAACAGCACGTCGAGTCCCCGCGGCGCGCTGCCATCGAGCCCCGTCGCCGCGACGTAGTTGAAGGCGAGATCGGCGATGAAGGTCACCGCGAATGCGGTCGACAGGAGTGCGATCGCTGTGTTGATGCGCACGCGGCTGGTCAGCAGCCGGATCAGGCCGCCGAGCAGTGCAACGTCGAGCAGCGGGTACGCGACCGCGATGACCGTTGCCGCTCCGGTTGTCGTGCGGCTCGTTGCACCCGGCTCGATGATGAACACTGCGACGACCGACGTGGTTGCGATAGTCAGGATGAGCGTGTCGATCCATGCCTCGAGGTCGCGTCCGCGATGGACCTTCCTGATGAGGATGACCAGGGCGATGAAGGCGAACGCGTACGCGAGCAGGTAGAGGATGTCCGCGGCACTCGGGTAGGGCGGTGAGTCGTGGACGTAGACCTCGATGTCGTAGACGACATCGCCGGCCGCGCTCAGCAGGACGAAGGCGAGCATCGCCCACCACGGCGTTCGGGAGGATCGGGGCATCCTCAGGATTCCGAGCAGGAGCACGATGAGCGCGCCGATCGACACCGCGTGGTAGACGATCGGCGCGAGGGCGCCGTCGCTGGGCAGCAGCACGAAGGCCAGCGATCCCAGGCCTCCCAGTCCGAGGATCCACCCCGTGCGCGAGTTCACGGCGACCGGTGGCGTCACTGGCCGGTCTCCATCGACCCGTCGGCGACTATGCGGTTCCGCCCGGTCTCCTTGGCCAGATAGAGCGCACGGTCTGCGCGCCTCATCGTCTCGTAGCCGTTCTCGCCCGGGCGTCTTTCCGCGTACCCGATCGACACGGTCTGGCCCACCGGTGTCGATTTATGGATCCGGTCGAGAATCTGCCTCGCCGCCGCCAGGCCCAGCCCGGGGAACAAGACGGCGAACTCCTCGCCTCCGTACCGCGCGAGCACGCCGGCGGATCCGAGTTCCGCGGACCACGTTCTCGCGCAGGAGACAAGGGCAAGGTCGCCCGCCTGGTGGCCGTGCTGGTCGTTGTAGATCTTGAAATGGTCGAGGTCGAGCATGGCGATTGTGAGTGGCAGCCGGGACTGGTCTGCGGCCTCGGTCTCCCGATCGAGCTGTTGGTCGAGCGAGCGGCGGTTAGGAAGCTCGGTGAGCCCGTCGGTCTGCGCGAGGGACGTCAGCCGCACGGACTGCTTCTGCACGACGCCGAGCAGGAGGCGCACTCGCCACAGGACGAGTATCACGACTGCGACGCAGGCGAGCGCGAGCAGCTTCAGCTCCGCCTTGCCGTCATTCCAGGTCGAGACGACAAGGACTATCGGAACGGTCAGCGCGCCGATGCCGAGGGCGACGAGCCGACCGGTCCCGGGTGACTCCGCGAGTGACGCGGGCTTCGGGCGGGCCGCCATCGACGTTGCCCCAGACGCATTGGCTGCGGCAACCATGGTGATGAACGCCGCGAGATACAGCACGTCGAGCCATGACGGCGCGGCCTCGTCGAAGCCGTTCGCAGACACGAAACTGTAGAACAGGTCAGCCACGAGAGTGACCGCGAATGCGATGCACAGCAACGCCATTGCGAGATTCACTCGCCCGCGTCCCACGATCAGCCGTGCCAGCCCGGCGAGCAGGAAGGTGTCGACAAGCGGGTATGCGATCGAGACAGCTGTGGCCACGCGGTCGGAGCCGCTCGCATCGAGAAGCGGATCGATGACAAGGACCCCGACCACCGACGCTGCGGCCAGCGCGAGGATCGCGCTGTCAATCCATGCCTCGAGATCTCGCCCAGGCTGCATGCGCCGGATCAGCAGCGCGAGGGCGATGAATGCGGAGACGTACGCACCGAGGTAGACCAGGTCCGCCGGCCCGGGAAAGGGCAGCTCGTCGAACCTGTAGGACTCGACGTTGTAGATCAGGTCGCCGACGGTGGAGAGGACGACGTATCCCCAGACCGCCCACCACACTCCGCGAGCGCGCGCGGGCATGCGCAGGATCGTGACGAGCATGACGATCGCGGCGGCCAGGGCGATGAACTGATAGACCGTCGGCGAGGCCGCAGTTTCTGCGGGAACGAGCGTGTAGACGACACACGCGAGCGTGGCGACGCCCAGGACCACCGACCATCGACGCGCCGCGCTGTCCACGGCTTCCCCCTCGTCGTGTTACGGCTCGCCGTTCGCGACAGTAGTCGTGGAGACAGATGTCACATGTGGGGCGTGCGGAGATCCTCGAAATTGTGTGGCGCACATCACCCGGCAAATCGGACGTATAGGACATTCTAGGGCGTTTCCGAATGTCCTGCGGCTTATCCACAGTAAGCCGAATGTCATTGGTGTTCTTAGACTTTTCATCAGGACGACCACAGCACTGCAGTCGTCCGGTGAAGAATCACCAGCGCGATGCCCGAGTCGATGCAGCGACCGGGGGAGTGCGGCCAGCAGGTGCGGACCTAGTCCGCATCGCCGCACGACCGGTGAGCCAGGCGGGACGTAAAGAGTTCCCGCCCCCGGCTAGGACCCGCACCGCGACCATGCATGTGGCCTGGATGGGTCGCGTGCCGTCACAAGAGGCTGGATGTCCAGAAGTACGAACGTTCGCACGGCCAAATGCATAAGCGCCGCATCGGTGGGAGTTCTCATGGTTGCGTCGATCGGGTCAGCGACAGCCGCTCCCGCATCATCTGCCACGCAGTCCGCGGTCTACTCCGCGACTAGCGGCACCGCTGTCCTCGCACCCGGATCCTCCCGTGACACCCGGCTGGCGACCCAGTCGCTGCTTCGGCCCAGCCGTGCGGCAGCGACCCGGGCAGTGAAGTTGGCCCGCATGGGCAAGTACACGAGGTTCACCCTGAAATCCGTTGCTACCAAAGACATGCGCGGAGTTGAGAAGAGCCTGTACCGCGGCACGTACTACCGACCCGCGGTTGAGGCGAAGCGCCAGTGCATCGCCGAGCGGGAGAGCGAGGGCCACTACGACGTCGTATCGTCGAGCGGTTCCTACTACGGCGCTTATCAGGTTTCGCGGTCGCTGGCGCGGGGCGCCACGTGGATGATGCTCAAGGAGCACAAGCGCCTGATGGGCGCGAAGGTCGCGTCAACCACGCTCGCGCGACTGCGGGCAACACCGATGAACCGCTGGCCGCGCTACTGGCAGGACGCCGCATTCAGCACGGTCATGAACTGGGAGCACACCGGCTCAGGCGCATCCCACTGGGCTGGTGGACGCTGGCGCTGCTGACTTTCGTCAGCGAGCAGCAGCCAGTCGCTTGCGGCACTCGGTCTTCGCGATCTTCAGGAACTTGCCGGCGATCGGCAGTGGCGTGGATCCGTGCCGCATCGCGACCATGATCGTCCGTGGATCGAATGGCGGATCAAGGCGCTTGACGACGATGCCGGTATCGGAGGTGTCGACGGCCAGAAGCGGCACGACCGCGGGGCCCATCCCGGCACGCACCATGGCCTGGATCGCGCCATTGTCGTTGGAGCGGAACACGTATCGCGGCTTGACCCCAGTGGATCGCAGGCCGTCGTCGATGCGCAGCTGGCAGTCGCAGTCGTGCTGGCCCACCATCGGCACTCCGGAGAGCTCGCCGGTCGGGAAGGTCTTTCCGGGGTTCGCCTCGGCCAGCGGCCCGGTCGCGGGCAGCATGACGACGAATGGGTCGATGCCCAGTTCGGTGATGTCCAAGCGGCTGTCCTCGTAGGGACCGGTGAGGAAGGTGACGTCCAGGTCGCCGTCCATCAGCGCGGCGACAAGGCTCTCGTTGTCGTCGTGTTCGACGAGGTGGATGTCAACGTCGGGCGACGCGTTTCGCATCTCGCGGACCAGCTCGGGGAGCAACTGCACTGAGACGCTCTGGTACGTCCCGACCACCAGGCGGCCTGCGGTGCCCGTGGTCATGTCGGACAGGTCCCGCTCGGCCGTGCTCAGCCGGTCGACTACCGCGTCCGCGTGGCGCAGCATGAGTCGGCCCGCCGGGGTGAGGGTGACCGGCTTGGGACCGCCAGGGCGGTCAAACAGACTGGTACCGACCGCCTTCTCCAGCCCAGCGATCTGCTGGCTGATGGCGGCCTGAGAGAAGCCGAGGATGTCCGCGGCGCCGATGAAGGAGCCCTCCTCGGCGACAGCGCGCAGTGCGCGCAGGTGGCGGAACTCCACATCGTCGAATGACATGTCCATCAGTGTAACCGATCGACACGATCAGAATCCATCGCTTTTCTTTATGCAGCGGGTTCTCTACTCTCATGGAAAGACAAAGGAGAGCACCATGAACACTGACATCACCACCGCTCGCGAGATCGAGTCACTGGGCTTCGCCATCGAGGCCTGCGGCATCCACGCCGACCCGGTCGCGCTTCTGCTGCTGGCCCACACCGCTCGCGACCTCGGCGTCAATGACCTCCTTGTCAACGTCATGGTCGATGAGAACGCCCCGTCGAACGCGCGCATCCGCGCCTTCGCCCGGGTGTCATCCGCCGTCTCGCTCGCCGTCAGCACCCCCGCTGCGGTCGAGGCCGAGCGCGAATTGCTGCACGCCTGCTGAAGGGTGCACTCGAGGATCTCCTTGTAACAAAGGTGAAGGGGCGCGGCCATTGGCCGCGCCCCTTTGCTATGCCCGAGAGGAGGTCACTCAGTCCGGACACGGCCTGCGAGCGAGTGCACGGCGATGCCGAGCAGGATGAACACAATCCCGATTCCGATAGCCATGAACGCCACGCCGAAGGCGACGACTGACGTGTACAGCGAGGCCTGGAGGAAGGACCCGGTCATCGCGGTATCGCGGGCGGGATCGTCCTGATCGAGCTCGGCGTAGGTCTTGCCGCCAGTGGCATTGAGCACGTGGCCGTTGATGGCCAGTGCCTCGCAGTACGCCGCGATCGGCCCGTTGACCGCCTTGCCCGCCATGCAGTCGGCGTCGGACGACACCGTGATCTTCTGGTCGGACAGCGTGCTGCTGACCGTGGCGAACGTGACGGCGCCGGCCAGAACCATGACGGCGCCGATGACCATGACGACGATGCTGATCCATCCCGCTGGTGACGACTTTCGCGCGGCTGGTGCTTGAGCTGACATGTGCCCTCCTCTGCGTCCTGACGTGCCTGACGCTCGTACTCTGCCCGAAGATCCTCGCCGACGGACCGGGAAATTGGATCGTCCCTGGCCAAATACACCTAGAGCGCTCGGTAGCGGGTGCGTCACCGCGTGCTGGCTAGGCCGGATCAGAGCTAGTGTTCGCGATCGCCGTCGCGTGGCTGACGATCTCGTCGACGACCTGGGCGAGCGGTCGGGTGGCATCGATCCGGATGCCCCCTTTCGGGGTGTCTTCTCCAGTTCGATGCAGCCGTGCCACGAGGTCGCGTTCTGCTTGCTGCGCACCGAACTCGTCTTCCGGCCGCTGACCGAGTCGTCGGTTCAAGGTGTCCGTGTCGATCTCCAGGACGAAGACCCCGTCGAACAGATCCTGAAACTTCGCTAAGTTTCGGCTGCCTCCGCAGAAGAAGGTAAGCAACTCGCCGGGATCGGCTACCAGGGCTCGGACTCTGTCCACGTGCCAGATGTGGTTCCAGTGCGACGGTTCGCCATTCGTCGGCTCCCCGTTTTCGGGGTCTCCTTGATATGCCAGGTCTGTGTCGCCATTGATGGCATGGAACCCCCGACGGCGAAGTTCCAGGCAAACAGACGTCTTGCCGGTACCAGAGACACCCTCGATCAGGAAGTTATGCCTGCCCACCGCCCGACCGTACAGGCCGTCGAGCAGTCGACGTGGCTGCCAACACCCGGGCAGAATGAAGCGATCTCGCCTATGCGCCGCGGGCCAGCGTCATGGGCAGCCTGATTGTGAACGTCGCGCCGAGCCCGGCGCCGGGACTGGCCGCGACGATCGTCCCTCCGTGGTCGCTGATAATCGCGCGGGCGATGGTCAGGCCCAGGCCGCTGCCGGAGCCGTCGCCCGAGCGTCGAGAGGTGTCGACGCGATGGAAGCGGGCGAAGACCACCTCGAGTTGGTCGGCGGGAATCCCGTCGCCGTCATCGGCTACCCGCATGACCGCGGTGCGGCCCTCGACCGAGAGGCTGACGGACACATGGCCGCTCTCGTGCGTGTGGCGCAGCGCGTTGTCGAGCAGATTCGCGAGCACCTGCTTGAGCCGGTCGGCGTCGGCACGAACGCGTACCGGTCGGTCGGTGCCGAGCGCCACGACGTCGATGCCCTTCACGCGCGACCGAGGCACGACGGCCTCGGCCGCGGCGATCACGACGTCGCGGAGGTCGGTGACCTCAAGGGTGAGGTTGAGCGCGTGCTCCTCCGCGGCGGCGGTCTCGCGCAAGTCCGCCGTCAGTCGCCGAAGCCGGGACACCTGGTCGCGCATCGTCGACCACGACGCCGCGTCAGGAGCGACCACGCCGTCCTCAAGTCCGTCGATGTACGCCTCGAGCGTGGCAAGCGGGGTGCGGATCTCGTGCGCGAGGTCGGAGAGCAGCCGGATGCGCGATGCCTCGGTGTCGGACAGGCGGGCCGACATGCGCGTGAATGCGTCGGACAGACGCTGCAGCTCGATGCTGAACGTCGCGTCAGGCACCTTGACCGAGTACGTCCCCGAGGCGACCGCGTCGACCGCGTCGGCGAGCGCCTCGATGGGTCGGGCGATCCGTCGGGCGAGGATCCACGACACCACTCCCGCCGCGACGACCGACGCTGCGGCCGCCACGATCAAAGAGACCGCGACGGGTGCCGCGAACGGCCCGCGGTGGGCGAGTTCCGCGGTGCCCAGCCAGGTGACGGTGACGACCGTGACGACGACGGCCAGGACGATGAGGATCCGAGTGAGGAACCTCGGGGATGAGCGCATCAGCCCTGACCCAGCCCGTAGCCGACGCCGCGGACCGTCCGGATGAAGCGTGGCTCGGTGGCGTCGTCTCCGAGCTTGCGGCGCAGGTGGCCGATGTGGACGTCGACGACGTGCTCGTCGCCGTACCAGTCCGAACCCCACACCTCGTCGATGAGATTGCGACGGGACAGCGCGGCGCGGGGCTTGGTGACCATGGCGGCGAGGAGGTCGAACTCGGTTCGGGTGAGGTCGATCGGCTCGTCGGACACCGAGACGACGCGGGCCTCTAGGTCGACGGCGAGGTCGCCGATGACGATGGCCTCGGCTTCTGGAAGCTGGCTTTGCCGCGGCCGGCGCAGCATGGCCCGGATCCGGGCGATGAGCTCGCGCGGTGAGAACGGCTTGACGAGGTAGTCGTCGGCGCCGACAGACAGGCCGACGATCTTGTCCACCTCCTCATCGCGGGCGGTCAGGATGATCACGTACGCGTCGGTGAACTGCCGGATCTGTCGGCAGACCTCGATGCCGTCTATTCCGGGCAGCATCAGGTCAAGGAGGATCAGTCCGGGGTCGTCCTGACGGGCCCTGTCGACCGCCGTGGGGCCGTCGAAGGCCTGACAGACCTCGAACCCCTCGCGCTCCAGATAGCTCGTGATCACCCCGACGAGGGGCTTCTCGTCATCGACCACGAGCACCCGGATCACGTCAGCCATAGGGGCATTCTCCGGTGTGGGCCCTTCCTTCATCGAATCTTCATGGTTCGTGGCACGAAGTGGAGGGGAGGTGGAGGCATGGTTAATGACATGCGGACACGGCGGGTGGCTCTGGCGACCCTCCTCGCCGGAGTCATGATCATCTCGCTCGGCTCGCTGTCCACCTCGTCCGCAGCACCCCGCAAGGACCTCAATCAGGTCCAGGCTCAGGTCGAGGACCTCCAGATGCAGGCCGAGGCCGCTGCTGAGCGCGCCGGGCTGGCCCTGCAGAAGCTCAACGGCATCTCCTCGCAGCTCAACTCCATCCAGAACCGCGCCGAGCGCGAGCGCGCCGACCTGCGCATGTCGATGAGCACGATCGACGACATCGCGCGGGCCGCCTACGCGAGCGGCGGCGTCGACCCCACGCTCGAGGTCCTCATGGCGGAGGATCCGGCGGAGTTCCTCGCGCAGGCTGCCGTCATGGGTCAGCTCGAGCAGACCCAGATCACCCAGCTGCGCCAGGCGCAGACGTCGCGGCTAAGGCTGGCGCAGACCGAGGCCGAGATCAGCGACCGCGAGGGCGACGCCCAGCAGGTTCGCGACGAGATGTCGTCGGCCAAGGAAGAAGCCGACGCACGCCTGGCCGACGCCGAGGCCGTCCTCGCCACCCTCCAGGAGGAGGAGCGCCAGCGGCTGGCGCGCTTGGCCGAGGAGCGCCGCCAGCAGCAGATCGCGCAGGCGGCCGCGGAGGCCAAGGCGGCTCAGCAGGCCTACAACAACTCCACGACCAGCACCACGTCGTCCTCGTCCTCGGATGCGGCCGAGTCGGGTGGCGGCTTCTCCGGCGGCTCGCGAGCTCAGGTCGCGATCCAGTACGCGCTCGCGCAGGTCGGCGATCCGTACTCATTCAGCGCCAACCCGCCGTCCTCGTGGGACTGCTCGAAGCTCACCGCCGCCGCGTGGGGTCAGGCTGGCGTCGGGCTCACCGCGCTCAGCTACACGCAGTGGGACCAGACCCAGCACATTCCGGTCAGCGACATCCAGCCCGGTGACCTGGTCTTCTACTTCGGCAGCGGCGCGCATCACGTGGGCATGTACATCGGCGGCGGCAAGATGGTGCACGCGGCCAACCCGAGTTCGGGCGTGGAGGTCACGGACTTCCTCGGGCCCTGGTACGGCGACCGCTTCAGCGGTGTCGGCCGCGTCGTCGGCTAACACCCCCCCCGAATTGAACCGCCTCCCGGGTCAAATCCCGGTTTGGGCGCCGTTTTAGCCCCCGGAACGCCGATTTGACCCGGGAGGCGGTTCAATTCGGGACGCGGTGGACCTTGTGCTGGGCCGCCTGGGCCACCGGCCGGATGACCATCAGGTCGACGTTGAAGTGCGCGGGCAGCGTTGCGATCCAGGCCACCGACTCGGCGACGTCGTCCGCGGTCAGCGGGTCGGCAACACCCTCGTAGACCTTCGCTGCCTTGTCGACATCGCCGCTGAAGCGGTTCTTGGCGAACTCGTCGGTGCGCACCATGCCCGGCGCAATCTCGCTGACGCGCACGGGGAGTCCGCTGAGCTCAAGGCGCAGCGTGCCCGCGATGGCCGCCACCGCATGCTTGGCCGCGACGTAGCTGCCGCCGTTCTCGTACGCCACGCGACCGGCGGTGGAGCCCATCAGCACGATGAGGCCGCGGCCGGAGTCGATCAGTGCGGGCAGCAGGGCACGCACAGTCCGCACCGTGCCCAGCACGTTGACGTCGAGGGTCTGCTGCCACGAGTCGAGATCGGAGTCGGCGATCGTCGCGGCGTCGAACGCGCCGCCGGCGTTCGCCACGAGAACAGTCACGTCGAGGTCGGCGATGTGTGCGACGAGCCGGTCGACGCTGGACTGATCGGTGACGTCCAACGGCCACGGCTCGATCAGGGGCTCGTCGGCATGGACCTGGTCGAGCAGTTCGGTGCGGCGGGCGGCGGCGATGACGCGGAAGCCCCGTGCCGCGAGTGCGCGAGCGGTCGATGCGCCGATCCCGCTGCTGGCACCCGTGACGACCGCGACTCCGAGATCGGGCAGTGGATCGGTCATTGCTGTTCTCCCTCGATCACGCGACGCGCGAAGACTATGCCACGCGAAGCGCGCATTGCCCGGTCGCTCGGCGCCGCACCCTTCTAGGCTGGGTGGCGGAGAGCGGAGGCGGCGGTGGCGACCGAGAGACTGACGACGGCCGAGGCGATCGTTCGCTTCCTCGTCGCCCAGCAGATCTCCGACGACCGCACCGGCGAGACGATTCCGCTGATTCCTGGCGTCTTCGCGATCTTCGGCCATGGCAATGCGCTGAGCCTCGGCGAGGCCCTCGAACGGCATCGCGGCAGCATCCGCACCATTCGCGGCCAGAACGAGAGCGCCATGGCTCTCGCGGCGGTCGGGTACGCAAAGGCCGCGCGTCGTCGGCAGATCATGGCGGTCACGACGTCGATCGGGCCGGGAGCCCTCAACACCGTCGTCGCGGCCGGCACGGCGATGGCGAACCGCCTGCCGCTCCTGCTGCTGCTCGGCGACGGCTTCGAGTCGCGCGACCCGGACCCTGTGCTCCAGCAGCTCGAGCACTTCGGCCGACCGGCAACGTCGGCCAACGATGCCCTCAAGCCGGTGAGCCGCTACTGGGACAAGATCACGTCTCCTTCCCAGGTCGTCTCGTCTCTGCCGCAGGCGATCGGTCTCCTGCTCGATCCCGCCGACTGCGGCCCGGCGACGCTGGCCCTCCCGCAGGACGTGCAGGCGGCGGCCTATGACTTCCCCACAGCGCTGTTCGACCCGGTCGTCCACTCCATCCGCCGGCCGCGCCCGTCGACCGGTGAGATCCGTGCGGCCGCCGAGGCGATCCGTGCCTCACGCCAGCCGCTCATCATCGCGGGCGGCGGCGTGCACTACTCGCTCGCGGAAGCCGAACTGTCCGAGTTCGCGTCACGATTCGGCATCCCGGTGATGGAGACCGTTGCCGGCAAGTCGTCGCTGGTTGCCACCGATGCGAGTTACGCCGGACCGATCGGCGTATTCGGTGAGACGGCCGGACACGCCGTGGCATGGAACGCCGACACGGTCCTTGCGATCGGCACGCGACTGCAGGACTTCACCACCGAGTCCGGCACCGT